>NZ_JACVFC010000002.1 GCF_014529935.1 Chitinophaga qingshengii
ATGCCCCGAAATTTCCAATTTACACCGCTACATTTTTTCGGGGAGACGTCACAGATTAAATCGGAACTATTCCATATTAGCACACTCTTTCAATTAGTATCAAGTTTCACTGGAGAGTAATCAAGGACACTTACGGGTCTCTGGCTCATCCAACTAGGTAATTTATCGCCTTTCAAATAGTAATTAAAAAACTCTAAAAGTCGATTGGTATAATCAATAGAGGCATCGCCATAAACTGAGTGCCCACAGCCATTATATTGCAACATATAAGCAGTCTTACCTAATCGTCGTAAGCCCGTAAACAATTCAACGCCCTGTGTAAATGGAACATCATCATCTTCTTTATTGTGCATAATTAAAAGTGGGGTTTGAATCTTATCAATTTTCATCACCGGGGAATTCTCCAAGTAGAGGTCAGGACGTTTCCATAGTGTTGTCCCAATTCTATCACGATACAATTCATATTGTCCCTGCCTAGAAAGACCACCGCCTATTATCGATCCATAAGCACTGACAAAATTAGTAAACCCGGCGGCAGAACATGCTGCAGCGAACCTATTGGTATGAGTAATAATATAATTTGTTTGAAACCCACCAAAACTGTGTCCCTGCAGCGCGATTTTTGTCGAATCTATATACGGATACTTACTAAGGACTCTTGCCGCACCCATAACTACATCAAATGAACTCCTTCCAGGATATCCAATTTTAAACTGTATATCGGGAGTAAAAACCAAAAAACCATTGCTAACAAAAAAAGGAATATTTATTGGCCCTCTTGATGCTCCAGCATCCTGAAACAAATGCAAGCACTCACTTATTTTCTCGTAGTAATAAATTATTACCGGGTACTTTTTCTGGGGATCAAAATCCTCAGGTTTATATAAAATACCTTGTGCCTCTCTATGATCATCTGTTCTAAACGTAACCAGTTCTGTAGTCAACCAATTGAAGCTCTTTTCTGGATGTACATTACTTATAGGTTTATATTTTATGAAATCTTTAGTCAAATAAAAGTTAGGGGCATTACTTGCATCCATTCTTTGTACAAGAAAAACATCAGCAGCCTTCGCTTTAATAGGCATAAATCGATTAACATACTTACTTTCTTCAGGTCCAGTAAACATTTCAGGAGACATGATCAACTTCTTTACAGCGTTATGTTTATCTTTTAATAAATAGTAGAATCCATCTTCCTTAGTGACTCTATTAAATGCTGTAAGTAGTATCTTATTTCCCTCCCAACTAGGAGGTGGGAAAGCAAAACGGAAAACAATATTTTGAAGCTTCCCATTGCCACCTGTCACGTTATGCGGTGGAGAACTGTTTGTCAAATCCACCTCATATATATCATACTGATCATATATATAAACCATACTTTCGGTCGAATCAAACCCAGCTATACCTATGTTAATAAATTTAGCAAATGGAATATCATCTTTGTCAAAAGTCGTCCATTTTGCGGAAACTCCTGCTGTAATATTTCTTCTCTCTTGGGTTAATACATTATAACTAAAATAAGAATCTGAATCCGCGTCGAAGTAAATTACCCAGCGACCTAAAGGAGACAAAATACAAGAATAGGCATTCCGATCAGGGGGGGCTAGAATAACTTTTTTTGATCCCTTCTTAAAATCAATTAGGCTACAGGAGTATATCGCACTCTCATTCCAATTCCACTCGGAACGATTTGCAATAGACTTATATACCAACTGCGATATATTAGATTCGTAAGGCGATACTTGGGATTCCCCTTCATCCTGTATCTGTCTTACTATCCCTTCATTTAAATACCAAATTCCATTAAAATTATAGTTCTGGCTGTGGACTTTGTCATATATATCTTCACTTTTCAATTTCACGGCCGCTGAAGACCAAACATCAACTTTAGCACTGCCATCCTTTTTTTCCATTTTTTTCTTCCTGATAGTGCAAAAAACAAAGCTTCCATCAGCACTAAATCTATCTATATCGTAAAAAAACTTATCAGAATCTATTTCCATCTTCGAAATTCTTTTCTCCTCTGTTTTATTTATTTTTCGGTTATAGTATAAGATTCTACTCGATAATGCGACATCCTCGTTATCATCTTTAACCGTAAACAAAATCTGATTAGCATTATTATCCATGATACATTTAATTGGTTCTTTTCCTCTGTAAATTTCAGTCTCTCCTAAATAATCCAAGCTAACAACTTTAATCGAGTATGTAGAGGAATCGTATTTATATTTCACAGCGGCAAAATTACCTGACCCACTCAACCAATAATCTACAGCTTCAGGAAAAACGCGAACATTCCTTCCTTTTAATTTCCTAAGGTACAATCCACCACCTGTTTTCAAGAAAACCATCCAATCCTCGCCTCTATCTCTAAAAATATCATATCTACTAATTGAGTCAATTATCTCCTCCTTGAATCCACTTACATTAACCACCATTAGCCGACTTGCTGGCAGTTGACAGAGAAAGTATTCTCCATCTGGCGTCAACTTCTGATTAAATCCATCAACAATACTCTTTTCACCACCATCATTTACCTTCTTTACGCATATAGTACTTCTACCTTTGGGTTTATTGTAAATCATATATGAAATAACCATTCCATTATCGCTTATAATAGGCGTACGAATACCACACCAGCCATCTAAATCCGATATTTTGATATGCGGCTTTTGTGCGATACAAGTGTTAAACCAAAAAAACAGACCAATAAACCCAAAAAATTTCATAATTATTCAATTATACATTCATATATAATATATCAATAAAAACAGGTAATTAACTTCATTGCAATACAAATATTACAAACCAAAATATCCAAAGTGGTATATACACCCCAAAAAAACGACTTTATTTTACTTTTAAATTACCGTCCATAGCTCATCTTCTAATCCATGAATGCTAAATGGATTACAACCTAATACAAAAAAGAAGGAGGTCTTCGACCTCCCTCTTTCCAACTAATAAAAATATTAGTTGTGATTGAATGTGATAACGCGAGTCTGTACGGTCGGGCATGCGCCAGGAGACAGAGTAGCATATTGAAGAGTACCACCTACTGATGTAATAGCGGAAGCGTTCTGTGTAACAACGCAGCCATCAAGAGGTTTATTCTGATCAACAGGCACGAAAATCTGCAGATCTTGACGAGCTTGAGTAGCTACTGCACCGGCGATAACAGCAATAACAGCAACAGCTGATAACAAAACTTTAACCTTTTTCATGGTTTGATAATTTTGAAGGATTAATTAATTGCCTACTTTATTATTAGGGGGTTCGGCTTTTCCCTTTATTGCGCAATATTATTACAGTTTCAATATTGTAATTATAAAGAGTGTTAGCCAATTGGCTATCTAGGTAAATTTTTAACGGCAACCAGAATACTGTCTACTACAACTGGTCTAGAAAAAATTTCTCTTACAACATAATTTCTATATATGCTTGTATGGGGTACCGTTTTAACATTGAAATATTTTAAATACGTCCCAGATGTATCAATGCCAACATAAACATTAGGGAAACGACTAATTTCATTCGTTTTATAGAACTCTCTCGCATCTTGTAAACTTGATATTGTTAAAAAACAAAATTTTGTATCATGAAACTTTGCAATACCATCTAATATACCTCCAACCTCCTTTTGACAAAATTGGCAATAAGGGTCAAAGAAAACATACACTACATTACCTGACATTATTTCTGATCGGGTATTTAAAACAGAAGCACTATCTAAAAGTAAAATATTCATTGATGGAACTGAATCTATCAGATTCCTGTCAGACCATCTATTGCCATTTCTGCATGCAAGCAACCACAATAGACAAAAAGCGAGTAAAACCTTAAACTTGTAGATATTTCTATTGCCCATAATAATCGCAATTAACTTGCTACTTCTTGGTAAAAATTCTTAATCCTCTATTTGGCATCCTCCTCCGTCTCTTTTCGCAATAAGAAATCAAGCAAAATAAAGTTACACACCATACTGAGTGTCAAAGAAAACATTTGAAACCTTAAAGCAATAGGAGAAGCAAATACACTAAAAACCAGATTAATAGTCCAGCAGAGGCCAAATAGCATACAAATAATAAACAAATCCTTATTCAGTTTTTTCAATCCAATCATAAGCGAGATTATAAATAATGCAACGAAAACGGCATTCATAACTGCTGATATCGTCGGATATGGCTCAAGTATTTTTACATTATTTGTATTCAGTCTATTATTAAGTTTATATGTTGTATATCCAAACCAGGTTCTAACATCATTGGGAATAGTATCCATACTGAACCCATAAGTTGATAGGAATTCAACTGGTGGAACATAGTACTTTATAAGGTTCGGCCATAGATAGGATTTTACAAATGCCCATGGATAGGTTTTAATTAATGTTGATCCATACTCACTATACAATGGTGCCATGTTCGACCACTGTTTAAACTCAGTAGCCGTAGTATCGCCCTTGTACTTTTTATGCATATAGGTTCTAAGTGGAGATGTCGATTTCCACATATATACCGTGCTTGCGATCAGCATTTCCTCTGGGAACCTATTCAAAAAACGTTTTGTTGTATCAAAATATAACCTGACCTCTCTATCTATACCTTCAAATTTGGATGGAAGCTTTTTCCGGTCAACTGAATCTACAAATCGATACGCATACATACCATTATTTGCCAACTGCCATCCTGAAAAGGGAGAAAACTGAAAAACACCTGTCAATCTCTTATAACGATATGAAGTAGATAAAACGAAAATACCAATTAAACCAACAGTTAGGACTATCCCTATAAGTGTCATTTTTAATTCTCTGCGTTTTAACCAGAAAACAATCAAAGAAATAAATGGATAGTAAAGCGCATTATACCTCACCATAAACACCAACACGACCACCAAGGCATGAATAATAATTATCCCCAAAGAGGCACGCTTTAATATCCAAATTAAAGTAGTAACCCAACAAATACTTAGAGATAAAAACAAGCTGTCTGTCGAAACGTAATTCGCCATGTATAGATACACCGGATTTATCAAAACAAAGATCAAAACAGAAAACTGAATACCTTTGCTCGGACTGAGAAAATAAAATAGACTAAACAAAAGCGCCAGAATGCTAAATTGATTAAAAACATACTGAAATACAACTAAACTAGTATCTCCGGCAAAAAATACGCTAAATAATCGCAAAAACTTCGAATATCCAATTGGGTATATATCGATCCCCACATTGTAAAAGGCACATTGCACATACCCATAAGAATCAGCATTAATAAATGCTGCATACGGGTAAAAATATTTAAATACAGATAACTGCAAAGCTATTAAAAGCATACTAGTCCAAATCATTAGGCGATTAAACCGGTCCCTAATTATAAAAGATTTAAAATCTTCAAAATCAGAACTCCCATTCGCTAAAAAATCAGAAAACATCGGCATAGCAACTATTTCAGTTTTATATATTTTACTCACACCTTCAGTGGATATGAATCCTTGATTAGGACAACACACAAAACAGGTTTTCATACATTGAGATTAACCAAATCTAATCTCTAAATAGAGGATTCATTTAAAAATAAGGTCTTACTATTTCCAGAAAAAAAACAAGCCTAACTTTTCACAGGTCTTTTTAGTTATTATGAATCATAATATACAAAGTAAACAATATTACTTCAACCCAACAACTCATAACTTGCAACACTAACCGTATTCAGTGAACAAAAGCCGTACGACAACCACAGAATTTGAAAAGTGTCGAACCACATATATCTACAATCATCAACAACTAAGAATTATAAATTAGCCGCCGATAATTAATCTCGTATAAAATGTATAAGAAAAATACACCATCGCACTTTCACCACCTACAAACAATAAATTTTAACAGATAGCTATAACTAAATATTACACCAAAAAGAGGTTCGTTAATTATCAATAGTCTTGACGGTAATATAAACACAAGGCGATCCAGCAGCAATTGTTGCATAGGACAATTGAAACCCCATATTAGTCGCGGTGTATCCCTCTTGTCTAACACGACACCCTGCAGTCCAATCGTTTTGATCATAAGGAAAAAAAAGAACATTATTAATCCTAGCTTTTGACGCCAAAAGCCCGGAACACATCGCTATTGCAATAATGATGAAAGCAATCAATCTCTTTTTCATGATTATAATTTTAAAATTGATAAGAAACTATATCAATCATTCGGCTTAAATAAGTCATGAATCACAGGCATATCCATTCGCAAACAATAACTTTCTCCAACTTCCTTCACACAATATTCCTCAATCGTCTCATTAAACACTAACTTTTAAACACCTCATTATCATTTTACAAATGACGCCAAACAATATCTATTCACTAACTATGCAACATAGTTTCTAACTACGCTCAAATTAGAGTATAACCAGGAACAACAGGACTCGCTAGGATGTAATAAGGAAACAGAAAATAGTCCAACATCAATTATATACCCAGCAATTCAGATATTCTAACCGCTTCACTTACATTCCCCCGGCGTCTCCTGAAACACTCTCTGAAACGCTCTCGCAAAGCTCCCCGAAGTACTATACCCAAGGGTAATAGCCACCTCTTTCACTTGGTGATCCTCTTGCAATAGTTGCTTGGCATAATTCATAGCGCGTTCAAGTTGGTACTGATAAATTGTTACGTGGTAGAGCATTTTAAATCCTTTTGTTAGTTTGCTTTCACTAAGACCGGAGTAGTGGACCAGGTGCTGTATATCTATTCTTTTTGGGGGCTGTTCGTCGATGAATGCTTTGGTCTTAATAATAGCGTTCTCCTGGAACTTTGTCAGTTTCATCAATTGATGGTTATGAGGGTATTGGCAATATATCATGCGATATACGTTTTACTCTAAAGTGCTTATGTTGCAATCGCAATTAAAAGTTAAGACAATTTTCAGGGAAATTCAACATTTTTTAAGCAACAAAAACCGGCTGCAACATAGTCGCAGCAAGGGTCATATAAGAATAGGGCAAGGAGAGAACTCCCCGCCCGTGAGGTCTTGTTGAGTCTAAAAAAGGTTAGCTGATCTTCCAGGGTTCGTCGTAGTTCTGGAATTGATCATAGGAGATCTCTTTCCAGTTGAGCAGTATGGCGCCGCTGTCTTCCAGGAGCCGGATGGAATTGATAGTCTCCAACGGATGGTACGCAGTAACATTTTCCGTTATACGGCCATCACTCAGTTGGTAGGAGTACCAATAATATTCTCCTGATGTTTCCTCAGAGAACAGGTCCGACAGTGGAATGGGGCGATGAATACCATTGATCAGCAATGGCTTTCCTGTCATCGCGGCATGATAATGCTGCAGCTGATGCAGGTCTTCCATCATCAGGGGTTCGCATAGCTCATCATAGATGTCATCTATGTAGTAACCAGGTCCCAGGCGCCGTAGCCGTATCCCGTTTTTAGCGACGAACAATCCCCGTTTGCCGGCAACACCTTTAAATCCGGCCAGGTGCAGTATCCTGGGTGTCAGGGATACCCCTGCTACATCCATCATGGATGTCCAGGTGGTATGTCCTCCTTCCGGGGCATCTGCTAATAATACTTCATGTCGTTCCGTATTGATTTCACGAACGAACATAACGGAGATGTCGTCTTGTAGCGGACAATCTACAATGTCTCCGATTTTTAAATTTAATAACTCCATATTAGTTTCATTTATGGGTTAGGAAAGCGCAAATATAAAGCTTGATTACAAATCTCCAAACCCTTACCTGTATTTAGTTTCATAGAAAAAATATTAAAAATTATCAACTTGATTTTGTGGTTTAAAATATGATAAAAAGACTCTCAAAAAAACGTCCTATTGATTGACCAAAAGAGTTACATCCTCAAAAAATACCGTCACCTTTTCCCTGAGCGGTTCCGTCATTCACCGGGAGAGCAATAATACGTCAGTGCCTTCCTATACATTTAGTCCCTGAACCCTATACCTCAACCCGTCTAATAACTTAAAAAAAATGAGTAGTTTTATAAACAATGAAAAATCAAATGCAACAATACTACTGTCCATATTGCTGATTTCTACCCTCAAGGCAATCATATTCAAGCGTTTCTATCCCGATCTGGACTTCACCTCCGACACCGCCTTCTATGTTTCTGCTGCGATTAAAAACAGCTCCTGCGGTATATGGCCCATAGGATATGCGAAGTTCCTATGGTTATTCCATCAGTTCTCTTCCAGTGAAACGGCGTTATTTGTAGTACAGTATGCCCTTCTCGAATTCAGCGTGATACTTTTTTATTTTAGCTGTTTATACCTGTTCCGGACAACCCGGTATTTCAAGTGGGGATTCTTCTTATTTATGATGGTCAACCCACTTTTCCTTTTTATATCCAACTATGTCATAGCTGACGCGCTATTTACTTCATTAACTATTATTTGGGTCACCACGCTTATTTGGATGATAGACAACCACAAAAACGCTTTATACATACTGCAAGGTTTGATACTGTCAATTCTTTTCACGATCAGGTATAATGCCGTATTCTATCCCATCGTAATGATAGCGGCCATTCTCCCGGGCAAATTAAATCTTTACAAAAAAGCGATATCCATCTTAATCCCTGTCCTACTGATAACCGCTTTCATCAACTTCACCCAAAGCCAAACCTATAAACAGACAGGCAAAAGCGTTTTTGCTGTCTTTGGCGGATGGCAACTGCTGAACAATGCGATGTACATGCTTCAATACAACAACACCGACACTATCAATACCCCGCGTGAGTTCAGGCAGATCAACCTGCTGACATTTAATTATATTGACAGCCTCCAAAAGGCGCAAACCTACTTATCCCCTAAAAACGGATCGGTATTTATGTGGCATACCGATGGCCCCCTTAAACAATTAATGAGATCTTCCCGAAATAACCCATCCGACACAAGCAACCCGTTTAAAACATGGGCCATCATGACAAAACAATATCAACGGTATGGCCAATACCTCATTAAAAAATATCCTTTGGATTTCCTTCACCACTACGTATTCGAAAACGCGTTAATTTACTTCTTTCCCAGCCCTGAGGTGCTACAAACGTACCTTAGACCGGGAACAGATATGAATACCGTAAATAACGAGCTATCAAGCCTGTTTGGCAATGTCCGGACTACAATAAAGTCTCCTGATACCAAATTACAGGGAGACATCATGTCTTTTTTCCCATGGATAATTATCGCTGCTCATCTGATTTTGATTGTACAAATTTTCTGGATTTATCCCAAAGTCGAAAAACGAACCAAATTCACATATCTATTTAGTGTATTCCTTTTGACCAACTTCCTATTCAGCATATTTGCATCGCCAATTGTACTTCGATATCAAATCCCCATGATTATCATCGTCATCGCTTTCACGTTGATGTTGGCAGACGAAATAACCATCCATCACACAAGAATAATCACAAATATAACGGATGATTTCGAATCGCCAAATTCAGTACAGAAAAGGGTTTTGATGGTGCGTAACTAACTTTATCAAAATAATTCCAGGATTATCAATAACGATAGGAATACTTACAAAGTGACAATTTTTCTGTCAAAATAAAAGAGCGAAATTCAGTATGATCCGGAAATTATTTTCGGGGAAACAAAAAATATTTTGAGGAAAGGGCCAGATAGTTATCTTGTAAAGACACAAAACAACAGGAGCCTCCAAAAGAGGCTCCTTAAAATTTATTTGAGAGCAGATAATGCCTCTCCGAAATCCATCGTCACCTTCGCTGTAGTATCTGCCACCACCGCCGCCGCCAGGAGCTTGCATACCGGCTGTAATACGGAGAAATGGTTTTTCCCCCTTATCAGGTAATAATGGGTATACGGATTCCGCGGATTCTCAGACAACTCACTGAGCGCCTGCAGCATCTCCGCATTGCCGCCTTTTCCCTCAAAAACAAATACCGGGGTGGAAATAGAAGGCAGCCAATTCATAGGTGATCGTAGCTCACTTTCCCTTTTATCCTTCGTATCATAGGCTAGCTCTTCTGCGCCGTAATTATCCATGGAGAGCGCCGGACCGAAACTGAAAACAGCCCGGAACCTTTTACTGCATTCGGCAGCCAGCAATACTTTGGTACCGCCGGTACTATGCCCTCCCAGGTATATCCGGTTAGTATCGATTCCTTTTTGTTTCGCCAGGAAATCTGCTGCCGCCAGGATATCATCAATCTCTCCGAAACCGGATTCGTCATACCCGGGATTACCATTACCACCCCGCTGAGAAGGAAACATCATCACCACTCCTGCTTTACGGAACGGCGTAGCTGCCTGGTCGTTATCCGCCGGATGCTCACCCCATACACCGCCAATATCATTGCCAAAACCACCGCTGATCCAAATAATGGCAGGATGTAAGCGCCCATCGTCCGGTATCTCTCCCAGGTAAGCAGCCATTTTTCCGATGTCCGTTGGATAATATACCAGGGAGAAGGTTTTGTCAGGAGGTGTTTCAGCAGGACCATCCATCCGTAACTTTTTAGTCAGCCGGGTGGTAAAGGCTTTCCGCGCATGCGCAAAATCCCAGGGCGGAAAAAAATCAGCCGTCGCCGTCGTTTCGTCAGTACGATTAAGATTGATTGCCCGGCCTGTATCTTTATCTTCCTGTTTAATGTTATGCCCGGAGTTAAACGTACAGGAAGATATCCCCAGCAACAGTAAAGAATAATACCCCAGTTTCATAGGTTCGATTTGCTGCAAAAATACGGCAAGCATCTTTATTTTTTTAATATCTTTGCGGCTCAAGTACCTACGAAATATTAATATGTCAACCTGCAGATCCCTTACACTGTCAGCCCTGTTACTGTGCGCCCAAAGCCTGGTAGCCCAAAACAAACCCATTTACGATTTCCAGGATCTTTCCCATGCCTATTATGAACGCCAGAAAGACTCCCTGAAAAAAGCCTGGTCCTGCCCTGCTATCTATAAGGATAAGGATACCCAGAAAAAATATAAAGAGATCTGGAACGGCCGTACGGATTTTATTACCGAAGCCATTGACGACGACGGTTACCTGTACGAAAACGAGATGCATAATTATCTTGATGGTATTATCCGGCAGATCGCCCAGGCCAATCCGAAGCTCATTCCCCAGGCGCCTATGCTGCTGATAGACCGCGGCACATCTGTCAATGCCTATGCCACAGGCAGCAATCTGCTGGCGGTGAATATAGGCTTGCTGGCCTTCTCCCGTACCCGGGAAGAACTGGCGCTGGTGCTGGCGCACGAGATGTCCCACAATGCCCTGCTCCACCCCGAAAACGGGATGAAGAAACGGGCGGAATGGCTCACGTCCGATGAATACAAACAGTCCCTGAATGCCGTTCTCGATTCCAAATATGAGCGCTATTCCCGCCTGAAAAAAGTGTTTGAGGGGTATTCTTTTGATAGAAGTAAACACCAGCGTTATCACGAAGGAGATGCCGACTCCCTGGCGATCGTACTGCTGAAAAACGCCCATATCGGTGTAGATCCGGCTGTCTTCCTGCGATTGGACAGCGCCGACATCCAATACCGGCAACCGCTGAAGAAATCCCTGAAGGAATACTTCGCCGCTTATCAGCTGCCGGTGGACGAAAGCTGGATGGTGAAACGGACCAAAGGCTTATCTGCCAAGGCTTATAGCTTCAATACCACTACCGCCGGACTGGCCGACTCCCTGAAAACGCACCCCGATTGTGTAGAACGCTATAACAAAAACAAACACGAACAAACCAGTGGTCCGTTTACACCGATACCTGCCAGCTTGCGTAACAAAGCCATGAAGATGATGGTCTGGAACATCTACTGCAACGGCAACATGACCGCAGCCCTGTACCGTATCCTGCTGGAAAAGGACCTGGGTAATACCGACCCCTGGTACGATTTTATGTTCAGCAATGTGATGTCCGGCCTGTATTATGCGGATCAGAAACTGAACCGTTTTAATGCCATCGCGGTAAAACCCAAGGAATACATCTCCACCAACTATTACGAGCTGGAAATGATGTTTGAGCAAATGCCCCGGGAAAAACTGGAAGCCTTCCACAATACCCTGCAACAGGCTTCTTTCTGGAGTAACATGACGCCACCGGAACAAGGTTTTAAATCCCTGATGCAAACCCTTGTCACCAGTACCAGCGACAACGACAAACAGAAAACCGCCGCCAAATCATTTACCAGCAGCTTTCCCAATAGTCTGTACTGCGAATTTGCCACACCCTTTACCAAAAAATAACAGTAACCCATTTATCCCACAACTACCCACATGAAACAAGTATTCATTGCGTGTACCTTACTGCTGTCCGTCATCAGTGGTACCCGCGCACAAACCCGCGTGTTTAAGGAAGTAGGCAACGAAATATCCTCTTCCATGCGCGCCATCACCCAGGACGATGCTCTGGTAGGCTATCTCGTTTTCACCGAACTGGAACGGGCCAGCAAAGACTCCTTTAACTACAAGCTCACCATCATGGATGAAAACCTCAACGACATCGGGGTGGTTAACTTCCGGGAAATAAAACTGGACCTGAAGACGGTGTCTTTTGAACAGGATGTACTCTGCCTGGGCTACCTGAAAAGTAACCTGTTGGGCTACACGTATAATCACCGGAGAGACAAAAAAGAAGCTATCAGAAACGGTTACCTCGCGGTATATACGCAGTTTATCGATCTTACCGGCAAGATGTTAAAAACCAATACCATTAAGCTAACTACTAACCTGGGAGCCACATTCAATAACAGCGCCAACTACATCAGTTCAATTGGCCTGACAGAACCGCTGCGCATAAACAATGTGAGTGGCAAAGGTTTCGCCTGCTTCTTTGGCGACGACCGGGGCAAGTTCCTGTATGTGTATGATAAGAATGGCGACCAGACCTGGCAGAAAAGAGTAGGTCTTGAAGATGCCCGCTACAACATGCTGGTATCCGGTCATGATGTATATTTCCTGATACACCACAATACACCGGGTTCCGTGAGCGGATATGCGATTCAGGGCTACGGTCTCGATGACAGCACCACCATCTCCCGGGTAAACCTGAAAGACAAAAAAGGCAACCCGTTCCGGGTATACACCTTCGACAAGAATCCCGCCACCGGCAAACCCTTTGTTTCCGGAGCTATCATCAATCCACGCAGGGATAGGGGAATTGTCACCCTCAACTCCATTTCCAAAGGGAGGTACCTGGGCGTCTTCACTATCAACGTCGATGGCCGCGGACGCGATAGTATCAAAGCATTGTATAATTATTGGAACGATAAAAAAGCAGGACTGACCAATACTACCGGCCGTTTTGTTCACAACAAATCCTACCTGCTGGCGGGACCGGCATTCAAGGATTTTGCCGGCAATACCTACTTCGCTGGTTCAGCGGCCAACCGTAGCCTCGCTGTTGGCCTGGTGATAGCGGAAGTAGCCACCATCCCGCTGATCATTCCGCCACTCTATTTGTTGGGTGGCTCCGGTACTCATAAGGGATATTTCGGAGATGCGATGGTCATCAAACAAACACCGGAAGGTGTTTTGTCGGTGGATAATAACATCGCCGTAAAACGCAGCCGCCTCTGGCCGGCGAGAATTGTCACAGAAGACATGGATAACAAATCATACTACAGCATCCATTCTCCTGAAAAGAAAGCCACCTACCTGGTGATTACAGAAGCAAAGAATATTACCCTCTATCATGTAGATGGGAAGAAAGTGCTGCGTACCATCCCCCGCAAAGATGGTAACATAGAAACGATGATCTTCCCGGCTAAAGAAGGACATATGCTCGTAGCGGAATATGATAAAAAAGAAAAGACGAGGAAGTTTTCGATAGAAGCGCTATAAAAAAAGAGGTGGAAGATTTCCACCTCTTTTTTTGACCATCCTTAGCATATTGCAGGGATACCGCAGCAACAATTACAATTGTATATCCCCGACGCTTTCAGTTACCTAAATAATTGGAGTTCCCTCCAAAAACCACGTAACTTTCGGTCAGGAAACAATGATAGCTTATCACTATTCCAGCCGTCGAAGAAACCATTAAAAATTTCATGCCATGAAAAAAGCTATTATTTTACTATGCTTAACAATGGCTGTAGTAATAATTGTGGGGAATGAGGCGTCTAAAGCTCGATTATCGCATATCACCTATACCCATGCCTGGGTAGAACCAAGAAACATTTGTACAGTTACTGTTACCGCAATGGACTTCATGGAGATCCCCTCGGGTAGAGATCGTGCTACAACAATTTACGGCGCAGAATGTGCCTACGGATTTGCATATTCAGTCGACAATTGATAATTATATAAATGTTATGTTTATGAAAAAGAAAATTTCAATACTAGCATTCCTGATCTTCACCGGAGCTTTGATCGCAGGGTGGGGAGCTCCAAAGCAAGTACCTCCAGCCAAGTTTATCTGCATGGAGACAACGATGACCCCGGAAAATGTTGTGTAACTCAATACGGACGCTATTTTTCTGCAGATGAACAATATGTAGACACAATGGCGACAACGGTACCCTGTGCAGATTGTGTAAAAGGTTTTACAAGAGAGGTTCTTGACTAGACTGATAAAAAATACCGAAAATCTCCGGAACTCCTTAGCCTCGGGGACCAAATTATCAAATACCTCCAACCCATCACCTACAAGCGGTTTATGTTCCCATTAAGAACCTCTTGATCTCAGTGAGATAACATAATTTTGGAAGGAATACCTGCAAAATTCTTTCCCATCCTTACCTTACCAGAGTAGTCCGAAAGCACGTCGTACGAAACATCCCTGTTTCTATCAAAAGAAGAGAGAATTATGAAGGAATAACATCAACAACATTAACTAAAAAAACTCTACCACTATGAAAAAGATTATTATCCTTCTTTCGCTAACACTAATGGTGTCAATAATCGCAGGGCGAATGGCCTCCAATGCGCGTCTAAATAATATTGTTTATCTCCATTACCCAACAGATCCCCTTAACGTTTGTACTGTTCGGATGGACTCTGCAACCATCATAACAGATCCCTTCGGCCCTGTTCTTGCTACCACCATATTCGGCGCACCTTGTGTCCAAGCTAGGACTATTACGCTTTCCTATAATTAACCGGCAGCGCTTTCTTGAGAAAAGTCCTGGAACAGTAGTAATAACACAATGAGAAAAAAGAAAATATAGAAATCATTGATGGATCTCGAAAAATTTGAAAGAGGTGGAATTTTCCACCTCTGTTATTAAAACCTCCTTCTCTATAGACCGTAAATATTTAGAATCAATATTTAAACAAAACATCCATAATTTTTAACCAGAATAGTTCATCTCTATATATGGTTGGCAACGCTACCCTGTGTTACATACCTGAGATTCTTCAATCCTTAACAGAGCATCATCAGTAAAGTCAAAATCAGCATCCAATATCTCATATACAAACCCGCTCCATTAACTTCACCTGTTCTATACTAACCTTAGACGGATCATAAGCCAGGTACAGGCCATTCTTGGTAGGCACCCTCCCCTGCCATATCATCTTCAGCCCATCGTCCAGCATGTAGCCAACGGCTACAGTGAGCGCGCTGCAATGTTTAAGTGCCTGCAGGATCAGGTTCATATCTGGTATTACGCGGTGGGGTGTAATAGCCGGACGTTTAGGGAAATTCTTCTGCCAGAACCGGCGGATGATGGCCAGATCGGTGGTATAGGAAAACCAGCGCTGGGATTACAACCAGGCTTCTGCCTGATCCCAGTTTTCTTCCCGAACGTATTGATCAAATGCAGTAGTGTCGATTGATTTACTGCCAGCGTAAAATAGTCTGCCATAATCGGTCGGCACTATTTTCGGTTTTCTTTCAAACAGGTCTTGCCTACATAGGCTCCCAGTAAAGAAAGATGTCGACTCACATTGGGCCGTGAAATAAATAACACTTTTGATGCGGCTGTTAATGACCCTGCCTGATAAACTGCTTTAAATGTTCGGTACCATTCCAGATTGACCATGCCTTAAAGTTTATAATTCTTTTTATGACCGCCCATAAATTAAGCTATTTCCCTATTAGATTGCCGTGATAGAAATTTGCATTCAAATAATCATCAACATGGAAATCATTACCACAAGTACAGGAAGCATTGACTTACATGGACAATATCGATGTAACCCATATTGCGACCGGATCTAGGCTGACAGGGCGTTTTTTGAAGCGTTGATTCCCCTGGCGGGAGAAGAAGAAGCGGTATTCGCTGTCGAAAATAAAAGCGTTGCATTACCTGGCCGGGACATCAAAATCTGGATATACAGACCCAACGACCAGCAGCATTTACCGGCTGTCTTATATTTTCATGGCGGCGGATTCTATAAAGGCAGTCTGGACTCACACGACCGTTCTTTGCGGCAACTAGCCAATTTATCAGGTATCGTTGTTATTGCCGTAGATTACCGGCTGGCACCTGAATACCGGTTTCCCAATGGTTTCAATGACTGTCTCGATATCACGAAATGGGTATTCAACCAGGCCGCGGCGCTGAGAATAAACAATCATCGTATAGCCGTGGCCGGAGATAGCGGCGGAGGTACCTTAGCTACTCTGGTGGCGGCAAAAGTGCCGAATCTTGTCTGCCAGGTACTCATCTACCCTGCCACTGACCCCTCGTTTTCTACCCCTTCCTGGAAGGAGCTAGCAGACGGTCCAGGTTGGGCTATCCCAAAAAGCTATTCAGGTAAGTAGCAATAATGCCCGTCTGTTGCATCAGGCTTACATGCCCCTGTCCGGGCACAATGGCTAATTGTGTTTTGGGCGTCGCACCGAAGTCGAGAGGAGCAGTTCCCCCTAATAATTGAAATGTTTTTATCAACTCTATTTTATCCATCCCATCATGGTCGCCGGATATGATTAACACGGGCGCCTGAATATTGGCAATATTGTCGTCTCCCAGGTCAAATGGCGCCGCCGCAGAAGCAAACATCTGCTCCAGGAAGGCTGTCCATTTCGTTTTATCAGGTGCTACGGCATCGTACGCAGTTTTCATAGGCGTGTTTTCGAAAAATTCGGTCCTCATGTTTTTAAACGCATTGACCACCTCCGGCTGCCAGCCACTGCTTTTATAGGTGGCAGAAATGATGACCAGTTTCCTGAGTCTTTCAGGGCTTTGTATCGCAAACTGATAAGCTACTTTGCCACCAAAGCTATATCCTACGATATCCGCCCGGTCAATTTTCAGGTAATCCAGTATCCCAGCTACATCACTGGCTAACGTAGCCAGTGATAATGCCCGGTCTGAAAACGCAGTATGTCCATGCCCTTGCAGCTCTACAGCAATTACCTTTCTGGATTTCGACAGCTCCGGGATCAACGTGCTCCAATTCAAACCGATGGTCATATAGGCGCCGTGTAGTAAAACAAGCGGCTGGCCTTCGCCGTATACTTCGTAATACACTTCGATACCGTTCACTGGTATGTAGCCTTTTGCTGAAGGGCTGGTAGATTGTTCTGCAGTAGACATAATAATCTCAATTTTTGACCATACAAAGATGGGGCACATTTTAGTATTTAACACTGTGCAGAAACGACAATTTAGGGGGTTGATTCCGTCGATCGGTGCAGTTTGAGTGTTACCTGCATATTGAAATAAAAAAGCCTCACATTACTATGAGGCTTTTCGCGGAGCGTCAACCGCTAATATCGCTTTAAATATTTTTTAGGGAAATAGAAATATTGCAGAACAACAATGACTCCTCCCTACCTTACCATATCTTGATCCGCTTATCTTCGTCCAGGAACATCCTCTCTCCGGGTCGTACATTAAAAGCTGAATAAAAAGCGGGGGTGTTCATTAGCGGGCCATTTACCCGCCATATTGGTGGAGAATGGGGATCGTTATTAACCCAGTAGCGCAGGTATTCGTCTTTCATTTTCACCCGCCAGATCCTGGCCACTGAAAGGAAAAATCGCTGATCAGGGGTAAAGCCTCCGATCCTCGTTGTGTCCTGCCCTTGTTTAGTCATTTTAAAAGCATCATAGGCTACGGCGATTCCACTGATATCTGCTGTATTTTCTCCTACTGTAAGCGCCCCTTTTATATGAATACTATCCAGTACGGTGAAGGTGCTGTACAGGTCAATGACCTGTTGTGTTTTAGCCTTAAACTTTTTATAGTCTTCAGGTGTCCACCAATTTTTCACATTTCCGTCTTTATCAAACTGGGCACCCTGATCGTCAAATGTATGCGTCAATTCATGCCCGATCACCATGCCGATGCCACCGTAGTTAAGCGCGTCGTCAGCATTGTTGTCAAAGTAAGGAGGCTGCAGAATTCCGGCAGGGAACACAATTTCATTAGCGGCAGGATTGTTATAAGCTGTAACGGTGGAAGGTGTAGTGAACCACTCAGTTTTGTCAACCGGCTTTCCCAATTTAGCGAGGTTGTATTGGAAGTTGTTTGCGGCGGCCGATACCACATTTTCAAAATATTTATCCCTCACAATATTTACATGGTTGTATTCGCGCCACTTGTCTGGATATCCGATCTTTTTGGTGATGGCAAATAATTTCACTTTTGCTTTTTGCTTAGTGCTGTCGCTCATCCAGTCCAGCTTGTCCACCCTAACGGAGAATGCCTTCTGTAAGTTATTCACCAGCTCCAGCATCCGTACTTTGGCCGATTCCGGGAAATATAGCTTCGTATATAATTGTCCTAATGCCTGGCCAAGATAGGTATCTACTACGCTGGACATGATCTCCCCGCGCGTTTTTTGCATGGTTTGTCCCGTAAGGACTTTATTATATTCAAAGGATGACTTCACAAAGGGTTCGCTGAGGTAGTCTGCATAGGTACTAATATAATTTCCGCTCAGGTATACTTTCCAATCCTCGAGCGGAATCGATTTGAGGAGTGTGTTCAATTTGTCATAATAACCTGGTTGGGCTATATCCAGTGAATCTACGGTAGCACCCAGATGTTGGAAGAAAGCAGTCCAACCTATATTGGGTTGTTGCTTATTTAAAGCAGCCAGCCCTACCTTATGGAAATTGGCTTTTACGTCCCGCAGCTCAACATTGGTCTTATGTGATGTTGCCAGCTCCTTTTGGATATTGTAAACAAGTATTGCATTTTTTTGCGCTAATGCAGTATCGCTCCCTGTCAACGTAAAAAGATCTGCGAGGTACTTCTTATATGCCTGCTGTATAGCAACGGTGGCGGTGTCAGTCCTGAAGTAATAGTCTCTGTCCGGCAAGCCGATACCAGTTTGATAAATATGCCCAATATTCATGCTACTGTTTTCCTGATCGGGAGAAACCTGAAAAGCAATAAGGGCGGTGTTTGATAATTTGGTTTCTTCCGCCATGAATGTAAGCATATCAGGAATACCCTTGATAGCATTGATCCGCTGCAACCCGGCTTTGAGTGGCTCAAAGCCACGCTGATTGATGACATTGATATCCATTCCGGAAGCAAAGAAATCTCCGATCTTTTGTTCTATGCCTCCAGAGGGATTGTTACTTTTTGATACACTATCAAGGATACCCAGCAGCTTGAGACGTTGCTGATAATTCATAAACCGGTATGCACCTACTCCCGACTGGCTGGCCGGTATTTGTGCGGTATCATACCATTTCAAATTTACATAATTATAGAAATTATCACCCGGCCGAATGGTCGAGTCGATTCCTTCAATAGCAATGAAGGATCTTTCATTTGTTTGCGATTGGCAGGCAACAAAAACTAAGAAAACGGATAGCAAAAACCAGTTCTTCATATACATTTAGATTGGTTGCGAAGTGATGTTGATTGATTAATAAAGATATCGTTTATATCGAATACTTTTTCAAATAAAAAAAGATAAAAATATCCCGAACTTTAATATCAAAACGAGTGGAAAGAATAAAAAAGATGAGAGAAGCATCAATTCATAAAGAACAGCGTTGAGTCTTTTCTGCGGTAGTACGAATTGGAATGATGGAGGTTTTAATACGCAGTATAATTGCCAATGTCAGGATGTTTGTGATAAGACTACCACAATCCCCTTTAAAACAAAAGGCCTTTGGTGATGAACCAAAGGCTTTTTTAACTTTTGCGGAGAGTCAGGGATTCGAACCCCGGGACCTGTTACAGTCAACAGTTTTCAAGACTGCCGCAATCGACCGCTCTGCCAACTCTCCAGTGGCGCAAATGTATAAAAGGGAACGATGTAAAAAAAATTTTTAGCCCGTTTTTTTAAAAAAATTTACGCAGTGAAGCGGCCGCCCTGTTGCCGGACAGCGCCCAAAACGCAACAAATCAGCCACCACACCACCTTTCAGCACGGGTACATTTTTACGGTTATATAGTACCCTGAAGCACAATCATTTAGACAAACACATAAACATATCCATTTTCCTTAATTTTAGAGATGGACAATATATTCTTTGAAGGACCTGTCATGTGGTCTCAGATAGATGCCAACATGCACCTGCGGCACTCCGCCTATGCTGATTTTGCCGCCCAGGCCAGGCTGGCCCTGCTCGAAAAAGCAGGTATGAGTGCCCGCCAATTCGTTATCATGCATATCGGTCCCATTCTCTTCCGGGAGGAGCTGATCTACCTGCGTGAGGTGAATGCCAACGATACCCTGCGGGTAACCTGCGAAATGACCAAATGCCGCCCCGACGGCTCCCGCTGGTCCATACGCCACGAGATTTACCGGAAAGACGGCACCAAATCAGCCGTGGTGAATGTAGACGGCGCCTGGATAGATACGCAGCAACGTAAGCTGGTAGCCCTGCCGGACGATCTGATGGAGAAATTCAAAGCCATCCCCCGCAGCGCGGATTTTACGGAAGTTGTTCCAGGATAAAAGCCACCCTGCCGGCGACGCTCATACACGGCACCGTTACCAGCTGATACCCGCAACGGGTATAGGCTGCGTGCATGGCGTTATACGTAGCCACTGCCGTGGCATAGTCCTGTTTACGTTCGGTATCTCCCTGGTAGATCTCCTCCCAGGGCGGGAAGATAAATACCCGCGGATGATACCGCAGGGTGACGGCATATTCCGGCAGTACCGCCGGTACCGGCAAATTTTCCAGCCGGGAATAACCGATCAGATCGGGAATACCCCGGTCAAAAAATACAGGCTGCCCATCCGGCGGCAGGCGGTAAAAATCGTCCAGTGCCGCGCTGAGCATCTTGTCGCGGAACAAGATCTTATCTGCCCAGGGTAATGCTGTTCCCCCGCTGGCCACCTGTTCCTGTATAATCTGTCTTCCGGATTCCGGCACTACCGGAAACCCTTTTGCTGCCAGTGCTGTAATCACCGATGTTTTGCCCGCACCCGGACCACCGGTAAATACATACCCGTTCGTTTTAATCATGCTGATAAATAATTGGCTAAATACTGTTGGTGCAGTGTTCGCACCGGATGAGTGAGGGCACAAATCTATAGAAAATAGGGTAAACAAACAACGGACGAAAGTACAATCATCCATTGTAGGGAGGATGCTTTGGGGAACAATCATGGGAAAGGGACGGGGAACAAATAACGGTGAGTTAAAAACAACAGATCACGGGTCCTTCTGCATCACGGTCAGCGGTAAATATCCATGTTACCAGCGGGTGACGGGCTTAGCACTGGAAAATACCTGACGGTCAGATTCCAGGGCTTTGATGAAAGGCAGATCGTTTTGCAGGTATGCTCTGGAAGACTGTTCCAGGTAATTATCCATTTGAAAAAACTTGGCTGCGCGGGTTGCTCCCAGCAGTTTGTTCATACGCCGGAAATAGCGCATCTGCAAACGACCGAACTCAAGATCATTATTAATCAGCTGTTTGGTCAGACTATTCATTTTCTTCTCATCAAGGCAGGTAAATTCTTCATTATACATCCTTAGTAAAGCGATGCGTTCCGCCAGCCACGGACGCTTTTCATCTTCATATTCCAGAAAGGCATCTGTAAAAGCCCGTTGTTCCACAGGTGATATCTGCAGAAACTCATCATACAGGGTTCCTCTGTCCTTTCCAAAAATTTTGGTAACCAAATCCGGCTCATTATACAAATTGGCATCAACAGATATGGCAGATTGGGAGAATACTTCCAGTCCCGCCGACAGCAGGACCATCAACAAACAAAGTGATTTTTTCATGTTACCTGGGTTTTTAAAGGTGTTATCGGCATTCAATTGCCGCCCGCCGCGAAACTTTCATTTCTCAGGTCTCTTATGTTGTAACAAATGCACATCTATTGACAAATATCTCGTTCCCTCATGATGAGGCTGGTATAAGTCCTTTCGCTGCGACAGCAGTATTTTCTTTTAATGATTTTTCTGAAGATGTTCCGACCGGCCTGTCAGTACACCTGCCCTTGAGGATGGCAATCAGTTATGAAGTATGGAGGCGTTGGTTATGAAGTAACAAATTATCTCAGGGTTACGAAGGTAAGTAGAATAATCTTACAATAACAAATTTATTTTTCGACTAAAAATAAAAAGGCGATAAGCCCGGTAATGCTGGACTTATCGCCTCCCTCCTACGGAGAAATATCTAGTTCAGTGAATGGCCACTGGCCTTTAAAAACTGGCTATGCGCCTCTTTTGTCCATTGCTGATAATCTTCCAGGTTGATACCTAATTTCTCATCTCTTACCACCTCTTTATAGTCCCTGCAATCCCAGTATCCTTTGGCCAGTTCCTGCACGCTGATCAGCGTATCGGGCGTGCTGGATTCATACTGCGGATAACTTTTGTAATTACCAATTGCCAATTCCTGGATCTCAATTTTTACTGCTTGTACGGTTTGTTTAGCCATGGTTAAAATTTTTTGGTTCTACCCGGCTGAAAAACAAAAATGAAGCCTTTTACTGCCAGCCACGGACTTTTTAAGATTTCATTACCATAAAAAAATGTTAAGGAATCCTAACGCAACAGTCCGCTACAGGAGTATTCTTTTGATATATACCTTCCCCCAATTACCCCAATCCTTTAGCGTTTTGGAGATCGTTTCCCCCAGTTCCGTAATGGTTACCTTCTTCCCTTTCGCCGGCGGGTTAAGGCTTTCGGGCTTCACTTCATCTACCAGCACTTTGGTGGCAAACCAGGTGATATGCTCATGCGGCAATGCCAGTCCCAGTATCATCCCCGGCAATCCGGTAAAGGATTCCGGCCCGCCCGGCGTAACAATGGCATCGGTATAAAAAGCCACTACATACACCGAATCCATGATCACTGCATTGGCCCGCCGACAATCAAAACCAGCGATCTTGCGGGTTTCATCGGTGATCTTCCAACGTATACTGCGGATAGAATCCTGCTGCAGAAAGGTTTTATCAAATACCTCCTTTTGCGACACACTACGCCGCGCCGCCAGGTCTGAATAAACGATGTTATTCTCCGAAGGCATATCATTATCATGGTTCTCTCCCGGCAGCCGGCGCCCCGGCTTATAATAGGTAACAGTACCACTGAAATAAAGATCATGGTAGGACGTCTTAAACTGCGGCTGTCGCTTTTTTTCCAGCTCTTTCCATTCCTGCCCTTCTGCATCGCCCCACATCTCATCCAGGATGGCATGTATGTTCTGCTTCTTTTCAAATTCGATACGGCCCTTATCCAGGAAAACAGCATGCTGTGCCTGCCCGGCATGATAACCCAACAACAAAACCGTATATAAAAAAAGTTTGTGCATATATTTATTTTTGTGCGGCGCCACCACCCATTTTATTGAAGTTCCAGGTCACACTCAGCATAGCATAACGGCTAATGGCAGACCAGGTATTCTGCGTGATAAAATTACTGTTGACAGAGCGGTTAAAACCAATGTTCTGATTCAGGATATCCTTTACCGAAGCCCTTAGTTCGAGCGCTTCCTTTTTACCGAACTTCTTTGCCAGCCAGGCATTCCAGAGTATCACGTTATTATTGCCGGTAAATACAGGTGTCTTCTGCCTGAAATTACACACCACATCGGTTTGCAACTGGAACTTCCAGGGCAGGAACAGCGTCTCCGAAAAGGTAACGGTATAGGTCCAGTAGTTAGTGCGGAGCGATTGCTGTACAGAGGACCTGCTGGTATTATAACCTGCTTCTACAGATAGATAATGCTCATACTTCTTCTCTTTGGAACCCATCAGGTCAATTTCGGCAGTGGTATTGGTACTCTTTGTTACATTCAGCTGGTCGTTGATATAACCGGCATTCCGGTAATAGTTGCTCCGTAGCCCTGAACTGAGCTGCAGATACGAAGAAAGTTTCCAACCCAAGTTCACGTTCACACCCGCATTCTGATTACCATTGACATTCACATAACGGGTGGTGCGCCTTCCTTTTTCATCAATAAAGGAAGATTCTCCAAAATCATTGCTGGTGGTGGAATAGTTCATACTCACCCAAATGGAACGTTCAGACAACACCTTAAAATCATTATAGGATAGCCGGAAAGTATTGTTGAAAGAAGGTTTCAGTCCGGGGTTACCTATCCTCACATCCTGGTCGTCATCGTTGGAACGCAGCGGTTGTAACTGGTTCATGGACGGCTGCTGCGTGTAACCGTTATAGTGAAGTCCCAAACGCCGCTGCTGACTAAAGACATACCGGATGGAACCCGCGGGGTACCAGTTCACAAACCGGCGGTCCATGTTGTTTTGATGATACACGTCGTCCTGATGGAAGGTGGTAAAACCAAGGTTATTACCGGCTTGTATACGGAGCTTTTTCCCATTATACATATAAGCCAGTCCCGCTTTATGCATGAGTAAATTAAATACGTAACTATTGCTGTAAGTACTGTCTATCTTGTCGTACTTACCACCGTCCCCGGCATTGAAAGAATTACGGAACGATTTGCTGTTGGTCATCGTAAGGCCATAATTGGCCACCAGTGAGGACAATTCCGACAGCGGCTCGGTGTACGTTACAGTACCGGAGGCATTGATGTTTTCATTCCTGAACACCCTCCGCTGATCGGTAAGTGCAGAAGAATCAATACCTGTCACTTTTTTAAAATATTCGGTAAAAGAATATAACACACCATCGCCGTCACTAAGCGTGTAGTTCTCCGACAGGTTTACGGATACAGTACGTCCTTTTTTCTTCAATTTTTTGCGCCATAGCAGGTTGCTGTTTAACTGCCGGGTATCATCCGCTACAGACAAACTGCGGTTATTACGGTTTACCAGCGAACTGTCCGCATCCAGGAATTCAGACAGGAAACGGCTATTGGATTTTTTATGATCCAGCCCAGCGTTCATGTCCAGCCGTAAAGAGGAGGAAGAGTCCAGTTGCATCTCATAACGGCCATCCACGCGGTTGCGCAGGATATTATTATTGAAATGCTCTTGCTGACGACGATAACTGGTGGTGTTATCCGGCAGTATATTCTGGGTGGTAGTAGTACTGTTACCATCCACGTACATTCGCATGAACTTATAATTACCACCGAAATTTTGTTTATCCTGATTCCATTTATTGTTGAAGTGAATACCGCCTGTTTGCGACAGCGGATAGCCTTTACCGCTATACCGGCCATCCCACCCGGAAAATTCATCCTGGTTCATGAAAATAAGATCGTCTCCGTCGGGAGAAATCATATTCTCCACCTGGCTTTGACCATATTTCTCCTGTTCGTCCCAGGTGAGCCCTGTTTTGCCCGTACTGGAAATAAAACCATACCCTCCTACTTTCATTTTACCTTTGAACATATTGATCATAGCCTGGGTATCATGAATCCCATTGGTGCCGGCGCCGGTGCTCACCGTACCAAAATAGCCGTTTTTCTTGTTGTCTTTTAGTTTCAGGTTCAGTGTTTTGCTGTTTTGCCCGTCATCCACGCCGGTGAAGGCAGCCTGCTCGCTCTTTTTATCATACAGCTGTACCTTATCGATCATATCGGCGCGAAGGTTTTTGGTCACCAGCGTAGGATCGTCTCCAAAAAACTCTTCCCCATCTACCAGTACTTTTTTCACCTTTTGTCCCTGGGCTGTAATCTGGCCTTTATTATCCACCTGGATACCGGGCAGTTTCTTCAACAGGTCCTCCACAGAGGCGTTGGGCTGCGTTTGGTAGCTGCCGGCGTTAAACTCAGTGGTATCCCCTTTCATTTTGATGGCGGCTACTTTCTGTTGCACCACCACTTCCTGCAGCAGGCGGGAGCGCAACGTCATCATGATATTATCGTCATGCACATGACTGGTATCCGATAACGTTACCGGCTCTACGTAATCTGCAAAGGCAGGATACGTAATCATCAGCAGGTATTTCCCTGCCGGAATATGTTCAAACCGGAACGCTCCTGTTTCACCGGTCCGCACAAACTGATACAGGATAGAATCTTTTGCATGTAAGAGCGCTACGACGGTGTTGGATAGTTTAACATGATTCAGCGTATCAGTCACCTGACCGCTGATCTTCGCGTGCTGGGCGTGACTGGTACTATAAACGGCCAAACAAATAATGAATGCCAATAGTTTTTTCATGTGGGCAGCTACTACAGGTGAATGGATGTTATGGAAAACAAATTCCACAATAAAATCTGAAAAAGAGAGGAGGCAGATGATAAACATCTGTTAAATATGAATTTATTTATCATGTGTGAAACCGCATTGTGTTGCAAACTGTCGTTTTTAACCGCAGTCACATGGCAGGAAGACTTTGCCTGTAATGATAAACTATCTTATCAACCCCTAACAAAAACGTTATAGCACCGGCATACCCTCTATTATGACTCCGAAAAAAATTGTTGTATATTCAACA
Organism: Chitinophaga qingshengii; assembly: GCF_014529935.1. Lineage (GTDB taxonomy): Bacteria > Bacteroidota > Bacteroidia > Chitinophagales > Chitinophagaceae > Chitinophaga > Chitinophaga qingshengii. Next base: position 26,687 of record NZ_JACVFC010000002.1, read on the forward strand.
GCATGGAATCATCAACACTCAGAAGCAGCCAGTGGTTTGCCCGTGATGGCAAAGACGGCTTCATATACAGGGCATGGTTAAAAAAGCAGGGCATACCGGCGCATGAACTGGACGGTAAGCCCGTCATCGGTATTTGTAATACCTGGTCGGAGTTAACGCCTTGCAACTCCCACTTCCGGGAGCTGGCCGAATCCGTAAAACGGGGCGTGATCGAAGCGGGCGGTTATCCGCTGGAATTCCCGGTGATGTCGCTGGGGGAAACGCTCATTAAACCTACCGCTATGCTGTACCGTAACCTGGTAAGTATGGACGTGGAAGAATCTATCCGCGCCAACCCGCTGGATGGCGTTGTATTACTTTGCGGTTGCGATAAAACCACTCCCGCATTGGTCATGGGCGCCTGCAGTGTGGACCTGCCCACCATCGTGGTATCCGGCGGCGCTATGCTAACGGGCAGGCATATGGGAAGAAGTATCGGCACCAGTGATATATGGCGTTTCAGCGAAGAGCTGCGTTCCGGCAAAATGAGCACCGAAGAACTGGCCATGGCCGAAGCGGGCATGTGCCGCAGCGACGGACACTGCGCCGTGATGGGCACCGCCTCTACCATGGCCTGTATGGTAGAATCCCTGGGACTATCGTTGCCACAAAACGCCGCTATCCCCGCGCCGGATGCCGCCCGCAAAGTGCTGGCCCACCTCTCCGGTATGGAAATCGTGAAAATGGTACGGGAAGACCGCCGCCTGTCCCATATCCTCACCCGGGCAGCCTTTGAAAATGCGATTATGGTCAATGCCGCCATCGGCGGATCTACCAACTTTGTGGTACATCTGCTGGCCATCGCAGGGCGTATAGGCGTAGACGTAACACTGAAAGACATGGATACCTGGTCTGCCGAAATACCGCTGCTGGCCAACCTGCAGCCCTCGGGGCTGTATTTTATGGAAGACCTGTACTATGCCGGCGGACTACCGGCAGTGATGAACGCGCTGCTCTCCCGTTTGCATAAGGACTGCCTCACGGCCAACGGTAAAACCATCGGCGACAACTACCGCCACGCGGCCAGTTACAACCCGGAAGTCATTACCTCCCTGGAAACACCGTTTAATAACATATCCGGCATCGTGGTACTCAAAGGCAATATCTGTGAGCAAGGCGCCGTCATAAAACCTTCAGCAGCCACTCCCCGGCTGATGCAGCATACCGGTCCCGCTGTTGTATTTGAAGACATCGACGACTATAAACGCCGCATCGATGATCCCGCCCTGGATGTAACGGAGAATAGTGTACTGGTATTGAAAAACGTCGGACCTAAAGGATATCCCGGTATGCCGGAAGTAGGCAACATGGGCTTGCCGGCCAAATTGCTGGCCCAGGGCGTTACCGATATGGTGAGGATTTCTGACGGCAGGATGAGTGGCACCGGTTTCGGTACGGTGATACTGCACGTATCACCCGAAGCAGCTGCCGGCGGTACACTCGCTATCCTCCGCGATGGCGATATAATCACCCTGGATGTCCCTAACCGTACGCTGCATGCAGACATTTCCCCGGAAGAAATTACCCGGCGGAAAGCAGCCTGGCAACCGGTTTACCCGGTAAGTAACAGGGGCTACGTACAATTATACCAGCAACACGTGGAACAGGCACACCTGGGGGCCGACCTCGATTTTCTCAAAGGCAGTTCCGGCAGCCAGGTAACCCGGGACTCTCATTAATATATACATTCCCGTTATGACAACAATATCCAAAGTAGCAATTGTTACCGGCGCCGGTCAGGGCATCGGATTCGAAATCTGCCGGCAACTGACGGTAGCCGGCATCGCTGTTATCCTAAATGATGTAGACGCACAACTGGCCGCGCAAGCAGCCAACACCATTACTGAAGAAAACGGCCGCTGTATTGCCTTCCCCGGCGACGCCAGCGACGTTACCTTTATTCAGAAAATGGTACATGCTGCCGTCGTGCAATTCGGCAGCCTCGATATTGTAATCGCCAATGCAGGCATCACCCTGTTCGGCGATTTCTTTACCTATACACCGGAAGCCTTCCAGCGTGTGATGCAGGTGAACCTCGCCGGTACGTTTTTCCTGGCACAGGCAGCCGCCAACCAGATGAAAAAACAACAACGTGGCGGCGCTATCCTCTTCACCTCTTCGGTGACCGGACATCAGGCACACAAAGACCTCGCCGCCTATGGCATGAGTAAGGCCGCTCTTGAAATGCTCGCTAAAAATCTGGTGATTGAATTATCGCCGTTTCAGATTACCGTCAATACGATTGCTCCCGGTGCTACGCTGACGGAAAGGACTTTGTCCGAGCCCGGCTATGCCGATACCTGGTCCAGGCTTACACCGATGGGACGGGCGGCCAGCACCGCAGATATCGCGCAGGCGGCGTTGTTCCTGGTATCAGAACAAGCCCGGCATATCACCGGGCAAAGCCTCGTGATCGATGGCGGCTGGACCAGCACCAGCCCTCAACCTTAATACCCTACGGAAATAAGGTCCATCAACTCTTCCGCAGAAAGACGCCCCGACTGATCACTGCCTTCCAGCAGGCGATCGGCCAGATCCCTTTTGCTGTGATGCAGCGCGATGATCTTTTCTTCGATGGTCTGTTTCGCAACCAGCCGGTAAATAGTCACCGGTCTCGTTTGCCCGATACGATGCGCCCTGTCGGAGGCCTGTTCCTCAATGGCAGGGTTCCACCAGGGGTCCAGGTGTACTACATAATCGGCTGCGGTCAGGTTCAGTCCTACCCCGCCGGCTTTGAGGCTGATCAGGAACAGCTGTCCCCTGCCGGACTGAAAATCACGTACCAGCCGTTCCCGTTGCGGTATAGGCGTGGCGCCATCCAGGTACAGGCAGTCGATGCCCCGCTGTTCCAGCGCCGTTTTTACCAATTCCAGGTGGCGGACAAACTGGCTGAACACCAGCGCACGGTGGTTATTGGAAATCAACTCCTGTACTATTTCCAGGAAGACATTCAGTTTGGAAGAGGTGATACCGCTTTCGCCATCCACCAGCTGCGGGTGACAGGCAGCCATGCGTAAACGGCTGATCTCTGCCAGCGCCTTCATCTGGCGGCGGCCCAGGTTCTCTTCGGGCACCGCCAGCGCTTCTATTGCTTTACGGCGTATCGCTTCATAAAACGACATTTCCTCGTGAGACAGCTCCACCAACCGCGTAATCTCGGTTTTAGAAGGCAACTCTTCCAGCACGGCTGTTTTGGTACGCCGCAGCAGGAAAGGCGCCAGCAGCCGGCGCAAATGCTGCTTCACCGTACTCTCCGGGTTGCGGACACTGGGAAATACAAACTGCTCGTTAAAATGATCGAGGGAACCGAGTAACCCGGGATTGAGGAAGTTAAAGAGGTTCCAGATCTCGCCCATATGGTTTTGTATAGGCGTACCCGTTAGCATCAGGCGGAAATCGGCCTGAAGGGCCATGGCCGCCTTGGAAGTCTTGGTTTGATAGTTTTTGATGGTATGGGCTTCGTCCAGCACGGCGGTACTCCAATGCGCACCGGCAAACAATTGCGCTTCTGCTTGCAGGATACCGTAAGTGGTCACCACCACATCGAAGGCGCCGGCGTTTTTAATCAGTGCAGCGCGTTTGCCGGGTTGTAACTCCACAATATTAAGCGAAGGTGCAAAACGGCTCAGTTCATTGACCCAGTTGGGCAATACCGAAGCAGGACTCACCACCAGCGCCGGACCATCAGCCGCACGGTAGAGCAATAACGCTATCGCCTGTACGGTTTTACCCAACCCCATGTCATCAGCGAGGCAGGCGCCGGCTCCCCAGGCGGCCAGGTGGGCCATCCAGCGGAAACCTTCTTCCTGGTAGGGGCGCAGCGTGGTCTGCAGGGTGACCGGTATTTCCGGGTGCAGGTCCATGGCCGTATCACGTTTATGGATAAACGCACGCCAGGCTTCGTCCACTTCCGCCTGACCGGCCTGCAGCAACAGATCGTCGAGCATGGAAGCGGCATAACGGGGAATACTCAGTCCCTGCGGCCCTTGTATGGCAATGTCTGCCAGTTCGTTGAGCCGTTTGCGTAAGTCCGCCGTGAGGGACAGGAATTCGCCATTATCCAGCGCCAGGAAACGTTTTTTGACGATACGTTTAGTGTCAAGCAGTTCGCGGAAGGTGAGGACAAGGTTTTCATCCACACGGATCTCCCCATCGCACAGGAACCAATGTCCTTTTTCTTTCAGCGACAAGGCCACATGAGAGAAATTAACCTGGTCTTTCACATGATAACGTTCACCCTCCGGCCATTCGGCACGCACCAGGTCAGGATGGGCATGTATCAGGTCCAGCAGTTCCAGGCAGTCTGCCGGGTCTTCGAACACCAGGGTATCGGCCACCAGTTCCTGGGGTACGATCTGCTGAATCAGTTCCAGCAACCTTGTTTCATTGGCTTTTTCTTCTTCGAGGTTACGGTTGGCCTGCCAGCGTTCGCCGTTACTGATGCCGATGATGTGGGCGGCGCCTGCACCTGCCTTACAATAGGGCGGATCTATGGTGAAAGGTTTCACAAACAGTCCCGCCTTGATACCGGCGCCAAAAGGCAATAACTGTATCACGATACGGGCATCGCCCTCCCGTTTGCGGATATTGAGTGAACCATCGCCCAGTTCGGAGTGTACGGTGAGGTGGGCGCCGATGCTTTTCAGTACCTGCATCAGCTTCTCCCGTCCTTCTGCAGGAACCACAGGCACCTGCGCCAGTGTTTGCAGCACTTTACGTTGCTGTGGCGTAAGCCGGATAATCTTCAGGCGTGTAGGCGTCTCCTTTACAAATACCAGCTCGCTGCTATAATCATTGATGTTGACAGTAAACGTATAGCCTTTCCCGTTAAAGTTTACCAGCAACTCCGGCGTACCTTTTACGATCTCCACGGGAACAGCAGGGTTATCTTCCAGGAAAAGGTAGGGATGCCCTGCCAGCTCTTCCCATACACGGCTATCGAAGGAAAAAGCTTCTCCGTCGTGGTTATAGAAATGATCTTTTTGTATCGTGGTGCTGATACGCTGGTCCTGGTCGGTCATCGCTTCGGCCCTGCCTTCCTTAAGTTTTTTCAGCGGCACATTACGGCCGGCGCTCCAGCTACCATCGGGATTAGCCGTTTGTGCAACAGGCTGCAGCTTATAATGATCAAAATCCACCAGGTAGATCAGCCGGTGCACCGGCACCGGTTTTGCCTTACCGCCGGCATCGTCGGGCGTGAGCAGCGTATTGAGCAACCGTTCCCAGTCTGCCGTGAGCCTTATCTGCGACAGCACCGGTTCATAACGGATCACCGCACCAGCGGCAGTAAAAGCGGGTGCGTAGCCGGCATAACCCGCATCGCGGAAGAGGTATAAATATTCGTAGGTGAGTAACCGGTAGTGGTGTTCCATACCGCGGCGCAACAGTACATCTGCCTGCACCCGGAAAGTGATCAGCAGTTTGCTGCGGGGATGCAGCAACTGCAAGGCGATCACGGACAGGTAACTTAACAGCGGCTGTTCATTGCGTTCCAGCAATAGCAGCAACAGACTCTCCGCTTTTTCTTTTCTGCCGGCGTGCAGGTGCAGCAGGCAGATAGCGGGTGTAACAGCGGGAAATATTTTTCGTTCATAGGCTGTCAGCAATTTTTGTATAACCGGGTTGCTTTTTTCTCCTGGCAGCAAAGTCAATGTGAGCGCATAGTAAAAGGCAAACAACGGAGATACAGGCAACGTATTTTTTTTATCCTGCTGCCGTTGCCGTTTAATGCCTTTATCAAATGCGATCAGTGCCGCCGCCGGATTGCCTTCGTACAAGGTAACCAGCGCTTTCCCAAACAGTTCATCGGCGCTGGCATCTCCCAAAGGCGTATGCAAATCGCCCTGTAACAATTGCAACTCAGGGAAACGGGCATCGCTGCGTGTTTGTAAAGCCAGCAGCTCCTCCATGGGCGGCAGTTGCAGCAGATGGTATTTAATGGCAAAAGAAAAGATGTTGTCCATTGCCGGTTCGGAAAATAGTTTCAGCAATCCGTCGTAGGCGGGAAAGAACAACAGATAGGATAACCAGGGTTGATATTCGTTCAGCTCCAGTTCCATCCGGCGTATAGGCGGCGCCAGCAGGTAACGGTCGCCGGTAAACCAGGCTACCAGCAGCTGTTGCAGTTCCTGTAACCTTGCACTCACTGAGTAAAAGGCATGTACCGCTCTACCGGTGCGGTCTACCACCGGCTGGTATTCCGGCCGGACAATATTGAGCGGCAACAGTTGAAAACTTAACGCAGGCGGCAGGTTATAGTGGCCGTTCACATTCATCTGCAACAGTTCCTGCTCCCGCAGGTCGAGCAGGATATCTTCCAGCTCGGGGCGTGGCAGGGAAGTAAGCAGATTGACCGCATCAAACAACGTGTGTTTGTCTAACGGGTACAGATATATGGAGAGCACGTCTATCACCAGTTGCACGGCATCGTGCCGGGATTGATAACGCTGCAGATACCAGGCTTCATTGATCATACCGCCAAAAATAGCGGTTTTCAGGACATAACGGACACGCCTTTGGCTTTGAATTGTGCAGCCACCGTTGCAGGTAGCTGCCTGTCTGTAACGAGGTAATCAAACAGACTGAGCGGAGCGTATTTCAGGTAGCTGTCTTTCCCTATTTTGCCGGAATCACAGAGCAGGTATACCGTATCTGCCTGGCCCGCCATGGCTTTGCTGATGGAGGCTTCCTTTTCGCTGAAGGCGGTCAGACCGTTTTTCAGCGACAGGCCATCCGTACCAATAAAGGCTTTGACGCCATGATAACTTTCAATATGTAATAAAGCCCGTTGCCCGTGCATGGCTTTTCGTTCCGGGTCTACTTCGCCGCCTATCAGGTTAATGGTGATCTGGTCACAGTCCATCAACGCCGCCAGTACCGGCAGCGAATTGGTGATTACCCGCAGCGGGCCTGTTTTCCGCAAGTGCCGGCACATCGCAAACACCGTACTGCCACAGTCCAGGAAAATAGTATCTCCCGGCTTTACCTGCGCTGCCGCCAGTTTTCCGATATGCTGCTTATGCTCCTGCCCTACGCCGGCTTTATCTGCAAATGCAGTAAACGGATGCAGGGCAGGCGCTTTCATGGCGCCGCCATGAGTACGTACCAGCAGCCCTTCTTCCGCCAGCTGCTGCAGGTCACGCCGGATCGTGATCGCCGAAATACCCAATGCATCTGCAATCTCCTGTACCTCCCTGTTATCATGCTGGTCCAGCAGTTTTAATATTTTTTGTTTTCGCTCCGGAAATCCCATTTTTTATTTACTTTTGATCAAAACAATCAAATTCGATCAAATATAATCATTTTTATGACACCCGAAGTAAAAATCATTGACACGACTGTATTGTCCAACAATTGGTATACCCTGAAAAAGGTGACCTATGACTACCGGAAAAGGAACGGCGACTGGGAACGGCAATCCCGTGAAGCCTATGACCGTGGCAACGGCGCAGTGATCCTGTTATACAACAAAGCACAACAAACGGTGATCCTCACGCGTCAGTTCAGGATGCCCACCTATATTAACGGCAATCCTGACGGCATGTTGATAGAAGCCTGTGCCGGCCTGCTGGAGAAAGTCAATCCGGAGGAATGTATACGCCGGGAAGCGGAAGAAGAAACCGGTTACCGGATTACCGATGTTAAAAAGATATTTGAAGCGTATATGTCGCCCGGCTCCGTGACGGAGATACTGTACTTTTTTGTGGCCGCCTACGACGATAGTATGAAAGTAACCGATGGCGGCGGACTGGAACATGAGCAGGAAGAAATAGAAGTCCTGAAAATACCTTTTACGGAAGCCCTGCAGATGGTCGCAGACGGCCGCATCCGCGATGCCAAAACAATCATGCTGTTGCAATATGCACAATTACATCAGTTGCTCTGACTTTAGTATCTTTAGGATGCCGGTATCAAAACGGCCTGCTCCATGCAATACCAGACCTTCCAGCCATCAGCCAGGTTTCGCGGTATCGTGAGATCGTACTGGATATTGGAGAGTGATGAGCCATACACACATCACTCCATGGCCGATATGTGCCCGGAACTGTTATTCCATTACAACGGACGATTTGATGAATTACTGTCCGGCGGCGCCCGTGAAGCCTCCTTTACGGCCGGCATCCACGGACAATGCTGTACCACCCGCAAATTTAATATCAACCAGGGCTTCGGCATGTTTGGGGTGTATCTTTATCCACAGGCCATCCCCCTGCTTTTTAATATTCCTGCCAGCGAATTAACCAACCAGATGCCAGACCTGACCACCATATTGGCCGGTATTGGTCAACAGCTGGAAGAAAAAATTGCCCTGGCAGGTAACCATCCGCACAGGATTCGTATACTGGAAGATTTTTTCGCGCAACGGTTGTCCGGGCAGGACAATATACAACCACCGGTATTCGAGGCTATACGGACCATCATCCAGCGCCAGGGCGCGATATCCGTCAAACAACTGGCGCAGGACCACTACCTCTCTACCCGGCAATTTGAACGGCAGTTCATGCAATACGCCGGTTTGAGTCCTAAAATGTTTTCCCGTATTGCCCGTTTTCACGCCGCGATCAAACAATACGGCCCTGATGCGCCATCCCTCACACAGATAGCGCTGGAATGCGGTTATTACGACCAGTCTCACTTCATCCACGATTTCAGGGCGTTTTCCGGGGAGCATCCCAAAGCATATTTCTCCGGCCGCTCCGGTGCTACCGCCTGGATGGACTAAAATGTCGCGTTTTTCCAATTTCCGCAACAGCAGTCAGACTAGCTTCGCAGTATTGTTTCACTTTAATACTTTATTACAATGAAGATTCCAGCAGGCCATCACACCGTTATGCCTTATCTCATGCTCGACAATGCAGCCGGCTTCCTGACCTTTGCGCAACAGGTATTTCAGGCCAAACTCAGTCATCATTCCCTGCATGACGACGGAATGGTACGTCATGCTGAGCTACAGATCGGCGACAGCACGCTGATGATCAGCAGTGGACGTGACCCATGGAAACCCCAGCCAGGACAACTGTTTATTTATGTGGAAGACGCTGACGCCAGCTACCAGGCAGCCCTTGACCACGGCGCCACGGTGGTCATGGAAGTAGCCGATCAATCCTATGGCAGAAGTGGCGGAGTAAAAGACCCCTGTGGCAATACCTGGTGGATCACCTCCGTGAAATAACGGTCTAGCGTAAACGTTTTCCGAGCGCTATCACTTTTTGTATACCTTTTTCTTTACCACCCGGCTTCATGAACTTAACAGGGGCTATGTATGTAGTCCCTGTTATTTTGATACCACAAAAACGCAGGGTCATGCTACGGAACGCGCGCATACCCGCAGAACCGTAATACAGCGTATGAAACCACACCGGCGTATCCATGGTGCAAATGATGCGGGAGGTTTTGCCTTTGAGTTTTTTCTCTACCAGCATACTGTTGGGTATATTACCGAATGCCAGTCCCGGTAGAAAAAGACGGTCGATGAAACCTTTGGTCAATGCCGGCAGAAAGCCCCACCACATGGGGAAAATCCAAACGATATGTTCAGCCGCCAGTATTTTTTGCCAGGCATCCAGCAGATCGGGTTCCAATTCCATTCTTTTACGGTAACCATAGCGCAGATTAGGATCAAACTGCAATGATCCAAGGTGGATTTCCGTTATATCGGCGCCGGCTTCCAGCGCGGCGGATTTATAAGCCTCGTGTAATTCGTAGTTGTAACTTTCACGGTCAGGGTGACCGTTGATGATCAATATCTTTTTCATGCCTGCAAAGCTAGCAGTGGCGCAGCTGCCGGCACTGAACAAATGTTAATTTTTTCGCAGACGGCTCAGGTGTTGCGGGGTGATGCCTAAATAGGAAGCCAGGTATTGCAGCGGCACCTGTTGTATCATACGCGGGTGTTTACGGACCATTTCATCGTAGCGTTCTTTGGCCGTGTATTGCTGAAAAGAACGGGTACGTTGTTCCATCATCACAAACTCCTGTTCTCCGAAAATCCGTCCGGTATTGGCCCAGCGGATATTCTGTTCATATAACCGGTACAGGTCATCCCGGTCCAGTACTGCCAACTCACAATCTGTAATGGCCTGTATATTTTCAAATGCCGGCGCACCGGTGATCAGGCTGGAATAGGCAGTCACCAGTTGCCCTTCAAACATAATACAATCGGTAATTTCCTCTCCATTATCCTTTACATAAAAAGAGCGCAGGATACCTTTGCGCAGCAAAGCCAACTGCCGGCACACATTTCCTTCCCGGATAAAATAATCCTGTTTCTCCAGCTGTACGGTTTTCATGAGCTGTTGCAGCTGGTCCCTATCGGCTTGTGTTAACTGTGATTGTTCGAAAATATCCATACCAGGCAAAGTTCTGTCTTTTTTGGGTGATAAAGAAACCTCGCGGATATTAAGTTACCTGGGAGATGCCGCCGCTTTTCTGAGCTGTTGCAAACATTTATACTTTTGATTATCGGCAGTATGTTTGTTTTTCCAGCCCATTTTTGCCGCCAGTCGCGCCATAGGTTGCTGATAAAAGAAGAGAGCCTTTAAAATTCGTTTACAGTTCACCGTTATACGTTCCAGCCAGCTTTGTACCTGCGTTGCAGCCGGCTGTTCGGGGAAGAAGTCGGGCGTACCGGTTTCTTCCGGCAGGGCTGCTTCGCCCGGCAGCAGGAGACGGTTATCCCGCAGACGTTTGCTCCAATGATTGCGGGCGATAGCATAGAGGTATGTTTTCAGGGAGGCTGTCAGGGTAAAATCAGGAGATTGTATTTTCTGCACCAGTACCAGCATGGTTTCCTGGAACACATCTTCCGCATCTGCCGTATGACCGCCGTGTTGCTGTACATAGGCGGCTATCACCGGGAAGTATTGCCGATATATAGCTACTGTAGCGTGGTGACTGCCCGCTTTCAGTTCCGATATCAGTTCCCGGTCAGTATAGGTTGTCATACAAAAAGTTTAGTCAGCCGTTAATACCTTAAAAACCGGATAATCACCCAACCCGTTGAAATTTATTTTCATGCTCCAGTAACCATTGTTTGCGCCAGATACCACCGCCGTAGCCGGTCAGATCCCTATTGCCTCCCACAATACGGTGACAGGGCACGATAATGGAGATACGGTTCATACCATTGGCATGGCCTACCGCGCGAACCGCCGCCGGCCGTTGCAACAGCACAGCCTGTTGTTTGTAGGTGCGTACATCTCCATAGGGCACAGTAAGTAACAGTTCCCATACCGCCTGCTGGAAGGCTGTTCCCGGCATATGCAATGGCACCGTAAACGTATGCAGGGTACCAGTGAAGTAGGCGTCCAGCTCCTGTTGCAACCGTGTAAAATGAGGATGATTCTCCGCTATAATGGTTGCTTTCAGCTGTTTGCGCAGCGAAGCCCATTGTGCGTCCATGATTTTCCGCTCCATAAATTCCAGCAGGCAGATACCTTCATCCGTGGCACCGGCCATCATAGGTCCGAGGGGCGTTTCCAGCTGTGTTTGATAAATTTTCTTCATGGTGATACCGGGCAATATCGGGCATTTAGCCGATATCGGAAAAAACAAGGGACAGGCGGTGGTCATCTCCCGAAAAAAAGAACAAAAAGGGCCCCTGCCGGCAGTTGGCAGAGACCCGTGGTCACACGCCGGATAATCTTTATTGCACTTTTACGGCATATGCTTTACCATAGGTCAGTTTTCGCCATATCCATTCCACCGGGCCAAAGCGGAAGTGACTCATCCACCAGGTGCTGACAGTAAGTTGGATTCCTAATACCATCAACCAGATGAGTATATACATCGTGGGGCTGGCATAGCCATACAGTCCTCCGCCGAAGCTGTAATAAATCCAGACACAGGTAACAGATTGCAGGAGATAGTTGGTTGCCGCCATTCTGCCGGCAGCCTGGAAGGGCCGCATCCATTGCTGCCAGGAGTTGCGCTGCAACAGGCGGGTAAGCGTAGCGATATAAAAGATACTGACAGCCGGACTGGCAATATAGGTATCGATCATCATGATATAGTCGTCCAGCGCGCTGCCAAGATGCGCATGACCAGCCCACAGCACTCCGATTACCAGCGGCCATCCGATCACAGCGCTCCATAGCTGTATTTTCCGTATCAGCGGAGCATAAGCCTCCGGCTGACGGAAGAATCCTCTTTTACCGGCATAGGCGCCCAACAGGAACATGGCCAGCATCATAGGCGTTTCAAACAGGTATCCCATACGCGCGGCATTCAGGTCGGCAGCGTTTTGTGACCATAGTTGACGAAGTGTACCAGAGCGGTATACCTCGATGGCTTTATAACCCAAATCCTTATACGAAGCAGCGTCCGTATAAAAGTCAGGCCCCATCATCACCCCGAGGGCAATAAACAGCGTTACCGGTACCAGCAGCAGTCCCAGTGCCCATTTCAACAGTGCCGGAGGAGACATTTTCCTAAAAAAAAGCAGTAATATACCCAGTACGCTATAAAAACACAGTACATCGCCAAACCAGATCAGGTAGGCATGTATCCAGCCGATACCCAGCAGCACCAGCAGCCGGCGGAGGAAGAGGCGTACCGGCGGCAGTCCTTTCTTTTCCGCACTTTGCAGAAAAAGGATAAAGCCCAGGCCAAAGAGAAAAGAGAACATGGATACAAACTTGCCTTCCGCAAAGAAACCGACCATCCCTTCCACTATTTTATCGGGCGCACTGGTCCACACATCTGTAGCATTGAGGTAAAGCGCGGGGAAAGCAAAAAGTCCCATGTTGACCAACAGGATACCACCCAGGGCGACACCCCTGATGGCGTCCAGCGCGTCTATACGACGGTTGGCAGGTGATGGTTGGGCGGGTACAAACGGCTGCATAAATCATGTTTTTTATTTGAACGCAGCAAAGTTGAGAAACAAACAGCAGCCGGCATTTGACATATATCAAATAATTATCCCTTTGCACGGATACGGCTGAGGGTTTCCAGCGTGATGCCCAGGTAGGAAGCAATATGGCTCAGCTGCACCTTGCGGACGATCTCCGGATAACGTGCCAGCAATTGTTCATAACGTTCTTTCGCCGTAGCAAACTGCAGACTGGCCAATCGTTCCTCCAGCCAGATCGCATAAGATTCCGCGCTGAGGGTCCAGATTTTTTCCAGTACCGGGAAACGTTCCCGCAGGACCATTAGTTTTTCCACAGAGATTTCTTCCACCAGCGTATCTTCCAGCACCTCAAATGTTTCCGGGCTGGGTGTTTGCCGGGTAGCACTTTCCAGCGACATCACCATATCGTCCGCAAAATTAAAAGAGGTGGTAATATCACGTCCGTCTTTGATGTAATACCCTCTTACCACACCGGAAAGGATCGAATAGGAGTAGCGGCACACCTGCCCCTGTTGCAGCAGTATGTCCCCTTTTTTAAACTGCTTTTGCTGTACCGCCTCATAGTAGGCGTTACGCAGGGTTTCATCCTGAAAAGCAGTAGTGAGTAATTCCGCTATAATGGCTTCCTGGTGTTTCATGGTCCGTTTTTCCGTTCATCAATAAAGGTAATACTATCATAACGCAGAAATGGGCGTATCCCTCTCTTTTTCATGTTGATTTACGGCAATTATGCTACCCTTGCCACCGGATGATCCCTTAATATTGTTTATCTTACAGCTATATTAACATTCCCTGCACATGCACCACTCCACTACCCACCTGTCCGCATCTGTCACCGTCCACGCACCCATTCAAAAAATATGGGACTACTGGACCGCACCGGAACATATCCTGCGCTGGAACAATCCTTCCGATGAATGGAAAACCACCAGTGTAGAAAACGATGTCCGCACAGGCGGAAAATTCCGTTACGTTATGGAAACAAACGACGGCGGCGGATTCACTTTCGAAGGTCAGTATGACGAAGTGATACCCTTCGAAAAATTAAGCAGCGTTCATCCCAACGGCAGAAAAACCGTCAATACCTTCAGCGTTACCGCCGACGGCGTTACCATCACTGAAATATTTGAACCCGAAGCAGGTGTACCCGCAGCAGACCAACAGGCTTTTTGCGCCGGCGTACTCAAACAGTTCGGGGATTATGTCGCGCGGCATTAACCAACATAAAACGGGACGGCATCATCCGCAGTCCCGTCCATTCTCCCCCGAAAACACTATCTTCGCCGTTATGATTTGAAATTGTGTGTTAACGCTATGGAATACAACATCAACGGCAGAACATATACCTATATCGCTGACATAAAGGACAATACCCCCGTCCGGCTTAGCTTTGACCAGCTTTCCAACAGCACCTTCCACCTCAGCTTTGAGCCCTGGTACCAGGATGGTTACTGGGATCATACCTGTATCCCTTATGTACTCCTGGATAGCGACACCGTTGTAGCCAATGCCACCGTTAATATACTGCCCGTACGCTGGCAGGAGCAGCAGCAAAACTGGCTGCAGCTCGGCACCGTGATGACACATCCGGACTACCGCCGCCAGGGCCTCTCCCGATGGCTGATGAATAAAATCCTGGAAGAATGGCAAGGAAAATACGACACCATGATGCTTTTTGCCAATAAAAGGGTACCCGACTTCTATCCCAAATTCGGATTTGCACCGGCAGCAGAATACCAATACATTACCCGGCAGTTATTACCTCAACCTGCCAAAGTACGGCAGCTGGATATGGATAACGCGGCCGACAGGGAACTGCTACTACAGAAATATGCACAGACCAACCCGTTTGCAGCGCTCACTGTAACCGGCAATCCCGGTCTGCTGATGTTCTATTGCACCCGGTTTTACAAAACCAATGTGTATTACCTGGAAGAATGGGATGTGGTAGCTATCATAGAACAGGAAGAAGGTACCCTGACCTGTCATGATATATTCGGGAACACCAGCCAGTCGCTGCACCGCATTTTATCCGCCCTGACGGACAATAACACCCGACAGGTGAACCTTGGTTTTACACCCGGGGCCACCACCGGTTTCACCATGCAACCGCTGAAAGATGATGATCTCACGTTGTTTGTACTGGATAAAAAAGAAAATGTTTTTGCTACCCATCAGTTAATGATGCCAACATTGTCACATACATAAATACATATCTCAACAGAAAAATTATGAAGAAGTTTTTATTGTTTTTGTTCGTTTGTTTTTCCCAACATCTTTTTGC
Source organism: Chitinophaga qingshengii (assembly GCF_014529935.1). Lineage (GTDB taxonomy): Bacteria > Bacteroidota > Bacteroidia > Chitinophagales > Chitinophagaceae > Chitinophaga > Chitinophaga qingshengii. The sequence goes on from NZ_JACVFC010000002.1 coordinate 41,863, forward strand.
ACAGGATACACCAGATTTCAGCGACATGCGCAGCTGGTCATTATATGTAAACGGTGATTCCACTGATCGTTATATTTTTTCCGACACCGCCTATATCAGGGTATCTCCCGACACCAAACAAGCGCCGATTGACACGCTGCTGGCGGGTGACAACATCACGGTTACCGCTATTATGCCTAATGGGCTGACCATCCGCGGCATCCGGGGACCATGGTTAAAAATTGCGTATCATAAAAACGGTGAATCCCGGAACGGTTATATCTGGCAGGGACTCGTGAGCTGTGCACCATTGCGCCGGGGTGACCTCAAATTTGTATATGGCATCGAACGCCGCTTCGACTCCGTCGCGGTATCCGGCAACCAAAGAGATACCTTCCCCAAATACCAGGTACGCCTCAAAGTAGTGCAGAACGGCGTATTACTGGCAAAAACCGCCTTCTCCATCTGGAACGATGAAAGCGCCAATTTCAGCTACGGGAAGGTGATGAGCGGTATGGGCCTCACCAATGTGCAACATATTGTAGTGCTGTCATTTTCCGGCGAAGCCTGTGGTATTCCGACCAACGACTATTACTTCGCCTGGACTAAAGATGGTCAGCTGGTTTCATTGCCCAACAAAACCAATGTTGGTGATGCAGGCGCCTTTTATCATTCCGAAGAATTTACTTTTCCCAATGAAAAGAACGGCCAGCCGGATATGATCGTCTGGAACCTGGAAGTATCTGAAGCCACGGATAAACAGGGCAAAAACGGTGAGTACATCATGAAAATAACAGAGAAAAAAAGTACCCGTTACGTGTGGGATGGTGAGAACAAAAAAGTCACACAAATAAAATAATCCATTGTTATATCGGGCAGGATTTTTGCGCGCTGCCCTGTACAAAATTTGGCTATGAGACCAGCACCCGAGCTATATGCACCTTATGCCGCATATGATAAAGCGGCTTATTTCAACAACATACATCCCGTAGAATGGCGCGCCCAGCTGCAGTCTTCTACCGGCGGGCGGCTGTTCCGTATCCGGTACTACGGCGATCTGTATCGTTGGGAGGTAAAGCAGGAACCCAGGCATATAGAACATCATGAAAAACATTACGGTAAACACTTCAATGGACTCATCACCAATTCCGATGATGCACCCGAATTGATTTATGCTGTAGATATTCACAGCGGAGAAGAAATACTCCTTTTTGATGGCGGTCGCCAGGGGCACGACAATTTATTCTGTAATGAATGGACCCCGGCACAGCTCAACAACCGGCCGTTAACACATGATTATACCGACGCCGCAGGAAACAGTGTTTTCGAAATCGTATTACATGCCTTTTTCAACATTGATTACGAGGACGAGCTGGAGACCTTCCAGGATGAAGCCGGCGAAATCCGGTTTATCACCGGCGAAAAAACAGATCTTGCCTACCTGCAACGCAATGGTTTCGATGCTTTCGCCATCGACGCCTATTCAGAGCAGGGGGATTTTATAGCCATCCATAGCGCCGAACTGGCGTAAAACATTAACCTGTAAAACAATTGTCATGTCCGAATCAATCGTTTTTTTCGCTGAAGGCGATAGCCCCGAAATGCTTGATGCCGCCGCCAAAGCACAAGCCACTTTTAAATACTTCTGGCGGGAACTTTCCTGGGAACATCGCCGTATTATTCCCGGACTGAATGTAGCCTGTGTAAAAGTGCCGTTTGCACAACAGTTCCCCGGCGACGATAAACCAACAGTTGAACACATGTGGATCAACGATATCAGCTTCGATGGAGACAACATCTACGGTATCCTGATCAATGATCCGAATAGTCTCACCAATGTGAGCAATGGTGATGAAATCACCGTGCCGCTCAACCAGATCAGCGACTGGCTGTTCGCCATCGATGACCGCGCCTATGGCGGGTTTACCATACAGGCCATGCGTGCCGGCATGACCGAAGAAGAAAGACAGGACCACGATGAAGCCTGGGGACTGGAGTTTGGCGATTATAACCGCATCCTCGTAGTTAACAAGGAAGAAGAAAATCCTGAAAACCTGGTGGAGCATCCCATGAGCAAAAACATGAAGCCCAGTTTCGTAGATTTCCTGCAACAAAATCCCGGTGAACTGAATAGTGCAGACGAAGCCGGTTTCACGTTGTTACACAAGGAATCCATTGCCGGCAATCTCTCTATTGTGGAAGTATTGCTGCAACAGGGCGCCGACACCTCCAAACAAACACAAAGCGGCAAAACCGCACTCGATTTTGCCAAACAGCTGAAATGGGAACACCTGATCCCTGTGCTGGAAGGAAAATAAAAATAATGCTTAACCAGGGTTTAGGGTCGATTTCCAAACCCTGGTTAAATTGACATTCCGCTCCGCACTCCGTATCCTACTCCTCTCCGCTCTTTCACCAAACGTTCAGGCCGCTTATTGAAAAAAAAACTTGTGCAACCGATTATTTGCACATATATTTGCAACCGAACGGTTGCTATAATAAAAACAGATCCATGAGAAGAGACATATTTCAGGCAGTAGCGGATCCTACCCGGCGGGCTATTATGGTATTGATAGCCGCGCAGGCGCTAACGCCTAATGCCATTGCAGCGCATTTTGATACCACCCGGCAGGCAGTATCCAAACACCTGAAAATACTGGCAGAATGTGAACTGATTACCCAGGAACACAAAGGCAGGGAGATATATTATCAACTTGAACTCAGTAAAATGAAAGAGATAGATATATGGCTGGAACAATTCCGCAAAATGTGGGAAGACCGTTTCAGTCAATTAGATAATCTGTTATCAAACTTAAATCAACAAATATGAGTGTTCATTTGCAATTCGATTTCCTGGTTGACAAGACCAACAACACCCTCACTATCCGCCGGGAATTCCGCGCTAAACGGCAACTGGTATGGGACGCCTATACGAAAAGTGAGCTGCTGGACCAATGGTTTGCGCCCAAACCGTTTACCACTAAAACCAAACACATGGACTTCAGGGAAGGTGGTTACTGGCTGTATGCCATGGTAGATCCGGAAGGCAAAGAGTACTGGGGACGTATGGATTACGAAAAAATCCGTCCCGTAGAGAGTTACTCCGGATTGGACGCTTTCTGTGATGAAAACGGCCAGCTGAACACCGGCCTGCCCCGCGCCAACTGGGACGTGACATTTCACGATAAAGGGAATAACGCGGTAGTGGAAACAATAGTAACCTACGCCTCCCTCAGTGATATTGAAACAGTGATTAAAATGGGCATGGAAGAAGGTATGGCCTCTACACTGGAAAAACTGGACGAACTGCTGTCTGCTTTACAATAACTATCAAAGATACTACTATGCAAACATCCAAAATTACGGTGCAGACTGTTGTCGCATCAGCAGCACAAAAAGCATGGGATCACTACACCCAGCCGGAACATATCACCAAATGGAATTTTGCGTCGGACGACTGGCAATGTCCCAGCGCCAGCAACGACATGAGGGTTGGCGGTAAATACAGCGCCCGCATGGAAGCCAAAGATGGCAGCTTTGGATTTGACTTCGAAGCCATCTACGAAGATATCGTTCCCGGCAAAAGTTTCACCTATGTCATGGGAGATGGCAGGGCTGCACAGGTATCCTTCGACGGCCAGGGCCAACAGACAGCCGTTACCGTTACTTTTGACGCGGAAAACGAAAATCCCGTTGAGATGCAAAAAGGTGGCTGGCAGGCTATCCTGAACAATTACAAAAAATATACAGAAGCCCATTAATTCTTACCAGGGACTCGTTTCTCCGTTCCTGTCATTACTAAAGTATTTTCCGGTAGGACCATCGGCACCGAGGGTGGCGAAGCGGACCAACAGCGCCGCCGCGTTTTCCACGGTGCCGGGACCGCTATGATGATTAAAATCCGTCGCCGTATATCCGGGATCGACTGCATTGACCTTAAAGTTTGTTTCGCGCAGTTCATAGGCCAGTGAAAGCGTATAGGCATTCAGCGCTGTTTTAGACGGGCCATAAGCAGCGCCCTTAAAGGAGTAATACACCCACGATGGGTCACTGTGCAATGTCAGCGAAGCGAGGCCGGAAGTTACATTCACGATCCTGGGTTGCGGCGATTTTTGCAGCAGGTCCATAAAGGCCTGCGTTACCTGGATAACACCGAAAAAATTGGTTTCAAAAACATCGCGTATCATCTGCACCGGCACCGTGGCAGGCGCTTGCGGAAAACCACCGCTGATACCGGCATTATTGATCAGTACATCCAGTTGGGTAGTGCTGCGTCCTATCAGTTCCCGCGCCGCCAGGATAGAATGTGTATCCGTAACGTCCAGTTGAACCACGGCAGTGTTGGCATGCCCCAACATAGCAACTGCCTCCTCTCCTTTGGCGATATCACGGCTGCCGATATATACAAAATAACCTGCGTCCAGCAGTTGTTGAGCGGTAGCTAAACCGATACCCTTATTGGCTCCTGTAATGAGTGCTGTTTTCATCATGTGTATGTTTACAGCACAAAATTACCGGTATGCCTTTGGCCGCAACTGCACACATCGCGGGATCAATGGTACATTTTCCGGGAGGCTGTACGAAAGGCCAGCGGCGTCTGTTGATAACCGCGTTTAAAAAAACGGTTGAAGTAGGATGCATCTTCAAATCCCAGTGCAAAGGCAATCTCTTTGATAGAATGGTCGGTATAAAAAAGGAGGCGCCGGGCTTCCAGCAATACACGTGCATGTATATGTTCAATCGCTGATTTACCGCTCTGCGCCTTGATCACATCCCCCAGGTGCCCGGCGGTGATATTCAGCAACCCCGCATACGCCGCCACCTCATGATGCCGTGTATAATTGACTTCCAGCAGGTGCAGAAATTTTTTCAGCAGTACCCTGTCCGGCTGCCGATTGGGCACGGTAAATTGTTCCGTATACAAACGGCTCAGGTAAATCAGTAATACATGCAGATAAGCCTGTAACATGGTGTTATGCCAATCCGGCCGCAACTGATGTTCATGCACCATACGGAGCATGGTATCACGGAGATATTCCGTGTCTTCCCGCGTCAATAACAATTCATGTCCGTTATCCGGATTTTGCAACACGGGCAATTGTTTGAGCTGTTGCTGTAACGCCGTGCTCAGAAAAACGTCTGTAAAACACAGTACAATGCCCTGCATAGGCTCCGCTTCCTCTTTTACATGTACCTGGTGAGGTGCCGTAAAATAAAAAGTATCCGGCTTCAGCGTATAAGGCTGCATGTCCACCCAATGCCGGCTACTGCCTGTTTCCACCAGTACCAGCATATAAAAATCCTTGCGATGCGGCGTCAGGAAAATAGACGGATGCTCCCGGTAGGTACCATCCGCCAGCCGGATATCAAACAAATTATTCCGGCCGCCGGATTGCTCCAACGAATATGTCGGGATAGAAGATGCATGGTTATACATGTTGTAAATATATAACCCGGCTTTCATATTCTGAACAATATACACAAGCCTTACGGCCAGGATGCTTCACCACGGGGCAGAAAAAAACCCTTTATGCAATTGGGGTTCCGGATACAAATCTGAATATGTGTTTTTTCATAAAACCCGGCGCCGTCATATAAAAGCCCTCCTTCTGTAAAAACACCTCTTACAGAATCAAAAGGAGGTCCCTCCATTGCCGCTATCATCTCATGAACATTTTCTACTACACGACAGTCAAGCTCCCGTAAGACCCGGTCATTGGAGCCCGGAACATTTTTATTTTCAGGGAGTTCAGTACCATCTTCCTCACACATACGCTTTAAATTCTGATAAGATAGCCTTACCAGGTCAATGTAATTGTTATCGGACAAATCCAGACAGTTGTGCAGGCTGACAACCGCACCTAATACAGCAGGCGCATCGTACCTTCTTTTACCGGGAGGATGCTGTGCAAAATCTAATGCCCGCTTATAATTACTCTGCCAGAAGTAATAACCGGCGCCTAGCCAGTCATAAGCATTCTCGCTTTTCTTCATCATACACTGATGCGTAACGACTGCATCCCTCACTGCCTGTTCACATCCGTGAAAACATAAAACCAAACCTGGATCGGCTGTATAAAGTAGCCGATGATTGGACATAGTACAATAAATAAAGAAGTGACAATATTATGGCTGCTTTTTGGGAGCGCGCTTTCCTGTCTTTGGGGTAACCTTTTCCTCTTGGGGAGCACGCTTTTTTCTTTTGGGTATTTTCTTGAAGATAATTTTTCCTTCCGGGGTTAAAACAATACCAAGGTTATAGCGGAGTCGTGCGCGAGCTTCTGCAGAAGCTTCCAGCTCCTTTCCCTGCTCAATCAGGGCATTCTTCAGTTTTTCGTAGAATTCACCTGTCATCATACTTCGAAGATACAAAACTTCATTTATTCAGCATTCATCGAAACAAAAAAAATTGAGAAGGAGAAGCATTTATCTCCCCCTTCCCAATACCTGCCTTTGATACGTCAATTCAACGAAACCCTGTACCGCTGCAGCGCTTCCATGAAATAATAATCCGCATACACCAACGGAACATCTATTTCATTATTGTGAGGAATGCTACCCACACTATGCATCAGTACAAAATTCCCATTCGCTCCTTCCTGTGCACGATATGCCGGGCTACCCAGCGAATGCAACGTGGCAATAGCAGCCTGCCGGTATTGTGCTGCCTTACGTGCGCCCACATAACCGCTTAACTCAAACAAGGCTGATGCCACGATGGCAGCGGCAGAAGCATCGCGGTGCTTTGTTTTGACGTTCAGTGCATTGGAACGGATACCGGGCATATACCCTTTTTCTACTGCATTAAAATCCCAGTACGGTACTTTGTCTTTCGGAAGGTTTTTATTGTTCAGGTACCAGTCAGCCATACCTACGGCGGTTTTCAGGAAGCGCGGATCTTTTGTCTCACGGTAAATCATCGTAAAACCATAGATACCCCAGGCCTGACCACGGGACCAGGTGGAATTATCGGCATATCCCTGCGCAGTTTCCCTCGCCAGTACTTTACCATCGGTAGTATCATAACACACTACATGATAGGAACTGTAATCCGGCCGTATCTGTTTATGCATGGCGGTTTCAGCGTGACTGACCGCAATATGCCTGAAACTGGTATCCCCGGTTTCTTTGGAGGCAAAGAACAACAACTCCAGGTTCATCAGGTTGTCAATGATCACCGGGTAACGGTATTGCTGCTCTCCATGCCAGGATTTAAAAACATTCCACGACTTAATACTCCTGGTAACCGGGTTATAGCGCGTACTCAGCGAACGGGCGCCCTGAATGAGGATATCCCGGTAGGCTTTATTGCCGGTGAGCCGGTAAGCGTTGCCATAGCTGCAATACAGCATAAACCCAAGATCGTGATGCTGGGTAAAATGTTGCAATGGCGCCAGTTTTTCGGTCCACCGGATAGCCTGCTGCTCCCATGCCGGATCTTTTGTTTGTTCATAGGCCAACCAAAGCGAGCCCGGAAAAAAACCCGGTGTCCAGTCATACATCGACGTGGTGGTCATCTTGCCCGCTTTGTCGGTAGTGCGGGGAAATGCCAGGCTATCGCGCGATTCCGTTTCTTTCAGCATATGTTTCAGTTGCCGCTGCGCAAAGCCGGTGTTGCTGCTGATAAAATCCTTTTCTCCAAAGGTACCGTAGGCCGTCAATCCGGCGGCGACTACGAGGCAAAGCAATGGTTTCATCATCTTTATGGTATCACTTTAATGGTAAATTCACGGATGGTAGTTTTCTCTTCATCCAGCGTATGGTTATAGGCTACAAAAGTGGCCCGGTATACACCCGGTGTCGGGTATGCATATACGTATTCCTGTTTATCAGGCTCATTGATGCTTTTTACGCCTGCGCTTACGTCAGGGGCTATACGTCCGACGTATAATGGTTTGGTGATGATCCAGCTGGTATTGGATGCGGCGGTTTCATTGCCACCGGTAATTTTCAGATCAGAGGCAGACGGCGTCCAGCGGCCGTTAGCCGGGTTCCAGACATTACCGAAACGGGTCCAGTAGGCTACATCGTTCGATAAGGAGGTCAACACGACACTCCTGTCAGCCAACACATTATTAACGGTAAAATCGGTGATGGTCCAGGTACGTTGGGTGGTACCCGTTACCCCGGTGTATTTAAGTGCGATAAAAAGCGAATCATTGGCATTGCTCACCAGGTCAGTCAGGTCCGCACCGCCAAAAGCTACTACGGTACTGCTGGTGGCCAGTTTACCGCGACTGCTGATATCTTTCCACGCAGCATTCACCATGGAAGCAGAATCTGTTCCGGGTATTTTGTTGGTAGCCAATACCTGCAGGGTATTGGTTTGTGCGCCGAACTCTGATTTGGAAGAGAAACTCAACATGATTTTGCCGAGCTTATAAGTGATAACGCGACTATCATACCGCTTGCCGGCTTCTCCGGAATAGAACGCGATATTGCCCACGGTACCACGAAATAAAAAGCGGGTACTATCGCCTAAACGATACACAAAAGTATCTGCCACCTGGCGGGAAGGGTCCAGGGAGACGTTGAAATCCGGCGCATCGACCTGCAGCTTTTTGGAACAGGCGGCGGCACAAAAGGATAACAGTATGAGAAGTGTTTTTTTCATGAGTGATGTTTTTTTGAATTACCAGCCTTCGTTCTGTGTCAGTAAACGGTTAAGATTCAGTTCATAGGTGGGCTTGGGCAACAACACATGCCGCTGCATCACATTACGCACTCCTTGTAAACCGTTGGGGTTACCGGTGGCCGTTACACCCGCACCGTTGTTGGTGGCCCATGCAGCGAATTCCTGCATGTCTGTCACAAAATGTCCCCAGCGTATCAGGTCCGCTTTCCGCAACGCCTCAAAACACAGTTCACGCATCCGCTCGTCGCGGATGGCCAGTTGAAAGGCTTCCTTGCTAAGACCGGGTGTAAGATCCGATTCATTGCCGATGGTGATGGTAGCAGTGGCAGTGGCGGCCTGACCGGCATAGGTAAACACGGCGCCGGTAACGGCAGCACTGGAAGCGCCGCTGGTATGCGTAGGCGCGGTATTGGTGGAAGTACCGGCGGTCGTTACGGTATACAGGTTACCGCCATTGGTAATTTGTGTTCCGGCATTATAACTTACGCCCGGTGTCCAGAAAGTACCGATCACCACTACCGGCGGGGCACTATAGTAAGAACCGGCCGTCAAAGCGCCCGGGCTGTTCAGGTAAATACCGGTTACTTTTCCGCCTGCAACAATAGCCGAAGCGGTAGCCCCATTACCACCGCCGCCGGTGATGGTCACCGCCGGGGCTACGGTATAACCTGCGCCCTGGTTTACCACCGTCACAGATTTCACCACGTTGCCGTTCTGTATACCATAACCTCTTTTACGTACCTGGTTGATATACGTATAGGCGTTACCGGGACCGTTCACATAGTTCTCCGCTTCTGCACGCATCAGTAATACGTCTGCATAACGGATCACAGGCCAGTTGATGTTGTAGGTACCGGCTGTACCGTTTGTATTACGGATAGATTGCGGTACGTATTCCCTCCTGAACTTACCGGCACACATCTGCCATATATTAGGCCGCGCAGCCTTTACACGGGGATTGGTACCGTTGTAGACATAATTGGCACAGTTCCAGTCCCGGCGAATATCCAGGGAGGCCTTGTTCGGTGTGGCGGTGCTGTTGGCGTCTACTTCATAGGCGTCGAACAGTTTTTTGGTGACCCATACCCAGCCAGCAGCGTTGTATGAACTGGTATCTGTTGCCGAAATAGCCGACTGGATACCCACGAAATTGCCGATATCATTACCGGATTTGTTCACCACACCGGCGGCAGCGCCCAGTGAACCTATCTCCCAGATATTCTCCTTCACATCGTATTTGTCTTGCGCCAGGTTGATAAATATTTGGCGGTAATCGGGGTTCAATGCATGAAGGCCGGAGTTGATGACTTTATCCGTATAGGTAATGACATCCTGGTATTTGGCAGTATTGTTCTGCGGGTAACCGGCCCAGTAAAGATATACCCGCGCCAGCATGGACTGCACGGCAGTCAGCGTTACCACATCATTGAATTTGGATTGTACCACGGTATAATCTTTCAGCAGCACTTCGGCTTCCTTCATATCTTTTTCTACCTGTGCATACACTTCCGCCTGTTTCGATGCAGCCATATTCACCTCACTGATCGCGAGCGGACGCAGCACCAGCGGCACATCTCCATAATTACTGGTCAAAATAAAATATAAAAAACCTCTCAGAAACAATGCCTGCCCTTTGATAATGTTGCGCTTTCCTTCATCCATCTTAGGTTTATCGATATTCAACAATAATACGTTGAGGTTATTGATACCTACGTAGGCAAACTTCCAGATATAACCTGCGTATACCAGGGAGGCATCATAATTGTAACGAAGCCCCCGGGCATCGCCATCAGCGGTGCGGTTGGACATCACTTCATCGGTGGTGGATACAAAGTTGAAACCCATCACCTGTGCATATAATTCCGGGCGCATCAAATCGCCGTATACGCCGGTCAGCGCCTGTTGCAGCTGTGTTTCTGTTCCATAATAATTGTCGGGTGTATAAAAATCCGTCGGTTTGGTATCGAGGAATTTTTTGCAGGAAGTAAGTCCTGCTATTGCTATACATGCCAATATGCAAATACGTTTCATGTTCATCATTTTAGAAGGTGACGTTTAAACCGGTTACGTAAGACAGGGAATGCGGATACACGGCATAATCGAAGCCAGGGCTCAGGTTACTTTGTCTGCCGCTTACCTCTGGGTCCATACCGCTATACTTTGTCCATGTATAGATATTTTGTGCGGAAGCATAAATACGCAGCTTGCTGATTTTAGCACGTTTCAACCAGGTATTGGGTACGTTGTATCCCAGGGATACGGTACGCAGCTTCAGGTAAGAACCATCTTCCACTACCCGGGAAGAGTAGGCCGCATTGCCCATGCCACCGGCACGGAACAGGGTATTGCTCGGGTTGGTGGGTGTCCAGCGGTTTGCATAGGTAGCAAACTGGTTCAGATTGGGATTGTTCACAATCCCCCCTTCAAACACATAACGGTTGGCGTTGATGATGTCGTTGCCGTAAGACCATTGCAACAGTATATTGAGATCGAAGTTGCGATAACGGAAATCGTTGCTGAAACCGCCGGTATGTTTAGGTAAACCGCTACCGATGATGGTATAGTCCTGGTTATTCACCTGCATATCGCCATTCAGGTCTTTGTATTTGATGTCACCCGGCTGTATGGCATTACGCGCGGAGCCATTGGTAGGCACGTCCGGTTTCAGAAGATAGGTACCGTTGGGCATCAGGTCGAAATCGGAATACTGGTATACGCCATCGAATACAAGACCATACATTTCACCCAGCGGCCGGCCAATCACAGAAATGTAAGGGAACAATCCGGAATAGGTGGTATTGAAAAAAGTACCGGAGCCATAGAGAATAGACTGCTGCCCTTCTGCCAGGGATAATATTTTGTTTTGATTAAAGCTGATGTTGAAGTTACTGTTCCAGGTAAAGTCTTTTTTATCTACTACAGTGCCAGCCAGTGTGATCTCCAAACCTTTGTTCTGCAGCTTGCCCACATTTTTAAAACCGGTAGCGGATTCAATACCATGTGAATAAGGCAAGGCTGCCTGCAACAACAGGTCTTTGGTGGTACGCTGATAAACATCCAGCGTCAGGGACAGCCTGTTTTTCAGGAAAGCCAGGTCCAGACCAATATTGGTTTGTTCATTGGTTTCCCAGCGCAGATTGGGGTTACCGGAGGAAATCATCACCGCGCCGATATTCAGCGGTGCATTGCCTGCGGAATACCAATATGCCATATTGGTGAGTTGCAGCTGCGGCAGATAAGCAAAATCATCTACCCGGTTGTTACCGGAAGCGCCGTAACCCACCCTGATCTTGGCATCGGAAATAAAGCGGATATTCTTCATAAACTCTTCGCTGCTAAAGCGCCATGCGCCTGACACCGCCGGGAAATAGCCCCACTTGTTGCTGACGGCGAACTTGGAAGAACCGTCGGCACGAAGAGAAGCCGCAAAGAGGTATTGGGATTTATAATCGTAGTTCACCCGCAAGGCCCCGGAGGCCATGGTCCACCGGGAGCTGAGAGACACCAGGGACGTATTGGCTGGTGCCGCCAGGTCCAGTGCGTCCATACCGAGATCTTCGTTGGGTACCTGGTTGGCGGAAAATCTGCGCTGCGCATTTTTGTATCCCTGCGCTTCCACAACACCCAATACCGTCAGGTTGTGCACATCGTTCCAGCGTTTGCGGTAAGTGAGTCCGCCCTCGGCGCGCCACAGGGAAGTAGGCCGGAAGTCCACACTGCCATTGACACCGTTGGAGTTCCACTTACTGCCTGACTGAGTCTGGGAGTTATTGAAGACATTCATTTCTGTATTCACGGTATTGATACCACCGGCCACCCGCATGGTCAACTCTTTGGTGATAGCATATTCCGCATAGGCATTAGCGATAAGGTTGTTCACCTTATTCATGGTATACTGGTTCTGGATATTCTGTAACGGGTTTACCCGATAATCCTGGTTGTTGGCTATTTCATTGCCCGGATCATAAAAGTCGTCGATCAGGTTAGCAGCACTATCCCTGCCGGCGATACTGTTCGTAGGCCGGAAACCCCACACAGAATACAACGTGGTAGCCGACGCATAAAAATTGGTAGCCGATACGGGAATACCATAACTCTCATTATAGGCGTAGTTGGCGTTGATACCCACTTTCAACTTGCTGCTCACTACCTGGTCCAGCGAGAAACGACCCTGGTAACGTTTGAAACCGCCGTTGATGATAATACCTTTCTGGTTGTTGAAGTTACCGGACACGGAGTAACGGGTTTTATCATTACCCCCTCTCACCGCGATGTCGTGGTTCTGGTTCTGTCCTACGCGATAGATATAATCCTGCATGTCTATCGCGGGTTTATTACGGTAGTCGTCCAGTTTCACGCCACCAGCGAGATAGATGGAATCATACATCGATCTGTTGACATCGCCCACATACCGTACAAACTCATAGGAATCCAACAGCGGGATCTTTTTCGGGATCTGCTGCCAGCCCATATAACCGTTGTAGGTTACCTGCGGCGGACCTGTCTTTCCCTTTTTAGTGGTAATGAGGATAACACCGTTGGAACCACGGGCGCCATAGATAGCGGTGGCAGATGCGTCTTTTAATACGTCGATGGATTCAATATCACCGGGGCTGATCGCATTGGCATTGGAGCTCTCTGTCGGGAAACCGTCGATCACATACAGCGGGGAGTTGTTCTGCGTAATGGAACCGGCGCCACGGATCACGATATTGGCGATGGAACCTGGCTGACCGTCATTACTGGCGACAGCCACACCGGCTACGCGGCCGGCCAGCGCTTCGTCAAATGACTTGACCGGCGCCTTTTCAAATTCCTTCATGTTCACACTACCTACTGAACCTGTCAGGTCTTTACGCTGCTGGGTGGCATATCCCACCACGACAACGTCGTTGAGTGTGCCTACCTGGTCTTTCATACGCACCGTATAGTCAGCCCGGTTGTCTACCAACTGCTCGGTTTTCTCATATCCGATAAAAGTAAATACGAGGGTAGCGCCCGGAGCGGCGGTAATGGCAAAACGACCGGCATCGTTGGTAGTGGCGCCCGTCTTTTCATTTTTTACCAGGACGGTCACTCCTATCAGCGGATTACCATCCTTGTCTTTTACAATACCGGTGATCGCTTTCTTTTGCTGGGCAAAAAGAGAAAGTGGCAGTATCATCACCCACAAAATCCCCATTAAAAAATAACTGAAGGCGAAGCGGGACCTCCTTCCCTTCCAGGATGATTGGCATCTCATATTCATAAGAGTGGAATTGAACAGTATTTCTGGTTGATACACAAATATGTTGGAACGCGGTCAAACTGCAGGGAGACAATCGTAAATGAATGGGGTGATTTTTATAAACACCCTCCCAACCTACTGATTATCAAAAGACTAAAAGAGCGCTTTCTCCGAAAAAAATCTCTCTGGGGGTAAATACAATGCTTATATTAGCGCATGATCCTGCGGTGCTTTCTGCTCTTATGCCTGTTGATACCTGCTGCTTTTATACCTGGCAGCGGACAAGACATCACATTTTCACACCTCACCGTGGAAGACGGATTATCCCACAACGCAGGGTTATCCATTGTACAGGATGAACAGGGTTTTGTTTGGGTAGGTACGCATTATGGCCTCAACCGGTACGATGGTTACCGCTTTAAAATATACCGCCACCATGCGGAAGACAGCACGTCCCTGCCGGATAACCAGATCATGACCCTGTACCGGGACAAAAGCAATACGCTCTGGATAGGCACCACCGGCGGCCTTGCCCGATACGATCCGGTACATGACAGGTTTAATTATGAACAACTGGAACCGGCACCCAATCGTACCAATATCAATTGTATTTATGAAGATAGCAAAGGCCGTCACTGGGTAGGCGCCAACAACGGGCTTTTTGTCCGGGAGGGTAAAAAATGGCAGCTGATCACACCGGGAAAGATCGCCGGTTATGTGGTGAAATGTGTCTATGAAGATAAACAAGGCAATATCTGGATCGGTACCAATAAAGGCCTCACCAAAATGACAGGCGACCGGTTTGAAACCTTCCGCCATGAAGACGGACAGCCTTCCGGTCTCACAATGAACTTCATCACCGCCCTGAACGAAGACCGTTTCGGCCGCTTATGGATCGCCACCCAAACGGGAGGTATTAATATATATGATCCTGCTGCGGGCCGTTTTTCCCTGCTCGCTCAACCAGCTATCATCAATAATATTGTCAGACGTATTGTGCGCGACAAAGCCGGTAACATGTGGGTAGGTACCCAGGAAGGCCTTAGTATTGTGGACCCTGTCAACCTGAGCAGCCGGCACTACCAGCAGGAACCACACAATAATAATAGTCTCAGCCAGAATTCTATCCATAGTATTTATGAAGATAATTCCGGTACCATGTGGATCGGGACTTACTTCGGCGGCGTCAATATCGTACATCCGGATGGCAGTTCTTTTAAAGCATGGGCGCAACATCCGCCCCTGGATGGTATCAGTAATAATGTGATCAGCAGTATCCACGAAGACAGCCGGCATAACTACTGGATAGGTACTGAGGGCGGTGGCCTGAATTATTATGATCGTAACACCGCCCGCTTTACCTATTATAAACATGATGTCAATAACCCCGCCAGCCTCGGTTCCAACCTGGTGAAGGTGGTGTATGAAGACAAGGACCATAACATCTGGACCGGCACCCACGGCGGTGGCCTCAACCTGCTGGAAAACGGCGGTTTCCGGCGGTTCTTCTACAATCCCAAAGATCCGGCTACCTTTTCCGGTGAGGTGACATCCATCCTGGAAGACAGTCAAAACCGCTTCTGGGTGGGTACCAATGTGCAACTATACCTGATGCACCGCAAAGGCCGGGAACTGGAGCAGCAGGCAGATACCGCACTGATGGGCATCGCCAAAAGGCAATCTGTTCGCTACATCCTCGAAGACAGCCGCCGTCGTATACTGGTAGGCACTATCAACGGACTGTATGTGCTCACCGGCGATTCGGTGCAAGTCCTGCAACGGGGATATATCAACGCCATACAGGAAGACTCAAAACACAATATCTGGGTGAGCCTGTATTTCGGCGGGCTTGTTAAATATGATACCCGCCTGCAACTGCAAAAACATTACCGGGAGAAGGACGGGTTGCCCAATGACAATGTGCTGGGATTACTGGAAGATGACCAGCATTACCTGTGGATCAGTACCCACAACGGACTAACCCGGCTGGATCCGGCCCGGGATAAGTTTCAGACCTATACCGTCAGCGATGGCCTCGCGGGTAATGTGTTCAACTACAACTCTTTCCTGCGCGACAGCCGCGGCGAATTCCTCTTCGGCGGCTATAATGGTATTACCAGTTTTTTCCCGGAACGTATCATCACCAATACCCATGCTGCTCCTATCCGGTTTACCGGTCTTCGTTTATTCAACAATCCGGTGGGCATCAGCGGGCAAGATCAACTGCTGGCAAAAGACATCAGTTATACAAAAACTTTGCATTTCCAGCACAACCAGGATGTATTCACCCTGGAATTTGCGCTGCTCAACTATATTAAAAGCAACAAAAACCGGTATGCCTACCGGCTGGAAGGCGGCGACGGCAGCTGGATAGAGACTACCACCCCAGCGGTGACCTACACGAATCTTTCATCCGGTCATTATACTTTTTGGGTAAAGGGCGCCAACAACGACGGCATCTGGAGTGAACCGGCCAAAATGGAGATCACCATCCTGCCGCCTTTTTGGCGCACCTGGTGGGCGTATGCCATCTATGGCGGATGTGTCATTTTGCTCGTCTTCTTCGTCACCCGGTTCTTTTTCCTGTGGGCATTGCTGCATAAAGAAGAAGAGTTGCACCAGGTGAAACTGAATTTCTTCACCCATGTGTCCCATGAAATCCGGACCCATCTGACCCTGCTGTTAGTGCCTGTGGAGAAGATGATGGATAATTTGAAGAAAGATGACCCGCTACAGGCCACCCTGTCGCAATTAAGGAACAACGCCGACCGGCTACTGAAACTGGTGAACGAGCTAATGGATTTCCGGAAAGCGGAAACCAATCATCTTACACTGCATGTGCACGAACAGGACCTGATCCCTTTCCTGGAGCGGATCTACAGCAGCTTCCGGGAACTCTCGCTGGACCGGAATATCCGTATCTCTTTCAGTCATGATGTAGAACAGGTGGAACTTTACTTTGACCGTGAACAGCTGGAAAAAGTATTTTTCAACCTGCTCACCAATGCATTCAAATTCACGCCGGATGGTGGTCATATACAATTGCATGTATCACCCGTACGGCAAAACATAGTAATCACCGTTACTGATAACGGCCGGGGTATCGCGCCCGAATACCTCGACAAACTATTCAACAATTTCTTCCAGGTGCAGGACCATGGCCTGCAGAATACCGGGTACGGTATCGGGCTGGCTTTGTCCAAAAATATTGTGGAGCAACACAAAGGTACCCTCACTGTAGAAAGCGAACCTTCCACGGCAGATAAAGAAGGGCGTACTTGCTTCACCGTTAGTCTGCCTACAGGTGCCCGGCACTTTGAAGGCACCCCGCACACGGTAGGCGGTGAACCAGCCCGGTCCGGCAACTCCCTGAAAATGCCGCTGGTAAACGAAGAACCGGACATTGTTATCTCTGATAAGCCACAACCTTTCACCATACTCATCGTAGAAGACAATCCCGAACTGCGGGCCCTGATCCGGGAAACCTTCCAGGGTCACTACAAAGTGCTGGAATGCGAAAACGGGGCGGCGGGTTTGACCGTCGCCACCACCCAGATCCCGGATATCATTGTCAGTGATGTAATGATGCCGGAAATGGACGGGCTGCAGTTCTGCCAGGCCCTTAAAACCGATGAACGCACCAGCCATATCCCGGTGGTGTTACTCACCGCCAAAAGTTCCCAGGCTGATCATGTCAGCGGACTGGAAACCGGCGCCGATCTTTACCTTACCAAACCATTCAGCACCCGGGTACTGGCGCTGAACGTCCGTAACCTGATTCTTTCCCGGGAGAAAATGCGGGAACGCTACAGCCGCCAGCTGCAAACCGAAACTGTTGTCCCCGACCCGCTACCCAACAGCCTGGACAATGCTTTCCTGGAAAAAGTGATTGCCCTGGTGGAAGAACACATGGATGATCCTGCATTCGGAGTAGAGATGCTGGCCCGGAAAGTAGCCATGAGTCAACCGGTGTTATATAAAAAGTTGAAAGCTGTCACCGATATGTCGGTGAATGACTTTGTAAAATCATTACGGCTCAAAAAAGCGGCGGCACTGATCCGTACCCGTCAGCATACGGTATACCAGGTAGCCTATATGGTGGGATACAACGACCGGAAGTATTTCAGCCGGGAATTCAAAAAACAGTTCGGGAAAACGCCCACGGAGTTCGCAGAAACGCCGGATTTGTGAAAATTCACCCTATTCACTTGGAAAAATCACCCCGCCGGCACAACGGGGATGCTTAGATTTGTTACAAATCCCACCGTTATGAAAATGAGAATTTTACTCCTGGTCGGACTGCTGTGCCATACCCTTGGCGCAGGAGCCCAGGAATACACCACCATCATGGACCGTATCCGGGAGGAACTGCTGTCCCAGGTATCCAACACCACTTCGCTGGACAATAACGTGGCTGCCACGCTGGCCACCTTACAGTCCAACGGCTCCTGGCCCGATGTAAGCTATGCCTACAGTGCCACCTCCTATACAGCAGATGTACACATCAACCGGGTGAAAACATTCGCCCAGGCCTATACGAAACCGGCCAGCACCTACTACCATAGTACCAGTCTTTTTGCGGCCATTGTGAGCAGCCTTTCCTACTGGAACACTGCCGACCCCAAAAGCTGGAACTGGTATCACAACGATATCTCCAATCCTCAACGTATCGGTGAAATCCTCATCCTGCTGGAAACAGCGCCGCAAAGCCTGGGTACCCTGCGTAACGCCCTGCTCACCCAAATGAGCCGTGGCAACCCCAGCAAACAAACCGGGGCCAACAAACTGGATGAAGCGACTCACTTTATGTACCGCTCCTGCCTCACCGCCAACGATTCCCTGATGCAGTATAGCGTTCAACAAGTTTTTGAGCCATTGCAGCTCACCACGGCTGAAGGGATACAGCATGACCTGTCCTACCATCAGCACGGTCCCCAGTTGTATTTCTTCGGCTACGGTACAGTACTGGTAGAAGGTGAAACCAAGGTGGCTTATTACCTCCGCGGTACCTCCTACGCCCTCTCCGGCGCATCACTCGATGTCTTCAGCAATTTTGTACGCAACGGTTTCCTGAAAGCCATGCGGGGCAAATACATAGACTATGGTACCAACGGCCGTAGTATCAGCCGGGTAAACGCGCTGTCCGCCGGTGTTACCTCCTTACTGGAAAAACTGAAAATACTGGACCCCGCCAATGTGGCAGAATATGATCAGAACATTGCACGGCTCAATGGTTCCCAGCCGCCAGGATACCAGTTACCTTCCCTGCACAGCCATTTCTGGCGCTCCGACTATACCCTGCATCATCGCAGCGGCTACCTGTTCGGGCTGCACCTGACTTCCACCCGCACCGCCAAACAGGAAAATGGTAACGGGGAAAACCTCAAAGGATATTATCTCTCCGACGGCTCTACCCATATCGCCGCCAGGGGCGACGAATATTACAACATCCCGCCGGTATGGGACTGGAGCCGTATTCCCGGCACTACGGTCCCCTACCTCACCAGCATCCCGCTACGTACTTCCTGGGGCGTTAACTTCGGCACCACCGCGTTTGCCGGCGGCGTGTCTGACTCGCTGTACGGCGTATCCGCCTTGCAGTTCTCCGATTATAATACACAGGCCCGCAAAGCCTGGTTTTTCTTTGATAAAGAAGTGGTTTGCCTCGGCGCGGGGATTAACTCCACCGCAGCGCAACCTATCAACACCACGGTAAATCAGTGCCTGCTCAATGGCGCTGTATCCGCTAAAGTGAACGGTTTCGTCAGCACCATCAGCAACGGCACCTACAGCTACAACAACACCTTAAAATGGATCACCCATAACGGTATCAGCTATTATTTCCCGGCAGGCGGACAGCTACAGCTGAGTATGCAATCACAGTCCGGTACCTGGAAAAGCATCAACAACGGCGGTACCACTACGGTACAAAATATGAATGTGTTTCAGCTGTGGTTTAATCATGGTAATGCGCCGGTCAACGGCAACTATGTATATTACGTATTGCCAGGGCAAGACATGAGCACCTACGACACTGCAGCCGTACGCATAGAACAGAATACGGCGGATATACAGGCGGTATATCATGCAGGGCTAGACATCCGGCAGCTGGTATTTTACCAGGCGGGTACCTTTCAGCAAGACTCCGTTACCATTACAGTAGACCGTCCCTGTGCGCTGTTGCTGCGCGGTATCGGCACCTCCGAAGTAAAAGTATCGGTAGCCGATCCGGCGCAGTCATCCTTACCGGTCAATATTTACCTGGCCTTACCAGGTATTTCGCAAACAAGGCATCTGGCAGCCACCCTGCCTTCCGGCCCCTATGCCGGTGCCACAGCCAGTTATGTTGTTAATAGCAGCACACCGGTATATACTGTGTCTGCTGTTACAGCCATTGCAGATGCCTACGTACGGGGTGGCACCTACAACACCACTAATTACGGTACCGGTACACTCGTATTGAAACAGGATGCCAGCGTGAGTTATACACGCGAGATATTTCTGAAATTTAATGTAAGTACGTTGCCCGCAGGCACCAACCAGGTGAACCTGCGCATGTATGTCAACTACGCCAATACCGGCATCGCCACGGTACCCTGGATCGCCCGGTTTGTCAGCAACGACAGCTGGACTGAATCCGGTATTACCGACAGTAACAAACCCGCCGTGACCAAATCGGTAGACACCATTATGGGTCGCGCCGCCGGTAACTTCGCAGAATGGGACGTAACAGATGTAGCACTGACCGAAAAATCCGGTGATGGTATACTGACGCTGAAACTCGAATCCGGACTGGCAGGCGCTACTACAGACGCTATCTTTATTTCCCGTGAAGGCAGCGACTCTACACAACGTCCCATGCTCGTTTGCAGTAGCAACAATACCAGCTCCCTCGCCATGATGGCGGTAGCAGATAAATCAAACGGGGCAGGTATCACCCTGTCACCCAATCCTGCCCGCGATTTCATTCGCATACAAACAAACACGCCCTGGCAACAGGCAGAACTAAGGGATGCCGCGGGAAAAGTAATTAAGACAGAGAAACTAAATGGCCGGCAACAGTTTGAATTACCCTTGACGAATGTGCAACCCGGCTTGTATTGGTTGGTGTTCAGCGGTCAGGGAAAACAGGTAGTGAAGAAGATAGTGAAGATGTGAAACAGAAAAGGCTGTTCTCAGGGGAACAGCCTTTTTATGATATCCTACAAAAACATTTTCCTGGAGCGGCAAAACTCCGACAAACAGTTTTTCAACGCTTTAAACCGCATGGAATAAACATAATGTGTATCTCCCTTGCGGATATACCTAAGCAGATAAAAAGATCCGTGATAATTATAGAGCATTCCATTGTCATCCTGCTCCAATACCCTGATACCTTCCTGTTCAAAATCGGCGACAATTTTTCCAATATCGGTCTTGAAGCGGCCATTTTTCAACGCATATACGCCGCCGTCAGCCAGCTCCAGTGACCTGTTTCCGTCTTTATCCACTTCTTCCACAGGGTTGTAATGGCTATTGGGATCCTTGCTCGAAAATGCCAGGCTGTCCGTCACCCCAAATTGATAGAAATTACTGCCCCCTGTTGAGAATTCGCGGAGGCGGTAATTGGCAGGCAATGTTACAGAAAGTGCTCCTACGGTGTGATTGACTCCCTTGGTATCACATCCAGGAAAATTATAGGCGTCACGACTAATACCTTTTTTCTCCGCTTTCAGCGAACGGAAGATGGATACCATGGGAAACAGTTCCGCCACTTCCTCCTTATTGGCAGTAGTTATATTAACATATCTATCAGCTACAGATACACTGTTGGTCAGCAGATAACCATCTGCACCTTTCTCCTTCGTATTCCAGGCATAATAAGGATGAGCGCTCAGCCATAGGTCACCTTCCTTCGCCACCGGCCAAAACTCCCTGAGAGACAGTGAATCATTGTTATTATAACCAGCAGTACTGATGGCAAAATCGCTCTCCGGCTCACCGTTTTTGGGAAGAAACTGGTAACTGCCAGGCGCAGACCGTACAATAAAATATTTATCACGGGGCAACTGCAGACTGTATCCATCGAGGTTTACCGCTACTGCATCATTGGCGGCGTCGTTTTTGGGCAGCTGAATGGCCGGAAGTTCTTTTATAGCAGCCATCAGATTGTTATGTACCTGCATTTTGCCCGCCTTTACCTGTTCCAGGAAGGCAGATTCATTGTCGGCTGCCGGTTTACAGATGAGGAAGCCAATGTTGTTATTGTTACCGTAAATAAGCACTTTGAGTTTCCCATCCACGATTTTTGGTGTGACAACCAATTCTTTTTTTCCCGATGTTTTACTATCAAAAGCGTTGGGCTTTAAATCCTGCGTATAAGCGTCATAATACCCGATCTCTCCTGTTGTCTGATCATATGTCAGGTAGTCCAGTGGGGTAAATTCCTGCATCAACACGTCAAAAAACAATGAGGTGACGATGACAGGTTTCGTATGCTCCACCTGCCAATAAGTTTTTTGTGCAGATGAACATAACGGGAACAACAATAGTAATATGGTTAATGGTCTCATGGTTGGTGGGGGGTAGTATTTTTCCTGATTTCAGGATCGTTAAAATAGTCTTCTGATTTGCTGTAAAAAGCTGGCTGTACCTGGTTATAGATAGTCAGCTTTCCATTGCGGCCATCCTGTTTAACACCATTCCTTGTTTCAGTCGCATTGCCGTCCAGCAACTCGTTTTCAATGGTAAGGCGCGCTACGACGCCATTTTTTTTCCAGATATACACGGCGCCGGTATAACTTTTCTCCCGCACTTTCTTTTCAGGTCCCCAGATGGCGCTCAGTTCTTTTCGCAGCGTCACCACATCATTATCAGAAAACACGCCTGCCATCTGCTGGCCTTTGGGACCGTGGTTACCGATGTCAGCAACAAAGATGACTAACCGTCCCTCTTTATCCATCAGTAATTTCGGGTCCCGCAGGGGAACAGACTTAAAATAGATGACCGGCTTAATCGTTTCTTTGCTCCAGTCGATGTTATACCGGGGGCTCACCACGCTGATGATTTGCTCCGGAACTTTTTCACCGTAAAGACCCACGGTGTAATTTTTGTTCTCATCAAAAACGACCGTGTCTGTCCGGATTCCTGCCGTCTTCAGCTGGGGGAATACCGGTGCTGTCAATAACTGAACAGCCTGCAATTGTTGTCCATAAACGTCGGGAATCACTATTCTGCCGGCTAACAACAATGCTGTAATAATAGAAAAACGTATATGCTTCAGGGTATACATTTTTCAAAAGTAAGCAATTTATTTTATCACGGCTTGGCCCAGAACAGGTCAGGATTGTTGGTCACATAAGTTGTATAGGAATTTTTCGCGGGATTTTCTGATTTACTACCTTCCTGGTTAAGCCCACCCAGAGGAACCAATTGTATGTAGTTCACCTGTTTTCCGGCTACTACTGTTTCCGTATTGTATACACTGGCAGCAGTACATTCCATACGATACAGGTTCTTGGCCATATAGGTTTCCAGGTATTTTGCTTTTGTCTGCGAGATCTTCCGGTTCCAGTTAGCGTCAGGGTTCAGGATCAGCTGTTGGCCATTGATAAGCCGCTCCCGTACTTCTTTCGGCCCCAGCAACTCCCCTTTTTCATCCATCACATAAGCATTAAAAGTAGGGTCCATCCAGATCCATTTTTGCGCATCGTTGGAATACACCATATTGATCACATGGCAGTCATCAAACTTCAGCTCTTTAGGCATACAGGTCAGAAAGCGGGATTTAAAGCCCATGGCCAGGTAACATTCGTTTAATACGGTACCCATCATACGACAATTAACCGCACGTCCTTCCTGTTTGCAGATACCAATAATATCGATGGCATTCTTGATAGCGGGGTTATTGGTATTGCCATCATGCCGGATAATGTTGTGTACCCATTGCATCAGGTTAATCATCCGGGAAATCTCATTGCCGCTGCCGGCAACAGAATCGAGTTTAAACTCCTCCCGGATACGCTTCAACGCCGGATCATCGGGCGATTGATAGGTAAAGGCCGGGAACGCCCGTTTGTCTGCGAAGTTGTACTTTTTTGCCTGCTTCAGCATCTCCAGGCGGGGAAGTTGAAAACTCACCCGGATAAGCGCCGAATCCTTATCATTCAACAGGATATAAAAATCCTGCGGCTTGTCCGGTTTCACCTTGATAACTATAGAATCCATATCCGTATAAAAAACTACTTTTTTGGCAGAAGTGGTATAAATATCCGGCTTAGTCGCCGGTTCAACAGTCCCGGCATTTTTGTAGAAATTGGGGCCGTCCTTGACACTCACAGTTTTGGAAGTAGCGCGAATCACAGGAAGCTGGTGTTGGGCTGATACAGGGATCGTCCATCCTGCTAAAAGGAGGAGTACAGGTAATGCTTTCATGTTTAGATAGATTTAATGACTAACATATGATGCATACCAAAGACGACCGGGAACGGAAAATGTTGCAGGATGATTACATTATAACGATTACTCGATTAATTTATGACAGAAAAATATTACTGTAACAACGGGACAATCTCTTTCCCGATCAGCTCAATGGAATGCATCAGTTTATCATGTGGCAGGTTAGCATTATCCATTTGAAAAGTAAACCGGGATATACCACCCAGTGCTTCGCTATGACGTTTAATCTTTTCGGCCACCTCCTGCGGACTGCCCACCAGCAAAGCGCCAGTCGGCCCGTTCTGTGCATCAAACTGGCCACGGGTAACAGGTCCCCAACCCCGCTCTTTACCAATACGGGTGAACACCTCGGCATAACCCGGAAAAAATTCATCCCTGGCCTGCTGCGATGTAGCAGCGACGTAACCCAACGAATGCAGTCCCACTTTCAGCCTATCTTCCGCATGACCAGCCTTCCTGCCAGCTTCCCGATAGAGGTCCACCAGGGGACGGAAACGATGCGTTTCGCCGCCAATGACAGCCACCATCAACGGAAGCCCTAACAAACCTGCTCTGACAAATGATTGCGGTGTGCCACCCACACCTACCCACACCGGCAACGGTTCCTGTACCGGCCTCGGATAAATAGCCGCATGTTGCAACGGCGCCCTGAACTTACCGCTCCACTCCACCCGTTCTTCATTCCTGATCTTCAGCAACAAGTCCAGCTTCTCGGTGAATAACGCATCGTAGTCGTCCAGGTTATAACCAAAAAGCGGAAAGGCTTCAATAAACGATCCACGGCCTACCACCATTTCCGCCCTGCCTTTGGAAATAATATCCAGCGTGGCAAAGCTCTGAAACACCCGTACCGGATCAGCGGCACTTAATACCGTTACCGCACTGGTGAGCCGGATGTTTTTAGTCCTGGCCGCCGCTGCCGCCAATATCAGCGTGGAAGCGGAATCCAGGAATTCCCGGCGATGATGTTCACCCAACCCGAATACAGCCAGGCCTGCCTGGTCCGCCAGGTCAATACGCGCCAGCAGGTTATCCATTTCCTGCATATCAGCGGCCGCATCATGGCCGCCACTTTGTGATTTGGTGGCTGCAAAACTGTCGATACCTATTTCCATAGTTCATGGTTTTTAATGATGGTAGATTTTTTGTGCATCCTTCGGAAGCTGTTGTACATGCATCACATAAGCCCTTACTTCTTTGTCCCATTCTTCCGGATAACTGTAACCTGATTCCGAGGCAACGAATGCCGCGGCATCCCTGAACAGGTCCATAGCCACGTACACCGACTCCCGGATAGCAGGCAGCGCTGCAACCGGATAAGTAGCCAGCAAACGGGCATACATTTCCGGTTCCAGGTAACGTTGATAGAATTTCCCCATCTTACCCGGGTTCACGGCAAATTCATGTTGGCAGCCAATATACCAATGCAGCATTTGCATTAACGCGCCACGGATTACCTGGTTCATCAATTCCTGCACCAGGATGACTTCCTCCCGCCATAGTCCCTTCGCCAATCCCGCATTGGTATACCAGAATTCGTTACAGCAGTCCGTGAAAGCACGTTCGGAGGGCTTTCTCACAATATAGCTGTCGTCGCTGGCAAGCGGCAATGGATGGTCTTTAAACAATCCCGCTTTATCCCAGATGATCTTACAAAGACTATCGGATGTAAAATGGGCTAATTTATCCAACGGCACCATCATCAGGTCAATGCGGTTACCATCCTTAAGCTGCATCAGGTAAGAGAAGGCTCCTTCCAGGTCGGGGTCAGGCGGATACAATTCCATGTCTTCCGGCAGCTGCATGATCATCCTCTCCCCGAAAACATCCACCCAGCGGTGGTCCCGCAGGAAAGGGGCTATGGTTTCCACTACA
This sequence comes from Chitinophaga qingshengii, assembly GCF_014529935.1. Lineage (GTDB taxonomy): Bacteria > Bacteroidota > Bacteroidia > Chitinophagales > Chitinophagaceae > Chitinophaga > Chitinophaga qingshengii. Next base: position 68,016 of record NZ_JACVFC010000002.1, read on the forward strand.
TAGATGATATCATAATCCTGGAATATATCGGGCTTTACGTTGGGATTGGAGCGTGAGCCGTCTTGCAATACAGCCAGTATGCGGGAGTCTTTTTTTGCTACATCCAGTATCAAAGCCATCATCGTTTCCTCATTTCTGCTCATCATATCGTCAGAAGTTTAGGCTAATGTAGCAATAATTCTTCAGGGAACCGGCTAGCGGGTTAGTCCCCGGGCGGTGACCAGCAGCAGTATCAGGGCGTAGTCGGATAAGAGTTCATTGCTGAGCAGGCGCATGGCTTTGCTCATGTGTTTTTCCACCATGCTGACGGAGACTTTTAACCTGGCGGCAATTTCCCGGTGAGAGAGTCCTTGTTCCCGGTGCAACAGGTACACCTCCCGGCAGGCGTCTGGCAGCCGGTTTTCCTTCCCTGTCAATATCGAAAAAGACCAGCAGTATACTGGTGCCTGTCCGATAGCCCGGGTACCTTTCACGCAACAACGGTAACGAATACACGAAATACATCTGCCGGCACGGTAAAATTACGTCTGGTGCAGCTTTGTCCGGATGCGGACTCTGTCAATCTGCGCCTCGGTACCCAACTGCTGAGAGGCATACAAAACCTGCCGTACCGCAGCGTTTCCGGTTACGTGGAATATCCGCTGGCTGCTGACAGCACATTGAAACTACGGTTATTCAATGCCCGCGACACGCTGAACACCATCGCCCGGGCGGATTTACCGGTTACACCCGGACAGGTATACCTGTTGATTCTCCGGAACTACAGCAAAAATCACCAGTACAAGGATTATACAGGCCAGCTGGTCAATGTTATTCCCAGTGGAGTAATAATAAACGAGGGACCGGCTTTGAAGCCGGTCCCTCGTTGTACAAGAATAAGTTATGCTTTATTGAGCAACCAGGAATACCTTCGTGGATACACGGGAACCATCCCGCCATACAAAAGTATAGTAACCCATTTTCAACCCGGTCAGGTTAACCTGTGTTTTGGATTCCCCAGCTCCGGTTGTTAATGTTTTCACCACATTTCCCATCATGTCCAGGATCTGTACATTCGCCGGTCCTGCTGATACCGGGTGCTCCAGCCAAATAGCACCTATTGCCGGATTCGGATAAACGGATATGTTCTCCTCCGGCGCAGGCGTTGCAGGTTGAATAAAAGTAAAGCCGTTCAATATCAGTTGACGGTCTTTTTTATTGACCTGTACCAAGCCACTGGCGCCGGCTCCTACGATGGCTATCATCGTAGAATCGTTCATCACATTAAAAGTCCTGGCAGGCATGCCACCGAAAGTTACGCCAGTCGCACCGCTTAAACCTCGTCCCCTTATCCGTACAGTGGCTCCTTCCATGGCCTCAACAGGCGAGAACTCAAAAATGGCCGGCGGCAGGTATTCAAATATAGGCCCGGATAACGGTGCTCCATTTTTGAACCGGAGGCTCACAGGTCCGGTTTCTCCTGCGCCAACAATAGCGTTGATTTCATGATCTGAAATGATATGGAAAGCTGTAGCCGGCATATTTCCAAAGTATACTGCGGTTACTTCACCAAGATTGTCTCCCCATATAATAACATTGGTACCTTCTGTTCCGGACGGAGGCCACACCTTGCCAATGGCTGGTGTAACGGGTAAATACACAAATCCTGGTAAAGACAGCGTTCTATCATTCATAACAATCTTTACATTACCGCTCGCGCCTTCTCCTACAGTAGCCGTAATCACGCTATCCGAGAGCACCTGGAAGTTAAGTGCAGGTGAAGTACCGAAACTAACCTGCACCACATTGGCAAAGTTATGCCCCCTGATAGTAATACTGGTACCTGTTTTTCCTTCTGCCGGATAAAAACCGGTCATTACCGGAGACTGTATAAACGTAAATCCAGGCATTGCTGTTTTCCCTGTACGGGTTGTTATGCTAACGGCTCCTGTAGCCCCGTTTCCGATCGTAGCATTAATCACGCTATCGGAAGCAACCTGGAAAGAGGCCGCCGGCACATCCCCAAAAGAAACAGCTGTAACGTCAGTAAAATTGTTCCCATAAATCTTCACGGAAATACCCGTTTGGGCTGATTTCGGAAGAAAATCGCCGATATAGGGTGCTGGCACAGGCCTCTTAAAAATAAAACCCTCTAAAGCGGTGGTGCCGCCCTTAGTGCTGACCTGCACTGCTCCGCTTTCCCCCAGCCCTACTACAGCAACCATCTCATTTTCGGAGACTATCTGCCAGGAGGCAGCGGCAACACCTCCAAAGCTTACCGCAGTTACATCTTTCAGGTTATTGCCACGAATAGTTATCGTAGCTCCCTGCTCTGCTGTAACCGGATTAAATGAAAAGATAACCGGTGGTTTTATTACCTGGAAAGTACCCATCGTGTCTGCACCTACGGCATTCACTACCCGGACCAAACCAGTACTACCTCCTCCTACAACAGCATGAATAATACTGTCAGACAGTATTGTAAAGGATGCAGCAGCAGTACCGCCGAAACTAACAGAAGTAGTATTACTGAAACCGGTACCTCTTATTGTAACAACTGTACCGGATGTTCCTTCCTGTGGATCAAACGCTTTTATCCTGGGAGATGCCGCCGGTAAAGGACGGTAAATGAATCCATCGAGTAATGCGATGCCATTGGGCGTAGTAACCTGTACTACACCGGAAGTGCCATTGCCCGGAACAGCAGTGATTATCGCATCGGAAACTACCACGAAGGAACTGGCGGGAGTTCCTCCGAAAGAGACGTTGGTGGCGCCATTGAAGTTAATCCCCGTTATAGTCACCTGTTGTCCGGGTGTGTAGATAGCAGGTGAAAACGATAATATGGAAGGTGCCAGGTAAGTAAATCCACCCAAGGTATCAGCACCGCTGCCGGTCATTACGACTACGTTACCAGTAGCTCCTTTTCCCACCCTGGCGGTAATAACAGTATCTGCAACAACAGTAAAAACACTGGCAGGGACACCACCAAAAGAAACGGTAGTGGCGCCGGTAAACCCGGTACCGGTAATCGTTACATCAGTACCTTCAATTCCTCCCGCAGGTGTAAATGCGCTGACTTCAGGGACGGGTTGCAGGTACGTAAATGACTTATAGGAGATTGTTCCATCCGGTGTTGTTACCACCACTTCACCAGTGCTACCATTACCTACAGTTGCCGTCATCACCGTATCTGACACTACTGTCAAAGCAGTCGCGGGCACGCTGCCAAAGCTAACGGCAGTAGCCCCGGTAAAATGTTTACCATAAATAGTTACTACAGTGCCGGCAGTACCTTTTCCAGGAGTAATAGAATCAATGACAGGGGCTTGTGCGGCACCTGCCAGATTCAGGAAAACAGCCAGATTGCTCCCTACAGGCCACCCGGCATTTGCCATCACAATATCCTGTTTCCCGTCGCCATTAATATCTCCGGAATGGATGTCATAGACCATCGCGCCGGAAATCAGGTCCACTTTAGCCGCCAGCGCAATATTGCCGGGGCTGCTGTTATTTTCGAATAGACTGATCGATTTCCCATCTCTGTTATACACTACCACTTCCGGTTTTCCATCGCCGTTAAGATCATTCATCAACACCCCTTCTGACCGTTCTCCGGCGGTCATCTTCATCATCGTTCCGAAAGTAATCTTACCATCAGTGGTGGTGTTAGGGTAAATGGAGACAGTTCTTTCTCCTCGGTTGGCAGAAAGCATTTCTGGTCTTCCATCACTGTCAACATCTCCTACAAATACCCCATCAGACCAGGTTCCGGCATCATACGTGATGTCATGCGCAAACTGTATGTCACCCGGTTTACTTTTGTTTAATAACACCGACAGGTAGCTAGATGACACATTGGACTGCACGAGGTCTGGTTTCCCGTCCCCGTCAAGGTCGCCCACGGCTAGCTTCGCCGGGCTATTGCCTGCATTAAAGTCAGACCTGATAAAGGCAAGATAACCAGGTGCACTGATGCTGCGCAGCACACAAACACGGTAACCCAGGTCACTGTTGACGGCAATGTCTACACGGCCATCATTGTCAAAGTCTGCGACTACAACACCGGAAGCCCGGCTATCTACTTCAACGTCAACTACTGGTTCAAAAGCAATATGACCCTGTGTGCTGATATTTCTGAATACGCAAATTTTTCCTCCTCCATAAACAGAGACTATAATATCCAGCTTACCATCGCCGTCAATATCTCCGGTTTGAATGTTCCGGATACTGAACTTATCTTCTTGCAATGTAACCGGTGTCTCGAAGGTGATGTTTTTACCACTGCTGGTGTTTCTGCATACTTCCACCTGTGTACCTCCTCCTGAGGATATCAGGTCAACCAGACCATCACCGTCAATATCTGCCAATGATACATACAGTATCTCTTTGGGCGCCGGCAGGTCTATGCGGGGAGAAAAAGAAGCAGCTGTAATGTTGCCTCCATTGCTGAAAGCGGTGCTGAATTGTTTGGTAGAGATAGCGGTGAGCCCGTTCGTGGTGACGGTAACATACCGGTAGCTGGCGCCTGACGGCACTACTACACTGAGACTATTTGCAGTGGCTGAGGACACGTGGGCTTTAACAGGACCAAAGTACACAACGTTATTGGATGCCACCGGATCGAAGTGCTGGCCTGTAATAACAACTGTAGCGCCAACAGGAGCGACGAGCGGTGACACATTGGTAATAACCGGCGCCACCACGTACCCGAATCCATCTACAGAGGCAATCCCCCTGTTGGTGGTGACGGTTATTTTTCCAGCGTTACCAGTCCCCACCACAGCGGTAATCACTGAATCGGAAACTACGGTAAAACTGCTGGCTGCTACCCCTCCCAGCGTAACACCTGTGGCGCCTGTAAAAGAATCTCCTTTGATAGTAACCGTCGCTGCGAAACTTCCTGTTACAGGATAAAACCGGTTGATGACAGGTATACCGATGAACTTAAATCCGCTGAGGGTAGCAGAACCTCGTGGGGTCGTCAACGTTACATCTCCCGAGACAGTATTTCCTACTACAGCTTTGATAGTTGTATCATTCACTACCTGGAATGAAAGCACATTTACGCCTCCCAATGTAATACTGGTAGCAGTATTGATAAACGCTCCATGTATAGCGATGGTATCTCCGGCCGCAGCGGCTTTAGGAATAATCCGGTATAAGGAAGGAGGTGGAATAAAAGTAAAACCAGCTATGCTGGCTTTGTTGGCGGCTAAACCTGTTACAACGATCGTTCCGGACGCACCTTTACCCACAGTAGCCTGTATCTTGTCGTCTGCCAGCACCTGAAATGCGGTAACCGGAACATCGCCAATGGTGATCTGATTTACAGTAGACAAATAACGACCGGTAATGGTGATGATATCCCCTTCCCCGGCACTGGCCGGATTAAATGCCGACAGCTCCGGCGGTGGTATATAGATAAAGCCGGTAGCATTACCGGTACCTAACGGACCGGTGACTTGTATACCACCGCTGGTAGTGGCGGGTACTACTGCCGTTATTATTGAATCTGACAAAATCTTAAATGAAGTAGCCTCTTTCCCTCCCAGCTGCACACTGGAAACACCTGCGAAACCGCTTCCGCGGAGAGTGATAGTACTCCCCAGGCTAGCGGTATCCGGCCTGAAACTATCGACCTTAGGCGGTCCCGTAAGATTCTGAACCTGCACAACGTTCACCATATTTTGCCCGAAAGACGCCAAAATCAGCTCCGGGTGACCATCCCCGTTTATATCGGCAACATTAAGCCCATAACTGAATTCGTTGATCAGGTGTTTTGTCAACGACTGCTGGTCCAGGGTACCTGCAACTGCTTTATTTTTAAAGACAGCCACCGTCGACGAATTATAATTACCTACACAGATATCCGGTTTTCCGTCTCCATCAATATCTCCTATGGCTATTGTGTTAGGTCCATCCCCTGACACGTAATCAATCTTGTTTTCAAACGAGGCTGCAGTCAAACCGCCCGGAGTGGCCTTGTTTCGGAAAACCGACACGGTACCTCCCTTTGTATTGGCCACCACGAGGTCCGGCCGCTGATCGCCATCAATATCGCCCGCAACTACAAACTGCGGCCCGTTACCGGTAGGTATATCTATCGGCGCGGAAAAAGCGGGTTGACCGGATGTCGTGATATTTCTAATAATAGAGAGACCGTTAAGCCCCGGAGCAACAGTAATAACATCCTGTTTTCCATCCCCGTCCAGGTCAGCAACTGCAATGCTTTGTATCAGGTCATTCATACTGCCGGATGAGGTAATCCGATAGGGGCCGGCAAAAGAACCTTGTGTGATAGGGCCTTTGGTGATTGTATTCATCAGTATGCCCAGTTGCCCGTAACCAATGGCAAAAAGAATATCCGGTCGGCCATCAGCATCAATATCACCAATTTCCACCGCATAACTGATGTTAAAATAAGATGCCTTTTGTGTAAAGACGATATTACCGATGGTGGAGTTATTTTCAAAAACAACCAGTTTACCACCGTTGATATTGATGGCTACCAGGTCCAGCTTTCCATCACCATTCAAATCACTCAGGGCCACATTAACGGTATTATAACGATCACCGGCAGCTATATCTATGTGCGGGGCAAAACTATTATCATTAATGCTCCCGTTAACAGCAGTGTTCCGCAATACAGATACGGTACCATCATAATAATTGGCAGAAACAATATCCGGTTTACCATCCCCGTCCAGGTCTCCTACCGCCATTTTCGACGGACCTCCTCCCGTGGAAAAATAAGTTCCCGGGCCTGGTACCTGCTTAATCAGGGCATTCTCACCGGTTATACCGGGATATGTTGGTAAAAACGGTTGTGCGGAGTATCCCGTTAAACCAGTGCTGGTGTTCAAAACACTCACCGGCGCATAGGTGGCGCCAGCCGGTACCATTACCGTAAGATTATTGGAACTGGTACTGACAACGGCTGCTTTCACCGCGCCGAAATACACCACATTATCTGTTCCGAAATTATTTCCCTGAAGGGTAACTACCTCTCCCGGAGAGGCTGATCGGGGAATAACAGCACTAATGCTTGTTTGAGCTAACACAGGTAAGGTAAACAGTAGGGGCAATAAAGTAAATATATACCTTAGTTTACTGTGCGCAGATTCCTGGCACGAACGATTCATATTACTTTTTATTGTAAATGTAATATATTTTTATTTACACAATATATTATTATTCAAATATTATATTTTATTTCAATTAATATAAACTCAAGGGAGCAGTCGGTAATGTATGTCTGTATAATGTTATTTTTCTTTGATTGTTTATCCCTATAAAATTTTGAATCAAAAAATTCTGCAATTTTGGCCCCGATAAACAGACCTTTAATCTGTTCAACTCAATTAAAAAATTTAGACGAATGAAAAAATTGCTTTTAGCTGCTTCCGTAATTTCTTTGTTAGCGGCTTGTGGTGGTCCTTCCAGCGATAAGGCTACAACTGAAGAGAAAAAAGACGCAGCAGCAGTTACCGGTGAATCATTTACCATTGACACCGCTGCTACTACCGTTAACTGGCGCGCTACCCACAAAGGTGGTATGGCTCCCCGTTTCGGCACTATCCGCACCGATGCAGGTTCCCTTTCTGTTGAAAACGGCGCCCTGACAGCCGGTAACTTTGAAATCAACCTCACCAGCCTGACAACTGATACCGCTTCCGTAACTGAAGCCGGTAAAAAATCTACTGATCTGGATGCTCACCTGAAAAGCCCGGATTTCTTTGATGTGGCCAAATATCCTAAAGCGAAATTTGTGATCACCAAAGTAGCCCCTTACGACAGCCTGCAACAAAAAAGCCTGTTACCTGGTGCAACTAACTTAATTAGCGGTAACCTGACACTGAAAGACAGCACCCTGAACATCACCTTCCCGGCTCAGGTAGCTATCAATGGCAACGAACTGACTGCTACTGCTAAATTCACCATCGACCGCAGTGCATGGGGTATCTCCTACAAAACTGATGGTAGCCCTGAAAACTGGATGATCAGCAAAGACGTGGAAGTTGGCTTCAACGTGAAAGCGACTAAAAAATAATCATCGGTTTTTACAATAAAAAGCCCCTGCCTGGTAGTCAGGCAGGGGCTTTTTTATAGGCCAGCTATTGTTAATCCTTCAACCCCAAATAATCTTTCACCGCCTTATAATTATTCCAATCCACCGCATTCGCTTTCCGTGCCGCAGTGCCACCCGGAATAAGTATATACCGGTATTGAAGCACTTTCGCGCCTGCATTATTCAGGTACGTACCCGCGTTAACGTTGGCATCCAGCTGCAGGGACTCCTTGAAGGCCACATACCGGATGTAAATACCATTACCCTCATTATATGGCAACGGCGCAACAACCGGATCAGCAGCTGTACCCAGGTTAATATACACTTTCACCTCACCGGAAGTCAGAAGGCTGACAGACAACTTGGGAGCGCTAATACCAGCATACCAGCCGATCGTGTCAATTCTGCCACCAGCCATATGAACGGTATCAGGCTTAAAGGGAACATCCAACCAATCAGAGTAAATGACATTAGCCGTACCCGGATCACCTTTGGAACCGCCGGCGCCGGTATCGCCTTTATCACCTTTATCACCTTTTTGCCCTTGCTGACCGGCAGGACCAGCATCGCCTTTTTTGCTGCAGGAAGTAGTAAATAATACAGCTGTTGCCATTAACAACAGAATAGGGAGGGAATACATTAAACGTCTCATGGATAATTGAATTTTGGAGGTTTATATTATTAGAAGTTGGCTGAAAACAACTGGAATAGGCATAAGGAAAAAGTATTATTCAAAATAATACTATGATTAAAGATAATAAAAACCTGACCAAAGTCTAAGATTCCGCTTTCACCGCCTCAAACCAGGCATCAAAAACATCTTTGGATGTCTTTGTCCTGCTGTTGGTAAATTGCAGGCCATAACTGATTTTATTGTCGAGCTTTCCCGTAGCAGGCGCATAAACCAGCTGCATCAGCGTAGGTACGTCCCTGTTATCCTGCTGAAAAAGTGCCGTCATCTCTTTGAGGTAACTATTTCCCTGCGTTAATAACCGGAACATGCGCTCAGTGGATATATCACAGGGCTTTTTTAATACTGTATTGACTTTATGCAGCTTTACCAATTGCCCGTTAATACTATAAAAAACGTTGTAGGAACATCCGCCTTCCATGGAAGCATACAGGTAGATGTGATCTACCTCCTCACTGTTATGATGTACAAATTCGAAGGCAATTTCCACCATTTTAGCAGTAAGCTCCTGGAAAGCGTTGTCAAATACGTTATTCATATTTTCTATTACTATCGGTTTTAAGTGGGTTTGAATTTAAATAAAACTATGGTTATTCCGCTGCAAAAAGAAACATTACAGCTGGCAAAAGAAAAACAGCTGGAGGAAGATCCTCCAGCTGCCTGAAAATTTATCCTGGTGTCGGATCAAATCTGAACTTCTGTCGCCCTGGCTGTATATTTTCCGGTTATAATTTCCCCAAAATAGCGGGCAAGCTCTCCGGCATAAACATCCGGTTGCTCCATGGCTGCAAAATGACCTCCCTTATTCATTTTATTAAAGCTTACGACATTTGCCTTCCTTTCCGCCCATTCCAATGGGAATTGGGCTTCTTTCGGGAAAAGGGATACTCCTGTCGGTATCTCCACCCTTTTGGAAGATTGTAATCCTCCCATATAGGTCGCGCGCGCATTTTCGGCATACGTCCTTATCGTTGAATTGATCGATTGGCTTACCCAGTAAATCATGATGTTTGTAATCAATTCATCCTTTGTGAAACAGTTTTCCGGATTACCGTCGTTATCACTCCAGGCATAAAATTTTTCAATCATCCACGATGCCAGGCCGACCGGGCTATCGTTGAGGCCATAACCGAGGGTTTGCGGTTTGGTGGACTGGATCATGTTAAACGCCCCTTCCGTAAAGAACCAATGCTGTATTTGCTGTCCGAACGCCTGTTCTGCGGGAGTCATGGTACTCCAGTCCTCGTGGCCTTCAGGATAACCGACATCCGTCAGATGAATTGCTTTTACATTTTTGGGAAACTGCACCGCGAGCGATTTTGTAATCAAAGTGCCCATATCCCCGCCTGCGGCAAAATAGGTGGGATAGCCCAATACTTCCGTCATTAGCTTATTAAACAGGACAGCTGTCTTATCGGAATTTAAAGCCGTTTGCTCAGAGAAGCCAAAACCAGGTATGGAAGGGATGACCAGGTCATAAGCGTGGTCGCTGTCTGATGCCCCGGTCAGCATAGGAATGATCTTGATAAACCGGTAGAAGGAGTCGGGCCACCCATGGCTCAGGATGAGAGGGGACGTATTTTTTCCACGGCCTTTTACATGAATAAAATGAACGGTGATCCCGTCGATCTCGGCCTTGTATTGAGGGAATTTGTTGATCTCCGCTTCATGGGTCCTCCAATCGTACGCTGTCTGCCAATAGTCCACCAGTTCTCGTAAATACCCAGGGTTGGTACCGTAATTCCACCCGGCATTTTCGGGTTCATCGGTCCATCTCGTCTGCTTTAATCTTACTGATAAATCGTTTAATACTTCTTGCGGTACATTGATCTTGAAGGATTTCATATGTGTTGTATTTATTTTGTTGAAACAAAGGTAGACCACAGCGACTCTCCCGCATTGTAAAAAATTTACCTGCCAGCCAGTCAGCGATGCGTATCACTCCGTACCACCGTCATCAGGAATTTGCAGAATCACATCGGGGACCAGCTTATTTGCGTCCAATGCCAATTGTGATCCCAGATATTCCATTGGTTTTAAACCTGTAAAATGCGAAAAGTCCTTTATAAAATGAGCCTGATCAAAATAACCATACCGGTGAATGATGGCAAACCAATCAATATGGTCTTTATTCCGTTGAATTTCTGTCACCACCTGGTTTAATCGATGGATCCTTTGCAGGTATTTGGGGGAAAAGCCGGTATATGTTTTAAGCAGATGTATGACATGTTTTTGTGAATAACCCGATTTTTGTATTAACCAGTCGAGAGGCTTGTCTATATGCTGGTTTATAAATTTCACAATATGATCGCCCATATTCTCCTCAACCGAATACTGTAAAAAATAGCGCTCGATGAATGCAACTCTTTCAGCAAAGGAGCTGGCATTGAGCAATTGTTCATGTAACCGCATAAAGGAACTTCCGAAAACTGCTTCTGCTTCAATACCTACCTCGTCCAATGCTGCTACAGGGATCCTGGTAAGCGAAAAAAAACCGCCGGCTGTAAAGCGGATCGCCATGATAGTAGAATTCGGATTGTTTTTGTATACAATGGCCTGTTTCTGCATGCCGGAGATCCAGGCATTCTTTACAGCCTTCTTACTGCCGGTCATTACTTCCAGATAGACAGTATTTACAATATTTTCATTCAACTCGATCACCAGGTTTACACCGCCCTGCGGTAATTCGCTCAGGTGACGAATCGGTAATGCACCGCTTACGTAAACGATGTGTTGAATAAAGTTGCATAGCGGATATTTTGGGATATGCTGTTGTACCTGCATCATTGGTCTAAAGTTACGTTAGAAAAGCCAAATAAACAGTGGAGGAAAGCTAAACTTCTATTGATCAGGAAATGGAAAATAATCAAAAAAAGCGGTGAGGAAAAAATGGATACGTATGACTGATATACGAAAAAAAAGGAGCTTTTTAACAAAGCTCCCCAGGGGTTTAATTTTAAGTAAAAAGCACAATAAATAGAGGGATGCCTTTATATTTGCGACGAGGGCGTCACGTCAGACATCCATGCTACTTTCTGTTGGGACTGATGTTCCTGTCCAATAATCTCCCGATAGAGTTCGGGGCGGCGGGCCTGGATATAACGATACCCTCCGGCCATCCGTAGTTTTTCGCGAATGAGTGTGGCGGTAACCAATTGATCGCCAAGTTCGATACACTCTGCTATAATATCTCCAAAAGGATCGATTATCATAGACCGGCCGTTTCTGAGCTGGTCGTCGTCTATGCCAATGGGGTTAGAAAAGATACAATAGATAGCATTGTCATAGGCTCTTGCCGGCAGCCATTTCATTAACCAGTCCCGCCCTTTCATGCCTTCAAATTCCAGGCGCAAAGAAGTAGGGTCATTCTCTTTATTTTCCCATAGGCGGAGATCCACAAAACCCGCGCCTGGACGAGGTGATGGGGTACACATGGTGGCATGCGGCATAAAGATGATTTCGGCGCCCAACAACCGCGTTGCCCTTACGTGCTCAATTATATTATTATCGTAGCAGATTAAAATACCGCATTTCCAGCCAAAGAGGTCGAAAATGCAATACTCACTCCCGGGACTGATATGGGGATTGATAAAAGGGTGCAGCTTTCTGAATTTGGCAACAAGCCCGTTTTTATCTACGCATACGTAGGCTTTATAAAGACGCTGCTGTTCATCTTTTTCAAAGAGACCGGCAAGAATGACAACGCCATAAGTTTCAGAAATGGCCGCCAGCCTTCTTATGGAAGGCCCTTCCGGGATCAGTTCCGCCAGGTCCAGCATTTGCTCTTTGGAAAGTTTGCTGGCAAATGTATATCCCGTGATAGAACATTCATGAAAGGCGATGACTTTTGCGCCCAGTGCAGCTGCATTGGCAGTCATGCGTTCAATAGTATCAAGATTGTAGGACTTGTCCCCGCTACGATGCTCAAATTGAGCGGTCGCCATAATAAGTTTTTCCATAGGGTAAAATTGCACCAAGTCATTCGGAAAAAATTGTACAAACGCGACAGCTCTTTTTTCAGGATCACAGCCGAAGGAAATTGACCGCCAACGGTTCGGAATGCCTGAAATACTGGGATGGGGTGAGTCCTGTAATTTTCCTGAATTCCCGGATAAGGTGAGCCTGATCATAGTATCCGCTATCGTAGGCGCCGTGGGTGAGGTTGGGTTTGGACGCAGCGTTCTGTAAAGATTTAACGAAGCTGAGGGTTCGCACGATGTTACAGAAATGTTTGGGGCTGAGTCCAATAGCAGTTTTGAATTTACGCTCAAGCTGCCGGGTGTGGCAACCGATTCCGCCGGTAAGCTGCCGGATGGTAAGTACGCCTCTATGCTGGTGGATCAAATTCAACGCGGTGTCGACTAATGGGTCACCCATGAAACAATGGGTACTGAGTATCTTCCGAAGATAAAACTCAATACGCTCTACTTTTACACTTAGACTATCGGCAGCGCTTACAGCGCTTTCCAAAGCCAGGCCCACGCCGGCGAAAAGATCGGAGAGAGAAATGATCTTGTCATTTAACTCGCTGGCCGGAACGTTGAGGAGACGGTTGAGGCCATGAGGATGAAAGACAATAATAATTAACCGGGTATGGCCCTCGCAGCATATCTCTTTGTATGCCGTTATCTGTCCGTAACAAAAGGCCGTAGGAAGCGGCAAGGAATCAAGGAAAAGAGATGGATAGGGGTTGAGTACGATTCCGCTGCTGCCGTCCGAAAACAAACGGAGCTTTCGGCTATGATTTCCTGCTATGTCCAGGAAAAGATAATGCCTGATAAATCCGGATAGGTCTATGGAAGGAGGAACCTGCATTCGTAAATACACGGGAAATCTCTTTGTTTCCGCAACTTAAAGGTAGGGTATTTTCTTAGGCTTATGATGGCAAAAAATAAAAAGAGCTCATACAAAGTAAAATTCAAGTCCTTTTTTTAAGTACAATCGCTCTATGGCTTTCCCCCCACTTAATCATCTCCTGAATAATCTTTCCAAAAGAACGACAATGTTCCGTTGGTTCATATTCTATCAATACGGGCGTATCAGCATATACGGTTCTTTTAACCAGTTTGCTCATTTCCATTTCTTTTAATTCCTTAGACAGCATCCTGGTTGTTATTCCCGGGATACTGCGCTCTATCTCACGAAAGCGCTTATTGCCATTGCAAATAGAATTAATAATAGGGATGCGCCATTTGCCCCCGATAAAATATAATGTGTCTTGCAATGCCTGCAATTCGTTTTGTTGATTCCTTGCCATCTCAAAATATGTTATCTGATATACGCTGTTATACCGATTACAAAAGTATATCACACAAGGTTTACTTTTGTTAAAAAGTTTAAAGAAATGGATTTAAAAGACAAAATTGCCATTGTAACAGGAGGAAACAGTGGAATTGGTTTTGCAACAGCAAAAGAATTAATCAAACAGTCTGCAACTGTAATTATCACCGGCAGAAGAAAGGAGGCGATTGAAAAAGCCGCAGCAGAAATTGGGGCAGTCCCTTTTGTGGCTGACCAGGCAAATGTTCAGGACATTGTAGAACTCGGCAACTTAATTAAACAACAATTTGGCAAGGTGGATATTTTGTTTATCAATGCAGGAATAACCGGGGAACCTTCACTGATTGAAAATGCAAGCGAAGAGAATTTTGATGCGGTGATGGACATTAATTTCAAAGGAGCTTATTTTACCCTAAGCAGGTTTATTCCTTTGCTGAATGATAGTGCTTCGGTAGTATTTTTGTCATCTAACACAGCTACCATGCGAAGCCCTCAAAGTTCCATTTATCAGGCAAGTAAAGCAGCTGTAAATTCGATTGCGAAAACAGCAGCAGCAGAGCTGGCATACCGTAAAATCAGGGTAAACACCATAAGCCCCGGCCCTACACGTACAAATGTTCTAAACAGGTCGTATGGCGAAGAATCGGCAAACACAATTTGGGACAATCTTGCCAATATGGTTCCATTAAAGAAAATCGGAACACCCGAAGACGTAGCTAAAATGGTGGTCTATTTGAGTGGGGAAAATGCTACATACATAACAGGTGCAGATTTTCTAATGGATGGAGGAATGACTTTATAAAGATCTTTGGTAGTGTAAAATAAACTGTGTCGACATTTAATTTACAACCGTAATTTCAGCCGCTCACCAAATATAACTGATACTTGACAGGGTGTTTATTACCGCTAAATGCGATTCTTCAAATTCAGATTTAGTCCTTTATATATTAGATCGAATGAATTTTTAGTGTGATCCTTTGCTGTTTGGAAACGTTCATATGTGCCCTCAGCATATCCGACTTCAAGACCAATGGTCTTTTACATAATTTCATTATGGACAGCAAATTCACATCGCGCTGGATTCCATTTTTTCTCTAAACCAGACGCCTTAGGGTCTTTATCGACGCCGCATATTTCCTGGAATATTTACGATTTTGGGGCATTTCCAGGAAACAAAAAAGCCTGTAGATTTGAATATCTACAGGCTTTATGCACCTTTTACCAAGGCTATTTGCGGAGAGTCAGGGATTCGAACCCCGGGACCTGTTACAGTCAACAGTTTTCAAGACTGCCGCAATCGACCGCTCTGCCAACTCTCCAGTGGAGCGCAAAGGTATATAACAATTTTAAATTAACAAAATAATTTCTAATATTCTGTAAAACCGCTACTGTACTGCATTAAAAGCGCATAATAGAAAGAAAACCCCGTCCGGTAAAAACCGGACGGGGCCCCTTTTTCTATTTGGCTTACTATATTACTGTTGAACTTTTCTTTTGCTGTTGATTCTTCAAAACTGTCTGTTGATCTTTATTTATCATCATTGCCTTACTGTTATTCGTATATCCTTACGGGTGATAAAAGCCCTGCTGTTGTTTTTTTTTGATAGATGTTTATTTCCAGCCGCCACCGAGCGATCTGTACAGGTCCACCATGGCGCTCAGGCGCTGACGGTCCACATCGGCCTGGCCCAGTTCTGCCTGTAAGGAGCGCGACTGTGCCGTGATCACTTCCAGGTAGGTAGCCATACCGCTGCGGAACAGCATCTGGGCCTGTTGTACGGCTAACTGGGTAGTAGCCACCTGGTCGCCCGCAATCTGTTGCTGTGTTTTCAGCTTGTCCAGTTTTACCAGGGCATCGCTCACTTCGCCAACAGCGTTGAGCGTAGCCTGACGGAACTGGATCACAGACTGTTCGCGTTCTATTTTGGCTACTTCCAGTTGTGTTTTCAAGGCACGGCGCTGGAAGATAGGCTGTGTAATGCTACCCGCAACGGTCCCAAACAGGGACGCCGGCAGCGTAAACCAATTGCTGGCTTTAAACGCATTCACGCCACCGTTGGCAGTGATGTTCAGGGAAGGGTACATATTCCCCTGTGCGGCGCCTACACGCGCATTGGCGGCTACCAGTCCCATTTCCGCAGCCCGTACATCCGGACGGCGGCTCACCATTGCGGCAGGGATGCCGGTTGGCAGGGAATCGCTCACCTGGAAATCATGCAGGCGGCTGTTTCTGGCGATAGGCGCCGGCAGTTCGCCGGTTAAAATACGGATGGCATTCTCCTGGATGGCAATACCCTGCTCCAGCTGTGGTACCAGCAAAGCGGCGGTTTGTTTCTGGGAGATCGCCTGTTGCACGGCCAGCTCTGTCACTTCACCGGCTGTTTTCTGCAGGCGTATCATCTGTACGATCGTGTCGCTCAGGGCTACGTTGCGTTGGGCAACAGTCAGCTGTTTGTCCAGCATCAGCAGGTTAAAATAACTGCTGGCGATAGCGGCTACCAGCCCGGTTTGCACCGCCCGTTGTCCTTCGTAGGACTGTAAAAAAGTGGCCTGTGCGGCTTCACGCTGACGGCGGATTTTACCCCATACGTCAATTTCCCAGGACACGCCCACACCCAGGTTATAGTCTTCGATATGGTCCCCGAAATTGAAATTGCTCAGGTTCATACCGGTAAAACTATTCTTGGACGGGAAGTTGGTATTGGCAGCGGCAGTAGCGTTAACGGACGGCAGCCACGCGGCTTTGGCTTGTTTCAGGTAAGCCTGGGAAGCCTCTACTCTTTTTACGGCCAGCTGCAGGTCGTAGTTGCCGGTAAGGGCTTTGTCTATCAACTGCTGCAGGGTAGCGTCGGAGAAGAATTTTTTCCATTCCATTTCAGCAATACTGCTGTCAGATGGGGCCACGTTGCCAAACTGCTGGGGCAGCGCCACCGGGGGCCGCTCATAATTGCGGCCTACCCGGCAAGCTGCTAACCCTACAACTAAGGACAACAACAAAATTAAAAAGGTGCTATATCTGGTATTCATTGTCTGTTTTCGTTTCTGTTATAGATATGCTGACGGTTAGTGTACCAGTTCGGCGATCTCTTCTTTTTTCTCTTCTGCCACAATCGGTTTGCGGCTGATCTTTTCCTGCAGATACTGGAAAATCACATACAATACCGGGATAGCAAATACACCGAGTATCACACCGGTAAGCATACCGCCGGCAGCACCGGTACTGATGGAACGGTTACCCAGCGCCGAAGAGCCGGTAGCGCGCATCAGCGGCAACAAACCTGCGATGAAGGCAAAAGAGGTCATCAAAATAGGGCGGAGACGCAGGCGGGCCGCACGGATACCGGATGCTACCAGTCCCATGCCACTGCGTCTTCTCTGTACCGCGTATTCCACGATCAGGATGGCGTTTTTAGCCAACAACCCTATCAACATGATTAAACCTACCTGT
The DNA here is from genome assembly GCF_014529935.1 of Chitinophaga qingshengii. Lineage (GTDB taxonomy): Bacteria > Bacteroidota > Bacteroidia > Chitinophagales > Chitinophagaceae > Chitinophaga > Chitinophaga qingshengii. The sequence continues at coordinate 85,485 of NZ_JACVFC010000002.1, forward strand.
ACATATATATTGTTATCGATACCGAACAGGTTGATGAACGCAAATACACCGAAGATACCCAACGGTATGGAGAGGATCACCGCCAGCGGCAGGATATAACTTTCGTATTGCGCTGCCAGCAGGAAGTACACAAATATCAGACAGAGGGTAAAGATGATGGTAGACTGGCTACCGGCACTGATTTCCTCTTTAGACATACCTACCCATTCGTAAGTGTAGCCTCTCGGCAGGTACTGTGCCGCCACTTCTTCTACGGCCTTGATGGCATCACCACTACCGTAACCAGGTTTCGCTGTACCGTTGATGGTCACCGCATTGAACAGGTTGTTACGGGTTACTGTCTCCGGTCCGTATACGCGTTTCAGTGCTACTACAGTGTTGATAGGCACCATTTCATTATGCTGGTTTTTAACGTATACCCCATCCAGTGAGGAAGGGTCTTTACGCTGATCAGCATCTGCCTGTACAATCACCCGGTAATATTTACCAAAACGGTTGAAGTCGGAGGCAAACATACTACCATAGTACACCTGCATGGTCTGCAGGATATCGCTTACAGCAATACCCAGCTGTTTGGCTTTACGGTCGTCGATTTCTATTTCATATTGCGGGTGACCATTATTGAACGTGGTGAAGGCAAAAGCAATTTCTTTACGCTTCATCAGCTCTCCGATAAAACCCCAGGCGGTATTGCCCAGTTTATCCAGCGCTCCGGTACCGGTACGGTCCTGCAACACCATTTCAAAACCGGCTACGTTACTAAAGCCCGGTACGGTAGGCATGCTCATGCTAAACACCCTCGCTTCCGGTATGGTAGAGAACTTGGCCTGCAACATACCCATGATGGCATCCATGTCTTTGATCTTACCACGGTCGGCATGCGGTTTCATTTTGATAAAACCCACACCGGAAGTAGCACTGCTGGAGTTGCTCATGAAGTTGAAACCGGATACGCTCAGGTAAGCGTAGGTACCTTCCAGGTCTTTAATCATATTCTCTACTTTCTTCACCACTTCACGGGTACGTTCCAGGGAGGAACCGGGAGGCATGCTCACCACAAACACCGCAAAACCCTGGTCTTCTGTAGGAATAAAGCCGGTAGGCGTTTTCCGCATCATCCAGAAAGTAGCGCCACCAATCACGATCAATGCACCAATGGTGATCCATTTACGTTTGATCAGGAACTGCAGGCTACGGGCATATTTTTCAGTCATGGCGTTGAAACCCACATTGAAGGCGGCAAAGAAACGTTTGCCGAAACTTTGTTTGGGTTGTGGCGCATGACCATTCAGTTTACCATTTTCATGTCCGTGCCCCTCCGTGTGGTTGTTTTTCAGGATCAATGCACACAAAGCGGGGCTTAGCGTCAACGCGTTCAGCGCCGAAATCAGGATGGCGATAGCCAGTGTAAAGGCAAACTGCCGGTAAAACACGCCCACCGGGCCTTCCATGAAACCTACCGGCACAAACACCGCAGACATCACAAGCGTAATGGAAATGATGGCGCCGGATATCTCCTGCATAGACGACAAGGTCGCTATGCGCGGATTGGCGCCTTTCTCCATTTTCGAATGGACCGCCTCCACTACCACAATGGCGTCATCCACTACGATACCAATCGCCAGGATCAGGGCGAACAGCGTGAGCAGGTTAATGGAGAAACCAAAAAGTTTCATGAAGAAGAAGGTACCTATGATCGCCACCGGTACGGCAATAGCCGGAATAAGGGTGGAACGGAAATCCTGCAGGAAGATGAACACCACGATGAACACCAGGATGAAGGCTTCAATCAGTGTATGTTTCACCTGATCGATAGACTCGTCCAGGTATTCTTTTGTGCTGTAAATATTAAAGTATTCGATACCGGTAGGGAGAGATTTTTCAGCTTTTTTCATCAGCTTATTGATCTCTTCCTGTATTTCATTCGCGTTGGAACCAGCGGTCTGGTTGATAGCGATACCAATACCATACTTACCATTTACCCGGGTATCACTACCATAGGTGAAAGAACCAAATTCCACGCGGGCTACGTCTTTCAGGCGCAATACGGAACCATCCGCATTGGAGCGCAGGATGATGTCTTCATATTGTTTATCCTTGTTGAACTTGCCTTTATATTTCAATACATATTCAAAAGATTCCTGGCTGCCTTCACCAAAGCGGCCGGGAGCTGCTTCCAGGTTTTGATCGCGGATAGCACCCAGTACTTCCTGGGGAGACATATTGTAAGCTGTCAACCGGTCAGGGCGCAACCAGATACGCATGGAATAGTCTTTGGCGCCAAACACCATGGCTTGCCCTACCCCTTTTACACGCTGTATCTCCGGGATGATGTTGATCTTCGCATAGTTCTGCAGGAAGGTCTCATTATACTCCTCTTTGTCGCTCTGCAGGTTCACCACCATGATCATACCGTTCTGTACTTTCTGGGTGCTCACACCTGTCTGAATTACTTCAGCCGGTAATTGGCTGGTAGCTTTGGATACACGGTTCTGCACGTTCACCGCGGCCAGGTCCGGATCGGTACCCAGGCGGAAATACACCGTGAGGGCCATGGAACCATCGTTGTTGGATTGAGAGGTCATGTAGGTCATGTTCTCCACCCCGTTCACCGCCTCTTCAATAGGCGTTGCTACGGAACGGGCCACCACTTCAGCGTTGGCGCCCGGATAGGAAGCCGTTACGGAAACGCTGGGCGGCGCAATGTCCGGGAACTGGCTCATGGGAAGCGTAACCAGCCCCAGTATCCCCAGTAAGACCAGCAGGATGGATATAACGGTAGCCAATACAGGCCGTTCTATGAATTTTCTAAACATAATGTCAATAGTATTTAAACATCATCCGGAAGGATGACGGAATGAGGGTTATCCGCAAAGCACAGTGCCGGTAACGGCTGGCAGCCCCGCTTTGCGGATGCGTCACAAAAACATCAGAGTGGCCTTACTTTCAGCAGGCTGTCCAGTGACATTTGTTGCGGAGCGATCACGGCGCCGTCCTGCAGACGGTCCAGACCGGAGTAAACAATCCGTTGGCCGGACTTCACGCCTTTCTCCACAAAATAGTAGTTACCGCTTTTACCGGATATGGTAATGGGAACACCTGTCACTTTGTTGCTGTCAGCTACGATAAACACCATCACTTTGTCCTGCAGCTCGTAGGTAGCTTCTGTGGGAACCACTACCGCATCGCTGAACTGTTCAGGGATGAGGATCTTACCGGTGTTACCGGTACGCAGCAGTCCGCCGCCATTCGGGAAAGTAGCCCGGAAGCTGATAGCGCCCATGGTTTTATCAAACTGACCTTCCATGGTTTCTATTTTTCCTTTTTCTGCGTAGATGGTATTATCTGCCAGTTTCAGGCCTACCGCCGGTAACTGTTTTACTTTATCAGCGATGCTGCTGCCGGCAGTTTCATTTTTAAACTTCAGGAAGTCGCCTTCGCTCATGGAAAAGTAAGCGTATATCTCGTTTACATCAGAGAGTACCGTCAGTGGTTGTGGCTCAGCGCGGCCTACCAGGGCTCCCACTTTATAAGGAATCCTGCCAATATAACCACTCACAGGAGCGGTAATCAGCGTATAGCCTACATTGATACCTGCGCTGCCCAGTTGAGCCTGTGCCTGCGCTACGGCTGCCTTGGCAGCCTGGTAGTTGGCCTGTGCGGTTTTCAGCTGCACTTCGCCCACTACATTATTATTTACCAGCGGCGTAAGACGGTCCACTTCCAGCTGTGCCTTTTCCAGGTTAGCTTTAGCGGCCAGCAGTGTAGCGCTCGCATTGCTTTGTACTTCAGTATACACGCGGTCATTGATCTTAAATAGCGGTTGACCGGCTTTCACGTATGCTCCTTCATCTACATAAATCTTATCCAGTATACCTTCTACCTGCGGACGGATCTCCACATTGGTACGGCCCTCCAGCGTAGCGCTGAATTCACGGTAAGTGGTGGCCGGTACGGCATTCAGTTTCAGTACCGGTAAAGCGGCCGCCTGCGGTCCTTCCTGGTGCGCCTGCGAAGTACCGCAACCAGACAACAGGGAAAGAATCACGACACTATACAGTAAGCCTGCCGGCAAGTTTGCAAAAACGGATCTTTTTGGTTTCATGCTTGTTTTTTTAATCATACGACAAATAAATCTCCCCTCTGGTGTGAAGGCAATACAACTCACATTGCTTCACAGCAGCAGTTTTAGTAAACAGCGTTCGGGAGTGAAATACAGAAAGTCAACGTTGCGGCTTCGGGCCACGTATAACGTCACAGCATTGTTATACGTAAGCACGCAACAAAATGTTACTTCTGTAAATAATAAAATAAAAAAGAAGGGTGTTACGGCTAATCCGCAATCAAATCATTCATGGTTTTCAAATTTATAAATGATGTACGGGCAACATCATTTCTATTGATAACGATGCAAAATTAATATATTAATGTTAACGGACGTTTAAATTATTACGGGTTTAATTGTACTTTTCACGGGTCGTTTTCTGGAACGAGGCCGGCGTAAGTCCCGTATGTTTCTTAAAAAAACGGTTAAAGTAAGCATCATCCTCGAAATTCAGACGGGCGGCGATCTGTTTTACGGAGTGTTCTCCCCAGTACAATAGACGTTTTGCTTCCATCGTCCTTTTTTCATCGATCACATATTTGGCATTTCTGCCGAGCAGGCTTTTTACCGTGTCATTTAAATGTCCGGGCGTCACGAACAACATTTCCGCATAGTCAGACACTTGTGTCTTCTCATGGAAATGCTGGTCTACCAGCACTTTAAACTGACGCGCCATATTGAACTGCGAGTTCTCGGCACTCAGCCAGGAATTGGAAGGCTCCGAAATACGGCCGATAGCAATAACCAGCGCATTCAGCAGGTTACGGATCACCGCTTCCTTACGCGCCTTATCACTTTCATACTCCTGTTTCAGTAACCGGGCATAGGCCATCAGTTCATCCAGTTGTTCCTCATTCAACGGCACCATACCGGAATTAAAAATACAATGCCAGCAACTGATGACGCCCTGCATTTCAGGGACCAGGAATTCGTGTGTAAAAGAGATATTGATCAGCTCCACATCTTCCCCCATGGCATGCTGATGGACCTGGTCAGGCTCCATCAGCATGATGGCGGGTGCAGTTACTTCATATTGTCTGAAATCAATGGCTTGCCGGATAGTTCCTTTCAGCAGTATATCGATACTGAACACGTTGTGGCGGTGCGGCACACTCCAGTTTTCCAACGCCTCCTCATTACAACCATCTATCTGACCAATGTAAAACGGCATGCCGTCCACACAGTCTTCCAACCGGTACATGGGTATCTCTGCTATCTTTCCTGCTTTTGTAACTTCCATGGTTCTTTTTTTTGAAGTGATCAGTCAACGGGCTCTGTCGGCTTTTCCTGTACAACTACGAGGTCGCTCAATTTCACATTGATCGGAATGTTGCCCAGCTGTACAATACCGCGTTTGTCCCGGATTTCTATCAGGCGGCCTACCTGGCGGTTGGTCAGGATTTTCACCTGGTCACCCACCTTCACATCCTTGCCTACCTCTTCAAACTTATCCTGCACTTTTTTATTGTGCTTTTCATTGATTTGCTTTTCACGGCGACGGAACAGCAGTATCTCCGCCTGTTTCATCACCTTCTCTCTGTCGTTGCTGTCGCCGGCACGTTTCCATTCAACCACGATCTGCTTCAATTTGCGTTCCATATCCTTCAAATATGCCAAATCGGTTTCTTTGATCTGGTTTTGCAGTTTCAGGAACGTGATCTGCTGATGTTTTTTCTCTTTATCTGACAGAACTTCATACTCACGCTTCAACCTTTCATTTTCTTTGAGCAACTTCTGTAACTCTTTTTCTTTGGTCTCTACTTTCTGAAGATCCTGTTCTGCCTTGTTCAGCAACTTATCCAGCTGGAAATGACCTTCATCTACCAGCTTCTTGGCCCGGGCTATCAGCGCGGGGTTCAGGCCAATCCTTTCAGCGATGGAGAAAGTGTAGGAGCTACCGGGCTTACCGATCATCAGCTTATACATAGGCATCAGCGTTTGTTCGTTGAAGCCCATCGCGCCGTTGATGATACCTTTTACTTTGTTGGCCATCACTTTCAGGTTGAGGTAGTGGGTAGTCACAATGCCAAAAGCATGTTTCTTCGCCAGTTCCTCCATGATCACCTCCGCGAAAGCACCGCCCAGGTTAGGATCTGAACCACTACCCAGCTCGTCGATGAAGAACAGCGTCCTGCCGTTGGCAGTCTCCATAAAATATTTCATGTTCTTCAAATGGGAGCTGTAGGTACTCAGCTCAAACTCCAGGGACTGTGTATCACCAATATGGATCATCACCTGTTTAAAGATGCCCAGCTGGGAAGACGGATGTACCGGTACCAGGAGGCCGGACTGCAGCATCAGCTGTATCAGGCCTACCGTTTTCAGTGTCACCGTTTTACCACCGGCATTGGGACCGCTGATCACCAGGATATGCGCGTCTTTGTCCAGGCTGATACTCACTGGTATGGTAGGCTTACCGTTTTTGCGGTTATATAATAATAACAGCGGATGATAAGCCTGTACCAGGTGCAGCTGCGCATGGGGTACGAGTGACGGGTAGTTACCGTCCATATCCAGCGCCAGCTTGGCTTTTGCCCGGATAAAGTCGTACGTGCCCAGTATCTGGTGATAATTATTGAGCAGTGAACTATAACCGCTCAGCGAGCCCGTAAGTGATTTCAGGATGCGGTATACTTCCCGGCCTTCTTCTCTTTCGAGCGATTGAATGTCGTTGTTCAGTTCAATCGTTTCTTCCGGCTCCAGGAAGGCGGTTTTGCGGGTATCGGATTCGCCATGAATGATACCCTTGATCATGCGTTTGTTTTCTGCGTAGATAGCCACTACCCTTCTGCCATTGAGAAAAGCCTCTTCCTGGTCGGCCAGGTAATTGAGTTTCTGCAGTTTTTGAAGGATGCGGTCAAACACGCGGCGTAATTCTGTTCGCTTACGGAATAGCGAGATCCTGATCTTGGCCAGTTCAGGAGTAGCATTGTCGCGTACCTGCCCGGTTTCATCCAGCACTTCATCAATGAGTGCGGTGATCTTTTTCTCATAATAGGTGTCCTTGATCACCTCATACAAGCCACCGTACTGAATGCGCCGGTCATGGTCAAAAAACTTGACGATGCTGTGCATGCTCTCCGCCAGTTTACGGAGCGACATGGCCTGCTCACCGGCGAGTACAGCGCCCTGGATAGACAGCAACCGCAGTTCGGTATGCAGGTTCAGGACGTGATCATTGGGGAAATACTCCTGCAACAGGATCAGTTGTTTATATTCATGCGCCTGTTGCAAGGCAGCTTTAACGTAGTCTATATGCGTGTGCAAACGAAGCTCAACGGCCATTTGCGTACCCAGTTCCGTTTTACAATGGTCCTGGAGCAATGCTTGTACTTTATCGAATTCCAACTGCACCAACGCAGACTCAGGAAAATATTTCAAGTGATTATATATTTAGTTGGACGGCACTAACTTACAACAACAGAAGTAGGCTGCCGGTTAAATGAATGTGCTGCGGCTTCCGCCGGAGCCAGTAAATAATAAATATGCCGCTACTTTAAGCGCTGTAGCTGCTATGGGAGAAGTATGCTGGGAAATAATTAGTTCTTTCTCATCGGCTTTGTCATTGTACTATCAATAGTATCCGGTTTACCCGGTGTTTCTATCTATATTGCTGCTGCTGCTGACTACTTTTTTGAGGGCTTTCAGGCCCTTGATGGGTTCCTTCTGGCTAAAAAAGAATGTTAAAGTTACTAACTTGTAACTTAACCTGTATCATTTTTTCCGTAATTTATTATTGAAACCGGTGTTGCAAACATACAAAAATGTTCTGAAACACCGCTACAGTGCTGAATTTTACATATATAAAAAAGTAAGTATTTTTTAATAAAAATTTATGCGCAAATACTCAATATTCATCTTTTTCGTAACATTGGCCTTATTCGCCTGTGCGCAAAACAAGAAAGAAAAAGTTCCTGCAGATATGGAAATACCCAATAATATACATGTAGAAAAGGCCACTTTCGGAGGCGGCTGCTTTTGGTGTACCGAAGCGCAGTTTCAATACCTCGACGGTGTGCTTAAAGTGGAATCCGGCTATGCCGGCGGCCATGTACCCAATCCAACCTACGAACAGGTGTGCGAAGGCAATACTGGTCACGCTGAAGTTATCCAGGTAACCTACGATACGGCTAAAATCAGCTACGATGAGCTGTTACAGGCCTTTTGGGTAAGCCACGATCCTACTCAGCTGAACCGTCAGGGCAATGACGTAGGTACACAGTACCGCTCTGTCATCTTCTATCATACTCCCGAACAAAAGGAAAAAGCGGAGTACTACAAGAAAAAATTACAGGAATCCGGCGCCTACGATAAACCCATTGTCACGGAAATAGCACCGCTGACGACGTTTTATAAGGCAGAAGATTACCACCAGGACTACTACAACCTGAACGGACGGCAACCCTACTGCACGTACGTGATCCAGCCTAAACTGGAAAAATTCAAAAAGGTTTTTAAAGATCACCTGAAGAAACAATAGTCCTGATGTTGAAATGGAAAAAGCACTGACAGGCTGGCCCCAAAGGCCGGCCTGCCTTTTTATAGCCTGGTTTGTTGGCCAGCCTCAATTTATCGCCGCTAATTCGTATTTTTTTCCTATTTTAAAGAACAACTCCTAAAAGCTATTAATGACATCAATTCCACCAACTATCTGCCCCTATTGCGGCAACAAAGAGCTGATACGCACTGTTCCCGAAAAAGATCCATTTAATGTAATGGTGATCTGCCACAATTGCCAACGGGTGATCAGCCCTGAACAAACTGTTACTTCCGGCAAAAAAGCCGCTACTGTCAGCTCCATCGCCGAAAAAGCAATCCAGATATGCCTCAGTAACGGTAAGCTCCATGGCATCAGGTATTATTACACCGAGGTCAACAAACTATCCGACACCAAAACATCACTCCATCATGCCAAAGAAACGGTAGAAGCCCTGCTTCAAGCCCGCGGTTTGAGCAGCGCCGTTAAACAACCGGGCCGCAATGGATGTGTTATCGCGTTGATTATCATTCTTCTGATTGTTGCCAGCATTGTCTATTTCTATAGCCGGAGATAACCGGTCTCTGCCAACAGGATAATTTTTTTCCTTTCTCCCCATTTGGCGTACCTTTGTACTGTAATAAATAGAATTACAGAATGAATAACGCGCGGTTTCCCATATCCTTACATATTCTGACGCTTCTCGCAAGGGAGAACGGGGCACTGTTGTCTTCCGACTACATTGCCGGTAGTATCAACATTAACCCCGTACTGGTCAGAAAGGAAATCAGCAACCTGCGCAACCACGGCATGGTGGAAAGCAAGGAAGGTAAAAACGGCGGCGCCACCCTGGCCAAACCGGCGGAAGGTATCCTGTTGTCGGAAATTTATCACGCCGTGCAACAAACATCCCTGCTGGGTAACAGCCGAAACCATCCTAATCCGGATTGTCCGGTCGGCAAAAACATTAATCTGCACCTGGAAGATCTTTACAAGGAAATAGAAGGCGCCCTGCTGCGGAAACTGGAAAACATGACCCTGGCAGACTTCGCCAATAAATTTTGATATTTAGTCATTTGATTATTTGGTTATTACTGTCTACAGCACATCTTATTACTGAAGGAATAACGTTTACAAATGACAATCACCAATAACCAAATATCAAAATAACCAAATAACCAAATACCAAAATGAATATGGATTTACAAGGCTTTCACCATATCACCAGCGATTTAAAAACCGCAGAAAAGGCAATGCCGGTTATGTTTATCGGTCACGGTAATCCTATGAACGGCATCAGCGACAACGCATTCACCCATGCACTGTCACAGATGGGCCGGCAACTGCCCGACAGGCCACGCGCCATCCTCGTGATCTCTGCACACTGGCTGACAAAAGGCACCCACGTACTGGTAACACCGCAACCGCAAACCATCCACGATTTCGGCGGATTCCCGGAAGCCCTGTACCAGGTACAATACCCCGCACCCGGCGCTCCCGCGTTCGCCCACGCTACCAAAGCACTTATCACCTCCACCCGGGTAGTGGAAGATGACCAATGGGGACTGGATCACGGCGCCTGGACGGTACTGAAACACATGTACCCCGTGGCAGATATACCGGTATATCAGCTAAGCATCGACTATCACCAACCACCGGAATATCATTTCAAACTGGCAGCGGAATTGCAAGCCCTCCGCCATAAAGGCGTATTAATCATGGGTAGCGGCAACATCGTGCACAACCTGCGCCGCATCATATTTTCAGACGACGCCCAACCATTCGACTGGGCGCTATCTTTCGATGCACTGGTAAAGGAAAAACTGGAGAAAAAAGCGTTCGGCGACCTGGTCAACTACCATACCCTGGGTACTGCGGCAGAACTGTCCATACCCACCAACGACCACTACCTCCCGATGCTTTACACGCTCGGGCTGGTCAAGCCAAACGAAGAAATTCAATTTACCTACGAAGAAATACAAAACGGCAGTATCAGCATGCGCTGCTTCCGCACGGCATAATCAATCCGCCCGGAGGCTCTTCACCGGATTGGCCGCAGCTGCCCTGAATGCATGGTAACTGACGGTGAGCAAGGCTACCGCTGCTACACCGGCGCCGGTAAATACAAACACCCACACGCTGATGCCTGTACGATAAGCAAAATGCTGCAACCAACGGTCCATGATCCACCAGGATAACGGGAACGCCAGTACGGCAGCAAACAATACCAGGCGCAGAAAATCCTGCGACAACATCTTCACAATACTACCGGAAGACGCTCCCAGCGTTTTGCGTACGCCAATCTCCCGTGTGCGCTGCGCGGCCATAAAAGCAGCCAGACCAAATAATCCGAGACAGGCGATAAACAACGCCAGCACCGTAAACATCAGGAATATTTTCTCCTGCTGCTGTTCTCCGGCATACTGTTTGGCAAAATTATCATCGAGAAACTGGTAACTGAACGGATGCGAGGCATCGAAACGCCGGTACACCTTTTCCATATAAGCTAAGGCGGCGGGGATATTTTGCGGACTAACGCGCACGTACATATTATCCTCCATTTCCGGGAATGGCGCCATCTGCATGACCAGCGGCGCAATCTTATGCTGCAGCGAATAGGTATGGAAATCCTTCACAACCCCTACCACTACCCTTTCTGCGCGGGTACCTTTATTGTCTATCTTAAACTGCACCCGCTTACCCAGGGGATCTTTCAACTGAAACTCCTTCACCAGTGTTTCATTTACCAGCACGGCATGATAACGGTCTGCTTCGCCGGTATCTGAAAAATTACGTCCCTGTTGTAAAGCGATACCCATCGTTTTCAGGAAACCCGCATCTGCCATCAGGCTTTGGGCCAGGATAGAAGATTCGGAAATACTGCCGCTTTGTTCAAAAAAATAACCGCTGGTACCTAAATCATTACGCCCTATCGGGTTATTCACCGCTGCCACATCCCGGATCAGCGGATTGCCCAGCAGCTGTTGTTTCATAGCTGGAATATTCCTGCGGGCAGACACATCGCTGATATGGAAAGAAAGCAACTGCTCCCGGTTAAAACCCAGGTTGGTATGCATCACGTATTGCAGCTGATCATAAGCCACCAGCGTACTGGCAGTGAGCACAATGGCAATCATAAACTGGAAGGTGACCAACCCCTTTCGGAAACCCGCATGACTACTGCCACTCAAACGCCCTTTTAAAGCACTGATCACCCGGAAACCAGACATAAACACCGCCGGATATATACCGGCCAGCAACCCGGTCAACAATACCAGTAAGAGGATGGCGCCGATAGTCCGGGCTACTCCAAACTGCCACAACGACAACTGCCGGTGCGCAAAATTATTGAAATACGGTAACGCCAGTACGACTAATCCCAATGCCACCACACCCGCTATCACAGTCAATAACAACGATTCTGCCATAAACATCCGCGCTATTTCTTCACGGCCCGAGCCCATTGTTTTGCGTACGCCGATTTCCTTCACCCGGCTGGTGGCCCGTGCGGTGGACAGGTTCATATAGTTGATACAGGCTATCATCAATATCAATAAGCCGGTAAACAGGAACACATATACGTAGAGAACGTTACCATTCGATCCCATCTCATAACCCAGGTGCGAGTGCAGATGGATCGACGGGAGCGGCTGCAACGTCATGTTGTAGGTTACCTCACCCATGTGGGGTTTTACATACCGTTCTCCGAATTGCGGCAGTTTTTTTTCCAGCGCTTTTACGTTTGCCCCTTGCCGTAATAACAAATACGTATATACGTCAAAATTCTGCCAGCCATCGGCGTTATAGTTAGCGGGCAATACACGCACCGCACTAAAAGCAAAGTGAGAGTTGGAAGGTACGTCTTCGAGGATGCCGGTTACCTGGAACACCAGCGAACTGTCCTCTGTGCGGATCATTTTCCCCATGGCATCCAGGGGATTACCAAATATCTTTGCCGCCAGTGACCTGGTCAGCAATAAAGCGTTGGGCTGCTCCAGACAGTGTTTTGCATCTCCTGCTGCCAGCGGAAAAGGAAGTACTTTCAATAGCGTACTATCTGCAAAAATGATATCTTCTACCTGCATCTTTTTCCCACCATATTCCAGCAGGCTGCCACCATCGGGTAAGATGCGCGTCACTTCTTCTATTTCGGGATAATCTTTTTTAAGCGGTGCAGCAAAAGGCGCAGAAGTAGTGGCTACATTCAGGCTGCCGCCGGCCCAGCTGGCATTATTTACAGCACGATATACCCGGTCTTTATTGGTGAAAAAGTTTTCATAGCTGGTTTCTCCCAATACATACAACAACAGCAGCCAGCAGGTAGCCAGTCCAATTGCCAGTCCGGCAATATTGATCAGCGTGTAATACTTATGCCTGGTCAGATTACGCCAGGCGATCAATAAATAATTCCTGAACATGTGGTTACAGTTTAGGGTAAACATACCTTCACCTCATCCCGACGAATAAACATGCCACGCAGCGCCTGCTATAAAAAGAAAGGACATATGCATAACAAAAAATATACACATGTCCGTTTCTGATACACTCGTTGTTCGGTTATGCCTTTAGCAGATCGCCTTCCACCTGCACTACCTGGTTGGCGACGTTGATATCTATTGCTTTCAGGATCTCTTCTTTCATTTCTTCCGTCACCCGGCTATAGCCAAACAGTTTTGCGATAAAAGGCACCGCATCCTCCCGTTGTATGGCGATAGCGTCTTTAACTACTTTCTCCAATGCGGCCCCTATTTCTTCTACCGAAATATAACCGATTTTACGGGCAGCAGGCGGCAACAGGCTGCGATTACGTACCACCGGCTCTGGCAGGGCAGTGTGCCATAAAAACTGCCCTTTTATCTTGATACGTTTGCTGGCATCCGAATGCCTTACAGCATGCCGCAGTATCTCCCGTATGCGTGGGCCTACCCGCGTAATACCCGCTGCCTCCACCATACGGCGGGCCACTTCGTCGAAGTGTACCGGGCTTTCTATATTCACCACCTGCTCTATCCAGTCGCATAAACTGCCAATAGGCGTGGCATGAAATTCCTGGTCCCGGATTTCTTCCGGCAGCACGGCTACTTCATACAACTGCGTTTCATCGGTATCTTCGACGACCACCTCTCTTTTTAATGTTGGCGGGGCAGGCGGTATTTCTTCCTTCACTTCATCATCGATAGCCAACGCCGCTTTCGCCGCTTCGATGGCTGTTATCAGCCGCTCCAGTTCTTTAGCCGGATTACGGAACCAGTCCGTACTCCAGATCCGGTGTATCTTCCAGCCGATAGCTTCCAGCATCTGCTGCCGCAACCGGTCACGGTCACGCGCGGAGCGGGCAGAATGATAGGCCGCGCCGTCACATTCAATACCGAGTATATAACGTCCGGGATTATCCGGGTCCACAATAGCCATGTCGATATAAAATCCACGGGAACCTACCTGCTTCCGCACAATGTATCCTTTCTCTTCCAGCTTGGCAGCTACGTTCTCTTCAAAAGGACTATCGGCCGGCAATCCGGTTTCCACCGTCATATTGAGCCGTCCGTGCTGAGCATAGTACAGGAAGTTTTTCAACGCAGCAATACCCTGGCTTTGTGTCCGGTTCAGATCTATATCATCGGCGGTAAGGTTGGTAAACACCTCACAGCGCAATTTTGCACGGGTAATCAGTACGTTGAGCCGGCGTTCGCCGCCTTCGTTGTTGAGCGGACCGAAAGACATCGCCACATAACCTTCCTCCGTACGGCCGTAACCGATAGAAATAAAAATGACGTCTCTTTCATCACCCTGCACGTTTTCCAGGTTCTTCACAAAAAACGGCTCATCGGCATGCTGACGGAAAAAGGATTCCAGCTCAGGATTATTGCGGCGCCGCGTTTCCAGCGCTACCGTAATAGCTTCCCGCTGGGAGGTGCTGAAAGCCACCACTCCCAGGCTCAAACCCGGATGACGGCGCGCATGCTCCATCACCGCATCTGCCACCGTTTCCGCTTCTTTAGGATTGGAGCGGGTTTTACCACGGTCGTACGCGGTTTCCGGCAGATGGTGAAACACCAGGCCGCGGCTGTCTTTGGAACCGGGGCTGGGGAATATCACCAGTTTGTTATCATAAAATTCATGGTTGGACAACGTGATCAACGATTCATGGCGGCTACGGTAATGCCAGCGCAACATACGTTGCGGCGCACCTTGCGCATCACACAAACCGAGGATGCTCTGCATATCGGCGGTTACGTTCTCTTCGTCTTCCACTTCTTTCGTCAGCGTATCAAAGAAACTGGTAGGCGGTAACTGTTTGGTATCACCCACTACCACCAGCTGTTTACCACGCAACACCGCGCCCAGCGCTTCTACCGGCCTCACCTGGCTGGCTTCGTCAAAGATCACCAGGTCGAACTCCAGCGCCCCCGGCGGCAGGAAATTGGCGATAGACAAAGGACTCATCATAAACACCGGTTTAATGGCCTGAATAGCCAGCCCCGCTTCCTTCATCAGTTTCCGCACCGGCATATGCCGTGCTTTTTTGTTGAATTCTGTGCGGATAATATTTACCTGGCCGCCAGCCTCCATACGCGGTAGTTGTTCCCAGTGGCTCAGCGCGGCACGGGCACGGTTATACTGTAAGTTCATGGCATCGAGGCGGCGGAATTGTTGTACCAGTTCCTCATGCCCGGCCCTGTCGAAACGACGCAACGCAGGATGCGCTTTCACGGCGGATTCCAACAGGTATTCGTACCATGTTTTCTGTAATACCGTCTTCAGCAGGCGCGCCGCTTCCGGCCAGTCCGCCGACGGCGTGATCAGGCAGGATAAATTTTCCTGTGCAGCCGTATCCCTGATATTGTTCCAGGCAATGGTATGGTGTATTTCCGGTAACCGGTCTTTCCACATAGCCAGTTGTTGCGCTGTAGCGGTAAAAGCCGCCGGCCACTGATGGTCCGGCATATCCAGTTGTTGTAATACACCGGCTTGTAACGCACCTGTTTTATCGCAGGCCTGCTGTAATGCATCGCGGTCAGCCGCTGCTACCGCAGGGTCTATGTTTTTATGCAGACAGTCCAGCACGGCTTCCGGGCAGGTACCGGCAGCGATGCGTTTATGCATGTCCGTTATATAGGCAGTAGCCGTGTCCAGCGCATCCCAGTCGGTTTGATGTTTTTGCCAGCGCGGACCAAACAGGTCACGGGCCAGTGCGGCATGTTCCTGTAACAAAGCATCATGACGGCGATACTCCATGATACCGTCCACATATTGCAATTTTTCGTCGTTATCTTTTGGCAATGCGCCCTTACAGAGGGCGGCCAGTTGTTTATTACTGCGGTTATAGCTGCCGATCAGGAACTTGTACCACCTGGTGCCATGTGCCAGTAAGTTTTGGCGCACCTCCATCAGGTCCTGGGAAAAAGCTTCCGGTATCAGTACATCCTGGTAAGCCGTATGAATAGCCGTCAAACGGCGGCCGGCTTCCAGCCAGGAAAGGATATCCTGCTGTTGCAGCAACCAGGCTTTACTGCCGGTATTCAATCCGTTGAGGTCCGGTTGTTGCGACAGTAAATCGCAGATATGTATCAGTTGTTGCGTAGCTGATATATCAGGTGGTATCTCGAGTCCCATTTTTCCGGCAATGCGGGCAACGGCATCCTGTAATTCCTGTAATGCGGCCATCGTTTCCTGCAGTTGTTTTTGCAACGCTTCCTGCTGATGCGGCAGCAGCACGGTCAACCGGCTGCCCAGGAACAACAGTTGAGCAGGCATACCCGCTTCGCTCAAACAGGCCTGTATACGTTGAGCCATGGCCGTAGCCTTGTTCATAGCCGCAGTATCCCAGGAAGCCATGTCCGGCGGGGTGATGGCCGGCAACGTTTTACCCGCCACGGCTTCGTTTATACGTAACAGGTAGCCAGTGAGCCGATGCACCGAAAGACCGCTCTGTCCTACCGGTTCATTGATCGCCTCACAATATTCATTCAGCTCCTGCCGGTGTGTATTGAGCAGCAATACTTCTTCCCGTAACTTTTGCACGGAAGGGCGGCCCAGTTCCAGCACCCGGCGCAGTTCCTGGTGTAATTCTTTTTTATTGGCTTTATGGCTGTGCAGTTCCAGGCAGGCTTCTCCCAGCTGAATGTTATCCAGCCGGCGTTTTACCACTTCCAGCGCGGCCATTTTCTCTGCTACGAACAACACTTTTTTTCCACGCCCTACCGCATCGGCAATGATGTTGGTGATGGTCTGTGATTTACCGGTGCCCGGCGGGCCCTGTATCACCAGGTGTTTGCCTTCCTGTACGGCCAGCATGGCCAGTATCTGCGAACTATCCGCATCTACTACCTGGAATAGTTCATCGGCACGGGGTTCGTTGTCAATAAAAGCATCTTCCGCAATACCGGGTTGATTATCGGAAAAACCGCCGCCAAACAGGCTGTTGATGACGGGATGGTTCAGCGGTCCGTTTTCTTCCGGCCAGTTAGCGGCATCCAGATCGTTATAGATCATGAATTTCCCGAAAGAGAAGAAACCCAGCTCTATGGCGTCGGGCTCCACTTTCCAGCCGGGCATGCCTTCAATGGCGGCAGCTACGGCTTTAAAATATTCATCGATATCAAAATCCTCTGTCTCCGGTAGTTCGGGCAGCCCTATGTTAAAATCGGCTTTCATTTTCGCTTCCAGCGAAATGTTGCCCTCCACTTCTTCCTGGGTATATTTCAAACGGAAACGTTCCCGGATATCCGAACGGTCCAGTTGCACCGGCACCAGCACCAGGGGCGCCAGCCGGGCTTCTGTACTGCCGGCTTCGCACCATTGCAGCATCCCGAGCGACAGGTACAGGATATTAAAACCCTGTTCTTCTATGCTCATCCTGGCGGCATAGTAGGTGTTGAGCAAACGGGTATGCAGGTTCAGTTGCGATTCGTTGGTCTGTAGCCGGGTATCGTGCACGGCATCTTTACCGGTGGCAGCGGGCTGCTCCTGGTACACCACCTCGGGCTGTCCGGCTTTTTTATCCGGACGGTCGAGGAACGTCAGTGTTTTATTTTCCTTTACCAGCAACCCGTAAACGGCTGCGGAAACTTCGTCGACAATGTGTAACCCTTTGCTGGCAGATAACTTGTAGTTTAAAAGGGGATTTTTCAGTCCCAGATCCAGCAGCTCTTTTCGGGATGACTCCAGTCTGGTCAATATGGATGCAATCATAATTAGCCTGGCAAAATATAAACGTTGCAAATATACTCCTATTAACGGTGCACCCGAGGAAATATTTGATGATAACAAGATATAGTGAAGAAGCCCTTTCAGCAAAGATCCTGCCTGAAAATACATCCTTCCTTGGCGCATTAACTTTTTTATTATACTTTGCTGCTGCAAAAATACCCCGCCGAAGTCATGGACCATCGAAGAATACTGGAAGAAGTTACCCGGACCAGCATCGACCTACTGATGCAGGAACCTTTTTATTCCCATTTTTTTGCAGCGATCAATAAAGAAGTCACCAGCCCGGATTCAGATATCAGCACCATGGCTGTAGGCCTGCGTGAGAGAGGACATACCCTGTATATCAACCCGGAATTCTGGGACAATTTTTTTAAAGATAAGCGGCACCGTTATGGCGTGGTAAAACATGAAGTATTGCACATCGTCTTCAAACATACGCTGGTGAATGATCCGCTGGCCGACCGCCTGCTGGTCAACATTGCCATGGATATTGTCGTCAATCAATACATCGACCGCTCGCAGCTGCCGGACGAATCCGTTTTCCTGGAAGGTTTTCCGGAACTGGAACTGGAGAAAGACCAGACCTGGCAATACTATTACGCCAAACTGAAACACCTGAAAGACAACGCTGGCACGCTGTTTAAAGACTCCGCCTCCGCCGCCATGCTGGCAGCTATCACGGAAGCCTCCCATGGCATGGAACGCCATCGCCGCTGGCGGGAGATCTACAACCGCCTGCAGCTGGAAAAAGACCTGACCAGCGCAGAAATAGATAATCTCATCGGCATTGCACGGTCACGTACCAACGAAAAAACATATGGCAAGCTGCCCGGCGCTATCCGGTCCTACCTGGAATCTATCCTGCTGAAAAGCAAACCACTGGTAGACTGGCGCCGGGTGATCCGCCTGTTTTCCGAAAGCAGCAGCAAAACAAAAGTGCGCAATACACTCAAACGCCCGTCCAGACGCTTTGGCACCAATCCCGGTATTAAAATCCGGAAACAGAAAAAACTGCTGATCGCGGTAGATACTTCCGGCAGCGTAGGTGGCAATGATCTGGCCTCTTTTTTTAATGAAGTACATCATATCTGGCGCCAGGGCGCCGAAATACGGATACTCGAATGCGATGCCGCCGTACAACGGACCTACAGCTACAAAGGCACGCCACCCGAATTTGTATTGGGCCGCGGCGGTACCGATTTTAATCCGCCGATTCATTATGGCAACGATACCTTCCGCCCCGATGGACTGATCTATTTCACGGACGGATATGCACCACCACCAGATGCGACGCCCAGGTTCCCGCTTTTATGGGTCATCAGCACCGACGGCATAACCGCTGATTCCGCCGAATTCCGGCAGCTGCCGGGCAGAAAAGCCAAACTGATAGCATACTGAATATATACCGACTCAGAAAAATATTATGACAACAACGAAAACACTGCAATTCAACTACATCACCTACGGAACAAAAGTAAATGCCCAACAGGTGGAGAAAATGCTGGAACATGTAACCCATCAGCATTTTGACAACCCCGAACATGCCGGTAAACGCAGACCTACCCCCGTTTGTATCTGGGGTTTGCATGGCATTGGTAAAACAGAAATGGTGCGCGACTTTGCCCTGCGCAAAGGATATCAGTTCACCTATATTGCCCCCGCACAGTTTGAAGAAATGGGCGATCTCTTAGGGATGCCTAAAATAGCCCAGCAACAGGATAATGCCGCCACCTTGTTTGTTGCGCCCGACTGGGTACCCAAACAGGCCGGCCCCGGCATCTTCCTGATCGATGACGTGAACCGTGCCGATGACCGTATCCTTCGTGGTATCATGCAGCTGTTGCAGAACTACGAACTTATCAGCTGGCGCTTCCCCGAAGGCTGGATCATTGTACTCACCGCCAATCCTGACGGCGGCGACTATTCCGTATCTACTATGGACGACGCCATGCTCACCCGCATGATGCATGTGACCATGGAGTTTGATGTAAAAACCTGGGCACGCTGGGCAGAAGGCGCCGGCATTGACTCCCGTGGTATCGACTTCATTCTCTCCTATCCGGAAGTGGTGACCGGCGCCCGTACCACACCACGCTCACTGGTACAGTTTTTCCAATCCCTCGAAACGATTTCCGATTTGCGCGCCAACCTCGACCTGGTAAAAATGCTGGGAGACGGTTGTCTGGATGAAGCCACCACCACCGCTTTTATCACGTTCGTGAATATGGACATGGATAAACTCATCGAGCCACACGATATTATCCACGCGCCTAACTTCCAGATCATGGAAGCGCAAATAAAAGGGCTGGTAGATGGTAAAACCAAACGCATGGACATCCTCTCCGTGATGATGACCAGGCTGACCAACTACCTGCTTTATATGAAAGAAGAGCTCAACGATAAATCTTTCGCCAACCTGAAAGCCTTTATATTACTGGATTTCATCCCGAACGATCTGCGACTGTCTATGGCGCAGGACCTCGTTAACGCTTCCAGCAAAAGCCTGAAAAAACTGTATAGCATACCTGAAGTAGCCAAACTGCTGCTCACCAAAATGTAATGTCATGACTGATTTAAGTAGATATATCCGTTACACCCCTGCCCTCCGCTTCCTGCAAATCGATGATGCCGATGGCGCTCTGCATAGCCTTCCGGAGGACATCTTCCTGCAATATCCCAACACACAGGAACTTTCCATCACTGTAAAAAACCTGACGGTGTTGCCCGGTTCTCTTTTTACATTACAGCAATTAAAGGTGCTGTCCATCCGGGGAACTAAAGTAAAAGCCATACCAGCAGAAATAGTACAGCTGCAGCAGTTGGAAAGTATCGACCTCAGTAATGGCAATATGGATTTGAATAAAGGATTGCCACTACTGGCAAAGCTTCCGGCACTGCGTAAACTTTCACTGTATGACTGGCGGGGATATGCCTTTCCGGAGAATATATACCAGCTGAAGAACCTGACGCAGCTGGTCATTCAAAATAATAAAATGACCGGCAAAGTAAAGGAGATACTGGCATTACAACCGGCCATTCCGGCACTCCGTGAGCTGCGTGTTGCCGTTAACCAGGAAGACTATACGCAGTTACTTGCCCTGGAAAATATGCCCCAACTGGACAAACTCGATCTGTTAGGGCTGTGGCATATCAACTACTGGAATCTTCATTCGGTGAACAGCGCGTTATCGCTGGCTGTCACCAAACATGTCAACATGTATTATGATTTCAGCGATTCCCTACCGGCATTCCGTCACCGGATGAAAGGCAAGACCTATAATGCATCACAGCTGCAGCTGTTGTTTGCATTGCACGTGGAAATGATCGCTGCTATCAACCAGTTATTGCCTAACCTCCTGGCACAGGCCATTGCAGACAAAAAACAACCGAGCCTCTACCTGATGGTCAAACCCAAAGGAGAGAGCCAGAAATCCATCAACGAAAAGCTGGAAAAATACGGGATCAGCGTCAACAGTAAACAAACCGATGCCAACACCATCGTGGTGATTGGTCCGGGTACTACGATAGAAGAACTGATGCCTTTACTGGATGCCGGCTGCCAGGTGATTACGGTAGACCAGCTCTCCGAAATACTGATCGGACAAGGCGACCACTGGCTGCTACAAGACGACAATGAAGCCGCCAATACACAGCTCATGCGCTTGTTTGCCTCCAATGATCCGGACAACTACCGGCTCGCCTTTGAAATTATTGAAACCGGCGGTGCCAATAAAATCATACAAACCTTACTGGCTGTGGTGATGCTGGCCCATCCGGATAAAACGATCCATAAAAAAGCAGAAAAACTGTATGACAAATATGGTTCCCAGGCTTTTCGTCAGTATATAAAAAGCAATAAAATATCACTTCGTGTAGGCGGTAACGTTAACAGCAAACTGCAACGCATTGTGGTGAATAAAGACGATGTAGATGAAGTGATGTTCCGTCTCATGTACCAGCTGGTAGCAGGTTCCAACAATAACATCAGCAAGGTCCGCGCAGATGCTTTCAGTATGAAAGGCATCGCTAATATTACCCTGCCTCCTGAAGTAGCGTATTTTACACAGATTACCGACTGGGATTTTGAGAACTGCGAAGGTTTTAATATTGAAGCAGCTATTCCTGTTTTCCAGGAGATGACCAACATGAAGTACCTGCGGCTTAACTCCTGTCATATTCAAATACCCGCTTCCATCAACACACTAACGCAGCTGGAAAGACTGGAGATAGCGCACAATACCCTGGCCGTAGAAGATTCCCTGCAATCGCTGGTACATCTTCAATACCTGGATGCTACCGGGTTAAAACTACAAAACTGGGATTGGTTGCAATCGTTGAAAGGTCTTCAGACGCTGATGCTGAGCAACAATCAGCTGACGGCCATTCCGGCAGCGGTGTTCAACATGCAGCAACTTTCCCGCTTTGAAGTCCGGTATAACAAATTAACAACCGTACCGGAAACCCTGGGTCAGCTGCCTAAATTAGAACACCTGGATTTCAGCAATAACCTGATTAAAACGTTCCCTTATTTCCTGGGGAAATACAAGAACTCGACCTTGTTATTGCGCTCCAACAAAATACCGGAGATGGACCCACATCAACTGATGGCCGCTACCGGCGGTCAGCCGGTGGTATGGACCGACCTGAATCTTTCCCGTAACCTGTTGAAACAATTTGAGTTTACCGGCGGTAATATTAAAGTTGATGTCCTGGATATTTCGCACAATCAGCTGACGGTATTACATCCTTCGGTGTTTGAGAAACCAATGTCCAGTTTTTACGGGCATCATAACCAGATCAGCATTCTACCGCAAATGCAGCATGAACGGTTCCGGGATTTCTGGATGCAGCATAACCTGTTGGAGGAGCTACCCGCGCACCTTTCCCATGCACGGATAGAAAACGCGGATTTCAGCCATAACCGGATTTCATCCGTACATCCTCACTTTGAAATCTATGGCAACGAGAATTATTCCAGGCTTTACTGGAAAGTACATAACAACCCGTTACCTCCAGGTAAAATAGGCGGTATGTATCTGCGGTAGAAAATAAAACAGGCGGACAAAAATGTCCGCCTGTTTTATTTTTTTATGTAAAAATGTGTTTAATAACCGATACAGGCCAGTTTACCATCCATGGTGCTTACCAGCACTTTCCGGTCGCCAATGGGCAGCACCGCATTCACCAAACAGTTGGACAGTTTATGTTTCCATAATAACGTATGGTCTTTCGCGTTAACCGCATACACCACACCGGAATGGGTAGGGGTAAAGATCACGCCATCCCTTTCAATGGCAGCCGCAGGATTCAGCTCATAGCCCATTTCAATGGGTGATTGCCAAAGCAGCTGCATAGTATCAGCAGTAGCAGATACGCCATACAGGTTACCTTCCATGGTTTTAATGAAGGTCTGGCTACTATCTGCCGACAGTCCGATAGATTCGCGCATTCTCACATCAGCCCTGTTTTTACGCCATATAACGCGGCCGCTTTGCGCATCAAAAGCTGTCATGTAACGGTCCGGCGCCACGATGAACACACGGCCCTGTGCCCCCACCGGGTAACAGGCCGCCGGTGAAAACATGCGGTTGGAAGCGCCGTTGTTCCATTTCCATTTCAGCGCGCCGGTAGCAGCGTCAAGGGCATAAAAATCGTTGCCCCAGCTGCCGAAGTACACATTGCCCTGGTATACCAGTGGTTTATCTTCCACAAAACCTTTTACGCCCTCAAACTCCCATACCAGTTTTCCGGTATTCACATTGATGGCGCGGAAACGCCCGTCAGACGCGCCTACATAGGCGATACCGTTAGCGATCTGCGCACTGGCTACCACCGGTTTACCGGTTTCAACGCGCCAACGTTGTTTACCATTGGATGCCTGGATACAGTAGATATAATGATCGGAAGAGGCTACCACAATATTATCACCGTCTACTACCGGTGTAGCATATACTTTTCCACCGGTTTTGAATGTCCATTTCTTTTTACCGTTACCCGCCTGCAGCGCATATACTTCGCCAGCAGTATTGGTGGAGATCACCAGGTCTTTGGCCATTGCCATACCGGAACCGATATCGCTGTTATCCTGGAAAGCCCAGCGTACTTTTACTCCCGGGAAAGAATCATTCATGGCATATGACGGGCGCTCGAAAGGCGCAGCGTCATAACGGGCATGGTGGCTTTTCAGCGGTCGTACTGTCCACTCACGGTTTTTATGGATCAGCGGGGTACGTTCTTCAAAGGTAGCTTGCCCGTTGGCAACAGTGATGATATTATATCCACCGATGCTGTCTTTGGCCCGCAGGTTGGAACGGCACATTACACCCGGAATATTTTCAAAATCATAGGTCTTGTTGGTATGACCATGACCACAAAGGATCAGCTGGATATTATGTTGTTTCAGGCGATCCAGCGCCTCATACCAGTTATTGAGGTCCGCGTTTTGCGGGTAGTGGTTGATGTAAATAATCGGTGTGGTGGTATCTTTTGTTTTCAGCAAATTATCGAGCCACACTACATTTTCGCGGGGTACCTGCCCGGGGCCCATACGCATATTAGGACCGCAGTTGGTACCGATGAACCAATAACCCCCATGTTTAAACGAAAATGTTTCATTGCCGAATACGCGGCGGAAGGTGTTACCACCACTTTCAGACCATTTGGTATCATGGTTGCCGGGGATAATGTACCAGGGTTTATTCAGGCTGTCGAGTAAACGTTTAGCGAGTTTCAGTTCTTCATCCGCGCCAAATTCAGTGATATCTCCTGAAATAATCACAAAAGCAATGGATGGATTCTGATTAATATCGGCCACACTACGTTGTACGTCTTCTGCGGCGTTGTCACTGCCTACGTGGATATCGGTCATCAGTGCAAACCGGAAAGGTTGTTGGGCTACTGTCACTGTACTGCATAGGATAAGCAAGGCAAAGGTGCTCAGCAGGAAAAATTGTCTCATCATTTAGTCTTTAGGTGCATAGTATTTTGTTTTTTCCAGCCATGAGTTAAAGACAGTATAGAACACCGCCAGGATAATGGCGCCTTTGAACATACCCGTAAATCCCCATGCGACCATACCGCCGATAACTCCGAGGAAAAGCACAAGAAACGGAAGTTTTCCGCTTTTTGCAATGAGAATCGGTTTTAATACACTGTCCAGCACCAACACCCCGGCGCCGTAGATCGCCAGGAAGATAGCCCATCCGGTGCTTCCCTGCATAGCCATCCATATAACCAGGGGAATCCAAACCCACAGCGGTCCTACCTGTATCAGTACCAGGAAATACACCACCGCCGCTAATGCCAGGGCGAACGGAATACCGGCTATTTTAAACCCTATCCAGGAAACGACCGCAGCGGTAAGCGCGGTGCCCATTACACCGATAGAAACACCCTTAACAGCCTGTGCAGTGGCAGCCAGCAGGGCATAGCCGTCTTTATCACCAAACATGTGGGTCATGGTCGCCCGCACCGGGCGCATCAGCCGGTCGCCACTGACGAGGAAAATAGCAGAAACAACAATGCCCAGCACTACCTGCAGGGCCATACCCAGAATACCCACCCCTGTCGTCACTACGTGATGTACACTATGCATGATCTGCCTTTCGTAGATACCGGCTGTTTCCCGTGGACGCAGCTGTAGCTCATGCCAGAACTGCGCAATCTCTTTGCCTACCAGGGGTAAATTGGTGATCCATACGGGCAGGTCCGGAATGCCGTCTTCCCGCGCCGTCATTAACCACTGCCCTATATCTTTCAGGTGCTGGTTGATGGTAGAAACAGCATAGGCAAAGGGCAGCGCCACTACCGCTACCAGCAAAATGGAATAGATGACTGCCGTCAGCTTGCGCCGGCCCCCCAGCCATTTTACCCCCTTTTCGTATAGGTTAAACATGGAGACAGAAAAAATAATCGCGAAAGTGAACACCCCGAAAAATATCTTCAGGGCGTCGTACAAGGCATACATGAGCCCCAGCAGCAGCAACAGCACAATGATGGTTTCGATGATCCTCCGGGAGGTGGATGGAATTCGGGTGCTCATAATCGGAAAACCGGATTTATTTCGGATACAAACAAATTACTAAAAGATTGGCGAATAAGCAATGATCAACAGGGGTTAACAAAGAAGCCCCGGAAACGATATTGTTTCCGGGGCTTGTAATCGATGAATGGCATCAGGACAAATTACCAGGTATAACCAGGGTTTTGTGAAAGGGCGGGGGCATTTTGTATTTCAGAAGGTGGAATGAATAAAAGCAGTTTATCATTGGACCATGGTTGTTTTTCAGGAATCTTCCCCAGTACGTCCGCCGCTTTGCCGGTACGTTTCAGATCAAACCAGCGATGTCCCCATTCTACGAATAGCTCCACCCGGCGCTCCTGTGCTACTGCGTCCAGCAGCGCTTCCCCGGAAGCGGCCCTGGTAGCAGGCAATCCCGCACGGGAACGGATGGTGTTCAGATCGGTGGCGGCTCCGGCAAGGTCGCCTGCATGAGCCCGGGCCTCTGCCCTGATAAGATATTGCTCTCCCAATCGCAGCACCGTATAATAGGGAGGTATTATTTCCTGGTTCGCTGTGAACCGGGGATATTTGGCGGCAAAGCGGTAACTGATACCATTCCAGGGAGCCACAGCAGGAGCGGTAAGACTGTCCGTCCATTTATCCAGGCGCTTGTCGCCCGGTTCAAAAGCCTGTACCAGCTGGGCGGTCATGATATAAGGAGCAATAAACATATAACTGTATTCCCTGAACATGTCCGGCTCCAGCATCATCTCCCGGCTGGCTGGGTCCAGCAGCGATAAACTGGCCTGTGGCATCAGTAACCGTGGTTCTTCCATATCGGGCGAAATCCCATCGCCTTCTACAGCATGTTTCATTTGCCAGATCGCTTCAGCACTGCCAGGACCAAAAGTTTTTTCCAGTTCGGTGAGACTGAACTTTCCACTGTTGATGATGACGGTTGCCTGCGCCACGGCGTCTTCCCATTTTCCCATGTAGAGATATTGGCGCGCCAGTAGCGCTATCGCTGCATATTTGTTAGGCCTCACTTTTTCTCCCTGTGTCAGGTTAAAATTGTCCGGCAGTAGTTCAGCCGCTGCTTTGAGGTCTTCCACCATCTGTTCCCGGACTTTCTCAACCGGCTGGCGTTTTTGCCGGGCTTCTTCCATCACGGCGGTACTCAGCGGCATTGGCACATCTCCGAAATTATTCACCAGGTAAGCATAACAAAAAGCCCTGGCAAAACGGCATTCTCCGGTGAGCTGCCTTTTGATGCTGTCTGTGATAACAGGCGCAGTAGTTAACCGGATATTTTCCAGCAAAGCGTTAGTGAGATAAATCGCCTTGTAGGCACAAGTCCAGAAAATGGGCTGCACCAGTTCATTCTGTAACAGGAGCTTATTGGTATAAAACTGGTAGTCCACCGCTACGGCCGCGCCGCTGTAAGGATACAATTCATCGGCCAGCAGTCCGCCGTAGACCGTCATATGCCCGTTACTGAAAGTAGGCGTGCCGGTATTCGTCATCAGCGTATAATAAATGCCGGACAAGGCGGCAGTAATTTTTTCCGGATCGTTTAACACAACACCGGTATTCACAGAGTTGATCGGCGGATCAATTTCTATCAGCTTTTTACATCCGCCTGCCATCGTCAGCAGCACGGCAAGTACTACGGTAACGGTACTACGCTTATATTTAGGATAAACCATCACTTTTTTGTTTTAGAAGGATATATTACAACCCAGTGTAACCGTACGGATACTGGGAACAGCGCCTGAAATGTCAGGGTCTACCCCCGCATGGTAGTTGGTCAGCAACCACAGGTTATCTGCGTTCAGCGTGAATGCCAGTTGCGACATACGGGCTTTGGTTAACCAAGCCTGTGGCATATTCCAGGAAAGCAGCATTCCTTTCAGCCGGAATACATTGATCATTTTATAATTGGCATCTGAGTTATAAAAACGGTCGGGCTCCGTCGTTTTCACAGCCGTCATAGGTGGTAATAGTCCATCGGGCCGGTCGGGTGACCATTGATGTTCCAGTTGCCAATAAGACATATTACCTAATTCGGTACCATACGCCATATACCCTATCGGTTTAATGACACGTATAAAACTGAATGACGGTGAAATCCGCCAGCCTTTATACCGGAACGAGGTCTGAAATCCACCGCTGAATGCAGGATTCATATCCAGGAAAACTGCCCGGTCATCATCTGCCGTGCCTGGTGCAACGCCATAATTGTAGTTAATCTTTCCGTCACCGTTAAGATCCTGGTAATGCCCTTCCCCCGTTTTCGGATCTCTGCCGAGAAAATGGAAAAGTGCCTGGGCATTCAGGGACTCGCCTACCCTGTAGAGCGTAGCATAAGGCGACAGCTCCAGGCCGGGATAAGCCAGTAACTTGTTGAATTGACGGTTGATGTTAAAACTGATACTCCAGTTAATATCTTTCCGTTTCAACAACTCGGCATTCACCATCAGGTCTACACCGGCATTTTGCACATTCGCCACCGTATTGGCGGTAATGGTATTAAAACCTGTGAATAACGGCAACGGATATCCGAGCAACTGGTCGTCACAGCGGTTACGGTACCAATCGCCTATTATGTTGATCTTATCCCACATGCTGAACTCCAGCGCCAGTTCCAGCTTTTTGTTGGTTTGCCAGTGAAACTGATCGTTGGCAACGATCGTTTCCATCAGGGGCGCCACGCCATTGTATTTCAGCGGCGTATTTTTGATACCATCCGAATATTGCGGATATGCCCACTGTGATAAATATTGATAGTCACCCACACCATCACTTCCGGTAAGGCCATAGCTACCGCGCAACTTCAGAAAGCTGACTGCCGCTGGCAACCACTTTCTGACCCAGGATTCTTCACTCATAATCCATCCGGCAGCAATTGCCCAAAAATTACCAAACTGTTTTCCTGGTCCGAACCGGCTGCTGCCATCCCGGCGGCCACTCAGTGTAACCATATACCGGCCTGCCAGGTTGTAGTCGAGGGAACCGAAAACGCCCACATATTTGTATTGCCCCACATTATTCCGAACATTTATGCTGGGTGCAGCAGACAGGTCCCGGATCATATCGTCACTGAGATATCCTATGCCGCCGATATAGTTGCTTTTAGTAGTGTTGGACTGATACGTACCTCCCGCCAGCAGATTAAGTACCCCATTGCCAACCGGCTTGTTCCAGTTAAGTTTAGGCTCTACGGTGAGGTTGCTGATATTCGTACTGCCGGCACTATGCTGCCCCGTAGGAATTGAACCACTCACAGACTTAGGTGCCTCTGCCGACATCGGACTCAAATAATCGCTGCTATTGAATGAGCTGTTATAACCGATCTGTGCGGAAAGTTCCAGGCCGTCCATCACAGTGTACCCTGCACTAAATCCTGCGTTGATGCGGTTCGTTGTGGAAACATAATTCTGTCGCAGCCCTTTGAAGGGATAGTTCTGCCCCACTCTCTTGTATTCCACCCAGTTTAATTTACCCAGGCTGTCATATGCCTCTGGTTCGTGCGGACGCAGATTGCCCAGCGACCCCAGATTACCGGGGGATGAGTTAACGCTGTTGATATACATGGCGCTGAGAGATGACTTAAACCGGTTGTTCAGGCTGCGGTTATCCAGTTTTAACAATACGCTGGCCGACTGGTCTCTGGCACTGGAAGGCGTAATGTCGGTTTGCCTGGTATAAGTACCCGACACCATATAGGAGCTGGTGGCAGTACCGCCAGTCAGCCGCGGGTTCACCGTCGTATACAAACCGGTTCCTCCATACATATAACGTTGCCAGTCGGTATAACGCGTAGTGTCCATCAGGTATAGCTCCGGTGCATAACCATTCTGCCCCGGTACCGGCGAAGGAGTGAGGCCGCTGTTGGCATAGGCTTGCCGGCGCATAGCCAGATAGTCTTTTGTATTTAGGTACGGTTGATACTTTACGGCTGTTTTGATACCCTGGGACATATTCATGGAGAAGCGGGTTTTCCCCTGTTGCGTTTTTTTGGTGGTGATGAGGATCACCCCGTTGGCTCCACGGCTGCCATAGATAGCCGTAGCTCCGGCATCTTTCAGTACCTCGATGGACTCAATATCGTTCACGCCCAGCCCAAACATCATGTTCAGCCCTCTCCCCATTCCCGACTGATCGAGACCGTCAGATATAATATTCGCATTTCCACGGGGAGACTGTGGCTGCACGTCCAGTACAGTTTGCGGTACTCCGTCAATCACAAACAACGGGTCAGATGAAACAAGGCCATTGATGCCGTTTCTACCCCGGACTTCCACCCGTAACGGAGATCCGGGCGAGTTATTGGCCCGTGTAATCATTAATCCCGGCACCCTGCCTTCCAAAGCCATTAAAGGGTTTTGTACCGGCAAGTCCTGCAGTTCTTTACCGGAAACGGTGACAATGCTACTCGTATTGAAACGTTTGCTGGTAACCCCGTAGGCTTTTACCACCACTTTATCCAACAGGTTATCTGCCGGTTGCATCATTACATTGACAGTGGGTTGCGTAACAATGGCTTTATATTTTTCATACCCTACATAACTGACCAGGATCTCTTCTCCCAGCAACACCCCTTTCAGTTCAAACTCCCCTTTTTCGTTGGTGAGCGTAGTGCGTTGGGTAAAGGAAGAAGATACGGATGCATTTTCCAGGGGGCCGAATGTCTGCAGGGAAGTGACCCTACCCTTCACGGTAATGGACAAAGTATCCTTGGCTGCTATATTTTTTTCCGGCTTATTGTTCCGTAGCGCCGTATTGATGGAAACCACCTTGTCGGTCACTTCATAGCGGTAGGATGTACGGTCAAAGATCTCCCGCAGCGAGGTGTTCACATCTGCATTTTTCAATGCCACGGTCACCAGCGGATTGTTCTGCCGCAGGTTGGCCGGGTACACAAAATAGTACCCGGTTTGTTTTTCTACCTCTTTGCATACCTTTTCCAGCGGCATACGGTTGGCAGATAAAGTAACGGTTTGGGCGGAAAGAGAGACGGCAGGCAGTATCACGCTTAGCAGTAAACTGCCAAAGCAGCCGCTGCGGCGCAAAACATCTTTGCCAGCAGCGCTATGGCGCTGCCTGTTCACAGTTGGTTGTTGCATGTAACTAAACTTCGTTTAGATTGTTGGTTGTTGTTGTCAAGGCGCTACAGTAACAGTTTTCCCGGAAATACTAAAATGTACCCATCCGGTAGATTCCAATACTTTTAGCACAGCAGATAACTTCATATTACGCGGGATCTTCCCTACAAATTGTTGTTTCACTTCACCCTGGTATACAATGTCCACATCATACCAGCGGGCAATCTGCCGCATAATCTCTTCAATACCGGCTCCTTCCAGCGGGAATAAACCCTCTCTCCAGGCCAGCGCCGTTTCCATGTTGGCTGTACGTACTACCGGCGACTGGTCACCGGCTACCACGGCCTGTTGCGATGGCAGCAGCATCACCTGTTTGCCCGCGGCAGACACGCTTACTTTTCCGTTTACCAGGGTGGTAATATTATGCTGTTCGTCAGTATAGGCGTTCACGTTAAAAGCCGTTCCCAGCACGGTAATATCAGCCGGCCGCCTGCCTGTTACTTTTACCAGGAAATGTTTATCCGCCAGGGGCGCCACTTCAAAATAAGCTTCCCCCTTCAATTCCACCATCCTTTCGGCATTTGTAAAAGCCGTAGGGTAGCGCAGGGATGAAGCGGCGTTTAGCCATACCCGTGTGCCATCCGGCAATACTACCTGGTATTGTCCTCCTTTGGGTGTAGTAATGGTGTTAAAAACAACTGCTGCGCCTTTGGTGGTATTTACCGGCTCATACGCCAATGTACCGGCAGCGGTTTTCGTCACTACCGCTTGTTGCTGGCGTGCCAGTGGTCCGTTCGCTGCGCTGTCCAATACAATTATGCTGCCATCAGCCAGTTGCAGCGTGGCCTTGTTGCCACCCGGTAAGGCTTCGCCCTGGTAACGTTCTGCTACCGGTAACGTTGCCAGTGATGGTGATCGATGATGGCGCCACAACAGGCCAATGCCCGCTGACAACACCACAACAGCCGCTGCCACGCGGTACCATACCATCTTCCGGATACGCGGCGGCGTTATTTCTCCTGCCGGTTCAATTCGATGTTTTACCTCCTCGAGGGCAGCATCTTCCCGGATACTGTCCATCGTTGCGAGGTGCTTCTCCAGTGCCGGCCATTGCTGCAATGCTTCGTAAAACTGCCTGTCTTCCTGAGACCGGGCATCCATCCAGCGTTGCAACGCTGCGGTTTCCTCCTCCGTGAGACGGTCCTGCAGCCGGCGATGCAACAGCTCCGCCACCCATTCCATCGTCTCCAGCTGCTGCCGGTCTTTCTCTGATAATGATATCGACAAGTTGAACTTCTTTTAATGAGCTAAAATTTACCAACCCGAAAAATACCTCAGTACACACACATTTTCAGGCCATTAGCATTATAATAACAAATTTGTACCTGTTTAATGATTAAAACACGGTGTACAGATAGTTGAACTAGTCCGGCTGAAAAAAAAATTTTCCTGCCAGTTGTCCCGCT
This sequence comes from Chitinophaga qingshengii, assembly GCF_014529935.1. Taxonomy (GTDB): domain Bacteria; phylum Bacteroidota; class Bacteroidia; order Chitinophagales; family Chitinophagaceae; genus Chitinophaga; species Chitinophaga qingshengii. The sequence goes on from NZ_JACVFC010000002.1 coordinate 117,850, forward strand.
TGCAGGTATCCGCATATTTGATTAGTTTAGCCCGCCGGAGAGGGTCTGTCAACCAATACAGTTTATCGCAATGGAGAGTTTAGATAATTTGGAAGCAATTATTCCCGCGTTTCAACAAGGGAGCCCGCAAGCCTTTGATGCATTCTTCAAAGCATATTACAAGCCGCTGGTATTCTTTGCAGCACAGCTGCTTGCCGACGCAGATGAAGCGGAAGACATTGTGAAAGACTGCTATGTCAAACTATGGCATAAACATGCGGACTTTAATCATCCCAAAAGTATAAAAGGGTTCCTGTATACGTCTACCCGCAATGCCTGCCTGAATCAGCTGCGGCACCGGAAAGTGCAGGATCATTACCTGCAGGAAATGATCTACCTGGATGATCAGAAAGGGGAAGACTATATTCTGCAGCAGATGGTGCACGCCGAATTACTGCAATCCATTCACCGGGAAATTGCGTTATTGCCCGCCAAACGGCAACAGGTATTCCGTATGATTTATTTCGAAGGTTTACGGCTGGAAGCCGTTGCAGAACAACTGGGCATCTCCGTGTTCACGGTAAAGGAACATAAGGCCAAAGCGCTGGCGCAGCTACGGCTGCGGTTTTCGGACGAGCAGCTACTGTTATTTTTTTTACTCTCCGGCACCGCGCTACTCAAAGCGTAATCAACGAAAAAGCCCCGCGGATAGATATCCACAGGGCTGATCACAATGTTGTTGATTTTTGCTTATGAGAGCCTTTAAATATTCTTAGCCATCAGCGCTATTTTCTCACTCATCGATACCAGGTGTGCTTTCGTTAACTCATCAGCAGCACGGGGTATGGCTTTATTAATCATAGCAGCAATGGCGCGGATGTCCGCACTGGCGATAGACGACGCTTCCGATTCGCTGACGGTGGATTTACTGTCGCGGGTAATTTTGTACAGCGCCCCCAGGTACGTCTTCTGCATATTGCGATGATAAGCATCCACTTTCACACTGCCGCTGTTGAGATCTGACCAGATACCCTGATGCAGCAGTTGCATGTACTCTTCAATACCCAACGCTTTTACAGTGCCATAGCGGCGTTCCAGCATCATCACATAATTGATGCGGCTCGCATCCAGGAGGCTGTTTACCGCATTGACCTGCATCAGGTCTACGGGTGTCTGCACCGCCGGGTTATCTATCCGGTCAGTAATGGAAGGCTCCAGTAACCAAAGTGGCGTATTGAATAACTCATCGTTAAAGAACTTTACCGCCGCCAGCTGCCGGGCTTTGGGCACGGGCACATAAGACGGGCGGTCATCTCCGTCTGGATATACGGTGTACTGTACGGCTGCAATGTTTTTGGCTACATGTACCACATAACGGTGATATTGCTGCATCACATTTTCATACATGCTTTTCAGCGCCTGCCGCTGCCCGTCATCTTCGCGGGTCCATTTTTGCAGGTTGGCCATCACCCTTTTCAGGTTTTTAATGCCATAGATGCTTGCCCTGGCGGCATCATCTCCCAGGTCTTCTGTCTGGCACCGCGGGTCTATCTGCCGGCTCTCGCCATCTCCGAACCAAAGGCGGTTATTGGCTTCCAGACGGGTTGTTACCAGCTTGCCCATGATCTTGTTATCTTCTTCGGAAGTACGCGCGTTTACCACGCGGTACCCAAATTCAATGGCCCATTTATCATATTCACCGATACGGGGAAACAGCAACTCCTGCGGAATACGGTCTTCCGGCTGGGCTACATAATTAAAGCGGGCATAATCCATTATACTGGCGGTATGGCCGTATTTACGCAGATAAGAAATGCTGCGCAGGCTGTCAACCGGTGTCTGGCTGCTGCTGCCGAAGTTATGGCGCAGTCCCAGTGTATGCCCCACTTCGTGACTGGACACAAAACGGATCAGTTGTCCCATCAGCTTTTCATCGAATTTGGGCAGGCGGGCCTGCGGATCATTAGGGCCGGCCTGTATCATGTACCAGTTGTGCAACAGTTCCATTACATTATGATACCAGCCGATATGTGTTTGTATGATTTCTCCGCTGCGGGGATCATGGGTATTGGGACCGTAGGCATTGGATACCTCGGAGGCAAAATAATTGATAAAGGAGTAGCGTACGTCCTCCATATGCATGGTGGTATCGTTTTCAGGCCATTCTTTTGCGATGATGGCATTTTTGAAGCCGGCCTGTTCGAAAGCCACCTGCCAGTCGTTCACCCCCGCGATCAGGTATGGACGCCATTGTTTAGGCGTAGCCGGATCGATGTACAATACAATTGGCTTCGCCGGTTCCACCAGTTCACCCCGTTTATATTTTTCCATATCTTCCGGCTTAGGCTCCAGTCTCCAGCGGTTAATAAAAGCGCGTTTCTCTACTTTCTGCTGGTTATCGCCATATTCCATGAAATAGTCGGCAAAGTACCCTACCCGCTGGTCGGCAAACCTGCGCTGTAAAGGTTTTTCAGGCAGGGCGATAAAGGAGGTGTTGGTTTCCAGGGTAGCAGGGCGTGCCGGTACCGGCGTAAGACCGCCGATAGGTTTTGTCATCCCGTTTTTGGAAACCGCTATTTCCACGTTTTCCGGGAAGGCGAGGATGGACTGTACTTCCAGGTCTTTCATGGTTTTCACGTCCAGCGTTTTCTTCAACCCTTCATGCCCCTCTCCGGAATTCACAAAAGAGCCGGGTTCGCGTAAAAATTTGCTGACATCAATGACATAACTGGCAGTATCTTTTCCATATGCCTTGATAGGGAAGGTGGCGATCACCGGGTTCAGGTTGGATTTGGTAACGGCGCGGTAAATGGACTGGGAGGAGTCCGCATCGCTGATCACCAGGTTTAAGCGTATCAGGATAGTTTCATTCGGTCCTTTTTCAAAAATAATGGTATGATTGTCCAGTTCTTCGCCGGCATAGGCGCCGGTTCCACCGGGGGCCTTGCGGATACGGTTCACCACCAGTATATCTCTTCCTAATAGTTTATCACCTATTTCAAAAAATATGCTGTCCATTTCCGGGGTCTTATGTACCGTAAAAAGGCCTTTTTGAGTATTCAGGTTGGCAGTGATCACGGAAGCATAAGGTTTGACGCCGTTTTTGTTAGGTGCAGCTGCAGGTTTAACCGGCGTAGCGGCCGGAGTAACAGCAACAGCTTTTTTCTTTTTTTTATCTCCCCCTTTAAACACGGCACAGGAAGCCATTGCAGCTAAAAATGGAATATAGAAATAACGTTTCATTAGTGAATATGAATGGTTTTAGTAGATAATTTTTTCGATTTGTTATAACAGAGTGGAAAGCAGCGCTATCTTTTCCCGCAGATCTTCCAGGTGGGCTGTTACTACACTATTGGCGGCCGCTGGCAGCGCTTTGTTGATCATGCCGGACAGGATTTTAATTTCTGCGGTTGCTACCGTTACGGCATCCGATTCGTTCACATCCCGCTCCCCGCTTTTGATGATGGTAAAGAGCGCGCCAATGCAAGCCTTTTGCATATTGCGGTGATAGGCATCGATATGCACGGCAGGACTGGTCAGGTTCTGCCATATAACACCCCGTACCTTCGCCAGTGTTTCTTCCACAGTAAGTGTTTTGTCTGTTCCGAAACGTTTGGTCAGGCTTAGCAACGTGTTTAGTTTAGTGGCACTCAGCAGCACATTGACAGCCTTTATCTGCATATCCTCGATATAGTTCATCGTGTAAGGCAGGTGGCATTTGTTGAGGATGGCCGTATCCAATATCCATTCAGGAGTGGTGAAAAGCTCCTGATTAACATAGTTTAACGCTGCCACCTGTTTTTCTTTGTCTACAGGCACAAACGATGGTTGCTCATCCTCGTCGGCACGCAGGGTATAACAGATACCGCCAACATTGTTGGCTACATGATTGAGATAGTTATAGTATTGTGAGAGTATTGCGTTATAGGCGTTACCGAGATTTTCACGGAATCCACCCTCTACGGCTGTCCAGTCAGCCAGGTTAGCCATTACCCGTTTGAGGTTGCGGATACCCAGCGTATTGGCTTTCGCGTTATCATCACCCAGATCTTCGGTTTGACAGCGGGGGTCGCCTGAGCCGGACTCACCGTCGCCATACCATAACCGGGGATTGGCAGCCAGCCTGTCTTTTGCCAGCCGGTTCATGATGCGGCTATCCGCCTCGGGTGTAGCTGCATCTGTAAGCCGGTATCCCCATTCAATGGCCCATTTGTCATATTCATTTACGCGGGGAAAGAGCAGTTCCTGCGGGATGCTGTCTTCCGGTTGTGCTACATAATTAAACCGGGCATAATCCATGATGCTGGCCGTGTGTCCGTGCTGTCGCAGATAGGTGATGCTGCGCAGGCTGTCCACCGGTGTTTGGCTGCTGCTGCCGAAGTTATGCCTCAAACCCAGGGTATGTCCAATCTCATGGCTGGATACAAAGCGGATCAGCTGTCCCATCAACGCTTCGTCAAAGCGGGACATACGCGCCATAGGATCGTTGGGCCCGGCCTGTATCATATACCAGCTTTGCAGCAGTTCCACAATATTGTGATACCACCCGATATTGGTCTGAATGATTTCTCCGCTACGGGGATCATGGATATTGGGACCATAAGCATTCGTTATTTCTGAAGCCAGGTAGTTAATGAAAGAATAACGTACATCTTCCATATGCATACTGGTATCATTTTCCGGCCATTCTTTGGCAGTAATCGCGTTTTTAAACCCCGCCTGCTCAAAAGCCGGTTGCCAGTCATTAACCCCTTGTATCAGGTATTTACGCCACTGCCGGGGAGTGGCCGGATCGATATACAATACAATAGGATTGGCAGGTTCCACGAGTTCGCCGTTGCGATAACGTTCCCTGTCTGCCGGCCTTGGTTCCAGCCGCCAGCGGTTGATCAGGCCCCGCTTATCTACCGCCTGCTGGGTATCGCTGTAGGCTATCAGATCATCTGAAAAATATCCCACCAGCTTATTGGCATAACGCGGCTGCATCGGCTTTTCCGGCAGCATCACAAACGAGGTATTGGTTTCCAGACTGGCAGGCGAAGGTACTTTGCTATACAACGTTTTATCGGCCATCCCATTTTTGGAAACCGTTATTTCCACATTAGCAGGATACACCCGTATACCAGTCACCTCATGCTCTTTCATGTATTTTACCGTGAGAAAATTATTGATCTGTGCCCCTTCAGCATCATTCACAAAACTGGCAGGATCTTTCAAAACGGCGGTCATATTTACGACAAAACTGGCGCTGTCTTTTCCATAGGCGAGAATAGGCAAAACTGCCAGTACCGGTTGGGTGTTGGAGGCAGTCACCGCCCGGTGGATGGCCTGTGAACTATCGGCCCTGTTAAGCAGGTAGCGTTGCCGCAGCAACAATGTTCCGTTATTCCCTTTTTCAAAAAAGATAGTATTGTTGGCCAGTTGCTCCCCTGCATACATTTTTACCCCACCGGACACCTTCCTGATTCGGTTAATGGTGAGTATATCTTTTCCCAGCAACGGTTCCCCGATTTCAAACAATACGGTGTCCATACCGGCAGTATGATGTACTGTAAACAGGCCACGCTGAGTATGCATATTCGTTGTAATCAGCTTATTATAGGGTAACCTGCCATTTTTTCCGGCGGGGACTTCCTGTTGTACGGGCAGAGGCTGTTTACCGCCATTTTTCTTAAACATGGCACAGGAAGCCAATACCATTACGCATGGTATATAAGCATAACGATTCATTCTAAATTAGTGTTAGCGATTAGTAAAAGCAGCGTTTGGCAGGTGGATCTTGTAACAGTTGTCTGTCAGGAAGCCCGGTAGCGGGCAACTGCAACAGGAGGCTGTCATTGAGCAGCGGCCGGCTGGCATGAAGAACAAGTGGCAAGGTTTCTATCCATTGTATATACCGGTTGGCCCGTTCGGTGGTAGCGTCGTCCCATACCAGCACTGCCGGGAAAGATGTTTCTCCGGCCTGTACCAGGAATTCGGCTTTGTGTGTATGGTTTCCGTTGTTACGCAGATCAAGCAGGATACCCGTTTGCCGGGACGCCCATTGACCGATCAGCACAGGCGCCGCTATCTGGTAACGGTTTATCAGTTCATCCACTTTTTGATCATCGGCCATATCAGGCAACGACAGTACTACAAATTTTGCCTGGCGCCCGTTGAGCTGCCATTCCATATAACGCGGTACAAAAGGGAAACCGGCGGCATCATCTTTCCATTGGTCTGCCTGCTGATCTTCCCCCAGGTTAAGAATATGATGGTCGGGCAGCATGCTTCTGTCAGGCATCTCCTTCCCTCCCGGCGCCGTATGCCTGGCCCCACAGCCATACAGCAGGGTACATAACAAGACAGCTATTCCACCCAGTCCGCAATCTTTCTTTCTAAACAGCATCTGATTAACTATTTAGCTATTCAAACACGGGAAGGACGAATATGAACTAGTGGCCGGCGAAAATTTATCAGATTGCCGATGTACCATCCACATCCTATATTTTTGTAAAAATCATCCGTGTGAAAAAATTGGTCAAATACAGCCTGATATTCCTGGGTAGCGTGCTGCTACTCCTTCTTCTCCTTATCGGCGGCTTCTGGATAAGCTCAGAGCGGAAATTCCGGCAGGCGGAAGAAGACGGGGAAAAATACTCCCGGCTATGCGATACAATAAAGGTGATTACCGAAAAACCGGAGATCCGGTTTGTGGGATTCAAGCCCCGCGAGATCGGCCAACTGCGTTTTAAAATCCTGAGAGGAGGACAATTTATACGGGATACACTGGTAAAACCCCGGTTCAACTACTCGTCAACGGATAGTACTTATTTTACCATGTCGATGCCCTATGATATATTTTTGAAAACAGACACCGTTGTAGCTACTACTGCCGGTGGCTTGCAATATTACATCTCCGGTTACCATCATTATGCTTACCTGCATCATGGTATGATGGGTTATCTGGGCAGCCATGATTGCCGCTTTGCAGAAGGCTGTGTTATCAACAACGAACCTTCCAGCGGCGCCCTGGTGAAAAACGATGGATGGCTGCATCCTGAAAAAGAGTTGCTGAAAAAATTAATCCAGCCTGATACACCTGCATTTGACAGCGTTTCGGCGAATGCCGCCATATCCTACGAAAAAGCCGGAGAGATCTTCCAGGAGAACAGGCTCGATAAACAGAGCGCTTCCCGGATTACCTACCGGCTAGAACTCGGTGAAGAAGGTAACTTTTATGTATTTGGAGAAGAAGTGAATGGACATATTGATATCGTGAAAATCAATATGCAAACAGGCGCATGTGAACGAACGAAAAAATAAAGCCTTACAATATAGCATTGTAAGGCTTTTCAGGTAGAAATATCTTTAGCAACTACTTCCCGCTAATCAACTTGCGCACATATTCCATCTGAGTATCTTTTCCCTTCATGTAATCGTCGAACGTTTGCCACACTTCATGGTCAGGCATAATACCCCTGCCTTCCGGTTGCATAGGCTTCACAGGCGCATCCTGCTCAACATATACAATGGAAAACTTCGTTTTGATTTTCGAGTGCGGCAGTTCATACACCAATGGCGAATGACCATTATGCGCATAATAGCCACCCACTGTTTCCACTCCTGCGATGGTGACATTCCGCGCATAGGCTCTCACCAGAGAAGCCAGATGAGAGGCGGCGGAAGCCGTGTTTTCATCCATCATCAGGTATAGATGTCCTTTATAGGCTGGTTGTTTGGGGTGATAAACCGGGTTCACCGCAGGCGCCTGGTAGCTTCTTCCCTTGCTGTAGGGCTGGAAATTTTCTTTCAGGAACTTTTTGCCTTCCACCAGTTCTGCGGGCGTCATCCGGGCGGTAGTGCTCACCCCCCAGAAATACTGCATATAAGGAATCGTATCCCGGTCAAAATTAATATAGGCCTGCACATTTTCTTTAAAAGGATGATCGGTAAGATACATCATCGGTTGCTCAAAGGTAGGATCACTACCACCAGGATTGCCCCTGATATCGATGATGAGGTTGGGTACGGCATTCTTGTCCAATACCTGGAACACGCTGTCGATGAAACGTACATATCCCGGGAACCGTGGATCATCCGCACCATCTGCCATGCTGAATATCCGGAAACTGAGCAGTCCGGTGGAGGAGTCCATCATCCGGAAACTGTGCGTCGGCTGCACATTATAATCGATGATACTGTCCAGCGGTGCACTAAAACGCTGAAGCAGGTTCGCTTTACGGGCGTCCAGGGTAACAGCCGGCAGGGTAACCGTCTTTACCTCCGTACTGTACGGCGGTGTAAAAGTAACCGTAAAATGATCCTTTACACCGTATTCCAGCAGATAACGCAGCCCGAAGGAACGCTGTACGCTGCCGGTCAGTTTCTGCGTAATCGTATAGCCGTCTGCGGTGCAGTACTTGTAAAAAGATTGCATCAGCGCAGTGTCCGGTACACCGTTAACGCTCAACACACGGGACCCGGCCGGAATATCGGCCGTCTGATTGTTGAAAACGATTTTCCCTTCGATATACTTTACATCATAAGGGAAAAAACCACGCTGACGATTCAGGTAATCCAGTAAGTCTTTCCCTACTTCCGTATAATTATGGCAGCTGCCTTCAAAATCAGTCAACTGCAGCAGAATCTTATAGTACTCCGTGGTACTCAGGGGCTTTTTAGCTTCCCTGGCCGCCCACCTGTAAATACTATCGATCTGCTTTTGGGTACGGTAGCGATATAGCCCGGAATTGGCCTTTTCCCGGATGTCGCGGAAAACCTGCAGGTCCTCCTTCATTTGCCGGGGTGTCAGTACTTTGTTATAAATTCCGGTACTGTCGTTCGCCGGTGGCGTTCCGGCCATTATCTCCGGTGACAGTGATTGTGACAGCAAAAACAATAAAAACAGCTTTCTCATAAGTTATTCTCCAGTGGCAATGTTGGTTGATATATATTGCTACCTTGCGAATATACGCCTTAAATGGTTTTGAAAAACTAACGAGGTTTATCAATAAAATCAGGAAAAGGGCTAACAAAAAAGTATATTTAATATCACAATCTACCAACGGTAAACCGGTTACCCAAAAACAGCAACACCATGTTACAAACACATAAAGACAGCCTGTGGAAACAATTTGGCGCCAGCATCGATATGTTGATCAATGCTGTTTCCGCCTATCCTGAAAATCTTTGGTATACGGAGAAGAAGTTTTTCTACATCTCCTATCACGTAGCCGTTTTTCTCGATTATTACTTAACCATTCCTGCCGGCCCGCCCGCCTCCCCGCTTCCGTTCACACTCACGGAAGATATCCCGGAAGATGCCATCGACGATATTATCCCCGACCGCATTTATAGTCAGGATGAAATACTGTCCTATTTACAGGCCAGCAGAAAAAAATGCCATGACCTCCTCTTCAACATGACGGAAAACGATTTCACACAATCATGGGTAGAAGTAGAAGGAAACAAGGTAATGCCTGTTTTTGAGTTGTTCCTGTACAATATGCGGCATGTACAGCATCATGCGGCCCAGCTCAATATGCTGCTGCGGAAAGATACCGGCGATGCGCCGCGCTGGGTGAGGGCTGCCAAATAATCAACCCTTTCGCCTGATTTCATATTTCCCGTGGATAGCGGCCAGCTCGCGTTTCACGCTCTTTATGAGCGACATGCTTCCGGTGGCTACCAGCACTTCCCCTTTTTCCATAACAGACTTGATCTCTCCCAAAGGGATATTCAGTTTGTTCTTCAGGTACAGGGTAATTTTTGCATCTTGTTCACCTGCAGTCAGCAGGTATATTTCATATGTATTGACATCCATTACCAGAAAGCCTTCCCCTGACAGGTGTACGATCTGCTCAAATTCCGGTGTGGGTAAAACGAAGTAATAGTAACAATCGTGTCCGATATTCAGGTGCCCAAGGCTAAACCCTTCTGCATTCAAGGCTGCGTTCAGTGCATTGAATAATAAAGGAAGATATTCTCCCCGCTTGGGTTGCAAGGCAAGTATATCTTCTTCGATCCCGTCATTTTTCCATTGGAAGGAACCATGGTTTTGTATTGCCAACATGTGAGAAATAGCTGCTCTCACATCTCCCAATTCCTCTTCCCCGCTCCAGTCTATCACCGATACCAGTTGATGACCGACCGCCAGCGCCAATAAAAGCAATACCTCCTCAATACGATCCCGCTTATCATCTAGCAGGTAATCAACGTCTACAACACGTTCCAGTATATCCCGCTGTTGTTCTAAAAACGCTCTCACAGGCGTTTTTTGCAGCTCCTGGAGGAGGCGCTCAAATTCAACTGCTTTATCTTTTAATAGGTACCTGGCGATGGAATGCAACGCAGCTATCTCTTCTTCATAAGGATCTGCTATCTCATCTTCCATTACTATCTGAGCGTAGTTTCCGGTTAAGTAAGCAGGGTATGTGGCTCTCAGCTGCTTAAAGATCTCTTCCGGTGCTGTATCACATTCAGTATAACGTTTAAAATCGTCTATGGTGATGTTGATCGCTGCTGCAATAGCGTGATCTTCCAGCGCAATGTTATCCAGCAACGCCTTTTGCTTCAATACATCCACCGTAACAGTAAAAGATTCCTTCAGGGTCCGGGCGTCAATGGTTGCCTTAGTAGTATAGGCTTTTGTGATTTTTTTTGTCATAAATTGATAGGCATATTGGATTAACTGAAAAGAGAAGGTACGACAATCTGACTTTATAGGCATAAAAAAGAGGAAAACCGCTTCCGCAATTTTCCTCTTTCCTGTGTCCCGGATTGGATTCGAACCAATGGCCTACTGCTTAGAAGGCAGTTGCTCTATCCAGCTGAGCTACCGAGACTTATATTTTATTTTCCTTCTCAATGTGAAATAAATTCCTATATTTATCTCTCATTTTGGGAGTGCAAATTTATGGAAATATTTTCCAATAAATCAAATTTAATTTATTTTTTCCAAAATATTGATTGAAAAACTATGGATGTACAGATCGAAGAAAGCTGGAAAGAGATACTCAAAGATGAGTTCAACAAGAACTATTTCGCGGAGATTGTCATGCACCTGAAACACGAAAAAGCACTGGGAAAGACTATCTACCCTGCCGGTAACAACATCTTCAACGCGTTTGAGCAAACCCATTTTGACAACGTGAAAGTGGTGATCCTCGGACAAGACCCCTACCATGGCGCCGGACAGGCACACGGACTGAGCTTCTCCGTACCGGACGGTATTAAACCGCCCCCCTCCCTGGTTAATATCTACAAGGAAATGAAAACTGACCTGGGCCTGGAAATACCCACCAGCGGAAACCTCACCAAATGGGCGCAAAATGGGGTACTCCTGCTCAACGCCTTCCTGACGGTAAGAGCCAGTGAACCAGCCTCTCACAGTAAAATAGGCTGGGAAAACTTCACCGACGCGGTTATCCGGAAAATATCCGAACAAAAAAACAATGTGGTATTCCTGCTGTGGGGACGTTTTGCGCAGGATAAACAAATCCTCATAGATGCTACCCGCCACCATATCCTGAAAGCGGCGCACCCTTCGCCTTTCAGCGCAGCCAACGGATTTTTTGGCTGCAAACACTTTTCCAAAACCAATGAGCTGCTGCTCAAAGCCGGCATTGAACCGGTTGACTGGCGCCTCTGATCATTTCAGTATCTTTACCATAATCTGTCAGTTTATGTTAAAAAATATACTGGGAAGAATTTACGCATTGTACGCATTGTTACTCTTTGTGATCACAATGCTGATCGTCTTTATCCCTATATGGATCGCCTCTTTCTGGCCAGAGCCTAAGCCTACAGCCTTTTTTATTGCTATCGGCCGCCAGTGGATGAACATCTACCTGCCGCTGATCGGCTGCCGCGCCAGACTCAAAGGCCAGGAACACTTCGCTCCCGGTCAAACCTACGTCATCGTGTGCAACCACAACGCGCTGATGGACATCCCCATCACTACGGGCTATATCCCCGGCGCCAATAAAACACTGGCAAAGTCCTCTATGGCTAAAATCCCTGTGTTTAATGTGTTGTACAAAATCGGCAGCGTACTGGTAGATCGCAGCAGTGAAGCCAGCCGAAAACAGAGCGTCGCTGATATGAAACATACCCTCAGCCTCGGCGTTCATATGTTGCTGTACCCGGAAGGTACCCGCAACCGCACTGCCGAACCACTGAAATCATTCTACGACGGCGCTTTCGCCCTGGCTATAGATACTCAGACTCCGCTGATGCCCTCCGTACTGTTCAACACCCGGAAAATTCAGCCGCCGGAGAAAACGTTCTACGCCTGGCCACATCCCATCCACTATCATGTGCTGCCGCCTATTTCCACTACCGGCATGACACGCGAAGACCTGCCGGCGCTCAAGGAAAAGGTGTTTAAGATAATGTGGGATTACTACACTACCACCAAACTCTGATGGTCATGATGAATGCTGATTTCGCTGATGAGCGAAGATCAATACGAAGATAAAAAGGAAAGAACCCGTTTGATATTATTCAAACGGGTTCTTTCCTTATAGGCATAGGACAATAAAACAAACCTCTATAATCGCTCTTAGCCCAGGGCTTCAGCCCCGGATTTAGTACAACGGATTCTGCGTCATATTCGGATTCGCCAGCAATTCATTCAAAGGAATAGGATAACGAAAATCACGTTCTACATTACAGGAACGGGTTTCTACCATCGCCGGCTGATTGGTAGCCGGATCTACAGCCCCGAACACCTGCCCGTTCATTACATCTCCCAGGATACCCCAGCGACGGATGTCATAAAAGCGGGCCCCTTCAAACGCCAGCTCCGCGGTACGTTCACGGCGTATCAGCGCGCGCAGCTTGTCCTGACTGTTGTAACGGGCGGCATCAACTACGGGCATGCCTGCACGCGTACGGATATCATTGAGGTGTTTGATGATATCCGGATTCTGCCAGTCGCCCAGCTCTACCAGCGACTCTACATAATACAACAACACTTCTGCATAACGGATGATCATATAATCCAAAGATGGACTGGCGCCGTTACGGTCTTTAGGGTCCAGGTATTTTTTTACCCAGAAACCGGTAGCGGTGCTGTTCAGGATACCAATACGATCACTGCCTTCGCTGGCAAACGGACGTAAGGTGTCTTTTTCATAAATCTGTCCGGGTACCAGTACTGAAGCCACCAACCGCGGGTCACGGTTGTTCTTGTAGAAAGGATCTTTCTGGTAAATAGCCAGGGAATCGGGGCTCAGCTCCTGCAGGGTTTTACCCTGCAAGGTTTCAAAACTGTTCACCAGCTTCATGGTAGGCGACACCACTGTCTGTCCGCCTACACCATAAGGTGCAAAGGTTTTCCAGGCGTTGGAACAACCATTGTCCCTGAAAAATACCCGCTCTTTATTCAACTCGCCGGCGTAGGTAAACAATTCCGCAAAACTATTTACTTTGGTATTCGTGCTGCGGTATAAACTATATACGTTCTGATCTATTACTTTCTGAGCCGCCATTTTCGCGGTTTCGTACTGTTTGTAAAATATCGCCAGCTTGCTGATCAGGGCCCAGCATACACCGGAGGATATGCGCCAGGCTTCATTGTTATTGTACACATCAGGCAGGTGCGGCGCACATTCGGTCAACTCAGCAATCACAAAGTCGTACACTTCTTTTTCTGTGTTGCGGGAAGTATTGCTGTTGGAAGGCGCCAGTGATTTAGTGACAATCGGAATACCGCCGAAGAACAACATCATCTCCATATGATAATACGCGCGCATGGCCCTGGCTTCATACTTGTAACGGTCTTTCAGCGAAGAGTCCATATAACAGCGATCCACATTTTCCAGGAAACGGCAAGCACGACGGATGTCTTTATAGTCATCCTGCCACAGGCTCAAAGCCACGCCCCAGCTACTGTTCTGAAGCCCTTTGGCATACGCTTCGTAAGCGCCGCGGGAATCCTGACGGGCCACGGCTTCATCACTCAGCGCAGAAAGAAACATCAGCTGCCGCCCGCTGGAACCGCCGGGCAAACCAGCATATACAGACCCCAAAGCGCCGGTAGCATTGGATTCTATCTTCCACCAGTTATCATCGGTCACACTCACAGGATCATCATGCGTAAGGAATTTTTCACAACTGCTGCATATCAGCACCACGGCTGAAAAAATGACTGCATATATCTTTTTCATACGACCATTATTAAAGTTGAACATTAATACCGGCAATAAATGCCTTCATGATACCATACGTCCACTGATCACCCTGGCTTTCAGGATCGGTGAGCTTCAATTTGGTGAGGGTAAACGGATTCTGTGCGTTCATATAAAAACGGAGCCCACGGATACCTATACGTTTCAGCCTGTCTGACTGGGTGTTATAGCCTAGCTGTATGTATTTTACGCGCAGATAAGCGCCGTTCTGGAACCAGAAATCAGAAGACAATTTATTGTTGGTAGGTAACGTATTCAAACGCGGGAACATAGCGTTGGTACGCTCCGGTGTCCAATAGTTCTCAGAATAAAAACGGGTAGGTACACCACCATCTTTACTGTTGTCCATCGGCAGGGCCAGCATACCGGCCAGTACTACATCGGATTTGCCGGTACCTTGTAACAGGAACTCCAGGTCGAAGTTTTTATACGCTACGCGGAAGTTGGCGAAATAGTTCAACCTTGGAATCGGGTTACCAATATAAGTTTGGTCGGACCCATCGATAATTTTATTACCGCTGATGTCCAGATACTTGATGTCACCAGGTTGGGCGCCGGGTAATACCGGTATCAAGGGGTTGCCATCTTTGTCGAAATCGCTTGCCTGCAACAGCCCAGCGGTTTTGTAACCGAAGATACCGCCATACGGACCGCCTTCCTGCTGAATAGAGGTCGAACTTACATAAGGACCGTTCAACAGGGTAACGATCGTATTTTTGTTATAGGTAACACCTGGACGGAAAGACACCGAAACATTTTTGCCGATATTACCGTTGTAGTTGACAGATGCCTCCCAACCTTCGTTACGCAGCTTGCCGGCATTGACGGGCACTTTACCTTCAAAACCGCCGGTATAGGACAGTGGCGGACGCAGGATAATATCTTTGGTAAGTTTGTTATAATAATCCACCACAATTTCCAGCTTGTTGTTGAACAAGCCCAGGTCCAGCCCCACGTCAGCCATATTCACGGTTTCCCAGCTCAGGTCAGGATTACCATAGTTGGTTTCAAGACCACTACCGGAATTGATGGTGGTCTGGTATTGATACAGGTCCACATCGGATTCATTACCCAGCTGTCCGTAGGAAGCACGCAACTTCATGTTGCTGACGGCCTTTACAGACGACATAAATTTCTCCTTGCTGATATTCCACCCCAATGCTACGGAAGGGAAGAAACCATATTTGTGGCCTTTGGCGAATTTGGAAGAAGCATCCATACGGCCGGTCAGTTCCAGCAGGTATTTATCCTGGTAGGAGTAGTTCAGCTTGGCATAGGAAGACAACAGGGAGTTGATATATAAGTACGTACCTGCTGAACTGGCGCTGGTATTTTTCTCTTCCTGTGAATAACCTGCCATCAGGAAGAAATGATGATCTTTCAGATCGAGCGTATAGTCTGCATTGGCTGCGATGTAGTAATACGTGGTCCTCGCCTGGACATAAGCCCTTTGTTGTCCCCATGTTTGCAGCAGCTGACCGGTGTAATAATCGAAGAAGTTGTAGTTATCACGCAGACTGCCTGTCAGGTCGCTGTTAAGACGGTAGCTGAACTGACCTCGCAGGTTCAATCCGGGAATCACTTCCCATTTAGGTTGCAGGTTGATACTGGATTGTCCGTACTCATTGACCAAACGGCCACCTTTTTCCGCGTACGCCAGCGGGTTAACGATATCTACATAACGGCCATAGATGTCGTCAGCCCCCTCCTTCGTCGGGTACTTGGGCAGAATAGTGGGCGGCACCCGGAAGATGTCTTCCAGCAAACGGGTACCATCATGGCCAAGTGTTCTGTTGGGCAGCAGGATATTACGTTTGATAGCCAGCAGGTCCATGTTGATCTGGAAGTTTTTTGCCAGTGATACAGAGGTGTTGGCGCGGATGTTATATTTCTTGCTGCTGGTGAGTGGTGTCATACCATCCTGGTACTGGTAGTTGGCATTGAGGGCAAAACGGGCAAGGCTGTTACCGCCGCTCACTCCTACGGAGTGACTGGTGATGGGCGCTCTTTTGTTAACAATGACTTTCTGCCAATCGGTATTGGGGTATTTTATCGGATCGGTGCCGGCTATGGTTTGTTGAATATCGTCTTCGGAATACAGGGGAGCTTTACCGGAATTGGCGAGGGCTTCATTGTACATACGCATGTACAGCGGTGCATCTACCGTTGGGGGCATTTTAGTGGGAGATTGAATACCGTAGTAGCCGTCATACGTAACGGCTACACGGCCGGGCGTACCTCTTTTGGTGGTTACCAGGATAACGCCGCTGGCGGCTCTGGCGCCGTAGATAGAAGCAGCGGCGGCATCTTTCAGCACCGTTACGCTTTCTACGGTCAACGGGTCAATATAGTTCATATCCATCGGGATACCATCTACCAGTACCAGCGGATTGGAGCCGTTGAGCGAGGTGATACCGCGTATTTTGATGGTGGCCGCATCGCCGCCGGGCAGGCCGGAAGCCTGGCTCACCTGCAGGCCGGTCACACCACCCTGCAATGATTGCGAGATGGTGGTGATCGGTTTACCGCTCATGGCTGATTTTACATTGAGGGAAGCGACGGAGCTGGCGATATGTTTACGTTGTTGTTCTGTAATGCCCACTACCACTACTTCATCAAGGGCGGACACTTTTTCGTTCAACGCAATGGAAAGCCCGGTATTACTGCGCAACACATTGTATTCCGTGGCGATAAACCCCATCTGGCTGAATACAAGTGTAGCATTCTTCGGCGCCTGGATGGAGAAATAACCATCGGCATCGCTGGTAGTTCCGCGGGAAGTACCTTTCACTGCAATGGTAACGCCAGGTAAGGCCACCGGGGGCTCGTGGGTATCGTATACTCTACCTTTGATAGTGAGCAGACTGTCCTCGCGCAATTGTTTCAGCGGACGCACGGGTTGTTCATCTTTCGGGACAATCGCCACTTGCGTGCCTACAATCGTATAGCCGAGACCGGTACCATCCAATGCCTTGTCCAGCACCTCTACCAGCCTTTTGCCGCGCAGGTGCAGGGTGATGTTTTTCTCACCACGCATCAGTTCATCTTTATAAAAAATACGCCAGTTGCTCTGCGCCTGTATCTGGCGGAACAGCTCCGGTAGCGGAGCATTATTCACCCGCACATTCAGCGGGACATTCTGGGAGAAGGTTTTTCCGTGAGCGCTTACCAGCCCCACGAACAACAGGATCATGATTAGCCGCATAACATGCCATAATTTGGCTGGCGCCATGCCCGCAGGCAGGTAGCGCCAACAAACGTAAAATTTTTGCATACATTTGTTTGGTTTAATTAATGAAATAGTTAGCCGGGCCGCCTGTTACCGCAGGCAGTCTTCACCGGAAGATGTTACCGCATCTTCCGGTTTTTTTGGCTTTTCGCTGGTGCTTATTTGGTTTTAAAAATGATTGTGCTTCCCTCCCTTTCATACTTCAGGGAAGTAGTCGCTGCTATTATGTCAAGTACATCGTTCATTGTTTTCTGCAGATCAAGGTTACCCGAAAATGTTTCATTACCCGACCGCGTGTCTGTTGTTATTGGTTGATTGTAATACCTGGATAGTTTTCTCAGTATTTCATATAAAGAAGTATGTTCTGCGATAATAACACCGTCTTTCCAGGAGATAAACCCGGCAACGTCTACTTTGTCCACTGTCATATTGCCGTTCTTACCGGTGTACAAGGCCCGGGTACCGGGCGACAATTCTACCGGCGCTCCTTTCTTTCCCGGTCCCCTGAAGGCTTCCAGCCGAACGCTTCCACTGGCTAGTACTACCTGTGAAGCCGTCTCATCGTGGTAGGCAGAAATATTAAACGCGGTACCCAATACGGCTATCTTCATATCGTCGGCGTATACACTAAAAGGACGGTGTGCATCTGCGGCTACGTCAAAATAGGCTTCTCCTTCCAGGAATACTTCCCGCTGCTGCTGCCCGAAGGCGGCTGGATATACCAGCCGGGAACCGGCATTGAGCCATACTTTGGTGCCGTCTTCCAGCTGCAGGGAGGCTACGTTGCCATAGGGTACCAGCAGGGTATTAAATACCGGCCGGTCCGCTGCCAGCTCCTGCCGTATCTGCTGTGAATCTATCTTTAGCTGCGTGCCACTCGCCTGATACGCAATGGCGGCGTGACTATTATGGATGTTCAGCTGCTGCTGATTGCCCAGTATCATACGGGTGACAGTCGTATCTCCGTTGGAATAGGTCTGCCCGGCGGCATAGGCCACCAATGCCGGTAATGGTTCGTGCGGGCGTTGCCATTGCCACCATCCCAGGCCGGCAGATAACAGCATCACCACTGCGGCGGCCACTCTCCACCAGGAATGCCACCAGTGGCTGACGGGCGGTTGCACCATGCCGGCGGCTATGCGTTCCCATAACAGGGCCTTTTCTGCTACAGACAACTTTTCATTACCGGATGCCTGCACGATGGAAATCATCCGCTCTTTGTCCGCTCCGGCGCCTTCTTCCATACCATATAAATGGTTGTTCATGTCCATAGATAATATTTGCCCCTATATAACAGAGCAGGCTGATTCCATTTTATAGACTCCTTTCCGGAAATTTTTTTAAAAATTTTTCAGGCAGATCAATAATAACATACCGAAGGTTGGTAGTGTGTTGACCGGCATTTCCTGCCGGAGCTGACGAATACCCCTATAGGCAAGGGTTCGGCAGGTAGGTACGGAAATCTCCATCAGTTCAGCTACTTCTTCGTAGGAAAGCTCGCAGTTGTATTTCAGGTAGAGAATTTCTTTTTGTCGCGCAGGCAGTTTATTCATCTCCGCAGCCAGGCGGTTTAAAGCGGTCTGTTGCTCTTCCTGTGCAATCATATGGCTTTGTACGTCGTTGGCCTCGAAGGTAAGCCGGAAGTAGTTTTCGGCCCGGGCCATATCTTCCTGGAAAGAAAAACGGGATTTTTTCTTTAAAGCAGCATTCAGCCGTCGGCGGAAAGATACCAGTAAATAAAAACGGAGATTCACCTTCCGGGCCAGGTTCCGGCGTTGTATGTACAGATCGGTGAACAGGTCATGTATACAATCCATGATCATTTCCCGGTCGCTAAAATAGCGCAACGCATAAGCATACAGCATATCAGCCGAAGCTTCATACAATACGCTGAAAGCCTGCTGATCGCCTGCTATCACGTCTTTCCATAACGTTTCCTCATTGACTCCGGTTAGCTTCATCAGATCGTTGGATTATTGCAGATCGATATCAAACTTTAAGTTACATAACAGGATATAAAATTAAAAATACATAGACGGGTTTAATATTATGAAATCATTATCAAGCTGAGAAGGATGAAAAAGAGAGAAAATAACACCGGAATTTATAGATTTAGGGATTTACGGATTTACGGATTTCGGGATTTATAAAAAGCGAAGACCAGAGCGATATATGTTTGCTCAGGTCTTCGCTTTTTATAAATCCCGAAATCCGTAAATCCGTAAATCCGTAAATCCCTAAATTAAAAATCGTAGAACTGTCGCGATCGGTTGATCCGCAAATCCCGCAGGATACCCGCTTTCGGGTTGATAGTAATACTAAACTGCCGGAATGTACCGAATGGTATCAGGTTGATAGACATCTGCCAGCAATGCAGGTCCCTCGATATATACATATTCGTATAGGCGATCTGCATATTCGTGAAATCAAAACCACTGTTCAAACCCACTTTCCATTTAGGTGTCAGGCTGAAGTCGCCATTGAAACTAACGTATTGGGTTACACGCTTTACCACCCCGCCGGAATCAGGAATAAGCTGGTTGGTATACGATAAGCTGTAAGACAGGTCCACGCGCCAGGGTATATCAAAATCCACATATTCGCCCGGGTTGTTACGCATCATCTGTAGTTGCCGTTGCTGCGCTGCCATGGCAGCATCCGCATTGGTAATATTTTCAAGCGAATCTATCTTCTTCTGTTTGTCCTGCCCCTTCTTGTCTTTCGACTGGAAAGAAGTACTCAGTGAAACACTGGCAGTCGTTATCCGGCCGAGACTGAATTTACCCTGTTGCCATACATATTTATCAACAGGGTGTCCACGGCCGTCATCTGCATATGGGTTCAATGTCGCATTGGCAGAGATATTCACCTTATCAAACAGGTTGGTACGGGCATAAAGGGCGAAAGGCGATAATTTAAAGGAGTCGGCAACGAAGTTGTAACTGCCGGTAATACCGAAACCGTCTAACAACTTGACCTTCTTCTCATGATTACCCGATGTATCCTTCCTGGAAAACACTTTCATCTCCAGGTTATTGTCCAGGCCGAAGTTAAGCCCCCCGAAAGTACCGGCCTTGGGCACACCCACGATGGAACCGTCAAAATAGGAGATTCTCATACTATCCCGGTCGCCTTTACCATACCGGTACCCATAATAATAGGCGCTGGAGAAATCCGGGCTATAGTTGGCACTCACGGTAGGGCGCATCACGTGGCGGATGGCCTTGATATTGGAATGTTTGCTGAAAGCGTACATACCATACACCGCAGTAGACAGGGCAGCACTCATGGTCACATCGCGCGCGGTAAAGAAACCAGGAATATAGGTAGTATCCACACCTCCGAAGGAAGTATCGGTAATCCTTTTATTGTTATTCCATTTTTTAAATACTTTCTTGGTATACCAGTATTCGTTATAGTTGACACTGGGGGAGAAAGTCAGCGTTTTCAGCACCGGGATAGAAAAAGACACCGGGATGGAATGCTGCATACCACTCTGCATAGCGTTAAACATGGCCTGTTTACCAAACAGGGAGTCTTTGAAGCTGGCCTGGTTACGCAATATACCGTTATAGGAAATACCGATTTTTTCGTACCATTTGGGGGTGCCCACCATCTCTTTCGGCTGGAACGGATAGATGGTATTGACCGTAAAGGTACCATCCGGGAAAGAGATAGACACGTCGCGGGTAGCCAGGTTCTGGGAGTGGTTCAGCCCCAGGGTAAGGTTATAGGGCTTGCCCTGCCAGGTCTTGGAGAAGGTGACAGACGACCCGATGTTGTTGTTCACACGGGTGCTATAGTCAAATACGTTGAATCTGTTGTAGGAAGAGCTACCGAAGTTCACGCTGGCGCCGAAGTTCACCCCCGGACGGGCCTTGCTGTCCATACTGTGGTTCCAGGTAATGCGGAAGTCACGCGACTTGGTAAACTCCGAAGGTACCGCCGGGTCCCCGAAACGGGTATTGGCAAAGCTCAGGTTCAGGCCTCCATTGTATTTATACCGCTTCCGGTAGGTAGGACTGGCGGTCAGGCTCCAGCTGCCGTAGGAGTATACGTCGCCCCGCAGGGTGAGGTCCATATGCTCCCCCAGGCCAATGTAGTAGCCACCGTTTTCCAGGCCCATCCCCTTCTGCTGGTTCATCACATACTGTGGCGGCAGGATACCGGAGCGTTGTCCCTGGGTGATGGGGAAAATGGCAAATGGGATGTACAAAGGCGTGGGTATACCCATAATTTCCAGGTTTGCCGGCCCGGAAATGATTAATTTATCAGGTATTACCTTTATTTTACGGGCTCTGAAGCTAAAGTGCGGCGTATCCAGGTTACAGGTAGTATAGCCGTTTTTGAAACCGAAGATGGTATTATCCGATGCCTTTTTGGTAAGCTCACTGTGAACATAGCCTTCGCCGTACTGGGAGCGGGTATTGTAGATCTTTGCTTTCTGGGAGGTAAAGTTGTATTTGAGCGTATCCGACTCAAAACTCTGTCCCCCGTCGTTCATGACAGGGCGGCCGATAATCTTTCCTGCCGTATCTTTGGCATTAGTGGCCTGTAATACGCCGGTATTCTGGTCGAAATTCATTTTTTCGGCAGAAAGATCGATCGTTTTATATTTGGTGTTGGCAGAGCCATACAGGTAAAACTGCTTGTCAGGCACCATCAGGATGATGGAATCCTTGGCCTTGTAGGTTACCGGCGCATCCAGCGTATCTTTGGACACTTTGGGAATAAAAACGGTATCCACCGTCACTTCTTTGGAAGTGTCCTGGTCTTTGGATACCACATTGGTATCTGCTCCCGGTTTGGAAGTCACTTTGGGCACTTTAGGCGGTACGGTGTCTTTCCGGGCAGGAACGGTATCTGCCAAAGTTTTGTTAAAAGTCGGCGATGCGTGTGGCCTGGCGCCACCTGATGCATCTATAATAAAGGGAACGGCAATAACCACACCTGCAAAAGCCAGGTATGTCTGCCGTAAAAACTTTTTATAATTATTTTTGTAGCTAGAGCTCATGAGTTAAGGCGGGCACAAACCTACAAGAAATTATACAATTTATTACAAAAGACGACTTGTAAAGTTTGATGCCAGCCGGCGGACAAGAGACTGAAAACACGCATGGAGCAAAGGAATTACTATTTTAACAGATAAACTTATTTTTTTATTTTTTGTGATAACAGCACCCATTAAAATGAGAATCATGCGCTGGAACCGATTTTGGATTTTAGGACTGGGAACTCTTTTCACCTGTACCTTTTTTATTCAGGCAAAAAACAATCCAGTTTCAAAGAAACAGGAAAACCCTATCCGGACTATTGTAATTGATGCCGGTCACGGTGGCGAAGACCCCGGGGCCAGAGGAAGCTACTCCACAGAAAAACAGGTAACACTGGCCGTGGCACTGAAACTGGGGAAAATCCTGGAAGACAACCTGCCCGATGTAAAGGTAGTGTATACACGAAAATCTGACCGCTTCGATGATCCCCGCAAAAAAGCGCAGATCGCCAACGACGCCAAAGGCGACCTTTTTGTGTCTATCCACTGTAATTCTACCGGCAAAATCAGAAAGGTAACCGGCTATAAAACCGTCTACCATAAAAAAGGGAAAAAGAAAATCCCCGTAAAACAACCCATCTATTCCTATTTCGCGAGCAACGCCAAAGGAACGGAAACGTATATATGGGCCACCAGTAAGAACAACGCCAAAATGGAGTCCCTCAAACAGAACTCCGTGATCGTACTGGACGCCAATTCAGAAGAAACCAAACAACTGATGGATGATACCGACCCGGAAACCTTCATCCTCCTCAATACACTGCGTAACGCCTACTTCGACCAAAGCCTCCGGTTATCTACCCTCATCGAGGACGAATTTACCAAGGCTGGCCGCATCAGCAGGGGCGCCCGTCAGAGGAATGAAAAAGGTATCTGGGTACTTTCCGCTACAGCTATGCCCAGCGTACTCGTAGAACTGGGCTTCATCAGCAACCCGGAAGAGGAAGAATATCTCAACTCTATGAGCGGCCAACAGGAACTGGCCATGGGCATCTTTAAAGCCATCAAACGGTACCGCGATGAACTGGAACGGTTTACCAACAACCGCAGCTCTACCAACGGCGATGAAGCCACTGCCAGCCGCCCGCAGGCTTTCCATAAAGCCCGTAAACAAGCCGGTAAGGATAAAATTAAAGCCGGTAAAGAAAAACCGACCGTACCAGACCCCAACGACGACTACTGCATTCAATTAATGACCACCGATAAATTATATACACCGGGAGCTTCCATTTTCAGGAAGCTCCACGGTAATATCAGTCATGAACAGATCGTGCTGAATAAAAAAAAAATGCACCGATATACCTGGGGACACTTTAAAACAGACCGGCAAGCCTCCACGGCTGTACGAAAAGCCCGCAAACTCGGCTTCAGGGATGCTTTCGTAACTTCCTGCTGATCACTCACTTCCCCTCTCCCCCATACCCCGATACCCCGCTTCCCCCTTTTTATTACCAACATTTTCTCCCACCTACGCCCCGTGCATGCTTTTTGATTATTTTTGCGGTGAACGTATACGAATCTCATGCTCAAATTATCTAATGAAACCAAGGTAGGCATACTTACCGTGCTGGGTATCACCTTACTCGTACTGGGCTTTAATGTATTGAAGGGAAAGAGCCTGTTTTCACACAACAAAACCATCTATGCTGTCTACAAACAGGTAAATGGACTACAACCCTCCAATGCCGTACAGGTAAATGGACTGGTGGTTGGAAACGTTTCAGAGCTGAATGTAAAGGACAACGATCCCTCCAGGATACTGGTCACCCTTACCATTACCAAGAAAGTAAATATCCCCCGTAACTCAGTAGCCCGCATCAGCAGCGACCTGCTGGGCACCAAAACCGTGCAGATGGACCTCGGTAACGCTACCGAATACCTGCAAAACGGCGATACCATCTACGCTGCAGTAGACGGCTCCATGACAGACGCCATCAAGGAACAAATCACCCCACTGGTGAGCAAACTGCAAGGCACCCTGTCCAATATCGACTCTGTACTGCTGGCGGTAAGCGCTATCCTCGATACCACCGCCAAAGGTAACCTCCAGGAAACCATGCGCAACCTGAATGTCACCATGCGCAATTTCTCCCATACCTCCGCTTCGCTCAACGGTATGCTGGACCCGCAAAAAGGCAACATACAAGCCACTGTCAACAACCTGGCTTCTGTTACCGGCAACCTGAAAGCCAACAATGAAAAAATCGGCGGTATCCTCGATAATGCCAAAAAAGCCACCGACGCACTGGCAAACGGTAATATTGACAAAACCCTGCAGCAGTTGCAACAAACAACCGCCAGCCTCAATAGCACCATGGCCAAACTCAACACTACCGACGGAACCGCAGGCCTCCTGCTCAATGATAAAAAGGTGTATAACAACCTGCAATCATCGCTCGGTAACCTGAACAAACTACTGGAAGACCTCCGCGTCAATCCTAAACGTTATGTGCATTTCTCCCTGTTCGGCAAAAAAGATAAAACGAAACCACTGCCTTCCGATACTGCAGCGGTACAACAATAAGCGTACATGAATCAATATATCAGATCAGTCCTTTTACTGGCAGTGATATGCCTGGCAGCGATATTGCCGGCCCATGCCCAGGTGCCGGGCCAGCCCGCACCTAAAAAAGGTACCGTGATCGAAATCCTGGGAGCAGATACACTGCAGATTATCGAAAAAGATACCATCAACGTCACCCGCTTTATCGGCCATGCCCGGTTTAAACAAGGCACTACCCTGTTTTTCTGCGACAGCGCCATTAAAAACAATAAAACCAATATCGTAGACGCCTACGGTAACGTACATATCAATCAGGCAGACAGTGTCCACATCTACGGTAACTACCTCAACTACGACGGTAATACCCGTATCGCTATCCTCCGGGAAAACGCCCGCCTTACCGACGGGAAAGTGACCATCACCGGCCCGGAACTGCAATACGATATGAACGCCAAAATAGGCAGCTATGTAAAAACAGGCCGCCTGGTCAACGGGAAAAGCGTGCTCACCAGCGATGAAGGCTACTACTACACCGAAACCAAGGAAATGCATTTCCAGCGTAACGTGGTACTGGTAGACCCGGAATATACGCTTAGCACCGATGCCCTCCTGTACAATACCGAAACAAAAATTGCCAACATCATCGCCCCTACCACCATCAATGAAGGGAAACGCATCATGTACGCTACCAGCGGTTATTATGATACCGATAAAGGTTATGGCAACTTCGGCAACCGGCCTACTATCGAAGACAGCACCGGCACCCTCACCGCCGATAACATAGAAATGGACAAACTGACCGGCTTCGCCTATGCGACCGGTAACATGGTATATAAAGATACCGTCCGCAAAATGTCGCTGCTGGCTAACCATGGAACGGTCAACCAAAAAGAAAAGACCCTCCTGGCTACCCAGAAACCGCTGCTCATCATGGAAAAAGGTAAAGACACCATGTACCTGGCTGCTGATACCCTCTTTACGGGTGTCATCCGCCATGGCGACAGCCTCTCCATCCCCTCCGTGGCCGGCCTTAAAAAGGAACCGGTGAAAGAGCCGCTGCGCGCCGTTAAAACCATACGGCCACCCCGGGAACATATCCCTATCGGTATATCCCTCATCAACCAGGGCGACTCCCTGGCCAGAAAACAACTGGACAGCGTTCCCGGCACGATCATGATGATGGCAGCCGACAGCGCACTGGCCAAAACAAAAGATAAACTGGATTCCAACCGCGTTAAACTGGTGAAAATGGCACAACCGCCGCCTGTCGTCATGAAAGACTCGCTGCCGGGTATCAAACACCATGCAGACAGTATGGCGCTTTCCGCACCTAAAGACACGGCTGAACAACGGTATATCCTCGCCTATCACCATGTACGCATGTTCTCCGACTCCCTCCAGGGCGTGGCGGACAGCGTCTATTATTCTACCAAAGATTCCATCTTCCGCTTCTTCCGTGATCCGGTGATGTGGTCCAATAATACCTCCCAGCTCAGCGCCGATACCATGCTGCTGTTCACCAAAAACCAGGCAGCCGATAAAGTGCTGATGATTAAAAACGCTTTCATCATCAATGAAGCCGGCCCGGAAATGTACAACCAGGTAAAAGGCAATACCATCACGGGTTACGTCCTGGGAGAATCCATCGACTGGATGCATGTGGAAGGTAACGCGGAAACCATCAACTACGTTAAAGACCAGGGTGGCGCCTATATGAGCGTGAACAAAGCACAATGCGGTATCATCAATATCTTCTTTAAAAAGGGAGAAGTTGATAAAGTAGTGCTGATCAAAGACCCGGAAGGCACGGTGTATCCGTTTACACAAAGGCCCAAGGACCAGTTGCAATTAGATAACTTCCACTGGGATATCAAACGCAAGCCGAAGACAAAATATGAGCTGATGCAATAAAATTTATTTACTCATTTCGTCATTTGGCCATTTGAAGGAGGCTCCGCTTCCCTTAAATGGCCAAATGATTTAATAACAAAATATCAAAATGATTAGAAGCGCGTTTAAAACACTCCTGTCCCCGATTCACACATTTTTAAAAGATAGCCGCGCAGTAGGCATCATCCTGATCCTCTGCACCCTTGTCTCCATGATATTGGCGAATTCGGCCTGGCAGGAAGGTTATGTCGACTTCTGGAATGCACTCTTTGATCCTGCCGGCGGGCACCACTACCAGTACCGCGCCCTGCATCTGCCCAACTCCTATCTGTTATGGATAAACGACGGGATGATGGTACTGTTCTTTTTCCTGGTAGGCATGGAAATAAAAAGGGAACTCACCGTAGGTGAACTGTCGTCCCTGCGTAAGTCCATCCTGCCGGTGCTGGCAGCCATCGGCGGTATGTTGTTTCCGGCCCTTATCTTCAGCCTGTTTAATGGCGGCAGCGACTATGCACATGGCTGGGGCATCCCCATGGCTACCGACATCGCTTTCTCACTCGGCATCCTTTCCCTGCTGGGTAACAGGGTACCGGTAAGCCTGAAAATTTTCCTCATGGCGCTGGCTATCATCGATGACCTGGGCGCTATTCTGACGATCGCTATCTTTTATACGCCACATCTCAATGTCCAATATTTGCTGATGGCAGGTGGTATATTGTTGATACCCATTGCGCTGAACCTGCTGAAAGTTCAACGGCTGATCCTGTATTTTATTCCCGGTATTATATTGTGGTACTGCCTGTTCAATTCCGGCGTACATGCCACTATTGCTGGTGTATTACTTGCGTTCTGCATTCCGCAGGATAAAATCGCCGACCTGGTACATGGACTGCATGATCCGGTGAATTTTGTCATCATGCCCGTTTTTGCATTGGCCAATACTGCGATACAATTGCCGTCAGACATCATCGGCGCACTGCATAACGACATCAGTTATGGCATTATCGCCGGGCTCGTACTGGGCAAACCGCTGGGTATTTTTATACTTTCTTTTGCAGCAGTGAAATTAAAAATGGCCAGTCTGCCTTCCAAATCAGGATGGTTACAACTCATTGGCGTAGGGCTTATTGCAGGTATCGGCTTCACCATGTCTATATTTATATCTTCACTGGCATATGTAGAAAGGGAGTACCAGATTATTGCGATCATTTCCGTGATAGCCGCCTCCCTCATAGCCGGTATTGCGGGTTTCACCTTTCTTCGTTTATTGAAGCCCGTTATCCCGGTCAAGAAAAGTAAATGATGGATTGGCACTGTTATTGTAAGGCTATCCCGAATTTTATTCAACCGGATATACTTTAGAGAGAATAGCCAACGTTAATAGACGCAAACATTTTTTGCATTAATAAATAAGCAACATCTATGAAAAAAGTCGTGTTATTTTTGAGTTTGTTTGCCCTGCTGGCAGTACAAGCTAACGCGCAGAAGAAAAAAAGCTATGGCAACAATGTTGAAAACTACAACACCGCGCTGGGCATTCGCCTGAACCCGTGGGTAGTAGGTTTTACTATTAAACATTTTATCCAGGGCCCTCACGCCATTGAAGGTATCGTAAGCACCAACCACGAGCACAAAGCTAACGTAACTATCACTGGCTTGTATGAATATCACTGGAATATTGGCAGACCGGAACTGAATATGTATGCAGGTGGTGGCGCCCACATCGGTTTCTACGATCGTCGTGATTATGACTGGGACCGTTATGTAGACAAAGGCAAAGGTACTTATGTATCTCCCGGCCTGGACGGTATCATCGGTGTTGAATGGACCTTTAAGAAAATACCGTTGAACCTGAGCGCTGACCTGAAACCATACGTTCAGTTTGTTGGCCCGACCAACTACATTGGTGAAGAAATTGGTGGTGTATCTGCAAGATTCACCTTCTAAGATAGCGGAAACGCTAGTAACCCGTAAACGGATCATGAGGCAAGCATGATCCGTTTTTTTATGTTCCTTATTTTTGATTTACTTTTAGGAATATGAAAATCTTCACCGCTGCACAGATCCGGGAGGCAGACGCCTTTACCATTACACAGGAGCCTGTAAGCAGTACAGACCTGATGGCGAGAGCCGCAGGGAAGTGCGCAGACTGGCTCATGGATCGTTTTGCGCCATCTCATTCCTTCTTTATTTTCTGTGGAAAAGGTAACAACGGCGGCGATGGCCTCGTCATTGCACAGCGACTGCTGGAAGAAGGTTACCAGGTGACCGCTTGCCTGTTGGAATATGGTAACAGGGCCAGTGAAGATTATGTATATTATTACCGCCGGTTACAACAACAATATGCCGGCCGTATCCGTGAAATAGCCGATGTTACCGCCTTTCCGGAACTACCCGCGTCCGCCGTTATTGTAGATGCTATTTTTGGTACCGGTCTCAATAAACCCATTGAAGGCTGGCTGGCCGGTATGATCCATAAAATCAACGACCAGTATCCCCGCCATACTATTGTGGCCATTGATATGCCCTCCGGGCTGATGGCTGATGCCAGCTGCCGCAATACGCCTGTGATACAGGCCCATCATACCCTTAGCTTCGAATTTTATAAACTCGCCTTCCTGATGCCGGAAAACGCGGCACTCGTTGGTCAGGTACAAATAATACCTATCGGACTTTCACCGGACTATATAACGCATACGCCTGCACGCTATCATCTGGCAGATAAGGAGATGATGCACACCATTTACATGCCCCGGCCCCCCTTTGCACACAAGGGAACCTTTGGCCACGCCTTGCTGATTGCCGGCAGTATGGGAAAGATGGGAGCCGCCGTGCTGAGTGCCAAAGCCTGTCTGCGCTCTGGGGTAGGACTCCTTACCTGCCATATCCCCCGTTGCGGGTATGATATTATGCAGATCAGCGAGCCCGCGGCCATGAGCGTGACCGATGAACTGCAGGACCACAGCGCCCATTTTCATGAACAGGCCGATGCCCGCTATAAAACAATCGGCATAGGGCCCGGACTGGGTGCGGCTACTGCCACCGCCCGCTCCCTGGAAAAACTGCTGTCCACCTACAAACGCCCTATGGTGATTGATGCAGACGCATTGAATATACTCTCCGTATATCCGTCACTGTTATACCAGGTGCCGGCTGGTTCTATTCTTACACCGCATCCTAAAGAGTTTGAGCGGCTTTTTGGCGCTACCGCCAATGATTTTGAAAGACTGGAACTCCTATCCAGGCAGGCGGTACGGCTGCAGCTGTATATCCTGCTGAAAGGCCGTTATACAGCCATTGCCTGTCCGGATGGCGCGGTATACTTTAATGCCACCGGTAATCCCGGCATGGCTACCGGCGGCAGCGGAGATGTGCTCACCGGTATACTGACCGGTCTCCTGGCACAGGATTATGCCCCCAAAGCGGCCGTATTGCTGGGCGCCTGGCTGCACGGTTATGCCGGCGATCTGGCAGCCGCAAGCCTGTCGCAGGAAGCCATGACGGCTAATGACATCATTTCCCATCTGGGCGCGGCTTTCCTGGAATGTTTTTATTAGGATACAGGCCCAATGGCCCTTCGGGGAATTCCCGGATAAAATAACCATTCTACCGGTACGGATGACACGCTTCAAATCCGCTACCACATTAACTTTCTATTCATTTCTTTATTGCCTGCGGTAATTCCTGAACCGTAATTCGTAATTCAAAATTTTATTATTTATATTTATTGGATAACATTTATTCAATCAATACGCTATTTTTTCAACCGAGCAATTTAAATACGCTTCTATGAGTATCGTTTTCCTCGTTCCCTGTTTTGGATTACTGGCCTTGTTATTTACTGCAGTCCGCAGTTCCTGGGTTTCCCGCCAGGATGCGGGCAATGAAAAGATGAAAGAAATAGCGCAGCACATTGCGGAAGGCGCTATGGCATTCCTGAAAGCGGAGTATAAAGTACTCATCTACTTTGTTATCATAGCTGCGCTGTTACTGGGTTATATGGGAGCATCCCATCATACCTCCCACTGGTCGATAGGCCTGGCCTTCGTTATCGGGGCTGTCTTTTCTGCCACTGCCGGATTTATCGGAATGAAAATAGCAACCAAAGCCAACGTGCGCACTGCACAAGCCGCCCGTACCAGCCTGGCTAAGGCGCTGGGAGTATCCTTCACCGGTGGTTCTGTGATGGGTATGGGTGTTGCCGGCCTCGCGGTATTGGGGCTAGGCTCTCTGTTTATTATCCTCAAATCGTACTTTGGCGCCGCTGCCAATACTACTGAAATGATCAGAACCATCGAGGTGCTGACCGGTTTCTCCCTGGGTGCGGAGAGCATCGCGCTCTTTGCCCGTGTAGGCGGCGGTATCTATACCAAAGCGGCCGATGTAGGCGCCGACCTGGTAGGTAAGGTGGAAGCCGGCATCCCGGAAGATGATCCGCGTAACCCCGCCACCATCGCCGATAACGTAGGCGATAACGTAGGCGACGTGGCCGGTATGGGCGCCGACTTGTTCGGCTCCTATGTTGCCACCGTACTGGCTACCATGGTACTGGGCTCTGAAACAGCCTCCCAGGACATGTTTGGCGGCCTTGCTCCCATCCTCCTCCCCATGATGATTGCCGGTAGCGGTATCATTTTCTCCATCATCGGCACTTTCTTCGTACGCATCAGCGATAGCGCAGGGCTTAATACCGGCGTGGTACAGAAAGCGCTCAATATGGGCAACTGGGGTTCTATTATCCTCACAGCTATTGCTTCCTGGTTCCTGGTTAACTGGATACTGCCCGACGGCCCTATGGTGCTCCGTGGTCACGAATTCACCAAAGGCCAGGTATTCGGCTCTATCGTGGTAGGACTGGTAGTGGGTACCCTTATGAGCATCATCACAGAATATTATACGGCCATGGGTAAACGCCCGGTACGTTCCATCATCCGTCAATCTGCTACCGGCGCTGCCACCAACATCATCGGTGGTCTCTCTGTAGGGATGGAATCTACGGCGCTGCCTATCCTGGTACTGGCGCTGGGCATCTATGGTTCCTACGCTTTCGCCGGACTCTACGGCGTGGCGATTGCCGCTGCCGGTATGATGGCCACCACGGCTATGCAGCTGGCGATCGACGCCTTCGGCCCTATCGCGGACAACGCCGGTGGTATCGCTGAAATGAGTGAACTGCCGAAAGATGTGCGTGAAAAAACCGATATCCTCGATGCGGTAGGCAACACTACCGCTGCTACCGGTAAAGGATTTGCCATCGCTTCTGCTGCCCTCACCGCACTGGCGCTGTTCGCGGCTTTCGTAGGGGTAGCCGGCATCAAAGGCATCGATATTTATAAGGCCGACGTACTGGCCGGACTTTTTGTGGGCGGTATGATCCCTTTCATCTTCTCCTCACTGGCCATTGCAGCGGTAGGACGCGCAGCCATGGCGATGGTGGAAGAAGTACGGCGCCAGTTCCGTGAAATACCCGGCATCATGGAAGGAACCGGCAAACCGGAATACGATAAATGCGTGGCTATCTCTACCCAGGCTTCTATCCGCGAAATGATCCTGCCTGGCGCTATCGCACTCATCTCCCCCCTGCTCATCGGCTTTATCGCTGGTCCTGAAGTATTGGGCGGCTTCCTCGCCGGTGCTACTGTCAGCGGTGTACTGATGGGTATCTTCCAGAACAACGCCGGCGGCGCCTGGGATAACGCGAAAAAATCCTTCGAGAAAGGCGTGGAAATTAACGGGGAGACCTTCTACAAAAAATCTGAACCACATAAAGCATCTGTAACCGGTGATACGGTAGGTGATCCGTTTAAAGATACTTCCGGTCCTTCTATGAACATCCTCATCAAACTGATGTCGATCGTTTCATTGGTCATTGCACCTACCCTGTCAGAGAAATTCCACACCAAGGAAGAAGTACCACCGGTAGTAAAGGTAAAAACCGTTACACCGCCTGCTGTGAAAGCTCAACAGGCGTATGTCCTGGACCTGAAATAAAATAAAACCAGGCTCTGTCCTCCATATGATAGCGGACAATTAGCGGAAGCAGGTCATAATAACATGATTAACAATCAATTATTACCTATTCCCCCTAATTGTCCGCTTCTTTTTAAAAATTTACTGTAATTTATTTTGTTACAGTTAAAAAGAACCCTACTTTTGTGTTGTTAAACTGTAACAAAAAACAAAACAGTTAAACAGGTTATCGATTCAGATTGTTATTACATTACGATAAAATTGAACTAAATATGAAAGTAGCTATCATTGGTGCATCA
Source organism: Chitinophaga qingshengii (assembly GCF_014529935.1). Lineage (GTDB taxonomy): Bacteria > Bacteroidota > Bacteroidia > Chitinophagales > Chitinophagaceae > Chitinophaga > Chitinophaga qingshengii. The sequence continues at coordinate 150,950 of NZ_JACVFC010000002.1, forward strand.
GGATTCATTGGCAGTGCCATTTTAAACGAGGCCTTAAACAGGGGTCATGAAGTAACTGCGATCGTCCGCAACCCGGAGAAAATACAGGTTAAAAATGATCACCTTACTATTAAACAAGGCGACGTTACCAACGAAACGGAAGTAGCAGGCCTGGTAGCCGGCAACGACGCTGTCATCAGCGCCTACAGTGCCCATGATACCGCTACCTATGTGAAAGCCATCAGGGCCATTATCGGCGGACTGAAACAGGCTGGCATCAAAAGGCTCATCGCCGTTAGTGGCGCCGGTAGCCTCGAAGTAGCTCCGGGCCTGGAGTTACTGGATACCCCTGAATTTCCCGCTGCCTGGAAAGAAGGCGCCAGCGCTACCCGCGAAGCTTATAAAATCATCAAACAGGATAAAGACCTGCAATGGACGGTATTAAGTCCGGCAGCCATGATCGCCCCCGGCGAACGTACCGGCAAATTCCGCCTCGGAGGTAACCAACTCCTCACCGACGCCAATAACGAAAGTAAAATTTCTACCGCCGATTACGCTGTTGCCCTGATTGATGAACTGGAAAAACCAGCGCATATACAACAGCGGTTTACGGTAGCTTACTAACCGCTGAAGCCATGACTAGTGGTGATATCGCTGATTTGCGAAGATACCGGCATTACAAGTCATCAAATCTTATTTGTAATTTTTCATGATAAAAAGACAGCCCATCGAATAATCGATGGGCTGTCTTTTTATCAATATCTTACTCTCTATTAATGCAATAAAACATTCTCCGCTCCTATCTCCCCAAATCAGCGATATCAACACTAATCATGGCCATTACAGTCCATAGTGAGAGGGTGCCACTCCATACTTCTTCTTAAACGCACCACTAAAATGCTGAGGGGATGAATACCCGGCCTCTTCGGCGATCTCCGCGAGAGATTTACCACCGGCCAGGATCATTTCCCGGGCGAAGCCAAGGCGGTGATCATTGAAATAACCGAATACGGTATTGTCAAATACAGCTTTGAAACCGGATTTAAGTTTAAACTCGTTGAGACCGGTCAGGCGGGAGAGTTGTGACAGGGAAGGCGGTTCGTGGAGGTTCTGTAACAGCAGGAAGCGGGCGTGTTGCAATTGTTCCAGTTCCCGGCCGGTAATACTACGCTGCGCTACATGGGTAGGGCGGAATTCATTCTCCACCTGGTCACATTGCAGGGCCAGCAGTTCCATGGCTTTGGATTGGAGAAACAATTTCTTTAAGCCGCCTTTGAAACGGCATTGCCGTATCTCTGCCAGCACAGTTTTCATGCGGGGCGTGATATGCGGGTTTATCTTCTCCGTCAGGGCAACCCGTTTCTGGTTGGCTACCCTGTCGGCCATTTTACCCAGTACCTGCCCGTTGTTGTCGGCCAGATCAAGGAAACGCTCAGGGGAGAAATTCATACCGATCACCTGGATGCCTTGTTGTTTTTGCAAGACAGCGGTTTCCTCCCAATGGGGAGAATACATAATATTATGTTCCCGGGAAGAAAAACGAAACTGGCCGTTGACGCCCTGCAGACTGGCACGCACGTCGCCCTGCTCCATAAAAAGCATGGATACGTGAGGGGCAATATCGTCTGATGCAATGGTCACGTTTTGATAAACCTCTGCAGAACAGATGATCAGATGGATACCATCAAATTTACATTCCTGTATTTTATAGGCGCCAAAATCAAGTTGCTGCTCTTTACTTTCTTCTATCATACTCCTGGACGCAATGGCGCCTTCAGGCGAAAAAGGGAAACTTTCCTGCAGCAATACTTCGTTCAGCTCATTTTTGATCACTACAGCCATAAAATAATCCGTTTCGTATAAGTTTTAATCCTTTTCGTGTAACAGCTATACGGACAAACAGTAGCAAATTTGCACAAATATATTCCGCAATTTTCAAATCTTAAGACCATGATTGGAATATTCCGTACAAATATTAACACCGCCAAGGATAAAGACAACGTAGTTGACGCAATTTTTTCTCATTTTAGTGTAAACGCCTGCAGCGTGGACATTGAAGATTGTGACAAAGTACTGCGGGTGATCAGTCCCCAGCAACTGACCGAAAATGCTATTATCGACTTCGTTACCCGTCTGGGATTCAATTGTGATATCCTCGACTGATTCCCCGCAAAGCCTCTCCTATGCTGAATATTGAGCTTGAAGTACAAGCCCCATGCTTCAACCTCAATATTCTTTCTCACTTTTCCAGATTATCTTCACAACTAATATTAACCAAAAATAATCTGATCCCGGATAGGGGTACAGATTTCCCAGTCCGTCTTAATAGCAACGTCACAAAAACTGGAAACGTCATTAAAATCGAGATTTACCTATTATGAAAACTTTGGTCACCATGTGGATGACATTGCTGGTAGTAATATTGGCAATAGGTCCAACGCGCGCACAACAGCAACGTTTTACCGTTAGCGGTTATGTAAAAGACAAACAGAACGGGGAAAGTCTGGTCGGAATTTCCATCGGGAAACCGGGAACCTCCATCGGCACTGTTACCAACCAATACGGATTCTATTCACTGACGCTTCCTGCCGGAGATCATGAGCTGCAGTTTTCCTATATGGGATACGCTCCCGTGAAAACTACTGTCAGCCTCCATGGCAACAAAACGCTGGACATTCGCCTGGAAAGCAGCAGCAGCCAGCTCAATGAGGTCACCATCAACGGACAGAAACAGGAAAGAGCCGTCAATACACTCAACACCAGCATCAACCGCCTGGACATCGCCCAAATGAAAAAGATGCCCACCTTTATGGGTGAAGTAGACGTACTCCGTTCTATTCAGACCCTCCCTGGCGTAACAACTGTGGGTGAAGGTTCTTCAGGCTTCAACGTTCGGGGTGGTAACAGCGATGAAAACCTCATTCTGCTGGATGAAGCCCCCGTATACAACTCCAGCCACATGCTGGGCTTCTTCTCTGTATTCAACCCGGACGCGGTAAAAAGCCTCAACCTTATCAAAGGCGGCTTCCCGGCTGAATATGGTGGCCGAACTTCTTCTGTGCTCGATATCCGCATGAAAGACGGTAACAACCAGAACTTCAATGTCAACGGCGGTATCGGTAACATCTTCAGCCGCCTCTCCGTGGAAGGCCCGCTGGTAAAGGATAAATCGTCCTTTATCGTAGCCGCCAGAAGGTCTTATATTGATATCCTCATGAAACCTTTTATGAAAGGTGATATGAAAGATACCAAACTAAACTTCTATGACCTCACCGCTAAAGCCAACTACAAATTCGACAAAAACAACACCCTCTTTGTCAGCGGTTATTTCGGCCGTGATAAATTCGGTCTGGGTAAAGATGTGGACATGAACTGGGGTAATACCACCGCCACCATCCGCTGGAACCATGTATTCACCAACCGCCTGTTCCTCAACCTCACCACCTACTACTCTAAATACGATTATAGCCTCAACTTCAGCAACGGTTCCAAAAAACAGGAAGATGAACAACTGCAGGGTTATAAATGGACGTCCAACATCATCAACTACGGATTAAAACCATCTTTCACCTACTACGTAAACAGTAGCAACAGCCTGCATTTCGGAGTACAGGGTATCTACTATACTTTCCGTCCGGGTACGGGTACCGGTGTAGAAGGCGATATCACCCGTATCAAGGAAATGACCGAAAAACATGCGCTGGAATCTGCTGTATATGTGGACCATGAGTGGAAACCTTCCAAAAAATTCGGTATCCAGTACGGCGGCCGCCTGTCTGCCTATCAACTGCTGGGTAAGGGAACTGCCTACTATTTTAATGACACCACACCTGGTATCCGCAAAACACTCACCGGCAGCAAAACTTACGGCGCCAATGAACTGATCAAAGGTTACTACTACTTTGAACCCAGGCTCAGCGCCCGCTACGCTATCAACGATCAAAATGCGGTGAAAGTAGCCTATAGCCGTACTTCCCAGTTCATGCACCAGCTTTCCAATACGGCCTCTCCTACGCCGCTGGATATCTGGACACCGAGCACCAACAACATCCAGCCCAGCCTGTCTGACCAGTACACCATCGGTTACTTCTACAACTCTCCCAACGACTCTTATGAGTTTTCTGCGGAAGCGTTTTATAAAACCACCGATCACCAACTGGATTATATCGACAATGCCAACCTGCAGTTGAACCAGCTGATTGAAGCGGACCTGCTCCCTTCTCAGGGCCGTGCCTACGGTCTTGAGTTGTATGCTAAAAAAGATATCGGTAAAACAACCGGCTGGATCAGCTATACCTTGTCCCGCTCCGAAAGGAAAACGCCGGGTATCAGCATGGACGAGTGGTTCCTGAACCGCTATGACCGTACACACAACATCAACCTGGTACTTACCCATACCTTCACTAAACGTACCTCTCTGTCTGCCAACTGGGTATACGCTTCCGGCACACCCGGTACCTACGCCGACAACCGGCTTGAATTCCAGGACTGGGATATCCCCTATAACAGCACCGAGAAACGTAATAACTACCGCCTGCCCGCATTTCACCGTTTAGACCTCTCTTTCACCCTGAAAGGCAAACAACTGAAACGCTGGAAAGGAGAATGGGTATTTTCACTGTATAACGTATACGCCCGCAGAAATGCTTACAGTATCTACTTCAAGCAAAATGAAGATGATCCCAACAAACGGGAAGCCGTTCGCCTGTCTATTATCGGCTCCATCATCCCAGGTATTACGTACAACTTCAAGTTTTAATCTGTCTAAAAAAGAAACTACATGAAAAAACTGTCATTGTTCATCATATCAGCCTTCGCCGTGCTGACCGCCTGCGAGGATAAAATAGACCTGGATATCGCACCCGGAAAGTCTTACCCCGTGCTCGATGCCTGGATCACGACGGAAACTGGTCCGCAAACGATTAAATTCACGATGTCCGTGCCGTTTACAGATAACAGTCCGGCGCCTATTATCAACGATGCCAATATCACCCTGCTGGACGAAACCATCGGCAAATCCTATGCATTTGCCTTTAATAAAGACCGTTACAGCTACGATGCAGGCAACAACCCCATCGGTGTTGTAGGCCATGCCTATAAACTGCACATTGAGTATAAAGGGGAAATCTTTGAAGCATATGATACCATTAAACGGGTACCGCCGGTAGATTCCATCACCCTGAAATTTAAGACCAAGGAAGAATCCATGTCGGGCAAAGAAGGCTACTATGCCACGATGCACGCGAAAGATATCGAAGGCGGCCCAACGGATTATTACTGGATCCGCTCCTACCGTAACGATACTACCCGCCGTTTAAGGGATGCATTTTCTATCGACGGTTCCTACGATGAAGGCGTATCTGACGGCGCCACCTTCATTCTGCCCATCGCAGAAAGCATCACCGATTACAGCAAACCATTCCAGCTTAATGAAAAAGTGATTGTAAAACTGAGAGCCGTTACCAAACGCAGTCACGATTTCCTCACACAGGTAGACCAGCAGGTAAACGCCGGCGGTATGTTTGCCAAAGTGCTGGAAAACGTTAAATCTAATGTCAATAATATCACCCCTTCCGGGAAAACCAGAATCCTGGGCTGGTTTGGCGCCTCGGCAGTGAGCAGGGCGGAAAAACCGATAAAATAACGGGATATTGGATTATTTGGACATTTGGTTATCGATAGACGATCAAAAAATCGTAAATTATATAACCAAATGTCCAAATACCTTAATATCCAAAGCGTATGCCTCCTAACCTGATCATGTATGCCATTCCCGGCTTTGTGTTGCTGATATTGCTGGAGATCACCATTACCACTATCGACCACCGGCATTTGTATGAGCCCAAAGATGCCCTTAGCAGCATAGCCATGGGGCTGGGCAATGTCTTTATCGGCCTGTTTACCAAAGGCGTTATTCTCGCGATCTACCTTTTTGCTTACCACTATCGTTTTTTTACCCTCGGTTTTACCTGGTGGGCCTGGGTTTTATGTTTTTTTGCAGATGATTTTACCTACTACTGGTTTCACCGTAGCAGTCATACCGTCCGTTTCTTCTGGGCTTCCCACGTTATTCATCATTCCTCCCGGAAATACACGCTGGCAACCGCCCTCCGGCAAACCTGGACCGGTAATCTCTCCGGTTCTTTCCTGTTCTGGCTATGGATGCCGCTGGTTGGGTTTCATCCGGTGATGGTGTTAAGCATGCAGGCCATCAGCCTGATTTACCAGTTCTGGATACATACCGAGGTCATTAACAAACTTCCGCGGCCTATTGAGTTTATCTTCAATACGCCTTCCCATCACCGGGTACATCATGGTTCCGATATTGAATACCTGGACCGTAACCATGCCGGCATCCTCATTATCTGGGACCGGATGCTCGGCACCTTCACCCCGGAAAAACAACGTCCGGTATATGGACTCACCAAAAATATCAACACCTACAATCCTTTCCGTATTGCTACCCATGAATGGATAGATATCTGGCGCGATCTGCGCCGGTCGCGTTCCTTCCGGGAAGCCATCCATTACCTGCTGGATGCACCGGGCTGGAGCCCCGATGGCAGCCGGCAGACCACCAAACAATTAAGGGGCTGGTAAACGCTGAGCCTCCGGTTTGGATCCGGTGCCCGGAGTATTATCTACTGCTTCCGCTCATCCGGTTTTAAACTACTTTATCATTTTCTTCCACAATTAATTTTGCAATTACGAAAACTATCGTACATTAGCTACGAAGATATTCGTACAACAATAATCATCCTTGATAAAACATCATGACTGTGAAACAAATAAAGCCTACAGATAGTGAACTGGAAATACTGAGCATCCTCTGGGAGAAAGGGCCCCGCACCGTACGGGAGGTGCACGACATCCTTTCTGCCACCAAAGATGCCGGTTATACCACCACCCTGAAGCTGATGCAGATCATGCATGAAAAGGAGCTGCTGGAACGTGACACCAGCAGTAAAACACACGTATACAAAGCAGCTGTTTCCCAGGAAAAAACCAGGCAACAGCTCCTGAATAAAATGATCGATACCGTTTTTGGCGGATCGGCGTCCAGCCTGGTGATGCAGGCATTGGGACAACACCGCTCTTCCGATGCGGAACTGGAAAAAATCAGGGAATATTTAGCAGCGATAGAAAAACAAGAAAAGCGATAAAGGTAAAACAGCTACTACTATGAACTTATTACCTATTACCGGCGACCTGGTACGCGCGCTTGGCTGGAGTATACTTCATGCCCTATGGCAGGCTTTTTTCGTATATGCCTGTTTAAAAATAGTGCTGAAACTATGGCCCATGGCCAGTGCCAGGATTAAATACAATCTATCTTTTTTTGCTCTCTCAGGTATCTTCACCTGGTTCCTGATCACCTTTTATCAGCAATGGCAAACGGTTACCGTAGCCAGACAGTTGCTGGTACAATACACTCCCATGGAGGCGACCGAACCGGCACAACAAACAGCGGTTCCCTACACCGGGCAATTGAGAGCCATCGAACTCTTTCCCACCCTGGAACAGTGTTTCCCGATACTGGTAACCTTGTACCTGGCGGGCATGTTGCTCATGGCTATTAAATTCACTTCCGACCTGGTACAACTGCATCACATCCGTACCACCATGATAGAGCCGATGGGCGAAGCCTGGGAAAAACACCTGCAACAGCTGATGAAACGGTTGCAGTTATCCCGCCCGGTAAAACTGCTGATATCCCGTTATATCCAGGTACCGGTGATGCTGGGATTCCTGAAACCCGTGATCCTGCTGCCTGTCGCCATGGTCAACAACCTGTCGGAAGAACAGCTGGAAGCCATTTTGTTACATGAACTGGCACACGTCAAACGCAACGATTATCTGTTGAATATCTTCCAATCAATTGTTGAAACCATTCTTTTCTTCAATCCTTTCGTATGGCTGATTTCCCGTATCATCCGCCAGGAAAGGGAACACTGTTGCGACGACCTCGTTATTGCCGGTACCGTCCAACCCCTGCATTATGCCCAAGCCCTGATGGCGCTGGAAACGTACCGGTTAACTTCCAACCCCATGGCTATGGCTGCTGCAGATGATAAACAACATCTGTTTCACCGCATCAAAAGAATTATGGAGATGAAAACAAAACATCTTAACTATAGTCAAAAATTATTAGCAGTCCTCATCATCGCCAGCGGCCTTATTTCCATTGCATGGCTCAATCCCGCTAAAGGCAAGGACAACGGCAAAAAAGATCCTCAACTCATGATGGTAGGAGATACCAGCATACCAACACCCCCATCCCCTCCCGCTGCACCACCAGCGCCACCAACTCCGCCAGCTCCACCGGAACCAGCTGTCACCCCTGACCCAGTCGTAGTGCCCGATGTGCCAGATGCACCCGATGCTCCTGACGCTCCTGACGCTCCGGAAATCATGAATGACAACACACTGAATCTTCCGGCACTTCAAAACATGATGGTGATGAATGCGAAAGGCAGCCCTATGGTCATCATGTCCGACTCCACTCCTGTTCGTTTCAGCCATATCCGGAACACCGAGCAAATGAAAAAACAACTGCGTGAGGCTCAAAAAAGTGTAGAGCAAGCCATGCAACGCCTGAAGGAAGTCGATATGAAAAAAATCCAGGCCGAAGCACAAGCTGCCGTGAATAAAGTAGACTGGCAGGCGATAGCCAAAGAAACACAAGAGGCGCAACAAGCTGCCAGGGAAGCGCTAAAAAGCATCGACTGGAAACAAATCCAGCAGGATATCGACAGCAGCTTCGATTTTAAGTTTGACTTCAACGATGAAAACTGGAAAAGCGATCATGCTAAAATGCGCGCCGAATGGAACGCTGACCGGAAAAAAATGTACGTCAGCCAACAGAAAGCCATGAGAGCAACCCGGGAAAGAATGATGGCCGCCAACAAACAACGGATGATCGTTTTCCGTGATTCCGCCAGGGTATTCAACGATTCCCACAGACAGACGATGGACAGAAGAAGGGATTCTTCATTCCGTATAGCCGAAAGAGGCAGGATGGAAGCTGACAAAGCGCGCATCAGAGCCGACAATGCACGCAAAAGAGCCGACGAGGCACGCTCCAGAGCCGACGAGGCCCGCAAAAGAGCAGATGCCACTTCCAAAAAATATCACGAAATGATAGATAAAATGGCAGGAGACAATCTGATCGATAACAAACATACTTTCACCATCGAAAAAAATAAAGATGGCTTGTATATCAACGGTACCAAACAACCAGATAACGTGGCCGATAAATATCGCTCCTATCTGCAAAATGAACGGACTGTTATCAAACAAGCGGAACCCGGTAATCTGAGTATCAACGTAGAGAATTAATTACCTCTCTATAAAAGAAGAAGCGCAAAGAATGATACGGCTGGAGTTGCGACAGCGGCCCGTCATATTCTTTGCGCTTTCTTTATTTCAGGACTACCGCCTAATAGGGAAAAGCGGTAGTCCAGGCATAGGAAAGGAACACCAGAACCTGTTATCTAACCAGGTTTATATAGAAGGATAGCAACCCTTAAGAATGAGTTACGAATGGAGCATTACGAATTACGAAACGGCTTATAGCTATGCGTATTCACACGCGTATGAATCAGTCAACAACAACCCATAAAAGAATAACAATTGAATAGCGTTTGATGGGGCACTGAATAAAACGGAATACAGCTGCGCGCAACTCAAAAGACAACCATGAATAGCGGGGGCACTGAATATGACTGTATACAGCTGAACAGCACTAATACTATCAGATACAGCGCATTAATACAGGCAGCTTAATGCATACCGCTTAATGAAGAATGGTAAACCCTGACACATGCTGCACCGGTCCCACACTAATCTCCATTTCCGTTACTTTAGCCATGGCCGGTCCTTTCCGGCACCAGGACAGGAATTGTTCCATCACGGGTTCTTCCGCTTCCGCCAGAATCCATACCGCTTTATCCGGCATATTCCTGATTTGTCCCTGCACGCCCAGCAGATCTGCCATATGTTTTGCATTAGCCCGGTAGCCAACTCCCTGTACGCGGCCTTTCACAACGATCTCTTTGTGTACGATTGATTTGGTTGTCATAACGTCCATGGTTATTTCAAAAAATGTCTGAATCAGGGTGGATACAGATCAGCTGATCCATTGGTCCATAATAGGTTGAATGGCCAAACGAATGTAACATTTAATCCCGGGGCACTGAAATAGATTTCTCCGGCGGCATCGCCTGCCATCTGCGCAAACAGTTGTTGGCATTCAACTTACACCGGTTATGTAATAACAGCAACTCCCCGTTAAGAGGAAAGATAGAGAATGGTTAACTTGAGGGAAACAAACTACAGATGAAAACTGAAGGGGTCACAAAATAATAGCCTGCAAGTTCTTTACAGCATTTATGATACAGCTCGTTCAGTTTCCATCCAATGCATCTCCAATCCGGCTCTTCCCGATTCAGACAATGATATATAAAAAGTTCAACCTGCTAAGCAGCATAATTGAACAAAGATCCTGTCATATGTTCAATATCGCCAAACACGATATCCCGCACCCGTTGATACTTACCACCTGTTACCGGCCGCTTCAGCAGCGTAAAACAATGGCAGTTAAAACTCCGCACAAACAAACGTTGCGTTAAAGCCGGCAACACCTTGCCGATAGCAGTATCATCCAGCCCACGCGCAATCGTCATACCCGGCTTAAAGGCCTGTGGCTTCAGATCAAAACACTGCAGAATGCTCTTGTGCAGCTCCACCAATGGCTTAGGATTGGCCACATTCACACAGATACTCTGCCGGCCATCTGCATGCCGCACCGCCTCCAATCGCGATGTATAAATAGCAAAACCTGACTGACGTTTGGCAACTTCTTCCACCATGTCAATAAAGTCATCTTCAAAACGCGCCGGAAACTCGGATCTGAATAGTGGGATATGCACCGGGGATGTTATGCTTGCAGCATCCTCCAGGGACGTCGCAATAAACTGCCGTATACGGTTTACATCTTTCGCTACTACCACATCCGGATTCACTACCAGCAAATAATCAAATAACGCTTCCGAAGTTTCATAATTCGTATTCATAACCTGATATTTTAACACTGACTGTTAGAATGACAATACGAATATACAACCTTTTTTCGGAAATACTAATTTTTTTAGCATTTTATACTAAAAAAATACGCAGATTTTCAACCGGCGCATAAAAAACAGCAGGGATAAGCGTTTCCGCCTATCCCTGCTTCATGCTTTATGTTAAAAAATACTAACCCAAATGCTGGATAATCGCTACAAAATCATTCGCCACTAAAGACGCACCACCAATCAAACCACCGTCTACATCAGGATTGGCAAACAGCTCCGCTGCATTGCCCGGCTTAGCACTGCCACCATACAGGATGGTCAGATGCAATGCCGCCTCTCTGCCAAATTTATTAGCAATCTGTGAACGGATAAAGGCGTGCATATCCTGCGCCTGTGCTGCACTCGCAGTAAGACCGGTACCAATAGCCCAGATCGGCTCATAGGCAATCACTACATTTTTAAGCTGCTCTTCGGTCAGGTGATACAGGCTTTCTTCCAGCTGTTTGGATACATAAGCGTTCTGGGTTTCAGACTGACGCACTTCCAACGGCTCGCCACAGCAGAAAATAGGTTTGATACCGGCAGCCAGGGCCAGGTCCACTTTCTTGGCCAGCACTGCGTTGCTTTCCTGGAAATATTCCCTTCTTTCGGAGTGACCAATAATCACATAATCCACGCCGATAGACTGCAGCATGTCTGCAGACACTTCGCCGGTATAAGCGCCGGATTTTTCGCTGGCGCAGTTCTGTGCAGCCACATAGAAACCGGGATAGTTCTTCAACAGTGACTTAGCCTTGGTCAGGTACGGGAAAGGAGTGGCTACCACTACTTCCTGTCCTTCTGCCAGCTTAAGGCCAGCCTGCAGAATGTCATTGATCAATTGTTCACCCTGCGCCAGCGTGAGGTTCATCTTCCAGTTACCTGCAACAATTTTTTTTCTCATGATGTACTGTGATATTAAATTTTATGGTCGTTGTGTGTTTGTTTCGTGAAATATGGCTTCCAGTACCTTTCGATCGGTATCTTCCAGCTGCCGCCCTTTAAACGCCATCCAGGCAGCAGCATCGCGCAGCGCCTCAGGCAGGCGGTAGGCGGTCATCCCTACCTGGTGCCCCCAGCTGAAGGAGGGCATAAATGCAGGCGGAAACCCCGCTCCGAAAATATTACAGGATACCCCCACCACCGTACCGGTGTTGAGCATGGTATTGATACCGGTGCGACTGAAATCCCCCATCATCACGCCGCATTTCTGACCGGCCGGCTCTGTTGCCTGTTTGGCCTCCATCCACACTTTCACTACGGCAGCGTTGTTTTTTACATTGGAACAGTTGGTATTGCCTCCCAGGTTACACCACTCGCCTATCACGGCATCACCAACATAACCGTCATGTGATTTATTGGAATAGCCGAAAAATACGCTGTTTTTGATTTCACCGCCACCAATACAATAAGGCCCCAGGGTAGTGGCCCCATATATTTTAGTCCCCATTTTTAGCACGGCACCTTCTCCGAGGGCCAATGGCCCTCTTACGGCACAGCCTTCCATAATAAGGGCATTACGGCCAATATAAATGGGACCGGTGGCGGCGTTGAGTATGGAGCAATGTACGGCGGCGCCCGGCTCCAGGAATATATTTTCGGGATGCGATACCTGGCAGCCTTCCGGCAGCGGTGCAGAGCTCCGCCCTTCGGTTAACCGGGCAAAATCCTCCCGGATGGCCCGGTCATTTTGCATAAAAATATCCCAGGGCCTGAAAATACCGGCTACCGGGCCGGTATAATTTTTACGGCTCACAGCGGGCAACAGATGTACTTCCCGCCCCTGTATTTTTTTCGCAATCAGGCGATTATCCTTATACAACTCCTCATCAGGCGCTAATTCACCGATGGCAGCTACCAAGGCTGCGTCGGGCATAATATGCCCGCTGATCAATATGTTCACGGTAGTATCGCCTCCACGTTGCAGCGGATACTTCTCCTGCAAATATGGTACGGTAAAGTGACTGACGTCTGCCCCCAGCCAATGTTCCCACTTTTCCTGTATGGTAAGAATCCCTACTCTGCAGGCGGCAATGGGTCTTGTATGCGTAAAGGGGTATAACAGGTCACGTTCGGGCGTGTCGAAAAGAATGTAATTACGCTCCATAGGGGTTAAAAATAAAAAATCCCATCGATAAGCCGATGGGATTCTTTATAAAAATATTGTTGCGAACAACTAGGCTTTTTTAGCGTAGCGTTTGTTGAATTTGTCGATACGTCCTGCGGTATCCACCAACACATTCTTACCAGTATAGAAAGGGTGAGAAGTATTGGAAATTTCCAACTTAATCAACGGATACTCATTGCCATCTTCCCACTTTACAGTTTCTTTGGAAGGAGCAGTGGAACGGCTTAAAAAGCTGTGTCCGTTTGACATATCTTTAAATACCACAAATCTGTAATTTTCCGGATGGATTCCCTGTTTCATATCAAATATTATTGTAAATACAGGGTGCAAAGGTAACCAAATTTCTTTAACACCCAAAGTTTATTGTAAAAAAAATCAGGATTTCATATTTATATACTGCAACGGAATACCCAGGTTGGCTTCCCGGCACTTCTGTATAACCTCCTGTAAATCATCTATTTTTTTGCCTGTCACCCGAACAATGTCGTCCATAATGGCAGCCTGTACCTTGGTTCCGGAATCTTTGATCAACTTCACGATCTTTTTGGCATCTTCCTGTTTAATACCGTTCCGGATAGGCACTTCTTTCTTATATACCTTACCACTCTGATAAGGCTCTTTACTCTGGTCGTAAATGGTGGCTTCCAGGCCCTGCCGCATGGAACGCGAAATCAGCACGTCCAGCACCTGCCCCAGCTTCATATCACTGTCTACCTCTATGTTCAGCACCAGATCTTTTTTGTTCAGCTCTATTACCACATGTGAGCCTTTGAAGTCAAACCGGTTGGTGACTTCCTTCTTCACAGTGTTAACCGCATTATCCAGTGTCTGTAAATCTACTTTGCTAACAATATCAAAGGACGGCATAAATCAATTATTTTTATATTCGAACGACAAATATAAAAAAGAAAAAGCAGGTAGTGAACTACCTGCCCGTCATATATAAATCTAAATCTAAAAAAAATTAAATGGGACGCACGTTACCCATGCCGGAAACGGACTGAGTAACAGCGGGACTGCCTTTATACCTCACCTTTCCCACACCGGATACGCTTACATCCAGTTTTTTCTCTGCAAACACCTTGGCTTCACCGCTACCGGAGATAGCCACCTTCACCTCCTGTGTCTGAAAATCCAGGGCATTGATGTGCGCTGCGCCGGAAGCTCCGTAAGATACCTCGCTGCAAGTGCCTTTCAGGTCTACCTGGCTGGCGCCGGACATGCCGACTTCCAGTTTCCGGGCAGCCAGATTCAGATCGGCAGAGGTAGCGCCACTTAATACCACTTCCAGGTCATCAGATTTGATAGGCCCTTTCCCGGTAAAACTGCAGGCTCCGCTGGCGGTCAGTTTTTTCACCTGCTGGATGGTTACATGCACGATGATTTTTTTGGTAGGATCAATGTTGATTCCTTTGCGGGTGTAAATTTCCAGCTGATTGCCGGAGATGTTTGTCTCGATATATGGCAATAAATTTTCTTCTGCATCTATCTGGATACTGTTGGTGCTGCCTTGTTGCAGTTCTACATGGTACACGCCTCCAGTGCTGATTTTATTGAAATTACCGGCAGTCCGGCTTTCGGATTTCATTTGACCATTACCTCTTACACGTTCCTCCAATATTGCTCGGCTGATAGTGAAAGATGCCAGCAGGGCGCAAAACGCGACCAGGAAAGTGCCGGATACTACATACTTAAAAGTTGTTTTCATGTGGATCTTTTTTAGAAATTGATTTATAATCAGGTTTTAGAATGGGCGTTATAGATGATTAATATACACTCAGGCTGGCGTCTGCATTGGTGCCTTTTATCCGTATGACTGGTGAACTTTCGTTACCGCCACCTGCCTGGGCTTTATATATTATGGTACTGGATGTTTTATTGGAATTTACGTTTTTCAGTTCCAGGCCACTAACATTCACATTCCCATTCACCATCACGAAATCCAGTTGCAGCGGCAGCTTACGCGGTACGGCCATTTTTACATCGGAATAAGTCAGTATCAGGTCGGCACCTTTAAAGCCTGGCAAAATCCTTTTCACGTTCAGGTCGCCGTAGGTGATCTTCAGGTTGATGTTTCCTACCAGATCACCGAGATTGGTATCTGAAAAGGTAACACGGCCATCTACTTTTTCTACCCGTTGTATCTTGTAGTTATCGTAGTTGGAGGATACCTTCAGCGTTCCCAGGTTGGTAACATTATAGCTGCTATAGTTGGAGCTCACATCCAGCAACTCCAGCTGCTCTGCTTTCAGATCGGAGTAGTTACCTTTCATCACTACCTTGTTAGCTTTGCCGATACGGCCTCTGTCACAGTAATTGAGCTTCAGTGTCAGGTCCGCTGCGTCGCGGATATCGTAAGCGCAGTAGTTGAGCGATAACTCTGCGGGGAAGTTGAACTTATCTGCGATCACATCTCCGAAGTTATTGTCCACCTTCAGCCGGGAAAGGCTTTGCGGGATATATACCTCATAATCTATATTCACATACTCCTTGGAATCTTTTTTCCCGCCGGAGAAGATCCAGGAGCCGGACTTATATGCACTGTAATTGGTGGTAAGGCTTACGCCGGCACTGTTCTGGCTCGCATCGATGTTTACATTATCCACGATACCCTGGGATTCCTCACTGCTTTTACCAAAACCGGTAATGGTGATGACCGCTTTAATTTCATTTTTGCCCCAGGCATGAAAAACCACTTTACCATATTTATTGCTCAGGTTTAATACGGCCCCTGGGCTGACAGTAAATTCCTTGTTGATCGTTTTTTTATACGTTACGTCGCCTGTGGCGAAAGTGAACAGCGGCAACACAAGGCACAACAGCAAATTAAATTTCAGCTTCATATTGTTTTTTTGTGTGAGTGGGAGCTGCATGGCGTTCGTGCAACTCTTCGAGGATTTTGTCGAGCAACTCTAATTTGAGCTGGTAGTAGCGGACCATGGCGCCCCGGATTCGTTCGTTGCCCGGGTTCTTTTTGAGCTCATTTTCCAGCGTTTTATAGGTATCATTACGTAACTGCAATTCCTGTTTGGCGGTGCTGTCAAGCCCCAGCTCACTGGCCGGATAGGCGTTGATCAGTTCCAGCTTTTCGTTGATGCGGGTAGTATAATACACTTTGGCATCCTGCATTTCGGGGATCACCACGGCCAGGTCCTGCTGTTGTTGCTGTTTATGCCTGGCGAAATAAAACAGTACCGCGGCGTTGACCAACAGGACCGCAATCACAGCGGCTTTAAACCAGTTTTTGCCCAGCATCGACACTACCCTGCCTTTACGGCTTCCTTCCAACTCTTTTTCCAATGCGTCCCACACCCTGGGTGAAGGTCCGGGCTCGTCAAATGCACCCCGGTGCTGTTGGATAAAACTTTCAAAATCTTCCGGCATTAACGAATACAATTTTGTTGTTTTACAATTTGTCTTACTTTTTCCTTTGCCCGCATATACTGGGTTTTTACGGTAGATTCCGTAATGCCCATCATATCGGCAATTTCACGGTGGGAGTACTCTTCAAAAAGATAAAGGTTCAGTACTGTGCGGTATCCCTGCGGTAGTCCGTGAATAGCCGATTTAACGGCGGCCACGGTCCAGGTGAAGGATTCCTCGTCTATCCCCTTTTCTTCTGCCACTTCCACTTCTTCCACTTCTTCAAAGTACACTTTTTTCTTTCTAAGATTATTCAGGCAGTGGTTGACCACTATCCTTTTAATCCACGCTGTTACACTCGCGTCCCGCTCCAGCTTGCCAATGTTACGGTGTACCTGTATGAAGGCTTCCTGTAAGGTATCTTCCGCATCACTCACGTTTCCGGTCATACGCAAACAGATGTTGTACATGGCGCCAGCATAAGCATTATACAGTTCGCGAAATGCGCGAACATCCCCTCTTTTGCAGCGGTCTATTACATTCCCGTCTATTTGCGTCTGATTCAAGTTATTGGCTGATGCTTTCATTATAAAGACAATGATTGTAAAAAAGGTTGCATGTGGTAAGGCCGTTCTTTCGGATTTTTTCTACGACTGATAGGTAAGGCCTGTTGAAATATTACATCTAAGTATATAATTATAAATATTTTATATAGATATATACCTGTAATGTCTCTTTAAAAATTTTTCTAAAATTACTGGGAAGAGATGCTTTTCCTGTTTTAAAATCCACCAAACCCTGCTTTTTTGTGACGAAAACGGTTTTTTCAGCGAAACCGGAAGAAAACGCAGCCCTGACGAAAAGGGCCGCGTTTTTCCATCCTTATATATACCTAAAAAACCATCTTGAGTCCGGGTTTTAATTACCGCCTTTAACACGGTTTTGTTCTGCTTCCAGGCCGGTTTCGCGGCTACGGGCGGCTTTCACGTTACTGTTACCAAAACGGTAGTTAAAGGCAATTCTTACCTGTTGTGCATCCCATTTGCTGACCAGTGCGGTAGTTCTGCCGGCATTGTCGAAAGAGCCACGGAAATAATTGGTCCTGAACACATCGGTCACACTCAGTTTCAGCGTGCCCTTGCCTTTCAGTACTTTCTGTTGTACGCCCAGGTCCAGCCCATAGAGGGATTTCATTTTGAACAACCCTTCCTGCATCACCTGCGGAGAAAGATAAGTGAAGGTGGCTTCTGCACTGGTGTTTTTAGCCAGCGTGAAAGTCTGTTGCGTACGGCCCATAAAGCCTCCGGAAGAGAGTTTCACGTTGTTTTTATCTACTACGGTTTCGTAGCTGTTGTAGGAGAAGGATAAAGTAGTAAAGGATGTCCACCATTTGGTAACAGGTATCGGAACAGACACATTCAGGTTAAAGTTGTCGGCCTTGGCCACGTTCTGGTACCGGTAAATGATGGCGGAAGTATCGCCGGTAGCCGGATCAACCGCCGCTTCCAGAATCCTGGTCATCATATCTTTGGTATGGCTATATCCGAAAGAGGTGATCAGGAAATCTTTGAAAGTGTGCGTGAGCTCGAAGTTATTGGAATATTGTGGTCTCAGGTTCGGATTACCGGCTTCCCGGGTATAACGGTCCAGGTACCCTTCAAACGGATTAAGCTCTTCATAATCCGGGCGTTGAATACGGCGGCTGTAGGTCAGGCCCAGGCTGTTATTTTTATCCAGCTGGTAAGTCAATGCTGCACTGGGAAACAGGTTGATGTAGCTGGAATCGTTTTTGAGCACTTTTGCTTCCTGGTTTTTGGTGAACCGGGAATCGCCGCTGATATGGGTTTGTTCGCCACGGAGACCTACCTGTACATGCAGACTTTTAAACTGTTGGCTGTAATTGATATAGGCTGCATTTACATTTTCTTTGTAGATGAAGTGGTTGGAGCGGCGTTCATCCCGGATCCAGTTGCCGGTGCGGAGTGAGTCGAACTGCGCGTCGTTATCAGTGGTCACAAAACTCACTTTGGCGCCGGCTTCCAGTTTAGCGCCCCCTTTTAGCGGATGCACATAATCGATTTTGGCGGTTTTGATTTCAATGGTAGAAGGCCGGTTGTTACGGGAAGTATCACTGCCAAGGATGCCTTTGTCAGCACCATCGCGGGTGATAGCGAAGATAGAAGAGCTTTGCTTATTGGTATTCCGTGCGTAATCCAGGTCGATGTTCAGTTCTTTACCGGTAGAATCCAGGATACCGCGGTAGTTCAGGTTGTAAGCCCCGCGCTGCCATTTACTTTGATCAGGTGTAGCGGTATGCAGGATAGAATCGATGATATGACCGTTACCGATTTTAGTCACCGCATCACTGGGGCTTTTGCCGGTCCAGCTGGACAAATCAGCCATTACACCGATGGTATGGTTTTTAGAAACGAAATAATCCATTCCTACTTTACCCGCGTGGTAGTTTGATTTGTTTTCGGAGATATTGTTCTGATCAAATACCTGGTAACGGCCTTCGTTGGTCATGGTACGCAATACGCTCAGGTTCTGTTGCTGTTCCCGGTGGCTATAGTTATAAGACCCGAACAGGTTCATTTTTTCATTACGATGATTCAGATTGAGCCCGCCATTGGCGCGGCCCCTGATACCATAAGCGGCGCCGAGGTTCAGGCTCCCGTTGGTACCGTAGTTTTTATTCTTCTTAAGTTTCAGGTTGATGATACCCGCATTACCGGCAGCATCGAACTTGGCGGAAGGATTGGCGATCAGTTCTATTTGTTCCACATTGGAGCTGGGCATGCTTTTCAGCATCTCTGTCACATCCTGTGAAGACATATTGGTTGGCTTGCCGTCGATCATAATTACCACTCCGCTTTTTCCCTTCATGGAGATTTTACCATCCTTGTCTACATTGATAGTGGGCGATTTTTCCAGCACTTCCATCGCACTGCCGCCGGCGGCAGTGATGCTGTTTTCCACGTTTACCACCATTTTATCGGCTTTCTGTTCAATAAAAGGCTTGCGGGCAGTTACGTCAATCGCTTTCAGGTTTTTAGAAGCCGCTTCCATGGCAAGTACCGGTATGTTGATCGCACCTGTACCCATTTCAAAAGGTTTGCTGTAGGTTTTATTCATGCCAACGGCTGCTGCAGCGATCAGGTATTTACCCTGTTTCACCTGTTCAAATTCATATTTACCATTGATATCTGCTATGGCTCCTTTTACGAGGGAGGAATCGCCGGCTTTTAAGAGGGTAACCGTAGCAAATTCCATGGGTTGTTCGCCGGTACGAACGACTTTACCGGCTATTTTATTTCCGTTTTGTGCCTGGGTAGTTAACACAGCGCTTATCATTCCTGCTGTTAATGCAAACGCTTTGAAAATTGATCTCATAAGGGCAGATTTAGAATTTTTCTGGTTTTTTAGATTTTAGATGTTCCTGGTCCATTCATTCGGTTATACCATCTTAAAGAACCTTGGTTAATATACTACAGTGGTTTGTCAACTACAGTAGCTTATCAACTACATTGTAAAAGTAGGTATCATGCATTACATAGTACCAAATTGTTACACCAACGGTTCATATACAGGGATGAATGGTAATAAGTGACAGGAACAATAAGAAGACGACCCAAAAAGACAAATGTTTCAGCCCGGATACCGGGATATGCCGGGGGGTGAATTAGGGGTATAAGCGGTTTAAAAGGGATGAGGAACGGCAGGATTAGCAAACGCTGCCTTATGAGAAAGTCAGTTTTTTCGAGGAGCGTAATGGGGGAATGGATAAAAACCAGGCAGGTATCTTCCGAAGGAAGCAAAAGGCAAAACATCTCCCCAAAAACAAACATTAAATAAAAAAAGCGCCTATAGGCGCCTTTGCACAGTTATTTAGGTTTTCGCTGTGTTCACGTTCTTGATATATGCTTTCTCATTACGTCTTCAATTCAACCGCTCATCTATCCGGAACAACTCCTTCGGTTCCCGGCGGCGATGAATATACTGCATCACATATATAAATAACACCATCATCAACGATACCGCTACAAACAACCAGGTATCCAGGAGCCATTGGAAGAAATAACCGGCATCCAGCACTGTTCCCATACGCAGCACCCTTTCCGTCCAGGCAGCCATTTGATCGGTATGAGGGTTAAAATCCCGGTAACGCTGTCCGATAGGTATGTGTACCTGGCCAACCAGCGCGGACATCAGCGACCGTACCCGGTTTAGCTGCCCGGTTTTGGCAATAGCCGTCAGACTGAAGGCGCCGGTACGGGTGAGCATACGCACTTCATAATTAAGGATGGCGTTTGTTGAGCCTAGTTGCAACACACGTGGTAAGTGCAGGGTATTATCTGTTTCATGATAACCGGGGGGCAGCGCCCAGTACATGTAGTCCACTGTACACAGTCCTTTGCCGTCACGCCACTGGTTTTCAACCAGCAGATGCTGTTGCATTTCCTGCATCAGGTTGGTGTAGTTAAGTTCCCGGGCTTCCGGCTGACTAAGATACCCGGACTCATCCTCGGAGATTTCAACACCAAAAAGATCATCATCCTGTGCGTTGGGTAATAACACGCCCAGGAAGCCCGGATTCCGGGGATTGCCCCAGAGGCCTTCCACCAGCATACGGCCCTGGGCGGCATTCAGAAAACGGTATCCTTCCGGAATTACCAGCACAGTTCCGTTATCCAGCACTACTTTCCCTGTCTGATAAGAAAAGGAAGCACGGAGACTATCCTTCAGGTCCAGCTTTTCATACTTGCTCAAACTGTCCTCCCTTGTACCCGCGCAGGCAGCGGACAACCCGAATAAACAAGTGATTAAATAATATGTAAAAACCTTCCACATAAAACCCTTTGAGTGGTTTAATGGACGAACAAAAAATGGATACGGATGGGTTTATATAAGGATAGGATAAAATTAAGACGGATGGCTGCCATCAGTATGCACAGGTTAAGCTGGCAACCGGTCTGCCGCAGCGGATGGACCACCGCAGCAATGCTTCATTGTTCTTATAACAAGATATCAAAAACCTTTTACTTTTCCCACTGAATATTTTCCAGGACCTGGGGTAATTTTTCCTGGATCAGTTCAAAAAGCACTCTTTCCTCTTTTCGTATATGCGTTTCGAGGCTGGTGGCTATTTTGTCCATATCATCTTCCAACCGGGTACTCTCCGTTACAGCGCTGTACATACCGGAAATAATCCGGTGTTCTTCCTGTAATTCCGCGATCAGGGCGTCTATACGGGCATCATAGCCGGTACATTTTTCGAAAAGGTATTCCTCTTTTTGAATGTGCGGTACCATCACTTCCTGGAATACCTTCACCATGTATTCAAACCGGGCCTGTGTTTCCAGTGGGAACCCTTCGTAGGGCGCCGCATCCTTTTTCAGGTAGCGGCACACAAACAGGAGTCGTTTATGCTCGTGCGATAAAGGTATGAGTGTTGAATGTCTCTGCATGTAGAATTATCAGGAGGCTGCAGTAGCAGCTGCATTTTTTTTACGGCAATACCATATCCATACAAGACCGCCAATAACCATCAGGAAAGAGATAATTTCCGCCTGTGTAGGATGAAAACCGAAGATATTGTATTTGGTATTGACACGGATTTTCTCCACAAAGAAACGTTCCATACCATTGAACACCAGGTATATTCCGAAGATCACACCAGGAACGGTGATTTTCTTGCGGATAGCCCACAGCACGCCGGTCAGTATCAGGCAAGCCAGGATTTCATACAACGGTGTCGGATATACGCCTACGGGCAGTACGCGGCAGTAAGGCCCATCGCAGCCAGGCAGCTGAACACCTTCGTTCACTACGTTATGTGCGTAACCGGATGCAAAGAACCAGTCGGGCAGAAAGCTCAGTGCTGCCGGTTTGGCAAAAGCAGCATGGGGAATATGAGCGGTATCGCTGTATTGTTGCTGGAAGAAAGCAATATTCTGTTGTACAGCTTTGTTGAATTCAGCCGGAGGGACCTGTACCACATGACCGGTAGTATCTGTAATATAAGCGCTGTTGTAGATACCCCAGTCACCATCACCGGCAAACTGGCACCCCATTCTACCTACGGCATATGCCAGCATCAATGCAGGAGCAGCACTATCTATCAGGTGTTTGATGCCGATCTGTTTTTTACGGGCATAACGCAGGATCACGACCGTAGCCACAATCAGGCCGCCGTAGAAAGTGAGACCACTGAAAGAAAGCAGGGAACCGATAGGGTCCTGTACAAAGTCGTTCCAGTTTTCGAGGTTATGAAACACTTTCGCGCCCAGCAAACCGGCGATAGCAGCCATCACAATGATGTCCGGTACCCGCTGGTGAGGCCATATGCTGACGTTTTCCTTTTTGGCGGCAGTGCCTTTTTTACCTTTCGAGCCATTGTATTTCAGGAAGACAAACAAGGCCGCCAGGGCGAGACCAGCCAGGAAATTACCTTCCCCGGAAAGAATAAAGCCCTGGAAGTTTTGAGAAACTTTTTCCCAGTTAAGTATCAGGCCAATACCTTTCCAACCCAGCAGGAATCCAAGAATTCCGTTCGCAATATATTCATTGGTACCAGCGGGACCGCCTACAGTCACTGTTTCGGAAACAGGTTTTAACCACCCGAGTTTTTCACGGCGCTTCAGTTCTTTGGTTAATACATAGGCCCCTGCCAGGAAGGCAATTGCCACAAAGAAACCAAATGTCTGAAGGATTTTAAATACAGGAATCTCTATACCGAACAGATCTCTGAAAGCGTAATATAAATTAGGATACATAGCCTAAAAAAAATTGGTGATCTGAGTTTTCCTATGAACAAAGCCGAATTAGTCAACAAGGAAAATCAAACCACCAAAGTACGATGTAATTTCGAAATTCTGAATTGGAATTCCTGAATTAAAGTATTAGCAATATTGTTCAAATGCGTCAGCGAGGTTGGCAGCAATCATCTGTGCTGAACGGCCTTCGATCATATGACGCTCAATGAAGTGTACCAGCTGTCCGTCTTTAAACAGTGCGATAGAGGGGGAAGACGGAGGATAAGGCAGCAGATGGGTACGGATCTGTTGAACTGCTTCCAGGTCATAACCGGCAAAAGCAGTGGTCAGTCTGTCTGGTTTCTTTTCACTGTGGGCAACCGCCATCAATACACCCGGACGCGCAGTAGCAGCGGAGCAGCCACATACAGAATTGATTACGACCAGTGTGGTACCTTCTTTCTTCAGTGTGTCATCTACATTGCTGGTAGTCAGCAGCTCTTCAAATCCATTATCCGTCAACTCAGCCTTTCTAGGCATAACTAATTCCGCAGGATACATATTATTATAGTTTTTTTTGTTAAGATTTTCAACAAAGTTAAAGATATAGGAGCAAAAAGTAAAAAATCCCTCAACAAAAAAGACTTTTTGACACAACGCAAACAATCAAACAGACAAAATGTCGGTATCTGTAACCTTTTTACTAACAAAATAGCAGTTTTGTTGGCATGGTATCCCATTTGATCTATACAGGGCGTTGAACAACAAATTTGAATTCACACAAAAAAATTGATAGAAACTATGACACACGTAAAATTCAACCACAGCCCTCTCCCCAGATTAGTTGAAGACATTTTTAATGGCGGATGGAACAAGTATGTAAAAGACGATTTCCTGACCAGCGATTTCTTTTCTACCCATCCTCCGGTAAACATCGTAGAAACCAAAGATGCATTTCTGCTGGATGTTGTAGCACCCGGTTTTGCAAAAGAAGACTTTAAGATCAGCGCCGACGAAAAAGCGATTACCATCAGTGCGGAGAAAAGAGCAGAAACCAAAACCGAAGGCGACAAACAAGTACGCCGCGAGTTTAACTTCAAATCCTTTAAACGTTCCTTCAGCATCACTGATACAGTAGACGTGAACAGGATTCAGGCAAAATATGATAATGGTATCCTGAAAGTGACGCTTTCCAAAAAGGAAACCAAACAGGATGCTCCCAAAGACATAGTAGTGGAATAAGGGAAACATGGATGGCTTCCTCCCGGAAGTTGTCCGATACATGGGGGTTAAAAGGCTGACCAGTTTTGGTCAGCCTTTTCCATTATATGACCTGTGACTGCGATCTTAAATGTGTATAATTCACACAAACGTTGAAGCAACTGGTGCGTATTAATACAATAATTTGCTTTCTCAAGCAAGCGCTAATGGCAAAGCAATTCAGGAATGCCTGGTTATTCACCAAGAGCATTTACCTCAGCTCGGAGAAAGCAGTGATCGGCAATGTGCTGCAACGTACAGAAGACACCTACGAACAGGCAAAACTCCGGCTCATCTTTGATTATCTCTTTTTTTATATACTACTATTGTGTCCTGTCATGTTCATGGCCATGATCAGCCAGAACCAGGTAAATATGGTACTGATACCCTGCATGGCATGTATACTGTTGGGTTGCCTTTCACTGCTGAGAAAGGGCGTAGCGGCCCGGGTGGTGGGACTGGTTGCCTCCGCCAGCACTCTGCTGATACCCATGATTTCTTCTTTTTTTAATAACCAGGACCTGTCTCCCCGTTATGCTATTATATGGGTGATGAGTATTTTGCTGGCCTATATTACGGTCAACCTCCGCACGGCCCTCACCATCTGCGCCACCCTTTGCGGATACCTCTGCGTAGTGGCCTATATCAAAATCAATGGTATTACTACGTATGTCAGTTCCGGTTACTCCAGCACCTTTCTGCTGATATCCAATCCGGTAACGGTCATTCTGTATATGCTGTTCCTGATCCGCGCACTGGGACAGTATTACCGCAATATCATATCCATGGAACAACAACGTACGATGGAGAAACAAAAACAGCACCTGTCACTGATTAATCAAAACCTCACCAAACAGTTTTTACTGGTGAAGGGATTTTCCCGTTCCGGTAAATCAGCCTTTATGAATGGTGAAATGGAGCTGCTGGAGGCCTGCTTCACCGAAATAGAAAAACAATGTGGTTCCGCTATCGGTTATCTCAATGAAGCACAGGAAGACTGATACTACACGTCTGTGTGAGATATAACTTTTTTTTCTTTCGTATACCTTCGTTTTTGGGCAGAAGGGCGGGAAATGCTAATTTTTTGAAACTCCGCGTAAATGTTAACGATTTGTAAATGACCTGATGTTAAATTCACATCAAACTAACTAAAAGTTCACTTAAACAGATTATAAAAAATTACAACTATTAGGTCTTATCTAAACTAAACGGCTATACTATCTTTGTGATATCAAATTATTTCCTATTGTCCTTATGCTATTGGACATCATCTAACCTATGCCATGGATGGGGCTTTCAGTAATGAAAGTCCTTTTTTTTTGCCCTCTTTTGACAACTATAAAAAGAAGCCCCCCGAAAAATCGGGGGGCTTTCAGTAGGATTACTAACCCATTTTTTTAATAACCCAAAATCTTTAACATGCTCTGGGAAGTTTGTTCCTTGGCATACAGCCAATCTTTCAATTGTCCGTTTTTATCGTATCCCACAATAACGTGTTTGGGGGACGGGATAAGGCAGTGTTTGATACCGCCATATCCGCTCAGCTGGTCCTGGTAGGCGCCGGTATGGAAGAAGCCGATGTATAATGGCTCGCCATTAGGCTGCTGTTTCGGTAAAAACACCGCATTGATATGTTCCTCAGATGTATAAAAGTCGTATCCGTCGCAGGTAAGACCACCCAGGTGTACTTCCTGGTATTCCTGGTCCCACTTATTGATAGGCAGCATCAGGAACTTCTCCCCGATACCCCAGGTATCTGGCAGGGTGGTAATGAAAGAGCTATCGATCATATACCAGGATTCCCTGTCGTTCTGCATTTTTTCACCTACTACGCTGTAGATCACTGCACCGCTCTCTCCTACCGTAAAGGAACCGAATTCTGTATAGATGTCCGGTACCGGTACCTTGTTCTTTTTGCAGGTGCTTTTAATATTGGCTACAATTTCGTTGACGATATAATTATAGTCGTAGTCAAAGCCCAGGGAGTGTTTGATCGGAAAACCACCACCGATGTTGATACTGTCCAGTTCAGGGCAGATCTTTTTCAGCTGACAGTACAGATTGATCACCCTGTTGAACTGTGACCAGTAGAAGATATCATCCTTGATCCCTTTGTTCATGAAGAAGTGCAGCATTTTCAGCTCGAACTTCTCATTCCCTTTGATTTTGTCGACATAATATTCGAGAATGTCGCGGGGAGGCACGCCCAGACGGGAAGTATAGAAGTCGAAGCTGGGCTCTTCTTCCGCAGCCACGCGGATACCCAGTTTCACTTTATCTTTTATCCGGACATTACGTTTGTAGTCTTCCAGCTCCTCTTTATTATCCAGTACCGGGATCACATTTTTAAAGCCGCTGTTAATCAGTCTGGCAATAGCCCTGGTATAAGCTTTTGTTTTGAAACCGTTGCAGAGTACAAATGTCTCTTTGTTGATCTTCTTTTTTTCGTACAGTTTGTTTACGATATCGATATCGTAGGCAAACGACGTTTCGATGTGCACCCCATGTTTCAGGGTTTCTTCCATAATAAAGGAGAAGTGCGAACTCTTGGTACAATAGCAGTAATAATAATTACCATCATACCGGTTTTTCTTGAAGGCATCATGGAACATCTTCTTTGCCTTGTTGATCTGCATTCCGATTTTAGGAAGGTAGGTCAACTTAAAAGGCGTTCCGTACTTGTCAATCAGCGCCTTAATGTCCAAACCGTTAAACTCCAGGTAGTTGTCTTTTACGTCAAAGCCTTCCTGAGGAAATTCAAAAGTCTGTTTAACGAGGTCGGTGTAGGTGTTGTTCATTTAAATCTGCAAATGAATTAGTAATAAAATAAACTACAGGATAAATGCTCCTTTTCCTCGCTGGAAACTCCTGGTTTACACACCTACGTCAGTTCGAACCCAGCAAAATTGGTTGCAAAGCTAAATATTTTGTTGATTGCTGCATTAATTTTTTTCCGGTACTCCTATCGGGCAACAGGTCAACAACGGCGCAAATATACAAACAATTACAAATCAATTCATTAAATAATTTTATTTAATATTTATCGCGCATCATTTATTACCGCCAGGGACTGTTTTCCTTCGCAGAAAAGCAGGTCCAGGATGCTCAGGTCCGGCAGGAAACCGACACGTTCCTGGAACACCTGGGTATATTGGGCAGCATCTTCCGGTGCAGGGGTATTGGGCAGGATCAATTCCCGGGCATCAGTCACACCAAACACATCCTTTTGGTAACTTTCAGTGAAGGTAATAGTGGGATTAAGGCCGAGTTTGCTATTCACCCATTCGAAGCAGGCCATGTTCCAATCCAATAAAAAATTGAACGGTTGTTCAAACAAGCCCTGCAGTTCTTCTTCATAATATTCAAACCAGGGAGAGCGGCGGTAAGCAGACACCAGCGTTTTCCAGTGGAGCGACTGCCATTTCTCCTCATTACTGATCCGGACATCCTTCATTACCGTCCGCTGATTTTTACCCCGGGTTAATGGTACACTTAAAATCATACGGCCATTTGGACCAGCAAGGTAACAACGGTTCCGGTAACTGAGCTTTTGGTAGTGCTCATATTTCTCAATCTGTAATATATCGTGTTTAATTAAAGTTTTGTAGAAGCTAACCGGCGGAAAATACTGTGATTCAATTAATAATACTCCACTTTTTGCATTCTCTGTCATAATGTCAAAATTTTACACCGCCATTGCGGAAATGAATAGTTACAGCTGCTGATCTACTTATAGCAATCTACTTAATAATTAATTTCAAGTAGCTGGATAACAATTCATAGAAAAGTTATTCATATGCTAACGAAATTAGTATTTCACCGTTTAAAGTTAAATGGCAGACAAATGCAAAAATACTAAAGAAATTAGTTGCTTGCGAGATGATTTTAAGCAAGCTCAGGAAGGTTTTGAAAGATAATAAAGAATTCTAAAGAATATATTTTTTTATATTTATTTTTCGATTTATGTAAATAGATCCCTACCCGGCTCCACCATAAGTCCCCGTTAAATGTTTCCCAATTCAATCCCTGATTTTTGATAAATAAAACCTTTCCCGTAGGTTTGAAGATTAAAACGTCACCGATTATAATGAAAACAATCCGCCTGATTCTGATCATAATAGCCACCTGGGGACTGGCAAGCTCATGCGAAAAAATGAAGGATCTTCAGTTCGTGAGAGTAGCAAGTCTTCAAATGGATGAGATGGGTATGTCTAAAAGTATTGTACGGCTCACCCTGGCATATTACAACCCGAACAATTACCGCCTGCAATTAAAAGATGCCAACTTCAACGTATTTTTTGATGATACCGAAGTCGGCCGTTCCATTCAGGACACCATGATCAATATCCCCGCAAAGGATACTTTTTATTTCCCGGTGAAACTGGAAGTCAATATGGCCAATGTGCTGAAAAATGCCTTCACCGCTTTTTCCAGCAAGGAAGTAACTATTAAAGCTACCGGCAATTGTAAAGTAGGCAAAGGCGGCGTTTACCTGCCCTTCCCGATTAAATGCGAAACCAAACAGGCGCTGAATTTCTTTTGATAAACGGACATCTCCCGGAATGATATTTTTAGCCCAGGACTTTAGTTCCTGGGCTTTTTCATGGATTTACACCCTTCCCGGATGTTTTTGGGGCTTGACACAAACTCCCGGAGCCTGATATTTTCAGATAATCAATCCGATAATCTTCAGGATATGCTGCGCATCTTCCAGGCTCCGAACGGGCGACAGGCCAACCATCCCCCTCAACCTGTTAATATCCGGCAACAGTTCTCCGCTTAGTTGCCCCCAGGCTTTCACCGCTTTATAAGCCATCGCCGTTTTGAGGGCCGCCGCCTTGATACGCAGCGTATGCGGGCTGTACCGTCCAGGATGCAGATGTATGTACCGCAGCGGATCATCAGATAGTCGCAGTATCCAGCGGGAGGTATCTGACAGGATGATTTCCAGGTAGCCGTCCTGTTCTGCTACCTTGGCGGCAAATGCCACCGCCGTATGTATATCCCGGGCAAGCAGCTGCGTTTCGATCTCGGTAAAAATCGTTTCCGGCGTTAAGGTGCCGGTGTACATATCCATCTGGGAGGTGCCGATTTTCAGCAACGCTGCCGGCAAATCAGCAGGGTGCACCGATTCCAGCATCTGCTGCAATACGCCTAAATGGTGCTTAAACGGGTTAAAGAGAATCGGGGAAATAGGTGAAAAATTGAAGAATTGAGCAATTTCGGGGAAAAATGGAGCATTTGCCGTCCTTTCACGAAAACACCGGAAGTGCAAAGCTGCCCTTCCGGTGTTTAATTATAAGATCAACGACTTAGTGTTTTTTCTTTTCCATGCCGCCACCGTCTTCCGGTTTTTTGCAGCATTTAGGCAGTTTCGCGTAGCTTTCCGGATTGGCAGTTACATTATCTGCATCATAACCGGCATTGGCAATCCCGGTTTTGACATTCTCGATATTCGTACGGTCGTCCCAGTATTTAACGGTAGTGACGTGTTTTTTATAGTCCACTTTCACGGACTCCACGCCTTCTTCCTGTGACATATATCTTTCAATACGGTTTTTGCAGGACTCGCACTGCACAGTAGGCGTACTGATTTTGGCAGTCAGCAGGGCCTTTTTTTTCTGCTGGGCCATGGCCACGCTTACACTGGCCAGCAGGAACAGCATTACTAATTTTACGATGCGCATAGTATAGATTTTGACACCCGAATATACAAAAAAAGTAATATAGCCGCTTATTTACCCCACTGGTCAGGCGCTGTTCTCCAGGCTTGCAATGTGCTGATCTCATCGGCAGAAACAATTCCTTTTTCTTCTGCCAGGGCGATCATCGCGTTATAGTTGCTCAGCGACTTAAAGGGTACTCCAGCCGTTTCAAAAGCTTTCACGGCTACATCAAAACCATAGTTGAAGATAGACACCATGCCAATCACTTCACCACCGGCAGCACGGATAGCTTGTACCGCTTCCAGGCTGCTTTTACCGGTAGAGATCAGGTCTTCTACCACCACTACCTGCTGACCAGGCTGTAATACCCCTTCAATCTGATTACCCATACCATGTTCCTTCGGCTTGGAACGAACATAGATAAACGGCAGTTTCAGCTGATCGGCCACCAGAGCGCCATGAGGGATACCTGCCGTTGCTACGCCGGCAATCACCGCAGCATCCGGGAAGGTCTCAAATACCGTATTGCATAATTCGGATTTGATGTAATCACGCACATACGGAAAAGATAACAGTTTCCGGTTATCGCAATAGATCGGGGATTTCCAGCCGGAAGCCCATGTGAAAGGCTGGGCAGGACTTAACTTTACGGCCTGTACCTGCAGTAGTTTCTCTGCAACTTGTTTTTCGCTTACTGTACTCATACTGCGTCAAAGTTAAAGCATTTGATTATTTAGTTATTTAGATATTTGAACATTTTCGGATTCCTGTGTTTTTATTAATTCTTCAAATATCTAAATATCAAAATTTGCAAATAGCTACCTTTGCAACATGCAAGCAAACATGACGATCTACCTGAATGAGCGCCCCCTCATTATCAGCGCAAGTGAACAAAACATACCGGCAGGCATCAACGGAGCAAAGGTTTACCAGAATCCGGATACAGAGAAAATAGAGAAAGTGCTGCAGAAAATGGAAGAAGGGAAAAAGGAAGCTGCGGTGTTTCTGACCGAAGATGTAAAACAGCTGTTTAAAAAGGTGTCCCTTCACTTCACCGTACTGGTGGCCGCCGGCGGCCTGATCACCAATCCGGCCGGCGAAGTGCTGATGATGTTCCGCAGGGGAAAATGGGACTTGCCCAAAGGCAAACAGGACCCCGGTGAAGACCTGGAAACTTGCGCTATCCGCGAAGTAGCGGAAGAAACCGGTCTGCATACCATCGACCTTACCCATAAAATCACGGAAACGTTTCACTACTACCCCATGAAAACCAAAAAGGTCTTGAAACATACCTATTGGTACCGGATGCAGTTTACCGGCACTGAACTGACCGTGCCGCAGATTGAAGAAGATATCCAGGATATAGAATGGATAAAACCGGAAAATGTGGAGAAGTACCTGAAATACTCTTACGAAAACATCCGGGAAGTTTTCAAAGCAGAAAAACTCATATAACAATTACGAATTAGGAATTACGAATGGGATTCAATTCGTAATTCCTAATTCGTAATTGATTTTTATCTTTTAGTCAGAATAGCCATCGTCAACCGGCTCACACAGATCAATTTATGCTGGTCATCCGTGATCCGGATATCCCACACGTGACTGGTAGCGCCGATATGCAATGGTTTGGCGCAGGCATGTACATATCCGCTTTTTACCGCCCGCAGGTGGTTGGCACTGATTTCCATTCCTACACACATTTGTTTTTCCGGGTCGATGATCAGCGCGGAGGCCATACTGCCCACTGTTTCTGCCAGGGCAACAGAAGCGCCGCCATGCAACAGTCCGTATGGCTGTTTCGTCCGGTGATCTACCGGCATCATCAGTCTCAGGTAATCGGGACCAATTTCTGTAAACTCCATCCCCAAATAAGCTCCCATGGTGTTTTCACTCAGTTCATTGAGCCTGTCCAGAGACACATTCAGGGAATGCCAGATCGTTTTCATAGTAAGAGCTTTAACAGTTATCGCTTATGTTGTTGAATCCCTTCCAGCACTACTTTATGCAGAAATGGCTGAACATCGCCGCCATGCCGGTAGATATCCCTTACCAGCGTAGATGCCACACTGGAATATTGGGGCGTGGTGGTCAGAAAAATGGTTTCTATACCAGGGGCAATGGTGCGGTTAACGTCCGCAATCGCCTTTTCATATTCAAAATCACTTACATACCGGATACCCCGCAGGATAAAGTTAGCCCCAATTTCTTTACAGAAATTGATGGTCAGCCCCTCATAGGCAGCCACTTCTACCCTGGAGTCATCTTTATAGATTTCCCGTATCCAGGCCATCCGTTCTTCCAGGGTAAACATCGGCGTTTTGGCACTATTAATACCGATCCCCACCACCAGGCGGTCAAACAGATCGAGTCCCCGGTCAATTATATCGGTATGGCCCAGGGTAATGGGATCGAAAGTACCCGGAAATAAACAAATCCTCATGGAAAGTTGATGTATTGATTCAATAATGGCTTAGCGTTTCAGCTCTTCCCGGTTGATAAAAATCGAGAAGGTGGTTCCGCCATAGCTTCTTTCGGAGCGATAATAACTATAATCCCGGAAATCATTCTGCCGGGTATGTTCTATGACCAGCCAGCCTTCGGGGTTGAGCAGTTGTTGCTCAAAAATGATCCCTGGCAGCTTATACATGGCCTCCATGGCATAAGGCGGGTCTGCAAAAATAAAATCGAATTTTTCGGTACACTGTTGCAGGTACTTAAAAACATCCATCCGTATTACTTTCAGCGTAGGGATGTCCAGTAACTGTGCTGTTTTTGTGATAAATTCCGCCATCGCCGGATCTTTTTCCACGATGGTCATGTCGGTGGCCCCCCTGGAAGCCAGCTCATAGCTGATACTACCGGTACCGCCGAAAATGTCGAGTGTTTTTAAGGAAGGAATATCCAGATTGTTCTCAATGATATTAAACAGTCCACCTTTGGCAATGTCTGTAGTAGGCCTGGTATGAGGCATCTTTGCCGGTGGTTGTATCTTTCTGCCCCCACTTTCTCCTCCGATTATACGCATAATGCTAACGCATACAAGTTATGAAAATAATAGCCCGGGATTTCCTGCATAGGTCTGATATAACTGAATCCCGGTAATCTTTGTACCCATTCCAGGTTGGAAATGAACTTATACATTTCCTGGTACACCACGCTATCCATAGCCACTACGCCGCCCAGCTTCACTTTTACCTCGCTTTCGCTGAGGCCGAGCTGGCGAAGGGTGTTCACCAGCTGATACACCACATCCAGCCCCGCCTGGTATTCACCATCCTGCTGGATCAGGAGTTTACCGCCCGCATAGATGGTCAGTGTAAACGTGTTCCGCTGTACATGCACATAAGCCACTCCCTGCTCTGCCCTGTAGTCCAGGTCCAGCGGATAGGCCTGTAACAAGGCTGAATGGGCGTGCACCACCAGGTCCGTAGAGAACTCCTTCCGCAGAAATCCCAGCAGGTCCTTGTCAACACTGAATATATTCACCATCGGCAGTCCCGGTAGCAGATCAGCCAGGATGGCTTCCTGCATTTTTTCGGGCTGCGACAGGTGGAGGTAGTCTTTTTTGAGTGATGGCATATAATACACCTGTGGCACCAGTACGCCGCCGCCGGTATCGAAGGCCAGCAGTACGGATTTGAAGGCGGTGAACAACAGTTTATCTGTGTCAAACACCTCCTCTATCATTTCCAGATCGGCCAAGGCCATTTTCTGTGGCTGGAAATGGTAGGATTTCAGCGCCAGGAATTTTTTCGCTGCGGGATCAAACACCACATAACTGAAAGCGCCCCCACTTACCAGCACCAGCAGGTGACAAGCAGTAAGATCGGTTTCCAGTAAAGTTTCATCATCTACTGTAAATGCAGGATGGATGTTGTAAGCCACGGGCATATTTTACCTTTCAAATGAATTACAATAATAATCTTTTTAGTGAATTGGTGAGGCTATATCTTTGTTTTTTAATGAATATCAGATTCATCCCACGATGCAACTCGAAGTCAACAACCGGCAGATCATCAAGATAGCCGCACCTATATGCCTGGCACTGATTATCCCTCAGTTTAACCACATGACCAACACCGCTTTCCTGGGTCGGCTGGGAGAGCTGGAGCTGGCAGCCAACGGGATTGCAGGTATTTACTACCTGGTAATGTACATGATCGCCTATGGCCTCAACAACGGCCTGCAGGTACTGATAGCCCGGCGTGCAGGCCAGCAGCAGTATGACAATATCGGACGACTGTTTGCCAACGGGCTGGAAGTAGGTACCCTCTTTGCCCTGATGGCCATCCTGGTCACGCTGGCGGTAGCTCCTTACTTTTTTTCCAAAACCCTGCATAACCACGAAATTCTGGCAGCGGCCACTTCGTTCATCCGTATCCGTATCTGGGGCCTGCCTTTCTTAATGCTGCTCAGCATGGCCAACGCCTTTTATATCGGCAGTGGTAACTCCCGGATACTGGCTATTACCTCTCTTTGCCAGGAAACGATTAACATTTTCTTTGACTATACCCTTATCTTCGGTAAACTGGGATTACCTGCCCTGGGTCTGAACGGCGCCGCTATTGCATCTATTATCGCGGAAGTGACCGGCTGTTCCGTGGCGTTCAGCATTATCTTCCTGAGGCGATACCATATTAAATACAGCCTGTTCACCTACCTGAAGCCCAACTGGGACATGATCCGGAATATCCTGAATGTGTCCGCCCCGCTGATTGTTCAGTTTCTTTTCAGTATTGGCAGCTGGTTTGTCTTCTTCATTTTTATTGAACACCTGGGAGAAAGACCATTGGCTATTTCCAATATGCTGCGCAGTATTTTCGGCTTTTTCGGCATTTTCACCTGGGCGCTGGCGGCCACCTGTAATACGATGGTGAGCAATATCATCGGGCAAGGCAAAGAACACCTGGTATTCCGGATTATCAAGACCATTGCGATGATCAGCCTGGGTTGCGCGACGGTGGTCTGTATACTGGTGAACCTGTTCCCATACACCCTGCTGCATATTTATACCAACGATGCGTCACTTATCACCGCAGCCCTTCCGTCTATCCGGGTAATTACCCTTAGCACACTGCTGATGGCGATAGCGGCGGTCGTGCTCAGTGGCGTGACCGGCACCGGCAATACCCGTATGAACCTGCTTACCGAATGTACAGCGGTAGTGGGTTATCTGGTGTACTGCGATATCGTGATTGAAAGAATGCGTAGTCCGCTGCACCTGGCCTGGGGCGCAGATTTTATTTACTGGATACTGATATTCGGCATGAGTGCCTGGTATCTGAAAAGCGGTAAGTGGAAAGGTAAAGAGATTTGATTACTGCAGATCGTCCAGCATTTTTTTGCAATCTGCTTTGATGCTGGCATCATCTTCATAAATACTGCGAAGAGACAGTGCTTTTTTCAGTACTTCAATGGCTTTGTCCTGCTGGTCGTCTGCTTTATAGGCGCGGGCCAGTTCGTAATAGTTGAGCAGGAAAGAAGGGTCCAGCTGCCGGCATTTTTCGTAGTTGGCGATCGCATTTTTCAGAGAACCATCCGGCAATCCGCCGAAAAGCATTTTGGCTGCGCCCCTTTCAAATACATTCAGGTTAGCCACTTCATAGTTCCATTTACCGAGTACGTGATAAGCCTGTGCCAGGTTGGGATTGAATTTGATGGCCAGTTCGGCATATTTTTTCACATCTTTGGAGGCCGCTACCTTTTCCCTGGCGCCGGAGATGAGGGCCATACGTCCCATGGCGACTGACATGGCGAGGTTCGCATCCGCATTATTGGGATCTATTTTCAGCGCTTGCAGGGCGTATGTTTTAGCCTGATTAAAATAGTTTGTTTTAGCGCTTTTATCTTTCTGCCGATTACCGATGCGGGAGCACATCTGGCTCGCCTGGTTCAGCGCCCTGATTTCATTGGGTTGTATCTTCAGTATTTCCTTGTCTTTATCCAGTGCGGCTTCTTCCTTCATTTGTAGTTCCAGCTGCTTTGCCTGTTCCACCATTTCATCCACTGACTGGGCTTTTGCGAACAAAACAGAACAAAGCAGGAATGAAATTGTAAGCATCCGTTTCATCATAGGACTGGTTTTTAGCAGGGTAAGAAATACATGATTTACTTATTGCTATAAATCTACGGAAAATTACAAATAATTAGCGCGGGCAGACGGGGATTTTAGTATTCCTTTTCCAGCGATACCAGGGAGTTGCGGATGCTCGCGCCCATGGGCGGGTTGAGTTTCCGGAGCGTAACAATGCTGTGCCGGATCGCGGGATACCGTTGTTTGAGTGTATCGGACAGGGCATATACCACTTCTTCCAGCAACGGTTTCGGTTGAGCCATCACCGTTTTAGCGATTTCATAGATCCCCTGGTAGTTGACCGTATCTTCCAGGTCATCTACGGCCACGGAGCCGGGTATACGAACAGATATATCGAGGAGGAAGTCGTTGCCGATCACGGCTTCTTCCGGGTAAAGGCCATGATAGGCGCGGAAGGCCGCTTGTTCGAGGGCAATGGTCAACATTTGGGAATTTTGGAATTTAGTTATGTAGATATTTGATTATGTTATATTGCTTAACGCTCCTGAATCACGAATTACGAATGAGGGTATCATTCGTAATTCGTAATGGTTGTTTTTGATTCTGTTTGTAGATAACTACTGATAACGAAAACATTTTCAATTCGTCATTCGTCATTGATTATTGGTGTTCTTTGGCGGACAGGTATCTTTCTGCATCGAGAGCGGCCATACAGCCACTGCCGGCGGCAGTTACAGCCTGACGGTAGATTTTATCCTGTACGTCGCCGCAGGCGAATACGCCTTCGAGGTTGGTACGGCTGCTACCGGGAACGGTTACGATATAGTCTTGTTCATCCAGTTCCAGGTATTCTTTGAAGATAGCGGAGTTAGGCTGGTGGCCGATCGCTACGAAGAAAGCGCTGACAGGGATGTCTTTTTTCTCGCCGGTCTGGTTGTTGCGTACGCGGATAGCTTCTACTTTTTTATCGCCCAGTACTTCATCTGTTTCGGTGTTCCAGTACACGATGATGTTGGACGTTTTGAGTACGCGGTCCTGCATTACTTTAGAGGCGCGCATTTCATGTTTACGCACAAGCATATGTACTGTGCTGCACATTTTGGAGAGGTACAGTGCTTCTTCGGCGGCGGTATCACCGGCGCCTACGATGGCCACCTCTTTACCACGGAAGAAGAAACCGTCGCACACAGCGCAGGCAGAAACGCCGCTACCATTGAGTCTTTGTTCAGAGGGTAGTCCCAGCCATTTGGCGGAGGCGCCGGTAGCGATGATGATCGCGTCGGCAGTGATTTGTTTGTCCTCGTCGATGGTTACTTTATACGGTTGTTGGCTGAAGTCTACGGAAGAAGCCATACCGTAGCGGATATCAGCGCCCATACGGGTAGCCTGTTTTTCAAAGTCCACCATCATTTCCGGGCCCTGGATACCTTCCGGATAACCGGGATAGTTTTCCACTTCGGTGGTGATGGTCAGCTGTCCACCGGGTTGAATACCCTGATACAGTACTGGTTTAAGGTTGGCTCTTGAGGCATAAATAGCAGCGGTATAGCCGGCGGGGCCGGATCCGATGATCAATAAATGCACATGTTCTTGTTGCTTGTTTTCCATACTTTGTTTACTCTATAATTATTTCCTGATAATAATTCTTTTATAGGCTACTGCGTATCCGCCCCAGTAACCGAGCGCGCCGGGCACATTTCCTATGATTTTAGTAGGAGATGCGAACGGGTTGCCGTTACTGTTGTAGGCAAAATCGAGGGCCCGCCAGAAGCTGAAGGTCGCCTTATCGACGTTACAGAATTTGACCGTTACCGTATCGCCTCCGTTAAAGTAGCCGTAAGTCTCCGGGTCCACGCGTTTGATTTTATCAATACCCGCGTCCAGGGGAATTTCAAATGTTGTGCCGTTCACTACCTGGTCATCGAAGGTTGAATTAGCTCCTGCCAGAAATGGTTCCCTGTTACGCCGGGTAAAATACCGGGCGTAGTTACCGGGAGTGGCTGCATCCGTGATCCGGGCCCACAGGCGGGCTTTGAGGGTATCATCCTTTATCTTAACCCGTTGTGACCAGATGCTATCCAAATGGAAAGCATGCAGTGGTATAGTTGTCACCGATTCGTATGACTTATTGTCAGCAGTGATCTTTAAGGTATACCGGCTGCCGGTTTTCCCTTTAAAAACGGCGGAGGGCCTGGTGGTATCGGGTATATAGGCGAAAACGGCGCCTATTCCTGGTATTTGCACGATAGCTTCCTTCAGCGTCATACTGCGGGAGCTATCGGAAACGATCACCTGGGCGTTATGTACAAAGGAGTTCACCAGTGCGGCAGGATCTACTTTGGTGAAGTAGCTGAGACTGCGGGTGAGTACTACCTGCGGGTATTGGTTGGATTCGAATCGTCCTTCCACCACCAGCGATGCTTCTCCCTGTTGCGGATCGACGCTGATATCCTTCTCGCAGGCGGAGAGGACTACAGCGACAGTCACAATGATCATCAGGAAGTTGCGCATGTTTGCAAAAATAAGGGGTGTTCTCAATATAAAAACACCGGCCATGTATTTACAAGGCCGGTGTTTTTATAGATTAAGAGGATTTATATAATGATTTGGAGATTTTTGATTTCCGTATTGAAATCGAAAATCGGAAAATCGGAATATTATCCCAGGTAGGATTTCAGGGCGCCGCTATAACGGGCTTTCTGGAGCCTTTTGATAGCGCGTTCCTTAATTTGCCTGATTCTTTCTTTGGTCAAATCGTACTTCTGTCCGATTTGTTCGATTGTTGCGCCGTTTTCACCATCCAGACCGAAATAGGCATTCACAATTTCCGCTTCGCGGGGGCTCAGGGATTTTAATACCCGGCGTATTTCCTCGCGGAGGGAATCTCTCATCACGTCATCGTCGGTAATATCTCCACCTTCCAGCAGGTCTCCCATAGCTACGTCTTCAGCTTCATGTACTGGTGCGTCCAGTGACATATGGCGGGTGTTGCTCTGGAAAATGTTGTTAATTTCCGATTCAGACATTTCCAGGATTTCTGCGAGTTCCTCGGTAGAAGGTTCACGCTCGTTTTCCTGTTCAAATGCCATGTAAGCTTTGTTCGCTTTATTATAGGTGCCAATTTTGTTTTGTGGCAGACGAACAAGACGACCTTGTTCGGCCAATGCCTGCAGGATGGATTGGCGAATCCACCATACTGCATAAGAGATGAATTTGAAACCTTTCGTTTCATCGAAACGTTGCGCTGCTTTGATCAGGCCTAAATTACCTTCATTGATAAGGTCGCTGAGGCTAAGCCCCTGGTGCTGATACTGCTTGGCAACAGAAACCACGAAACGTAAGTTTCCTGTAGTCAATCTTTCAAGAGCCTTCTGATCGCCCATTTTTATGCGCTGCGCCAAAACGGTCTCCTCCTCAGGTGTTAACAAAGGGATCTTCGAGATTTCCTGCAGGTACTTTTCTACCGCCTGCGAATCACGATTGGTGATCTGGGTGGCAATTTTAAGTTGCCTCATATGAAAAATTGTATTGGTTTATAAATAAGAATAACAGCGGAAGAAATATTTTGTTTGAATTTTTTATTTAATTAACTTACAAAATTTCCAGCACTTTTATTCGTTTGTTTTTATTTAGCCTGCAAAGATCGTGCTAACCCACCACTCTACCAAATCCTTCTTTCTGACGTCTTCGCTATAACAAAGTACAGTTTAATAACGATATTTTATAGTGCTTTAGTCCTTGTTACCACACGCTTTATGCAAATTTTAACAATTGATAAATAATCATTATTAAATTAGCATCTTAACTAATTTATAGTCAAAGTCATTGCAAATTTTTCAATCATATGATAGACTTTCGCAGCGATACTTTTACACGCCCCACCCCTGGCATGTTACAGGCCATGTTACAGGCCGAAACCGGGGACGACGTTTTTGGTGAAGACCCCAGCATTAATAAACTGGAAGCCATGATGGCAGACTACTTTGGCAAAGAGGCAGCCCTTTACTGCCCTTCCGGCACCATGAGTAATCAGATCGGCATCAAAGTACATACGTTGCCGGGGGACGAAGTGGTTTGCAGCAACCTGGCCCATGTGTATATTTATGAAGGCGGCGGCATCGCTACCAACTCCTATGCCCAGGTACAAGCTATCGAAGGCGACCGCGGTATGATCACCGCAGCCCGGATAGTAGCTGCCATTAACCCCGACGATGTACATAAACCCCGCACCAGCCTGGTATGCCTGGAAAATACCTCCAACCGTGGCGGCGGCTGCTGTTACGACTGGGAAGAAGTACTCCGTATCCAAGAGGTTTGCCGCCAACATAAACTGGCGCTGCACCTGGACGGCGCCCGCCTTTTCAACGCCATCGTGGCTACCGGACAAGATCCAAAAGACTATGGCCAGGTATTCGACAGCATTTCCGTATGCCTCAACAAAGGTATGGGCTGCCCTATGGGTTCTGTACTCCTCGGCAGCGCCGCCTTTATCAAAGAAGCCCGCCGCATCCGTAAAAGACTGGGCGGCGGCTTACGCCAGGCCGGCTATATGGCGGCTACCGGCATCTATGCCATGGAAAACAATATCCAGCGCCTGGAAGAAGACCATCAACACGCCAAACAAATTGCACAGGCCCTGCTGGAAAAAACGTTCATCGGTCATATGCTGCCGGTGGAAACCAATATCCTCATCTTTGAAGTGACCGGCGGCGAATGGACACCTAAAAAACTGACCGATCATTTCCGCAAGGAAGGTATCCTCGTCATGGCCATCTCCCCTACCCAGGTGAGAATGGTGGTACACCTGGACATTACGCCTGACATGGTGGCAAAAACCTGTCAGGTGATTGCTGAAACAATGTAAGGTCCTCCTATATAAAGACGTTTATCTCTCCCAAAAGGTGCATCCCCGGATGCACTTTTTTTTCGTACAAAAACCGTTGGTGCAACCATACCGCAGCCTATACCGGGAAACAGTCATTACAGGGCCATTAATATTCTGTCCGCATTATTTCCTTCTCTGGTCAATCTCCGTTATTTTTGCAGACTTATATTATGAATAGCATGGAACTCTCGAAAAATTACCTGCCTGCAACGGTTGATGAAAAATGGTACCAACACTGGATGGACAAAGGTTATTTCCGCTCTACGCCGGATAGCCGCCAGCCCTTTACTGTAGTGATCCCCCCGCCGAACGTCACCGGGGTCTTGCATCTTGGCCATACGCTCAACGAAACCGTCCAGGACATACTGGTGCGCCGCGCCCGTATGAGCGGCTTCAATGCCTGCTGGGTACCCGGTTCCGACCACGCCTCCATTGCTACCGAAGCCAAAGTGGTAGACATGCTGAAACGGGAAAAAGGCATCGAAAAATCTCAACTCACCCGTGAAGAATTTCTGAAACACGCCTTTGAATGGAAAGATAAATATGGTGGTATCATCTACCAGCAGATCAAAAAACTCGGCTGCTCCTGCGACTGGGACAGGGTTACCTTTACCATGGACGACCACTATTATAAAGCGGTGATCAAAGTGTTCGTGGAACTGTATAATAAAGGCCTGATCTATCGCGGCGCCCGTATGATCAACTGGGACCCCAAAGCCAAAACAGCTTTGAGCGATGAGGAAGTGGAATACAAAGACGTCAGCGGTTACCTGTATCATGTGAAATACGCGATCACAGATGCAGCCGGCAAACCTACCGGCGAATTCATCACCATCGCGACCCAACGCCCGGAAACTATCATGGGCGATACCGCCATCTGTGTGAACCCGGAAGACGAAAGATATGCGCACCTGAAAGGACATTTTGCCATCGTTCCGCTGGTAAACCGCCCTGTGCCCATCATCTTCGATACCTACGTAGACAAGGAATTCGGTACCGGCGCCCTGAAAGTGACGCCAGCACACGATATCAATGACTATAACCTGGGCCTGAAACACAACCTGGAAATCATCGACACCCTGAATGAAGACGGTACGCTGAGCGCCGCCGCCGTAGTATTCGTGGGTGAAGACCGGTTCGTGGCCCGTAAGAAAACAGTAGCCGCCCTCGAAGAAGCCGGCCAGCTGGTAAAACAGGAAGCTTATACTACCCGCCTGGGCTACAGTCAACGTAACCCTACCACGGTAGTAGAGCCCCGTATTTCCACCCAGTGGTTCGTGAAAATGGCTGATATCGCCAAACCCGCGCTGGACGCAGTGGTAGACGGTGATGTGAAAATACATCCCGGCGACCGTTTCCTGGCTACCTACAAATACTGGATGGAAAACGTGAAGGACTGGTGTATCTCCCGCCAACTGTGGTGGGGACAGCAGATTCCTGCCTGGTACGCTCCTGACGGCACTTTCGAAGTAGCCGCCACTGCTGCAGAAGCCGTAGCCCAGTTTGCCCAAAAAGGCATCACCGTGGCCGCCGCTGATCTGAAACAGGACGAAGACTGCCTGGATACCTGGTTCTCTTCCTGGCTCTGGCCCATGGAAGTATTTAATGGAATTTCCAGCCCGGACAACGCAGACTATAAATACTACTACCCCGGTTCCGTACTGGTAACCGGTCAGGATATCATCTTCTTCTGGGTGGCCCGTATGATCATGGCCGGTCTGGAATTCAACGGACAAAAACCTTTCAGCGACGTATACTTCACCGGCATGGTGAGAGACAAGGAAGGCCGTAAGA
The DNA here is from genome assembly GCF_014529935.1 of Chitinophaga qingshengii. GTDB lineage: Bacteria > Bacteroidota > Bacteroidia > Chitinophagales > Chitinophagaceae > Chitinophaga > Chitinophaga qingshengii. Next base: position 193,931 of record NZ_JACVFC010000002.1, read on the forward strand.
TGAGTAAACAACTGGGTAACTCACCCGACCTGCTGGAGCTCATTCACAGCTATGGCGCTGACGCCGTACGTTTTGGCGTAATGATCAGCTCTCCTGCCGGTAACGACCTGCTGTTCGATACTTCCAGCTGTGACCAGGGCCGCAACTTCAACAATAAGATGTGGAACGCCCTGAAACTGGTGAAAATGTGGGAATCCCGTCAGGCCGCCGATAATACCGATGCTGCCAGCCTCTTCCCCATCCGCTGGTTCCAGAGCCGCCTGAACCAGGTACAGGCCGAAGTAGCTGCGCTGCACCGCGATTTCCGCCTCAGCGAAGGCCTGAAAGCTATCTATAGCCTCATCTGGGACGATTTCTGCAGCTGGTACCTCGAATGGGTGAAACCCGGTTTTGAACAACCTATCTCCGCTGCCGTATATGCACAAACCGTTTCTTTCTTCGAACAACTGATGCAGCTGCTGCACCCGTATATGCCATTCATCACCGAAGAGATATACCAACAGCTGAAAACAAGGGAAGAAGCCGATGCGCTGATGATGAAACAATTCACCACCCCTGCCGCACCGGTACAAGCTACCCTGCTGGAAGGCGTACTGGCACAGGAAGTGATCACCGGTATCCGCGACGCCCGCGTGAAAAACCAGATCAAACCGAAAGAACAGATTGTACTGCATATCGAAACCAAACACGGGAATGCCTTCCAACAGATTGAAGACACCATTGCCAAACAGGTAAATGCCAAATCCGTACATTATGTACAGGAAGCCGTTCCCGGTTGTATTACCCTCGTAGTTCAGAAAGATAAATTCTACCTGGGTACAGAAACCGTACTGGACACTACTGCACAAAAAGAATCCCTGCTTAAAGACCTGGAATACCAACAGGGCTTCCTCGCCAGGATAGAAAAGCAGCTGTCCAACGAACGTTTCGTACAGAATGCCAAACCGGAAATTGTTGAGGCAGAAAGACGCAAAAAAGCGGATGCCGAAGCAAAAATCCAGGTGATAACGGAAAGTTTGAAATCTTTATAATTTTTGCAATCGCCCGGTCGTTAGTATACCGGGCGATTTTTTTTATCCTATCACTATCATGCTGAAACACCTGTCCGCATTCATTTTCCTGTTGTTAATGGTCAACATGGCTACCTGGGCGCAAGCCGGGAAAAAGCCTGCACCTGCCACCAAAGCGACGCCGGTTACCAATAAACGGCCTGCAAAATTGCGCAGCAGCTGGGGACTTTTCCTCAGTGACACCCTTCCTAAAAGCCAGGTGGCAAAACTGCTGGATTCCGCACTGGTAGTCCGCGACGAAAAAAATCACCTCTATACGGTGATCTCTTTTGCTTTCACCTACGAACAACACCAACCTTACCTCAACGATACTACCGGCATGCCCGCTGTTTATAAGGATTACACCGGTGATAACTTTAAGACCAACCGTCTCCCTGCACTCTGGAACGCCCGCTTAAAACAGGACCTGCAAACAGGGGATGTATTATATTTTGACGATATTCTCATCGAGTATGCACCGGATAAGTTATATAGGGCGCCTTCCTTGCGGATTGAGGTGAAATGATTTATGGATTTTTTGATTTATGGATTTTTTGATTTCGTTTGATGACATAAGCGATTCAGGCTATCGAATCACAAAATGGGAAAGACCTAAGCGATCAATTGCTTAGGTCTTTCCCATTTTACTTGCTTATATGAAACGTGAAAATCAGAAAATCGCTTAATAGTTAAACAACTGCTGTAATGGCAGAATAAAGTCCACCCGGTTCTGCGCATTGTCTATCGGATCTTTATCAAACAGGTGGCTGAACCGTACCCCACAGGTAAATGGCAGTGTATTACCGATGCGGGTATCCAGGAAAAGCTCCGCTCCGGCGGAAGTATAGCGGTTGTCCCGTTTGTTGACAAAATCCCGGGCCATACTGTAATCATAGAACAGATTACCGCGTACGCGGCTGAAATAGAGGATCTGTGCAAACCCCCAGTCCGGATAGGCTAACGGCAGGTGATAGTTGGCTCCTACCTTGTACACCCGGTCGTAGAAAGGGGTGTTATACCCTCTTGCATATACGAAGTTATCGGTGAACGTATAGTTAAAGTCGCGGTCGCGCTGCTGGTAAGCCCCCTGTAGCACGATATTATGATTCCGGGAGAAACCTGGCAGGTATTGATCGATACGGCCATAGAACTGTTCCGCAAACGGATTGCCCATAGAGTGGTTGTAATACAAGGCTATATACTGACCAAAGTGGCTGTAGATGTTTTGTTTGGCTTTGATACGCATGTTACTGAATACCAGCCGGTTGCTCAGGTATTGCAGGTCGTTGCTCCTGAATTTGAAATTCCCTTGCGGGTAGCGGTGCAGGAGATTGTAATCACTACCGATCACCAGGCTGCGGCTGAATAAGCCGGAGGAAAGGTTCAGCGGCACAGACAGGCCGCCGTGCCAGGTCAACTCATTCCAGTAGATACGCCCCAGGTTGGAGGTCAGGGTATTACGGTTGAAGATATAATCCACCCCGGTATTCAGGTAAGGGAACCAACCGCCAAAGGTAAAACTGGCGCTGACATCGGAGTATCCTTCGTTCCGGTTATAGGTATATCCGATAGATGTGTTGGTGGTATTGAGAATGTTTTCTCCCAGCAGGGAGATGCTGTAGTTGGGATCATTAAAAGAAGGTACCCAGCTATGGAAATTAAACGGACGGGTAAAGAGCGCGTACCGCTTTACCGGGAGTGAATCGTGTGGCACGGCGTCGAGGATATTGGTTCCTTCTTTTGCAGCCGGCTGCAACCATTTGCTGTGCTGTGACTGTGCTACCGCCGTTTCCTTCCAGGCCGTTTTCAGCGGAGCGCGGTAGAGGCGGTACCCGGTAGTGGTAAACTCACTGAATACGAGGCTATCCTGCTGCGGCGCAGCGGCCATGTGCAAAGCACTGTTGCCCCGGTCGGTGACTTCGTAGGTTTTGTGATCAGACAACGTCAGTGCATATACGTTATTTACATCGCGGGTAGAAGCGGTGAAATAAACAGTATCGCCTTGTACGGCTGGTACGCCCAGTACTACAAAACTAAAAGGGGTGAGTTGGTTGGTTTCTCCCGTTTCCAGCGACTGCTGCACGAGTGCCATCTCTCCCTGTTGGTTACGGACCGCGCTGATAACAGCTTTATCATCTCCCAAAAAACGGGGGAAGGTATAATACCAGTTATGTGGGTTAGGCAACACTTTATCAACCGCACCGGTATTAACATTGATGAGCTGAAGGCTATACTGCATATCCGGTGTAATAGCGGCCGCTATCACCCGTTGGCCGTCGGCGCTGATATCCGGAGAGAAAAATTTGCCCCGGGCAGATACCGTTTTCGTACGGCCGTTGCTGTTATCATGCACCCTGATAACGGAATAGTTTTTCCAACCCCAGCGGGTATCGAAGCGGGCGGCAGCCCATACGATGCGTTGATTGCGGTAACTGAAGAAATCATTATAAACGATGCCCGGCCTAACGAGGAGCTGTTCCCTGCCATCGCTGTGGAGGCGATAGATACCTGGCACTTTATTGTAGGCGTCTTTAAGCACGATCCATTCGCCCGGACCGGCAGCGTATACATATTTATAGTTGGTAACGGTGCGGCCGGAAGCAGTCAGCGGTACAGCCGGCGTAGTATCCGGACGGGCAGCATAGCTGTTCCACTGTGGCTGGTATTCTTCCAGCATAGCCTGGTAGAAGGCGGTGATATTTTTGCCTGTCCGTTTTTTCAGGCTATGGGAGAAGGGGTAAAAAAGGCCCCGGTAGCGCACCGCGTCGCTGGTAACCTCTTTCCAGAAATCGTTACCATAATGGTTGCGGCCGTAGGTGGAAAGCAGGTATCCCAGCGGGTAGTGGTCGGGAATGAAATCGCGGTAGGAACCGTTGCGGATTTTCATATAGTCGTACCGTTTACCCTCCAGCGACAGTGCCCTGAAACCATCGAAGAAGGCGGGCAGGCGGCCCCTCCCCTGCGGACTGAAAGCCGTTTCATTGATAACGGCATCGCCTTCCCAGAACCAGTTAGGCACTGCGATATTGGTAGCGGCAGCCTGGCCCAGTTGTCCGCCGAGTATGGAGAACACTTTGGACAGTCCCTGGCGGAAGTTCATATTTTGCAGTACGTGGCGGTATTCGTGGAGAGCCAGTTGTTCTGTCCAGTTCAGGGAACCGAGGTCCTGCGAAGACGGAGACGGCGCCAGGTAGAACTCGGAGCGGAAGGGCCCGAGCTGTACATAGCCGTTGGACTGCATGGTTTGGTTTTGCAGTACGATATCGACTTTCCGTTCCAGCGGACCGATAGAGGAACGGGTATTTTTATTCAGCCAGGTAACGATATTGGCTACACGCTCACCTTGCGCGCTCATTCCTTTCGGGAAAATAACGCGCACCGTATCAGTGTTGATTTGTTGCCATTTCAGAGAAGGAGGGTTGCCCCCGAATTGCTGGGCGGCGGCGGAAGTTGACAATAATAACAGGAGCCAGAAGTAGTGACGCATAAAAAATACGGATTACGATTGCGGTACTGAGCGCAGGACGAAAATATGTTTCTTTCTTAATATAAACATATTTAAATCCTGTGCGCTGTACCGCTGTTTCCGTACTTTATATTAGCATTCGCTAAGACTGATCGGGATGTTGACAGCAAGGCCACCATCGGAGGTTTCCTTGTATTTGGAGTTCATATCCAGGGCAGTGTCCCACATGGTTTTCACCACTGCGTCGAGGGATACTTTGGCCAGTTCGGGATTACTTTGGAGGGCCAGCTGGGAAGCCGTGATAGCTTTGATGGCGCCCATTGTATTTCTTTCTATGCAGGGGATTTGCACCAGTCCGCCGATAGGATCGCAGGTAAGGCCGAGGTGGTGTTCCATGGCTATTTCAGCCGCCATCAGCACCTGGCGTTGAGAGCCGCCGAGGCATTCCGTGAGTGCCGCAGCAGCCATGGCCGAGGAAACACCTATTTCCGCCTGGCATCCGCCCATGGCAGCGGAGATGGTGGAACGTTTTTTAAAGATGCTGCCTATTTCGGAGGCCGTCAGCAGGAACTGCATGATTTTATCGTCGTGCAGTCCATCGCAGAAAGCGATGTAGTATTGCAGTACCGCCGGGATAACGCCCGCGGCGCCGTTGGTGGGAGCCGTTACCACGCGGCCGAAAGAAGCATTTTCTTCATTCACCGCCAGGGCGAAACAGCTCACCCAGTCGAGCGTATAGCTGAAATGTTCGCCACCGGCGCGGATCGCGTCTATCCAGGAACTATAATCAGTATAGGTGCGGCCTTTCAGCAGTTTTTTATTGAGAGCGGCTGCACGGCGGGCTACTTTCAGTCCACCGGGCAGTTCACCGGTAGTATGGCATCCGCGGTAGGTACATTCCTGCATTACGCGCCAGATATTGAGTACGCCGGCGCGGGTTTCTGTTTCCGGTCTCCAGGCCAGTTCATTTTCCATGACCAGTTCGGAGATGCTGAAACCTGTTTTAATACACCACTGTAGCAGTTGACGGGCCGTATCGATAGGGAAAGGCAGGTCTACCGCGGTGGTGCCGCCGCCCATTTCGCCTTCCTGTACCACGAAGCCGCCACCGATAGAATAATAGGTCGCTGCACGTTTATCGCCGTCGGCGAAAGTTACGAGGAATACGAGGGCATTGGGGTGGAAAGGCAGGGATTCTTCAAAGAGGAATTCGATATCTTCCACCGGATCAAAATCGATTTCATATTTACCGGCCAGCATCATTTTACGGGTGCGGCGCAGGTCATCTATTTTACTATTGATTTTATTGACGTCGAAAGTAACGGGGTCATCGCCACAGAGTCCCAGCAGTACGGCGATGTCAGTACCGTGGCCATGGCCGGTTTTAGCGAGGGAGCCGTAGAGCAATACCTGCAAGCCGGTTACGGCTGACAGTTTGCCGGCCACTTCCAGTTCATGGAGAAAGCGCTGGGCGGCTCTCCAGGGGCCTAAAGTATGGGAGCTGGACGGACCTATGCCAATCTTAAAAATGTCAAAAACGGAAATACATTCGTGTGCCACTACATTATTGATTTACCTGTAAAAATAGGCCATTTAAGCATTCCGCTATTCAAGGATTTTGTTATTTTTTGGCAGAACGGGGTGGAAATGATAAGGGCTGACTTTCGTCAGCCCCGGAATATTATTTTTTAACAAGATCTTTCAGTGTCACGTCGAACAGCAGTACAGTATTCGGCGGGATAGAGCCTGAGCCTCCCGGGCCGTAGGCATAGTAAGATGGCAGGAACAGTTTGATGCGGCCGCCTTTCCCGATCAGGGGAATACCGATTTGCCATCCGCCGATCACGCGATTGAGATCGAATTTGATGCTATCGTTGCTATCGAAGGTTTTTCCATCGAGGAAGGTACCCAGGTATTTTACAGTTACGTTGCTGGTAACCGTTGGTTTATTGGCCACATCGCCGCTGTCAATGATCTGGTAAAAGATGCTGCGGGGATCGTGAGAAGCCGTGATATTGTTCGTTTTCAGATAGTTGACAATGATGGCGCTATCTTTATCGAATTGTGCAATAGCATCGTAAGCCGGCGTGTTGTCTTTTTTGGAGCAGGCAGCCAGCAGTGCCAGCGCTATTCCTCCCAGTAGAAAAACTTTCTTCATTCCGTTGATATTGGATTATATAATTATACAAAAAGTTATTTGATATCCACCAATTTTACATCAGAGATGAGGATGGCGTTGGGTGGAATGATATTCGGTACGCCAATGGACCCGAAGGCGAGGTATGGCGGGATGTACAGGCGGATTTTACCACCTTTGGAAATTTTTGACAGTCCGATTTGCCATCCGGGGATATGATTTTTCAGTTCCCGGTTATTAAAGTTGGTAACATCGAAGGAGGCGTCTACGATGGTACCATCTATGAGTTGATTGATATAGTCAACCGTGACAACGGAGGCAGCTTTGGCAAAATGGGTACTATCACCGGGGGTTAGTATCCGGTAGTACAGGCCTGAGGGGTCGCGTACAGCGATTTCGTTATGGGCAAAGAGATATTTTTGGATACGGGTATCTACTACCGCCATAGAGTCCATAGCCTGCATGTCGTCTGCTTTTTTGGAGCAGGAGAGCAATAACAATACAGGCAAACAGGCCAGGGCTATTTTCAGCAATAACTTCATTCAGTGTTAATTAAAATTTACCGGGGTATCAGTATAACGCCGTACCAGCGGGAAAGTTACAAGATAAAAAAAACTCCCGCAGAAATGTCTGCAGGAGTTTCTTTTTATTGTAAGGAGACTGATTAGTAGTCCATGCCCATACCGTGGCCGCCACCTGGCATAGCAGGAGCTGCGGATTTAGGTTCTGGTTTGTCAGCGATCACGCATTCGGTAGTCAGCAGCATACCAGCGATGGAAGCAGCGTTTTCGAGTGCGATACGGCTAACTTTAGTTGGGTCGATAACACCGGCAGCCAGCATTTTTTCATATACTTCAGTGCGGGCGTTGAAACCGAAGTCACCTTTACCTTCTTTCACTTTCTGTACTACGATGGAACCTTCGATACCAGCGTTAGCAGTGATTTGGCGCAGCGGTTCTTCAACAGCGCGTCTGATGATCGCGATACCGGTTTGTTCGTCGTTGTTATCGCCTTTCAGTTTTTCCAGGGCTTCGATAGCGCGGATGTAAGCCACACCACCACCAGGAACGATACCTTCTTCAACAGCAGCGCGGGTAGCGTGCAGGGCGTCGTCTACGCGGTCTTTTTTCTCTTTCATTTCCACTTCGGTAGCAGCACCTACGTACAGTACAGCAACACCGCCGCTCAGTTTAGCCAGGCGTTCCTGCAGTTTTTCGCGGTCGTAATCGGAAGTAGTTACTTCGATTTGTGCTTTGATTTGACCGATGCGGGCCTGGATGTCTTTTTTCTGACCTTTACCACCTACAACAGTAGTATTGTCTTTATCGATGGTTACGGACTCAGCCTTACCCAGGTAGGTGAGGTCGGCATTTTCCAGTTTGTAGCCTTGTTCTTCGCTGATAACGATACCACCGGTGAGGGTAGCGATGTCCTGCAGCATGTCTTTTCTTCTGTCGCCGAAGCCAGGAGCTTTTACAGCAGCCACTTTCAGGGTACCGCGCAGTTTGTTTACCACGAGGGTAGCCAGTGCTTCACCTTCCAGATCTTCGGAGATGATTACCAGCGGAGCGCCTTGCTGTGCTACTTTTTCCAGGATGTGCAGGATATCCTTCATAGTGCTGATCTTTTTATCGTAGATCAGGATGTAGGGATTCTGCAGTTCAGCCTGCATTTTTTCGCTGTTGGTGATGAAGTAAGGAGACAGGTAACCGCGGTCGAACTGCATACCTTCTACTACTTCCACAGTAGTGTCGGTACCTTTTGCTTCTTCCACAGTGATAACGCCGTCTTTGGTCACTTTTTTCATTGCTTCAGCGATGAGTTTACCGATTTCGGAGTCGTTATTAGCGGAGATAGAAGCAACCTGTTCGATTTTTTTGTTGTCGTTACCAACTTTTTCGGATTGTTTCTTCAGGTTTTCAACGATTGCTTTAACAGCTTTGTCGATACCGCGTTTCAGGTCCATTGGGTTAGCACCGGCAGCCACGTTTTTCAGGCCTTCGCCGATAATAGCCTGAGCCAGTACGGTTGCAGTGGTAGTACCGTCGCCGGCCAGGTCAGCGGTTTTGGAAGCAACTTCCTTCACCATCTGAGCGCCCATGTTTTCGATAGCGTCTTCCAGTTCAATTTCCTTCGCAACGGTAACACCGTCCTTTGTTACGCCGGGAGCGCCGAATTTCTTTTCGATAACTACGTTACGTCCTTTAGGACCGAGGGTTACTTTTACTGCATCAGCCAGGGTATCAACACCCTTTTTCATTCTGTTGCGTGCGTCTATATTGAAGAATAATTGTTTTGCCATATACTCTAACGATATTTAAAAGATTAGTTTTTAAAATACACAATCCAGCTTGTCATTAAACGATAGCGAGGATATCAGATTCTCTCATGATCAGGTAGTCTTCACCGTCGATAGGCAGTTCCTGACCGGAGTATTTGCCATACAATACGGTATCACCTACTTTTACAGTCACCGGCTCGTCTTTTTTACCAGGACCGGCGGCTACCACGGTACCTTTAACGGGTTTTTCCTTTGCAGTATCCGGGATGATGATACCACCTGCGGTTTTCTCTTCAGCGGCTGCAGGTTTTACGATGATCCTGTCAGCTAATGGTTTAATACTTAATTTCTTAGCCATAGTAGTTTTTATTTAAAGAAAGTAGTTTGATTGGTGATTGCTCCTTGCCACGAGAATTATGCCAAGGCAATTTTATGGTCAAAATTGCAGATTGTAAATGCAATGCAGGCCTTTATCACTGACAAATCATGACAGCCCACAGGAAAAAATGGCAGGAAACCATTTTTGAATTTAGATATTTAGATATTTTATTATTTGTTTTTATAGCGAGAATCCCTTTGTTTCAGACAGGTCCTTTTATCAGTCAATGATCAAATGCCCAAATGATCAAATATCCAAATTTTTGTCTAGTTTTGCGCCCTTATACCAGTTCTTTTTTATACGATGATCAGTAGAAGAAATATCCGGGTAAAAGTAATGCAAACACTTTACGCCCTGGAAACGATGGAGCAAAGCACTATTAAGCCGGGCACGGCTACCAGACTTCTGAATGAGAAGCTGGATCAGACCTGCCAGATCTTTACCTACTTACTTTATTCAGTGGTACAGGTGGCGCAATATGCAGAAACCGATGCTCAGACGCGTGCTTCCAAACATTTACCCTCTGCCGAGGACCTGGCGGTGAACACCAAGATCGCAGGGAATGAATTCATTTACCAAATAACCAATGACAAAGGCTTTCAGGTAAATCTGGAACAGTGGAAAATGCGCCAGCTGACAGATACCGACCTGATTAGAAAGCTTTATAATATACTGGCCTCTTCCGACACGTACAAAGCTTATATTGCAGACGAGAGTCGCTCTAAAGCCGGTGAAAAAGAGATCCTGGAATATATTTATAAAGAGATCCTCTCCAAAAATGAACTGTTTATCCAGCACATGGAAGACAACTTCCTTCACTGGAGTGATGATGAGGAAATGATGAGCATTCTGCTGGGCAACTATTTCAACAAGCCGCATTTGTTCAACTTTCTGCAACTGATCAGCAAGGAAAAACTGGATTATGCAAGGGAACTGCTGCTGACGGTGATCGACAAAAAGGAATACTGCCTGGAGCTGATCAAGCCTAAATTACAGAACTGGGACCCGGAGCGTATTGCGGCGGTAGACATGTTACTGATGGAAATGGGCGTTTGCGAGTTCCTGTATTTCCCGACTATTCCCACGAAGGTGACCATCAACGAATATATTGACCTGGCCAAAGCGTACAGCACGCCGCAAAGTGGTCAGTTCATCAACGGTATCCTGGATAACATCCTGAAAGACCTTGAAAAAGAGTCGCTGGTACAAAAACAGGACCGTCCGAAAAAGTAAGTGGAAAGCAGTATTTTTAAGCAAAAACAACACTTTTTATGAAAACACTGCTCTGTCTCCTTACCTGTGGCGCCTTTTTGATGGCTGCCTGTAACAATAACAAGCCGGCACAGGACAATGCCGCTTCCGCCGGTCAATCTGCCGCTTCCGGCACTACTGCTGAGTCCGGCAAAGCATCTGATCTTAATTTTGAAGAAAAGGTGCATAACTTTGGGGACATCGCCCAGGGTGAAAAGGTGGAATATTCCTTTAAATTTACCAATACCGGCAGCAGCCCACTGGTAATTGAGGATGCCATCTCCAGCTGTGGATGTACTGTTCCTGAATGGCCCAAACAACCGATTAAACCCGGAGAATCCGGCTTTATGAAGGTAATATTCGACAGTCATGGGAAATCCGGCTATACCGAAAAGGAAATATCCATCAAAACCAACCGGGGAGGTGGTTATCAGGTAGGCCCTAAAATCCAGTGTAATATCATTACAAAATAAGCGCTGTATTAGGCAAACTTTTTAAATCAATTTAGATGAACATCATGAACATTTTACTGATGGGACCGGCACAAGGTGGTGCACAAGGCGGTAGCCCAATGGTTTCTATCCTGTTTTTCGGCGGTATGATCCTGATCATGTGGCTCTTTATGATCCGTCCACAAACTAAAAAAGCCAAACAACAGAAACAATTCATTGACAACCTGAGAGAAGGCGATAAAATCGTGACCATTGCCGGCATCCACGGTAAAGTGAAAAAAATAAACGACAACAACACCCTGATCATAGAGGTTAGTCCTGGTACCGCCTTTACAATCGAACGCTCTGCTATCAGCATGGAATACACTTCCGCTCAACAGCAGAAACCGGCCGAGACCAAATAAGCATCCTGAAAAATACGATAAAAAATCCCGGCCATTACGTCCGGGATTTTTTTTATCCTTAGTTTACATTATTGATTCAACCATCTGGATTTATGTTAAAGGTAGGTATCACCGGCGGTATCGGTTCCGGCAAAAGCACTGTCAGCAAGATATTTGAACTGCTGGGCGTTCCTGTGTATTACGCAGACGAACGTGCCAAAGATATCCTTGTCAGAGACCCCGAGCTGGCTGCTGCCGTACGGCAGCATTTTGGAGCAGCCACTTACGATGCCAACGGCGCCCTGAACCGTAAATACCTGGGCAACATAGTATTCAACGACAAGGACAAACTGGCACTGCTCAACTCCCTGGTGCATCCTGCCACCATCCGCGATTCCAACCTCTGGGCCAGTCAGCAAACCACTCCCTATGTGCTGAAAGAAGCTGCCCTGCTGTTTGAATCCGAATCCTTCCACTACCTCGACAAAATCATCGGCGTATATGCCCCTCAGCCCCTGCGCATGTTACGGGTGATGAAACGGGATAACGTTACCCGTGAAGAAGTACTGGCCCGTATGCATAAACAGATCGACGAAAAGATCAAAATGCGTTTATGCGACTACGTTATACAGAACGATGAACAGCAGCTGGTGATACCGCAGGTACTGGCCCTGCACCAGGAACTGCTGCAGCTCGCCGGTGCTGCCCGGTAAAGGTTACCTGGCGTATACCACCTCTCCTGCCGCTGCCTGTTTTTCTTTAACTTTGCGAAAAACAGCGTACCCATGACCAACAGCTTTACTGCCCCCCTGCAACTGACCGACAACGCCACAGCCGTATTAAAACAGCTGCTGCAAGGCGACGTGGAAGCACCCTTTCTGCGTATAGGCGTAAAAGGCGGCGGATGTTCCGGCATGGCGTACATGCTGGGTTTTGATGCCCGTCAGGAAGATGATGACCTGTTTGATATTGGCGGTGTTCCCGTGATCATCAAAAAAGCACATGGTATGTATCTGGTAGGCCTGGAAGTAGATTACCAGGACCAGGGCGATACACGGGGGTTTGTGTTTAATAAACCAACATCCCTCCAGGGCTGAAGCCCTGGGCTAAGATGTCGTTCAATTTCCTGAGGATGAAGCATCCATTCGTTTAGGAATGATACTATATTAAATCCGGGATGATGACCTGGTTCCAATAAAAAAGCCTGCTATTTACATAGCAGGCTTTTTTTGTCAAACATATTTTTCAGCTATCACTTACTTATTTGGTAGCGGGCGTTGGTTTCTTTTCAGCAACAGCAATCGCGTCGCTTTCGTTGGACAGCTGGTTTTTCTTGTCGAAGTCTACCAGTACCGGTGCAGCCACGAAGATGGAAGAGTAAGTACCGGTGATAACGCCGATCAGCATAGCGAAGGCGAAACCGCGGGTTACTTCACCACCGAAGATGAACAGTACCAGGATGGTCAGGAATACCGTGAGAGACGTCATGATAGTACGGCTCAGGGTATCGTTGATCGCTTTGTTGATCACAGTATCCCTGTCTCTGCCATGTTCGCCGGTTTTAAAGTATTCACGGATACGGTCGAATACGATTACGGTATCGTTCATGGAGAAGCCGATCACGGTGAGGATAGCGGCGATAAAGTGCTGGTCGATTTCCAGGGTGAAAGGAACGATATCCTTAAACCAGGAGAACACAGCCAGGGTCAGTAATACGTCGTGCAGCAGCGAGAAGATAGTACCGATAGAGTACTGCCATTTGCTGAAGCGGATCAGGATGTATACGAAGATTACGAGGATGGACAACACGGTTGCTTTTACCGCACCGGCGCGCAAGTCGTCGGAGATGGTAGGTGATACCGTTTGTGAACCGATCACATAGCGGGTGTTGAACACTTCCGGTGTAACGGAGGCTTCGTAGTATGGTTTCAGGCCGTGGTACAGCTTAGCCATTACTTCCTGGTCAACCGCCAGGCTTTGCTGCTCAATTTTATAAGCAGTCGTGATGCTCAGCTGGTTGGTATTACCAATGGTTTTTACAAATACTTCGCCATCAAATTCCTTCTTCAGTACGTTAGCTACTTCCTGTCTGTTGGTTGGTTTTTCGAAACGAACCGTGAAACTACGGCCACCGGAGAAATCGATACCGTGGTCGAAGCCATGGAAGAAGGAAGTGATACCACCGATCGCAACGATGATGGAGATGATGTAAGCATATTTACGTTTACCTACGAAGTCGAAGGCGGCGTGTTTAAATACTTTCCTGGAGATCGGCGTAAAGTATTCGAAGTGTCTTTTCTTGTTAGTCCACCAGTCGGTGATCATCCGGGATACGAGGATACCGCAGAACAGGGACAGGAGCAGACCGATGATTTGGGTGGTAGCAAAGCCGAGTACCGGGCCCAGACCGAAGTAGAACAGGATAAACGCGGTGAGCAGGGAGGTAACGTGACCATCGAGTACAGGTGCATAAGAGCGTTTGTAACCGTGGGAGATCGCGTCAGGGTAGCTTCTGCCATGCGTGAGTTCATCCTTGATCCTTTCGAAGATAATTACGTTGGTATCCACCGCCATACCGATGGTGAGTACCAGACCTGCGATACCAGCCATAGTAAGCGTAGCTCCGAGGGAGGCCAGGATACCGAAGGTAAACAGCAGGTTGAGCACCAGGGCGATGTTAGCCACCCAGCCGGCGCTATTATAATATACCAGCATCAAAACGAAGATGATGGCGAAGGAGATCATGAAGGATTTGGCACCGGCGGCAATTGATTCAGCGCCGAGGGTGGGTCCTACGATTTGTTCCTGTACAATGCGGGCCGGAGCGGGCATTTTACCGGATTTCAGGATATTGGCCAGGTCATTGGCTTCTTCCATGGTAAAGCTACCGGAGATAGAAGAGCGGCCGCCTGCGATTTCGCCCTGGATAGACGGAGCAGAGTAAACGATATTATCGAGAACGATCGCTACGAAGTTCAGGGTAGAAGGATCTTTCGGGTTGGCGGGAGACAGTTCACCGGTCAGTTTTTTCCATTCATGGGCACCTACGTTGTCCATAGTCATGCTGATTTCCGGCTGGTTGTCCGGACCAACGTCCTGACGGGCATCCACGATCCTTTCGCCGCCAACGCGGGGAGAAGGATTAGCCGGGTTTACTTTCAGCACGTAGATAGCCATGAGGCCATGTTTATCGTCTTTATTTTCCGGGCCGAACGCAAATACCGCGTCTTTAGGCAGGATAGCCTGTACAGCCGGCATGCGGAGGTATTGGCGGAAAGTGGCGGTATCTTTAGGCAGGATACGGCCGATAGACGGGCTGGGAACCAGGGAGCCGGACTGCGGGTCGATCATGGGGATCATGATAGCGAACAGCGGGTTTTGTTTCCGTTGTTCAGCGAACATTTGTTCCTGGGATGATTTAGTGCTGTCTTTTACGGTTTTACCGGTATCTTTTTTAGCCAGGTAGTCGCTCAGTTTACCTTCCTTGCTGGTATCAGCCGGGTTAGCGTTTGCAGCAGCGGCAGTAGCCTGGGTAGTGTCGGTGGCAGCCGGTTTAGCAGCAGCGCCGCCCTGTGCAGTCCTGATGGCTTCATTCATCGGGTTCAGCACATTCTGGAAGAATTCAGGGCTGTTTTTGTAAACTTCGCGGAATTCCAGGTTAGCAGTAGCCTGCAGGTATTTACGTACGCGTTCAGCATTGTCCACACCGGCCAGTTCCACAGAGATCAGACCTTTATTTTCATCGAGGCTGATGTTTGGCTGTGCCACCCCGAATTTATCGATACGTTTTTGCAGTACGATATAGGTGTTTTTGATGGCTGCATGAGATTCCTTGCGGATCATGTCCAACACCTGCTGGTTGGAGGAGTTGAAGTTGATGTCTTTCTGGTACGCGTTGGCAAAGATAGTCGCCAGACGGCCCTGGGGAGCAACTTCAGCGTATGTCTGCCCGAACAGTGTAACAAAATCGGCCTGATTGGTCTTTTTGCGTTCTTCAGCCAGATCCAGCGCTTTGTTAAATGCAGGGTCCTTGGATTGACCGGAGAGGGCGCGGATAACATCTTCCACACTTACTTCCAGTACCACGTTCATACCACCTACGAGATCCAGGCCCAGATTCAGTTCTTTTTCTTTGGCCTTGGTGTAGGTAACGTACCATGGGAACCCGGCAATCTGTTTACCGCTGGTACTGTCCACGATCTCTTGTCTTCTTGTTTTGGTGAATCCTTTCAGCGTGTCAGAATAGAAGCCCTGCAGTTCTTTACTACCGGGATATTTCTGTTCAGGTGTAGGGAATTGCTTGGCCACATCGGTCTCAGCCTGCCGCTCTATCTTCTTCTCATAGTTCCGCACCAAAAACGTGAAGGACAGTTGATACAAAGAGATAAGGATCAGTGCGATGGCAAAAAATCTTACCAGTCCTTTTAGTTGCATGTTGTTTGTTTCGGGTTTATAATAAAAAAATTTTAAGAGTTGCAAAGATAGAATTTAAATTGATATATTAAAGCCCTTGTTAAAAGAGGAGGAAAATCAATATACGATTGACTTTAAAGGCTTAGTGACATCTATTTTTTCTAAATCCGCGATCTTGGTTTTTTCCAGTTTTTAGGTATATTTCTTTGCTTTACACTCAAGTAATACCGACAAATATATGCAAACCCACCATTATCCGGCAACAGATAATTTCCCTGAGGCGTTGCTTAAAAGTCGAAAAGCCGCTGTGGCCAAGGTATTCAGGGATGCCGCCGCCCACCGGCTGCAACTTATTTACACCCGGATAGACCGGGATAAGCAGCAGGGGCCGCATTTTACTGACTTTCACTTTGGCATAGGGCGGGGCTGGTATTGTTATCCGGCGTCCACCGTAAAGCTCCCCACCGCTGTGCTGGCGCTGGAGAAGCTGAATGACCTGCAGATTCCGGGGCTGAACCGGCATACCCCCATGTTCACCCGGGCGTTGCCCGGTGTTAATCCGGGAGTACTGCATGATTATTCGGCAGCCGGCAAGCTACCATCCATCTCGCATTATATCAAAAAAATTTTCCTGATCAGCGATAACGATGCCTATAACCGGCTCTACGAATTCCTTGGACAAGAGCCACTGAACCGGCGTTTATGGGAATTAGGGTATACCGGCACCGAAATCCGGCACCGGGTAGGGCTGCCTCTGCATGCTGCGGCCAATATGCATACCAACGGCGTTTATTTCCGGAGCGGCCGGCAGTTGCTGTATGAACAACCGGAGCAGGCCAGTACCCTGCAATTTCCCCTGCGTCGGGACCTGGCAGGTTTGCAGCATATTGACCACCGGGGCAGGCTGGAAAAGGGTCCTATGGACTTCTCCCACCGCAACCGTTTACCGCTCAACGAACTCCACCAGATGATGCGGCAGCTATTTTTTCCGGAGGCTGTAACAAATCTTTCACAGTTCCGTTTAACGGAAGAAGATTACAATTTTTTGTATTGTTGTATGTCCCAATACCCGGGGGAATCAACAGATCCGGTGTATGATGAGGGGCAATACCATCCGGCTTATGCGAAGTTGCTGCTTTTTGGCGGACAGAAAACAGCCTGCATACCAGACCATATCAGGATTTTCAACAAGCCAGGCTGGGCTTATGGTTTTTTGACGGATACGGCTTATATCGCGGACTATGCCAATCATGTAGAGTTTATGCTCTCTGCCAGCCTGCTGGTGAATAAGGACGGTCCCCTGGGTGATGACCAGGAAGCCTTTGAGTCGATCGGGAAACCATTTTTGAAAGCCCTGGGCGAACTGATATATGAAGAGGAATTACAGCGCAAAAAAAAGTATCAACCGAACCTGGATCGTTTCAGGATACATCAGAGAACACAAATTTTATAAACACCATACTAAAAAACTGTGAGCTAATGCAGATCAAAAAAAATCGTGTTTGGGCGATGGCCGCCCTGTTGGGTGGAGTAATCGGGCTTTCATCCTGCCTGAAACAAAATGACCCGGGACCACAACGTATGAACTATACCGGCGCTATCATCAACGGCGCTTATCTGCCTTCCAACGTAGATATTTTTAACAACGGCGGTAAAATGAACTCCGGCGCCTACAAAACCGGTAACTCTGCTCCTTTCCTGGACCTTCCGGGCCTCAAAACCTTCTCTTTCCGTCAGCTGAACGGTGTTGGCCTGGACTCTGTTACCCAGCAACTGGACTCCCTGAAGTATTACACTATTATTACCTATAACGACGGGACTAAGAAATTTACTTCCCGCCTGTTCCAGGAAGATTTCAGCTCCCTGTCACAGTCCAAAGTGAACTTCCGGTTCATTAACCTGAGCCCGAATGCAGGCGCAGTGGATCTTTACATCAACAATAAAAAAGTAGCCGAGAACCAGCCGTTCTCTGTGAATGCGTCCTGGCAATCAGTAGATCCTTTCAGCAATTCCGTGGAATATTATGTAACCGTGGCCGGTGAAACCGCTCAACTGGTGAAAGGTACTTCCCGTCAGTCTTCCGGTTCTACCCAGGTAGCATTCCAACCGGGATACGCTTATACCATTTACCTGGCAGGCGCTAAAGACAGCACCGGTGATAACAAACTGCAGCTGTACTACCTGTCCCACACATCCAGCTACTAGTTCTCGCAAAGAGCGCTAAGGAGCAAAGAGCGCAAAGATTATATAAGAAGATTATATATAATTATAATAAAGGAAGCAAAGGAGCGGAGATCAAATATTGATCTTCGCTCCTTTGCTTCCTTATTTAAACTAAAAAACTTTGCGTTCTTTGCTCCTTAGCGCTCTTTGCGAGAACTAAGCGAGAATTTTTATGTAGGTTTGTTCCGGTCAATCCAATATTTAGATATGAATCAACTAGCAGAAAGGCTGTCACGGATTTCCGAGCCTCAAACCATTAAAATGGCCAAACTTGGCCGAGAGCTGAGAGCACAGGGCATAGACATTGTAGACCTGAGTATTGGAGAACCAGACTTTGATACGCCCGAACATATCCGCGAAGCCGCCAAAAAGGCGATAGATGAGGGATTTACTCACTACACTCCCGTAGCTGGCTATGCAGAAGTAAGACAGGCAGTGGTGCATAAACTGAAGCGCGATAACGGTCTTGACTATACGCCTGAACAGATAGTCGTGACTACCGGCGCCAAACAAAGCCTGGCCAACGTAGTACTGAGTATTGTAAATCCGGGCGATGAAGTGATCATCCCTACGCCTTACTGGGTAACGTACTCCGAACAGGTGGCGCTTTGCCAGGGTACCGTGGTGTTTGTGCCCAGCAGCATCGAAAACAATTACAAGATTACGCCTGAACAGCTGGAAGCGGCCATCACGCCGAAAACCAGGCTGTTTATGTTCTCCTCCCCCTGCAACCCTACCGGTTCTGTTTATTCCAAATCTGAACTGGAAGGACTGGCTGCCGTATTTGCGAAACATCCGCAGATCTTCATCATTTCTGATGAAATCTATGAATATATTAACTACGTCGGCAAACATGAAAGCATTGCGCAGTTTCCCGGTATGAAAGAGCGCACTATCGTGATCAATGGCCTCAGTAAAGGTTTTGCGATGACCGGCTGGCGCCTGGGTTACCTGGCGGCTCCCCTGGATATCGCCAAAGCCTGCGATAAAATCCAGAGCCAGTTTACCTCCGCTACCTGCTCCATTACACAGCGCGCTGCCATCACCGCCCTCACCGGCGAACTGACCACCGCTGAAAATATGGTGGCCGAATTCAAAAAACGGCGCGCTTACATACACGAGGCCCTGCAAACTATTCCCGGGCTGAAAGTCAATGATCCGGAGGGCGCTTTTTATATGTTCCCGGATATCAGCGCATTCTTCAACAAATCATTTGAAGATGCTCATATTAAAAATGCAGACGACCTCTGTATGTACCTGCTGCACAAAGCGCATGTGTCTGTAGTGACAGGTGTAGCCTTCCAGCAGCCCAACTGTATCCGTCTGTCTTACGCCACCAGTATGGCGAACCTGGAAAAAGGCGTCGCCAGGCTGAAAGAATGGCTGGGCAAACTGAAATAATTACAGATTACGAATTACGAATTTTGCGGCGGCGCCGCGATTTGTAATTCGTAATTTACATTTAGTTATTTTTTTATATATATTTGCGGCTCAAAATGTTCTGATAAGATGAATTCCCAACAGATGCTGTACCTGGCATTGACGATTGGCGCCGTTGCCGTTGTGTACATGACCGTTCGTGATATTTTTAAGAAAAAAAAGGCCGCACCTGCTCCTGAAAGTCAGCCGCAGACGGTCAACCCTGCCGTGCTTCCTCTTCAATTGCAGGCCTATGAGCGGTTGGCGTTGTATATAGACCGTATTACGCCGCAGAGCCTGATCGGCCGTATCTTTCAGCCGGGCATGAGTGCAGTGGACATGCAGATTGCGATGGTACAGAGCATCAAATCAGAATATGAGCACAACATTACCCAGCAGATCTATGTATCTGCCATGGCCTGGGAAGCGGTGAAAACACTGAAGGAACAAACTATTTCCGTGATTAACCAGGTAGCGGTGCAATTAGCGCCCGATGCGCCGGCATTGGAACTGAACCGCCAGTTACTGGAAGTGTTTATGCAGGCAGGCGAATCTCCCGCCGAGCTGACGGCCCAGATCATTAATGCAGAAGCCAAAAGGCTGATGAAATAATTATTTAGCGCTGATCACTTCATTCAGCAAATATCCTTTTCCATCGAACAACATGTATAGCGGCGGCGCCTTATACCAGGGCACGCCGGCTTTACGGGCATGTGCCTGGATATGCAGGTGCGGCTCCGTGCTGAAACCGGAGTTGCCCACGCATCCCAGCGCTTGTCCCTGTTTTACATATTGCCCTTCCCTTACCACCACGCTGTTCATTTTCAGGTGACCTGCAAAGAAGTAGCAGTCGGCCCCTTCCAGCAACACCTGGTTGGTATTCCTGGGTCCGCGGTCCATATTGGGCGGAATATTATCGGGGTTATCACCATAAGCCCTGCGAACCGTACCATCGCAGGGAGCATATACCGTATCATTGAAGATCCAGTAATCATCCAGCTTACGGGAGAATACGCTGGCTGCACGGCAGCCGCGGCTGTCCAGCTTCACGATGTCCATTGCATAAACAGCCCCACGCAGACTGAAATGAAATACATTGGAAGGTAATCCTTTGCCGCCCTGCAATACAAAGTAGTGGCCGGATTTCAGCGGAAACATGAGGTTCACCGTGCGCGGTGTACCGGTAGTACCCGTGAAATACAGCATGGTAGCCAGTACGAACAGGGCCGACAACAGCAGGTTAGCGCCTTTTTTCCAGGCGGGCAGCGGCGCGGGCATATGGCGGCGGTTGAAAGGCAACCACGCTATCGCTAACAACAACAGTATACCGAATACATATTTACTGTAGACAGACAGGTACACCCAGGTGCCATAGAGATACAGAAAAGTACCCAATGACAGTCCCAGCAACAATACCGGATAGGAGCGGCTCAGTGGCCGGCGGCCGGCCCGGTACAACAGGTAAAGGCTATAGAGCGCCAAGGCGAGGGTAATACATAATAACGACCAGGTGATCATAGTAAAGCCAATCTTTCTGCAAATATCAATAATTTTTCACCGGGGCGAAGTACCATAATATTTATGTAACATTGTAACCCTAGTTATAACCATCATGGAAAAGATTATTCAAACCGACTCCGGTATTATCATCGATCCGCTGTACACCCAGCCGGTACCGATGGACGAACAGCCTGGCATCTTCCCTTTTACCCGTGGCATTCATGCTTCGATGTATCGTGATAAACTGTGGACCATGCGGCAGTATGCTGGTTTCAGCACCGCCGAAGAATCCAACAAAAGATATCATTATCTGTTGAGTCAGGGCGTGATGGGCCTTAGTGTCGCCTTTGATCTTCCTACCCAGATCGGATACGACTCCGACCATGCCATGTCTGAAGGGGAAGTAGGAAAAGTAGGTGTAGCCATTGATTCACTCGACGATATGGAAATCCTGTTTAAAGGTATCTCCCTGGAACAGATCTCCACCTCCATGACCATCAATGCCACCGGGTTTATCCTGCTGGCGCTTTATATTGCCCTTGCCAAAAAGCAGGGCGCCGATCTGAAAAAGATTTCCGGTACCATCCAGAACGATATCCTGAAGGAATATGCCGCCCGCGGCACCTTCATTTATCCGCCTAAACCTTCCATGCGGCTTATTACCGATATATTCGACTACTGCAGCCGGGAAGTGCCCAAGTGGAACACCATTTCCATTTCCGGTTATCATATCCGGGAAGCCGGCGCTAATGCCGTACAGGAACTGGCTTTCACCCTCTCTAACGGTAAAGCCTATCTGAAAGCCGCCCTGGAAAAAGGACTTGACATCAACGTATTTGCCAAAAGGTTGTCTTTCTTTTTTAATGCGCACAACCATCTCTTTGAAGAAGTGGCCAAATTCCGCGCCGCCCGCAGGATGTGGGCTCATATCACCAAAGAGCTGGGCGCTACAGACCCTAAAGCGCAGATGCTGCGTTTTCACACACAAACCGGAGGCAGTACCCTTACCGCCCAGCAGCCACACAACAACATTGTACGCGTAGCCATACAAACGCTGGCCGCTACCATGGGCGGCACACAGTCGCTGCATACCAACGGATACGACGAAGCCCTCTCCCTGCCCACCGAAGAGGCGGCCCGCATCGCTTTGCGTACCCAGCAGATCGTGGGTTATGAAAGCGGTGTAGCCGACACCGTAGATCCGCTGGCAGGCTCTTATTACGTGGAAGCGCTGACCAACGAAGTAGAAAACCGGGCCTGGGACCTCATCCACAAAATTGATGCGATGGGTGGTGCCGTCAGCGCCATTGAACAAGGTTTTATACAGGATGAAATCGCGCGAAGCGCGTATAAATATCAGCAGGAGGTAGAAAACAATGAAAAAATTATTGTGGGTGTCAACAAATTTGTGGCAGCCGATAATCAGCCTCCGGAAGTATTCCGCATCGACGACAGCATTCGCCAGATGCAGTCCGACCGGCTGAAAGCCCTGCGTGCCCGTCGTGATAATGACGCCGCAGAACAATGTCTGCAGCGTATCCGGGAGGCGGCGCAAACCACCGAAAACCTGATGCCGCTGGTCGTTACCGCGGTTGAAAATTATTGCACCTTAGGTGAAATTGCGGATGCACTTCGTCAGGTATGGGGAGAATATAAAGCATAACTTATCGAATTCGTTCACTTTTTATTCATAATTGATATTTATTTTTGGGGTCTAAAAAAAATTAACACTTGATCTATTACAATAGCTGTCCGCTTTGTGGTTCATCACAAATTCATGAAGCACTTACCGCTAAAGACTACACTGTATCCAAAGAAACATTTGCCATATTCCATTGCGGGGGTTGTGGCGGCCGTTTTACGCAGAATGTGCCGGACAATCAGCAAATAGGCCGGTATTACCAATCGCAGGAATACATTTCCCATTCTGAAACCCGCCAGGGACTCATCAACCGTTTATACCACAGTGTCCGTAAGATAACGCTGCGTTCCAAACAAAACTGGGTACGTAATGCTGCCGGTATAAAACAGGGGAACCTGTTGGATATAGGTTGCGGTACCGGCGCTTTCCTGCACTACATGCAGGTAGGCGGATGGACAGTTACCGGCCTTGAACCCGATGAAAACGCGCGTCACAATGCCAAAACACTTTACAATATAGATCCGCTTCCGATCGATCAGCTTTTTCAGTTGCCCCAACAACAGTACGATGCCATCACCATGTGGCATGTACTGGAACATGTGCATGAGCTGCATCGTTACCTGGACCGTATCCGGGAGCTGCTGAAACCTGGTGGCGCCCTGTTGATAGCGGTTCCCAACTATACGTCTTCCGACGCAGCACATTACGGTGAGTATTGGGCCGCCTACGATGTACCCCGTCACCTGTATCACTTCTCTCCTGCCGCTATGGAAAAGCTGCTGGGTCAGCACCAGATCAAACTGGTAAAAAAACATCCGATGGTATTCGATGGTTTTTATGTAAGCCTGCTGAGTGAGAAATACAAAACCGGCAAAAGCCGGCTGCTGGCTGGTTTCTTCCATGGTTTCCGTTCTTATCGGAAAGGACTGAAAAGAGTGGACCAGTGCAGTTCTATCGTATATGAGTGTAAGTTATAAACGTTTAACAGGTAGCCGTTCTAACGCGGGCGGCTATCTGTTGTTTGTATAGACCGGCAAACCTTTCTGGAAAGCGGTCTGGAAAATAAAAACTGTTGGGAGGGGCATGACGACACGGAACGTTATCACCGGTTCAAAATACTATCCAGGAGAATAAAAAGAATCGATGACCCTGTTTATCATCTATATCATCCACGAGGGACCAATTCCCAGCCTTTAAGTGCCGAAACTGAAATCTATAGCCGAAAAGAATATTTAAAATCTGTTCGTTACCGGCAGTAGATCTGTGGGAAATACATCAACCAGTTTTCATGGGGTATTCATCATTCAAACAAACAACCATGATCAGGAACTATTTTAAGACGGCATTAAGAAATTTATGGAAAAACAAGTTGTATACCTTTGTTAACATCTTCGGGCTTGGCATAGGAATAGCATCCTGCCTGCTGATTGTAATTTACATTTTCCATGAATACAGCTATGATAAATTCCATAAGCATGCGTCAAACATCTATATGATGTATGGCGAGCTAAGGATGGGTGAAAACAATATTCTTCTCCCTGAGGTCAGCTATCCTACCGGTGATATTGTACAAAAAAACTTTCCCGACGTTATCTCATTTGTACGTGTTAAACAAATAGAAAAGCCGGTAGCATTGGGCGTTTCCAACTCAGCCACGAATTTTTTTGAATCCAACATCATCTTTGCTGACCCTGCTTTCTTTAATATCTTTTCTTTTCCGTTGTTATCGGGTAACCCTGCGACAATATTAAACGCCCCCTTCAAAATAGTTATCAGCAAGCGGGCAGCCCGAAAATATTTCGGGAATGAAACACCTGTTGGAAAAACATTACAGTATGACAAGCATATCACCTTTGAAATAACCGGGGTTGCAGACACCCCTCCTTCCAACTCCAGTATAGACTTTGATTTTGTTGGTTCTCTCTCCAGTCTCCGGCAACTGGAGCAGTATCAATCGGCCTTCGGGCAGCAGGGAATTGGCTTGGGCGGATTTAAGACTTATTTTTATATCAACCCTGACAAGGTAGCGAAAACGGAAAAAAATATTAACCAGCTGGTATTCCAAACTGATCATGAAAACCCTGCAAAGTTCCATCTCATGCGGTTTGCTGATGGTCATCTCTATCTCAATTTTGGCGACATCTCCAATATAAAATATCTGAAAATTTTCTCGCTCATATCAGCGGTGATATTGCTGTTGGCGATCATCAATTATATCAGCCTGGCTATTACCGCCTATACGTCCCGGACCAAAGAAATTGGCATCCGGAAAGTTATTGGCGCCGGTAGATCCGGTATTGCATGGCAGTATTATACAGAGTCAGCCTTAAATGTATCATTTGCCTGTATGATCGGTTTTACTGTTTTTGTTTTGATACTTCCCCATTTCTACCGGCTGCTGGATTTAAAAATATCCGCGTCCTTTTTCCTGGAACCTATTGTTCTGGGAGGGTTGTTGTTAATTCCTCTTATCACCATTCTGCTTTCGGGGAGTTATCCTGCATTGGTATTATCCTCCCTGCTGCCGGTAGACGCCTTATACAAAAGAAGTAACAAGGTTCACAACGGGCGTATGATCAGAAAAACATTCGTCACACTTCAATTTGTTATCTCAGCGGTACTCATCATTTTCTGCATTGTTATGAACAAACAATTGCATTATATGAAGAACGCAGACACCGGCATTAACATGAATAATTTGGTGATGGTTCCTTTTGGGAAAGAAATTAACCAGCATTACACTTCCGTAAAAGAACAATTATCCGGTATAAACGGCGTACAAGCGGTATCTGCAGCTGGTTATCAGATGTATGGGGGATATGATATGAGCTTTGCAAAAATGGGCCAGAATGATGCATTTGTATCTATCCCGACGCTTCAGATTGACTCGTCTTTTATTTCCTTACTGCAATTGAAGTGGAAGTTTCGTCCCTCCGGGAGCTTTCACAATAATACCATCGTCATTAATGAGGCTGTTATCGCAAAATTAAAGCTCGCTGACAATCCGGTTGGAAGCCGCATTATCATTAACGACCAGGATTTTTTCGTTGGCGGCGTATTAAAAAACTTTCACTTCGCCTCTATGCAGTCTCCGATTGACGGCTTGTTTTTCAACATCCGTAACGATAGTTCAATGATGTGGAGCCCATATACAGATGGTTGCTTTTATATCCGGCTGCACAATGGCATCGATGCCGGACAGGTTATCCGGCAAATCAATTCGATTTATAATGCATATGAGACTAATATACCTTTCCAATATCAATACTTATCGACTGTGTTTAAAGACCTTTATAAGTCAGAAGACCGCCTGATCAGTATTATCACCTTTTTTACAGTACTGGCCATCGTTGTGGCTTCACTCGGATTGCTGGCGCTAGTCATTTTCACGACCCAGTTACGGACCAGGGAAGTAAGTATCCGGAAGATTATGGGGGCAGACGCCAATGCCATCATCCGGTTACTGTTACTGAATTTTCTGCAACCAGTATTAATAGCCATTTGTCTGGCTACCCCCCTGGCTTTACTTATCATTCGAAGATGGCTGGAGAACTTCGCGTTCATTATTACCGTAAAATGGTACTACTTTATGGAAGCATATGCGATTATACTGGTAATAGCGCTGCTTACCATCGGATACACTTCTGTAAAAGCCGCCCTCGTTAATCCATTAAAAAATCTAAACTAGCCTCCATGAGGTTCTCCTCAAAATTTCCTTTTTTCTGGCAAACGAACCGGATGGATTGCGGCCCTGTGTCTTCGGATGATTGCCTATGATAGCTTTACTGGTTTCATCAACCAGGATGACCTTTGCAAGCTAGATCATACCTCATAACAAAAAGGCCCGCAGCTAATCGCTGCGGGCCTTTTTATTTATCATTACACCAGTGTTATTTCACCAGTTTCATTTCATCAATAAGGCGGGTACAGCCGGCGTATTTATCCACGATAAACAGCACATAACGGATATCCACCATAATGTTGCGGCAAATAGACGGATCGTAGTTGATATCGCTCATCGTACCTTCCCAGGTACGGTCGAAGTTAAGACCAATCAGGTGCCCGTAGGCATCCAGCGCAGGGCTGCCGGAATTACCGCCGGTAGTGTGGTTGCTGGCGATAAAACATACCGGCATACGGCCGTTTACACCATAGCGGCCATAGTCTTTGTTTTTATGCAATTCAATGAGTTTAGCGGGCACATCGAATTCGTAATCGCCGGGAATGTATTTCTCCATAACTCCGTCGAGGTAGGTGTAGAAATCATAGTGAATGGCATCGCGGGGGCTGTAGCCATCTGCTTTGCCGTAGGTTACACGCAGGGTGCTGTTGGCATCCGGGTAAAAACGTTTTTTAGTTGCCATTACATCCATCTGCGCCTGCATGTAGGTGCGTTGCAGGTTATTGATGCTGTTTTGCAGATCGCTGACCGGTTTGCTGACATTATCCACAAAACCTTTACGCATGGCCATGATCAGGCGTGTACCCGGATCTTTCCACATCTGGGCCACCACCGCGTTGTAGGGTTGTTGCACAAATGCTTTGAGTTTTTCCAGGGAAGTGAGGCCTGAACCATTATAGATTTTATCTGCCAGTGCACGGCTGTCGTTATTGCTTTCGCCGCAGATCTGTGCATATTCCGTACCGGCGTACTGTTTAGGAACGCCTTTAGCGTAGATATCCAGCAGTTTAACCGCCACGTCGTGGTCTACCTGTGCATTGTAATTTTTATAAAACGACTGCATAGATTCCAGGAATTGCTGGCGCAGGGCTTCGTATTGTCCTTCGCCTTTGTCGCGTACTTCTCCGAGGAAACTGATGAGGCGGTCGCCGGCGGTGAACAGCTCCACGTTTTTCACCAGTTCACTGTAGTAGTCCCTGGTTTGAGCGTAGGGCCGTATGCGGCGGTACATTTCATTGAGGGAATCCAGCACACCGCTATATTTCACTTTCTGTTCCGCGTTAGCATCCAGCAGTTCGCGGTAGGTAGCTTCGTAGCGTTCCCTTTTTTCGATGCCACGGGTTTGTTTAACGCCCAGCATCTCGCCTTTCCATTTTTTCCAGGCATTGGCAGTGCTGGCGTATTTGGCAGCATACTGAATTTTGATTTGTTCATCTTTGCGCATATAGCCGTCAATTACTTCCAGGGCGGCATCGCGCATACCTACTTTGGCGGGATCGAGCGCTTCAACGGTCAGTTTCACCGCTTCAGAAGGCAGGTATTCGTTGGTACGGCCGGGGAACCCGAGTACCATGGTAAAGTCGTTTTGTTTCACGCCCTTCAGGGAGATAGGCAGGAAATATTTCGGTGACAGCGGCACGTTATCCTGTGAATAGGGCGCCGGGCGGCCATCTTTTCCGGCATAGATGCGGAACATGGAGAAGTCGCCGGTATGACGGGGCCATACCCAGTTATCGGTATCGGAACCGAATTTGCCGATAGAAGAAGGCGGCGTACCTACCAGGCGTACGTCGTTGAACGTTTCCGTTACGAACAGGAAATACTGGTTGCCTTCATAAAAAGGCTTCACCATCGTTTCCTGCCAGGATTCCTTACGGGCGTTCTGACGGATTTCGTTGAGGCGTTTATCGATGGCTGACTGGCGGTCGCGCTCGCTCATGCCGGGTTTAACATCCTGCAGGGCAGCTTTGGTAACATCATCGATACGCACGATGAAAGTTACAAAGAGGCCGGGGTTGGACAGTTCTTCCGATGCTGTTTTAGCCCAGAAACCATTTTGCAGGAAGTTGTTTTGCAGGGAGGAGTGTTTCTGAATAGACTCATAACCGCAGTGGTGGTTGGTGAGGATAAGCCCTTGTGAAGAGATCACCTCTGCTGTACAAAAGCCGCCGAAGCTGACGATCGCGTCTTTCAGGCTGCCTTTGTTGATGTTATAAATATCCGACGCATTGATTTTCATTCCCATTCCCTTCATCTCTTTCTCATTGAGTCCGGACAGCAGTTGTGGTAACCACATTCCTTCCGTGGCATAAGTCAGCTGAGACAGTAGCAGGAGCACTGCTATAGCCAGCGGCTTCACGATTCGTTGCAACATATCTGATATTCTTTTTATAGAACCGGCAATTTACTACAATTCGGGGAGGCGAGGAAAGATAAACCTGTGTTTCTGCGGATTCATCGAGATAAAGGCGGTGTTGACAGAGATGCAGTGCGATAAACAGGGGAATTGGCGCATATTGAAACTGTTTCTGAATATCTGTTGAGCATGTTTCGATCCAGGTTGATGGTTATAATGCTGCATATCACTGGTTGGGTGATATGTATGAGTCTTCCTTTGCTCTTTATCCGGGGGCAGTACTGGTACAATCATGTATTGGCCGTAGTGCTTTCCGTGGTGCTGAGCGGAGCGATTGAAGTCACCTGTCACCGGTGGCGCCAGTCGGAGCAGGCCTTACATAGTAAGGCACTGAAGGCAGCCGCCGAACTCTCTGCGCTGAAATCGCAGTTACAACCACACTTTCTCTTTAATACCCTCAACAATATTTATTCGCTGGCCATGTTACAGCATGAGCATACCGCTGCCAGCATTTTGAAATTATCGAACATGATGCGGTATGCAACTACCGACACGGGACATGATTATGTTTTATTACAGCGGGAAATAGAATGTATACACGATTATATTGACTTACAGCAGTTGCGGCTAACGCCCCGTACCCGCGTGAAATTTTCCGTATCTGGTAATCCGGGTATCAAGTGTATTGCCCCGATGTTATTATTACCCTTTCTCGAAAAGGCCTTCCAGTATGGTGTTAGCAACCAGGAGACCTCCGAAATAGTAGTGCATCTGCAGGCGACCGATCGTTGTATACGGTTTTATTGCAGTAACCGGCAGTTCCCCATACATAGCGATACCAATACTGCAACGGATATCCGTTATGCGCAGGAGCGCCTGCAACAGTTGTATCCACAACGGCATCAGCTGCAGATAAAGGAAGATAACGGGGTACATGTGGTGAAGCTATCGCTGGATATTTGAGCATTTGGTTATTTGATTATTGAAGTCATCAACAGTAAACCCTGACGACTTCAATAATCAAATAACCAAATATCAAAATGATTAGTGGTACAGATAGTTCAATGCAATGATGTCATTGGCATTGAATGTACGGTTACCGCCATTGGAGCAGGCCAGCATCCAGGAATTGGCATCAGGGCCGGAAGGAGTACCGGGGATGAGTACAGCGCCTACACCGCCATCACCTTCGTTAACAGCAGAACCTCCACAGCTGTAAGCACGGTTCATGTAGTCGGTATGACGCATACCGATACAGTGACCAATTTCATGCTGAATAACAGATCCTACGTACAATACGTTGGGATTGGTACCATAGGCATACTGGTTGGTGTTCATCTTGATAGTACCATAAGGATTACCGCTGCTGGTGGGGAAACCGGAAGATCCCAGGGTGATATATCCTCCACTGGGTCCCTGATTAAATCCTTTAATGGTAATATCCGGGGTACCACTGGTAATGCGCTGGAAGGTAATACGCAGTCCCAGTCTGTTATAACGGGCAATAGCCGTATCTGTACCGGCGATAAAGGCAGTACCCAGGTTGGTTACTTTAATTTTAATGAGGCGGGGCAAAGCATTCACCAGGTTGTTGGTCCGGTATTGTTCATCATTGGCAATGCGTAAGGTAGGAGTGCCAACTTTCTCCTGTAGTTGCTGCGCAGTTAACAGGATATCTCCTTCCACGAGATAACCATCTTCTGTTTGGCGTACGTTGTCAGTACTGAACCCATTGGCTTTTATCTGTGCCAGCACTTCACTGGACACCTGATCAGGTTGTGCCGCCTCCTGTTGTTTGTCGTTTTTGTTACAGGAAGAAATCATTACACCTGCGGCCAGACAGGCAATTACGGCGAACATTTGTTTTTTCATCAGTTCGGATTTTGGTTTAAAAAGAAAAAGTATTTCCTGCCGGTTGATATAACATCGACCGGCATATCAATTTCTTCATTACAGAAAACAACAGTGCATATCTGTTGGGGCAGTGCTACTGGCGGAAGTAAACAATGCTACCTACAAACAACAACTTGCATGGTGTTAACACATCCGAAAAAAGCGGGCTTTCAGTGCTCTTCTTTAGCAGACATATCACAGCGTTGATGTCTTTTTCAGGACACCTGCATGCATCTTCAATGATTGGCTATGATTCAGTAGTACCGGGTATTTCCGGCGATTCAGACTTGCTCTTCAGTTAACCCAATGGTTATCGGTTCTCTCGTATGGTTTAGATTTCGTTGCTCGTTTTCAATTAAATTATCGTGTTACCAATATTACAACTTTCGTTGAACTTAAAAAAAATATTTTGCGCCTGTCCGCATAAAAAATTGTGTTGAACGATTTATTGCAGTAGTTTTAAGTAACATCGTACCTCCCAGGATCTATCGCCCGTAAGCATGAAAAAGAAAACCGTCAAAGCACTGCCAGCATTCGTTGCGCTGTTATCCCTTCACTTCTCTGCCATGTCGCAGCAGCGCATGCAGGATAGTGTGATGATCAAAACATATGGCGCCGATACGTTAACTACATCGTCCGCATCATCCCCCCTGCTGGTAAAATTCGTTCGTGCACCGGATGAAAAAACACTGGCGGCATGCGGCGTTGTCAAAGCATTATCAAGCCACCACTACATCTTACAACAACTTCCTGCTGACACTACTTTCCGTAAAAAAATAGCGTACCATTATCCTGCCAACGCCAATTACAAAGCTACAGCGGCCTTGCTGGCGCAACTGGCATCATTGCGGCCAGCCGACAGTATAACGATACAGATATCCTATACCGGGGAACGGGCAACGGTACCACCCGCACGAATAGTACACCGCATTGACCGTTACCATGCTGCAGTGATTAAACTGCCACAACGCGACTGGCCTGCGGTAATTACATTACCTTACGTCACCACTGCCGATATAATACGACGTCCCGCACCGGAGGTGATCATCAACACCATTAATCCGTATGTGAACCGTATTAATGTGGCACAGCAACAGTTTCCAGCCGTACGAGGAAAACGTATAACCGTTTCCGTTAAAGAAGATTTATTTGATACTACTGATATTGATCTTTCGGGAAGATACCTGCGTTCTGCCCTGCAGTCATCCGACCGCAGCCCTCATGCCACCATCATGGCAACCCTGATAGCAGGCGCCGGCAACACAGGAATGAACGGGTTGGGGGTAGCTCCTGCAGCGTCGTTAAGTCCCAGCGGTTACGGTACCCTATTTCCCGACGACAACAGTTATTTTCAACAGTTTGGCATTACAGTGCAAAATCACTCCTATGGCAGTGGCATCGTCAACGAATACGGCTCCATGGCCGCCGCCTATGATCAACAGATCGCGGAAGCCGATACGCTGGTGCATGTATTTTCCTCCGGCAACAGTGGCGATAGTATCCCCCGTGATGGCCGCTACCAGGGACTTGGATTGTTTGCTAACCTAACGGGTAATTACAAACACGCTAAAAATGTGATCGCAGTGGGTGGTACAGAAGCCAATTTCGACATGAGCAGGGGCTCCTCCAAAGGCCCTGCCTACGATGGCCGTATCAAACCGGAAATAGCGGCGTACGGCCAGGATGGCACCTCCGGCGCTGCTGCCCTCACCAGCGGCGTAGTAGCGTTGATACAGGATGCCTATCGCCAGTTACATGGCGTGGCCCCCTCCGCCGCGTTGGTACGCGCCTTACTGATCAACAGCGCCGTTTTACCCAAAGGTGGCAGACCAGCTTATACCTATGGTTATGGTAACCTGCATGCTGCCGGCGCCCTTACTACATTAAACGCCGGGCATTACCGCCAGGGGACCGTTACCAACGGCGGCGCCACTTCTTTTGATATTCCCATACCCGCAGGTCTGCAGCAGTTGAAAGTCACCCTTTCCTGGAATGATCCCGCCGCAGCTCCCAATGCGCCGCAGGCGCTGGTCAACGACCTGGATATGCAGGCCGTCACCGCTGATGGCGCCACCTGGATGCCCTGGGTACTCAATCCGTTCCCGGCACTGGATTCCCTGCGACAGCCCGCCCACCGCGGCATTGACAGCCTGAATAACAATGAACAGATCAGCATCGATCGGCCGGTGGCTGGTAATCTGCATATCACCATAAAAGGGAAAAAACTTGCTACCGCCAGTCAACCGTTTTACCTGGTGTATACTTATATTACCGAACCGTCCTTTGCCTGGCAGAATCCTATTGACAGTGCGATGTTGCCCGCTTCACAGCCCACTCCCCTGCTATGGGAAACTACGTATAGTGGTAACGGTGATCTCTCCTACAGCATTGACAGCGGCGCCACCTGGACCACCATTGCACAACAACTCCCCCTGCAACAGCCTTACAACTGGAGCACCCCGAATACCTTCAGTAAAGTATGGCTTAAGCTAACGTTAACGGATACTTCGTTTATTAGTCCACCTTTTTTTATCGCGCCGCAACTCACCGTCTTCACCGGTTTCAACTGTACGGACACCGCCATGGTGTATTGGGACCGGTTACCCGCAGCGCGCCGTTACCAGGTATATGCCCTACAACAAGGTGTGATGGCGCCTTTCCGGCAGGTAACCGATACTTTCCTGTTTATTCCCAAACAAACCGCCACTTCTCTTTATTACGCCGTGAGCCCGGTTGCTCCTGCCGGCTGGGAAGGCGCCCGCAGCTATGCTTCCAATTACACGTTGCAGGGCGTAGGCTGTTACGTCAGCACTTTACTGGCCGACAGGACTGTCAACAACCAGGTGCAGCTCACGCTACAGCTGGGGTCTACTTATCTGCTTAAAGGTATTTATTGGGAAAGGCGCGCCCCCAACGGCTGGACGCGGTTGGGTAGTCAGCCTGTAACCGATGCTACCGACTACACCTTCCTGGACCAGCAACCTTATGAGGGCATCGTGCAATACCGGGTAGCACTGGAAACAGCAGATGGACGGTTTATTTATTCGGACATATCCTCCGTTAGTATATTGCTGGACCATAACATATTGGTGTTTCCTAATCCGGTGCTTAGTCAGCTAATCATACTGGACAAGGAGTTCCGGGTAAGGCAGGTCGTGCTGACCGATATGGGTGGCAGGATTGTTTTACAGCGGACGATTAGTGATATGCAGGAGTCTGTTCCGGTGGACCGGCTGGCGCCGGGAGTATATAATTGCAGTGTTTTTCTGGGGAACCAGCGTATTTATTCGAAGCAGATCGTCAAACAATAATAAAAGCAAAAGGCCTGCAATGCAGGCCTTTTGTATATCATACAACTTAAGTTGATTACAGGTGGATTGCTTCGCCGTAAGCTACTTCGATCGCATCTTTTACAGATTCGCTCATAGTAGGGTGCGGGTGGATAGAATCCAGTACTTCCTGGTAAGTAGTTTCCAGTTTGCGGGCAACTACTGTTTCAGCGATGATTTCGGTCACGTTAGCGCCGATCATGTGAGTACCCAGCCATTCGCCGTATTTAGCGTCGAAGATTACTTTTACGAAACCTTCAGTAGCGCCTGCGGCAGAAGCTTTACCGGAAGCAGAGAAGGGGAATTTACCCACTTTCACTTCGTATCCGGCTTCTTTAGCTGCTTTTTCAGTATAACCTACAGAAGCGATTTCCGGTGCGCAGTAAGTACATCCCGGAATGTTCATGTAGTCGATAGTTTCAGGTTTGTGTGCGTATTTTTTCTCGTTGTAGGCGATAGCTTCCACGCAGATGATACCTTCTTTAGAGGCAACGTGTGCCAGTGCCTGACCGGGAACCATGTCACCGATAGCGTAAACGCCCGGAACGTTGGTCTGGTAGTATTTATCAACAGTTACGCGGCCTTTATCGGTTTTGATACCCAGTGTTTCCAGGCCCAGGTTTTCGATATTGGCAGCGATACCTACAGCGCTCAGTACCACGTCTGCTTCGAGGGTTACTTCGCCGGTTTGTGTTTTCACTTTCGCTTTCACACCGTTACCAGCAGCTTCCACCGCTTCAACAGAAGCATTGGTCATGATTTCGATACCTTTCTTTTTGTAGATTTTTTCCAGTTCTTTGGAGATGTCTTCATCTTCCACTGGTACGATGCGTGGCATGAACTCGACGATGGTCACTTTAGTGCCCAGGGTAGCGTAGAAGTAAGCGAACTCCACACCGATAGCGCCGGAACCAACCACGATCATGGATTTAGGCTGTTGGGGCAGTACCATTGCCTGGCGGTAACCGATGACGTTTTTGCCGTCGATTTTCAGGTTAGGCAGCTCGCGGGCGCGGGCTCCTGTAGCCAGGATGATGTGTTTAGCGTCGTATACGGTAGCTTTACCGTCTTTATCAGTCACTTCCACCTGGCCTTTGCTTTTCAGCTTGCCGGTGCCCATGATTACGTCGATTTTATTTTTTTTCATCAGGAACTGTACGCCCCTGCTCATTTTATCAGCAACGCCACGACTGCGCTTGATAACAGCATCAAAATCAACCTTCGCATCTCCGATAGTGATACCATAGTCTTTGGAATGCTGTGTATATTCAAATACCTGCGCTGTTTTTAATAACGCTTTGGTTGGAATACAGCCCCAGTTTAAACAGATACCACCCAGGCTTTCTCTTTCCACTACTGCGGTTTTAAATCCCAGCTGCGAAGCACGGATAGCAGCCACATATCCACCAGGGCCACTACCAATTACGATTACGTCGTATGCCATATTGTTTAATTTTAATTGAAACTTGCCAAAGGTAAAACAATAATCGGGAATTGCGATTACGAAATTTGGGCGGAGATATAAGCAGAGAAGGGTCTCACCGCTCCTTCGCTTATAACTCCGCCCAAATTCACTATTTCTGATTCGCTATTCACCATTTTACCGGAGATCCACTACTTCTACACCCGGATATTTTTTAGCGTCAAATGTAAAAGTAGCATCTGTTACATTCGCGTTGGGGGTAAAGCTGGTAATCTCGTAAGTATAGTGGTTACCGTTTTTCTCGAACACTTTCATCTTAGCGATGCTCTGGCTCTTCTTGTCAACGGAAACGATGATTTTAAAGATATTCTTGGCCTTGTCTGTCGGCGTCATTTCGATGTTCTGTAATACCTTGCCCTTTTCGTTGCTTTCACCTTCCAGGCGGTACAGGAAATCTTTATCATAGAAATTGGTAAAGAGTTTGGCCGGTGTCATGGCACCGCTGCTCTGGTCCACATTATTGATGGTTACCTCATTCACATCCTTTGCGTATGTCCAGGAAGTTTTGTTATCACTGATGATTTCCTGACCAGGCAAGGTAACTTTATATTTAGCCCCTTTCAGGTATACGGTCCCTTTTTTGGAATCGTTTACGCTGTTGTTGGCGCCTTCTACTTTGAGGACGAAGTTGGCCACCACGGTTTTAAGGGTTTTGAATTTATTGCTGACACCGTCCAGGACCGTCTTGGCTTTGGGGTCGCTGGCGCCTTTGGACTGGGCCATGCCACTGAAAACAATACCACTTAACAACAATCCTGTCAATACAAATTTCTTCATTGTAGATTTTTTTGGTTTTCTAACCCAGCCATGTCAAATGCCATGCCGGTATGATGTTAGTTTTTTTAGTCGGAGGGGCAAAATTCGGTTTATTTTGTTAAAATCTATACCGCACACCCCGACATCTTAACATATTATAACAAATCATTAAGAATTTCCTGGAGTTCAGACTCACTTTTCACCAGCACATCACGGGCCTTGGACCCCATATTAGGCCCAACGATACCGGCGGATTCCAGCTGATCCATCAAGCGGCCTGCACGGTTATACCCGAGTTTCATCCGGCGTTGCAGCAAAGATGTAGACCCCTGCTGGGTTTGCACGATCACCTGGGCCGCTTCTTCAAACAACGGGTCTCTGTCGGCAAGGCTCAGCTCTTTACCATCAGTATCTTTATCATCCACATACTCCGGCAGCAGGAAGGCATCAGGATACCCTTTCTGATTGCCGATGAACTCAGCCACGCTTTCTACCTCCGGCGTATCCACAAAGGCGCACTGGAGACGTACCAGTTCCCCGTTGAAAGACACCAGCATATCCCCCTGGCCGATCAACTGTTCGGCGCCTCCAATATCGAGGATGGTACGGGAGTCTATCTTGGAAGACACCTTAAATGCCACACGGGCCGGGAAGTTGGCCTTAATGGTACCGGTGATAATGTTTACAGACGGGCGTTGTGTAGCAATGATCAGGTGAATACCCACCGCACGGGCCAGCTGGGCCAGACGGGCAATCGGCATTTCCACCTCTTTACCGGCTGTCATGATAAGATCCGCGAACTCATCCACTACCAGCACGATGAACGGCAGGTACCGGTGCCCTTTCTGCGGATTGAGGCGGCGTTGGGTAAATTTGGCGTTGTATTCCCGGATATTACGGGTACCGGCTTCCTTGAGCAGGTCGTACCGCAGGTCCATTTCTATACAGAGCGCGTTGAGCGTGTGGATTACCTTCTTCGTGTCGGTGATGATCGCATCCTCTTCTCCCGGCAGTTTGGCCAGGAAGTGCTTCTCGATCAGTTTATACAGTGATAATTCCACCTTTTTCGGGTCTACCAGTACAAACTTGAGCTGGGAAGGATGTTTTTTATACAGCAGCGACACCAGCAAAGTGTTGATACCAACGGATTTACCCTGACCGGTAGCACCCGCCATCAGCAGGTGGGGCATTTTAGCCAGGTCGGCGATGAAGTTTTCGTTGTCGATCTTCTTACCGATGGCGATGGGTAGATCCATGGTGCTGTTCTGGAATTTTTCCGATGCCAGCAGGGCTTTGAGGGAAACAATGCTCTTTTTAACATTGGGTACCTCAATACCGATGGTGCCTTTACCGGGAATAGGCGCGATGATGCGGATACCCAGGGCGGAAAGGCTCAGGGCGATATCATCTTCCAGGTTTTTAATCCGGGAGATGCGGACACCGGCGGCTGGCACAATTTCGTAGAGCGTAACAGTAGGCCCTACCGTAGCACTGATTTTCTGGATAGAGATATCGTAGTTTTTGAGGGTATCGATGATCTGGTTTTTGTTTTTCTCCAGTTCACCGGTATCCTGTACCACTACTTTGTCTGCGTTATGGTTTTCCAGCAGGTCGAGGCCCGGGTAGCGGTAATCGCGCAGGTCCAGCGACGGATCGTAAGGATCTACCGGCACAACGGGGCGGACGGTAGCCAGCTCCTCGACTTCATCTTCTTCATCCTTGAAAGTCTCCTTGATTTCAAAGGCGACTTCTTCCGGCTGATTTTTCTTTTTAGGGGTGGGGGCTGGCGGCAGATCTTCCGGCACTTCTTCCACATATAACAGTGGACCGGGGTCTTCCTCCTCCTCTTCTTCCATTTCATCCATGTCCATCTCCGGTTCCGGTGCAGCTACCGGAGGTGGTGTTACCGGTGGCACATAAGCCGCATGAGCAGCGGGGATCACAGTTACCTCCTCTTTTTCGATCAGCTGCATGGGAATTTCTTCCTCCTCTTCTTCCGGGTGCGGCGGGATCACTACCACGCCGCCATCGCCTTTGAGGGCGTTGCCTTTGGCTGTTTCAGGCGCAGGCGTAGGAACCGCCGTGCTGGCCACTGCCGGAGTAACCGGCGCTGCAGGTGCTACCGGTGCGGGTTTGGGGGGCTTCACTTTTTTCTCCGGCCATTTAAAATCGAAGTTGAACTTCCAGATGAGCCAGGAAAAGCCTGCTACGAGCAACAGCAGTGCGGTCCCGGTTTTACCGATAAAGCCGGAAGTCCACTTATCGAGCGCATTGCCCAGTGCGCCGCCCCAGGGGAAATCGGCCCCATTGGTAACAAAAGCCATAGCCATACTGATAAACAGCAGGCCGAAGATCATATATTTCACATTGCGCCAAACGCGGAACACGCGGCGGCCCACAATGAAATTAACGCCGATGATAAAGAAGAAATAGCAGAACAGGTAGGCGGCGATGCCTACACCGTTGTAGAAGAAGTTGTGGGAGACATAGGCGCCCAGGCGGCCCAGCAGGTTATCCACTTTTACATCACCGATCAGCAGTTCGCGGGTGGTATAGCGGAATACTTTGTCCTGGTCATCTTCCCAGGTAAACAGGTAGGAGGTGAAAGCGATAAAGCAATAGACAGACAGGAGCAGGAAGAACACGCCCATCACTTTATGGGTGCGTTCATCCTTGACCAGTTCTTTTACTTTTACCTCAGCCTCCTTGTCTTTCTTCAGCACTTCAGGGTTTGGTGTGGGGGCTTTCGGTTTTTTGCTCTCCGGTTTTTCGTTTTTCAGTTTATTCTTGGACATAATTTAACTTCAGTTGGGATTACCTGGCCCTTGGTGGCAGCTGGAGTATCCAGTGCGCTATAAATTCCGGCACCAGGGGGTCAATGGTTTGTTCCAGGTCGCCGTATTCTGCTACGGTGCAGGTTTTACAACGTTGGAACAAATGGTTTAATCCATCGAACTTACGTATGGTGACAAGCATATTCCCATTTTCGCGCAGGGCGCGTTCTATGGCATTTAAATTAGTGGTCGCGTCTACCTGGAGATCGCGGGTACCGTTGACAGCCATAAACGGACATTTGATTTGTTTCAGGTAGTCCAGCGGTTTATACAACAGGATGGATGACAGTTCCCGGTCGAATTGCATATCATTTACGAACGTTTCTTCAGACACCTGTTTCCTGATTTCATCCGGTGAGTTGCGGTAGATATCGCGCAGTACGTTTTTTGCCCTGGTAGCGGCCACCGTATAACTGGTATCGCTGGCTAATGCGTCCCAGTAAGGTTTCAGCCGTTGCAGGCGTTCTTTGATTTCCTCATCGGAAGCGCCGGACATCCGTCCATCGAGGACCACTTTCTGGTCCACCATTTCACGGCCGGTAACACCCAGTCCTGCCAAAGAAACTACAAAAGCTACCGACTTATTGTTTGCCGCAGCGATTTGTGCCACGATGGCTCCTTCGCTGTGGCCCAGCAGGCCTATCGTATACGGATCTACGTCTTTTCTTGTTTTCAGATATTCCAGGGCAGCTTTGGCATCATTGGCGAAGTCGTATATGCTGGCTTTGGCATATACGCCACCGGAACCGTTTACGCCGCGGTCATCGAAGCGGAGGCTGGCGATACCGTTGCGGGCCAGGAAATCGGCCAGCACCAGGAATGTTTTATGTCCGGCCATTTCATCGTCGCGGTCCTGCGGACCGGAACCGCTCAGCAGGATCACTACCGGGTAGCGGCCCCACGCTGCCGGACGGGTAAATGTACCAGCGAGGGAAATGTGATCGTGCGTATTGTCGAACTTCACTTCATCCGTATAGTAAGGATACGGTTTTTTTGGTTCCTGTGGGCGTTTATAAACATCGCTTTCCCTGATCTCTTTACGGGAGATGTTATATGTGCCTTTAACCCCACCCCAGGAGAAAACGCCTTCGAATTGTTTTTCGGCAGCGTTCCAAACGCCGGTGTAGGCGAATTGGATGGTATCTACGCGGAGCAGCAGGGTATCGCCACGGTAGATGATATGATCGAGGGAGATGGCTTCATCGTCATGATCGGGGTTTTGCAGTTCCCCGGTATAACCTTCTCCTTCTTTCGCCAGTACAACGGTGAGGCGTTGTTTATCGCCGTAGTAGGATTTGGTGATACCGTACCATTTACCACTGATATCTTTTGTTTGTTGTGCTACCGCTACGGAGCACCAGGTTATACACATCCACAGCAACCAATATCCTTTATACATATACGATCTGCTTTTTACGCTTTCATTTTCAATATTCCCAGTAAGAGGGAAATCCAGCCGGCGATGAATACCACGCCACCAATGGGGGTAATGATACCGATTCCTCTCAATCCTACGTTGCCCGTAGCTTTCAGCATGGTGAGCAGGTAGAGGGAGCCGGAAAACAGGAAGATGCCGATGATAAAACATCTGCCCGCCCATTCCAGCTGGCTGCCCGGAGCATAAGCAAAGAGGATGCCGGTTGCCAGCAGCGCAAACACATGATAGAACTGGTAAGTAACGCCTGTCTGAAAAGTAGATACTGTTTCGGGGGGCACCAGTTCTTTCAGTTTATGTGCGCCGAAAGCGCCTAAAATCACTGCGAGCGCGCCTAAAACAGCTGCCCAAACTAAAAATCCTTTATGCATGTTCAATATTTTTCGTAAAGGTATCCAATGTAATGTTATCGGATGTAATGATGTGCCTGGATTGTTCGTAGAAGGGCCTGCGTTCGGCCAGTTTTTTTTCCACGAAGTCGGCCAGGTCCTGATCATCGAGGTCCTGGATCAGGGGACGTTTATGTTTTTTGCGTGTCAGCCTTTCCACCATGGTCTCCAGGGGCGGATTGATCCAGATGGTAGTGCCTTTGTCGTTCATGAAGTCCATATTATCCTGGAAGCAGGGCGTACCACCGCCGCAGGATATCAGGAAGTTCTCCTGGCGTGATAATTCCCGGAGCAGCATGCTCTCCTTTTCCCGGAAATAGTCCTCTCCTTTTGTTGCGAAAATATCGCTGATGGCCATTTCTTCCGCTTCCACAATCACCTCGTCCAGATCGTAGTAGGGCAAATTCCAGTGATCTGCCAACTGCTTTCCCCAATAGGATTTTCCGGCTCCCATAAAGCCGAGCAAGAATATTTTCATAAGTCAAAATAACGCAACAGTTAGTAAAAAGCCTTTCCTCACACCGGATGGGTCCATGCCAGACACAGACCATTTTCCATTATATATTGCAAATATAACCGGGTATTTGAATCCGGCTTCACAAAATTAGCGGTGATAAAACCCGTAGGCTGATAAACAAAGGGTTGTAACACGAGATTTTCTTTAAAATCGACGCTACCCAGGCCATACCATTTAAACATGGCTTCTTTGGCGCTCCAGCAGATGGTTTTATGCGGCAGGGAATGCCGGGGATCTATAAAGTCCCGTTCATCGGGGGACAGGAATTTATGGGATACCCTTTCTATTTTGTCTTTTACTTCTTCAATGTCTATTCCTACAGCGGCTTTGGTGCTCACGATGGCCGCCACATGGTCGCCGCAGTGGGAAATAGAAAAATGAAAGCTATCGCACTGTAACAGGGGTTTACGGGATTCGCTGACTTTTATCCGGTTCAGCGGGAATTCCGGAAAAAGCGTTACCAGCAGATACCTGCCTGCAAAATGCTGTAACCGTTTGTGTGGATGATGAATACCGGGGCTGATATGTACCCTTTCCCGGAAAAAACTTTCCGGCTCTTCAATGCTCCACACGCCCAACCTGGTTTCCGGATCAATTTGTATGGTACGTATTAATGGCATATCTTGCCAAATTAAAGCAAAAAAGCAGAAATAACAGCAAAGGTTAAAGCTTTTTAACGCTTCCTTTAAATGCTGAAACCAACCTGCTACTACTAAAACACCTAACATGATCCTGTCAGACAAACGGATATTGGAAGAAATTGAAAAAGGCACTATCGTTATTTCGCCTTATGACCGGAAGTACCTGGGTACCAATTCCTATGATGTGCATTTGGGCAAATACCTGGCTACCTACAAGGACCGTATCCTGGACGCACGCAAACACAATGAAATAGAACATTTCGAGATTCCCGAAGAAGGTTATGTACTGCAACCGGGCACCCTTTACCTGGGTGTAACCCTCGAATACACCGAAACCCACGCCCATGTCCCTTTCCTGGAAGGTAAATCCAGCACGGGCCGCCTGGGTATCGACATCCACGCCACCGCCGGTAAAGGCGATGTAGGCTTCTGCAACACCTGGACGCTGGAAATTTCCTGCGCACAACCGGTACGTATTTATGCCGGCATGCCCATTGGCCAGCTGATTTATTTTGTGGTGGAAGGCGAAGTGGAAACCATGTATAACAAAAAAGGGAATGC
This sequence comes from Chitinophaga qingshengii, assembly GCF_014529935.1. Lineage (GTDB taxonomy): Bacteria > Bacteroidota > Bacteroidia > Chitinophagales > Chitinophagaceae > Chitinophaga > Chitinophaga qingshengii. The sequence goes on from NZ_JACVFC010000002.1 coordinate 236,402, forward strand.
CAAATATAATGGCCGTACCATCAGGCCGGTAGAAAGCATGATGTGGCGGAATGAGTTCTAGTCGCTTCATTCATCTCACTAAATAAAAAAAGAAAGGCGCGGATATTCGCGCCTTTCTTTTTTATGCTGCCAGCGAACATGCTCCAACATGTTCGCTTTTTTTTATTTGCCTTGTTTTACCATAATGGTACGTTTTGGTTGATCGATTACAAAGTGGACATCCGTTAGTTCTTCCAGCAGTTCCAGTACCTGGCTGATATTGGGGGATTTTTCGATGTTCCCTCCCAGGCGTCGTTGTTGCAGGGATGCATGTTCAAAGTTCACAGTATAGTCGTATTCGCGGCCCAGCCGGGTCATAATATCGCCCAGGCTGGTGTTGTCAAATACCAGCAGGCCTTCCTTCCAGGCGGTAAACTGTTCTGCGTCTACGTTGGCGACGGTCATGGTACCTTGCCGGTAAATGGCCTGCTGGCCGGGTGTCAGCTCTTTAGCGAGTGTACCGGCGCCTACCTTTACCTTCCCCGAAACCAGGGTCGTAAAAGTATTAGGCGTGTAGGCGTTGATGTTAAATTCCGTTGCCAGTACCGTTACCTGTATGTCGCCGGTTTTTACCAGGAAAGGTTTGCCCCCGGCAGGTGTTGTTTCAAAGCAGGCCTCCCCTTCCAGTTCCACTTCGCGGCTATCGCCGGAGAAAGCTACGGGGAAACGCAGCCGGGAATCAGCGTTGAGCCATACCCGTGTGCCATCGGAGAGTACTACCTTGTACGTATGCCCCCGGGGCACTACCAGCGTATTAAACACCAGCTGCTGCGCGGTTTGCACAGCCTCGTAGGAAATAGCGGTTTTGCCGGCGGAGATGCGGGTACCATCGGCTTCTTTCAGTTGGGTACCGGAGTCGGGTACAACTGTAGCGCCGCTGCCGGTAATCAGCTGTATTTGCTGATTATCGGCAGCATGTGCCGCTACAGTGGTGGTTGTTTTTTGCCGCGGTGATTTTAACAGGAATACCGCTCCTCCTGCAATCAAGCCGGTGACTACCGCTGCGGCGGCCACACGGAACCAATTAATGGCATGTGTCTTTTTATGGGTATGCTGTATCCGGGCAGCTACTTCCTGCCAGGCCGTTGTAGTGTTGAGTAAGGCTATTTCCTGCCAGCCTTCTGCCGCCTCCCGGATATCGAAAAACGCGGCTTCCTCCGGGGAAGACGGTTCTTCGGTCCGCGGATGTTCCAGTTTACCGGCCAGCTTGTCCCAATCGTGGGATGATTGATTTTCTGTCATAGCTTCTGATGATTGGACAGGAGCGTTTTAAAAAAGGGTAGGTACTATTGGGAAAATTTTTCAAAAAAATGGAATACTGTCAGCAAAACGCTGATCCATAGCGGTAAAAAAGCTTCATTCCGCAAAAAAACATAGGCCGCTTTGATATGAAACTTAACGGTATTGACAGAGATATTCAGTTCCCGGGCGATGTCCGCATACTTTTTATTACCGGCGGCGCTCATCAGAAATACACGACGGCGCTGCTCCGGCATACAATCAATTGCATGCGACAGTCGCTGATAAAACTGCTCCCTGTGCGCATGGCTGTTATCCGGATTATCCGGCGCCAAGGCGGCGAAAAGCTGCTGGTGTTTGTCCTGTACTTCCTGCCGGGCAATATAATTCAGACTTCTGTTCTTTACCGCACGGGCAGCATAAAGTTCAAAAGGTCCTCTTAATTGTATAGTGTGTTGCGTTTCCCAGAATTTCACGAAGAACTCCTGTACTACGTCTTTGGCGACATCCTTGTCTTTCACCACACTATATGCCAGCAGGGCTAATGGTTTGAAATGTTCCTTAAACAACAATTCAAATTCCTCCAACGAAAAAGGAGTCTCCTGCATACGTTGTCAAATGGTTGGCCCTATAATCTTATTAAAAACAATATGGGTAAAAAACATGGATATATCTCACAAGCGCCGCCAAGATAATCAATCCATAATTTTTCACCCATACTATTTTTAGCGCACCTGGTAAATCACCTCGTGCGCTTCTGTGATGGAGGGCACCTCCAGTTTGCTGATCAGTCTTTCCATAGCAGCAGCCGGCACAATATGTTCGCGCCGGTTGTTTTGCTGCAACAGCCGTGCCGCCGGCACTTCCACATATACAATGGTTACCGCAGCCTGATAGGTAAAGAACAGGCTGCTGAGTTGTTCCCGCATTTGCCGTGTGATGTTGGTAGCATTCCAAACGAAGGAACGGCCTTTACGCAGGTATTCCCGCGCCTGTTCTTTGGCGGCCTGTATCACGGTGCCATTACCGCTTTTATCGGTAGGCGCTATTTTCATGGCCCTTCTGATATCATCCAGGGAGATGACCGGCCATTCCTTATAATGCTGTTGCACCCAGGTGTCTTTACCGGCGCCTGGTAGTCCGCTCATCATCACCACCTGTGTTTTTGGTTGTTCATAAGGCACATAGTCCGGCGATACGTCTTCCTTCAACAGGTAGTTCATCCTGGCAGCAGCATTGGCAAAAGCGCGGGGCTGTCCCCAACATTGGTTTTCCCGGCATAGCTCCTCAAAGCAGTCCAACCGGTACAACAGATCTGCCTGATCATCGCAAATGCGGCCCAAAGCATCGGCGCGGGCCAGCATGGTCAGCAGCCGGGTATTGACCTCCAGGCTCGCTGTGATCACTGCCTTTTGCGGGTCTTTTTTATCGAACACCCACAACGGCAGGCCGTGGTACCTGACCAGTTTAGCAATTTCCTCGCGGATATGGAACGGTGTTGGAATGTCACGATAGAGGATCTGGCGGGCACGCATCTCCCCTTTGCGGGCGTGACCGGCGGAAGTGATCCGACCATCGGGCTCGTGTACGGTAGTGGAGTATTTCTCCACATCATGCAATAATGCAGCAGCCCACAGGATTTCCTGCTCCTGCGGCGTCAGCTCCTGGTAAACCGGTAGTTGTTGCAGTTGCTGCAATACCATCTGCGTATGTACGGCCACGTTACCCTCCGCATGGTGACGTGCATCCTGGGGTACGGATGCCATTACCCGTACCCATTCGAACTGCCGTTCCAGGGATGCCCAGTCTTTATGATCTGTAATCTGCCACATAGTTACCTCCTTCGTAATTTAACCGGGCCCGGCGCCAGTGGCGGGTCCAGTGTTCATCTGTTTTCACATGCCCTTTACGGACATACTTAAACACGTTGCGTGAAAATTCGCTCACCGGATAACCGGCAGCATTACGTGATACGATGCCTTCCATGATGGTCGGCTGGCCGCTAAAAGCATCATGTGGGTCAAAGGCTCCGCGGCCATTTACGAGCGACAGCGTGTCTCTTTCAAAGTCCTGCCGTGTAGCCGGCGGCGTTATTACACCGATCACCGGCACTGTCGGTAAGTCCAGCATAGCAGCGTAAAAGCGGGTTTCTTCCCAGCTTAGCCAGCGATCGTGCTCCCGGATACCAAACACATAAAAATGGTGATCCAGGTTTTTGTATTCAATAGAATGCACGGCATACAGGTTTTCCAGGAAAATTTCCAGGTCACCCAAATCATGCCGGATACTTTGCCAGTAACGGCGGATGCTTTCTGTCCACGGAGAGGTAGTAGGCGCCACATGGGAGCGCGCAAACACGCCATAACGGGAAAGACAGTTGTTCTCTCCGTCGAGTTTTTCCGTATGTATCAACTGCGGTATGTTTACCAGCCAGTCCCAGTAGTCATGCTGAATACGGTCATCGCTGGTAGTTCCCGGTGAGAACGGATAATGATAGGTACGGCCATATTTTTGAGAAATCGCCATATAATGAAAATTACGAATTACGAGTTACGAATTACGAATGAGAAGCGGTTTTTGTGGATGGGTATATCTGCAAAAAGCTTATCGTAAACGTTTTCTGTAACCGGGTTAGACAAAAAAATTCACAGGCCTGTTCCGGAGCGGAACGGCGAAAGCAGAAAGTTTAATATGCCTGTGAGATTACATGGCGCAAGGTTTTATCTTTTTTTAAGAATGAGCTGCAAAGATAACGCTGATAGATTTGATTTACAAATGATTTCGCTGATGGAACCACAGAAGGGCATGATTAGTACTGATTTCGCTGATTTCAGGAGATTGCAGCGGAAATAACAGCGGAGAAAATACCATAGGTAATATATGGGAATGCCCGTTTGGTAAAATTATTTATATTAGGTCCGACAATCAACAAAATCCTCCCATCATGAGAAAAATACTTCTTTGCGCCACTGCGGCTGCGGCGATGATTGCCTGTAACAACGGCAACAGCACCCAGGGCGGCGGGCAGGCGGACAGTGTGCTCAACAAAGCATTCGGCGCCTACCAGGAACATTTTATCGACCAGCTTTGGAAAGAAAACCCGGATTGGGCCACCAGCGTAGGCTATCATAAGTATGACAGCGTGCTGATTGTACCCGATAGCGCCGCCGCACAAGCCAGCCTTGCTTTTGCACAACGGCAGCTGGACTCCCTCAAAAGCTATGAACTGAGTAAATTATCCGATGCCAACCAGATAGACTATCATTTGATAGAAAACTATCTGAAATCCGTACAATGGGGCATTAAAGACCTGAAAAGCAATGAGTGGGACCCTTCCTCCTTTAATGTGAGCAATACCTTTGCCTTCATTCTCAACGAAAACTACGAGCCGCTGGAATCCAGGCTGCGCAGCTTCTCCGCTAAACTGGGTAATGTACCCGCTTATTATGAAGCCGCCAAAAAACAAATCAAGGACCCGGTACCTGAACTCACCTCCCTGGCTGTAGATCAGAACAATGGTGGTTTGTCCATTTTCGAGAAAGATTTTGCCGACTCCCTGCAAAAAACCAGCATCGGCGCCGATGAAAAGAAAACCATGATAGCCCGCGCACAAACAGCTGCCAAAGCTATCAAGGATTACGCCGCCTGGTTAAAAACGCTGAAACCGGCTAACCCGCGCAGTTTCCGTCTTGGTCAACCATTATACGACCAGAAATTTAACTACGGTATCCAATCTTCTTTTACCGCTTCACAGATCTACGATTCTGCGGTAGCGCGTAAAGCATATGTACATGGTCAGATGGCCAAAATCAGCCGTGAACTGTGGCCTAAATATTTCGGCAGCCAACCGGTACCCACCGATTCGCTGCAGCTGATCAGCCGCATGATCGACACCCTGTCCATCAAACACGTAAAACCGGAAGCGTTTCAATCAGCCATCGAAAAACAACTGCCTGAGCTGATTGCTTTCATCAAGGAAAAAGACCTGTTATATATTGATCCTACCAAACCGCTGGTAGTACGTAAAGAACCTGCTTATATGGCTGGTGTAGCCGGTGCATCTATCAGCGCTCCCGGCCCCTACGATAAAGGCGGCAACACCTACTACAACGTAGGCAGCCTGGAAGGATGGCCTAAGGATAAAGCAGAAAGTTATCTGCGTGAATACAATCACTATATCCTGCAGATACTGGACATCCACGAAGCGATTCCCGGTCACTATACCCAGCTGGTATATGCCAATCAATCTCCCAGCCTGATTAAATCCCTGATGGGCAACGGCGCGATGATTGAAGGCTGGGCGGTGTATACTGAACAGATGATGCTGGAAAACGGCTATGGCAATAATGAGCCGGAAATGTGGCTGATGTGGTACAAATGGAACCTGCGTGCGGTATGCAACACGATCCTCGATTACAGCGTACATGCTAAAAACATGAGCCGTGAAGAAGCTATCCAGCTGCTGACCAAACAAGCCTTCCAGCAACAGGCCGAAGCAGAAGGAAAATGGAAAAGAGTAAGTGTAACCAGTGTACAGCTGACCAGCTACTATACCGGTTACAAAGAAATCATTGATCTTCGGGAAGCCTACAAACAGAAGATGGGCAAAGATTACAGCCTGAAAGCATTCCATGAAAAATTCCTGAGCTATGGCAGCGCGCCGGTGAAATACATCCGGCAACTGATGCTCAAAAACATTTAGGGATTTTTTGATTTACGATTTTTTGATTTCGGGATTGATAAACAAAAAGACCGAAGCGCAGATATTGATTTAAAAAGCGAAGACCGAAGCAAATTCATAATTGCTTCGGTCTTCGCTTTTTATCATCCTCAAAATCAAAAAATCATAAATCAAGAAATTCCTAAATCCCTCAGGTGTCGCATGTCACTTCATCCCAGGGTTGATTACGGTAGCTGATCAGCCAGTTGAGCGCATAATGCCTTTCGTATACTACGCCCGGGTGTACCGGTGCTTCTTCATTTTTCAGGCGGGCATCCACGCAGGACCAGTGGGCACGGTAATACAGATCGTTGGCATCCAGTATTTCCGGGGTTGAACGCAGGGTGGTTGCTTTTTCGAAGAATACAGCCGGATTTCCGGACAGGCCACGGAAAGGAAATATTTCTTCCGGTATGAGGTCCATATTGCAGAGGTCCGTCATGTATCCCAATTCAGGCAATAAGTTGAGCGCCCACAGCAACACCCAGATTCCTTCACATTTCCAGGTCTCCTTCTTTTTCTGTTCTTCCGTAGGATTGTGGAGGAATGCCTTCTCCGCCGGGGTGGTATGTTCCCACAGTTGATTTTTTTGCAGATAGCTGATGATATCTGTTCCGGAGAGATACCCAAAAGCGACGGTGTTGATAGCAGTAAGGATCGCTACCCTTTGTGCTACTTCAGCTGCAGAGCGGATCACAGCCGTGCTTTCGTCGGCGATTGCCGGCAGCATAGCGCTGGAGCGGACGCCCATGGCCTGTAACTGCTGCAGGCTGCGGGCTTTTCTTTCCAGTGCTTCTGCGGATGGAGGCAGCTGGCTATCGAAATATTTTGTTTCGATGTTGACAGCGAGGTTGGTAGCGGTAGAGTGGCCGTTTACATCGAGGAGCAGGGCGCCTGTTTTATCCCAGAAGCCTTGTACGTCGGTATTGAAGATGACGTTGCCTTCGGAGAAAAAGAAAGCATCCAGTTCGTAGGCCAGTTCCATTACAGCAGAGCGAAGATCCCCGTTAAACGAGGGTTCTGCCTTAATGGCTATTTCAGTATTGATGGTCGGAATTTTTGCCAGCAGTCTGTCTTTCAGCTCCTGGTTATCGGCATCTATTTGTTGCACGAAGGCATACATGCCGTGAAGATTGACGACGACTGGTTCATCGCTGTGTTCCAGGGTGTAACCAGGCACTGCCCGTTGCCGGTAAGTAATTGTAATGGTATTCCCTTTCCTGAGACGTCTCTTTTTTGAAACTACGGTAATACTCTCCCAGTGTTCTTCCTGTCCGTTTACTTTCAGGGCAGATGCATCAAAATTCGCACGCATGCGTGTCAACACCTTCCCCATATCTACCTCATGTGTGTAGAGGGTACAATTTTCCATGCTATTTTTTTCGAGGGGCCAAAGGTAGCCTAAAGCTGTAAAAAATTAGCCTTGGAATTTTCATTTTTTCCTTAATCGGGAATAGTTCTTGCCCCTCGTATAATGAAAAACGACTATAACAATGGTAGTAAAACGTGTCTATTACCGGTGCGGATTAACGCTGATAGCCGCTGCCCTGGCGGTTGCCGGTTGTATCCCGCCGAGACGGCCGAAACCGCCCCGGCCACCGGGGCCACAGGTATCAAAAGATTTATTTGTGGCCTTTGTTCCGCTGTTGCAGCAGGTGCAATATTTTGTTGAGTTTCACCGGGTCATTGATGTAAGGTGATAAATCAAACAGTTCCACTTTACGGAACTGCACCGGGTGACTTTCACTTTGCAGGGAGATAGAACCTTCTGTGAGCAGTTTTCCATCCTGCTTCACAGCGGGATTGGCGTGTAACACGTTACCACCGCCGATCTGCGGTTTATTGAAAGTGAGTACGGTATCTCCTTCCACAATGTGTTTGATTACAGAATCACGCAGTACCAGTGCTTCTACATGCACCCATTGGTCGCCATGATAGGTTTTGGAGGTAGAGCTGATGCAGTGATCCGTAATCAGTTTACCGTTCATCACCACATTGGTGCCTGGTGTACACAGGTTGGCCGTTGTTCTGGGATCTTTGCCATTGCCGCCCAGGAGTTGTTCTTCCAGGGAGATAGGAAAATCCTGGTCTTTGGTCATGGTAGCTGCCGGCTGGCCATGCAGCATGATACCGCTGTTGCGGAAAGCCCATCCCGGACCGCCTTTCACCTGATCGCCGGTAAAACGGTATTCTGCTACTACCAGGTAGGCAGAAAAATTCTTTTTATAAAAAATATGTCCGAAGCGTTCTTTAAACTCATCGTATTTATCGTAGGCAACGGTGAGGTAGCCATCTTTTACGCGGAAGGTATTACCAAAGTTATCGTTGAGCTCATAGCCGGTTATTTTGATGTCCCAATCTTTCAAATCCTTGCCATTAAAGAGTTTCAGCCATTTATTGGGAGCTACTTCTTTTTGTGCCGAAGCATAAAGGCCGGAGAGTAACAATAACGTGGTCAGTATTTTTTTCATGTGTTCAGTGATTTGGTCGGTTAAGATAGGCTATCGGTAAGAGAAATGCAAACAGGCAGCCAGCTGTTACCGCAGAAAAGATATAGGTGAAGTATTGAATGCGACTTATGAGTAATGTGACGATAAGTGTGTAATTATTTACGCACCGTATCCATTGCGCCACAGGTATTTAAAGTAAAATTTAATATTTAGTTATTTGTTTATTATATAATTATGTGGTTCCGGCAAAAGTTGCAGGGTTTTCGCTCTTTTACCCCAAACTGTATCTAATGAGAAATATATCAAATGGTCATGTACCACCTAAAGCAGGACCGCTATATGAAGGCTCTAACATCATCAATGTAACTCCGGAGGGCAGGATTGTATCTATTTTCACAGGTGCGTGGCTGTTGGGCAGTGCTATCAGCAAGGTAGACAAAAGGCCGGCAGGCAGCCTGCTAAAGCTGCTGGGCGCCGGTTACCTGTTGTACCGTGGCATTTCCGGCAATGACCTGATTAACGGATTGCTGGGCAGGAGAAAACCCGACAAACACACTGCTTCTATCAATATCCGTACTTCCCTGAAGATAGACAATCCCAAAGAGGAGGTGTATTATTTCTGGCGGCAGTTAAGTAATCTGCCGGTATTCATGAAACATCTGAAAGTAGTGGAAGAAATAGATCCCTTGCATTCTCACTGGGTAGTGAAAGGCCCCGGGGGTATCGGCACCCTGGAATGGGATGCTGAAATTGTGAAAGAGATACCGGGTGAAATGCTGGGCTGGCGGTCTTTACCCGGATCGTCTATCGCTACGGCTGGCCGTGTTACCTTCCAGGAAACGATGAACGGCGGCACTGAAATAGATGTAATGATTTCTTATCGTCCGCCGGCAGGTTATATGGGTAGTGGCCTGGCCTGGCTGTTTAATCCGGCGTTTGAAAACATGATTGACCGGGACATTAAACGTTTCAAGAACTATATGGAAACGGGAGAAATCATCGGCTGATTTTGCTATTTATTTATTTTGATATTTGGATATTTAAAATGCAGGGCTTCCGCATTTAAATATCCAAATATCGAAATATCAGAATACTATGAAAGGGCTTCTCTTTTAAAACGATTGTATTTTCCCTGTGCTTTGTTGATCAGTCTTAATACACGTTCGCGTGTATCATCCTGAAGGCCTTCAATTTCTTTTTCGAACACTTCTTTGAGGTCTGACAGGTCTTCTCCACCGCGATTTACCATGCCATTAATTTTGTTACGCCAGTCATCCGCAGTATGCCTGATTTTCCTGCGGGTATTGTCGCCACTTTCAGGGGCTGTTAACATGCCAATAACGATCCCGGTAGTTAACCCTGCAATTGCTCCTGCTAAAAATTTGGTAGTAGACATAATGTGTAGATTTTATGTGGTTTAACAAAAAAAGCGCGTGCGTGGTTTAAACCTGCGCAGTTGAAGCAAGATTTTCAAATATCAGGCCATACCGGCCCCGGCAAATGTTAAGATAGCGTGAAAGAAAAGACGTGGAATTTATAAAAGCAAACGTGGAGGCCCTTAGTTTACCTACCGGAACAATCTCAGGATTGACATTGTTCCGGAGGTGGATTGGACAAGCGTGTTAGATAATGGAATTCATAAAGTCAAACGGAGCAGTAAAATAGGCAAGTTTTTTAATTTTTCAATACTTTTTGAAAGAGATGAAAAAATAAATTTTCTTAAAAAGTCAAATCCTTCCTGATAACGGTGTACCAGGAAGGATTTGCGCTTTTATATCCTTAATTATCAGGATTCGAGTAACTGGCTGATCAGTCTTTCGAAATCTGCTTTGAATTGTTCATAATGTTCGCCGGTGCCTGGTCCGGAGAAGCCGGTATGTACTTCTTTTACATTTCCTTTTTTGTCGATGAAAATGGTAGTGGGAAATCCTTTGATACCGGTGAGCTGCGGCAGGGTCTTCTCTCCTTTTTCGGGATCTCCGGGCGTTACACCGGTCACCAGCACAGGATATTGTACCTTAAAACGGTGGAGAAAACCGGTGAGTGCCTTTTTAGATTTTTCGAAGTCAGGCGTGCGTTCATATGCCAGTCCGATAACTTCCACGCCCCGGCCTTTGTTTTTCTCGTACCAATCGCTGAGGAAGCCGGTTTCGTCCATACAGTTGGGGCACCACGAACCCATGAGGGTAATTACCACCACTTTATTTTTGAAACGGTCGTCGTTGATGCTGACTTTATTACCGTTGAGATCGGGGAAGGCAAAATCGAGTTTTGACTGGCCTGGTTTCATGGTGGCGATAGTGCGTTCATCCGGGAGTTTGGCCGTATCATTTTTCACTGCGGACCAGTCTTCCACATGGTCACCGATACCGGCAAAGAAGCGGCCGTTGACGATGCTGTCTTTTTTCACCACGGCTTTGAAGAGGTAGGCATGAGAACCGTCGAATGTGGAGAGGCGGAGCGTATCACCGTCCATGTTACCATCCAGGAAGCGGTAGTCGCCCGTGGTGGTGAGGAAAGTGCCGTATACCAGGTCGCCCATTTGTTTGAATTCACCAATGGCGTTACTGGTTTTATTGTCTTTATCCACGAAGGTAGTTACCCAGCGGCCGGTGACCTGTTGCGTGGGTGCAGCGCCTTTAGGGAAACGCTCCGCCGTGTTGGGTTTTGCCGAAAACGGAACAGACACGTCCTTATCCGCCAGGTGCCGGGTCCATTGTCCTTCGAGGCTACCGCCCGTTGTAAAGCGGGCTTTGAAATCTGAATCGAAGAAAGGCATTTTGATGAATACGGAATCGCCGGTCACTTTTACATCGTCTACCAGCAGTTTATCCGTTGCATTGAGTACATAGAGTACTTTTTTGCCGGTGGTATCTTCCTTTACCAGGAAGTTAAAGACGATATCTGCGCCATCGGGGCGGTGCAGGCTGGCCTGCCAGGTACCCGGGGTGAGTTCTTTTTTTGCATGGCCCGTATTGCAGGCGGTGAAACCGATACCTGCGAGGCAGTAGATCCAAAGTTGTTTCATAAGTTTTACTGATTGTAGTTCCTTTCTCCAAACAGCAGGCTGCCGATGCGTACCATGGTGCTGCCCTCCTCCAGCGCGATGGTATAATCAGCGCTCATGCCGATGGATAGTTCCCTGAAATAATCCTGTGTGTTAAAAAAAGTGGTTTTAACAGACCCGAATAACTGGTGGAGCTGGTGGAACTCTTGGCGGACCTGTGTTTCATTATCGGTATTGGTGGCCATGCCCATCAAGCCGGCGATGCGGACGTGCGTCAGTTCAGATTGGTGGTTGTTCCACCAGGAGAGCAGTTGCTGTAACTCCTGCTCATCCATGCCGAACTTTGTTTCTTCCGCTGCGATGTGAACCTGTAAGAGGCAGTTGATCACCCGTTGGTGTTTGGCCGCCTGCTTATTGATTTCCTGCAGCAGTTTCAGGCTGTCTACCGCATGGATGGTGTGTACAAAAGGAGCCAGGTATTTGACTTTATTGGACTGGAGGTGCCCTATAAAATGCCATTGTATATCAGCCGGCAGTGCGGCTTGTTTTTCCACGAGCTCCTGTACGTAGTTTTCACCGAAGATGCGTTGTCCCGCTGCATAAAAAGCCTCGATATCTTCCAGGGGTTTGGTTTTGGAAACCGCCACCAGTTGGGCAGAAAAGGGCTTTAATTGGGACAGTACCGCCTGATAAGCATTGATGTTGATAGCCATCCCGCAAAAGTACGCAATGCTATTGTAAAATAAAGCGCCCCGGGTGTTGGCCCGGGGCAGCTGTGAAATATTTGGTGATGATTACGCCAGGATGGAGCGGCTGATCACGATACGTTGTACTTCAGAAGTACCTTCGTAGATCTGGGTGATCTTGGCATCGCGCATGAGGCGTTCAACGTGATACTCTTTCACGTAGCCGTAGCCGCCGTGTACCTGCACCGCTTCTGTGGTTACCCACATCGCTGTTTCAGAGGAGAACACTTTAGCCATAGACCCGCTGAGCGTATAATCGAGGTGTTGATCTTTTTCCCACGCCGCCTTGAGGCAGAGCAGGCGGGACGCCTCGATTCTGGTAGCCATATCTGCCAGTTTAAACTGGATGGCCTGGTGTTGGGATATCTCTTTGCCGAATGCTTTTCTTTCTTTGGAGTATTTCACGGCCAGTTCATAAGCGCCGCTGGCGATGCCCAGCGCCTGGGACGCGATGCCGATACGGCCGCCGCCCAGTGTTTTCATGGCGAATTTGAAGCCGAAGCCATCTTCACCGATTCTGTTTTCTTTGGGTACTACCACATCCTGGAACATGATGCTGTGGGTATCGCTGCCGCGGATGCCCAGTTTATTTTCTTTGGCGCCTACGGTTACACCGGGGCTGTTTTTTTCCACGATGAGGGCGTTGATACCTTTGCTGCCTTTTTCCGGGTGGGTTTGGGCCATCACCAGGTATACGCTGGCGGAGTTACCGTTGGTGATCCAGTTTTTGGTACCGTTGAGCAGGTAGTGGTCACCTTTATCTTCTGCCGTGGTGCGCTGGGAGGTAGCGTCGGAACCGGCTTCCGGCTCGCTCAGCAGGAAAGCGCCGATAATTTCGCCTTTAGCCAGGGGCACCAGGTATTTTTGTTTCTGTTCTTCTGTGCCGTAGGCTTCCAATCCCCAGCAAACCAGGGAGTTATTTACACTCATCACCACGGAGGCGGAGGCATCTACCTTCGATATTTCTTCCATCGCCAGCACATAGGAGATGGTATCCAGGCCTGCGCCGCCATATTTAGGGTCTACCATCATGCCCAGAAAACCCAGTTCGCCCAGTTTTTTAATCTGTTCTGCCGGAAACTTCTGTAGCTCATCGCGTTCTATCACCCCCGGTAACAGTTCCGTTTGGGCGAAATCACGCGCAGCCTTTTGAATCATAAGATGCTCTTCCGTAAGTTGAAAGTCCATGGTTTTAGTTGTTGTTTAAAAAGAATAGTGATAAATCCAAATTATTTATAAATCAGGACGTAAAAAAATGCCGCCCGGAAAATTCAACGTTGTCAACCATAACGCGGCAATTTTTGAATAAAATGCGAGGATATCACCACCCTATTGGATTTGGTTCATACAATATATGTCCTTTTTTCACCATTGCCTGGTGCGCTGCTTTGGGTGTTCTCCCAAAATCCTGTAGCTTGCCGGTAATGAGAACTTTATGAAGAACATTAAAATAATAGAAGTCAAGTCGGAAATAGGGGCAGGTACCCGTGGCGCGAGCCTGGGAGTGGATGCGATCAAGATAGCGGCATTGGACTTTATGAGCAACTTTTTTGTACACTTTCCTACCGAAGCCATTGAAACGGAGAACAAACTCCTTTTTGAACCCATTGAATCTCCCTATGCCAAAAGAATCAAGGGTACTGTGAACATGTACGAACGTATCAGCAAAAGTGTTTGTGAAACAGTAAAAGCCAACTGGTTCCCCGTATTATTATCCGGCGACCACAGTACCGCCGGCGCCACTATTGCCGGTCTGAAAATGGCGCATCCCAAATCCAAGCTGGGCGTGATCTGGATTGATGCCCATGCCGATCTGCACACCCCCTACACCACCCCTTCCGGCAATATGCACGGGATGCCGCTGGCTACCGCTATTGCAGAAGATAACCTGGATTGTAAGGTACATGAGCTGGACGAGCAGACTACCGGTATGTGGAATGCCCTGAAAAATATCGGTAAAATCGCTCCGAAAGTATTACCGGAAGATATTGTGTTCATCTCCCTGAGGGATTATGAAAAAGAAGAAGATTACCTGATCAAGCAGTACGGCATGAAGGTGATCACCACCAATGAAGTACGCCGTAAAGGACCGGAAAATATCTCCCGTTCCGTATTCCGCTACCTGAGCGACTGCGATTATATCTACGTATCATTTGACGTGGACAGCCTGGACGCCTCCATTTCCAAGGGTACCGGTACCCCGGTGAGCAATGGTTTAAGGGAGCGTGAAGCAGAAGACCTGATTGCCAAGTTTATGCAGCACCGTAAAATCTGCTGTTTCGAGATCACGGAGGTAAACCCGACACTGGACCGGGAGAACCTGATGGCCGAGATAGCGTTTAATATCCTGCAACGCAGCGTGAACGTGCTGATGATGAACTAATCATGATCAGCGTATTTTAAACCAGGCGATCAGCCATCCGGTTACTTCACTATAGCTGCGGATACCTTTCGTTTGTTTGTTGGCTTTAAGGTACTGGTCGTATAACAGCGTAGAATAATCATCTACCTTACCTGTATACTTCTCGTAGAAAGTAATGATGTTTTTATAGTCCGCTTTTACACCGGGGAGGGCCTGGCGCCAGATGTTTTTTGCCAGTGAGGTATCCCTTACCGCCAGCTGGCGTACACTGTAGAGGAACATATCGAAATTGGCCGCATAACGGAAATGGCTATCCTCCATACTGGTAGCAGCCAGATAACCTACAAAATTGGCATCTTCCTCCGGCGCATAGCCCAGCTGATGGGCAATTTCATGGCAGGTAATAATGGGTTGCAATACGGCGGGCACGGTTGTATTCACCTGCGCTTCCAGGGTAAAGGGATTGAGGTAGCCGGTAACGCCGGGATAGTTGAGCCATTCGCCGAAGAGGGCTTTTTTCACGCAGGGCGACTTATAACGGAAAGCGGGCCAACGTTCGGCGGCAATGCGGTAGGCAGTTGCCGCCTTGTCGAACAGGGGCTGGCGGTTGTCGGCCGGGGTAATGCCCAGCGTATCGCCCAGGCGTTGTTTTTCGGCGTTGGTGAGCCGCAGCAGGGTATCGGACAACTGATAGAGCTGTTGAGTATTGTAAGGTCCGGTAATGATGCCGGTATCACGCAGCAGGGAGTTACGGTCGTAGTTAAAACCCCAGAGGACCAGGAAGGCCAGGTATAGGCTCAGTAATGTGTGAATGCCGCGCAAGGTGAGTAAACCAGCGTTCAGCCATTCCATCCGTATGAGTTTATAACATAGTTTTAACAAAAAAAATAGGGCGCTTACAATCCAGGCGGTATATATTACGTCCCCGACACTGAATGGTACTATACCTGTTAACTGTCTGAACACCATACTGATACTGCTATACCACCTATGGAAGTATACATCGCTGAAGCGGTGGCTCCAGGAGAAGCATCCCTTTAACAACAGTATACCCGCAAGTGTTATTACAATACGGACGATCTTCTTTTTAATTTTGGCTTTTGTTTCCATATAAGCGGCGAAACATGATCGATGAAATTTTACAAAAACAACTGAGCACGGCGTTATCCGAACAGCTGAAAGTGAAAATACATATTAATGACGCAAAAAGCGTACATGGTGGTGATATTAACCAAACATTTCGTATAGGCACCAACGAGGGGTATTTTTTCCTGAAGTTGAATGATGCCCGGCGTTATCCGGATATGTTTGCCGCCGAGTATGCCGGTCTGGAGGCGTTACACGCCGCGCATGCGCTGACGGTGCCTCAACCGCTGGCTTACGGCCAGTGTAACGGGCAGACCTACCTGCTGATGGAGATGATGCTGAAAGGCACGGCGGTACAGGATTTCTGGGAACATTTTGCGCAGTCGCTCGCGCAGCAGCATAAAAAAACGCAGTCCCATTTCGGGTATGCAGCCCCCAATTATATTGGCAGTTTACGGCAGTTTAACACGCCTTACAGTAACTGGCCGGTGTTCTACGCCTTTAACCGGTTGTTGCCGTTGATCCGTATGGCATATGACCAGCATATTGCAGACCAGCGCATGGTGCAGCAGGTAGAGCGGTTATGCCGGCAATTGCCGCAGATTTTTCCCGTAGAGGCGCCGGCGTTATTGCATGGTGATTTATGGTCAGGAAATTTTATGGTAGGGCCGGATGGCAGGGCTTGTGTATTTGATCCGGCGGTGTATTACGGTCACCGGGAGATGGATTTAGCGATGGCGCGGTTATTTGGCGGTTTCGACACCCGTTTTTATTATGCCTATCAGGCAGCCTGGCCGCTGTCGCCGGGATGGCAACAGCGGATTGGTGTTTGCCAGTTATATCCGTTACTGGTACATACGTTATTATTTGGCGGCAACTACTACAACAGCATCAGGGAAGTGTTGCAGGCCTATTGATGAGGGTGTGATGCAGCGTCTACAAACTCCCGCATGCGGGTATATTCTTCATGTACGATGGGATAGTATTTATCTACGGCCGCTACAATTTCATCGAACAGGCGGGTAGTACCTTCCGGTTGTTGCGGTTCGCCGGTACGGAGGTTATTTTCGAGTTCCTGCATTTTGGCGCTGATCCAGGTGAGGCCCACCATGGCGAAGTTGGGTTTCAGTTTATGTACCTGGAATTTCACCCGTTCCCAGTCCCCCGTTTCCACGATATCATGTAGTTTTTTGATTTCATCCCGGATGGTCCGGATAAATATTTCGAACAGGTCTGCCGCATAGGAGATATTGTTCTCATAGAGGGCTGTGAGATATTTAACGTCCAATTCCGGATGGAACTCAAATCCGCTGATGTTCTGCACTTCTTCTTCCATTATTAGTTCTGTTTCGTCTTCGTTGAGATATTTATTAAAGATCTGTAGTAGCTGATCGGGCGTATACGGTTTAATGAGGATATCGGTGATACCTGCGGCTCTGACAGTGGCGGCCGTATTCTCCATCGCTACAGCGGTGGTGGCGATGATAGGGGTCGCCACATTAAACTGGTTTTCATCCGCTCTGATTTGTTGTGCCAGTTCCAGCCCATTCATGCCGGGGATACGGATATCCATGAGGATAAGATCATATTGCCGGGCGTTGAGGAACCAGGTGGCGTCGGGTCCATTGGTAGCCAGCTGATAATTGATTTTATATTTTTCCAGGAGGCTCATCATGTAACGCAGGTTCATCTGATTATCTTCCACCATGAGTACGCGGGCTTCATCAAAGGTACGTTGTTTCCCTTTTTTGCCTGGTTTGGCGCCGGAGGCTGAAATGGGTTTTCTGCTATCCATGAAAGGCAGATCGAACACAAAGCAGGTATTGTATCCCGGGTAATCTTCCACGCCGATGGTACCGCCGAGCAGTTCCACGAGTTGTTTTACGATAGCCAGGCCGAGGCCGGTGCCGCCGTATTTTTCACGGATATCTCCTTCCGCCTGTTTGTAGTTGTGGAAAATCAATTCCAGTTTGTCTTTCCGGATACCGATGCCGGTATCGCATACCCGGAAGCGTATCCAGAGCTTATTATCGAGCCAGCTTTCCTGGGTGGCTTTAATGGCTATTTCTCCTTCGCTGGTAAACTTCTCCGCATTACCTAACAAATTGAGCAATATTTGGTTCAGCAGCACATCATCGCCAATCAGCCAGGTATTGAGGTTCGCATCCAGTTCAGCCGTGATGGAGACAGGTCTGCGTCCCAGTTTCAGTTCAAATGTCTGGCGGAGGGACTGTATCAGTTCGCGGGGGTTAAATTCCCTTGGGTTGACTTGCAGTTCTCCTGCTTCTATCCTGGAAATATCGAGAATATCACTGACAATGCCCAGCAGTATGCCTGAAGAATGTTTCAGAATGTTGACATATTCCTTTTGTTGGGCATCGAGATTGGTTTCCTCGAGGAGGTGTGCCATGCCGATGATCGCGTTGAGGGGGGTGCGTATTTCGTGGCTCATGCTGGCCAGGAATTCCTTTTGGGCCAGGCGGGCTTCCTCTGCGAGGCGGCGGGCCTCTTCCAGTTCGCGCTGGAGGCGTTTTTCGCTGGTGATATCCATATGGATGCCGGCGCCGCCGGTGATGTTACCGTTGCGGTCGTATACATTGGCGGAGCTGGCGAGCACCCATCTGCGGGAGCCATCTTTCAGCACAATTTCCATATCGTACAGCAGGGGTACGTTTTCCGCCAGGCGTTTCTGACGGAGGGCGCGGGCGAAGGCCCTGTTTTCTTCCGGCACAAATACGTCCGTGATATTTTTACCGATCAGCTCTTTTTCCGAGTAGCCGGAGAGGCGGCAGAAGCTTTCATATACGCGGGTGATATTACCGTCGAGGTCTGTTTCGCACATGGCCGCGTTGAGGTTATTGAGCATCACGCGGAATTTGTGTTCATTCCGTTTGATTTCTTCCTGCACGTGATATTTGCGGGTAGTATCGACGACTTGCCAGATACTGCCTTTAAAGTGGGTATCGTTGAAAATGGGGGTAAAGGCCACTTCCACCGTGGTGCCGTTGAGGAGTACCAGTTCCCAGCCATAGAGGGGCTTTTTTTCCTGTTGTATGGCCTTCATTCTGGCAGCGAAGGTATCCGGGCTGGCAATGAGCGACTGTAAAAACAGGATCAGTTCGTCAAAAGTCAGGTTTTCCGGCAGCGGACGGGGCAGGCGCTGTAGAAGGATGTCATTTGTCCAGCAGCAACGGAAATCCTGATCTGTCACGATGATACCGGCGCTGGTATGGCGGAGCCAGGCGTGGATAGGCAGCGAGCAGATGTCCGGGATGTCCTGGGGCGGCGTTGTGACCGGGTCAGGGGCCGGGATTTTCCTTGCATTCTTTCCTTTGGATGTCATTAGTTATGATGGCCAGGGGACTTCAGGTTTTCAATTTCATGGTTTTATTGCAAAAACAGGTGGGAGATGAAGGTGAAAATGCTTACCTTTGCGGCTCACTCCTGCTGTAAGCAACAGCATGATCAATGATATACTGATATATAAATATATATAATTCAGCTATCGAAAGTGAACAAATTTAGGAAATTTTTGCAATTGCAAATATTTAATTACCTTTGCATCCCTCTAAAAGTGAGGACATTGATATGAAACCACTCCGCGAATTTGATATAGCCTTTGTTGGATTAAAGCCAGGGGTGCATTCATTTCAGTACGAGATTGGGGAGAGTTTCTTTGAGCATTTTGAAGGCGAAAGGGATTTCAGTGATTGTAAGGCGACAGTTAACCTGACGTTGGACAAGAAAGTAAATTTCTTTTTACTGAAGTTTGAGATCGGCGGTTCGGTTACAGTAACCTGCGACCGTTGTGGTCAGCCCTTTGAGCTCCAGCTCTGGGATGAGTTTAACCAGATTGTGAAGATGGTAGACAATCCTGAAGAGATGGCAAATGAGGATGCAGATCCGGATGTAGCGTATATTTCCAAGACGGAGAGCCATTTAAACGTGGCGGAATGGATATACGAGTTTATCCAGTTGAGCATTCCGATGCAGCGCATCCATCCTGATACTGCCGATGGCAAGAGTGGATGTGATCCCAAGGTGATTGAAATGCTGGAACGTATGAACCGGCAGGCTAACGAAAACGATAACCCAATCTGGAAAGGGTTGGATAAATTTAAGGACAATTAAAAATTAAATAAAATGCCAAATCCTAAACGCAGACATTCTCAGCAAAGATCAGCAAAGAGAAGAACGCATTACAAGGCGGTAGCGGATACATTAAGCACAGACAGCGCAACCGGTGAAGTGCACCTGAGACATCGTGCTCATTGGGTAGAAAACAAACTGTACTACAAAGGAAAAGTAGTGTTGGAAAAACAGAGCGCCGCTAAATAATAAATTTTACTAATTTTACCCGAGCTAACAAGACAAACTTGAGTTACATGAGAATCGGGCTTGATATGATGGGTGGCGACTTTGCCCCCGCAGCAGCAGTAAAAGGAGTAAAATTATTTTTAGACACCGTTGCATCTGATGCGCATCTGGTGCTGATAGGGGACGAGTCACAACTGGTCCCTTTGTTAGCGGATGCACAAGTGGACCAATCAAAATATTCAGTTGTTCATTCATCCCAGGTAATCGGGATGAATGAACACCCTACCAAGGCACTGAAAGAGAAGCCACAATCCTCCATCTCTATTGGCTTTCATTTACTGAAAAATGAGAAGATAGATGCTTTCATCAGTGCCGGTAATACCGGCGCCATGATGGTAGGCACCTTTTATTCTATTAAAGCCATTGAAGGAGTGCAACGTCCTACGATTTCTACTCTGGTCCCCCGTGAAAACGGTACACAAGGACTTATGCTGGATGTAGGTATCAACGCTGACTGCAAACCTGAAAACCTGGTGCAATTTGCTATTCTGGGTTCCCTGTATTCCAAACACATCCTGAAGGTGGACAATCCAAAGGTTGGCTTGCTGAATATCGGAGAAGAAGAAGGTAAAGGCAACTTATTGGCCCAGGCAACTTACCCGCTGTTAAAAGAAAACAAACTAATCAATTTCATTGGTAATATCGAAGGCAGAGATGTTTTGACTGAAAAAGCCGATGTAATTGTATGTGAAGGTTTTACCGGCAACATTATCTTAAAAATGGCCGAATCCATCTACGATATCGCGGCAAGACGTAATATCAACGATGAATACCTGAACAAATTAGACTCAGAATCCTATGGCGGCACTCCCGTACTGGGCGTTTCCAAACCGGTTATCATCGGTCACGGTATCTCCCAGAACGTAGCCTTCAAAAATATGATTCTGCTGGCACAACAAATGATTGAAAGCAAACTGCTGGAAAAGATCCAAGAGAGCTTCCACAGCAGCAACTAAGGAAAAGATATTGCAAAAAGGGCTGACCATTGAATGGTCAGCCCTTTTTGCGTTTAAGGGAAATGAATGTTATCTCCGCCGCGCGGAGGAAGGGGCGACACGGAATCACAGGGCACCAGGGCTGAAGCCAATTATAGGAGTTTTATTGAAGGAAATACATATTGTACATACCTGGCCTCAGATGTTTACCATGCGTTAATAATGGAATAATTAGCGCGAAGGAACCTGAATAACATCTTAGCCCAGGGTTTACAAGGCGAAGGATACCCTGCCCTGCCGGAACCGCAGGGAGGTATTTAAACCTGGCTTATTTTGGATTCAAAACAGTGGTTTATAATCGAAAGCTACCTGAATGTGAGACTATTGCCTGTCATACAACGGGAGCTTCACATAAAACGTAGTTCCTTCGTTGAGTTTGGTCTCAAACCAGATCTCTCCTCTTGTTTGTTCTGCGATATTCTTACACATGGCCAATCCCAGGCCGGTACCGGATGATTTGGTCGTGAAATTAGGGACAAAAATTTTGGACTGCACTTCCGGGGAAATACCGCCACCATTATCTGCTACACTCACAATAACATAATGGTCGGCTGTTTCCTGCAGCCTTACCCGGATATGGCCTTGTGTATCTTCCGGAATAGCCTGGATAGCATTGAGCAACAGGTTGGTAAATAACCGGTTCATTTGTGTTTTATCCGCAAATACATACAATGGCCGCCCCGGTTCCACATATTCGAGGTTACAGTCTTCCTGCGTCTGGTACAATCCTGTTAATGAAGACAGGACTTCATTCAACAGTACCACTTCGTTATTCGCCTCCCCGATACGGGCAAAGGCCGAGAAATCGGAGGCGATGTTGGATAAGTGTTCTATCTGTTCTACCAGTGTGCGGGCCACATTGGTGGAGAGTTCCTTCACATTGGGTGAATCGCCGGCGATAGCCCGTTGCAGGTACTGGATACTCAGCTTCATGGGCGTCAGCGGGTTCTTGATTTCATGGGCCACCTGCCGCGCCATTTCGCGCCAGGCCCCTTCCCTTTCGCTCTTAGCCAGGCGGGCGGCACTGACTTCCAGCTTACGCACCATTTTATTGTATTCCTTTACCAGCGCGCCAATTTCATCGTCTTTATCCCATTCAATCTCATCGTTGCGCTGACCCAGGTTCACATGCCGCAATTTCTCCGTTACCAGGGAGAATGACCGGGTAATGGAATTAGTGATCAGCAACGCCACCATACCAGCTATCAGGAAGATAAACGCGTTAAAATTGATGAGCGCCACCAGGAAGTTGGAGATCTGCTGGTTACGTTCCGTTTGCGTGGCGAAGTAAGGTACGTTGAGATAAGCCATCACATCGCCGGAGCGGTTACGCAGCGGCATATATCCCGACAGGAACGGCATACTGCCGATTTTTTCCGTTTGTATGAACTGAATATGTTGCAGGCGCGATATCTCATAATAAGCCATGGGCTCCATTTTGCCGGAGATCAACCCTTTTTCGGTCATGAGCGGTTGCGTTGTCAGGCGCAGGTTACCGTCTGCATCGTACACGTTGATATCGAGTGCCCGTTCATTGGCGATATTACCCAGGGCTGCCGTGAGTTTCTCTTTAAACACCGGATCGTACATGTTGTCGATCTCGTCCATGTCGCGCTGGTTGAGGAATACTGTTTCCACATCGGTGGCCACCTCTCCCATCGTTTTGCTGAGTTTCTCGCGGTTCTGTACTTCCGAACGCCAGATAAAGAACATGGTGGTCGTAATACCGAGTATCACAAAGGAAAACACGACTACGAAGATGATGGTGCCGTGTACCTTTTTGCGGATGCTGATGTTGATCAGTGAGCGGACGTTGCTGACCCGCATCCGCGCTTTGATGAGCAGGTCGAATACCTTATAGATAACGATAATCAAGAGGAAGAGGCAGAACATGTACGCAAAAAGCGTGATGAATTCTACAAACGTGCGACTTTGTTTCACCACAAATACCACCTTCTCCGAAGATGCCCGGTAGATCATTTGTGAATGCCCGTCCACATCTTTTACCGTGAGTTCGCCGGGTGGTATATCGCCGGGGTATAGGCGGATGGGGAATGGATAATCGCTGTAATGGCTGACCAGTATGCCTTTATCATAAATCGCATAGGAGTAATTGGCTTGTGATTCCCGGCTGCGGTCGTAGAGGTCCCCTTCCACCAGCAGTTCAGGATAAAGCCGTTCCTGGCTGAATATTTTAGGTTTGAGCACATATACCAGCGCCCCCGTACTGGTGTTGTCTATCGGATTATGGAATTCCTTTTTACCGATATAGTTATAGTCATTGAAATTGGGTTCGTAATAATAGAGGTCGTTGCCGCTGGTTTCTGAGGGCGATTGTTCAGATTCAAACAACATACGGCGGTTGAACGACACCATGCTGATCGTATCTCCCGGATAGATAGGCTGGCCGTTTTCATCATACGGATAAAATGAAACATCAAAACGGCTCAGGTATCCCTGGAAGTAATTCTGCAGCAATACTTCTTCCATGCGGGCTTTGGACTGTTTATGTCCTTTGTCGAGGAAAAAATATTGCATGTATTCGTCGTGTTCTATTTTTTTGCCCAGATCATTGAGCAGCATTTCCAGGTAAGGATCTTTCTGTTTAGAGAGATCGGCCGCCAGTTTTTCCCTCGCGGAGAGTTCTTTCTGCTGGTTGTAATACACCAGTGCGCCGGAAGTGGTGATCGTGAGCAGGAACAACCAAAACAGGAAAGGCACCGTGGCTACGCTGCTTTCAAAACGATCGGCGAGAAAATCGAGCAGCACGATGTACAGCAGCAGCCAGATAACCATCGCCACCGTGAACGGCAGTTCCGGGTTATGAATGCGGAACAGCAGCCAGATAATACCAATTGCCGCCAGCCAGATGTATTTGGTCCGGTACTGGAAATTGGTGAGTTCATTGAGCAGGTAGTTAATGATTTGGGAGAAGAACAGGAAGCTGAACGAGATGAAGCCCAGCACCACAAACCCTATCAGGCTGTATTCCGTGAGGCTGAACGGGTTGGTGACATCAAACGAGATACGCGAATCTATCACCAGACTCTGAATAAGATCAGCCAGGAACTGTTCCACCATATACAGCAGGAAACTGGCTACGATGATGACAATGCTTTGCATCCAGCGTTTACGGATAACAGGCAGGTTGATTGTTTTCACGTGTTCCCGGAAAAACAGGATCATCCAGAAAGCCAGTAGTACGTTGAGCAGCAGATCTCCCAGCGAATAGAATATTTCATCTTTCGCATAGATGATCGGATCGAATATGTTGAGTGCGCGAAGATGAAACGGGAAATTATATACGTAGCTGAGCACACGGAGGCCGAAGACCATTCCGAAGAGAAACAGGAAGCCGTAGAGCGGGTTGGTGTTTTTCGCCAGCAGTGTTGCAAAGAGATTAAAGAAAATCAGTACACAGATACATCCCAATACGCGGAGGATGACACTGAGGTTATTAGGCGGGTGCGCCCGCACACTTTTATTATAGTCCAGGAAAAAGAGGGTTTGATCTTCCCCGTTTTTCACCGGCAGGATGGTATGATCCGGCAGGATAAGGCTGGGGAGGTCCATATGGACAGTATATTCCTGTCCCAGTTCTGATTTATTATAAAAATGGCTGATGAGGAAGTCGTTCCGGATAGCGTATTCCATGCGTACCGGGATGGCAGCCACTACAAAATGCAGGTGATTGCCGGCTGTTTTCAGTTGCCGGGTAATGATTTCGTAATACCCGTTTTTCAGTTTCATGAAGCGGGAGCCGGGTTCCAGGGCTTCGTGCAGGTCATCCGGCTGCACCTGGCTGGTACTCCAGAAAGTGAGCCAGGTACCCTGTGCGCTGGAATCGTAGGCAAATACAAAGTAGTCGCGTTTACCCAGCCGTTCCAGTGTTTTATCATCATAATTACGCTGGAAGAGGCTATTGACCACGGTTGTATCCTTCAGCATTTTGTTGAAGGATTGTTCGCGTTGGTGCAGGCTTTTTTCCAGGCTACGTTTCACGCCTTGCGGAGAAGAATAGTACGCCCAGTAGTTACTGAACAGGAAGGCAAAAGTGAACAGCCATGCCGCGATGATCAGGAGATATCCATGCCGGAGGAAAAAAAGGCGTATTTCTTTTATATCCAATTTTCGTATTTGATTATTTGATTATTTGATTATTGAAGAGTTCCGGTTGAAACATGAGTCCATAAATAAAAAAATAGCCAAATGATCAAATTTCTAAATCTTTCGCTTTATTCCAGAGTGTATCCATTTCCGTTAGGTTCATATCATTGAGCCGGCGGCCCTGTTCGAGTGCGAGGGCTTCCATGTGCTGAAAGCGGCGCTGGAACTTTTTGTTGGTCCGTTCCAGGGCGTTTTCCGCATCGATATTCAGGAAGCGGGAATAGTTCACGAGGGAGAACATCACATCACCGAATTCGGCTTCTATTTCGTTCTGGTCGCCGGTATGCACCACTTCTTCCAGTTCATTCACTTCTTCCTTTACTTTCTCCCATACCTGAGCAGTAGTATCCCATTCGAAGCCGGTTTGTTTGGCTTTTTCCTGGAGGCGCATTGCTTTTACGAGGGCGGGGAGTGAGACGGGGACACCGCTGAGGACGGATTTTTTCCCTTCTTTCAGTTTCAGTTTTTCCCAGTTTTGTTTTACTTCTTCCTCGTCCTGCACTTTTACATCGCCATAGATGTGGGGATGTCTATGAATGAGTTTATCACAAACGCCGTTGATCACGTCGTTGATATCGAATTGTTGTTTTTCTGCGCCTATTTTAGCGTAGAAGACGATATGGAGCAGGATATCGCCCAGTTCTTCCTTAATGGACTTCCAGTCTTCATCCGTGATGGCATCGGCCAGCTCGTAGGTTTCTTCGATGGTCAGTTGCCGGAGGGTTTGGATGGTTTGTTTCCGGTCCCAGGGGCATTTCTCCCTTAAATCGTCCATTATCTGTAACAATCTGTTGAAAGTAGCTGTCTTTTCCATAGCCGTAAAAATACAGAGAGATTTTGTCATTTTGGCATTTTCGGGGTATTGGGTAATGGGGGTAAAATTGCTTTCGGTTTAAAAGGCTTTTTAGTTACATTTGCGAGCTGTAAAAAATTCAGCGATTTTAATATTTGACGGCAGGTTTTATACCGGTTTACAGTAAGGGTATCGGGTCTGTTGTCAACATAAGAAAATCCCAAAACGTATTGATATGAATCCGAAACACATTACGCTTATTTCATCCGAACTGGGCATCTCCGCCAAACAGGCAGAGAACACCATGGTGTTGTTGTCTGAGGGGTCTACTGTACCCTTTATCAGCCGTTACCGCAAGGAGGTGACGGGTAGTCTGGATGAAGTGCAGATAGGTCGAATTGAGGACCTGCAGAAGCGTTACAAGGAAGTGGACGACCGTCGTGAGTTTATCATCAAAACCATTACGGAGCAGGAGAAAATGACGCCTGAGCTGCTGGAGAAACTGGAGAGCACCTGGGTACTGGCAGAGCTGGAAGACATTTACCTCCCCTACAAGCCCAAACGCAAGACCCGCGCCACCGTGGCCATTGAAAAAGGGCTCGAACCGCTGGCCAAACTGTTGTTTGACCAACAGGATGGCGACACCGCCGCTGCGGAGACATTCCTTAACGAGCAGGTAGCCTCTTCAGAAGAAGCATTGAAAGGCGCCCGCGACATTATCGCTGAATGGATTAACGAGAACGCCGAATGCCGCGACAAGCTGCGTAAGCTTTTCACCCATACCGGCAAGCTGACTTCCAAAGTGGCCGAAGGCAAAGAGGAAGAAGGCAACAAATACAAGGATTATTTCGAGTTTTCGGAAGACCTGCGCGAAGTGCCGTCCCACCGGGTACTGGCTATTCTGCGTGCGGAGTCTGAAGGTATATTGTTCAGCACCATCGCCCCACAGGAAGAAGAAGCGGTGGAGCTGATCAACAAACAGTTTGTGACCGGTAAAGGCGCTGCTGCCGAACAGGTGACTAAAGCCGCTGCCGACGCATACAAACGTCTGCTCCGCCCCTCCCTGGAAAATGAATTCAGGGCCGTAGCCAAAGAAAAAGCAGATGCTGAGGCGATCGACGTATTCGCTGAAAACCTGCGTCAGCTGTTGCTGGCTGCGCCGCTGGGACCGAAAGCCGTGATCGCCATCGATCCGGGTTACCGTACCGGCTGTAAAACAGTTGCGCTGGACAACCAGGGCAACATGCTGGACCATGACGTGATTTTCCCCCTGGAGAAAAACTATAAAAGCGAGGCTGCCGAAGCCCTGCTGAAGAAATGGGTTGACAAGTACGATACCGCCGCCATTGCAGTGGGTAATGGTACCGCCGGCCGCGAAACTGAAGAGTTTGTTAAGAAAATAGACTTCGGTAAAAAAATCAATGTATTCATGGTGAATGAAAGCGGCGCCTCTGTGTATTCCGCTTCCGAAGTAGCCCGTGAAGAGTTTCCCGACCAGGACGTGACCGTTCGTGGCGCTGTTTCCATTGGCCGCAGGCTGATAGATCCGCTGGCCGAACTGGTAAAGATCGACCCCAAATCCATTGGTGTAGGTCAGTACCAGCACGATGTGAACCAGTCATCCCTCAAACAAAGCCTGGACCGTGTAGTGGTAAGCTGCGTGAACAACGTAGGCGTTAACCTCAACACCGCTTCCAAACACCTGCTGGCTTATGTTTCCGGTCTCGGTCCTTCCCTGGCTGAAAACATCGTAAAATATCGCAAGGAAAACGGAGCATTCAGCAACCGTACCCAGCTGAAGAAAGTGCACCGCCTGGGTGATAAAGCCTTTGAACAGTGCGCCGGCTTCCTCCGCATCGAAAACGGTGACAACCCGCTGGATAACTCCGCCGTACACCCTGAACGGTACACACTCGTGGAAGAAATCGCTGCCAAGCAGCACTGTACTATACAGGAGCTGATCGGGCAGGAAGATCTGCGTAAAAAAATCAATCCGAAGGACTTTGTCCGGGAAGATGCCGGTATGCTCACGGTGGAAGACATCCTGAAAGAGCTGGCCAAACCCAGCAGGGACCCTCGTGATGAGATAGCTATCTTTGAATATGCAGAAGGTATCCATAAAATCGAAGACCTGAAAACAGGGATGGTACTGCCTGGCGTAGTGACCAACATCACTGCCTTCGGTGCTTTCGTGGATATCGGCGTGAAACAGGATGGCCTGGTGCATATCTCTCATATGTCCAACAAATTCATCAGCAACCCCAATGAGGCCGTGAAACTGAATCAGAAAGTTCAGGTGACCGTTCTCGAAGTGGATATCGCCCGCAAACGTATCTCCCTTTCCATGAAAGACCAGGAGAAGAGCCAGGGTGGCGGCCAACGCAGGGAGCGCAGAGATGATCAGCGCGAGGAGCGTAACAATGACCGCCGGCAAAAACCTGCTAAAGAAGCACCATTGAATGATTTTCAGGCGAAGCTGGCAGCGTTGAAGAATAAGTTCGATAAATAGGTTTCCGCTGATTCACCCAGGCCGGTGGATAGCAAAACGAAATCAGTCATCTACCTAAAAAAAGAGAACGCCCTTTGTTGTGTAAAAACGACAAAGGGCGTTCTTTTTTTATCAGTGATTGATCCAATGTTTGAACTGTTCCGGATAGCTGGTATCTTTTTTTTCGGCATAGACGACCACATTTTTATGGAAGGAGTAACCGGCGTAGATGATATCACGATCCATGTCGATAGCCAGGGCAGCTTCGTAGGGGTTATCTGCCGCCGCAGCATGACCTTCATTAAATAGCACGTTATTTTCCACTTCGATGGGCGGGCATACTTTAAACCGTTCCAGGAAGGTTTTGCGGTTTTTACCCAGCAGGCGGTTGAGCCGGGATTTTAGCGGTTCCTGGTCCAGCAGGGCTACTTCTTCCGCAAACTGTCCTTTGTATTGTTCAAATTTTTTCCAGGAAGCCACGCGGGCAGTATGGATGGTATCGTGGTTGGTGATCATAGTGTCTGTAGGGGGTATAATGGTATCATCTGCCAGTATCACCGCCCTTATTTCCTGGGCAGGACCGTTGCAGGCAGTTGTGCAAATACCTATCAGGAAGGCTACAGGTAACAACTTAGCAGTCATGGTTAAATTTTTTAGTCATGGAAACAGGAACACTAAGCCGGCAGGTACCGCTCTCCTGTTACGGCAACAACTACGGGGCCAATATTTGGTTAACAATTCAAATAATAAAAAAGTTTAATAAAATTATTTATTGCCCGGTAAAATGGGGTGTTCTTTTTTCGGTAAAGGCCGCCATTCCTTCTTTCTGGTCTTTTGAAGCGAAGAGCAGGTAGAAGTTTTTCCGTTCAAACTGAAGGCCTTCATCGAGGGTAGTATCAAAGGCCTTGAGGACAGCCTCTTTCGCCATTTTAACCGCCAGCGGGGCCATGGCAGCCACCTCAGTTGCCAGTTTAACAGCTTCCTGCAGGTATAACTCCACCGGTACCACGCGATTGATAAGACCCGCCTGTTGGGCTTCCTGCGCCGTAATAAAACGCCCGGTGAGCACCATTTCCATAGCCAGGGCTTTTCCCACGGCGCGGGTAAGGCGTTGGGTACCGCCGGCACCGGGCATTACGCCCAGTTTTATTTCCGGTTGACCGAAGCGGGCCGTTTCGCTCGCCACGATCATATCACAGAGCATGGTCAGTTCACAGCCCCCGCCCAGGGCGAAGCCGCTTACTGCCGCGATGATGGGCTTTTTTGTTCTTTTGATGGTATCCCAGGTACTGAACTGGTCGGTATTAAACATATCGATCGCAGATTTCTCCGCCATCTGTTTGATATCGGCGCCTGCTGCGAAAGCTTTTTCATTGCCACTGAGGACGATGACCCTTACCTGTTCATCCGCATCGAGGAGTTTGAGCGCATCGCGCAGTTCACCCATCAGCTGGAGGTTGAGGGCGTTCAGTTCTTTCGGTCTGTTCAGCTGGATGTGGGCCACATAGGGCGCCACCTGTTGGTGTATGATAATAAATTCCGGTTGCATCACTCAATTTAAAGAAAAAAGATAATATTTTATCTTCTTCCATGATCATCAGTAGGAAAGCACCAGCAATATAAACGCAATGAATACCGTCAGCGCAATTGTCATGTAAGCGAAGAAAAGCAGGCTACCTTTCAGTAGCGCCTTCCAGACAGGCTGCTGGTAAGCATTTCTTAGTGCCAGGACCAGGTAAATGAAGGCACCCCAGTAGGCTAAATTCAGCGGTTGTTCACGATGAATGAAATAACGGACTACCAACCCCACCAATAGGATGATAAACAGAAATGAATGCATGTGTATGGTGAAGATAGCATGGTCATTATACACCAATTTACGTTTTCTGTGCGTCCATTTAACCATTAAAGCAAACAATGGCATCAACAGAAACATTATTTTGGGCAGGTTATGCATAAACATTTCTGTGATAACGTCTTCACCGGCACGAGTTTCTTCTGATAATTCGGCTAAACGACGTTGCCAACGGAGTTCCATGCCGGTAAGGCGCTTGTTGGGAGGAAGGGCTGCCTGTAAGGAATCAAATTCTTTTACGCCATTGTAGTGTCCAACCATGTCGTTGACACGTACTCCATTAATGCCTCCCGTGTGTCCCGGGCTATGGGTAAGTGTCGATAAAAACAGGAAAAATACGAAGGAGATAAATACATACAGTTTGATAGGATTAACATACCGTACCCTTCTGCCGGCCCAGTATTCTTTTGACAGGAAACCGGGGCGGATAGTGAGGTATTTGAGGGTTGTCAGGAACTGGGAATCGTAGTGAACGATATCTGCTACCACATGGCCCACGAGGTGACCGAAACTTTCATGTTGCACCGTATTTTCCTGGCCGCAATGTGAGCAATAACGTTCCGGCACTTCCGTACCGCAGTTGAGACAGTTTTTGTCTGACCGTAAGGGTTGTGTTTTCACGCGATTTAGCTGGTTGTAATATGAAATCGGGCAACAAGTTAAATAATAATCGTCATGTATCTTATGTGGTTAAAAAATTTTAATATGAAATTTGCGTTTTACATTTGTCATCATTGTCACCATTTTAAATTTACATGAAGAAGACGATCCTATTGGTATGGAGTATGCTGGCCTTAGGCAGCAAAGCCTACACGCAGTTTTATTTCCAGGACATCTATAATACCCAGCAGACTATGGCTACCATGGCCTCGCTGAAAGATAACAAAGTGAAGATCCAACGGGTGATCACCCTGGACGCCAATATGGAAATAGACCGGGATTTTCGTTGTGAGCGGAGTTTGAGTCCTACGTACCATCAGATGAAATCGCAGACACAATCTACCGCTACCGGGTATTCCTCACTGACATCTTCCTTTTCCACCAAAGGCCAGTTGACCAAAACCGTGGACAGTTCAGGCGCCAGTATCACTACCACCGTGTACCGTTATGATGCCCAGGGCAGGCTGCAGTCTGTCAGCAGCAACTCCGTTGCCCGTGACAGTAAGATGCGGTTTGATGAAAACCGTACCTATCGTTATGACACCGCCGGGCACCTGCAGCAGATGATCCAGAAAAAGAGCAACAGTACCGATTCCGTAGTGGTAACCTTCAAAACCGACAGTGCCGGTCATGTTACCGAAGAGCTGGAACAGCGTGGCAAACGGACGTTCTACAATTACGACAAAGCAGGCCGGCTGACCGATGTATACCGTTATCAGCCTGCGAAGAAACGTATGTTGCCCGATTATATCTTTGAATATGATGCGCAGGGACAGGTAACGAAGATGACTACCGTCAACGCCCAAACGTCGTCTTATACCATCTGGCAATATGAATACCAGGGTAACGGTTTACCAGCCAGGGAAACCTGTTATGGCAAAGGTAAAGAGTTGTTAGGTATGGTGAAATACAGTTATGAGCTGAACCCTTAGTTGCAGGTAAAAATTATCCTATACGTAAAATATTTTCCGTCAGTGCTAAAAAAATTTTGCAGCATCAAAAAGATTGCTATCTTTGCAGTCCCAACGAAAAAAGGGGTAAAAAAGTTCTTATAATACATCACCAGCGGAAGTAGCTCATTTGGTAGAGCACGACCTTGCCAAGGTCGGGGTGGCCGGTTCGAGCCCGGTCTTCCGCTCTGGATTCAATTTCAACACACACCCTGGTGGTGGAATTGGTAGACACGCGGGACTTAAAATCCCGTTTGCAGCAATGCAAGTGTGGGTTCGACTCCCATCTGGGGTACAACGCAGACGCGTTTAGAAGGCATCGATGTAAATCGGTGCCTTTTTTTGTTTATATTACTTATAGAAACATTAAGCTGAAAACCTCCATATCAACGCACTTCGTTCTGAAAGTGCATTTCAGCGTTTCCTTTATCACCACACCAGAAGAAAACAGATACTACGTTTTTTATAAGATATTAAATCATCCATCATGCCCATTAAACTTAATATGCCTTTTAATCAGAAAGATGAAGCGAAAAAACTAGGTGCTATATGGATTCCAGATAGATGCAGTTGTTGATGAGGGCTACTATTCTTACATTGATGACGGAGATGGATTCAGATTCTACGATGGGCCAACCTATCAGGAGTGACTTTAAACTTCTTGCATGAAAGTAAATTGCTGAATTTACACCGTCCAAGTCTGCTTAAAAAATGTATATCAACCTACTTAGTGAACCTGGCCTCAGCTGAAATGAACAATTTTCGTTGGGGGAAATTATTTCCTAACCGGCTATTGCACCTTACAAATAACAATACTGTCAGTGCCGGCAAATACCAGGTTGGGATGCCTATTCACCAACAAAAATAATTCATTATTATGATCAATTACCCGGTAATCCGAAAACGCTTTCGGAAGTTCCAGGTCAATAAGCTGTTTACTATCCAGCTCAAATAACTTCTGTTTGTTCTTCCAATCGTCTGATTTAAATGCCGGCGTTAGTATGGCATACTTGCCCGATGAAGAGAACGTGCATTCTTTACCTCCCTTTTTACTCTCTTTATATAATCTCCCAAGAGAAAATAATGTCTCTTTTACCGTTCCTTTTTCATCTACCGTACTTAATTCCGAGAACTCCATTCCCGGCTTTAAATAACCGCCATCCCTGTCGCCGATCCCGTACAGGAGTGAAACGTTCTTTCTATTCAAAGCATGCAAGATTGTAAATGGTTTTTGCGGCTTATCAAAACGCTCATTTTCCAGGGCGATCGATTGTTTGTTGTTCCAGTATTTTAAATCCAGCCAACTGGCTGTCCCCTTTTCTACATCAACCAGCAGGTTGGCTACATATACAGGTAACATGCCTGCATTGGTGAAAAGCATCGGTATTATGCTGGTATCAGTGTTGCCGGCTGAATGGTAATTAGACAGGGGTTTATCGAAATTAGGATACTTTGTTTTAGGAAGATGATTAGTGATAGAAATCCTGGTAGGAGTGTTTTTATTGCTTTCATCATATAGAATGACGATGTCATTTTTGGAAGAATAAAGCCCTACATAGTTTTGAAAATGGAAGAAAGCCGGAGTTTCGAAAACATCACAGGCTATTTCATCTACCTTTATCTCCACGATCTCATTTCCATTAAGCCACTCTAAAAAGCAGGTGTCGTTCTGTGAATAATATCCTACAACGGTTCCTGTATTTAAGAGTACGATCCTGTGAAATTGTTTTTGTCCGGCATCCTTGATTTCAAATGTCTGGGTGGTTATTAATTTCATTATGCTTTATTTGAGCCTTTGGCTGGTTTAGTACAGAAATTGATCTAATATAAGCAAACCAGCAAATGGGGGCAAATTTTCTTCGTACATGTTTTCAAGGTATTACTTTATCAGGATGATCGGAGGCAATTCGATCTCCCGCACATTTAGAGTGGACGCTCTTCGTGTTTTAACAAGCATCGTACGTTCATGGTGTAATTGATATACTTCCAATCCCATTTTCCAGCGCGACCTCCGGTCCTATAATTGCCTGCCCCTCGGCTCTGAAAACACCTGCTACATTGATCCCGATTAAAGTAAGAAAGGAACGTACATAAGGCGCCGTGAAATCATAGGCTTTCAGTTCGCCTTCCGAATAAATCCCGCCTGAAGTCATCGCGATATACGCCTGCTTATCTTTCAATAAACCTTCAGGTAACAATCCATTTCCTCTGTATTTAAATGTTATACCCGCCCTGGTAATATGATCGAAATACGCCTTTAGTGTAGAGGTGATGGTGAAATTGTACATCGGGGTCTCCACAACAAGAATGTCAGCATCAAGGAGTTGCTGAACCGCTTCGTCTGAGTACCTGATATTCTCCAACTGTTCTGCAGTCCTGTCTTCCATGGGTGTAAAAAAGGAATTGATATGAGATTCATCCAGATGAGGTGGTGGATTTTGGGCCAGGTCCCGCACTATCACGCTGTAGTCAGCATGTTTTTCTTTTATCTTTTCTATAATAGCATTCCCCAATTTCCTACTGGCGGAGGCCTCCATTCTAGGGCTTGAAATGATGTGCAATATTTTTTTCATTTTCATTTACTTTTTGATAAGCCAAAACTACCTACATTCGCTAATAAAAGGTTAGTAGTGAACTAAAGGTTAGTAGTAACCTACAGGTTATTTAATCCGGATAAGTATATGAAGAATCCAGATCCGCGGCAGGTGGCATGTGCTGTCCAGCTGACTGCAGTAGAAGATGCGATATATGTACTGGGGGGTAAATGGAAGCTCCGTATTGTGATCGCTTTGGTAACCGGCTACCATCGTTTTAACGAATTGCAGCGTGCTATTGAAGGCATTTCGGCACGGGTATTATCAACAGAGCTAAAGTCCCTGGAGCTGAACGGGCTGGTGAAAAGAGAGGTAAAGGCTGATCAGATACCGGTAGTGGTGGAATATTTGCCAACCGAATATGCAGAGAGTCTGAAGGAAGTGATAGCCGTACTGGGCAACTGGGGCCTAAAGCATAAACGAAAGATTACCGGAAAAGATGCGGCACCTGCTCCAGGGAAATTAACCAACAAAGGCACCTAAAATTTAGATGCCTTTGTTGGTTAGTATTTTATAAGATATTATGAAGTTTTATTTCCGATACTCATTAGCAGCGGCATTACTTTTCGGCTAGATGGCCCACGCCTTATCTCCTTTTTTATAAGGATAGGCACCGTCATAATGGCCTGGCGTATCCATGTATCGCAGTGCTTTTGTCATACCTACTTCCGAGCTAAAATATCCCCACAGTGTTAATTGTCTCATCATAGTAAAATAGTGGGGTGGAAAATTCTCTTTCAAATAAGCTGCACCAAAGTTTTTTCTTTCCTTTTCTGATTTGACCCAACTGTCCTGTTGCTTGTCAAAAGTTTCTTTTGCCTTCATGTAGGCATCCGTTTTAACATATCTGAGCGCTTCCTCATGTAATTGGGTAAGAAAGATTTCTTTTTCTGACCTGGTCAGGTTTATAAAATCCTTTTTATGCTTTGCAAGGCAGTCTTTCTTCAGTTCATCAATACCTTTTAGCATAACATTTCGTTCATTTTCAGTATAGCAGTCCGTAATAATATGGCTCATAAACGTCGTCAGACCGGCAGCCTTTCCACCTCCTGAATCAGGAGTAGCCGGAATAATGGTTTCCGCAATTTCATCCAACAACGCCAGGTCTTCCGGCTGAAATAACCCTTCCTTTTTTACGGATGGCTTGCATCCGGCAAGAAAGGCATCAGCGCCGATAATAGTGCCGCCCAGCAAAATACCCACATATGACAACGCTTCTCTTCTATTCATGATTTGAGATTTAATTCTCCGGTTATTTGGTACGCTGCAGATCACAGGTTCTGCTTCTTCAGCTCGTTTACTGCATGATCCACTGCACGTGCGGTAAATGCCATATAGGTCAATGAAGGGTTTACACAGCCTGCGGACGTCATGAAGGCACCATCTGTCACAAATACATTAGGGGCATCCCATAACTGATTCCACTTATTTAACACTGATGTCTTGGGATCATTTCCCATGCGTGCCGTTCCCATTTCGTGAATACCCTGCCCCATGACGCCATCACTATCGAATCCATACACGTTTTTTACACCTGCTTTTTCTAACATTTCTTTCCCATCGTTGACGATCTCCTTACGCATATTCAATTCATTCTCCTTCAATTCCGCATCAATCGCTAAAATGTTCAATCCCCACTTATCCTTCTTATTCTTGTCAAGTGTTACCATATTGTCGTGGTAAGGCAGTACTTCTCCAAAGCCGCCGAACCATACACTCCATCCGCCAAATTCTGTCAATGCCTGCTTTAAACCTACCCCTACGGCAATTTCTTCTGCGGCCTTCGTGCCTCTTCCTCTACCCGCCCCACCCTGGTATCCGAATCCACGTATATAGTCTCTTTTTTCATTATTCAAATTTCTGTAACGTGGAATATAAACACCGTTGGGCCGACGGCCATAGACGGTTTTGTCCTCATACCCTTCAACCCTGCCGCCAGCACCCGAACCAAGATGGTGATCCATCAGATTGTGTCCAAGTTCGCCGCTGCTGCTGCCGAGGCCACCAGGCCACACATCCGTAGCTGAATTGAGCAATAACCAGGTGCTGTTAAGTGTAGACGCGTTCAGGAATATGATCTTCGCTTTGAATTCATACGTCTTATTTGTCTCTGCATCCAGTACTTCCACACCCGTCGCCCGCTTTTTATCTTTATCATATAATACTTTCGTCACAATGCTCCAGGGTCTTAGCGTTAAATTCCCTGTTTTCATCGCTGCGGGCAAAGTGGAAGATTGTGTACTAAAATAGGCGCCAAAGGGACAGCCCAGGTGGCATTTATTTCGATACTGGCATTTGTTACGGCCAGGCAATTCCGCTGTAAGATGTGCACACCTCCCTATAATAATTCTACGTTGATCAATATCTTTATAGGCTTCTTTTACACGCGCTGCAATATCTTTTTCTACAACATTCATTTCCATAGGAGGTAAAAACTGACCATCGGGTAGTTGCGGCAGATTTTCTATACTACCACTAACGCCTATAAACTTTTCGACATGATCGTACCAGGGAGCGATTTCCTTATACCGGACCGGCCAGTCAATCGCCAGCCCATCCTTGCTATTGGCTTCAAAGTCAATATCGCTCCAGCGGTAGGTTTGTTTCCCCCATAACAGGGATCGCCCTCCTACCTGATACCCGCGGAACCAGTTAAATTGTTTTATCTCAGAATAGGGTGTTTCTGCATCATTCGCCCACCAGTCGAGATTCATTTCACCCGGCCCGAAGCCTCTGATGCGATTAGGGTTCGCTTTTCTTTGCGCCAATGTAAGATTTCCATGGTGCGGGAACTCCCATGGGCCCTTGGTGGCATTTACATAGTCTTGTATGTGTTTTACATCTTTACCCCGTTCCAACATCAGCACTTTTAACCCTTTTTCGGTCAGTTCTTTTGCGGCCCACCCGCCACTGATACCCGAACCAACAACAATTGCGTCATAGCTATTATCAGACATAGACAAAGTCCTCCCGATCCTGAAACAGGAGTCGAATTTTCAAAATTGAGTAATAAATAAAACGGCTTGATAAGCTACTACTATCCAGAGATTTCTGTTTTCATATCGTGGCTTCTAAAATGGACCAGACGGCAATAACAAATCTAATCCCGGACTAAATTAGGATCAGGCAGGCGTCCCGGCAAATGGTATTTTATTGAAAATATAAAGTATTTTAATCAAGGGGATCGGGATCGGTGACATTATGCATCCTGTACTTCCCTGTCGATAAGGGATATTTCCTCTAAACGCTCTGCACTAAGAAACGCTTTCCTGTAAGCTGAAGGGGTTATATTATGATACTTACGAAACTGATTATTGAAATGGGCTAACGTGTTGAAACCACTTTCATAACATATATTGGTGATGCTTTCCTGTGTATCGACTAATAGTTTGCAGGCATATCCTATCCTTATTTCGTTCAAAAAGTCAATATATTTTTTCTTTGTGCACTTTTTGAAATAACTGCAAAAAGTGGGAACACTTAATCCTACCATTTTTGCAACTTCTGAAATTAGAATGGGCCGTTTGAAGTTCTCCAATGTAAACTGAAAGATTTGATCAATGCGTTCCTGCTTCACTGCATTCAATCCTGTGTCTATTTGCGTTGAAAGTAAAGTATAGTCATTACCTCTCGCAATGATATCAAGGCATTCACATAATAATATGATGCGTTTTAACCCCGTTTGATTTTCCAGCGAAAGGATCAACGACGTCAGCGTCTGCTTACTTTTACCCTCAATGGCGAGTCCATGCAAAGCTATTTCAAACAACTTCAGAAGGTCTTTGTTTTCCGGTAATTTCAAAAAGGCATCTCCCCAAAAGTCTTCTTTGAATTGCACCACCATGGCGCTTGTAGCCAGGTCGGCATCTCTTTGAAAGGTATGCGGAACATTCGATCCGATAAAGAAGACGTCACCTGTCTCAAATCTTCCTACATGGTTACCGATGAAGCTAATTCCGGCACCTTCTTTTATTAAAATCAACTCCAGTTCGATGTGCCTGTGCCAGGGCACTTCGAAATTGGGTGTACTATAAGTTCGTGCTACAAACGAAGTATTATCAGAAAGGGGAAGCTTCTCAACAATTATTTTCATTTCAAATTATGTTAAATCTCATCACTATTAAAAGTGTCAGTGAAATTCTTCCTTTGACCATAATTTACGACAAAAAAAGTCACGAAATGCAGCATTCCGGAAAAGCACCTGGGGTAAATAATTCTTCAGCGATTCAAAAACAAACAGGACAGGATAAAAGACAAGCCTATCGCTCTACCAGTTCCTTCACCCGGTCACCGTAGAAATCTGTTTGTTCGGCATCTATTTTTAACAGCTTATACCAGCGTTTAAAGGTATTGATGAAGACCAGCAGCATGAGCAGCATGGCCAGTATAGCCAGTACGGCCAACAAATATTGCCCTTTGGGCAGATATACGTTCCTCACCTGTTCGTACCCGGCCCAGAAAGTAATGATGGCCATAAATACGCCTGGTATAGCGGCACACAAGGCATATTTTTTTCTGTTCATACGGATCAGCATGGTGGTGCATACAATCAACCCGCAGGCAGCCAGCAGTTGGTTGCTGATACCGAATAAAGGCCAGATACTGCTGACGTTCCCCGTATAAACCAGGTATCCCCATGAAAAAGTAAAGAGCAGGCTACTGATAATGATACCGGGCATCCAGTTCTTATCATTGAATTTGGGGATCACACCGCCCAACATTTCCTGCAGGAAGAACCTGCCCACTCTTGTTCCGGCATCTATTGCCGTTAGGATAAATACCGCTTCAAACATGATGGCGAAATTGTACCAGTACGCCATCACATTCTCCATAAAAGGTATTTTATTAAAGATATGAGCCATTCCCACGGCCA
This sequence comes from Chitinophaga qingshengii, assembly GCF_014529935.1. GTDB lineage: Bacteria > Bacteroidota > Bacteroidia > Chitinophagales > Chitinophagaceae > Chitinophaga > Chitinophaga qingshengii. Next base: position 275,803 of record NZ_JACVFC010000002.1, read on the forward strand.
GGGATACGGCACCGCCGGTTCTTCCCTGTAGTTCAACGCCTATCCGCTGGCTGAAATAGTCCAGCTCCACTGCATGTAAAGAAGGGTTATTAGCCAGGAAACCTGCATAGGTGTCCGTAGGGGTATTGATGGCAAAATAATCGCCGGGCGCCAGTGTACAAGCTGCTATCAAAGCCATCAGCGCCACAAAGCCTTCCACCAGCATGGCCCCATAACCCACAAAAAGTATTTCTCTTTCGTTGGTCAGCATTTTCGGGGTAGTGCCTGTGGCAATGACCGCATGGAAACCGGAAATAGCGCCGCATGCGATGACGATAAAGATAAAAGGCAGTACGGGTCCGCCGATCACAGGGCCGCCGCCATTCACAAAGCTGGTGATAGCAGGCATCTGGATGGTAGGATGCACCAATATCACCCCAATGGCCAGCATGATGATCGTTCCGATTTTGAGATAGGTGGATAAATAATCCCTTGGCACCAGGAGCAACCACACCGGTAGTATAGAGGCCAGAAAACCGTATACCGTAATGGCGATGGAAATAGTCCCTACCTTCCAGTGGAACAGGCTGTTCAACGCGTCAAACTTCATCAGTTCATGGCCGCCTACAATTGCAGCAATAAGCAGTATACCTCCTAAAATACTGGCGAAGGTGACACTGTTTTTCCGGTAACGCATGATCAGGCCCATGATAATAGCGATGGGCATGGTAGCAATAACGGTGAACAAAGACCAGGAAGCTTCATGCATTGCACTGATACAAGCCAGCGAAAGCCCGGCCAGTGTGAGGATCAGAATGAAGAGGACGGCCACTCCCGCTATCAGCCCGGTGCCCTTGCCAATTTCTTTACCAGCGATGGTAGCCAGACTTTGCCCCTTATGCCGCACAGAAGCAAACAGCACAACCATATCATGTACGCCGCCGGCCAGCACACAACCGATTAAAATCCATAAGGTGCCCGGCAGGTAACCGAACTGGGCTGCCAGCACAGGCCCCACCAAAGGCCCCGCCGCCGCTATCGCTGCAAAATGATGCCCGAACAATACGTTCCGGTTCGTTGCTACATAATCTTTCCCATCTGCAAATTCCACAGCCGGCGTCAGGTGCGCATTATTGAGCTGCAGCACCTTATTGGCCATAAAAATACCGTAGAACCTGTATGCAATCGCAAATATCAGCAGGGCCGCGAATACAAGGGTAAGCGCATTGGCGCCGTTTAAAAACTCCATTATTATAAAATTATCCAGATTGATCAACAGATATCAGAAAAGCCGCATAGGCAGTCCATCAGACAGCACTTAAGATAACACCGATTTTTTTAATTTAAACTAAAATCTCTGCGACGGACGCTTCAACGCAGCACAGCGCCGGTCATAAATGTCATTTTTTTAATGCCAGACAATTTATAATAATTTTAATTACAAAGAAATAGATAATAAAATATTTTATTAACAATGTTACTTCCTTGTTTATTTACCTCTACTGCCGGCGGCGGCGTACAGAAAGCGTTAACAGAAAGAAAAAATATCACATGGTTGATTAATATTGATATAGCTCCCATAAAAGAGGCCAGGCATCGCTTCCGCAATGCCTGGCCTCTTTTAATTAAACTATGCATTAATTCTTCAGCACCTCGCTCAGTTCCACCGCCTTATAATCAGTGTCAAAATCAACAAAGTGACTGAACACAGAGATATGACCACTGCCGGCAATTACCATTATACGTTCATCCGCAGGAGTGGTGATTTTTTGCACCAGGGAGAACATATGCAGGTTCCTTTTATACCAGGCATTCACCACGTCCGCACCAGTGAAATCATGGAGCGCGCCACCTTTGTTTAATAACCGGATATACTGCCCCAGGTTGAGTTTACGGGTACTCATTTTGTTTTTTTCCAATAGCAGCCGGGTAAGTGACAATTTCTTCATTAAAGCATTATCATACTCACCTAATTACCCCGGCAACCATGTTATCCAGCCTTTTGATTATTATTGTCAGGATAATTTATTCGTATGTACGAACAGCTGACTAAATATATTACAGACAGGGTTCCCTTAGATGAAGCCGGCTTACAACAGGTCCTCTCCCGTTTTAACCTCCTGAAAGCAAAAAAAAATGAGCTGGTAGGCAGAACCGGGGAGCCATCGAGACGGATGTTTTTTGTCAATAGAGGATGTTTACGGGTGTACTTTATAAAAGCCGACGGAAGAGAAGCCACGCGCCGGTTTGCTTTCGAGAACGCTTTTTCCACCTCCCTCACCTCTTTTATCGATGGTTCATTGCTGAAAGAAGATACACAGGCAGTAGAGGCATCGGAACTGTTATATATACACCGGGAGGACTTTTATTCCCTGCTCCACACGATTCCCGGCTGGGAAGTATTTTACCGTGGTTTTCTGGAACATGCCTATATATCGAATACCAGGAGGCTGGAAGATTTTATTACACTCACCCCACGGGAGCGCTATCAATTACTGCTGAAGGAAAACCCTCAGATGGTGCTTCGTTTGCCGAATAAACTGGTGGCTAATTATCTCAATATCACCCAGGAGGCACTTAGCAGAATAAAATCCGTTATGTAATTATTTGATCAGGATCAATGATATCAATACAGGATAGCTGGACATTTGTTGCTCAATTCAATCAGCTATGCGTATTATCACTTTAGAAGAACACATCGCCTTACCGGAGTTCGCCGGAGAGATACAGCAGTGGCCACTGTCCCGGCAAGCACTGGAAAAACTCGCTGACATCAGCGGTATGCGCTTACAATCAATGGACGATAACGGTATTGATATGCAGGTATTGTCTGTTGTGGGCAGAGGCGCAGAGAGTTTACCCTTTCCTGAATCCATAAAGTTTGCCACCCGATACAATGATGCGCTTGCGGCCAGCATAGCCCCCCATCCTACCCGGTTTAAGGCGTTCGCCCATTTACCGATGTCTTCTCCGGAGGCTGCAGCAAATGAGCTGGAAAGAGCTAAAGAAGTACATCATTTCTGCGGCGCCCTGATCAATGGTCTTATCAACGATAAATTCCTGGACCTTCCCGAATTCAGGCCACTGCTGCAAAAAGCGGAACAACTGCAAATGCCGCTTTACCTGCATCCCGGCCTGCCGCCTGAAGCAGTGGCTAACGCTTATTACAACGATCTGCCAGGCCCCGCAGGCGTAATGCTTGCCTGCGGCGGTTGGGGATGGCATTCGCAAACAGCCTTGCAGGTGCTGCGTTTAATTATCACCGGTACATTGGACCGGTATCCCCGGTTAAAGCTCATCATCGGACATATGGGAGAAATGCTTCCCATGATGATGTCGCGGCTGGATGAAAAATTTCCTCTTACCAGTACCAGTCATCATCAGCGCTCTATTAGTCAAACATTGCGGGACCAGGTACACATCACCACCAGCGGCATTTTCACTTTACCGCCGCTGATGGCTGCACTGGGTACTTTTGGTATCGATAATGTGATGTTTTCAGTAGACTATCCTTTCAGTACAAACGAAGCGGGGAAACAACTGCTGAACAGTATTCCCTTAGCGCCCGAAGATGTAGCGAAGATTGCCGGGGGCAACGCGGAACGATTGCTGGGGCTGTAGCACATCACATCAGTCCCAGTTTCTTCATCGCCTTTATTCCATCTTCACTGGTGGGGTTCAGTTCCAGCGATTTTCTGTACATTTTTATGGCATCTTCCCGGCGTCCGGCTTCCAACAAAGCTTCCCCATAACTATCGTAGGTATTAAAATCAGCCGGCTGTAAGAACGTATTCAGTTTAAATGTCTCCAAGGCCCATTGCAGATGCTCCCGGGCCTTGGACTGGTACAGGAAATCATATCCCAGGAAATTCATTTCCCTGGGGTTAAAGTAATAATCTGTGCTATCTGCCTTACAAAGGTGTAATATACAAGCGGCATGATCTGCTCCTTGTACCATCAGCGCCCTGGCATATTCGTGGACAGCAGACCGCTTTAAGAACAAAGGAATGGCCGCTTGCTGATGCAACATATACAAACAGGAGGTCACATTGTCTCCCAGGGAGCTCTTCCCGTTTGTATAGGCTACTATCACCTGTTTATGACGGAGGTTATGATAGTAGAAAGTGGCCAGTCCAAATTTAAAGCCTCCATGCCCCACTCCTTTTCCGTATCCCGGCATGTTGAATATTTCCCAGCCAAAGCCATATTGTCCAATGCCTTCTCCCAACATCGTATCCATACGCTCTTCATACTCCTTTCCATTGTTGAGTTTAAGCGGGGTAATCGCTTCTTCTACTGCTGAAAGCGATAACAGTTTACCAGCAAAAAAAGCGTTATCGAATTTCAGCATATCCTCCACTGTAGTAAAGATATTGGAAGATCCTACACTTCCGCTATTGTTATACTCTGAATACCGGTAGCGTGTTACTTTATCGGCCTGCTGCCAGGTAGTATCGTAGAAGGTTGGTTTCACCTGCTGTTTTACCACCAGGGTATCGTCAGCATGATGCATATTGGCAACATACGTGTTTTTCATACCGGCCGGTTTAAAAATATACCTCTCCATATACACTGCAAAGTCAAGTCCCGAAACGCTTTCCACTATTAAGGCCAGCAGATTGAAGTTGGTATTACAATACCTGAACTCATCACCAGGTTTAAAATACAGGCCCTTTTTCCATCGTTTTAGCAACGGCAATATATTACCATTTGTGATGATCGTATCGGGATATTGTTTCACCAGCTCCTCGAAAAGCTCCAGGTTGGGTAAACCAGAAGTATGGGTTAACAGATGACGTAAAGTAATCCCGGTAAATGGAAAATCCGGAAGATACCGACCCACCTCATCTTCCAGTCGTAGTTTCCCTTTTTCCTTTAGTTGCAGGATAGCAGTGGCGGTAAATACTTTCGCAACAGATGCCAGGTTAAAACGGGACTGTGCTGTATTCCGCTGTTGTGTGGCATAATTGGCATATCCACCTGAATAAACATATACCTTATGTCCATTCTCTGCCAGTGCGATATTGCCATCGTAAAGCCGGTGAGCAGTGATCGTATCAAAATAGTTTTTAAGTGCCGTTTCCCGGTTCTGAGCCGGAGCTTGGGTAGCTATCAGGCAGATTGTTCCGATAATGATTGACCGCATAAGTATAAGTTTGATGGCGGAACAATAATATGGCATGTCTCGACCAGATCTGCCAAAATGGGATAAACAACCTGAATTGTGTGACGAAATGGGCGTTTTTAAGTTTCTGAAGACCATCCGTATTCAGGCCGCATGATTTCCACCAAAAGCACCTTGCCTATCAACGAAAATGTAACAATACATGGCCGCTATTAATAGCAGCAATCATGATCGTGGTTTCAGCGCCACGGTGTACTGGAAATACGGTATGAGTGAAGATCTCTATCAAAGTATCCGGCACGATGAAGGTGGTGCAGGGAGATAAATAAAAAGTCCGGTTGCTATACAACCGGACTTTTTTATTCAGATCTTTCCCAGCGAACGCCGCAACTCCAGAAACTTCTCCTTTGGCATCATGCCATTCACTGCAATGCTGCCATCTTCTGCTATGCGTATCTCTACTTTATTTTCAATCGTATGTAGTTGCTCTTCCAGGTGTTTGTACCGTTCCGTCTGGAAGAAGATACGTTGATTGCCGGAGCCTACCCAGGGACGGTCAAAACTGGTTAATGCCTTTACATAGGGACCGTCGATAAAAATATCGCAGAGAGCAATAATGCCGGCTTTATAATGGCAACCACTTTCCAGTATCGCTTCTTTCGTATAGCCGCTGAAGAGCATGAGCGACAAGCCGGAAGCCTTTACCCGTTCCAGGAACGGCAGCAGCGCCGCCGCCTGGTCCATCGGTTCGCCGCCTAATACGGTGATGCCTTCTATACCGGGTGTGGCGGCCAGCGTTTGTAATAACGTTGACGGATCTACGACCTTTCCCTTGCTTTTATCCCAGGTATGGGGTACCATACAATCTTCACACCGGATGGAACACCCTTGCACCCAAAGGCAAGCCCTGAGTCCTGGTCCTTCTACCGCCGTAACCGGTATAAAATCGTTTATATATAATTCCATCTGGTTAGAATTCAACTCTTCGTCCACCACCTGTGCTATCGTCTTTTCTTTTATTAGGAGGGTCTTCTCTCCCGGGCGGCTCCTCCCGTCTTTCAGGGGCTGCGTTATTATTTGTATTATTCACTTCAAAAGAGGTGGTGAACATCAGTCTGGCGGTTACGTCCTGCGAAAACCCCATACGTCTTTCCAGGTCATAGACATCTTCAAAATAGCCATTCCTCCTACGCTCACCGACGATGGCTTTCGCCAGGATCAGATTGATACCGGGAATTCTTGTCAATTCATTTTCTTCCGCCATATTTACGTTGGTATAACCCGCTACACGGTCATGGGGTATCACAGGCGTACTGCTACTGTAGGTAACCTCCGGCTCTGCAGCAGCTACCGGCGGCGCCACCGCCACGTTATCAAACATACGCCGTCCCAGGCTGACACAACCAACGAAACTGGCCAACAATCCCAATACGACCAATACCGTGCAGCCTCCTTCCGGGAAGTTAAATCTGTATTTCTCGTATGACTGGATGAAGATATTTAGCCGTTCAGCGATATATGCCTTTTCCTCCTCTGATTTTCCGAAGGGGACCTTGCTGGCAGCGGCCTCATTTTCTTCCCCGGTTTGTTCTTTAACCCTGGCCCAGTAAAAAGAATGTATTCTCCTGGCGGCAAGGATCAAATACCCATTGGTACGATACTCCAGCTTCAGCTCCCCGGCGGTGTCCAGCTCGAAAAAATGTTCCAGTTCGTTATGCTCCTGTATCAAATCCCGGCTCGTTTTTTTCAGTATGCCCGACATGGTCTGTTCGAATGCTTTGTAATCGTACAATGTTTGTGGGGAGAATGCCGTAGAGTCAAAATGACGCGTAAAAGTTGGTCCCCATTCCGCTGTCAGTATCTGCCGTTGTTCATCTATCTTATTCAGCCGAAACATGGACCAAACAACCATCCCTCCCAGCAACAGGAAAAAGATCCCCGTGCGGAATCTCTTTTGAACAAACGACATGGTCACACATGCGAGTGTATTGATTAAAGGGAAAAATCCGAAAAGTATACCGATGATGGCACCGGTCAACCGGTTTCGAAACATATGAAACGTTTTGACTTTTTAATATTCAATGACCCGGCCGCCTCTGCCTCTCAGCGCGTCGAAAGACAGGCTTGCGCTCATGCCGTCGATTTGTTCCCTAGAGAGGTCCATCCGTTTTTTCAGGTCGTTTACATCTGTGAAGTTTCCACCCGCACTTCTTTCCGCGATGATACTTTTCGCCAGTATCCGGTTCACTCCCCGTAGCTGCATCAGTTCAGCTTCGTCAGCAATATTGATTTTTACCATTGGCGGTAAGGGCGGGGGCGTCATTGGCGGCGGTGGCGGTGGCGGCGCTTCCTGCGGTAACGGCGCTCGCGGAGGTCCAGCCGGCATCAGTGGCGATGCCCACGAACGAAACAGGTCTGAATAATACAGCTGCGACGTATCACGAACAGGCGGCTCGGGCGGCGGGACAAACAAGTTCCGGGCATTGCGCACACAACCTACCCAGCAAAGAAGGTAAGTCAACCCAATTAAAATCTGTAGCAGCCAGTAACCGGAAAGATTTCCAGACTCCAGATAGGCATCAGTAAAACTAATCATAGCTGGCTCGCAGTGATTGATCATTGCGCTATCGATTTTCAAATCAAACCGGTGCTTCCCTTTGCTGGTATTAACCTTGAGCAGGTATTGCTCATACAAACACTGGCAAAAGCCAGCGTATTCCGCTCTGGCGTTCCCCGAAAAATCGTTTCTCTTCGCAGCCTCTAACAAGCCTTCCAGCGCTGCATCTTTTTCCATTTGCTCCATGGCCGCCTGACATAAAGCCTCTCCTACTGTGAACTTTAAAACCCCTAACTCCGCTTCAGTCTGCTGTTTTAGCGAAGCCTGATCCGCTAAGTGCTGTTTAAAAGATTGCAGAAAAACGGGGTTAAAACCTTTCTTTTTTTCATCAGCATAATATGATTTGCCCAGTGCAAAGACAAACACACCTGTCAGGATTGCATAGAACAGCGCTACCCGCTTCTTTTTTTTATAAAACGCCAAAAGTGTGGCTGCCAGGCAATTTACCAGGGGTATAGCTCCAATGAAAAAGCCCGCTAAAAGACCGCATATCCGTTTCAGGACCATACTACAGATTGTTTGACAATTGTGACCGGTCGTCGGTTTTCACTTCCTGTTCGTAGTACTCGGAAGTCAGGGTTTCATGGATGATATTCCCTTCCACCAGTTGTTCCACCAACTTCGTATAGTCTTTACAGGAAGGACCTTTCACCCCGTTTATTTCAGCGGTCACATTTCCTTCCTTATCTATGGAGATAATGAGTTTACGGCCGGACATCAGGCATTTAAATTAAAGGTTAATACAATAGACTGGTTCTTCTGCACGGCTTCCTGTTCCAATACCAGTCCCTTTTCTTCAGCTTTTGTTTTGATAGCGTTATAGACATAGTCCTGTACCATTCCCTGGTATTCCATTTCCATTTCTTTGATCATCCGGGTAATAGCAGATGCCTCCTCCGCGTAAAAATGCTGTACTTCAAAGAAACCGTTCCCGCTCATCTGAAATACCAGCTGGTAGCCGGATATCACCGTTTCGAAAATATTCCCGTAGTCGGTGGTGTATATACCGTACAACTTGGTCAGGGTATTCCGGATCAGTTCTCCGCTCTTCATATTAGTGGGAATGGAGAAAGCGCCCTGTTTCTGGACAGACTGGTTCCAGGTGGCTTCTCCCATAAGGATCAGGGGTCTTATATCAAATCTTACACTCATGTAAAAAGATTTTTAGAATTCTATGCTACGGCCTCCCCTGGAAGCCTCTTCATCCGGCTTTTTAGTATCCGCAGCCGGGTTACCGGTTATTTTATGATTCACTGCCGTAGCCGATACCGCCCGCACATTGGCCCAGTCCCTGATGGCACGGATTTTTTCTGACTGTGTTACCACCAGGGGAACAGTGTTGTCGATGGTGGTAATAAAATCATCCATTGCAATAGGCCTGTTTTCTGAGAAGGCCTCAAATAAGCCCCCGATCACCACCTGTTCCAATTCCGCCCCGGTGAATCCTTCGGTTTTTTCTACCAATGGATCTATAAAGCTGTCATCCAGCTTCAGATTACCCAGTACTTCCGGGTGTGTGAGGCGTTTTTTCAGGTGTATGTCGATGATCACTTTTCTTTCCGCCCTGGTAGGAAGATCGACAAAAAAGATTTCGTCGAAACGTCCTTTACGCATCAGTTCCGGTGGCAGGTAATCGATATTGTTGGCCGTGGCCACTACGAATACAAACTTTTCCTTCTCCTGCATCCAGGTGAGGAAGGTACCAAACAAACGGGTGGCGGTACCGCTATCACCGGAGGAGCCTACGCCGGAAAAGGCTTTCTCTATCTCATCGATCCACAGTACACAGGGAGACATGGCCTCGGCTGTTTGAATAACCGTACGCATATTACGTTCGCTGCTACCTACCAGACCGCTGAACACGGCGCCCATATCCAGTTTTAGCAACGGTACATTCCAGGAAGTGCTGACGGTCTTCGCCGTTAAACTCTTCCCACAACCCGGTAAACCGGTGATCAGCACCCCACGGGGAGCGGGGATATTATATTTTTTGGCTTGCTCCGACCAGCTATCAGCCCGTTTTTCCAGCCATCTTTTCAGATTTTCCAATCCGCCGATATCCTGCATTTTCAGCTTAGGCATACTGAATTCCAGCAGGCCATTGCGATGGAGGATCTGCTTTTTCTCTTCCGCAATGGTGGTGATATCGTTAATATCCAACACACCGTCATTAACCAGGGACAAGGCAAAGGCGTTCTCCGCTTCGTTCAGCGTAAGGCCGAAGGCCGCTTCACATAAACGGGCCGTTGCATTGGCGTTCAGTTCAAAACGCAACCGTTGGTTCTGCTTGTTCTGTTCTATCAGGTTGGATAATACCTGCTGTAACTCATCGGCGGTGGGCATAGAGAACTCCTTGATCAGGATCTCTTTCTGCAAAGCGTCCGGAATAAATTTATCATGACCGGTAATGATGATCGTCTTCAGCCAGTCACCCTCCTTGATACGCCAAACGAGATCTTTCAGTTTACGGATAATATTCTGTTCACAGTTAGGGTTGGCCAGTTGGGCGTACAGGTCCTTCAGGATAAGCACTCCATCTTCTTCCAGCTCATCGGCCACTTCCAAAGCCCGCATAGCGGTTTTCACATCGCCTTTCTCCAGCCGGTTATTTTTGAGGTAACCGTCTACTACCGTCCATTCCCATACAGGCCTGGGTTTGTTGAAGAGCGAGGTATCCTGTAACATGGCTTTTACCGTGTCAACAAATCGTTTTTCTTCCCAGGTAACAATATAAATAATCGGGAAACGCGCTTTAATCAGGGCTGCAAGCTCTTTTTTAAAATCAGTAGCAGGCATAATCGGTTTAGTTATTTTCTCCGGCAATTCACAGATTAGCGAGTGTAGTCATCACCGTTAAAAGTCTCAAATATCGGGGTAAATATATATTATTTTTATGCTGGCATAAAAAATCCCTGGTAACCGGGGCTACCAGGGATATTACTATCGTATACGTTTTTATGATTGTGGTTCCGGTTTCACCCCCCGGGAGGCAGCCAGCAAAGCGATTCCGAGGATACAAAGCACACTTTCAATCATTAACCATTGTTTTCCGAAAGCCCCCAGCGGCCCTTCCACGGACATAGTCATCAGCCTCGACACCGCATAGAGTCCCCATAACACCGTAGCAAAAACAATACCCTGCCGTATGTCCTTCAACGCCCACCAGGCCAGTGACAGGGAAATCGTTAGTCCTACCCCGCCATACACGCCCCTTATGGAACTGAAAGCGTCGTTATTCGGTAGTTTTACCTGTACCAGGTCCATTACCGACTGTGGATTGGAAAAAGCCATCAGGCTCACCATCAGCAGGCTGGCAGCAGAAAAAAAGAGGTAAATACGGGACAGGATAATACTTGCTCGTTTTTGTTTCATGTTACGTCATTTTTAATACTGCAAATGTGGGTGCTGACGGAGAGATAAATCTTGATATAGACAAAGATTTATGATGAACTCATGGCAGTTGCAACAGTCCCTGCGCCCGCCGGAGCCGGACCTGTGTCACCTTGTGATAGTATACCGCCTGCAGGTAATTGAGTTTGGCCTGTGTGAGTGCCAGCTCCGCATCGGTCAATTCCAGCCGGGTACTGAGGCCATTGCGGTAGCGGTCGTCCATCATGGTATAGCTGATGCCGGCCAGCTCCACTGTCCTTTGTTGTATACGCAGTTGCTCATTGGTTTCCTTCCACTGGGAGAGCAACGATGCCAGCTCTGATCTGACCGACTGCGCCAGGTCTTCCTGCCCGATAGTTTCCTGTTTGATCCGTATCTCCGCCTGGCTGACTTTTGTTTTTATCCGGTTGCCGTTAAAGATGGGTACGGCCACCTGCAGCCCGACGAAAGAAGTCGGCGGCCACGCATATTGTCCAAGGCGGAAATTATCGGCCTGTGCCTGTAACTGGTACTGCCCTACGGCGTTGATCTGCGGTATTCTTTCCGCCTTTGCCACGGCCAGTTCCAGCCCGCTTTTTGCTGTCAGCAGTTTTTGTACGGCCATATCCGGACGGTGCTGTACGGCGGTGGCTATGGCGCTCTCCAGCTCATAGGCGCCTTCGGCAGGTAGTTCGGCCACGAGGGTATCAGATAACCCGATCGTTACAGCATCATCCATACCGATGAGCCTTTTGAGCTGTATACCGGCTACATCGAGATTATTTTGCAGGTAAGCAATAGCAGTCCGCAGGTTCTCCACCGCGATGAAAGCCCGCAGCGTATCCTGTTTCAGGCTACGTCCCTGGGCAAAGAGGGAACGGGTATCTTTCAGCGCTTTTTCATTACGCGCCAGGCTTTGCTGGTGCAGCGCAATCTGTGACTGCATCAGCAGCATATCGTAGTAGAAAATGGAGATCTGCGTGCCGAGGTTGCCTCTCAGGTCGGCGGTTTTCTCCCGCTGTATCTTTTCGTCGTATACGGCGGTTTTTGTCTGGCGCCGCGCTCCTTCGTTGAGTAAAGGCTGACTGGCCGACACATAGCCGTTGAACGCATTCTTACCACCTACGGCTACGTCCTGCACCGGCTTTTCGGTGCCAGCAAAAGAACCCGGCAAAAAGATCACCTGCCGGTCAAAATACCGGAGATAACTACCACTGGCCGCTACATTGGGCAACAGCCGGCTCCTGGTTTCTTTGGTCACTTCGCGCTGGCGTACTTCTTCCAGGGCTTGTATCTGTAGCTGCCGGTTGCCGGTGGCGGCCATGGTCAGCGCTTCCGGGAGACTTATTCTTTTCACTGTCTGCGCCCCGCCATGAAGGGCCAGGAGCAACAGCGGTATCATGAGATTACTTCGTTTCATAGTATTGTTTTTTGTGATCAACCGGCATATTCTGTTTCAGCAACTGGTTCCTCTTCTTCCACCACTTTCCTGCGTTTGCTGCCTGACAGGTACGAATACACGGCGGGGATAATGAACAGGGTGAGTATGCCGGCGAAGATGAGGCCTCCGGCGATGACGATGCCCAGCGATTGGCGGCTGTTGTTCGTCATGGCAATAGGTAACGCTCCGAATATCATAGCCAGGGAAGTCATCAGGATAGGCCGGAAACGCTGTTCCCCGGCCTGGATGGCCGCATCAAATTTTGACAGCCCGGTGTCTTTCAGATGATTGGCAAATTCAACAATCAGAATGCCGTTCTTGGTAATCAGTCCCACCAATGTGATGATACCAATCTGGCTGAAGACATTCAGGCTCTGACCGAACCAACGCAGGCTCAATAAGGCGCCTGTTACCGCTACCGGCACCGTCAGCATAATAATCAGCGGATCGCGGAGACTTTCAAACTGCGCGGCGAGAATCATATAAATGAGCAGCAGTGCCAGTATGAGCGTGAAAGCAATGTTGCCCTGGCTCTCTTCATAGTCTCTCGATTGTCCGGCAAGCGAGGTTTTAAAATTAGGACCGAGTACTTCTTCGCGGATACGTTTCATTTCAGCGATACCTTCCGCAAGGCTCACCCCTGGCGCCAATCCGGCGGATACCGTGGCGGAGGTGTATTGATCATACCGGTAAATAGAAGCAGGGCTGATGCTTTCCTTGATGGTCACCAGGTTATCCAGCGAGATCATTTCACCTCCGGCAGACCGAACATAAATCGTTTTAAGATCGCTGATCTTACTCCTGTTCTCGCGTTCCAGCTGACCGATCACTTCATACTGCCGGTCGTTGCGCAGAAAATAACCATAACGTTGTCCGGACAACGACAACTGTAACGCCCGTGCCACTTCCTGTATAGAAACGCCCATCAGCGCGGCTTTCTGCCGGTCTATACTGATCTGTAATTCAGGCTTGTTGATTTTCAGATCGGCATCTACGAACATCAGTTTGCTGCTTTGCCGGGCAGCTTGCAGGAATTTATTCAGCGCAGCGGACACCGTATCGAGTGTGGGGCCCTGCAATACGAACTGCAAAGGCATACCGCCGCCGTAGCGTGTTCCGATAGTGGGTGGCAGATAAGGGAACAACAGCAGTCCTCTGAAATTAGCCGATGCGGCAGCGTATTGATTATACAGCTGCTGGGCAGACACTTTCCGTTCTTTGGGTTCTTTCAGGTAAATACTTTGCACCGCAAAACTGGTGGGTGCCGGTGCAGGAATGAAAGACACCGCCACCATGGAATAGGTCTGGTAGAGCCCCTCCGTGGAATCATTCACATACTTGCCCACGGCGGTCATTTGTTTTTTCATATAGTCGAACGATACACCTTCCGGGGCGATCGCAATCAGGCTCATATTGGAGCGGTCTTCCACCGGCGCCAGTTCAGAAGGCAGTCTTTTCCCGATGAACCAGATCACCACGCCGCCGCCTGCCAGGAATACCCAGGCCATCCAGCGGACTTGCATAAAACGTTTCAACAACCAGGCGTACCCGTTATTGAGGCGAATAAAGAAGGGTTCCGTTTTCCGTTGAAACCAGTTAGGCCGCTCCTGTTTCTTCAACAGGTAAGCGCTTAACATAGGCGACAACGTTAGTGCCACAAAGGCTGATACCAATACAGAACCGGATACCACGATAGCGAATTCCTTGAACAGCTGTCCGCTGATACCACCCATGAACACAATGGGCAGGAACACCGCCGCCAGCGTAATGGTAGTAGATATCACCGCAAAATAAATTTCCTTTGAACCTTTAAAAGCCGCTTGTATAGGCGTCATCCCTTCTTCTACTTTTTTGTAGATATTTTCCAGCACCACAATCGCATCATCTACCACCAGTCCTATCGCCAGCACCAAACCCAGCAGGGTCAGTACATTGATGGAGAAACCGAAAATGTACATAATGAAGAAGGCAGAGAGGATAGATACCGGTATGGCCAGCACGGGGATGATCGTAGAGCGCCAGTCTCTCAGGAACAGGAAGATGATCAGCACCACCAGTCCGAATGCGATGAAAAGTGTTTCTTCCACTTCTTTGATAGATTCCCTTACCGGTTTGGTGAAATCGAAACCAACGATCAACCGGTAATCTTTGGGGACCTCCCTGCGAAGCTGGTCCAGGCGGCGGTAAAACTCGTCCACTACTTCAATAGCGTTAGCGCCTCGCTGGATCTGGATAGCAATACCAACGCCCACGCGGTTGGCATTGCCTGTTTCATTGATGATGGCCGTACGTTCATTAAGTTCTCCCAGTTCCGCGAAGCCGATATCTTTCAGGCGTACCACGGAACCTTCCGATTGTTTGATGATCATCTCATTGAATTCCGTTGCCGTGGTGAGCCGGCCCATAGTACGGACACTCAGCTCCGTAGCGCTGCCTTCTATTTTACCGGAGGGGAGGTCCATGTTTTCCCGCAACAGCGCGTGGCGGATATCTTCCGGAGTAAGCCGGTAAGCGGCCAGTTTTACAGGATCGAAACGCAGGCGCATCGCGTATTTATGTTCACCCACCACTGCCACGCGGTTGATGCCGGGGATAGACTGCATACGGTCTTTGATAACGGTAGCAGCGAGGTGGCTCACCTCTTTGATATCTTTCGTATCGCTTTCCACTTCCAGGAAAGCCACCAGGTTATCCGGTGAACTGGCTTTCTCCACGATAGGAGGGTCCACATCCGCCGGTAGCTGGTTACGGGATTTGGCGACTTTATCGCGTACATCGTTCAGCGCATCTTCCAGGTCTACATCGCGGTTAAACTCCACCGAGATAACGCTGGCCTGTTCCCGTGATTCGGAGGAAATAGTGCGTACGCCGCCCGCTTCCGCCAGGGACTCTTCTATGGGCCGTGTAATTTTCGACGCAATTACATCAGGGCTGGCGCCGGGATAGAACGTCACCACGGAGATGACCGGCGCTTCTGTCAGCGGGAACTCCCGGATACCGAGGTTCTTCCATCCTACCAGTCCCATGATGATAATGAGGACGGAGAATACGCCACCGAGTACCGGTTTTTTTATACTTAGTGTTGGTAAATTCATAATCGTAAATGATTTGAGGTCCTATTTTGACACCACTGCCTGTACAGGCGTACCATCGCCCAGTTTGAGAATATTGGAGACAATTACACTATCGCCGTCCTGTAAACCAGCCGTAATAACAGCATGCGTATCCGTTCTGCCAGCGATCGTGACCGGGGACATTTTAGCCGCGCCGCCTTTTTTAATGAAAACAACATAGCCCTTGCCGCCCGGTATCAGCGCTTCCGTTGGTACGGTAATACCTTTTGCATTTGATTCCGCCGTTGAAAAGTAAACCCTGGCTGATAGTCCGCCTTTCAGCCGGCCACCGGGATTGGCTGCCACGGCCTGTACCAGGACGCTGCGGTTGTCTGCATTCACACCCGGCTCAGTAGCATGGATGGTAGCGGTGAATTGTTCTCCGGAAAGTTCGGTAGTGAAATGTACGGTGGCGCCAGTTTTCACCAATGGCAGGTATTTCTCGGGCACTGCAAAGTTGATCTTGATCTGTCCCAGGTCTTGCAGGCTCGCCAGTTCGGCATTAGGTGTTACGTAAGCGCCGGCCACCGCTTTGGTAATACCGATCCTACCCGCAAAAGGTGCATGGATAGTGGTTTTGGTGAGCTCGGCCTGCATGATTTCTTTTTGCGCCTGCAGGACATTCAGCCTGGTAGCCACTTCGTCATATTCCTGTTGTTTAACCGTTTCCGATTTGAGCAGATCGGACAGGCGTTTTTCGTTTAGCCCTGCGAGTTGTAATTCCGCGGAAAGCTGTTTTAAACGGGCTTGCAAGTCGGCGTCGTTTAACTTGTATAACAGCTGTCCTGCTGCTACTTCCGCGCCATCCCGGAAACCGACCTGAAGAATACGTTGCGGCACTTCGCTTCTGATAGTTACTTCTCTGAAAGGGAGCGTAGTGCCTGTTATGCTTTCAAGCTGGCGGAGCGTATCTGCTTTTGCCAGCACAATATCAACGGGAAGCGCCGGTGAAGGCGCTGCTGTAGCTTGCTGCGGGGTGGATTTACCGTTGCTGCAGGCAGCCAGGAAACTCACGGAAACAGCCAGTGACAGCAAGTTTGGAAAATTGGGAATTCGGAACATAACATTGTGATTAATATGAATGCTAATTGTTTCTAACTGATCACAAATGTAGCTGCCGTCATTGCCCGGGTTATTATACTATAGGCGTAAAGGTTTGTAAGATTTTTTTATCGGCCGGAGGCCCAAAAAAAGCCCGGCGGATGCCAGGCTTTATAATTTATCAAGAGATATCCGTTTACCGTTCTTTAATTGTTTATAAGTGCTGGGAGAGAATCCTGTTATCTTTTTAAATTGATTGCTTAAATAAGCCACACTGGAATAATTAAGCCGGTCAGCAATTTCACTTAAGGTTAGTTCATCATAGTCCAACAGTTCTTTGACCCGTTCTATCTTCTGGGCGATATAGTATTTTTGGATAGTGCTACCCGTTACCTCCGAAAAAACACCCGCCAGGTAACTGTAAGAGTTATTCAGCTCCAGGCTGAGCATATTTGAAAGATTGTTGCTCATCATGCTTTCCCGGGAATGTACCAGGTAGATGATCTTATGTTTTATACTTTCTGCTATCCGTGTTTTTTCATCATCAATCACTTCAAACCCAAAAGGAGTCAGGGTGTCCCGGAGCAGCGCTTTTTGCGCAGCGGTTATCTCTTGCAGGAAAATCACTTCTCCCAGCGTAACCTTTTGGAGGCTAAGATCCAGCCTCTCCACCTGTTGCTTTACCACCATCACACAGCGGTCGCAGACCATATTTTTTACGCTGACGGTCTCCATCGGTTAAGCGCGGCAGGTTTCCTTGAAATAAGATGGATTGAAACCGGTAGTGGCTTTGAACTGGCGCGACAAGTGGGCCGTACTGCTGAATCCCAGGCGGTATGCCATATCCGTGAGGGTTTCATCCGTTTGTGTCAGCAGCGCCTTTACTTTCTCAATACGATAGGTAATGATATACCGTTCCAGGGTCATCTCTTCCGCCTCAGAAAAAATACTGCTGGCAGTATCATAATCCCGGTGGAGCGTATTGACCACCAGATCGGAAAAACGGAAATGATCGGGGAAATCATAGTGTCCGGAATAAATCTGTTCAATCAACGCTTTCATATCCCGAACCAGTTTAGCTTTCCTGTCTTCCAACAAGGTAAATCCCAGTACATCCAATTGCCGGCTGAGCGCCGTTATCTCCGGTACAGACAAGGCCGACAGGGTGGTTACTTCTCCGAGATGAATATGGGCTACGGGGAAATTGAGGTGCTGGAAGACATCTTTTATTGTCAGGATACATCTATCGCAGACCATCCCTTTTATAAAAACCTTGTAATGGTGAGTCATAGGGCGCATTTATCTGATTGTATGCAAAAAAACAACAAGCCCCGGGGATACTGTTATACAATTTTTATAAACATTTACATGATTTGGGGTATAAAAAAACGGGTTACATATGTTGTAACCCGTTTTAACTTCAATAACAACGTTATTTCTTTGGTTTACCCCAGGCATCGAATTTTTTGTTCTGCAGGGTATATATCATGGAGACGCCCTCTCCATCGGTATCGTATTTATCGGACAAGGCAAACGGCACCACCTCGGCGCCGGAAGTGTTGATCAGCGCAGCTTCTATATCGGTACCTTTTCTACGGGTAACGAGCGATAGCCCCATGTTGAATGGTGTAGCGGAAGCATATTGGAATGGAATAGCCACTTTACCGCGGAGGTCCATAAAGCCGGTATTGCCTTCTTCGTTTTCCATCATCGCCAGTCCCTCTGTGAAGGGCTTCACATTGTAGTATGGTTTCAGATTGATCACCTTCTCTCCCTTCGGATTGATAAAATAATGGGTACCTGACTTATCACCCACCAGGAGCAGGCCATCGCTGAAATTTTGATAGATTTTATAAGGACCGGTGATGAGTTTACCGGTATTATCATAAATGGTGGTAATGACAACTAAATTATCCTCCAGTGACCTGCTCGCAAATATCAGCTTCGTATCCGGATCAATGGAAAAATCATCATACTCCATCGGCACTATCACCTGGCCATCAGGAGCCATGAGACCATATTTAGTATCGGTATCACTGTGACTTACCTTTACGAATGCAGATGACAATGGAAATACCATATCCTTCAGGGGAACCAGTTGTTTAGCGGCGGTATCCAGTCGGTAGAACTCATTACCTTTTCCTTCACCGCTCACAAAGAACCAGGGAGAAATTTGCGCCAGCTTTTTATAGTTGTAGGGGATAGCCAGCTTGCCGGTGTTGGTGGCTACAAATCCAAATTTGTGGCTGGCCGTATCTTCCACCATGATCATACCGGTGAGGTTGGGATCGTTGTTACGCAGCATCATGGTTTTAGTCACCTCTTTTTTACTTTCCCGGATATGCACCTTCACTTTATCCACATTGCCCTGGAAATAGGCATCCACATAACCTTCATCGGCATCGTCAAAAGCGGTGACGGCCGGCATTTTGTCCACAATTTCTTTTTGCAGGGCAGCGATATCTTTATACGCGCCTTTATCCAGCTTTGCGATAATATTTTCCAATATTTTGTTATATTTTTTCAGCTGATCCACCACATCTCCATTCCCTTCAGGTCCGCTGCTGTAGCTGGTTCTGTTCAGCAGCTTACCGTCTTTATTAAACCCTTCTATTTCCAGGTATCCATGAAAGGCTTCTTTTCCCAGGAGAATGCGGACGTAATTATCCTTGATACGCACCACTTTCAGGGTGGCGCCTTTAAAATCGGCCTTGTCATTTCGTTTGTCCAGTGGGATGGCAACTTCTTTAACGGGGTATTCATACTTCAGATCAGCCAGAACACTATCTACTGTTTTCACGGCGTGTAAACGTTTGCCTTCATTCAGGTCCAGCTTTTCGGAAGACTTCGTGCCGTCGTGGAAGTATATCTCTTTGGTGATACATTCCGGGTTGCTGACATTCATTTTATTTAAAGAAGGACCATCCAGCACCAGGTTACTATAGGTGCTGCTGAAAGTTTGCAAGAAACCGAGGTCACTCAAGGCTAGCTGCATATTGGCCGCTACCTGTGCTGTATCCGGTATGGAGAAAGGTGTTCCTTCCTGTTCTTCTTCCGGCTTAAAATGTTTGGGTTTGTCTTCTCCGAAGCCGGACATGAACCGGGCAAAAGAGCTCATTTTTTCATGTTCTTCCTTTAGCAGCTCCCTCGCTTCACTCAGACTTTTACCGTCTAATGCGTGTATAAACTCCTGTACATAGGGAGAAGGTTTTTTGCTTTTACAGGCCTGCACGCACAATATAACAGCTATGCATACACTTAATCGATGGAAGGTTTTTCTCATGATGACTATTAATAATAAACTTGGGGAATTGGATAACAAACCCTTTTTACGCCCGAAAAATAGTAAAAAACATTCAACTGTCAAATTTTCGCAGGGGACAGGCACGGATTTCCGCTTTATGCCGGCGTATCACAAGTAACTAATAAGGCTGACCTAAAAAGGCCAGCCTTATTATGTTACACTCCTTATGCTATGTTTATTGTTTAACAATCTTTTTCAGATACACCTGTTTCACGCCATTCTTCACCTTTATCAGATAAACGCCCGGAGGCAAAGCAGAAATATCCAGCTGTGAGTTAACGATACCCACTTCCCGGCGTAATACTTCGCGGCCGTGTACATCCAGTATGCTTACTTCCGATTTTCCGGTGAATCCTATAAGGTTAATATTTACGATATTATTGACAGGATTCGGGAACACCTCTACTTTTTGTTCCTTGTTTTCTTTACTGTCTGTTCCTTCTTTACTGATAACCACCTCACCGGCGCTGCGGCTGGCGGTACCTAATTGTACCCGCAATGTATAGCAGGAAGTTGCGCTGTTAGCGCCACTGTAGCCATACACCTGTGCATAGTAGGTGCCCGGGGTAACCGTTCTGCTGATTGTTTCATTGGAGGTGCCGGCGGCCTGTGAAATAGCCACCTGTGTACCGGCGCTGTTCAGCAGTTTCAGGTCATAGTCGCCGGGCAGTGTACGCAGCGTGATGGTGATAGTACCACCAGTGGTGATCACGAATCTGTAATGATCCACATCTCCACTCGGGCTGATAAGACCGGTAACATCCGTATTAAACGGAATGGTGGCCGCGCCCGCAGTGGTTCCATTGGTTGCCGTATCCAACGGATTGGCGCAACCGGAAGATGTCAGGGTGGTGAATTGTGCTGCTGTATAGGCACTGCTATCGCCGCTGCAATTGGTCCTTACCCTGTAGTCATACGTTGTTCCGGAGGTAAGCCCCGACAAGTTCACCGTAGTGGCAGCGGTCGCGGTAGCTGCATTGATCCAGGTGGAAGATGAAGTGGCTTTATAATCCACTTTGTAGGATGCAGCGCCGGATGCAGCCGTCCACCCTATCGTCGCCGATGTGGCAGTGATAGCAGAAGCAGTCAACCCGGACGGGGCATCGCAACCGGAAGCGGTTCCAATGCTGAAGTTAGTGTCGGAAATATCGAAGAAGATATTGCCTACCGCTTCTACTTTTATTCTGGCAGTGGTAGTGGGCGTATTGGGAATGGTCACCGTCTCGCTGCCATCATTAGGTGTGCTGGCCACCAATGTGCTAAAGGTATTACCGCCATCTGTAGAGAGGGATATTTTTACATTAGCGCAGCTTACCGCTCCTGTTGAGGTGTTCG
Source organism: Chitinophaga qingshengii (assembly GCF_014529935.1). GTDB lineage: Bacteria > Bacteroidota > Bacteroidia > Chitinophagales > Chitinophagaceae > Chitinophaga > Chitinophaga qingshengii. Next base: position 297,127 of record NZ_JACVFC010000002.1, read on the forward strand.
CCACATTCCAGGTAACGGTTTGGGTGGAATTAGGCGCCCAGGTTACCTTGGTATTGGGAGCAGTTACCGCAAAAGGTCCGGAAGTATTAGTCACTATTATTGTTGCATCCGCAAAGTTGGTCTGTCCGATAGTTACCGGCGCCGTAGAGCTATAGGGTGCGTTATCCCTTACGGTCAACCGGAATTTCAATGTTCTTCCAACGGAGCTCAACGCTTCTGTGTTAGCACCGGCATCGCCGCCGGGCAATGGGCCGGACACCAGGCCCCCCGCGAGGATGGTCTCCAATTTCGGGAAATACCTCACAGGGGAGGTAGTAGGAGCATATGATATCCAGTTGGGGCCGGATGCCTTGGTAGGACTGGCCACGCTGGCGCTTCCTGTTTGTGAAGAGGTGGCGTTGTCGTTCTGTTCCCAGGAGTAAGTCAGTACGTCGCCGGCATTGGCGTCGGTAGCGGAGCCGGTCAGCGCAAAGGGCGTACTGACAGGGATGGTGAAATTACCTCCGGCATTCACCACGGGCGTAGCGTTATTGCCGGAAATGCTGGTCGTTACCGGACAGGTTTTGCCGGACAAATTTGCCTGGATCTGGGCAATAGAAGCCGCATGATAAAAGGCGATGGAATGCGGGGCAATGTCCTGGCTGGTAATACCGGCATAACCCATGATAGTAATACCGGAACCAGGTTCCACATTCACGCCGGTGTTTTCGTTGCTCATGGAGAAGGTATGGTTCGCCCCCAGCTGGTGGCCTACCTCATGCACTACGTAGTCGATATCAAAATTATCACCCTGGGGAATATTATCAGCAGGAGAAGTAAAGCCGCTCCCTTTCTGATTATCGACGCAGATACAACCAATACAACCGGCATTGCCGCCACCACCGGATGCACCAAACAGGTGACCGATATCATAATTCGCAGCGCCAATTTTAGTGTTCAGCGTATTCTGCAGCTCTCCGTTCCATGCGCCGCCGGCGCCGTTGATCGCATCAGAATAAGGGTCTGTTGCCGGATCATAATAGATTACATTGGTAGTAGCCGCAATAAGGTTCAGGTGAAGCGCCAGGTCTTTTTCATACACACCATTGCAACGCGTAAGCGTAGCATTGATGGCCGCCAGTACCAGGTTAACCTGTGAAGCGCTGGTGGCTCCAAAGTAATTGGAGTATTCGGCAGTAACAGATTGCGCCAGCCGCAGTGTTTTTGCATCGCCGGTGGACCTTGCTACAGTACCGGCCTGATGACCGATAGCGGTGGCCAGCTTCTGTTCAGGCGTAGAACATTTCCAGGGCAAATTCTTCGCTTGTTTTTTGAACACCGTATAAACGGTGTGGTCCGCAGAATAAGGTTCAATAAATTCATTCTCCCGCGCTGTACGGAAGATCATAGCTTGTACGCCCTGCGGTGAAATGCTCAGCTTTAAGGTAGCCTGTTTATCGGTAACCCCTTTTCCGGAGAACGCCCTGATCTCCGGGAACCGGGCTTGCAATGCAGGCTCAAAATTAGATGCTTCCTTAATTTCAAATTGCTCAATTTGCCCATCTGCGTTAGGCAAAGAGATAATAGTGGCATGTGCCTGTTTGTTGTCTACAGTTTTAAATACTTCACTCCTTAAAGGAGCCAGGTTCAGGTCAAACAATTTGAAGGTGGCTGGAAATGCAAGCCGGGCAACGGCTTTGTCGGTAGTGATCCTGGCGGCATCTGTATGTGGCCTCCAGTAATCCTGCGCAAACGATGCTGTGCTACACAACATCGCCATCGCGAGTAGAACTTTTCTCATGGATAGTTCAGATTTTGGTGAATAATGGTTGTTTCAATAATGGTTGCTTCAGTAATGGTTGTGATGATAAATTTAGATCACCTCTCTGCGGCTTGAATTGTACCGGTCAAAAAAAATCACTGCGCCCGATAGCAGTTAGAGGCTGATATGTAAGAGGATACCTAATAAAAAGGATAATATAATGGTCATTCCAAGGTTTCAGCTACAGACATAAAAAAACGGCGCAAAATGTATTTCTACACTTTACGCCGATCTTTCTATACAGCAGGTTATACGTGTATGTTTCAAGAAACAAATTCTTCACAAACACTCATCAGATCGCTGGCGACCGCACGGGCATCCCTGCCTTCAATACGATGCTTGGGAATGAAATAAATCAGTTCTTTGTCCTTAAACATGGCAAAGCTGGGGGAAGAAGGCGGAATGTCAGGGAAGTAACTTCTCATCCGTTCAGTCGCTTCCAGGTCCTGTCCTGCGAATACCGACACTATACGATCAGGTTTCTTAACACTGCTGTCTTCTATCAACATCCGCACTGCCGGACGAGCCATACCGGCTGCACAACCACAAACACTGTTAATCACGACCAGCGTAGTACCAGGCTGGTCCATCGCTTTGTCTACGTCTGCAGCAGTAAGCAGCTCCTGCACACCAACTTCTGTCAGTTCATCTTTAAAGGGCTTGATTAATAACGGAGAGTAGGGCATAACGACAATTTTTGAGGGTTTTTAAAAGGATATTCATGTCGTTTTTATAACACAGAAATATCTAAAAGGTTAACTGGTTTGTTGTTAATCGTTGATCTGCCCTCCGAACTCAGCTGCAGGTAGTCATCGTTATATTCATCTGCCGGTGCAGCTTCCGGCGAGCAGCGCGCTGCTGAATACTCCACAGCCGTGCATACAACTCATGCAGACTGAGCGGCAACGCATGAGTACCCGGCGGAACCCCCACCCTGCCACTTTATGCAAATGACAATGAGTTCCCTGGATGCACATGAGTGGCCTTCACCTGTGGAAAATGTTGTTTCAGCCAGTCGACCATAAAAACAGACCCCGGCTCTTCACTGGCGATATGCCCCAGGACAACCAGTGACAGTTTATCACCTTTAGCGCGGGCATCGCGGACATATTCCGCCGTTTCCCATTCTGCTATCTCTCCACAAACCAGTACGTCCGGCTTATACTTACCGATAGCTTCTATCTGTGCTTTCCCGCCGTAGGCGCCGGGCAGCAATAAAATTTTCTGACAATGCTGCTTCAGATCGCCCACATAACGCAAAGCGGGTATACCGAGCTTCTTTTTATAAAAAGCGATCAGTTCCCCCAGGCGCTGTGCAGCGGGTAAGTTAAACACGGGTTGCCCCTCCACACCGAACTGCTGCCAGCCCAGCGTATCTATCAATCCTTTACTCACCCCATCCGGATGCAGGGAATGTATATAATCATGATTGCGCCAGATGGCGATACTGTTTTTCTCCAGCAGTTCTTTTTTATAGCGATAAACATCATCCTGTTGTAACCAGTTTACATCATCGAGGTGATTGTAAAAAGCCGGTTCATGGGCGATGATAAAGTTGGATTTCAATTCGATGGCTTTGCGGATCACGTCTATGGTGGCAAACATCGTTGTCACCACACCGGTTACCTTCGTATCCCGGGAACCGGATTTCAGCGTATCAATGGTATGTGGGATGGTGCCGGAGGGCACCTGGGCAATAAAAGTATCGATGATCTGTCCTACGGACGGAGCTTCATCTATGCAGGGCCATTTTTTGAGCGGGCTGGCGGCTAATACGACTGATCCTGCCAGGAGTGCGCCGGAAGACAAAAATGCTCTTCTGCTGATAGCTGTTGATTTCATAAGTGGACTTGTTTGACGGAAAATAGATAAAAAATACCGGGAATCAAAGCTGATAGTGGTCACAAGGTAAATACAGTCCTTTTTGAAATTTTCCGGAAGTATATATATATTTTATACTAACTTACCCCTCGTTAGTTCACCAAAAGCCAGGAAGCACCGAAAAAAAATCACCAAAATCCCAGTGAACATTTGTGTATTTTTAATTGATCCTTAATATTCCGGTAATAAATAATTCTGATTTTTGTAACTCATATCGTCATGAGTCAATTAGGAGTGGAATGTATATCTAAAATAAAAGACGGGGATGCTACTGCGTTTCAGGAGTTGTTCTATGCCTACAAGGACGCCCTTTTCGGATATGCCTGTAAGTTATGCCGTTCATCTGAAATGGCGGAAGAGGCAGTGCAGGAGGTGTTCATGAAGGTCTGGATCAACCGGCAACAGCTCGATCCTACCCTGTCTATCCGGGCCTATCTGCATACGGCTGTCAGGCATTGTGTTTTCAACATCCTGAAAAAAGCGGCCCTGGATGAAAACCTGCGGCAAACGGTATTTCGTCTGCAGCCTCTCGCCGCCAATACCACCGAAGACCATGTAAACGCCGCCGAATTACAGCGGGTAAAAAGCAAAGTACTGGACATGCTGCCCCCACAGCGCAAACTGATTTTTTGCCTCAGTCGCATCGAAGGCCTCTCCCATGAAGAAATAGCGCTCCACCTGGGCATTTCTAAAAACACCGTCAAAGACCAGATCGTAAAAGCCAGCCGCTTCCTGCGCCAGCAGCTGGAGTATTTGGTTATTTGGCTATTTATTTATTTGGTTATTTGATTATTAGGCTATTTGATTATTTGATATTGATATTTTGATATTAAAACCAGAATCCTTAAATCAAATATCCCAATAGCAAAATAAAAAAATAAAAAAATCCCCCCTGCGATCGTCCCTTTTCTTTTTCCAATTGTATCATATAATAAAACGTACCCGATGTACCCGGATCCGGCATATATAAAGACGTTGTTTATCAAACATGCGAACGGCACTATTACACCTGAAGAAACCAGCCAGCTGGTGACTTTTCTTCAACAGGACGGTAATGAAGCGCTGCTGCCGCTGCCTGAAGAGATGGAGGATATACCGGCGCCGGGTATGGATACCGCTGCCACCAGCCGTATCCTGCAACAGCTCACCACGTTGACAACACCGCAGCCGGCTACACGTCGTGGCCTGTTAAGCAGGATCGTCACCATTTCCGCTGCAGCTGCCGCAGTAGCAGCCGCTATCATACTATTATATCATCCCGCTAAACAGCGGCCTGTACTGGCAACCATATCTACCAGTTACGGCCATATGAAAAAAATAATGCTCCCGGATGGCACCACCGTCACCCTGAATGCCAATTCCACGTTGCAATATGACAGTACCAGCTGGAATCCGGGCGCAAGGGAGGTATGGATCAACGGACAAGCTTTCTTTGACGTAGCGCCGGACGCTGCCGGGAAATTTATGGTCCATGCCGGTGAACAGCTAACGGTGCAGGTACTGGGTACCCGCTTCAATATTGCCGCGCGTGCACAAAGCATACAGGTAGTGCTCAACAGCGGTAAGGTAAAAGTAGAGAACAAAGCAACCGCATTGGTACTGCAACCGGGAGAAATGGCCTATTACCAGGCAACCAACGGGCAATTGTCCCGCCAAACCGCCGACACCCTGCAGCTCACCGGCTGGAAGGACAACCAGAAAGTATTCCGCGATGCCACCCTGAGTGATATAGCCGGCTTTATTAAAGAACAATTTGGCATACAGGTTACTTTCGCCACACCACAACTGTCGCAATTACAATTTACCGGCACTACTCCAGTCAACGATCTGGACATGCTGTTAAATATTCTTACCAAATCACTTGATATCAGGATCGATAAACAGAACAACCAGGTAATGATTATGCTGGCCAGGTAATCGCTGCCACTTAAAACGAACCCGAGATTTTATTAAAACGCATTGTTATGCAACGTAAACTACTTATACATCATAAGGTAGCAGGGATCTTATTGTGTCTGATGCCCGCGGCCTCCCTTAGCGCACGCGCCCAGGATATGATGGCTAAAGGCACGGCTAAGCAATCTGCACGCGAAAGTTATCCGCTGGCCGAAGTATTCCCTGTACTGGAAACTGCTCATAAAGTTAAATTCAGCTACAACAGCGCCATTCTTACCGGCAAGTCCGTCAGCTCCCAGGTGCTCAAAAAAATGGAGCTGGCTGATGTCATGACCGAATTACCCGCGTTGCTGCGTCCTTATGGACTTACCTGCGAACCGATACAGGGTAACTACTATGCTATTAAAACATTGTCCTCTATCGGTCAGGTCCAAACGCAGCTCACCGTAAAGGGTACAGTGACCGACGCCAGGGATAATACGCCACTGCCTGGCGCCGTCATCAGCGTAAAAGGCAAAACCAAAGGTGTTAACACCAACGGTAGCGGACAGTATATGCTTACCGGTATTGAGCCAAACGATATACTGCGTTTTTCCCTGGTGGGTTACAAACCGCAGGAAATAGCCGTCAACGGTCAAACCCAGATCAGCGTGGCCCTGCAACAGGATGTTGCAGGTTTGAATGAAGTGGTAGTGACTGCGCTGGGCATCCAGAAAGAGAAAAAATCACTGGGATACGCCGTGCAATCTGTTAAAGGCGAAAGCATGACCCAGGCCCGTGAACCCAACCTGGTAGGATCGCTTACCGGTCGTGTAGCCGGTCTCGTGATACGCAACTCCACCGATATGTTCCGCGACGCCGCTATCCAGTTACGAGGACAGAAACCGCTCATCGTGATTGACGGTATCCCCGACCAGACAGCCGATATGTGGAAAGTAAACCCCGATGATGTGGAGAGTATCAATGTGCTCAAAGGTACCTCCGCCTCTGCTTTGTATGGCTCCATCGGTCAGTTCGGCGCGTTAATGATCACTACCAAAAGAGGAAAAGGAAGAGATCTCGCAGTTGATTTTAACTCCTCTACCATGTTCCAGCCGTCTTTTATCCGTATCCCTGATGTACAAACCACCTACGGCAACGGTAACAAAGGCAAATACGCCTATGTAGACGGCTCCGGCAGCGGTACAGAAGGCTCCGGCTGGATCTGGGGTCCTAAACTGGACCAGAAAGATCCTTCTACGCCCAGCGGTTATTGGGAAACACCCCAGTACAACAGCCCCATAGACCCGAATACCGGTAAACCGGTGCCGTTACCCTGGGTATCACGGGGACGGAACAACGTACATAACTTCTTCCGTACCGGTATCATTTCCACCAACAGCCTGAGCATCACCAAATCCAGTGACAAAGGCAATTTCCGGGCTTCAGCCTCCCATATATACCAACTGGGGGTTGTACCCAACACACAACTCAACAACAGCTCCTTCAGCATTGCCGGTAATTATAACCTGACAGACCGGCTGAACGTAGACGCCCGCATCACCTACAACCGGCAGTATTCTGATAACTATCCCACAGTGGGGTACGGTCCTACCAACTACCTCTATAACCTGGTACTGTGGACCGGTTCCGACGTGGATATCCGCGACCTGCGCAACTATTGGGAACCGAAAAAGGAAAATTTACAACAACGCAACTACAACACATCCTGGTACAACAACCCCTACTTCCAGGCTTATGAGCTGCTGACCGGCTATTACAAGAACAATACCTTCGGATCGATGACGCTGGATTATAAACTGAATCACGATTTCAGCGTAAAACTACGGACAGGCATCAACGCTTTCGGACTGTCTGAAGACACCAAGGAACCTGCCAGCTATATCGGTTACAGCAGCAAGTCCAGAGGTAACTATACCGTCAGCTCCCGTAACTACTTCGATATCGTAACAGATCTTATCGGTCGCTATGAGCACACGTTCAGCAAGAATTTCTCCATACATGCCGAAGTAGGGGGCTCCAATTATTACCGTAACGATAAAACACAACAAAGCTGGACCGATGGTCTGAGTGTTCCCGGTTTATACAACCTGAGCAATTCCGCCAATCCCATCCAGGGAGAGAATAGCCTGGAAGAACGGCGTACCGCCAGCGTATATGGCTTCGTGGACATGGAGTTTATGCATGCTTTCTATATATCCCTTACAGGGCGTAATGATAAGATCTCTACGCTGCCTATTTCCAATAATTCTTTCTTTTATCCTTCCATCGCCGGATCCGTGGTGGTGTCGGAACTGTTAAAGATGCCCCGTTGGGTATCCTACCTGAAAGCCAGAGGCTCATGGTCGCAGGTGTCCAGTGGAATATTACCTACGGTGGCTAAAGACTATAGTTACTCCCATCTGCCTACCTATAACAAAGGCGACAAGTGGAACGGTGTTCCTTCTTTAACTTTCGACAAAACATTACCCAGCTCCAATATCCGTCCACAGACCACCGACGCCTGGGAAGCGGGTATAGAAACCAAACTCTTTGACAACCGCCTGGGTGTGGATGTTACCTACTACAGGGCCAGGGACTACAATAACATCGTAAAAATACCTGTCGCCGGCAGCAGCGGTTACGAGTACTACCTGGTGAACGGCAATGCTTTTGTGCGTACCGGCTGGGAGTTCATGTTAACCGGCACACCTATACGCAATACCAATTTTCGTTGGGACGTCATGGTTAACTTCAGCCAATACAAACGGATACTAAAAGAAATTTACGGCGATGCGGCAGAACTGGACAGAATTAAGCCAGGAGAGCGTATGGACAGGATCTTCGACGATGTATATGAGCGCGACCCGGCTGGAAACGTCGTATATGAGAGCAATGGATTTCCTAAAAATGATCCCTTCAAACGTTTCATCGGTAATAGTTCTCCCGACTGGACCTATGGTATGGAAAATACCGTACGTTACAAACAATTCAGTCTGCGTTTCCTGGTAGATGGCCGTATAGGCGGACTGATGTACTCCACCACTAATGCCAAAATGTGGTGGGGCGGTACCCATCCCGGCACCGTCAACCCTTTCCGGGATGACGCCAACGCCGGTAAAAATACCTACGTCGGTCCCGGTGTAATCGTCAGTTCCGGCGGCATTCAATATGATGCAGACGGCAACGTCATATCCGACGACCGGAAATTTGCACCTAATACCAAAGCGGTGAACTATATCGATTATATGATCAACACCAGCAATAGGGCCAATACCAATAACAACTACTATTCCCAGACTTTCCTGAAATTGCGTGAAGTAAACTTCACCTGGCAGTTACCGGGTAAATGGATGAAACAAACATTCATCCGGGATGCTTCTGTATCGCTGGTAGGCAGAAACCTGTTACTGTTCTCCAAATTACCCAACGTTGACCCTGACAGCGGAAAAGATGATCTTCAAACACCATCATCCCGTAGCATGGGCTTTAACCTGAATTTAAAATTCTAACCATCATGCGAAAATTATCACTTACTATATTTTGTTTTCTCGCAGTAGCCGTTAGTGGTTGTAAGAAGTTTGAACACTTTCAGACAGATCCGAATAAGCCTACCCAGGCTACGCCGGAACTGCTATTGTCCAACCTGGAAATGGTCGCCTTTAATGATATCAGTACCTCCGCAGCCTTCGCTTCCCGCTATCTGATCAATACCGACGATATCAGTGCCTCACAGTACTACAACTGGCAACGGTCCGATTTTACGGATTACAACAACCTGCGCCAGGTAGTGAAAATGGAAACAGAGGCCACCCGGACCAATCAAACAGTATATCCTGCGCTGGGGAAATTTTTCCGCGCCTGGTTTTACATGCGACTGACGCTCACCTTCGGCGATATTCCCTATACCGAAGCGCTGGAAGGCGCACAGGAGAAGTTTACCCCTGCCTATAACCGGCAGGCAGATATCTTCCTCAACATACTCGATGACCTCAAAGTAGCCAACAGCCAACTTGCCAACAGCACAGACGATATAAGAGGCGATATTATCTTCGCCGGAAAGAAAGACAAGTGGAGACGCCTTATCAATACATTCTCGCTAAGGATACTCATGAGCCTGTCCCAAAAAGAAGGTAATACCACCCTGAAAGTAAAGGAACGTTTTGCCGAGATCGTAAATAATCCCACCCAATACCCGCTGATGACCGACAACAGCGATAACGGGCAGCTGGTATTTGTGGACCAGCAGAAGAACCGCTATCCCTACTACAATAATAACAGCATGCAAACCGCTATGTACCTGGAAGAAAGTTTTGTGAACCTGCTGAAAGGTTTCAAAGATCCCAGGCTGTTTCGTTTTGCACAAAAGGCTCCACTGTATACAACACTGCCGGATACCGATTTCAACGCCTATGGCGGCGCTAAAGGCAGTGCCACCATTGATGTGAATAACGGTCTCGCGGTAGCCGGTAAAGTTTCCAGGATTGCCAAACGGTTTTACAATGATCCTGTTAACGAACCAGGTATTGTACTGGGATATGCCGAACTGCAGTTTATCCTGGCTGAAGCGGCCGTCCGTGGCTGGATCAGCGGTGATGCCAGCAGTTTTTACAAAAAAGGCATAAAGGCTTCCATGGAATTTTGTAAAATAGCATCGGATAACATCACCGACTATCTTGCACAACCTGCCGTACAACTGGTGCCCGGAAAAGAGCTGGAAGGTATCTTCAACCAGAAGTATATCAGCTTTTTTATGAACTCGGGCTGGCAGGTGTTTTATGAACAACGTCGTACAGGCCTTCCCGTATTTGATGTTTCCGGCGATGGAGTCCTCAACGATAAAAAGGTGCCTAAACGCTGGATGTATCCTGAAACAGAAATCAATCTCAACCGGCAGCATGTCAGCGAAGCGATCACCCGGCAATATCCGCAGGGCGATAATATCAACGGCGTGATGTGGTTACTGGTAAAAGAATAATAAAAAATTTGTCTGATGTTGAAAAAGATTATCCTTTCCGTGCTTACTTTCTCGTGTACTGCCCTGATAGTGCAGGCGCAGCAAAAGAAAGCCCTGTTTATTATCGTGGATGGCATCCCTGCAGATGTCATCGAAAAACAGCCAACACCTCACCTGCACAACATTGCTAAAGCAGGTGGTTATACCCGCGCTTACGTAGGCGGCGAAAAAGGCGGTTATTCACAAACGCCCACTATCTCCGCAGTAGGCTACAACAGCCTGCTGACAGGCACCTGGGTCAACAAACACAATGTCTGGGATAACGATATCGCTGCGCAGAACTATAGTTACGGCAGTATTTTCCGCTTCTTCAAACAGACCTACCCGCAAAAGAAAACTGCCATCTTCTCCTCCTGGCAGGATAACCGCACCAAACTGGTGGGTGATGGCCTGCCCCAAACCGGTCAACTGAAAATCGACTACCATGTGGACGGGCTGGAGAAAGACACCGTACGTTTTCCACATGACAAAGATAGCTGGTACATGCACCTGATCGATGAAGAAGTGGTGAATAACGCCGCTGATTATGTGCGTAAGGAAGCGCCGGACCTGACGTGGGTATACCTGGAATACACCGATGATATGGGGCACCGTTACGGCGACAGCGAAAAGTTCTATGCCGCCGTCAAAATGATGGACGACCAGGTAGGCCGTATCTGGGATGCACTGGAATACCGTCGTAAAAATTTCGGAGAAGAATGGCAAATATTTATCACCACCGATCATGGCCGCACCGCTGAAACAGGTAAAGGACATGGTGGACAGTCCGACCGGGAGCGTACCACCTGGATGGTTACCAATGCCAAAGGACTGAATGATTATTTCAAAAAAGGTCAACCTGGCATCGTAGATATTCTCCCTACCATGGCCCGTTTCATGAACATTAACATTCCGCTGGAAGATACCCGCGAACTGGACGGCGTTCCCCTGACCGGCAAAATCTCCCTGACACATCCCGGCGCCACGCTGGAAAACGGTTCGCTGCAACTCACCTGGAAAGCGGCCGAAAAGAAAGGCAAGGTGAAAATATGGGTTACCACCACTAATCATTTCAACACCGGCGGACACGACACCTACAAACTGCTGGGTGAAGTACCATTACAACAGGAACAAGCCAATATCCCTGTAAAAGACATGCCTTCCGGCTTTTATAAAGTAGTGATGGAAGGTCCGGATAACATGGTGAACCGCTGGGTAGGAAAAGAGAAGTAACGGTGGCGCGTATATGAATCTTTTGCAGCGGGTGTCTTTTAGGGCACCCGCTTTTTCACCATCCGACCAGTCCTTCCCGGTGGAAACGGCCTTGTACACGGTTTCAGGAGTGGCCTTAATAACCAGTCTGTGTTAAATGTTGTTCATAACCCATGGAGGTTGTTGAAGAATAAATGCGGGGGCTTCTAAGTATACGGAAGAGGCACATCCTGGAGGGGTAATAAGAAGCCCAGGGCATGCAGCCCCGGGCTCATGGTTTCGCTGATGAGCGAAGATGAACATCTATTTTATAGGAGGCGAATACACAATGGAAAACGGTTGCATCAGATAACATTCCATAGAAGATTGACTAACGCCGGGGAAATTAAACTGCTCTATAATTCCTTTCAGCCCGAAGGCCTTTAATCCATCATAATCACTGGATGTGACGGTAACAGGAAGAATGATCGCCATTCGTGGATTATTTTTTAATATCTCTTTCCATTCAACGCCGTTGTATAATGACTTATCAAGGACTACGTCCGCCAAGGCTTTCGGAAAAAGTTTGGAGCTCATCACGGTATCCAGTCGACCATCTTCATTGATAACAAATCTCAAGGAAAAGATAAAGGATGCCTGCGTTTCTCCCACTTCGCGGGATACACGAATATTTCTTCCAATGATCTTTATAAGTCTTTGTTCCGCTTTGTTATATAAAAAAGAGGACTGTGCATGACTATAAAAGGTCGTCAAAAACAGCGATATTAGTATTAAGATGTTCTTCATATCGTATTAATTTATTTATAGTGTAGTTATTATCGGCACCTGTTACCTTTTGTATGGTTTTGATCGTATTCTGCAATGGCCAGCAAGTAATTATTAGCGACAGTAGGATTAAGTGCACTCCAAGAGGTAGTCCAATACAATCCACCCCATGCCAGGGCTATAGCATCGGCATCACTCATCATTGGAAAAATGCTCCGAAGGGCAGCGTTCATCTCTTCTACATACTTGGATGCCATCAAATTATGTTGCACATACTCCGAAAAAATAACTTTTGGACGGCCTGCCAGGTTCCATTTCGCATCATACATTGCATGAATCGCTTCATGCAAGATCGTTGCTACGATATATTCTCGCGAACTACCCGGAAGCGTCAATCTATTCAAGGTAATTTCAATAATAGCTGGACTGGCGGTCCGGGTATCAGCAGAAACATCAAGCGGTAAATCTCCTTCATGAAATTCAATTGTAAATTCATCCGTACCAGCAAACATCTGGTTAAAAACGCCCGCAATCGTATTTTGTAATCCGTCAGCCAAAGCCATATCAATAGCAGCCAGCATGCAAGGGTCGGAAACTCCGGTCTTAATAATATCGGTTACTGAATTGCTACCAGGTACCGTAGTAGCAGGTGGTATCACTTCTACCGGTATATCCATCTCCTAGCAGGGTAAAATGTATTCAAGACCAGCTGGAGGTGGTGTATTAGGAACTGTATAATTAGGATCTGGATTGCAGTAGGAAGGCGCATAGTCCGAAGCCACCATAAAACCGCCGGAGCTCAATCCACCTCCGGGAACGTGTTCTTGTCCTCCAGGCGTCCCTCCCCCACCTACAGGAGTATCAAAATCAACCTCACAAGCATACTGAACTTCAACGATGGTGTTGGTTACGGAGCCTGGTGTTGGTTTTTTATAGCAAGTGCATTTGCTATACTCCGCGAAAGTATGGCCTTCACAAGGACAGGTAAAAGCTGTTGTAGTCTTGGTTACCCAAACATTGGCCCAACAATATTCCTTGTCTACCGGATCCGGATCAACAGGATTTTGCTCATCCCCTTCCCGTGCAGTTGAAAGTCCGTGCGTTGATATGGAAGGCGCTATCCTGGCATTGTTATCCCTGATAGCTGACCTATGCGACCCGGTGACAGTTTTTCCGTCCGCCATGGAATAAGATTTCTTTAACGTTCCGTTCAGCTCTCTGACCAGGATATTACCATCGAAGGCCCTGGATGATGTTGCATTAAACCATTTTTCCGATGGCATCAACTGTACCCATTCAAATACAAGGCTGTCATTAGTACTCTTGTAAGCCATTAAATAGTTCAGATAGCCAAACTTCACCATTTTGTTGTCTCCCACCTTTACATAAACGTCTCTAAGATAAAGTGGAGTGAGAACAGCATCGTCGCCTTGTTTGAGTTTTCTAAAGATTGCGGCATCCCATTGCGGCTGCTTTTGCTCCAAGGGAGTGCCCTCTTTCCGCCCTCCCGGCGTACTGGATGATCTTAGACGTGTTTCATAATAGTTTTTCACCGCTGATACAGTGAGCTGTTTCTGTTCCAGACCAGCGCCAGGCGCAATAACATCTCTTTGACAGGAAATCATTCCAAAGACAAAACATAACAATAAATGCAATAAAGGCCGACAGAATAAAGTGCTCTTTTCATAATTCATACTTGAAGGGTTATACGTTATTAGGGATTTAATTAACTCAACGGGAATTAGGATATGCTACTATTCTAAAACTAGGAAAAACAAATCAATATAAAAAAAATTTAACGGTTGATATATTTAGCAGACATAAAAAGCCGCCCCTTTAATCAGGAGCGGCTTTTTATTCCGTGGTGACAATCCTGTCACTGATTCGCCAGGCTCACCATCGCCGATACCTCCGCTACCGCGGCATCATCTCCCCCACTGAAACCGGTGAAGCGGAAACGGATATTACCTTTACCATCAATCACAAATTTGGTAGGAATACCCGTTACTTTATAGCTATCCACCACTTTATTCAAACCGGTTTCCGGATCTTTTAAATCCATCAATACTTCAAAAGGATAGTTATTGGAAGTAACGAATTTTTTGGCGCTGGCGATAGCCTGCTCTTCTTTCTCCCATGTATGTACGAAAAGGAACTTCACGTTAGGATCGTTCTTATATTTCTCCATCGCCTTTTTCATAGCAGGAAAAGATGCTTTACAAGGTCCGCACCAGGTGGCCCAGAAATCCAGTACGACCGTTTTACCTTTATAATCCGCCAGCGATACGGTATTGCCGTCCACATCCTTCAAAGTGAATCCCGGGGCCGGTTCTTTGATGATTTGTTTAGCGAATTCCTGCCGCATCTTTTCATCGAGACCACCTTTCAGGGAATCGATGTAATTTTCAAGACCTTTATCACCACGTACTTTAGCATAAGCCGTTGCTAAAAATTCCTTATTGACAGCATTCAGTTTTCCTTGTGCAACCACTTCACTCATACGTTGATAGGCCTGCCGATAGTCGCCTTTTGCCAGCAATACCCTGGCATACATTTCGTTGACCTGCGGGCGCACCGGCGTTTCCGCAGCTTCCGCCCGTTTCAGGTATACCAGGGCGGAATCGTATTCTTTATCGTCGAACAACAACTGCGCATAACTGCTCAGATAACCCGGATAACCCATGGCCGCAAAGCCTGCGCCTTCTTCCTCCTTACGGGTAGTCTTAAATTCATAAGCGTCTTTTATCGCTTTTTTCAGCAGTACTTTTGCCTCCGCAGTATGACCGTGTTTAAGAATACCCGCAGCAGTACCGGCCCACCCCTGCCCTTTCCAGAAAGGAGATTCAATACTATTGGCGTATTCCAGTGCCTTAGGCAGGTTATCCGCCGCTGCATAAGCGCTACCTACACTGTTACGTGCATAGTCATATATAATAACGTCTTTATTCAGCTTGCCCTGCGGAAATTTTTTGATCCATGCCTTGTATAATGTTTCTTTTTTTACCGGATCATTTTCATTGTAGATGGTTTCTACCGATTTATTACGGACAACAATACCCGCCGGGAATTTTTCACCCGCTACTTTATAGATGGAATCGGCTATGCTGTTTTTTTTCAGCTGATAGAACATATTGGCAGCTGTAAGCCAATCTGTTTCTTTTTTGCTTTTGGTTAATGCATACATTTGCTGCGTCAGCAATGCTTTGTCGCCTTCACTACCCTTAGCGAGCCGGCTATAGTAGCGCATCAGCGAATCCTGGTTTATTTTCGTTTGTGCATGAGTGTGAGCTGCGGTCAGCAGACAACCACCCAGCAGGACTGGAAGCAACTTTTTCATATATCAGGGTTGGTTTTATGATTAATTCGTGTATCCCGGATTTTGTGTTAAAGCGGGGTTAGATACCCGTTGCGCATCAGGGATAGGATACAGCACATCGGTGCTGGTCCAGGTAGCCGGACGCATACCGCCTATCACTTCATCGGCACGGGTTTTACCGCCGCCGGAAACAGCCGGCGTTCGTTTCAGATCAAACCAGCGATGGCCCCATTCACCGAATAACTCAGCGGCTTTTTCTTTTTCGATGGCCAGCAACAGTGCCGGTTGCGTGATGTTTTTATCCAGCAACGGCAGGCCAGCTTTGGAACGGATGCTGTCTACGTCCGAAACGGCGCCGGACAAATTGCCCTGCTGCGCCCGTGCTTCCGCCCTGATGAGATACTGTTCCGCCAAACGCAGCATCACGTTAAATTCGGTACCCGTCGTGCTACCGGCTGCCAGTACCCGTTGTTTGTATTTGGTGATCACTTTGTAGTTCCGTCCGCCGATATCTGTAGCTGATACCCAACTGGTTTTACGCTTATCTCCCGGCTCCAGTGTATTATACAGTGTATCCGTGAGGGTTACCGCCGGTATGGTACCGGCAGCAGCGGCGTAGCTGCCCCCGTTGGCGTCGCGATTGGTGGTGTAGGTGGACAAACCGTTCAGGGTAGACAACTGCCAGATTACCTCATTGCTGGTATTGCTGAAGGTGGTATTTAAATCTTTATTAAGACTATATAATCCCGAGTTGATCACAGCATTGGCTGCCGTTTCTGCTTTTGCCCAGTCCTTTTGGTATAGATAAGCCCTCGCCAGTAAAGCATTTGCCGTCTGCCGGTTAATGCGTATCCTTAACGGGGACGGGTAAACGTCGGCCAGGAGGCTCTGTGCTTCCGTCAGGTCACCGATCATCTGTGACCAAACCTGCGCCGTGGCGGAACGGGGTAAGGTGGCGTTACCCAAAGGATCATCCTTCACCGGTAGTGGCACCTCTCCGAATATATTTACCAGATACCCGTAAATAAAAGCTCTCCATACTTTGGTTTCGCCCAGCAACTGATTTTTTACCGGTGCAGAAAGCCCGTTGCTACGGGTGATACCCTCCATCATGGCATTGGCCTGGGCGACGGTAGCGTAGCTATAGCTCCACAACGATGGCAAAACTGTATTGGTAACAGTGAGACTATTGGTTTTAAATTCATCGTATGCCGGGCTCGAAACGTTGTTCTGCAGCTCATTGGCAGAAAGCCCCGGCAATTCACTCAAAGGAAACAACAGGTCGCGTGTAGCCGACATATTGTAAATACCCAGTACCGCACTGGTAGCTGTCGCATCGGAAGCAAAGGCCTGGTCCAGTCCCACCTGTGTGGTAGGCGGGCCAATCTCCACCAGTTTTTTACAGGAAGTAAAAACACCACCTGCCAGCAGCAGGCCTATCATCACTTTTTTATAGTTATTGAAAGATGACATCACAATCAGATTTTTTAGAATGAACAATTAATACCAAATACGATGGTCCGCAGCGGAGGCATGGCAATCATGCCCGTACCGAGGCCAGGAGGGCCTCCAGGCACGCTGGTTTCAGGATCATAGATGTATTTGTTCTTCATCCAGGTAAAAAGGTTCTGTCCTTCCACATATACTTTCATCCGCGCGATCTTTGCTTTTGACAACCATTTTGAAGGCAGTCCATAACTTAAAGCAGCAGAGCGCAGTTTCAGATAACTGGCATCGCCCCATAATGCAGTAGAACTGCTATACTGCGTATAGCCAAGATAGGCGGGCGTGCCGGGCGTTGTAGTCGCAACAGGATAAATGGCCGCGTCATCTGGTTGTTGCCAGCGATCCAGCAGGGAAGTGTTTTGATTACTTCTGCTACTGCCGACAGGTGTGCTGATATTGTTGATATTTCCTTTCCGGTGATGAAACTGCAGGAAGAAACTGAAATCCCATTCCCTGTAGGAGATGGTGTTATTCAGACCGCCAAAGAAAGGAGTACCCGGATTGATAATCTGCCGGTCGTTATTAAAGTCAATGATCCCATCGTTATTCAGATCAGCATATTGCGGAATACCGGTTTTAGGGTCATAACCAGTGTAAACATATTTTCTCACCAGGTCTATCGGCTGACCGACCAGGTAACTGCCGGCGTAGAAGGATTTTTCAATCCCCGGAAAGTCAACCAGTTTGTTTTTATAGAACGTAATATTCAGGCTGGTCGTCCATCCGAAGTCCCATCTTTTAAGATTGATAGTATTCAGTTCCAGCTCTATCCCGCTGTTTTGCACCAGGGCTGGCATGTTCACGGTATAGTTGCTATAGCCGGACTGTGTTGGCAAAGCGGCAGATAACAGTTGATCGGAAGAACGGTTACGATAGTAACCTCCGGTAAACCTGATTCTGTCCTGCAGGAAGCTCACATCCAGTCCGAGTTCCAGCTTACGGGTGGTTTCCCATTTAACGCCGGGGTTAGGCAATAAGGGGCGATATAACGCAGAAGCGCCCTGGTAAGTACCGGCAGCGGACAACAGCGGCAAATAGGTATAGTTTGAAATCTGATCATTACCGGTGGTACCGAAGCTGGCTCTCAGTTTACCATAGTTCAGCCAGGTAAGGTTGTCCTGTATAAAATTCTCTTCGGAAAACAGCCAGGCGGCGCCTACTGCGCCGAAATTACCGGCAATATTATCCGGTCCGAAACGGGAAGAAGCATCCCGGCGGAAAGTGACATTCAGCAGGTATTTCTGTTTATAATCATAATTAACGCGGCCAAAGACAGATGCAAAGCGGTAGTCAAAGTAAGCGACAGAATTCAGCACCAGCATCCCCGATCCGGTGAGAGAGCCCAGCAGCCCTTCGTTACTGTAGTTGCGGCCATCCACACTTTGCCCGGTAGAAAGGCTGCGTTGGTAAGTACCACCCAGCATTACATTCAGGTGGCTCTTCGCTGAACTGATGGTATAGTCGAGCGTAGGTTCCACGATATAATTCTCTGCCCTCGTGTTTGCAAAAGTGGCAGAAGATTGCGGGTTATTGACCGGGTTCTGCGTAGATGCCGGTTGCGGCTTCACCTGGTCCAGCGTAGTGTTTGTATACCCCAGGCTCACTTTAAACTTCAGGTCTTTCAGGATGGAATAACGCAGGTTGGCATTGGTCATCAGGTTACCGGTAGTACCGGTATAACGGCGTTGCATCAACGCCACCGGGTTATCGAAACCGGCGGACCATAACAATTTACCGGCGTCATCGTACAATGGCATATTGGGAGGCAGGTTATACATTGAAATCAAATCCGATCCCGGCAAAACTGTTTTATCGTTGGCATAGTTGGCAGTAATAGCAGCGTAAAATTTATCGTTGGCGGAAGTATGGTCGGCAGACAAACGGCCAGTGAAACGCTGGCTGTTAAAGTCTCCGGGGTAAACTGTTGTTTCCTTATGATACCCTGTACTGAAGAGGAAATGTGTTTTTCCTTCACCACCGGAAAGGGAGGCCTGTGCGTCGGTAGTTCTGGTGGTACCGCCTGCCAGAAAGCGTTGCCAGTCGGTATAGGCATGCTGGTCCCATACCGTTAGTTCTGGTGCGCTAACGCTGGTGGGTGTTACGTTATCATTTTTAAACGCTTCTTTTCTCAGCGCCAGGTACTGTTCCGTATTCATCATCGGAATAAAGCGGCTGATTTTTCCCGATCCGGTATATACGTTGACGTTAGCCCTGGTTTTACCGGATTTCCCTTTCTTCGTCGTGATAAGGATCACGCCATTGGCGCCACGGGCGCCGTAGATGGCAGTAGCATCGGCATCTTTGAGAATGTCTATCCTTTCGATATCATCGGGATTGATCATGCTAAAAGGGCTGATACCACCATTGGCGGCAGAAACACCGTTGGAATTAAGATTATCTGTAGGCGGATAGGCGCCGTTGAAATTGGTAAAGGGAACACCGTCTATAACATACAGCGGCAGCGTGCCGGAGTTCATAGAGCCCTGTCCGCGGATCTGCACTACCGCAGCACTGCCCGGCAGACCGTTCTGCTGGGTGATCTGCACACCGGGGATACGCCCTGGTAAGGCAGCCAGCGGATTGGATACCGGCTGCGTTTCAATTTCCCCGGCAGTAATACTGCTCACGGAACCGGTGTTCATCCTTTTAGTGGTAGTGCCATAACCGATCACCACGGCTTCTTCCAGCGATTTTAGCTGTTCCCTCATCACAATATCTATAATTGCGCGGCCATTGACCGGTATGCGCTCTGTTTGAAAAGAGATGTAGGAAACCGTCAGTGTGGCTTCTGCCGGCGCATTGCGGAGGATGTACTCCCCTTTCTCGCTGGTCATCGCTCCAAAGGGAGTACCCGGGATTATCACAGATACAGCCGGAAGCGGATTTCCTTTGCTATCGGTGATCTTACCCCGGATAGTGATCCCCTCATCCGCTGGTTTGATTTCATTGGCTGTTGCGTTCTTCAGCCGGACGGCGATAAATTTCCCCGACACTGAAAACGTAAATGGTTGGTTATTGAACAGTAATTTCAGTACTTCGTTCAGCTCCTGGTCCTGCACCGAAATATTGACCGGCGCCGCCTGGCTAAGCTGGTTCTTTCCATAGATAAAACTGTACCCGGTTTGTTTTTCTATTTCCCGGAAAGCTTTTTCCAGGGAACCGGATTTCAGGGTGATAGAGACTTTCTGTGCAAAAGTGGCGGTCGTTGTCAACATACAAACTGCCAGCAGGAAAACCCTGCAAAAGTTGACACCCGTTTTTTCATCTCCCGTTTGTAAAAGGCATAGCGCGCTGATTAGCTTTCTGACAAGCATCTCGTTTGGTTGATTTTTGGTAAATAATACCGCTTACGCGGATGACAAATGCTCCTCCCGCCTGTAAGATGGCCGGTCTTACAGGATAGGACAACTGGTGTATGATCTATTTAATCACGGTTACTTTCCGTCCTTCTATTTTGAAGTGCACGAGATTGGTCATCTCCAGCAGATTTAGCAATCGGGATACCGGAACATCCCTTGGAATTTTAGCAACAAAAAGGTCTTTGACATCGGCCTGATACGCGACGTCTATATCATAATATCGTTGTAATGCCGACATAATGGTGGTGATGTCGGCCCCGTTGAAATAAAACAGTCCTTCTTTCCAGGCTGTCGCTTCCTGCAAATCTGCATTGGTCAATAGTTGTACGGATCCGTTAGTACGAACAGCCAACTGTTCACCCGGATGCATCAGCTGTGAAGTAGCGGTGGTATTCACTTTCACCGCTCCGCTAACAAGTGTCACCTCCAGGTTGCCGGCATCGCGGAAAGCGCGAACGTTAAAGGCAGTACCCAGTACATCTATATTCGTATGGTTGGTAGTGGATATGACACTGAAAGGTTGTTGGCTGTTTTGCGCCACTTCAAAATACGCCTGTCCCGACATCATCACCTCCCGTTTACCGCCATGGAAGGCTGTGGGATAAGTCAGCGTAGCGCCTGCATCCATCCATATCCTGGTGCCATCCGCCAGCGCAATGGCCAGTGGCCTGCTTCCGGGCGGTACCTGGAGGGTATTAAAGCTGCTGCGCTGATCGTTGCCGGAATACACAATTTGTCCGGCGGCATTTTTAGCTACCTGTACCTGCCCTTGTAAGGCCAGTACACCGTTGCCGGCGCTGTCCAGCAGTATCTGCTGACCATTGCCCAAGGTCAGCACGGCATGACTACCGGCCGGCGCCGGAATGTCATTATGGAAACGAACCGCTTGTGGTTGCAGGTGTTCCCGCCCGCTGAAATAGTAGGTAGTACCAAAGATTCCGGCCACTGCTGCGGCTGCGGCCCATTTGTACCAACGCAGCATTTTGCCTGGGCGCCGCCGGGAAAGCACTGGTTGCAACCGTTGACGGATTGCCGTTTCCAGCTGCTGCTGATCACCCAATAGCTGCTCATCCCAACCGTCCTGCTCCTGAAAAGCATTGAACAACTGGTTGTATTGCAGTATCTCCGCCTCTGTAGCGGTACCGGATACAATTTTTTCTGCTAATAATATGGCCTCTTCTTTTCTCATACATAGCCTATCCTATACCTAGGCACTTGCAAAAACCGACACCCTTAAATGATCCTCAAATTTTTTTTGAGATGGGTGATATTTAATGATAATGGGCCATCATGGGGAGTAGTAACAGTGCGAGCAGGTGAGGGTCCACGGCTGCCCGGATACGTTTCAGCGCAATGGTTTTCTGCGCTTCGACCGTTTTAATGGAAATATTCAACAAATCAGCAATCTGTTGATTGGTTAGTTGTCCGTCCCGGCTGAGCAGGAAAATTTCCCGGCATTTTTCGGGGAGATTGTTCACCACCTGCGCAATGATCAATTTCAGGTCATTGAGCTCCAGGAAGTCCTGCGGACCAGCTGTTTCCGGCCATGACATTCCGGCCAGCACGGTATAAAACTCATCCCGGATTTTACCGGAACGGATATAGTTGGCCACCTTAAAACGAACGGCGCTCCGCAGATAGGAAGGAACCGCCTGAATATCCAGCTGTTCACGCTTCTCCCAGAGCCAGGTGAAAATATCCTGCACAATATCCATACAGGCATGCTGATCCCGCAGCAGGTAAAAAGCGGCCTGATACATACCAGACCAATGGCGGCTGTATAGTTGGTCAAATGCGCCCACATCTCCTCTTTTCAGCAGGCTTATCAGCTCCAGGTCACTATGGGAATCGCTCCTTATCAAAATATTTCTTTTTCCGCCGCTAAAATAAAAAAAGGAAAGTAGATAATATTTAAATCTTCACGGATCACCAGATGTTGTTATACGCGGATAATTAATTTATTTTGATAGGCAGCCCGCATCGTAGTATCGGTCACCACCTTGTTGGGTGCGTCTCCTTTGGCGGTCATTTCATCGTAGAACCGCCGGGCACTGCCCGCGAGCTTTTGTTCTTTCAGATAATTATCGAAGGCCGTCTGTGCTATTTCGGGTGAGCCAAAACAACAAAGAAAATCGATGGGCAGGTTCGCATGACGGGTATCAAAATGTTCGTTGAAAGCGACACCGTGGGTAGTAATATCCTGCAAGGCCTGTGGTATATCTTCAAATTTATCCAATAACGGTAAGGCATAAGTGACGATTAGTCCGCATAATTGGGGAATTACCTGGTCCTGGTTACTGACGGCCATGTTCCAATCCTGGTTTTTATTTTTCAGCGGTGTCAGGTTTTCCAGGCGCGTAGCGAAGATAGTACCAGTAGCATTTTTATTCCCATGCCGCTGTACCTGCCATTTTTTTAATACAGCAGAGTGGATGCTCAGATAAGGCCACAGCGATATGCTACCGCTCCAGTTTTTCATGCTCGATTGAAAATGAATGTCCAGGTGTATATTTTTATGTTGCGTCGTTTTTCGCAGCGTCTGTGCCTTCTGCATAGGTTTAAATCCATGTGGGGCTAATTGCGCCGCTATCTTCTCACAGGCTGCCAGAAATGTATCCCGGGTGTTTGTTTCCATCGTTATCAATAAAATATGAAAATACAGTAAATTGTCCATATGCAAATTCACACCACCTTTCTCGATAAAGTTGACCACCAGCCCCTTTCAGCGGATACTGTAGCGGATTATTTCCATCATCTTCAACCCGACGACCTTATTTATTCCAATGGCGGTTATTGTGAATTCCCGGGTATTATCCTGTTCTTTATCCTGTTGTCTCCGGATAAAATTTCTTTCCGATATGACTGCAATATACCCGATGCCCGGCGCGGATCAGCATGGTACAGTGTTACAGATATGGAGAACCGGGCTGTCGTGGATGCGGGCGATGAGCAGTTTGTTCCCCTCGCTTCTTTTGTTGATAAGGCAACGGCACTGGAGATTATTGCGCAGTTTTTCCGGCAACCGGAAGAGAAACCGGCAGCTGTTCATTGGGCGTCCGCCGATTTTTTTGAGTGGCCGGAATAAAAACCACTAAAGGATATTTTTTGCAACATTGTTTCATTTTCAAAATACATATCCTATATTTGCCACATGCAGCTAACACCACTTCACATCACCCGCAAGATACTGGCCTTCTTCCTGACGGCCCTGCTGGTTTTTGTGCAGCTGGTAAAACTGGTGCACCATCATCCGGATCAAAGCCGGCATTATGCGTCCCTGCAACACCAGGGACTACATGATCCGCAGTTACTGTCATCCCATGCCTGCGACATCTGCGATTTTCAGCTGGCAACAGCCGCTGCAGTACCCGATTTCATCTCCACTCCTGACATACTATCCTCTCCGTATAAAACGCAGTCCGCGTTCATAACTACCTGGTGCTCCGGTATACAACAGGCACATGCCAATAAAGGTCCGCCTGCTGTATAAAAATACTACGTATACCCCTTTCCGTTCTCCATTCTTTTCATTGGACCCGTATCGCTGTAATTTATGCTGCAAGCTATTGCGCTAACCAAAACATTTGGCCGGCATACCGCGCTGCATGCGCTTGATTTGTCTGTCGCCAAAGGTGAGATATGTTGTCTGCTGGGACCTAACGGCGCCGGCAAAACGACGACCATCAGTTGTTTCCTGGGATTTCAACAACCCAGCTCCGGTCGGGCGCTGGTAAATGGTATACCGGTAGATAGCCGGCCCCGGGAAGCCCGGCGGCACCTGGCTTATATACCCGAGACCGTTATGTTATATCCGTACCTGAGCGGGCTGGAAAATCTTTCTTTCTTTCATTCGCTCACCGGCGAACAACTTACCAAAGAAACGGCCACCCGTTTATTGCTGGATGCCGGTTTACAGGAATCTGCCATCCACCGGCGCGTACAAGGCTATTCCAAAGGGATGCGGCAGAAGGTTGGTATCGCCATTGCCACTGCCAAAAACGCCGGAGCGCTCCTGCTGGACGAACCTACTTCCGGCCTCGACCCCAGTGCCAGTAACGAATTCTCTGCATTATTACAACGTTTCAGCCGGGAAGGACGGGCAGTACTGATGGCCACCCATGATATTTACCGGGCCAAAGAAGTAGCAACCCGTATCGGTATCATGAAAGACGGACGACTGCTTACCATCATGGAAGCTGCCGCTATAGATTACTACTCGCTGGAGAACGCCTACATGGAATATATGGAAACATCCACCTGGTAACAAATATCTGTTATGCTCAAAACGATTGCCATCAAAGAGTGGCACATGGTCCTGCGTCAGCATACCCTGATCATCACGCTGTTGTCTGTGCTGATATTATCCGGCATCGCCGCGGTGGGCTCCCGGTTACAATACCGGCAGGAGCAGCAGCAGCGGGAAGTGGCTAACCGCGCATTCCGGCTGCAATGGGAACAGTTGCAGACCAACGATCCGCATAGTGCAGCGCATTTTGGTACTTATCTTTTTAAGCCACTCACCCCATTTAGCCGGTTCGATAGCGGCCTGGACCCCGTCACTGGTAGTTCCATGCGTATTGAAGCTCATGTGCGGCACAGTATGGCCACACCACCACTCCGTCCGGCTGACGCCTATCTCCGTTTTGGCGCGCTTACCCCTGCGAGCGTGTTACAGCTGTTCTTCCCCTTGTTTCTTTTCTTCCTGTGTTTCAACAGTTATACCCAGGAGAAAACCAGTGGTGCACTCCGGCTACAACTCATACAAGGCGCCACCATCAGTAACATCATACAGGGCAAAACAACGATGTACCTGGGTATTATGATAGCGTTACTGCTGTTATCCATGCTATTATATTTTCCGGTGATAGTACATCCCCGTGTACTGCTGTTGCTGACCGCCTATACTTGTTACGCCGCTATTTTCGTACTTATTGCGCTTGGGTTTCTATGATCGCCAGCCAACCGGGTCAATCGTTATTGTTGTTATGCGGTATCTGGCTGTGCTGGCATATCCTGTTGCCACGACTCGCAGTAGCCACCGGCGAAACATTATATCCGCTGCCTTCGCAGCCGGCTATCCAGGAAAAAATAGACCAGGCCATTAAAACGGGAATAGACGGAAACGATCCAGGAGATGCCCGGACCGCACGCCTGGAAACGGCCATATTACAACAATACAAAGTATCTTCTATCGATCAGTTGCCGGTAAATTTCGATGCCATCCGGCTGCAGGCGGATGAAGACTATACGCAACGGGTATACGATAAATATGCAGCCATTACCGATAGCCTGATAAGGTTACAAAACAATATTTCACATTACCTCGTGCTGACAGACCCTTACCTGGCTATCCGCAGCATTTCCATGGCATTATGCGGTACCGATTATACACACCAGTATCATTTCACGCAGGCTGCCCAACATTACCGCAACATGTTTATACGCCGGTTAAATCATGCCATGGCTTATGGCGGCGAAAAAGGCAAACAGCTGTATCATCAGATGCCGGTGTTTGAATACCAGCCCCCTGCCACCGGCGAGGTAGCCCGCAGCCAGTGGTTACCGGCGCTATCCCTGTTGTTATGGTTATTGCTGCTCCTTTCACTTTTAAAACGTACTGCCAGACATGCTGCTATGGTGTAAGATTATCCGGAACCTGTGGTTGCAGGAATGGCGGCAATTATGGCGTACGGCCCTGTTGCCGGCGATAGTGACGGTGTTACTTCCCACCGCTACCGCAGCATTGTATTACGGGCATTCAGTAGCAGTAAAACAACAAGCCACCGTGGACAGTCTCCAGCGTCATTACGAGCAACAACGCTTCACGCTTCGTCATCAGCTGCAGGCCGATACCAGCACCCCGCCCGGAAAAGCCGCCTATATCGCGGCCAGCTGGCCCATCGTGGCAGATCACCGGTTACATGCCAGTGCATGGCACCCGCCCGCACCCGGCGCTGTGCTGTCGGTAGGCATGAGTGATCTGGCTAAATATTTTTATCCGATAGCCGTGAAAAGCAGTTATGCTCCTACAGAAGAAAGAATCAGCAATCCACTGCAACTGGCTACCGGTAATTTTGATACCGCCTTTCTGCTCATCTACCTGATGCCGCTATTGGCTATCTGTATAAGTTATTCCCTCCTATCACAGGAAAAGGAACAGGGCATACTAACATTGTTACTCGTGCAGCATGGTACCCTGACAGGAATACTACTGCTCCGGTTACTGCTACGTTACCTCATCCTGTTGGCTGTTACCATACTCATCAGCACAGTGGGTATGGTGCTGGTCCAACAGCATTTTCCCTGGCAGGAATGGGTGGCCTGGAATGGTGTAACGGCCGCCTGGCTGGCCTTGTGGATGGCCATTATATGGCTGGTCATCGTGTGGAATCAAACCAGTACCAACAATTTGGTATGGCTGTTCAGCCTTTGGCTATTGTTGTTGATTGTATTACCTGCCGGCTATAGGTTGACGACCTACCGTCCTGCTGTTGACGACACAGCTACTAACGCCTCACTACAACGTGAACTGGAATGGGACACATGGGATCTTCCCAAACGGCAACTATTGGATAGCTTCTATCAAACCTATCCACAATACCGGAATGCGCAGGCTTATGATACCGGTATCAACAGCTCCCGCTATGCCATGGCTTATTATGCCCTGGTAGACAAGCGTATGCAACGTGTTCTTGCTATACAGGCAGCTGCACGGCAACTTGAGCAACAACAACTGACCACTTCGCTGCTCTATAACCCCGCAGTATATACGCAATTCCTGTTCAACAGCATTGCCCATACTGATGTGGCCGACTATCACTACTTCCGTGAACAGGCACAACGTTTTCGCTACCGCTGGCAACAGTTCTTCTATCAGCGGCACTTCAACAACAAACTGCTTACGGATGCGGACTATGCGTCGTTACCTGTTTACCAGCCAGCTTATGATCCCGGCAGTCCACCCCGCTGGCGCCGGGGCATCACCTACCTGTTGACATTAACCGTCATCGGCTTCACTACCGGCGTTGCCATACTCAAAAGAAAACTCAAACGATCTTTATAAACTATGCATATGAATAAAACATTACCGGTACTGATAGTGCTCTTTCCCGTTACCCTGTACAGCTATGGCCAGCATAAAACAGACAGCCTGCGCAAACAAAGACTACGGGAAATCATCGTGTTGGATAAAAAAAAGAGCATCAAGGCAGATAGCATGGCATCTACCTTACGCCTGGAAGGACGGATACTGGAAACACCACAAAACATCACCAGCGTCACCAACGAATTGATCCGTGAGCAAGGCGGTCTGGAAATAAAAGATATCGTACGCAACGCCAGTGGCCTTAAAATGGGCTATAACAGTTCGGTTTTTGATGCCTCCAGCACCGTCATGGTACGCGGTTTCGGCGCCATCACCTATGTAAACGGAATGCCGCAACGCAGCACCATGGGCGCCCTCATAGACGATGCAGCGATCATGGAACGGGTAGATTTTGTTAAAGGGCCCGCAGGTTTCCTCTTATCCGCCGGTGAACCGGGCGGTAGTATCAACATTACCACCAAAACACCCGGCCCCCAAGCCATCCGTCAGGTGGAACTAGCCGGTGGCAGTTTCGGATTACTACGTGTATCCGGCGACGTAGGCAGCGCCGTGAAAACAAAAGGATTTTCCTATCGTATCAATGCCGCCTATCAGCAACAGCAAAGCTTCCAGGATTTTATCAAAACCAGGAAATACATCGTATCCCCGGTACTGCAATACAACTTTAAACCCGGTACATGGTTGCTGGCGGAATACAACCTTATACGCATGACGGCAGATGGAGGCAGTAGTGTTACACAAGTAGGCACCGACGCTGACATACTGCAACATCGCATCGGCAACAACTACGCCGGCGATCCCAACCTGCCACAATCCTATACCGAATCGCAAAACGCCAGGCTATTGTTTTCCCATAGGTTCAACAGCGAATGGAAAATGACTGTCCAGTCAAAATACACCGTTACACCAGGCGCCGCCTGGTCTTTGTTGTCGGACAACTATTCTCCTGTAAATTTTGATCAGACCAATATTACCCGGCGTCTGCCGCAATACAGTGCGGTCACTGGCCGTGTGGCCGCAGCCCAGGCATATGTGAACGGAACGTTCAACACCGGGCGGGCAGTAAACCATCAGCTGGTAGCGGGCATAGATTACAACTATAGTAAAGATGAATTTTCCGTTGCTTACGGGCAATACACTTTTGCATTTGATAGGAAACAACCTCAATATGGGCTACCGGCAGATAGTGTGCAGGCACTCAGCAAACCCCGCGTAATTATGCGGGAAAACAACTGGTGGTCAGCTTTTGTATACAATACCACCCGTGTGCATCAAAACTGGCTGTTCAACTATGGTGGCAGGTTTACCTTTAATATGCCCGTCACCACCAATAGTAAAACGCCATTACGTAATGAAACAGCTTTTTCCCCACGGCTGGGCATTACACGCCTGCTGGGTGAAAACACCAGTATATACGCAGTATACGATCAATCGTTTATTCCGCAGGCAGGTGCTGACTTTGCGGGCAACAATTTTAAACCCTTGCGGGGCAATAGTATCGAGGCCGGGGCCAAAAGGGAGTGGTTTCAGCGCAAGCTGATCACTACCCTGGCCGTCTATCATATCGCTAAAAACAACTTGTTGGTATCTGACCTGCAACACCCCGGCTTCAGTCGCCAGATCGGTCAGGCTACCAGTACCGGCGTAGAAGCCGATATCATCGGACGGCTGTCTAATCGCTTTACGGTATCTACCAACTACGCCTACACGTATGCCATCACCAGCAAGGACAGCCGACCTGAAAACGAGGGTACCCGGCTGGCATTTACACCGGAACAGATGATCAATACATGGCTGCAATATGCCATCCCCGTTACACGGGAAGCCCGGTTAAGCCTCAGCGCAGGACAAACTACCGTTACCCGGACCGCCACCTATACGCCAGGTGTATACCTGAAAGGCTATACGAAGCTGGATGCAGGTGTATCCTGGGATGCAGGCCGGTGGTATGTACGGATCATTGCCGATAATCTCAGTAACAAAAGATATTTCTCCAGCGGGGATATTCTCATCGGTTCTATCCGACCGGGAGAAAAAAGCTACTACTACATAGAAGGAGCGCCTATCTCATTCAAAGCTTTCGCCGGTATCCGGCTATAAACATATTGCGCAATAAGGGGATATGCCGAAACCCCATAACAGTAGGCATTAACTATCAAAACACTATTTTTTATGAAAGAGCAATCCAACAACCTCCAACTGAGCATCGATGATCTGAAAATCGACAGCTTTGTTACCAGTCTCGACAATGAAATGAACATGCGTCTTGCCGGTGGCCTGGCAGGTCAAAGCCACCCTACGCATACTTTGCAAACAGATGATGAGCAGCACCTGTGCACCACCATTATCTGTTAATGTAAAAAGGCTGCCTCACAACATGAGGCAGCCTTTTTTATATCCGGCACCTTAAAGTACTTCCGGCCTAATCAAGCCTTGCTCCATCATGGAAATCGTTTGGGCTACCACTGCTGCAGTTGCCTGCTCACTTGCCGGTCCTTCCAAAAATGCAGACAGCACATCCCGCAAAGTACGCCCTGCCTGAAGGTTATCAAAGATAACAGCTGTCAGCTTTCCTACCGGGAAAACCGCCATACCATACTCCTGGTTTTGCAGCAGGTAATAATATATTCCCGGTTCATGCAAAATATCCTGATACCAGGGCCATTGGGTAACACACAACTGAGCCTCTTCTACCGGTATCCATTTGGTGTCGGGGACATGTTCCGGATCAATACTCTTTTGCCAGGTCATTTTTCTCTGCGCATAATACAATAACCCCTTATGATGTTTCCACAGCGCAGTCATCCGGTATTCGAGGGCAAAACAATCTGCCGCCTCGGCTGAAGCGGCTACCGCTTTTTGCAAAACCAGTTCTAATGCCGCTATATCAGGCATATCCGGCAGCTGCCATCCGTTAGCTTTTAACAACCGAAGTGTATGCGGATAGTACTTTGAAAATAACATCTTCTTCACCACGCCGGGAGGATACAAGGGAGCATCAGCGCTTTCTCCTGCGGGGATAACGGGATGCACTATCGCGTCCTCCCGGGGTGGCATCAGTACTGATAATAACATATACCCTACCCCGGACAATCCTGAGAAAAGTCCCGGGTCCTGCATCATCGTAGGGACGTAGCAGTTATAGGTGCCCTCAGCGTGGTAATAACAGACAGCCTCCCATGCCAGCCGTTGCGCTGTTTGCCGGAGTTCCGGTTGTTCCAGTGCGGTAGCTGCCTGCAACAGGAAAAAGACAATGCCGCCATAGCCGCTGCAAAGGGTGAAATCACCCCGGTTCAATGCCTGTACATCTTCCAGTGACCGCTGCACGGCATCCCGCACCTGCTGCAGCCAGTCGGCCCGTGGCGACTGTTTCCAGGCAAACAACCGGGCGATCCCCACTCCCGCCGCTCCGTGTGCCCAGGTATTGGTATCAGCGGCATCCTTACGGAAACGGGTTATCTCCCAATGAAAAATGGCCTCCCGCGCCAAACTGGTGCTGGTGAGGCGAAGATCCAGCCAGTTACGGGCAGCTGCATCATAATATTGCATCTCATAGTCCAGCGATTGTTCCGCCAGGTAATATAATCCTTCATCCCCGAAGTACGCAGCCACCTGCATCAGGGCGAAGGCAATGCCTGAAGCGCCATGAGAAAACCCGGTCAGGCTGTCATAACTCATCTTTACATGGCCCCACCGCAGGCCGTTTGGGGCGATACGCGCCTGTCGTATCAGGGTATCTGCCAGCGTGCGGATCAACGGAAGTAAGGTTTCCTCTTTCGTATATGCATGCAGGTGTGTGAGCACCAGGAGGTTTCCCGCATGACCGCTCAGCAAGTCGTCCTGCACCACCTGCTGCAGGAGTTCCGACCTAAAGTGGTTCACTAACTGCAAAGCCCGCTCCAGGTAGCGGTGATGACCGGAAGCTTCGTACAGTTGAGTGCATACGTACAACAGCCCGGCGGCGCCGGTATAAAAAGTAAAATATGGCGGTTGCAAAATATCCGGATGGTATAACAGTGTATCCGCCGCCGTTGTACAAACTTCCAGGTAATACGGCTCCCGGTAGTGTTCATACAACCGCAGGTAAAACAACATTACACCGGCACTGCCGTTGAACAGGTCTGTTTTCTCCATTAGCGTAGCCGGCTGCAAGGCAGGCAACACGGCCTTAGCAATACGGAGGAGTTCCGTCTCCAGCTTATTATCCAGGGATTCCATAAATATGTTCCAGGCATTTACCGGTGAAATACATAATATAGGCTTCATCGTGATTGGATACGCCCAGGCGGTTGTGCCCCATGTGCAGAAAACTACGGGTTATCGCACCCAGCCGGCCATCACGAATACCCAGCTGCCGGTATTGATTAAAAATGTGGTGATTACCTTTTGCAAATATTTGCAATGCAGCCGGTGCATTTTCATGTAACAGTTCCTCCCACAGGTTTACAGCGGCTTGCGTTAAAGTGGGCGCATAGGCAAGAAAACGTTCCTGCAACAGTTGCAGGTAATAGGCTTCCTGTTCCTGCCGGTCCTGTTGCGGATCATATAGGCGGGGTAACCACGATAATACAAACTGCCGGCATATATCCAGCGTTTGCAAGGGTGGTTCCCGCAAAGCCTGTAGTAGCGCCAGGTTTATTTTGATAGCGTGCAACAGTGTGTTGGATACACTCATTTGCTGTATCACTTCGAGTACGTACGTGGAAGAAAGTCCGAACTGTGCCTCCGCCAGGGACATAGTATCCTCATTGCCATAGCGGCTGATCTCCGGCACATAAGGTATATATTGCCAGGAATCGTTGGGTTGCAGCCCCCGTGATGAATACATGCTATCCTGCCGGAACGAGGGATATGCTGCAAAATAAGCAGTGGCAGCTGCTTCCAGTAATTGTCTCACCGCTGCCTGTTGATCGTGCCTGACATATAGCCGTAACCGTATATGCGGCCCGCCTTCCCGGTAACGAATAAAAAAATAAGGGCAGGCTACCTGCCGTACCACCGGCGCTATCAGCAGTTGCAGGAGCTTGTTGTGCGCTCCGGCATGAAACAGGTGCACAGATAACCATTCATTTCGCATAAACTAATATTGATACCAATGAAGCATATGTTCCGTTACAGTACCACGCTGCGAGGCATCCGGCAATACCTCTTCCATATAACAATAGCCGCCGGCGCGGGTTATCATCTTCCTGAAAACATTTACCAGCAATGGTTGCGTAAAATTGATATACTGCGGTTTATAGTCGTCCCGGTGAAGTTGCCCTTTCTTTCCGTCCCGGGCAGGTATGTAGGGCGATTTCAAAAACACAAACACCTGCTGTGGCAGGCTACGCGCGCTGCGCCAATACTGTAGCCGGAGAAAATAATCCGCCTCCGTTTCGTCATTCACAGGAACCGGAATGTCCGTGATGGTCACTAACCACCCTTTTCTTCTTAGTACCAGCCGGTTTTCAAAAACAATGCGGGGCAATATCTGCACAGGTCCAACAACCGAATGATAGTACTGGTCCACCGCCATTATAAAACTCCGCAATGGCAGCCTCGGCTCCGGATTAAAATGCGCTAGCAGGCGGTAAAAATGTGACCGGTTGTAAAACGATTCCAGGCACAGATCAAATGTATATACCGGTTTACCGCTGGGCACATGATACAGCTCTAACTGCCGCGGCTCCGCTGCCAATCGTATCACTATATCGTTCAGGGATACACGTTGCTCCGGCGGATAATTATTGCTGCCACCGGGAATGGTGATCTCATGGTCCAGCAATGGCGGGTGTATATTGGCATTAAAAACGGAGCCATCATTGAGTTCCATCATCAGGTGACCGGGATACAACGTCTTATTCCACTCGCGGAAAGTGGCCGTGATAGCAGGATCGAACAGATGCAGGAACCTGCCCGCTACTTTGCCCATACCTGGTAATAAGGCGTTGACGACCCCCATGACAGCGCCATGGTCAGGATAAAAAACCTGTACAAACATGCCCCTGGATACCGGTGTGGGTGACACCACCTTTTGACCGGAAACGTCCACCTGTTCACCGTTGATAGCCAACTGTACAGTGTCTGGTATATCCATCACCGTTGGACCGGCATCTGCGGATGGCTGTTTTTTTACGTGCAGATAATAAGTATGATAAAAATCCGCCACCGAAATCTGTTGTGTGGGATCGTATTGTTGCAGGAAAAAATCGAGCATCCGTTTTCTCTCCGGCTGTAACAGATCATAAGGCGCCAGCAGCGTGCATAACCGTTCCGCTTTTTCAGTCAGCGTCGTTGTATGTTCGGGAAGTACCTGCTGCTCCCTGGTATAGCTATCTTCATAAAAAATTTCAGACGGCAGGAAATGCCTGGGCGTAAAATGATGCACTTCAAATGCAGCCGCAGACGAAGGCAGCGCCGGGTTTACCGGTAATGCCGCTTCCTGCTGCAATTGCAGTAAAACGGTATTCAGTGCAGTTGCGGTTGTCTCCAGCAGCTGTGCACGCATAGCTGCATCCGAAGCAGCATACAAATTACGATGATGCGCCAGCAACCGCAATAGTTCGTTTAATGTTTCCCTGGCAATGCTTTCCGGTTGACTATCCGACAGAAATTCCATCAGGGCATGATCCCATTCCGGGTCCATACCGGAACAACCGATGCCTAACTCGAGGAAGCCGCTGGCAGATAGTTTCATTAGGAAGGACTTGATCTGTTCACGGGGTGTGTCTGGTATCTGTTGCATCAGTATATCCGTGAGCGTGCCCAGCCGAATGGAGGTTTTCAGGTGTTGAAACAGCCACAGTGCTATATTACGCGCGGGCAGACTTTGGAATGCTTCCACATTGAAATAGTTCACCAGGAAACGCAGGTGGGTATCATCCATCGTTACCGTCGCATTCAGTTTCACTTCCATCAACTCATTTATCACCGGATGATGTACCAGTAAACTCCGGAGATAGGTAAACAAACTGTTGTTCAACCGGATATTGCTGGTAACAGTGGCAGGGGCCACTACTCCCGGTTGCAGGCTACTGACACCCGTATACGTAAATGTACTGAAGGGCGAGGTCTTGGCTGCCATCCGGGTAATATAACGGAGCAGGCTATACTCATTTTTCAGTTCACCGGCTCTGAAGGCAGCGGGATCAGCAGCGATGAAGTGATGCAGCCGGGAAAAGAGTACGGGACTGGAAAGCAGGATGCCCTTACGGAGCGCTTCATTGCCGGACCAGCTTTGCAGCTGGCGACGATGCAGCAGTAATTGTTCCGCATAATATGCCTGCCAGGCCTCATATGCCCGCTGCCGTTGATAGTGCTGTTGCCGGTAATCCTGCAATGGAGCATGCAAGGCTTCAGGTATTTCTTCAGGTGGCGTACGCCCGTTGAATACAGCGCGTTTCCATCGCAGCAATAATTGGCGGGTATCATTGTCGGCCGCTTGCTGTATGGCAGTATACAACTGCTCACAAAGTTGTACCTGTAGCTGCCGGAAGGTCTGTTCCTGTAGTGCCCTATTTTCAAGGCATACAGGTAGATCAGGTATTTCCAAAGCCTTCAATGCAGAAAAATCCATCGCAGCGTAACGGAGCAGCGCGTAAGGAAAAAGTTTCACTGTCATATTCCTCTATTTTCCCAGCTCCAGCTGGTTTTTGACCAATTGATAATAGGCGCCGCGGCTGGCGGATAAGGTAGCGTGTGTACCGTTTTCCACGATGGTCCCTTTATCCATGACCAGTATCTGATCGGCGTGTTTAACAGTACTCAGCCGGTGGGCCACTACTACCACTGTTTTACCGGCAAAGAATTGTTGCAGGTTTTGTATGATAACACGTTCATTGTGTGCATCGAGGGCATTGGTGGCTTCATCCAGGAATACAAAGGAAGGGTTGCGATAAATGAGCCGTGCCAGCAGCAACCGTTGTATCTGCCCTTCGCTGAGACCGTAGCCATCTTTTCCAATCAGGGTTTCATAGCCAAACGGTAAGGAAGCAAAAAAATCGTGTATACAGGCCATACGGCAGGCTTCATGCAGGCGTTGATAGTCTTTGGCGGTGTCTCCGGCGAATACGTTACCGGCAATAGTATCGCGGAAGACGTATCCATCCTGCATAACGACACCGCAGTGCCGGCGCCAGGATTGAGCGGAGTATTCCTGTAGCGGCACATCTCCCAGCCATATTTCCCCTTCTTGTGGCGGATAAAATTTCAGCAATAGTTTTAACAATGTTGTTTTACCGCTGCCGCTCATACCCACTATAGCCGTTACTTTTCCAGCAGGAATCAGCAGATTGATATCGGATAGTATACGTGGCGAATGCCGGTGACCATAGCGAAAAGACACCTGACGAAGGCGTATATCCCTGCCGGTTACTGTGCCTGTAGTAATTTGTTTTAACAGCGGCGTGTCTTCTTCTGCCTCCCAATGTACCTCCGACATGCGTCGCAGGCTGAAACGGGTATTTTGCAAAGCCCTGATAAAATCGGTGAGCTGCGCCACCGGCACGCTGAGTTGCCCGCAGGTATAGGTGACCGCCAGCATGGCGCCTAAGGTGAGTTGCCCGTTCACCACCAGCACCGCTGCAAAACAAGTCACCAATACGTTGCGGGTTTCGTTGATAAACAAGGAAACACCCTGTACCAATTGATCCAGGCGCAGGCTTTCCAATTTTACAGCAACCGCTTGTTCCTGGATTGTTTCCCATTGCCCGGTTTTCTTCACCTCGCTGCCGGTGAGTTTTATCTCCTGCATGGCGCCAAACATTTCCAACAGCATGTCCTGGTTGGCAGACAGTACCCCGAACCGCTTCTGATCCAACCGGCTACGCCGCTCCCGGAAAGCATGGTTCCACCATATGCCGATAACACCGCCCAGCATAAACAAGGCGAACACCTGCCAGTGATAGTACAGCAATACCGCCCCGAGCACGATAATGGTGACAACCGATAAGGCAAAGCTCACCAACGATACAGTCAGAAAATCTTCTACCCGCTGATTGTCTGTCACCCGCTGCATGTTATCGCCTGCCTGGCGGTTATCAAAGAATGATAGTGGCAGCCGTAACAACTTATGCAGGAAGTCCTTCAACATGGCAATACTAACGTTGGCACCTATACGCAATAGCAGGCGGGCGCGGATAAACTCTGTCAGCATTCTGCCAGCAAAAAGCGCCAGCTGTGCAGCGCAGATCAGCATCAGCAGGGATACCTGCCGGTCGCGGATACCTCTGTCTACCACCGCCTGCGTCAGCAGCGGGGTAAGCAGGGCGAAGCCGCTGGCCAGTAATAATGTGGTGAGTACCGGCATCAGGCTTTTGCGGTGCGCTTTCAGATAAGGCCACAGCGGCTGTAAAGATGCTGGTGCATCGGCTATTTCAGGTGCTTCATAAAACGCTGCTGTGGGCTCGAGAAAAAGTGCACGGCCATAACCTGGTTGGTCGCCCGATTGCCATGCTGCCATAAAATCCGCCAGGGAGTAACGGCTACGTCGTCCCAGTGCCGGATCGGCAATATATACCTGTGTATCAGTAACACGGTACAGTACAACAAAATGTTGTTTATTCCAGTG
The DNA here is from genome assembly GCF_014529935.1 of Chitinophaga qingshengii. Taxonomy (GTDB): domain Bacteria; phylum Bacteroidota; class Bacteroidia; order Chitinophagales; family Chitinophagaceae; genus Chitinophaga; species Chitinophaga qingshengii. The sequence continues at coordinate 334,493 of NZ_JACVFC010000002.1, forward strand.
GAGTATACACGGTAACGGCGCCTTTTTAGCCAATACCGTAAAAGGCAGTTCCGCAGGGAGCGTTTTAAAACCCAACTGTTCCGCTGCGGCTATGATGTCAGCAAATGTAACGCCCTGCCTGGATATACGACAGGCGTTGCGCAGGTATTGCAATGGGTATACACGCCCGTGCCAGGCTGCCATCATCTTCAGGCAGGTAGGGCCACAATCCATCGCATCCGACTGCCGGTAAAAAGGGAAGTTATCTCTACGAAACACTTTTTTGAAACATTGTTGCAATTTTAAAGATATATAAAATATGCAACAACGTTTCAAAAAAAAATAAAAAAATAAAAACAAACGTATTTTTACCCTAACATATCCTGGTAACTCCTTCTACCAGGCAATGATATGGATTGAATCCGCTGAATTCCATAGAACTTGATACGGTACCAAGATAGGCACGCCTGATAGCTCTTCCGGCAAGAGCAGGAAGCGAATAAGTACTTCTGAAATGCCTGTCCATATCCACAAATATCCGGGCGTGGGTATCACCGTTTTCACCGTTATCCCCGATGATCAGGTGTATCCATATTCTTCCGACCAATTCCCGTAAAGCTGCAATTGGTCCGGAAAAGTCTTCTCTGAAGTTTATCAGGGCTTCATCGAACAAACGGCACCATTTTTCGGACAGTGGCAGCAATTGCGGCTTGTCATACTCCATCGACATACAATCGGTTAACACATCAGTGGCAATATCATTACATCGATGGTATATTTCTTCGCTATAAACGTCTTCCAGCAAAACTCTTTTTAGCGTGCGGGAAACCAGGCCGGAAATGTCTGTCCCGGTGACAGTCCAGAGCGGGTCCCAGCTATCAGTATGTAATTGTTCTCCGGGTAATGTTTGGGCGATAACATTTCTTTCGCCCGGTTTGGCGGGTGCAAAAGCATTTTGTATAGCAGGGCTTCCCTTTTCCAATCCATCCAGCTGTGCCCTGATCAGGTAACGGGGAATGATGGCATACCAGAGACAACTGGCCATCGACATTTCTCCCACATCAATATGTCCTTCCTCTCCGCAATCACAATGAAAAACTTCATCTGTAACAGCGGCGAGTGCATGTGCATATCCCGCGATACCCTTGCTACCGGCGGCAGACATAGCCACCAGCGCTTCATTCAGGCCATCGCCCTGGGTAGCGTCAAATATAATGTCCACGGCTTCATCATAACGGATCAGGTTATCTACTGCACGCCTGATCTTTCCGCATTTCCTGGTAGCTGTAAAAACGCCGGTGTCGTCAGCCAGGTGACGATAACCATCCGCTCCCAGGCCTATCCGGTGATAGCCTACCATAGCCGCTTCCCACCATCGCATTGTCATAAACTCGCCGGGAGTTACCGGCCCGTTGTTATTTGCCAGCAACCGTTTCAGTTCTTCAATATCCCTTTTCATGGTGACTGCTGTCACCGCTTTCCGGGTCTGCATAAAAGCGGCACATAAAACAGCATCCCGGATAGCTGGTGTAACTGCCGATCCACCCAGACAGGCCAGGCCTTCATTCATGGCGCTCAGGTAAATTTCCATATCCCCCAGGCCGGGATCGTCGGCGGAACCCACGAAATCACTACCAGTAGTGATACACATGATAGCTCCTCCCAAATCATGAATACGGCCATCGTTTATGCGTATAAACTGCCATGCCAGCGCACTGCCGAAGAAATCCCGGATCATCATGGGCGCGGCATGTTCCATCTTACCCGAAGCCCATTTGCGATATTCCTGCCAGAGCGCCAGTACTTCATTTCCTTTTTTAGGAATCAGCACACCAACCTCCGGTATCCACTTACCTGCTTTTGTTTTTCCAACAGCCACTGTCGCCGCCGCTAATATCGCGGCTGTCGCCAGCGGTCCGGCTGATAATAGTTGTTGAAGGTCTTTGGAAAAAACAGCCTCAACAGCCAGGCGGCACATTTCATCTCCTACAGTGGTGGTAGATACTTTTCCCGACGTATAGGGCACATACCCCGGCTCGGCTATTACCTGCGTATATGGTTCACTTCCCGGTGAAGGATTATTACTCCGTCCTTCACACAAGGATATTAACCCGTGAATACTGGGTTCACTGTCTTCCACCAGTAAACATTCTTTCGGGCTCCAGATGTCAGGTGTTAATGTTTTCAAATAGGAACGATGCGCAGATATGCGGCTCTCTGCGAGCAATTCGATAGCATTGATCGACATGATGATGGTCTTTTGAGAATTAGTTGATGGTTATTTTGGATATGGTCACCTATATAGACTAAAAGTACTCCATACCGCTGAAGTATTACCGCAGTGACGAAAGCGGTATTTACCTGCATAGGTCGGATATAGATAGCCCCGGCGGCCATACCGGGGGCTATCCTGTTACTTCAGTTCAATTGCATACAGCTGCCCGGTGGCAGTCACCGCATATACTGTATTACCGGCTATGACCGGCGCAGTGGCAATGGGTCCGAGCCGATATAGTTTATCCATCACCGTTACCGTGGTGGAAAACAAGGCCGGATCGGCGCCGGCAGCGAGGTGCCTGAACCTGATTCGGCCGGTGCTGTCCAACAGCTGTGCCGCCAACCGTCGCCTCGCCGGGGTATCAAAAGTATCTACCTGTTGCCAGTTGTTGGTATTGACCAGGAAAAGACGACCGGTGAAATCGCCATAGCACAAGGTAGTACCGGATACCACCGGCGCCCCAAACACATAACCGCCGCCACGATGACGGCGCAATTCCTTCCCGGTAGCGGCATCGATGTCCAGCATCAGGTAACTATCGGATGTTCCCACGTAGACATGCCCGTTAGCCACAACGGCCGCACCTACAATCCAGGCGACGCCGGCACTGTATTCCCATTGTTTATTGCCGGTATGAAGGTCCAGCGCATATAAACGGGCATCGCGGGCGCCGATGTACACGGTATTACCGGCTACTACCGGTCGGGCCTGTATACCTTCCAATACGTGAGAGTCCGGATCTTCCCCGGTTTTAAAGCGCCACAACATCTTTCCGGAAGCTGCATCCAACGCATATACGTAGGTGTCCCAGCTGCCGGCCAGTACGATCCCCTGCCGACAGGCTACGCCGGCATGTATAGGTCCGCCTGTTTTGAACTTCCAGCGCAGCTTACCGCTGGATTTATCCAGGGCGTATACACAGCTGTCACTGCTGCCAAAGTAAACCGCCGCTTCGTCTGCTGCGGGGGCCGACAGGTATAAGTCGTACTGGTCTTCCATGTACATCGTATCCGGCTTCATGGTCCACAGGCCTTTGGCCCCGATCCTCCGCTCGCCTCCGGTGCGGAATTTCCAAAGCGCTTTCCCGGTACCCGCCTCGATGGCATAATAATACCCGTCATAGCTGCCGGCGAAAATAGTGGTACCGGATACCAGTGGCTCGGTAGCAATACCTTTACCGGCCTTGTACGACCATTTTAAGGCGCCTGTCTTTTGGTTGATGGCATACAGGCGCCCGTTCATCCCGGCCAGCAGAATATTATCTTCATACAAAACAGGGGTAGCAAAAACCTTATCATCTACCTTAAACAATTGACGGGAAGCGCCAAACTTTTGATGTTGTGCCTGCACATCAGTGATGATGAGAAGCAGGAAAACAGAGAGCTTAAATTTCATGAGTTAAATGAATTGTCTATAAAGCAGTATTGTCCGACCGAAATAAATCAATATTGGACAAAGCAAGACAGACAAGGATTTGCCAAGTTGATACAAGCCCATTCATTTTCGTGCAAGTTATCAAGCAGACAACTTTCGGTGATATTTCCCATTTAAAACAGGCACTCATACTGGTTTAGAAGAGTGACCGTTTCTTCTAAAGAAAAAGGCCGGCTCAACAGCCAGCCTTTTGTCTTTATCCTTCTAGTTATTCGTATCCCACCAGACACGGTCGTTGATGGTAGCTTTCTGATCAGGTTGCGGATTCGTCAGTAACTCTACCGCCGGGTATGGCCACCTTCTCGGAATACCTTTCGCTGTGGAACCTACATACGGTTTCAGCTGCGGGTACCCGGTACGGCGCCAGTCGTTGTATGCTTCGGGCGACAGGAAATCAGCAATATACTTTTCAGTGATGATCTGTTGCACGGCATTAGCAGCAGTCAATTCCGGACGGCTATCGATATACGTTTGCTGCGCAGCAGCCGGAACGCCCAGCATGGACATATGCGCGGCAATGGCATCCTTATAAACCGGTGCAGCCGCAGCGGCGCCGGATTTAATGAAGGTAGCTTCCGCTTTGATAAACAAGGCTTCGCTGTAAGTCACCAGATACAGTTTCGCTGCCGCATCCGCATAAAAACTATTCACGGCCGACAACATTTTCGGATCAGCCACAGGTATATCATTCACACCACGGCCCACATACTCTCCTGCCTTATTTTTAGTGGCGATAACAGGTAAACGCGGGTCCTGCCGGATTTTCAGCGAATCCACAAAAGATTGTCCCAGTACTACTCCGCCGGACGCCTCACCGGTATTATAATACCAGGGGTTGGAGGCGCTGCCGGTTCCCGGATACGGAACAAAAGCATTATCCGCATTGCTGCCGAAACCCTTTGCCAATGCAGTCAGCGCGCTGTCGGCCTGCAAGGCGGCCGTACGGCCCGGCGCTTTGCTCAGGCGCAGGTAATACCTTGCTTTAAGGGTATATACCAGTTTTTTCCACTGATCGATATCACCATTATAGATGTAATCGTCTGCTTCCGGAACGACTTTACTACCCGGCTTGTTCAGATTCAGCAAAGCGCTGTCGAGCAGTTGCTGAATGGTGATATACATTGCTTCCTGGCTATCGTATTTAGGCTTTGTTACCTGTGGCATACGGAACCCTTCCGAATAGGGAATATTGTTCCATAAATCGGCTGCAATAGCCAGGTTGTAGGCAAACAACGCCTGACCAAGACCGGCATATTCATATCGCTGGGCGGCCGTAGCCTGGTTGATCAGCACACGCACGTTCTGAAAGACAGTCGTGTACAGGGAATAGCTCCAGGTATTGTTCACATCCACATTCGTAATGTAGTAGGATTCCAGGTTAGGCGCCTGCTGATTCAGCGACAGATGCTGCATCCAATAGGCGGTAACGTTAGTACTGGTACCACCCACCACCAGCGTACTGGTGGCAGCTTCAATGGGCGACAACATCAACGACTCCTTTACAGTAAGCGGATTATTCGGATCATCATTGATGTCCAGGAATTTTTTACACCCGGTAAAAAGGAGCATGGAGCAACTCATCAAAGCGAGTGTTCTGATTATTTTCATGTAATTAGCTTTAAACATTCATTAAAAGGATACTTTCAAACCCACTATCACACTGCGGTTGGAAGGAACGTTGAAATTGGAGAAACCCTGTCCGTTGCCGGAGCCATCCAGGCTCACCTCCGGATCGGAGCCGGTATAGTTTTTATGCAGGATAAAATTGGTACCGGTAACAGATAATACCAATGAGCGGAAACAGCGCTGCTTTAACAGGGAAGCACTTAAATCATAGCTCAGGGACACCTGCCGCAGTTTCAGGAAAGAACCGTCTTCCACGCTGCTTTCGCTTACTTTGGAGTAAGACTCTTTGTAGTATTTCTCATCCAGCGTGATAGGAATATCGTTCTCTTTGTTGTTGGATTGTTTTACACCCGGTAATATCACAGTGGTGCCTCTGTTCTCGGTCGCTTTAGCAGTACCGTAGAAATAGAGATAAGAGTTATCCAGGTTGATCACATCTCCGCCGTGACGATGATCGAGCACAAAGGAGAAAGTAAGACCTTTATAAGTCAGGTTACTGGAGAGACCACCGGTCCATTTAGGCATGGCATTACCAATAGGTCCCAGGTCGGTGCTGATGATAGGATACCCTTCATCATTAATGAGCAGCTGGTTTTTATCATTACGCAGGTAGTAGTTGCCATAAATCACACCATAAGGCTGGTTGGCATAGGCAAAAATACCGGGACTGGTAAAGCCTGCAAACTGGATGTATTCCACGCCGTCGGCAAGGTTAAGTACCTTGTTGTCGATTTTCGTATAGTTGAGACTGAGGTTCCAGGTAAGATCCTTTGTTTTGATAGGCGTAACACCCAGGGTTACTTCTATACCCTTGTTCTGCATAGAACCTGCGTTAAGGGAAGAACCCGTGAAACCGGTACCGGGAGATACGGGAGAACCCGGCGTCAGCAGGTCCTGGCTTTTCCTGTTGAAATAAGACACATCCAGGGATGCCCTGTTGCGGAAGAACTTAGTCTCCAACCCTACTTCAAATTCTTTCAGTTTTTCGTTCCGTAAAGGGAAACCATAAGTGCTGGTGAGTGTGTAGCCATTCTGTCCGTTGAAAGGGAAATTTACGCCCGGAGAAGCCCGGTAATAGGGATTACTGAGCGAATAAGCGCCTACGTTATCGTTACCTACTGCGGAATAGGACACCCTTACCTTACCAAAGTTGAGGATTTTGTTATCCGCCATTTTTAATGGCTCGGTAAATACGAAACCGGCGCTGGCAGAGCCATAGGGATAAAACTGGTTATCTTTGGACAACACGGAGCTACCGTCATAACGGCCGGTGAGCGCCAGGGTGAGCATACGTTTGTATTCCAGGTTAGCTTGTCCGTAGAAGCCTACTTTACGGGTTCTGTAGTAACCATAACTGGAAGTTACTTCGGAGAAGTTGGTAATGTTATAAAGTTTCTCCACAGAGATACCTATTCCCTGTACAAAACTATTATCGCTGTAGTTGGCGAGGATGTTGTTACCCAGCAACAGGTTACCGAACAGGTCACTATTGAATTCTTTTTTGGCTTCTACCATAAAGTCGTGGCTGAACTGCTGGTTTTTGATATCTCTTTTATACATCTGTCCGTTGATCGGTGTAGTACCGTTGTTGCCCCATCCGATAGCACCGGGTGCTTCATGATAGTCGGTGGTGGTCACATACATATCGGCACCTACACGTTCAGTGATGGTAAGCCAGGAAAGCGGATTGTAGGCAAGGGTAATTACCGGTACGATGCGGTTGTTCCTGTCACGCAGACCGGTATTATCCAGTATCCAGTAGGGATTGTTACGGGCGGCGCGGTACAGGCGCTGGCTACCGTCCGGATTGGTAGTCGGGTGCGGGTCCCAGGACGGAGGGGCGCCATATACTGTCCACAACGGGTTCACGAAGTTGTTCCCTTCGAGATAACGGTGGTTGTCTGTTTGTATATAGTTGAACTGGGTAGACAGCTGGAGGTTATCCAACAGTTTTACACCGTACTTTACAAACAGGGCATGACGGTTGTAGTCGGTGTTGGGAATGGTACCATTTGTTTTCAGGTAGGAATAGGACACCATGTAATTGGAGCGGTCCGTATAGCCGGACACGTTAATATTGTTATCACTGGTATGTCCTGTTCTGAAGAATTCTTTAAACGGATTGTGTTTGGGTACCGGTGCGCCATTTACTTTCAGGGTATCCATGGCCGGTCCCCATACGGAAGAACTGATACCGCCGTTATTGCCATCCACGTATTTACCGCCCGTACCTTGCGCAAATTTTTCCTGCAGGTCCGGCATGTTAGGGTTTTGGAAAGAATAGCTGCTGCTGAAAGATAAGTTGGGTTTCCCTTGTTTACCTTTACCCATACCGTTTTTAGTAGTGATGATCACCGCGCCACGGGCAGCGGCAGAACCATACAAGGCGGTAGCCGCGGCGCCTTTCAGTATCGTCATGCTTTCAATGATATTAGGATCGATATCGCTGCCACGGTTGGCCGTGCCACCGGAATACATAGATCCGTTAGGGTTACCGGCCTCACTGTTGTCTATCGGCACACCATCGATCACGAACAACGCCTGGTTATTACCTACCAGTGAGGTAGCGCCCCTGATCACGATTCTGGCGGAACTGCCGGGTACGCCGCTGGAATTGGTGATCTGTACACCAGACACTTTTCCGGCGAGGGCATTCACCAGGTTATCCTGTTTAGCTTCTACCAATGTGGCACCTTTCACTTCTTCTACACTATAGGTCAGCATCCTTTTATCGCGTTTGATGCCTAATGCCGTTACCAGTACTTCATTGATCTGGCGGGAATTTTCCGACAGTGAAATATTGATCACGGCATCTTTTGTTACCTTGATTTCTACTGTATTGTAACCGAGGGCTGTTACCAGCAGGATATCCCCTTCTTTGGCGGCAATGTGGAAGGCCCCATCTGCCGAAGCGGCGGTTCCGCCGCCAGCGCCTTTAACACGCACCGAGGCCCCGGGCACAGGCGCACCATCTTTACTGGTAATTTTACCCGATATAGACGGGGCTTGCGCATAAGCAAAGGATAGCGCCAATAGCAGCATGACTGCTATCAAAAATTGTCTTTTCATAAGTGTTAGATTGATAAAATGATCAGCCGGTCGTAGGCCGGCCGGTGCTGGTGAGCGATTTCATTCAGACAGCGATAAATACCAGTTTTATATGTACGTGAATTACCAGGACGCGCTACAGTAGCAGCACACCCATATTGTTCCTTTTTTATGCGATCAAAAAAATTACCGGCGCAGTGTTGCCTGCAACCTATTTGTGGTTGACATCCCTTCAGATCTGTGACTGTATTTTTCAGTCTCCTGATTACACGATGAAATTAGGTCACATCGCGGTAGGTGATTACATTATATTTAACCACTTCTGTGCAGAAATTAACATGGCTTAAATAGGCAGGGAAACAATAATTACCTATCAAACATCATAGGGCAAAGGATTTCAAAAAACAAACAATGTAATTATCTATTCTAGTTAGTGCAAAATAAGAGAAGTCATTGAAAAGAGAAGCATTACTATCTGTTTAAACACCATTATCAACTAAACAGATCCCGATAAAATAATACTGATCTTTAACAAAAAAACACTGTCGAAAATTTCAATTTTAATGTATATTGCTTATATCCGCCCATTCCCAAATTAACGAGCGCAATCATCATAAAATTGAGTTTCATGAGCAATGAAAACTGATAACGCCATTATCATTAAATCGCCCCGGTATTAATACCAGAAAGCAAATCATCAGCCCAAACAGATTAAACAATAGCTAAAGTTACAAAGGTATCTGCCCGCCTCCGGCGGTATCGGTGAGCAAACTGATAAATGATCAGGTAAATCGTTTAACTAACGCATATATCAACCAGCGCGTTACAGCAGTCGTTGTAGCATGGTTATCCTTTTGTATTATTCTTCACCCAAAATTCATCCAAATGAAACAGCAATGTTTATCATTCAGTTTAGTAACCGTATTGATGATGATGCTTTTCGGCACCAGCTGCACGAAAGAGCTACGTTCTTCCGACACTGCACCCAACAGTGAATCCCTCAAAGCTTCCGTAACAGCAGTCACGGAATCGCTGGACAGCCTGCTGGCATACAAAAGCCGCCCTCATGAAATCTATGCAGCCTTTTACCGGTTAGAAGGCCCCTGTTACGGGCCGGCGCCATTTGGCACCAATTTCTCACAGGTACCGGACAGCCTGGATGTACTGATCCTATTCTGTTTCTCTCCTTCTTCTCCTGTAGCGTCCCAGGTACCCGGTTGGATCAATACACTCCATACCAAAGGCACCAAAGTGATCCTGACCGGCAACTTAAACCTCATTCCAGGCGCCACGCACGACTCTGTGGGTTATGCTATGACAGCCAGGTATATCATGGATAGCGTCGTCAATAAATACGGTTTTGACGGATATGACATTGACATCGAAAGTCAACCTTCTGGTCAGACATTGACAGATATGGCCGGCGTATACAAAGCACTTTCCAGATACCTGGGTCCGAAATCAGGCACCGGCAGGCTGCTGACCTTTGACACCAATCAGTCAGGCAGCAACAGCCTTTTTCAAAAGGTGTATACAATGGTCGATTATGTATGGCTACAGGCCTATGGACGCGGCGCCAGTACCCTGCAAGGTACCTGGGCTACTTTCGCGCCCTATATTACCTCCTCCCAGTTCGTGCCGGGATTTTCCTTTTATGAAGAACGTGGCGATCAGGCCGGCAATGTATGGTACGACATAACCTATCCCGTGAACGGTACCGGCAGAGCCTATGACTACGCCCGCTGGGAACCTGCCTCCGGCAAAAAAGGCGGCGTATTTGGCTATGCGATAGACAGGGATGCGCCATTAACATCTTCTACCGATAACAACGCCTATGCGCCCACCTACATCGTCAGCAAACAGTTGATTCAAATCATGAACCCGGCCAACGGCAGCAGCGGCGCAACCGGCGTGGTATTTTACCAGGACGCGAACTATGGTGGCGCTGCATCTCAGCCTATTGCCAAAGGCAGTTATACACTGTCTCAGTTACAGGCAAAGGGGGTAGTGAATGATTGGGCGTCGTCCGTAAAAATTCCTGCCGGCTGGTCTGTCACCATCTATGCTGATGATAACTTCTCCGGTACTTCATGGACACTGACCAGTAATAATAGCTGGCTGGGAGGATTATCGCCCAGCGCGAACGATAAAATGAGCGCTGCTAAAATCCAGTAACAGTTCGTATCAAAAAGAAAAATATGGCCCCGGACTGAATCTCCGGGGCCATTACTATTATCGGTTATAACAACGTACCGCAAATACCGCTGCCGGTACTTTATCCGAAGGATGTTCCACCTCCAGCACCAGCTGATCGGTGGTGACAGGCGTTGTTAATGGAATATGGTTATGGGTATGATAGTTTCCGGTAACTTCCGCCAGCACCGCTCCTGTGGCATCTTTGATGCGGTAGTTCCTTACACAGAAAGGCATCACTGTTTCAGGGTGCAGCATCAGTACTGATTCCATCGGATGATCATAGTCGGCATCAAAGAAAAGATCGATGTGACTGATGGTAACGGGAGCGTCCCAACGAAGCGTGAGTTGCGGTGCAGGATCTGTCCAATCGGCTACCCAGGCATTGGGAGCGCTGACTGGCCGGTCGGTTCCGTTGCGGATATTTTCCGCCTGGAAAAGCCGGATACCGTTTTCATATTTCAGGTCTATATTATGCCCCTCCGGACGCCGTTGCGGGCACCAGAACTCAAAGGCTTCCATGCCTATATCTTCCGGAGGTGTTTGTTTACCATAGTTGGATACTGCCCTATTGATACTATTAAAAACAGATAATATGCCGGTCACTCTTTTGTCGGTACGATGCAGTTGTACCAGGGGATTTTTTTGGAAGATGATAAACACATAGCCCACCTGATCCATCGTTGCGGAGAAGGTTAGTTGTACGCAGTTTCTGCCGGGATGAAGTGCAATCGTCTGTTTTTCCAGGGTAATATCCGGCGTATGATTGCCGGTTCTGCTGGTCACCCGTAACTCCACCTCCAGGGTGGTATCTTCGCCGGCATCGGCATGAAACACCATAGGCCCTATTTTTCCTTTGGGCAAAGGCAGCAGTTGCGCTGTGGATAACTGTAACGGTTGCACGAAAGTGACGCCGGGGAAACCGGTGAACACCAGTTCGCTGGAAGCGGCTATGTTGGCTGTTTGTACGAGATCGTCGGTATCCTGCAGAGCCAGTCCCGGGATATGCTGACCGGTTTGTTGTAATCTTTTTTGCAGCAGCGGTACCAGTCCTTCGTTGAAAACAGCGGCGGGCAACAGCTGCCGTTCCTTGCAGATGGCGGCTGCCACAGCGGTGGCCTGTGTAGCATAGGCGGCGGTGGCCATTACACGCGTAGAGGCAAAAGCCACGTGTGAGGCGCTGATGATACGGCCGCCCAGGAAGAGATTATGGATATTACGGCTATATAAACTACGGTAAGGTATCTGGTAGATGCCTTTGCTATGCCATTGATTACAACCTGGTTTCTCACTGAAAACACCATCGGCCGGATGCAGGTCCACCGACCAGCCGCCAAAAGCCACCGCATCGGGATGGGTGCGCTGTTCAATAATATCCTGCTGTACCATCATATAATCGCCTTCAAAACGGCGGCTTTCCCGTTTACCGGGAATCATGCCCACCCATTCCAGCGTCAGTGTTTCGGCTTCAGGGAAGTTGCCGGAATTTTTGATATAGTTCCATACGCCATACACCACTTTCCAGAGTTCCCATTTGATCTTCTCTGTATCGTGCACGGTATCGAGGCGGCCGCCGTATTCTATCCACCACAGTTTACAACCAAAGTCGGCGGCGTTAAAGGATTTAAAGCGGGGTATGGCAGTAATGTCTTTCAGCGCAAAAGCGGGCGGGATAAACTTCACCGGCCGGCTGGTATCTTTACTGTAGAAATAAAGGGAATGCCCCAGCAGCTCACCGTATGCTGCAGAAGGAGCAAACTTCTCCCCGAATTCTTCACTGCTTTCAGCGCCCATACGGAAAGCAGCGCCGGCGAGAAACCCTACTACGCCGTCGCCGGAGGCGTCGCAAAACAACGGCGCCGTTAAAGTATACGTCGTTTGGTTCTGGCTGCAGAAGGCCTGCAACGCCCCGATGGTGGCTTCATCCTTTTTTTCAACGGCATATACCGCTGTATTCAGCAGCAGCGTGATATTCGGCTCCTGTGTTACTTTATCCAGCAGTATCATATCGAAAATTACGGGGTTACTTTCGGGGTTACGGAAAGTATTCTCCACCAGTATTTCATTCACCAGTCCGCCTTCGCGGGCCCAGCGATTATTGTTGCCCATATGGGAAGTAGCGCCCAGTATCCATAACCGTACCTCGCTGCTTGAGTTACCGCCTAATACCGGGCGGTCTTGCACCAGCACCACTTTCAACCCTTGCCGGGCTGCGGTGATAGCGCCACATACGCCTGAGAGGCCGCCGCCTGTGATCACCAGGTCAGCATGTATGTTCACTGCGGGAAATGCACGGTCTCCTGTTGTTCCGGATGTAATCATGATGCTTTCAATTATATTTTTAGTAGTCTGCAAGTCGCCAAATTAACAACCCGGGTCCGGCAACGTCAAACGTTTGGACCACAAAAAAAACTGGGAACATTCCCATCTGCCGGGAATGTTCCCAACAGGCTGTTCCTGGGTTGTATTATTTAAAAACCGGGTTTTCCCCGCAATAAGATCTTACCGATATAGACCACGGTGCGGTCATATTTCTCCGGATGATGGGTGATATCTTCCTGTTGGGTACTGCCCAGTATCTTCCGCTTGTCGGCTTTTTGGGCCGCCAGGCGCAGGGTAACGGTATGTTTGCCCGGCGGCAGCAGGATCATCTCATGCTGTCCGCGATAACGGTTATTGCAATAGTAATTGAACCGGTTAATGGTAACGCTGCCGCTGCTGTCTGTTGTTTTGGCTTCACTGAGGAAATGCGTCCCCTGGGGGGAATAGCAGGCCAGTTTCATCACTTTCCCATCCACCACGGCTTCCAGCTGCCCGGCTTCCGGGCCGCCAATATCGAAAATGCCGAATAGGGTACCGGTAAAACGAAAGGTGAAAGCGGCGCCAGGTTGCGCTGCTGTCATTACATAAGGAAACCAGGGATGGAACTGCCGTAGCGGCAGCTGGTCAGTCGCCGTTTTTTTCCAGCCGTCGCCGAAAACGGCTATCTCCTGCGGATCATACATGCCGGCATCTTCCCAGTTGTCAGCCAGTAAAGGCGCGGGTAACGGGAGCGTATCAACGTCGCCGGCGGTTTGTATTTTGTGCATTCCCCTTGCCATAGCTGCGGCGTACAGGTTACCACCGGCGGTGATGGGATGGGTACCGTCGCGGGAGAAAACAATTTTTCCCGGTACATCTTCGGCACTTTTCCACAACAACTTTCCTTCCTGCTCCAGCTGCGCCACTTCCATGCCTAAATGAATAGAAGGAAGCTGGTAGTACGCCGCCAGCCGCTCCAGCCTTTGTATATTCTCCGGGATACCGCCGGCAGTATATATTTTCGTTTGCCCGTTATTAATAGTATAGATAAGACAGATATCCGTCTGCGGCGATGCCCGGCGGATTTGCCGGATGATACCCTCCATACCTTCGGGATAGGCGCCGTTTACCGCAAACTCCACAAACACCAGGTCGGGATGATATTGCAGCAGCTGACCCTGCAGGCGGCATGCGCCCAGGTCTGTACCCGTTCCGGATACACCGGCATTAATACCTTTCATGGCCGTACCGGGAAACATAGCCTGGATATACCGCGCCGCCTGCGGACGGTAACATGCATTCCCCTGGGTAATACTGCCACCGATGAAGCCGATGGTTAACGGTTGACCGGCAGCGGCCTTACGAAAAAAATGAGGCAGTCCTCCCCTCACCGTACATTCGTTGCCGTTACTCCAGGTACCCGGACTGACAAGTGGTACTGTCGTATCTCCCGGGTTAAAATACAAGAACGAAGCACCGGCCTGTGAAGCGGCTATCAGCTCCTGCTCTCCGCGTTGTTGGGCAGTAACGGTTGTTAACAGCGTCAGTAAAAACAAGGATAATATCCCGTATCGTTTATGGCTCATATTGAATTTCTATTACAGTCAGCCCGTAAGGCGCCATGTCTAAACGGAAATCGGGTGCGGTACCGGTAGCCTGCCGTTTTCCGCCGGCTTGTACATAAGCCGCAGTTTTGGGTTGCAGCGTTTCCCCGTTCAGCACTTTGGAATAATCCAGGTGTAACGTTTCCTTCATAGGCTGATGCCCGTTATTGAGCAACAACAGGAATAACTTCCGCTCTTTCCTGTTGATGGCGCAGTAATAATCCAGGTAGGGGCTGGCGCATTGCAGCATGTCTTCGCGCAGCAACAGGTCTGCCGGGGTGCCATATACTTTGCCGGGTGCAAATCCATACGTCTCATGCGGACCAACTTTCGGCGTAATAAATCCATGCGGGAAACTCACGTTACCGGATGAACGCAGTTGTATTTCGGCCAACAGGTAATCGGTGATCCATCCCACCTGCCACCAGGCATGATGCGGATAAGGGCCGGCGCCTTTATTCATGGTCGCCCAATAGTAGGAGGCTACACTGGTAGCGCTGTCTACAAAAGCATCCCTGCCAAAAGCCGCCGCACGGGCCATGTTCAGGAATAACGAATCTTTGGTGAGGCCAAACATACGTACAAACATACCGGCATGGCTGGCCAATAAAATCGGGCCGCCATGGTTGGCAGAGCCCATGATACCGCCATGTTCAAAGCTCAGACCTACCTGGCTGATTTCCCAGTCCTCCCGCACGCGGCCATTAACCGTCTTTTTCTCCGTAGTCGGTATCGGCTGGGTATAAATGGAAGTGGTATATAGTTTAGCTGTTTGAATGGCGGCCTGTAAGTACTTCTTGTCTTTTGTCACCTCGTAGAGGTCCAGCAAGGCGCCGGCACTCTGACCGGTAGCGAAATCGGCCACAAAGCGCACATCGCCGCATACGCCCAGGAAACAACCTTTCTCTATCGCGTTTGTAATGTACCAGTCAGCGCCTTTTTTAGCGGCAGCCAGGTATTTTTGGTCTCCCAGCATCTTATAGGCTATCAGCAAACCATAGAAAGTGGGCCGCAGATCCTCCACTTCGGTGAATAATTTTTTCTCCGTAGCATGATCATAGGCTACTTCCCATTTGCCGGCAGGCTCCATCCAGGCCAGCAGCCTGTCGGCCGCCTCCCGCAAAGCTTGTTTTAACGTTGTGTCGTGGGGGTTAAAGAGCAATACGTTGCCAATATCCATCGTCATATAATAGGTAGTGCCAATCGGTTCTACATAAGGCCCCCACTCTTCGGTGAACTGCCTGCTTTTAGCCAGGTAGTATTGTCCTGCGGCAGCACCGTGGAAAAAGCCGGGACGCTGTTCCTGCTGCATTAGTTTAAAATTGCGGGCATAGGGTAACCGGGTGCGCTGCAACACACTGTCCTGCGTGATGTTTGCCAGCATCCACATAGCGCCGTAATCGGAGTTTTTAAACGCATCTTTATCGGAGCCGTATACGCCTCCGAGATAGGCTTGCGCGCCTATTTCCATCCCTTTATAGGAGGCGGTTTTCCAGAAGGAAGTGCTGTCATCCACGAGGTAATGATGCATATGCAAAATGCGGCTGGTCAATGATTGTTTCGTTTGTTTCAGCGCCAGGAAATCCGGGAAACGGTAAATATCATTCACTGCATGTTTATACACCGTGTACCAGTCGGCCGGTTGCAAACTATAGCGGAAAGAAAAACTAACGGTCTCTCCTTTTTGCAGGTAAGATCCTTTTTCTCCCAATACCGGGTGGTAGGCAGTCGGCGTCAACAGCGCTTTACGATTCATCAGGGATAAGCCCAGCTGCCAGCTGCTGTTGCTGTGTTTATCTTTCTCCCAGGGATCGCGGGCGGTGCCCGGCGCAGGAATCACCGCCAGCGTTAATTGTTGCCGGGTGTTGATAAACGGCGCCAGTGTGCTGGCGGTACGTTCCCGTACAATCACGGGTTTATCGGGAATGCCCTGCATGTAGGCATACGACTTGATGAGATCTTTCTCTATGTAATTACTTTGAAAATATCCCGGGATAGCGGCCCATTGCAGATCCTGCTCGGACATGGTAGCCAGTGTAGGCGTAGCCAGCGAGTAGTATCCTGTTAATTTGGCACGGAGTTCCATTGTTACACAAATGTCGCCGGGATACTTCTCGTCCAGTTTCCAGCTGGCGGAAAGTGCGGCGGTGTTGTTTTCCCGGGTAAACACCAGGGCGCCGTCCGGTTGTTTCGTTACCGCTGCAGGATAAAAATATAAGGCTGTACCAGCCGTATTCATCGGCACCGGCGACAGCGCGGCTTCCCACACGGGGATATTGTACTTGTATTTACGCTCCGGGAATTCGATCGGTTGACCGGCTTTATCGTATAGGGTTAAGGGTTGGTTGTCCGCCGGCTTTGTCTCACTGTACAACAAGGTATACTCGCCACTGGCCTGTGGCAGCGATTGCCAGCCTTGCTTATTTTTAACGCCAATCTGTTGCAGCTGCCATCCGTTGGCCCCGTTTTTCCAGGATAAACGAAGGGCGCTGTTATTCATCGTCACTTCAGACGATTGGGCCACTACCGGTTGTACGCCAGCCAGCCAACATAAGAAAATAGCTACCACGCTTCTCATGACTGATAAATGCTTTTTGAAAGTTCAGATATAGGTTCAGTTTTTACTTTTCGTGCAGCCCTCAACGGTATCAGGGCAGACAACAGGATAGCGGTAGCGATGACCGCCACTACGGTAACACTCTTCCCTGAGAAAAAACAAAGTCCATAGAGCAGCAACGCAATAAAAGCGAGGGAGAAAGCAATCACTTTCAGGCCGAACCTGTTTTGTTTTTGTATTTCGATGGTTTCTTCCTCACTGGTTTCCTGTACGGCTGCCTTGCGCTGTGCGCGGCGACGTTGCAGCTGTATGTATTCATCGCTGGTAGCGCCCTTGCGGCGGGCATACCATTCATACCCCAGCAACATCACAAAAGGTAATCCTACGCCCAGCAACATCTCGTTGGCCCGGCTCAGTTTAAAGCCGGATGAAAGCGGGATGATCACCTTAAACGCCAGGTTCACCAGCAGGCTGATTACCGTAATATACAGGGTAGCCTTGCCCGTTAGCCTTTTGGAAAAAAGCGCCCAGATGGGAGGCGCCAGCAATGGTCCGCCGGTAATGGCCCCAATGCTCAGGGTGAATTCTACTATCCCTCCGATATAAGGCACAATCAATGCAATGACAATCATGCCCAGTCCAAAAAACCAGGAAGAGATGCGTGCTACGCGCATCAGTGTTTTATCGGACGCACCGGGATTAATGGAACCTTTGTAGATATCATTCGTAAAAACGGCCGATACCACGTTCAATGCTGTGTTGGCGGAAGCAGAGGTGGAAAAATACATACCGGTCAGTATCAGTCCCATTAAACCGGCGGGCAATACATGTTTGCAGATCATCAAATAGGCGTTCTCCGTATCCAGACCATGTAAACCCGGATTGATACTCTTATACAACATCGGTGGCAGCATCCACAACACGGGGCTCAGGATGTACAGCGCGGCAAAGAGATACGCTACTTTAGAGGCGGAAGACGGTTTATCTACACTGGTATAACGTTGCACAAACGTCCAGTTACCGCCAATATAAAACACATGGTACAAGGCAAAGGCCAGGATAAAACCCCAGGTATATTCCCCGTTTACCACGTTAAAAAATCCTTCGGGGGAGAAATGCAGGAAATGCTGCACCCCGCCGGCGGCATCAAAAGCCAGCGGAATAATGATCAGTACTGCGGCGGTGAGCACCACAAATTGCAGGATGTCGGTCACCATCACGGCCCAAAGACCGCCGACTGCGGTATAGGCGATCATAAACAGTCCCAGTACCACGGTAGAAGGTATCAGTGGCAGTCCCAGGGAGGCACTCACCAGTTTTGCCACGGAGTATAATACAGACCCTTTGATCAGCAGGGATACGATCATAAAAATATAGATGTAGGCCTTCTGCACTTTTTCACCCAGGCGTTCCCGGATGAATTCCGCCGCCGTGAGGTTGCCCGTAGCTTTCCAGCGGGGCGCCAGGTACAGCCCTGTTACCAGGGCGCCGATGCACATGGTCCATTGTATGGTAACGGCCACCCAGCCGTACTGGTAAGCGATGGAGCCCCAGGCTACAAAGGTGCCGGCAGAAAAGAAACTCATAAAAAGGGACAGTCCCCCGATAAACCAGGGTACCGCTTCTCCTGCGGCAAAAAAGGATTTAAGATTTCTCCCTGTCCTGGAAAAGGAAAATCCTACCAGCATAATAAACAGAGAAAAAACAACAATAACGGCTGTATCTATGGTCGCATTCATCAGGGTGTAATCGTTAAGGTTAGTGCCATGGAAATGTTCAGGTATAGTTTGCCTGCATTAACCTTGCTGACAATTGTTTTTCATACGTGTGAATTTGTTCAAAGATGTAAACAAACCAACACAGATAATACAAAAAAAGCCCGCATTTCTATTGGGAACATTCCCAATTTATGGGAATGTTCCCACCTTTCAAGGTTATTTCGTTTCTTTGGCCGTACAAATCCGAGTTATGAAACGACACCAGGTAACCATCGTTGATATCGCTAAAGCACTCAACCTGTCTAAATCCACTGTTTCCCGCGCCTTAACAGGCCATCCCAGCGTAAAGGAAGATACCCGTCAGGCCGTACTGGAACTGGCAGAAAAAATGGATTACCAGCGAAACATGCTGGCTATTAGTCTCATTACGCGGAAAACCAATACTATCGGCATTATTGTACCGGAATTTACCAGTTCCTATTTCCCGAATGTAACCATCGGCGCCCAGGAAGTAGCCAGCAAAGCAGGCTACACCACGGTTATCTGCCAATCCAACGAAAGCTACGAAACAGAAGTGGCGAATACAAAAGTGATGTTAGCCAACCAGGTCGACGGGATACTGGTATCACTCAGTAAGGAAACGCGGAACTTCGATCACCTGAAGATCTTCCAGCGTAAGGGGATTCCCATTGTCTTCTTTAACCGTGTATGCGACGACATGGACGTACCCAAAGTAATCGTCGATGATTTTGAAGGCGCCTTCAAGGCGGTGAGTTACCTGATTGAAAAAGGCCGCAAACGTATCGCACACCTGTCAGGCCCGGCTTCGCTGCGTATCAGCGAAAAGCGGCTGAATGGCTACAAGGCCGCGCTTAAAAAACACAACATTCCTTACGATGACAGCCTGGTGATTCCATATGACTTAAATACAGACATGGTGCACATCTACGTAACGCACCTGCTCAGCCTGCCCCAGCCGCCGGATGCGATCTTTGCCATCAGCGATCCAACCGCCATCGAAATTATCCAGGTCATCAAAAAGAAGGGATTAAGGGTGCCGGAAGATATTGCCGTGGTGGGTTTCAGTAATGATTTTGCTTCCGGGCTCATACATCCTTCTCTCACCACAGTAGCACAACCGGTGAAAGACATCGGACGAACGGCCGCGCAGCTGTTGATCGATCAGATCAACCGTGATCTGGCCGACTGGAAAAGTATTATACGGGTATTGAAAACCGAACTGATCGTCCGGGAGTCTGCCTGATCAGGAAGCCGTTTAATGATTTTTACCGTTGCAGATAATCGTACAACAACCCCGTCATGTAAGTCCAGCCTTCTTCGGTACGATCTGCGTAGGCAGCCCATTTCCCGTCCATATCATGTTCCAGTTGCAACAGGCAGCCGGTGGCGGTGGGTGTAATGCGGATCGTTACCACACTTTCATCGCCCGGTTCCTGGTCCACTCCCCAGGTAAACACCAGTAAGGAAGGCCGTTTTACTTCCAGGTAGTTGCCGATGTGATTCAGAATATCATTTCCTCTTTTTACCTGGTAACTGAAGCGTCCGCCGGGACGCGGATCATTGGTGAGGTTCAGGATTTCCTCGTTGCGTACGGCGGGTCCAAACATCCAGTGGCTCAGCAGCTCAATATCCAGCCAGGCATCGAATACCTTTTCTGCAGATGCCTCAAAAGCCTTCTCCACCTGAACGAACACGCGCTTATCGGTAACTTTTTTCATATGGTTAAACGGATTTTTTAACTGGATGATATTACCACATCTACCATGCCATTAGCATATTTTGGAAGACGTTAAACGAATCTATTTCTTTTAGGTCTACCTTAAAAGGAGGAATGTTTGATATCGATTTTTATCTTCCGAAATAGCTGCACTTATACCTATAACACTAATATGTTTATTTCTTAATACATACAAAACCCGCTACCATAGCGGATTGATTGTTAATGTAGCCAGATTGGCACAGAATATGCATAACTTCGCAAACAAGAAAAGTTCGAACTAAACCGCTGATAAAATTTGCCATCTTTTTATTGAGTTAACCGCTTGTTATTACTATGTTCCCCGGGTGAAAGAAAAAGAGCACTTCTTTATTTTAATGTATTTAATCATAACGCCATTGCGTGCAGACTGTCCATGCAGTACGGCGTGTTAGTTGTCATGCGTTTATTGTAAAGAGGCATTATCGATTATTCATACTGCAAAAATTATTTTATGTATAGTATTCTCTTAGTGGAAGACGATGAATTCGTTTGTAAGGCGATTGAGATTATTTTAAGGAAACAGGACTACATCATCAGCATCGCCAAAAACGGACAGGACGCTATGCAATATCTGCGGCAATCTAAATTTGACCTGGTCATCACCGATCTGATGCTTCCCTATGCCAATGGCATGGAGCTGGTCAGCAAGATGCGCAATGAACTCCATCTGGATGTCCCCATTTTAGTTTTATCTGCTATCACACACGAAAAAACCATCACCGAAGGTTTTGACCTGGGCGTAGATGATTACCTGAAGAAACCTTTTAATCCTTCGGAGCTGGCTTCCCGGGTAAAACGCCTGATTCAGCAAAAAGAAAAGAATACCATTTGATCCCATAACTGATTATTTATTTTATAATGAATGCAATGTCGTCGTTCCGCCAATGGCTGGAGGACCTGGTATATTATTTTGCCTATTTCCCGCTGGTAATACAAATCGCGATCATCGTGAGCGTGTTGGCTGTTGCGGGCACCGTGCTGGCATATATATACATGATCATCTACCGCTGGCAGAAAGAAAAGCAGGCTCAGAAAGAAATTCCCTTGCGGGAAAAAGGTGATGAGCTATTACTGGAACATATTATCTACAAATCGCTGGGCGGCGCCGATACGCCGGTGGCCTTACCCCTGGAGGCTTTTTCCGTATTACCACTGCAAAAGCCATGGGCTGCCCGTGTTTTTATCAGTCAGCTCATCGCTTACCGCGATAACTTCACCGGCGATATTCCACTGCTGCTTCGTCAGCTTTACCTGGAACTGGGCCTGCATCGCGCGGCCGCCGCAGCGCTGAAATCAGGCCGCCGCAAACAGGTAATCAACGCCCTGGTGGAATTGTCCGGCATGGGTGTATTACTGGAAAAAGACCATGTATTAACACTCACCCAAAGCAGCGACCAGCACATCCGGGAGATGGCCCGCTGTTACGTGGTACAATGTTCCCCGGACGCCCCGTTTGAATTCTTTAGTCATGTACAGGAACCACTGCTTCTCTGGGAACAGTTTGAATTATTCCGTATCATCTCCCTGCGTAAAGACATCCCCATGCCCTCTTTCGCCAGGTGGATAGACCCACAGTTTCACCCCAGCGTAATCACCCTTTGTTTGAAGCTGGCAGCCTACTTCCAGCAACCCGAGGCTATTCCGGCCATGATCCGTATGCTGCATACTGAAGATGAACAGCTGCGGGCCGTGACCATCAACAATCTCGGTAAACTGATGGCACTGGAAGCAGAGCCGATACTCGTAGAGATGTACCCGCAGCAACCCGACAGCTGCAAACTGGAAATACTCAAAGCATTGGGCCGTATCGGTTCCGGTAACTTCATCGGTTTCCTGCAACAGCAACTGGAACATACGGAAGATTTCCTGCTGATGAAACACGCCGCACATTCCATTGTGGCGCATAAAGCGCTGGCCAGCGGCTTAATTACCCAATTACAGCATTCGCTCACCGGGACCAGGCAGCAGGTGCTGCAACACAGCCTGAATCCCCTGATTAAATATTAATGATGTATTCTGCGATACTTAAACATATCACTGATTTTTACGAAAGCGCCATATTCGTTTATTGTGCGGGGCTATTTCTGTTTTATATCCTGCTTGCGGTATTGTCACTCGTGGCTATCCGCCGCAGCTTGTGGAAAAATAAAATAAGAGGCCAGCAAATGCTGGTAGCTTCTCCGCTCACCCCCGGCATCTCCGTGGTGGCGCCTGCCTACAACGAAGGCGTGACCATCATCTCCAATGTGCGCTCCCTGCTGGCCCTCAACTATCCCCGCTTTGAAGTGGTGATAGTCAACGACGGCAGTAAAGACGATACGCTGGAAAAACTGATCAACGAATTTGAACTGGTGGAAATCAGCTTCGCCTACCGGCAACAGATTCCCTGCCAGGAGGTAAAACGTTTCTTTAAATCCACCAACCCCGCCTACTCCAAATTACTGGTGCTGGATAAAGTCAATGGTAAAAGCAAGGCCGACGCCGTAAATGCCGGCATTAACGCCGCCGCCTTCGACTACTTCCTCAATACCGATGTGGACTGTATCCTCGCCCGCGATACCCTGCTGAAGCTCATCAAACCATTTATGGATGATCCTGAAAGAGTGATCGCCACCGGGGCGCCCCTCCGGGCGGCCAACTCCTGCGATGTGGAAGCCGGCGTTATTACCCGCGTCCGCGTGCCGGGAGCCCTGCTGCCCCGTTTCCAGGAAATGGAGTATATCCGTTCCTACCTGCTGGGCAAAATGGGCTGGACTTTCATCAACGCCGTACCCAACGTTTCCGGTGGCCTGGGTTTGTTTGATAAGGACATCGTTATCAAATCAGGCGGCTACGATCCCGCTTCCTTCGGGGAAGACATGGACATGGTGGTACGTATGTGTAAATACATGTGCGAACAGGACCTCCCCTACCGCATCCACTATATTCCTGAAACACTCTGCTGGACGGAAGTTCCTGCCACCTACAAAGTATTCTTCCGCCAGCGTATACGCTGGGCGCGTGGACTGGCGCAGATCTTCGGCACCCACAGAAAAGTGCTCTTCAATCCAAAATATAAAAAGTTAGGGCTGGTCATCTTCCCCTATAACTTTTTCTTTGAACTCCTGGCGCCGCTGATCGAATTCGCCGGCATCATCTACTACATCTATATTATTGTTAACCACCTGATCAACTGGGATTATGCAATTATCCTGCTGGTGTTTATCTACACCTTCTCCATATTGATCACCTCCCTCTCCATGCTGTGGGACCAGCTGATTTTCCGCTACTACAAAAGCTGGAAAGAGGTATGGCAACTGTGTATACTCGCATTGGCAGAACCGTTCATTTATCACCCCATGGTGCTTATCTGTGCTATCAGAGGATATTTTAACCAGCTGACCGGCAGGAAACATACCTGGGGAAATATGCAGCGGCAGGGATTCAATCAATCTTCAAACCTTCAAAAAAGTGTTTAATATCATGTTACAGCGAAGTGTGGGAAAGCGTTGTGTTGTTTTCTTTTTCTCTTTATTGTTTATATATACCGAACTAAGCGCGCAGCGCAGTGGCCTGGTATCTTCCGATGTGCTGTATAAAATGGCGCTGGAAGCCCGTAACGCCAAAGACTATACTAAGGCGATCAAATTTTGCAACAAAGCGCTGTCGCAAAGTCCGGACTATACCGATATCCGTATCCTGCTGGGTAAGTTGTACCAGGAAACCGGTCAACCGGTAGCCGCCGCCTTTGAATGGAATGTAGCGCTCAAAAAAGATCCGGGCAATACAGACGTACTGCATTCCCTGGTGAACCTTTACTACAGCCAGGGAAACAAAGCGGAAGCCATCTGTTATGTAGATATGCTGTTGGATAAAGACCCGCTGAACAAAGACCTGCTCCTGAAAAAATACGGACTGGTGGAAGAAAGCGGCGACCTGGCGGCACAATCCAAAGTGATGGCAGTACTGCGCGCCCATTATATTTCCGACCCGGTAGTAGCCGGTCTGCTGAAAGATTACCAGATGCAGGCCGCGCGTCGTGGCCGTAAATCCGGCGATCTGAACGGATCTGAAAAGATGTACGAACAGGTACTGCTGAAAGATAAAAACAACGTAGAAGCCTTACAGGGCATTGCCTCCACCCTCGAAGGGCAGGGCCGCTCCCGGGAAGCGCTCGCCTATTACAACCAGTTGCTGACTATCCAACCGGATAGCGCCACCTGGCGGTTAAAACGCTCTTCCATACAGCTCGCCAATGGTAACTATGCCGCTGCCCTGGAAGACGCTAAACGATTGTACCAGCAACATCCCGGACAATCTCTCTACAAACAACACCTGGCAGATGTGTATACAGCCCTGGCCCGGCAGCCCGATGCACCGGCCACCTATATGGAGCAGTTATTATTACTGCAACCCGGCAATAAAGCGATATATCAGCAACTCATTAACCAGGCTTATCAGCGCAGCGACTACAGCAGCGCCAACGATTGGTGTAACAAAGCGCTACTGGTTTTCCCCGGTGATGTGGATGTATTAAGAAAACAAATTGGCATTCAGGAAAAGATGCAGGACTACAGCACCGCCGCCACTACGGCGCAAAAGCTGTTACAGCTTCATCCAGGCGCCACACATGAGCAAATCTATACCGACCTGCAGCTGTCACGCGCCAACCGGCTGGTAGCACAGCAGCCGGGCGAAGCGGCTACCATCCTGCAAACGGCTTTAAAACAGGTTCCCGGCAAAAGAGAACTGTTGTTATTGCTGTCAAATGTACAAACAGCATTGGGCAAACCACAGGAAGCCCTGCCCCTGCTTGAACAGCTGCTGGCGAAACAACCAGCTGATACAGCCCTGCTGTTTAAAAAATCAGGTCTGCTGGAAACCATGCAACGGTATCCGGAAGCAGCAGCTGTCAGTCAACAACTGATGACCGCCTACCCAACGGAGCCCCGCTACCGGCAAGCCTACCTGGACCAGGCCATGGCGGGCGCCAGAAAAGACATCGCCCAACGGCAATATACCGCCGCAGAACCGGCGCTGTTAAAAATACTGCAACTTATGCCGGCCAATAAAGAGGCCTGGGTATATCTCATCAACCTGAAAAATGAGCAGCAACAAACGGCGCAAGCCCTTGATTATACCACCCGCGCTTTAGGTCATATCAGCAACGACTCCCTGTTGCTGCAAAAAAAATCCGCCCTGCTGCAACAGGCCGGAAGATATACCGAAGCCAGCGCCATCGCGGCAGATCTGCATCAGCGTTACCCTGCGGATACCGCACTGCGCAACATGTACCTCGATCAGTTGCTGGCACAGGGTAAACAGTTGCGCGAAAGACAACAGTGGGACAGCGCCTGGCAGCTATATCAAACGGCTTATGCGCTGGCGCCTGCTGACACCACCGTGCTGACGCAACTCACCGCCACGGCTACGGCACGCAAACAATACGATACGGTATTGGTGTACGCTGATAAAGGTCTCGCTGTAAAAGCAGATCAGCCGGAACTCCTGTCCCAGAAAGCGAATGCACTGGAACAACTGCACCGCTACGCAGATGCGGCGCTCGTGGCCGGCCAGCTTCGTAAGCTGCAACCCGGGGAAAAAAAATGGCAACAATATTCCGATCACCTGAACGGCTATACGTATAAAAACCAGATCGGCATCATCTACCTGCAATCTGTTTACAGCAGGGATTATGAGCCGGCCAGCATTACTTCCCTCCAATACCTGCACCGTTTCCAGCGCGGCACTGTCACCGGAAGGGTTAACTATGCCAACCGCGAAGCGGGCGACGGCGTACAGCTGGAAGCAGAGACCTACTACACCCATAATCCAAAGTATTATTCCTATGGATTGTTCGGCTGGTCCAACTCCAACGTATTCCCCAATATCCGGGCGGGTTACTCCCTTTTCCGCAACTTCAGCAAAGGCTGGGAAGGCGAGTTGGGCGCCCGTTATGTAAAAAGCGACAGCATCAATACGTATTCAGCGGTCGCCTCTGTAGGAAAGTATTTTGGCAACTATTGGGTGAACCTGCGCGGCTTCCTTACCAGCGATGAACATCAGTGGTACCAGGCCTATACGCTGACCAACCGCTTTTATCTCAACGACCGGCAGGACTTCATTGCCCTGATAGGCAATATCGGCGCCTCTCCGGATGACCGCAGCCGTAACTTCCAGTTCGGCAAAGTAGCCGGTTTTACTTCCACCTCGCTTACGGCAGGGTTCCAGAAGAATATCCGCGGCAGAGCTACCATCGGGGCTTACGGCTCCTGGATACGCCAGCAAATACCACAGCAATCATATCTGCATCAATTTGATACCTATTTGTTGTTCCTCTGGAATTTCAAATAACGAAAGCCAAAAAGGGAGTGCCTCAAAAGCACTCCCTTTACATTTCAGGTAAACCCGCTGCACTGCTTTGTTTCCGCAGCAAAAAGATAATAATTCCTTAACCTGACTGTCTGTGCAGGAGCAGTGGCGCTGTTTAATATTAGTAACACAAATATGATGCGCTATGCCCTATTTCCCTCAAACATTCCGGCAGTTCGTATTAAAGAACCCATTCAACCGCCAATACCTGTTGATCGCAGCAATAGCCATCGTGGTACAGCTGATCATCTTTAAA
Organism: Chitinophaga qingshengii; assembly: GCF_014529935.1. GTDB lineage: Bacteria > Bacteroidota > Bacteroidia > Chitinophagales > Chitinophagaceae > Chitinophaga > Chitinophaga qingshengii. The sequence goes on from NZ_JACVFC010000002.1 coordinate 361,618, forward strand.
ATACTCTATCCTTATGCCGATTTTTTTTCGGATTCCTATAGTTATATCTACGCCGCGATACTAAAACAGGAGGTCAACCTATGGCCCATCGGTTACACGATATTCCTGCGGTTGTTTCATGTATTCAGTCATTCGGATACCGCCCTGGTGGCCGTTCAATATATACTGATACAATGTTCGGCACTCTACCTTTTTTTTTCCGTGAGTTATTGGTTACAGCCAGGGGAACAAACGAGGAGGGTTATTTTTTATGTACTCCTGTTTAATCCGTTAATCCTATATATCAGCAACTATGTATCGAGCGATGGCCTTTTCCTGGCTATCAGTCTGGTTTGGTTTACACAGTTGTTATGGCTGCTGCACAGGCCTTCCTATGTTTTGTTGATAGCTCACGGGCTGCTGATCGCTATTGCTTTTACCGTACGTTACAATGCCATGTATTATCCATTGATCACGGCGTTGGTATTGTTACGTTGTCCGCAGAAGATCGCGTTCAAAGCATTGGGCATTGTGCTGCCGCTGGTATTAATAGGTGTCTTTATTAATTTCACCAAAGAGGCCACCCGTAAGGTGACCGGCACCGCTCAGTTCTCCGTCTTCGGTGGCTGGCAGATGGCGAACAATGCACTGTACATGTTCCCTTATCTGAAGGACTATCCGGAGCCTCCTGCCGGCTGCGAAGCTTTCCACAAAGAGGTCGTTCATTTTTTCCGGGATATCATCCCTAAAGGCGGCGGTATCCCCAGCCCTATGCAGGGAGCTATCTACCTGAAACATCCGCAGGCGCCGCTGAAAAAATTCCTGCAGCTTTCCTATGGTAACAAAGACGACACTACCGGCGGTATACATTCATGGGGCATGGTTTCGCCGGTATATGAGAAATACGGCAGCTATATGATACGGCAACATCCTTTTTATTTTGCGCGTTATTTCCTGTTGCCCAATACATTTAATTATTTTGTACCGCCACTGGAAAAATTATCGGAATACAATCTTGGCAGCTACAGCGTTTCCCCGGTAGCGCGGTACTGGTTCCATTATCACTCCAAACAACTGAGTTCTGTAGCGTCCATTGGTGCGCAGAAAGCATTGTTGTTTTTCTTTCCCATTCTATTCGGATTGTTGAACCTGATATTCCTGGGATTGATTTTTAAATGGTTTGTTTCCACCACCCGTAAAACCGCGGCCCGCCCGTACCGTGACAGCCAGCTGCTGGTACTGATAACGCTCGTCGTCAACGCCGGATTCGGTATACTGGCCTCTCCTATCGTTTTCCGTTACCAGGTGTTCCCGATGATCGTTTGTTTTATATTTATCAGCATACTGGCCGACAAACTTAAACCGGAACTACAGTCCACATGAATTAACATTGCCGGATGAAAAGGATATTGGATATTTGACAGCATTATTTAAAATGCTATCACGATGAAATACCCTGCCCCTCTCCTGTTATCGCTTCTTTTGTTAAGCCGGTTGGCCGTCAGCGGGCAGTCTCCGTGGACAGCCGAAAAGGCGAACGCCTGGTACCAGCAGCAAGGCTGGCTGGTGGGCGCCAATTTTATCCCGTCTACTGCTGTCAACCAGCTGGAGATGTGGCAGGCCGCTACCTTTGATACAACTACCATATCCCGGGAACTGGGTTATGCACAGGCTACGGGTTTTAACATCATGCGTGTATACCTTCACCACGTAGCATGGCAACAGGACAGAGCAGGATTTAAACGACGGGTCGGTCAATACCTCGATATTGCTGCACGGCATCATATCCGGACCATGTTCGTATTCTTCGATGATTGCTGGCGCGACGCCTATCAACCAGGCCCGCAACCCACACCTATACCGGGTGTACATAACAGCGGCTGGCTCAAAGACCCCGGCGGACTCATAGACCAGGATACAACGCTCATGGATACACTGCGTGTATACGTTCAGGATATTATCCGCACTTTTAAACAAGACCAACGGGTAGTCATCTGGGATTTATATAATGAACCGGGACATTTTAAACACGGCGCCAAAAGCTGGCCCCTGCTGAAAAACGTGGTTGCCTGGGCAAGAGCAGAACAACCGGTTCAACCACTGACCATCGGTATCTGGAATAAGGAGTTCACCGATTTTAACCAGTATCAGCTGGAACAATCGGATATCATCACCTTCCATAATTATCGTGATAGCACCTCCATGCAGGAAGCAATCGATACCCTGCAACGGTACAACAAACCGCTGATCTGTTCCGAATACATGAAACGCCCCAACAACAGCACTTTTGCCACCCATCTGCCCATGATGAAAAAAGCCCGCGTAGGTGCTATCAACTGGGGACTGGTAGCAGGTAAAACACAAACCAACTATCCACAGGGGAACAAAGGCGGAGAACCGGAACCAGCTATCTGGTATCATGACGTTTTCCGGGCAAGCGGCGCTCCTTTTGACACGCAGGAAACAGGGCTGATCCGGGAGCTGGTTGATCAGTAGTGCCGACGGCTGTTAAAAAACAAGGGAAACTTACCATGTCTGTTACGCTTCGCAAATAATGGAAGAAAAGCGTTAAATTTAATATAGCGCCAACACATGATTCCCTCAGCTTTTTTTCAACCCGTAAATAATATAGTTATGCTTCCCGAAAAATTGTCCCTCGAAAAAAAACTCTTCCTCCAGAAAGAGACCATTGCCGTTATGACTGACACTGATGTGGTGGATGCACCACAGGCAGTCAGTGCTCCTTTCCGCACCGCACTTTCCATGGACACGCCTTTACGTTGCTGGCCCTGCTGCGCCCAGCCTAATACGCAATCCGGTTGTCCTAACTAATGTTGTATTTTCCTGACAATGATATGGCGGGGCATTGTCCTGCCATATTGTTTTTAATCCACCCATATGACCGCCGGTTCCACGTTAACCCGCATCTACCAGGACCATCTGAAGGTGCTGGCCAATAAAGCCTATGATCCGTATTATGCAGAAAGTCTTTTTAAAGGGCCCTGGGGTCCTTTGTTATATCTTTTTTATTATGAAAGATATGTAGACAATAGTGCTCCCTGCGCAGGCAGTTGGTTACAAACACTGTATGCAGACCTGCAGCCGCAGCCGGTGGCCGGTTATGCCTATTGCAACGGTATCACCGGGCCATTTTGGTTGTTACAGCATCTTTATCAGCATCGTTTTATCGATATAGATATAGCGGAATTATCAGCCAGCTACATCACCGCCGCTATAGCAGAAAGTGAGCAGCAGCTGTCACAGCAAAACTTCGATTTCCTGCATGGGAGCGCCGGTATTTGCCATCTGTTGCTGGCTTATACACATCAGGAAGCGGTACGCAGCCATCTGGCCTCCTTTGTTGCCGCCCTGTTGGGCGCCAGTCGTATGACCGGCCAGGGGCGCAGTCTCCCCGTGTTTGTGTTGTTTGAAACGCCTGTAACTGCCGGTGTAGACACTTTCAGCCTGGCACATGGTACCTGTAGCCTCGTCATCCTGTTATCGCGGATATACCAGGCGGGTATAGCCCGGGATACCTGCAGGCAAGTCATCACCGAATGCATCGATTTTATGTGGCATCATCAGAATCCCCGTCAGCCGGATACGCCTCATGCCCTGTTCCCCGGCATCCTCGATGGCCGGGCGCCTTACAGCCGCCTGTCGTGGTGCTACGGCGATTTCAACGTAGCGCTGGCTTTATGGCGTTGTGGCCTGGCACTGGGCGAAAGCCGGTGGCAGCTGCAGTCCCTGGACATCATGCATTATACCCTGCGGAGAAATACCGACCAGGCAGCCGGTATTGTAGATGCTTGTCTGTGCCACGGTTCCAGCGGTATCGCTGCATTTTACCGGCACTTTTGGTATGAAACCGGAGAACCGGCATTTCGGGACGCGGCCCTTCACTGGCACAATAATACGCTGCAGAAGCTGGTGTTTCCGGATCAACCGGGCGTATATGGTATCCGTGGCTGGGAAGGGATAGACAAACAATGGGAATATTGCTGGGACCTGCTGGACGGCAGTAGCGGCGTTGGGCTGTCACTCCTGTCTCAGACCATCGACAAACCGCTACCCTGGGACGAAGCCTTCCTCCTATCCTGATATAATTTACTTTTCTAATAAGTGAAATATTATTAGTTTACATTTTTCAGAAATTAACGCATCTTGCAACCTTACCCACCGTTTTTACCTTGGAAGAACTGATACAAACCAAAGAGCAACCAACACAGCAGCACCTGAAGAGAGGCCTGCAAAACAGACACATTCAACTCATTGCATTGGGTGGCGCCATTGGCACCGGCCTGTTTCTGGGGATTGGTCCCGCCGCTGTACTGGCTGGCCCTTCTGTTATCCTGGGGTATGCCATGGCCGGCATCATCGCCTTCTTCATTATGCGCCAGCTGGGAGAAATGGTGGTAGAAGAGCCGGTATCCGGCAGTTTCAGCCACTTTGCCTATAAATACTGGGGCAATTTCGCCGGTTTCTCTTCCGGATGGAATTACTGGATGTTGTATATACTCGTAAGTATGTCGGAATTAACCGCCATTGGCCTGTATGTGCAGTTCTGGTGGCCGGAAGTACCCCTGTGGACTTCCAGTCTCTTTTTCTTTCTCGCCATAAATGCGCTGAACCTCAGTTCTGTAAAAGTATATGGTGAAGCGGAGTTCTGGTTCTCTATCGTAAAGGTGATCGCCATTATTTCCATGATCGTTTTCGGTGTATACCTGCTGTTAAGCGGCAACGGTGGCGCCCAGGCCAGTGTGAGCAATCTCTGGAACGATGGTGGGTTCTTCCCGAAAGGATTGCTGTCCCAGGATGCAAATGGTCAATACCAGGGACTTTTTGCGGCCATCGCCATGATCATGTTCTCCTTCGGAGGACTGGAACTGATTGGTATTACCGCCGCAGAAGCGGATCAACCGGAGAAAACCATCCCTAAAGCCACCAACCAGGTCATTTATCGTATCCTGATATTTTATGTAGGCGCCCTGGTGATCCTGTTCGCCTTATCTCCCTGGAGAAATATCACTACCGACAGCAGCCCCTTTGTAACGGTATTTGAAAGTCTGAAAGGTTTCCAGTTTAACCTTTTCGGCAAAGAGATCTATTTCACCAGCCTGATCGCCAATGCGCTCAACCTGATTGTACTAACGGCAGCCCTTTCCGTATATAACAGTTCCGTATATAGCAACAGCCGTATGTTGTACGGCCTGTCCCAGCAAGGCAATGCACCGGCGTTTTTATCACAGCTCAACAAAAACCATGTACCGGTAAAAGCCACGCTGGTATCCGCCTTGTTTGCCGCTATTTGTATTGTGGTCAACAAACTGATTCCCGAAAAGGCTTTGGGCGTGCTGATGTCGCTCGTGGTATCTGCCCTGATCATCAACTGGATCATGATTAGCGTAGTGCACCTGAAATTCAGGCAACAGAAACGTTTGGAGCAGGTACATACAAAATTCCCTTCTTTTATTTATCCGTTGTCCAACTACATCTGCCTGGTCTTCCTGGTGGGTATCCTGGTGCTGATGTGGATGACCGGCATGCGAATACCGGTGGAGATGATCCCCGGCTGGCTCATCTTCCTGTACCTCTGTTTTATCATAACGAATAGCGCTAAGGCGAAGCGGGCGGCATAACCGGTGCGGGTCCTGTAAAAAATATGACGGCCGTCAGTGGTAATACCACCGGCGGCCGTTCCTTTTATGTGTTCTCTTATCTTATCCTGAACACCGTTACCACCGCCGCATGGTCCGGCATTTCCCGTCATTAAATCCGGAGCGTTGCAGCTTAAAAGGCCGGGGGCGCTGCGCCCACTTTCTCTGCCTGGCAGATATTGGCAATTCCGCGGATCAGGGCATCCGGATTAAAGGAAATACTGTTGATACCCTCTTTTACGAGAAATGCTGCAAAGTCCGGAAAATCACTGGGCGCCTGGCCACAAAGACCGATCCGGACGCCGGCTTTCCGGGCAGCTTGTATCATCATAGCGATCATCTTTTTGGGAGCGGGGTCTTCTTCACTGAACAGATCGGCCACTAATGCAGAATCCCTGTCTAACCCCAGGGTGAGTTGTGTCAGGTCGTTGGAACCAATAGAGAACCCGTCAAATATTTCGGCAAAAGCCTCCGCTTCCAGCACATTGGAGGGTATTTCCGCCATCACGTACACCTCGAGGCCGTCAGCCCGGGAGAGACCATAGGCGGCCATTACGGACAACACCTTTTTACCCTCCGCCACCGTGCGGCAAAAGGGGATCATCACTTTTACGTTAGTGAGCCCCATGTCTTCACGCACCCTTCTCACTGCTGCGCATTCCAGTCCAAAGCCTTCCCGGTACAGCGGATTATAATAACGGGAAGCACCTCTGAAACCCAGCATCGGATTTTCTTCCAGCGGTTCAAAGTCTTTCCCTCCCAACAACTGCGCATATTCATTGGTCTTAAAATCACTCATCCGCACAATCACATCTTTAGGATAAAATGCGGCTGCTATGGTAGCAATCCCCTGTGATAATTTCTCAATGAAAAAATGTTTTTTATCTGCATATAAACCGGTTAATGCTTCAATAGCCGCTTTCTCCCGCTCATCTTTCAGCTGATCGAAATGCACCAATGCCATAGGATGTATACCAATGGCATGTGTTATGATGAATTCCATCCTTAACAGCCCAACGCCATCGTTGGGAAGGAACGATAACCGGAAAGCCTGGTCCGGGTCACTGATAATCAGCGCCGCTTCGGTGCTTTCGGGCATGGTAATATCCGAGAGGCTTACTTCCTTTTGTTCATAAGATAACACACCGGCATATACATAACCTGTTTTCCCTTCACAGCAGGATACGGTGACCGGCATTCCGTCCCGGATAACGGTCGTGGCCCCGGTGGCCCCCACAATGGCCGGCACGCCCAGCTCCCGTGCTACAATAGCCGCATGACTGGTACGGCCACCACTGTCAGTTATAATAGCGGCCACTTTCTTCAGCACAGGGTCCCAATCGGGACTGGTGTTTGTTGTTACCACGATGTCCCCCTCCTGTAATCTGCCGGCTTCCTGTGGAGAGGCCAGCAGGCGGGCAGTTCCGGTCGTCAGCTTTTCGCCTATTGCTTCTCCCTTTACCAGTACCGGGCCTTTTTCTTTCAGCACATACTGCCATTGGGTTTGAACCGTTTTGCCGGCATGTACTGTCTCAGGGCGTGCCTGCAACAGAAACAATTCACCAGTGACACCGTCTTTAGCCCATTCAATATCCATCGGGCAACGATAGTGTTCTTCTATCTCCAAAGCCCACCTCCCCAGCGTCAGTATTTCCGGATCTGTGAGTACATAACGCCGGCGGTCTTGTTCTGCTGTTGGTTTGTTCATCACCGGCTCCGCCGCACCGGGAGTATCATCCAAACATAGGGTCCATGCCTTATCGCCCAGTTTTTTTTGCAGTATAGCCTCCTTTCCCGCTTTGAGTGTAGGTTTGAAGAGATAAAATTCATCCGGCATTACTTTTCCCTGCACGATATTTTCTCCCAGTCCCCAGATACCGGACAACAGGATCACGTCCCTGAAACCGGATTCCGGTTCAAGGGTAAAGCCAACACCGGAACAACCTTTGTTCGTTTGCACCATCAGCTGGATACCAGCTGATAATGCAATCTTACTATGTTCAAATCCTTTGTCTTCCCGGTATTTGATAGCACGATCGGTATACAGGGAGGCAAAGCAACGTTGCACTGCCTGTAATACCGCTTCCTCACCGCAGATATTGAGATAGGATTCATGCTGACCCGCGAAGCTGGCTTCCGGCATATCTTCTGCGGTGGCGCTGCTTCTTACGGCTACCGGCAGCGCCCCGCCTTTTCCCAGTTGACGGTAAGCTTCGGTGATAGCTATTTTCAGTTCTTCCGGCAAAACAGCCCTCAGTATTAGTTTACGGGCAGCGGCCCCTGTTTCAGCCAGGTTGGAAAAACTATTCCGGTCCAATTGCTGCATCAGTGCAGCCAATGACGAGCGAATACCGTTGACGTCCAGAAAGGTCCAGAAGGCCTCTGCAGTAGTGGCAAATCCGGGAGGTACGCGGATGCCTTTATCTGTCAACGCAACAGTCATCTCACCCAGCGAAGCATTTTTTCCTCCTACTACGCCCACATCCGATAAGCGGATGGCCGCAAAGTCTATAATAAAACGGCTCATAGTAAACGATTTTATTTGTTATGGGCAATAAACAGCGGCAGGTTCAGTTTTGACATCAATACGTCCGCCATGCTTTCCCTGAACCATCGGGACACCGCCCCTCTGCGGTAGGCTCCCAATACCACCAGGGTATTGTTGGGCTGGTTTTGCAGATACCCGATAATTTCCGTTTCCGGATCGCCTTCCACTACCCGGTAGGTCGCCTTGGGGAAATGGCCGAGAATAAAATCGTGGACCAGGTGACGGTTTTGCAGATGATTACCCGCTTCATTGACAGATAACACGGTTACGCTGACAGGTAATACAGCAGCCAGCAGGTAACTATACATTTTGATGGCGTACACCGACGAAGGCTCCCCATCATACAGTAATACCACGTTGGCCCACTCCGGTGTTGAAGCAGCTTTACCCGAAGGCGTCAGCAATACCGGGCATTGTACGTCGGTTAGCAGGTCCCGGATAAAACGGGTAGGCGGATTCATCGTATCATGTGCGAATGTTTCTTTCCGGTCGACGATCAGTAAATCACTGTAAATACTGGTTTCCAGCACATCCAGCAATGACACGTTCCGATGGTGGTGGATACTGTAGGGAACATTCGCTTTCTGGCAGGCCGCTTCAAAAATAGCCGCTGACGCCTTCCTGGTAGCCTTATCGGCGTTTTCGAGTTTGTTGATCGTGTCCGCGTCTGCACCGGATTTTAGTACCTGGTACATCCCGAAACTATTGTAGGTGAAATCCTCCGGTAATACACCGTTCACATGTGCGCCCTGTTGTTTGGCTACCATCAGGGCATATCGTTGCACATTTTCGGAATACCTCAGGCCATCCAATATGGCTGCAATACTGATCATGATATAATATTTTATATGAAGATCGGCAGAAGTATCTCCATGAAATATGATAGCCGTTAGCATTACAGATGATTACCGTCACTTTTAACGGCATAACATTTTTTTTTCAAACAATCACGGGCCCATGCGTGTTGTAATTTAAATACCAACCCTTACCGTACCAATACCTTGATTTATTCACCCCAATAACGTTGTATGCGATGAAACCCTTGCTATTTAAATCCCTTTCTTATTTCCTTGGATATTTTATCCTGGCTTCTCCCATGATTGTTTCCGCCTGCACCGGCATTCAGCTCAGGGCAAAAGACGGAGCTGTTATTAGCGCCCGTACCATGGAATTTCCTAACGAGCTGCAAGCCCAGGTAGTCATTTTCCCCCGGAATTATCCTTTTAACGCCGTTAGTCCGGATGGCGCCAATAAAGGCCTGTATTGGAAATCCCGGTACGCCATTGTAGGCATCAACGCTATGGGCAAGGATGCTATTGCCGATGGTATGAACGAAAAAGGACTGGCAGTGGGTCTGTTCTATTTACCCGGATACGCCGGCTACATGGATATCCCTTCCCGGAAAATCGCCAAATCGATTAGTTCTACCGATGTATCTGCCTGGCTGTTATCTCAATTCGCAACGGTAGATCAGGTAAAAAGAGCAGTGGACAGTGGTATTCTGATCAACAAAGGCATTCCCCTCTATCTGAATGGGGGCATTCCTTTCCCGCTGCACTACAATGTGCACGATGCCCAGGGTAAATCGCTGGTAATCGAATGCGTAGGCGGAAAGCTGCGTTGCTACTACAACCCGTTAGGGGTATTAACTAACTCCCCTACGTTCGATTGGCACCTGACTAACCTGCAACGCTATGCGAACCTGCGGAATACCGAAACAGCGGCAGACTCCCAGCGCGTATGGCGGCAAAGCAATCTGCTGATGACCATACCAGGCGATTTCACGCCCCCTTCCCGGTTTGTTCGCGCGGTAGCCTATACGCAAAGCATGGAAGCCTGTACTACTGCAGCGGCAGCAGTTACCCAGGCCTTTCAGATCCTCAACGCTTTTGATATCCCCAAAGGAATGATCCAGGACCCCGCCCAGCCCCGGAACACGCCGTATACACAGTGGACCTGCGCCAACGACCTAAAAAACAAACGGCTTTATTTCCATACCGTCCATAACCGTACCCTGCATATGATCGATCTGGAGAAATATGCAGATACCGATAAAGTGTTGTTCTTTCCGATGGACGACGCGATGGAAATAGTACAAAACTGACTGGGTTTTTATGGCATATATGACTCCCGTAATCCTATTTCCATAGTAGATTGCGGGAGTACTTTTTTTCAGCACGGTCAACCAACCATCTGACGAACTTTACCCACTAATAAACATTTGATAACGATCAGCTGAGCTTCGCACGGTCCGAAAAACAGTACTGCGAGCAAACATATGACACAGGGGAATACATACAAATTTATCAGCCAATAAATGCCAAAAGCCGCTGCGGCAGTTACCACAACGGCTTTCTGCCGATCACCATATTTCTTCCTGCCGGGGGATAAAAAATCCTTTAATACAATTGGGATTCCGGATACATAACTGGATGTGGGTTTTGTCGTAGAAGCCGGCGTCTTCATAGATGGGGGTACCTTCGATGAAGACGCCTCTGACGGAGTCGTATGGCTTTTTCCCATCCTTACACATCTTTTCATGTAGATATTCAATTACCAGACAATCCAACTCACGGATGACTTTGTCCTGTAAATTTTCAGCACCGCCCTTGTTTCTGTTCCGGGGTAGTTTGCCTCCATTCTCCAATATAACATTCTCCATCGTTAGAAAACTACGCTTGAGATTTTGGATATGCCTTGTGTCTAACAAGTCCAGGCAATAATCCAAACTAATAACGGCACCCAACACCGCTGGATTCACCAGTTTTCTCCCATTCGGGGGATGAGTCGCAAAATCAAGGGCACGCTCATAGTTATTCTGCCAGAAATAAATTCCATGTCCCAACCATTCATATTTTCCCAGACTGGAGCGGAGCTTTTCCCTTTCATTAATCACGTCGTCCCGTAGGGAACGTTCACAACCGTGAAAGCCGATGACCAAGCCAGGCGTGGCAGTATACATCGAATCAGATATTAATCGGGTCATTTTCAAACAATGGTTTTTTTGGGTACAAACAATTATTTATGCCGTTTTAATCGCTTTAATTTGGCAGTGTCTTTCTCCTTTCTCCGTTTACTCTTTGTTCGCCAGGGAGTTCTTTTTTTTGGGAAGACAACCAAATGAAATATCCCCACATCACGGAGATACTGCATCGCCTCTTCCCTGGTAAAAGCGGCAGTGCGCTTTCTTTCCCTTTCGAACATTTCATCCATTCGCCGAAAATGTTCGGACCAGGTGTCAAAATATTGATATTTCGGTCTTTCCATCGTAATGTTATTTTAAGTAGTGAGTAAAAATGTTTAACAATAAACAGATATGTCAAAAACTTCAGTCATCCTTCAAACAATAGCTATCACTACAACAACTTATCTACGCCGCTTCAATCGTCTCAACTGCTCAGCATCCTTCTCCTTTCTTCGTTTGCTCTTAGTCCTCCATGGGTTTCTTCTCTTAGGGCCAACAAATAAATGATCCCCCCGCATCCCGTAGATATTGGGCTGCTTCTTCCGGAGTAAAGGATGCGATGCGCCTCCTTTGTTCTGCGAAACCTTCTCTAATTTGCCTGCGATTTTCCGTCTGCGTACTGAAATTTGATATGCTCCATCAAAACATAATTTAAATGGTTACTAAAAAGATACACGAGCATTACATGGAATAATGTGGAGGAGACTTTTCTCAGATACAAACAACTGTCAACGCCGCTTCAACCGCGCAGCATCTTTTCGATGAATTTTCTTAGCCAGGGATTTCTTTCCGGGGACCAACCGGTAAACAACGCTGCTGAGAGCCCTCAGCCACCGTCCGGGAGTACTGATATTTCGGTTTTTCCATCGTAACGCTTTTAAAAAATTAATAATAAATGTTTACAAAACAAAAAATCAAATGATAATCAATCTGTTAAACATCTAGCGAAACGATAAAATATCAATATAAAAATTGATAAACAGGGTTACCTTACAAATATACAGGATTAACACATACCACCAAAAAAATCATCCTGTTTCCTATATCCGTTCCCGTTTCCCTCCAATTGTTTAAGCTAATTTTAATGTCGCGGGCTCCTTTACATCCTTGGAGATTACCTATCTTGCCTCCGATTTCAGCGCCAGGCCATGTGAACAATACCCCTTACCGGCAAGGTAATATTACCGGTGAATGAACAAAAACCGCAACACAACAGTAATTATCTATAGCAAATAGTACAAAACAGGAATGCGTTACGCCATTTTTCTTATCTTCTCGTGTACGGTAGGCCTGCCCCTGGTGTCCGGGGCACAGACCACCCTCACTTTGCCAGGAGCACTCCATGCCGCCAGAGACAACAATCCTTTCCTTAAACCGGCCAGCCTCAATACCGCCATCGCCCAAAGCGATGTGGTCACGGCACGACTCAGGCCCAACCCGGTATTAAACAACCAGACCCTGCATATGACGGACCCGCACACCTGGGCCCCGGATACGCGGTTCTATAACGGAAAGAACAACCAGTACTGGTGGCAGCTCACCAAACAATTCCAGCTGGCCGGTCAACGGAAATACAAACAACAAGTCGCCACCGGAAACGTCACCGTAGCGGAAAAAGCCTTCGCCGACACGGAAAGAGGCGTGCTCACCGAAACCGGCAATAAATGGCTGGACGTATGGTTTAATAAAGTCAACCTGGAACTGATCCTTGAAGCCAGGCAAAACATCGACAGCCTCGTGAAAACACAGGAAATCCGGCTGAAGAACCAGGTAATCAGCTCCAGCGAACTGGCACGTACCCAGCTGCTGCTGGACCAGTACCAGATCCAGTACAGAAACGCAGAACAAGGCTATAATAATGAACTGCAAAACCTGAAACTGCTTACCGGTCAAACCGACAGCCTCACCATCGACGACCAGGACCCCGTCACTTCCCTGGAAATGACGCAGCAACTGGACAGCCTCCTCTCCCTCTCCATGGCTAAACGTCCGGATGTACAACAGGCCCAGGCGACCATCAACACCGCGAAAAACAACATCTCCCTGCAACGGTCACTGGCCATTCCCTCACCGGAGCTGGGCATTATCTGGAACCCCCAGAATACCGTCCCCTACTTCGGCCTCTATGCGACCATTGAACTGCCGTTCTTCAGCCGCAACCAGGGCGAAATCAAAAAGTCCAAAATACTGCTGCAGCAATCTGAACAGTCCTTCACTGCCCTGCAACGGCAGGTCAGCACCGAGGTACAGTCCACCTGGCATACCTACCAGGTAAACCGGGAGACCGTGGAAAAATATAAAAACATCCTGCCCAAAGCAGCAACCATCCTGCAGTCGGTAAAGTACGCCTATACGAAAGGCGGCACTACGATCATAGATTTCCTGGAAGCACAACGGACCTGGTTTGATACCCAGAAGATGTATTATGAAGCACTGTACAACTACCGTAAGAGCTACCTACAATTATTACAGGTAACCGGATTGATTAATCAACTATAATTTAACAGATGACAAAGACTGCCTTTGGCTTATCGATAGCAAGCATCGCATGGCTGGCTATGTCTTGCGGACAGCACCATGAAAACAAGCCTGCCGCCGCCACCAAAACCGTGGTGACAGACAGTGGACGAACCATTCAACTGCCTCCCGACAGCCTTACCCTACACTTTTTCAAAACAGAAGAAGCCGTTCAAAGCGACCTGAATGCCGAACTGATGGCACCGGCACACGTAGCCGCCACCGTTGTGCGCTCCTCCGGCAACGCCGCCCAGAACGTTGTACTGTTCGACAATCCGGACCTCACGGCCAGCTACACGGAAATGCTGCAACATATCATTAACATCCGGGAAAAAGGCAATATCATCCGGCAGAAAAAAGCCATCGCCGCCCAGAAACAAATAGAACTGGCCCGCTTTAAAGACCTCGCCGAACACGGCGCCGGTACCGGTAAAGATGTTTCCGATGCTAAAACCGATCTCATCTCTGCCGAAACAGAAAGCGCCATCGCTGAAACAGACCTGGCCAACGAAAAGACCTCCATCATCGAACACGAATCCAAACTGAAACTGGCCGGCTTCGATCCTCAGGCGCTCGTCTCCGCCAAAGCAGACAAAATATGGGTCATCTGTGAGATGCCGGAAAACCAGATCACCAAAGTAAAAGAAGGCAGCGGTTGCACCCTGCAGTTCAACTCCTACCCCGGCGAAACCTTCAACGGTACCATCGAAAACGTCGGTGAAGTAGTGGACAACATCACCCGCATGGTGAAACTTCGTATTACCATCTCCGATATACAGCATAAACTACGGGCAGGCATGTACGCTACCGTGAAATTCGGCGTGAGCGAAGGCAATACCCTTTCCGTACCCCGCAGTGCGGTAGTAACGGTTCAGGGTAAAAACTATGTCTTCGTGAAAAAAGACGACCGTACCTTCCTGCGCCGCGAAATTCTCTCCGGTGCGCAGGTCAACGACCGTATGGTAGTGCTCAGCGGTATCCAGCCGGGCGAGCAGGTGGTTACAGACGGCTCTATGCAATTAAAAGGTCTTTCATTCGGCTACTAAAAATACAGTTATGCTACAGGCACAGATTTTTATCGACAAAGACGATATGCATGGTACCCGTCCACTGTATGAGTACATTATGCAGCTCCTCATCAACAACAATGTGAAGGGCGCTACCGTATACCGCGGTGTGATGGGCTTTGGCATCAACCAACGGATGAAACGCCCGGATGAAATGTTTTCCTTCGATGAACCTCCTATGATGATCACCTTCATCGACGAGGACGATAAAGTGCGGGAAGTGCTGACACTCCTGAGAGCCTCCTATAAAGGAGGTTTTATTATTACCCATCACGTAGATCAATTTGAAGCATGATCCGCAATATTCTCATATTCTCTTTACGTAACCGTTGGGCGGTCATTATTGGCGCAGTGGTCTTGTCAGTACTCGGTTACTGGTGTTTTACCCAGCTGAAAATAGAAGCCTACCCCGATATTGCCGACACCAACGTGATCATTGTGGCGCCTTACGACGGCCGCGCTGCCGAAGAAGTAGAACAACAGGTGACCATCCCGATAGAACGGGCACTCAATAACGTCCCCCGTGTACTCGACCGCAGAAGCCGCACCATCTTCGGCCTTTCGGTAGTACAGCTGACGTTCCAGGACGGGACGGACGATTATTTCGCCCGTCAACAGGTGATAGAAAGACTCTCCTCCCTCTCCCTGCCGGCAGGAGTTACGCCGGAACTGGCGCCACTCACCACGGCGGTAGGCGAGATTTACCGTTATGTAGTGGAAGCGCCGCCCAGCTTCACACCGATGCAGCTGCGCGACCTGCAGGACTGGGTTATCCGCCCGGCTATCCTCCAGGTACCGGGTATTGCCGACGTGACCAACTTCGGCGGCCCGCTCAAACAATTTCATATCCTCACGTCGCCGGATAAACTCCGTAAGTACAACCTCACCCTGCAATCCGTTATCGATGCGGTAGAGAAAAACAACCTCAACACCGGCGGCAACGTGATTGAACGCGGCGGACAAGGTTTTGCCGTGAGAGGTCTCGGTGCGGTGAAGTCTGAAAAAGACCTGCGTAACATTGTGCTCACTGCGGTAAACGGTGTACCCGTTTACGTGAAAGATGTAGCCACCGTAGAAACGGCGCCCCCGCCGCCTTCCGGCGTATTGGGCTATGCCGTACCGGATGAAGGCATCGACAAGGTTGGTTCTCCCGAAGGCATCATCCTGCTGCGCCGTGGCGAAAACCCCAGTATCGCGCTGAAAGCACTGAAGGAAAAACTGGCCCTGCTCAGCGAAACAGAACTGCCGGAAGGCGTGAAACTGCGCGTACTGTATGACCGCAGCTTCCTTATTGATCATTCCCTGGAAACGGTAGCGCATACACTCTTTATGGGTGTAAGCATTGTGGTGATCGTACTGGTGTTTTTCCTGGGCAGTATCCGCTCGGCACTGGTGGTTACTGCTACCATTCCATTCTCCCTGCTGTTCGCGTTTATCCTCATGCGGCTCACAGGCATACCGGCCAACCTGCTGTCACTCGGTGCGATCGACTTCGGTATCATCGTAGATGGCGCCTGCGTAATGGCAGAACACCTGATCCGGCGCTACCGGAACGCTACGCCGCAGGAGAAAGCAGGCGGTATCATCGGTATTACCCTGGCTGCCGCGCAGGAAGTAGGCCGTGAGATATTTTTCTCCGTGACCATTATCATCCTCGCCTATACACCGATTTTGATGATGACCCGTGTGGAAGGCAAACTGTTCTCTCCCATGGCCCTCACCCTCGCCTTTGCCGTAATAGGCGCCATGATCTGCGCGCTGACGCTGATACCCGTGCTGATCTCCTATGCGTACAAAAAAGCGCTGGCATCCGATAAGCCGATGAAAGAGCATCGCAACCGCATCCTGGATTTCCTGGAACATATGTATCAACGGTCGCTCAATTTCTTCCTGCGTTTCCATAAACAAACCGTGCTCGTTGCAACGGTACTGATTGTGCTGCTGATAGGACTGGGAGGCAAACTGGGTACGGAGTTTTTACCGGAACTGGATGAAGGATCTATCTTCATGCGTTCCTTCATGCCCGCGGGCGTTACCATCCAGGAAAATGCCAAGATAGCGCCCATCATCCGCAAGGTGATCGCTTCCTATCCGCCGGTGAAATATGTCATCACGCAGACCGGCCGCAACGATGATGGTACCGACCCCTTCCCGGCCAACCGTACGGAAATACTGGTTGGTTTGAAGGACTATAAACTCTGGAGCGATACCATCACTAAAAAAGAGCTGGTGAGGCGTATTCAGGCCGATCTCGAAAAGAATTGCCCGGGTACTTCTTTCAACTCCGGTCAGCCTATCATTGACCAGGTAATGGAGATTGTGACGGGTAGCGCTGCCGACCTGGCTATTTCCGTAGTAGGCGACGATCTTGCCATTATGCGGCCCAAAGCCGACAGTATTGCAGCGATCGTAAAAGCCACACAGGGCTCTGCTTCCGTTAACATTGAACAGGAAGGTACCCAGGCGCAGCTGGCCATCAATATCAACCGCGAAAACGCCGCCCGCTTCGGTATCAACGTGAGTGATATCCAATCCATGATTGAAGCCGCTATCGGCGGTAAACCGATCGGTACATTATATGACGGTACCAAACGGTACGATATCATCGTTCGTTATCTGCCGAAAGACAGGAGCACCATAGAATCCATCCGTAACCTCCAGGTGCCTGCCGCCACCGGCGCGCTGATACCGATGGAACAGCTGGCAGATATACAGTTTATCGACGGACAAACCAATATTTACCGCATTGATGGTAAAAGGATGGTGACGGTTCGTACCAACGTAAGAGGCCGCGACCAGGGCTCTTTCGTTAAAGAACTGCAGGAGAAAATCGACAAACAGGTGCATGTATCCAAAGGGTATGATATCATCTATGGTGGTCAGTATGAAAACCTGGAACGTGCCGGTAAGCAGCTGTCACTCACTATTCCGCTGACGATTGTGATTGTGTTCGTGTTCCTCTTTATGCTGTTCAAAAGCATGAGACATACGTTTGTGACCATGAGCTGCATCCTCGTTGCCCTTGCGGGTGGTATCGTAGCGTTGTTCCTTCGTGGCTACCACTTCAACGTATCTGCCGGTGTGGGTTTTGTATCCATCTTTGGTATCTCGGTCATGGCCGGCGTACTGCTGGTATCGGCCCTCAACCGGGAAATGTATAAGTCTCCCCTTACGCTGCGCGCCTCCGTGCAAAAGGTGGCGGTAGATCAGTTCAAAGCCATTATGATGATGCTTATGGTGGCCATCATTGGTCTGGTACCGGCAGCCATCAGTACCGGTATCGGTTCCGATGTACAACGCCCGCTGGCTACGGTGATCATCGGCGGATTGACTTTCACGCTGCTGTTTACACCGGTAGTGATTCCTCCCTTGTACTACTGGGCAGAGAAGAAAAGACAACCGCCTGCTCCTCCGCAGGAACCTAAGGAATAACTATCTTATGCTAATAAAACAAAGGCTGATACGATAAAACGTATCAGCCTTTTGTTTTTCCCGGATAAAAAAGATTTTTCATTTTATACCAAATGGTATAATTTCGTTTATCAAATATGGGTATATGAACAAAGCAGCCAGAACGAAACAGTTTATTGTGGAAAAGACCGCTCCTGTGTTCAACGAGAAGGGATATGCCGGTACTTCCCTGACAGACATGACCAATGCCACAGGGCTTACCAAAGGCAGTATTTACGGCAACTTCGCGAATAAAGATGAAGTGGCCCTGGCTGCTTTTGAGTACAATATCCGGCAGATAACTGATATTATCCGGCAGGAGAAAGCAAAACATGATACCTACCGGGGCAAGCTGCTGGCCTATGTCCACACGTACAACAACTTTCTGAAGCACCCGTTCCCTGCGGGTGGTTGTCCCATTCTGAATACCGCTACGGAGGCCGATGATACGCATCCGGCCCTGAAAGAACGCGCCGCCTGGGCGCTGGGTAAATGGAAAGAAGCGGTTATGCAGGATATCACCCGGGGTATCCTGCAGGGTGAGTTCGACAAAGATACTCCCGTAGAACAGGCCGCCCTGACTATCCTGGCGATGGTAGAAGGCTGTCTCATGATTACCAAGCTAACAGGGAAAATGCATTATCGCAATGCCATTATGCAGTCGCTGGAAACTTTTATCCGCGAGCTGTAAGCACTTTGCTATTTTTTATGTCGATATTTTTTTTCGCTTAAAAATATACCAATCGGTATAATAATTCAATATTATGAAAACAAATGGTAACACGGTATTGATTACCGGCGGCAGTGCAGGCATTGGCCTGGCACTGGCACAAACATTATTGGCAGCGGGCAATACGGTCATCATCACCGGCAGGGATGCCCTCCGGCTGGAAGAAGCGGTTACAGGTACGCCGGGCCTTATTCCCATTGTATGCGATGTAACCAGGGACGCCCAGGTGAAGACACTGGTAAAGACGCTGCAGCAGGACTACCCGCAGCTCAACATGCTGATCAACAACGCCGGTAAGGCGCACGTATACCGGCTTTCCGAAACAGCCGGGGTTTTCGATAAAGCGGCAGACGAAATGCTGACCAACTACCTGGCTGTAATGCAACTCACAGAATTACTGCTGCCGCTGCTTGCCCGGCACTCCGAGGCTGCCATTGTGAACGTCAGTTCTGTACTGGCACTGGTGCCGATGTTGACCACTCCCTCCTATGCTGCCAGTAAAGCAGCACTGCATTCCTATACCCAGTCCCTCCGCCTGTCGGTAGCACCCATTCGGGTATTTGAATTGATGCCGCCACTGGCCAATACCCACTTCTCCCGCGATATCGGCGGCAGCAACGGTATTGCTCCGGAGACGGTGGCCACAGGCTTTATGGAAGCGCTGCAAAACGATGTCTATGAAATCCATGTCGGTCAAACCCAACAAGTATTCCAGCTGTTGCAATCCACCTCACCGGCCAATGCCCTGCAAATGCTCAATGCTCATCTTTTGTCATAAAATATACCATTCGGTATGAAAAAGAACATACTGATCGTCGCGGTAATCGCAGCGGCCATCATGGAACTGATAGACACCTCCATCGTGAACGTAGCGTTGTCGCACATGAGCGGTAACCTCGGCGCTACCCTGGAAGACACGTCCTGGGTGATCACGGCCTATGCCATCGCTAATGTGATCATCATCCCCATCACCGGTTTCCTGGCAGCACGGTTGGGGCAACGTAATTATTACATCGGCTCCATCCTGGCGTTTACGTTCTTTTCACTGATGTGCGGGCAAGCCACCAACATCTGGTCACTGGTGCTTTTCCGCTTCCTGCAAGGCATAGGCGGAGGAGCGTTGTTATCGGTATCACAGGTAATTGTGTTCAACCAGTTCCCGAAAGACAAACAACATGTAGCCAGCGCTATTTTTGGTATAGGCGTATTCGTGGGTCCTACGATTGGCCCTACACTGGGCGGGTACATCACCGAATACTACAGCTGGCCCTGGATCTTTTATATCAACGTACCGATCGGTATCCTGGTCGCTTTTATTTGTTTCCTGTTGCTGGACGAACCGCCACGGTCCACACATCAACCACGCATCGACTGGACCGGCATCCTCCTGCTTGCAGCAGGCGTGAGCGCGCTACAAACCGTACTGGAACGCGGCGAAACAGACGACTGGTTTGAGGCCGCCTACATCACCTGGCTGACAGTCATCGCAGTACTGGGCATCGGATTTTTTATCTGGTGGGAACTACGTATAGCCCACCCCGTTGTAAACCTGCGGGTACTGAAAAGCAGAAACCTGAGTATTGGCGCTGTACTGACTTTTGTATCCGGCACGGGTATGTTTGCGTCGGTATTTCTCACGCCGGTATTTGCACAACGGCTGCTTTATTTTACGCCGCTGCAAACAGGTATGTTATTATTACCAGGCGCCTTCCTGGCAATAGGCGGATTGGTGATCAGTGCAAGACTGCTGCAGCGGGGCCTTTCACCGGTGTTCCTCATTCTCGCCGGTATGGGCATGTTTATCTTTTTTAGCTGGCAAATGTCGCAATTAAACCAAAACGCCGGTGCCGGGGCAATCAGTCAATCGCTGATCTGGCGCGGGATGGGGCTGGCGCTTATCACGGTGCCTTTAACAACACTCGCGGTTTCTTCCCTGCCACCCGCAGATATACCACAGGGCGCCGCGCTGAATAACATGATGCGCCAGCTGGGCGGCTCTTTTGGCATTGCGCTGATTAATACCTACCTATCTAAACGCAATGCGCAGCATCGTTACGACCTGGTAAGCCATCTCAACACATCAGACCCGCAGGTATATAACCGCCTGCACGGCTATACGCAGTATTTCCAGGGAAAAGGCGCCTCATCGTCTCATGCGCATCAGCAGGCGTTGCAGCTGCTGGACCACGGTATAACGCGACAGGGCATGCTGCTCAGTTTCAGTGACGCCTATCTTGTGATGGGATTGGTATTCCTGGTAGCCTTGCCTTTATTATTGGTGGCATCGGGCAGTAAAAAAGATGCGCCCCGGGTGGTGGCTATGGACCATTAATCTTTTCAAGATGCCCGCAAACAGGGATTTCCGCTGGTCAGCCAAATTCATTATTTTGAAGCCCGTCAGGTACCTGCCTGTATTCAAAATACCACATCGATGAACAAACACCAGATGAATACCCTTTTGCGGCATCTTGCTGCTGTAGCTATTTTCGCGGCACTGGCCCTGCTATTTTGCAGTCCCGTGCTGGATGGCAAAGCCCTGTTCCAGTCAGACATGATGCATCACAAAGGCATGCAGCAGGAAGCACTGAACTACTACAATACCACCGGCGAAATACCGATGTGGACCAACAGTATGTTTGGCGGTATGCCCACGTATGTGATCTTTACCGGTCCACCGGTGAGTGCTGTCTGGTATCTCAACAAACTGTTCACCCTGTGGCTTCCTAATCCGGCCGATATGTTGTTTGTCAATATGCTCGGCATGTACTTACTGTTAAGCATACTCGATTTTCGTTACTGGATACGAATACTCGGCGCGGTGGCTTATGGTTTCGCTACTTTCAGTGTTGTGAGTATGGAAACGGGGCACATTACCAAAGTAATGGCTATGGCTTATATGGCGCCCGTACTGGCAGGAATCATCCTCACCTATCGCGGAAAGTGGATAGCTGGCGCCTGTTTAACCGCTATCACCACCAGTCTGCTGGTTTACAACAACCACCTTCAGATTACGTATTACACGCTCATCATGGTGATGGGATTGGCAATCAGCAGTTTTGTGACAGCCCTTCGGGCGAAGCAATTGCCCTCATTTTTCAAAGCCTCTGCCCTATTGGCCGTGGCGGCTGTCCTGGCCATATTGCCCAATATGGATAACCTGATGGTACTGAAAGAGTATACCCGTTACACCATCCGGGGCAGTGAATCGGAACTGACCCGTACCCAACAGGACAAAGCAGGATTGGATGTTGCTTACGCATTTCAGTGGAGTTACGGTCCAGGTGAAACCTTTACCATGCTGTTACCCGGTGTGGTGGGTAATTCCACTTCCGAAAAACTATCTGCCCGATCCCATACCTACAAAGCGCTGACATCCCTGGGCGTGCCTGCTGTACAGGCCGAACAGGCAGTGAACAGTGGCCGGTGGCCTTTGTATTGGGCCGGACAGCCTATGACAGCCGGACCGGTATATGTGGGAGTGATTATCTGCCTGCTCACCGTTTTATCCCTGCTCATCATCCGAAGTCCGCATAAATGGTGGTGGGTAGCCGTTGCAGGCTTTGCTATCCTGCTCAGCTGGGGTTATAACTTTGCGCCCTTCAATAACTTCTTGTTTTATCATCTTCCTTTATACAACAAATTCAGAGCGCCCACCATGGCGCTGGCGATCCCGCAGGTATCCTTTGTAGTACTTGCCTGCTGGGCATTACAGGAGCTGATGAGCGGAAAGCAGTCCAAAGCGCAGTTGATGCAGGGTTTACAAAAAGCGACTGTTATTACCGGTGGGCTGGTAGTTGGCATAGCCATTTTCGGATCGTTTATATTTTCCTTCAGCGGTCCAAACGATGCCAGCATTCTCCAGCAGTATACACAAATGATGGGCAGCAAGGATGCCGCCAATACCCTGATGGCAGCGCTGAAGAAAGACCGCAGCAGCTTATTGCTCCGCGATGGTTTCCGGGCGCTGATACTGCTTAGTATAGCCTATGGCGTTATGTGGGCTTATCTCAAAGACAAGCTGAAAGCCCTGCCGGTATTGCTGGTACTGGTGGCCGTCGTGTCGTTTGATTTAATCCAGGTGGATAGACATTATATGAATGAAGAAAGTTTCTGGCAACCCGATCAGCTGGCATCCTATATGGCGCCTACTGCCGCCGATGAGCAGATATTGCAGGACAAAACGCCCTATTTCCGGGTGTTGAACGCTACCACCAATCCGTTTCTTGACGCCAATACTTCTTACCTGCATAAATCTATTGGTGGGCAGAGCCCCGCTAAACTTTGGATTTACCAGGACCTGATAGAGCACCAGATTTCCAAAAACAACCGGGATGTACTGGATATGTTGAATACGCGGTATATCATCTCCCCTGATCCCGCTACGGGTCAACCGGTAGCGCAGCTTAATCCGCAGGCACTGGGCAATGCCTGGTTTGTGAAAGGTATTCACTGGGCCGTCAATGCCAACGCCGAAATGAGCGCTATGGACCATTTTAATCCGGCAGATACCGTTATCATTGATCGTCGTTTTCAGTCCGCCATTGGCGCTTTTACACCGGCGAAAGATAGCAGTGCCGGCATCACCCTGACGAAGTACGGTCTCAACGATTTGCATTTCACCAGTCAAAATACCGGGGATGGTTTCGCTGTTTTTTCCGACATCTACTACCCTGCCGGCTGGCGGGCATATATCGATCATCAGGAAACGGATATTATCCGGGTGAATTACGCATTAAGAGGATTGAAGATACCTGCCGGCAAACATGATATCGTATTTGAATTCAGGCCGAAAACCTTTATCGTAGGCAGAAAGATCGCTGCCGTATCTTCCTGGGTGCTGATAGGGCTTGTTGCCGGCGGGTTGTTGTGGGCAGGCATTACAGGGAGAAAACAGGGCCTTCATTTATAGTCCGGTCAACATACGGAGACGGATATACGTTAACGTATAGTCTACTGCAAGTCCTTACCCGCCGCCAGTTGCCGTTGTGCCTGTTCCAGTTCAGCGATGGTTTTTTCCAGTGTTGCGGTACGTTCCGCGATGATAGCTTCCAGTTGTGTGGTTCTGATCTGCAGCAACGCCCGTTCCTGCCGTTCCACTTTCAGTTTTTCCAGGGCCAGCCTGCGGGCAGCAGCCAGGTAATATACAACGGGGTATATGAGGGCGCCGACCAATATACCACGATAGGTGAGCCGGATCACCATCCTGGTCCATGGCATGTGCCGGATGACATCCAACGGGAAATCTTCAAAGGGAGAGAGATAATAAAAGGCGATGGAGGTAAGTACAGACAGGCATAAGGTACCGAACAGTTTTA
Organism: Chitinophaga qingshengii; assembly: GCF_014529935.1. Taxonomy (GTDB): domain Bacteria; phylum Bacteroidota; class Bacteroidia; order Chitinophagales; family Chitinophagaceae; genus Chitinophaga; species Chitinophaga qingshengii. The sequence continues at coordinate 385,846 of NZ_JACVFC010000002.1, forward strand.
ACCAGCGGGGAATATAATCTGTTTGTGCGGCATAGGCAGCTATGAGCCATACCAGGAAACACCAGCCCTGGATCACCAGTTGAGATCCTACCAGGTTAAACGGATTATCCCATTGGCCTTCCCGCAAACGGATGCCCAGCACAGCATTTGCCAGCAGCAGTGTAATAAACAATCCGGGAACCACGAACCAGTCTGTTTTACGTGTCAAGGTCTCATATTCGTAGCTTTGCTGCATGATCAGTAGGTGTTGAACCCGACAAATATATAACCTGGCTTGTTAAAAAAATAGCAGTGGTAGATACCACTGCCCTGCTTCATGGATTATGTATTTGTGTTGTTGAGAGGGTGAGGCAAACTGTAGAAACAACACCTCAGCGGCAATCAACCCTTAGTACCGTGTTTTGCGCCTATCAGCACAAAAGCACAGAGCATAACAAAAAATAAAATAAACACGATGATGAACCATGTGAAGGCCCCATCCTCATCATCATAAAAAGGATCTTCCATAGCGGTGATGATTGGCGGATATCATACTGCAGTGGACTGATTATTGGTATACCTTATCTCATACTGAGAAGAAAATAGTCATTTTTAGAAATAATAAATTCTATTTCGTATCCATCATGGTCATTTTAAGAACAACAAACAGCAGATTAACCCCTTGATCTGTAATTTCCAATCAGAAATCATCAGAAATGGCAAAAGGGAAAGACCCAAGGTTTGATGCGGTACGCACACTGATAGAAGGAGGTCAAATTAAAGACCTCAGGGGTATCTATGATATTATTCCGATGACCACCGTCGGAACGGCGGTCGGTATACACAAGTCTACACTGTACAAAAAACTGATGAATCCCGGTTTGTTAAAAATCGAGGAATGCATTTTAATAGGCAAAGCATTCGGATTGACGCCACAGGTTATTATGACATTGGCGCTTAATCAGATGCATAAAAAATCCTCTTAAGCCATAAGCGCCCTTCCAGATATACGGTTTTACCCATCCAGGTTGATGTTTTGGTGAATAAAAGTCAAAAACGTAAACGCAATATACAATTTTACAAACAAAAAAACCAATTTCATAAACTTATATACCAATTTCGTAAACAATCAGGGCGATAAAGAATATATCTCAGTTACTTAGGGAAACAAGTCTAAGAGAAACTGAGTATATCCATGTTAATTGATGAATCAAGAAGAAAAAATCTTTCCAGGATGATCAGGATAGGGCTAAGTGCCCGGACTGAGGCTGAAAAGCGCGAGGTGCCCGGAATTGAAAACTTCACCGAACTACTGAAATATGTAGATCATAAAGAATTATGGATGGATGCGGGCTTCAATAAATCCACGCTTACTAAAAAGTTGACCCGACCCGACTTAATGAAAATAGCAGAATGCATCAAATTGGCGCCGGTACTCCATGTAACGCCGGAAGAGGTAGTAAGCCTTGCCCTGAATGAATTGAAGCTGGGCCTCCCGAAGCAACCCAAGCCTGGAAAAAATGCCCGCAGCAAGAAAAATGACGCTCCCGATACCGCTACCGAAGCAAACGATTAGTGCCGGAAACAGGGTTAAACAAAGCAACGATCAGTTCTGCCATCATCTCTCTATTATCTCTCTCAAAAAGTAAAAACAAAACACTTTTTCATCGCGAATCAGCGAAACCGGCTTACATCATGGCTATCACAGTTATGATCAGCATCATTGACAATTCATCGTTAAAAGACGCTCTTAATATTCGCAGCGCTTTTCGCATGTGTTGTTCTACTGTATTAACGGAGATGTGTAAACGCTCCGCTACTTCCTTGTTGGATAATTGTTCTTCCCGGCTGAGCAGGAAAACGGTGCGGCACTGATCCGGCAGTTGCTGGATTTTGCGCCGCAATTTTGTTTCCAGTTCTTTTAGTTCCAGTTTATCCGGCCCATTACCGGACGCTGGCATATAGTTTTCACGGAGAAGGGCTTCTTTTCTCAGCTGTAATAATTGTTGCCGGTGGTAATTATAAATACGGTTGCGGGTAGCAATAAAAAGGTAGTTTTCCAGGACGGTATTTTCGGGTAACCGTGACTGTTGGCGGTAAAGTGACAGGAACACATCCTGTACCAGTTCCTTTGACGCTTCCATATCCCCTGTTTTTTTACAGGCCAGGTTTACCAGCCGGATATAATGGCGGGCATAAAGCTGGTCAAAGGCTTTCTCATCACCGTTTTGCCAGGATCGGAGCAGTACTGTATCGGTATTTTCCGCGTGAAATTCGATGGCTATACGTTTTACATCAAATCTAACAATTATTCACTTTTATTTTACGGATACTATCATCCGGCTTTTCTTGAAAAAAATTTTCAGGATGGGATAACGGTAACGAATTAAATTGGTGTTATTTAATATAGTCAGTCGCATCATTATCGCTTATGGATGAAAAAAACTTGTATGTACTGTTACAGAAATATTGTCAGGGCACCTGCAGCGATGAGGAGTTAAAAACACTGGAAGCCTGGTACGCAGATCTGGGGCAGCATCTGCCGGATGAAGCGATAGATCCGCAAAGCGAAGCCGCACAACAACTGACGGCACAGCAGCTGACAGCGTTAAAAGCGCGACTGGCGACGCCCCTGAAGGTGGTAAAACCAGCGTCCTGGAAAAGGGTGTTGCGGTATGCCGCCATTTGGGCAGGCATATTATTACTGGCCGGCGCTGGTTACCAATGGTACAGGCACTACGCAGATCATCCGGGAACAGTACGACGGTATGCCAGTGGTCAGACAGCTTTTGACCGTTACCTGACGCTACCCGACGGCAGTACCGTTGTATTACATCGGGGAAGCCGCCTGGTATACCCGGAACAATTTAATGGTCCGGCCAGGGAAGTGACGCTGCTGGGGGAAGCCTATTTCGATATCCGGTCTGATAGTGGGAAACCCTTTATCATTAATACCGGTCAACTGAAAACCACCGTACTGGGCACCGCTTTTAATATCAGCGCTTACCCTGAAAGAACGGAAATAACGGTTTCGGTTACACGCGGAAAAGTAAAAGTGGAAGATGGTACCAAAGTGCTCGCGGTATTAACACCTGATCAACAAATCGTTTACGATACCCGGAGCGCGGCCGCCAGACAGGAATCTGTTAATGCGCTGGCCCGGACCAGCTGGACTACCAACGACATGGTTTTTGAAAACGCCACTTTTGAAACCATCGCCAACACACTCAGTAAACGTTATGAAGTGAATATCCGGTTTAGTGATGACGCCTTAAAACAATGCCCTATCCGGGTATCTTTCGCAGGTACCGAGTCACTCGAAGCAGTACTCGATGTCATCTGTTCCGTCAGAAATGCCACATATACAATAGAAAACGGCCACGACGTGCTCATAAAAGGCAAAGGCTGCTAAGACGACGATAAAAACACATTGCTCAAAACCAAAATTTTTAACTGTAAAGTTAGATGGACGAAGTGTGCCTTTTTTGCTAAATCAATTTAGCAAAACACAGCCACCCAGCCACGTTACCGATTCTACGCATCACTAAAATCTACATCGCATGAAACCACAATGATGATTACCAAACAACACATTCTCCTGTAAAACGTAAAAACACTTTAACCAGCAACTAAAGCTGTAAGTCCTGGTGGCGCCACCCTGCCACCAACGGCTGCCTATTTCCTAACAATTTTAAATGAATGCCCGTTATGCACAAGTTTTTAGCTGTGTCTCCACAGCTGATAGCCACGCTATTGCCCCGTATGCTCCGTCAAGGCAGACACCTGGTAAAAACCATCACCCTGGCCCTGCTGAGCATCTTGCTATTGTCTGCTGTACTCTCTGCCTCCCCTGGCAGAGCGCAGGACATCTCTACCAAACAAATTACCCTGACGCTTAAAAATGAAACATTGAAAAGCGCGCTCGGTAAAGTGGAAAGTTTGTCCGGATTCCGCCTGGCCTATCCGCCGGAACAGGTGAACCTGTATAAAAATGTGAGTCTGCCGAAAGCTACCCGCAGTGTAAAAGCAACATTGGAACTACTGTTGACAGACACTTACCTGCACTTCCGGCAATCAGACAATATCATCATCATCTTTCGCCCGTCGGAACAAAACGGTCATACCCCGGATACCACGGTACGTCCGCTGCCCCAAACCAATAACGGTCCTACACGCACCATTATCGGGTCGGTTATGGAAAACAAAACCAATGTGGTATTACCGGGCGTGTCTGTACAGGTAAAAGGTACCAACAAAGGTACCCAAACACAAAGCGACGGCACTTACAGCATACAGGTGCCTGCCAACATGAAAACGCTGGTCTTCTCATTCATTGGCTATGAAACCCGCGAAGTGGAAATCTCCGCTTCCAACCAGACAGATGTTACCCTAATGCCCTCCAGCCTCGGTCTGAAAGACGTAGTGGTAGTGGCTTACGGTCAACAGAAAAAAGCCACCGTTACCGGTGCTATCGCTTCTATCAGTACCAAGGAACTGGTGCAAAGTCCGGTTTCCAACCTCACCAATGCGCTGGCAGGACGCCTTCCCGGCCTCATCACCACCCAGCGCAGCGGTGAGCCCGGCGTGGATGCCAGTAACCTCTACATCCGCGGCGTAGGCACACTCAACGGCGCTTCCCCCATCATCATGGTAGACGGTATCGAAAGGCCCATGGATTATGTGGACCCCAACGATATCGAAACACTCACCATCCTCAAAGACGCCGCCGCTACCGCCGTACTGGGTATGCGCGGCGCCAACGGGGCTATCCTCATCACCACCAAAAGAGGGAAAGCCGGCGCACCATCTGTCAACTTCCGCGCTTCTACCGGTATCACAGAGGCTACCCGCCTGCCGAAATACCTCGGCTCCTACGACTATGCTACCCTGCTCAATGAAGCGTATAAAAACGACGGCGCCCAGCCTGCCTTCACCCAGGCACAGCTGGATGGCTATAAAAGCGGGAAACTGCCCAATACGGACTATTACAAGTTCATCATGAAGCCGTCTACCGTGGCACAGGGCAACCTCAACGTGAGCGGTGGTAACAACATAGCCCGCTATTTCATTTCTGCCGGCTACAATGTACAAGATGGCCTCTATGCCCATACAAAAGAAAACAACGACGGCTATACCGGCAACAACAACATGAAACGGTATAACCTGCGCGCCAACGTTGACGTGGACATCACGCCCGACCTGGCCGCCCGCGTAGACATTGCCGGTATCATGACCGACCGCCGCGACGGTAACAACTCCGCCAGCGATATCATGAACCTGGCTAACCGTATGGCGCCCATTTATCCCATCGTAAACCCCGACGGATCGCTCTGGGGGAATGGTACCTTTAAGTCCAATATACTCGGGGAACTGTCCCAGAAAGGGTACCGCCGCTGGTATAACAATACGGTACAGGGTACTTTCGCCCTCACCCGTAAACTGGACGTACTCACGAAAAATCTGAGCGCCAGGGTGTCTTTCTCCTACGACAACACCAACTCACCCTCTGCTTCCTACACCCGCAGCTATGCTGTATTTGAACCATTGTATGATGCACAGGGCAACATTACCAGCTATAAACAATCCGGTCAGGATACGCGGATAGATCCTAACGGCAGCTTCAACGGCGGCGGCGCTAACCGCAGCACCTACCTGGAAGCAGCCGCCAACTGGAACCGGCAGTTCGGCCGCCATGAAGCCACTGCCATGGTACTTTGGAACCGCCGTCTCAATGAAAGCGGTTCGACTATTCCCAAAGCCTACCAGTCGCTGCTCTTCCGGGGTACCTACAACTATCTGCAGAAATACCTGCTGGAATTCAGCGCCTCCTACCAGGGCTCGGAAAACTTCCCCAAGGAAAGCCGCTACGGTTTCTTTCCCTCCATTTCCGCCGGATGGGTACTGTCTGAAGAAAGTTTCATCAAAGACAATATCTCCGCTATCAGCTTCCTGAAAGTACGCGGCTCTTATGGTGAAGTGGGCAACGACCAGGCGGGCAGCGATCGTTTCCTCTGGTTCACCTCCTGGGGTGGCGGCGATCCCTATTTCTTCGGTACCAACAGCAGTCAGGCTAACGGCTGGAAACAAGGCGCCATCGGGAACCCCGGCGTTACCTGGGAACGTGGCCGCCAGGCTAACGTAGCCATTGAAGCCCGCCTGTGGAAAAACCTTTTCGGCTTCACCCTCGATGTATTTACCCAACGCAGAAGCAAGATCCTCATCCGCCGTAGTACCCTCTCCGATGTATTTGGCCAGGATATTAAAGCACAGAATATCGGCATTGTGGATAACAAAGGATTTGAGCTGGAACTGAGCCACGAAAACACCATCGGCCGGGTGCATTATTTTATTAAACCCAATGTCACTTTCGCCCGCAACAACATCGTATACCAGGACGAAGTAGCCAGGGCCTATTCCTGGATGAAACGGACCGGTCACCCTATCGGTACCAAATTCGGCCTCGTGTATGAAGGATTCTTTAAAGACCAGGCAGACATCGACAACAGCCCCTTTCAGAACTTCTCCGCTTATGGTCCCGGTGATATGAAATACAAAAAACTCACCGGTAAGGAATATGATTTCGTTCAATCTGATTTTGATGAAACAGCTATCGGTTACGCCCGTACGCCGGAGATTATGTTTGGCGCTACCATGGGCGCCGCCTACAGAGGTTTTGATATATCGCTGCTGTTCCAGGGCGCCGCACATACAGATGTAATGCTCAACAATGAAGCGGTGTATGAATTCTTCCAGGGCGGTAAGGTAAAACCTTTCCACCTGGGGCGCTGGACACCGGAAACAGCCGCCACTGCCACTTATCCCCGGCTGCACAGTAATACCAACGGCAACAACCACCGCGGCTCTTCTTTCTGGGTAAAGGACGCCAGTTACCTGCGCCTCAAAAACGCAGAAATAGGCTATCAGCTGCCCAAAAACTGGATTAAAAAGGTAGGCCTCTCCTACGTTCGTTTATACGCCAACGGTATGAACCTCTTCACCTGGGATAAATTGAAAGACTACCAGGTAGACCCTGAAATAGGCGATGGCAACGGCGCCATGTACCCTATTCAGCGCATCTGGAATTTCGGTATCGATGTAAGATTCTAAAAATGATCGTTATGCAACATTCATCTTTCTATAAAAAAATTATTCTCCTTTGCATGCTGGGCCTTACTTTGGGCGCCTGCAAAAAAGGATTCCTGGACAGGGCTGCCACCACCCAGCAACAGGACCCCGATATCTTCAACAGCTTTGCGATGACCGACCAGGTGGTTAACAATCTTTATTCCAGGCTGCGCGGGCAGTATACCTACCTGGGCGGCTACTCTATGTCGTCCGGCACCGACGAAGCCAAAGACGCGTCCAACTGGATGGCTTCCATGAGTTTCAACAACGGCTCCTGGTCCGGCAATAACAATCCGATCGGTAATACGTGGCGCGATAACTACGTGGCGATCCGCCAGGCGAACGCCATACTGGAAGGTGTCGCCAAATACAAAACGCCCGACGATGCCAACAATCCCGGCGCCCTGCAAAACCGCATCGGTGAAGTGTATTTCCTCCGTGCCTATTACCTGGCAGAATTGGTGCGCCAGTTCGGTGGTGTGATCATCGTCACCAAAACCATTGACCAGACGGACCAGGTAGCCCTTAACCAACCCCGCAGCGCTTATGATGCCTGTGTGAACCAGATCCTGGCGGATTGTGACGAGGCGATGAAACGATTACCCGTCAACTATCCCTCTACCCAGATAGGCCGCGTTACCAAAGGTACCTGTCTCGCGCTCAAAGCCCGTATGCTGCTCTATAGCGCCAGTCCGCTGTGGGCTATCGCCGGCAAAAACGGTTTTCTGGCCGACATCAGTTCCAACAAAACCGCGTCCGATCCGGAGAAATGGCGTAAGGCCGCCGCTGCCGCCAAAGCAGTGATAGACCTGCCATCAGCACAGGGTGGCACTGCCTACCGGCTCGAAAATACGCTGGCAGACAGGCTCACCATGTTCACCAGCAACACCCTGCTTAGCCCCGAAGTGATCTGGGTACGGATGAAAGAAACGGACCAGAGCTATGACCGCTATCTGTTCCCTAAAGGCAGCAACGGCTGGTCAGGTTGCTCTCCTTCCCAAAACATCGTAGATGATTATGAAATGGCAAACGGATTACCGATCTCCGATCCTGCTTCCGGTTATGACCCGGCACAGCCCTACAAAGGCCGTGATGCCCGGTTCTATACCGACATCAACTACAACGGCGCCCCCTGGAAAGGCCGGAAAATAGAAACCTTCGAAGGCGGGAAAGACGAACAAAATACACAGACAGACCATACCCGTACCGGTTATGGCTGCCGTAAACTGGTGGATGAAAGCATCACGCTCGATCAGGGACAGGGACGTATTGTACACGGTATCTTTTTCCGGCTGGCGGAGTTTTATCTCAGCTATGCAGAAGCGCTCAACGAATACGATCCCGGTAATGCAGACATTGCGAAGTATATCAACCTGATACGTGCCCGTGCCGGTCAGCCTCCGTTACCCGCAGGACTGAGCCAGGCCGATATGCGTCTCCGTATCCAGAACGAACGAAGAATAGAGCTGAGTTTTGAGAACCACCGCTTCTGGGATGTGCGGCGCTGGAAAATTGCGGAGAACACGGAAAAAACCATCTGGGGTATGCGCCCGATCGCCGATCCCAGCGCACCGGGCGGTTATCGCTACGAAAAATTCAAAGTGGAAGACCGTTTGTGGCGCAGTGCGATGTACGTAATCCCTGTCACTACAGACGAAATTCTCCGTAACACACAGCTAAAACAAAATGAGGGCTGGTAATATGAAAACGATCCGGTTATTATTGCTCTGCACAGGCTTGTGCTTCCAGGCCTGCGCCCATAGCAACAGCACAGATATCACAGCGCCCTCGCCGATGGCAGTTACCACCGACTCTATCACGCGTGGCGACTATACGCTGGTGTTCATCAATCAATCGCCCACTTTTGATAAACAGGTAAAGGAAAGAATGATCAACACTTTTTTCACGGTATATCCGGTATTAGCCAATGCCTATAATACCCATACGCTGAAGAAAGTCACCTTTGTCGTTGACCCGTCGTATAACGGCGTAGCCGCCACCAGCGGCGGACGGGTAGTGTATAATCCCGAATGGTTCCGGCAACATCCCGGTGATATAGACGTAGTAACCCATGAAGTGATGCATATCGTACAGGCGTACCCGGGAGATGCCGGTCCGGGTTGGCTGACCGAAGGCATCGCAGACTATGTACGTTACCGTTATGGGGTGGATAATGCCGGTGCAGGCTGGTCCCTTCCGGATTTTAATCCTTCACAGCGGTATGACAACGCCTACCGCATCACCGCCCGTTTTTTGCTATGGCTGGAAAAAAATGCCAACGATCAACTGGTGAAGATACTGGATGAAAACATGCGGAATAAAACCTATTCTGCCGGCATCTGGCAAACCCTGACAGGCAAAACATTGGATAACCTGTGGCAGGACTACGCCAGCCGGCCAGCGTTATAAATACCTGAATAAAAACGTCGTCCCGATTCTTCGGGATGTAATGATGCACGTTTTACAACGAGGCTGTCTGTTTAAGACAGCCTCTTGTTATTTTCCGGAATAGATAATCGTTCCCAGTCCCAGCGCGAACAACAAAAACATTCCGGCTATCAATCCGTTGGTGCCTTTAGGCGCATGCCTGAACTCCTTCCAGATAAATACACCCCATAAGGCCGCTACTAATGTAGCGCCTTGCCCCAGGCCATAAGACACCGCCGCTCCGGCTTTACCCGCAGCGATTAAACTCAGGGAGTTACCTAATCCCCAGATCATGCCGCCGAGAATACCCACGAGGTGGGTAGCGGGCTTACCTTTAAAATAATCCGCATAGCTCACCGGCGGACCGGCGAATGGCTTTTTCATCAGCAGCGTATTGAAGATAAAATTGCTCACGAAAATACCGGCAGAAAATACAAACACGGCGCTGTAAGGTGTCATCTTTCCGGCAGCAGGATGTACAAAATCGTTGAGGTCCATCGCCGCAGCAATGAAGCGGTAAAAGAAAGACATCAACACACCGGCCGCAATAGACAGCCAGATACCTTTGGAAGAAATACCGCCGTTGTTACCGGACATTTTACGATATGCCTGTGCGTTGAGGATAATAGCGACGGTGACCAATGCCACCCCCACAAAGAGCAGCGCAGCATTACCACTGGCGGCACCGATATAGTTAATCAGTACACCCAGTACCAGTGCCAGTCCTATACCCACCGGAAAGGCTACCGCCATGCCTGCAATAGCGATAGCCGCCGTCAGCAGGATATTGGCGGCATTAAAGATCACACCGCCCAGCAGCGCACTGGCGATGTTGCCTCCGGTGGCCTGCGACAGATCCTCCAGGAAGTTGCGGCCGGCAGTACCATGGCTGCCCAGCGTAAAAGCCGACAGCAGCGAAAACAACAGGATACCGGTCACATAGTCCCAGTAAAACAATTCAAAGCGCCAGGTTTTACCGGCCAGTTTCTGTGTGTTGGCCCAGGAGCCCCAGCACAACATGGTAACGATGCACAGGAGCACTGCCGTGCTATAATCAGGTACGATATACATAGGTTACGGTGTTTGGTAATGAACTAACGCATGGGCTGATGGGCCATCATCCGGTTGATGATTGCCTCCACTTCCTTCGGCGGTGCTTTTTCCACCAGGTAATACTGCCCGGTCGCGGTGCTATCCCAGGTATTGCTGCCATCCGCCGCTACGTTGATTTTCCCGGATTGCAGCGTATAATAAGGTCCATAGCCATGAACAGCCACCAGCACCGCGGTTTCATCCCAACTCATTCTGCCGGCGGAATCTTCCGGTGATTTTGGAATAGCGATGCGGAAAGCATCTTTCACCGGGCTATGCTGAATGTTTTCATTGTGGATAATTGGCAGACCGGTTTTTACATTCAGACCAATTTCAAAACCGGAATAGATCACCTTAGTGGGCCAGTTGTTTAACGCCGCTACGGAAGCAGTAGAATCGATGAACACATTAAACTCCCGGCCAGCCGGGAATTTGCCCGCCATGCTCACCAGCAGTTTCACTTTTTGTTTAACAAGATCGCGGCCATTGAGCGGTGACAGGCTATCTGCCTGCGAAGCCAGCAGGTTAGCCATATTGGTGAGGAATCCAACAGTGACGATCGTCACGCTGGTATCCGGTTCAGCCGCGAGTAACTTCCGGTATAAAGTCACCGCATCTTCCGCTTCCGCATTGGTTTTGATACGGTGCGGATAGTTAGCCAGCAGCGAATCGCTCCAGTGCTGGTTATCGCGCATATCGATACCCGGACCTTTCGGCACGCCGATAGGGATATCCGGCCGGTTGAAGTAAGTATTAAACACATCCAGTACGCCGGCAATGCCTTCATACTTGTTGCTGGCTACGGTAGCGAGTATACGCGCCTGCCCGGAATCAGCGAAAGCGTGGAGCAGCGCAATAGCGCCTACATCATCATAATCGGGCCCGATATCGGTGTCAAAAATAACCGCAACCTTGTTACCGGCAGATGATTCTTTGGTGGCTGTCTGTTGCCCGCATCCTGCCAGGAGTCCGCCCAGCAGCAGCATGTGTAGGAAGTATTTCATAATAAATAAATTTTTCAATTTTAAAATTTTGCTATTACCAGCCGGCATTCTGTTTATACACGCCATCACTCAGGTCAATCTGTTGGGTCGGGATAGGCAGGTATTCATCCCGGTTTTTAGCGAAATGTCCGATTTTCAGGTAACTACGCCGTTTACTTTCTACATCAAAATATTTATTTAAAACTTCTGCTGCAATACCCCAGCGTACCAAATCAAAAAAACGATAGCCTTCCATGCCAAATTCCAGGCGCCTTTCCCATTGCAGGGCCTGGCGGGCGGTGGCTTGCGTCCAGTTGATATTGATACCTGGTTTATACAACGCCACCACGTATTTCGAGTAGGGCTTACCGTTAGCATCCTTTAACATCCCCGTACTGTTCATGGCCCGTTGCCGGACACTGTTGATCAGGTCCAGCGCTTCATCCTGCCGCCCCAGTTCTATCAGCGCCTCGGCTTTCCAGAGGATCACATCATCCAGTTTCAATACATCGTTGTTCATGGAGCTGGCCGGATAGGCATACCCTTTAGCGGTGGTTAAACACGGACAATCGGCCTGTACAACGGTTTTCATACCGGAGAAAGGGCCGTATAATTCCGGGCCACGGGTCCAGGTTTCCGTACGGTAAATAATCTTGTTCTGATACTTAAAGGGGTGGCTGGGTAATCCTACGGTATGGTCTATACGCGGATCGAAAGAGTGGTCCTGGAAGTCGGCGGAGTCTTTCATTTCTGCGTTGTTAAACGTTTCAAACAGCGGCAGACCGTCGTTGCCGGTCTGGAACGCATTCACCAGGTTCTGGCTGGGCCGGTGGAAAGAGCAGCAGCCATAAGCCGGGTACATGGGGTAGTTGAGCGCGGTGGACATATCGATGCGACCGACCTCCGAACCATCGTTCAGGGAACGTTGCACGGCAAAGATGGACTCGCGGTTGTTTTCAAACTGCCAGAGGTAGTTTTTAGCATAATCATCGGACAATCCAAAACGGCCGGAATTAATTACCTGGGTGGTAAGGTCCACCACCTGGTTTAATTTTTCCTTGTTGATGTTGACCACGTTGTTTTTTTCATCCTGTTCATAGGCCTGATACAAACGTACCTTTGCCAGGTATGCCTTAGCCGTAAAGGAACCAGGCCGTCCCCGCTGTTCTTCCTGCACCGGCAGGTTATCAGCGGCGAATTGGAAGTCAGCGGCGATTTTATTCCACTGCTCGTCATTGGTGTATTGTACGTTGGATACCTTGTTGATATCGTCATCTTTCATCGATTCATCAATGAAAGGCACTTTCTTAAAATGTTCTTTTAACAGGAAATAAAAGTGTCCGCGTAAGAACCGTGCTTCCGCCTGCCGGTTTTTTAATTGGGGAAAGATACCTTCATTCATTTTAGCCAATCCTTTCAACGCCAGGTTAGCTCGTTGCACACCCATGAAGAGCCTTGTCCACAGCAGGTTACCACGGCTCTGGTTTTCCTGGATGGTAGAAAATACTTCGTACTGGGTAAACTCGCCCTGGTCGGCTGTTCCCAGTCCACCTTTGTAAGCATCATCCGACCGTACGCTGCCAAATACCCAGCCGCTGGTATAGGGCACTTCCCAGTGGTCATTTCCTAAACTTGCATAAGCGGCCACCACCAGTTTATCCACATTCTCCGGCGTATTCAGGTCATCGGCGCCCACCATGCCTTTAGGCGGTTCATTCAGAAACTTGCTGCAGGAAGACAGCCCTATCATCAACCCACATATCAATATCATATTTTTCATAACGCTGTTTTTTAAATTGTTAGAAGGAGACATTAAACCCGAAGATGATCTTACGCGGACGGGGGAAGCCATAACCGGGATCTTCCGGGTCCGGCGCGGTAAAGGAGCGGTCTTTGAAGGTGAGCAGGTTTTGGCCGGTGACATATAAACGGACAGGCTCCATTTTTTTCAGGGGCAACCGGTAACCGATGCTGACTTCCCGCAGTTTCAGGTAGCCACCGTTTTCAATGAAGTAGGAAGACAATCTGCCTTCGTTATTATTATCGGATAAAGTAACAGCAGGAATGGTGGAATTGGGATTGGAAGGGCTCCAGGCATCCAGTGTACGGCGGCCGTAGTTGGTGCCTGCCCACAGATCGGTGAAATCAGAAAACCGTTTACGTTCATTGTATACGGAGATACCTGCTACGCCTTGTAAAAAGATGCTGATGGAAAAACGTTTATATGCTCCCTGTAAATTCAATCCATAGGAATATTGGGGAGAAGAAATGCCCAGGTAACGTTGATCGAGCGTATTGATAACACCGTCACCGTTCAGGTCTGCATAACGGATACGGCCAATGCCTTTACCAGGTTGCACGGCGCTTTTATCTACCTCATCCTGGGTCTTAAAAAGTCCGTCAGCCACATAGCCAAAGATAGAATTCATGGATCTGCCCAAAATAGTTTGTTCGGAATTACCCGGGTAAGAGTGGACCACATTGGCCGGCAGATTGGTGATCCGGTCGCTGTAGTGCCCGATGTTCCCTGTAACGGTGTAGCTGAATTCCCCTAGTTTGTTCTGATAACTCAACGCAGCTTCAAAGCCTTTTGTTTCTACGGAAGCGCCGTTCACAAAACGGGTACCGCCTTCCCCCTGCACTGCCAGGTAGGCCGGCGAAATGAGAATATCTTTGGTAGAACGTTTAAAGAGATCGAAAGAGCCGGTGAGGTGCTGATCAAACAATCCGAAATCCAGGCCTATATTTCTCTCCGTAGTAGACTCCCAGCGCAGGTTATCATTACCGATTTGTATCTGCCGGAAACCGGATGCCAGCGGGCCGGAATCAGCACCGGCAATATCGTAGGCCGTACCATTATCGGACGTAAAAGGCATAGCGCCCAATCCGTAATAGGTTTCAAACAATCCCCACCGCGCTGTATTAGGTATTTCCTGGTTGCCTGTAGTCCCCCATCCACCGCGTAGTTTCAGGTCGGAGATAAACGCAACCCTGTCTTTCATAAAACTTTCTTCACTGATACGCCAGCCGGCAGATACCGCGGGGAAAGTACCAAAGCGGTTGTTTTTACCGAAACGGGAAGAACCATCATAACGCAACAAAGCAGAAATGAGATACCGGTTGTCAAAAGAGTAGTTCACCTTACCGAAATAAGACAACAACGCAGAACTGTTGGCATTGCCGCTGACCGTTTGATTGCCGCTGCCGGCGCTTTCCACAAAGTAGTCCAGCGTTTCCAGCGCGAAGTTTTCCTTGTAGGTGGAATTGACACGGTAGTTGTTTTTCACCGCTTCCGTACCCACGAGGAAAGTAACGTGGTGTTGCTGTGCCTCGAGGTTATATTGGATGGTGGTGTTGAAGTTCCAGTTAAACTCGGTGGACTTTGAATTTTTGAGTGAGTTAATGGTGCGGCTGATAAAGCCGGTGGAGAATTTGCGCTGTATATCCCGCACGGTGGTATTGGCATTTTCCGCACCCAGACTGGCGTTGATCGTCAGGTTTTTCGTTACATACACATTCGCATATACGTTACCGAATATATTGAGTGCATTGATCTGGTCCCACTGGTTTAGATCCAGGGCCATCAAGGGATTGGGATGGTCTACAAAGTTACCGTTGATAGGACCGGAATATGCTCCGTTGGGCAGGCGGACCGGCAGCACCGGCTGTATTTGCAGGGCATCAGCAAAAGAGGAAGTAGAGGCGTCGCCGTTATTGATACCATTCGTGATAGACAGGTTCTCTCCTATCTTCACTTTCCCGTTCAGGAAACGGTGATGAGAGTTGATGCGCAGCGACAATTTCTGAAAGTCCTTGAATTTTTCGATGTAGTTATCTTTCATATATCCCACCGACATATAGGCGCCACCGTTTTTACTACCGGAAGCCAGCGACAGGTTGTATTCCTGTATAAATCCGCTGCGGGAAATTTCATCGAACCAGTTGGTGTTTGCAGAAGGCACGCCCGGCGCCAGTTCGGCTGGAATAGTGAGGCCATGCAGCGTAGCCGTACCGTCCGGATTACGGCTCCAGTCATATTTTACATAGGGAATATTGTCGGGATTTAATCCGTCGTTAATAGTAGCCTGCCATTGTATCCGTGCGCGTTCCTCTGTGTTCAGCACTTTGGGAGCGGTAGTGTATTTGGAAGTCGTAAAACGGGAGCTGAAATTGACCACCGTTTTACTCACGTTGGCCTGTTTGGTGGTAACGATGATCACCCCATTGGAAGACCGGGCGCCATAGATCGCAGCGGAGGATGCATCTTTCAGTACCTGGATGGATTCAATATCTTCCGCATTGAGGATCTGAAAGGCACTCGATTTGGTAGGTACACCGTCGATGATATACAGCGGATCATTGTTATTGAGTGTATTCACCCCACGGATACGTACCGTAGCCGCACCGCTGGGGTCTCCGCTGGTGGTGATAAAAAGGCCGGGAACCTGTCCCTGTAAAGCCTGTATAGGATTGGGAGTAGAAGCATTTTTCAGGTTATTCACCGACACTACGGAAACAGCGCCGGTGAGGTCTACCTTACGTTGTGTTTGATAACCGACGGTTACAATTTCATTGAGTGTGGTAGAACCGGATTCCAGTGTAACCGTCAACGTTGTTTGACCAGTGTATATGATCTCCTGGTTTTTGTATCCGATATAGGAGAAGACGATCACCTGTTGCGCGTTGACGCTGATCCTGAAGTTACCCTGCTCATCGGTAGTAGTGCCGACGGAAGTGCCTTTTACGGCCACTGTTACGCCGGGTACGGGTTTGCCCTGACCATCGACGACTTTACCGGAAACGTTATTATACACATGGGGAAGGATGGATGATGTGACGGGAAGTGGAATCTCCCTGAAAGCGTACAACGGTATTGTATGCAGGATGCATATGGAGAGGCCCAGCGCCCCCCAAAAAGGTTTTACTTTCATAACGGGTAGAATTGGTTGATTGAACGATGGTAAACGAAGGCCTGGCGGTTGGTTCCTTATATTGTCCGGTTATATATTACCGGCGATGAATTCATTGCGATAGGGAATAGATGACTGGGCGCCCAGCCGGGTAACGGAGATGGCAGCAGCTTTGCAGGCAAAAGTCACCGCATCGGGGATATCTTTGCCTTCCGACAATGCTACGGCCAGCGCACCATTGAATACATCACCGGCCGCGGTGCTATCTACCGCCTCCACCTGTGGCGCCGGCACTACCTGTATTTTCCCTTCCTGGCATATCACCGCACCCAGTGGCCCCATGGTGACGACCACCGTATTCACGCCCTGACTGCAGATAGCTTTCGCCGCTTTTTTCGCACTGTCCAGGTTATTCACTTTAATACCCGATAACATCTCCGCTTCTTTTTTATTCGGCGTAATGATGTTCACACAACGTAACAACTCCGGTCCCAGCGTATTTGCCGGTGCAGGATTGAGGATCACACGCACGCCTTTCTCTGCGGCGTATTGCGCTACAAACTGCACCGTCTCCATTGGTATTTCCAGTTGCATCAGCAGGATACCTGCAGCGGCAATCTCGGGTAAGGCATCTTTCAGATCGTCGGGAAACAGGTTACCGTTCGCGCCCGAAGCCACTACGATGCTGTTTTCCCCCGCGTCGTCCACTGTAATCAGCGCTACGCCGGAAGGCATTTCCGCATCAGAGAGCACATGATAAGTATTAATACCTTCCTCTTCAAAAAGCTGGGCCGATTGTTTGCCAAACACATCGTTGCCGACTTTGGAAATGAAGATAACGTTACCGCCTAAACGTGCTACTGCGACAGCCTGGTTGGCGCCTTTGCCACCTGGATTCATAAAGAAGGAACCGCCTAAGACCGTTTCTCCGGGTACAGGTATATGACTTGTTTTCACCACCATATCCATATTGGTGCTGCCAACAACAACTATTCTTTTAATGTCCATACGAGGAATTTTTTATCAGCTTGTTAAACCAAAAATATCCGGTTAAAAATTCATTATTTGACCATTCTTTGTTATTTTCCTGAATTACAACCGCAGTAACCAGTTGGTTCAATATCTTATATATCATTGATTATCAACCATAATAATTAAAAGAATTCCAGGATTTTCCATTAATTTCAAAATTCTCCCGTTATGTCCCGGACAGCAGTTATTCGTTTAGTGAAAACTTTATCCAAATCGGAAAAACGCCAGTTCCGGTTGTATACCCGTAAACATACCGGTACAAAAGAATACATCACTTTATTTGATCTGATCGATAAAAATGATTTTACCCAACGGGAACAACTGGAAGAAAAATTCCGGCAGTCGCATGCCGGTATATCATTGGATAACGCCGCCCGTTATTTACTGCGCATACTGACCGATTGCCTGATACAATCCCGCGTGAAGGAAGACGACAGCTTTCAATTGTTATACGGTCTGCTGCGGGTAAATATGCTGAAAGAGCGCAACCTTCCCGAAGAAGGCTACCGCGAACTAAAAAAACTGCAACAGATGGCCGATGTTATACAAGATCAGTTTATCAATTACCTTTTTTTCCGCCAGGAACTCAATCACCTGGCTGCCTTTAATTTCCAGGGACTGACAGAAAAAAAACTGGTGGAGATACAAATGAAAGCGCGTAACGCCATCAAGGATATCCGCAGCACACATGAACACTACTCGTTGTATGAACTACTGAAATACCGGTTGCAAACTACCGGCAAAGCGGTGTCCGAAGAAGAGAAACGGCAGCTGAACGATCTTGTACTGAGTGAAATGAGTATTGTCAACGCTAAAGCAGGCAACAACCTGGAGTCGCGCAAACTGCACCTGCTTTTTCAATCTTCCTTCTTCACCAACATCGGCGACTATCGTTCGGCCTTAAAAACCTTTTATCAGCTCAACAGTCTCTTTGAAAAAAACAAAGTGCTGTGGCAACATCCGCCGCTCGATTACCTCGCCGCCCTGGATGGTATACTGGACAGTCTGCGCACCACCGGCCGTTATGAAGAAATGCCATTTTATGTAGCACGCCTCGGGCAACTGGATGACAACACCTATCCGGAATACTTCCGGTATATGGTACGTAAGTCCGTGATGATTTACCAGCTGGTGCTGCTGATGGGTACCGGTGAATACAACGCCGCTATTGCGTATATAGAAGACCGTGATGACAGCCTCTTAAAAGCCTATAGCATGGCCGATGAAGAAAAACAATGCGAGCTTTTCTTCTGTGCAGGCAGAGCCTACTACCATGCAGGGCAATACAAAAAAGCCCAGCAATTCATCAACGAAATCGTACTGATCGGCAAAGTCAGTCACCAGTCAGTAATATACCGGGCAGCACGCCTGTTGAGCATACTGGTACATTATGAAGGCGGCAACCTGGCTTATCTCGATTATGAAATCCGTTCCTTTAAACGGGCTTTCCAGTATGCCAGCGTCAGACTAAAAATTGAAAGTATGTTGTTTAAAACCATCAAAGCTACACCGGCTAAAAACGGGCCTGTCCGCAACCGGCAGCTATGGGAAAAGATTGGTCCGGTACTGGAAAGCGCGGAAAAAGATAAGTACGAAATGCAGCTGCGCAAATATTTTGATTTTGGTGGCTGGATTAAACAACAATTGACAAAATAATGCTCCCAGGGTTAATAGCTGCTTGCTCCAATAACGTAAGAGAAAAAAGCCCGGCACCTTGTGCCGGGCTGTGTACTACGCTAACGCATATACTTGAATTATTTCCGTCAATTGCTGCGTTGCCTGTTCTAATCCAGGCAATAATTCATCTGCTGACAGTACACCTGTTTCAGTCAACCGGTAATAATAATCAATGCCATTCGCCAGTTGTCCACAGAATCCCCGGTAATATTTTTGCTGTTGTGCCAGCGTATCTTCCCGGCGGGCTTTTGCCAGTTGCTCCGCCAGGTAATCCAGGTACAGCTTCAGTTCTGTGAGGAACATATGTGGCCTGTTGCTGCCTTTGAGAATATTGTCGCGGCCATAGATATGGTCCGTCATCGTTTGCAGGGACACTTCTTTATTAAAGTATGCAATACCAGGGCCGGGACAGATATTCACAGACTTCCGGCCTTTTACAAACGGCTGTTCATATTCGATTGCTGCGGCGTTGCTGAGGCCAACGCATAAACATTCCTTATCCAGCACTGCCTGTAGCTGTTCCTGGTATACCGGTTCCGGTAGTTGCTGCGCCTGCAGTTGTGCTACCTTTAAACGTTGATATTGACGGGAAGCAGTACAGATGGGTTTTTCGGTGAACTCCGTATTAAACGACAGGTGTTTCTCCGTACAGGGACTACCCGGTTTACCGGCCTGAATGCGGGCCAGCCTTTCCTCTTCAGCGGTACTGCCTTTCAGGTAATGGAAACGGGCGCCGAGCGGAGAATGATAGCTTAGCGTAAGATCTTCCGTGGTGGCTTTGCAGAGGCGTTGCCGCGTATCGTCGTCTACCGTAGTGGCTTCGGGTACCAGTAAGAAGGGTGTGCCCCAGCCGGTGCCGTCCAGTTCATAGTAGGTATGCAGCAGCAGGTCTTCTGCGGCGGTGCCAATACCACCCTGGGCGGAGATCTTTAACGGTGGCGGATATGGAAAGGTTTTTAGTCCCCTGTTTTGTAATGCAGGTTGATACAGGGCAAACAAGGCGTCAGTGAGTTCCTGCCGGCGTTGTTTAAACTCTTCGAGGATGGGCCCCATGAGTACGCCATCAGAGGGGAAAGCGTGGCCACCGCAATTGAGGCCGGATTCAATACGGAATTCGCTGACCCAGATACCTTTTTTGGCGAGGTACTTTCCCTGTATCAAAGCGGAACGAAAATCACTCACCTTGACGATAATTTTTTTGCTGAAGTTCCCGGCTTCATCGGCATTGAATTGCGGACATTTCTCCAGGTAGTTGTACAAACGCGGATTCATGCCGGCGGAAAATACGATAGCGGAATTTGTCAGGTCGCTGTTGACATACCCTCTCAAAGCGGCGATAGCGTCGGAACCATCGGTGATGACTTGTCCGCTTGCATCGTAATTGTCTTTGTCTGTTTTAGTCATGATGTTGACATCGATGCTGCCGGGTTTGATAGCCTGACGCAGGCGGGACGCCAGCGAAGCCTTCTCTTCCGCGTCGGAGGTGTTGGTCATCTGCCGGTACAATTGTTTCAGGGTGTGGTGGTCGGGCAACATCTCAAAGTAGCGGACCATCTCCGATCCTGCTTCAAAGGCTTTGGCTTTGAGTTGTTCTACCTGGTCTTTTACGATGCGGTTGACCAGGTTCAGGTAATCCGTAATGCGACGGGCCCTATAGTCGGGCGCTGTTACCGGGATGGGCTTGTACACCTCGCCTGCCACCGGGTAATAATGACTCCGCATCATTTCGATGAGCCGGTCTTCGATAATAGAGATGACAGAGGCGATGCCGAACCGCGCTACTTTAACGGGACTGTCGATCGTATAAGCCAGTCCCATCACAGGTATATGGAATGTGTGCATGTTGATGAAGTTGTTTTCAGGCAGCAATATTAGTAAAAAAGGACACAAATATCCTTTTTTAAATGTACCTTAGCTTCATTCTTTTAAAAACAACAGACCGGACATGTTACAGCTGACTAAAATTTTCAGTTTTGAGACCGCGCATGCCTTGCATGCCTATAATGGAAAATGTAAAAACATACACGGGCATTCGTATAAGCTCCACGTAACCGTGAAAGGCCGTGGCAGCAACGAGGAATACCTGCCTGCCCCGGGTATACTGGTGGATTTTAAGATCATCAAGGAGCTGGTACAGCAGACCATTGTACAACATTTCGATCATCGCCTGATCCTGTCGGCCGCCTATATGCAGGAGCATCCGGGTTGCAGCACACAGGAAAACCTGTGGGTATGGGAGATGGAGCCATCTGCAGAGAACATGGTGATCTATATGCAGCGGGCCTTACAGGCGGTGTTACCCACTGAGGTAACATTGGCTGGCCTCCGCCTGTATGAGACCAGCGATTCATACGCGGAATGGGTACCGGCGGTTTGACCGGTACCTCATTTCTTATTATCTTGCATCTGTCTGAATTGATATTATGCTGTCGAAAACTGCTGAATACGCCCTGAGAGCCACGATTTATATCGCTTTAAAGGGATCGGAAGATAACAAGCTGGGGATAGAGGAAATAGCGAAGGGCATTGATTCCCCCCGTTCATTTACGGCCAAGATATTACAGTTGCTCACGCAAAACAACCGTGTGATCAGTTCCGTGCGCGGCCCCAATGGCGGGTTTTACCTGACCGACCGTGCCCGGAAACTGCCGGTAAAGGCGATCCTGGCTGCCGTAGAAGAAGAAAATGTGATTACCAAATGTGTACTGGGCCTGAAAGAATGCTCCGAAACAAGACCCTGCCCCATGCATACCCAGTATAAAAACATTAAAAAACAGCTGAAACAGATGTTTGAAAAAACCGCCATCCAACAGCTGGTAGATGAATTCAATAAAGGCAACTACTTTATTGACAACCTCAAAGGCGTCCGTAAGCCTTGTTAACCCTCGTACTCTCCTAAGCCATACTTTTTCACCTGTTTGAAATCATGTGTCTTCCTGATTTATATCAGGTCGACTTTTTTGGCTGGTATATTCAAAGAAGATAATTTTGTCCTTAACAAATAAAGGATCGTTATCCTCCGGATGGCCTGCTACAGCACCTGTCCGCCCTGTTAATATGAAATGCTTAATACCCCTTGTTATATGCATGGCATCATCATTTACCAGTCCAAATACGGCGCTACACGCCAATATGCTGAATGGATCAGCCAGACACTGCAGGTACCGGCGATAGAAGCGAATAAAGTCACACCGGCGCAGCTGGCCACAGCAGACTTTCTGATACTGGGCACCAGTATCTATATCGGGAAAATGTTATTACGGCCCTGGCTGCAACAACACGAAGGACAACTGGCAGGCAAACCCTTATATCTCTTTGTAGTATGCGCTACCAAGCCGGAAGAAGCAGACAAACTGAACGGCTACGTAGCACAAAATATGCCCGCACTGCTCCTTGTTCACTGCCATCGTTATTTCCTCCCCGGCAAAATCAGGTTCAGCGACCTCTCGCTGGCCGATAAGCTGAAAGTCCGCGCAGGCAGTTTCATGGCTAAACTCACGGGCCAACAATTCGACGTATCGGATTTCAACCGCCTCGATCCGGTCCTCACCTCACCACTCGTACAGGATATTCAACAACGCTACCAGGTCCAATCCTAAATAGTCAACCGACATGTAATGGATCTTACATTCGTTATTGTATGTATTTTCAGGAAGAAAGACATATAAATAACAGGGGCCAGCCTATCTCTAAGGCCAGCCCCCTGTACTCCACAGCAAGCAATACGGTTGCTTAGTTGATGACCATACCGGGATTAAATTTTCTTACTCTTGCCGGTATCTGAAACGTGTATAGTCTGCTGTTAGGTTCCAGGACTGAAATTACGGCGCCTGTTTCTTTGTTGATACGCTTGATAGCCGGCATTCTGCCGTCGCGGTCCAGGCGTTTCATATCTGTCCAGCGTTGTCCGCTGTAAGCCAGTTCCCGGCGCCGTTCCGCCAGCACTATATCCAGGGCTTCCTCTTGCGTAACCGCCGTTAACGGATGGTAGCTATCGGTTTTAAAACGGGCTTTCCGGATCATGTTCACCAGGTTCATGGCAACGGGAATATTGCCTTTCCTCGCTGCTACTTCAGCACGGGTGAGGTATAATTCGGGAAACGTAATGCCGTAATTACCAAACCCTACGGGATCTGCGCGTGTAGTACCGCCGCCGGATTGACTCGTCTGCAGGGTATAACGCAGATCTCCTTCCTGAAAAAAGGTTTTCAATGTATCGGAATAGAGCATATCGCCCAATATCACGTATTCCATGCTGGCTCGCTGCCAGAGTATCTCCGGGTTAAAGTCCGTTGCAGGCAGATCCAGCCAATTGGGAAATTTATTATAATCCAGCAAAGCGTGTTTCGCTTTGAGGGCGCTGTCAGCAAACCGGTCGGCGTCGGCATAATTGCCCATATACAGGTAAATGCGTGACAACATGCCGCTGGCCGCATATTTCGTACATCGGTAAGTGTTAATATTTTCTTCCGGCAGCATGGGTATTGCCAATGTCAAATCATGCACGAGCGAATCCAATGTGTCCTGCAGGGAAGCGCGTGGTGGTATTTGCTCCGTCACATTGGTGGCAGTAACTATCGGTAATCCGGGGTCTTGTTTGGCTGTTGCCGGATTATACGCTTTAGCAAAGGCTGTCAGCATGGTAAAATATATTTCCGCCCTCGCCGCCAATCCTTCTCCCAGTATTTGTTTGCGTCGTTGTTCATTGCTTTCGGCGGCGTTCATCACGTTATTGATAATGATGTTGGCACGATATACGATCTGATACCCGCCTCCCCATATGGCGGGACTGGCCTGGTCGTCTACATCTATATCGGGGCGCCAGTAATAGGCATTAGCCGGGATACTCCGTTCCTGTAGGTTGTATACCCCGAAGTAATCGTCGGTACAATACAGCAACGCGGTAGGGAAACTGGATATCATTGTTTGTGAATTGAGTATCCCTTCAAAATCCGCCAGCTTCTCCGGGATCACCACTCCTTTGGGTTTTACATCCAGGAACTTATTGCAAGCGCTGCATACTGTTATCAATGCGATGATCATTCCTATTTTCTTCATGTCAACAGTATTAGAAGTTAGTGTAAAAAGAAAAACTGTAAAAAGGCTGTACGGGCAGGTTTCTGGAACCCGTTACCGGATCAATGGCTTCGGGGTCTACATCATTACCGCTAAAAGTATAACAGTATACATTCTGTGCCTGCAGTCGCAGCTGCGTGCGGTTCAACCCAATTCGCTGCAGGAAAGCGGAGCGGAGGTTGTACGTCAGAATCAGGTCACGCAACCGGATATAATCGGCCTTCCGGACAAACCTGTCGGCAAAGGAATAACCAAACTTGGCCGCATAGGAATAGTAGCCGGGACTATTGAATCTTGGGAAACCAGGTATATCGGTGTGATTTTCATCACCGGACTTTTTCCAGAAGTTACTCGCCCCCTGTAGCGGATAGTTACCGGTATAAATGATATCATCCGGGTCGGGCTGCTGTACCCTCATTACATGACCGCCATAATACATCAGGAGAAAAGAAAAATCAAAGTTGCCCAGCGAAAACTGGTTATTGAGCCCCAGTACAAGTTTAGGTGTGGTGGTACCGCTAAATACCAAATCCTCAAAAGCCACGTCCACAATATTATCGCCCATGGATTTCATAATCTTTTTGTCTTTATAACGGTTATACACAAACGGCTGCCCCAGTTCATTAAGTCCGCCATACTGATAACTAAACAGTGCATTCATCGGATACCCTTCCTTTACCTGGGCCCCTGTCACTATGTCAACGGAAGCGCCGGTGACGGCGGTCATCACCTTCAACACTTTGTTATGGTTGAAGGAAGCGGTCAATTGTGTTTGCCAGTTGAAGCGATTTCCTTTGATATTGATACTGCTGATCATCAACTCCAGCCCGTTGTTGCTGATGGACGCCGTATTGGCGCTGTACGTATTAAACCCGGTGGTAGGGTCAGCAGAGACAGTACCAAATACATCGGCCGTTTTTTTGTTGTACAGATCTATGGTGCCGGAAATACGATTATTGAACAAGGCATAGTCCAGTCCAACATTGAAATTGCGGGTGGTTTCCCAGCGGATGGACTGGTTTTCGGGGGATAACACATCATAATAGGGAACCGCTACTGCCGGCCATAAATTCACGCCTGAACTTAAGGTCAGAAAAGGGCCGCTCACCGTAGAGGGTACATTACCATTAAACCCGGTGGCTATACGTAATTGCAGGTTATTGAGCCAGGTAACCGGCTTCAGAAAATTTTCCTCCTGTATACGCCAACTGGCGCCGGCAGACCATAGGGGCTTGTTTTTATACGCGGGATCGGCGCCAAAGAGGTTGGACTGATCAATACGAAAACTACCCGTGGCAATGTATTTATTCAGATAGATATAGGTCGCCTGTGCATAGTATGACATAAACCTTCTGTCAAGACTGGTTTCCTTAAAATACTCTTCCGGTATAAAAGAGGCGCCGGAGCCGGTTTCTTTAAAGGCTGGTGTAATCAGCCATGAACTTAATGCCTGCATGTTAATAGGCCGGTTAATGAGCGACTCACCATCGTATCCAAAGTAAGCGCTCTTTACACCGGAGGCTGTACGCTTTCGTTGCTCTATTCCCGCCATCGCGGATATATTATGCCGGTTATCGTTCCAGTATTTATTAAGGTTCAGCTGCCCGCGCAGGGTATAGACAATGTCTTTCCCGTTGTCCAGCATATAAATATCTCCCTGTGGAATATCTACAAACAAGGGCTTGCCGGTTAAAGGGTCTTTCTTTGCTCTTGTATTGATCAGGCGGCGAACAGAATAGGCATCATCCGTCCTTAAAAATCCGGTAGTCGTTTGCTGATTTTCGTACACGCCGCCCAGGTCCAGCGTCAGCCAGTTCGTCAATGCTGCACTGAGTCGGCCTTGCAGGCGCAACGCCGTCAGGTTGACCTTCGTGCTGTTGGCAAACAATTCTCCATAAGGATAATACAACTGATCATAGAGGCCGAGCGCTTTAATTTTTTCGTTCTGCTCCACACTACGGGCAGAAAACATATCCCTGCGGGGGCCGTAGAAAGAAGCGATTGCCTTTCCCTGGTCGTCTGTATAATGTTGAAAGGGTAGCACATCTGTATATGGAACCACGTTACCACTTCTGTTGACACTATTGTTATACACAGCCCGGAAATCAAACGACAGGCGGTTGGAGAGCTTATAGATATTGGCAAAATTCAGTATGATACGCTGATTATCGGAGCGTTTAGGCGTAGGCGTTTCCCCGAGGTAGTTAATACCCAGGATATAGGTATTTTTTTCCGTTCCACCGCTGACATCAAAGTCTACCTGACGGGTCGTTCTCGTTTGATAAAAGAGCCGTTTATAATCTGCCATGTTGTTGTAACGGGCGATGTCTGCGATCTGGCGGTCTGCTTCATCAGCGGTCATGGTACCTTCCTGTACCCGAAACAGCAGATCAAATACCGGATCTACCGCTGAGCCGGGCAGTCTTTCCGAACGCGAATGACCACCAATATTCACACGGTCTTTCATCAGTTGCACATATTCGGAGGACCCGGCGTAGCGCATGTATCCAAAGTCGGGCCTGGCTTGCAGCGCATAGGTGGTACGCAGGCTAAACACAGGTTTACCGCTTTTACCTCTTTTGGTTTCAATCACAATCACGCCATTGGAGGCCTGTACTCCGTATATCGCTGCTGCTGCTGCATCGCGTAATACGGATACCGAAATGACATCGTTGGGGTTGATCGTGCTGATATCTATTTCTGTAGGGAAGCCGTCTACCACAATCAACGGGCGTTTCACCGCATCAAAGGTGGATACCCCACGGATAGACAGATCGCCGGACACGCCGTTGTACACCAGGCCGGAGAGTTTACCTTCCAGGTTTTCCAGGAAATTACCGGTAACGGCTGTACGCTGATCGTAATCCTTAGCCGATATCACGGTGGCAGCGCCGGTCAGTTGTGACTTTTCAATTTTCTGATACCCGGTAGACACGATAGACACTTCTTTCAGCAGGCTGGTAGAAGATTGCATCGTAATCGTATACCAGGAGCCGTTTTTCGGAGAGATGTCGATATGTGCCGCTTGCCAGCCGATGGCTGTTGCATCGAGTGTTCTCTCCGCCGCATCCACCTTTAGGGTAAACTCTCCTTCATTGTTGGTCATCCCCGCATACTGGCCGGCCTTTATGGTAACACCCGCCAATGGTTCGTTGTAACTGCTTACCACCTTGCCACGTATCTGCCGCATGGCAGCGGCTACCGGAAAAGGGTCGTCTTCCGGTTGTAATTGTTTTTTATTTCCGGGTTTGTTCTTCCGGGCTACAATCGTATAATGGTTCTTGTCCACATACAGGAACAGCAGGTCATTAGGATACAGGATGGTTTTCAGCACCTCCTCTACGGGTTTATTTTTCAGATCACTCAGGTCTGCGGTTGTGGTTTTATCAGCCAGCAAGGACACTTCATATACAAAACGGGTCCCCAGCGCAGCGGAAACCTTGTCCAGCGCAGTGATAAGAGAAATTTTCTTTTGCGCCGCAGCGGACAGGGACTGCATACATAACCACAGCAGCGAACTACAAAACAGTAGCGTTCTTTTCATTTTATGGGAAACGGTTAACTTTTATTGACCAGGTTTGAATAACAGCGTACTATCAGCTTTGTTAACCTCTATGCTTACATCGAGCATATTGGAAAGTATGTACAACAATGTTTGGGTGTTCTTCAATGGCAGTTCCCCATTGATTCTCCGGTTAGCGATGGAAGTATCTGACAGCATGACTTTATACCCGTAGGTATCTTCCAATACCTGTACAATTTCTTTCACCGATGTGTTGTGTAATATCATTTTATTATCCATCCAGGCAGCAGCGCCGGCATCGCCAGGATATTTGGTGAGTAGCTCCTCTTGCTGCCGGTATTGGACCTCTTCTCCCGGTTTCATGACCAAGGACTTGTCCGGCGTACCTGCATCCACCTTTACTGCTCCCTTTTCCAGGAATACAGTCGTAATACCCCGGCGTTGTTTTACGTTGAAAGCGGTGCCCAGTACTTCGATATCCAGTTGCCCGGTATGTACCCGGAAACCGCCTCCGTTTTGGTGTTGCACCTCAAAATAGGCTTCTCCGCTAAGCCACACTTCCCGCGGGCCGTTGTGGCCCCAATGTTTTGCATAACGCAGGCTGGAGTTGGCGTTGAGGGTCACCACCGAAGCATCGGGTAATGTCACCCTTTCTTTTTTACCATAGGCAGCGTAGATCGTTTGTGTGCCGGTATAATGGAGTAGATAATAGGCCAGTCCGGAGCCTGTCAATAGCAGGGCGATGGCTGCTGCCGCCCACCACCAGGGGCGTATACGGCGTACCGGTGTAGCCTCGGTAGTGTCTATGGCCGCTGTAATATGCTGCCATAACGTTTCCGCCGTTCCGGGTTGGGCGTGTATGCGTTCACCGGACAACAAATGGCGCAGCAGGAAGGTTGCGTCCCTGAATGCATCGCTATTAGGGGGCTGTTGTGCCAGCCATTGTTCCCAGAAGCGCGCAGCAGCAGGGTCTTCCCCTTTTACATAAGCCCGTACAGACGCATCTTCAAGGAAATCATTTTTTGTGTACAGATGATAGTCCAAATTCCTGTTCTTTTAATGATTTCTATAGATCAGGCATATAGGACAGCAGTAACCGTGGAAAACACCCCACGTTTTGGAATCTTTTTTTATTTTTTCAGGAAGATGTCAGCTTTTGTGCTGGGAGAGCAGTAACAATAGGGCAGGCAGCGAGATATGCAGTATGTCCTTCAGCGTTTCCAGAGCCCGGGCATAGAGTTTATAGGCCGCTTTGACTGTTATGCCCATCACGGCAGAAATATCCTCATATTCCATTTCTTCGTAAAAACGCAGGTAGATGATCTCTTTCTGGCGGGGACTCATTTTTTCCAGCGCATTCAGCAGCTGCTGCGATTGCAAGCTGGCAGATTCTTTTTTAATATAGGCCGATTCGGCGGAGAAGGTCAGGCGGAAATCGTGATGCTGTTCATAAGGTACCACCTTACGGTTGCCTGCCTGTTTCAGTTTATTGTAAATGGCTCCCCGAAGGGCTATCAGCAGGTAACGGCGGGGATCATGGGCCGCCTGCAGGTTACGGCGGTTGGTCCAGAGTTTAATGAACAGGTCCTGGATACAGTCTTTTATCAGTTCCTCCTGCTGATGCAACCTCACCCCATATTCGTACAATACCGGGAAATAAAACCGGTAAAGGGCCGACAAAGCGTCTTTATCCCCTTCCAGGAAAAATTTCCACCATGTGACAGGTTCAGCAGCCAGGTCGTTCATCAGTTAAAATTACCATGATAGTATCGCATTTCGCCGGTCTCCGCTAGTGACGGGAGACGGATGGGGCTAATTTACGTAATGTGGGTTAAAGTTGGGGGAATATATAAAAAACAGGGATATATAACGCCAAAGCGGTAAAATGGTCGATACCTATGATTGTAACAAAAGGAGTCTATTATTGGAGTTTAGTAAGATCAAAGTACATTAACCTTGTCGTTTCATCAACATCTTCATTAAGAAGAAAAATGAAGTCATTTTTCTGGTAAAAAGCTAATTGTTTTTCTTTATTGTAGGCATCAAGTAGCAGCAATCTACAGGCTGGTTTATGATCTATGGTAATCCATCCCTTGATAAAGTCTAATATTTGATTCCCCAGCCCTAGCTTCTGAAAATTCAAACTTATACCAATTCTTCCAATTTTCACTGCAGGATATTGTCTAATTCGCTTAGGGTTAGGCAATGATATTTTTCTGTGAAGCTTATTCCAAATGTTATTTGTAAATCCTTTTTGTTCCCCCAAATCATTCAGACAATCATTGGAAATCGTAAAATAGGACACTATTTCCCTATTCTCTGAGAGAAAGAGATACGTATTCCCCATTTTTTGATCCTGATAGTTTGAAGCATCATTGTGGAGGAAAGCATTAATATCCTCGTCTCCACAATTAAATGTAGAAAGATCTACTTCAGGGGTTAAAGCAACAAAACTGTAGTCGGAAAGTTCTGGCAATTTTATTTCGGGAGGTTACTGTTTGACAATACTTTATTAACCAAAGAATAAATCTTATTCTTGGTTTCTTCTGAAAGCTTTTTGTTCTTCTGAGCATTTAAAGTCTCATTGAACTTTCTGGAAGCTTCATTTTTTAAAGTAGGTGTTATTTTTATTGGCATTGCCATATTTGCAATATTATGTAATTATTTTTGTTTTTGAATATCGAATCCATATCTATATACATTTGCCTTATTTACTGGCATTTACGCATATATGACATTATCCTTATTTTTAACCAGGGTATAGCGCGATAATATTTGATTTGATATATTACTGCTCGTATAATAAACAAATTAGTGTAACAAAAGTGGTATACAAATGTAAAAAAATATGCTTCGCTTAGTATTTTCTATCTCTATCAATAAGAACAATGCCTTACAAACAAATTGGACGTTCTGCTCTTCAAACAATCTTCCAGCATATTACAATACGGTTTTCCAGATAAAACTTCTCACCGCCGCTACCACCACCATCCCCGCTCCTGCCAGTAATCCCCAGGCGGCCAGCCACAATCCCCACGGATACACTACGCCAGGCATTTTAAACACACCCGGCATCCCCTGTATCAGCAGCATTATCTCATTCAACGCCAGGGCAACAATAAACACCAGTATTCCCAGCCCGGCCAATACTTTCAGGGAAGTAAAATAACCGGCATATAACAGTTGTGCAAAGAGATACAATGTCACAAATCCCAGCATGACCAAATGCAGGTACATCATAATCATCGGTCGGTTTACAAAAACAGCGTTGCCAATAACCGGGAAAATAGTCGTCAGTTGGGCGAGGGTTTTTAAAGCAAAAGCGATGAGTGCCAGTGCGCCGATACGTTGTGCAAAAGGGTTTACACGATATAACTCCGGTTTAACGGAACGAAGCATTTCCGCAAAACGGGCCAGTACCAGTAGCAGCAAAGCGCTGCCTGTACCGGCTATCACCCGGATCATCACCGGCGACGGATGCCACAGGTAAGACAGAAACAAGGTCGGTAGTACCGCCGCACATAACGCCACCGCAAAACGGTAACGGATCTTTTCCGCGGTGGCCGGTCCCAGGTGGTGACAGAACAAGGCGAACACGCCGAGTGTAAAAAATCCGTTGTATTGCAGGTGCAGGTACGTATATACGGCATCGTGATACCACACGGTATCCTGCTGATGCGTGGCCATCATATAAGCCAGGGAAAAAGGCCCTGCCGCCGATAACGCCAGCGACGCCATCGCGCCTCCTGCCAGCAATGTGACAGACCGCTCCGTTCCCGCTTTCAGCAGGTCGCGGATAAATACCCATTCAAACACCCAGGTACAAACGATAAATAAGGTGGAAAAGATAATAGAGAAAAGCGCATAGCCCTGAAACGGGAAACTCAGCAACATTCCTACGGAGGTGATAAATACCCCCGCCAGCAAACGTGGATAAATCCGTTTGTTACTGCTGCCGGGTGGCAGTAGCCGGTAGGTCAGCAAGGTAAATAAACAAAGGGTGATCCATCCGCCGAAGGCGAAATGTGAGTGCGCATATAACCAGTTTCCAAAATGGATACCCGGTAAAGGGAAAAGCTGCGTTGTCCGCAATAATAATCCCAACAGGGCTACCACCATCAGGTTAACCAGCGCGATGGTCACCCATCTCCGCTCTGTTGCTCCGGTATTTGCACGCTTCATAGGCCAGCTTTTTTTGCCGGTGCTAAGTTACTATAAAGACAAAAATATCTTTTATAAAATAAAAAATTTGGCCGGTTTTTATAACCGGCCAAAACAAGGTATTAATGACCTGCGCCTAACAGCCGCTCCAGATGGGTATCCAGGGCTTCGTTGCTGCTTTCACTGTTGCCCACTAATTTGGCTACGATCTTTCCCTCCCGGTCAATCAGTATTTTGGTAGGATAGGCCTGTACATCATAGGCGTTTAATATGCCTTTGTCCTTTTCGGTACTGGCCACGGCGTTGAGCACATTGGGCCAGGTCATCTGGTCTTTGTCCATCGCCTGGGTCCATTTTTCCTTCCAGGTCGCCGGCTCTCCCCTTTCGTTGGATACGCCCAGTATCTCGAACCCGGCATCTTTATAACGGGCATATAAGGCCCGCAGGTGCGGGTGGCTCATGCGGCAGGGATAACACCAGCTGCCCCAGAAATCGAGGAGTACCACTTTTCCCTTCAGCGATGCCAGCGTAATGGTGCTGTCGTTGCGGTCTTTCAATACTACCGGCGGCGCAGGCTGACCAGGACTGATTTCCCGCGCTTTGGCCAGTCGCTTGCCGAAGGCTACCCCTTCGGGAGATGTTTTCAGGGAGGGCAACATACCGTCGTACAACGGGCCAATCACCGCAGGATCTATTTTAGTACGGGTATATTCCTTCAACAGTTTGAGCATAATCCCGGTACGAGGGTGCTGCTGCATGAATTGTAACTTGACGGCTTCCTGTTCAGCATCGCTTTTGGCAGAGAGGCGGCTCACTTCAGCTATGAGTACACTATCCTTAGCACTGTAAGCGGCATCCCGTTTAGGCTTCAGTACTTTTTCATCACGTTCGTAGATCTTTCTCCATGCTGCTTTCATTGCCTGCCGGTCTGTTTCCGCAGCACCGCCGGTAATCCTGGTATCCCACAACTCTTTTGCTGAGATAGCTACCATATTGCCGGCATCCAGGAAGAATGTATGCTCATAAGGCTTCAGCAGGCGTGTCTGTTTGTAATACGCTTCCTTCTCCTCACTTACTTTCAGGGACAGCGTTGCTTCTGCCGGGTATTCCACGTTACCGCTGAAATAATAATCCCCTTGTTGTAAGCGGCAACTATCTACAATAGTTTCGCCCCGCAGTTCATAACGCAGATAGATATACGGATTCACCGCCAGCGTATTTTGGGCCAGCTTTCCTTTGAGTGTAAACGTCTGCGCCTGTACGAAAAAATTACACAGGCTCATGGCCGTGATACTGAACAGGATTTTTTTAGTCATGGTTTATGATTATTATTCAGCATTACGCGGCATATCCGGGTTGAACTGCAATACAACGGATGGGATCTGTAAAACATACCGTGCGCCGTGTGGCGGTAAAGTAGTGATTACATTAGTACCGGCGCCATAGCGGGTGACTGCCGGCATTTTATTTTCTGCATCGAGACGGCGCATATCAAACCAGCGAAGCCCCCTGAAGGCCAGCTCCAACTGACGTTCGCGAAATACGTAACCCAGTACATCTTCTTTATTGGTAGAAGTCAGCGGCTGGTACACCTCTTTTTTAATACGGCATTTGCGGATATCGTTTACCTGTGTCAGCGCCTCCTCCAGCTTGCCGCTGCGGGCGGCGGCCTCCGCGATGATCAGCTTCATTTCTTCCACACCGGTACCAAAATTGGTAGTGGCGCCGGACGGGTTGAAATTAGCCACACCCCGCTGCGGATAGGTATAGTCGCCGGTTTTCTCATAGAACAACTTCAACCGCAGATCATTCACATCAAACATCTTCAGCATGGTAATGGTAGGATACTCTCTAAAGGAAGCGTTGGTAGAATAACGCGCATACAGGTCAAAAGGCCGGACTGCCATAGCAGGAATGGCCGCTTTGCTGGCAATTGTGTTATAATCCAGGATGGCGGGTGGTTTATCACCTAACGCCAACCTGGCATTTTGGGCAGCCTCCTCATAACGGCCCGTATACAGACAGGCACGAGCCAGCACACTGTATGCTGCAGGCACAGCTCCCCGGAAACGGTTGCCGGCGTTGTTGGCAGGCAGGTCAGGGATAGCGGCTTTGATATCGTTGAAAATATGATCATAGATTTCTTCCACCGTACTGCGAGGGGGTGTTTTATCTGCGATATCTATAGACGTCATAAACGGTACCGCCAGGTCCTGGCTGGCTGTAGCAGCATTATACGGTTTCGCATACAGGTTTACCAGATAGAGATATTCAAATGCCCTTCCCAATAACGCCTCCGCACGGATACGGCGTTTATCCTGCTCTGTACCATTACCGGCAGCGTCAATACCTTGTAATACTGCGTTAAAACGATAAATATTGCCGTAATGTTTTCCCCAGAACAACGGAGGCGTCTTGGTATCCGTAGTGAACTGTAAAGCCCAGAGATAAGCCAGATCTTCCGGTTTTTCCGGTACTGCGGGTATCGCCGGTATATCCACTTCGTCAGACATTACATTCAGTTCACGCGCCCCACTGGAGGTCAGGTCCTGACTATTCAGGAACAGGTCGTAATCGCTTACATTAGTGAGGATGATTTTGCCTTTAGGCGCTACATCCAGGTATTTTTGACAGGAAGCGGCCGTGGTAAGCAGTACAGCCAATCCGTATATCTTCCATTTGTTGTACATATGTTATTGTTGATACATTAGAAATTGGTGAATACGCCGATGGTATAGGTAGGTACCAGGTGTCTTCTCGCAAAGCTACCAGTAGCCAAACTGTAGTTAAATTTGTTGAACCCTATGGTAGCGATATTGGAGGCCTGCAGTTTGACTTCAAAGTTGGTGAAGCCCATCCGCCTGATAGCCGGTGTATTCCGGAAGTTGTACGACACGGTTACATCGCGCAGCACCAGGTAAGCTCCATTTACTACCCATCGGTCAGCATAGTTATACACGTAGGTATGATACAAATTCATCAGCCAATAAGGATAAAGTCCCATTACATCGGTGGCGGTCTCATCCCCCTTCTGGCGGAAGTAGCTCTCAGAACCAGCCAACGGGCGGCTGGCCGACGGTGATGGCGGAGGTGTTCTGGTGCTGAAACCACCGTAATAATCTACCATACAATACACATAGAAGTTACCAATGTCTATACGGTTGCTGATACCGGCGGTGATGGTCGGAATACCGGCGCCGTTATATACCAGGTCACTGAACCCTTCATCTGCTGCACTAAAACCCGGCGTCTTGATTTTTCCGGCAGCATTGTACATCAGGGGCAACCCGGCAGTATCCAGTCCGGCATAACGGTAGCTGAAAATTCCCCCGGCAGGATATCCCACCACATAGTTTCCATTAGAACCTAAATAGGAAGTGGAAGCTTTCTGGTTATTGATATAAAGGCTCAATACCTTGTTGGTGTTATGTGCCAGCGCGATCCCTGTATTCCAGTTGAACCGCCGGCGGCTGATCCAGTCTGCATGCAGATTTAATTCTACACCCTGATTTCGTATAGACGCTGCATTTAGTTTGGCGCTGCTGGCGCCTTTGGTAGGGTCCAGCTGTGCATCTGCCAGCAGATCGGTACTCTTGCGCTGGTAATAATCCAGGCTACCATATACGCGGCCTATTACCCTGAAGTCTAATCCTGCATTCAGGTTATCGGTCTGCTCCCAGCGAAGGGCGGCATTCTCCATAGACAACATGTTCAGCGCGGTAGATACCGGTGATGTACGCAGGTTGTTCACGTACTGCGCTACAATCAACGGAATGCTGGCCTTGGAAGTGTTGCCATTGATTCCATAGGCTACCCGTAATTTTAATGCGTCCAGCCATGTAAGTCCCTGCATAAAGGCTTCCTGGTCCAGATTCCAGGCGCCACCTGCCGACCAGAGCGGTTTATAACGGTAGCGAGGATCGGTACCAAAAAGGTTGGACTGATCTATTCTCAGGCTACCGGACAAGGAATACTTCCCGCGGAAAGTATATATGCCATTAAAATACCCCGACACATAACGATCATCCTGGTACGTTTTTCCAAAGAGTTTGTTAAACGACAACATGGGATTGGCGGCCGCAAAAGCCGATATCCAGGAGGAAGTAAGGATTTTGTTGTAATCAACCGGTGACTGTAACAAGGTTTGATCATTATAGCCAAAGGTGGAGCTGATGGAAGATTCACTGACCACTTTGCGGGTTTCCGCACCCAGTATCAGGTTAAGGGAATGCTGATCATGAATGATTTTGTTATAGTCCAGTTGCGCTCTCAATGTGTAACTCATGCTGTTCAGGTTGTTCTGATTGATATAACCACCTTTGGGCACATTAAACAGGATACCTGTAGCAGTTTGTTCTGCATATTGATTTACGTACTGGCGAGCTTCAGTAGACTTCTCACTGGCGTAGTGCTTCAGATCTGAGCGGGAATTTTCATAAATACCGCCAAAACGCAAACTAAAGCCATGGCCTATACGATAATTAAAATTGGCGATCACTTTATTGTTCACTGTCCTGTTCCGGTCCTTTACTTCATTCATATTAACCAGCGGATAGTTCATATTATCATACAGTCCTTTTTTAATGAGGGTATCATTAAATGCCGGATTCATAAATGATCCGCCAAAGATAGCGGCTGGTTTGCCGGATGCATCCTGGAAACGTTCGTAGGGATACAGGCTCATAAAATCCGGTACCGGCGCCACCTGTCCTTTGGTTTCGAGGTAGTCGGTGGTCAGTTCCAGGGAGAGACGTTTATTAAACCGGTAATTGGCACGCGCAGAGAGTAGGAAGCGGTTATCATTATTGTTTTTCTGCGTATAGCGGTTACCGGTATAGTTGGCGGATACATAATAAGTCGCTTGTTGCGTACCACCGGAAATATTCAGGTCATATTGCTGGTTTACGGCTGAACGAAGAAACAGGCGGCTATAGTCAGCCGCATTGTTATAGGACGCCAGTTGAGCGTAACGATCTTCCAGTTGGGCCTGGGTAATGTTACCGGCCTTTTTATCCAACAGAATATCATATCCGGGCTGATAATTGCGATAGGAATTGACATAGTAACTCCAATCTACCGGAAGGTCATCGCCGTCTTTGTTGAAGTCTCGCTGATAACGCAGCGGAACATCACCGGGCGCCAGGCGGTAAGTGCTATAGTTCTCTTTCGGCGTAATACCCAGGGTACTGCGGAACGCAAATTTAGTACGGCCTATCTCCGCCTGTTTCCGCTCAATGATGATCACACCATTGGAAGCACGCACCCCGTAGATAGTCGCGGAGGCAGCGTCTTTCAGCACGGTCACGGATTTGATTTCATTGGGATTGATCGCATCCAGTGTAAGTTCGGTAGGATAACCATCTACCACGATCAGGGGCTGTTTGTTGGCCGAGATAGTAGACAATCCCCTGATCTGGAACAGTGCGTTGTCTTCAAACTTGATGTCTTTGTTGATGAGCACACCAGGCAGTTTGTTCTGGATACCGGACAAAAAATCGGTGCTGATGCGGGACTCATAATCTTTCGTCGTGATAGCCGCAATAGAACCGGTACTTTGTTCCGGGCGGATACGCTGGTATGCCGTGCTTACTTCCACCACGCCGAGGCTGTGGCGGCCGAATTTCAGCACTACTTCAGACATAGCGGCCAGGTCTGCCGCTACAAAAGTACGCGGTTCATACCCTACGCAGGAAATACGCACCGTTGCCTTGGCTGCTACGTTGGCCAGGAAATAGGCGCCGCTGTTGGTGGTCATCATCCCGGTGGTGCCTACTGCTACTGTCACATACGGCAAAGGTGTTCCCTGGTCGTTTTTCACGACACCTTTTAACTGCACGGCAGGTTCCTGCTGTCGGTTGGCCGGCGCCGGTTTACGGAATACCGCAACGGCGTTGGGCAGTGCTTTGCAGGCCAGGTTAGTTTCCTGCAACAGCTGTCCCAGCGCATCACCCAGCGATTTGTTGGTACAGTGTATGGAC
This sequence comes from Chitinophaga qingshengii, assembly GCF_014529935.1. Lineage (GTDB taxonomy): Bacteria > Bacteroidota > Bacteroidia > Chitinophagales > Chitinophagaceae > Chitinophaga > Chitinophaga qingshengii. The sequence continues at coordinate 423,809 of NZ_JACVFC010000002.1, forward strand.
ATGTCTTTCCAGGCTGCCACTTCATCGGCAGGAAAAGAAATTTTACATCCGGCCTGTTTACCAGCTTCTGTCAGTATTACCGACAGTGGTTGGTGGTCCAGCGACAGGCTGATGGTTTTCTGTAAGATCTGGGCATACCCCAGGTGTACATGCATGGCAAATAAAAGCAACAGGCATACTCTCCTCATGGTAATAAGGCTTGGTTGATTTTTGAATTCCGTAATACGGATGATTATAGCGTTGTGATGGTTACAGTATTACCTGCAACAGAATAGGCATATCCAAGGGTAGTACAAACGATGTCTAAAATATCGTTCAGTGATTCGGTCCCATAAAAGGCATCGGTAATGGTAACCCGTTTCTCTTTGCTGACCTGCGCGTCGAAGGTGAAATGTACCTGGTAGCGGGCGGACAGCCGTTGGCATATCATTTCCAGGCTTGTTTCATTAAATAGCAGGTCTTTCGCCATCCATGCTACCTGGGGCGTGACATTCTCCAGGGTAGCCGGTACCGGTGGCTGATGTTCGCGGCAAACGAGTTCCTGGTTTTTAGTCAGTACCGCCATGATTTTGTTTTCCCGCTCTACCCTTACTTTTCCGCTGGTGACTGTAATGGTGACCTGTCGTTTACTACGTGTGTTAATGTTGAAAGCGGTGCCCAACACATACGTGTACACGTCGGCAGACCGTACTACAAAAGGATGGCGGGCATTGTGCCTGACTTCAAAATAAGCCTCGCCCTGTAAGGTAACGAGGCGGTCCGCCTCCTTAAAAGAGGATGACAACGACAGCGTACTGCCGGCACGTAACAGCACCACCGAGCTATCGGGCAGCACGAGGTGACGGTCGTAATTAACCGCCTGGTCCGAAGCCGGTGCGGGAGCAACCCGTGCAGTAATAACGGCAGCTGCCGGCGGAGTGGTATTGGCTACAGGCAATGGATAAAAGTGCCGGGCTGCCAGGGCGGATACCACGATGATAGCCGCTGCGGCAGCTACCCGTTTCCAGATCCGGCCCTGGCGGGTGACAGGTTTCAGAACGGCGCGTTGCTGAAATGCGGTATAGTGCTCCCGCAAGTACTCCTCATCATTTACATCCCAGGAAGGCGATTCAGAGGCGCCGCCCAGCCGATCATACCATTGCTGCAAAGCCTCCAGTTCAGCATCGCTGCACTGGCCGGTATGATATTTTTCCAGTAATTGATGAAGCTTTTCCTGTTCCATATACTGTTTGACGCGCCTCCGGCACGTTACCGTTACACCGGAAATAAATATTTTTTATGCTAATAAATATCCTTTACAGATAGATGACGTACGTCGACAGCCTGACCGTTACTCCCACCGGATATTTTTTTTCGATAGGTGGATTTTTTACAAAAGATTATATCTTTATCCCTGCCACACGTTGATGCTTTGATTTGAATTATACCGGAACACATAGGGACGACCAATCATTATTATCGCTCTGGAAGAGCGGTGATGAAACGGCTTTTGCCTGCCTGTACCGCCGGTATTTCCCTCTGCTGGTAACAACAGCCTATCAGAAAACGAAAGACCGCTACCTGGCGGAAGAACTGGCACAGGAAAGCCTGCTGGCTTTCTACTATAAAAAGGAATACCAGCTGGACAACGTAGCGGCTTATCTGCAGGTAATATTGCGGCATAAAACCTACGATCATTTCCGTAAGGTACTGGTACGGGAGCAACATACCACACAGGCAGCCCGGCAACAACCCGCCACCGTGGAAGATACCACCCAGCAACTTTACCGGACCGATCTGCTCAAAGCCTTGCAACAAAAAGTACAGGCACTGCCCGATCAGTGCCGGACGGTATTCCTGCTGAGCCGCGACCAACATATGTCCAACCACGAAATAGCGCATACCCTGGGCATTTCCGTCAACACGGTGGAACAACATATGCGTAAGGCCCTGAAACGCTTAAGGGAAGGTATCCTGCTCATATTGCTGATTTCGCTATACAAATAAAATTTTGTCGGATTCTCCCACCCTGAATGTCTCAATTGCCCCATCACTAATCAATACAATCATTGTATTTTTGGTATTCGAGAATTGTATCACTTAAAAAACTGTAATCCCATGGCATCATCATTGAATCCTTATCTGAACTTCTCCGGCAAGTGTGAAGAAGCCTTCAACTTTTACAAATCTGTTTTTGGCGGTGAATTCGCTACTGTCATGCGTTTTCAGGACATGCCAGCTGAATATGCCCCGGCTGAAAATGAAAAAAATCTGATTATGCACGTAGCCCTGCCCATCGGCAACGGCTCCATGCTGATGGGTAGCGACACCCCGGCACACATGGGTACTGTCACCAACGGCAATAACTTCTCCATTGCCATATCAGCAGACAGCCAGGCAGATGCCGATAAGCTGTACCAGGGGCTTTCCGCCGGCGGACAAGCTACCATGCCAATGGCCAACGCATTCTGGGGTTCTTATTTTGGTATGCTGAATGATAAATTTGGCGTGGGCTGGATGATCAGCTATGATAAAGCCAGATAACAGGGAACCGAAATTAAAAAGGCCTGCTCCGGCGATGGAGCAGGCCTTTTTAATCTTTTCAGGAAGATAATAGCCGGGTATCAGAATCCCCATTTTTTCATCGCCGCCAGGTCCTGTTTCGCTGATTCCAGCGGAGTGAGCGACTGATACGATTCCTGTTCCACAATAAAGTATTTGGTACCACCGGATTTACGGCCCAGATCCAGCACCTCTTTTACCGGGATGATACCTTTCCCCAATACGGTACTTTCATACACGCTGCCCATCTCTCCTTTACCAGCGGCTTTGATCTCATCTTTCACGTGCATCAGTTCAAAACGGCCGGGGTACTTGCGCATAATATCCAGCGCTACGCCTCCGGCATGATACATATTGCCGATATCCAGCTGCTGGGCTACCAGGGCCGGATCTGTATTTTCCAGGATCAGGTCAAACAGCTTCTTACCATTCAGTTCCGTACTGAATTCAAAATCGTGGTTGTGATAACCGAACTTCATGCCCGATTTCCGGCACAGTTCCCCACATTTATTGAAAACGTCCATATAGGCCTTAAAATCATCGTAGTTTTTACGGAGACTGTCATCCAGCCAGGGGCTGACAACAAAACGTTGCCCTACGGTGGCAGCATCTTCCACGGTCAGTTTCCATACATCCGTAAAATCTTTACGGGCGGCGTCCCAATGGGCAGGTCCCAGCACAGTATGTCCGCTGGGCATGGTCAGATTCAGGTCTGCCAGCACCTTTTTGAATTCCGTAGGTGCATACCCGTAAAATTTGCGGTTCACATAGTTGGCATGTTCTACATGGCGATACCCCATGGAGGACAACTGTTTGAGGGTGCCTAAAGGGTCTTTTTTCATATCCTCGCGGACAGAATACAGCTGTATGCCCGTTATTTCTTTTTTAGCGCCCGCTGCCAGCAGTGGCCGGGATAAAAGGGTAGCACCTGCCAGTGCCAGGCTGCCTTGCCGCAGGAAATTCCTTCTGGAGATATTCATTTTCAATGTCGTTATGACGTGGAAATAAAAAGGATGTCCTGCTCAAAATAATCAATTCGTTTAAATTTTTATACGAAAAAAGCGCCGGCAGGTACCGGCGCTCTGACTGATAAAAACAATAGTTTACCTACAATACTAACAAACCCAATAGGTTTCTGAACAGGTTACGTACTTCGTAATCGGCAGGGTGCGGTTATTATCAGCTACCGCGATGGTCTGACTGAGGGCCGCAATCTTGATTTTCGCCAGTTTCAGCCTGGATGCTGGTTTCTTTTTCATAATTTACCGGTTTTAATGATTAGAAATACTAACAATTTAGTACAAAGCCGACAGGCTGTAAATCCCGTAAAAAGGGGATTTTCCCTGCGACTTTGCCGCGTGAACGAAAGGCGCCCCAGGATTGTTATCTTATAACTGCCTGTTATATTTTTTTATTATGATAAAAAGCTTTCGAGAATCCCGTGTCTGGAGAAGGATCAGTATCACCCTGCAGCGCCGGTTCAACCTGAATTCCGACACCGCCGATGAAGGTGAGGTCATCAGCAGTATTACTAACAGCTCTGAATTTAAAGGCGCTAACCTGTGGACGTTGATATTTGCCATTTTTATCGCTTCCATCGGGCTCAATGTCAACTCTACCGCCGTTATCATCGGCGCTATGCTCATTTCCCCGCTGATGGGACCTATCATGGGTATCGGTTTGGGTGTAGGTATCAACGACTTTGACCTGCTAAAGAAAGGCAGCCGTAACCTGTTGATCGCCACGGTGATCAGTATTGCCACTTCCACCCTTTATTTTCTGATCACGCCCCTGCATGATGCACAGTCCGAACTGTTGGCCCGAACCACGCCTTCCGTATGGGATGTGTTTATTGCTTTCGTAGGTGGCCTCGCAGGCATAGTAGCCGCCACCCGGCAGGAAAAGAGTAACGTTATCCCCGGGGTGGCCATTGCCACCGCGCTGATGCCGCCTTTATGCACCGCCGGCTACGGGCTGGCCAACGGTAACCTGCTGTATTTCGCCGGCGCATTGTACCTCTATTTTATCAACAGCATTTTTATTTGTTTAAGTACCTTCCTGATCGTTCGTTTCCTTCATTTCCGGAAACGCCGGTTTGAAGACAAATCCTATGAACGGAAAGTATCCAGGTATATCCTCATCATTACCACGCTGACTGTCGTTCCCAGTATATACCTGGCTTATCGTATTGTAGATAAAAGCATCTTTGAAAATAATGCCCGCAATTTTGTGCGCGATGCTTTTAATTTTACCAATACCCAGGTGGTGAATCGTAATTTTCTGTACCACCCACAGCACAAGGAAATCAACCTGCTGCTGATCGGGGCAGAGCTGTCCGACACCACCATTGAACGGATCAGGGCCAGTATGGGGCAATACAAACTGCCGCATACACAGCTGGTAGTCAGACAGGGGCTTAATGCCCGGCAGGAGATCGACTTCTCCCAGATCAAAGCCAGCATACTGGAAGATGTGTTCCGCCAGGATAGTAGCCGGCAGGCCAATACCCAGGCGGCATCACCACAACAGGCTCCTCCCGATCTGACCGGCGAAATGAAGGCGCTGTTTCCCAACTGTCAGTATTACGCGGCTTCTCCTATGGTATTCCGCCGGCCGGACAGCAGCAGTACAGATACCTGTATGGTTGTGATGGCTGGCTTCTCCCGGAAAATAAAACCGGTAGAAAAAATCAAAGTGCAAAACTGGCTCAAACAGCGGTTATCGGTAGACTCCGTCCGCCTGGTGATCCAATAACAAAATAAAAAAATTCCCGGGAGATGTCCAATTTGATAACTTCCATTTGTTAAGGGGTGTTCTGCAACAATATTCCTTCACAACAAAAACAGACACATCATGAAAGAGTTTATGTTGATTTTCCGTCATGAAGATGGGAAAAAAATAGCCTCCCCCGAACAGATGCAGATATGGATGAAACAAACCATGGACTGGATCGGCGGTATTGCGGCACGCAACAAATTTGTAGTCGGCAATGGCCTGGATTTTGACGGCGCCCGCATTGTACATCACGACAAAATGGTCACCAACGGGCCTTTCGGCGAAATCAAGGAAACCCTGGGTGGCTATATTATCGTAAAAGCCGATTCTATTGATGAGGCGGTTTCTTTTGCCCAAGGCTGCCCCATCCTGGCAGGCGAAGGCAATACCGTGGAAGTCAGACGGCTCGTTCACGGCGACGAAATTCCTGGTTAATACAACAGCTCCTGCCTTACACAGGCAGGGGCTTTCTTTCCGGCATGCAACAACCCGCATTAATACCACATTTATTCCGGACAGAGTTCTCCAAAATAACAGCGGTGCTCTGTAAACATTTCGGTATTGATCATATCGAACTGGCGGAAGACATTGCCAGCGAGACTTTCCTGCTGGCAATGGAAACATGGCCCTATAAAGGCGTCCCGGAAAATCCGGTGGCATGGCTATACGTGGTAGCAAAAAACAAAGCGAAAAATTACTTTGCCCGCGCCCATCTCTTCCGTGAAAAAATTGCGCCTGTATTAAAACACGATACCGCCCAGGTAGCGGCCGATATCGATCTCTCCGAAAAAAATATCAGCGACAGCCAGCTACAAATGCTGTTCGCTATCTGTCATCCTGCTATTGCCGGCGAAGCACAGATAGGACTGGCGTTACGCATCCTCTGCGGATTTGGCATCGATGAAATAGCCAACGCTTTTTTGTCGAATAAAGAAACCATCAACAAACGCCTCTTCCGTGCCAGGGAAAAACTACGCACCGAAAAAGTAATCATCGAAATGCCGGATACGGCGGAAATACCCCAACGGCTACACGCAGTGCTCACCACCTTATACCTGCTTTACAATGAAGGCTACTACTCCGAAAGCCAGGATGCCGTTATACGGGAAGAGCTGTGCCTCGAAGCCATGCGCCTCACCAAACTGCTGCTGGACAATTCCCTGACCAACCTGCCACAGGTGAACGCACTCATGGCGCTGATGTGTTTTCATGCATCCCGCCTGCCTGCCAGGAAAGATGCCAACGGCGCACTGGTCCTCTATGAAGACCAGGACGAAAAGCTGTGGAACCGTACCCTGATCAGTGAAGGCGCCTGGTACCTGCATGTTGCGGCACAGGGTAATACTCTCTCGCGTTACCACCTGGAAGCTACGATCGCCTGGTGGCATACCATCAAGGAAGACACACCCGAAAAATGGGACAACATTCTGCAACTGTACAACCGGCTGCTGCAGCTACAGTATTCACCGGTAGCGGCATTAAACAGGACTTACGCCTTATCGAAAGTAAAAGGCAACGCCATCGCGATTACAGAAGCGGAGAAACTGGGCCTCACCGGCAATCCCTATTACCATGCGTTATTAGGAGAACTATACCGGGATATTGACACCCGGCAAGCATTGCAACACCTGCAAGCCGCCCTGCATCTTTCTAAAACACAACCGGAAAAACAAACCCTGCAACAAAAAATCGATCATCTGCCAATGACATGATGTTCTACAAAAAAAGAAAACAGATACTCCCGGTAAGCATTGCCAATCGTCAGTTCTTCGGCGCCTATTTGCACTTCCTGCGTATTCAGACTGGTCACATGCCGGAAATTAACCACCACCGACTTACTGATCCGCACAAAAATATCTTGTGGCAATTGTTCCAGCAATGCTTTCAGATTGATGCCCACCATCAGTTTACGATCGGACAGATGTAATACACAATAGTCCTTCACGCCTTCAATATAACGGCAATCGCTGAACACCACCCGGTGCAACCGCCGGTCGGCCCGTACAAATACATGATCCTGCCGCCCTGTGGCTACCTGCTGCTGTTGCAGCCTCCGGTGTCTTTTCAGATCGGCATAGTCCATAGCTTTTTGCACTGCCTGTGCAAAACGTGCAGGATGCACGGGCTTTACAAGGTAATCGATGGCGTTCACATCGTAGCTGTTCAACGCATATTCGGCATAAGCGGAAGTAAAAATTACCAGGGTGTCCTGTGGCAGCCTTCGCGCAAAGTCCAGTCCGGAGCCTCCAGGCATTTCCACATCCAGAAATATCAGGTCTACCGGGTTCAGGTCTATAAAATCTGCTGCTTTGTCCGTTCCGGAGAAGCAGCCCAGCAGTTGCAGTGACACGTCCTGCGCTGCCAGCAACCGGATTTTCTCCCGTGCCAGCGGCTCATCGTCAATTACAATACAGTTCATATATTGAAGGTTAAGGTTACCGTATATACCTCGCCGTTATTTTCCGTACGCAGCGTATGCTGACCAGGATATAACAACGACAACCGGCGACGTACATTTTTCAGGCCTGCCCCGCCATCAGCCACCGGTTCATGTGAGACGGCATTAACACAGGTGAAATGCAGGCTGCCGGGTGCAACGGAAACATGTACATGAATGTAGGCGTTACCGTTATAATTGTTGTGTTTAACTGCGTTCTCCACAAAAGGCATCAGCAGAAAAGGGTGCAGCAATACATCCTTTACACTGTCATCTGCCGTAACACGCACTTCCAGTATATCATGGCGCAGCTGTTCCAGATACAGAAAGTCTTCCATAAAATCCAGCTCCTGACGCAGGCATATCTTACCATTGCCCGACAGGTACAGCTGGTACCGCAATAACCGGGAAAGGGAATGCACCACCGCTGATGCCCGTTGCTGGTCGGTATAAATCAACGTATCCAGGTTATTGAGCGTGTTAAACAGGAAATGCGGCGACAACTGCTTTTTCAGGTTCTCCAGTTCTGTCTGCAAGCTGGCGGTGCGGTGATAGCTGGCCTGCACCCATTGCCAGAATAGCGGTATTGCTGAGGAAGCAGCCACCAGTGACAACATCATCACAAAAAATACTACCATGTCCTTTACCTGATAAGGTGCAAAAGCTTTTCCCGTTTTCAACATCGGTACCAGCAAAGGTTCTGACCAGACCGTCACACCAAACAACAGGGTAATCAGCAGCAATACCAACGCAGCATAGGCATAATACCGGAAGCGCAACAAAAACCGTGGTACCAGCACATACTGGTTCACATAAGGTGCCGTGAGGATAAAAAGGGTCCCCAATATTTTCAGAAGAGGTTGCCACTGCACCTGATAGTCGTTCATGCCAACAATGAAGTATAACACCACGGCAGGTGTCAAATGTTGCAACACAGTTTTAATTATTTTCCGCCGGCTCGCTTTCATTTCCATCATTTTCCGAAAGCCGCCCGGTAAACGAAATGAATAGTTCGCCACACCAACCGGCTGATTTGATCTACCATAATACGCGGCCCACCTGCTCCTACCCCTATCCCGACATTGTTGCCCCCGGAGGATGGTTGACCGTCTTCATAAGCCGCTTCCTATAATAGCGGTCACCCCATAACGGCATCCTCCCTTCATTTGTAAAAAAATCACATGAGAAACTACTGCTTAGGACTAGGACTCCTGCTGGCCGTTTGTGCCTGCAAAAAGAAAGACAAAGAAGACACCACCCCTCCCGTGCCCCTCAAAACTGAAAAAGTAGAAAAACAGATCGTTGTTCTTACGGATCAAATGAAAGTTCCGGGCATCGCCGTCGCACTGGTGGGACCGGATGGTGTGGTGTGGTCAAAGACAGCCGGCGTGGCTAATACCAGTACCAAAGAACCGGTAACCCCCAAAACCGTATTTAAGCTGGGGTCCCTGGCCAAACCATTTATTGGCCTGAGTATTATGCGCCTGGTAGAAGAAGGTAAATTAAACCTCGATACTGACATCAACACCTATCTGCCATTTAAGGTGCAGAACCCTAAAAACCCGGGCAAAAAAATTACGCTACGGTTATTGATGTCACACACTTCCGGTATTGTGGACGCGGTTTACGGCAATTTATTGTTCACAAATTTTTTTGTATTTGGGAAAGACCATCCAATGCCGCTTTCAGAATATGTGCGCGAAATGCTCGATCCTTCCGGAAAATTCTATAGCAGCGAATCTTTCGTTGACGACCGCGCCAAACCCGAATTTCATTATTCCAATCTGGCTTCCGCACTGGCAGGCTATATTGTAGAACTTACGACGAAGGAAAGTTTTGACACCTGGACGACCCGTCAATTCATGGCGCCATTGGGCACCACTACGCTGGTATGGCACATGCGCGATTATGCCACACAACCTTTCGCCATGCCATACCACTCACTCCCGCTGCCCATCGCCGATTTCAGCATGGTTGACTATTGTACCGGCGGACTAAACGCAAACCTGACAGATCTCTCTGCTTTTGCCAGCATGCTGGTTAACCGCGGGGCCAAAGATGGCAAACAGATTATCTCTGCCAGTACACTGGATGCCATGGGTAAAGTACAATTCCCCGAAGCACAAGCTGTTTACGGACTATACTGGCAACACAGGAAAGCAGGCAACCAGGATATTTTTGGCCATGGTGGCGATGTCCCGGGCAGCCACGCCATGTTATATGTTAACTACGCCACCAGGCGGGCGGTTGTTATGATGGTGAATGGAGATTTTAAGGATGGTAACGATGACGAATGGTACAAGTTACTGGAGATGATGTTTGAGCTATAGCACCTGAACATTACTTAAACGAAATCTTTCTCCATCAGGCGCCCAAATAAAAGGAGGGTGTATCAAAGTCTGATGCACCCTCCTTTTAATGATTATCGTATAACCTGCAATTGACGACTACCAGCGGGTTTGTGCAGCAACAGGCTATAAATGCGATACTTATCATTGGCAACACCCGTCATCGCCGATTCGCCCCTGAGTTCATCATCTGTCCGGATAAGCCCCACCACTTTTCCGTTTCCAAAAAACCGTAGTTCATAATGTTCCAGCGGCAGCATATCGAGGTGATAATTTTTTATTTCCGCAAACCGGTTCCAGAGATCAGTGGCATCGGCGGGTTTATCGAAGAACATCGCTTGCTGTACCTCTACTTCGCGGTTGTATACCAGTCCTGCTATTTCCTCCATTTTACCGGCTGCCAGCAATTCCCGGTACCGGGTATAGAATGCCAGCACTTCTTTTTTAAGCTGTGTTTTGTCTTCTTTTTTCAGATCCTGGCTTTCGCTCCAGCCTTTAAGCTGGTTGGGTGTGGTGGCATCAAACACGCCTGTAAACTCCAGATAGGGTACACTATCCTGTTGCACCACCGGCGTTTTATAGCGGAACAGCAGTTTATATTCCTCCGGTTTTTCTTTATCATTATCGCCAGCCACTACCTTCACTTCCAGTCCGGAGTTCTTTGCCCGTAAGAAGGAAGCCATTTTATCGTCGTCATCTACCTCCGGAAATACCCGGATGGTAATAGTTTGTTTTCCGCTTTTGAGAATAAAGGAAGATACCGGATAAGTGGCTCCCCCTATGTTTCCCGAGCTATAAAACGAAAATGCCGGCATATCATTTATCAGCACTTCATAGCTACAGTTATAGCTGTTAAGGTCCAGGTAAAAACGGGGCTGATAGTCATACTTTTTGATCAGCTGATAACTGTTGAGGTATTTTTCTTTGATACTATTGGTTCCCTGACCGCAGCTCTGCAGGGGTAGCATCAACATCAGTATACATACAATGGATAAGTTTCTCATTCGTTCCTTTTGGTTAAATATCATTCATCTTCAAATATACCGCAATTTTTACGCCTTAGCCGCTTTTCACTACATTTGCGCCATGCTACGGACGCACAGACCGCATTTCTCATTTGTTAACCACCCTTGCAAAAGTGTTAATGAGTGTTAATCCGGGCTTGCCGGCATAGTACCTTCGGTTATCTTTGTAAGATGGACTTCATTGTTAAACGGATCTGGTGGATCACTATTCCCACTGCGCTGGCGGTACTGGCCTTTCAGTTGTACTGGCTGCGGACAGCCTGGCTGGGACAGCAGGCCAGCTTCGTACAGGTGGCGTCTGACGGTTTACAGAAAGCCTATGACCGTTCCGTGATCAGCTCGGTCAAACAACTGGATAATCCCGGACAACATACAGACACCAGCCAGGCTATCCGCCACAAACGTGCCCTCCAGCTCAGCGCGGGCATCAGTATCCCCGATTCTCTCTTATCTTCAGATTCGGCGGAGGGCAACGGGCTGGTGAAAGTCATCTCCCGGGATAGCAGCGAGGCTAATACGGTGTTTCAGCAAAACTTCCGTTTGCAGGATGCTTCTATAGATATGAACCGGTTCCTGGCCGGCATCTTTGCTTTCAGCAACATGGTGGAGGCAGATACCGCCCTGCTGCGCAAATATTACCAGGAGGAGCTGGACAACCGTCATATTTCCCTGCCTTTCAGGATAGCTATTATTAAGAAAGACACCATCATCACTTCCAATGAACACATAGTGGCTATCCGTTCCACTTCCATACAAACGCCCCGCACCATCATTGCCAGGTTCGAAGGCGGCAGCAGTTTCCTGCTTGCCCAAATATTATGGCCACTGGTATTATCTTTCTGTATGGTGTTACTCATCAGCGGTTGTATATGGGTGTTGTGGCGCATTATCATCCGGCAGAAAAAGCTGGAGACCATGAAAAACGATTTCATCAGTAATATTACCCATGAACTGAAAACGCCGGTAGCTATTCTTACGGCTACCAATGAAGCGTTACTCACTTTCGGCGGCAGCAAAGACCCCGAAAAAACAGCACGGTACCTGCGGCTGGAGCAGGATGAGCTCCATAAACTACAGGGACTGGTAGACAATATCATGGCCCTCACCCGGCTGGAACATGAAGAAGATCCGCCTGCCACTGAAGAAACCGTGGACCTTCCAACGCTGGTAAAATCAGTCGTGGCCCGTTTTTCAGGGCTCCCCGGCGTTACCATACACACGCAGCTGCATGTAACGCAGGAGGATATACGTACACAGCCCGCGGCGTTAAGCACTATCCTGTCCAACCTGCTGGATAACGCGATCAAATACACGCCGGCAGACATTAAACCTGTCACGCTTACAGTAACGGAAACACCGCATTACTACCGCTTCATCATCGAAGACCAGGGCATCGGGATCAATAAAGCGCATCAGCCTTATATCTTTGATAAATTTTACCGGGTTTCCCAGGGTAACCTGCATACGGTTAAAGGTTACGGGCTGGGACTCAGCCATGTAAAAAGCCTGCTGACCAGAATGGGCGGCACTATCAGGGTAGAGAGCCAATCCGGACAAGGCAGTACCTTCACCATAGAACTGGCAAAATGATACCACAACAGATACGTTTATTACTGGTAGAAGACGAGGCCATACTGGCCGGCGTAGTGAAAGAAACCCTGGAGATGAAAGGTTTTGAAGTCATCTACGCCGCCGATGGACAGGAAGGCTGGCAGCTTTACCGCCAGCACCGGCCCGATGTATGTGTGATTGATATTATGATGCCCCGTAAAGACGGGCTCACGCTCGTGCAGGAGATCCGTGCTACAGATCCCCATACCCCGCTGATCTTTCTAACGGCTAAAAGTGAGGTACAGGACGTGCTCAAAGGTTTTCATGCCGGGGCTGACGACTATATCAAAAAGCCTTTCAGCATGGAAGAACTGATGCTCCGGATACATGCCCTGCTGAAACGCACCCTCCCCCCCGCAGCCACACCGATCTCCCAGGGGCAGATAAGATTGGGCGGTTACCTGTTCGACTATCCGCGGCAGGAGCTGCATTTTGGCGGCGAGCCCCAACGCCTTTCCCAACGGGAAGCCGACCTGCTGAAGATGCTGGCCGACAACGCCAATAACATCACCTCCCGCAAGGAAATGCTGCTCAGCATCTGGGGCGATGATAGTTTTTTCAATGCCCGTAACATGGACGTATATATTACCCGCATACGCAAATACCTGCGTCATGATCCCAGCGTCCAGATCGTGAACGTACGCGGCCGGGGCTTTAAATTACTGATCTGATTTTTTTAACATTCATTAAGAGTATATACAGACTCGTTAACCTATTCCCCACAGTGCACCCGGTAATTTTACCGCATGAAAACAATGATGCGAAAAATATACCTCGCGGGTATATTATCTGTTTACGCGCTCTCTTCTATCGCACAACAAATGCAGATCGGCGATGCCGCCACCGGTAAAGCCCTGAGCGGCGTAGCGGTTAAAGTCACGGCTGTACAGGACACCGCCGTTATTCGTACGGCCATGACCGATACACAGGGAAAAGTGTCCTTCTCTTTACCGAATGGTCATTACCATCTATACCTGCATAGCCTCGGCTACGCCGACACCACGCTATCCTTCAGTATCCCCGCCGGCCGCTTTCCGGCATTGCCCGCCTCCATTGGGCTCATAGCCAGCAGCAGACAGCTACAGGCAGTCACCATCAAAGACAACACACCGCCCATACAAATGAAAGGCGACACCATTGAATACAACGCCGGAAAATTCAAAACCAAGGACAACGCCGTTGTGGAAGAATTGCTCAGCAAACTGCCGGGGGTACAGGTAGCGCGCGACGGCAGTATCAAAGCACAGGGAGAAACCGTACAACGTATACTCGTGGACGGTAAGGAATTTTTCGGCAGCGATCCCTCCATAGCCACCCGTAACCTGCCGGCAGATATGATTGATAAAGTACAGATCCTCGATAAACAAAGCGATATGGCCGAATTCACCGGCGTACCCGATGGGAAACAGGCAAAGACCATCAACCTGGTGACCAAAAAAAACCGGAAACGCGGCTACTTTGGTAATGTCAGCGCCGGCGCCGGTACCATGGACCGCTACGAGGGCGGCATCAATGCCAACAGTTTTCTCAACGATATGCAACTATCGTTGCTGCTCAAAGGAAATAACGTCAACAAATCCGGATTCAGTGCGTCCGAACTGCTTAAAATGGCGGCTTCCAATCCGGATATGTTCGACAACCTGCCACCCGCAGCATTGTCTGAACTGATGCGTATGAAAGGGGTAAAAATATCCGGCACCCCGGAAACCCTCGCTGAAATAGCCCGTCCTATCGGCCTTACAGACACCCGCTTTGGTGGTGTTAACTTCAACAATGACTGGAACAATGGTTTCAAACTACGCAGCAGTTATTTCTTCAACGAAACCAACACCCGCGATAACTACGACTACGCCCGTCAATACCGGCTCACAGATACTGCCTATAATTATCTGCAAAACGGTAATTCCGCCAACTACAGCATGAACCAGCGGATAGATCTCAGCGCGGAAACACCGCTCAATGCCCGTACTACGCTGAAACTGATACCACATGCAGACCTCAATCATTTCAACAACAGTGGAGACCGCCTGTTCCACTCCTATTCAGCAGACGGCCTTACGCTGCTCAACCAGGGCGATCAAAACACCCATACCTCCGGTGATAACCGCCTCGGTAGTATGGAAGTTCAACTACGCCACCGCCTGGCCAAAGCCGGCCGCACCCTGATGTTGACGGCCAAACCGGAATATTACGAAAACAATACGGTATACCTCAACCGGTTCAACAGCACTTTTTTTCATCTCCCTACAGGAGAAAAAACAACCCATGTAGATCAACAACAAATCAGTAAAGCCAATATTTCCAGCATCAGCGGTAATATCGTTTATACGGAACCGTTATCCCGTCCGCTGAGTTTGCAGCTGGGGCAACAGCTTTATTACAGCAACGGCATCTATGACAGACAAACCAACAATCGCAGTGCCGGCGGCGCCTATGATGAACCAGACCTGTTATACAGTGACCATTACAACACCCGCAGATGGCAACAAACCACCAAAGCCTTACTGGCAGGTAACTATAACCGTTTCCGTTATACCGTTGGCGCCGGCTGGCAACGCAGTACCCTTAACGGCGGCTCCGATCTGAAAGGCTATCACATCGACCGCCAATTCCAGGCCTGGCTACCGGAAGCCTACGCCGAATGGAAAACCGGCGGCAGGCAGAAACTAACCTTCCGTTACAACACCGTGGCCACTATACCGGCTGTCAGCAACCTTCAGCCACTGACAGACAATACCGATCCGCTGTATGTGCGTCGTGGTAACGCTGCATTGGACCAGGAAAAAAGTCACCGCTGGTCGCTGTCGTTTAATGAAGTATCGCCGGGTTCCGGCAATGCCATCTATGCTACTGCGGGCTTCGACTGGTACAGCAGCCAGGTAGCCGATAGTACCAGTATCGATAAAAATACCGGGCAGCAACTGATTATCCCCGTGAATGTACGCGGTAACTACCAGGCTTCGTTTGCGGCTGGCAAAAGCCTTACCATCGGGCCCCGTAACTCTTCGCTGTCGCTGGGCTTCAACGCTACCTATGCCCGTAATACGTTGTTTAACAACGGAGAAAAAAACAGCAATACTGTATTGATGTTATCTCCCGATGTGCAGGTCAACTATTATCCGGCGAACCGCATCAGCCTCAATGCTACCGGTAACGCTACCTGGAACAACCGCCGTTTCGCTATTCGTAACGGACTGCCGGAAAAAAACTGGTTGCTCCGCTACAGCCTGGAGAGTATCGTTATCCTACCCTGGAACATGACGCTGGAAGCCAGCCTGGAAGGCTTTACCGCATTGGGCCTCGCCTCCGGATACAATAACACCATCCTATTGTTAAATACTTCTATTAATAAAGAAATAGGTAAACATTTTTCGTTGCAGCTGGCTGCCAAAGACCTGCTGGATAATAACGCCGGTATCAACCGCATTACCGGTAACGGCTATATCGAGGATCGCAAAAACACCGCACTGGGACAATATTTCCTGCTCAGCGCCATCTATAAATTCAGACATTTTCCCAAATCAAAAAACAAATGATTATGCTTCGCACAAACAACTTCCTGCTGGCGGTATTCCTCCTGCTGGGATTTTCCGCTACGGCACAAGACAAAACACAAGGTGTAATACATTACGACCTCACCATGTTTCTGCATGCTTCGCTTAAACCGGACCAGCTTCAATACAAGGACATGATACCGGAAACCGCCAGCAGTCAGGAAATCCTGTATTTCAAAGGCAACAAATCCAAAACATCCGTTAAACAACCGGAGCAGGTTAAAACAGAAGAAGGCGCCAATGTGCACATACAGATGGGGGATAGTGAAACGGCATTTTATGAAGATGGCGCCAGTGGCAAGGCCTGGGCGCTGACGGAAGCCAACGGCAAAAAAAAGCTCACAGAAAGAGAACATCCTGCATCAGCCCAACCAGGTACCGGCACCCGCAATATTCTTGGTTTTACCTGCAAAGCCGTTATTGTCAAGAGTAAGGAAGGCCCCCTCACCCTGTGGGTAACGCCGGATCTTCCGTTCAGAGGCGGTCCGCTGCACACCTGGACATCCGATGGCGCCGTGCTGGGAGTAGACTCCAAAAAATTCAAAGCCATCGCTACTGCTATCAATTATGAACCAATAAAGGACGAAGAAGTCATCATCCCCTCTTTATAAGCAATTTTTAAAACAAGAAGGGCAGCATTCCTGCTGCCCTTCGCTTTTGCTGTAAATGTACTTATCGCAACAGTTCCACCCATCCTTTGTACTTACGTATGCCTTGTTCCGTACGGAGTTCCAGTATATAATAATAAGTACCCTCACTCAATCCGTCTCCATTCCACTTGTTATCATAGTTCTTACTTTGATATACCTGGTTACCCCAGCGGTTATAGATGTAGAGCGCTGATCCCGGGAATTTGGTTAAACCCGGTATGAAGAAATTATCGTTCTTACCATCGCCATTAGGTGTTACGACATTCGGTATGAAGATATCTTCTCCTGTTACTTTTATAGGACCTATCACCGATGTATTGTCGCTAACATCCGGATCCTTTTCATTACCGCTGATGGTGGCTGTGTTGGCGATATCATCGGCTGACATCAGTTTCACGGTGAAGGTCAGCGTAGCGCTGGCCCCTGATGCCAGTTCCGGTATCTGCCAGTTGATGGTGGCCGCTGCAATGTCGTAAGTAGCCTGACCAGCTGTAGCATTGAGCGTAAGCGGTCTGCCCAGCATACCTGGCAGGCGGTCCTGCACTACTACGCCGGTAGCTTTATCCGGACCATTATTAGTCGCCGTGATCGTGAAGGTCAACGTACTGTTGACACTGAACGGCGGTGTGCTCGTCAGCTGTTTCACTACTTTGAGGTTGGCGAATTTCTCTGTATTGATGATAACCGTAGCAGTATCAGGAATACTTACTTCCGGCGGACCCGCGACTACCGCTATATTGCGGGTATTGCCGGTACCCGTGATGGTAACATCATAGCTCCAGCTGCGGGTAGCGCCGGCGCTCACCAAACCAACGTTCCATTGCAATACACGGGTGCTGCTGTTATACACGATGTTGCCTACCGGCGGATTGCTGTACACCGGATCGCTCACCAAACTGGCTGGTGGCAGGGTATCCAGCACCACCACAGGGTTTACACCGGCAGTACCGGTATTGTTTACCTGTAGCGTATAGCTGATCACCTGACCGATGCTGTAAGGACCGCTGGCCGGGTTGACAGATTTCGTGATTTTCAGTGGAGACTTAGCCCTGATAAAAGTGGATGCGGTGCTGCTGTTATTGGTGCTATCGATGTCTGTTACACCTGCCGGGGTGTTGACCACAGCTGTGTTCCGGATGCTGCCGGTAGTGTTGGCAGTGGCTGTTACCTGTAATACCACCTGCGCGCCTGCCGGGAAGGTACCCAACGTAGCATTCATGGTATTACCGTTCACACCTGCCTGCACGTTGGCGGCGCCACCGGAGACAGATACCACTGTTACGGAGGGCTGCGTAAGCGCCGCCGGCAGTATATCCGTTACCGTTGCATTGTCAGCGTTGGACGGGCCATCATTACTAATGGTCAATACATAACCGGCTTTACTACCTACGAAGACTTCCTGTGGACCGGTTTTGCTGATGATCAGATCTGTGGAGCTGCCGATATTGCTCACCACCGTATTGGAAGGTACATCCTTACCGCCCATATTATTCAGGATCGCGTGTGCCACGTTGGTGACACTGCCGGCAGGCGCGTTCTGCGCTACCGTACCTTTTACCTGGATAGTCAGTCCGCTGGTATCCGCCGCAGGCATATTCACATTTACTTTTACACTGTTGCCGCTACCGGTAGCGCCGCTATTGATGACGGTGCTGCGCAGCGGGGTAACACTCCAGGTTACATTGGTTAATACAGCCGGTATGAGATCCGTAATATCTGTATTGACAGCATCGCTTGGACCGTTGTTGATAACGCTGATAACATAGGTCACCTGGTCGCCGCGTATCATGGTAGCCGGACCGGTTTTGCTGATTCTTACCGCCGACTGTGTTATAATCTGCGTGGTAGCCGTAGCTGTTTCCGGTGTGGCGCCTGTTTCTGACGGTGTAACAGTTGCGTTGTTCACCAGCGTACCACTCGCATTACCCGCTACGTTACCATTAACGGTAACGACTATACTATTGTTAGTCCCCGCCGGCATATCGCCTGCCAGGCTGATATTATTACCAGTACCGGAAGAAGCGCCATGGATCACTGCCCCCCCGTTGGCCATCGCTTTCCAGCTCACCTGTGTGATAGTAGCCGGTACCACATCCGTAATGGTGAAGTTGACTGCATTGCTCAATCCACTATTGTTGACCAGGATGGTATACTGTATCGGCTGACCGGCAGTAGTGGTGGTCGGGCCATTTTTCTGGATGTGCAGTTTGGGTACCGCTGTAACCACTGTCCGTACCAGGGCGGAAGTATCAGGCTGCGCACCGGTTTCCGCCGGTGTAATGATGGCTGTGTTTTTCAAGGTATCGCGGAAGCCCGGATCCACGGTACCATTCACGGTAACGGTTACACGATTATTTGCGCCTGGTGGGATATTCGCTAACACATTGACCAGATTACCGTTGCCGGTAGCGGCGCCGTTGATTTGTGCATTGCCCGTTGCAACGGCGGTCCAGGTAACGTTGGTCACCTTCGTTGGAACTGCATCCTGGATGGAAGCGTTGGTAGCCATACTCGGACCGTTGTTGGTAGCGATCAACGTATAGGTGATCCGTTGTCCTGATTGCAGGGTGGCAGGTCCCGCTTTGGTGATCTGCACGGCAGGCATCAGGATAATGGTTGTTTGTACAGTAGATGAATCCGGTGTATTACCCGGCTCTGCAGCGGTTACAATACCGGTGTTGATGATATCACCGGCAAAAGTGGAATCTACTTTACCCTGTACCATCAGGCCGAGAGAGCCACCCGCCGGTATATTGGCGATCACCTGTACATTATTGCCGTTGCCGGTATTACCGCTGGTAACAGTGGTACCCGGGCTGGTAGCCTGTACCGTCCAGTTCACCTGTTTCACGATGGCAGGCACCTGGTCGCTGATCATCGCCTGGGTAGCGTTACTCAGGCCCTTGTTGGTGATGTCCAGCCAGTAGCTGATGTTTTCACCGGCATTCAGCTGTTGCGGACCGCTCTTATTGATGGTCAGTTCAGGATGCTGGCCTACTACGGTGGTAGTGGGCGGTGTTACCACCGGCGGTGTCTGCGGGTCAGGAGAAGTAACCGTTGCTGTATTGCGGATAGTATCTTTCGCATCCGGTTTCACGGTACCAGTCACCAGGATAGTGACTACCGCATCGCTGGTGGGCGCAATATCAGCTGTTACACTGAGCAGGTTACCACCACCGGCGCCTCCGGCAGTAACCGTTGCATTGCCGGCAGCGGTGGCGGTCCAGGTGATACCGGTGATACGGGCGTCAATAGTATCCGTAATCACCAGGCCACGGGCAAAAGCAGGACCATTATTCGTTACCGTAATCAGGTAACTGATCTTATCACCGGCGGTAATGTTGGTCGGACCGCTCTTATATACCTGTATGTCTGATTGTTTGGTGACCGCGGTGGTTACATTATCACTCACGGTGGGGGATTCGCTGCTGCCGGCAGTGGCCGTATTCACGATGTTACCGCTGAAATCATTATTCAGTGTACCCGTGATCGTGATAGCCACGCTATTACCTGCACCACCAGGGATATCCCCGGTAGTAGCCACATTGTTGCCGGTACCACTAAAAGGACCGGTGATGTCGGCGGCGCCGGTCACTACTGCTTCCCAGCTAACATTTTGTACCGTTGCCGGTACCACATCACTGATATTTACACCGGTGGCGTCTGAAGGTCCGTTGTTGGTTACCACTACCTGATAGGTAATGGTGTTACCTGCCTGTGCCTGTACCGGGCCGCTCTTTCGTATCTGCAAACCGGTAGTGCGGCCGACGTTGGTGGTCACCGTACTGGTATTGTTAGCAGGATTATAATCGACGATGCCATTCACCGCTACATTCGCCGTATTGACAATACTGCCGGAGGCGGCGCTGCCACTGACGGTACCGCTGATGTACACGGTAATATAATTAGCGCTGCCGGCAGACAGTTTACCCGGTATATTGATGTTGCTGCCGCTACTATCTATTTCCTGCGCGCCAATCACTTCGCCGGTACCCGTTACCACTGCTTTCCAGGTAACGTTGGTAACAGCAGCCGGTACGGCGTCGGTAATAACGAGCGATTGCACATCGGTCGGACCGGCATTAAATACCTGCAGGGTATAGTTCACCGTTTGTCCGGCTGTTACCTGCTGTGGTCCGCTCTTCACGATACTTACATCCGTTGACCGGTTGACGGTAGTGGTGATGGAGCTTGTTTTATTGGACCCTGCCACTACGGTTGCGGTATTGGTGAAGGTTGCATTGGCCGTGTTGTTCACCACACCGTCGACCAGGATGACGATCATATTGTTGCCTACCGGGATATCGGCCGTAGTGCTAATACTATTGCTGTTACCGGAAGTTGCGCCGGTTACTGTTGCTGTGCCGGTAGCCGCAGCGCCCCAGTTAAACACGCTTACATCTGCCGGCACCATATCGGTAATCTGAGCGTTGGTGATGTTGCCGGAACCACCGTTGGTCACCACAATTCTGTAATGAATCGTGTCGCCTACGTTAACTATGGCCGGACCGTTTTTACCGATGCGTACCACCGGATCATTATCGACAACAGTCGATACGCTGCTGGTATTATCAGCCGGATTAGGATCTGTAATCGGGCTGCCGGCAGGTAATGATACCGTAGCGGTATTGATCATAGTGGTTCCATTGATCATTGCCGGATTAACGACACCATTGATAGTGACCGTCAGTTTACCGTTTCCTGCCGGTATATCAGCAGTAACATTCACATTACCGGAACCACTGGCAGGGTTGATATTAGCCACCCCACCGGTGCTGGTCACTACCCAATTTGGATTCAGCAACCCGGACGGCAATGCGTCCTGAACAACTGCACCCTGCACGTTGCTAGGGCCATCATTATAAACATCCAGGGTGTATTGTATCGGCTGGCCAGCAGCTGCATTGGCAGGACCGTTCTTCACGATACGCAGGTTCGCCACCCGGTTGATGGTAGTCACCACACTCGCGGTATCTCCTACCGGCGTTGCAAACGACGGATCATTCAGCGCAATGGCCACATTGGTAATATTAGGCGCCGTATAGTCCGGATCTACTTTACCGGTTACCTGTACGGTGATTTTAGCAGCCGCCCCTACAGGAATATTACCATTTACCAATACATCCTGGGTGCCGGATGCACCGGCCGTAACAACAGCACCGCCGGAGGCTGTGGCTGTCCAGGTAGCATTCAGGATGCCGGCCGGGATAGCGTCTTTAATGGTGATGTTATGGGCATCACTCGGACCATTATTGACCACTTCCAGCGTATAGGCGATTACGTTACCCGCCGTGGTAGCAGCCGGACCAATCTTTTGTATTTTTATTTTAGCCTGCCGGCTGATGTTGGTCGACACATTGGAACTTACCGTCGGTACATTAGGCTCTGCCGGCGTAGCGGTAGCGGTATTGGTGATCAAGCCGGCAAAATCGGACTGCACCCTGCCGGAGATGAGGATCACCACACTATTACTGCTGCCCGCCGGAATATCAGCCACTACATTGAGCTGGTTACCGGAACCGGTGGCGCCGGTAGTCACCACCGCGTTCCCCCTGGCAGCGGCAATCCAGGTAGGATTCACAATCGTAGCCGGAATAGCGTCGGTGATCACGGTGCCGCGCGCATCGCTGGGACCCGCGTTTTCCACTTTCACCCCATAAATAATATACTCTCCGGCACTCCAGTTAGCCGGTGCATTTTTTTGAATGATCAGCCGCGGGCGCTGGCTGATAACCGTTGTAATCGTATCGGATGTTACCGGCGGCAGGCCGGATACGGCCGGATCGGCGGTAGCCACGTTTTTTATGGTGCCTGCCAGGGTAGCCGCTGGCAGGGTACCCGTTACCGTTATATTCACCGTACCGGTGGTCACCGGTACATTGGCTGTTACCTGCAGATTGTTACCTGTACCGGTAGCACCGGACAATACAGTGGCGCCGCCGGCAGCAGTGGCCGTCCAGCTGACGTTGGTCAGCAAGGCCGGCACCTGGTCGGCAATCACCACGCCTGCGGCATTTGACGGACCAGTGTTGGTGACGGTCAACAGGTATCGCACCGTTTCGCCGGCGTTAGCGGTAGCCGGACCGGTTTTCACCACATGCAGGGACGGTTTTTGTACAACGGTCGTCACTACCGGCGCCGATACGGCAGGCAGCGCGCCTGTCTCGGAAGGTTGCGCGGTAGCCTGGTTGGTGAAAGTGCCGTAGAAGGCAGGATCTACCACACCAGTGATCGTCAGCAGTACGCTGCTACCACCACCGCCGGGAATATTGGCATTCACCCGTACAGTATTACCCGTGCCGGTACCACCACTGTTAATTACCGCACTGCCGTTGATGGTGGCAGTCCAGCTGGTTTGTGTAACGGCAGCCGGCACAATATCTTCTATCACCAGGTTATCAGCATTGGATACACTTGTATTCGTAATAGTGACGGTATACGTAATGCGTTCGCCGGCTTTCAGTGTAGCCGGACCAGCTTTAGTCACCCTGATCACCGGCAGTTTTTTCACCACCAGGGTTTGGGTAGCCGTCACCGGTGGTACCGGCTCAGAAGGCGTAGCTGTAGCATGGTTCACGATATTACCGGAGAAACCAGGATCAGTTTTGCCCTTAACGGTGATCACCAGTTTATTGTCGCTGCCGGCAGGAATATTACCGGTCACCTGTACATTATTACCGGTGCCGGTGGCTGCGCCGGTGATAGAAGCCAGTCCCAGTGCCTGGGCAGACCATTGTACCCCACTCAAAGCGGCCGGCACTACGTCCGTCACCACCAGGTTGAGCGCATTGGAAGCACCGGTATTACCTACTTCGATGGTATAGGTCACGCTATCCCCTGCCAGTACGCCGTCTACCGCCGATTTGGTAATGGTGATTTGCGGCAGGCGTTTAACGAGGGTTTGTTTGGTAGCGGTATCACCTGTGCTGCCGGGCTCGGAAGGCGTTACGATAGCGGTGTTGGTCAGCGTACCGGAGAAAGCAGGGTCCAGTTTCCCACTAACGGTAATCACTATATTATTTCCGGTGCCTGCACCGATATCGCCGGCCAGGGAAACATTATTACCGCTGCCATTCACTCCGCTGGCGATGGTAGCGTTGCCATTGGCGACGGCTGTCCAGGTGACCTGTTGTAACGTTGACGGTACTACGTCCGTGATCTGCATATTGCGGGCATTGCTGGGACCATCATTACCCACAATGATTACATAGGACACCGAACTACCGGCAGTGGCGGTATCCGGACCGGTTTTACTGATGGTCAGGTCCGCCTCGGGGGTGACGGTGGTCACTACCTCATTAGAAGTCACCGGCGGGTAGCCGGGCTCGGAAGGCGTTACCATCGCCGTATTATGGATGGGGTTATAGGTAGGCGGTAAAATGGTCGCATGCACGATTACCCGCACCGTAGCCAATGCGGCCATGTTGGCGGTCACACTCAATTGGTTACCGGCGCCGGTTGCGCCGCCGGTGATAGTGGCCGTACCGCTTACCACACTAGCCGTCCAGGTGACGTTGTACAGTGATGCCGGAATCACGTCTGTGATGCTGGTACCGGTGGTATTGGACGGGCCTTCATTTTTCACATCGATGGTGTAAGAAATCTGTCCACCCGGAACAGCTGTAGCCGGACCGTTTTTCACAATGGTGAGTTTCACATTTTTTTGCACCGTCGCCTCGTCGGTATCACTTACCGCCGGTACGCCCGGTTCTGCAGGCGTTGCGGTGGCCGTATTGGACAATGTGCCGCTAAAATCTGCGCTGATAATACCGGATATACGGACGGTGATCACATTCGAAGATCCTGCGGGGATGTTACCCGTTACCTGTACCTGGTTACCCGTGCCGGAAGCGCCGGCAGTAACGGCGGCAGCTCCCTGGGCGGTGGCGGTCCACTGTACCTGTTGCACCGCAGCCGGCACCGCGTCGGTAATGACAGTTTGCACGGCATCGCTCGGGCCATTATTAATCAGCGTAATCACATACTGCACCGGTGTACCGGCCACCGCTATCACCGGTGTGGTGCGGCTCTTATCGATTACCAGTCCGGGTGAACTGCTGATAACAGTGGTCGTGGTATTGGAATTAAATGCGCTGACAGGTTCGGTAGGCGTTACGGTCGCCACATTCTGGATATTACCGGTGGCGCCGGCATTCACGGTGCCGGTTACACTGATATATACTTTACCGGTATCTGCCGGCGTATCGCCACCGGGGTAATTGGCCACGATGCGGATATTATTACCCGTACCGGTAGCGCCGGAGGTGATTGTTACCTTACCCGTGGCGGTAGCCGTCCAGCTGACGTTGGAGAGCTTGGAAGAAATAACATCGGTGAGCACGGCAGCATTGGCATCTCCCAGTCCGTTATTACGGGCAATGATACCAAAGCTGATAGATTCTCCGGCAATAGCCATGGCGGGCGCCGTTTTCACCACTTCAAAATATGGCCGGCGTATAACCGGTACCGTTACCGTGGCGGTAGCCCCGTCAGGATCCGGCACCACCGGTGATACGGCGGTCACCGTATTGGTCAGGTCTCCCTGGAAGGATGACAAAATGTTACCCGTTACCGTGATAGTGACACTGGCGTTGCCGGTAGGAATATCCGCGGTAACGTTAATATTGGTATTGGTGCTGCTATTCTGGATAATCTGGGCGGCTCCTGTGCTGGCCACAGACACATTGCTGGCTGTAAATCCGGCGGGCAGCGCATCGGTGATCTGTACACCCGGCGCGTTACTGGGACCGGCATTGGTGATATTGATCCGGTAGGTCAGTGGTTGTCCGGCCAGATAAGGACCGAATTCTGATACTATTTTCTGCGCCTTTATATCAGCCCGGCTTACATAAGTAATGGTTACCTGGTCTGGCAGCGGCGGACACACATTATTAGTGATGGTCCAGGCGAGGGTGGCGCTGGTATTAGGGGGAATGGTAATAGTGGTATGCGGGTCGGTAGGGTCAGCGATGGAAGGATTACCGCTGATGACCACCCATTTGCCGGTACCCACCGTCGGGGTATTGGCCTGCATATGGAAGATGCCGGAATTGTACTGTGTGGAATCCGGGCCAGCATCGGGAAGCGTGGTGTTGCCGTATTCCGTTACCTGCAAATCAGCGTAGGAAGGCGGACAGGCTCCGCCGCTGATGGTCCAGCGGAACACGTAGGTACCGGTTACCAGTCCGGACACATTTGTATTGGGCAGCTGTGGGTTGTCGATGGTAGCCACACCGGGACCGCTGACCTGGGTCCAGTTGCCGGTACCGGCAGCAGGCGTATTACCGGAGAGGGTAGTATTACTGGTACCGCATAGTTGTTGTGCTGGTCCTACGGTAGCGATGGTAGGCGTAGGATTGATATCCAGCGATACCGGGTAGGAGGCGGAACAGCCGCTGGCCTTGTGTTTAAAGGTAACCGTGAAATGATAGGTGCCCGGCGCCACATTAGCAGGGATCACCACATTCAGTGGGGAACCGGCGAGGGAGGCATCGGTCACGGCATTAAAGCCGGGCATATCGGAGGTAGTGATACTATAGGCGTTTGCATTACCCCCATTAACGGTATAGGGTATACTAAACAATGCCGTTCCCTGGCAGATAGGTTTTACCGTGCCGATGGTCATGCTGATATTGGGATTGACCACCACCCGGAACGGACTGGAAACGCCATCGCCGGAGCAGCCGTTAACGGTAGCGGTTACCCGGTAATAACGATTGGCTGTCAGCGTACCGGTATTGAGCGTAGCGCCGGTTTGACCGGCGATCACGGTCCAGCCGGTGCTGCCATCTGGACTGGTTTCCCAGGTATAGCTATAACCGGAAGCAGGGGTACCGGTACCGGCTTTGGGTGTGACGTTGGCCGTGAGCGTAGCGCTGCTGTTGTAGCAAATAACCGCCGGGCCATTAATAGAAGTGGTGTAATCGATTACTTTCAATTCTGCCGGGGCAGACACCACGCGGCAGCTGGTGTTGTTCATTTCCGCCATGCCGCCGGCTGCTACCACGCGGTATTCAAAACCTGCAGCTGCATTGAGAACATTGAAAGTATACTGGTTATTGGAACCATTGTTGATTACACCGCCTTGATTGGTCCAGGTGGTGGTACCCAGCGCCCTTTTCTGCAGCTGGAAAAAGTAGTTGGAATAGCTGCCTGTTGGGAGGCTCACCGAAAATCCGCCGGTACCGCCGGCACATACTACGCCGGTAGTTTGAGCAAAAGCGATAGGAGGTCCGCAGGCTGCGAAGGCGATATCATCCAGCGCCAGGTCATTACCATTACTATTGGGCGTATTACTGAAAATCCGCAGGATAATGGCGCTGGTAGTGGAAGGCATCTGGAAGATACCGGCCTGTCTTACCCAGGTGCCGGGACTTTGAAACGGCACGGTGCCGGTAGATACAGACTTCAGCGGAGTGCCGTTAGGGTTATTGGCATCCATAATATCAAAACGCAGACTGGGTTGAGAAACCCCCGATTGAGGGTTGATGTTCATGATCCAGGCGGAGAATTCAAAAGTGGTACCGGCACATAAACCGGTGATCGTACGTTCATAGAATTTATCCGGGGTGGCATTGGCGTCTACCACCATACAAAACCCGCGGCCATCGGTGCTGGTATGGTCCGGCCGGTCCACGAAATAGATGTTATTGTAGCCCCGGGTGGTGTTACTGATGGTATACTGCCCCGGATAAGGGCCTGTAGGCCGGGAGCCTACACCGGGCGCGTAATAGGTATACGTGGTAATACCCGCCGGCAGCGGAGGCCCCAGCGTTGGTTTAGCTGCCGTAGCCGCCGTACCGAATGTTTCCAGGAAAACCGGGTCACCCAGGGAGCCGGTACATTGCTGGGCTTTCACATGACTGCCTATCAGCAGTAACAGGAGCACATAACAACATTGTCTAACAGCACGGGAAATACGATTCTGAACATTTACACAAATGGACAGCTTTTTTACCATAGTAGCCGGGTTTGTACATTATTTTGGTTTCCCGACAGACTTATAGCAGGAAGGGGATAATGGCTTTCGCAAGGGTATAAATGAAAAAAGAGAGCCTGCGCATGCTCATTGCATCCGGAATAACTGCTGCGCTATAATCTTGTCGGTTCTGTGAATCGGGGATGATACCGGATCTACATACATTGAACTACACGGCGGTATCACTGCAAATACTAAACAGTAAAAACAGGATTATGTTCACCGAAGCGCATAAGTTTGATAACCAGCTACTCCGCTATAGCCCAATTATCTGCCAACAACATATTATCTTCCTGTATAATCTAAAAAAACAGCCTCTGCTGTGGACCAGGGCCATTGACGGGGAAACCGATGCTAAAACCCCTTTAATTTGTCGTGTTTAGTCTTTAACGCGGACCGCTTTAGGGAAGGCATGGCAAAACCTATTCGGATAATCATCGTTTTTTATAAAGCACAAAGGGAGTGACCATATTGGTTACTCCCTTTGTGCTTTTTCAGGCCTTCGGCCGATGATTATTTTATAGACTAAAGCCACCATCGCAGCGGAGGACAGTTCCGGTAGTATTGGTGTTGTGCATCAGGAAAATCACCGCTTCCGCTACATCGCCGGCCGCAGCTACTTTTCCGGTAGGCAACTGGGCGGCATACTGACTAAATGTATCCGCTTTGGCAGCAGCCGGCAGGAAGTCCCACCAGGGCGTATCTACCACACCGGGAGAAACAGCGTTGATCCGCAAGGGTTGCAATTCTTTCGCCAAACCGGGAATCATCAGTTCAAGGGCGCCGTTGATAGCTGCCAGTCCGGATGTACCAGGACTTTTAGCGATAGCAGAAATAGCCGTAATCAGCGTGATGCTGCCACCGGGGCGCATGTAAGGCAAGGCCGCCTGCAGGGTTTGCAGCTGTGGCCAGAACTTTCCTTCAAAGCCGGCGCGTAGCTCGTCGAGTTGCAGGTCTTTAAACATACCGGCGCCTTTCGCGCCGCTTAAAGCTATTACCAGGTGATCGATACTACCCTGCGCAGCAAAAAATTCGTCGAGTGCCGGACGGTCGTTGCCATCTACCACCGCGGCGGAAGCAGCTATTGTTTGCACCGCCTCCTGCAGGCGTGCTGCAGAACGGCCGGTGATGGTAACATGTGCGTTTTCAGCAGCGAGCAAAGTGGCGGTAGCGAGTCCTATACCAGATGATCCACCGGCA
The DNA here is from genome assembly GCF_014529935.1 of Chitinophaga qingshengii. GTDB lineage: Bacteria > Bacteroidota > Bacteroidia > Chitinophagales > Chitinophagaceae > Chitinophaga > Chitinophaga qingshengii. The sequence goes on from NZ_JACVFC010000002.1 coordinate 452,928, forward strand.
ACGACTATACGGGCATTTTCAAATGAAGCAGACATAATGGGTTTCTTTTATGCTGTAAAATTGGTGCATAAAAGGCGGAGCATTGTTAACCCAATGCGGCATTAAATTAACGGAATGCTGCATTTTCCGTTTTACCGGGGTACCGCCTGTTTCCGGAATGCCAGCGGCGTCATACCCGTGTTTTCCTTGAAGAAACGATTAAACCCGGCCGGGTCGCTGAAATGCAGCTGATCCGATATATTGGCAATAGTACTATCCGTATAACGCAGGGATGCTTTGGCTTCCCGTACCAGCATGCCGGTAATGGCTTCGGAGGCCGTTTGACCGGTATGTTTCCGAACCGCCCGGTTCAGATGATTGGGCGTAACGCCCAGTATAGCGGCATAGTCTGCCACTTTTCTTTTGGTGAGAAAATGTTCGCTGACCAGTTTTTGATAACGGGGTACCAGATAAGCCGCTTTGTTTTCCTTCGGGGTGAGATGGAATCCCTGGCGTTCATAACTGCGTTTCAGCGCCAGCAACAGCAGGTTAAGATATAAACGGACCGCTTTATCATTGCCCGGTTGCTGTTGCTGTAGTTCCGTATTGATTCGTGCGGTGAGGTCAATAACGGTATCCAGTTCAGCGGGTAGCAGCTGCATAAACGGTACGCCGGAAAAAGCAAAAAAAGGAAATTCAACCGGTATACGGTCAGGCGGCAGGATATCTTCCAGGAAATCCGGCTCAAACAACAAATAGTAACCAAAGGCATCGTCGCTCAGACCGCGTTTGCTGAATATCTGTCCGGGGAAAGTAAAGCTGACAGTGCCGTTGCCGTGGGTAAAATCTTCCAGCCCCAGTTGAATTTCCGTAGTACCTCTTACGGAGACGCTTATACGATAATAGCTCGATTTCAGCGGGCCCATTTTTGTGCGGACTCCTTCGCTGGAATACATTTCAAAACCTTTTATACGGGCGGCGGCGTCGAGGTTGTTGTACCCGAACGCAGATACCTGTTCTGGCAGGCGATGCAGCGCCCTGGATTCTTCCAGGTTATAGTGTGGCAGGTTCATTACTTATACAATGAGCGGATAATATCATCTACCGGCTCGTCTTTACGGGCGGCCAGCATTTGTTCCCGGTATTTCACTTCCCGGCTGAATGCTGCATCTACAGCAGCAATCGCGTTTTTACCATAGCGTTCTTCCAGCATATCATCTATTTTTCGTTGTTTCCCTTCGGCAAGCGACTGCCGGCCGCGGTGCTGCGCCAGTCCAAGGATACCCACCAGGGCTTTTTTGTCTTCGTCTTCCACATCATGGTAGAGGATGTAGGATACTTTATACAGACTGGCGCCGATTTTATATAACAGCGCACTGCCTTTCTCCGTGATGCTGATCAGTTTCGCACGTTTGTCTGCCGGATCATTTTTCTCCGTGATCAGGGCTTTCTTTTTCATCCGGTTCAGTATATCGATGCCGGTTGACAACTCCAGCAGTCCCAGGTTGATGATATCTGTTTTACGCGCTTCTTTTTTACACTTGATAATATTAAGCAGATAAAACCATTCCAGCTCTATGTCCGGCCATTCGCGCATCATGATTTTGGAATAAGTGCTATGCATAGCGCCCATCCTGCCTATCAGCTCCGCCATCAGCGTTTCCATCCCATGTTCCGGCACTTCCCCGGATTTATCTTTTTTCCGGCTGGCCTGTTTGCGCAGATATTGTATACAGAAATCGGCTACCGCGGGCTTTTCGATCTTACCTGCATAGGCTTCCCAGGCGGTGATCAGTTCCATTAAAGGTGTCATCGAAAGCGTATTTAATTGTAAAAGAATTTATTTTAAAATTACACGATTTCGTTGTAAAACAAAACGATTTCGTTGTTTTTTCAGAAAAATATCTTTTCTTTGTCAGGGTAAATCACGATACCTTAAAAATGGCTTATGCAAACATTACAGGAGCAACTGATGACCGATTGCCAGGCCTCAACAGAACAGGCAATCGCCGCGCTCAACGATTTGGCGGCGCTACTCGAAAGACATGTACTGAATAAATATGAAGATCCTGCCAGCCGGCAGCAACTGGTCCACCGGCCCGATCTGGCGGACCTCCGACTGGAAACGAGGGATGTAACGGCTTTTAAACACCTGTTGTTTTTCCTGTTGATGAATTATCCTGACAGGGCGGCTGCCGTAGCCAGTTGCCTGAAAAAATGTTACGATCCGGCATTGACAACAGGGCTGTGTCAGGCCATAGCCGTTTACTGGCAACAGGACGATGCCGCTACCGTACAACTGACGGACGCCATCACCCACTCACAGGGGTATGATCAGTTCAGTGACACCGTGCTTGAATGGTTTAAAAAACTGGCCGCAGAAGGACTTCCGGAAACCCGGAAAACGATGGCCCAAAAATTCGCCTATTACCGCAAATTCTATGATGCGCAACTTTAGTATTATCGCTATGCTGATTGGACTAATGGAATCACCTCCCCTGCTTTTCGCGGAGTTATTAACGGAAACCGTTCAGCTACTACAGGAACTGGTGTTGGCGCTATTACCAACGTCCGGAAAATGAAACGGGACATCCAACAGTTTTTCGTTGGGTGTCTTTCGGTCACCACACCACCTATACATCTACCTATATCACCTACACCCGCCTATGACAAAGTAGCCAGCAAACACAACACACATAATACCAGGCACAAGGGTGTATACAAACGGGCATCCCGGCGGCCAAACGGTGTTTGTTTTATTTTACGGAACAAACCCACATAACGGAAATCACCGATCGCACGCAGCGCAAAAACAGCCGCTACGCCTCTGGTTAACCATACAACAAGGGTGCGGCTTACCCAGCTGTCGAAAATACCGGTGTTGGCAGTTACTATCAGGGCAAATACCAGGAGCCCTACCGCCACCACCAGCGTAGCCAAAGTACCGGGATTCAATACCCGTACGCCGTCGGTATTTTCCGGTAACGCCAGCCCAATGCCCCATTGACCGCCAAAGGCCCAATAAAAATGCAGCACGGCAATCGCCACCAGGATAGTGGCTGCTACAACAACAGGTAGTAACATACAATCTGTATTATACCTGCAAATGTAACCATTGCGTATATACGCGATACTGATAATTATCAGCTATTGCAGGAACAGGTAATGAAGTCCGCCGAAACACAGGCTCATCAAAATCAGGTATACTACGTTGAGCCGGTACCGTATCAGCAGGAACAACGACAACAGCATCCAGGCCAATGCGGTATAATCCAGGTTCGCCCAGGCTATGCCGCCGGGAAACAATACATCTTTTCCCAGGAAAAGCGTCAGGTTCAGGATCACGCCGGTTACCGCCGCGGTCACAAAACCCAATACACCCGCAATCGATTTGTTCTCCTGCGTTTTCTCTATCAGCGGCGCCCCCGCGAAAATGAACAGGAAACAGGGCAGGAAGGTATAAAACGTGGTGGTCAGCAAACCAAGGGTGCCCATCCACAAAGAGCCGTTAAAATGATTATAGCCGGCCATAAAGCCAACATAGGACAATACGATGATCAGCGGTCCCGGCGTGGTTTCCGCCAGCGCAAAACCATCTATCATCTGCATATTGCTTAACCAGTTGAGCTTACCTACGCTGAATTGCGCTACATAAGGCAATACGGTATAGGAACCACCCACCGTCACAAAAGCAGTTTGTGTAAAAAACAGCATCATCTTCTTCCAAAAAATAAAATCATCTGCCAGCCAGAAAAAAAGGGCAAAAGGCAGGGCCCATAACAACGAGGCCATACCAATTTGCCGGAACAACCGGGCCGCCACATTACCAGTGACAGGCGAATGGGTGAATTTATTAAGAAAATACCCCTGTTCCTCCGCCGCCTGCGCTTCTTCCTCGTGCACATCCCGCTCCACCCAGGCAGGCCGTATATACCGCACCAGCAACGCTATCCCGATAGTGCCCGCAATAATCAGCAGCAACGAAAGGTTAAACCAGAAGATACTCACAAAAGCGGCGGCAGCCAGTATATAATGCAGGGGCGTATGCAGGGCTTTCTGTCCCACCCGGATCATAGCGAGTATAATAATCGCTACCACCGCAGGCTTCAGTCCATTGAACATCGCATAAATCCAGGGTACATTCCCATACAACACATAGATCATACTTAATCCCAGGAGAATAAACATGGATGGCAACACAAACAGGATACCAGCTGCCAGTCCGCCTTTTTTACCATGCAACTGCCAGCCCACATACGTAGCCAGCTGTTGTGCTTCCGGACCAGGCAGGATCATACAATGATTGAGCGCATGCAGAAAGCGGCTGTTGCTGATCCATTTTTTCCTGTCCACCAGGTATTCATGCATAATCGCAATATGCCCGGCAGTGCCGCCAAAACTGATCCATCCGAGTTTAAACCAAAACTGCAGGGCTTCCCCGAATGAAGGCCGTTGCCGGTGATTGTTTTCTTTCATATCCGTTGTATCGTTTTTCTCACTATATCCCAAAAAAAGCCCCGCATCTGCTGTTTACAGATGTGTTAACAACTATTCATATGTTATCAGGGAATGATGTGCATCCTATAGTGTCTGCCGCTGTACAGGGCCTTTTTGAGCGACTGTAAATATACGAAATAGCCCCGCCCTATGCAAGCTTTTTTTGCCTTTTTTACCTAATTTGCACCTTTTCAACATTGCCATTTAAATTAACCCGCATGGAACAACGACTAGAGACGATTGTCAACGATATCAGCACGGCAGTAGGCCAATTGCTGCAAAAAATGGACGCCAGTAAAGACGCTGTCAGCATTATACGCCGCACTACCTTACAGGCAGGTATACACGATTATGTCCGTTTCTTTTATTATAACGGACAGGTACATTGTTTTGCAGACGACGCAGGCAGCGATCGCCCGGATGTAAAGTATGAAGGCACGAATGTTCCGCTTGGTAAAGAAGACCTGGCAGAGCTGCTCCCATTATTAAGGGAAAAACTGGAAGTACTCTACCTTTCCTATGATGACAAACCCATACTGGAGTATTATTTCACCGTAGATGCGAAATTCAGGATAGACGAAAAATTCTATAAAATGACCGCCCTGGAAACCAGCAGCGAAGCGAAGAAAACAGCGCTGCGAAAGGCTATCGATACCTATCTCACTAAAAAAATATATGAAGGACAATATCCCACCCAAGAGCTGGAGACGACCTTCCTGGCTAAACATCTTATCAGCCCGATATTATACCCGGAAATAGATGTACCGGCCGTTATCGCCATTTACGAAAAAATCAAAACACTAAATAAACACAAAAAGGAAAAACTGGCGCAACACCAGCACGCCATTACCTACGCCCTGCGCCGCTGGGCGGAAGATACCTTCCTGCCGGTTCACTACGACGTACATAAAAAGGACTGGGGACTACCGGAATTTACACGGAAAGAAACCCACACACAAAACGTATCCGAACAACTGTTGGACCTGCTCATCTATACAGGCGTAACCATCATCCGTCACGAGCCTAACTACAGCCGCCCCACCGGTGTAGGTTTCATTGAAAAAGCAAAAGAACTGGGCAGTACCAAAGCGGCACAGGTATTAAAAACAGGCAGCGGCACTTTCAGCGCCACAGATATCCAATACAAGGATACCGACGTTACCTGCACTGCCAACGACGTATTTGCCACCATCGACATCAACTTCAAAAACGAAAACGAAGCCGCTTACGGAAAAGCACTGGACTTTATCTGTAACCTGCTGGAAAAAGATTTTCCACAGAGCTATGAAATCAAATGTAAGTCCAAAGCCAAAAACTTCCTGCCGGTAAAAGGTCTGGGTAAAACCGCCACCCACAAATTCTTCGCCAATGCGTTACAATACCCCGCTCTTTTCCCGCAATTGGAAAAGTATGTACAACTGGCCATCCGTCATGAATATGAATGGTATAACGATGCAGAAGCAGAACTGTGCGCACGCCCGGGCACCTATGCCGTATTTGGTCTAACCCTGTCGGATATACGCTATTATCCCTTGTTGCAACAATACCTCGATAAAATAGATGATGAACATCAATCTGTACAAAATCATTTCCTGGTGCAGTTTGTACAACAGCATGGGGTAAATGCCGGCACGATTCCATTGATAGTGGATGTATTGAGATGTGCGCAGGATATTAAACCGATAAAGGAGTTAAAGGCACTGGATACAGTGGAGAATATAGCGATACTGAAACAATATATTCAATCGCTCGAATTAGAGCAATATGAGATAGATCATATTGCCTGGTTTATCTGGAAAGGAAAGAAAAAACTCTGATGGATATGATTAATGCTGATTTCGCTGATTGAGCGAAGACCATTACGAAGATAGTAGCGGATATCCTGTCTGTTATAATATCATTCAAAAAACATCCGGTCCTGTTATCTATCATTCATCTTTGCTATCATCTACGCAAAAGTCTTCGCTCAATCAGCGAAATCAGTATTAATCATGTTCATCATAGTTACCACCCAGCGCACGATACAACGCAATCACCGCCTGCCATTGCTGAAGCTGATCGTTGATACTTCCTATCTGTGCGCTTAATAAGTGCTGTTCTGAAGTCAATACATCTGTATAGTTGGTGCTGGAGCTATATTTCAACAATTCTTTGGTAAAGTCCACGGCTTTCTCCAGTGAGGCTAATTGTTTTTCCCTGCTTTCCTTTTTCTCTGAGGCGGATGTCAGTGAATAGAGCGCATCTGAGACTTCTTTCCCCGCTGTGAGCATGGTTTTGTTGAAGTTATACAGGGCCTCCTGTTGTTTGGCCTGCGCGGCCGTTAACCGGGCTTTATTGAGGCCGCGGTTAAAGATAGGCTGTGTGAGTCCGCCGACGATATTGCCAAACAGGCCGGCATCCGTGAACCACTGACTGAAATCGAAGCTGGTAAAACCAGAGGCAGCCGTGATATTAAGGGAAGGATAAAAGGCCGTGCGGGCGATGTTGGTGTTTTCAAATGCGTTACGGAAGGCGTATTCCGCCGCTTTAACATCCGGCCGGTATTGCAGCAGCTGCGCCGGTACGCCGGTGGACAGGTTTTGCGGCACCTGTTGCGCCGGCATATTACCACGGGCAATAGGACCAGGAGGCAATGCCAGCAGGATAGACAGCGCGTTTTCCGTTTCGCGTATTTGTCTTTTTACATCCGGGATAGCCACCGCTGCGGCATACTGGTTGGCTTCACTCTGCACTACGGCAGCGCCGTTCACGATACCGGATGCTTTCAGTTCCTTCATGCTGCTCACATCTTCTCCCCTGTTGGCCAGCGTTTGCCGGAGAACCTGCAGCTGCTGGTCCAGCGCCAGCAGCGTATAATACGAAGCGGCGATATCCGCTATCAGGCTGCTTTGTATGGCCTGTTGCGCCGCTACGGTACCCAACAAAGCCGCCTGCGCCGCTCTTTTGCCACTGCGTAGTTTTCCCCAGATATCTGCTTCCCAGCTGGCAGCCACGTTCACGTCGTACTGTGTGGCCGTGGTGATGAGACCATAACCTTGCGGAAAAGCCAGCCTGGATTCTTTCACGGAGGCGTTGGCATTTACATCGGGCAGGAAGGCGAGCCTGCTTTGTTTCAGTGCCGCCTGGGCTGCGATGATACGCTGCATGGCTATACGCAGGTCCAGGTTCTCCCGGATGCCGCGGGCTATCAGCCGTTGTAGGGCCGTATCGGTAAAAAAGGACTGCCAGGGCCGGGCAGCGATGGTGTTGGTATCGCCGTTGGGCTGATCACGGTATAAACCGTTGGTATTTATTTCCGGCGACCGGTAAGGCTGTGTGATCCGGCAGGCGGCTGCCAGCGTTAACAGCGCCAGCAGCCAGATATATCTTTTGTGTATCATTATTACTTTTTTAATCAGAAAAATCAAACGGCCAATTCCTCCAGTTCCTCTTCCGGCTCTTCCGCTTTACTCACCTTACCGGCTATACGCTCTTGTATGCCCTGGAAGATGACGAACAGTGATGGAATAACGAATACGCCAAACACGGTACCTATCAGCATTCCGCCTACAGCGGCCGTACCAATGGAACGGTTGCTCAACGCACCTACGCCGGAGGCCAGCATCAGCGGCATCAGACCGAAAATGAAAGCAAAGGAAGTCATCAGGATAGGCCGTAAACGCGCCGCCGCACCGGATATGGCTGCCCGCACCAGGCTTAACCCGCTCCTGCGGCGCTGTACGGAGAACTCTACGATGAGGATGGCGTTTTTAGCGAGCAAACCAATCAACATAATGAGACTGATTTGCAAAAAGATATTATTATCCAAACCAGCGAGACGGGCAAAAACAAAGGCGCCCGCGAGGCCAATCGGTAATGACAACAACACTGCTAACGGCAGGATATAACTCTTGTACTGGGCGCTCAACAGGAAATACACAAACACCAGGCACAATACGAAAATGAGTAATGTCTGACTACCACTGGAAATCTCTTCCCTGGTGAGGGCGCTGAAATCGAAGTCCGTCCCCCTGGGCAGCGTACTGGCAGCTACTTCGCGGAAAGCTTTGATAGCATCGCCGGAGCTGTAGCCCGGATTAGGCGCACCGCTCACCGCAGCCGAAGTGTAGAGGTTGAAGCGGTTGATAAATTCCGGTCCGCTGGTTTTGCGTAAAGTCAGGAAGGCTGACACCGGCGCCATCGCACCTTTGTTATTGCGGACAAATATTTTGTTGAGGTCCGCTTCCTCTGAACGGTAACGGGGATTGGTCTGCAACATTACCTTGTACTGTTTACCAAAGCGGTTGAAGTCAGATGCATAGATACCGCCCAGGTACCCCTGCAGGGTACGCAGCAGGCCTCCCACATCTACGCCGGCTTCCTTACAATGCGCTACATCTACCTGTACTTCATACTGTGGCAGGTTGGTATTGAACGGGGTAGCCGCATACATAATCTCCGGCCGCTTGTTCAGCGCTTCCATGAACTTGTTCACCGTGTTGCCAAAGTCGTGGTAGTTGCCGCCTGTTTTATCCAGCAGCTGCATTTCAAAGCCGCTGTTGTTACCAAAGCCCTGCAGCGTAGGCGCCGCAAAGAAGATGATCTGTGCGCCTTTGATGTGCGCCGTTTTGGCGAATAGCTGTCCGACGAGACTGTTGATATCCTGTCCTGGTTTGGTTCTTTCCTTCCAGGGTTTGAGTGCGAAGAACATAGCGCCATAGGAACCACCGAAGCCGCTGATGAGGTTCATACCACCCAGCCTGGAGCTGACCGCTATCTCCGGCATGCTGCGTGCGATGCTGTCCACCTGGTCCGCAATTTTGAGGGTTTGGTCCAGTGTAGATGCCGGTGGCAGGATGATATCGCCGTAGATGGCGCCGGAATCTTCATTGGGAACGAAGCCGGTAGGCGTTGTTCTCAGGAAGAACACCAGTATGGCAGCAAAAACAGCAATGCCTCCCAGCGCCAGCCACTTGCGGGCGATCAGTAATTTTACAATACGTATATACCTGCCCGTTACCGCCGCAAAACCCGCGTTAAAAGCAGCATAAAAACGTTGCAGGAAAGATTTCTTAACCGGTTCTCCGCCATGATGCGGTTTCAGCAGAATGGCGCATAACGCGGGACTGAGCGTGAGCGCATTGACAGCAGAGATGATGATCGCTACCGCCAGCGTGAGCCCAAACTGTTTATAGAACACGCCTGCAGAACCGGTGATAAAAGTTACCGGTACAAACACGGCCGACATGATGAGGGTAATGGACACGATGGCCGTGCTGATTTCACTCATGGCATGCATCGTAGCTTTACGCGCAGAACGGGCGCCCTGGTCCAGTTTGGCATGTACCGCTTCCACCACCACAATGGCATCATCTACCACAATACCAATGGCCAGCACCAGCGCGAACAGCGTGAGCAGGTTCAGTGTAAACCCGAATATTTTGAGAAAAAAGAAGGTACCTATAATTGCCACGGGTACCGCGATAGCGGGTATCAGCGTAGAACGGAAGTCTTGCAGGAAGATAAACACCACGATGAATACGAGGATAAACGCTTCAAAGATGGTTTGTATCAGTTTGGCGATAGACGCATCCAGGAAGTCGTTGGCGTTGATGAACACCGCCATCTTTACACCCGGAGGGTAATTGGCTTTGGCTTTTTCAAATACCTTTTCTACCTGCTGTATCACTTCGTGCGCGTTGGAACCTGCCGTCTGGCTCACTGCACCACCGGAGGAAGGATACCCTTGTGCGGTCATTTCGGTGGAATAATTGAAGGAGCCCAATTCCACGTCTGCCAAATCTTTGAGGCGAAGGATCTGTCCATCCGCAGTAGCGCGTACGACGATGTTTTCAAACTGCTCCGGTTTTTCCAGCCGCCCGGTATATTTCAGTACATACTGGAATGTTTTTTTGCTATTCTCTCCCAGTTTACCCGGCGCCGCTTCCAGGTTTTGTTCCGCGAGCGCGGCGATCACGTCATCGGGTACCAGGCCATAGGACGCCATCACATCGGGTTTGAGCCAGATACGCATGGAATAAGCCTGATCGCTCCATACCTGTACGTCGCCTACGCCGGAAATTCTTTTCAGTTCAGGGATGATGTTGATACGGAGGTAGTTGTCGAGGAAATTTTCGTCGTATGATTTATTCTCACTGTACAGCAGGAAGCCGAATACTTCACTGTTCAGTTTTTTGGTGGTGGTGATACCGGTTTTGATGACTTCCGCCGGCATGAGACCGGTGGCTTTAGCCACCCTGTTTTGTACGTTCACCGCCGCCAGATCGGGGTCGGTGCCTTGTTTAAAGTTGACCGTAATGACCGCAGAGCCGTCGTTACTGGCTTTAGAGGTCATGTAGGTCATGTGTTCCACCCCGTTGATCTGTTCTTCCAGGGGGATGATCACACTTTTCATCACCACATCGGCGTTAGCGCCCTGGTAGTTGGCCGTTATTTCCACGGTGGGCGGCGCTATTTCGGGGTATTGTGATATAGGCAGGGAGACGAGTCCCAGCACGCCCAATATCACGATGATAATGGAGATAACGGTAGATAAAACCGGGTTATCTATAAATTTTTTAAGCATACAATCATTTTTAAAAGGACAAAGCAGTAGCTACAGTACCGGCGTATAACCGGTACCGTGATAACGGGAGCCACGGGCAGTGATTAACGCGCAGCCGTTGTAGCCGCAGGCGTTACGGCTTTTATCTTCGTTCCTTCTTTGAGGGAGCCGATGCCGTCGGTGATGATTTTATCGCCTGCCTGCAAGCCGTTGCCTACGATATAGGCGTCGCCGGCAGAGAGTTTACCCACGGTAATTTCACGGGAGTGGACCGTGCCGGCTGTATCAACGGTGAAGACAAACTTTTTGCCCTGCATCTCATAAGTCGCTTTAGCGGGCACCATGAGCGCGTTGCTGACCGGCTGGCTGATACGGATGGTAGCGCTGCTGCCGCTGCGGATCAGGCCTGCTTTATTGGTAAACACCGCGCGCATGCTGATAGCGCCGGTACCGCTGTTGATAAGGCCACCGGTAGTTTCCACTTTTCCATTTTCCGTATATTCACTACCGTTAGCCAACACCAGTTGCACCGGTGGCAGTTGTTTCAGTTTGGCATCCAGTGAAGTATTGGCGTCTGTTCCGGCCAGGTCCAGCAGTTGTTTTTCTGTAAAAGAGAAGTATACGTGAACGTTAGCGATATCGGAGAGCACCGTGAGGGGCTGATCGCTGTTGGGCGCTACCAGGCTGCCGATTTTATAGGGCAGGGTGCCGATCACACCATCTGCCGGGCTATAGATGGCAGTATATCCCAGGTTGACACGGGCGTTTTGCAGGCTGGCTTTCGCTTGTGCCAGTTCAGCTTCGCGGGCTTGTAAGGCCAGTTCAGCGGCCTCCAGTTCGTAGTTGCTGACGATTTCCTTTTTCACCAGGGGCGTTACTTTACGTACCTGCATGCTGGCGGTATTCACGGCCGCTTCTGCGCTTTTAATCGCCGCCTGGGCAGTGAGTACTTCCTGTTCGTATTGTGGAGCGTTGATTTTAAAGAGGAGCTGGCCCTTTTTTACCGTGGCGCCTTCATCTACCATGATCTGTGCCATGTACCCGTCTATTTTAGGCCTGATTTCAATATTTTGCTGTCCCCGTACGGTAGCGGGATAGTCCATGTGCAGCGTAGTTTCCGAGGGTTTTAATGTCAGTACAGGATACTGCTGCGGTTCGTTGTTGTTATATGCATCGGTATGACCGCCGCCGCAGGCTGTCAGCATAGAGAGCACCACCAGGGTAGCAGCACTTCGTGATAAGATCGTTTGCATTGTTTCATGGTTTATGTGTGATACCGGTGCCGGAAGGCATGGCACTGCCGGTCCGCAGCGGGAGCTGCAGCGACAATTGCTTGCCATTCTGGTATGGGCACGGGGGTGAAGGCTGGTCCTCCTCTCCTTTCCAATACAGGAGCGGATTTCCGGCCAGTGAATTGTTAATCTGGTACAAAAATAGTAAATTTGCGAATAAACCAAATAAACACTTTGTTTATTATGAAAAATATTTTGCCGGAGAACGAAAAAGCGTTGTGGATATTGAAGACCAGGGGGCCTCAGCCTCTGACGGTAATAGCCGAAGCCCTGCAGGTAACGGTAGAGGGTGCACGTTTTCAGCTGTTAAAGCTGGCCAGCGATGGACTGGTAGAAGCTTCCAACGTATCCAAAGGAAGGGGCAGACCACAGCAGATATGGTCTCTCACCGCCAAAGGCCATAGCCGTTTCCCTGATTCGCATGCGGAACTGACGGTTCGTTTACTCAACACCATCCGGGATACGTTGGGTACCGACGCCCTGGATACGGTGATTGAAAACAGCAAAAAAGCAGGGCTTGAAAAGTATCTGAAAGCGGTCAGCCAGGAGCATACGCTGGAAGACAGGATCAACAAACTGGTAGAAGCAAGGGATGCCGAAGGGTATATGGCCAGCTGGGAAAAAGATGGCGACGATTATATGCTGATAGAAAACCACTGTCCGATATGTGTAGCAGCCCAGGTATGCCAGGGTTTCTGTTCTGCGGAACTGGAGTCCTTCCGGCAAATCATTGGTGAAGAGGCTGAAGTAAAACGCGAGGACCACCTGTTGAGCGGCGCCAGAAGATGCGCCTACCGCATTTCCCCGAAGCGGGAACAATGACAATATTGAAGGCTGGTATTGATTTTTAACTTATCTTGGTCGCAAAGCAGCTATGCCACGATGCTCCCGGCCAATCACATACAGGAACTGCAGCGCCGTATCAGCTTATATGACGACGAATCAGCCTATAAAGCGCTGTTCCTGCACTTCTATGAGCCGCTCGTACAATTTGCCGGATCATTCGTCCGCTCCGCTCCCATCGCGGAGGAAGTAGTATCTGATGTATTTATTAATATCTGGCAGGGCCGCCGGAGACTCACGGAAGTCAACAATCTGAGGGTGTATCTCTACGTTAGTACTAAGAATGTAGCATTGAAGTACCTGCTGCAACAGCAGAAAAAAAATGCGCTCTCCCTCGATGAACTGGAGCTGGACATGGAAAGTCCGCATTACAACCCCGAAGAACAACTCATCAGCGCCGAACTGCTGGCCAAATTTGAGCAGGCTGTCAGCGAGCTTCCTCCCCGCTGCAAAGTCATTTTTAAATTAATCAAAGAAGACGGTCTCCGTTACAAAGAGATCGCGGAAATACTGGATATCTCCGTTAAAACCATTGACAATCAGCTGGCCATCGCCCTTGCCAGGATTGCCCGGGCTATCAATACCTCTCTGAAAAGGCCCCAACGGCTCAAGCCTTAAAAATTTTTTTTTATTTCCTTTTGGTAGATTTTACGGGAATAATGATCCTGTAAGCAGAGCATCTTATTCACGTTATGAACACGAGACGTATATGGGAACTGATGGCACGGAAACTGGCCAACGAAGCCACTGCAGAAGAGCTCCGGGAGCTGTCTGCTTTGCTCCGGGACAATCCTGATATCGCATTACCGGCCGGTATGGTGGATGAACTGTGGCAAAAAACGACCGCCGGCGCCAGTGAAGAAGCCGCTATTACCGCACATGAACGGCATATCAACCGCATGCAGGCCATGGGCATCACTATTGGCGACAATATCACCGAAACACCGCTGACCGTAGTACGGCCCCGTCGCCGTTATATCTGGATGGCCGCCGCATCTGCCGGCGTCATACTTTGCCTGGCCGCCTGGTGGTGGACCGGCACTAAAAAAAACAGCGCTCCTATAGCCAGCGAAGTCACCACCCGCAACGGTTCCCGCACCAGTATCCAACTGGCTGACGGCACACGGGTATGGCTAAACGCCGGAAGCAAACTCACCTATAGCAAAGACTTTGGTAAAAATGACCGCAGCGTGACGCTTTCGGGAGAAGCATTTTTTGATGTAGCCAAACAAGCCGGCCGGCCATTTGTTATTCATACAACCACTATGGATATCCGTGTATTAGGCACACAATTCAACGTAAGGTCCTATCCGGAAGATAAAACCACGGAAGCCTCTTTGATTACCGGTAGCATAGAAGCCATTGTAAAGCACACCGCCACACGGATTGTCATGAAGCCCAGTGAAAAGATTGTCGTGCTGAACCAGTTGCCCGAAGCCACCCGCCGCACCGCGGTAGCTTCGCCACAGGAACGGAATATGGTCACATTAAGCCATGTATCCTACTATGCAGCCCAAACCACGGCCATCACAGAAACATCCTGGATGGACAACAAACTGGTATTTAAAGACGAATCCTTTGCAGATCTGTCACAACAGATGGAACGATTTTTCGGGGTAAATATCAAATTCGAAAATCCGCAACTGCAGCAGCTCCGGTTTACCGGTGTATTTGAACAAGAAACTGTACAACAGGCACTGAATGCACTACAGCTCACTGCCACTTTCCAATACGATATACAACAGGATTCCATCATTATCCACTGATATAATACGATAACGTTATGAACATACATCCAATCAACAGCTCATGATAAGACCAAAACAAAAACGGGAAATGCGCTAACACTTCCCGCCGAAGATCCAGGATTACAGGAAACTTGACAACCGCCAAGCCGCAAGCTTCCATCACTCTCACCTCTAGATTTAAAAGTATGAAAATATCGCTAAAGTTTAGGGACAGGAATACCTATGCCCTAAAAAAAGCACTTGTTATTATGAAGCTCACCACATTACTGTTGTTGGCGTGTTTTCTCCAGGTATCTGCCGCCGTTAAAGGGCAGGCGACCATCACCCTCAAGCTGAAAAAAGCGGAGATCGCACAGGTATTGAGTAGTATTGAACAACAGGGTAACTACCGTTTTCTGTACAACAATGCCCTTACCGAAATAAAAAGAAAAGTCAGCGTGGATGTCACCAATTCCGGACTGGATGCGGTGATGAACACCCTCTTTGCCGGTACTTCCCTCCGGTATAAGCTGGTGGAAAACAATCTGGTGGTGATCATGTCACAAGACATCAAAATCACCGGTAAAGTAACCAGCAAAAAAGACGGCACACCTATTCCCGGCGCTACCGTCACTATAAAAGGGACTTCCAAAGGCACCGTTACCTCACCTGACGGGTCTTTTACCCTGAATGCTCCCGACAACGCCACGCTGGTAGTGAGCTTCATCGGCTACACCAGCCAGGAGATACCGGTCAACAACCGCCAGGATATCCCTGTCTCCCTCGAAGAATCGGTGAGCCAGATGCAACAGGTAGTGGTAGTAGGTTACGGCGTTCAACGTAAAGTAGATATTACCGGCTCCATTGCACAGGTAAAAGGCGAAGAAATCAACAAACAGCCTGTGACCAACGCCATGAGCGGCCTGCAAGGTAAAGTGGCCGGCGTGCAGATCGTCAACGACGGTAAACCCGGCGCCCCTCCTACCATCCGTATCCGCGGTACGGGTACCGTATACGGCTCCCTCAGCCCATTGTACGTGGTAGACGGGGTATGGTATGATGATATCTCCTTCCTCAACCCCGGTGATATTGAAAACATGAGCATCCTGAAAGATGCCTCCAGCGAGGCTATCTATGGTATGCGCGCGGCTAACGGCGTGGTACTCATCACTACTAAAAAAGGTAAGTCCGGCAGGGCCAGTATCAACTATACCGGTTATGTAGGCATGCAAAAGGCCACCAACAAAGTGAAAATGGCTAACGGGAATGAATATGCCACTATCATCAATGAACTGAGCGCGATCAACAACAACTCCTTACGACTGGACCCTAACGCCTACGGCGCCGGTACAGATTGGTTTAAACAGGAAATGCGCAACGCTTTCACCACCAATCACCAGTTGTCTATCAACGGCGGTTCCGAAAAATCCAGCTATAACTTCTCCCTCAGTTATATGAAACAGGATGGTCTGATCAAAACAAATGACTTCTCCCGTATCACTGCCCGCCTGCAAAACGACTTCCAGGTATTTGAACCGCTGAAAATCGGTTATACCGTTACTGCAGCAGCCTATAACAACCACGATATTCCGGATGATTATTTCCTGCAGCTGTATCAATCAGCACCGATTGTAGCGGTATTCAACCCGGACGGCTCCTACGGCGACCCGGACAAACTGAACCTTGGTACCGGCGCGGGTAAAAACCCGCAGGCATCACTGGACTTCTACGACCAGAAGACACAACGCCGCGTGATCACCGGTAGCGCTTATGCCGATCTTCGTTTCGCCAAACATTTTGTACTGCACAGCAGCATCGGCGGCGAATACGGCGATAGTATCATCCGTAACTACACACCACAATACTTTGCTACGACCAACCAGTTCAATAAAGTCAGCAAGCTGACCCGCACTACGGCCAGCCGCCAGAACTGGATCGTGGAAAATACGCTCACTTATGACAATAAGTTTGAAAACCACAGCCTGAAAGTACTGTTAGGACAGGCAGCACAACAACGCCGTTACTATAAACTGATTGCCAGTGCAGACAACGTGCCCAACAATAACGAAGGCACCCGTTATCTGCGCCTGGGCAATACGGATGGCCGTTCCGTGACCGATGAGGGAGGGCTGTACAACATTGCCTCCTACTTCGCCCGCGTGAATTATGCCTATAAAGACAAATACCTGTTGACCGCCTCCTTCCGTGCGGATGGCTCTTCCCTGTTTTCCGCCGGTGATCAGTGGGGTTATTTCCCGTCCGTAGGTGTGGGTTGGGTGATGAGTGAAGAACCTTTTATTAAAAACCTGGGTATTTTCGATAATCTGAAACTGCGTGGCAGCTGGGGCCGGGTAGGTAATTCCTCTATTCCACCTTCCATCTCTGTACTCCGGGTTTCCCAGGACCCTTTCATGACCGCTATCTTCGGTGGTGTACCTCAAACCGGTGCCAGCATCAACACACTGGTGCCTCCCTCACTTGTTTGGGAGAAATCAGAAGGTATTGACGCAGGTATCGAAGCCAGTGTATTGAATAACAGGTTGTATGTAGAAGCAGGTTTCTTTAACCGGAAAACCCTCTCTTCCATCTTTGACGTCCCCATCCTGTTATCTCTCGGGACCAAAGACAACAACATGCTCGACAACCAGGCCACCTTCCGCAATCAGGGCTGGGAATTTGCAGCTAACTGGAAAGAGGAAACCAATAGTGGCTTCGGTTACTCCATCGGCGGCAACTTCACCATCATGAACAACAAGGTAAGTGAAGTAAGGACCGGTAGCATTCCGATATACGGCGGTGGTAGTGCTTCTACCGGCGGCGGCTTGCTGACACGCACCGTGGTAGGTGAACCTATCGGACAATACTATGGATATGTGGTAGACGGCGTTTTCCAGAATGCAGCAGAAGTAGCCGCTTCCGCACAACCTAACGCCAAACCGGGCGACTTCAAATACAAAGACATCAATGGCGATAAAGTGATAGACGCCAAAGACCGTGTTCCTATCGGCAATCCTAACCCGAAATTCACTTACGGTATCAACACCAGCTTCAACTATAAAAACTTTGATCTGGCAGTGGAATTCCAGGGTGTTGCGGGCGTGGATGTATACAATGCCAACATGGCGCTGCGTTTTGGTAATGAAAATTTCACCAAGGAATTCTTCGACAAACGCTGGCATGGTGAAGGCACTTCCAACACCTACCCTTCCGCCAATATCGGCGGCGGACAGAACTATCTGCCCAACACTTTCTTCGTGGAAAGTGGTTCCTATTTCCGTATCCGGAACATACAGCTGGGCTACACCGTACCCAAGGCCATCGCCAACCGCTGGAAGATGCAAAACCTGCGTTTCTTCGCCAGTGCGCAGAACGCGTTTAATTTCTTCAAATACCGCGGCTTCTCCCCTGAAATTGGTGGTATTCCTACCGCACAGGGTATCGACAAAGCTGTTTACCCGCTGTATGCTACCTACAACTTCGGTGTAAACGTGACCTTCTAATTTTAAAAGATGACGACCATGAAAAGTAATCACCCACTATATATAAAACGTATCGGCTACGCCCTGCCGGTACTACTGACACTGGCCGCGGGCTGCGGAAAAAGTTTCCTGAACGTAGATCCGCAAGGGCAACAACCCGCACAGGAATTCTGGGCTAACGAAGCGGATGCCACCAAAGCCGTCAACGCTATGTACGCCAATCTGCATGAATGGCGCCAGGTGGGCTTTGCAGCGCTGGCAGTGGAAGACCTGGGCTCCGAAGAAACAGAAAAAGGCAGCGACCCGAACGATGCCAGCTTCCTGAGCAACTTCGATAACTTCACCATTACCGCATCAGACGGACAGGCCACTGACTTCTGGAAAGGCCAGTACCAGGAAGTCAACTTCTGTAACCAGGTACTGGATAATGTGCCCAATATCAAAATGGATGAAACGCTGAAAAACCGCTACCTCGCAGAAGCCAAGTTTATCCGCGCCTACGCTTATTTCCGGCTGGTACGCGCCTATGGCGATGTGCCGCTGCGCCTTCATGTACCCAAAGGACCACAGGACTATAACCTGCCCCGTACGCCCAAGGCAGAAGTATGGGCCAATATCGAAAAAGACCTGACAGAAGCCGCTGCGGTACTGCCACCCACCTATGGCGCTACGGATATTGGTCGCGCTACCAAAGGCGCCGCCTTGTCTTTACACGCCAAGGTAGCCATGTACCAGAAAAAATGGCAGGACGTGCTTACTTACACCAACCAGGTGATGGGCATGGGTTACAGCCTTTTCCCGGATTACGAAAAACTGTTCCGTATTCCGAATGAAAACTCAGTAGAATCCATCTTCGAAATACAATGCCAGACCATTATCGGCAACAAAGACGCCTCCAACTCCCAATACTCCCAGATACAGGGCGTAAAGAGCCAGCCCGGTGGCGGGTGGGGTTTCAACACACCTACACAGGCACTGGTAGATGCCTATGAACCCGGCGACCCGCGTAAAAATGCCACCATCCTGTTCAGAGGTACCATCACCGTGGAAGGCGACAGTATCAAATACGCAGGAGTGAACCGCCGTTTTAATTACAAATCCTATGTGCCTTTCGGTCAGTGGCAATCCGGCTACAACGAAGGCGCAGACCAGAACGTGCGCGTGATCCGTTACGCGGAAGTACTCCTGATGAATGCAGAAGCGGCTAATGAGCTGGGCAACAGCGGTCAGGCATTAAGCTCGCTCAACGCTGTAAGAGCCAGGGCCCGCGCCGGCAACAACAGCATCCTCCCGGATGTAACTGTTACCGACCAGGCACAACTACGCCGCGCTATTTATCACGAAAGACAAATAGAACTGGCCATGGAACGGGACCGCTTCTTTGATGTGATCCGCCAGGGCCGGGGAACAGAAGTATTTGGTCCGCTGGGCTTCAAAGCCGGCAAAAGTGAACTGATGCCTATTCCGCAAACAGAAATTGATCTCAGTGATAACAAATTAACCCAGAATCCAGGCTACTAAACCGGAATGGCTGTCATGAAACAAATCATATCAATAATATGCCTGATATGCCTGCTCGCCTTTGGCGGGCAGGCACAGGTAAAAAAAACCGCCGCCAAACCAGACCTGCGTATCCGGCAAAACCTGAGCGACAGCGCCCTCCTCGACCTGGTACAACAACAAACCTTTCGTTACTTCTGGGACTTTGCCCATCCGGTATCCGGTATGGCGCGGGAAGGCAGCAACGAATCCGCCGTTTTTAACGGGGAGGTGGTCACCACCGGCGGTACCGGCTTCGGTATCATGGCTATTGTAGTAGCCACAGAAAGAGGCTGGATCACCCGCGACGCAGCTGTTAACCACCTGACCAGGATGGTTGACTTCCTGCGGAAAGCCGATGCCTACCACGGCATATTCCCGCACTGGCTAAACGGCACCACCGGCAAAACCGTTCCCTTCAGCCGTAAAGATGATGGCGCCGATATTGTGGAAACTTCCTTTCTCTTTGAAGGATTGCTCACTGCCCGGCAGTATTTTAACCACAGCAACGCCCAAGAAGAAGAGCTGCGCAATAAAATCAACTGGATGTGGAGAGAAGCAGAGTGGGACTGGCATACACGCGACGGGCGTAATGTGCTGTACTGGCACTGGAGCCCCAACAACGGATGGAGCATGAACCACGAAGTCAGGGGATGGAACGAATGCCTGATGACGTATATTCTGGCAGCCTCCTCGCCTACCTATCCCATACAACCGGCGGTATACCGCCAGGGATGGGCCAACAGCAATTACTTCCGGAACGACCGCACTTTCTTTGACATCAAATTACCGCTGGGATTCGATTACGGCGGCCCGCTTTTCTTTTCTCAATATTCTTTCCTCGGCCTTGATCCACGCGGATTAAAAGACCGTTATGCCGACTATTGGGAACAAAACAGAAACCATACGCTTATCAACCGTGAATACTGCATCCGTAATCCGAAAGGTTTTAAAGGCTACAGCGCCGATTGCTGGGGACTCACCGCCAGCGACACCTATAACGGTTACGATGCACATTCACCTACCAACGACCACGGCACCATCACCCCTACGGCCGCCTTGTCCGCTTTCCCCTATACACCGGAATACTCTATGCAGGCGCTCAAACATTTTTATTATCAGCTTGGGCCTAAGATCTGGAGCGAATACGGTTTTACCGATGCTTTCAACGAAAGCCAGCAATGGTATGCCAAAACACACCTCGCCATTGACCAGGGTCCTATCATCGTGATGATAGAAAACTACCGCAGCGGACTGCTCTGGAACCTGTTCATGAGTTGCCCGGAAATACAACAGGGATTAAAGAAACTGGACTTTACCAGTCCGCATCTGAAATAGTGAATTATGCCGATACTACGCCACTTATTGACAGCGCTGCTGTTCAGTCTCTCGCTACCATCGTCCTATGCGCAGCAAACCACTTATTGCAACCCTGTCAACGTAGACTATGGCTACTGCCCTATCCCCAATTTCACCGAATGGGGCAAACACAGGGCCACCGCCGATCCGGTGATCGTTACCTATAAAGGCGATTATTACCTTTTCTCCACCAACCAGTGGGGATACTGGTGGAGCCCGGATCTCAGCCAGTGGCATTTTGTTTCGCGCAAGTTCCTGAAGCCCTGGCACAAGGTGTACGACGAACTATGCGCCCCGGCCGTTTGGGTAATGGGCGATACCATGATGGTATTCGGCTCTACCTATAGCAGCAACTTCCCTATCTGGATGAGTACCGATCCAAAGGGCAACCAGTGGAAAGAAGCCGTAGACTCCTTTGAAGCCGGTGGCTGGGACCCCGCCTTCTTCCTGGATGATGATGGTAAATTATACCAGTACAACGGTAGCAGCAACCGTTATCCTTTGTACGGCGGGGAGGTGGACCGTAAAACCCTGCAGCTGAAAGGCGCACGTAAAGAGCTTTACCTGCTGGAAGATGAACGGTATGGCTGGCAGCGTTTCGGTGAGCATATGGACAACACTTTCCTCGACCCGTTCATTGAAGGCGCCTGGATGACCAAACATCATGGCAAATACTACCTGCAATATGGAGCACCCGGAACGGAGTTCAGCGGGTATGCCGACGGCGTAGTTGTTTCCGATAATCCGTTGGGACCTTTTACCCCACAGGCACACAACCCTTTCTCCTTTAAGCCCGGCGGCTTTGCCCGTGGCGCAGGCCATGGCAGTACCTTCCAGGATACCAAAGGCAACTGGTGGCATGTGTCTACCATGGTCATCTCTGTAAAAAACAGTTTCGAAAGAAGGCTCGGTTTCTGGCCTGCCGGTTTCGATAAAGACGATGTGTTGTATTGTAACACCGCTTTCGGAGATTATCCGCATTATCTCAACCGGGGTAATAACAGCGCTTCCTTTGAAAACGATGCCCGTAGTTTCACCGGCTGGATGTTGCTGAACTACAACAAGCCGGTAACCGTTTCCTCTACGTTGGGCGGTTATCTTCCCAATAACGCTGTAGATGAAAATATCAAAACCTATTGGAGCGCCGCCACCGGCAATAAAGGAGAATGGATACAGAGCGACCTTGGCGCTGTGAGCACTGTGCATGCCGTACAAATCAACTATGCCGATCAGGATGCTCCTTTCCTGGGCAAACAGACAGACATCTACCATCAATATCTCGTTTATTGTTCACAGGATGGAAAAAAATGGCAGGTATTGATAGACAAAAGTAAGAACCACAGCGATGTTCCGCATGATTATGTAGAACTACCCCAAACCGTAAAAGCCCGGTATATCAAATTGGAGAACAGGCATATGCCCGGTGGCAAATTCGCCATCAGCGGACTGCGGGTATTCGGTAAAGGCGATGGACCTGCCCCGGATAGTGTGAAATCATTTGTAGTGCTTCGCACGGAGAAGGATAAACGTAGTGCGTGGATTAAATGGGAACCGGTAGACAATGCTTACGCCTATAACATCTATTTCGGGATAGCCCCGGATAAGCTGTACAACTGCATCATGGTGCATAATGCCAATGATTATTTCTTTAAAGGCATGGATAAGGAGCTGCCTTACTATTACAGCATAGAAGCGATCAATGAAAACGGCGTTTCCGCCAGAACAGCTACCATCGCTGTAAAATAAAACAGGGGAGATCATCTTTTATGATCTCCCCTGTTGTTTATGTCAAGTTGCTATTACTATTTGATCTCAGCATCCATCTCCTGGTTGCCTCTTTCCCAGATTTTGTATTTCACCGCGAAACCTTTCGGCACAAACACCACGATGGGCAGTTTGCTGTTATATCTCACCAGTTTGGTATCTGCGATGAATTTATCCTGCAATGTCTTATCAGGACAGGCCATCAGGGTAGAACGTGTTTTACCGGCGGAGGTGTACTGATAATACGTGTACCCCCAGCCTTTTACATCTTTGGCAGCCCATTGACCAATCAGTCCATGATGATTACAATCTACCTTCATGTTCTTCCCGGCCATGATTTCCACCTGGTAATTATCTTCCGCATCTTTGGCGGGCAGCTGGATCACGTACCGTTCCATGCCTTTCAGGACTTTAGGAAACGGTTTCAGTTCCTTTTCCTGTGAAAAAGCCGTCGTGATACCGGCACTCCATAGCAGCAACAGGAGAATGATTTGTTTCATACAATAACGTTTTATGTTATGTTAACAGCCGGGAAGCAGAATTGTTCTGAAAATTATTTCAGAAAAACTTTCCGGATGGCATTGTTGTCCCGATCCAGCACATAGATATCTCCGTTTCTATCCACATGGATACCGTACATACTTTTGAACAGTGCTTCTTTCAGCGTACCGTCTTTATAACCTGATTTAAAGGATTCAAAAGTCCCTGCTGCACCAGTGACTGTTTTCACGGCGCCGGCAGGGGTGGCATACCGTATACACATATTCATGTTATCTACGAAATAGATATTGCCGGTAGTAGGGTCGATGGTTACACATAAGGGACTACCGACGCGTGCAACATTGGGATCTCCGTCCACAAAACCAAGATCGGAGAAACTACCGCTTAACAACCGGCTTTGACCTGCCGGGGGCACCACTGCAATAAACGGATTATAAAAATCACCTCCGGCATAATACAAAGTACCCGACGCATCTATCGCCATCTTATCAGGAACGGAGTGTGTATAACCGCCGAATTTAGTCAGTGATCCGTTGCTTTCACTTTTAAACACGCCCTGGTACATTTTGCTGACATAGACGGTACCGTTGTTGTCCACCCCCAGGCCACCGGACATATTATCCATCACGGTCAGTACGGTACTCACCATTCCGGCCGGCGTAATTTTACGGACATATATCCTTTGACCGGCACCATCCATGACATACAGGTTATCATAAATATCAGCGACGATCGTACGCGGATTCTGGAAAAGCGCTGTCGCCAGCGGGCCATCCACATGGCCTGCCGCGCTGCCGCCCGTATATACGCTGACGTTACCACCGGGAGACAGTTTATTCACCTGTTGTCCTTCCAGGAAATACAGGTTACCATTCCTGTCGCCCACGAGCCCTGTGGCACGGGCGAACATGCCGGTTCCCGGGCCACCGGCCAGCGTCATAACACCGGCCCGTTTAAACACCGGTCCGATCGCATACAGGCTGTTGACCTTCACATTCAGGGTACCGGTGCTTAAATTGGCCGGCGCCACCACCTCCAGGGTGGTAGCCGTGGCACTTACCACGGTGGCGGTCACCCCGTTGAAGGTAACGATATTCTCCGCAGCATTGGTACTGAAGCCCATACCGGTAACGGTAACGGCTGTACCGGCCAATCCATTGTCTGGTGAGAGACTGGCCACACCGAGGTTTTGCTCTTTAAATGGTGGGCCGCCGGTTTCCTGTCCGTTTACCCACACCTTCATGTTCCCGGCGCCTGCGCCCGCCGGGATCGTCACCAGCAATTCCTTTTCGGTAGCTTGTTTCACCACCGCTGCAACACCGTTAAACGTAACATTATTTTCGTCCAATACATTACTGAAATAATTGCCGGTGATGGTGACATCCTTTCCGGCAGGGCCACTCAAAGGTGCTACCGTAGCCAGAACCGGAGGAGGCACTACTGTAAATACGGGACCGACTGTTTTCTGTCCGTTAATGGTGACTGTTAGCGGACCGGTAGCTACGTCGTCCGGTGCGGCTACTACCAGCTGTGCGGCCGTGGCGCTGATCACCGTACCCGGCTTGCCGTTGAAGGACACCGCGTTATTGGCTGACAGGGCATTAAACCCTTCGCCGGTGATGGTTACCTGTGTACCTTTACCACCTTTCAGCGGCTTTATTTTTTCGATTTGCTGGAAGAGGAAGGAAGGGCCGGTAACCTCTTTGCCGTCCACGATCACCTTAATTTCCCCGGTACCCGCGGATACCGGTACCGCTGCAATCAGCAGAGTGTCATTCACGGAAGTAATAACCGCCTCCTTTCCATTGATCAGTACTTTAGCCGGAGCAGCGGTGCTGCTGAAACCTTCGCCTGCAATGGATACGTTGGTACCTGCAGGACCATTCAGCGGGCTGGCGCTGCGCATGCTCAGGTTCTGATAGGTATAGGTACCTGCTTCCAGTTCTTTACCATTGGTTTTAACGGATATTTTACCGGTGCTTCCGCCGGCAGGCGCCAGTACCGTCATCACACTATCATTGGCATCTACTACAGTAGCGGCGGTGCCGTTGAAAGAAACTTCATTGTCTTTCCGGCTAAAACCACCGCCATTAATCGTAACGATGGTACCGGCTTTTCCACTGTTGGGCCAGAAGGAACGAATGGAGGGTGGTATTTCCGCCGTAGCATCCTTGTTCCTTTTACAGGCCGTCAGCAGTAACAGCGCGCACAAAAAATATAATAATGATTTCATGGTCATCATTTTTAGAATGAGTATCTCATCCCGAGCTGTACCTGCGCACGGGAGTTAAAAAAGTCGATGGCATACGGTTTACCCGGATTTTCGTATAGGTATACCGGATAGTTGCCCGGATTTTGTTTGGCCGGGAAAGCCGGTGTCAGTCCCACGCTGGCTGTAGAGTTGAATGTATTGGGCGAGAAATAGGCTTTGCCCCAGTTTTTATTCAACAGGTTGGTGAAGTTCATCACGTCCAGGGTGAAAGTGATAAAGCGGCTGCCGGGATCTTCGGAGAAATGGAACTCCTGCGCAAAATGCAGATCTGCCTGGATATTCCATGGCGTACGGCCGGCATTCCGTTCGGTATATTGTCCGCGACGGCTGCGCAGGTACTTGTCGCCTTCGATGTAGTCGTTAAACGCCGCAGCTTGTGCTACTGCGGTAATGGTCTCTCCGGCTTTGTTCGTATAGTCCTGGAAGAATTTCACCGCGTCGGCGGCTTCGGGAATATACACCAGGCTTACCTGTTGCGGCAATCCCTGAATGCTGTTATTGACAATACCGTAGGTAAACGGACTTCCCGACTGTGCAGTGGCAAAAAGGCTCAGGGTGCTTACCCAGCTGGTATTCCATCGACGTACATATTGCAGGTTCAGCACTACGCGGTGACGGATATCAAAGTTGGAATAGGCCAGTCCCGGATTATTGGGGTTCAGCGCCTGGTTTAATTGCCAGTTACTTTCCATGGAGTTACGGATACCATTGGATACATCTTTGGATTGACCATAAGTATAAGCCAGTGAAGCGTACAAACCAAACGGATAGTTACGGTTCACACTACCGGTAACACTATAGCGGTAACCTTTGCTGGTATTGCTTAACTGGTAGGCGTTGGAAAAATGCGGATCAATGGCGCCGCTGAAAACAGGTTGCTGTTTCGTACTATCGTACCCGTAGTATTTCGGGTTATCCTTGATATTAACCTGCTGGAACAGCACATCCTTCAGGGTTTTGGTGATAATACCTTCGGCAGTGAACTTATATCCGTTGACGGTAGTATAATCGAGCGCCACGCTGGTACGCCATACCTGCGGCATCACGAAGTTGTTGTCAATCACGTCCACCTGGGTTTTACCTGCCAGCGGGCTATTGATTACCGCGCCGTTACCCGCGATAAAGTCAGCAATACCGTTCTGACCGGGTTTCACCGGATCGGAGCCGGGTACAAACACTTTCGTGTCCGCCTTCTGATCAAAGGAACCGTAATTGATACCGTTGTTATAATAAGCATAAGCCAGCCATGCAAAAGGAATACGGCCCGTAAACAAACCGGTACCCCCACGCAGCACCAGCTGCTGATTACCCAGCCAATCGTAGCGGAAACCCAAACGGGGTGATACCTGTACTTTGTTCAGGTAGTGGTTCTCAATACGGTTCAACGGCGTATAGGTATAGCTGGTACCAAAATAATCGTCCGTATAGGCGTTACGTGTTTGTTCGCTCAACGCAGGCGCATGAGGCAGCATGGTATAATCCGCCCGGATACCAGGTATCAGCCTCAGTTTCTCTGTTACCTGAATTTCATCCTGTACGTAGGCGCTCAGCAGGTTAACATTAAACCTTGCTTCCGGATGGGACAGGATATAATCGCGGTTGTTGTTGGCAAAGTTATAGCTACCGCGTACACGGTAAGGATTGTTGTTCAGATAATCGTCGATGCTGAGATAGTCCACACGGCCATTCCAGCTGTTAACGAAGCCATAGTCGATATGATAAAACTCGTTGTGCGTACCGAACAGCAGGGTATGTTTTCCTTTGCGCAGGGTGAGGTTATCGGTGACTTCCAGGGTACGCTGTTTCATATCGAAGATAGATGCTTCCCTGTCGGTACCCCAATAGATAGTCGTTCCCGGTGCGCGGCCCATAATCTGTATCTGCGGCAGTGCAGGGTTGGCAGTGGGATCGCGTTTATCATGTACCAGTGTATATCCTGCAATCAGGCTGTTGGAAAGACGGCTATTGAAGCGGGTCTTCAGTTCTGCAACCGTAGAAGTCTGGTTGTTGGTTTGTTCGTACGCCATGCTGCTAAAGCGGAAATCCTGCTGGTCGCGGTCCATGTTCATCGCAGATGAACGGATGGTATTGTTACGAACGGACAGCTGGTTTTGGCCGTTGATGTTCCAATCCACGCGGTTGAAGAACTTCACGGATTTAGACCAGGCATTGTAAACGCCGGCTGTACCGGGATCTACGTCCTTGCCATACCGGTTGATAGTAGCGTTACGGATGTCTTCCGCATCTTTGGTGCTGAGGATATGCGCCGTTTCGGGGCTACCTGCGACCAGCTGCGCAGGATCCTGGCGACGGGTGATTTCTTCATTGGTAAAGAAGAACAATTTGTTTTTGATGATGGGGAAACCCACGCGTACACCGGCCTGGTAATCATAAAAATCGTTGTTCATTTTACCCAGATGCCCCGCCTTGTCCTTACCCGTGATAGCGGCGTTACGGCCAAAGCCATACACGCTGCCCGTTACTTTATTGGTACCGCTGCGGGTCACCGCGTTGATACTGCCGCCGGTGAAGTTACCGATCTTCACATCGAAGGGAGCGAGGTATACCTGCATATCTTCGATGGCGTCCATGGATACCGCGTTGGTGCGGGTGCTGGAGCCGGGCATCCCGGAAGAACCGGTGATACCACCCATTGAGGGACTGAAACCAATCGCATCGTTGTTGATGGCGCCGTCGATGGTTACATTGTTGTAGCGGAAATTCGTACCGGCGAAAGAGTTATCTTTTGAGCCTTGCGGTACCATTTTGGTAATGTCCTGTATACTGCGCGAAATAGTAGGCATGTTAGCCACCTGCAGGCGGCTGATATGTTGTCCGGCGCCGAAGGTATTGGCTTTAGCGCCTGCCTTCGTGGCTTTCACCTCTACTGCTGAGAGCTGTTTGCCTTTATCTGTCAGGATAAAATTGAGTTGCAAGGGCTCCCCCAGGCGGATCGTAAAACCATCGCGGGACTGTGTTTCCATACCCATCATGCTCACGGTGATACTATAGGGGCCGCCTATACGAAGTCCGGGTAAATAGTATCGTCCATCGGCGCCGGTCACGGTTCCGTATCTGGTACCGGAAGGTAGGTGCACGGCTATCACCGTTGCGCCCGGCAGTTGTTCCTGCTGACTGTTGCTCACACGTCCGCTCCAGGTACCGTTGGTTTCCTGTGCATAGACACCCATCACCGACAACAGCAGCAAAGGGAGTAAGAATATTATGTAAAATACCTGCTTCATCTTGGCTTATTGGATTTATTGGTTTTCACTGAGCACACTGTTAATCACATGCAGCACGCCATTGCCCGCCAGCACGTTACTTTTAAGCACCGCTATCGGAGCGGTGTTCCCAGATCCCTGGACGGTAATACCGGAATATTTCACCCCTGTTTTCAACAAATGCACTACGATGTTATTACCGTTGTACATCGCTTGTTCACTTTTATCGGTAATATCGGTGGTGAGTATGTAGTCGTATACAAAACGGCGGCCGGGGAAAAAGGAATAGCTCAGCATTCGCTGCAGTACAGCCGGTTCGGTTCGTCCAACGCTATCTGCGGAAGGAAACCCTTTCATACGGAAAGCAGCATTGGTGGGGGCGAAAAAGGTGTAAACCGTTTTTTGGGCCATCAGGTCTTTCATACCTGCTTGTTGCAAAGCAACATTCAGGAAGGTGAGCGATGTATCGGCAGCAATAGCATCGGAGATCGTTGCATTGACCAATGGTTGCAGCACTTCACTCATAACCTGTATCAGACCGTTGCTGGCGGGAAGATTATAGGAAATAACGGGCGTGCCGTTGATGGTCAGCACGGTATCTGTTCCTTTTACCCAGCGGGTGGCGTACATTTTGGCGCCGCCGGCGGTAGTCAGTTCCTGGTTGAAGGCGAAAGGAAGTTTATTTAATTCCCAGGTGCCGCTCAGTACGTGGTAAGTCATGATGTTGTTCAATATCACCCCTCTTTCCTGCAAAACAGCATTCGTGTTGGCGTACCCTGCTTTGATGAAAGCGTTATTATCCGGTACCAATACAGTCAGCGGCCCTTCTCCCGCCAATTTTTGCGCATAGCCGGTACGTTCAATCACTGCATTGAAACTGGAAAAGTTAAACAGGTTATCTTCGATCACATAAGTGATACGGTTGCTCAACTGTTGGTTGACCGATGCCTTTTCATCTTTTTTACAAGCTGCCATACCCAACAGCAGTAAACCGGTATAGAAAATTTTTTTCATAATTGTTTGTTTTAGGGAGATGAATAACTAGGGCATGAACAACCCTTCGTTCACAACATGTATCACACCATTCAACAGACAGATATTGGTTTCTGCCAGCGGAAGCCTTGGGGACGAAGACCCCAGCCGCTTTACACCCAATTGGTTATTACCGGCTGCAAAATCCAGGTTATAGACAACAGGCGCATCACCATACAGAGCCCCAGGGCTCATCAGCATGCCTGAAACACGATGGTTCACCATCAGTTCGTTCACGAAATACACCGGGTAAATATTTTTTACACCGTTGAAGGCGACGAAATTTCCTGCATACCCCATACGGTTGGGTAACAACAGGGTATCCATCGAAGTCCTGGGATACTGGTAATAATGATTTTCATCGTAGTCCGGATCACCAAGGGGCAACGAGCGGTAGTTATACTCCCGTATATCTTCTATGGTATGAAATCCGCTCTTCTGAAATGCCTCATTGGTAGGAACAATCAGTGTAAACTGGCCACCCGATGACCCGCTGGCGGTATGTATAGGGGTGTTTAACTGAGTCGTTGACCACGGAGTTGCATCCTGGTAAAGACTGTCATTAATACGGCAGGCTTCCAGATAAAAGCTGAAACGTTCATCAGATTGGAGGAAAGCCAGCATATCCTGCATCGGTTTCTCTAATACCACGTCTATCGGATAAATAGTGGCAGTAGTGCTTTCAAGGGCCTGCCCCCATTTGCTCACTCCCCGTCCATTCACATACAGGCTATCGTGGTATACGCCGGCATACACGATATATTGATAAGGTTTACTCTCATCATACCCCGGCAGTACCGCTCTCAGCAGCGTTACCAGTGGAAGATTACCGGTAACCTGCGCCAGTGAAGCAGGATGTACCTGGTTGGCACTGATATGAAAAGACAAAAGCGTATCCAGCTGTTCCGGACTGGCCTGGCTGATTTTCTCCATGGTCCAGCCAGCCTGTTCAAAAGCCTTGTCTGTCGGCGCAAAAATGGTGAACGAATTGGTTGCGGCTCTCTCTAGGCGGTTGTCGATATTCGCTTTTTTCCAGGCTGCTTTAAAAAAGGTATAAGGAGATTTTTCCAGCGTTTCCTTTAAATTCAATATGGGCCCGGTGTAGGGTACCGGATCACCGATCGGGTCCGGTTCTATATCCTGCTTGCGGCAAGCCATGGCCAGCAGCAGCAATAGCGGCAGGCAGCATCTCAACAGCCTGTCTGATATGGTAACAGCAGTAAACACGGTCATTTTCATGTAGCTTTTAAATGATTGTTATTTGCGTAAAGTGGCAGGGTCCAGTAATAAATCATCGATACGATGTACCAGGCCGTTGCTGGTCAACTGATCGGTGCCAACGGCAAAGCCTTTCCGGTAGTAGATCGTAGACGGACCGTTGTTGCTAAAGCCTCCCTGAATAGCATCCATCATATTGATGTAGGTATTTTCTGTATTGTTGTACCAGTTATACTCGTAAGCAGGTTTGATAGCAAAATTACCGACGTTGATCATAGACGAGATTGGTCCATAGGTACCCGAAACCTGCACCCAATCGGTGGAGAAAATACGTTTGGGTTTTAACGCCAACGGGTATATGTTAAAAGCAATGGTTTGATATTTTTCCGGATCAAGCCGGGTAGCGCTGTCCGGGCTGATATTGTATTTCCGGAACACCTCATTGTCCGGTACAAATACGGTAAACGGTCCTTTCTCTTTCAATCCGTCCCACAGCTTACAACGTTTCATGACGGTCACAAAAATGGACAGGCTGGTATCGGCCTGCAGGTATTCCTGAATGGTAACCGGTTTAAAGTTGAGCGGTTTGCGGATCACATGAATTACGCCGTTAGACAACGCCACATTCCTTTTAGGCGCCGGGTATATCATCGCACCATTTACGAACACGTCCCTGGTTTCAGGTGGCGTATAGGTAGCATTAGGCGAGTTGGATACTGACACATACAACTCAGGACCAGCGAGGGTAACATATTTGTTTCCCATCTGCAAGGGGAATTCAGAGACATACTTACGGTCATTGAATACATGATATTTCACCAGCAGGCGCAGTGCTTCAGGGCTCATGGCGTCGAAGTCGGCCGGACTGTTAATCCCTATTTCGTTGAAGCCTTTGTTATCCGGGGCGAAACAGGTAAAGGAACCTGGTTGATTAAGACTGTCCAGCAGCCCGGTTTTTTGCATGGCTGCCGCCAACAGGCTCAGGTCGTAGTTGTTACGGATAAAATCTCCCATTGCACGGACAGGAGCGGTATCCCTCGGTGGCGTCAAATCATCTTTCTTACATCCTGTTATCATCAACAGAAAAAAGAAAGACAGACAAGACAACATATTATATCGCATAGACATCATTTTTTAAGCCTGTTAATACACAGGTGGTTCGTACTTCCGCTGAATAGTCATCAGGTAAAACTTACCATTGACATATTCGACGGTGTTAATTGTGGCAAAAGACCGGTTGAGGTATTTACCGGAACGGATAGTGACCACCATACCGGTAAGAAAGTCCGCCACCATGGGGAAAGCGATAAACCCGCCTGTGTTGGGCGGCCCAACCTGCAATGCGGTAAAGCGGCCATTAGATTCGTGCATGTGCTGTACGAAAGGGTTACTTTCAAAAGTATAGGGTGGCGCCAGAAATGTAAAAGTTTGCGCGGCTTTTCCATTGTATATCTTGCCGGCAGTAGTATCCGGGAACAAAGGGAAATTGTAATAAGGATGAACGGCCGGATCATGGGAACGTATCACAGCGCCCATCAATGCTCCCTTATGCCCTGCAATAGGTATGGCTTCATTGTGGTCGCCTATCTTGTTCAGGGTATAATACACGTTCATCGTGTCTTTCATCTTCAGGTTATTGATCTCTGAAATGTTCTGTAGTTTTCCACGTTCAAAGAAACCGCTGGAGCTGAGGTTGTAGAAATTCACATACACCATCGAATCAGAAAATGGCTGATGGATGAAGGTCTCTTTTCGTACATAGATTCCCGGTGTTTTGGTATCCACATCTTTTTCCAGTACATGCATAGTATACACTTCCCTGCTGGAAAAGTCCATCACTGTATCAATGATGATCTGGCGGCGCAGGTCTTTGGGCAGCTGGAAAAAAGGCACTTCACTGATAGGGCGGCTGAGGAACATCACCCGGTGTTTACCGGCGGGCACCTGTGCCCAGCTGGACAAGTCATAGCCATTGAGTACCGGTCCGGCCAATACCCTGGCACTGCCGGGGTATTCTGTCTGAAACAGGGTAGTATTAACGGCGTCGGGGTAAGGCCTTGCCCAGGCAGCGCGTTTATCGAGGAAATCGCCGGTGGTTTGCGCCGCAACAGGCGTACCATCCGCATCCAGTTCAGGGTCCATCAGGAAGGTAAGAAATGGCTGCGGGGCTTCTTTATTATCAACAGTGATATTATAATCCAGGTTATTGAATATCCGCAGATAGGCCGGCTCCGCAATGGTGGTGTATTCCGTTTTCCGGCAGGCTGTAGCTGCGGCTATGCACCATAAAAGCAAAAGGATAATTCTGTTATGCATGTTACTGATTGTGTTTGATGATGATCATCCGGGCTTTTTCAGATCCCGGCTTGCTGGTATTCAGGTTACCAATCAAAGCCACGGTATATACACCGGTTTCACTGAGTGGCGATTGCCCGGCAGCATATAGTTCCGGACGGGCAATGAAGTCGCGGCTCCGCAAGGGACTCACTTCCCGTAACCAGTTACCGGGTACTACGTTCTGTTGGGAAGCATAAGCCAATATGCGCTGGTAAAAATTGGCTTCCATTTTTGCATAGGGATTTTTCACCAATGGGATACCCAGTTGTAATCGTTCGCTGGCTACGCCATTTGCCAGTACCTGCCCATCGTCGGTAGTGAAAGTCGCTTCGGGCAAATCCGGACAGAAGTTCATAAAACGTATCCAGCTGGGGAATTCAATTTTTATGGTACTGTAACTCCCATCTTCTGTAGCACCGTTATAGTATTGGTTGCTCAGGTTATTGGCCACCAGGCTGATAGCGGGCTTACCGGCGGCTGTTTCGTATATCCATGCAGTTTGGTTATCGCCGGGCAGCAAAGTAAAAGTGCTGTCCGTCAATACTACGCCGGCAGCATCGGTTACTTTCAGTGTATGCGTTCCAGTTAAAAAGGCGTTAAAGGCCGATGCTGCGGAAAAGGAAAGCGTATTACCCAATGGGTTGCCATCCATAGTTACTTTAATGGATTTACCTGGAAGTACATTCACCGCCTGCAAACGGGCATAGGTATTATTTTGTGGTTCCACATCGGCAATAATGCGAAAGCCATTGTTTTTAGCCGGATAGGTTTCTCCGTTGGAACCGCCGGTGGGATTGCGGAAATTGTTATGCTCCGCTACCACTATAGTATATACGCCACCGGGCTGGTAGGTCTTCAGCGGGGCAAACGTCAGCTTAGAATCCACAAAACCATTGACAGGAGGTTTGGCATATACACCGGGCAGCATGATGGTACCGGTCTGTGGATTCACGACGTTAAAGTCCTGCCCGCTGCCGCCTACGCCGGGAACCGGCACGCCGTCCATTGTCATCACTTTCAGCTGGTAAGTACCATAAGGCAACTCTATATAATCGGAATACTGCCCGATACCTATGTTATCAAGTCCCGCAACGGTGGTACCGTCCGCCCACACTACCCGCATATTGCCGCCGGCAAGGGAATTGGCGGTGCTGAGGTTCAGCAGCCGTACTTTACAGCGCTGCGGGTTGGCAGGTGGCGATACCGACCGCGGGATGGGAAACAAAGAATCGGTCAATTGCCCTGTATTGGGCGCGAAATAAGTAAAATAGTAGTCAGTAGGGTGATTAAAATCATCTTTCGCTACAAAGCCCCTGGTCAATGCCAATGAGAAGTTGCGCACAAAGGAAGCAAAACGTATATCCTTTACCGTTCCATCAGCGCTCACAAACTGCTGCGGAATAGTATAGGTCAGTCCCATCCTGCCTGTTTCCGGAAAGAAAGGGGTTCCTTTGGTAGTAGTTTGATCGTAATACCCTTCCATATTGGGTAACATAAAAGAGGACAACTGCTTCCCGTTCACCATCAACTCTGTAGCGCCGCGCAGGTTAACAATACGAACGCTGGAAGCAGCATCCGCCTGCAGGTTGATCCGGTTGTCGTACGTAAAGTTTTCCTTTTTAGTACAGGACGTCAACATGCCGGCACTCAACAAAGACAACATCACCGTGTGTAAGCATCTTTTCATCATATTCAGATTAGCTTGTTTCTATTAATGTTTACAAAGTGTAGCTCAGTCCCAGCATAATTTCCGTACCGCGTTTATAACTGCGGCGGATATACTCTTTTCCATAGTATTTACCGCCGGTATTAGGGTTGGCATACACTTCCTGTAACGGACGGTCCAGGATGTTTTTGGCGTAGCCTTTAAACATCAGGCGTTTGTAAATGCGCTGGCTCAACACCAGGTCCAGCACAGGATTGGGACGGGTATACAGGTCAGGTGTACCGTCCAGGTTTACCTGGATCAGCCGCTCTCCCACCATGTTAAAAGTGGCAGTGATATCCGTACCGGCCTTGCTGTTTAAATAATTAAGGAATACATTCACCGAATAAGGCGCCTGCTCAAACAACGGACTGTTGGACGGTGCACGGCGGTCCAGCGCCTGTGAAGCCTGCATTCTTTCGGCGGTCTTTTTAATTTCACTCTGTGCGAGCAATAGGTTAGCGCCCAGGTTAAAGTATTTGAGCGCTGGCACCAATGTGCCTAAATTCTTTACCGCTTCCAGCTCTATACCGTATACCCGTCCTTTATTAGGATCATTCTGAAACTCGATAGCCGGGAATTCAGGGAAACGGGCATCGAGACCGGAAGTTTTCTGTTTGTATACTTTCGTCAGTTGGTTATCTATCTCTTTATAAAAAACAGAAGCAGATAACACCTCACCGGCAGCCGGGAACCACTCCCAGCGGAAATCGTAGTTGGTGGTCAACTGGTTTTTCAGCCTGGGGTTACCTACTACCAGGGCAAACTGGAACGGGTCGAAGTCAAAAACGTTGGTTAGTTCCCGTAGTTCCGGACGTGCCAGCGAGTTGCTGTAACCCAGCCTGAAGTTCATTTTTTTGTTCAGGGTATAGGTAAGGTTGGCGGAGTAATAAGGTTTGTAATCTGTTTTGTAGATGGAATTAGGTTCAGTATACACCAGGTTCACCTTGTTACCATCTTTATCCGGCGTGCTGATGGAAGGGTCGAGGAATACGCCGGCCGTATCTACCGCCGCCTGTATGTCTGTCAGCTCAAAACGCACGCCACCGGTAAGACGCAGGTTATCGGTCAGGTGTAAATCCAGCATGCCGTAGAAAGCACGGGTTTCATAAAAACCTTTATAGTTGTTGGGTGATTTCTGGATGTTATATAAGAATCCACCTGTAACCGGCTGCCCTTCAGGATTGTAGGAACCGGGAGGACGTACGCCAATGCGGTCGTAACCCACGAGGCGGTCCAGGTTACCACTTACTTCATACAGCGGCAACGCCTTGTTGGCAGCGTAGTTGGAACCAGGGAGGAACAATACGTTTTCGGTGAAATCGCGTTTACGGTGCAGGTAGTTCACGCCGGTTTTAAATTCTTGCCGCAATCCCAGCAGCTTAAAAGGGATAGCCAGATCGGCTTTGTAGTTATAGTTCGTTTCATGCAGCTTACGGAAACGGCGGCCATTGGGATCGGCCTGTATAATGCCATAGGGGCCGTAGCCATTCACGTATCCTGATACCAGGGAGTATAAATCGGTTGTAGCCACCCATTCTACGCTGTTACCCGGCTGTTGTGTCGGGCGTTGATAAGCGCTGCCACCAACGGGTTTATAGTCGGCCAGGTTCACAAAACGATAGTCCGGATCATCCTGGCTCGAAGAAGAAGTAGCCAGGTTGTAGCTCAGGCGCGGGCTGTATTCCCCTTTCAGGAACTTGTGCTCTCCCTGGAGATTGAAGGTATTCAGCGTGCGGTAGCTTTGTTTAAGTGAATAAATAATATTGGAAACAGTACCGGGCAAACCGGTATATTCATAGGCACCGTACAGGTTACTGGCTTTCGTTTCGGCGCCACGGCTGCCCAGGTACTGCATACTGATTTCATGCCGGGCGTTAAAACGATAAGCCAGGCCGCCCAAAAAGCCGTAGTTCAACGTTTGGATACCGGTATTCTCTTTATAGGTCAGGTATTTCCCGAGATGAATATTGTTAGGGGTGATATAATTGGGAATGATGCGCGGGCTGTACACGTCATTGCTGCCGGTGAGCACACCCTGGTAAATGCTCCACTGGGTGAGCTCTCCGCCATAGGTATCGGTTACACGGTTGTAATAGTTGGCGCCGGCGATCAAACCCAGCTGGTGTTTTTTAAATACTTTGAAGTTATTGCCATAAGTGAGTGCATACAGTTGATTGAGTGGAGCCTGTTTGTATTGTGTTGTCAACACCGGATCAAACTGGTGCATGATGCGGTTGATCCGTGCAGCTTCCGCCTGCATGGCGGGGTCGTTGCGGCTGTAGGCAATTTTATCCTGGATCTCGCGCAGCCCGTTCGGGTATTGTTTGGACAGGTTCAGGAACTCATTGGTCAGCCCTTTGTTTTTTATTTTTTCTCCGAGAAAACCACTTTCACTGTTGTAGAAGCTGTTTACTTTTCCACCGAATCCCACCTGTGTATTAAAACCGCTCTGTATGGTGATATTAAACGTTTCGCGGTCGGGGATGGATTTGGTTTTCAGTTCCACGATACCGGCAGAGGCATCAGCCGGTTTATCGGGCGTGCTGCTTTTATAAACGGTGATATTATCCAGCAGGCTGGAAGGTACCAGGTCCAGCGGGATAGCGCTACGGTCCGGGTCGGAAGAGGCCAGGCGCACACCGTTCAGCTGACCGATCACGCTGCGGTCGCCGAGGCCGCGGATAGCCACATATTTATCGTCGGTGATGGTAACGCCGGATACCCGTTGTAATGCCTGTGTAGTGGTAATACTCGCCGTTCTTTCGATGTTCTGTGCAGAGATACCGTCTGATATGACCGCCGCATTTTTCCGGTCATTGAGCAGCGAGGCTTCCGTATTGGTACGGCGGCGGGCTTCCACCGTTACGCCGCCCAATGTTTTGCTATCGGCCGGCATATGGATGTCAAGCGCATGGCTGGCGCCCACTTTCACCATTTTGGTAGCGTAGCCTACAAAGTATACCACCAACGCATCTACGGTGTCTTTTACTTCCGCAGTAAAACGGCCGTTGGCGTCAGCAGCGACGTGCTGACCGCTGCTTTGCACCAGGATTTCCGCACCACCGATGGGCGTATTTTTTTTACTGTCTCTCACCACCCCGCTGACGGTGCGCCATTTGCGGGGCGTTTCCGTTTTGGGTTGTGCTTTACGGATCACTACTTTTTTACTGTCGGCTAGTTCAAACTCAAGACCAGTACCTTGCAGCAGGTAGGTCACCACTTCGCGGAGCGTTTTATTATTAAAGCTGGTACTGTATTTCCTGCCGGCAGCATTTACTTCAGCAGGGTTGTAGAAGAAAGTAATACCACCACGCTGTTGCACCAGTTCGAGACAGCGTGCCAGTCCTTCTTCTTTAAAGCTGACACTGATCTTTTTGCCCAGCGCGTCGTCCTGGGCGGAGGTTGTTGTCAGGAAGCTCAACACCAGTGCCAGGCTGCATATCCATCTCCACCCTATCCGTTTTAATCCTGGTAAAATTTTTTCCTTCATTCGTTTTGATTGTTTTTTTGAAAAAAGATCCCCCATTACCACCGCTCGCGCAGTAGTGTAAACAGGTTTTAGTGTTTTGTTTTTTGCTGTTAGTGGCTGATGTTTATTGTTCCGTCTTTATGATGTTGAATGGTTAGCCGGTAAGATAAAGCGATGACCCTGAGCATGTCCGGTAAAGGGTCTCCGGCATCGAAAGCGCCGGTGAAAGTCAGTTGGCGGATGCTGGTATCGCTCACCTGTATTTTCACCTGGAACAGGTTTTCTATTTCCCCGAAGACTTCCGACAGGGCAACGTTGTTAAACACCAATTGTTTGTTGGTCCATCCCAGGTCTACTTCATGATGGCGATTGATGTTCACGGTGCCGCCGGCTTCGTCATAGAACAGTTCCTGGTTAGCCACGAGTTGGGTGGCGGGGAAACCTTTTGTTTCCGCCGATACCGCTACGCGGCCTGTTTTTACGCTTACCCTGGCAGCCTGAATATGGCTGCTGTCGGCCATTACGAAAGAAGTACCCAGTACCTGTACCTGCAGGTGTGGTGCAGAAATAGTGAAAGCTGCGGCAGCGTTGTGTGTGACATTAAAAAAAGCTTCCCCGTTGAGATGCACCTGTCTTTTCTTTCCTCTGAACCGGCGGGGGTAGCTGATTTCACTGCCGGCGTTGAGTACTACCACCGAGCTATCAGGCAGCACCAGTTGTTTTACCTGGAAGGCACTTGCAATCACGGTTTCCATGGGTATAGGATCAATGGCATCGAGCATATCATATTGATATTTCCAGGCGAGTGAGGCGCCACCGAGTAATACCACGCAGGCAGCGGCAATATTACGGAGGCGTGAAAAACGTATTACCTTTCCCGTTGGTATCTCCTCCATTTCCAAACGTAAGCGCTCCAGTACTAACTGGCGATGTGCCTCGCTCTGGTGGCAGACCGGCGTCTGCCGGGCCTCTTCCAGCGCGTTGTCGTACCAGGTATCTATCAACGCAGCTTCTTTACCCGAAGCATTTCCTGCCAGATACTTGTTGATGATTCTTTTTAGTTGTGCTACATTCATGTTGACCGTTATGTACCAGGCAGTTCATGCCTACGGGTAAAAAAACTGATTCGTCTCTATCTATATGTTCCCGGAAAAGGGGGCATTGTCCCGTGCGGTCAGGTTAAGGAATTATTAACAAACAAAAAGGTCAGCCACCACGAGGGCGATAGCGATATGATGCCGGAGGGTTTTGAGCGCGAGGTGCAGCTGATTACGGACAGTTTTTTCGGATACGCCCATACGTTCGGCGATTTCGGTGATAGAGAGTTGCTGGCGACGGCTCAGCAAAAACATTTCCCGGGTTCTTGGCGGCAGGGTTTCCAGTTGGGTTTCTATTTCATGGAAGAGATCGGATTCATGCAGTTTATGCCAGATGCTGTTGAGCACCGGCAGATAATGTTCGTGTACCCGGTCCAGGTTTTCGGGCCTGTCCAGTATTTCCTTGAGGCGTTTTAATGACTGATAGCGGACAGCCTGCAACAGGTAATGTTGCAGCGGCCCTGTAATATCCAGTTGTTCCCTTCTCCCCCACAGGGAGATGTATACCATTTGCACCACGTCCTTGGCATCGTCAGCCGATTTGAGTAAGCGTTCTGCCAATGCATATAATAAAGGCCAATGCTTATTGAAACAGGTTTCAAAAGCTTTTTTATCGCCGGCCTTAATCTGGTGGAGCAACTCGAAATCTTCACTGGTTTGCATGAGCAACAGGTTTTGACATTGCCCTGCAAAGTAAAGCAATCCATTCCCCGGGTTATTTTAATTTAATGTTATCAATTTTTTCATCAAGTGATATTGTAAGTCTGCGGGTTTTAAATATCATTAAAAATTCATGTGATATTTTTCGCCAGGCCAATGGAGGGAGTCGTTAAAACCTGCGTCTAACAAGAGAAGTATAATTGATTTCCGTGCCAAAGCAACACTTACCTACGCCTGTATTTTCGCTGACCGCAGCCAACCGTTTGCCATCGTGGTATCGACGCCCGATGCTTGTGACAATACTGTACTTCATTGGTACGCTGGTATTGTTTATCCAATCGCAGATGACGCAACGGTATAATAATTTTATCATTTTCCGCAGCTCATGGGACCATATGCTGCATCATATGCCGTTGTATCAGCTTTATCCGGACACTTATTTCGACTACTTTTTATACCACCCTACTTTCCCTATCCTGTTCGCACCGCTGGCCGTTTTACCGGTTGCAGCGGGACTATTTATCTGGCTGATGGGCAGCGCCGGTCTTTTTCTGTACGCACTGCGTCAGTTACCGGTAGCTGCCAACAAGCGTTATATCATCAGCTGGTTGTTGATATTGGAGTTGCTGAATGCAATCCAGTCTTCACAAACCAACCCGATGATGGCTGCCCTGATGTTGCTGACGGTCGTCAACCTGGACCGTGGCAAACCTATGCTGGCAGCGCTGTTCACTTGTCTTTGTTTTTTCATCAAAGGGTATGGCGCCATTACCGGCCTGGTATTTCTTTTCTACGATCATAAACTTACCTACCTGAAGTACTGCCTGTTATTTGGTATAGCCGGCACGGTGTTACCCCTGGCAGTACTGTCTCCGGCGGAACTGATACAGGCATACCGGGATTGGTTTCAGCTGATCACCAGTCCTGTTATTTTGGAAGATGGTTCCGTACGCGGTATGATCCATGCCCTGCTACATTTACCACAGCAGCCCGTGGGCAGGATCGACAAGACCGTGAATGCACTGGCTTTTTCCGGCCTGGCCGCCGCGCTTTTCTTTGCCTGGAAAAACAGGCCGCAACATTATCACTGGATCGTGGCAGGCTACCTGTTATTATGGGTGGTATTGTTTAATCAAAGTACCGAATCACCTACTTATATCATGGCTGTCACCGGCGCCGTAGCAGGATTGATGATGCTGCCCGAACGGCCACTGTCCGTCATTTTGCTGGGATTGCTGGTGCTCGTCACCTCGCTGTGTCCTACTGACCTGGTGCCTTCCTTTATCAACAAAATTGCGGTGAATTATCAGCTGAAGGCGTTGCCCTGCCTGTTGGTACTGTTGTATTTCCAGTACTACCTGTGCACCGGTAAGTCGCAAAAGGCCTAACCACCACGTTTATCCCCGTTTTACGGCGCTGGCGTACTTTACTTTTTTATATCAACGGGAACGGTTTACTTTGTTCCTTATGAAAAAGCAGGCGCATTTATCACCCTACTGGCAATGCCAGCTGGCGGGGTGGACTATCACCGCCCTTTACTGGGAAGTGGATGCTTTTGTTCGCAGTCCCACATTCAGCTACGCATTTGCTGCACTTAACCTCGTGGCAGACATAGGCATCAACCTGTTGCTGACAGACGCTTACCGCCGGTTTGCGCTGCAGCAGGGCTGGCAGCGGCTACGGCCCCGGGAACTGGCGGCACGCCTTATTCCCGCTGTCATGATACTCGCCATTTGCTTTACCCTGGCCGTGACGCTTCGTTTCTACCGGTGGGGACATTACCCCTTATCTTACCTGCAATACCTGCATAACAGCGGCTGGGTACCATTTACCACTGGCGTACGCACCATGGCGGTATGGGTACTGGCCTGGCACCTGTATCATTATGCACAGCAACGAAATGCCGCCACCCGTGAAAATGCCCGGCTACAGGTACTGGCGAGGGAGATACAACTCTATAATCTCAGCGCCCAGCTTAATCCGCATTTCTTTTTTAATTCCCTCAACAATATTAAATCATTGGTACCCGAAGATCCTGCGCTGGCACGCAGAGCCATAGACCTGTTATCCGATCTGCTGCGCAATGCGTTGTATAAACGGTCCGATCAACTGGTACCCTTACACGAAGAAATGTCGCTGGTCAGCGATTACCTGGAGCTGGAGAAACTACGCTTTGAAGACCGGTTGCAAGTGGATCTTCACATAGATCCGGCGCTGACGGGAATCGGCATTCCACCGCTCAGTATCCAGGCGCTGGTGGAAAACGCTATCAAACACGGTATCGATCATAGTATGGAAGGCGGGTGTATCGTAATCACGGTAACTAAAGAGGGTACGCATATTCATTTGTCTGTACAAAATCCGGGTACGCTGGCATCCTCCCATAGCAAAGGCCTGGGTCTCCGTAACCTCCGGGAGCGGCTACAGCTGCAATTTCAGGGGCGTGCTGCTTTTCAGATCAGGGAATTGCCCGAAGCGCAGGTATTGTCCGTTATTACTATTCCCGCTTAAAACGAATGAAGCATGCAGCCACTACGTGTAGCCATTATTGATGATGAACGTGCTGCCCGCGAAGAAATAAAGCGGGCGCTCACACCTTATAGCGATTATGAAGTAGTGGGCGAAGCGCGGAACATAAACGACGCACTGGTATTGGTACAACAACTACTACCCGACTTATTGTTTTTAGACGTACAAATGCCAGGCGGTAGCGGCTTTGATCTGCTGGCACAATTGCCCGCAGTACCCGATGTAATTTTCACCACGGCCTACGATACCTACGCCGTGCAGGCTTTTGACAACAATGCACTGGACTACCTGCTGAAACCCTTTCGCACAGAGCGGTTTGCACAGGCCATGGAAAAACACCGCACTAAAGTCCGGGAACGCGCGGCGCTCTCCGGTAGTACAGTTCCCGGTAAACAGCTTTTCATTAAAGACGGCGACCACTGTTTTTTCGTGCAACAGGATGATATTTACCTGGTAGAATCGGCGAATAACTACGCCCGTATCCATACCAGCCACCGGCAGGCGCTGATTAAAACATCCCTGACCCAACTGGAAGAACGGCTGGACCCGGGCGTCTTCTTCCGGATAAACCGTCATCAGTTGGTGCATACCCGTTATATCACCGCTATCGTCGCCATAGATGGAGGCCGGCTACAGCTCAGCATCGGTCATCAGCTAACTGTCATTGTATCCAGCCGTCAGGCTGTACGTTTCAAACAATGGAATAAAATGTAATCATCTTCCTACATATTTTTAAAGATAATTGACATGAGAAATTTTCTCCTGGCAGCACTGCTATGCCTATACGGGAATACTGCCGCACAGTCCTTTTCTTTTCCCCGGGCAACTGCCACCCATCCGGCTATATTACAACGCGCCATGCCGGTATTAGCCCAACAGGTATTG
Organism: Chitinophaga qingshengii; assembly: GCF_014529935.1. GTDB lineage: Bacteria > Bacteroidota > Bacteroidia > Chitinophagales > Chitinophagaceae > Chitinophaga > Chitinophaga qingshengii. The sequence continues at coordinate 496,883 of NZ_JACVFC010000002.1, forward strand.
CCGTTGCTCCAACCCCGTGACGACACCTGGGGATACCTCCAGCAGCGGTTGATGGTAGAACTGACCGCACAGCACTACACAGCAGCGCTGCAAACCATTCAACAGTACCGCAACGCCTATGCGCAAAGTGATGCAGACAAAGCCGGTGTAAGGCTTATCCAATATGAGACCTATGCCCGGTCCATGCTGGACAAAGTGCCGTTCCGGAAAGCATTTCAATCCTCACTGGCACGCCTGCACGCAGGCAACCGCTATGACCTGGACAACTGGTATACCTGCGACAGTGCCTACCTGGCGGCCGATTTGCAACGGCAGTTGTCTCAGCTATCAGAGCGGGACAACATTACGTTACCCGAAGCTATACAGTTGTGCCGGCGTTATACCAGCTGGCAGTTGCTTCCCCCTTTAGCCGCCATGGCGAGGCCTTTGCTGCAACAGGTAAACCGCCGGCATTATCTTATTCAGGACAGTCTGCTGATTACCACCCGCGACAGCGTACCCGTGTCCGCTATCGTAGTGCGTCCCCTACAACAACAGCAACCGTTACCCGTGATTTTTTTCTTCAGCATTTACACCGATGGCAGCAATCTTGGTGTAGCCAAAGAAGCGGCTGACAAAGGTTACGTTGGCGTAGTGGCTAATACCCGGGGCAAGCGGCTCAGCCCTGTTGCCCCGGTACCCTATGAACACGACGGCAACGATGCCCGTGATGTCATTGACTGGATCAGCCGGCAGCCATGGTGCAACGGCAGCATCGGCATGTATGGCGGCAGTTATGTAGGGTTCACCCAGTGGGCCGCCGTGAAAAACGGCGTACCGCCCGCGCTGAAAACCATAGTACCTTCCGCCGCCGTGGTACCGGGTTTTGACGTACCCAAAGAAAACAATGTTTTCATGAGTTTCGTATATCCATGGATACCCTACACCACAAACGATAAATTTCTCGATAACACGACCTACTACGACCGCGATCGCTGGCGCCATATGCAGTTCCAATGGTACCATAGCGGCGCAGCTTATCAAACGCTGGACAGTATCGATGGCACGCCTAATCCTGTGTTTCATCGTTGGTTGAAACACCCGGACTATGATGCCTACTGGCAAAACATGACCGCCTACCGCGATGACTTCGCCCGGATCAACATTCCGATATTAAGTACCACCGGTTATTTCGATGGTGCACAGATCGGCGCCATGTATTATTTCCGCGAGCATATGCGTTACCGCCCACAGGCAGAGCATTACCTCGTAATAGGACCATATGACCACCTGGGATGCCAGCATGTACCATCATCATACGTCAACGGTTACACGCTGGATAAGATGGCGCGTATCAGCATACACCAGTTGATTTACCAGTGGTTCGATTATATCCTGAAAGGCGCTCCTAAACCGGCGTTGCTGAAAGACCGTGTGAATTACCAGGTGATGGGTACCAACACCTGGAAGCATGTTTCCTCACTGGAAAAAATGAACAATGATACCCTTACCTTTTACCTGGCTCCGCAACGATTGTTGCTGCAGCAACCGGTGGATACTGCGTTCATCGCGCAGCAGGTGGATCTTTCAGAGCGCCATGGTTCTTTCACGGGTAATTTCATCTTGTCCAACCTCGCTGATACGAGCATTAATACTGCCAACGGGCTGATGTTCGTGAGCGATCCGTTGCGGGCTGCATTATCTGTCAACGGGTCATTCCTGGGTCAACTGCAGGTTATCTCCAATAAAAAAGATATGGATATTGGTATCAATTTATACGAGCTGATGCCGGATGGACGGTATTTCCAGCTATCCTACTTCCTGGGCCGGGCCAGTTATGCCGGTGGCCTGGAAAAACGGGTATTATTAACACCGGGAAGTATCTGCGCTGTTCCTTTCCACAATACCCGCATGATCAGCAAACAGCTGTCGAAAGGAAGCCGGCTGGTGGTGGTCATCAACATCAACAAAAATCCTTTTGAAGAAATTAACTATGGTACCGGGAAAGATGTCAGTGAAGAAACAATTACCGATGCGCTTGAGCCACTACAGCTGCAATGGCGGAACGACAGTTACCTCCAAATTCCCGTGTACCGCGAATAGTACAAACACGACAACTTTAACAACTATATAATATTTTTAATTACAAACACTTTGACATATGAAAAACTATATATATTTTCGTTTCCGGAAAACTATTAGTCAACCCACGGCTTAATACCATTGACATTAAATCACACGTAGTATCGTTAAACCTATGAAGACGCCATCACCTGCATTGACAGGCACCTCATTGTTGTTTGTCAGCTGTTATCCTATAATAACAAAACAAACCCTTGAATATTACCAGTAGTTCATCTCATTCCAGCATCCCGCAACAACATAAAATCTTAAAATAAATGTCATAACGACAGTTAAACAACCTATAAAAACTAATAACGATCCATGAAAAAACAATTACTTGCACTGGCAAGTGCAGCATTATTGTTTGCTGCCTGCTCCAAAAAAGACAATGCTAAACCGGAAGAAGTATCTTTCACCGGTCTGCTGAAAACGATGTACAGCAAAATCGACACGTCCGTTTTTGAGTATAATAATGATAAGACTTTATCTAAATGGAGTTCTGCCTACACTGACAAAACCGATGTTGGCGGAGATGTTCAAACCATCGTTTATGCAAATGGCAAGGTTTCACAAATATGGCTTGCTTCTTATGCCGAAGACAGAAAACTGAGCGCCAGTACACTGAATATGGAGATGGTTTATGCCAACGATGGTAAACTGCAAAAAATCATCGGTTACGACGCCGATGACAAAGACAACGTTTATGAAATGCTCGTGTATAACAACGCAGGCAAATTAGAGAAAGTATTACACTATTCCGGCCCTAAGGGAGGAGAAGCCGTGAACACGCAGGTTGAACTCATTACCTGGACAGGCAACAATATTACCAAAGTTGTTCATCAATACATCAGTGGTACTACAGTAACGGAGGAGACGGACGAATACACTTTTGACGACAAGGAAAACTATATGTCCGGCGCGGGACTTGGCGGCATGGTAGACATGTTTACACCTGAAGTGTTCAATGCCAATAACATTACAAAAATGACATCCAAACGGGTCAACTATCCTGATAATGTGACTACATATACGTTTGAATACGCGGGCGCAAAACCGGTTAAGATGACCCGGGTTGAGAACGCAGGTACCACATCAGAAAGGAATGATGTATTCACGTTGGAATACTACAAATAATCATGCATATATCACATACGTTAAAACCGTCTCAGGTATTTCCTAAGGCGGTTTTAACGTATGCTTTAAACTTTACAGCAATACCTATGAAAAAACAATTACTCGCATTGGCAGGCCTCGCGCTGTTCTTTGCAGCCTGCTCTTCCAAAAAAGATGATCCACAACCGGAACCGGAAAAGCCCAAGTCACTCAGCGGTATGCTGAAAACCGTGTATACCTTAGGCGGTAATGATACCAGTCACGTTTTCTATAACGACGATATCACCCTACGGACGGTAAAATCCGATTGGAACAGGAATACCAGTGATACCGGTGGAAACATTGACTCTGTAGCATATGCTGATGGCAAACCTTCAGGAATCTGGGAAAAATACTATAACAAAGCGCTTCCCTATAATGACTATGCATTGGTGATCCGGTATGCTTATGCTAATAATAAACTGCAAAAAGTAATTATTCCGCCGCAGGACAACTATAGCGGTTACGACTCCATTGGCTACAATGCCAGCGGTAAAGCTGAAAAAGCATTTCGTTATGTCAGCATGGACGGTACTGCTCCCAAAGAAGTGGCGCGCCGTACATTCACCTGGACAGGAAATAACGTGACCAAAGTGGTGTACGAGACCATGGAGAATGGTAAGGTTTTGGCTACCTCTGAGGATAACTACACCTACGACGACAAACCCAACTGGCGTTTAGACGTTTCCGTGATAACACAAGGCGGCGGTTTGGTGCCCGAAGCGGTGAATGCCAACAACATTCTCAAACAGACCCGGACCGCTTCCGGCATCCCGGCAAAAACCAACAGCTTTACCTATCAGTACGATGATAAAAATAAAGTGGTTAAAGTTGAGGCGACCTATGAGTTTGATATGAACCCTGGTCTGAGGACTACCGTTATCGAATATTATAAATAATCTTCCCGGATTACTTAAAACAAAAAGAGATCGCAGGTTGCGATCTCTTTTTGTTTTAAGTAATTTATTTTGCAGGCGGATATTTCCGCCATACTTCCAGTAAAGAATAGTTCCCATCAGGCTCAAACCGTACCTTTTCAAAACCAGCTTTGGTAAACTTGTCTGTGATTTCATCTATATGCGCTGTCCAGGCTTTTCCACATTCCATGATGCGGAACCATTGCAGGCTTTTGATCTTCATAATATCGCCCAGGTTCTCCAGTTTGGAGCAGCCTAACATATCCAGTTGTTCCAGTTTGGGAAGATGTTCAAGCCCTTCCAGGGATACCAGTTTCTTATTCCATTTGATTTCAGCATCACGAAGATGGCTGTAACCTTTTAGTCCTTTAAAGTCCTCATTTTTGCCTTGTGCCCATGCCGCGAATTGCAGCTGGCCGGCCCCAGCCTGATTCATTGCGTCCACCGTATCCGGTTTGTTCAGAAACAGGTTCTTCAGATGCTGACATTTGGCGATTTCAGAAAGATCTAATTTTTTGTTTCCTGTTGTAATGACGAGCGTATTGGAAAGTCCCGGGAATGAGTCCGCATAAAAATCCGACTCTACCTGTCCCATGCTTAGTAATTTAATTTGTTTCAGTACTAACGCCTTATTCCAGTTTACCTTCGGTTTGTTTTCGCTTAAAACGCCCACCTGCAGGGCATCCAGGCCTGGTGGAAAATCTTCCGCCTTCAGGTGTGGTACAAACCAGGAAGGGATGATCAGTGTTTTGAGATTTGGAAGGCTAGCCACAACCGGTGGAATTTCCGTAGTGGTCTTATCATCAGGCCATAACTCCAGGAAATCGATATCAGACAGTTTGCTTTTGTCCACAACACCCCATGCAAGTCCTTTATCTGTATACCCTTTAAACTTTTCTTTCTCCGGTGTATGCAGCCTTTGTCCCATAAGCCAACGGGGTGCGCCCGATGGAATAACTTTACCGATATAACTGATAGACATTTACTGATGCGTTAAATATGGTGCTGATTTATTTACTCCTCTTCAATAAAATAAGCATCCTCTTTTAGCTGGTCTCTTTTTGACAATGCTATCAAGGTTTGTAAACTATTCTCCACAAATTGGGTTCCTTTACTGATAGCCTCCAGTTCAGCCAGATCCAGTTTAAAGGTCTGTGCATTTTCTATATCGGAAGCATCATCTACTTTTCGGTTAAATATGAACAGCTTTATTTCCGTATCATACGCTGGCAAATATGCATCTCCCTTAATTCCACCAAAATGTTTTTCATCACCTTTACTCAGTAAGTAAGTGGTGGTATTAATCGACTTTCTACGCATATCAGTCAGGTTATTTTGCAGGCGGATATTTTCGCCATACCTCCAGTAAGGAATAATTCCCATCAGGCTCAAACCGTACCTTTTCAAAACCAGCTTTGGTAAACTTGTCTGTGATTTCATCTATATGCGCTGTCCAGGCTTTTCCACATTCCATGATGCGGAACCATTGCAGGCTTTTGATCTTCATAATATCGCCCAGGTGTTCCAGTTTGGAGCAGCCTAACATATCCAATTTTTCCAGTTTGGGAAGATGTTCCAGCCCTTCCAGCGATGTCAGTTTTTTATTCCATTTAATCAATGCATCCTGAACACCGCCGTATCCTTTTATACCTTTAAAATCTTCATGTTTACCGTCCAACCAGCCAACGAAGTGCAGCGAGTCAGTACCTGCCTTACTTAACACTTCCACGGTATCCGCCTTGTACAGCCACAGGTTTTTCAGGTGTTTGCATTTTCCGATTTCGGCAGGGTCCAGCTTTTTATTACCCAAAGTAATAGAAAGGGAATTGGAAAGTCCGGGGAATCCTTCCGCATAAAAATCGGATACAACCGCGGTCAGATCCAGTAATTTAATATGTTTTAGCACCAATGCCTTATCCCAGTTCACCTTAGGATCTTTTTCGCCTCCTACTCCTATTTGCAGCTCTTCCAGACTGGGCGGCAGATCTGCTGCTTTCAGATGCGGCACAAACCAGGAAGGGATGTTCAGCGTTTTGAGGTTGGGCAGGGTAGCTACTACGGGAGGTATTTCCGTGGTGCTCTTGTCGTCAGGCCATAATACCAGGAAATCAATATCGGCGAGTTTGTTTTTCTCCACAACGCCCCACTCCAGCCCTCTGCCTTTATGCCTTTCGCCCCTTTCTTTTTCTGCAGTGTGCAGTGTTTGCGCCATCAGCCAGCGGGGCGTACTCGACAGAATCAATTTACCGATAAGATTGATAGACATTCCTAAATTTATTTATGATTAGAACTAGTTTTAATCGACCCAATCCGCCCCTGCCTTGGTACGCTCGCCCATGAACTCATCTACTCTTTTTTCAGCAGCGGCGCGGATAGAATTCTGCGAGCCTCCTTCACCGGGGATATTGGTTTTGTCATCCATCACCTCCTGTTCAAAGCTACGTAAAATATGATTTTTGCCCCGTCTCTCACCAATGCCTGTCTTTGAAACATCCCCCATGTCTACCTTTTTGATGGTCAACTTTACATCTTCTCTCAATTTACCTTCTGCATCAAACAACATTTCTGTTGCCTTTTTGTGTTTTTTCTCACCACTGGCCAATCTCTCCAGCAAGTTATCAGCGGAGCCAGTATACATCTCTCCATTATGCTCAATATGATATACGCCCGGTCCTTCTGGTACATTCAGTTTCCTCAGTTGCGCCTTACGGCATTCCAGTCCAAATACATCGATGAACGCATTGGGATCTTTAACATACGCATACAGGGAAGCACCATTACCTAACAGACCGATAGGGTCCTGACTGATATACAGCCCTTCTTCCGGGCTGTAATAACGGAAACGGTTATAGAACAATCCGGTCTCCACATCTTCATACTGTCCCTGGAAACGGAATGGTATAAAGTCCTTACTGCCTTCTAACTTACGTACATTCCCATAAATATCCAATTCAGCGCTCCATATTTTTTTACCCTCGCGGTTATACGCTTCGCAGGGTGTACCGAGATGATCGGTGATGATAGTATATTGGTCTGTTGCCGTCAATTTGGCGGCGGGGCACATCGTACCCTCGTCAAACACCCAGGTGACAAGCGTTTCAGGAGGTACCGGTTCCGGCCGGTCCATCACCAGTTCCCCATATTCATTCACTGCCGTTACCGGCTTTTCAGACAAGGGATAAGACCATTCATGCAACGGTTTATTGGCATCCCAAACATACCGGGTAACACGGCCGTTAAATATCTTTTCCGTTCTGCGGCCTAAAGCATCGTAGCGGAAAGAAACGGTTTTCTGATCAGGGCGTAACACCGATTTCAGCATACCGTTGCCATACCATTCATATTCCCATATTTGCGGCGTACCTGATTTCGTCACGATTTTTTTGCGCAGGAAACCTTCGGGGCTATATTCAAAACGGGCATTGTCTGTTTCCAGCAACCGGCCCCCTTCGCTGTATTTGCGGTCTTTCCGGCTCTGTGTTTTATAGAGGTTACCACCTTTGTCAGGGAGACGGTAATCATAGCTGCCATCCTCATATTGTGCCCAGGCTAAGTTGGACCATTCATCATAACCATAGTTGATTGTTCCCCGTGTCAGCGCATTCAACACCTGTTTGAGGCGCTGGTTGGCATCCCAGTGATATTGCCGGTGCCTGGTAACGTTGCCTTCGTGATGTACCTGGTGTACGTCCGGTGTACCGGCGGCAGATGAGCCGGGGTGATAGGTCCAGCTGCTTTTAATGCCTCCCGGCAACGTGCGTTCTATTTCCAGTCCCAGCAGGTTACGCTGAATATGCGCTATCCAGGGGTCCTTATCTTCCGTAGTAGCAGCGATACCGGTCAGCTCGCCGAAGCGGTCCCATTTCATTTGTATATCTGCTCCCAGGCTACTTTTCAGCGCCGTTCTTTTACCGTCGGTATTGTACTGGCTTTGGATCACGCATCCATCCTGCCATTCGGTAGTGATACGGCCCTGGCCATTTCTTTCAAACCGCACTACACCGTGGTTGTTAGCCGCTTCCCTGATTTGCCCGTTACGATCGTAGTTGAATGTTTCCCAACTGCCGTCGTTCCATTCTACACGCGCCAGGTCGCCGTTGGTGGTGTATTCAAAATGTGTCCATTGCTGCCCCGGACGATGTACCCGGATAACCTTGCCGGTGCTGTCCCGCTCAAAATGGCGTACCAGTCCGTCGAAGCCGGTTTCTGAAACGATTTGTCCCGCACTGTCGCGTGAGAACCGGTAAGTTTCACCCAACGGATTCACGATCGCCGTCAACTGTTCATCCTTGTTATAGATGTAATGTGTTTTCTGGCCGTTCTCATCGCGTTTTTTGAGGCTGCCGAGCGCTGTATATTCATACCGGACGTCATGCTGTTTATCCCGCGCATGTATTACTTCCTGGTATTCATTATAGGTGAGTTCAATATGGTTACCGTCCGGCAGCCATATATCGGTAGCGCGGCCTAGTGCGTCATAACGGAACTCCTGCCGTTCGCGGAAAGGATTGGTCACCCGCAGGCATTTCCCCCAGGCGTCATACTCCCATTCGCTATGCGCTCCGTCAGCCCTGGTCAAACTTTGAAGATTATAGTCTTCGTCGTAACTGAAGGCGGTAAAACCACCATCCACCTCTTCCACCCGGCTCATCAGCATTTGTTCATTATACCGGTAGATGCTGATGCGGCCGTCCGCTTCGGTAACGGTATGTAACAGCCCTGATTGCTCATAATAGATGAACGTACGGGTATTGCCTTCCGCATCCCGGACACTGACGATCCTGCCCTGTTCATCATAGGCGGCCGTGGTAGCGGTTCCATCCGGCTTTACCATGGATGTCTTATTCCCCCGTTCATCATACGTGTATCCGGTAACGTTACCTTCTGCATCTATCACCCGGTAAATTTCCATCTCCGGCGTATATTCGTAGAAGGTAGCATCACCCAAAGGATTTTTCACCTGGTGTATCACAAAATCAGGGGTATAATAGTAAGTGGTGATATGCCCTTCGGCATCGGTCACTTCGTTATAGCCTTCTTTGGGATGATAATGAATATACCCTTCCATCACGCCTCCATCACCCCAGGAATGCGTACAGCGGCGCATCCTGTCATATTCCCAATAGAAAGATATTCCGTCACGGCCGGTTTTCTTCACCATCAGGTGATCTTCATAGGTGATATGCGTAGTCTGATCCAGTGCATCCGTTACCGTTATCATGTCACCGGCTTCGTTATAACCATAACGGACCAACACTTTTTCGGTGTCGCGGTGCCTGCCGGCGACAGTGGTGATACGGCCTTTTTCATCGCTGCTGATCAGCAGATGCCGGCCGGCACTGTCAATGATACGCAGCAGATGCCCCTGCGCATTATAATGGAAAGAAAGGAGGAACCCCGACTCCGTACTGATGCTCATTAACCTGTATTGCTGGTCCTGCGGATGTATTTTCCGGAAGATGCAGGTATACCGGTTATCCTGTTGAAACAACGCAAATTCATCGGTGTGTGCGCGGGTGAGCTGTAATTTCTCATGCTGGTTATAATCGGTATTGCCGGCAAATGGCAACATGTCAAACAGCGCAGTGCGGCCATCTCCCAGCAACACGGCGGTAACGCCCTCCTGCGGCAGTTCTTCCAGTCGCATATCGTATTTCAGATGGTTGGCGCGGCCCAGCAGCCCCTCAAAAGGACTGTCACTGTTCCACGACCGTTCCCAGCGCAGTGGAATAGGTCCCGGCAATTCAAAGTCGGTATAGTCGTAAATCACAATGCCCTGCACCAGGTCTACCGGCTCCAGTCCTTTCTTACAAAGGGCGTTGCTGAGTTTATTGCTGCCTATTTTTTTCTGTAGCTTTTGATTAAATTTTGTCAGCCCCTTTTTCCCCAGTTTACCGACGCCTTTCATCAGTGCGCCAAAACCGTAGGACATAATGAGATTGAGCAACACACCTGCCCAGTCCGGTACATAAGGCCCGCCAACCATCACGGGTTTACCAAAAGACAACGGAATAGAAAAGGAAGTAGGCAGATAGAGGCTGGGGATAGGAATGAGTTTTTTGCCTGGCCGCAGGGACAAGGGCATACCAATATCATTGCAGGTCATCAGCATATGTCCGGATGGACTCAGCAGGTTACCTTCCGCTTTTACTCTTTTAGCGCCGAAAAAATTCACGGAGTCGTGACCAATCATCGGTGCTAACAGGAACGGCCCTCCCATGGGAATGTGAAAAAGGAAAATCAGCATACCATTGGTATCGCTTTTGCCGCGCGGCACATGGTTCACCCAGGTGGAAGCACCCATGAAGGGGATATAATCCATGGGATCAATCACCAGCCCGATAAACGGATGTGGCAAAGGAATGGGAAAACCGAAAAGAATAACAATGTGCAGGTCCAGCCCAAGGACCGGCGTAAAATGTTTATTCGTTACTAACATTGATATGGTTTTGGGGGTCAAAAAGCTGACCTGTTTTTCAACAAATGGATTTTGCTACGGGTATAAATAAAGATAAGAAATCCTAACCGGTATGAGCATATACCGGTAAAAAATTAATACTGAATTATTGGGAGGTAAAAATCAGCTCAGATTTCTGATTACCCTGGCGGGATTGCCCGCCGCGAGAGAATTGGCAGGAATATCTTTGGTTACTACGGCTCCTGCTGCGATAACGGAACCGCTTCCGATGGTAACACCCGGACAGATAATGGCGCCACCGCCTATCCAGCAATCATCTCCAATCACCACCGGCTTACCGTACTCTTCACTGCGGCGGTGTATTTTATCCAGCGGATGGGTGGCGGTGTATATCTGTGCCGACGGTCCTACCATTACGTTGGCGCCTATCCTGACAGGGCATACGTCCAGCACCACACAATTCACATTAAAATAAACATTCCCCTCCGTGAAAATATTATAGCCGTAATCGCAGTGAAACGGCGGTTCAACGTAGAACCGGCCTTTCGCATGGGGAACCAGCTCCCGGAGTACTTCGCGGGCAGTGTCGGTAACCAGGTATTCTGTAACGTTCAGGCGGTGCAATAGTTTTTTAGCCCTCAACATATCTGCCCTCAACTGCGGATCTGATGCATCGTACAACTCGCCGGCAATCATCTTTTCTTTTTCGCTTTTCATAAGATTTCCGTTGTATGCCTGAAAATAGAAATTTTTATCGGTTCACCAGGAAATGAACAATACGGCAGACACTGCCGGGTGTGGTGGTGATTTTCAGTGTATGGGTACCCGTGGAAAGGTTATCTCCCAGTAACAAATACCAGGGAAGATACAGGCTCCGGCTCCATTGGGTACGGGTATCCAGTTGCTGCTCCGGTTGTCCGTCGATACTATAACGGATAATCCCGGCATCCGGGCCGGACAGCAGCGCCACGCCTATGGCCCGGCCGGTAAAGGGCAGTTCCAGCGATGCTTCCGTATTACCGGACACGAGCATCGGCACCCGTACAAATCCGGGCCGGGTATGTACTTTGTCCGTTGGTTGCCATGATTCATCTGCCACAAAACCCTGTAAACGGGTAGCCTTGTGTATGTCCAGGTAGTTACCACGGGCATAGTTAAAGGCATCCGTCGGCGCGGGCAGCTTCGCCCGCTGCATTTTCCGGGGCGCCGGATGATCGAAAGCCCCGTCCAGCAACTGGCGGATGGTATTAAAATAAATCTCCTGGCCAAAGGGAGAAGGGTGCAGGTCTTTAAAATCTTCTTTCCAGGTAAACTCTCCCGCATCGATGCGTGCCGTCACTTCCTTCGCCAGGTTAATGAAAGGCAGATGGTAATACCGCGCCAGTTCCTCATGCAGCGCTACCTCCGCCGGTACCCTGCCGGCACGGTAGTCTGCCATCTTATCTTCATCCACAAAAGCCATCAGGACAATGTTCATATGAGGGTTGGCTGTCAGCGCGTGACGGATAATGCCTTCGAGTGCTCTGCGTTGTACCGTTGCCGGTGTACCGTTCACCTTGTCATTTACTGCCGCCTCCACAAAAAGCAGGTCCACCTGGCCTTTATCCAGCACATCCTGTTGCAACCGGAAAACATGCGGCAGGCTGCCCAGTGAAGGGATACCTGCATTGAGCAAGGTGAAAGCCGTGGCCGGATAGGTACGGACCAGGTAATCGCCTGTTTTTCCCCGCCAGCCTTCCATATTGGTAATAGAGCCGCCCAGAAAAGCCACCCTGGCCTGTTTACGGACACTTATCTGATGCCATACATTATCAAGCTTACCATAACGGGTAATAAAGGTTTCACTTTTTAACTGCGCTGCTGCCGGAAGAACAGCACATAACAATAATACCTGGAGTAATTTTTTCATAACGGAATTTTCCGGTAACAAGATAACCGGTGATCAGCAAACATTCCTGCTGAATTTTCGCAGGGGATGATTGAATTTTGATCCTCCGGAAGCTCCCGGAATTTGATTATTAATTTGATTTATCTATCTTAAAGCTGTGAATGCTGCCAACAGCGTTGATGTAATTTCACGGACCACATATGAATAACTTGCCTGATGATGTTGCTATGATGACGGGCCTGTACCAGGGTGACAGAGCGTCTTTTGTACTGCTGTATGAACAGCATGCAGGCGAGTTATACCGTTATATCTATCTTTTCATCCGTTCAAAGGAAGATGCGGAAGATATCCTTCAGAATGTTTTTACCCGTATCTGGATGAAACGGGAAACATTGGGAGAGATTAAGTCTATGCGCAATTTTCTTTTCCGTGTAACGCGCAACCAGGTATTAAATTATTTCCGCAGTGCCAAAGTGAAGCTGCGTGTACAAAAGATGATGGCCGCCGAAGATGCGCCTGAGAATGCCGATGCCGGTGAATTGCTGCAATACAAACAATATTACGAAATAGCCAAAGACGCCATTAACAAGTTACCCAAGCGCCGGCAGGAAGTGTTCCGGCTAAGCCACGAAAACGGGCTGAACACCCACGAAATTGCCGACCAGCTGCACATCTCCTCTTCTGCCGTAAAACAACACCTCTACGCGGCTTCGGACTTCATCCGTGACTATCTGCAAAAACATGGTGATATTACCGCTTCCCTGCTGGTTTTTATGACCCTGTTTGACAACTGTATCTAACTTATCATGTAGCACTATTAGCCTACGATTTAATTATCTTCCCTGCAATTAAAAAATTTTTTTTCTAATAGACCTGTCTTATTTTGGAACATGCGTGTCTTACTATAAGCTGTGCAACCAAAATGTCGCTTTATGAACAATGAAGAAGCAGGCCTCTTCGTGAAAAGATATGCAGCCGGACAGGCTACACCGGAGGAACATGCCGCCTTTGAGCAATGGATTCACGAACAACCGCTCGCCAGGGTACAAAGTCTGCTGGACGAATATACGCTGTTACTGGAGCAGCACCCGGTATGGTTACCCGCCAACCGGGAGCTACTGGAGCGTATGTTGCGGGATATGGACCATCAACAGCCTGCCAGGATAGTATCCCTGCCCTGGTGGAAAAGAAAACGTATGCTGGCGGCAGGCATTGCGTTGTTACTGGCAGCTACCAGCTATACCATCTGGCAACAACATACTTTTCATAAACATGGCTCAGTTGCCGCCGTAGCAGATATTCCGGCCGGCAGCAACCGCGCCACCCTACAACTGGCAGACGGTACTACTATTTCACTGGACAGCACAGGCGCCATCGGCGCCGCTACGCCCAGCCACGTCATGAAAATAACAGCCGGATTATTACAGTACGACCCCCAGCGGAGCGATGGTGCTGCGGTATACAATACCCTCACCACCCCGCGAGGGGGGCAATACCGGTTAGTGTTACAGGACGGCACACGGGTATGGCTCAACGCAGCCTCTTCTATCCGTTTTCCGGTAGCCTTTAACGGTAACGACCGTACGGTGGAAGTCACCGGTGAAGCCTATTTCGAAGTAGCGCCCCAGGCGGCCCAGCCCTTTATTGTAAAAGCAGGTCATATGCAGATTAACGTGCTCGGTACCCATTTCGCTGTTAGCGCCTACCCGGACGAAACACAGTTGCGCACTACCCTCGTGGAAGGCAAGGTGGCGGTCAGCTCCGGTAACCATACCCTGCAACTCACACCCGGTCAGCAATCTCTCCTGTCCAAAGGCAATGATGCTTTCACTGTCCGGACAGTAGACACCGATCAGGAAATGGCCTGGAAAGACGGACGTTTTATTTTCAACGGTAATATCCGCGATATTATGCCGCAACTGGAACGATGGTACGATATACAGGTGGAGTATGAAGGCAATATCAGTAATCAGGCATTCATAGGAGATATTTCACGGAATGAAAACCTAAGCGAAGTATTGAAAATACTGGAGTTTACAGGAGATATACATTTTAAATCAACCAACAGAAAAATAATAGTAACACCGTAATAAAAACAGCTTTTCGTATCAACCAAAATTAACATCATGTAATTCCATCAAAACAGGATCTCACCGAAGAAAAACCCAGACGCGGTCGCAACGCGTCCGGGGTAACTATTGCCCGGTCTAATCCTTCATCAGTGGACTGAATGAATTCTTAACATTAAACCAAGCGTACCAAATTTATGCTTTTTAAACAAAAGGTCAAACGGGGTAGGCAGGCCGGAGGCATGCCCCCCACAATTCTGCTGTTTATGAAACTGACGCTCGTCTTGATGATTGCAGCTACCCTACAGGCTTCCGCCGGCGCTTTTGGCCAGCAGGTAACACTTCACCGTAAAGACGCCTCGTTGCTGGAAGTGCTAAAATCTATCCGCAAACAAACCGGATGCAGCTTTATTGGCGACCGCCAGATGCTGCAACGGACACAGGGTATCGACATTACTGTTACCAATGCTTCCATGGAAGAAGCCCTGAAAGCCTGTATGAAAGATCTGCCCCTTACCTGGTCGGTAGTTGGCTCCACTGTTATTATCCGGGAAAAGGAAACACCAACGGCTATACGTAACGCAATTGCAGCCGATTCCTCCATCGTTATCCGCGGTAAGGTAACGGACAGCACCGGCCAGTCGCTCCCCGGCGTATCGGTCACCCTGCGGTCAGACCCTAAAAAAGGCGTTCAGACCGATGCCTCCGGTAACTTCACCATGAAGATGCCCGCTAAAGACGTGCTCATCTTTACCTACATCGGCTTCGACCGCAAGGAAATACCGGTCACCCATAGCGGCACGGTCAATGCAATACTGCAATCCGTGGACAGTAAACTGAATGAAGTAGCGGTAGTAGCCTACGGTACGCAGAAAAAAAGCAGCATGGTGGGTGCGGTAACCACCATCAACCCCAAAGAACTGAAAGGACCGACCAGTAACCTCACCACCATGATGGCCGGCCGGATCGCCGGCGTGATTTCTTTCCAGCGCAGTGGTGAACCCGGCCGCGACAACGCGGAATTCTTCATTCGTGGTATCACCTCTTTCGGCAGTGGTAAAGTAGATCCGCTGATCCTGATAGATGGTATGGAAAGCGGGTCTAATGACCTGGCACGCATCCAGCCGGACGATATCGCCGGTTTCTCTATCCTGAAAGATGCCACTGCTTCCTCCTTATACGGCGCCAGAGGCGCTAACGGCGTTATCCTGGTGACGACCAAGTCGGGGCAGCTAGGTAAAACCCGCTTCAATGTACGTGTTGAAAATTCCATGTCTTCCAATACGCGCAACTTTAAACTGGCGGATAACATTACCTATATGAACCTGGCCAACGAAGCGGTGATTACCCGGGAACCACTCACCAACAGGCCTTATACACAAAGCCAGATAGCTCATACGGCCGCCGGTGATGATCCATACCTGTACCCCAGCAACAACTGGATAAAGGAACTGATAAAAGATTATACCAACAACCAGCGTTATAACCTCAACCTCAGTGGCGGCGTGGACCGCGCACAATATTATATCGCCGCTACCTACAACATTGATAATGGCGTACTGCGTACGATTAACGACAACAACTTCAACAGTAACGTTAAAAGCCGTAACTATGAAGTAAGGTCCAACGTCAATATAAAACTCACACCTACTACGGAAGCGATAGTACGTACCTCCGGCAGGTTCTCCGATTACAACGGCCCTATCGGCGGCGGTGGCAATATTTTCCGTCAGGCCATGATGGCGACCCCGGTACGTTTCCCGGCCTACTTCCCCGCCAGTTTCGCGCCCGATGAAAAACATCCGCTCTTCGGTAATATGAAAGCGCAAAACGGCGGCTTTTATACCAACCCCTTCGCCAACGCAGTATCCGGCTTCCAGCAGGAAAGCTCCTCTACGCTCATTGCACAACTGGAACTGAAACAAGACCTCAACTTCTTCACCAAAGGTCTGTCGGCCAGAATGATGGCTTACACCAGGAGGTATTCGTTCTTCAACATGAGCAGACAGTTCAATCCTTTCTATTATAGTGTGAGCCTGGACCCGGAAGAAGGTTTCCGCGGCCTCACCCTGCTCAACGAAACCCAGGGAACGGAATACCTGAGCTACAGCCAGGGTGACAAACAAGTGACCACCTACACCTACCTCGAAGCGGCGCTGAACTATAACAAAACAATCCGTGACCGTCACGCTATCGGCGCGATGCTCATCACTATCCTCAACAATCAGCTGTCGGCCAACGCCGGCTCGCTCATTGCTTCGCTGCCGCGCCGCAACCAGGGCGTCTCCGGAAGGTTCACCTATGCCTACGACGACCGTTTAATGATGGAATTCAACTTCGGTTACAATGGCTCCGAAAGATTTGACAGGCATCACCGCTGGGGTTTCTTCCCTTCTATCGGTGGTGGCTGGACAGTGAGCAATGAATCTTTCTTTGAACCGCTGTTGCCGGTAATCTCCCGGTTGAAATTCAGAGCCACTTATGGTTTGGTGGGTAACGACCAGATAGGTGATACCAATGACCGTTTCTTTTACCTGTCCAACGTTAACCTCAATGGCGGTAATGGCTATACCTTCGGCGAAAACTTCACCGAAAGCAGAGCCGGTGTAAGGATCAACCGTTACGAGAATAAAGACATTACCTGGGAAAAAGCCTACAAAACAAATCTCGGTTTCGAACTGGAATTGTTCAAAGACCTGCATGTGGAAGCCGATTTCTTCCACGAACGCCGCACCAACATCCTCATGTCGCGTTCCTATATTCCTACTACTATGGGACTGTACGGCACGCCACAAGCCAACGTAGGTATCGCAGAAGGCCGCGGGGTAGATATGTCGTTTGAATATAAACGCAACTTCGGCAAAAAAACCTGGGCGCAAATACGGGGCACTTTCACTTATGCCACCAGTAAGATCCTGGTCAACGAAGAACCCAACTATCCTGATCAGAACAGATACCTCTCCAGGGTAGGATATCCTGTCTCCCAGTGGTGGGGCCTGGTAGCGGAGCGGTATTTCGTGGATGAGCACGAAGTACTCAATTCTCCCCGCCAAAACTATGGCGCGGCGATGGCCGGTGATATCAAATACAAAGACATCAACGGCGATGGCCAGATCACCGACCTGGACAAAGTGCCCATCGGTTATCCCACCACCCCGGAAATCAACTACGGCTTCGGTTTCACCTTCGGGTACGGCGCTTTCGATATCAGCGCGTTCTTCCAGGGGTCCGGCCGGTCATCCCTCTTCATTAACCCCAGCGATATCTCGCCTTTCGTCACCGGATACAACGGCGGCACAGTAGACCAGCACGGCCTGTTACAAGTGATTGCCAATAGCCACTGGTCAGAAAACAACCGCGATCTGTACGCCTTCTGGCCACGGCTCAGTTATAGCTACCAGGGCAATAACCTGCAAACCTCCACCTGGTGGATGCGTAACGGCTCCTTCCTCCGCCTCAAAACCGTGGAACTGGGATACACCCTGCCTGCCAGAGGTTTAAAACGTTATCGCCTCAGCAACCTGCGCATCTATGCCAACGGTTTCAACCTGCTCAGCTTCAGCAATTTCAAATTATGGGATGTGGAAATGGGAGGTAACGGTCTCGGCTACCCGGTGCAACGGGTATTCAACGCAGGCATCATTCTCGGTTTTTAATGCTTAATACTTGTTACATGAAAAAAAGTCTTCTACACAGCATATACGGAATAGCCCTCTCCGCAGGACTGTTTACCACCGCCTGCAAAAAGCCATTCCTCGATATTGTTCCCGACAACGTGGTGACACTGAAGAACGCATTCGCCAATAGAACAGAAGCAGAAAAATATCTGTACACCTGTTACGGCTATCTGCCGGACGTAGGACCCGTTTCCAACATCCTGTTTTTTGGTGCAGACGATATGTGGACGTATTACGAGAACAACTATTTTTATCAATCCCCCTGGAAAATAGCCCGGGGAGACCAAAATGTAGTAGGCCCCTGGGTAAATTTCTGGGATGGTGAAAACCACGCCAAACCTTACTTTAAAGCTATTCGCGACTGCAACATCTTCCTGGAAAACATGATGGAGGACGGCGCCTATAAACATATTGCCTACCTCGGCCCCGATATGCAAAAACGATGGATAGCGGAAGTAAAATTCCTCAAAGCCTATTATCATTTCTACCTGTTACGCATGTACGGACCTATCCCTATCACGGATAAAAGTCTGCCTGTTTCTGCTACACCTGAACAGGTAAAAGTTAAACGTGATCCTGTAGATAAAGTAGTGGATTATATTGTTGGATTGTTGGATGAAGCAGCGGCGGTGCTGCCGGAGGAAATCACCAACCGGGGAACGGAGTTGGGACGTGTTACCAAACCGGCGGCACTCATGCTGAAAGCCAAACTGCTAACGATGGCGGCCAGCCCGTTGTTCAACGGTAACCCCGACTATGCCGGCTTTAAAGATAAAGACGGCCAGCTGCTCTTTAATCCTACCTACGACGCCGGCAAATGGGAAAAAGCCGTGGCTGCCTGTGAAGCTGCTATTAAAAGCTGCGAAGGCGTTGGCATCCGCCTGTATCAATTCACTGATCCTTTCGTGAAAGTATCCCCCGCTACCGCCATACAAATGAGTATACGCGGCAGCGTAACAGAAAAATGGAATACGGAAACCATCTGGGCATTGTCCGGCAACCTGGACGGCGCCCTGCAGCGGTATTCCATGGTAGACAGGATAGACCCCGCTTTCCCTAATTCCACCTACCTCAACTCCTACATGGCGCCCACCATGAAAATGGCAGAGACATTCTACAGCAAAAACGGGGTACCCATCAATGAAGATAAAACCTGGGACTATGGCCGGCGCTACGAAACACGGGTAGGCACCTACGCAGACAGGCTCAATGTACAGGAAGGCTACACCACCGCCAACCTCAACTTCGACCGCGAAAACCGCTTCTATGCCAGTCTCGCATTTGACGGATGCCGCTGGTTCATGCAGAGCAACGCCTCCGATGAAAACGCCTGGAATGTAAAAGCTAAATTCGGGCAACCACAAGGGAAAGTATCCGACCAGTTTTATTCTCAAACCGGCTACTGGCCGAAGAAACTGGTGAACTGGAAATTTGTACAGACGAACAACGGCTATACGTCGGAAACCTATCCCTGGCCCGAAATGCGCCTGGCCGATCTGTACCTGCTGTATGCGGAAGGATTGAACGAAACCGGCAAAGGCACAGATGCTATCACCTGGCTCGATAAAATCCGCAAACGCGCCGGTCTCGATGGCGTCGTCAACTCCTGGAGCAATTTCTCTACCAGTCCCGGTAAATTCAGCACCAAAGAAGGCCTCCGCGATATCATCCACCAGGAAAGAATGATAGAACTGTGCTTTGAAGGCTCCCGTAACTGGGACCTGAGAAGATGGAAAGAAGCAGTGGTATATCAAAACAAACCGGTATTGGGATGGGACGTGAACCAACGCCTGGCGGCAGACTATTATCGCCCGCGCACCTTGTTCCAGCAAACATTTATAGCACCACGGGACTATTTCTGGCCGCTGAAGGAATATGACCTGACCGTGAACACCAATCTGGTACAGAATCCCGGCTGGTAAACCTATTTCTATCATCCTGTCAACACACGTTATATATGAAACGATATATTTTTCTACTGCTCGCAGGTTGCTCACTGTTCGCCTGCAAGGAAGAAATAATGAAACCTAACGCTGACGATAACACGCCGCCGGAGAGCGTAACAAAAATCACGGAACAACCCATCCCCGGTGGCGCCAAACTCACATACGTACTGCCTTCCAGCACCAACCTGCT
Source organism: Chitinophaga qingshengii (assembly GCF_014529935.1). Lineage (GTDB taxonomy): Bacteria > Bacteroidota > Bacteroidia > Chitinophagales > Chitinophagaceae > Chitinophaga > Chitinophaga qingshengii. The sequence continues at coordinate 517,243 of NZ_JACVFC010000002.1, forward strand.
GTATGTGATGGCAGAAGTTACGAACCAACAAGGCGTCACCCGCCAGTTCAAAGCCTCCTACTATACCAATACCCTGGTCATAGAAGGACTCGGAGACACCGCTCCCCGTGAAGTGAAACTGTATTCCGTCAACAAAAGCGAAGTACGTTCTACGCCGGCCACTATTACCATACACCCGCAGGAACCACCTTTCGCCGATGTGTACAAATCTTTCTCACTCGGGGCTGATTTCGGTGGGGTAAACCTGAAATTTAAGAACCCTACCGGGCTGGAACTGGAAATAGGTTTCTGTGGACCTGATTCCTTACAAAAAGGATTAGCCTTACTGGATACCTATTACTCCGCCACTAAAGAAGGCAACCACACCTTCCGCGGCCTGCCCGCTAAGAAAGCGCGTTTCGGCGTATTTATCCGCGATAAATGGGGCAACACCTCCGATACACTTTTCCAGGAACTGACACCACTGTTTGAGAAAATGCTCGACAAAGCGAAGTTCAGGGAAATCAAATTCCCCGGCGATGGCCCGATATACACCGACCAATGGAATATTGCCCTGAGTTTTATCTGGGATGGCAAATACTCCTCCACTTTCGATAGCCCCTACGACGGTAACGGCAACAACTGGCTCAACATATCCACCAACGGACCTACAGACGGCACTCCTACTTCCATCAGTATCGACCTGGGACAAACAGCACATATCAGCCGATTCCGCCTCAATCACTACTACCGGTTTATCAATAAAGCCGTACGCAAGTATGAGTTGTGGGGCAGTAACAATCCTTCAGCCGATGGCAGCTGGGACAGCTGGACCAAAATACTCTACTATGAACAGGTAAAACCTTCCGGCTTGCAAGGCGAACAATACAACGATGCAGATGCCGAAGTATGGCTGCGCGGCGATCAGGCCAACTTCCCCGACGGTTTGCCTTCTTTCCGCTACATCCGCGTGAAATGCCTGGAAAACTGGATGGGTAACGGTAATCTCAGTTTCTCTGAAATCACTTTCTGGGGAGATACCCAATAACGATCAAAAAAATCCTACATGAAAAATATACTTCTCTTATTAGGCTTTACAACAATACTGTTCAGCTGCACCAAGATGGACGCCTATCTTGATCTCGTTGGACGGCAGGAAATAGCTTACACCGGCCGGGTAGACTCGTTAAAAGTTTTACCCGGCGATGGCCGGTTACAACTCAACTGGCTGCTGATCTCCGATCCAAAGATTTCCGGTGTTACCATCTACTACAACACCAAAAGAGATTCTGTAGTGATACCGGTAAAACGCAGTGAAGGAGTAGATTCTATGCACTACCTCTTCGATAAAATGCCGGAAGGCACCTACAGTTTTGAAGTGTACACCTGGAACAGCACTGGCTCCCGTTCCGTACCGGCCTATATCAGTGGCCGTTCTTACGGTAACATCTACAAAAACAGCCTGCTCAACCGCGCACTCACCAATGTAGTGATCAGCGACGGCAATGCCGTGCTCACCTGGGGCCTCGTAGAAGAAACCGTTACCGGCATGGAAATCACTTATACCAATACCGGTGGAAAAACAGTAGTGATAAAGGAACCGCGTACCACCAACAGCACCACGCTGCCTGACTACAAACCCGGCAGCAGTTTCTCTTACCGCACCCTGTTCAGGCCCGATACACTGTGTATCGACACTTTTTATACCACTGCCATTACACGTACTCCTCAATAATTAACCACTTTTAAAAACGCACGTCATGCTTAAACTATCATTTTTACTGACGAGCCTGGCCTTTATGGTCTCTACAGCCTCTGTCACCACCTCCTGTCAGAAAGCAATGCTGACAGGTACGCCGGAAGAAGAAAAAAATGCCACGACGCTTAACTCTCCGACCGCCGTCAAACCACTGCCCTCCTGGTATATCTCCGATCTGGCGCTGATTTATCAGGGTGGTGTACATAGGCTACCATGGACTAAAGACCAGCTCAAACCTTATATATACCGCACTACCAGCACGGGTATCGACTGGCTGTTTGACGGATTCCTGTTCATCGAATTCACAGATGGCCAGGGACATGAATATGCAGAAGGCTATGATCCATTGCCTGCCGGCAAAGCAGAATGGCAATGGTTGCTGGACCGTAATTTTGAAAGCGGTAAAGCCCTGCATGCACTTGATGATGTGCTGGATAGCCTGGCGCAACTAAACATCAAGCCTGTACGAAAAAGAAAAGTAGTGCTCACGTTACCGGAGCCTATTCAGAAGCTGAGCAACTGGGGCGAGCTGAATGGTAAAATCCTCAACTTCGCAGACAGCGCCGACAGGGTGGCTGCCTGCAAATGGTATGTAGACACCGCCCTCGCTATGTGGCAGGCGGCTAATTTCAAACATATCGAATTACAGGGTTTTTATTGGGTAGCAGAACAAAACACCGGCGCCGCACAAATACTGCCGGTAATTGCCAACAATCTGCACGCCAAACAACAGCGTTTTTACTGGATACCCTACTATGGCGCAGCAGGCGCGGGCAACTGGAAAGCGATGGGTTTCGATATCGCTTATCAGCAGCCTAACTATTTCTTTGATCTGGCTTCGCCTTATTCCATCCTCACCGGGGCTATCAACTTTGCCAAATCCAATAAAATGGCGCTGGAAATGGAATTCGACGGCCGCCTGCTGACGGAGGCAGGTTATCGCCAGAAATACACCGACTATATTAATGAATTTGATAAAAGCGGCGCCTGGAAAAACTTACCGGTGGCCTACTATGAAGGAGGCGGCGGCTGGCTGCAGATGTCGCAAAGCACCGATACTACGATCGTCAGCCTGGTTAAACGGCTCTCCGATATTATCGTCACCCGGCAAAAAGCGGCAGACACGCACTAACGAACCATTCTTTTCCCTCAGTCATACATGTCACAGTTTAAGCACCCGGTCATCTTGTATGAACCGGGTGTTTTTGATGGCGCCGGGTCCATAAAAACGGTATTGCAGTCCTACAATTTCTTCCGCAGCATTGGGGCAATCCAGTTCGTAAGCCACTTTGCCATTGACCAGGAAACGCAGTTGATTCCCCTTACCTTCTATCCGCAGCGGTACCCAGCTGTCCAGCTCACAACCGAAACCGGAGAGGTCCGCATCACGGCTGGATACACCATGTCCCCTGCCATACAGCTCCAGGTCGCCCACACATCCTTTAGGGCACAGCGACACAATGATCACATCATCTTTACATAACAGTAACACCTGTACGTTTTGACACGCCACGGATTTATCATGCTTCGGATTTTTCACCATCGTTTCAAAAATGAAATGATCGTTTTGGAGGCCGCCCATATCCTGTACGTTCACAAAACGTACCATAGCTGGTTTGGGCCGATCGTAAAGGGAATATTTTTGTAACAGCGGGACGTCTACCGACAGTATACTATCCTGTGTAAACGCTTCTTTTTTGAAATATACCGGTACCGGCGCCTCTTCTTCACACAGGGCTACCCAGCCTCCGGAGCGGATCAACAGATCATGTGTTTTTACGATCTGTTCTCCTATCATCAGTTTAGCCTTGAAATAACCCGGCACATAATAAATTGCCGAATACTGATGTTTGTCTTTGGGCACCGCTACTTTGCGGCTTACATCCCAGGTTTGCGCGATAAACACCGTATCGTTGCCAGCCGCAGTAGCATCGTAGTGAAAGATCACTGAGTTGGGCACTCCTTCACGGATCATTTTATTACTGCTGAACTGATAAGCTGCCGGATCTGCTTTTTTCGCCGGCTGACGGCCCCACAGAAATATGCCCGCCGCCAGGGGCAATAACAGGAATGCCCACCACATGTACCCCTTGCGTTTTTTTTCTTCTTTCGGGAGATGACCAACGTTTGCTGCATTTTCCTCCGGGAGATGATTAACGTTTGAGATACCTTTTTCCCGGAGATGCCCAACACCGGGCATACCTTTTTCCGGGAGATGACCCACCATCGGGTCTGCATTTTCCTTCCGCTCCGTCTGCAAGCGGAACGCCCGCCAGTCGTCGTACCCTGCGAAACGGGCGATGGTGTTCAGCGTGGTCATGGCAGGCGTATGCTGATACGACAGCTTACCCCATAACCTTTTCAGGGTGGTTACACTCAATGATATACCGGTGACCTCCTGTATGTCTACACTGAGTTTTTCGAAGTCGTAGGTGTTCCATTCCGAAGAAGGTCCCCGGTTCAACTTCGTTTCCACTACGTTCAGGCATAAACGTATATAGTAGTTATCGATATTATTTTCCATTCAAAAACAACGGCTTATAAACTTGCACACACTTGCACCAACTTGTTAATGGTTTGTTTAGCCCTGAAGGTACTCATTATTCACTTTTGCGGCATGTGAATTTCAAATCCAAAAATCAACAGATCATGACAAGAAAAATCGCCGGAATGGTACTCCTGTTTTTCAGCATGCAAGTCAAGGCACAATCATCGGGGCAGATACCTTTAAAAGCAGCTCATTGGGAATTTGCGCCGGATAAGGTCCGGTTCATCACCCACCGTGATGTACCGGCTATGGCGTTAACGTCCGTCAACAGCCAGGCTATCCTGAAAAACCTGGATTTCCGGGATGGCACTATCGAATACGACATAGAGCCGGTAGGTGATGATTTTACCGCTATTTATTTCAGAAGAGCCGATAACAAAGAAAAAGAGTGCTTCTATTTCCGTACGCCAAGAGCCGGCAAACCACATGCGCCGCAGGGCGTACAATACGCGCCGTTCCTGGATGAAGTCAACCTTTGGGATTTGTACTACCAGTTCCAGGGGCCTGCCGATTTCGACAGGAACCGGTGGAATCATGTGAAGCTGATTATCTCCGGCAGACAGATGCGGGTATTTGTCAATCATCAGCCGGTACTGGAAATCCCCTACCTGGAAGGCAATACCGATCACGGTGGCATCGCCTTCGATGGACAGGCCTACATTGCCAATCTTGTCATCAAACCGGGTGTAACAGCAGGGCTCTCCCCTGTTCCCGGCCTCGATCCTACGTTTAGTGATGCCCGTTACCTGCGTAAGTGGCTGGTTAGTCAGCCGGATAGTATGCCACATGAGCCGGATATACTGCGCGATTTTCCTTCACCCAAAGCTACCTGGAGCCCCCTCATCGCCGAAAGACGCGGACTCGTGAACCTCACCCGGCAATTCGGCAAAAGTGTTACGCCTCGCCTCGTCTGGCTCAAAACCACCATCCAGGCGGATTCCGCCCAACTGAAAAAAATCAGTCTCGGGTTCAGCGATGATATATGGGTATACGTTAACGGGGCACCGGTATATGCCGATAAAAACAGGTTTGGCACGCCCATGGCCAAAGTACCGGCAGGCCGTTGTACGCTTGAAAACACTTCGTTTTACCTGCCGCTCAAAACCGGTAACAACGAGCTGGTTATCGGGGTAGCCAACAACTTCTTCGGCTGGGGCCTCATCGCCCGTATGGACGATATAGAGGGCATCCTGCTGGAATACTGATATTTACGGATTTTTTGATTTACGGATTTAGGAATTTATTTAGGAATTTTGACATTTTGGAAACCCATAAATAATAAAATATCCAACTAAATTCCTAAATCCGTAAATCAAAAAATCTCTACATAACGGTAGCCGCTTTCTTAACAGGCGCCGGCTTTGTTTTTTTCTTCTTCCGTCCCCACCAGATCAGGAAGCCTGTCACCGGCAGCGTAGCGCCGATAAGACTGGCAAAAAAAGCCAGGAACTTACCAGGCAGCCCCATAATACTACCCACGTGAATATCATAGTTCATGCGCCGCAGTTTGGTACCGAAACCGGCTTCTTCATACGGCTGCGCATACACGCTGCTGTCTTTTATTCGTGCAAGTGTATGCCGGTCAAACGCATACCGCACATTGTTATAATACTGTCCTTTGCTGGGATACACGATCAGAGAGATCGTGGATGCCGCTTTCGCCGTATCCGGGAAACCCATATAAAACCCATTCGCCTTCGGGTATTTGGCAGCCACCTGTGCCCAGGCGCCATCCATGGCCTGTCCTAAGGTCATATGATTGTTCGCCGCCCGGGTACTGTCTGATTTTAACTCCGTATACTCCGGCAATGGCTTCCCGCCGGCAGTTACCCAGTACAGTCCTTTACTGAACCATTCAATTCCCCAGACCATACCGGTAACGCCTATGGCAAACAATAACAACAAAGCGTAAAAGCCGAGTACATTGTGCAGGTCATAATTGACGCGTTTAAAACTGGCCCCCCACTTTATGTTGAAACTTTGTTCCCGGGTGCTTTTAGTCCACTTCTTCGGCCACCAAAGTACCAGGCCCGTCACCAGCGTGATCACAAATATCAGGGTGCTGTAATTGATAATAGGCCGGCCAATTTTATAAGGCAACCAGAGGAAACGATGCCCGTTTAATATCCACCGGAAAAAATCTACTTCGCCATCTTTACGGGTCACCTTACTGATCACTTCTCCCGTATAAGGATTCAGCTTGAGTGTAGAACCGCTGCGGCGTCCGCCCACATTCACTTCTACCGTCCTGCCATCTCTGTAGATAGCGTAACCCGCCTGTTTGTCCGGATACTCCCGCGCTGCTATTTCCAGGATACGGGATGGCGGTATCACCGGTTTATCCTGCCGGGCCACTTTTGTCTCCGGTTGCATCCACCCGGTGATTTCTTCGTTAAAAACCCAGATACATCCGGTCACACAAACGATGACCATAATGATACCGGTAATGAGTCCCAGCCACAGGTGCAGCCAGGCGGAGATGCGGTAAAACAAAGACTTGTTCTGTTTCTTTTTCATGGCTACCGATTAATAGATCATTTTAGTGATAGCGGTGATCGTACCACCTTCTACTTTCATTCCCCGGGACACTGTAGCCGCTGCAATATCTATTTTATAGATCCAGTTGCCGGATGGGGTGTTCAGTCCGATAAAAGCAGTTTTACCGTCATCAGACAGGGTGTTGTTATTATATGGCGCGGAAATACTGTTAATACTTTGCGGAGCGCCTTTCACCCATTCAAAAGTTTTGTTCACCAGATCTACCATAGCGAGTTTCAGGTCTCCTTTGAATGCGCCCGGTTTATCGTACATCATCAGCAACATTTTATTACCGGCCAGGTACAGCTGGGAAGCAATACGATAACCACCGGACTGCTCCTGTACATTGAAGAAGTAAGACTGGTCAAACTCAGTAGTACCTTGTAACACCCGCACAATAGCAGAGGGTTTGGTGGAGATATACTTAGAGCTGTTGGTAGCCGCTGCAGAGGAATAACCATATACGTCGCCATTTTCCGTCACGGCCAGGCCATTGGTAAAGTAGTTGCCAATAAAGCTGGTACGATTATCACGGATTACTTTTTCCAGGTGGAGATCAGGATAAGAGAAAACGGCAATCCAGCTGCTATCCGGGTAAGCGGTACCAAACGCGTCGCCACAACAACCTTTGATGCTCATGTAAGGGGCAAACACTTTATTGCCCACCTGTGTGGCCCAGGTAAAGTGAGCACGTTCCCCATTGGCGGCCAGTTGTACGATGTTCACCTGTTTTTCGCCGTTCACACGGGACTTCAGGGCATCAATGCGATAAAAGGACGCGTTTTCATTACCGGAACGGGGCACCTTCATCAGTAACAATTCATCCTGTACTTTAGCCAGCACCTGTACTGTCTCTGCCTGGAAAAACCGGGTCAGCACCAGTTTACCGGCCTGCGTAAGTCGGTAGGTAGTCACGTCACCAGGATTGCCCTGCCCATAAAGCAGGCTGAAAAATCTCCCCTTATGGGTGAGATAATACCGGTAAGAACCATCCTGCTCTTTTCCGTTACCGCTGGTGGAAACAGATCCGCTGTTCACATCATCGGCAGTCAGCAGATAATCTGCGATACCGGTTGTTCCTACAGGCGTCGCCGTTATAATATATTTGGTTCTGCCCTGTGGTGTATATTCCTGGAAATCTTCTGTACCCAGTGTATTGTCCTTATCACAGGCGGACATAAAAAACACAATGCCTGCCGCCAGTAACCAATATTTGCTGATTTTCTTCATAACTGTTTATTTAAACCGCGATCCTTATTATTTATTGAAAAAGTATCTCACCTTGGCATAGAAAGCACGCCCGGGTTTCTGCAGGGTGAAGTTGTCATACAACCGGTTATCCACCAGGTTCTTACATTCAAGGGCTATATTATACCGGCCGTTGGCCAGGCTGTACACCATATTTACGTCCTGGCAGAACTGCTGCGGTATTTCCAGCTTTTCATCACCCTGGCTGGGCCAGGAGAGGTAATAAGCATGTACATAGAGGAAGTTGTAACCCAGCGTCAGCGTATTCCCTTTCTTCAGCACATTATGGAAAAACAGGGATGCATCGGCATTGCCAAAGAGGTAAGGCATGTTGGGAATACGGTCACGGTACAACGGACTTTGTTCTTTCTGCCCTTCTTCAAACCGCGTATTGTTACGCAGGTTCTGATAGGTCATATTCACACCGGCAGTAAACAGCTGTTTGTAGGAATACCTTACTTCTCCATCTACACCCAGGTTGGTTACATCCGCCAGGTTGCCATTGGTCTGCTTCGTCTGGTTGCGGTTCAGCGTGGGACGAATAAAGTCTTTCGCATCGCGGTACAACAGGTTGGCATCAAAACTGAAACGGTGATCTGTACGGATATGAGTCTGATAGCTAATTCCCAGGTTGTAGTTATGACTGCTTTCCGGCTTCAGGTCGGTGTTCCCCTCCAGGTTGATCAGGTCGCCGAACAGCTCTTCTGTTTCGGGAAGACGGTAGCTTTTTTCATAAGAACCTTTTACCTGTAAAGTGGGTTTGATAAAATAAGTGGAAGCGATACCATATCCCACTTTGTTGAAGCTGGTCTCCAGGTATTTATAGGCCACGTCGCCCCAGTTTCCGGAGGGATTGTAGCTTTCGGAATATTTATTACGCTGGGCGTAATTTTTCACAAAAACAGATGTATTCCATTTTTCACTGTAATCGAACTTGTAACCCAGTCCTATAATGTTTTTCTGTACTTTTTTAGGCTGATCATATTTAGCATCATGGGGGAATAATTCATCCTTACCCGAACGGCTAAACGTATTGAATACATTGTTCAGGATAAAGGAATGGCGGCTATTTAACTGGTAGGACAGGTTGGCCGTAGCCAGCCCATTGTTGTTACGGAATTTATACATAGACCTTTCCCGTTCGCTGCCTTTACCGGCATATTGTTTATACTGCTGAAACCAGTTATAACGGCGGTACATGGTATCTATGTTTTGTTCGTACCCCAGGTTGTAGTTACCGGTGAGACTGAAGTTCAGTCCTTTCACAAACAGATCTTTTACCTGGTATTTAAGGCTTGGCATTACAATATTTCCCCTGCGGTGCCAGTCACCGAACACACTCACCATACGGGCGCCGGTTTGTATTTCGGAATAATTTTTCCCCAGGGTGATCCCTACCAGGAGTTTGTCCGCATATTTTTTTCCCACTACGCCTACGTTGGCGATTACCGTTTCATTATGATAAGTATCATGGAAACGTTTGATGTTTTGTTTCGGGAAATAATCGCCGGTATTGATATCGGCTACGTTTACCCATACTTTATAGTTATTGTCGGAATAATTCTGAAATGCGCTCAGCTGCACGGTGAAACCGGTTTTGGAAGTATAACCGGCATTCAACGTAGAGCGGTGTGTATTAAAAGAACCAAATGAGTAAGAGGCATCTACATAAGTACTGCGGTTGGTGTTGGTTACAATGTTAATAGCGCCACCCAATGCATCGGCGCCTAACCAGATCGGCACTACGCCTTTATATACTTCCACTCTCTCCGCCAGGTTAATAGGAATATTATTCAGCTGGAAAGAAGAACCGAAGTTATCCATGGGAACACCATCCAGGAAAAACTTCACTTGTCTGCCGGTAAACCCGTTGAGGGAGAAGTTCATCCGCGAGCCCAGGCCGCCGGCTTCCCGCACCCTTACGCCGGAAACCCGGTCCAGTGCGTGAGACAGGTCCAGTGTAGTATTATATAACTTTTTGGCATCGATGGCTGTCACGTTAAACGCCTGGCGGTTGACCTCCTGGTTCACAGTACGTCCAATGACTGATACCGCATTGATTTCGCTGATGGCAGCTTCCATTTTAATATTTAACTGTAGCTGTTCCCCCGCTTTCAGGTTCACCTCCTTTTGCTGGTTTTTAAAGCCTACGGCAGATATCAGCAGGATATGTTTACCCGCACGTATGTTTTTAACATGATAACGGCCTTCTTCATTGGAAACAGCGTAGGCCGTACCATGCTGTATTTTAATGGATACGCCGGGAACCGGGTCACCGGCGCCGTCTTTCAGCTGACCGCTGATACTGCATTGTGCATACAGGAATAGGGATAGCATGCTCAAAATACCTGTCAGTAGAATCTTTTTAATGTGCATTGTTTATATATTGATAGTTCGTTTTCGTTAGGTATAGGCAATACGATACCGGGCAGGAATCCCCACCTTCTTTTTTCGACGATAACCTATTTGTCTGGTCAGTATCCGGTGCTACAAATCCGGAAAAGAATATACAATGTGTTATAGGTAATTAACCGGATGCAAAAGTATCTCACGAAAAACAAAATCATTTTCATAATCAGGAAAAAATAGCGGTCTGTTTACGCAACCCGGAAAAAAAATTCCGTATCTGAACATTTTATCCCTTATTGTTCAACACCGCGGCAGGAGTGACATTTGTGACATCATTATAAAAACGATATACTATGACCACAAATGCAAAGCATAAAGTTACCGTGATAGGATTGGGAGATATGGGCGCCGCACTGGCCCATGCTTACCTTCAGCAAGGATATACCACTACAGTATGGAACCGTAGCGCGGCCAAGTCGGCGCCGTTACAAGCTGCAGGCGCAGCAGTAGCGGACAGTGTAACCACCGCCATTGCTGCCGGTGATATAATTATCCTCTGCGTAACCGATTATACCATTAGCCGCAGCCTCCTGCAAACGCCGGAGGTAACAGCCCTTCTGAAAACAAAAATTTTGATACAGCTGAGCTCCGGTACCCCCGGTGAAGCACGGGAGCTGGACAGCTGGGCTACCGAAAACGGGATCACCTTCCTCGATGGCGCCATCATGGCTATCCCTGACCAGGTAGGCCGCCCGGATACCGTAATATTTGTATCAGGCAACAAAGACGCCTATACGCAAAGTGAAGCCACACTGAAAGCGGTTGCCGGCGCACTGCAGTATATGGGAGAAGATCCCGGCGCAGCCTCTACCTGGGATATGGGTTTCCTGATCGTCCTGTTTGCCGCCATGAGCGGCGCTTTCCACGCCATCAAACTGTTTAAATCTGAAGGTCTGCCCGCTGCTGCTTTGGGTAATATGATACAACAGCTGGCGCCGGCACTGGGCGAAATGCTTAAACACCAGGCCGATATTATTGAAGGCGGTAACTATCACCTTCGTCATAGTTCACTGGACCTGTGCACTGGCTCCATGGACATGTTCATCAAACAGGCGAAGGAATCCAATATCTCCGCTGAAGTGCCGTCCTTTATTAAAGGCATCTTCAAACGCGCGCAGGATGCAGGCTTTGGTACCGAGCACGTAGCTGCTGCATACAAAACCTATTAATCTGTAATCAAATCTTCCACACGCTTTTCTAACCGGCGAAATATTGTTAGTATTGTAACCATGGAAAACAATACCAGTCGCTTTAGCAACCGTGTGGAAGATTATGTAAAATACAGGCCACACTACCCCGTAGAAATGATTACCTACCTGGAGCAGCAGTCAGTATTACAACCCGGTATGCTGCTGGCTGATATCGGTTCCGGAACCGGCATCTCTGCTGAATTGTTTCTGCGAAAAGGATACACTGTACTGGGTGTAGAGCCCAACCGGGAAATGAGAGAAAAAAGTGAAGACCTGTTACAATCGTATCCGCACTTCAACGCCATAGACGGCACTGCGGAACATACCACCATCGAAAAGCACTGCATCGATGTTATCATTGCCGGACAGGCATTTCACTGGTTCAACCAGGAAGCTGCCCGCACCGAGTTTGAACGGATACTGAAACCGGAGGGGTATGTAGTGCTCATATGGAACGAGAGAATGATGGAATCGCCTTTTGAAAAAGCTTATGAACAGCTGATCCTGCGGCATGGCAACCAGTACAAGGAACTCAACCACCGCAATATTGACATCGCCGTCATTGAAAAGTTCTTTCACCCCGCTGCCGTTAGGCTGACAGAATTTACCAACAAACAGGTATTTGATTACAACGGACTGGAAGGGCGCCTGCTCTCCTCTTCGTATATGCCTCCCCGGGATAGTGCGGGGTACCCTGCACTGGCAGCCGATCTGCAGCAGCTGTTTGACCAGTTCCAGCAGAACGGGTACATTACCATTCATTATACTACGCGAATGTATTGGGGGCAGTTTTCGCCGGGTAACGGCAACGCCTAATCTTTTTTTTGTTGATTTCTGACAGCATCTTCAATTGCGGCGGAGGTAAGCGTCACGCGTCAGAACGACGAGGGGGAGGGGGATTCCCCGCTATACCCAGGGTTAAAGCCCTGGGAACAAACGAGCTCTCGTCGTTCCCAGGGGATACCCCAAGCCAGGCATTCGTCAGCCTGGCTGTTCGGTACTAAAGCCATACTTACGGTAAATAGCCTTGGCGATATCGCTGGTCAGAAAATCCATGAAATCCGCTGCTGCCTGTTGGTGAGGTGCATTTTTCAGCTGTCCGGCCATATACGTGGCCGTTATATTGTGCTGATCGGGGATAGGTATTAATGCTACCGGATGCCCGATCATTTGCTGGTACCACGCTTCGGAATACCATACCGGTGCGGCATCACTCTGCCTGTACAAAATACGCATGGGCGATTGACGGTGATGGATCTGTGTGAGGTAAGTGGTGCTGTTCTTCACTTTGGTATCCATGATCTGCTGCTTCAGCTTTTCTCCACCAGCTTTTACATACGCCTCTTCAATCCTTTTGCCGATGCCTTCCCAGGCGGGATTGGGCATACTCACCCGTACACCGGGTTTTGCCAGGTCGGCCAGACTGTTCACTTTCGCGGGATTGCCTTTAGGCACCATCAGCGCCAGTTTATTATAGGCATACACTTCGGTACGACTAAAACGGTCCGCCATACCGTTGATGCGGGTTTTACCAGCGGTATACACATCCGGCTTCAGCGTGATACGCATGTTGCCCAGCGTCAGCGAACCGCCTTCTATCTGTTGCGCCAGGATGCCCGGCGGCAGCGTTTCGGCAAACACCCGCTGATAAGCCGGATATTGTTGTTTAAAAGCGGCCAGCAATTCATCGATACACATGAACTGGTTGCCGGCAAAAAATACCACCAGCTGCGGATCATTGATATCACCATAGAGGTCCGGGACATTATCCACACCAGGGACGGTGAACATCACCTTACTTTCCGGCGGTGTATTCCACGGCGGATCGAAGCGGTGGTCTTGCGCATGGGCGCTATGGACCAGTCCTGCGAGCAGCAGGACCGGAAAAAACAATCGTTTCATGAGTGTTATGGTTTTACGACAGACCAGCCTTCAGCCTGACGGATGATCAATTCTCCATTACCGCTGGGCACCAGGGCGATGAAGTCGTACAGTTGTTCTTTGGGTATTTTTCTTTCTTCCAGCGTGTTCTGGCACTGGGCTACGATCACGCCGCGGCCTACCAGCGCTTTCAGCGCCTCTTCATATTCACTGCCTTTAAGGAAGGCGTCCGTACCGGCAGAAAACGCGACCAGCTCTATCTCCAGTTTACCTTTCAGGCGCGGATCATTGAGGGCATTATTGATATTACGGATCGCCTTCTGGATCACCTTCGGGTCATTCTTGTCGAGCTGATAGATGGCATGATATTGTTTTTGTTTGGCTGTCGCGCCGGTGTATTCGCGGTTCTTGCGCAATTGTGCATCGGTCGTTTGTGCGTAACCGGTATACATTAACATCATCAGTGGAATTACCAGGAATCTCTTCATATATGGGTTTTTATTTTGTGATGGGTTGGGCATCCTTTATCGGTTGAAAAGGACCAAATTTATGCTGCTGCTCCGAAAAAGTGTCCGCATATGGTTTGAAAGGAAAATCTACCGGCTTCTTAGCCACTACTTTCCAGTCGCGGCCCTGATCCAGGTGTGGCCGTGGCCGGCTGTTTACAAACGCCGCCACATCCCAGGCTTCTGCTTCGGACAGGTGCGGTTGGTGGTAGTCTGTTCCCAGCGGCATATTGTTATATACGAAGCCGGCAAAATTACTTAAGCGGTAAAGCCCGGCGCCATCGTTATAACTATGCGGTCCCCACAAGGGCGGATAGCTGTATCCGGGTCCGACCGGGTTGGGCAGGCCTTCGCCGTTCTTACCATGACAACTACTGCATTTCTCATTGTACACCAGCTGGCCGGTGGCAGGGCTGGCGCCACGGTCCAGGTAGGGCAGCTTCATGATGCTGGTACCTTTAGGTTTGGCGCCCTGCGGCACGTCTTCGCCCAGCCACTTAATATAGGCGTAGATGGCCTGCATTTCGCGGCTGCCGGTGTCGGGCGCGTGACCGTTGAGACTTCTTTCAAAGCAATCCTTTACCCGGTCGTAGATGGTTTGCACACCGTTGTTCCTCGCGCGAAACAGAGGATACGTAGCATACACCTTGCCGAAGTTATTGCCATAAGGCACTGTACCCGCCTGCAGGTGACAGTTTTGGCAGTTCATGCCGTTGCTGATCTGCGCTACAGAGCCCTGCGGTCCCAGGTACTGCGCTGTGTTGGCGATCAGGTCGTGGCCGTATTGTATCAGGCGGCCACTTTCCGTAGAGGTGGGTATCTGGCTGCTGCTGCAGCCCCTCCAAACATTGTCCGGCTGGTGGGTTGTAAGCCAGGCGGCGTAGGCCTCGTCATCTCGTTGTCGCTGACGGTAGGCACTGATGCATTCCTTCGCCACCACGAGGCCGGTAGTGGCAAAGAGCAAAACGGGAATCCAGTCTTTTTTCATTGTACTATAGTTTCCAATCTCAATTCAATAGCTCAAAGGTAATAGCAGCCCCGTAGTAATTGTTATCACCATTAATTATCATCCATAACCGAAAGTTATAAAACCAATAACAAAAATCAAAACAGCAAGAAACGGGTTCCCCGGGGATATGCGACTTCCTACTTTTGCAGAAAGCAATAAAATATGAAAAATATCATTCACCGGTTGGAAGCACAGGACTGGGCAGCCATCACTGAAACGCTGCATGATAAAGGGTTCTGCGTAGTAGATCATATACTGACACCTGAGGAATGCCGGCAACTGATCACCAATTATAACACGGCTGATCTCTACCGTAAAACTATTTCCATGGAACGGTATCGTTTCGGTAGCGGAGAATATAAATATTTTAAATATCCGTTATCATCCCTGATTAACGGCCTGCGGCAAACGGTTTATACCCGTATTGCACCAGTGGCCAACAAATGGATGGAAGTATTACAGATACCCACAACATTTCCCGCTGCACATGAAACATTATTGCAGCAATGCAAAGCAGCAGGCCAGGACAAGCCTACTGTATTGATCCTGCAATACGGTGCTGGTGGCTTCAATACATTACACCAGGATCTTTATGGTGATATCTTTTTCCCGTTACAGATCGTGTTATTCCTCAACGAACCCGGCGAAGATTATACCGGCGGAGAGTTCGTGCTCACGGAACAAATACCCCGTGCCCAATCCAAAGCCAATGTGTTACAACCACGACAAGGCAGTATGCTTATCTTCACTACCAATTTCCGGCCTGTCAAAGGCAGTAAAGGTTATTACCGGGTGAACATGAAACACGGCGTCAGCCCGGTACATAACGGTAACAGGCATACGCTGGGTATTATTTTCCATGACGCATTAAGTTAAAACAGGATGTTTTATCATGCACAACTGGGCGCCAGCGCGTTTGCACGCAACCGGCAAATCTGCCGGCTCAGGCAGGAAGGGCTCCTATCATTGGGCGGCAACCGCCGACTGAAAATATACGGACTCCTCTCCTGCCACTCCGGCAAAAGAATGCATACTACCAACCGCGTATTTTTTTCAGGGGAAGAAGAAGCGGTCACACAGGGTTATCGCCCCTGCGGGCATTGCATGCCGGCAGCCTACCGCGAGTGGAAAACCGGCAAGATTAACTGGTTTTCCGGTAGTTCCAGATAGCCCAGCTGTTAAGCACCACCGCGAAAATGACGAGAAACAGGAACTCGCGCTGCACATCGGCAAAACCGCTGCCTTTGAGCACGACCATGCGCACCACTTTCACAAAATGGGTGACCGGCGTCAGGAAAGCAATGTCCTGTGCCCACCCAGGCATACTGTCCACGGCCGTAAACAGTCCACTCATCAACATAAAAATCATCACAAAAAAGAAAGCGACAAACATAGCCTGTAACTGGTTATCGGTATAGGTAGATACCAACAGACCGAAACCCAGCATAGCCACCAGGTATACAGCGGCAAACAGGTACAGCAACACAAAGCTGCCTACCGGCCAAATGCCATATACCACCCATTCTACCGTCAGCGCCAGTGTAAAGACTACCAGGCCCATTATCCAGAAAGGGATGAGCTTACCTAAAATAAACTGCCATTTTTTTATCGGCGTTACGTTGATCTGTTCAATGGTACCCATCTCTTTCTCTCTTACAATATTCAATGCAGAGAGGAAGCCGGCAATCAATGTCAGCAGCAACACCATCACAGCCGGTACCACATAAAAACGGTACTCCGCCAGGGGATTATACCAGTTGGAATACGTGATGTTAATATTCACACCCATACCCGGCGCCTTTTTCCCTCGTTCATTTAACCGGATATGCCGGTTAAAATCAGCGATGACGGCCATCAGGTAACTGCCGCCCAGCGCCGCTTTGGTACCGTTGATGGCATCCACGGAAACGCCTACATGCTGTTCGCCTTCCCGTACCAGGTTCCGTTCAAACCCTGGCGGAATCTCCAGCACCACATCGGCCTGCTCTCTTTCTATATATTCCAACGCCTGCCGGAAAGAAGGTGCCGCCGCCACGATGCGGAAATAACCGGAAGAACCTATTTTATGGATCAGTTGCTGCGACCAGGTGCTGTGATCATTATCCACCACCGCCAGGTTCACATTTTTCACATCAAAGTTCATGGCCAGCGGCAGGATGATCAACTGCACCGTCGGCATCACCAGCATCATGGCCAGGATCGTCTTGTCACGGAAAATCTGGCGAAACTCTTTTTTCAGGATGAAACGCAGCACACTCATGACAGACGGATTTTAAAGTTCTTCAAAGCGATAGAAAGTGCTACCAGCGTCATGCCCAGCAATACCGCCATTTCTTTCCAGATATAGGAGAAACCCAGGCCTTTCAGCATCACCGCCTTGATGATCAGGAAATACCAGCGGGATGGCACCGCGTTAGCAATCATCCGGAATATCCAGGGCATGTTTTCCAGCGGAAACATAAAGCCGGTAAAAATCAGCGTGGGTATCATCATGCCCATCATCGACAGCAGCAGGGCTGTCTGTTGTGAATTGGTGACATTGGAGATCATCAATCCGATGGACAGGCAAGCGATGATAAACAGCGTGCTCACCAAAAACAATAACAGGATACTTCCTTTGATTTCCACATCCAGCACAAATACCGCCATCACCAGTATCAGCGTGAAATTAGCCAGCGACAGCGCCAGGTAAGGCACTGCCTTCGCCAGCAACACCAGTAAAGGTTTGAACGGCGACACCAGCAATATTTCCATGGTGCCCAACTCCTTTTCGCGCACTACCGCTACGGATGTCAACGCGGTACAGACCAACATCAGCACCAGCGCCATCACGCCGGGGATAAAATTCAGCGACCCGTTTCCTTCTTCGTTATACAGCATCCGTTGCTCGGGAATAATGCGATAAGGCAGTTGTCCGCCGGCGCTGGTTTCCTGTTGGTAGGCCGTCAGGATAGCGGTGAGATAATTGACCACCGTCTTAGCCATATTGGGATCAGAGCCGTCTGTAATGATCTGTACCGGCGCCTCGCCGGTATGTTGTAAGTCGTTGCCGAAACCATTGGGGAAAATCAACGCACATTTGGCGGAACCTTTTTTAAAGGCGATCGTTACTTCATCATAGTTCAGTGCCGATTCGTCTACAATAAAGTAGGAAGATGATTTTATCTTGTTGATGATCTGTGCAGAATTCACATCCCTGGCCTGATCGATAACGGTGAGGGTTATATTTTTCACCTCACTGGTAAGGGCAAAACCAAAGAGTACAATTTGTACTACCGGCAAACCGAACATGATCAGCAGGGTACGTTTGTCCCTGAATACATGATAAAACTCTTTCCGGATAAATACCAGCAACTGTTTCATAACATCGTTTTAATCGGCCGATCTTTTGGCGCCACGGGCCAGTTGATAAAACACTTCATCCATAGAAGCCGCCTGGTACCTGGCTTTCAGGTTACCCGGCGTATCCAGTGCTTCTACTTTTCCATCTACCATCACGGTTATACGATTACAATATTCTGCTTCGTCCATGTAGTGGGTCGTCACAAATACAGTGATACCCGTTGCCGCTGCTTCATAAATCATATCCCAGAACTGCCGGCGGGTAATGGGATCCACGCCTCCGGTAGGTTCATCCAGGAATACGATCTGCGGATCATGGAAAATAGCCACGGAAAAAGCCAGCTTCTGTTTCCAGCCTAACGGCAAGGAACGTACGAGTTTACGCGCTTCCTGTGTCAGTCCCAGTTTATTCACCAGCCGGTCGCTGCGCCTGCGGATTTCTGCGGACGATAAACCGTACACCCCGCCAAAAAATTCTATGTTCTCTACCACCGTCAGGTTTTCATACAGGGAGAACTTCTGGCTCATATACCCGATATTCTTTTTGATGGATTCCTGCTGTTTGTAAACATCAAATCCTGCTACGGTGGCCTTACCTGAAGTAGGAAACGAGAGTCCGCAAAGAATACGCATGGCGGTTGTTTTTCCGGCGCCGTTAGCGCCGAGGAAACCGAATATCTCCCCCTTCCTCACGTCAAAGGATATATGATTAACCGCGATAAAGTCGCCGAATCGTTTGGTCAGTTCTTCACATATGATCACCTTATCATTCATGGTTGTGCGTTTTGTTTTTCCTGCATCAGGCGAATGAAACTGTCTTCAATAGAAGGCGATATTATTTTTACTTCCACCTGCTCATGCCCTTGTGCCGCCAGGGTTTGCTGCCAGGCCTGTAAATCGTGCGCCGCCTCGTCCCGGAAAGTAACATGCACATATTCCCCGAAAGCATAACAACTGCTGATGCTGTTATCCCCGCGCAGGCTTGTCAGCAGCCGGTAGATATCAGCTGCTTTCACCGCATAGAGTTTCACCGGGAAAGCTGCTACCACCTTGGCAGGCGTGTCAACAGACATGATCCTGCCATCCTGTATCAGCGCAATTCTTTCGCACAGTACTGCTTCGTCCATATAGGGCGTAGATACCACAATGGTAATGCCCTGTTGTTTCAGCGTCTTCAACATTTCCCAGAACTCCTTGCGGGACACGGCATCTACGCCGGTGGTAGGCTCATCCAGGAACAGCACTTCCGGTTTGTGTACCAGCGCACAGCACAGGGCCAGCTTCTGTTTCATACCGCCGGACAACTTACCGGCACGGCGGCCGCTAAAGGGTTTAATCTGTTCATAGATATCTTTGATCAGGCTGTAATTGGCTTCTATGGTGGTACCGAAGAGGGTGGCGAAGAAGTGCAGGTTTTCCGCCACGGTGAGGTCCTGGTAGAGCGAAAAACGGCCGGGCATATATCCTACGCTACGACGGATAGCTTTGTAATCTTTCACGCAATCCAATCCGTTCACGGCAGCGTGGCCTTTGTCGGGCAACAGTAAGGTAGTAAGGATACGGAAGATAGACGTTTTACCCGCGCCATCCGGACCAATCAGCCCAAACAGCTCTCCTGCCGCGACCTGCAGCGATACGTCATCTACCGCCAGCACCTTGCCGGCATCGTATGTTTTGGTTATATGGTCCAGCACTACTGCATTCATGATACTATGGTTGATGGATCAACATTTCACCATACATGCCTATTTTCAGATAACCATCATTTTTCACCCTTACCTTGATCGCATATACGAGATTGGCTCTTTCATTTTTAGTCTGAATGGTCTTGGGCGTGAATTCCGATTTATCCGATATCCAGGTGAGTACGCCCGAATAGGTTTTGTAGCCCTTGTTTCCCTGGTCTATCCGTACCGCTACTGTTTGTCCCAGTTTGATTTTCGGTAACGTAACACCCGTGACGTATGCTTTCAGGTACAACGTATCGATGTCCGCGATTTTATACAATGGTTTACCGACGGAAGCCATTTCCCCCCGCAGGGCGTAACGGGACAGCACTACGCCGGTCACCGGGTTAACGACCTGTCCTTTGCGGACCTGTTCCGCGTATTGTGCCATCGACTTTTCCAGCGGTCCCTGTTCCGCCAGGATAGAGCGGTTCTGCGTAGCGATATTGGCATTATACAGGTTACGTTGTTGCCGGGTAACGTTCAGTTGTTTTTCCAGCTGATCTACCTGTGCATTCATATCATCCAGTTGTTTTTGGGTGGCAGCGTCGCTTTTCACGAGGTTCTCCGTTCTTTTTCGTTCGCGGTACAACTGTTGCAGTTGCGCTTCCTGTACCAGCAGCTGACGTTCTACCAGCAAGGCCTGGGGTTGCGGATTATTGGTTTTGTCGTGCAGCGCCCGGATAGATGCCTGCACCTGTTGCTGTTGCAGGGCGGGAATGGTGACATCGATCTGGCCCACGACTTGCCCGGCATTGAGTTTATCGCCTTCATTCACCGGGAAAGAAAGTATTTCCCCATTCTGCTGTGCAGATACGATCACTTCATCAGCTTCGAAATTGCCGGAGGCATCGTATGCCGGTTTGCCGTCTCCGCAGGCACTGGTCATCATCACGGCGGCTGCTATCCAAATGAGATGTTGTTTCATGTTGCAAGAAATTAATCAGTTCCCGGAAGTGTTTTTATAGTTGTATTGTGCCTGTAATAGTTGTATCTGATGCAGGATGCGGGTTTGTTTGGCGAGGTTTTCCGCGTTGACCTGCGAGATGTATTCATGTACGGTGATAACGCCATTGTCCAGCTGGGCCCTGGACGATTCCAGCACGGCCGAACGCAGCCGGATGGCTTCCTCGTCCTGCTGCATAAGGATAGCGTACTTATCCACATCCTGCTGCTGTTGTTGCATGGTGAGCGTGGTGTTCAGCAGGAAAGTTTCCTTATTCACGTCAACGGTTGTACGATTAATATCCAGCATGCGGCGGTTGTTCTTAAGGGAGTAAAGGCTGCCGAGCGACCAGTTAAGCCGCAGGCCCGCCATCCACCAGCCGCCGAAGTTGTTATTCACAATATTGAGGGTGGGTCGTCCGTAAGCCCCCTGCAGAAAAGCATTCAGTTTGGGGAGATAGGCTGATCTCAACTGCCGTTCCTGTACATCGTAGGCTTTCCGCTGGTAATCATATAAGCTCAGTTCCGGGCGATGGATATCTTCCGCCGGTGGGGCAACATCCGGGTATGCCAGCACGGTACTATCTCCCAAAGGCTGATGGATAAAGGTGCCCAGCATTTTCAGATAGGCTTTACGGTTAGCCCGGAATTCGGTGGTGTTCATATCTGCATTCACAATTTCAGCCTGTAGTTCGGCCACATTGCTCCTATAGGCGACACCGTTAGCCAGGGCGGCTTTCATTTTATCGGCCGCATTCTGCAGGTTATCACGCCGCAGGGCGTTCTGCCGGAGTTGTGCCTCCATGAGGAGCACGGCAAAATAGAGTTGGGTAATCCGGTCGCGGATGGCGTAGAGGTTCACTTCCAGGCTTTGTTGCTGCACCTTTTCATTCGCGCGGCTGGCCTCCTGTTGATACCTGGCAACGCCGCCATCGAAGATTTGCTGCGATAGCTCAGCCTGAATGCGGTATTGGTCCTTACTGAACTCCGGTACATGCAGACCGGGAATAGTGGCTGGTAACACATCTGCGAAGTTGATGACGTCCGATTGGTAAGTGGCCTGTCCTGATACCGCGAGTTGTGGCAGGTACAGTTTACCGGCGTTGGCAACGGTATAGCGACTGGTGCGGGCTATCAGGTCATACTGTTTGATCAGCGGATAGTTCTGCCTGGCCAATGTATAACAGGTCTCCAGCGTCAGGACGGGTTGTTGTGCCTGCGCGGCGAGCCCGCCCCACATCATGATACCATACAGCAGTTTACATACTTTCATGATGCACGATTCGGTTTGAAATATTGTTTAAAAAAACTGTTCAATCC
Organism: Chitinophaga qingshengii; assembly: GCF_014529935.1. Classification (GTDB taxonomy): domain Bacteria; phylum Bacteroidota; class Bacteroidia; order Chitinophagales; family Chitinophagaceae; genus Chitinophaga; species Chitinophaga qingshengii. Next base: position 539,644 of record NZ_JACVFC010000002.1, read on the forward strand.
ATCTGCAAAAAAAGGGGTATTACCCCAGCATGCCTTTCAGCCATAACGGAATCAGCTTTCTCCGTTCATTCATCAACGTTACAAACTCGTTGTCTTTCACCAGTTCGTTGCGCTCCAGTAATGGCCTCGCCAGAAAGGGCATCACCACCATACCAATCACATTCATCATAATATGCACCGGGTGTACGGAGAGTTTCCCAGCTGCTTTCAGCTCATACAGCTGCCGGAACAAATGCGATTTAAACAGTGTGTTCTGTTGTGCATAACGGGTAAACATATCATCCCCCGCAATGATTTCATTGACCAGGAACAGCGGAAAATCGGGGTTTTCCAGCAGCAGGTCGATATAATAGTTGATCGCTTTAGTGATCTTTTCCGGGATATCCAGTTGCTCGTCATTAAAAATGGTCGCAATTTCAAACACCAGCTTTTGCACGGCTTCTGCCATCACCACTTCAAACAACTTCTCTTTACTTCGGAAATAATAGTTCACCAGCGACAGATTAATATCCGCCTCCGCGGCAATATCACGCACTTTGGTAGCGGCAAAGCCCTTGCGTGTAAATACTATCCGCGCTGCTGCCAGTATTTTTTCTTCTGTGCTGGCATCCTGTTCTTTTTTTCCTGTAGCCATATGCCGATTTTAATCTAAAGGTAGCGTAATATCCGGTAATTGAACAACTTTTTTAAACAACTTTTCAAATTTTTTAAATATAGGCCATGGCAGGGGTTTAAGAGGACAACTTGGGGAAAGATGGATTTGCGGGGATGGATTGATGGGGATGGATTGATGGGGATGGATTGATGGGGATGGATACACGAAACCCAGGGCTGAAGCCCTGGGCTAATATGTTTTACGGGTATCTTAAAGCAACCAAGTGCATATTTACTGGGGAACATTCTTTTTAGACACTATCTCATAAACTGTGTAAATCATAAAAATCGGGGTGTTTCACTTCGATTTTTTAATTTTAAAAGAAATAAATGGGTCAATTCTTAAAAAGGTCTAACAAAGTTTCAAGGGCATCCGGTCCATGTAGTGTTTCTGTTTGTCCAAGCGTCATCTGAGTAGTTTCAAATGCACGCTTTCTCATCCGTTGTTCATAAGCAGCAATTGCATCTCGTGCCTCTACATACTCACTATTGGTCAGGCATTCGCTTAGCTCTAAAGCATCTAACATGGCCATGTTGACCCCTTCTCCTGCATATGGCGGCATTACATGTGCAGCATCACCAATGATCGTAATATCGGATTGGGTTTCCCAGGTTTGATGTAACGGCATATAATACTGAGGTCGGGGTATAAATTGGGTATGGTCATTAGTAAAAAGCTCTTCCCAAATCTTATCCCAGTTCTTGTAGGTTTCTTTAAACCACTCCAGCAACTGACGATGATCATTGAAGTTTATTCCACACTCTTTTACCCAAGACTCATCTACTTTACAGCCGGTGTAAAAAGAAAGACTGCCATCACCTTTAGCACTAGTTACCAACGTCTTATTGTCACCCAATGCAAAAACTTTACCCCCTTGGGTTAGCTCCCAAAGCCTCGGCGCATTTTGTGCGGCATCGTATACCGTACCTTCAATCATAGTTACCCCCGAATAAACAGGTACAATGTCAGTTACGAATTTTCTAATCTTTGAATTGGCCCCGTCTGCCCCGATCACCAAATCTGCACTTACCTGGGTTCCGTCCTCAAATTGTAGCATCCACAAACCATTTACTTTGGAAATGGAAACAATGTGGCAGTTCCAGACTACAGTATCCGGGTCAAGAGAATCTAATAAGATATTACGTAAAGGCCCTCTATCTATTTCCGGGCGAAAATATGCTTCTCCAAAATCTTGTCCCTTCCCTTGCTCATGCTGGTCATAACGTATCTGAGCAGTCTTATCTGTAACACGCATCAAATCAGCTCCAGGCCGATAATTTTCCCTAAAAGCATCCATAAGCCCTCCTTGCTCTAAGGCCTTTAAGCCCGAGTCGTCATGCAGGTCAAGTGTAGATCCTTGCACACGCACTTTCCTATCCTTATCTCTTTCATACACCTTAACTGTAGCCCCGTTGATTTGTAAAAGTCTTGCCAGAGTCAGCCCCCCAGGGCCACCACCTATAATTGCTATTTTCTTATTGGTTATACTCATTTTTATGATTTTAAGAACATTATATAAATTAAAGCATAGCAACGAATGAATTAATTTGCTCAACAACGAATAAAGGTTGTTCTATTTGTGGGAAATGACCAGCATCGGGAACAATTTTGAATTGCACCCCCTGTATCTGGTCCCTGAAATATTTTCCATAATCAGGTAACGCAATACGGTCACTGGCCCCCCATAAAAGAGTACCGGCAACCTCAAACCCTTCAACCACAATTTTAGAGATGGATTGGTCATGTAAGATGCCCCGCTGTATACTGATATTGCCATTGATAAGGTACCGGATAGTAATGATACGTTAGACAAATTTTTATTTTCCATAAGTTCAATGACAATTTTAAAACGCTACAACATCCATTTACTTAATTATGATTATAACCGTAAAAAACAATCATAATTCAAAAGTAAATAAACATTTACTTACTAACAAATTCTTTGTAAATTTGATTTTTACAACCCAACGGATTGGACGTATATCCATATATTCGCCAATGCCAACAAATCAAGGATAAAAAAACAACATGAGGAACCGTGACCTGCAAAAGGAAGATGCCATAAAGAAGACAGCTTTAAAGATGATCGCAGAAGAAGGGCTGGAAAACTTGACTATGCAAAAATTAGCCAGAGCAGCAAATATATCTCCACGCACCATCTATCTCAAATACGAAAACAAAGAAGATTTGCTGGTTAAATTATTTATTGAAGAAGTACTGGGTAGTTATGAAAAGAATGTGGTCATGAATTTTGACTCCTCAATGGATTTTAAAGAAGGACTGCGGGTTCTATGGACAAATTTGTTTAAGTATTTCATTGCAAACCATCATGCTTTTTGCCTGATGCAATACGGAAAGATATCACCGTTGCTCAACAGAGCTTTTTTGGAACGTGATATAAAAGAAGGAGATTATTTTACTGAAGTACATACTTTCTTGAATAAACAAATTAAAAAAGGTGTGATCAAATCATTTTCGATAGGGATATACCGTAGTCTGTTGTTCGCGCCTGTAATGGAGTTGGTATCAGAACATTTTGACCACCTTGACCGCTCTTCAAAATTGGTTACCCCAGAGGTATTTGAAGCTTGCTTGCAAGCTGTTATTGATGGGGTTCTGTTAAAAAAAGACACTATCTCATAAACTGTGTAAATCATAAAAATCGGGGTGTTTCACTTCGATTTTTTAATTTTAAAAGATATACAGTTTTATGAAGACAGAAGATTTTTATCAGACGACTTTCTGAAGCAGTTTAAAACGGTCGATCAGCTAAATATTATGCTGCCCCTACCAGACAGGCAGCAATGGCTGCTCTTGAAGCCCTGGATATTAAGTGGAGTACAAAGTATGCATACGCCATAAAAAGTTGGCGCGAAAACAGGGAAGACCTCACTGTCTTTTTTGACTTCCCCATGGAGATCAGACAAATCATCTACACGACCAATCTCATTGAAAATATCAATGGTAAAATTAGAAAATATACCAAAAACAAACTATCCTTCCTCACTGACGAAGCTGTCCTTAAATCAGTATACCTGGCTTTGCGGGAAGTATCAAAAAAATGGACCATGCCCATTAGAAACTGGGGGCATGGTCCTAAATCAGTTTTTAACTATTTTTGATAAAAGAGTGAGAATCTAATTACCAATCTGATTCCCAGATTTTTAAGTTTACACACTTAAATGAAATAGTCCCTCTTTTTGCAATTAGATCAGTATTACAGATGTATTCATTTCGACAACATACCCTTGCATGAAGCCATACACCATCAATAGGGCACCTGTAAAACATCTTAGCCCAGGGGACCGAGTGCATCCCCCTCGTGGCGTATTTACGTCCGTTTCTTCTCCTCTTCATTACCCGTTCCCCTAACTTCCCGTTTGCGGGTAGATTGCCCCAGTTTATAACTCACGGAAAGTCTGATATGCCGGTTCACCTGGAAATGAGTAAACGTCTGCGGAATATAATTCACCTCCGAGCGCACAATACTGGCGCTGGAACGGAACAGATCCGCCCCGTTGAGGGAAATGCTCATACGTTTTTGCAGGCAGAGCGCTTTCACCCCGAGGTCCATGTTATAATAGGTATTGGATTTCCCGTTATGGTCTACTTCCGGGAACTGGCACCAGAAATTGAGCGCCACCATCCAGGTTTTGTCTTTATTAAGCGCGATATTGTTATTGGTAGACAGGTAGACGCTCATCCCATCAATATCGGGAATATTAGGCAGGGCGCTGCGTGCTGCTGTATGATAACCGCTTACCTGGTTAATGCTTTCCAGCCAGGGCAATGGTTGCAGGTTAGCGCTCACAGACAGTCCATAACGATAGATCTGCAGGAAATTGACCGGCGTGGTATATACGGTATGATCATCCGGCGTAGCGATGGTAATGCGGTTAAAACCGTTGTTGGTAATATTCAGGAAAGCAGCAGCGGTGTAACGCTCGCGCCAGTGGTGCGACAGCTCAAAGTTGCTATTGTATTCCGGCTGCAGATAAGGATTTCCTTCCAGGTAGCTATAGGCCGTAGTGAGTGATTTATACGGATTCAGGTCCCAAAATACCGGCCGGTTGATACGTTTACCGAAAGTAAAATCCAGGTGATTATCATTCGCATAATTCCATGCGGCGGAGAAAGAAGGGAACAGTTTTACATAGTTGTTGTTCATGGACTTGTTCTGCACATGTGATACGCCTTTGGTTTGGGTGGCCTCCATACGCAGTCCTGCATTCAGTTTCCACTTCCCGGCTTCTTTGGAAGCGCTGGCGTAAACCGACTGCGTGTTTTCCGTATAGTCGTATTCGTTACTTAGATTCTTATCGTATTCCATTTCTCCGGCGAGATTCCTATAATAGAATACATTGCTGTAGTTATCAATAAAGCTCAGTTTTCCACCGAAGGCGTAGTTGGCAAAGGCCGTTGGTATTTGCAGGTCTGCCTTCAGGGTATAGATATTGATTGCTTGTTTATTGGTATCAAAGTATTTGGTGGTACCATTGGCGATGGCATTTCCTTTGGCATCATATCGCTGGCTGATGAAATCAGATTGGTCGGTACGGTAATAATTAAAGTAGTCCGCATCAACTGACAGTTGTTTTCCGCTGGAATCCAGTTTCGTTACCAGGTGCAGGTTTAAGCCTGTACTCCAGGCCACCGGCTGATAGGTGGCAAATGTGCGCAACAGGGAGTCCAGCTGACCATGATTGTTGTACACCGGGTTATTCACATGATCGTCTCCGAGGTAAACGGTACGGGCGCCGCTGTAATTAAACCCGATAGTAGTACGGTTGCTGATCTTATAATCGGCTCCCAGCACCAGGTTGAGGTTACGTATCTTATAATTGCCGGTATCGGTCTGTGACCAGCGCTGGTTCGGATACTGTAAATCAATGCCGAAACCTTCCAGGAAGCGGCCGTGCTCATAGTTCAGGTTACCATACAGCGACCATTTGGCCGTATTATAGCTGAAGTTGCCGCCAGCGGCCAAGGTACCGTAATTAGAAACGCCATACAGCGGTTTGAAGCCATAATCCGACAATTTGCCGCTGGCCTGTATTTCCCCGCTGAAACCCTGGTTTCTGTCGCGGCGGGTTACAATATTGATCAGGCCGGCATTACCGTCAGCATCATAAGCCGCAGAGGGATTGGTAATCACTTCTATCCTCGCAATTTCCCCGGCCGACATAGATTTGAGATACCGCTGCAGGTCCTCCCCTGCCAGCGGGATAATGCGGCCATTGACCATCACCTTCACGGCGCCTTTGCCGGCAATACCGATCAGGTTGTCCGTCACTCTTAGTCCCGGTACCCTAGCCATTACTTCCAGTCCATTAGCCCCGGCAGCGCTCACGCTGCTGGTCACATTATAAATAACACGATCTGTTTTCCGTTCTACCAGCGCTTTCTGTCGTACAATCGATATCTCCGACAGCTGACGTACCGCGGGCGGCGGCAAGGTATCCCTTTGTTGGGCATGCACACCCAACGATGTCATCAACAAAAGATCTGTGAACAGAAAAACGGGCAATAGGTTTTTAGATATACGCATGGTTGAATAAATGGTTATAGAAGAAAGCGGTGGCTAAAGATATAAAAGTTATATAACTTGCTACCCGTAATGTGAATTTCAACCAGTCAAGGAATAAGGAAACTCGCCATGAATATTGCGCACGAACTCAAAAAGATCTTACCGGATAATCGTATCAAGTCCAGGTATATTGACATTATTTCATTCGCCTCCGACGCAGGCTTCTATCACCTGGTGCCGCAGGCGGTAGTGCAGCCCATCGGCGAAGCGGAGATCGTAGCCTTGTTCCGTTTTTCGCAGCAATACCGTATTCCGCTGGTATTCCGTACCGGCGGCACCAGTCTCTCCGGCCAATCAATTACCGACGGTATCCTGGTAGACCTCAGCCAGTACTGGAATAAGATACAGATAGAAGAAAACGGGCAGGCCGTTCGTGTGCAGCCAGGCATCACCGGCGCTATGGTGAATACCTACCTGAAAAAATATGCCCGTAAGATAGGTCCGGACCCTTCCAGCATCAACTCCGCCATGATGGGCGGTATCCTGTCCAACAACTCCAGCGGTATGTGCTGTGGCGTGGCGCTCAACTCTTACCATACCACCCGTTACATCCGGTTTATACTGCCGGATGGCAATACCTTCAGTACCGAACATAAAAACGATTACGCCCGTTTTGAGATGGAATGTGCGCCGTTGTTCGTCAGCCTTACCAGCTTCCGCGACCAGATAGCCGCCGACCCCGCCTTACACGATCGTATCCGTTATAAATACCAGACAAAGAATACCGTAGGTTATGCGCTCAACGCCTTCATCGACTATCATCATCCGCTGGACATCATGGCCCACCTGCTGATAGGCGCTGAAGGAACCCTGGCATTTATCGCCGAAGCAGTGATGGACACGGTTCCTGATTATGCGTACAAATCCACCGCCCTGCTGTATTTCCCCACTATCTACGCCGCCTGCCAGGCCATCGTACCGCTGACCAACGCCGGCGCGCTGATGGTGGAACTGATGGACCGCGCTTCGCTGCGTGCGGTAGAAGACATGGACGGTATGCCCGCCATCGTAAAAACCTTACCGGAAACCGCCGCTGCCCTGCTGATAGAGTTCCAGGAACCCAATCAGGCAAATCTCGATACCCGTGTCAGCGATTTCATGGCTTCCGCTTCCAGCCTGGATATGTCCGAGCCGCCGGTATTCACCGTCGATCCGGCTGAACAGGCCTTCTTCTGGAAAATCCGTAAAGGGCTGTTCCCCGCTGTAGGCGCTGTACGCGCCAGCGGTACCACTGTTATCCTAGAAGACATCGCTTTCCCGGTGGACAAGCTCGGCGACGCTATCCTGGACTTACAAAAACTCTTTGCACAATACAAATATGATAATGCCATCATCTTCGGTCATGCGAAAGATGGTAATATCCACTTTGTAGTCACCCAGTCGTTCAACACGCCCGATGAAGTAACCCGCTACGAACTTTTCATGCAGGACGTAGTAGCCCTGGTAGTTAAAAAATACGACGGCACCCTCAAAGCAGAACATGGCACCGGTCGTAATATGGCGCCCTTTGTGGAAACAGAATGGGGAGGCGAGGCTTATGAGATCATGAAAAAAGTGAAAGAAGCCGCCGATCCGCACAACCTCCTCAACCCCGGCGTGATCATCAATCCCGATGCCCGCGCCCACCTGAAGCACCTGAAGGAACTGCCAACCGTTGAAGAAGAAGTGGACCGCTGTATTGAATGTGGCTACTGCGAACATAAATGCCCCAGCCGTGATATTACCACCACACCCCGCAGAAGGATCGTGATCCGGCGGGCACTCAAACAACTGGAGAAAAACGGCGACAAAGCCAACTACAAAGTATTGCTGAACCAATACCAATACGACGGCCTCGAAACCTGCGCAGTAGACGGACTCTGTGCCACCGCCTGTCCCGTAGATATCAACACCGGCGATCTTATCAAGCGGCTTCGCCGGGAGAACCACTCCAAAACAGCTAACAGCATAGCTCTCCAGGTCGCCAAACATTTTAAGACAGTGGAATGGGCCGCCAGGACCGCTATCAAGACCGGCACCGGTGTCAATAAACTATTCGGTAAACATACCATGACAGCCCTCACCAAGGGTATCCGTAAAATTATTCCGGCAGTGCCGATCTGGTCGGAGCAGCTGCAACCCGCGCCAAATCTTGATATATTAAAAGCGCGGCAGCCGGCCGATGCTTCCATCGTCTACTTCCCCGCCTGCATCTCCCGTATGCTGGGCACTTACGAAGGAAAATCCAAAAACCTGATGGAGACTTTCCTCAGCGTTTGCGGGAAAGCCGGTATCGGTGTAGTGGTACCCGATAACCTCAGCGGTACCTGCTGCAGCCAGATCTTCTCTTCCAAAGGATATAAAGACGCTTATCAGCATACCGCCAACCACATCGTGGAAAAGCTATGGAACGACACCCGTCAGGCTGCCTTGCCGGTAGTCATCGATGTAAGCTCCTGCGCTTATACACTGCACCATATCCGTCCCTCGCTCAGCGACGCCAACAAACAGAAATTCGATCAACTGCGTATACTCGATGCCGTGGATTTCCTCCACGACTTTGTACTACCGAAAGTCACCGCTGTACATAAGAAAAAAAGTATTGCGCTGCACCCGGTATGTTCATTGGAGAAAATGAAGACAGGGCATAAGTTTGTGCGCGTAGCACAATTTTTTGCAGAAGAAGTGATCGTGCCTAAATACGCCGGTTGCTGCGGTATGGCCGGCGACCGCGGATTCCTTTTCCCCGAACTAACCGCCTCGGCTACACGCCCGGAATCGCTGGAAGTAAAAACAGCAGAGCACGATGGATATTATTCTTCCACCAAAACCTGCGAGATAGCCATGTCGGCAGCGGTGAAGAAAAATTATGAATCCGTGTTGTACCTGGTGGATGAAGGATTGTAAAGAAGTTGAAAGCGGGGGTCTCAAAAATAAAGTGCCCCGCTGCTGCCCCGTGCTACAGATAATTCATACCTTGGTATCAATATCTTAAAGGCTCTTTCATCATGAATACCCAAACACTCCAAATAAAGGTATCTCCGGAAACAGGGCTTGTTTCAGCAAAGTATATCACCCCTGATCAGCCCGGATGTATCTTCACGCTGGCTCATGGCGCAGGCGCGGGCATGGATCATATCTTTATGGAAACACTCGCCAATGCCCTTGCCGGCGTGGGCATTGCTACCTTACGATTTAATTTCCCCTTTGCGGAGCACAGGAAAGGCCGGCCGGATTCGCCTGCTGTAGCGCATGCTACTATTGCCGCGGCGATCGCGAAAGCGCAGGAACTGCAACCCAAACTGCCACTGTTTGTCTCCGGTAAGTCTTTTGGCGGCAGGATGAGCTCTCAATACCTCGCCGCGCACCCCGACAGCCCCGCGAAAGGTATCGTCTTTTACGGCTTTCCTTTGCATCCCTCCGGCAAGCCTGCTATAGAACGGGCAGACCACCTGAAAACATTGAAAATCCCCCTGCTCTTTTTACAAGGCAGTAAAGACACACTCGCCACCTGGGATCTGATCGAATCCGTTTGTGCATCCCTGAAGAAAGCCACCCTTGTCAGGTTGGAAGGGGCAGATCACTCCTTCAAAGCGGGAAAAAATGATGTAATGTCACTGCTGGTAAAAGAAACAGAGAAGTGGGTACAGAAAATAATCAAATAGTTATACTATAAATCCTAAATGCTGAACTATGATTCATACATCCTATGAGGGTAGTATCCCTGCTATTTACAATGAGTACCTCGCTCCTGTTCTTTTTGACCATTATGCCCAGCACCTGGCAGCATATGTGGGCGCCATCCGTCCGGAACGTTTGCTGGAAATAGGCTGTGGCACCGGCATTGCTACCAGGCGCATAGTAGATGCTATTCCGGAGAACACGGAATACATAGTAACAGATCTTATCCCTGACATGCTTGATTTTGCGAAGGCACATACCAATGGCAGCAGGCCCCTCAACTGGCAGTTGGCAGATGTTACCGCCCTACCGTTTGATGACAAAAGTTTCGACACGGTCATTTCGCAGTTATCGGTAATGTTCTTTGACCGGCCCAAAGCATTCCGTGAAGTATGCAGGGTGTTGCAACCTGGTGGTCATTTTATTTTCAGCACCTGGGACAAACCCGTACATAATCCCTTGCTGCAGCTGGTACTGGATGCCGTGGAACAGCACCTGTCCCCCGAAACCACCGCATTCTACCGCTTGTTGTTTGCTTATAATGATCTTAATATAATTGAAAGCGAGACGGAACAGGCGGGATTTTCCGGCCTGCGTATCGAAAAAGTAAAACGGGAGGGATACAGTCCTACAGCACATCATATCGCTAAAGGCCTGATCTACGGTGGCCCCATGATTACTACCATCAACGAAATTAATCCCGCCCTCGCGGAGCCTATTGTGGCATCTATTGAAAAGAATATTGCCGGCGTATACGGCGAAAAGGAGCTGCATTTCCCCTTACAGGCATTGGTCGTTACGGCGGTGAAGTAATGATAGGAAAAGGAGCTGCCTCAAAGGTAATTGGAGGCAGCTCCCATGAAGCTAATCGTGTTTCTCCAAAATAAAAATATCTTCTACTTTTTTGCCGAATACCTTCGCTATCTTGAGGGCCAATATGGTGGAAGGCACGTATTTATTGGCCTCCATCGCATTGATGGTTTGACGGCTCACAGCAATTCTATTCGCTAATTCCTCCTGTGTTATATTGATAATCGCACGTTCCACTCTGATATTATTTTTCATCTGGCACCAGTTTAGTATTTCTGTATAAAAGATAATTGAACCTTATGATAAAGAAAATGAGCACCGTAAACATATTGTAAATCATGATGCCCAGGAAGTCCAACCCGTACACGAAAATAAACGCAAAAGCCAGTAAGACATAATTCACCAATACCGCCCACAGCAAAGAGGATAGTCGCAGGTTGGCAATAAATTCATCCTCCTTTTTTTGTTTCGAAAACACCACCAACATCAGCCCTATCAGTATTAATAAACCTGTAACTGTGTTGGGGATCTCTGTATTCTCCACTATAAACTTAAATCCTTTTAGCGAGTCCGGGAATTGAAGTTTCAGCACCGGGAGACTGGGCCATGAGGAGGTAGTAGATTCAGGGTTACTTTGCCAATAAATGTGCAACCCAAGTCCGATTAATAGGACAATCCAGCCTATTTTCTTGCATATGTTCGGTAGTAACAGTTTTTGCTTCATAGATATAATGTTTTTATGAATGTAAAGTATATTTTACATAATGACAAATATTTTTTACTAAATGTAAAGTAAACGCAACTATAGTGACAATTTTTTTGTTCTTTCTGGTGACGAAAAAAGCGAATGACTGAATACATTCTATTCTTTCACAGTCCGATAAAAACGAGGATGGAAGATACTGTACATTTCCGCATGTCATATTTCAATTCCTTTATGGTCCGATTAAAACTCACCGATGAACAGGGAAGGTATTTGGATCGATAGATTTCAATTCCTTTATGGTCCGATTAAAACAATAAACTGGGAACGGGCTGCGGCCCATGGTGTGACATTTCAATTCCTTCATGGTACAGTTAAGGTAAAACAATACAAATTTCAAGTCCTTAGTGATACGATTAATCAGTCGGGGGTATTATACTAACCCATAAACTTTCAAGTCCTTATAGTACGATTATAATTATTGGGGCAAACAATCGTGGTCGCCCAATTTCCGTTCCCTTATGGTCAAGTTTAAACCAATTGCGGATATTCGTGGACCGGGTAAGTATAAGACGTCTCAATTTCCTGTACTCCGACAAAATGGCTTTACACCATTCCTTTTTGATTTCAAATTCCCCTTTCAATTCCCTTTTGGTCCAATTAAAATTGTTAAGATATGTACTAAACATATCCTACTTCTGTATTAAGGCGTTACAGTGATTACATCTTTAGCACAACAATGCTTTCATGATGAAAACGATGCAGGTAAAAACAAAGCGGCCCCTCATCCCGTTCCACCTCATATAATCCCGGCAGCGACACCATAGCAGGGCTATCCCAGTGAACGGCCACAAACATTCCGATACGTGTAGCCGTTCTTCCACCGCCAATGGTATCATTATCACGATACGCTTCCGCCAGCTGCGCCAGTCGCCCACCAACCTGCAACTGCGGCGCAAAAGGCAGTAAACAACCTGAAAGAACACCTTGCGCGACAGGGCGCGCTGCTACTTCCCTTACAGATTGAATACACAACAAATCCTGGGAACGTCCCAGCGATGGGGTTCCAACCGGAGAATCGAAAAACGCCGCCCAATCCAGGCGGTCCAGCCATAGCGTAAGTGTAGGCTTCACATGAAATTCACGTATATACACATCCGTTCCCTTGGGATGCGGTTTCAATTGCTTGCCATCAAAAGCGAGCCTGTCCCGCGTTTCCAGGTCTTTAGCGGTATTATCAAAAGAATAGTGAAAACCTACCGCCACTTCTCCCGGCTCTACCATTCTGCCTATACAACAACCGATCAGGCCCAGCAACAGGGAATAAGTGGGTACCGGTAAACAAATAGCGCCGCCGGATAATACAAACGGCATACGGGGAGTGGCCGTCCAGCCGGAAAAACTGACCTCCAGCAGGTTCTTCATTGCAGGTGGTTTAGCGTAAACTGATGCACTATCTCCAGCGGTGAATCGATCACAAAACCATCTCCCAATAACTTCGTCGCTTCTTCTGCTTCCCGATGCAGGTAACCGGTACGCATCCCGATATACACCGGGGTAGCTAATTTATGCCGGTAATCCCGTACAATTTGCCGCAAGGTTTCCAGGTTAATGGCTGGTCGCCCGCCCTGACTGCCGAAAATATTATTGAACACAGGATTAGCGGATGCCATCCCTGCCAGTATCAATATCTTAGGGGATACATCGGCGCCGAATGCGGCTTGTTTGGCGCCGCCGCGCAGATACCCCAGTCCTTTCAGCAAACCCGCAGCCCTGGTATTACGCGTCAGCGCAGCATCTTTCAGTTCGTAACGTTTAAACTTATCATACAGACTGCTTTCCTTTAAACTGCTTTTATATTTTTCTACCAGTGAGGAAGATAATTCCTTCCGGCTACCGATATTATCGTATATGCCTAACCGGGAAAATTCCAGGTTAAAAAAACCTTCCAGGTGGGTAGCATAAAATTCGGTGGAATAAGGCAATGGCGTACCATCTTTCAGATGAACAAAGGCTTCATCCACCGAGGTAGCGCTAAGATCACGCAGCCCTTTTAACACAGAGGTTTTAAAGGGAGATGTACGCTGGATCGTCTCTTCCTTCCCCTTGCCACTCCTCATATAGCCAAAGAGATCATCTTCCGGGAAATCAATAGGATTCAGCTCGGTAGCGATTTTACTGGTGCTGCCTTTTTCAGATTCCTTGATCCCTCTCAGCTCACTGGGAGTCCATCCGTTTTCTTCATTGGCAGTATCCCGTAACCAGCGCCGCCAGGCCTGTGCAGACACATAGGGAGTCTTTTCATTACGGCCGTCAATTCTTTCTTTAAATGTTTTAGGGATCACTTTGTTTTTATCTTCACCACTACTCAATCCCGCTCCATTCAAAAAAGCAGCCGTAGCATCGATTAACAATGCCCCGGTAATGTTGTTTAAGTTCTTCATGATAATACTGATTCAGATAGATGATGATGATACCCTTTCAATAAACTTAATTTCAGGGCCACCGCAGCAAATAATACGGAGAAATCGCCTTCCGGGCTATATAACAGGTCTACAGACCATTTTCGGTTATGTCCGTCGTTCTTCAGCCAGTCATTGGTCCTGCCAGTCATCTCATAAAATGTATACATAAACGGACTACTCTCCAACGGGATACTCATCACGGTACGGAGGTATTTGTTCAGCGGTAATGCATCAGTTTCGGGGTGACTGTACACATCATAAAAGTAGGCCTGATAGTCTGCGGCAAAATCCGCGATCTGCTGTAACCATTTACGGACAGGCAATGGCGGGTAATTTTCCGGCAATGGCAACGTACTCACCGGAAAGGTTTCCTGTATAGGCTGATTAAAAAATATCCGTAACAAATCATTCAGCGCGGCTTTTACAAATGTATATTTCCGGGGATCTGTCAGTACATAATATACGTGCTCCACACACACTTCCGGCCGTTCAAAGGCACGGCATAAAAGTTTGTTATATCCCACCTGCATATACCGCTGTGGATCTGACAGATCGGCTATGATGCGGTAGGATAACTCATCCTGTTGTATCAGTCCAATCAACCAGTTACAGACCATGCTCACCGGCGACGTATTACCTTCCGGTATGGGAGGCATTCGTTCCCGGCGGACACCCTGCTGATAATAAAAATGGATACAGCGATACATGCTGTAACTAATTCCTTTTATTGGCATTTCCTGCAAACCTGGCAGCTGCAGGTGATGCGCCAGGCTCCATCTGCCGGCCTGTGTCGCTTTTATCAGTACCGCCTGCAAGTCGCTCCGGTAGTCTTTTTGCCTCCAGGCATCCGTCTTGTTCAGATACGTTTCAAAGCTATTGCTTTTAAATTCGCGGATCAGTGAGGCGATGTACCGGGCGTAAGGCAGCATCGCATCATCTCCGACGATACGCATATACGTTTCAAAAAACGCGATAGACACGCCCTTGTGATTCACCTGTTTCTTCCCCACACCAAATACGTTAGGATATAACAGGCCCCATTCCTGGTTGTCTTCCAGCGCTTCCAGGAAACTTCTGTTAATAGCCTCCGTCCTGAGTATCTTTTCCAGCTCTCTTCTTATCTGTACTGCATTCAGTTGGTACAACCTACGGAGAAGGCTACACGGTACCCGGTCAATCTGGCAACTGGCGCCGGTTCCGGAGTTGGAAAAGCTCCACAGATTAAGGTCAGCATAAATATCGGAGGCTTTTTCCTTTTCTTCCAACAGTTTTAATATCTCTGCCATATAGTGCCCTTTGGAATACGATACATTGGGAACCTCTTCCGCAGTGGATATCTGCTCTATCCGGGCCGTCATCTCCTGGTAGTTCATGGCTACGTAGGTACGTGCCAGTTGGAAGTCTGAGGAATCCATCAACAATATCCCTCCTCTGTACAACAGCGAAGAAAAAGGCAAAAACTGCAACAACGCAATACACACCGGATGTACTTTTACCATGTACTTCGCCTGTGGCAGCGCCTGGGCATCGGAACCCAGACTGCCAATCAACGGTATCCATACCCGGTTGACCGACAAATCCCTGCCGGCTATTTCCTTCTCGCTCACGCCTATACGTTCCAGTGCGGCAAGGTATACTTCTTCAAAGGAGCGGTTAAACCGAAGTCCCGACAGTTCACAAACCTGGCTGCCTTCGTATTCCACACTTCGTACAATTTCCCGGAACAGCGCGTCATATACCTCGCCATCATCCGGATAATATAAAGGCCCGTTAATGGTAAACAGCATGGAATAGTTCTTCAGCCGCCGGTTGACAGCAGGCAACTTTTTTTCTTCATACAGCCGCAGTAAAACAGCCGGGGTAATACCGGTAACATCCCGTAATTGCGCCATTGCTTCTACGGTCATCAACGACGCGTTGAGCAACGCATTCCCGGTATAGGAATGAAAAATCCCTTTCATGATGATGACATTATAAAATGTGCAGGCTGCCCATGCCCGAACTGTTATAAACGCCGGCGCCGGCGTCTGCCAATAGTTTCAGGGCTCTTCCCGCACCTTTCACTTTCAGGCGGAAGTTAGTGTAACCGCGTATCTTGGTTTCCTGTGGAGTATCTGCTTTGATCGTTACCAGCCTGGATTTGGGAGGACGTTCCATCATCACCACTTCTACTGTCACCGGGTCAAACACGGTGTCTGCCTGGTCTTCTCCATACATGGTGATAAATTTCTCCCGCCAGTTGTGCACCAGCTGTTTTACAAAATCAGGATGCTGTGGAGATAGAAAATCATAGTATCCCCGGTCGTTTTTAGTGCCGCATACCAGCGGGGAGAACGGCTGCAGCATTACTTCCCGGACTTCACCATCCGGAATGTCTTCCAGCGGCGTCATCACCGATTGTACTTCTGTAACGGTGAAAACCCCTTTACTGCGGCGATCCCCGATTTCGATCGTCTCATTCAGAAACAATCCCCGGATAAAGCTTTCGGCAGCCTGTGGCAAATGAAAAGAGATGGTAAACACCCCCTCATCAGAAAGGAAACGAAAACGGTCTCCCTCTATACGAAAGGCCGTGCGGATCTCTGAAAACGAAAACAGTTTAAATACTTTGAGGGAGCCAGGCCTCACATATCCTTTGTCATGGAGGAAAGCTGCATATTCTTCATCAGCCTGGTGCAGGATTTTAAAAATTACTGCCGATAAGGCATAAGGGTAGTTGATCGGAATGACGGTTGCTGGTTGAGAAGCTCTTAATTTAATTCTGAAACGCATGTTTACAATGAATAAATGATGGCTGTTGCAGGCAACAGCGCGAAATCAGATTATCTTCCTGGTGCTTGTCACCGAACTAGTAACTGCCTTACCCCCGAATAAGTACTATCGCCCCACTAAAAAAAAGTCCGCCACCCAACGAAAACACCCACACAACCCCCTGATTTTAACACCCACCACGGGCATATTTAACCAACTCAATCCATGAAACCGCAGAATTGGCGCGGCGATTTAACCGCGCCGCCTTAATTTTAGGTGGTCCTGTTTTTGCCTGCCAACTATCCCGGCCTTATTCAACAGCCAACGTGCGAAAAGATTGATCTGTGAAGACTATTTACCACCGGTACAGGTTATCAAAGCATAGGACACACGCGTCTATTCTCCGCTTTTTAAACACCTAAATATTCAGTTTTATGGAAACAACAACACTTCCGGGCTTGTATTGCCCCTTCCCTGGCCAACTTAATCCGCTGGTAGAAAAAGCCGACCGTCACACCGCCGCCTGGGTCAGAAAATTTGGATTAGACAACAGTAATGGCCAATGGCAGCTATACCAGGAACAGAAATTCACCTGGATGGTGGCCCGTATGTTCCCCAATGCCGACCTGTTCCGCCTCTCTATTGCGGCTGATTTTAACACCCTGCTGTTCGTTTGGGATGATGAGATAGACCGTATCACCCTCAACAATCCCGGTACCAGCTTTGAGGCGCTGGCCGGTAAAATGATCGGCATCCTGAAAGGCAAGTATGAGGCACTGCCGCACCAGGACCCGCCCCTGTTGCTGGCCATGCAGGACATCTGGCTGCGGATGATTCAAATAGGCCCGGCAGCATGGCAGCAACGGTTCACCACCAGCCTGCACGCCGCCTTTATGTCCAACAGCTGGCGTATGCAACATGTCACCGAAACCGGCGGCATCTCCCTGGAAGACTATATGCTGCACCGCCCCGGTATCGGCGGAGCCAATTTCTTCCTGGACCTGGCCGAAATCATGGAAACAGTGCACCTCCCCGCCGACTGGTATGCGGACCCGCTCATCAAAGACCTGGGCCTGCTTTGCAGTCGTACTATCTGCTGGGCCAACGACCTGTTCTCCTATACCAAGGAACTGGAACAAGGGGACGAGCTGAACCTGGTCATGATGATTAAAAACAAAAGACAGCTGACACTGGAAAAAGCCGTCAATGAAGCCGCAGCTATCCATGATGACGAGATCAGGCAGTTTCTGCATACCGCCGGGGTGCTGCTGTCGCTCAGTTCACCCGAAGACTACACCCTGCTGGACCGGTACATCCTCATGCTGGAACATATGATGGAAGGTAATATCTCCTGGAGCACCAGGGATACCAGCCGCTATGGGATAGCCGGTATTATGGATTATGCGGTGAATTTGTAAGGCGGAATTCATATTTGATCATTAACTCATGGAGCGTTTTCAAATCGAGGGGTTTAGCCAGAAAATCATCGGCGCCGGCAGTCAACATTTCCGTAATAGCTGCTTCTTCCGTGTCGCCGGAAACTACCACCACAATGGCATCATGCGTTGCAGGGTTATCCTGCAGCGCTGCCAGCGTGGCTTTGCCGTCCATACCAGGCATATGGGAATCGAGAAAAATAATATCCGGCTGTACCTCAACGGCCTTTTGTACCCCTTCTTCCCCATCAAAGGCAGCCGATACCTGGCATTCCATCCGTTCCAGGAAACGGACCAGGATCATGTTGCTCATCTGGTTGTCGTCCACTACCAGGGCCTTTACGCCCGGGAAGGTATGTAGCGGGATAGTCCTGCTGACAGGCGTTGCCGGTTCCTTCACTTCTTCCACGGCTGTCAGCGGCAGGGTAACGGTAAACACCGACCCTTCTCCCGCTTTACTGGTAACCGTAATCCTGCCATTCATCAGTTCCACAAAACGCTGTACAATCGGCAATCCCAGCCCGGTACCACCAAAAGCATGTTGCTCCGATACATAAGGGGAGAAGATCGTGGATAAACGTTCCGGTGGAATCCCTTCTCCGCTGTCTTTCACCTGCAACAGCCACTGTGGGCCATTGCGACTGATATGCACCGTTACCGTACTACCGGCATGAGTAAATTTGATCGCGTTAAACAAGAGGTTATTGAGTACCTGGGTGAGTTTGATTTTGTCGCCCTCCAGGCTGCCCGGCATCTGCGGATCTACCTCCAGCGCTATTTGCACATCCCGCACATTGGCGATATACTGGTAGATTTTAGTCGTTTCATCCGCCCACTCCCGCAGGTTAAAAACAGTTTTATCCAGCTGTGGCGCCACTCCTTCCTGTTGCCGGAGATGTTCCAGGTTATTGTTCAGTATCTGCAATACGTTTTGGGAAGCAGAGTACAGGTGTTCTACAGAGGACTTCAGGGCTGCCGGATATTGATCACTTTGTTGCACCTGCATGAGCAGGTCCTGCGAAATCCCCATCACCGCATTAAACGGATTCCGCATCTCATGGGAGGTTTCCATTGCCTGGCGGCGCGTAGCTTTATCCGCCAGCTCCAGTTCAGCCGCTTTCTGCTGCAGCTGGGCATTTTTACGCCGCAGGGTACGCACATATAAAGCGAAGGTAAGCACATCCAGCACCAGGATAGCCGGGATCGTTACCCAACGGATCAGGAACTGCTCGTTGTGTGATAACTCCAACGGCTGAATGAAATAGTAATAGTAGTTGAGTTCGCACAATACCAGGCATATCACGGAGATCGCTATACTCGCTTTTATCAGCAATGGTTTGCCATGAAATATCATCAGGGCAGCACCCAGCAGGAAAAAGAAAAGCAGGTATACTTCCGTTACCATACCCAGCAGGGCGCTGAAGTACACGATGGAAATATTATGTACCAAAGCAGTCAGGATAGCTGCTGTATTATGCCACCGGAAATAATTGAGCGAAAGCACCACCACAAACAGAAAAGCTTCTGTATAAGCGGGTACCAGTATCTCCAGATTGCCGGTAAGATAATAAATAACGGAACCAAAGATCAAACAAAGGGCAATCGACGCAAGACTGAGGGTGTTGATGATACTCACTCGTTTCTTCTCCTCTCCTTCCAGCCTGGCAGTCCCGGTACGTATAATTTCCCGCGCCAGCAGCACGGGGTGGAATAGTCTAAAATAGGCCATTGGGATATTGGTTTGCTGAAATCACATGCTCCACGGTAAACATCACATCCTTGATTTATTCTATTACGAAATTAATCACAATTCACCGTATAAAGATAAAATGTATTTTTGCAATATATTTTTATCTTTCGATGAATAAATTACTGATTTTTTCGCTGTTTTTAGCATTGGCTCCCCTGGCTGCAAAATGTCAAACCTACTTACCCATTACCAGCACCAATAAAACATTCCTGGCGACCGTTAAAGGCATCAGCTATACCTATAAAAACGGTGTTGTTACCGTCAAAAATAACGGCCAGTACAATATCGGTGAATTGCGTATTTCAGCAACATCTACCGTTGACAAGGAACTGTACGGCGTGGCCCTGTTTGAAGACGGCCTGGATAAGGGACAAACGTTAACGACCACGGTATATTTCACCCGTGGCCTCAATAACGACCGTGAAATCCCCCTGAAACAAATCGATCAGAAAAAACTGGAATTCTCCCTCGACAAGGCTACCAGGGCTCAATAAGCGATTGGGAAGCTTTGCCCCACTCATCCTGGTAATACAGCGTATTTTTCCAGCGGACCTGCGCAGACCGTTCCCAGTGGAACAGTTCTTTTGCATCCGTCGCCTTTACTGCTTTAATGCCGGTCAGCGTGGCTCCTTTCACATCGTCGAGGAACAGGGCGTAGCGACTGTCCCGTTTTTCATAATTGAAAGAACAGTCCGTTAGCGTCAACTCCACCACATGCCGGGCCCATAGCCCGTAAGCAGGCTGTATTTTCAGGTTGGACACATTATATTGCCCCACCCCCAGCTCCGGTGGCCGGCAAGCCGTATCCACCAGCGGATGCCCGCCTTTACTGGTAATATGTACATCCTTGAGCATCACATTCCGGATATAGCCGGTATGACGACCATCAGGCAGCGTGAAATCCAGTCCGCCTTCTACTGCCTGGGAAGCCGGCAGGCTATAACCCGCGATAATGGAAGTAGCCCTCGCCTGCGAACCATCGAAGGGTTTCCAGCGCACCCCGTTACCGAAAGAGCTGCCACTATAGACTTCCGTTATATCGATACTGTTAAGGAAGATATTTTCCACCTGGCCGATGTTTACGTTTTGCACCAGTAACTCTGTCCGTTTCCGGTTATCCTCCGTGAAAGTGTATTTCCCTACGGTAGCGCCGATCACCCGTCCCCGGTTGGATATAGAGATAAAAAACGGCGCCGTGGTACGCATCATCCGGGAGCGTTGGTTCACCGGACCGGTATGTCCGCAGTTAAGATGAATGTCTTTCACATGAGCGCCATCATTGGTAGAGATGGAAAAACCCGCCTTGTTAGCGCCGAGCACCCAGATGTTATCCACACAGACGTCCATAATATCATCCACCGTTTCAGAACCCACCTGGAACAGGTTGCAGTTGGTATCGCCAATCACATTGCGTACCCGGTAATGCCTCGCCGGCCGTGTGAATCCCAGGGAACAGTCCGATCCCGGTTTGATGATATCATCAGAACTTACCCGGGAATAAATATTCCGCACCGTCACCTGGTTACACGCCATAAAATCGTAGATGTCCCGCACATTGGTCTGGTTCATTTTTCCGAAGTGGGTATTGTGCACAAAAAGTGTATCCGTGCCCGTAGCCAGGAGTACAAAATGGCCGGCACGGTCTATCTGCAGCATGTTGCTATCATCGAATGAGACCGCGCCGTTTTTTTCCACATAATAAGGCGCATCCTTTTCTTCACTGTACCAAAGATCGTTGTCCCGGTGGATACCGCCGATTTCCACATTGGTACAAAGTTTCAGGGAAAACATCTTGTCCGCTCTTTTATCTGGAGCGTTGTTCATCACCTTGTCACTGGTCACGAGGTTGCCATTGCCGGTAATAAGGCCGTTGCCAATGATTTTGATATTATCCAGTCGCTCTCCGAAGAACATCGCATTATGGAAATAGTGATGCCCTACATCCTGCTTCGTCAGGTAGTTTTCCGGGTCTTCATAGGGACCGGGATCCGTAGGCGAAAGGCCGGAGCGGTAAGCCTTATCGCTGAACCAGGTAGTTTCCGGCGCGTCTGCGCCTCTGAGCGCGCGGATGACAGACTTCTTAGCGACATACAGGTATACGTTGCTTTGCAGGTGAATCGTACGCACGTTGAAGTTACCCTCGCTGAATAAGAGGGTGCCGCCGCCGATGTCATGCAGATAACGGATGGCAGCATTGATGCTATTGGTATGATCTGTTGTATCACTCCCGGTTATACCGAAGTAGCGGGTATCCACCAGGCCGGTATACGCCGCCGCCGTATTGGAAAATCCGCGCTGCGGGCCATCTTTCACCGCCAGGCGGAACAGGTATAATTTTCCTGGTTGCAGGTGGGTGATAATGGCAGTCCCTCGATCTATAGTCGCTTTAGCAGCAGACCAGCTACGTCCGCTGTCAGTCGACTGCTGCACTTGCGGAGAGCCTGTACCGGGTGACCATTGGCAATATACTTTCGTATAGTCGTCAGCGAGTTCATGATAGGGTTTGTCTTTTACGATCACGCGTTCAAAATCGGCGATAGTATTCACAGCGCGGAGCATGGCTGTTTCCGTGTTTTCTCCTGAGCTGGTGAGTATGTCCGGTTGTGAAGTCGTGTAACGGGCTTTTATGGGATAACTGCCGGTGTTTGTCAGCGTGATATTACTGATCGTTAGCACAATATCAGGGCCGTTAGCCGGGCGCAGGTCAAGGTGGCTGAGTGTGAGCCTGGTTCCTCCATGCGTTATGACGGCCTCGCCTACACGTTTATAGGAATAATGGGTACCCGTGCGGCCGATAGATTGCTGCCCTAAGTCTTTCAGCAATACCGCTCCCCGGCCGATCACATTGACAGTAGTGTTTTCCGGGGTGATGGTAATGCCCCTGGGGAAGTCGAAAGTTACCGTAGCATCCGGGCTTCGCTGTCCGGCTGTATAATGCAGCGTAAGTGTTTGCCGTGTTTGTACAGAAATGGATTGTTTGAGCAGTTCCAGCCTGCCGGTGAGGGCGCGTTTTTCCTGTAACAGGTAATAGATTTTGCTCCCCCCGGCGCCGGTGAGTATCAGCTTATCCCCCGTTACGATAACCCCAGCGTCTTTAGGCTTACCGTCAGCGCTGGTTACCCGGGCGTTCATTAATTCCAGTTCTTCCATGAGGTGTTTTACCGTAGTGGCAGTGGATACCAGGCCTTCTTTTTCCGGGGTGTCCACCGTATAGGCGTAGGTGCTACCCGTTACCACGCGGATGATGTCGTTGGACACTGAGGCGATATGGGGGGATACCGGTGCGGCGGTGACGCGGGGTAATGGTACATTACCGGGAACCGCTGTTACCTGTATTGTTGTTAATACCCCTATCAGGGAGATGATGAATTTGCTTTTCATAACAAAAGGGAATTGTGGTTAAAATACGCAATCGATTGAAATTTTTTAGTATTAGTTTTAAAAGTATATTGAATGCGGGTTTGGGATCCTTTGCAATTCATAGTACATTTCTTTAATAAGTCGTCGATCTCCGGGGGAAATCGTATCATTGGCGATCGACGACGGAGAGCGTTCTCAAATTGCGATTGGAGCGTTTGGGAGGCTTACTGGTGGCGGAGGGGTTTGGGCTAATGGAAGGGTTTTAATCGGACCATGAAGGAATTGAAATCGTAGTGCGGCTACCTGATTAACGGCTTCCTGGGCTGTTTTAATCGGACCATGAAGGAATTGAAATCTCGCTGGCCGGCGTTTTGGATTTTAAGTTGGACAGTTTTAATCGGACCATGAAGGAATTGAAATTAGCCTCCATAAATCCAGTTGTATACGTTTCAGCCAGTTTTAATCGGACCATGAAGGAATTGAAATGGGAATCCTTGTAGCCTTTCGCATTCCAGCGGAGTAAGGTTTTAATCGGACCATGAAGGAATTGAAATTTCTACCGTAGTATTCTCCCTCATTAAATCCACATTGTTTTAATCGGACCATGAAGGAATTGAAATTCAGATTTCCGGATGCATCGAAATTGACGAAACAATCATTTTAATCGGACCATGAAGGAATTGAAATTGTGTAACTTCATTCAGCAAGTTTTGTTTGGCTTTCTCGCTTTAATTGAACCATAAGGAATTGAAATAGCCAATCATGAAACTGCGATTGTAGTGGCTTCGCAAGTTTTAATCGGATTTAGGAAGACTTGAAATATATGAGCTTTTACGTGAAACTGCAACCAGTCCAGGTTTTAGTCGAACATAGGAATTGAAACGTTTTTCCATTACCTGGCTGCCCTTTTACCACGAACATCTTAATTGAACTGTAGAGGAATTGAAATGGAGATGATTTTGATTTTAATCTTATCGATCCCTGGAGCTTTAATTGGACTATATAAGAATTGAAATGGTAATACGCATGATAAGCATTAAGATTATATTACACTTAAATTGGATCATGAAGGAATTGAAACACCATATCCAGTCTGCTCCATCGCTCCTGTTCTTTGTTTTAGTTGGACCATAACGGAATTAAAATAGCTTATTGACGTCGCGTTCAAAGTTTTCAGCCACTTGTTTTAATCGGACCATGAAGAATTGAAACTACACTCTATTTGCATCCATCACACCGAAGCTGTTTGTTTTAATTGAACTATAAGGAATTGAAATTGAATTTTATCATCGCCTGCGAAAAGAGAAAGCCGCATTTTGAATTGGACTATAAAGGAATTGAAACAACCTAAAATCGCAGCTATACATGGTGAAGCCCTTTTGTTTAATCGGACTTTAAAAGAATTGAAATCGTAAAGTAAAACGGGAGTGATTCTGCCAACCCAACAGTTTAATCGAACCATGAAGGAATTGAAACTCGGCTGCCATGCCGAAGTATAGCGTTGCCCCCCGGTTTTAATTGGACCATGAAGGAATTGAAACTTATTATACCCAGAGAAATGGATAGACGAAAAATTGTTTTAATTGGACCATAAAAGAATTGAAAGCTGGTGTATTTACCAGCAGATTCGACCCAGGATTTTGTTTTAATCGGACCATAAAAGGAATTGAAAGAGGAGCGTAATGGCCAGGGTGCTTCCGAATTCGATATGTTTTAATTGGACTATAAGGGAATTGAAATGTAATATCAAATGGATGTCAGCTGTTTGTATCGAGCGCTTTAATCGGACCATAAAGGAATTGAAACATTTCAGACATAATATCTGCATGTGATAGATACGGAATCAATTGGACCATGAAGGAATTGAAATATACCCATTACGTCCCATGCTGTTATCTTCTCTTGAGGGAACTGAAACACCATATCCAGGGAGGTCCACCGCCCCTGTTCTTGATTTTAATTGAACCATAGGGAATTGAAATAGATCGACGATGAGTCCCAGGGCTTTGAAATCTACGGGTTTTAATTGGACCATAATGAATTGAAACTTGGCTACTGTAGTCACAACCGCAAGTGTGCGTCGGGATTAATTGGACCACAAGGAATTGAAACAGAGTAAGTGACTGCAGCTCCCGGACATGCCTTTAATTTTAATTGAACCGTGAAGGAATTGAAACTTAAACTCAAAGCCGCAGGCGAATCTATTTTTATCGTTTTAATCAGCCCACGAAGGAATTGAAACACGGTAATTTTCTTGTATTTTAGTACTGGTTAATCCGGGTTTAATTGGACAAAAAGGTAATTGAAACACAAATAGTGTGGAGGCGAGACGCTTTTTTCGTTCTGAGTTAATTGAACCATAAAGGAACAGAAATTCCATAAAGTGAGTTAAATTCGGCTGTTACACAAACTATATTAATTAGACCATCAGGAATTGAAAGATATTTTTAAAACAAAATACCAGATCCGGATTTCATGATTTAATTGAAGCACATTGGAATTGAAATTATTTATTCAGTGCAACTGCGACAAAATCCTCTCCGGTTTAATTGGACTATGGAGGAATTGAAAGCAAAAATACCCCCTTTTTATCGTCCGTGGTTGTATGGCTTTAGTTGGACCTTTAAGGACTCGAAAGACGAAATTACAAAACATGTCGGCTTGCGCACTCATCGTTTTAATCGAACCATGAAGGAATTGAAATCCGACTTTTGCTATGAGTTGAGCGTCTAGTACATCAGGTTTTAATCGGACCATCAGGAATTTAAATAGTGGTTTATTGTGCGCCTTTATGTCGGAAAAGGACCCGTTTTAATTGAACTATGAAGGAATTGAAACAAAATCGTCGGCCGAAGTACAATGATGATGATGCTTCATTTTAATTGGACCATAAAGGAATTGAAAACACACTTCATTTATCCTCCCACAAAATTCTCCGTACCTTCCTCCTCAAAACCACCTCCACATGAAAATCTCCCACCTCGACCACCTCGTCCTCACAGTCGCCGACATTCCCGCCACCTGCCGGTTCTACGAAGACATCCTCGGTATGGAAGTCCAAACCTTCGGCGATAACCGCAAGGCGCTTAAGTTCGGCAACCAGAAAATCAATCTGCATCAACAGGGAAAAGAAATAGACCCTAAGGCGGACCATCCGTTGCCGGGGTCGGCGGATTTATGCTTCATAACGGAAACACCTATACGGGAAGTAAAGGAGGAGTTAATAAGAAAAAACATTCCCATCCTGGAATCGGAAGTAAAAAGAACAGGTGCCAACGGTCCTATTATCTCCATTTACTTCCGTGATCCGGATGGGAACCTGATTGAAACGAGTAATTATTTAGCCATTTAGTTATTTGGTTATTTAAGAATTGTCTATTCAGAAACAGCTCTCTAAATAACCAAATATCAAAATAACTAAATATCCAAATGAGACTGGAATAACTCCAGGAACTTACCTACGTGATACCCATCCATCAGGGCATGATGTACATGCACAGATACAGGCATCGTCTTTTTTCCCTCTTTGTCGGTCATCTTCCCGAAAGCAACTTTCGGACAGCTGTCTTTAAAAGAAAAACTACGGGCATGTGATAAAGATGTAAAATCAATCCAGGGCATGGAAGAACAGTGTACCACGTTTTCACCGGATATAGCCGGAACCAGGCCTGTACTGTTTCGCACCCTTTCTGTTTCTTCACCTGCGGTAGCGGCAAACGTTTCAAAGTCCGCATGATACGGAAAATAAGCAAATCCAAAAGTACCATCCGGCCGGTTGATGGTGGGTGAAGCGTCAATGGAATCGTATACCCATACCTGTTGGTCGATGATGCGGTAACGGAACGGTTCTGTTTCATTCATCGCTACCATGGCTTTATGCAGATAGTACAGGAAAAATGAATATCCTTTAGCCTTCGCCACGTGGTAGGCACGGGTACAATCTACGGTGACGCATACACCGAAAAAGGGCTCCTCGAACTGAGTAAAAAACTGGTAGTGGTCCTTTCTGGCCCAGGTGTTAATGTCCAGTTGTTGTTTCATGACAATAGCTTCGGCAGTATGGCCGAAATGTTTTCAAATGAATAAAATCTTTCGTCTTTTACTTCGTCTTCCACGACTTCGTGTGCCCATACGGTATGGTAGGGAATATGGATAGCGTGACCACCAATAGCCAATACGGGCATGATATCCGATTTGATGGAGTTGCCGATCATGAGAAAGGCCTCCGATGGACAGTCCAGGTGACGCAGCAGCTTATGGTAATCTTTCTCTTTTTTGTCGCTCATAATTTCTATATGATGGAAATAATGCGCGAGGCCGGATTTATTCAGTTTCCTTTCCTGATCCAGCAGATCGCCTTTGGTGGCTACTACCAGCCTGTATTTACCTTTGAGCGCATCCAGCACGTCCTTGACGCCATCCAGCAGCTCGATCTCTTTATTCAGCTGTTCTTTTCCGTATTCCAGTACTTTAGCGATCAGCGCCGGACTGGCGGTATGGTTGGTCACCCGCAGGATCGTTTCTATCATAGAGAGCATGAAGCCTTTTACACCGTAACCGTACAGCGACAGGTTATCCATCTCTGTCTTAAACAGCTCCTGCGACACGGTATGATGGGGCAGATAATCTTCCAGCAGTCCGCAGAATTTGTTTTCTACCTCCTGGAAATAGGGCTCATTTACCCATAAAGTGTCATCTGCATCGAACGCGATGGTTTGTATGCCGTTCATAATTCCTAAATTTCCGGTAAAATTAATAGCTTCAACTGCGAAAAAATGGGACATTTGTCCCAACCTCACCATGATACATACGAATCGCGCTATTTTATCATTTATTGAAGACCAGCTGACCGAAGCCGAAAAAAAGGACCGGGTGTTTCTACAGACCTGGCCAGCCGGTGGACATATACTCCGCCAGGGACAAGGGAATAAATATGTTTTTGTACAACGGACCGGGCTTTCCAAGGTGCATATCACGGAAGATAACGGGAAGGATTTTATCGTCCAGTTTTTGGGAGAAGGAGAACTGATGGGAGAAATAGAGGTGATCCAGAAAAATCCTAACCTGACCACTATCACCGCCCTGACGGAAGTAACTGCCTGGTGCATCACGACTGATTATTTCGCTTACCTCATTACCCATAACGCGGAATTGAACAGGTTGCTGCTGATATCACTGGCACACCGGCTCAACCAAACTTCTGCCAGAGCGTCCTATCAACAGGTATATCCTGCTGAATATGCGATGTTAAAGCTACTGGCGGTGCTGGCCACCCTGGAAACGCCTTTTACCAAAAGAGACCTGGCGGACTACCTGGGTGTATCGGTGAGAAGTTTTAACCGCACCCTGAAACAATTGCGGGAAAGAAGTATTGTGCATCCCGATAGTTTCGATCTGTATATCAACCGCGATGCCTTTGAAAGACTGATGCGGGAATATGGAGAATAAAAAAAGCCCGGGAAATGTTCCCGGGCCAGCCTGCTAATATTTTTCCATCACTTGTTTCAGCCTGGATACAATATCCGGGTACCTGCCGGCCACATTGTGTTTTTCACTATTGTCCAGTGTGAGGTTATACAACTCCACTTCCGGCGTTTTACCACTTTCCACGGTAGCGATACGTAGTTTCCAATCGCCGATGCGTACCGCTTCCAGCTTACCTGATGCACTCAGGTAAAAGAGCGGTCTTTCCGGTAATTTTGACTGATGCCCCGTGATATGCTGCCAGCAACTTACTCCGTCGAGGTTGGCAGGCAGTGGCTGCGTATAGCCGGTAGCGGTAGCCAGTGTCGGTAAAACATCGTTGATGATAAAAGGCTGATCAGCGATGATACCGGCAGGAATGCGGCCGGGCGCCCATGCAATGAACGGCTCGCGGTGACCACCTTCGTAGGTATTGGCTTTACCTCCCCTGAAAGGACCGGTAGAACCGTGGTCCCAGGGTTTCACAATATCCCTTTGCAACATACGGTCGGGCATGGCGTTCCAGGGACCGTTATCACTGGTAAACATCACGATGGTATTTTTGTCCAGCTTCATCTGCCGTAACAGCGCTATAATTTTACCGATACAGGCATCCTGTTGCTCTATCACATCGCCATAAAGTCCGGCGGTTGACTTGCCGGCCCACTCCTGCGGCACGGCCAGCGGCGCATGCGGCATGGGGAATGGCAGGTACAGGAAAAACGGCTGCTTACTACGGCCGGCACGTTGTATATATGCCAAAGCACTGTCGGTATACCAACCCATCAGTTTACTGTAATCCGGTTTTTCAATCACCCGGGTATTATCATAGAATACTGCCAGCGTGGTATCGGTCTTCACGAAGGGCGACTGATAATCATGACTGTATAACATCCCAAAAAAATGATCGAAGCCGTGGGATAATGGGCGGCTATTGGCTTTATCGCCCAGGTGCCATTTACCGATCATCATGGTTTGATAATGATTGGTCTTGAACATTTTGGCGAGCGTGAAAATACTGTCAGCCAGCGCATGCCGGTCGCCTGGTGCTACGGCATAAGGCATGTCCACTTTATCGGGATAACGGCCGGTCAGCAGCGAAGCCCGGCTAGGCGTACAGGAAGGGGCAGACACCATAAAACCGGTACTGCGGAAGCCTTCTTTGGCCAGGCGGTCCAGCTCCGGAGTACGGATCTGAGGACTGCCATAGCAACTGGCATCGCCATAACCCATATCATCGGCCAGAATAAAGATCACATTAGGCTTGCGTTGCTGCGCTGTCACCTGCAGGGTCAGCAACGCCGGCAACAACCATAAGAACGTTTTTTTCATTGTTGTGGACTGTTTTACATGCTGCGAATTACAAATTTTACCCCGGATATTCCACAGAAATTATCCCCGGAGAAAACGTTCCAGGTAAGGAGCAGTGCGACTGCCGCTGGCTTTAGCCACCGTAGCCGGTATACCGGCAGCCACGATATTGCCGCCTTCTTCGCCTGCACCCGGACCAATATCTATCACCCAGTCACTGGCAGCTACTACCCGCATATCATGTTCTACTACAATCACCGAATTACCGGCTGCTACCAGGCCTTCCAGCTGGGTCACCAGCTTCTCTACATCCGATGGATGCAGGCCGGTAGTAGGTTCATCAAGCACATACAAGGTATCACCACGACCCATGCGTTGTAACTCTGTCGCCAGTTTAATACGCTGCGCTTCGCCTCCCGACAACTGCGTGGCAGGCTGACCAAGGCGCAGGTACCCCAGCCCCACTTCCCGTAAAACACTCAGGGAACGGTGTATCTTCACATCATCTTCAAAAAATTCCCAGGCTGCATCTACCGTCAGCTCCAGCACTTCCGCGATGTTTTTGTCTTTATAGGTAATCTCCAGCGTTTTAGCGTTGTAGCGGGCACCGTGACAGGTAGGACAAGGCGCATATACACTGGGCAGAAACAATAGCTCCACCATCACAAAGCCTTCACCCTGGCAGGTTTCACAGCGACCTTTGGCAACGTTAAAGGAAAAACGGCCGGCGTCATATTTCCGGGCACGCGCCGCTTTGGTATCGGCAAACAACTTTCTGACATGATCAAATAAACCGGTATAGGTAGCGAGATTGGAACGAGGGGTACGGCCTATCGGTTTCTGATCTACCTGCACCAACCGTTTTATCTGTTCCATACCACCGGTGATACGCCCGCCCAATGTCTGCGGGGCGGCCTGTTCCAGCCCCTCGCCTTCTTCTGTTTCTGTGGGAAGCTCCATCCCCAGGTGTTTCGCCACCAGTTCCACCAATACCTGGCTGACCAGGCTGGACTTACCGGAACCGGAGATGCCCGTCACTGCCGTCATACAACCCAGTGGGAAGGAGGCAGATAACTGGTGCAGGTTGTTACGGGTTACATCTTCTAACTTCAACCAGCCGGAAGGTGTGCGTGGCCGGGCAGTCTGTGGCCGCTCTTCGGTAAACAGAAACTCCCGTGTACGCGATGTTTTCACGGCCTTCAATCCGGCAGTAGGGCCGCTATACAGGATATGCCCTCCCTGCTCGCCGGCAGCAGGTCCTACGTCTACAATCCAGTCAGCATGACGGATCACATCCAGGTCATGTTCCACTACAAACAACGAGTTACCGGAGGCTTTGAGTCTTTCAAGGGCACGTAACAAAGCGGCGGTATCGGCAGGATGTAATCCTGCTGAAGGTTCGTCCAGCACATATACTACGCCGAAGAGGTTGGAGCGCACCTGTGTCGCCAGTCTTAACCGCTGCAGTTCTCCGGGCGATAAGGTAGGCGTGCTACGTTCCAGCAGCAGGTATCCCAACCCCAGGTCCAGCAGCACTTCCAGGCGACCTACCAGGTCAGCGGCAATACGCTGGGATACAATGGCTCTTTCGGGATGCGCCGTTTCATTCGTCGCCTTGCCTTCGGCATAAGGCCGCATCAGCTCCGTGAGCCGCGACAGTGGCAAACGCGCCATTTCACCAATATCCATACCGGCGAAAGTGACCGACAGCGAAGCCGGTTGCAGGCGCTTTCCATGACAGGTAGGACATTCCGCGCTTTCCATGTATTGCGATACCCGCTTCTTCATGGAAGCACTTTCCGTATTGGCAAAAGTGTGTAACACATAACGGCGGGCTCCCGAAAAGGTACCCATATAGGAAGGTTCTACTTTCTGTTTGATGGCCCGTTTCACTTCTTCATGCGTAAAGCCGGGATACACCGGCACTACGGGTTGTTCTTCTGTAAACAGTATCCAGTCCCGGTCCTTTTTAGGCAAATCTTTCCAGGGTTTGTCCACATCATACCCCAGGGTAATGAGGATATCACGCAGGTTCTGCCCATACCAGGCAGTAGGCCAGGAAGCAATGGCCCGCTCCCGGATGGTGAGTGTATTATCCGGTACCATAGAGCGTTCCGTTACCTCATACACCCTCCCCAGGCCATGACATTGCGGACAGGCGCCGGCGGGCGTATTGGGAGAAAAAGCTTCTGCTTCCAGGTGAGGCTGTCCTTTAGGATAACGCCCGGCACGCGAGTAGAGCATCCTCAGCAGGTTGGACAAGGTGGTAACACTTCCAACAGAAGAGCGGGTGGTAGGCAGTCCCCGCTGCTGTTGCAGCGCTACTGCCGGAGGTAACCCGGTGATCTCATCCACTTCCGGCACCGACATCTGATGAAACAGCCGCCGGGCATAAGGAGACACCGACTCCAGGTAACGGCGCTGCGCTTCCGCATAGAGGGTGCCAAATGCCAGTGATGATTTACCGGACCCGGATACACCGGTGAATACCACCAACGCATCCCTGGGTATGTCGAGATCCACATTTTTGAGGTTATGCTCGCGTGCCCCGCGTACGCGCAAAAATCCTGTTTGTTCCGGTGATGCTGGGTTTCCTGTCTTCTTTTGCATGATTTGGGCGCACAAAGACTGTGCCCGTTATACACCGCTTACCTGCCTTGCAGATCTGCCATACTTGCGGGATAACGTTCTCCCTGAAGGCTGATGTTATCCAAAGCCTTATTGATATCAGCTAAATCATCATCGCATAAGGTGATGTTTATACCACCTATATTTTCTGCTAAGCGAGTCATTTTTGTGGTTCCCGGAATCGGTACAATCCATGGTTTTTGTGCCAGCAGCCATGCCAATGCAATCTGTGCCGGCGTTGCGTTATGTTCTCCTGCAATCTTTGTTACGAGGTCGATAATGACTTGATTTCCTTCGCGGTTCTCTTTGCTAAAGCGAGGAAGGATGTTTCTGAAATCGGTTTTATCAAATTTAGTGTCCGCATTCATCTTACCCGTTAAAAATCCCTTGCCCAGCGGGCTAAACGGAACGAAGCCAATACCCAGTTCTTCCAGCAATGGAATGATTTCTTTTTCTGGTTCGCGCCAGAACATGGAGTACTCGCTTTGCAAAGCTGCCAGGGGTTGTACGGCATGCGCCCTGCGTATACTTTGCACGCTGGCTTCACTCATACCGAAATGCTTTACTTTGCCTTCGGCAATCAAATCTTTTACGGTGCCAGCAACGTCTTCAACAGGCACGTTCGGGTCCACGCGGTGTTGATAAAACAAATCGATATAATCGGTTCGCAGATACCGGAGCGAGTTTTCCGCCACCAACCTGATGCTTTCCGGGCGACTATCCAAACCATCTGTATTCTTACCGTTTGAAAAGCCAAATTTTGTAGCGATAATTACTTTATCACGCACATGATGCAATCCTTTTCCTACCAACTGCTCATTGGCGCCCTGGCCATACGCTTCTGCGGTATCAAAGAAAGTAATGCCCGATTCATAAGCTTTTTGAATGAGTGCAATGGCATCCTTTTCATTTGTCGCCGGACCATACCCATGGCTTAATCCCATGCAGCCAAAACCAAGTTCAGACACTGCTAATCCTGAGGTTCCTAATTGTCGTGTTTTCATGTTGTATGTTTGTATGTTTTCTCATCCAAAATTACAGGCCAGGGACGCGCCGTTTTGTATACACATTACTGGTTTTCTTACCAGTTTTACTGATTGGGGAGACCGGTACCCAAAAGACCTGCCGGAACCTGTAAATTTGCAGTGATAAAAGAATAAGGTATGGAAGAGATCGTAAAAATCAGCAGTATCGCGCAATACAACGCCTTGAGGGGCGTAACAACCAAACATCCGCTGGTTACAGTGATTGACCTCTCTAAAGCCCAACCAATGCCCGCCCAATCATTCAACTTTGATTTTTATGCGGTGGGCCTGAAAGAAATGAACAGTGGCCAATTACGCTATGGAAGAAGGCACTATGACTACCAGGAAGGAAGTCTGATATTTGTAGCGCCAGGACAGGTGGTAGGTGTGCAACCTGGCATTGAACTATTTGCCCCGACAGGCTGGGTATTGCTCTTTCATCCCGACCTGATCAACGGCACTCCGCTGGGCAAACACATGCAGGACTATTCCTTTTTTTCATATGATGTAAATGAAGCGCTTCACCTGTCGGATAAAGAAAAGAGTATTGTCATTGATTGCTTTTCAAAAATCGGGTATGAACTCGATCAAAATATCGACAAGCACAGCAAGAGGCTGATTTCCTCCAACATTGAGTTGCTGCTCAACTACTGCATCCGCTTTTACGACCGCCAGTTCATTACGCGCGACTATGCAAATAAAGGAATCCTGGAACGGTTTGAATACATATTGAACGGCTATTTTCTATCCGACAAACCGCAGAACGAGGGACTGCCTTCCGTAGCTTATTGCGCCGAATCCTTACATTTATCACCCAACTATTTTGGTGACCTGGTGAAGAAAGAAACCGGCAAATCTGCGCTGGAATACATTCAATCAAAAGTGATAGATGTGGCGAAAGAGAGACTGTTTGACAGGAATAAATCCGCGAGTGAAATTGCCTACGAATTGGGCTTTAAATACCCGCAGCACTTCACCCGTTTATTCAAACAAAAAGTAGGTATTACGCCGAATGATTACCGGACGATGGATGAATAACCTCGTTTAATAAACGAAAAACAGTAGCAAGCGAGAACCTGCTACTGTTGAATGTTACATTACTGTATCACCTATCGTTTCAGCACCACCCGCCCGGTATATACTTCCCGCGCACCCGTCCTGATTTCGATAAAGTAAATACCATTGGTCAGTTTGGAAGATAGCACCAACCGGTTATCGCGGAGGATGCTCCGCTGTACTTCAACGCCCTGCAGGTTCCTGATGATCAGTTCACTACCCGGCATTGATTTATCCAGCTGTAATCTGATCTCCCCGGTAGTAGGATTAGGGTACAGCTCCAGGGAATGTTTCAATGGTTGTTGTGACAATACGACCGCCTGTTGATAACACTGATTCACCACAATCGTCACCGGTGTACGTTCCGGGTACTCGCAGCCATATCCTGCACCGATATAGTAAGTCGTGGTACTTTGCGGACTTACCTTAAAATAATTCCCTACATACACCGGGATACCACCGGTAGGCGTAGTATACCAGCGAATACGCGCCAGTGTGTATACCGGTACAAAACCATGCAGGGTCGCACTGTCTCCCCGGCAGATACTCACCAGGTTCGTATCCACCTGGGGTTTACCTGCATAACCATCTGTATGAATGAGATTGTAAGCGGTATCAGACCGGCAACCGGTTAGGGAGTCAACCGCCTGGATATATACATCTGTCACTGCCGGTAAAGGCGGATAAAATACCGGCGTGGAAATAATATCGGTATGGGAAACCACAAAAGATGTATCCAGTAATATTTGCGGCGAATACCGGAACCGGAACCTTGCACGGTAACTGTAACCAGGCTGGTAGTTTTTTATTCTTATGTTGATGACACCGCAGGTCGGACCTTGCGGCACATCGTAAATGGGGAGCGGTAACTTACGGACATTCACCCTTACTTTCGTGCGGATAAGATTCTCGCAATAGTAGGCTGGCGTCACGTAGTAGTCAGTAGTATCAGCAGGACTCACCCTAAAATATTGCCCGGTATACAATAAGGTTCCTCCTGTAGGCTTATCATACCAACGCAGATGGATAAGGGTATTCCCCGGCTGTCCATGTGCCCAGGCATGGAGTGTTACGCTGTCTCCTTTACAAATGGTCACCTGGCTGGTATCTACATCGGCATAGGTGGAGTGTGCGCCAAAAACCATGGTTTGTTTCACTACATTGGACGCACAGCCGGTATATTTATTAACCGCCTGTATCTCAATATCCACATTGGCATTGAAGTAGGAATTAATATCACGTACAATCACCGTAT
This sequence comes from Chitinophaga qingshengii, assembly GCF_014529935.1. Classification (GTDB taxonomy): domain Bacteria; phylum Bacteroidota; class Bacteroidia; order Chitinophagales; family Chitinophagaceae; genus Chitinophaga; species Chitinophaga qingshengii. Next base: position 575,559 of record NZ_JACVFC010000002.1, read on the forward strand.
CTGTATTGGTAACGATGAAAGACGTATCCAGTATAGGTCCGTCAAAATCATAGTAGAACGTATGCACCTTGTAAAAAACATCCGGGGTATAATTGGTCACTGGTATCGCCGCTGTGTTGCAGAGGTCTCCGAGATGAACTTTAAACGCCGGATCAGCCGGCTTGGGATGCACATGAACGTTAACGACACTACGCAGACTTGTACATCCGTTCGCGGAGGCTTCCGCATAATAATCGGTAGACACAACAGGGCTCACCATATAAATGCTACCGGTGTAAAGTAAAGTACCACCGGTGGGCGCATTATACCATTTCACCGTAGTACCGGCGGAGCCGGAAGCCACTACAAAAGTAGTATCGCCCTTACACAGGTGTAAGGTATCCAATACCGGCACAGGCGGCGCTATAGCGGGTTTACGGTAAGCGCCATAAAGATGGAACGACGTCAATAGTCCTACCAGGCTGCTGGATAAGGTCACCTTTACCCGGTCGAAAGCAGCTGAGGGCCGCAGTACAATTTCACCCCGGTTATTACCCCAGGCGCGGAAATTGGTACTATCTACAACATGGGCATCGTTATTGGCGGTAGTGCCGTTGAAGGTTTGCACCGTCAATCCACCTACCAGGTTCACCGATAACACCGCATTATCACTGCCAATGCCGATCACCAGCGAATCACAGCCAGCCGTACTCCCGGAAGGGAAAATAAGCGTCTGGTATACGGTAACACCCAATAAACCTACGCTGATGTTGTAAGTCGAGTAGTCGTTGAGGTTAGTATTCACCGCATTGTCTGCGTTCGTTACACCGCACAACAAACATAAACCGGTAACGCCGTTGGTTTGACTGTTGGCGTACACTTGTGCCTGCGTACGTTGTAATAACGTACTGCACAGCAATAGGATCAGGTACAAAAAGTAGAATTTTTTGTGCATAGTCAATAAGGGTTAAGTGAGGAATATAAAGCTACATGAGGGTCTATACAGGTTTTTATCGGAGCTGGGTAGTCTCCGGGATAGTATTTTATACCGGGGCAAAAATAGATAGGATGACTACACAAAAGGTCGCAGTGGGGCATAAAAAAAATCGGCGCATCCTATAAACTGAATGCACCGATTGTTATGAAGTTTATTTTATCGGGTTAACCGCTTCCGCAGGATATTCTGTAGCAAAGGCAGACTATCTTCCGTTTCCGGAAGTTCCTGGTCACGGCTATATACAATTTTTCCGGACGGATCTATCAGGAACAGAGTTGGCCATGCCGCCACGCCGTACCGTTCGCTCATAGCGCTTTTGTTGTATAGTTTGGTCCATTGCACTTCATGTTTATCCACTGCCTTCAAAAAGGCCGTAGTATCAGATTCTCTTGCAACACCGATCACCGCTAACTGATCTTTATTATAGGTATCGTATATCTTTTTGATGGCCGGCAATTCTGCCACACAAGGCGGACACCATGAACCCCAGAAATTTAATAATACATACTTCCCTCTATAATCAGCCAGGCATATTTTGTTGCCGTGTATGTCCCGTTCAGAAAATGCAGGCGCTTTCACACCAACGCCTACCTCCCGGTTCACCAGGGTAGTGAGGATACACGCTCTTTCAAAAGCATATTCTTTTTTCTTTGGTACTACCTCATCCAGTAGTGTTCTGATCTGTGCCGGCGTAACACCGGTGTATCCATAGGGAATAATATGTCCCATCCACAATATCTCCTGTTGCAGCAGCCATAAGCCATAGTAGGTATTCTTTTGCTGGCGCAGAAAAGCCAGTTTTACGCTATCCAGTGTTTTCATTTTTCCAAAGAAGACCTGCCGTTCTGCACTGCCCAACTTCATAATAGCCTCCGAATGGGCTTCCCAATAGGCATTTTTATCGTTTTCAGGAGCAGCTTTAACAGCATCGTAGGCATCGTGTCCGGCTTCGCTTACAGCCTGTGCATTTACCAAGGCAGGATGCTTCCAGTCGCCGGTAACACGAATAGTAGCAGGCTTTTCGGCCACCCAGTAACAGTTCCCGACAGTAACCTCCTGACCGGGACCGTTGTAATAAACACGGATCGTTACATAATGAGCCTGATACTCGCCGGAAATTTCCAGCTGATCATGTACCAGCTTCAGCTTTAAGGGATGCTTGATAGTACCGTCATCATAGCTGATCCAAAGTTTTTTTTCATCCGTACCGGGTGGCACGATCAGTGTTACCTTAAAATGTTTGGGTACCGCAAAACTCTGCATAGATAACAGTAACAGCAGCAAGGTCATTGTTCGGGTAAGGACAGTCATATTATTTTTTGGTTAGGCCACGAAAATACAGGCGGGCGATATTGCACCAACACAACAATTTGTTAATTGTATTTTTATTGACAAAAAGCACACAACCCCGACCTGCCTGCAGATCGGGGTTGTTATATCATTTTGCGACATCGCTATTTACTCACCGCCAGTTTTTTGATCGTTTCCTTTGAAGGAAGCCTGAACCACTCTTTAGCATAAGGTTTCAGCAGATTGCTGGCTGCTGCCGGTCCCCAGGAACCGGATTCATAAAACTGTAATTGTTTGGCCGGATATTTTTTCCAGGCATCGAGAATAGGCATCACTACTTTCCATGCCGCTTCCACCTGGTCGGCACGCATGAATAAGGTAGCATCGCCCTGGAGCACATCCAGCAGCAAGGCTTCGTATGCTTCCGGCAGCGACTCCGTATAGGCTTCCTGGTAAGTGAAGTCCATTTCTACTGGTACCAGCTTCATTTGCAGGCCCGGCACCTTGCTTTCAAACAACAGACTGATTTCCAGTTCCGGTTGTATACTGATGATAAGCCTGTTGGGAACAATATCGTCCTTGAAAATTTTATGCGGCGATTCCTTGAACTGCACTACAATCACGGATGACTGCCGTGTCATGGACTTACCCGTTCGCAGGAAGAAAGGCACACCATCCCAACGGGGCGTGTCGATAGCCATTCTCAGCGCCACAAATGTTTCCGTATTGGATTCGGGAGATACCTGCGCTTCCTGGCGGTAGGCCACCCTGGCTTCGTCGCCTACCTCGCCGGCGGTGTATTGCGCCCTTACTACGTTTTTAAATACCTGCGGCGTAGTAAACGGCTGGATGCTTTTCAGCACTTTGGTTTTAGCATCACGGATAGCTTCCGCTTTGTACTCGCCCGGACAGTCCATCGCCACAATACACAGCAATTGCAACAGGTGGTTTTGTATCATATCACGCAGGGCGCCGCTGGTTTCGTAGTAACCACCACGTTTTCCCACACTCACCTCTTCGGCTACACTGATTTGTATATGATCGATATAACTCTTGTTCCACAACGGTTCAAACACATAATTGGCAAAACGGAAGGCCATGATGTTCTGCACGGTTTCTTTGCCCAGGTAATGATCGATGCGGTATATCTGCTTTTCTGAAAAACGTTTGGCCAGGAAACGGTTCAGTTTCCGGGCGGTGTCCAGGTCGGTGCCAAAAGGTTTCTCCACCACCAGGCGGTCATGCGTTTTATTAACGCACAACTTACGGGTATACAACGCTTCCGCGATCACTTCAATAAACCGTGGCGCCACGGCAAAGTAGAACATACGGTTGCCCCGCTGTTTACCATCTTTTTCAAAGTCTTCAATTTTCGCCTTCAGTTCCAGGTAGGTTTCTTTTTTGGTAAAGTCACCCTGCAGATAGCTGATATGAGCGGAAAAGTCAGCCCATTTAGCCGGTTCGGCTTTACCACTGCGACTGAAGTCGTTCACACCGGTAAGCAGGTCGTTTTTAAATGCAGCTTCGTCTACGGTCTGAAAGTCCACACAGAAAATCTCAAACAGGGCAGGCAAATGATTCTCTATAAAAAGATTATACAGTGCGGGGATCAGCTTACGCCGGGTAAGATCGCCCCGGGCACCGAAAATCGTGATAGCGGCCGGAAATGCTTTTTTAGGTTTCATACCTTGAAAATAGCCAATTTCAGTTAACCCCGGTGCAACAGTTTTACAGTAGATCGATCACTTATCTATTTTTAAATTTTTTATCAAACAAAAAGATATTTATAAAAAAATTTAATTAATTATTATATTCATCTCCCGGTAATAATCTCCACAGCATATGAAAACACGCGTTATACTGTTATTGGTAGGTATATCAGTCAGCCTGCAACTCACAGCCCAATCAAAGTTCTCCATCTCCAAAAAAACATTACAGGATAAGATTAAAGGCGGATGGGCCGGACAAACCATCGGCGTTACGTTTGGCGGTCCTTATGAGTTCCGGTACAATGGTACTTTCATCCAGGATTATCAGCCGCTGGAATGGCATAAAGGATATGCGAAAGAAGTGATGGACAGCTTTCCCGGGCTGTACGACGATCTCTATATGGACCTCACTTTTGTGGACGTGATGGAACGTCACGGCCTCGACGCACCGGCCGATTCGTTTGCACAGGCTTTTGCCCACGCTGGTTATGTGTTGTGGCACGCCAATCAAACGGCCCGGTATAATATTCTCAACGGTATCCAACCACCCGCTTCGGGTCACTGGCAGCATAATATGCATGCGGACTGTATCGATTACCAGATAGAAGCCGATTACGCCGGTTTGATGAGTCCGGGCATGCCCAACGCGGCTTCCGGTATCAGTCATAAAATCGGGCACCTGATGAACTATGGCAACGGCTGGTATGGCGGCGTATATGTTGGAGCGATGTATTCGCTGGCTTTTGTGTCCAACGATATCCGGCAGATCGTGCGCGATGCGCTCCGCGTGATCCCCGCCCGCAGTAAGTTTCATCAATGTATGTCGGATGTGATCCGCTGGCATCGGCAGTATCCTGCCGACTGGCACCGCACCTGGTTTGAACTGCAAAAGAAATGGTCCTCCGATCTGAGCTGCCCCGATGCCATCTTTAATCCGACGAACATCGATGCCACCATTAACTGCGCCTATGTGATCATGGGATTATTATATGGCAACGGCGATTATGCGAAAACGTTAGAGATCTCCACCCGCGCCGGTCAGGATGCGGATTGCAATCCTTCCACTGCCGGCGGTATCCTGGGCACCATGCTGGGGTATGATAAAATTCCGCAAAAATGGAAAGACGGACTGGCAGGTTCAGAAGACATCAACTTTAAATACACCAGCATCTCACTGAACAAAGCCTATGATATCAGTTACCGGCACGCCCTTGAGAACATCAAACGGAACGGCGGTAAAGACCAGGGGGATAAAGTACTGATTGCCCTGCAATCACCCGAACCGGTAGCTTTTGAAGAAAGTTTCCCGGGCCTGGTGCCGACAAACAAAAAGGAGTTTTATGTAAATGGCAACGAAATCTCGCTGACAGTGGAAGGCAACGGTTTTGTATTAGGTGGTCATGCTGCTAAAAAAAGAGAGGTGGCGGATCATGTGATCATGGCTACCGTCAGCATCGACGGCCGGGTGACCGACACGATCCGGATGCCGACCAATTACCTGGTCCGTAAGGATGAGATCTACCATCACCTGGACCTCCCGGCCGGCAAACACACCATTAAAGTGCAGGTAATCAATCCGCATCCGGATTATGAGCTGCGTACAGGCTACTACGTTACCTTCCGCAAACAATAATATTATCCGCCTATCAGTCGCGCGATACCAAACGCGCAGCCTGCGGCAATAGTACCGATAACGGCTACACGAAGGCCGCCTTGCAGGGGATTCAGCCCGGTGAGGCGGCTTTTAAAATAGCCGAAGGTAAAGAGGCATACAATGGTAATCAGGGCAGATATTTTCAGTCCCTCCAGGCCGCTGCTCACAAAAAAATAAGGCATCAGTGGTATCAGGCCCCCAACAATATAGGACATACCGATGTTGAGCGCACTCTTGGTGGCCCTGCCGGCATCCGGTTTTTCCAGTCCCAGTTCATACTTCATCATAAAATCAGCCCAGCGGTCCTTATCGGTGACTAGTTCCGCCGCTGCCTGCTGCTGCAGTTCCCGGCTAAGACCCAGCTCGGCGAAAAACGTCTCCACCTCTTCCCTTTCTCTTTCCGGTACGGCTTCTATTTCTTCATATTCCCGTTTCAACTCACTGTTGTAATGATCCTGTTCTGTTTTACCGGCCAGGTAACCACCTAATCCCATGGCGATGGAACCTGCCGCTATTTCCGCCAGTCCGGCGACGACGATAAGGTTTACGTCTTTTACGGTGCCGCTAAGTCCCGCTGCCAGGGCAAAAGGGACTGTCAGCCCGTCGGACATGCCGATCACGATATCGCGTAACAGCGCTGATCCGGTGAAATGTTTTTCCTGATGTGTCATAAAATGAAGCTGTTTTAGAAAGCTGAGACAAAGGGGGGTACCCTGCAAAAATAAATCGTCTGCGCTAATTATTCGCGGTAAATTAAACGAAATCTCCCATGGAACGGGGAACCTCACCCCGGATACCATTGTCAAACCGGAGAAAGCCCTGGGATGGTGATTATTCCGGCGTCAAAGGATAGTAATCCCCCGTCTCCTGATTTTTTATCGGGCGCCAATTTCCAAATATGTTTATCTTTGACCCCGATAACTCATATATGAAAAAGGCCACTGCAATAATCCTTCTGCTTGTGTACCTGTTTGGCAGCACTGATGCCAGCCAGTTACTCAAGTTTCCTTTGCTGGTGGAACACTTCCAGAAACACAAACAGGAAAATGCACATACTACCCTGTTTTCTTTCCTGAAGCATCATTATATCGATGACCAACCTTTTGATGATGATTATCTGCAGGACATGCAACTGCCCTTCAAAACACCGGACGTTATCTGCATGACCCTTCCAATCTTAGTACCGGCGCCCGTTACCCTGTTTACTCCTGTGATAGAACTGCCCCGGGAAGATTACCAGGTCGTCAATGACGGCACTCCTCCCTACCGGTTACCGGACGTCCTCCTCCAACCTCCCAAATCCGTATCAGCACTTCTGTCCTGATATATACCTGAACAATGCAGGCCATCGTACCCTTACGTAACGTTTTCCGCTGCGATAACGGTCTTTTTTCCCGACGCCTGAACATTTGCTGCCTTCCCCGGGTTAAAAAACCAGGCCTTACACCTGTTGTTTTGCCTGCGGCGTAGCAGTGCATTCGTCACTTTTTTAAAGTTTTGTCGTTTTGTTAAACAGTATTATCCGTTTTTCGATCAAAAACAAGCTGATCATCGGCCTGTTTATACTGGCGCTGATCGGCTGGGGAACCTATTCCGTTACCCAGTTACCTATCGACGCCGTACCTGATATCACCAATAACCAGGTACTGGTGATCTCCTCGGCTCCCAGTCTGGGCGCCCCCGATGTGGAACGTTTTATTACCGTCCCTATCGAACAAGCTACCCGCAATGTTCCCGGCATTATTGAACAACGCAGCTTTTCCCGCTTTGGGCTAAGCCTGGTAACCATCGTCTTCAACGATCAGACGGATGTTTACTGGGCCAGACAACAGGTCAGCGAGCGACTGGCACAGGTACGCCAGCAGATCCCGGCCGGCATGGCAGAGCCCGAACTGGGGCCCGTTACCACCGGCCTGGGCGAGGTTTTCCAATATGTGGTGAAACCCAAACCGGGCTACGAAGGCAAATATGACCTCACCACCCTGCGCGACATACAGGACTGGACCGTCAGGCGCCAGCTGCTGGGCACGGAAGGCGTGGCTGATGTGAGCTCCTTCGGCGGTACCGTCAAACAATATGAGGTCGCCGTCAACCCGGATAAACTCAAAAGTTACCAGATCACTATATCGGATATCTATCGCAGCCTGCAGGAAAACAACCAGAATACCGGCGGCGCCTACATCGAAAAAGGCCCCGGCGTGTTGTTTATCCGTAGTGAAGGCCTGGTAAAAACCCAGGAAGATATCGGTAACATCGCTGTAAAAAGGATTAACGGCGGTATCCCCGTCCTGATCCGCGACGTAGCCACCGTCAAAATCGGTACCGCTATCCGCTATGGCGCCATGGTGCTCAACGGCGAAAGGGAAGTCGCCGGCGCGGTAGTGATGATGCTGAAAGGTGAAAACAGCAACAAGGTCATTAACAACATCAAACAAAAAATTGCCGATATCGAAAAAACACTGCCGGAAGGACTCACCATAGAGGCTTTCCTGGACAGGACCAAAATGGTGGACAACGCTATCTCCACGGTAGAACGTAACCTGCTGGAAGGCGCCGCAATCGTGATCCTGGTACTGGTGATCTTTATGGGTAATATCCGTGCAGGACTCATCGTAGCCTCGGTGATACCGCTGGCTATGTTGTTTGCCATTATCCTGATGAACCTGTTCGGTGTCAGCGGTAACCTCATGAGCCTTGGTGCGCTGGACTTCGGCCTGCTGGTGGATGGCGCCGTGATCATCATCGAAGCGGTGATGCACAAACTCACCCATGGCGCTACACTAAGCGGTGTAAAACAGCTCACCCAGGACCAGATGGACGAGGAAGTGGAATCTTCCGCCAAAACCATGATGAACAGCGCCGCCTTCGGACAGGTGATCATCCTCATTGTATACCTGCCCATTCTTTCGCTGCAAGGCATCGAAGGCAAGATGTTCAGACCGATGGCGCAAACCGTGTCTTTCGCCATCCTCGGCGCCTGCCTGCTGTCACTTACCTACGTGCCGATGATGGGCGCCCTCTTCCTGAATAAAAAACTCAGTCATAAGGACAGTTTCGCGGATAAAATGATGAAACGCGTAACACGCCTGTACGACCCGCTGTTACAGAAAGCCCTGGGCATCCCTAAACTGGTGATAGGCGTTGCCGTATTCCTGCTTATCATTGCTGCGTTTATCCTTTCCCGTATGGGCGGCGAATTTATCCCCCAGCTGGAAGAAGGCGACTTCGCGGTAGACACCCGGTTACTCCCCGGCTCCTCGCTTACCACCACGGTGAAAGCTACCGGACAGGCCGCACAGGTGCTCCGCAGGGAGTTCCCCGAAGTAGAAAAAGTAGTGATCAAAATAGGTTCCGGCGAAATACCGACCGACCCCATGCCCATGGAAGCAGCGGACCTGATGGTGATACTCAAACCCAAACACCAGTGGACCAGCGCCACCTCTTTCCCCGAATTAGCCGGTAAAATGAGTAAGGCCCTGGAAGAAATACCCGGTATCACCACCGGTTTCCAGTTCCCCGTACAAATGCGTTTCAATGAACTGATGACCGGCGCCCGCCAGGATGTGGTCTGCAAAATATTCGGGGATGACCTGGATACGCTGGCTGTCTATGCGGAAAAAATCGGCGCCGTGATCAATACCGTGCATGGCGCTAAAGATCTGTATGTGGAAACAGTCACCGGTATTCCCCAGCTGGTCATTAACTATAACCGGGAAGCCATTGCACGTTACGGTGCTTCTGTAACAGATGTCAACAATACCATACAAGCCGCGTATGCAGGCGCTTCCGCCGGACAGGTGTTTGAACATGAGCGGCGCTACGACCTGGTGGTGCGCATGAACGATGAACAGAAAAAAGACCTGGACGAAATTAATAACCTGCAGATAGGATTGCCCAACGGTGAACAAGTGCCCCTCCATGTGCTGGCCGACGTGAGCATACAGGATGGCCCCTACCAGATACAACGGGAAGATGCCCGCCGCCGTATTACCGTCGGCTTCAACGTGCGCGGCCGCGATGTGCAAAGCATCGTGAAAGAGTTACAGGCCAAAGTAGGCAAACAACTGAAACTGCCTGCCGGCTACTATGTCACCTATGGCGGACAATACGAGAACTTACAGCATGCTACCAAACGGCTCAGTATAGCCTTGCCCGTTGCCCTGCTGCTGATATTCCTGATGTTGTTCTTTGCTTTCCATAAACTAAAATACTGCCTGCTGATATTTTCCGCTATCCCCTTGTCCGCTATCGGCGGCGTGTTCACCCTGTGGGCGCGGGGCATGCCTTTCAGTATCTCTGCCGGCATCGGCTTCATCGCCCTGTTCGGCGTGGCAGTATTAAACGGTATCGTATTAATCGGAGAAATGAATCAGTTAAAAAACAGTGGCATGACCAACATCCGGCAAATTATCATACAGGCTACGCATGATCGGCTACGGCCTGTATTGATGACCGCCACCGTGGCTTCCCTCGGCTTCCTGCCAATGGCCCTCAGCAACGGCGCCGGCGCGGAAGTACAACGTCCGCTCGCCACTGTCGTGATCGGAGGCCTTATCACCGCTACCCTGCTGACACTGGTCGTATTGCCTGCCCTCTTTTTATTGTTTGAAGAAGGATGGAGAAAACCGAAGCCTGTTGTGCCTATGATACTCCTGCTGATAGCAGCGCCGGCATTACTGAAAGCACAGGATGCCCGTCCGCTGACCTTGCAGCAGGCCCTGCAAACGGCGCAGCAGCAGAACCTGCAATTAAAGCTCAACCAACAGCAGGCCGCCTACTACGAAGCGCTCACCCGCAGTAGTACCGATCTGCCTAAAACAGTGCTGTCCGCCGAACTGGGCAATGTCAACAGCGCTGCTTTTGATAATAAATTTATGCTGACACAGGGGTTCTCATTCCCGGCGGTATACAAACGCCAGCGGCAGGTGTATGAAGGAGAATGGCAACAGGCCAAACTACAGACAGCCCTGCAACAGGCGGAAGTAGCGCGACTGGTGAAGCTGGCCTATCTGCAGCTGCAATACCTCAAAGCGAAAAAAACATTGCTGCAGAAAACAGACAGCATCCTCTCCAGCTATTCCAGGGTAGCGAAAATCCGCTACGATAACGGGGAAAGCAACCTGCTGGAAAAAACAACACTGGACAATCAGTCCCAACAGGCACGGATACAACTGGATATGATCAAAGCGGATCAGAAAACAGCCGTAGCGCAAATGGGCATGCTGCTGCATGAAACCAATACCAACATCGATCCCGCGGATACGCTCAGCAACGCCGTAGTACTGTTTGACAGCACCGCCCTGCAACAACATCCCTTCCTGCGTGCGTATCAGCAACAGCAGGAAGTCAACAACAGCAAAACACAACTGGAAAAAGCAAAGCTGCTGCCCGACTGGTCGCTGGGATATACTAACCAGTCCTTCATTGGATGGCAGTCCAACAAAGAGCAGGTAGAACGTTACTATGGCGGCGGGTACCGTTTCTCTGCCGCACAAATCGGCATCGGCATTCCCATCTTTAATACCGCCCAGAAAGCACGGATAAAAGCGGCGCAGCGAATGCAGGCCAGCGCCGCTACCGCCACTGAACTGGCTACCGTACAGCTTCGTACACAGCTGGAACAAAACTGGAACGACTATCAGAAATATCAGCAGGCCATCCAATACTATCAGCAATCGGCCCTGAAACAATCGGATATCATCATCCAAACAGCCAATATCAGCTATAAAAACGGCGAAATAGGGTACATCGAATGGAGTACCCTCATCAGCAACGCCATCGCCCTGCAAAGCCAGTATATCGATGTTTTAAAGGAACTGAACACCCGGAAAACAGAACTGGAATATTTATTACAATTCAATCAGCAATAGTATATGCGGAAGATATTTATATACATCGTCATCACCGGCTTTTTATTCGCCTGCAAAAACAAACCGGCCGCGGAAAATAAAACAACAGCCAAGCCATCTGCTGCAGAAGAGAATACAGTTACACTCGACAGCACACAGAAAAAAAATGCAGGCATTACCCTCGATAGCGTCCGTATGGTCAATATGCACGCCTCCCTCCGGGCTACCGGCGTAGTGGATGTTCCGCCGCAAAACCTTATCTCTATCAGCTTCCCGATGAGCGGCTACCTGAAGAGTACCCGCCTGCTCCCAGGCAGCCAGGTGTCCAAAGGAGAAGTCATCGGCATCATGGAAGATCAGAGCTATATCCAGCTGCAACAGGAATACCTTACCGCCAAAGCCAATATGGAATACCTGTCTGCCGATATGGAAAGACAACGTACCCTCAGCGAGGCAGATGCGATCAGCAAAAAAAGATACCAGCAGGTACTTAATGAATATAAAACGGCACAGGTAACATTGAAGTCGGTAGGAGAAAAACTGCGGATCATCAACATTAATCCGGATAAACTCAACGTAGGCAATATCTCCCGCTCTGCGCCTATCTACTCTCCTATCAACGGTTATGTAACGAAAGTAAATGTCAATATAGGTCGTTATGTAATGCCCGCTGATGTGCTGTTTGAACTGGTGAACCCGGAAGATATCCATGCTGCCGTCACCATCTTTGAAAAAGATATTCCCGCTTTCCACAAAGGCATGCGTGGCAAAGTAACCCTGGTGGATAAACCCGGACAAGTATACGATATCGAAACCATCCTGGTAACCAAAAACATCAGCGATAACCGCAGCGGCCTTATACACTGCCACTTTGAAAACCCGGGCCACGACCTGCTGCCGGGCATGTTCCTCAATGCCACCTTCGACATGGACAACCAACAAACCCTCGCCGTACCGGAAGACGCCGTAGTACGTTATATGGGCAAGGAATACGTGTTCACCACCAAAGATGGCAACAGCTTTACACTCACCCCGGTTAATACCGGACTCAAAGAAAATAAGATGATACAATTATTGCCGGGCGGCAATGACCTGCGTAATGAAAGTATTGTAGTAGGCGGCGCTTATTCCCTGTTGGGTAAACTGAAGAATACCGCTGAAGAGGAATAACGATTGATTTACGGATTTTTTGATTTACGGATTTCGGGATTTCTTTGGGTACCCAGGGAAACCCCGAAATCCGTAAATCAAAAAATCCGTAAATACTAATGTAAAAGCGCGTCTAACTGATAGTCTTTGCCCGCTTCTGTATTGAGCACCACGATCTGATCGCGGTAACGTACCTGGCAGCCGCCGCCTTTGGTGGCATGCAGCGTAGCTGCTTCCAGCCTGCCTTCCTTCCACGACATATTTACCGTATAACCACCACGGGCACAAAGACCATTCACCTTTCCGTTTTTCCATTCTGCCGGAAGGGCGGGCAACAGCGTCACCATATTTTCATGGCTTTGCAGCAGCATTTCTGCAATACCGGCGGTAGCGCCGAAGTTACCATCTATCTGAAAGGGTGGATGCAGGTTGAACAGGTTAGCCGCTGATTTATCTTTCAGGATGATGTTAAACGCTTTCAACGCTGCCGGACCGTTTTTCAGCCGTGCCCAGAGGTTGGTCACCCAGGCGGCGCTCCATCCCGTTTGTGCGCCACCGTGTTCCAGGCGGTATTCGAGCGATTTGCGGGCCGCATTCACATATCGCGGGGTATTGGCTTCGTTAAAAGCATAACCGGGATAGAGGGCATATAAATGCGACATATGACGATGCCCCGGTTCTTTCTCCGGATAGGGCCTGGCCCATTCCATCACACGGCCATCTTCCCCTATCTGTGGTTGCAGCAAATTAGCTTTGGCCTCCTGCAGTTTGACAAGGATAGGATCTGCCTGTTGCAACACATTAGCGGCCTGTATCACATTGGTAAATAATTCTTCGATCACTTCCTGGTCATGCGACGGTCCCATACTGATACTGCCGTTGCTGCCATCAGGCGCTTCAAAAGCATTCTCTGGTGATGAAGCCGGACCGGATACCAGTTTGCCGGTTTCAGGATCTTTCACCAGCCAGCTCAGATAAAAGCGGGCGGCTTCCACCAGTGTGGGATATACTTTGCGCAGGTAAGCGGTATCACGGGTAAAAGCATAATGTTCCCACAGATGTTGACAAATCCATCCGCTGGCGCCGGTGGTGAGGCCCCAGGAGGGCTCTTCTCCGGGAGAGGTGAACCCCCATACATTCACAATCGGGTTGATGCACCAGCCTTCGGCGCCGAACTGCACGCGGGCCGAACGGGTAGCCGGTTTTTCAATACCCTGGATAAAATTGGTCAGCGACAAATGTAATTCTCCCAGGTTGGCTACTTCCGCCGGCCAGTAATTCATTTGTACGTTGATGTTGGTATGGTAGTCGCCGTTCCAGGGAGACAAGATCTTATTGGACCAGATACCCTGTAAATTGGCCGGCAGCGTATTTTTCCGGGCAGAAGCAATCAACAGGTAACGGCCGTACTGGAAGTACAACTCGGTGAGGCGGTTGTCGTTACCGGTGGTCTTCATCCGCGCTAACCGTTCATCGGTGGGTATATCGTCGGAAGTATCCTCTGACAGTTGCAGGGATACGCGGTTGTATAAACGTTGATAGTCCTTTACGTGAGCCTGCTTCAACTGAGCATAAGGCAGCGCCGTAGCGGCTTGCAGCGCTTTTGCGGTAAGCCCGGCAAAATCCCGTCCTTTGTATACCGGGTATTGAGGAAGATAGTCTGTGGAAGCTGACAGGTACAGCACTACTTCATCGGCGTTGTTCACCCGCAGTTCATGGCCGGTACAGGTCACCTGTCCGCCTTTGTTGCGGGCTTGCAGCCGGGCCATATATTTCATGCCGTCGCCGCCTTTGCCGTTGTTGAGGGCGCCGCTCATGATCAACTCTTTGCCGGCGGCTTTGGTGGTAAAACGTTCGGGCCGGTCCAGGGTAGCGGAAAAGCTAATGGCTCCTTTTTTATCGGCCGATAATCTTACCGCCAGTACATTAGCGGGGGCGCTTACAAAGTATTCGCGGGTATAGTGTACGCCGTCCTGCTCGTAGCTGACGCGCACAATGGCATCATCCAGCTGCAGGCTGCGCTGGTAGTTGGTGTAAGGGGTGTTTTTACCGAAATCGAGCCGGAGGTCTCCCAGCGTCTGGTAGGTGCCAAAAGGTACATTGGAGCCGTTACCATGACCGGAACCGGCGCCTTTGCAGATCTGCGTTTTGTTGGTGAGCGCGGTGGCTTCCTTAAACTTGCCCTGGAACAGGAGGTTCCGGATTTCGGGTACATATTTGGCTGCCTCCGGATTATCATTATCACCGTTGCTGCCGTTCCATAAGGTTTTTTCATTGAGCTGTATACGCTCCTGGTTTACGTCGCCAAATACCATGGCGCCGATGTTGCCGTTACCTAACGGCAAAGCCTGCAGCCAGGCAGGATCATCTTTAAATTGAATGCCGCCATCTTTGGTGGTAGCGCTGGCAGGGGACTTATACCACAGCCTGAGTGACGATTGCTGTGCGAATCCTGTGGCGGTGGTTGCTGCCGCCAGTAGACAGGTGATGAAGTATTTCATATGCGCTGCTGTTTACAATGGACGAAAGATAATAATATTATTGGCTGTCCGTATATCCGTAAACAGAACTTAACCTCCACTAATTTTATTTTAATGGAACGTAACGCTATTTTAACTTTTCCTGATAATTCCTATTCATTAAATTGATGGACAGAAACAGTTGTTTTATGGCTAATGAGAATAATAAGTCACCGCATATCCTCAATACCTCCAGTAATTTATTGGGATTTTGCCTGATAGTACTCACCTCTATCAAGGTAGCACATTTTAATTCAGTCACTATTATTGACGATTCTACGGGGATTGCGGCGGTATTGCTGATAGGCAGCTGTACGTTATCTTTTCTGTCGATGCGCTCGAAGCACAGAAGGCGGAGTGAAAAACTGGAGGAAGCTGCAGATTACATCTTCCTCCTGTCTTTGGTATGCATTGGTGTAACGATTGTTACGGTTTCATTTAACCTGTTGGCTTAACAGCTTATTTTTTGTCTTTAATACGGTAAGAATAACCCAGTACTACTACGCCGGCGCCGGTGTTGTTTTCACCGTTGACTTTGTCTTTCTGGATTTTTACGAAACCGTAGTTACCGCCACCTTCAATGAAGACTGCACTTCTGCTGTTGATGTGGTAAGCCACACCTACCTGGCCGGAGATACCCCAGTTGGCTTTCTTCAGGTCATTTTTGATGTCGGTAGTCCGGTTGAAATCCACTTCAGGGAACCCTTGTAATGGTTTAGACAGCGCTTCATCGTAGTAAACTGAACTTTTGCCATCGGTCACATTCTTGCCACTCAGCAGGAAGCTCACAAATGGGCCGGCAGCTACGTATAGGTCCCATTTAGGACTAAAGCCGAAATGGTATTTAGCCAACACCGGCACCATCAGGTAATTGAACTTCGCCTGATTGTTGTAGTTAGCATATACATAAGGCGGCACCGGTTGACCGGTGGCCTGGAAATACTGCGCCATTTCAGGCGAAGGCGTAAAGCCCTGTGTACCGTCTTTTTTGCCACCCTGAGAAGAATATCTTACTTCCGGTTGAATAGAGAAATGTTTGGTCAGGTGAAATTCTGCCTGTAAACCGGCGTCCAGCCCCAGTCTGGAGCTCCAGCCACTATTGATGGGATTGGAAGAATTACCGGATGTCAGATTAGGGATACTCAAGCCAGCCTTAACACCGAGATCTACTTGCGCCTTTGCCACAAACGGACACATGGCAGCCGCAATTACGGCAACGACTAAACGTACTTTGCTTTTCATAAGGTTTTGTTTGTAAAAAGAATAGTTTCCTCCCGGTAGCATTCCATACCGGCAGATCAGGTAAAGCTACAACTATACCATCAAATACAAACACTATTTTTGTTAACTACCCAGGCACGCCAATATAGCATCTGTCACCCGCCGCGTATCTTCGGGGTCTCTCACGGCCACACAACGTACACCAGCCTGAAAAGCGGGATAGTCGTTTCCTCCCGGAAACAGGGCATCTCCCACGAATAACATCTCACCAATCGTGAGGTGTAATGTATCACGCAACTTATGAATACCATATGCTTTATCGATACCTTCACGGGTAATATCAACCGATGTCATGCCACCGAGATTAATGGCAAACCCCGGTATCAATTTATCAAGTATCTGTTGTATTTTCTTTCGTTTGCTGAAATCAGGGTCCCACGTTTTTTTGGCATCTACCGGTGCTTCCTGCCCTAACGCTGACCACGTAATCTGACTTCCCCGGTCTTCTATCTGTTCTCCCCAGGTTTTTTCCACGGTGTAACCCGCTTCATTTATCGCTTCCTGCAAAGATTGAATGATCTGCTCTTTTTCTTCCGGTGTAAAATTCTCTGCATACAACAACTGCCATGATTGCTGGAAGTGATAAAACTGCGTACCACAGGTGGGCAGAATAGATAATGCCGGCAAACGCGCTTCCGCCGGCAAATGTTGCAGCACCTGCTTTTCAAACTGCTCCCACTTACCGCCGGAGATAATGGCTACCCGCGCTACCTGCAACAGCCGCGCCAGCAGCCCGGCCATCCCGTCGTCAATCGTGGATTTACTGACCGCCAGGGTACCATCCAGGTCAAACACGATCAACTTTTTCATGCTGCAATAGTTTACGTGATCTTTCCAGTATGTTTTCTACGGTGAAACCATAATGTTTGAACAACTCCTTAGCAGGCGCACTGGCCCCGAAATGAGAGAGCCCGATCATCACCCCTTTTTCGCCGATCCATTTTTCCCACCCTTCGGGAGAAGCCGCCTCAATGGCTACACGGGCTTTCACCGCCGGCGGCAATACCTGCTGCCGGTAAGCCTCCGATTGTTCGCTGAATAACTCCCAGCTCGGCATGCTGACCACCCTCGCGTCGATATCATTTTTCCACAGATGTTCCTGCGCCTCCAGCGCCAGCTGTACCTCCGACCCGGTAGCGATCAATATCAGCGCCGGCAAATTCCCTTTCTCCTTCGACAAAATGTAGGCGCCATGCTGAAGCCCACGGGCAGACCCTACTTTACTACGGTCAGATATCGGCAGCTTCTGGCGTGTTAACACCAGCATAGTAGGTCCTTTCGTACGGGCGATAGCGGTACGCCACGCCATAGCCGCTTCATTGGCATCTGCCGGCCGGATCACACACAGGTGCGGCATGGCACGCAACGATGCCAGATGCTCTACAGGCTGATGCGTGGTACCGTCTTCTCCTAACCCAATACTGTCATGCGTCATCACATAAATCACCGGCAACTCCATGATACAGGCCAACCGGATAGCCGGCCGGGCATAATCTGTAAAAATGAAAAAAGTAGCGGCGTAAGGCCGCACCCCGCCATGCAACTGCAAACCCGACGAAGCAGCACACATCACATGCTCGCGGATTCCCCAGGCAAGGTTGCGGTTTTCATAGTGTTCTTTACTAAAGTAACCGGATGATTTGATCAGCGTTAAGGTGGAAGGTTCCAGGTCCCCGCTGCCGCCTATCAGCCAGGGAAGTTTATCAGCTACCGCATTCAGAAAGCCGGAAGACACTTCCCGCGTGGCTTTGGGACCGTCTTCCGGTTTGTACGCCGGTACGTCATTGTCCCATCCCTCCGGCAACGCCTGATGAATATATTGCTGCAACAAGGCATACTGTCCCGGGTATTTATTATTGTAGGCTTCTGCCAGCTTATTCCAGGACTGTTCGGTATCCTTTCCTTGCTCAATTATCTTCTTCATATATTCCCGCACATCGGCAGGCACCAGAAAATCTTCGTCTGCCGGCCAGCCATAAAATTCTTTGGTGCGTTTTATCTCATCGGCGCCCAGTGGTGAACCGTGCGCCTCAGGCGTATCCTGTTTATTGGGAGCGCCATACCCGATATGGGTACGCAACAGGATCATAGAGGGTTTATCTGTCACTGCCTTTGCATTGGCAAAGGCTGCTGATATCGCTTTCAGGTCATTACCCTGATCGCCCAGGTCCTGCACATGCCAGTGGTACGCTTCAAACCGTTTGGCCACATCATCGGAATAGGTCAGCGATGTATTGCCCTCTATCGTGATATGATTATTATCATACAAGCATATCAATTTACCTAAACCGAGATGACCCGCTACAGAAGCGGCTTCATGAGAAGCGCCCTCCATCAGGTCGCCATCACTACAGAACACATAGGTGTAATGGTCCACAATCTTCATATCTTCTTTATTAAAAATAGCGGCCAGATGCGCTTCAGCCATCGCCATTCCCACCGCTGTCATGATCCCCTGTCCCAGCGGACCGGTAGTGGTTTCTATACCCGGCGTCAGGCCATACTCCGGATGCCCCGGCGTATTACTGTGCCACTGCCGGAAGGCTTTAATATCATCGAGCGAAATATCATAACCGGTGAGATGTAATACCGCATATTGTAGCATGGAAGCGTGGCCGTTGGACAACACAAAACGGTCGCGGTTAAACCAGTCCGGCTTCCGGGGATTATAACGCAGGTGTTCTGTCCATAATACAAATGCCGCGGGCGCCAGCGCCATCGGCGTACCCGGATGCCCTGAATTGGCTTTCTGTACCGCATCCATCGCCAGGCAACGAATGGTGTCAATACACTTCTCTTCGATAGTCATTGCTTTCATGATATGCCTTTTAAGTGGAGAAAACTGGTAAGCAAAACCACAAATAAGGTACCAACTGAAACAATGGTCCGTCCAAAAGAAAAGGCCGGAGACAAAGATGTCTCCGGCCTTTTCTTTTATTTTTTTAGTTTGACTTATTTGATCTCTTTCAGCATTTCCTGCACAGCTGCTTCCAGTTGCGCATCTTTGCCTGCCAGGAACTCCTCGTAACGCAGCGGTACGCGGATATCCGGTTCTACCTGCAGGTTCTCCGTCGGACGGCCTTCCTTACCAATAGTAGCAATCATCGGAATACCAAATACCAGGGATGGATCTATTTGTCTTTCCCACCATACGGCAGTACCGGTACCCGGTACCGGCATACCAATCAGTTTACCGATTTTGCCTTGTTTGTATACATATGGGAAGATAAATGCATCGCTGTAGTTGCCTTCACTCATCAGCACACAGCTGGGCGCCTGCCACTGACCTTGCGGCTCGCCACCTTTCAGCAAATCGCCCTGTGGTGCGAAGTCCAGGTATTTTTTACCGCTGAGGAAATTATAGAGGTCATCATGCAGCCATCCACCGCCATTGAAGCGGGTATCTACGATGAGGGCCTGTTTGCCCCTGTTTTTACCCATTACTTCGTCGTATACGGAGCGGAAGCTGGCGTCGTTCATGCCTTGTACGTGCACATAGCCTACTTTGCCACCGCTGAGTTTATCCACCATTTTGCGCATGTTGTTCACCCAGCGTTTGTACATCAGGGCGCCTTCTTCGCCGCCAGGGATAGGTTTCACGGTTTCTTCCCATTGTTTGCCGTCAGCGTCAGTGAAGCTGATGAGTACATTGTGACCCGCTTTACGGTTCAGTTGTTCTGCCCAGTCTTTTTTGGCCGTCACCGCTTCGCCGTCGATTTTGCTGATCACGGAACCGGCTTTCATTTTGCTGCCAGCTTTATCAAACGGACCACCCACGATCACTTCATCTACTTTCAGGCCGTCTTTAGTGAAACGTTCATCATACAACAGGCCCAGGCTGGCGGTAGCATCGCCATCAGGACGCATATTGGTATAACGGCCACCGGTATGGGAACCATTCAGTTCACCCAGCATTTCGCTGAGCAGCTCCTGGAAATCGTAGTTGTTGCTGATATGCGGGAGGAAACGGGCATATGCATCGCGGTACATTTTCCAGTCCATGTTACGGATGGTAGGATCGTAGAATTTCTCCTTCACTTGTTTCCAGGCATGGTCCAGGATGTAGGCACGTTCAGCCGCCTGATCTAGTAACATTTCAGAGCTGATGCTGATCGGGGTGATTTTACCGGAACCGGCATCAACTTTTACCACGCTGCCCCTGTTGCTTACAAAGAGGGAGTTACCGTCTTTGCTGAGTTCCAGGCTACCGGGCGTACCACCCAGTTTAGCGAGTATTTTTGTTTCACCGGTGCGTGGCTCCGTCACCCACAGATCGTAACCTTTTTCAAAAGCAGCGGTGTAATACAGTTTGCTGTTGTCTTTGCTCAGCACATAATCAGCGATTGAGGCGCTGTTGATGGTGAGCTTTTGCTGACGTTCTTCCAGGTTGCTGAAATCAGGACGGAAGTCTTTTTTCGCAGCAGTGGTGTCTTTTTTCGCGGTGGTATCTTTACCGCCTTTCTTCGCGTTGTCTTCCTGTTCTTTCAGCAGGTTAAATTCATCTTTGGATAGTTTGTATTTATCGAAAGCCTCCTGATCGAAGAATACTGCGTAGATATCTGTTTCACGGCTACCCTGGCGGGCCAGTGATTTGCGGCCTTCACGGCTGCTTTCCCAGGTCATCAGTTTACCATCGCTGCTCCATTTAAGGTTGCCTTCACCGAAACCGCTGTTTACCGGCCTGATGGTTTCTCCTTTGCCATCGGCAGGAATGATGGTAGCATTGCTGGTGAAAGCATAGCCACCCTGGTCTTCCACTACTACATATTTGCTGTCAGGGCTCCAGGAGAAAGACCAGTCGCCGTCTGAATAAGAGTGGTTATGGCCTTTCGGCAGCAGTACCCTGCTTTTACCGGAAGCGATGTTGAATACTTTCAGGATATTACGGTCTTCCACATACGCAATTTCTTTCCCGTCGGGAGAGAACTGCGGTTGGAACTCTTCGGCTGCCGTAGCGATAAGCGGTTCTTCTTTCAGCACGGTAGCCGCGAAGAAATAAGGTTCTTCCTTACGTACAATGGTACTTTGATAGATATCCCAGTTACCGTTACGTTCCGCGGCATATACCAGGCGTTTACCATCGGGCGACCATTGCACCATTCTTTCCTGTTGGGGCGTGTTGGTAATCCTTTTGGTCATGTTGCCTTCCACGCTGGTCACGAACACTTCTCCACGGGCGATAAAAGCCATCTGTTTACCATCGGGGCTCATCGCAAATTCCGTTACGTTGCCATTTACAGGCAGCGGTTTCTGGATGCTGTTACGGCCATCGTTGAAGATGCGCACATTTATTTTCTGTGGTTTATCCCCTTCTTTCAGCGTATATATTTCACCGTTATAGGTAAAACACAACAGGTTGTTGTTGGAGCGGGACAGGTGGCGCACCGGGTGTTTATCAAAACGGGTGAGTTGCTCCATCTTGTTTTTATCTGTCAGCGAGCCTTTGAACAGGTTCTGGGAGATGCCTCCTTTTTCACTCAGGTAATAGATGCTGTTATCGTTACCAAACAGTGGCTCGCGGTCTTCACCTTCATAACCGGACACCTGTTGGTAAGTGTTTTTGTTCACGTCCATCACCCAGATGTCGCGGGTAACGGAAGACACGTGGTGTTTACGCCAGGGATCTTCGTATCCTTTGCGGTCCTGGAAAATGATCTGATCGCCTTTGCTGTTGTAGCGGGCAAGTTCAGCACCGGCAGCACTTACCAGGGCAGGACGGCCACCTGTTACCGGTACGGTGTACAGGTTATCGAACAAACGGTAAGGGAACCGGATGCTGGTGGCCGGCGCATTGCGTCCGCTGCCAAAGAGCACCTGTTTGTTGTCGGGTGTAAAATCGTAGGGGTAGTCAGCACTGCTGTTGTTGGTGAGCCTTACCGGCGTACCACCTTCTGCAGGCATCACAAACACATCGAAATTACCATAACGGTCGCTCGCAAAAGCGATAGACTTACCGTCATGACTCCAAACGGGCATCATGTCTTGTGCCTCGTGAATGGTCAATGGAACAGCAACGCCACCGTTGGCGTCTACGCGGTAGATATCACCTTTGTATCCAAAGGCGATCGTTTTTCCATCGGGGGAGATAGCAGGATAACGCAGCCAGAGGGCGTTTTCCTGGGCATAGGTGACAGTGGCCATCAGCCAGGCTGCACAGGTGAATAGAACTCTCTTCATAAAGCTGTAAAGCGTTTTGTTGTTGTCAGTATGGCAAAATATAAAAAAGCAGGGGTAGTTCCCGGTTAATAAGTGATAAATGGCACTTTCAGGTGATGGTCAGTGGCAGGCTATATTCTTCAGCCTGCGGGGATGTTGCAGTGTGATGATTACATTCATTTTTTTAGACGTTCTGTCCAAATCAGGAGCTGTTGTTTCGTCATAGTTGTAAAATACATCCATGCAAAAGGACAAAATCATTTACCGGGCTGCTACAGCAGGCATTGCACTGATCTCCATCGGCGGAGGCGCCGGATTACTGTTTTCGGATTTTATGATCCGGACAGTGACCCGGATGGGATATCCCGGCTATTTCAGGGTGGAACTGGCCATCTGCAAGATCATCGGAGGAATACTGTTATGGGCGCCCGTACCTTCCCAGGTTAGGGAATGGGCTTACGCGGGCCTGCTGATCAACGTTATATCTGCTTTTCTGGCCTTTGCGGCCATCAACGGAGCGGCATCACAATATATATGGCCGGTGGTAGCCTTACTGTTGCTGATAATTTCCTATGTCTGCTTTCATAAAGAAAAACGCGCCGGCACGGAAACAGCCTAATTATCTCCCAAGCGGCTACCCTATTCACCCCGGGCGAAGGTCCGGGGTTATCCTATTTCCATTATTCAGCAACAAAAATTAATTTTATTAAATCATGGATCAATTTTATTAAAATTTACTTTAACTTTGTTGAACAATGAAAGCAATAAAGAAATCCTTACCACTGTCATGCCCAAGCTGTGCCTCTCCGTTAAAAGTAACGTCCCTGGCCTGTGAGGCCTGTGACACCATGGTTTCGGGCAGTTTTGAGTTACCGTTGCTGGCGCGGCTCGCGGCAGACGATCTGCAATTTGTGATTGACTTTGTGAAAAGCAGCGGTAGTTTAAAAGTGATGGCGCAACAACTGGGATTGAGTTATCCCACGGTGCGCAACCGGCTCGATGACATTATCCATAACATTGAAACGATTGAAAAAAATATAAAAACGTCTCCATGAACACGTGGTTATTTCGCCCGTTTACCTACATCGCCGGCGGCAAAGCATTGCTCACCGGTTGGCTCATTATGCTGTTTACTTCCGTAGTGGCCTACTTCAGTAAAACACATTTCGACGGCGCCATTGATGCCCATTCCAGTTTCCTTACCCTGCCTTACTTTGTGTATCTGCTGGAAACGCTCATCGCCTGGGGAAGTGTAGTAATTTGTTGCTATACCGCTGCCGTTATCTTTGCCCGCACCTCCTTCCGCTTTATCGATCTGGCTGGCACGACCGCCCTGGCACGAACACCCATGCTGGGTTTCGCCTTGCTCAACTTTATTGTACCACCGGTCACTAATATCTCCGACGTCACCCCCATGATGCTGGCATTATCGTTAGCAGGCCTCCCCTTCCTGATATGGACGCTGATACTCCTTTACCAGGCCTTCAGCGTTTCTACCAATATGAAAGGCAACAAAGCCATTCTCATTTTCATCGGCTCACTGCTGGTGGCAGAGGCGCTATCCAAAGTACTCCTTCATTATCTGTTTCCCATCATGGTCAATATCAGACCCTAAAAAAAATGTTATGAAAAGAATTTGTTTACTGACAACCCTGCTGTTAGCTTTTTTTATGAAGATGACAGCCCAGCACAACTATGCCATCGCTGCGGCGAAAGTGCAACGTTATTTTAACCGGCAACAGGCGGACAGCCTCTATACCATGTTTGGCTCTGCCATCAAATCCGCGTTACCGGCAGATCAGACACGGGCTATGCTTTCACAGCTGCATGGTCAGCTGGGCGACCTGGTGCAACTCACCCCTACCGGTGGCGAAAGCAGCTATCAAACCTGGAAGGCCGACTTTAGCAAAGGAACACTCACTATGATCCTCTCCCTGAATGCCAGCAACCTGCTGGAAGGTTTCCGCTTTGTGCCCTACCAGGAAAAATCCGCCCCGGCAAAGGAAGCAGACAACTACAACCTTACCACCTCTGATGATATCACGATTCACGGCACACTCACCATGCCGGTGAGCGACAAACCTGTACCCGTTGTACTGATCATCGCAGGCTCCGGCCCTACCGACCGGGATGCCAACAACAACATGAACTTAAAAACCAATGCCTACAAACAGCTGGCGGAAGTTTTACAGTCCAATGGCATCGCCTGCGTACGGTACGACAAACGCGGAGTGGCCGCCAGTGCAACCGGTAACATAAAAACAGATGTTTCGTTTGAAGGCACTGTTAATGATGCTGCCGGTTATATTAACCTGCTGAAGGCAGATAAACGATTTTCCAAGGTAATCGTGGCCGGGCATAGTGAAGGGTCCCTCATCGGGATCCTCGCCAGTCAGCGCAGCCCGGCCGATCAATTTATTTCCTTCGCCGGCGCCGGCGATCCTATAGATGTTATCCTGGAAAGACAAATAGGCGAAGAATCCATGGCGCTGGTACCCAAAGCCAAAGGTATGCTGGACAGTCTCAAACAGGGTTTGCGGGTGGTGAACACCACCCCGGAATTGGGAGGATTGTTTAATCCTTTGGTATTACCTTACATGATGGACTGGGTGAAATACAATCCGCAACAGGAAATCGCCAAACTGAAAATCCCTATCCTGATTATACAGGGGAACACGGATACACAGGTAAGCGTGCAAGACGCACAACACCTGAAACAGGGTGCACCGGCTGCGCAACTGAAAATAATCGATCAAATGAACCACGTATTAAAAACTGCCGGTCCAAGCAAAGGCATCAGCGATATCAGCTACCGTGATCCCAGTCTCCCCCTGCATCCACAGTTGGTGAAAGACGTGATACAATTTATCAAAAGCAATTAATCGCTATTGTTCACGGGAACTTCTTTTCCGCATATCTTCAAAAAACGGCGTCCTTCTTTCTTCTACACAGCGCAGCGCGTACAGATACAGGGCTGCCGACCACGACTGCCAGTTCTGTCCTTTAGGTAAAGCATCCTGTGCGCGCAGCCACTCATTGAAACCATAATCAAGATGCTGCGCGCGGGAAGGCTTCACTGCCAATGCCAGGGCATGCAATTTTCGCTCTGCCAGCTGGTATTTTCCGGTCGCCACTAACGCCGCTATATATACGCCGCAGATAAAAGGCCAGATGCCGCCATTGTGGTAATCGCCGGGCATATTAAACTCTTCATCGCGCCGCCGCCAGTCAGGATCGCCCGGTTTTACAAACGGGAAAAAATTAGGCGGTAGCTCCGAAGCCAGGTCCCCTCTCTCCCGCATCACACTACATTCCTCTTCAATCCAGGCTATCATCCGTTCTGCACGGGAACGGGAAGCGATGCCGGTAAGGATAGCCAGGCTGTTACCCAACAAATCAAATCGTTCACTACTGTATATTTTATAGGACCAGCAGGCGTAATACGGTTTATTCTTCACCGTGAGCCCTTCATGTACATGCCGGTGCATTATATTGCTGGTAATGGTAAAATGCCGCATCTCCTGTAAAAAGGCGTCTGCCCGCTGATGGCGGTCAAACATGCGTAGCCCGGCATACACCAGCGTATTCACATACAACCCATATCCCAGCACCCATTGTTCGTCGCGCCAGTCGCTGGTAGGTAACTGCGCTACCAGCAGGCGGTCGCCCGGACTCTGATAATACAACCAGGTGAGCGCTTTCTCTGCCGCTTCCTGCAAAAAATTTTCCTCTCCGCTGAGTTGCCGGTAGATACTGATCCCTACCAGGAACAATGGTGTGGTATCGCTCGCACCGAGGTTCTCCGGGTCATGCGCCAGTGAAGGAATATGTCCACGTTCCGTTTGGTTGCGTGCCAGCACTTCCAGCACCCTGCGCATACTGGCAATCAGTTGTTCATCTCCCGAAACAGCAATACCAAAGAAGGTAAATATCATATCCCGGGTATAGGGCTCCGGATAGCCCCAACCGGCAGTACGCGGCAATCCGGCACAGGGACCACGGCGGTTATGCTGTAACACTTCCAGCGCTGCTTTCCTGGCTTGTTCCACTTCTCCGGTAACGGTGTACATTTTCATACGATAGCTAATTTTTCCTGTACGATCTGTAGAAAACGGCGTGCCACCACGCGGTAATCAAAACGTTGTATCACGCGGGAGCGCCCTGCGGCGCCCATTTGCAACCGCAGTTCCCGGTTGACCAGCAATTCATTCAGGTGAACGGCAATATCCGCCGCATCAGCGCGATAGTCTACCGTACGCGGTGTATCAAACACCACGGTACGCTTGTCTCCCAAGCCGGCTTCCGCACCTACTACTACTTCCTTTAAAACGATCTCCCTGGCTACCCGTGCCAGCAGGGCCGTTTCGCCATGCACCAGTGTGTCCAGCATGCCCATAGCACCCAGACTGACCACCGGTTTACCGCAGGCGTTGGCTTCCACCTGCGTCATCCCGAAGCCTTCCAGCCGCGAAGGCGCGGCATAAATATCACAGGCGCCAATGAGGTAGGGCATAAAATTGCGGGAGATCTTGTACTCCGTATAAACTACCCGCTCATCTATCCCCAGCTCCTTTGCCAGTTGCATATCTGCTTTATTCTGGCGATCGGTGCGTTCCTGCGGCCATACTTTGCAGACATATTTCCACGGCGGCATTTTTCCGTTCAGCTGCGCGAGGGCATGCATCACCTCCTGCGCACCTTTGGAAGCCGCATCACCGCCAACGGTGAGGATCATCAGCTCGTTTGCATGAATACCCAGCGATTCGCGTACTGCCGCCACCTTCGGATCGGTGGCAGAAAACGGACGAAAGGCATCCGTATCACAGCCAACAGGCAACACTTCAATATCACGGCCGCTGATGCCGTCCCGCACATACATGTCCTTCACCCAGTTGGAGGTAACAAGGATGAGTGGTAATGTATTGAGCACATCCTGGTAGTTGGCGATGTAGCCGTCGGCTACCAGCCAGGGTACGGCCCTGCAACCAAAATATTGGGGATGCAGTACCAGGTGCGGGATATAGCCCCAGTACCCTACGCCGGTGACCACATCCGGCTTAAACCAGCGGTAGTACCATTCTTTTTCCTGGTTGGATTCGTAATGTACGGCGTGAACATCCACGCCCAGTTCTTTCAGGCCCCGGTAAAGCAGGTCGCCCTGTGTAGCGAGGCCGCCAGGGCCTGCAGGATAATCATATAAGACAAGTACTTTCATGGAAGGATACGGTTTCTGTTCAGCCATTGTGTCGCTCCCGCTACCGTGCTGAACGTCCGGAATGCTTCCGCGGAAGGGGTGATTTTCGCTTCCCAGCTATCGTGACTAAATCCGTATATGTCTGTTATCAATGCTTTTTTCTGTTGGAAAATGTTTGCCGGCAACGGCTGGTAAATATCCGCCGAAGGATCTGCCAACGGGTAATGGCGGCGATCGTCATCACCATAGGCAAAATACCAGAGCGCAGCGGTGGACAGGCGTCCTTCTTCCCAAAGCTGAAAAACGGCTTCGCTCACTTCTTCATGACGGCGGTGCCTGGTGTATTCCCCCGCTATATTGTGGGTAAGGATGAGGTCAAATTGGGTATGTGGCAACAGTTGCAGTATCTGTTCCGCCACAACGGGAATAGGCAGGGGCAGCTGTTCCGGCCCGTCGTCCAAATCCGCCATTTTCCCACGGGCGCCCAGCGCCTGCAATACAGCAGCGAAACGCGGCGCCCTGTCGGTATCGCCGGCCCTGCAAATGCAGGCCACAAAGCAATCCCATTCGGGGTGACTGAGCAATGTGCCGCCCGCCCACAGGGTTTCATCGTCCGGATGGGCCACAATAACGGCCACCTTTTTCTGATTAACAGATTGCATGGTTTACCGGTGCTGATATACCGGTGAAGCAGGCATCAAGAAACGTACCCGAACGTTGAAGGATGACCGTGATCATTTCATTATCATACTGATAAAAATCAATACCGGGATTTTCCCCGATAACAAATGTTTAACCATACCACACTCATAATGCAATTACATTTGCCAGCAACATTTATGGTCAGGATTACTAACATCGTATTTGTTAGAATTACAATTGCATGCGTAACGACCCATTAACAACCAAAGATCAAAAACTCCACTATTACGCAACCATCGCCGCCAGGCTGGACGAGCAGTTTGACATGATCGTCGGGCGGGGCGCCTTTACGGAACAAACCCTCACCCCACAAGCTATTCATGCATGGACCAACGACAACCATCAATACCAGGCATTAAACGAACCATGGGCAGCTGTCACACAGCACTTGCCGCAAAATGGTACCACCAGCGCTTTACCGGCATACGTCCCGTCAACTAACAACCAGGCATTACCCGTTATCCGCTTTCTTTCGCTGGTATATGATCTCTTCCTGCCCTTTCATGCCATGCTACCGCTGGCGCAGCGGGTTAAACAAAGCGCAGTAGTATGGTATATCAGCGGCAACAGCCCGGAGGGCATACAAGTATGTTTGTCTTCCTTGCGGCAAGCCATTGATGTACGGTACAACAGGCGCCTGCAATACACATGGTCCTGCAACCGGGCCATCAGTCTGCCGGTATCGGGAGATATCCTGTCATTTGTACGCATTATATTCCGTATACTGAAACTGCCGCCCGGCGACGATCATGATGATGAGCCCTTATTCCTGACAAACGGAATAAGGCTTGATCACGTTAAAAAAATGGATTTATGTATCGAAAAGACCTGCTCATTACTATCATCAATGAGCATATCGCTGTATTGGAGGCGAAACAAAATCAAAGTGAATATGAGCGGGATACACTGGAAATCCTGCAAATATTCCGTGAAGGGATACCGCAGATGAAAACCGCCGAGGCGCTTGAATGGTGGGAAAACGTTATCTGGATACTGATCACGGACCTGGAACATTGGGCGTACTGGGATTCCCACAACGAACCAACTATATAGATCGCCTGCATTAAAAAGGAGTAGCTACCTGCTACTCCTTTTTATATTTTCAGACTAACGATTTCCTGGTAAATACCATGATGACTGACAGACGCCATCCAGTCTCTGTCGCCACTCCGGATAAAAGGAATGCCCTGTTCATCTTTTAACAACACCTCTTCCGGTTGCCGGCCGTAAACCACTTTTGACCAGTACTGCAATCCTGCCACCGCTACGGTATGTAACAAGCTATCGTTGACGGATGTACGAAAAAAAAACAGCTGGCTGTCATATTGCACCAATCCTTTTCTTTCGCCCGAAAGCTGCACCTGGTATCGCTGCGGTGCGTAAGTCCGCCGGCGGGTAGCCCGGTGCACCATTTTATAGGCCGCTTCTTTGGCGCTCCACAGCATCCATACCATCATGTCCGGGTCAGTAGCCTCCGCAATCAACTGCTGCTCCTCCGGAGAGAAGACTTTGTCCAGGTAGCCCCGCCGGCGCCAGTTACTCTCCGTAGCCGCGAGTGACAGGTCTACCACATCATTGCCGATCATGAGGCAGCCAGTTTATTTTCCACCACTTCCATCGCCGCCCGCACATTGATCATCTTCTCCATAGAATCGTTATCGATCACGATATTAAATTTCTCTTCCACATCCAGTACCACATCTACCAGGTTGGCAGAATTAATTTTCAGGTCACGGATAAAGTCCGTGTCTTCATTCAGCGTGGCCAATGCTTCCGGATTTTTGGTATAAGGCTGCACCACTTCCTTGATGGTAGCCATTAAAGTAGTTTTATCCATGCTATCAGGGTTTATATTTTTTTAGAATAACACAGGCGTTCACATCACCGAAACCAAAGCTGGCTTTGGCAATTACCTGCAAATCTTTTTGTACCAGTTGTTGTGGTATCTTCTCCCGGGGCACAATGGCCGCAATCTCCGGATGCAGGTCTTCCGTATTGATATTGGGAAACAGGAAGCCCTGCTGTAATTGCAGCACCGCCGCCACCAGCTCTATACTGCCGGCAGCGCTCAAACAATGCCCGATCATACATTTCAGCGCATTCACATAGGGGAACTGTTCTCCGCTCCTGTTCAGCGCCTGGCTCCAGTTGACCACCTCCGTGGCATCTTTGCTGGTAGCCGTAAGATGGCCATTAATAACGTCAATTTCATCGGGATGCATACCCGCATCGCGTACGGCTTCGCGGATACAACGCTGTACCGCCTCGCTGTTGGGTGCCGTCATGCTACCTTCATTGCGTTGCCCGCCGGAGTTAATATGTCCGCCGGCAATTTCTGCGTAAATGGGCGCATTTCTTTCCAGCGCACTTTCCAGCGATTCTACTACCAGTGCACCGGCGCCTGCTCCCGGTACAAACCCGGAAGCGCTGGCACTCATAGGCCTGGAGCCTGCTGCCGGCCGGTCATTATTTTTGAAGGTACATACTTTCATGGCATCGAAACCTGCCCATACATAGGCGCCGCCGTCCGTAGTGCTGCCGGCCAGCATACGCCGGGCCTTGCCCGCCCGGATGCGTTCATAAGCCATCAGCACACTTTCTGCGCCGGTCGTACAGGCCGATGAATTGGTGGTTACCTGGTTGCCCAGTCCCAGCTTGCCTCCCAGCCAGGCGCTGATACTGCTGGTCATGGTCTGCGAAATAACGGTACTGCCTAAACGTCGTACCTGAAGTTCATCTACCCGGTAAATCGCTTCCCGCATCTTATCCACCCCGGAAGAACCGGTGCCGAATATCACACCACTGTCCCAGTCGGGTTGCTGTACGGCAGCTCCTGCCGGCAATCCCGCAGCCTGCCAGGCTTCCATGCCTGCCATCACACCATATAATACCGCCCCGCTATTAAAACCTTTCAGTTCCAACGGGTCGAAATACTGCAACTTCATAGCTTCCGTTACCTCCGGCGTGCCGGCAATGCGACAGGAAAAATCCAGCGCTTCCAGCTGCGGGTCATAACGGATGCCGGATACCCCCTGCCGG
Source organism: Chitinophaga qingshengii (assembly GCF_014529935.1). Lineage (GTDB taxonomy): Bacteria > Bacteroidota > Bacteroidia > Chitinophagales > Chitinophagaceae > Chitinophaga > Chitinophaga qingshengii. The sequence continues at coordinate 607,077 of NZ_JACVFC010000002.1, forward strand.
ATCGCTTCCGTGAAAGCAGGTATACCGGCGCCATTAGGAGATACTACCCCCAATCCTGTGATCACTACCCTGTTCATCGATTGTGAATTACGAATTACGAATTTTATCCGGACCGATGATCATACCAGCTAATTCGCCGCTACTCACTGTTTCACCCTGTTCGTTGATCATCGTTACCCGGCATTTCAGTTTACCGAAACGGAAATATATTTTTTCACCGGTGACGGTTACTTTTTCTCCCGGTAATACAGGCCGCATAAATTCCACATGGGTGGAGGTAAGCCCGAAAGACAAGCCGGCCGGCCCTCCGGTGAGATAAATACCCATACATACCAGCCCTATCTGCGCCATCACTTCGGTGAGTAATACCCCGGGCGTGACAGGATATGTTTTAAAATGTCCCTTATAACAATCCATCTCCGGCCGGAATGTAAAACTTCCTGTTACCTTTTGTTCATCGATATATTCCAGTGTATCTACAAACAAAAAAGATTCCCCGTAGGGTAATTTCTCCAGTATTGTCGTTATCGTCATAAATCCGTTTACTGTATGTGCGCGCCTCCGTCTACCGGGATAATGGCCCCATTTACCCAGGCCGCTTCGTCTTTACAAAGCAGGTATACCATATTGGCTACATCGTCGGCTGTGGTGAGCCGCTGAAAAGGACTGCGGGCAATGCTATGTGCCAACAGCGCTTCATGTCCGGGAATCATACGCAGGGAACGGGTGTCCGTTACGCCTGCCTGCAGACAGTTGGACCGGATGCCATATGGCGCAAATTCCAGTGCAATACTACGGCTGATAGCTTCCAGCGCTGCTTTGGCGGCAGATACGGCGGCATAATGTTTCCAGGCCCGGCTACTGCCTTCACTGGTGAACGATAATACCCGCGCATCAGCGGCAAAAAGTCCCTGCTCCCATACGGCACGGGTCCAGTCGTACAAGTTCACCGCCATATGTTCCAGCGTAATCATCAGATCATCGTGCTGCAACCCGGGATCGTCTGTCATCGCTTTCAGCGTGCCTTTGGCCACGCTGTGCAACAAACAACGGACACGCCCTTCCGCCCCCATCTTTTTCTGTAACTCCTGCAGTACCAGCGTACGCCGTTCTGCCTGTGCCGCGTTGATGTTAAACGTAACCACTTCCACCCCGGTGGCACGGATGGCTTCAAAAGCCGCGTTAACCGCCTCCATCTCCACACCTGCGTTACGATGCACGATACAAAGGTGCATACCATGCGATGCCAGCTTATAGGCAGCCGCCAGTCCCAGCCCGCTGCTGCCGCCCAGCACCAATGCCCAGTATTGTTTGGATGCAAACTCTTTTACCATTGCAATAATATTCTTTGTGCGGAAAACCCCGGGCCAAAACTCAACATCAGTCCCTTGTCGCCCGCGGGAACGCCCCTGTCGAGGATGCGCTCCAATACATATAACACTGTAGCGCTCGACATGTTGCCGTATAACCGCAATACTTCTTTGGTATCATCTATATTTTTACCGGAACCGCTGAACAGCTCCTCTACTGTTTGAATAATTTTTCTTCCTCCCGGATGAAAGATCAGCTGGTTCACTTCTTCGATGGAGGTGCCGTGGCGCTCCAGGAAGGGATAAATAATATCCCCGAAGTGGGAAGCTATCTGCTCCGGTACGGCAATGTCCAGCACCATTTGCAAACCGTTGTTGGACAGGTGGAAACCCATCAGATGCGTGGCTTCATAAAAATGGTACATCTCCGTGCCCAGGATCACCGGACCAGGATCTTCTTCATGGGAGGAGAGTATCACACAGGCGGCGCCATCACCGAAGATGGCGGCGCTGACAATATTGGCCATGGAAAAATCCTGGTGCTGGAAAGTGGCTGTGGGCGATTCTACCGCTATCACCGCTGCCCGTTTACCCGGATTGGCTTTCAGGAACTGGTAGGCGTAGATCATCCCGGAAACGCCTGCCGCGCAGCCCATTTCTGTTACGGGCAGCCGCACAATATCCTGTCGCAGTTGTAATGCATTGATCAGGTAGGCATCCATGGAGGGGATCATAAAACCGGTACAGCTCACGGTGATGATAAAATCGATATCACCACCCTGGAGACCGGCTTTCTCCAGCGCGCCTTGCAGGCAACGTTTTCCCAGCTCCGTACCCTCACGGATGTACAGGTTATTTTTGTCTTCAAAGGAAGTGGTGCGAAAAACCTCTTCTGCATTCATAATAGAATACCGCTGGTCTACCGCCGCATTTTCGAAGATCTTTTTTACTTTTCTGATAAACCGTTCGTCTTGTCCGGCCAGCCACAGGTCCAGGTAGGGCATGATTTCGCCCGTAGGCCTGGTATATGGCGGCAATGCCTTGGCTACTGATTGAATTTTTACGCTCATAAGTTAGATATAACCCATTGGTAACGGAAAGCCCATCGCCAACGGAGACTTTGTCGCCTGATATTTAATTGTTGGGAAAGCTGTATCAGCTCCGACCGTTTGAAGCCGCGCATAATGGAAGTAAGGCCATCATAACGGGTCATCTCTTCCAGTCGCAGCGCATAACAGAGCAACTGAAATAACCGGTACGCCATACCGCTGCGATGCAGGTCGTTGACCACGATGCCTACTGCCGCGCAGCGACGGAATCCTTCCATCAGTGTCCGTATTTCAGCATCCGTAAAATGATGCAGCGTCAGTGTCAGCAACAGGATATCTCCTGTCATAGCCGATAAAGGGCCTTGTGTGACATCGAGGCACCGGTAGCTGATTTCCGGGTAGGCCACAGAAAGGTCGTCTGCCAGCCGGATAGTGAACGCGTTGGCATCGATGCCGGTGAGCCGTAGCTGCCATTGCTTTTTACGGCCGTAGTCGGCCAGCGCGCGCAACATATCACCATTACCACAGCCGATGTCCACGATATGCACTTCTTTACCCGCCGGCATAGCACGCATCAGCATGTCTACGCCTTTTATCGTGATACGGTTGCCACCCAGCCGCCGGTTGATTTGTGCAATCTTCTCCAGCGCGCGTTGCAGCTGTTCGCCTTCCATAGCAAAATCGTCCATGATCTCCGGCGCCAATATACGTTGTCTGGTATCCGGCATCATGAATAGCTTATATTTAATGGTCTGCCATGGGTTTGCCGGATAATAAACGGCAGCACAGCCGGCAGGGAAGCCATCTGTTGCACTGCCCAGGTAGAGAGCCGGTCCTTCAGGAAAAGGTGGTTGAGTAAACGTCCCATTTTCATCCGGCGGCTGAAAGCCTGTTCCCATTCCCTGCGGTAATCCGTTTCCATCCGGCGGCGGTCATACGCCGCGTCGTTGCAATAGCGTAGTATAGCCGTGGCGGCCATTCGGGCGCTGTGGATAGCCATTGCCATACCGTTGCCGCAAAGCGGATGAATGAGCCCGGCAGTATCGCCTGTTAATAATATATGTTGTTCTACTTTGGTTTTCTGTTCAAAAGAAACCTGGCTGATAGCCAGAGGCTGATCAAATAAAGGCCGGCTTTGTGTAAAAATTTCCTTCAGATGACGATTGCGGAACAGCACTGCTTCCCGGTGCTGATCGATATCGCCGTATGGCCGGAAGCTGTCCGTTTGTACCAGGTAGCAGATATTGAGCGCACCGGTTTCTGTTTTGGAAATACCGCAGTAACCGCCGGGAAAGTTATGTAAAGCCACCAGTCCATCGGGGAATGTTCCTGCATAATGTGCTTTAACGGCCAGCCAGGGAGCGGGTTTGCGGAGAAAAGCGCGCGAAAGCCGCTGGTCCAGGTTGGAACGTTTGCCGAAAGCGCCAAGCACAACGGTGCCGGTGATCATGCCCTGTGTTTTCGTATATACCTCACTGTAATCACCGTGGTATTGTACGCCGGTGACAGTATCGGTGATGAGTTGCATGCCGGCAGCGAGCGCTTTGTTTAACAGGAAATGGTCCAGCGTATAGCGGCTCACCCCGAAGCCGCCCAGGGGCAGCGGCGCGGTGATGGTTTTTCCGTTGGCCGCCGACAGCAGCAGCCGGGAAATAGGCGCAGGCGCCAGTACTGCCGGATCTGCATCCAGCCATTGCAGGTAGGGCAATACTTCATTGGAAATATATTCTCCGCACACTTTATGGCGGGGATAGGTATTTTTTTCAATCAGTGTTACCCGCAGTCCGGCCCTGCAGAGGTGGATAGCACTGGTGAGGCCGGCGAGACCGCCGCCGATAATGATGATATGATGCTCTAAGCCCATGTACATTAGCAATATACGATATATTTAACAGTACGGTTGGCCGTTTTACAGGCACAATACGATGATTTCAGCGCAACAATTGCGCCGATGGCTATTGATAGTATCGCTGGGGTGTATCAGGGAGAGGAGGGTGCGTGGAGAGAAAGTATATCTGTAGCAGCCGGACTGTTGCCTGCCGGGGCATTTTTTTTACTGATGATGATCACTTTACCGGATATTTCCCAGGAGAACTGAAGGGGGATGAGTAGTTCATCGAGTAGCCGGTACAGTTCCATACCATTTTGCTGAAGGGAAACTTTGGTATCGTAGGGAGTAGTATTAGTGCCGAAGAAACGGAGTCCGGTTTGTTGGCTGATGAGTTTTAAAACCTCCCGGAGCGGAGCATTGCGGACGTTTACATTGATTTTTATTTTTTCGGCCTGGTCAGACCAGTGATGCGGGGAGATGGTCAACTGGTATAGCCAGAAAAAGAGGAAGAAGGATAGCTTGATCATATAAAATATAGTGGAGGGAAATTTGGAATAGTGAATAGCTGATGGGGGTAATACCGGGCAGGGTTTTCAGTGACAGGTTTGTCGTTCTCCAAAAATTCAGTTACCTATATCAGAACGTATAGGGCAGGAAAAAAGTACTATGTCTTTTCATAAAATCAGGATTTGGTAACAAGTCACCGGTAATAAAATCGTGCTTTACAATTGCTTAACAAATCTGTGATGGCTGCGGCTGTTTGTCCGTTCCCGGAATATCTTAATTTGGTAACATTATATTAACCTATAGTTAATATCACAGAATCATTACTGTCTGATGACCCCTTCATTTTATATGATTCCCGGATAGCCATTAACAGATACAAGGGAATATACAGGAACCGGTAACGTTTATGCAAAAACACAATATTTAATAGGGGAAGATGGAGTCTTACACTGATGCACAATTGGTAGCTGATCTGAAGATCGGCAGCGAGTGGGCATTTACCCAGCTTTACAATCGTTATTACAAGCGTTTGCACATGGAGGCCAATTACATCCTGAAGGATGCGGAAGAGGCGGCGGATGTGGTGCATGACGTACTGATCGTGATCTGGAACCGGCGTGACAAGCTGGTGGACAATCTGCATCTGAAGAGTTACCTGGCTACCTGTATCCGGAACAAGTGTATGGACCGTATGCGGCGTACGGTGGTAAAAGAGCGCAACGTACATCAATATATGAGTTTAAAGGAACTGACCGTCTGTATCAATCCTATGGAACGTAAGGAACTGTCCCTACAGCTGGTAAACGCGATTAATGCACTGCCCTTAGCCCAGCGGACCGTCTTTGAAATGTCATACATAGAAGAAAAAACACAACGGGAAATCGTAGCGGAAAAAAATCTCTCTCTGCAAACGGTGAAGAATCAAATGAGCACTACCCTTAGAATTTTGAGAAAAAAATTAAAATCTTCCCGCGACGTATAGTACTTTTTGTCGCGCACGCCGTTAATAGGATAACATCCGCTTACAATGGATTATGAAAAAGTAAGAGATCTGTCCTTTGATGAGTTATCGGGTACTATCAGCGAGGAAGAAAAATCCTGGCTCCGTAACGCTATCAGGGAAGATCTGCAGGCACGCAATATCTGGGAGGATATCCAGCGCGATAGCTCCCGGCTACTGACTGATGCTAGTGACAGCTTCGATCAGCACCCCGCTGAAGAGGTCCTCGGTGGCCTCCAACAACGGAGGAGGCGTAGCTATCTCCTGAAAGTCAGCAGTATTGCAGCTGCTTGCCTGCTCGCCATGCTGGGCAGCTGGTACCTTTTCAGCACCAAAGCACCGCAGCCATTGGCCGCCAATGACAGCACCGCTCATACCATCCGTTTGGTGACCGCCGAAGGTAAAGTGATTGACCTGAGTAATGATTCCACCGGTATCCGGGTGGACAACGCCGTATTAAACAACAAACAGCATACGCTTAGCTTCGATGTCAGTCATCAGAACGGCAGCGGTATCAATACCCTCACCGTTCCGGCCGGCAAAGACTATCACCTTTTACTGGCGGATGGCACCAAAGTACAACTGAATGCCGCCACCACCATCAGTTTCCCGTTCAGCTTCACCGGTAAAACCCGGGAAGTAACCGTCAGCGGGGAAGCCTTTTTCCAGGTGGCCGCTAAAGCAGGGCAGCCGTTTATCGTGCACCTGCCCGGCAGCACCGTCAATGTACTGGGCACCGCCTTCAATATCAACACCTATGATTCGGGCGTCGTGAAGGTAGCACTGGTGGAAGGTTCCGTGAAAGTAGCTTCCAACAGGCACGATATAGTGCTAAAGCCGGGATATGAAATCACCACCACCAAAAACGGCGTCTCCAAAGAATCCTTCGATCCGGATCTCGTACTGGGCTGGCGCACCGGGCTATATACCTTTGAAGACGCCTCCCTGCAGGAACTGGCGCCCATCATACACCGGTGGTTCGGGGTTACTATCGCCCTGGATAATGCCAGAGTGGCCAGCAGACGCTTTTTTGGGGTCATAGACTGGAACCGGCCCCTGGAGGATTTCCAGCATAACCTGGAACGCGCAGACGGCATCAGATCCCACTATGATCAACAAGGTATCCTCCATTTTGAATAGGCCCCGTCCTATCCCCCGTCACTAACCAAAATAGCCGGCTGCAGCCTGTAAGCACCCGCATAACGTATATTATAGACATCGATTATCCAGTTATTATTAACCGACCTGAAACATGTTACGACAAATCAGCGTTGCATTCCTCGTTATAGGATGCACTACCCTCAGTATCCTCGCATCCGGCCAAACCGCCGCATCCTGGAAAATGAAATTTTCTCCCCTGCAAACCAGGTGGGCCAAAGAAGTTTCACCCGCCAATACCCTGCCCGAATACCCCCGGCCACAAATGGTAAGACCCAACTGGGAAAACCTCAACGGCATGTGGCAGTATACCATCACCGCCGCTGGTGAACAAACACCACCCTCGTCGTATAACGGGGAAATACTCGTTCCCTTTCCCCTCGAATCAGCCCTCTCCGGCGTACAAAAAACACTGCTGCCGGATCAACGCCTCTGGTATAAAAAAACTTTCAATAAACCAACCACTAAAGGAAAAGATAAAGTACTGCTGCATTTTGGCGCAGTCGACTTCAACGCGACAGTTTACCTCAATGGTAAAAAAATCGGTACCCATACCGGCGGCTATACCGGCTTCCAGTTCGATATCACCGATCAGCTGAAAGATAAGGACAACGAACTGGTGGTAGCTGTGCTCGATCCTACTGACCAGGGCGATAACCCGCACGGTAAACAGGTGCTGCAACCACGCAATATCCTCTACACCGGCAGCAGCGGCATCTGGCAGACCGTTTGGCTGGAAACCGTTCCGGCAGTGTATATCGACGGACTGAAAATGACACCACAGGTAGACCAGCAACAGCTGGACCTCCGCGTGAACACGGCAGGTAACATCAACGGCTACACGGTAGAAGCGGTAGCTGTCAGCAACGGTTCCGTTATTGGTACCGTCAAAGGTAAACCCAATACCAACCTGCAACTGCCCGTTCCCAGTGCCCACCTCTGGTCACCCAATGATCCTTTCCTTTACAACCTCACCGTTAAACTCCTGTACAACAATAAAGTAGTGGATACCGTAGGCTCCTACTTCGGTATGCGTAAAATAGAAATCAAAAAAGACGAAAACGGCCAGGAACGTATTTTCCTCAACGGTAAATACACCTATAACCTCGGCGTACTGGACCAGGGCTTCTGGCCCGACGGTCTGTATACCGCCCCTACTGACGCAGCCCTGAAATTCGATATCCTCGCCATCAAATCCATGGGCTTCAATACCATCCGTAAACATGTGAAAGTAGAACCCGCCCGCTGGTACTATCATTGCGACCATGAAGGTATTCTCGTATGGCAGGACATGGTTACCTGCCCGAATAACAGCGCTGACGCCCGCAAAAACTTTGAACAGGAAAACATCGCCACCGTGGAACAATGTTACAACTACCCTTCTATCGTATGCTGGGTACTGTTCAACGAAGGCTGGGCGCGCTACGATCAGCAACGCCTCACCGAAGCCATGAAACACATGGACCCCTCCCGTATCATCAACGGTCATACCGGTGAAAACTACGACCGGGAATCCCCTAAAGACCCGAACGAAAAATGGAAAAGCAGCGACCTGACAGACATTCATGATTATCCGGGTCCCGGCATTTCCCCTGCCCTCCCCGGCAAAGCACGCGTACTCGGCGAATGGGGCGGCGTACAGGTGAAAACACCTAACCACCAATGGAACGAAGCCGATGGATGGGGTTATATCTCTATCCCTGCCGCCAACTTCGCCCGCAAATATGCTTTCATGAACAAACACCTGAAAATATATGAAGAAGAAGGGCTGAGCGGCTCTATCTATACAGAACCTTTTGACGTGGAAACGGAAGAAAACGGCCTGATCTCCTACGACCGTGAAGTGATTAAAATACCGGTCACACAGTTAAGACAAATACATGGCGCCTTCGTACCACCTACCAGCGATGTGGCAGCAGCCTTCATCGTGAAAGATATCGACACCACTAATCCGGATAACCAGTACGCTACGCTGCTCGATGCCTACAACAAAGGCAAAAAAGACGCGCCTTTCCTGCAACAACTGGCACAAATGGCGCTACGGGTAAACGATAAGCCCAACGCGATTAAAATCTCCAACGATTATATCGGACAACTGAAAGCACCATTCACCAACAGTCAACTGGCCTTTATCAATAAATTCACCACCAGCAGCCACGACAAAGGTTTCTCCCTGCTGATGGCCAACCGGGAACAAATCAACAAAGCGCTCGGACAACGCCAGGCCGATATAAAACTGATGTCCATCATCTACGGCGAGGAAATAAAACCGTATACACAAGACGCTGCCGCTACACCCGACTGGAGCAAAATAGAAACAAAAACCAAACAATACGGCGCTCCCGGCGAAGAGATATTCCTGCGCGCCAAAACCATTCATTTCCTGAATCAGAAAGACTGGAACAACTTTGCTGCCACCGCCGACCAATACGTCGGTAAATGCGCCGCATTTATTACCCCCAATGAACTGAACACCTACGCGTGGACCGTCTTTGAAAATCTCTCTGATCCCACCCACCTCAGCAACGCCGCCAATTGGTGCCAGCATGCGCTGAAAGCCGGTGATAATCCAGCTTATATAGATACCTACGCTAATGTGCTCTATAAAGCAGGTAAAAAGGACGACGCCATCGCTAATGAAGAAAAAGCAGTTCAACTCGCTCCTTCCGGCGATAAAAAGACCTATCAGGATATCCTGGATAAAATGAAAAAAGGTGAAAAAACATGGAAATAAAATGAAGCCTGCAGCGCTATACTATGAAATGTCGTTATTAGCCGCTGCTCATTTTAACGTCCAACCCTTCCTGGCAGATTATGTGATGGTACATTCCCTTTTTCCGTTGTGCCATACCACCGCTGCCGGATATATGGAAAAAGGCGCCCTTAGAAGACTATTATTGAATACACTGGGCCGTTTCCGGGTGATGCCGGAAAAACACCAACTCCGGCTGATGTTTGAAAATGGTTATACGCTCGCTCATTTCAACAGCGATCTTACCTGGACCGAATTCTTTGCAGGAGGATCTATTCCGTTTGAAGGACCAACGCTGAATAAGATAAGGGCGCAGTATAAGGATTGGGGCTTAACCGCTGATGGGCATCATGAATGCTGATCTCGCTGATTTGGGGAGATGAGAGCGGAGATTATGTTTTCCTGATTTGGGAAGATGAAAGCGGATAATGACGAAATGTAAATCAGTTTGAATTAACAAATTAATGTCAATAAAAAAGTAAACAATTACACTATTTATAATAAAAAATAATTAATATTGTATACCATATTGTTTACATTTATAGGGTTATAGGAGAGGGCCTGCTTTTGCAGGCCTTTTTTTATTTAGATGCTTTCACTGTCTTCCAGGTTATCCACACTAACGGGAACGGTGCCACGATAACTCACGGCTATGCCGAAGGGATCACATATCCGGAACCGGCCTGCGGCAAACAACATCATCCATTCTTCTGATTCAAAAAAAGTGATTTGGGGAAATTCCAGTGGAAACTCGCTGATAGCTACGGGTAGCCAGGTCTGTTCTTCCGTAGTAATCCCGTACGCTTCAGGGTCATTGACCAGCGTTTGTTGAATAAACCGCAGCGATTTTTCAATATATGCGCCCGCATGGGCCACAATTTGTTCCGCAAAACCAATCATCGCCGGCGATAACTGTTCATCTTTGGTGATCAGGCATACAGGTATTTGACCGCTAAATAAGGGATGTTCCAGGGAAATATCTCCTGTCCACACAAACTGGTCATCGGGTGCAGCGGCTGCCGTTAGCAGCCCAAAAGCGGAAGAATATGTTGGCCGGAGGTTAGTCATCTCCCAAAAATATAACTTCCGGCAAAAATAAGCTCATGCTGCCCTCAAAAATCTCCGCTACTATCTTCCCAACAGCTAAAGAAAAATCCGTGGTCATCTCCCAAAATCGGGAAAAAATATCATCTCCGCTCCCATCTCCCCAAATCAGCGACATCAGCATTCATCATGCCTATCAGCGGTTACAGCCAATCTTCCGGCACGTCTGCCAGCTCCTGCACTACATTCAGCGTAGGCAGGAAAGCAAACCGCAACTGCATTTGATGAATGGCTGTCAGCAACCGCCGGAGCCAATCGGAGGAAGCGGCATCTACAAAATCGAAGAGTTCGGGGTAAAAGCATTGCATTCCCAGCAGATAAAAGCCGCCGTGTTGGGCAGGACCAATGACTACCTGGTTGTGTTTAAGGGCTGCGAAGGCTTCTTCAAGCAGTTCGGGCGACAGATAGGGGCAATCCATCCCAATCATGACTACTTCCTGGTAACCGGTAGCAAATACGAGGTTAAAAGCGAGGGACATAGATTCGCCGGCATCGTGGCCCAGCCTGGGGAAAATAATATACTCCTCCCATAATCCATGATCTGTCATGTCTTCCAGTACCACATATTTATCTATGTTGATATAGGAAGCTGTTTCCTGCGTATGACTCAACAGCTGATGGAGTATTTCACGGGTTTTGAAGTCTCCCACGGTATCTTTCAGACGGGTGTTGGCAATGGTGATCTCCTTGTCTCGGGCAAGAACAATCAATGCCTGGTTGAAAGCTATCATATAATCCAGGGTTTAAGGATTTAGCTATTGTCAATTTACGGTATTTCAGGGGTTACGGTTGTTTTAAGATTGTTAATAAAAACATTTACCCGTTGTAATTATTGTTAATCTTCTCACTATAACCCGCCATTAAACAACGCGAAAGCGGTTAAAATCTGACAAAAACGGTAAATTGTCCGATATTTGTTACCCTATTTCGACTTTATTATGAAAGTTTGCATTGCAGAAAAACCAAGTGTGGCCAGGGATATCGCAGAAATAATCGGTGCGAAACAACGCAAGGATGGCTACTACGAAGGCAATGGTTACCAGGTTACCTGGACTTTCGGCCATTTTTGCACCCTGAAGGAACCACATGATTATTATGAACAATGGAAATTCTGGCGGCTCGAAGATTTGCCGATGATACCGCCCAGTTTTGGTATCAAGCTGATTGAAAACAACGGTGTCCAAAAACAATTCAAAGTAATCGAGCAACTGGTGCAGCAATGCGATGAAGTGATCAACTGCGGGGATGCCGGCCAGGAAGGTGAATTAATTCAAAGATGGGTGCTGCTCAAAGCCAAATGCACCGCGCCGGTGAAACGCCTATGGATTTCATCTCTCACGGAAGAGGCTATACGCAACGGTTTCCGGCAACTCCGCGATGCGGACCAATATAATAACCTGTACGCCGCTGGTAGCGCCCGCGCTATTGGTGACTGGCTGTTGGGGATGAATGCTACCCGCCTGTTCACCAAAAAATTTGCGGTAGGTAAAACGGTACTGTCTATCGGACGGGTACAGACCCCTACCCTCGCTATGATCGTTGCCAGGCAGAAAGAAATCAACGCCTTCGTTTCGGAAGATTACTGGGAACTGAAAACGGTTTACCGCGATACGGAATTCACCGCAGCCATCGACCGGCTCGGCAGCGTGGAAAAAGCGCAAAAAGGCCTCGCCTATTTACAGGAACACCCGTTTGAAGTGACTTCCTTCGAGAAAAAAGACGGCAAGGAAGGCAATCCCCGCCTGTTTGACCTCACCTCCCTGCAGGTGGCCGCCAATAAAAAATATGCTTACTCGGCAGACGATACACTCAAATATGTGCAGAACCTCTATGAGAAAAAACTGGTCACCTACCCCCGCGTAGATACCACCTATCTTTCGGAAGACCTGCATCCTAAAGTAGCCGGTATCCTGCAGGACATGACGCCCTACGCCGCACTCACTGCGCCGGTATTGGCCAATCCGATCCCGAAACTGAAAACCGTGTTCGACGATAAAAAGGTGACGGATCACCATGCTATCATCCCTACAGGTGTGCATCCTGGCGGATTAGGACAGGAAGAAAAACGGGTGTACGACCTGATAGCACGCCGCTTTATCGCCGCGTTCTATCCGGAATGTAAAATATCCAACACCACCGTGCTGGGGAAAGTAGGCCAGGTGCCGTTTAAAGTCACCGGTAAACAAATCATTGAACCAGGCTGGAAAGAAGTGTACGCCAATGATGTCAGCATCAAAAAAGAAGGCGAAGAAGAAGAAAAATTCATCCCGGATTTTGTGGTAGGCGAAAGCGGTCCGCATACGCCGCGTATCCACCAGGGCAAAACCTCTCCGCCCAAAGCCTTTACAGAAGCCAGTCTGCTGCGTGCGATGGAAACCGCCGGTAAACAGGTGGATAACGAGGAAATGCGCGAACTGCTGAAAGACAACGGTATCGGCCGCCCTTCTACCCGCGCCAATATCATCGAAACATTGTTCCGCCGCAAATACATCGACAAAAAGAAAAAAAATATATTCGCTACCCAAACGGGTATCGATCTCATTGATACCATTCAGACGGAGCTGCTTAAAAGCCCGGAACTGACCGGTCAATGGGAACGTAAGCTGCGCCTGATTGAAAAAGGAGAATATGCCATGGACACTTTCAAGGATGAATTAATCACCATGGTGGTTGACCTGACGAAGGAAGTGAAAACGGCCAGCTACAAAACCATTAGCATTGTGCCGGATACACCGGCACCGGACAAAGCCGACAAAGCGGACAAAGCCGACAAACCCAAAAAAGAGCGCAAGCCCCGGGAAAAGAAACCGGTGGATATGGCGGCACTGACTTGCCCAAAATGCAAGGAACACCCGCTAATAAAAGGTAACAGCGCCTATGGCTGCGCCAACTTCAAAGTATGCGGTTTCAAAATTCCTTTTGAAGTGAAAGGAAAAAAACTAACAGAAAAACAGATACAAGACCTGGTTACCAAAGGGAAAGCCGGCAAACTCACCCTCAGCGCCACTTTTGAAATACAATAATATATCAGCCCCGGGAGCCAGGCTTCCGGGGCGGATATCCACTTAAAATCCCGTATTCACGGTTGTTTCTTTCCACGTTTCCAGTTCTCCTTTGATTGCATCAATTTTAGCGTGTACCAGCTGGTAAGCATCTTCACCCAGGAATAGATGTACCGGCGGGTTTTCCACTTCGCTTACGCGGATAAAGGCATCAGCGGCTTTCTCCGGATCACCGGCCTGGTTATGATTGATCTGATTCAGGTGTACATCCTGCGCTTCTCTAACCGCTGTATAATCTGCGATAGGATTGGCAGGCACCGCCAGGGAGGTGGTGGTCAGAAAATCGGTCCGGAAATAACCGGGCGATACGATGGTAACATGTATGCCGAACGGTTTTGCTTCCGCGGCCAAAGACTCAGAAAGCCCGTCTACCGCGAATTTGGTGGCGCAATAGATACCGAAACCAGGGAAGTTACCCGTGAAACCCGCGATGGAGGACACGTTGAAGATATGTCCGGAGTGCTGCGCCCGGAAATAAGGCATCGCTTTGCGGACTACGTTCAACGTACCGAAAACATTGATGTCGAAATTAGCGCGTGCTTCCTGATCAGTCAGTTCTTCCAGGCTGCCTACTATACCGTAACCGGCGTTGTTTACCACTACGTCTACCCGGCCAAAATGTGCTACGGTATCTGCCAGTGCTTTTGCCACGCTGGTTTCATCGTTCACCTGCATCGTCAGTGGCAGGAAATTATCGGAAGTGTCGATTTTGCGGAGTTCGTCGAGGTTGCGGGAAGTAGCAGCCACGGGATAACCGGCAGCCAGCAGTTTCCTCACCAGATCACGGCCCAATCCTTTGGAAGCGCCTGTCACAAACCATACTTTTTTGTTGCTCATAAGATTTTCAATTTTTATGACAACAAAATTAGGGGTGGCAGGTGTACCGGTTGTTACGCAAAACAAACGAATGATTGCAAAAATCAAACACTCCGAAAACTGGTCGGTGTGGTTTGGGTATGTTTTCTGAAGAAGTTATTAAAGTGGGAAGGTTCCTCAAATCCAAGGCTATAGCTGATCTCTGCCACATTCCAGCTGGAATGGCGGAGCAGCGCTTTAGCTTCGGCCACCACCCTTTCCGCGATGTGGTGGGTGGTTGTTTTGCCGGTTGTTTCCTTAATAGCCCGGTTCAGGTGGTTGACATGCACCGACAACTCCGTAGCAAAATCGCTGGCGGTACGCAGCCGGAACAGCTGTCCGGGCGCTTCAATAGGGAACTGCCGTTCCAGCAATTCCATAAACACCGCCGTAATCCTTTCGCTGGCATTGCGTTGCTGGTAAAGCTTTTCCGAAGGCTCCGTTTTCATCACCAGGTGTAACATTTCCATCAGGTAGGCACGGATCAGGTCATATTTACCCCGGTAATCACTCTGTATTTCGTCCAGCATTTTAAGGTACAACTGCTCCATCTGCTGCTGCAGGGCGGCATCCAGCTGGTAAGACACTTTGCCCCTGGGGGTGAACATGGGAAATTCTTTCGGGTTATTACGCCCCATTTCCGTTAAAAAAGACTCCTTAAAAATACAGAAGTAACCGGAGGGCGGCTCTTCGGACAGCATCTCCCAGGCATAAGGTACCTGCGGGTTAAAAAACAGCATGGTGCCGTCTTCCGCCTCCACGCTTCTATCCGGGAAATGATACAGGAACTTGCCCCGCAGGAGGCTTATTTTATAAAAATCCCGGCGGTTATAGCTCATACTCGGACTACCAGGCTGACAGTCCTCCATCCGGAACACGTTGAATTCGCCGATATCCTGCTTAAGATGATCCGGCACACAACTCATTTTTTCCTGGTAGAATTCCAGGAGTGATTGTGGTTTTGGCATAGTGCGAAGTTACGAAAATCAAACAACACCAAATTGGGCAGCATCATATTCCGGGCAGGCGCCTTCGCGGGTAGTCACAAACCCGCTGACTTCCACCGCCAGGTCCAGGGCGGCCGAAACAGACCGTCCTTTCAGTAGCTGTGACAGGAAGCCCGCCAGGAAGGAGTCGCCGCTGCCAACGGTATCTTTCACCACCACCTGTTTAGCGGGACGTTCGTAGTGTTCGTGCCGGTTTACATATACCGCACCTTTGCTGCCGCGCGTAATGATCAGCTGCGGTACGCCATAGCGCAGCATCACAGCCCGGGCGCCTTCGAGCGGCGTGGTGTACGTTTCCCCCGAGGCGGCGAGTACCAGCTGCAGCTCTTCTTCATTCATCTTCACCAGGTCCACCCGGTTCAGCAGCTCCCGGATGGTATCCATATCGCTGTGCGGCGGACGGATATTGATATCAAATACCTTGAAACGAGCGGCACCCAACAGTTTCCACAGTGTATCACGCGATACGCTGTTACGGATAGCGAGGCTGCCGAACACAAAAGCGCCGGCGTTGCGGACCAGTGTTTCCTGTTCCGGTTGCCAGGCAATAAAATCCCAGGCCACCGGTTGCAGGATATCGTAATGCATTTCGTGATTGGCATCTGCGGTA
Source organism: Chitinophaga qingshengii (assembly GCF_014529935.1). GTDB lineage: Bacteria > Bacteroidota > Bacteroidia > Chitinophagales > Chitinophagaceae > Chitinophaga > Chitinophaga qingshengii. The sequence continues at coordinate 623,322 of NZ_JACVFC010000002.1, forward strand.
GCCAGTACCGCGCCGGTAGGCTGCTGCGGATCATGCTGGATCAGCGCTTGTGGTATCTGCCACGCGTGCAGGATGTTCCGCAGCTCATCGCCGGCTTCGTCTGTACCGGTACGACTGATAATATGGCTGTCCATTCCCAGCCGGGAAAGATGGTAGGCTACATTGAAAGGGGCGCCGCCGGGTTTACGGACACCATTGGGGAAAATATCCCAGAGCATTTCTCCAAAGCAAACGGTAACAGGCTTCATGCAAGTTCTTTTAAGACAGTATAGGAAGATACTATCTTTCTGTTATTCGCCGACCAGTTTTTCCAGCTGAGCGAGGGCCGTTTTCATATTGATCCCTTTTCCCAGCACGGGTTTGAAGATATCGCCCTGTTCCCGTACCCGCTGTACCGCATTATGGATCGTAAAATCCTTCATGGTGAGTCCTTTTTTCACTTCTTCCCAGTGCAGCGGCATAGACACGGTGGCGCCGGGTTTGGGCCGCAGGGAATAAGGTGCCGCCACAGTGGCCTGTGGCCTGTTTTGCAGAAAATCGATGTACATTTTCCGTTGCCGCCTGTTGGTGGCCCGTTCTATACTGGTAGTATCCGGTAACCGCCGATGCACCAGCCGCGCAATGATGCGGCCAAACTCCTTCGACTGTTCATAGGTGTATTTGGCGCCCAACGGAATATAGATATGCAGTCCCGTAGAACCAGAGGTTTTACAATATCCCGGAATACCGGCAGCGTCCAGTATCGCATGCGTCACCTGCGCCGCTTCAATCACCTGGTCAAACGTGGTTTTATCGGGGTCCAGGTCAATGATACACCAGTCGGGGTTTTCCGGCTTTTTTAACCGGCTGCTCCAGGGGTTGATTTCTATACATCCCAGCGAGGCCATATACAACAAAGTAGCTTCGTTTTCTCCTACCAGGTATTCTTTTCCCCTGGGCTCGTCGCTGCTGTGATAAGGAAACGTAGGTACCCAGTCCGGCGCTTTGCCGGAAACATCTTTCTGATAAAAGCTCTCGCCTTTAATGCCGTTGGGAAAGCGGTTGAGCGACTGTGGCCGGTCTTTGATATAAGGCACCAGGAAAGGGGCTATTTGATAGTAGTAGTTGATCAGGTCTCTTTTAGTGATTTTTTCCCCCGGCCAATAGATTTTACTGAGATTGGTAAACTTCAGCGCGTGACCATTGATAGTGCGTACCTGCGTTTCCTCCGTGGGGTTCAGCAGGGTTTGGCGGACTTTTGCAGCAGCGGGTTTCAGCGCCTTTTTCAGGGAAGCTGCTTTCGCTGGTTTTTCTTTGGCCATTTTATTTTCTTTAACCGGTTTTTCCGCTACTACCTGTGCCGGTGATTTATCTTCCCGCATCCCTTCAAAAGAAGGATGCCGCATTACCCCGTCGCTCGTCATTTCCCGGAAACTCACTTCGCAGATCAGCTTTGGTTTTAGCCATACGGCCTTCGCCTGTGGCGGATTGGGGCGGAAACGGCTGGGCTTATTCACATCAGGTATCACTACGAAAGGCGATTTTTTCATTTCCAGCGGTTTGAATTTTTTCATCATTTCCTGCTGTTGTGTGAGGGAAAATCCCGTACCGATTTTACCTGTGTATTGCAGTTTTCCCTTTTCGTATATCCCTACCAGTAAGGAGCTGAAAGGTTTGTTGGTACCCTCGTTGAGCGTATAACCACCGATGACCACCTCCTGCCGGTTGCTCGTTTTGATTTTGAGCCATTCCCGGGTGCGGGTACCCGGATAGTATTGGCTGTCGGTCTTTTTAGCCATGATGCCTTCGAGATGCAGTTTCTTTGCCTGGTCGAAGAAGTCGGTGCCCTCCGTTACAAATCCTTCGCTGAAACGCAGGATAGTGTTGTTCACCGGCATGAGTTGCCGCAATGTTTTTTTACGCTGCATCAGCGGCAGGCTGGTCATGTCTTTACCATTGAGCCACAGGATATCGAAGAGATAAAATACCAGTTGCCCATCGGCTTCGCTGCGCCATTCCTGTAACTGACTGAAAAGCGTATAGCCGTTTTCGTCAATCACTACAATTTCTCCATCTACCACGGCGTTGACTTTCCATTGTTCCAGCGCAGTTACGACAGGATAATACTTTTCGTTGAAAGATTTGTTGTTGCGTGACCTTAGTTCCACCTGGCCTTTGTTGAGAAAGGCCAATGCGCGATAACCGTCCCATTTGATTTCGTATAGCCATCCCGGTTCGTCCGTAGCAGCCGCCGCGAGGCTAGCCAGCATGGGCGTAGTGTTGCCGGGTTTAGGCATCATTTGCGCACCCATCAGCGGTAGGATTTTCGCCGGTTATACAACAAGGCGCCGGCAGCCACGAGGGTTACCACGCCGGCCAGTATGAGCCATCGCGGGATACGGGCAGCGGGTACATATTCCACACCATTTACACCAGCTACGGCGGCTTCTTTCACATATCTTCCGCAGCGGGGCCGGGCAACGGTTTTGAAGTTCTCCGCCAGCCATTGCAGGCGGCGTTGCATCCGTTCACCATAAAGCGGGCGGCCATGACCGGTAGCCGCTATCTCCGGTTGCAGATCCGCCAGTTTTTTCACGCTGGTTTCCGCCGATATCCAATCGGGGGTAAAGTATTTCGGCGGACCGGAAACATGTTTGGATTGAGTAATGGTGCTGCTCAACGCTTCCGACCGGGTGGTGACGAAGGCGTCGCCGGCGAGCAGCAGTTTATCTTCTTCCCGGAAAAGGCTGATGTGGCCGGGTGTATGGCCCGGCGTTTCGATATATCGCCAGCCATCCAGTCCGGGAATGGTTTTATCTTCCGGCAGCAGCAACAGGTGCCCATTGAGATTGATAGGATCTTTCGGGAAAGTCCACGACATCATCGTCATAAGGCCACCGCCTGCACAGGGGTCGGGCGGCGGGTAGGCCGAACGGCCCGTCAGGTAGGGCGCTTCCAGGTAATGTGCATATACCGGGACTTCCCAGTCCCGCAGTAGCGAAGGCAAGGCCCCAACATGGTCGAAGTGACCATGGGTAAGTACAATCGCCGATGGCACAAAGTGGGGGGCAAATAATTGCCGGGCCGCGGCTTTGATCTTCGGGGCCGATGTGCGAAGGCCCGCATCTACCAGTACCCAGGAGCGGGTGCGGGCATTCTGCACCAGGTACATGTTCACAAAAAGATCACGGATGCCCCATACACCCGGCGCCACCTGAAACCAGGGCCTGTCTGCCAGCTCCTCCACATTGGTAATGTTTTCCATAGTATGCACTTTTGGAGGTAGTTACCGCAATTAACGTTCCCGCTATAAAGTATGAGCCCGCTATTATATTAACAGGCCAATACAAACGGACCGGCACTGTCCACGAACTTCCGTTCATTGCTATGGATCGGCACGTCGTTAATGGAGGCAAACCGGCGCTGCATCAGCCCGTTAGCGTCAAATTCCCATAATTCATTGCCATAGGAACGAAACCAGTTACCGGCTTTGTCATGCCATTCGTATTCAAATCGTACCGCGATTTTATTGTCGGTAAAACTCCACAGTTCTTTTTTCAACCTGTAGTCCAGTTCTTTCTCCCATTTACGGGTCAGGAAAGCGACGACTGCTTCCCTGCCGTTAATAAACTGGTCGCGGTTACGCCATTCAGTGTCTATCGTGTAGGCTTTGGATACTTTTTCGGGATCACGGCTATTCCAGGCGTCTTCCGCCATTTGTACTTTCCGGAGTGCGGTTTCGCGGGTGAAGGGCGGGAAGGGAGGTTTCTGTTCCATGTTAATTATTTTGTTTTAAGAAATATATACAGATAGACCAGTCTGTCTATTTTAAAATAAAGGTAGGATTTATTGTTATTTGACAAGAATTTTTTTTGAGAGACGAATGTGCGATGATCAGGAAGCCTCTGCAAAAGCTATTGTTGTTTAACAGGAAATTCTTTTTGAGAGACGATTGAGTGATGATCAGGAAAGCTTTATGCAGGATCTATTGCTGCTTAAAAAGAATTGTTTTTTGAGTGACGAATACGTGGACAACCCGGAAACTCCATAAGCGTCAGCGAAACAACGGTATATTTTTTTACCCGACGAGCATTTTTTATTTATTTTGTACGCATGAAACGCCGATTCGTATTATTGATACTTTTGCTCATCAGCACCTCTTCCACTGCTCAATTTGCGGGCTATTACACAGCGGAATCAGTAGATGGATCAAAAGAAAAGGTACATCTTATACTGGAAGAAACGGGGCGTTTCCATATTTTCGGCGGAGCACAGTACCACATCGGAAAATGGAAAATGATCAATGCCAATAAGGTCAGCTTCGAATTTGGCCCCATGAACCTGGTAGATCTTTTTGTATCCAGTGGAAACGGCCATGCAGGACAAATCTGTTTCAGCGGCTTTGGCGAGCGGAAGGCCTTCGTGCACATGGGTCAACGCAATATGAAGGAACTTTTATTCCGGCCTGTATACGGCGAAACACCCAAATGCCCCTACGAAAACAACCCATACACCCACGCGGACAGGCATGATTACTCCGAAATAACAGTGGCGATAAAACTGCCGGCAGCCGGAAAGGATTCCCTCCCTTTTTTATATACCTGGCAAATACCTGAAAAGTACGACGAAGTGTATCTCGTTGTAAATAACAATGCTTTCCCACGGCAGCGTGATGTGAACATTGAGTATAAGAATGGGCGTTATATGCTGGGCAATATCGAACTACAAAAACAAAATACCGGATCATCCCCGCTCTCAGAGATACTTAAAACACAATTGGAGCAATCCGGCCAAAACCAGGAGAAAGCCTTCCGGAAGGAACTGTATGTTAAAAAAGGAGCAGTTGAAAAAATTACGCCGCAGATAAGCCGCAAGGCCATACAGGTGACTAACGACCCGGTTATCGTGGTTAATTGTCCCGGCGAGAATGCATTTCCACCTGTAGCGCCCCCACCTGTACCCCGAAAACAATAAAACGCTTTACCAACGCCCCTTTTAAAATCGGACTACTTTTAACAACACTTTATCTCCCCTTCAGTTTGGTATATCTTAAAAATCGACTAATTTAACCACGATCATTACACCAACTGTCAGCGTACCCAATTAACATCCACCGTTTATTAATACACCCAATATGCAGTTAGAGAACGTTTACATCACGGCTGCCGGCAAATATCTGCCAGGCGAACCTGTTCACAACGACGAGATTGAAGAATACCTTGGACTGATCAGCGGTAAGCCATCCCGCAGCAAAACCAGGATGTTATCCCAAAACGGCATACAATCCAGGCATTACGCCATAGATAAACAACAACGTACTACCCATACCGTTAGTGGCATGACAGCCAGGGCTATCGAAGATTGCCTGCATCGTAACGGTACCAGCAAGGAAGATATTGATTTTATATCGGCGGCTACTACGCAGTCGGACTTACCCGTGCCCGGTTTCGCCAGTATGGTACATGCCGATCTTGGTAACCCGGCTTGTGAAATTGCCAGTCACCAGAGCGTTTGCGCAGCAGGTCTCATGGCTATCCGGAACGCCTATACGCATATTCAAACGGGTAACGTACAAACAGCGGTAGCTTGCGCCGGTGAGCTTGCCAGCAGGCTGTTTAAAGCCAAACGTTTTGAGCAACAACAACGCATACTGGATGGCCATGGCCTGGAACTGGAAACAGATTTCCTCCGCTGGATGCTGTCAGATGGCGCCGGAGCGTTCCTCTTACAAAACAGGCCAGCCGCCCAACATGTCAGCCTGCAAATAGAATGGATAGACCTTCGCTCCTACGCCCACCGCTTCGAAGTGTGCATGTTTGCCGGCAGGAACAAGGAAAACACCCAATCCTGGATGGACTATGACAGTTTCACTGATGCCGACAAAGACGGAGCGCTCAACCTGAAACAGGATCTCCGCCTGGTAGACAATATGGTGAAACTCGGCGTACAACGGTTCTTTGAACTGATTGACGAAGGCAAATTCGCCGCATCGGGTTTTGACTGGTTCGTATGTCATTATTCTTCCCATCATTTCAAGGAAAAGATTATACAGCTGCTGGCAAAAGGCGGTGTTACCATTCCGGAAGAAAAATGGTTCAGCAACCTGTATAGCGTAGGCAATGTGGGCGCGGCATCCATCTTTGTATTGCTGGAAGAACTGCTGCGCACCAGATCGCTGAAAGCAGGCGAAAAAATATTGTGTATGGTACCGGAAAGCGGCCGGTTTATCACCGGGTTTATGATGCTCACCGTGGTACCGCCTACCGCTACACAAACCTTCGATCCTACTGCGCTGTTAACCGCCATTCAGGCGCCGGATATACGCATCCGCCAGGATAATCCTACCCTGGAATGGCTGATCCGTCAGCTAACCACTGTTTGGATAGATTTCGAAAGTGCATTGCGGCAGGTACCCATTGTGAAAAAGATATTCTCCGGTACGCTCACACTGGAAGAATATAAAGCGCTGCTGTTTAATCTCCGCCAGCAGGTGATTGACGGTTCCCAATGGATTGCCCGTGCAGCCTCCAACGTTAGTATCGAACATTTTGATATACGCTCCTCCTTCATCTCCCACTCCCGCGATGAACACCGGGACTACCAGATACTGGAAAAGAACTATATTCAATGTGGCGGCAGTCTGGAAGAAATGCAGCGAGGTGAGAAAAATATCGGTAGCGAAGCCTTGAGTGCCTATATGTTCCAAAGGGCCAGTCAGCCGGACCCCTTCGATCTGTTGGGCGGTATGTTCATCATCGAAGGATTGGGTAACCGCGTAGCCGGCAACTGGGGCCGCGCCATTCAACAACAATTACAGCTTCGTGATGACCAGGTATCGTTTTTCACCTACCATGAAACCAGCGATTCCAATGAAAATCACTTTGAACGGTTTGAGAACGCCATCCAGTCGGGGTTGCTGACCACCACACTCGCTGAACGGATCGTAAAAACGGCGAAGGTAACAGGTCGTTTATACCAGCTACAGCTGGAGCAAATCGGAAATTACTAGCGTATGAAAGACAGTGCTTATTTTGAACAACTGGAGAACAACCCCCGGGACCCCAGCCACTGGCATGCCCTGTTCCTGGACCACAGCATCCCGTTCAACCCGGATGCCAAAGCCGCGTTCCTGTATGATTCCGGCCGAAGGACCAAACAGTTCCTTTATCCTTTCGTGAAAGTGTTTGCGCGCCTGGGTATTATCCTGCTGCAGGTGTTTAAAGCCATCGTACCCAATGTGATCAATGCGCCGCAACGCCTGCACCGCTGGCTGTACAGAGGAATGAAGTATTGTATTACGCCGGAAGCCAATTTCCTGATATTACGGCACTTTTACCTGGGTTCGGAAGTGCTGCGGTTTATTAAGGATAATGTGAAAGAGATCGATGATATTCCCATGCATCCGCTGAAACCCGTGTCTATCAATGCCGTGAAGGATAATCTTTTTTTGCAGCATGATCTGAATCTCTACAACTTTATCATCAACCTGAATAATGCATTAAAGGCAAAAGGAAAAAGTATCACCAAAGTGGATAACCCGGATTTTAGCGCCATCAGCACTGGCCCGCTGCCTTTTGAAACGTTCCGTAATAAATGGACGAACTGTCTCGACCTGGCTACCGCCATTGAGATATTTACACCGGTATACCAGTTTTTCCTGACCGACAGTGATTTCTGGAGAGCTTCCAACTCTTTGCAGCTGGATGAAGTGATCGGGCTGTACGCTGCTACTATTATGGATTGCCCCGAGCGGCTGGTAGCGCTGAATAACAAACATCCCATGATACCGCTGCCTACTTATGGCGCAGCATTCCGGCTTATTTTACACGGCCTTTCCACCGAGGTGTTGCATGCCCTGCTGGTAGAACAAAAACTCAAACAGGCAGCAGCTACAGCAGCGTTGCCACCATCTTCCTAGCCTCCTGTACCGGCCATTGGTTGGCATACAACTGACTTTCTACCATGGCCGATTCAAACAGCAGGTATACATGGTCCTGTACCAGTTGTTTTTCTTTATTGAGAATGGAAGAAAAATAAGTGCGCAGTTCTTTTTTGTGGTCGCGGATAATACGCAGCGCTTCACCATCCTGTTCCGTGATTTCAGAGAGTATATTCAGGAATGCACATCCGCGGTAGTGTTCCTTTTCATTGATATAAAGCAGAAAGTCAAATGCCGCAAGGATTTTTTCCTTTGCTTTGGCATGTTTCTCCGTAAAGGATTTCAGGGCATCGAACCAGTAAGTATGGCGGTATTCCAGGAATGCCTCCAGCAGCGCTTCCTTGGAGGAGAAGTGCAGGTACAGGCTGGCACGGGCAACACCCGCTTCCTGCAATACCTGGTTAATACCCGTGGCGTGATAACCCTGCCGGTAAAAAAGATCTGTGGCGGTATCGAGCAACCGCTGCCGGGGATCGCTGATTTTCTGTTTCATCCTGCAAAGATAAGACAGACCGATCTATCTTTTTCTCGCAAAAGCACGCAGAGATTGTCGGTTGTTTTAAGGGCGCAAAGGAGCGGAGATCATCGCGGAGATGATGCAAAGGAGCGGAGATCATTGCGGAGATACCACCGTAACCCCGTCTTTACCCGCGATGATAGCTTCATGGGCCATTTGGTAAAACAGGGAGGTTTCCAATATACCCGGAATGGTTTTCAACTGTGGATTAATTTCTGCAACCGGGGGAAATGCCGTGAACCAGATATCCAGCAGGAGATTGCCCCTTTCCGTGATCACCGCTCCATCCTTTTTGTTGCTCAGTCGCAGTTGCAGGCGGGCATCGGGATAAAGGCGTTGCAAAGCCTGTTGTACGAAAGACAATGCATCGGGGATCAGTTCTATCACTACCGGCACGGTAGGCAACAGTTTCTGTACGTATTTGGAGCCGTCGCCCACCAGGATAAAACGTGTAGCCATGGCGGCCAACAGCTTTTCCAGGGTATGCACTCCGCCCCCGCTCTTCAGCGCGTTCAGCTGACGGTCAAACTGATCGCAGCCGTCGAAATGGAGGTCCAGTTGTGCTACCGCCGCCGTTTCCCGGACGTTAAAACCGTATTCCTGCAATAGCAGGCGGGTGTTAAAAGACGCAGTGGCTACGGTGATACTTTCCCGTAGCGCCGGTACCGCCGCCAGTTCCTTCACCAGGTGCGCAATAGTACTACCCGCACCCAATCCAACCGCATGACCTTTTTGGATATAGGTCAATGCCTTTTTCGCAGCCTCCGGTTTATAGTCAATCGTTTCCATGCTGTTAAATTTCACCTGAAAGTAACTAAATGCTTCAGGAAGAAATACTTAAAAAAGAGTTTTTTTTATCCGGAGTTTTTTTCTTTTCTTGCGATGCAAACGATTGCATAAATGAACACCATTAGTTATCCTGAAAGACCTGCAGCCCGGCATTGTTCCATCCTCACAAACCCTTCCCAACACCTTTTAAACATTCCACATGCAGAAAAAATTACTCTTCCTGTTTTTGTTATGCTGGCAGACAGTTGCGGCACAAACGCCGGTAACTTCGTTATCAGCCTTACAAACCGCTATTAACAACGCTAACCCCGGAGATGTGATCATCCTGGCCAACGGTACCTACACCAGCACGGCCGATATTTCGATCACCAAACAGGGAACGGCCGCACAGCCTATTACCATCAAGGCCCAATCGCCGGCAGGCGCCATCATTGCGGGTACCGGCGGATTTAACGTAGCCAGTCCCGCGAAATACATCATCATCCAGGGATTTAAATTCACCCATTCCGCCAGCAAAACTAAAACAGGCGCCGGTACCTCCTATTGCCGGTTCACCCGCAACATCTTTGAAACACCCGGCGACGGTGAGAACCTGACTATCGCGGGGAGCAACCATGAAGTAGACTACAACACTTTCCAGCACAAAAACGCCATGGGCCGTTTCCTGGCCATCCGCGGCAGCGGCAGCCAGATTGCCGAAAGCCTGTGGATTCACCACAACTATTTCCTGGACCAGCAACCGCAGACGGGCAACGGCGCTGAAACGTTCCAATTTGGACTCAGCGGCTACAGCATGTCTTCCAGCAACAGCATCGTGGAATACAATCTCTTTGAGCAATGCGCCGGAGAAAATGAAATGATTTCTGTAAAAGCATCAGCGGTAACGATACGCTACAACACTATCCGCGATTGCGCCGCCCAGTTCACCCTGCGGCATGGCAACAAATGTAAAGTGTATGGCAACTATTTCGTGAACACACCTGGCATCCGCATCTTCGGCGATGATCACGTCATTTACAGCAATCACTTTGAAAGCTGTAACCCTGCTATCAATATCGGCAATGGTGATGGCGAAGTAGCCGATGGCTCGCCACTCACCTGTCACGATCGTCCGGACCGCGTACTGGTAGCGTTTAACACCCTGGTCAACAATACCAGCAACATCACCCAATCCGGCCGTACCAACGGTTTGGGCGCCACCTATACCAACGTAGCCTACAACGTTATCCAGGGAGGCAGTAACGCCGCACAGATCGCCGGTCCGTATACCAACCCTACCTGGAAAGGCAACATCATCTACAATACCCCCAACGGCGCTATCCCCAGTGGTGGCTACGTGACTGCCAATCCGCTGGTAGCGCGTGATACCACCGGCACCTTCCACCTGCAAAGTGGTAGCCCCGCCATCGGCGCCGCTATTACGGCCTATCCGGATGTACTGTTCGATATGGACGGTCAGTCCCGCAGCGTTCCCCTGGACGCCGGCGCCGACCAGGTGTCTACCGCCCCGGTTACCGCCAGGATACTCACGCCGGCCATGGTAGGTTATAACGCCAACACCACTCCGCCCGTAACCCAATTCGTGGATATCACCGACAACGGCGGCGTAATCACCGGTCAGTACCCCAACACCACCAAACCTTCCGAAGATATACCCAGCCTGATAGACAACGATATCGCCAGCAAATATTTCCGCAGCGGCAGAACCGCACTGTGGGTGCAGTACAAGTCCAGCGTGCCTGCGGCAGTAACCAAATACACGCTCACATCGGCCAACGACGTGCCTGCCCGCGATCCTAAAAACTGGACGCTGCAAGGTTCCAATGACACCCTCACCTGGACCACGCTCGACAGCCGCTCCGGCGAAACATTCGCCACCCGTGGCCTTACCCGGACTTTCACCTGCAGCAATAGCACCGTCTACCGTTACTACCGGCTCAACATCAGCTCCAATAACGGTGACACAGGAACGCAGCTGGCAGAATGGGAACTGTTTGCACAACAAACCACCGGAGGCCTGATGGCAGCCACACAAAACGATATGCCCGTAACGGTGTATCCCAACCCTACTACCGGGATCTTTAAAGTAAAACTGGACGATAAAAAAAGGAAATCTTACCGGCTGATTGTATTGGACGCCAAGGGCACCCAGGTAGCCGCTACCCTGCTGCCGGAAGATCAAACAAACCGGGAAGCCAATTTTAATCTCACTGCCATGCCAGGCGGCATGTATTTCATCCAGGTGAGCGACGGCTTACATCAAACAACACGCAGTTTGTTTAAATACTAATACCGATGACATGCTTAGCCCCGGGAATAGAGGATGGATCACCATTTGCTCCGTTCCCGGGACTAAGATGCCGACCGGCATTTGGGGAACAAAATATAGTTAATAGAGACTAACAACAGATGAGGCAGACGTCCCATCACTACATAGATTCAGATAATTTCTTTCAGCGATTCAATAAAAAATTCAATTTCATCCGTGGTATTGTAATAATGCGGCGAAGCCCTCACTGCCCATTTCACGCCCTTGTCGTCAAAGTCCAGCACACCAAAGGCGCGGTAACTCGGTACAACATTGATCTTTCTTTTTAAAAGTCTGTTTACAATATTCACCGGATCTCCACCCGCTACATGGAAGGTTACCAGTCCGCCTTGTTTTATTCCCCGGTCCAATACCTTCACCTTATCTATCGACGCCAGCTGGTCCCGGGTGATCGCTGCCATCAGCTGTACCTGTTGCCAGATACGGTCTTCCCCGATCTGCAGGCAATATTCAATCGCCGCTTTGGTACCTACTACCGTAGCATAGGCAAATTCCCAGTCCTCGAAGCGTTTGGCTTCCGGGTGTTGTTTATAGGCGCCTTTTTCCGTCCATTCGGCGCCTCTCATATCAATGAACATGGGCTCCAGACCGGCTTGTAAGGCCTTGTCGCTGATATACAGGGCGCCGGTGCCCCGTGGGCCGCGCAGGAACTTACGGCAGGTAACACTTAAAAAATCGCACTGCAGCTGTTGCACATCCAGTTTCATTTGCCCGGCGCTCTGGCAGGCATCCAGGATATACCAGGTTTTATCCGGATGTGATTTCAGATAGGTGCTGTAGACAGCCGCAATTTTTTGTACCGGTTGCACCAGTCCCGAATTGGTGGGGATATGCGTAATCGCCAGCAGCCGGGGTTTGTAGTAATACAGCTTTTCCAGCAGATCGTTCAGGTCTACCCCGCCAACAGCAGCATTCCTGATGTGAACGATCTTCACCCCGAATCTTTTCTGTAAGGAGAGGAACTGTATCTGGTTAGACACAAAATCATCGCGGTCTGTCAGTATCACATCATCCTTTTCAAAAGGAATAGCGGATAAAGCCCTGGTGTAGGCATCGGTAGCGCTGGCCGTAAAAGCGATGTTAGTCGCCTTGCAGTTGAAGAGCAGTGCACATTGTTCATAGAAGCCGCTGATGGCATCTGCCTGCAAGGCGGCTGCTTCATAACCTCCGATGGCCGATTCCAGGGTAATGTGTTCCAGTTGCGCCTGGGTCACTATATCCGGCATGAGGCCGGAACCGGCGTTGTTCAGGTGCACCACGTGCCGGGTGCCGGTGGTTTCACTTCGGAAGCGGTGTATTTCATCCGCAGAAAAGGCGGTGCTGGCCGGTAGCTGAATAGAGGACGTGTGTATCATACCTGTTCGTTTTTCTACAAGCAAAATTACCAGCGCTCCGAAGACTAATTTTTGCGTTATCGCGTTTTAACCGGCATATTTTGCCTATTTTCCTATCATAAACGGGTAAATTATGTTTCAACTCGATGAATATGATAAAACATTGCTACGCCTGTTGCAGCAAAACAACCGGCTGACAACGGAACAACTCAGCGAAGCAGTGAACCTGAGCCAGAGTGCCGTACAAAGACGGCTGACCAAACTCCGGAACGAAAAAATCATTGAAGCCGATGTGGCGATTGTTTCACCGCTGGCAGCAGGCATTGGCGCCAGCTGCGTGGTAGACGTGGTATTACACGAAGGCAGCTCCAAAGCGATAGACGAATTTAAGCGCGCCATGAAAAGCTGCCCTGAAGTTGCACAGTGTTATTACGTAACCGGCACCTACGACTTTGTATTGATTGTACACACCAGGGACATGGCTCATTTTGAAGCCTTCTCCAAAAAACATCTCATGGATAATAGTAACCTGAAACATTTTTATACCCATGTGGTGATGGACAAAGTGAAGGTGAGCTACAACGTAGCGTTATAGCCGTTTCATGATCTCCATACAGGCGCGGGCGTTATGATAGGGACATTTCCATAATCCGGCTTTGTCCTCTTCCATTACAGTACCGTCTTCCCGGATACCCCAGTACCATTCGCCCTGCGCTTTGTCCAGCAAGTGTTTTTCGGTGAACCGCCATACCTCCGCAGCTCTTTGCAGGAACCTGCCGGAGGGTTGCAGTTGCCAGGCATTCACAAACCCCACGATGGCTTCCGCCTGCGGCCACCAGTGTTTTTCCGCCACCGTATGCCGGGTTGCCGGTTCATATTCATACCACAGGCCACCGTCACGGTCCAGCCCTTCTTCGGTAGCCAGCGCCATTTTCAGCGCCATCGCCCTGAAAGTGGCGATCAGCTCCTGGTTCTGTATTACCTGCGCCGCTTCCAGCAATAACCAGCTGGCTTCTATATCATGCCCGTAGGATACCGTATGCCCCTTTACCTGCCACTGCTCTTCAAAAAAAAGATGCAGATGCCCGCTCTTGCGGTCAATGATACGGTCTTTGAACAACCGCAATAAATCCTGGATATTCTTTTTCAGCGTACTTTCCGGCCACACCGTATATAGGTTGGCGTAAGCCTCCAGTATATGCAAATGAGTGTTCATGGTTTTCTTTTCGTTAGCGTCCTTTTCGCTGAGGCGCTGATCAGCCAAAGGTTTCCAGTCGCGCGTAAATGCCTCCAGGTAGCCACCGTGCCGGGGATCATAACTGTATTGCTGCAGGTTGTTGTACAAACGGATGGCAATAGCGCGTGCCGGTTCTTCTTTCGTAACCCGGTAATACTCGCTGTAGGCATAGATCGCAAAAGCGATCGCGTAGGTTTGTTTTTTGGTTTCCAGTGGCTGCCCCAGGTGGTCTACCGTCCAGAAAACGCCACCATGGACGGTATCCAGCAGCTGTTCCCTGAAGTAGGTTTCTGCCCGGCGCGCTACCGGCAAAAGGGAAGCATCTCCCAAAAGATGATAGGCAGCGGCGAAAGTCCACATAATACGTGCGTTTAGCACAGCGCCTTTAGGCGCCAACCGGTCTGGTGTATTACTATGATCTATCTTGCCATAAAAGCCACCCTGTTGTTCATCCGGCAGATATTGTTTCCAGTAATGCAGGATACGGTGTAATTCGGTTTGTAACGCCTGTTTCAATTCGTGTTGCATCATGAGTGAAGTTGTTGTTTGCGGACTGCCAGTTCTTTGCTGATAAAGGCGATGCGGTTTTCCGACAAAGGATATAAAACAATAAAAAGAATAGACAATAAAGATCCGGCAGCAGGCAGCCAGCTTAACATCAGCACAATGCCCTGCTGGGTTATGTGTTGTTGTGTACTGTTGGCCTGAAAACCAAAATACCCCAGCAACCAGCCGGTGAGCGCACCACCGATAGTCCAGCCGAATTTTTGCGACATGGAGGAAGAAGAGAAAATGAGTCCCGTTGCCCGCCGCCCGTTTTTCCATTCGGAATAATCTGCAATATCGGCATACATAGACCATAACAGCGGAAACACCATACCCGCGCATATACTGATGATCAGCTGAAATACATAAATAAGTACCAGCTGTTCTTTTTGCAGCCAGTAAAAAATAATGCTGCCTGCCGAAGCGATGATCATCGCTCCCAGGTAGGTGTTCTTTTTACCGATACGGTTCCCTACCGGCGATGCCAGCACCACGCCGAGGATATTGGCGCCCTGGCCAATCAGCAGGTAAAGTGTGGAATAAGTGACTTTTGTATGGCCCAGTTGAAAGGCAGCATCCTGCCGAATAAAATATTTGAAGTAATAGAGCGTAGCGCCATCGCGGATAGAATTGAAAATCAGCGCCGCCATACCGGCGCCCAGCAATATCCACCAGGGCTTATTTTGCCACAGATCACGCAGATCGTTCTTCAGGGAAGAAGACTGTTCCCCGGCTGACTGTACCCGTTCCTTCACCCAGGCGAAACATAACAGAAACAACCCTACGCAGATCAGTGCGATCACCATCACGCCCAGCTGCCAGCCGCGCTGCGGAGAAGCGCGTTCGCTGAAGAGGTCTACCATTGGCTCAATAAGCGCTACGGCAAATAAACTGCCACCGAAAGCAAACGCCATCCGGAAAGAAGCCAATGTATTCCTTTCACGGCCATCAGCCGAAATAACACCCAGCAAAGATGCATACGGCACATTGATCAATGAATAGATCATCATCATGGCGGAGTAGGTAATGTAGACATAGATCAGTTTACCGGTGGGACTGTAATCCGGCGTTGTGAAGGTTAGTACGCCGATTACGCCGAAAGGTATCGCCATATAAAGCAGATAAGGCCGGAATTTCCCCCAGCGGGAGCTGGTCCTGTCGGCTATGGCGCCGACCACCGGATCGAAGAGGGTATCCCAGATACGGGTAATAAGGAACATGGTACCTGCGGCCGCCGCGGTAATGCCCATGATATCAGTATAAAAAAACAACAGGTACATGCCGAACAGCTTCCAGAACATAGAAGAAGCCATATCGCCAAAACCGTAGCCGATTTTCTCCCGGAGCGTAAGTTGGTTGTCCATAACGTGGTAATAAAGCTGGCTGTTTGTCAGGCAGCATTATCCCCCCAAATTACATTTTCTCTAAAAATTATTTATCTAATTTGTTGTCCGGATTTTCAGCGGCGGGTTTTAATTCATAATGTACCGCATGTTGCAAGGTGCGGATAGGCATTCCTATATGCGATGACCAGGCATTGGTGAATGCCGCTCCGAAGTAGAAGATAATGGAAGAATAAAACATAAACAGCAACAGCAGCACCGTAGAGGCAGAAGCGCCGTACAAGGTATTGATACTGCTATAAGTGAGTAATACTTTCAGGACAATTTTGCCGATGCTGAAAAGAATACCGGTCACCAATGCACCCACCATACCTGGTTTCAGGCGTGGCCGCCCATCGGGGATAAAATAAAAAACAAGATAAAACCAGATGGTGACAATCAATACCGACAATACATAGTTGAGTGTACTGTTGTAATAAGAAGCCAATGCCGGCAGATAAATACTGATATACTTTCCCAGGAAAGCCTGCGCCGCTTCCGCAATAATATCAATGAGAAACAGCAGTCCCGCAAAAAAAATCACCAGCACCCCTCTCAGCCGCGATAACATGATCTGCCCGAAATTAGCCTTGTGCACCTGTTTGATTTTCCACAATTCGTTGATGGAACCTTTAATGATCCTGAACAAGGTAGTAGCTACGAACAACAGAAAGAGAAATCCGGCGATACCGATGACCCAGTTTTGGGCGATACCCCGGAAAGCCCGCAGCGTTTGTACAATCGCCTCCGCAGTTTCAACGCCAAACAACGCTTCCAGCTGCATAGACAAACGCCTGCCCGGATGTTCGAGGCGGAAAATCATCCGCAACAGCTGAATGAGAATAACGAGGATAGCCGGTAATGCAAACGTGGTAAAAAACGCGGTAGCCCCCGCCAGCCGCAACGGATCATTAGCCTGTAAAGACTGATAGGCATCTTTAAAGGACAGCAGCAGGAGACGCCAGTAAGGCGGCCGTTTTGTTGTTGTAATATCACCCATGTTTGAAACCCGATCCGTAATTACTACATTTACGGTGTAACCGCAAACGCAAATATAACAGAAAAAATCAAGGCTGTCGTGGCGAACAGCTTCATCCAAACTGAAATACGGATCATGAAGGCAACGGTACAGCAGCCCTGCGCAGAACTGAAAGATGCGATTGACTATTACTGGTACCATGAAACACCGAAGCTGCAACAGTCGGTGTATAACATCCCTTTTTTACACCAGGAGCTGGTCATCAATCTGGGCGGCGCTTTTACGATGACGCCACAGGGACAGGACCCGTTTGCCTATAGCCGTTCCGGTGGTATATCCGGTCTGTTTTCACAACCGGTGATGACAAGGGTATCCGGTCACTATAAAGCTATCGGTATCCTGTTTAAACCTTTTGGACTATACCGGTTGTTTGGCTTATCCGCTGCTATGCTGCAAGCAGGGCCATTATCCGGCAATCAGCTGTGGGGAGCGTTTACCGGCCAGCTGGTAGAACAACTGGAGGCGCAGCCTTCAGCAGCAGAGAAGTTAAAAACGCTGGAACGTTTCCTGCTGGCGCATGCGCGTCCTCATGTGGTACCTTCCGTGATCACAGACCACAGTCTGCCTGTAAGCCTGACGCGGGGGCATATCAAAACCCTGCAACAAGCACAGCAGGTGTCTCCCAAAAAATATATTCAACAGTTTCAACAAGCGGTAGGCAGTACGCCTAAAAAATATATCCAGTTACAACTGATCAATGCCTCATTGGCGCAGATAGCCGATAATCCCGCGATACCACTCACCGAAGTGGCTTACGATAATGGATTCTACGACCAGGCGCATTTTATCCGGGTGTTTAAATCATTTGCAGGTATGACACCGTTGCAATATAAGAAGGCCGTACAGGCAGGATTGGTACAGGTTTCTTTTCCGAATGCTATCATTCAACGATAAAAAGGCCACGGGATTCCCAGTAGGCATAGGTTTCATCTGACATGCCGCAGGCGCGCATCATACCGGTAAGATCTTCCCCTTCCATACTCCAGTCCACCGCGCTATCTGCCCATCTTCATAATTTTTCACCGCATAACATTTCCCCTTTGCGCACACTTCCCTCACCACGGCAGCCTTCGCATCTGCTATCTTGTCTACCTCTCCGGAAGCCGCCAGCCACCGGCGAAAGATATCCTCTTTTAACTCCGTCAGTTGCATATTATTTTTTTCATTTCGTAAGGTCGGAAAATTTTATACAATTTTTTGTATTCGGCGTTGCCGAATTTTGCGATATGAAAAGAAAAGTAAACCTATACATCGCCATTAGCCTGGACGGTTACATCGCGGATGAAAACGGACAACTGGAATGGCTGACAGGATTGCCCAATCCGGAAAAAACGGATTATGGATTCGCTGATTTTTTTGCTACTACGGATACAACGCTGCTGGGTTATAAAACCTATGCACATATTTTAGAGCTGGCAGACACTTATCCACATCCGAACCACGCCAATTATGTGTTTACGCGCAGCGAAAGACCGGCAGCGCCGCATGTTACCTTTGTACATGGCGAAGATATTCCTGGTTTTGTACAACAGCTGAAAGCACAGCCGGGAAAGGACATCTGGCTGATAGGCGGCGGTGAACTGAATGCGGTAATGCTGGAACATGATCTCATTGATCACATCACACTGCATATTATGCCGGTGGCATTGGGTAAAGGCAGACCATTATTTGCCGACAAAGCCTTTGAAAAACAGTTTACAGTAGAAGGGACGAAGATGTATCAAAGTGGCGCTATTGAAACGATGATGACGATTACACCAGCTGAATAGAAAACAGCGGTTATGACTGCGGTACTACAACATTCCTGCTGGTTATATTGTTAAGAGCATTCGTGTTGAATTGATACGCATCAACACAAAAATTATTCAATATGACAATAAAAAATGTAGTACTCGTACATGGGGCATTTGCCGATGGCTCGGGGTACAAAGGTCTTTATGAAAACCTTACCCGTCAGGGTTATAACGTGAGTATCGTACAAAATCCATTGACTTCCCTCCAGGATGACGTGACGGCTACTCACCTGGTATTGGATGCACAGGATGGCCCCACGATACTGGCAGGCCATTCCTGGGGCGGAGCGGTGATCACCGAAGCGGGTAATCATCCCAAAGTAGCGGCCCTGGTATATATCGCTGCCTTCCAGCCGGATAATGATGAAACTGCCCTGCAATGGTTCCGGTCTGCCCCGCCGGCACCTGAAAACGGTATATTACCGCCGAATGAAAAAGGTATCGTCTATTACGATAAGGCAAAGTTTCACGCCGGTTTCTGTGCAGACCTGAGCGAAGATGAGGCAGCTTTTATGTACGCTTCACAAGGAGCCTTTTATGGCGAATGTTTCCTCACTCCTATTACTGCTGCTGCCTGGAGAAACAAACCCTCCTTTGGTATTGTGGCGACCGACGACAAAAGCATCCACCCCGATATTCAACGCAATATGTATCAGCGCTCCAATACGAAAGTCACTGAAATCAAAGGCAGTCATGTTGTTTATATCTCCAGGCCGGAAGATGTAGCTGCTGTGATTACGGAAGCAGCGCGACAGGTATCCAACTGATTTCATTTATATCCTTTGAGCCCCATTTACGATCACCGTAAATGGGGCTTTTCATAATATTACGAAATACCGTAAATAACTCAGCTTCTCTTTTTTATTTATAATATTGATTATCAATTATTTGTAAAAAGGCATCCGAATTGACTTACCCGGACAAACTATTTACAAATGAAACCATCTACCAACTTATTGTCGCCCGACAATCATGCGCTTATCCTGATCGACTATGAAGGACAAATGGGTTTTGCCACCAAAAGTATCGCCTTAAGCGAGCTTAGGACCAACACCGCTATCGTTGCAGGAGCTTCCAGGATTTTTAATGTACCAACCGTTGTGACAACTGTAGCAGAAGAATCTTTTTCAGGACCTGTATTTCCAGAGATCGAAGAATTTTATCCACAGGCTACTTCCGGTTACATTGACCGCACCACAATGAATACCTGGGAAGATGAAGCAGCCTACAAAGCCATTACCGGCAAAGGCAAAAAGAAACTGGTGATGGCCGGTCTGTGGACAGGTGTTTGTATCGTAGGCCCGGCATTGTCTGCGCTGGAAGAAGGCTACGATGTATATGTGATCACAGATGCCTGCGGCGATGTAAGTGCGGAAGCACACGAACGTTCTGTTCAACGCATGATACACGCAGGTGTAAAACCGGTCACGTCTATTCAATACCTCCTGGAGTTACAACGTGACTGGGCCCGCCAGGAAACCTATAAGGCCGTTACCGACCTGATGAAAAAATACGGTGGCGCCTATGGTATCGGTATCCATTATGCCCACAATATGCTGAAACACTAAGCCACCAGTTAAAACCTGTTCCAATTGCCTGTCAAACGCCTTCCCCGTCCCATTGGACTTTCTGTACTTGTTATTACCTGTCTTTTATCCGTTACCCGGACAAAGGGGCAAAGTTTTAAACTCATGCGCTTCGATGAAGATTATTCAAATTTCAGCGACTCTACCCCTCATCTCTACCGGAAAATAAAATACCACCGCTTATCAAAAGATGGCAATACGTATGCTTCATTTGGTGGTTCAGCCAGGTTAGAGTATGTAGATTTTAACAATGAAGACTGGGGCAGGCTGGGCATTGGGCACAATGGTTTTCTCCTGCAGCGTTATGATCTGCACGCGGATCTGCATCTGCAAAATAGTTTCCGGTTTTTTACACAGATCAGAAGCGCCTGGGAAAGTGGCCGAAAGAATGGGCCTCGTCCTATTGATGAAGACCATCTGAATATACAGCAACTCTTTTTTGATACTAAAGTCATTAACCGGAATGATCAAACACTCACTATCCGTGCAGGAAGGCAGGAATTGGATTATGGGAGTGGCAGGCTTATTTCCGTAAGGGAAGGTCCTAACCTGAGATTGTATTTCGACGGTGCCAAACTCATGTACACCACGCCCAAATGGAGTATCGATGGATTTGTGATGATGGCCGATACTATCAATACAGGTGTATTCGACAATAAATCAAGCAAAGAAGTGAATCTCTGGGGCGTATACAGCAAAACCATCTTTCCTGCATTTCCCAATGTAGATCTGTATTACATCGGCATCAAAAGAAACCTTTCAGTATTTGAAGAAGGGCCCGGCCGTGAATTGCGTCACACCATCGGCACCAGAATCTGGCGATACGGAGGAGGGTTTATCTACAACTTCGAAGGCGCCTATCAATTCGGCTCTTTTGGCAATGGTCGTATTAGTGCCTGGACCGCCTCCGTAGAAGCGGGATATCTTTTTGAGGACGTATCCGGTAAACCATCCATTAACCTGCGTAATGATTATATCTCAGGCGATCGGCACAAGGGAGATGGCAATCTGCAATCATTTAATCCGATTTATCCCAAGGGCGGGTATTTCGGGTTTAGTCCGCAGATCGGCCCGGTGAACCTGATAGACCTGCATCCCTATGCCACCATCAATATAGGCCGGAAGATGCTCGCACAGGCAGACATCGTGCTAAACTGGCGCTACTCATTGCAGGATGGTATTTACCGGCCCGGCGGAGGTTTCAATCTGCCGGGAGCGACCTCCCGGGAAAGACATATCGGCACAGCCTATCTCGCCAGCATTGTATACAGTATGAATACATACATGTCCCTTAACTGCGGCCTTCAATATTTTAAGACCGGTGCTTTTATCCGGGATATGACAGCATCCCCCAAGGATGGTTTATTCATTAATACAAGACTCAGTTTCAAGTTCTAGCATACAAAAACGAAACACCATGAATTCAACACGCATCACCCGTTATCACAGGAAGCTCGTCACTTTGGCGGGTGCTATTCTCTTTTCCCTGCATTCCATTACAGCGGCAGCACAGCATACCGATAGTAGCATCAAACCCTCGCCCATAGGCACTAGCCGCGTGTGGGGCAAGATAGACGGCTTATCCATTATAGGCCTGGTGCAGGGTCCCTCCGCTGCAGCAGCGCCGTTGCAGATCGCCTGTGTATTTGAATATACGGAAGGAGACATCTTTCATCCTCCCGCCTTACCAGCAGCCCTCAATGGTATGGTACATCTGGACCAGGCCCTCAAAGGTCAGATCACCGAATTGAGAAAAGGCGGACAATTCACCGGTCATTACCTGGAAACCATACTGATCACACCGCCCAAAGGCGCCATGAAAGCCCCTCAACTGCTATTGATAGGACTGGGAGACCGGAATCATTTTGATGCAGATATGATGATCACGGTAGGCGCCGTGGCACTCCGGGAAGCTATCCGGATCGGCGTCTCCGGTTTTTCATTTGCCAGCGACATTAAGGATGCCGGTATTGATTCCCCCACAGCATTGGTAGCCGGTAACGTGACCAAAGGCATTATCAAAGCCTATCACACACAACGTTACCTGCAACAGCATCACCTTGCGCCCGTAAAACCGGTGACCAAAGCCATCCTGCTTGCAGGGCCCGCATTTTTTGAAACTGCCGGAGAAGGTATCAAAGAAGCCATTGCCTCCTTTCACCAATAAAACCGCCTATAATGATAAACAAAGCAGATACTGTTCTGTATAACGGGAAGATACATACGATAGACCATGACAATCCCCGGGCCACCGCAGTAGCCATTGGCGCGGGAAAGTTCGTTGCCGTTGGCGATGATACCACTATCCTCCAACAATTCAGCCAGGAAGGAGTTTTACTCATCGACCTTAAAGGGAAACGGGTTATTCCCGGGCTCAATGACTCCCATATTCACCTTATTCGCGGCGGACTCAATTATAACCTTGAATTAAGATGGGATGGCGTACCGTCGTTGTCCGATGCGCTGGCGATGCTGAAAAAACAGGTAGCCATCACTCCCTCTCCCCAGTGGGTCAGGGTTGTCGGCGGATGGACCGAACATCAGTTTGCTGAAAAACGAATGCCTACGCTGGATGAAATTAACGAGATCGCACCTGATACCCCGGTCTTTATCATGCATTTGTATGACCGTGCTTTTTTAAACCGCGCTGCACTTCGTGCGGTTGGATTTACCAGGGATACCCCGGCTCCTCCCGGTGGCGTTATCGAAAAGAACAGCAAAGGCGAACCTACAGGATTGATGCTGGCCAGTCCTAACGCCATGATCCTGTATTCCACCCTGGCGAAAGGGCCCAGGCTCTCCTACGAACATCAGCTCAATTCCACCCGTCATTTTATGACTGAGCTCAACAGGTTCGGCATTACCAGCGTAATTGACGCCGGCGGCGGTTTCCAGAACTACCCCGACGACTACCAGGTAATCAACGATCTCCATCAACAACAACAGCTCACTGTAAGGATTGCCTACAACCTGTTTACACAAAGGCCTAAACAAGAACTGGAAGACTTCAGGAACTGGACCAGCACCGTAACACTTCACCAGGGAGATGATATGTACCGGCATAACGGGGCCGGTGAAATGCTGGTATTTTCTGCTGCCGATTTTGAAGACTTCCTGCAACCCAGACCCGATCTGCCGGAAACCATGGAAGCAGAACTGGAAAAAGTCGTTCGTCACCTGGTAGAACATCGCTGGCCGTTCCGGCTACATGCCACCTATAATGAAAGCATTACCCGCTTCCTCAATGTTTTTGAAAAAGTGAACAGGGACATTCCATTCAATGGGCTGCACTGGATATTTGATCATGCAGAAACAATTGACGAACAGAATATTGACCGGGTAAAGGCGTTGGGTGGCGGCATTGCCATTCAAAGCCGAATGGCATTCCAGGGAGAATATTTCACGGACCGCTATGGTGCAACAGCGGCAGCACATACGCCCCCTGTAAAACGGATGTTACAGGCCGGCGTAGCGGTGGGCGCAGGTACCGATGCCACACGCGTCAGCAGTTACAATCCGTGGGTCGCCCTTTACTGGTTGTCTGCTGGCAAAACCGTAGGTGGACAACAGCTATACACCGACGCCAATAAGTTAAGCAGGGAAACCGCACTGGAATTATATACCAGGGGCAGTGCCTGGTTTTCCGGCGAACAGGAAATAAAAGGCAGTATCAAAACCGGTCAATTGGCCGACCTGGCCGTTTTGAACACCGATTTTCTTAAGATACCGGAAGATGACATCAAACATATCGAATCCGTATTAACCATTGTTGGAGGAAAAATTGTTTATGCCAGCGATGAATTTAACCGGTTCGCACCTGCACCCATTCCGGTTCTCCCCGATTGGTCGCCCATTAAACAATTTGGAGGATATCACTCCCTTAAAAACAACCGCATAAGCCTTCCCGCAGATGCCGCCACCAGCCATGTTCATAGTTGTGCAGGCAGCTGC
This sequence comes from Chitinophaga qingshengii, assembly GCF_014529935.1. Classification (GTDB taxonomy): domain Bacteria; phylum Bacteroidota; class Bacteroidia; order Chitinophagales; family Chitinophagaceae; genus Chitinophaga; species Chitinophaga qingshengii. The sequence continues at coordinate 647,743 of NZ_JACVFC010000002.1, forward strand.
CATGTTCATGGTCACGATCATCATATCGCCAGGCTTAATGATGTCCCCGTTAATAACTACAGTGCATTTTGGGGAGTGTTTGGATGTTCCTGTTTTGCATTTTAAAACCTGTTTTTTATGAATGAGATCATCAGCTATATACTCTATTCCGACGCAGGAAGTACAATCAACAATTACGCTATGCTGGCTTTCCGGGTATTACTGGCCTTTCAGTTATTCCGTGTGCATGGCATGAAAAAATTCCGCCGCGAAAACGGCCAAAAAGAACAGGTCCCCAATCCATTACATCTGCCGGAAACACTGAATGGACTGGTAGCGACTTTTGCTGATACGGCAGTACCCTTTTTGATAATACTGGGATTATTCACCCGTCTGGCTATACTGCCTGCAATAGGCGTTACTGCTATTGGTTATTGGGTGGTACACCGGAAAGACAGCCTGGAAATACGGGACGTGCCCTATATGTATACCCTGTCACTTTTGCTGCTCCTGGCGCTAGGCCCGGGGCGCTATTCCATCGACATGCAACTTTTATATCATCTTATTTAATATCTAAAACATATGCAAGTTAACATCGGAATCAAACAAGACTATCTCGCAGCCGTATCCCATTCCCTGGGAAAAATACTGGCAGATGAATTTATGCTGTATACCAAAACCCGCAAAGCCCACTGGTGCGTAACGGGGCCTGACTTTCACAACAAACACCTGTTTTTTGAGCGTCAATACCAACAGCTGGATGGCATCATTGACGACATAGCAGAACGTATTCGTACGCTGGGACATTTTCCACCAGCCACTTTAAAGGAATTTCTGGCGCTTACTCATCTCACTGAAATGACCAGGGAGAAAAATGACGGGGCAGGATTCATCAAAGACCTGTTACATGATCACGAAAGTATCCTTATCCATCTGCGGGAAAACATTAACGGCTATGCCACCGCCTTTCATGATGCTGGCAGCAGTGATTATATTACCTCACTGATGGAAACCCACGAAAAGATGGCCTGGATGCTCAGAGCGCATTTGGAATAACTCATCCTTTTAAACCGACAACCGGGTATGACAGAACAAAAACATAGCATCAACTGGGTAACCTTCCTGCTGGCATCGGTGGCGGGGTACTGCGACACGGCCACATTTGTAGCCGGCGATTCCATTTTTTCCGCCCATGTAACCGGCAACTTTATTGTATTTGCAGCGCAAATATCCGCAGGTAGCGGTAGTGCTACCGCCTGGATCAAATTAATTACCTTCCCCATATTCGTCATAGCCGTGATGATAGGTGGATGGCTGGCAGAAAAATCGGAGAAAAAATACCGCATTTTATTGGTGGAAGGTATAATTTTGATAGCTTGCGGGATTGCTGCTTTCTTCCTGCCAATATTCACAACGCTGGAAGAAAAAATGGTGACTTATTTTATTGTAATGGTAACTGTGCTGGGAATGGGCCTACAAAATGCTTTCGGTAAACTTTTTGCCAAAGAGACCCATGGCCCCACCACCATGATGACCGGAAATGTGACACAGGCTGCGCTGGACCTGGGTAATATTCTCCGAAAAGGCAGCGCAGGCAACGAGCTGGCCATATCCGGCCTTCAAAAACAAACCGTTACCATCGGCGGCTTTCTGGCTGGCTGTATTATCGGTGCACTCCTGTCCAGGTGGGTAGGATTGAGCGCGATGATGATACCTGGCGTTGCCATTGTGACCTGTTACCTTCAAGGCGAAATATCCGCGCAAAAACCAGAAGGGTAACCTTATGCACCGATACATAACCTATTCCGGCCTCAGGGCACTTGTGACCTGCCTGCTGTTGCCCGTATGTACACTGGCACAGTCAGACATAAATATTCATCATGCCAACGCCCTGCTCCGGGATGGGAAAACTGATACTACCACTATTGCCAGGCTCCTGCACACAGGAGAAGCATTTCTTGACAAACCGGAGTCACGCGAAGAAGACATGACAATGGCCTTCAGGATGGCGGAACAAATGGAAATCCGCAGCAGGCAAACCCATTATTTCAGAGGCCTTGGCCTGAGCAAACTGCTCAGGGCCAAGGCATTCCGCGAATCAGGACATGCCGGACAGGGAAGGCAAAGCAGTGAAGAAGCCCTTCAGTTGCTCAGCACCTACGGCACCGTCCTTGAGAAAGCCCAGGCTGTCATTGAACTGGGAGGTACCTATACCAACGATGTAAAAGATCTTCCCCGGAAAATTGAACTTTATCAACAAGGCGCCGATATATTTCTCCATAACGGAAACGAACAGGCGGCCGCCCAGTTGAAAGAGTTTATTGGAGACCTGCTACAGGTCAACAACGACTATCCCCGTGCACTGGAAGTATTGGAACAAGCCCTGGCCATCTACAAAAAAAACGGTTATCAACGGCTACAGGGCCTGTACTCCATTATGGGCGAAGCTTACCACGGCTCCAATAACTTTGTGCAATCCCTCCGCTATAACCTACTGGCCGTAGCAACAGCCGAAAAGCTGGGAGAACAAGGCCCATTGATGACTACCATCTATAACCGTGTGGGACTAAATTACTACAGCGTACATTACTATGATCAGGCACTCGACTATTTCCGTAAGGCCCTGGCACATGCGAAACAACTCCATGATACTGCCAGCACCAGGGGTATGTTATTAAACATTGCAGATGCGCTCAGACACCAAAAAGACTATCGCAGCAGCCTTGATACACTGAAAACAGTTGAGAAACTAGGGCCGGTTACCTGGGAAGACGAAATCGTACAAATGGAAGTAGGCTATCTTAAAAATCATATAGCACTTCATACACTACACCAGGCCACCCCCCATTATGAGAAGCTGCAAAAGTACGTGGAAAGCGGAAGCAAAGATCTGAAACCTATTCAGACAGCAAGACTCGCGATTATCTTTTACCTGCAGAAAGCTGGCATGTTCAGCAACACAGCGCAATATATCAGCGACTATCAACGTACCATGAAAGAAGTACCGATGCCATTGGTACAACAGGCTGAAGGAGAATATCTCGCTTTCCGGACCGACTCTGCACTTGGCCATCTTACTGCCGCCATCACACATTACCAGTACTTTAAATCCTTGTCAGATTCAGTTACCAGTACTAACCAAAGCAAGCAGCTGGACGTCCTCAGGCTGCAATTCGAAACCGTAAAAAAGGATAAGGACATTGAATTACTGACCCAGAAAAGTAAACTACAGGAAATCTCCCTGCAGAAAGGAAGAGTATTCCGTAACGTGATCATGGGCAGCATCTGTATGCTGCTGCTCATTCTGGCACTATTGTACAACAGGTACCGGCTCAAGAAGAAAAACGCCCTCCGGCTGGAACAACAACAGGAAGCCATTAACACACAAAACGAACTACTAAAAAAACTGGTAGATGAAAAAGAATGGCTATTGAAAGAGATACATCACCGGGTAAAAAACAATCTGCAGATCATCATTAGCTTGCTAAACACCCAATCACAATACCTCGATAACGCCGATGCTATAGCTGCCATTAAAAACAGCCAGCACCGCATGTTTGCCATGTCCCTGATTCACCAACGGCTTTATCATACAGACAACCTGGGCGCCATTGACATGAACTGGTACATCCGGGAGCTGACCGGGTTTATGCAGGAAAGCTTTGATACCCGCTCTGACATCACATTTTGTATTAACAGTGAAGCTATTCTGCTGGATGTCGTTCAGGCTATCCCCCTGGGACTAATACTGAACGAAGCTGTCAGTAATGCCATTAAGTACGCGTTCCCTCATAACAGGAATGGCACGATACAGATAACTTTCAAAAAAGATAGCGCCCAATATTGCCTCCTGACTATTTCAGATGATGGTGTCGGATTGCAGGCTGACTTTCTTCCCGAAGAATCTGACTCGTTGGGTATGAGCCTGATGAAAGGGTTGTCGGACCAATTGGAGGCATCATTTAACATACAAAGCAGCCAGGAAGGCGTTTCAGTACAAATTCTCTTCCTGGTGAAATCATTTAACGCTAACCATTAAAAAAAGGCTATGGACCGCAAAGAAAAGATATTGATCGTGGAGGACGAATTCATTGTCGGCAATGATCTGAAAATGATACTGATCAAAGGCGGCTATGAGATATGCGGTATCGCCCCATCCGTTGAGCAGGCGAGGATACTGATCCAGCAAAAGAAACCTGACTGGGTATTACTGGACATTATACTCAAAACACCTACCAGCGGCATTGAATTGGCCAAAGAACTGCTGCAACAGCGTATTCCTTTCCTTTATATATCGGCTAATACCAACCAACAAACACTTGAAGCCGCCAAAGCCACACAGCCCTATGGTTTCCTGGTAAAGCCTTTCCGGGAGAAAGACCTTTTCGTGATGCTCGATATTGCCCGCTATCGTCATGGTGTGGAAACCGGTATGATAAAAGACACCCTGCCTGTACCAACAGCGGAAACCACTTTCGATCCGAATATTATCGGTTGCAGCCAGGCCATGAAACAGGCACTGGATAAGGCAAATATAGTGGCCACCACCAATACGTCCGTCCTATTACTCGGAGAAAGCGGTACGGGCAAAGAACGTTTTGCCCGTGCCATCCATAAAAATTCACTCAGGAAGCACAAACCTTTTGTCACTGTCAATTGCGCCGCATTACCCTTTTCCCTGCTGGAATCAGCGTTATTCGGCCATGAACGCGGCGCTTTCACCGACGCCATCCAGCAACACACGGGAAAATTTGAACAGGCAAACGGTGGCACACTCTTCCTCGACGAAATAGGGGAACTTCCTCCCGAAGCGCAGGTGAAGTTACTCCGTACCCTGCAGGAAAAAGAGGTAGAGAAACTGGGCAGCGGTCAGGTCATTAAAGTGGATGTACGTTTAATCGCCGCCACCAACAGGAACCTGGAAAAGGAAGTCGCCGAGGGGCGGTTCAGGCTCGACCTGTATTATCGGCTCAATGTATTTCCGATTACGCTTCCTCCGCTGCGCGAACACAAGGAAGATATCCATGCATTAGCCATTCATTTTCTAAAAAGATTTGCAGACAATGCCGGGAGCGAAATAGCCGGTATCAGCGAAGCAGCACTGCAAACACTTCAGCAGCATGACTGGCCCGGTAATATCAGGGAGCTGGAGCACGTGATAGAACGACAGTATATTCTTGCAGGCGGCGCAATGATACATGCCATAGATATCCCGGAGTTGCCGGCTCCGCTGATACATGCCGAAGGGAAACTGGAAACAATGGAAGAAATGGAACGGTTACATATCATGAAAGTGCTGAAAGCCTGTAATGGACGGGTATCCGGTCAACAGGGCGCTGCTGATATCCTTCGGATACCAGCGCAGACATTGTATTCAAAGATGAAAAAACTGGGAATAAAAACTATTTATAAATGATCTGTCCATGGAAAAGGAAACGGCAAGAATAGAAGGCTTCAGCGATGGTGTATTTGCGATTGCTATCACCCTGCTGGTATTGGAATTACATATCCCCGATATTGAAGGCAGCAACCGGCAGGCATTGGTAAAAAGCCTGATAGCGAAATGGCCGTCCTTCCTGGCCTTCAGCCTGTCTTTCTTCAGCATTTTTATTATGTGGGTCAACCACCATAAAATATTCAAACAGATATACCGGCGGGACAGCGCACTGATGTTTACCAACGGTCTCATCCTGTTCCTTGCCAGCTGTATATCATACCCTACTGCGTTGCTGGCCCGTTATTACGGCACCCCCTCTTTATCTGTAGCGGTAGCTATTTATACCGGTTTATTTGTGCTGATCAACCTCGCCTTTAATTTGCTGTGGGGTATCGCCAGCCGGCATAAAGACCTGCTTCGGCCGGAGATCAGCCAGGTCGCCATCCGTAAAATCAAAAGGAATTATCAATATGGCATACCGGTACATCTGTCGGCCTTCCTGCTTTCGTTCTGCTGGCCGGAAGGTGCATTGATGTTATGTGCCCTTCTCTGGACATATTGGGCTTTTACCTCCGGCAAGCTGGACTTGTCTGCCAACAAAACCAGGGATATCTCTTAGTTGCCCTGCTGCTGTATATCCACAAAGTGTTCTTTCCGGATACCCAACTTCTGCATTTTTGAGATCAGGGTGGTGGAAGGCAGCTGTAGTTTGGCGGCAGCGCCATGGGGACCGGATATTCTGCCTTTTGACAATTTCAGCATATGCAGGATATGCTCCCGTTCCACATCTGCCAGGGAACGCACCTGCGTTTCCATTCCCATTTGCGACGACAGTACCTTATTTTTGACAGGCAGGCTTACTTCCGTGATATGGTGGGTGGATGTCAGCAACACCGTTCTTTCAATCAGGTGTTCCAGCTCCCTGATATTACCCGGCCATGGGTATGCCATTAATTTTGCCATCACTTTCGGGGCTATGCCGGTGATTTTTTTACCTGCGTTGGTAGCATACTTCTCCATAAAAAAGGCAGCCAGTGCAGGTATGTCTTCTCTTCGTTCTCTCAATGGCGGCAATACGACCGGGAATACATTCAGGCGATAATAAAGGTCACTGCGGAAACGGCCGGCCTGTACTTCGGCTTCCAGGTTTTTATTGGTAGCTGCAATAATGCGCACATTTACTTTATACACAGACTTCCCCCCGATACGTTCAATTTCTTTTTCCTGCAAGACCCTTAACAATTTGGCCTGCATTTCCATGGGTAACTCTCCTATTTCATCCAGGAATAGCGTGCTGTTATTTGCCAATTCAAACTTGCCAATCCGTCTTTCCAACGCCCCGGTAAAACTCCCCTTCTCGTGCCCAAACAATTCGCTTTCCACCAGGTTGACTGGAATAGCAGCACAGTTCACCTTGATCATCAGTTTATCCCGTCTGCGTGACGCCTCATGTACCTGGTGCGCCACCAACTCTTTTCCCGTTCCCGTTTCTCCCAGGATCAGCACCGTAGCTTCAGAAGGGGCCACCTTTGAAACCAGGTCATACACTTCCTTCATGGCAGTTGCGCTGCCCACTGTGTTACCGGTAAGATGCCGCTCCTTTTTCCATTCTTCTTTCAGATAACTATTCTCTTGCTCCAGCCGGGTTTTATATTTCCGGATTTCCGTTAGTTGCTGCACTATTTTTTCATTGGCGAGAATATTGGAAATACCTGTACCCAAATGATCTGCAATACCATTAAGAAAACTGTCGCGATTCCCGGAGAGTACGCCTGTCTTCCTGGAATAGAGGTACAGTACCCCTTTAGGCTCTTTACCATTACAAATCCTTACCAGCATCATTTCTTTCACACCGGCATTATACCAGTGAATAATATACGCAGGAATATCCTTTTGCCGGACCAGCCTTTCCATATTGAATAGTACCGGTTCTTCCGCCTCTATGGCCCGGTCAAATATACCGTCATGAACAGGGTGCCGCTGGTGGATGATGGGGTTTTCCCCGGTAATGGTACGTATCTTCTTTTCAGTACTATAGAGAAAAGGACTATGCGTAACTCCATCTTCATTGATCAGGCAAATGGTATAGTAACTGGCACCAAACGTCTCCAGTAATTGTTCATTGATGATTTCCCAAAGATCAGCACGATGCCTTGCTGCCGCTATCGCCTTGGAAAGACAAAGCAGGATTTCAAGTTCTTTCTTTTCCGAGGTATCTGTATCCATAAATCCCAGCGTATCACTTAATTAAGTGGACAGCTTGCTACTAAAGCATCAGGGCTCCTGTAACAACCAGACCAATGTAGTTGCAATAATAACAAAAGTCTTCATAAAATTACGGTATATCGTAAAACGACATCTTTCAAATCAAAAATACATAATTGATAATCAACAACATACAACAAGGTATAAACTTTGGCTATAGTACTTCGTTCCCTGACATACAAACGGGAGCAGTACCTGATCTGATATCATATCTTTTTATAACTATGTTTGAACGTATTGATCAATTTGTAGACCGTATCATCTCTCTTTCGCCGGAAGAAAAGCAGCAGTTCCATTCCCTGCTCAAATTCAAACGTGTCCGGAAACGCACCTACCTGCTGCAGGAGGGGGAAATATGCGATTTTGAAGCCTATATCGTTAAAGGGTGTATCCGCACCTATTACCTGAGTGACGAGGGCGCGGAAACCATTCTCTCCTTTGCTATTGAAGACTGGTGGGTGAGTGATCCGTCCAGCTTTACCGGGCAGACACCTTCCAATATGTTCATTGAATCACTGGAGGATTGTGAGCTGTTAATCCTTGACCATAAAAGCAAGGCGACACTTTACGAAAAAATACCGAAGTTTGAAACCTTGTTCAGGTTGTTGATGCAACGTTCTCTTTTTACGCTGCAACGTCGTTTTCATAGCCTTGTATCACAAACGGCGGAGCAGCGATACCTTGCATTCATTGAAAAATACCCCCAGGTGGTACAACGTGTGCCACAAAACCAGATAGCCCGTTACCTGGGGGTATCGCCGGAATTTCTCAGTAAAGTCAGAAACACCATACAAAAGAAAACAACGCAGTCCGGTTGCCTGTCAGCTAAACACCAGCCTGCCTGATTCTGTCTTTAATGGTGTGTGGTGGCGGGGGCAATTTCTTTTTTTAACCATTCGCAGTCCAGGTACCCTGGCATAAAAATCATAATTGCGCTGGGCATCGGCAGCAATAGCTGTAATATGGTGGATGTCCTGTATTTGTTTGTTCATTATCTTAGTTATTATTGGTTATTGTGATCGAGAGCGGCACGCAGTTCGTTTTCAAGAAGCCCGCTGCCGCCTCCGTAATGTCTTATTACAATTGTGGCTGAATGACGTATAGCCACTGCTTCCCGGATCACTTGCTCATCTGCTATCGTTACACCTACACATAACAACACCGCATCATACTTTTCATCGACTATGTTTTTTAGTCCGGCTGCTTTTGTGAATGCAACAACCCCGTTCCATCCGGTATGGCTGTTCAACAATCTGTCAACTACCTTCATAATGGCAGCATCGTACCCTATGGCAAGCAGCTTTAATTGTATCGTATTTTCCATGGAGATAAAATTATGATGGTTAAATAATCATCGGTACTTCCATCACCAGTAGCCGGGAATCTGAATCCATCACTTTTATGTCAATACCCCCGGCGTCCCACACGCCAAGGCCATCCCTTGCCGATAGTACCTTTCCATCGATAGAGAAGCGACCATTCACAACAAACACATACATACCATTACCTGGTTTGTGAACCTGGTAAGTAAGAGAAACATCATTGGCAAATTGCCCTATGCTCATCCACACATCTTTGCGAATGCTGATCCCATCCGGAGCAATAAACGTGTGTAACTGGTTGGGGGCCGTATCATAAGACAATCTACCCAGGGTATAACGCGGTGCCGTATTCAGTTCTTCGGGGTACACCCATATCTGCAGAAATTCAGCTATCTCATCAGCGCTGTTATTATATTCACTGTGAAACAAGCCGCTACCGGCATGCATTACCTGTACAGTACCGGTATTCGCTACCGCTTTATTTCCTGCAGAATCTTCATGCCTCAGACTTCCTTTTAGGGGGATACTGATGATTTCCATATTATCGTGGGGATGAAGACCAAACCCTTTACCTCCCGGTAACGTATCGTCGTTCAGTACCCGAAGGGCACCAAATCCCATTCTCTTTGGATTATAATAGTCTCCAAAACTGAACGTTTTTTTACTGTCCAGCCAGTCATGATGATCATGTCCACGGGTCTCTGCCTTATGGTAGGTGTATTGTGCCATCGCTTTCGTATTTTATACCACAAAGCTCCATTACCATGATGGTTTCACCTATGAACCAGGTTAAGAACCGATGTTAATCTACATTAAGATTTCGTTAGGCGCTACTATCAACAGCATTAGCCCGGAGTTTTTCCGGGCTAATGCTGTACTGAATAATTTATAACGTCGTCTATCCCTTGATAAAGGCCAGGAGATCTGCATTGATAGTAGCAGCTTCGGTGGTAGGCATTCCATGCGGGAAACCAGGATAGGTAATCAGCCTGCCGTTTTTCAATAGTCCAGCTGCTTTTATGCCTGTGGTAGCAATAGGAACAATCTGGTCGTCATCGCCATGCATTACCAGCACCGGTACCTCAACACTTTTAAGATCTTCTGTAAAGTCAGTCTCAGAAAATGCCTTGATACAGTCATAATGCGCTATGATGGCCCCCATCATTCCCTGACGCCACCAATTGTCCATAACGCCCTGTGATTTTTTAGCGCCTTCCCGGTTATAACCGTAGAAAGGAATGGTGAAATCCTGGAAGTATTGTACCCGGTTTGTAGCTGTATTGGCACGTATTTCATCAAATACAGACATAGGAACACCATCCGGATTTTTTTCATTTTTAACCATGATCGGAGTAACTGCACTTATCAGTACCGCTTTCGCAACACGCCCTTGTCCATATTTCGCCACATAACGGATCACTTCTCCCCCTCCTGTTGAGTGACCGATGTGTACAGCATTCTTTAAATCCAGCGCCTTAACAAGCTCCGCTACATCCGATGCGTAGGTATCCATATCATGACCGATAGCCGTCTGCGTCGATCTTCCATGCCCCCTGCGATCAAAAGCGATGACCCTGAATCCCTGATGCAGGAAAAAGGTCATCTGGGCATCCCAATCATCGGCTGACAATGGCCAGCCATGATGAAAGACCAGCGGTTGACCAGTTCCCCAATCTTTATAATAGATCTCGGTGCCATCTTTTACGGTAATTTTGCTCATTTTTTTGGTTTTTTGAAGTTGTTAATAAATAGAAACAAATTGAATATCAGGTAGGAAACGATTAAGTCTGGAACATGATTCCTTCTGTCAAATTGCTCAGCAAAAATCGCACTACTGTTACCAACATCCCAATAACCTATCTTAAGAATTGTGATTAATCTATATTAATAATCCGGGCATGTCCATACATTTGAAATAAATCATATAGTATAATTTTATCTCCCAAACCACATCATGAAACTTAACATAAAAGATGACAATACTTAACGAAAAAAAGCCAGGAAATGTTCCTGGCTTTTCTTTGTTTCAGACATGGTTGTCCTTGTTCCCTGTCCTTTACAATTTTTGCTCTATCAGTGGCGAAAAAACCATATCCTCCACCCCTTCTACCTTCACCCCTATACGAATAAATACAGATGCCTGCACCGGGTTGATAACCGGTACATTTACCTGTAAGGTGATATTGGCCGGGTCCTGAATATCGGCGCCATTCAGCGTTTGCGCAGCGATGTTATTGATACCATCCACAAACTGGGTTCTGTTCACGTATAAGGTAATACGTTCCACATTCCTGGCACGGGTATCCGTAATGATTTTATCCAGCTTGCAGGTGGCCGTTACCTGCCGGCCACTGGCGCTCACTTTCGCGTTCCTGACCAGGTAATAGGGCAGCACTTCTATGTCCATATTACGGTCGCCTTTCAGCGGTAACTGCGTAGTATCGGCATGGTCCGGCGGGGTAAGGTAAGGACCCTGCCCTTTGGGCAATACCAGCTGATAATTGCCATCGAACAGCAAGGCGGAGAAAGAACCATCCTGCGCTACGGCAACGTTGATGGGCGTACGTTTTCCCCAACCGGATTCCCATAATTCAAAAACCACCTCTCCCTGACTCACGTTCACCGCTTCGCCCTGGTATACGATGCGGCCTTTGAAACTGCTGCCGGGAGCGGCATAATTATCCTTTTTACAGGAAGCGGCGAGCAGTAATGCTATAACGAGAAATAAACTGTTTTTCATGTGATACGGTTTTACTGGTTTGGATTTTTAACCACCAACGGGTTGTTGTTCCGGATATCATCGCCGATGAAGGAATAATAGTTGCCCAATCTGAACTGATGCGCACTGGTAACATTACTGGGCAATACTTTTTTGAACACCCATTTACCATCCTGCGGTGTACCAGGGTTATAGATACGATAGGGCAACAACCCAAACACACGGGTACTGGCGGATTTCGCGCTTTCCGGATGTTTGGTTAAATCGGCCGATAATCCATCCCACACTACATGAGCCAGGCGCCATCGTTTCATGTCCCACAACTGATGACCTTCAAAAGCCAGTTCCACTTTCCTTTCATGCACGATGCGATCGAAAGTAATATCGGCAGCAGTGAGGGGTACAATGAGACCGGCACGCGCCCTTACCTGGTTGAGATACCCTGCCGCCGTGGCTTTATCGCCCAGTTCAAAAGCGGCTTCCGCTGCATTCAGCAGTACTTCCGCATAGCGGTACCGCACCCACCAGACTTCACTTTTGGTACCGATACGTCCGGAACCAACAGCAGGGTCCTGGTATTTGCGGACGTAGAACCCGGTCTGCGCGCTGAATTCGAGATTATCGATCGGGCCATCGAAACCCACTACCTGCACCAGGTTGCCACCCAACGACGCCTGACCGCCGAAATTATTGGCCGTTACAATACTGCCATCTTTCAGGATATAGCCGGCCCAGATGTCTACCTTTTTGCTTTTAAACTCGGTACCCGGTAAAATAACGGTACCGGCTAAACGCGCATCCCGGCCGGCAAAAATATCCCCGGGTTTATCATAATAGATATAATCTCCGTTGGCCGCATTGGTCATATAAGGTGCAAAAGTATTGTCGAGTTTTTCGAAACATTGCACCAGGTTGAGGGAAGGATTCAACCGCCCACCCTGTTGTTCTTCCGCCAGGGAACGCGGTTGGTTGGCCAATGTCCACTCCTGTACTTTACCGCTTTGCAGTTTAAAATCCTTTACGAAGATGACTTCGGAATTACCGCCTTTATCATAAAACAGTGCGGCAAAATTTTCAGAGAGATTATCCGGCTTTTTATTGTACAACGCATATTTGCCGCTGCTGATAATTTGTTGGGCCGCCTGTAACGCTGTCGTATAATATCCATCAGCCATAGCGGCAGGAATACCTACTTCTCCGCCAGGCAAAGACACCTGCGGCGTGGTAGCGCCATATTTGGCGATAGACGCGGCATACAAGGCGGCACGGGCTTTCAGGGCCAAAGCGAGACCTTTGGTAGCCCTGCTTTTGATACCGGCATCATCAGGCAATACCTGCATCACGGCATCCATTTCTTTCAGCACAAAATCGTATATCCCGGATTCCTTTTCCCTCGGCCTTTGCAGTGCGCCGGGATCGCCCTTGTAATCGTAGGTCAGCGGCTCCAGTATCAGTGGTACGCCACCCATACGTTTCACCAGTTCGAAGTATACGTTGGCGCGCAGGAAACGGGCCTCAGCCAGGAAACGGTCTCTCACCTCCTGCTTCAGCAGGTTAGCTTTACCACATTTATCGATAAACAGGTTTAACTCACGGATATACCCGTAGTTCCAGTAGCTCCAGGTGCCATAGCCGTATTGCTGGTTTTTGTGACGGCCGTACTGACCGGATTCGGAGGCAAACGCTTCATCAAAAGCGGCGAACTCCGACCAGTTTTCGATGGTTTGATAATCCGGGTAACGATCGTATAAATTGGCGATCACAGACAATACCAACACCTCGTCCTTCCATACCTGTTCATCCAGCAGGATATTGCTGGGAGGGCGGTTCAGAAAATCGTCATTGCTTTTCACACATCCGAATAAGGTTAGCATCAACAGTAGATACAAACAATATGTCTTCATAAAATAGCTTTTAGAAAGTGAGATTGAAGCCTACATTGATAAATTTATTCTGCGGATACTGTAGTCCGTTCTCATCGATTATCTCCGGTTCAATGCCCAGCTTTTTCACATTATCAATCGAAAACAGGTTGTAGGTATTTACATACAGTCTTACCTTTTTAATTTTGACCCTGTCCAGCCAGGGCTGTGGCAGCGTATATCCCAGCTCCATCGTCCGCAGACGGAGATAACGCACATTGGTGAGCCAGAAAGTAGAAGGTTTGTTATAGTTGCTATGACCACCGTCGTTGAAACGCAGCGCCGGGTATTTACCCGGTACCCAGGGACTATTCACATCAAACGGGTCCTGGCGGTGCCAGCGGTCATCATAGAACTGGCGTAACAGGTTGCCATTATTCTGATACGGCCAGCGCATTTCCCAGTTCTGTGAGAAAGAATACAGGGCGCCGCCGGAGAAGTCCGCCGCGAAGTCAATGCCTTTCCAGCGAAGGGCGATATTGAAACCGAAGCCGATAGTGGGATTTTTACCAGTCTGGTAGCCGATGGGGCGCACATCCTGTCCATCGATGACACCGTCGCCGTTAACATCTTTATAAATGAGGTCACCGGGCAATAGTGTTTTATTTCCTTTACCATCAATATTCACCGGATAATGATTGATATCCTCCTGTGATTTAAACTGGCCGATTACCTCATATCCCCAGAAGATGTCACTCCAGCGGTTTTCCTGTGAACTGTAGTAGTGGTCCAGTGAGTTGCCCCACAAAGGTTTGTAGGACTGCAGGAAACGGCCACGGGAGTACGAAAAATTACCGCCCACGGTAAACTGCAACTGACCTGCTTTTCCGTTATAGGCCGCCGATATTTCACCGCCTACCTGTGCATCACTGTTCACGTTTTCTTCCGGCAGCGAGTAACCGATTTCACTGGGCACGAGGATATCGTATTTAGGCCCCCGCAGACCTGTACGTTTACGATAGAAATAGTCCACCGCACCGGTTACCTTACCGTTCCACAACGAGTAGTCGACACCGATATCCGTGATGCGGGATACAAACCAGGACAGGCGGTTATTTGGGACTCCTTTATCCGCCGAGCCCACCACCACCTGGCCATCGAGGATAACCTTGGATGTGTTGTAGTTATACCCCGGCATATAGTCGTAGGCGCCGATACCGATGTCATCATCGCCCAGCTCTCCGTAGGAAGCGCGGATTTTCAGGTCGCTGAGGATACTGTTACGGCCGGTGAGGCGACGAAAGAAACCTTCTTCTGTAATACGCCAGCCGGCAGATACAGAAGGGAAGAAACCCCAGCGCCGGTCTGGTGCGAACTTCCAGGAAGCGTCACTTCTGCCGGCTACTTCTACAAAATATTTATCGGCATAGCCATAGTTCAGCCGCCCGATATAACCGATACGCGCCTCCGTAAAATCCTTGTCGTCGTAGGTATCCATATCGGCGAACTGGATCAGTGGCAATACATTGTTTTTGGGAACAGCGTGTACCCATACTTCTATCTCCCGGCGGGCAATGCGTTCCGCCACAAAAGTGGCGCCGATGCTGTGTTTACCGAAAGTATTGGTATAATTGGCCTGTCCCTGTGTTACCTGTTCGAGGATCTTGCGGGTACCGCGTTCCCGCCAGGGATTGGAACTGCCGCCGGTACGGCGGTAGGTGCTGTCCTGCGGATAAAACGTATAGGTATCGTACGTGTATTCGTGACCGTTCATGAGCCTGTCGGCGAAATAGTAGGAGTACAAACCTTTCAGGGTAAGCCCTTTTAGCGGAGTGGTATATTCTCCGGTGAGGTTGGTTTGCAGTACGCGCCAGTCTTCTGTCCAGTAGCCGGAAAGCGCCTTGGTCTGCAAGGCCCAGTTCTCGGTATTATGACCGATATCATTGGGATAGGCAGGGTTATCATTCGCGTAAGGCCGCTCTGTAGGCCGGTTACGGAACAAGGCGAAGCGGGGCGCCCAGTAATCGTCTACACCCGGTACGCCGGGGTTGTCCCGTTCTTCAATACGACCGTTGATCTGTACCCCAACTTTGAGGCGTTTGGTAATACGTGCGTCCACGTTACTCTGGATATTGGTGCGGTTAAAATCGAATTCACGCCCCAATACTGATTTCTGGTCCAGCCGGGTAACGGAGAGATAGTAATTGATGTTTTCAGAACCACCGGTAGCATTTACGTTGATGGAGCGTTGCGGCGCATTTTTTTTGATGATAAAATCGTACCAGTCGAAGCTCTGGTAGCCTTTTTCCGTGCCGGCTTTCCATTTCTCCAGTTCAGCGGGCGTGATTTGGGTACCGGGGTTTTCGCGGTTCATTTCTGCATCGGCTTTGCCCAGCATCCATTCGTAGGCGCCGACTGTTTTAGGGAAGCGTGACCAGTTCTGCCATCCCGTATATCCGTCTACGTTAATAAGGTTACCACTGCCGGTACGACCGCGTTTGGTTGTGACCACGATCACACCGTTGGCCGCGCGTACGCCATAAATAGCGGCGGATGCGTCTTTCAGTACCGTGATGCTTTCAATGTCGTTGGGAGAGATATTGTTAAACTGGCCGGCATCTTTCTGTATACCGTCAATGACATACAGCGGGTTACCCATGTTGCGGATCTGGATATTGGCAGAAGCGCCGGGCCGCCCATCGGGCATACGAAAGCTGACACCGGGAATTTTACCTGCCAGCGTGGCGCTGACGGTAGAACCATGTACCCGTTCCAGGTCTTTGGCCGTCACCGCAGATACCGCACCGGTAACGGATTCCTTACGCTGGGTACCATAGCCCACCACAATCACTTCACCCAGCCCTTTGTTATCCGGCTCCATTTGTACCTGCATAGGTTTACCGGAAATAGCCGGTAATTCTTTACGCTGATAACCGACATAACTGAAAACAAGGACCGCATGTTCATCGGGTACCGTGAGGGAAAAGATGCCCAGTTCATTGGTAGAAGCACCTTTGGTAGTGCCTTTTACGCTGACGCTGACGCCGGGCAACGGACTGCCTTTCTCGTCCGTGACTTTACCGGTGACGGGAATATCCGCCGCCATTGCGGGTATTCCACTCCATAACAGTAAACAGATGGCAATAAGGGGTAGGTTCCGGGCAAAGCCCGGAAATGGTAATGGTGTTTTCATAACGAAGCTATTTGGGTGATTTTGGTTTCCCACCCTGGGGCCTGCCCGACGGGTGGCTGTTAGTTACGTTTCAGTTTTGTCATCGTTGAAAAAAGTGCTGCTGACTAGTGCCTATCTGACTACGGGGAATGCTACGATTCTTACTTTGGTACATCCGTAAGGGACCAGCGTGATGGTTTCTTCTTCGGTGGAAGTGGGTCCCTTATAAGTGCCTTCCCTGGTGGTGACTGGCTGCGGCGCCACATCGTCCACCAGTTGCCAGGCCGGTATTTTTTTGGCAGTGGTGGTAATACTCACCGGGGCGTGTTCCAGGTTCCAGACAAAGTCGGCGGTCACCGGTTTGTCCTTGTGAACACTAAAATTAGCGGCAGGCGCTTTCACGGATTTTTCCAACAGGCCGAAGTTCCAGGCCCCTTCCGGGAATATGCTGAAATAACTGCCTTCCTGCTCATCGGTGGCTTTCTCCCAACGTTCGGATAACTTCAATGCATATACGAGCGGGCCTCTTTCCACCGCACGGGAATTACGCCCCCAACTGGATACCGTTACCTCCATGGGTAACTGCAACGTCAGCTGATCGTTGTTTTTCCAGGTCCGTTGCAGGGTGATGATTTGCCCGCCTTTGTCGCGCCGCAGCGGCTGCCCGTTGAGCGTAATAATGGCTTCCTTACACCAGGAAGGGATACGCAGCTGCAAAGGGAAGGTGGCTGTGCCCTGGGTTTGAAAGATGAACTGCACCTGGTCATCGAAAGGGTAAGCGGTTTCTTCCCGGATGGTAACCGGCTGTTGTTGTTTGCCTACTTTGGCCGTGACTTCATTCGGGCTATAAGTAAGTGCGGCCAGGCCCTGGCCTTCGGCGGCATACCACAGATGCGAGGTGAATTTAGTCCAGCCCTGGTGCATATTGGACGTGCAGCAGGTGTACCCGCTGCGCAGGCCGAACACGTTGTTCATGCCTCTTTCAAACGGAAGGGAGAAATTAAAAACCCCTTTTTTCACCTGTACCTGGTTAGCGATCTGGAAGTATTGTTTGTTATTGTAATCGTCTGTCGTCTGGGTGGGGAGGGCGTTGAAGGTCATCCGTTCCAGCGCGTCCATATAACGGATATCGCCGGTAATACCGATGATTTCTTCCAGGGAGAACATAGACTCCACGATAGCGCAGAGTTCCGTTCCCTGCGTAGGGGCGTTACCGTGAAGGTCTTCATCGGCGGAGAAAATACCCATGGGCAGGCCATGCAGTGTCATCAGGTCATGGAAGCCGGTATGTAGGGAATCCAGGTATCGCCGGTCGCCGGTACGTTGGTAATTGACCGCCGGGTCTTTGAGGCCCATACCTACGTTTACGCCGTGGCGGTGCATCCATTGGTGATCGTCCTGCTGCGTAGCCGCATCTATTGCCCAGCTGCGGTTGCCCAGCCAGTTGGTCCAGGGATAACTCTGGCGTTGTATAATGGCCGCCAGTTCCAACAGCGATGGGTCTTTGGTTTGCTGGTACAGCCATTGTACGATGAGGGCGTTATCAGCGCCACGGGAAGTGGCCCATTCCGTCCATTGGCCTATGGGGCACTTTTTTAGAACCTGCAGCTGATACTGAAAATATTTTTTCATGAAGGGGATCACCCGGGCGTCGTTGGTAGCGGTGTAGTACTGCTGCAGTACTTTCAGCATTACCATTTTAGGCCACCAGTCTTCTCCCGCCTCGGGGTTATTAACGGTAATGGCTATATTCTTTTCGCGCTCCGCTTTGGTAAGCGGACCAAAATAACCGGATGGACGCTGGTGATCCAGCGTCCAGTTTATATAGCGTAGCACTTTTTGCTGTAGTACAGCATCGTTCAAAAGATAGGCTAATGGCACCGCGCCATCGAGCCAGTAGGGAGTTTCCTCCCAGCCGTCTCCTTTTCCGCCTAACCAACCATTGTCATTTTTTATTTTGTTGTGAATTTCATCGAGGTGCCCACTGCTGCCGTCGCGCATGATTTGTAACTGATGCAGCAGCCAGCCTTTGGGTTTAACAGCGCCCAGTGGCAATTCCTGGTATACCGGCGCTTTAAAGGCGGTAGTAACCGGCGAATGATCAACATTCGCCGGTGTAAAACCAACAATAATGGAAGAGAGTGCGAACAACGTGGAATAGCGCATATATTAGGGTTTGAGCGTTACTAACGCAGGATTATAAAGCTTTTGGGTAACCGCTTTCAGTTTCTCCACCGGTACCTTCTGTACTTTACGGTCATAGGTCATCAGACCGTTGATTTCTACTTCCACATCCGTAGTTTGTGTGTATACCGCCGCTGACAGTCCGATTTTGATCAGCTCTTCCAGTCTGTCAGTGAAAGTGGCATAACGTTTAAACAGGTCATCTGCATTTTTAAAGCTCTGGTAGCCCCAGTTATCTTTCTGTTGCCATACATGCCCGTCCACCGGCAATCCCAGGCCGCCGTATTCACCCAGCACGATAGCCCTTTTATCTCCATAAATAGCCGGATCAGGCATCGCCGGCTCGGGATAGTTATGCAGGTCGATGATGGGGCCTATCGGATAAAAGTTGCCACCACTGGCCGTATTCACGAGGCGGGAAGGATCTTTCTGCATGGTCCAGGCAACAATATCCATGGTTTTAAACTGTCCCCAGGCTTCGTTAAACGGCGTCCATACAATGATGGAAGGGAAGTTATACAGGGTATTGATGATAGCGTTCCATTCCTTGCGGTAGTAGGCTTCAGACTCAGGGCTGCGTTGTTTGTCAGATGCCCTGTCGATAATACCCGGGCGCATTTCCCAGCCATTACCGAGGTCGCCGCTGGGCATATCCTGCCATACCAGCATACCTACTTTATCGCAGTAGTAGTACCATCTGGCTGGTTCCACCTTGATATGCTTACGGATCATGTTGAAGCCCATCGCTTTCGTTTGTGCGATATCGTATACCAACGCTTCCTCAGTAGGCGCGGTATACAGACCGTCAGGCCACCAGCCCTGGTCCAGCGGACCAAACTGGAATACAAAACGATTATTGAGCAACATGCGCTGTACACCGTTGTTGTCTTTACCGATAGAAGATTTACGCATCGCGAAGTAACTCTTTACTTCGTCGATCACTTTGCCCTTGCGGGTGATAGTGAAGCGCAGATCGTACAGGAAAGGGGATTCCGGTGACCACAATTTAGGCGACGGTATTTTCAGTTGCAGTGGTTGCGCTTCCAGGTTACCGGCAGCGACTTGCGTGTTGCCGTCCCAGGCGGTCACTTTCACGATATCGCCTGGCTGACGGCCAGGGATGTCCGCATTCACCGTCAGTTCACTGCGGTCGATGTCCGGTGTTTGTGTAGTGCCGGCAACATAGGCATCGGCCACACCTTCTACCCAAACTGTTTGCCAGATACCGGTTACCGGCGTATACCAGATACCGTTAGGTTTCTTTACCTGTTTGCCTCTGGGCTGCGGACCTTCATCTGTAGGGTCCCACACGCTGATGGTGATTTCCTGCGTGCCTTTTTTCAGCAGTGCGGTAATATCAAAAGAGAACGGATCGAAGCCTCCTTCGTGGGTACCCGCTTCTTTACCATTCACGTATACGGTTGTACGCCAATCTACCGCGCCGAAATGCAGCAATACCTTTTTACCTTTCATGGCAGCCGGCAACGTGAGGCTGGTGCGGTACCACAGCAGGCTGTCTTTACCGACAGTACGGCCTACACCGGACAAAGCAGATTCAATAGCGAAGGGCACCAGTATTTTCCCATCCCAGGAAGTGGGTGTGGCAGCGTTTTTTTCCCGGACAGCATATTGCCATAATCCGTTGAGGTTTTTCCAGTTACCACGCTCCAGTTGTGGGCGGGGATAATCCGGCAATACGGCAGCAGGGTTTACTTTTTCACTCCAGGGAGAAGTGATTTTGTTACCCGCAATTTTCCAGTCTTGTTGTTGTGCATCGGCCGTGGACAATAGTCCGAGGGATAAAGCCAGTACTAAAAGGTTGTTTTTTATCATAAGTTGTTGATTATCGGTTGAAGTTTATTCCCCCGCGGGTTTACGTTGTGGCGTACCTATTTTCACCGGTTCACCGATAACGGGCAAACCATTGTCATCCCAGGAGAAACGTTGTATTCTTGGATTACGTTGGCCGCCGCAGCCTTGTCCTGCGCGGGAATTAGCGTGATAGATGATCCAGTCCTCTTTGCCATCACCAGATTTGAAGAAGCCGTTGTGCCCGGGCGAGAAAGCGCCGTTTTCCGGTTTGCCGCTGAGAATGGGTGCCGGCATTTTGGTCCAGTTGGCCGCTACCAGCGGGTCAGCATTTTTCTTCAGGCGCATCAGACCGAGGGCGTAATCATCCGTCCAGCAGCCGCTGACGGAGAATACCAGGAATACATCCTGTTGTTTGTTGACCAGTATCTCCGGGCCTTCGTTGATACCGTTTTTCTCCCAGGCATATTGTGGCGCAGCAATTTCCACGCGGCCGGAAGCCAGTGTCCATGGGTTTTTCATGCGGGCGATGTAGATACGCTGCACATTATCTTTACCATTATGCCCGCTCCATATAAAGTAACGGTTTCCCTTATACGAAAAGACGGTGCCATCGATGGCGAAGTAATCAGCTGCGGTGTCGCGGATCTGGCCTTTGCTGGTCCAGGTACCCGTAGTTGGATCTGCCGCAGCGTTTTCCAGTACAAAGGTGTGCTGGGGATGGATGCTGTCTGATGAGCCGGCGGTGTAATACAGGTACCATTTACCATCCAGGCGGTGCAATTCAGGCGCCCATATATCGCGGGCATCCGGGCCTTTGGCCGGAGCAGTCCATACTACGGTGGCCGGCGCCGTGGATAAAGCTGACATGGCCTTTGTTTTACGGATCGTGATATTACGCCCGGTAGTAGCCATGTAATAATATACGCCCTGTTCCCGTATCACCCAGGGGTCGGGGCCACCGGGCAGTAAGGGATTGGTGAACGTTCCGGTAGTGTCCGGTTTGACTGTCTGGCTAAAACCGGTCATTGTCAGCAAAAGATATAAGGGCAACAGGTACCTGCCTTTCATAACATAGATGTTGATTGATTTAAGCGTACAAAAAACGCTTAACGTATTCTCCAAAGAAACAGTAAAGCCGGCTTTATAGTACACCTTTTTGTCTCATTCTTTTTACAAATTGTCTCATTTTTTAGGGTGGACAGTAATTCGTCAATGGAAATGGATATTATTATCTTTATAAAAACCTTTGTTTTTGCGGGCACGTTGTATTGTCATTTTCCTGTTGCTGTTTGCCAGCTTCCCGGCGCGCAGCCAGTCTGTCAACTTTATACATTACCAGGTAGAGAACGGGCTGTCGAACAATGCTGTGATCTGTACCTGGCAGGACAGGCAGGGCTTCATGTGGTTTGGCACCAAGGACGGCCTCAACCGGTTTGATGGTTATACGTTCCGGGTATTCCGTCACGATCCGCAGCAGCCCGGCAGTATCGGTGGTAATTACATTGCTGTATTGTGGGAAGATAATGACGGCCTATTGTATGTGGGCACAGATAAAGGCCTGTATGTGTACAACCCCGCCACTGAAGCGTTTAAAGCGATCCCCGCAAAGCCCGGTATTGTGCTGGCGATAGACAAAGACCCGGACGGTAATATCTGGTTCAGCGTAGATCTGAAACTATACCGTTACAACCCGCGTAACGGAGCGCTGATCGCTCCCGCGCATTACCCATCTGCCAGTAACCTTTGCAGGGCCGCTGATGGCAATATCTGGCTATCATCGCCCGAAGGGCAAATAGCGGTATACAACAAACAAACCGACCGGTTTACAGCTTATCCGTTATATGACCACTCTCCTCCCGTGACTTCTACCTGGATCACCAAAATGGTAGCTACCGGCCAGGATACTATCCTGGTGGGCACTACCACGCAGGGATTGAAAGTATTCAATACCCGGCTGCATACCTACCAGGACCAGCTTACCCTCACGGCCGAAGGCACGGGCACGTATGTACGCGATTTTCTGCGTCGTGGTCCGGATGAATACTGGATCGCCACGGAAAGCGGTATCTATATCTATCATCCTTCCAATGGCAGTTATATCAATCTCCGGAAAAAATACAACGACCCCTACTCTATTTCCGACAATGCTGTCTACACGCTGTACCGCGACCGGGAAGGCGGCATCTGGGCAGGCACCTACTTTGGAGGCGTCAATTATTTTACCGGGGCCTATACCGCGTTTGAAAAGTTTTTTCCGCGCACCGGTGAAAATGCGCTCGGCGGCAATGCCGTACGGGAAATTTGCGCCGACCGTTACGGTCAGCTCTGGATAGGCACCGAAGACGGAGGACTCAACAAAATGGATATACGTAGCGGCAATATCAGCAACATCCGGCCATTGCCCGGTGGTGGCGGTTTGTCGCACACCAACCTGCATGGATTGCTCGTTACCGGCGATACCCTCTGGATAGGCACTTTCGAGCATGGTCTCGACCTCCTGAACGTACGCACCGGCAAATTTTTCCGGCATTATTCCGCCGGCAACGGCCCCTACGACCTGCACAGCAATTTCATCTACAGTATTACGCAGGACCGGCAAGGCGATGTATTGTTCTGTACTTCGAGGGGGCTTTACCGTTATACGCGGGAACGCGATGGTTTTATTCCTGTTAAAGAAGTACCCGGCTATATTTTCTACACCTGCCTTTACCAGGATAGCGAAGGCACTTACTGGGCGGGTACTACCCGTGATGGGTTATATCATTTTAATCCGCATACAGGCAAAAAAGGCGTGTATCTGTTCAGCGATACAGATAGCACCAGTTTGCCCAACAACCGGGTAGACCACATCCTGGAAGACAGCCGCTACCAGCTCTGGTGCGCCACAGAAGGCGGTTTATGCCGGCTGGATAAATCCACCGGGCGTTTTGTACGGTATACCACTCACAATGGCCTGTTGAGCAATATGACCTATAATCTTTTGGAAGATGACCAGCACGATTTGTGGATCACCACCTCCAAAGGCCTTGCCCATCTGCATCCCGCAAGCGGCGCTATTAAAGTATACACCAAAGCCAACGGGCTGCTCAATGATCAGTTTAATTATAATTCCGCTTACAAAGACAGCTGCGGCACTTTGTACTTCGGCAGCGTAAAAGGTATGATACGCTTTAATCCTGCCAGTCTGCCGGCCGACAGCTATGTACCGCCGGTGTACCTCACCGGTTTCCAGGTATTCAACAAACCACTGTTACCCGGTGGCCCTGAACTGGCCCGCGCGATTAACTATACCGATACCATCACGCTCGCCTACGACCAGTCCTCTTTCAGTATAGACTTTGCCGCGCTGCGTTTTAATTCACCAGAAACCACGCCCTATGCCTATAAGATGGAAGGGCTCGACAAAGACTGGACTTACCTGGAAACCAACCGCAAGGCCGTTTTCACCAAACTATCACCCGGCACCTATCATTTCCTGGTGAAAGCCGCCAACAACAGCGGGCAATGGACCAGCGCCCCACGGCAGCTCACCATCCGCATCCTGCCTCCCTTCTGGGCCAGCTATCCCGCGTATGTCCTGTATCTTGTAACCCTGTGCAGCCTCGTCTGGTATATTGTCCGGCATTACCGTATCCGCAACCGGCAACAGCAGCAACGCCGTATGGAACTGCTGGAACACGAAAAAGAAAAAGAACTGTACCAGGCCAAGATTGAGTTTTTTACCCACATCGCCCATGAGATCCGTACCCCGCTCACCCTCATTAAAGGACCGATGGAAAAGGTGATACAACGTTCTGCTGAAGTACCGCAGATACAAAAGAACCTGCTGATCATGGAACGTAATACCAACCGGCTGCTGGACCTCACCAACCAGTTACTCGATTTCAGGAGCACCGAAATCAACGGTTACAAACTTAATTTCGTGAAAGCCCCTGTCCCCGCGCTGTTACAGGAGATACACCTGCAGTTCATACCCGCCGCTGAACAGAAAGAGCTGCAATTCCGTATAGCCTTACCCGTTCCCCATTTCTTTGCCTATGTAGATCTGGAAGCGTTCCATAAAATTGTGAGCAACCTCGTCAGCAATGCCATCAAATACGCCGCCGGTACGGTATTAATTGAACTGCTGCCTGTGGAAGAAAACGACCAATATTTCACGATTCACATTCAGAACGACGGCGTATTGATTCCATCCGAGATGAAAGAAAAAATATTTGAGCCTTTCTTCCGGGGCAAAAGCGCCGACAATCAGCCGGGTACCGGGCTGGGCTTATCCATAGCGCGATCACTCGTACAGCTGCATCAGGGAACGCTTACCTTACAATATGCGCATCACCGTTATAATGTATTTGTACTGACATTACCTATCCACCAGGAAATAGAATTTAATCTCAGCAAATGGAAAAACATATCATAACCCGGCCACAGTTGTTATTGGTTGACGATAACCAGGAGATACTGGATTTCATCGCCGATGATCTGGAAGAAAAGTACCAAATCATCACCGCCCGCGATGGCGTTGCTGCCCTGCAGATACTGCGTGACAGCACTATTCAGCTCATCATCAGCGACGTGATGATGCCCGAAATGGACGGGTTTGATCTATGCCGGCAGATTAAGTCCGATGTGGAATACAGTCATATCCCCGTGATATTGCTCACCGCCCGCAATACCTTACAGTCTAAAATCGAAGGCCTGGAACTCGGTGCAGACGCCTATATCGAAAAACCTTTCTCCCCCGCGCACCTGGAAGCACAGATCGCCAGTCTGTTAAGCAACCGGCAGAAAGTAAGGGACCATTTCACCTCCACACCAGCCGTCCATATCCGCAGCATGGCCATCTCCCGTGCCGATGAAGCCTTCCTGGATAAATTGCATGAGATTATCCTTCAGCATCTCACTGACGTGAATCTGGATGTGGAAGTCCTGGCCGACAAGATGAATATGAGCCGCCCTACGCTGTATCGTAAAATCAAAGTCATCTCCGATCTTACCCCTCATGAGCTGATCAATCTTACCCGGCTCAAAAAGGCCGCTATGCTGCTGGATAGCGGGTATTACAAAGTAAATGAAGCGGCAGAAATGACCGGGTTTGCGTCGCTGAATAATTTCAGCCGTAATTTCCAGAAACAGTTTGGGATGCTGCCATCGGAGTATCTGGGGAGGAAATGAAAATGTTAAATTTGGGCATGAGGACTAAGCATATATTAAATTAATATTTTAATGAATATAAACACAGCCTTTGCGCCCTTTCAAGGGCAACTGCTTACCCAAGCAATATTGTTGTCCATACTCAAAGGTTATAGTCAACCTACTGATAAGATTCAGACATTGGTACAAGAAAAAGTACTTTTCCCTATGAAAGAGGGGCTTTACATTCCTGGCCCCGCTCTCAAAATTCGGCGTCCAGAGCGCTTCCTCGTGGCTAATCATATATTTGGCCCCAGCTACGTTTCCCTTGATGTCGCGTTGTCCTATCACGGATTGATTCCGGAACGTGTATTTGAGGTATCTTCCATGACCACACAAGCCAGTTGCCAATTTGACACTCCAGTCAATCGATATGCGTATTATCATCTTCCTCTTCCATACTACACCTATGGTATAAAACATACGGAACTGTGGGAGGATCAATTTGCTCTTGTAGCGACCCCCGAGAAAGCCTTATCGGATAAAATTATTACCACTCCCGGCATTATACTAAGAAGCCGCCGAATGGCTATTGAATATTTGACCGAAAACCTTCGAATAGATGAGGATAACCTGGCGATGCTGAATGTCGCTGCCATACAGGAATGGTTGCCATATAGTACCAAGAAAAATAGCCTTCGAATGGTGATTGAGGCCATCAAAAGGCTGTAATTAGCCCCTACAAAGCCATACATTAAAAGTATTTCACTTGTCAACCCCCTGAAAAAATAATATATTAGCAAAGTTCAGAGATTCGAAAACTGGCTTTAACACATATGCCGGGGCGTTTACACGCTTTGGCATACCGTACATTTACGCAATCTATAAATCGATTTTTACTGTATGCATCTACCGAAATTGATTATTGACCTGGCATTGATCCTTGGAGCGGCAGGTATTATTACTTTATTATTCAGACGACTGAAACAGCCCATGGTATTGGGTTATATCATCGCCGGCTTTCTGGTGGGCCCGCATTTCCACCTTTTTCCCTCTATCAGTGATGAAGAGAGTGTTAAAATATGGTCGGAGATTGGCGTGATCTTTTTGTTATTTTCTTTGGGACTGGAATTCAGCTTTAAAAAGCTGATGCGTGTAGGAGGCACGGCGGCGATTACCGCCTTTGTGGAGATCGGCGTGATCACCGTGGCCGGGTATTTTACCGGTCAACTGATGGGCTGGAGTACGATGGACAGCCTGTTTCTGGGCGGTTTGCTCGCCAGTTCTTCCACCACTATCATTATCCGGGCTTTTGAAGAACTGGGTATCAAGAAAAAGCCTTTTACCAAAATTGTATTTGGCGTATTGGTAATAGAAGACATTGTGGTGATCCTGTTGATGGTATTACTTTCCACCATGGCGGTGAGCAAACAGTTTGAAGGTTCACAGATGTTGTTCACCATTGCCAAACTGATGTTTTTCCTCGCCGTATGGTTCCTGGCGGGCATCTTCCTGTTGCCTACCTTCCTGAAAAAGATGGAGAAATATATGAACAGCGAAACGCTGCTCATTCTCAGTATCGCGCTCTGTCTGGGTATGGTGATACTGGCTACCCAGGTAGGTTTCTCTGCCGAGCTGGGCGCCTTCATCATGGGTTCCATCATTGCGGAAACTACCTCTTCTGAAAAAGTAGAGCACCTGATACAGCCGGTAAAAGACCTTTTCGGCGCTATTTTCTTTGTATCAGTAGGGATGCTGATCAACCCGGAAATGATTGTGGAATACCGCTGGCCGGTGCTGTGGATTACGTTGCTGACCATCTTCGGTAAATTCTTCAGTACCTCCCTGGGCGCCCTGATATCCGGCCGGCCGTTGAAAGAAGCCGTGCAGGTAGGTATGAGTATGGCGCAGGTAGGGGAATTTGCTTTTATCATTGCCACGCTGGGGGTAACGCTGGGCGTAACCAGTCAATTCCTGTTCCCCGTAGCCGTAGGTGTTTCCGCCGTTACCACCTTCACCACGCCTTACATGATCCGCTTCTCCAAGCCCATGTACAACTGGCTGGAAAAAATCATCCCGGAAAAATGGCTGCTGGCGCTGAACCGTTATTCCGCCAGCTCCCAAACGTTGCAGGCGGAGAGCGACTGGCGCGTGGTACTCCACGCTTATCTGAAGGTCATTATCCTGAACGGCGTGATACTGATCGCCATCATCCTGCTCAACACCTACTACGTATGGCCTTTCATTGAAAGATATGTGCAAAACCAACTGCTCGCCAAACTGATCGCTGTAGTGCTGGCTATCGCCATGATGGCGCCTTTTATTTCCGCGCTCACCATCAAAAAAGTACAGGGTATCGCCTATAAGGCGCTCTGGCTTGATTCCAAGTATAACCGCGGCCCGCTGGTAGTAGTGGAAGTGATCCGCAACGTGATTGCCGTGCTGCTGGTAGGTTTCCTGCTCAATCAGTTCTTCACCTTCTGGCAGGCACTGTTGGGTACCACGCTGGTGATGGCAGTGGTATTGCTGGCCCTGCGCCAACAGTTGCAGAAATATTACAACCGCATCGAAAACCGCTTCCTCACCAATCTCAATGCGCGTGAAGCTGCCGATGCCGCCGCTAAAAAATCTGCTGCTGCCGATCTCCTCCCCTGGGATGCCCAGGTATCCGAAATAGAAATCAACCCATGGTCTTCGCTGATCGATACGCCGCTGGTGGACCTTCAGCTACGAGAGAAATACGGTATCAATGTAGGTGCTATCAAGAGAGGGAACGTCACCATCTACGCGCCTACCCGTCAGGAAAAACTGTTCCCTAACGACGTGATCGTCGCCATTGGAACAGAAGCGCAACTGGAAGAATTTAACCGGGTTGTCAACACGCTGAATGTGGAAAGAAGCGACGACATGGCGGACGACAATGTAGGCCTTACCAGTATTGTAGTAGACGAACACAATGGACTGACAGGACAAACCATCCGCAGCTCCGGTATCCGGGAAAGAACCAACGCCCTGGTGGTAGGCATCGCCCGCGGCACGGAACGTATCCTGAACCCGCCTTCCGATCTGGCTTTTGAATGGGAAGATGTGGTATGGCTGGTAGGTGACCGTAAAAAGATAGCCGAACTTGCCAAGAAATAAAAAATGGCTGACCTAAACGGTCAGCCATTTTTTTATCATCTAAGGCTTAACAGGCGCCGGCGGATACATGATCTGAATATCTTCTGCAGGCCTGAAAAAGGTAATATCTTCCTGCTGCTGTGTAATACTGCTCGCCTGGAGAAATGTCTTCTTTCCATAGGTACTTTCCGTCATGATGGCTAAAGCAGCGCCGGGTATTTTTTGTAAGAAAGAATATGGCGGTATCACGAATGCGGGTAAGTCCGGACAGTACCATATTTCCACGCTGCGTACAGGTCCGGCTTTACCCAGACTATCAGCATGGTATTGAATAATAGCTTTCCGGCACATATATCCCTGAATGGTAGTGGTATCTTCTGTAAGCGTGAGCGTACCCTTCCCCGGCGAATCGTACTCACTTTCGTTATCCCAATCAGCTACAGTGCTGTAGGTGGCAGTATCGGCTTTAGCTTCGCCCGGCAGATAGACATTCGTTTTCAGCTGTTTTCCGTAGTTCAGCGGCAACCCCAGTTTATCATCGATCTGAAGCAGCATTTTCCGGTGATGCCAAATGAGCCAGCTTCTTTCTTTTCCGTCATCCTGGACCAACATGCCATATAAATAATCGGGATTATAATAGACCGCCATGGCCACAGGCGGTTTTGGGGCGGGGACCACTTTAGCCGATGACATCAGCTCAATTGCCGCAGCAAACTCAATTTTACAGATATCCACTGTCGATGTATTTTCCTGTGCATGAAGCGTACCAATGCTGCTTAGCACACTCCCAATAATGATGAGAAAAGTTTTTCTGAAAGCCATCACCAAAGGTACAATATAATCGGTATCGCCCAATGCAAAGAGGAGGCTACTCCCCAAGGGTAGCCTCCTCTTCTGTTATTCAAATTCCCATTACTTCACGAATTCACTTTCAAACTTGTCCAGCCATACTTTACCGTCCAATTTCCAGGCGTCGTCTACCTTACCACCAAACCAGTAGATGATCTGGGGAAACAGGTCTGTATTCTGAATCACGTTCGTGAGGGGATATTCTTTACGCGGGCCACAATTATAAGCCTCGCTGAACTCCCAGGCATAACTGCCATTCAGCAACAGATTGGCTTTTGACGCACTTACATCTTTCATCACACCACCTAAACCATCGGTACAGGGCCAATAACCAATCAGATTGTTATTATAGGGATCTGCGGCGCCCACCGGCTGTGTACAGGGCAAAGAGCCGATCACATTATCCGGCAGTGCAGCATTGTAGAAACGGATATCCGCCATGCTCAACACCGGCCCGGTGCTCACATAACCCTGATTAAAACCCGCTACCAGGTCGGCCGTGTTGGTAATATCATAGCCGGTAATATCCGTAGGCGTATGTTTCTCTCCGTCCGTATATACGACACCGTAGCGTTTACCATTCTCTTCATATACTTTCAGGGTAAGCGCATGCCATTCGTTGAGCGGCAGATTTTTCCCGGTAAGGTATAATAAGGCTTTACCATTGGCGCCGATGATTACCCGCCATTCACCGGCAGCCTGGAACATAAACGCCCATCCGGGTTGCGCCCCGGTGGTATTGGCGTACTTGGTAAAAAAAGCCGGTTGTGTAACGCCTTTATTGTATATTTTTAGTTTTAGCTGGATGGTAAACTCCCCTTTGGTTTTGAGATTATAACGATCTGCATTGGCCGCTGCCACTTTTGCATTGATTGCGGTAGCATCTTTTCCTTGCATGCGTACTACCTCTACCTGGGGCGGAGCAGCGAGTTCTGTAGATTTAAACGAGGGGGAATAATACAGGGCGAAGATATTCCGCTCCGCTGCAGAATTACCGCCATAGCTGTTTCCACTGCCACCATGATTGGAAGTCACGGCTACCAGCCAATCTTCTTTATCATAATTTTTACGCGCTTTAATCGCCTCCAGGATATTGCCGATATAAGTATCCGTCTTTACAATAGCGTCCCTGTAGGCGGCTGCATCTGCAGAAAAGCCGCTGCTGATACCCGCCAAGTTGATACCGTTAAAATCAGCGACCAACAGATCATCATTCTGGGTATTGAGCCGGTCGATGATCTTGTCTTTTACCGCGGCGTCATTGGCCACCGTGAAAGGATCATCGGCATATATCAGCAGATTGTCGGACAGCTTTTTCCAGGAGGTAACGGCAGTGGATTTCCGGATTTTCCCCAGGTCCTGCAACCGTTGGATAAAGGTAGGATATACCGGTACAACGTCGTGTTCTCCGGCGCTGGCATTCAGTTCAAAGCTGCTGTCGGTGAACTGGTGCTTCAGCGAAGCCACGCCCCGCATAATACTGGTCAGCGTAGCCGGGTCGTTGGTGACCGGATCGCTGATCGCATTCCAGGTGTACTTGCTGTTTGCCAGCATCTGCTTGATAGCAGGCGGCATTACTTTACTGACTTCCTGTCCGGTAGCACCTTCCAGCACAATCAGCATGACCTTTCTTTTCTTTTTGATTTTCACGGAATCGGCCTGTTCATATACTCGTGGCGGATCTGCGTATTTTTTACAGCTACCGGTGAGCAATACCCCGCCCAAACCAGCCAGTAAT
Organism: Chitinophaga qingshengii; assembly: GCF_014529935.1. GTDB lineage: Bacteria > Bacteroidota > Bacteroidia > Chitinophagales > Chitinophagaceae > Chitinophaga > Chitinophaga qingshengii. The sequence continues at coordinate 679,332 of NZ_JACVFC010000002.1, forward strand.
AATACCAGCGGCACGCGGCGCCGGCGAAAAAGGTGCGTATTGTTGTTCATGGGAATCATCAGTTTGTATATTTGAGACTACTCAACGGGGATCATATTTCCATACCTGTTCGGTCAGCAGCGGGTACTTAGCCGACATCTTTCCTTTGGAGATATTGCTGATATACAGGCCCCAGGCATTCATAAAAGGTTCCATATCCTTTGTCGTATAGTCACACAAACACTCATAGAAAAAGTCCACTTTGTCCTGTGTATTGATAGAAGTAAACCTGGCGTTGCGGGCGCGGATATGCAGTTCTGTGAAGAAGCCGTAGCCGTATTTTTCAAAAATCTGGATAAACGGCGCCAGGCGGCCGGTCAGGTCGGTGAGGTCCGCATATTTTTTGGTAGCCGACACTGTAGCAGCGAAAGGAAGTCCGATGGCGATAGCCGTGTTGAAGTTGCCCCGGCGGATACCGTTGCGTTTGTCCACTTTAAACGAATACAGGTTGTTGCTCACTTCTCCCAGCTCCGGCCAGCTCCAAACGCCGCCCTGTTGCATATTGTGACCTATCTCGTGGAAGGCGCCCCAGTTGGCGCCATGCGTAAGGGCATCGGCGCTGGTAATCTGGCGGAACCAGTTATCATCCATCATACATACTACCGGGAAACCGGAGTGCGCATATCCTACTACCGGTTGTACATCCATTACAATACGCCAGGGTAACTGCGGCGCCAGGTGACGTATATCCGTTGCCGTATCGGATAAGCCCAGCCATTGGTTGTAATCCAGTGCAATCACTTTATCCCATTCCTGCATCAGCAGTGTAGGACTTTCCAGCGGGTACCGCTGCAGGCGGTCTTTGGGAATGGTGAGCACCATGCGTTTACCACGCAGTTCCAGCCAGGGTACCGTCGTTTTTTTAACCTGCTCCAGCCAGTCTGCATCGGTTGTTTCACCGAGCACAAAATCGGCGGACTTTGCAGCACCGCTGACATTCAGCGTTACAGTCTTGTCCAGGGAACGGGCTGCGATGATCCAGATAGTACCGCCGTACAGGTTACGGATATAGTTACGCCCGGGGAATAGCTGCGTGCGGGTATAGATGATCTCCGCACGTTTCAGGGGAGATACACCCGCCAGGTTATCCGTATGTGCGCCCACGTTAGCCTGCAAACCGTAGATACCTTCCGGCACGTCTATAGTGAGCAGTTCGCCGGCAGGAGCGAACAACCCGGTACTAAAATAAGGTTGTGGGGTCACGCTCACGCGGAGATCACCGCTCCGCACCTGCATATAAGCCAGGTTGAGGGTTATCTTATAATCTTTGAGCCGCGGCTCCGTAACGTCCATCATACCAGGGAATACCCGGGCTTGCGTGTACTGGGAACGGTCTACCTTGTACATGGAAGTATCCAGGTCCATGGTAACAGTATCCTTCTTTGGTTCGGTTTCAAATCCATTTTTAAAATCGTAACCATATTTTTTGCTGCAGCCCATCGTTGCAAACAGCAGGCATAAAAAAAAGAGTCTTTTCATAATGCACAATTGGTATAATGATTAGGGTTGCACATCCATAAAACCGGTTATCCGGGTACGGCCATCCAGCCCCCAGCTGGCATAGCCGGGCGCTTTCATCCAGTTGAAAATAGTATAGGGCAGATCTATGCCGCCAGGCATCGTTTGCACCACATTGGACGGTAACGGCGGCCGCATAAACGCACTGAGATCACTGAAAGAATTCCATTTGAAGGCGCCGTTGAGCTTCAGGTCTTTCTTCGACGGACTCAGATCTTTAAATACGCCACCGATGCCTTCGGTACACGGCCAGTAACCGATCAGGTTATTGATATTGTAAGCCTTTTTGAAATCCGGCACGGTAGATTTCGCGTCCTGCTGGATAGTAGCATCATCCAGGGCGACGTTGTAAATACGTATATCCGTGATCGTTTGGCTGGAACCGGTACTGATCCATCCCGGGGAGAAACCTACTGTCAGGTCCGCCGCATTGGTGATGTTGTAGCCGGTGAGGTCTGTAGGCGTATGTTTGGTATCATCGGTAAATACCACCCCGTAACGTTTGGCTCCTTCTGTATAGATTTTAAAGGTAAGCGTATGCCATTCGTTCAGCGGCAGGTTTTTACCCACCAGGTAAGCCAGGGCTTTACCGGTAGCGCCTACGATTACACGCCATTCTCCGGCCGACTGGAACATGAACGCCCATCCCGGCTGTGCTCCGGTGGTATTGGCATATTTGGCCAGGAAGGCCGGCTGCGGTGTACCTTTACCCAGTATCTTGATTTTACATTGCACCGTGTAATCCCCCTTGTCGTTGAAATTGTAAGCAGTAGCGCTGGCAGCGGGTAATGTAGCATTGATAGCGGATGCGTCTTTTCCCTGCAGGGTAACAGCATAACCGGTGTAAGGAATGGAACTGGTGTTGGGCCTTGCTACATAAGCAGGTGCAAAACGAGGATGATAAATCATCACAAACTGGTTCAGTCTCGGATCACTGAATACGGTTTTATCATCATCTGCCGGAGGCACGGCAAAATAGCCGCCCATATTGGATGCTACGATCACCAGCCAGTTTTCCCTGCCGTAATTGGGACGTGCTTTCAGTTTATCCACCAGCTCACCGATATAACTATCTACCTGCAAAATAGCGCCGCTATAAGCGGGTACGCTGGCATCATAGCCGTATTGCCGCCCAGCGGCATCTACGCTGCCAAACTGGGCCAGCACCACAGCGGCGCTATCGCGTTCCAGTTCTTTCAGTGCCGCATTTTTCACACTGGCGTCATCGTTATAACTTTCTTTCACATCGGCAGCGCTCACCAGGTTATCCTTAAAAGCTGCAGAAGCGCAGAAAGCAGTGGTACGCAGCGCAGGCTGGTCTTTTTTCAGTCGCTGGAAAAACATGGGCCAGGCAGCCAGCTGGTTACCGGAGAAATCAGCTTTGGTAACCTGGTGTTTTTCTTTATACACGCCGGTCAGCATATCTGCCCAGGCGGTCACCGGTAAAGCGATGGTATCTGCTACGGCGTTCCAGGTATACAGCGCATGTTCGGACATCTCCATCAAACGGGGCGGATTAACAGTCTGGGTACTGGTACCTCTGGCGCCATCTACGATCACATATAACACTTTGGGCGAACGATATACCAAACCGCTGCTATCGTTCCCTGTCTTAGGTTCCAGCCTGTTGTCAAAATCGTGGTTGCAGGAAGCAGCGCCAACAACAAAGGCTAACAGCCATATATTTTTCAGGATGCGTTTTTTCATAGTTTACACCTTTGATCAGTTGTTATTCAATACTACGCGCACAATATTGCCCACCTCCTTATTGTCGAACCGGTTAATAATACCCGTGAGCAATATAGTGGGCTGACCCAGCGCATTGCTGGTTTCTGTGATATCCGTTACAATGCCATTGAAGGAGCCGGTATTGTTATAACCTGCTGCCAGCGTACCATCAGGATTAAGGATCATAAAACCGGAACGGGTTACGTCGTTGTATTTTTTGAAGGTGCCGGTTACTACTACCAGCCCGCTGGTCAACTGTTGTGCGTGTATCACGCCACCACCGGTGAGCGGCGCCAGTACAAATCCGGGATTGATCACACCATTACGGTCTACCATAACCAAACCACTTGCATTGACAGTATTATAGCGTTTGAAACTACCGGTGAATATATACTGCTTTGTAGCGGCGTTATAGGTAATACGCGCTACCGCATCATCTGCGCTGGCGGTAAAACCGGGATCAATCGTACCGTCCGTATTCAGGCGCACAATATTACCCACGGGCTGTCCATTCAGTTTGGTGAAGCTGCCGGCAATCACAATTTTACCATCCCATGGCTGCTGAAAGGCATCATAGATGGCGCCGTTAAAACCTTCATTTCCCTTATGGGCGGCCAGGTTATAGTTATAGGAAGAATCCAGCGTACCGTCCATATTCAGCCTTGCCAGCTGTGGAATAGATACAAACTCGGAACGTTTGGTATCACGGGTGGAACGTTCATAGAAATACGTCGAGTAGCCGCTGAAGTTACCAATGGCGATAATTTTACCATTATCCAGGAACACCTTGTTAACAGCGCCTACCAGTCCGCCGTTGAATGCGGCCACCGTGTCGTAGTTGTTAGCCGGATTTTCCGGTGTCAGGTTCACCACCTCTACCTGCATGGTATCGAGCGAACCATTGGAATTGATACGGGTAAGGCCATTGATACCTTTGCGGCCATTGTAACTATTAAAAGTACCGCCCACGAGGTACTGCCCGTTGTTGAGGGGGACAATGCTGCTCAAAGTGCCATTCGGTCCTTTGCCGGCCATTAAGGAAGATTGATATTCACCATCGGCAGATACCATCACGATATTGTTCACCGGAGCGCTGGCCGCTTTTTTATCGAAGTCGGTGAAACCACCCAGCAACAGCCAGTTACCGGTAGCCATCTTAAAAACATCCAGGATAAGGCCGTTGGTGCCTACCTGTGTTTTGAAAGTAGCGTCGATGGATACACGACCTTTTACCACAAAGGAAGGCCCGAAGAACACCTGCCCGTCAACCTGGATGGTGGTACCGCCGGAACTGGCCGTCTCCGGCACTTTCAGCCGTATCGTGCTATCCGTCACCGCTATCACCGTAGCTGCTTCTTCATTCATGAAACATTTAATCCGGTCTTTAAAAGGAAGCAGCCCTTTTACTTTATATACCGTCTCCGAACCAGGCGCTCCCTGCGCCGGCACCGGCAGTGCATCAGAGAACTTAATCCCCAATGCTGATTCTCCTTTTTCATAGAGATCAGTACGGATCGATTCTTTTTTACTGCAGGAAACCGTACCGGCTACCAGGAGCGCACACAAGGCATTCCGCAGATATATCAGTTCATTTGTCATTGCTGGTTGATTAATAGGTCATTATTTTCCTACGCCGTTTTCAGTGGCTAACAGGATAAAGCGGGAGGGATCGAAACCAAAACTATGTCTGGAAAACATCAACACATGTACGATACCGTTATAAGGCGCTATATCTGAAGAAGCTACCGGCACGTTGAGCCAACGCAAACGAGGCTGGGAGAAATCCGGTATATAGGACAACATCAGCTGCCGGTATCCGGCGTACTTAATCACGGAGGTACCGCTTACGGCGTCATTGAAGATGACACCGATATTCTGCGGGCGTTCATTGTAACAAAGGAAACCCTGACCGTTGTAAGTATCCAGCGCCAGCGTGTCCACCTGCGTATAATCCCGCAATCGCTTTTTACCTTTGAACAGGTACAACTGCAACATGTTCTTCCATACTGCCGGTTTAATATCCGATAGCTGCTGCACTGTATCCCGGCCATTCACTTTCAGGTAGTCATTCAGCGACCGGATAGCCTGGAAAAAGCAGGGATCTGCCGGTGCAAAGAAGGTAATCTCATCTTTACTAAAAGTTTCTTCCATGCCCGCCAGTTTAATCACCTGTACCAGGGTGTCAAAATAAAACGGGTTGGATTGCAGGTATTGCAGCACGGTACCTTTATAATTCGGGTCATGCAGACCGGTATCGGTATAGTAGTTCTTTTTACAACTGCAGATAGCCATCACTGTTAGCATCAGCACCGGCAGCATTATCTTATGGATATATGTATTCATCTTCATACAGTTTTTATTGCCAGAAATCGTTCAGACGCATGTAAGGATTGTTTTTCATCGCATCCTTGCTGATAGGCCAGGTCCAGGCGCCTTGTATAAATTCTGAATAGGAAATAGGATTGTAGCAGTACTTGGGATCGATCAGCTTTTTCGTACGTACCAGGTCGTAGAAATAATGCCCCTCTCCCATTAGTTCCCGGCAACGTTCCCAGTACACGGCATCTTTCAGGTTGCCGCCGCCCGGTTCTGCGGGGAATAGCTCCGCACCGGCACGTTGACGGATACGGTTCAGCAAGGCGGTGGCTTCGTCATCGCGGCCCAGTTCCGCCAGCGCTTCTGCATGCAGCAACAAAGCGTCTGCATAACGGAAAATCATGAAGTTATCATCACTGGAACGCTCACCTTCGGAGTTATTGGCATATACGCTGAAGAATTTAAAGAACTGGAACAGCCCCGTTTCGTCATAGATGTATTGATCGAACCATTTCTCTTTACGGCCATCCGCCTGCGATTCAGGGTATATCTTTTTCATATACTGACTGTAGTATACCAGCTCGCTGTAAGGTTTTCCTTTACGATAGGGCTCATGTAATACCGAGAAGGAAAAACTCACGCGGCTGGCCACCAGTTCACCATAGTTAAAGTTCTGTGGTATTTCAAACAATCCCTCCTGGGAACGGCCGGAGAACAGTTGCACGCTCTCGCTCAGCGGCAACAGGCGATAAGCGCCCTGGCCTTTTTCACCCAGTTGTTCCAGCTCGTTTGCCAGCCGGTCTGTGGCTTCATAATAAGCCTGTTTTCTGGCAGGATCAAAACCAGCCAGCCACATATTCATGTGCATGCCCAATGCCAGCGCCGCGCCATGCATGGCTCTTACAGCCCTGTTGGCGGGATCATCGTAAGTCCAGGGCAGGTCATTTTTGATTTTTTCTACCTCAGCAATACAATTGGCTAATACCGTTTTCATATCGGTACGGGGCAGCGGGTCCTGGTTGTAGGGTGTGGTGTAATAAGGTACATCTCCGTATAGGCGTACCATAAAGAAGTAGGACAAAGCGCGCATAAACACCGCTTCTGCGTTGTACTTCGCTTTCAGGCTGCCGGTCAGCTCCGGGTCCGGCACATCGTTCAGCTTCTGAATCAGGATGTTGCAGGACTGGATCACCCGGTAGAAGTTATTCCAGTCAGGAATCATGTCGTAGCGTACGTTGGCCTGCCACCACTCCGTATATGGATCATATCCAGCCAGGGTCCTGTCAGCACGGGCTGCCAGGGCTTTCCGCAGGTTGTTCTGCGATATGTAGGTAAAATCCTGCCGCGCAGGGAAAGCGCTTTTCGATTGCTTACAGGGACCGCAACGGTAATCCGCCTGTATGATCAGGATATTGGAAGTGGCCGCCACCCTGAAGAGGCGGTAAATATCTTTGGTAAATGTTTCTACATCGTTTTTGCTCTTCCAGTAGTTGTTACCCGAGAGATTATCCAGTGGTTCCACATTCAGGAACTTCTTGCAGCCGGAAAATACGATTACCAGCAGCAACAACAGTATACGCAGAAAATGAACGCAACGTTTCATGGTTACTATTTTCATCATTTAAAAATCAGAATTGCACATTCAGCCCCAGGGTTACACTTCTCCTGTTAGGATAACCGTCGGAACGGTCACGGCCCAGGTCAGTCACGTTCTCAGGGTCCGGACCACTATAACGGGAGAACGTATACACGTTATTCACTGTGCTGTATACACGCAGTGAAGTAATTCCCCAACGTTTGGTCAGATTGCGGTCGATGTTGTAAGACAAGGTCATGGTATTGATCTTGAAATAGGAACCATCTTCCTGGAACAGTGTCTGGTTGTAGCGGTAAGGGTAGTACAACTCATACCGTTTGTAGTCCATGGGATTGGGATAAGTAGCTTTATCTCCTGCGGACTTCCAGTAGTTGTAGTCATCAATCGGCACCAGCGCATTCGGGTTATATGGGTTGTACAGGTTCTGGAAACGCTGTGCCAGTGAGTTATTCAGGATATCCCGTATAGCCGTGTACGACATGGTAATATTCAGGGAGAAATTTTTATAGGTAGTATAGGAAGTAACACCACCGGTGATAGCCGGTTGTGAATTACCCACCACTACCTGGTCGCGTGTATCCAGGATATAATCGCCGTTCACATCTGTCCAGTAAGGATCACCGGCGCGGAAGAAACTATTGGCGTTATTGCTCGTGCGGTAACGCAGACCAGTAGCCGGATCTACCGGAACATCCATATCATTGGCAAAAACGCCGCGGGTATGGTACAATACATTCGATAAACTGTTTCTGCCTAAACGGTACAGGATGGACTGATCGGTGATCTTATCACCAGGCACGAGGATTTCCCGCATATTGTCCGGCAGCCTGGCCAGTACGTCATGGTTGATAGCACCGTTGAAACTGAGCGTCCAGTTAACCGCACATTTACGAGGCAATGGCCGCACCATCAACGATACTTCATAACCATAGTTCACCATACTGGCTTCGTTGGTTTTGATATTGGTAAAACCGTTGTGGTTAGCCAGTTTTTTATTCCAGGTCATGTTATCCACCATCTTGTAATACACATCGGTGATCAGGGATACCTTCCCTTCAAACAGCCCGATTTCAAAACCACCGTTCAACTGGGTAGTGACGGTAGGCAGCAGCATGGTATTGGGCATGGTTCCAAAATCGAGACCGATAGCGGGTGAATTGTTGAACCGGCCGGCGAAATTGTATTTGCCATATGCATCGAAGATGTTACCGGAGGGTACAATATTTTTACCCCAGCTACCACGCAGTGAGCCGAAATCCAGCCATTTCAGGTCTTTCAGCAGGTTTTCCTTGTTGAAGTTCCAGCGCAGGCCCACAGAAGGGTTGCGGGTGTAAGCCACATCCGGACCGTTAGAGGAAGCCGCATCCCAGCGATAGGAAAAATCTACCACATACTTTTTATCATAGTTGTAGGAGAAAGATCCGGCAAAGGAGGCGGTACGCACTTCAGAGAAGTTGTTTAAAATACCTCCTTTGGAAAGGGCGCCACCTACCCCCAGCGGACCTTCGTACTGGTCGTTGGGAGAGCGCTCCTGCTGCATAATCTGCGCCTGGTAACGTTTTACGTTCAACTCATTGAAGCCGTAGATATTGAAATTATGTTTATCATTAATGGACTTCACATAGGTGAGCATGTTACGGTTATACAGACTACTACGACGATCATCATAGGTATAAACCTGGGCAAAGTTGTTGTTCGTCAGCGACGGGCGGAAATTATCTTCCACTCCGCTCGTATAGTCGTAACTAAAATTACTGTTCACATTCAGTCCTTTCAGCAGTTCATACTGCACTTCAATATTGGTGCGGATATTAGCCGTTTTATTATCGTTGCGGTTGGAGAAAGTACTCATCGCATCGGCGCCGCCGGTGAATTTAGATGCCGGCAACAGGGAAGATGTATTACTCGCACTGGCTACACCGGATTGGGTAACACCGTTACCACTGCCTTTCTGGTTTTTACCGAGTGAAGCCGCTACGGCGGTGAATAAACGAAAACGCGGCGTAGGCTGGAATTGGGTATTCATCGAGAGGGAATAACGGTCAAACCCGGTATTTTCTATAATACCCTTTTCATTGTAATAGCCCAGGTTGGCTTTGTAGTTAAAACGCTGGTCGCCACCGGAAGCAGACACGTTATGTGTTTGGTTGAAAGTAGTGCGGTAAAAGATATCCTGCCAGTTGGTGGAATTGTTATAATACGCATTCAAACTGTCGGACAGAAACGGGCTGTTGTTGATATTCTCCCGGCCGGCGTAGATAGTACTATCATACCTCATGATCTGCCAGATACGCATTTCCCGTTCATCTTTACCGCCAATGATCTGTTTCAGCTTCGGGGCGAAATTGGCGAAGAAGTTGGTGGTGTACTGGATAATCGGCGTTTTGGAATTACCCCGCTTGGTGGTGATGAGGATCACACCATAAGCGCCCCTGGCGCCATACAGGGAAGTAGCCTGGGAATCTTTGAGTACGTCCACGCTTTCAATGTCCTCGGTAGGAATCAGCGACAACGGGCTTAATCCCGGCCCTCCCTGTTGGAAACCATATTCATAGTTGGTATTTGGATCGATAGGTACCCCATCGATAACGAACAAGGGAGAAGTGGGTGTCAGGAAGGCGTCGTTGCCACCGCCACCGGAAATACCGATGCTGGACAGACCGCGGAGGAACATAGAACCACGCGCGCCGGGTGCGCCGCTGTTGTTCTGGATATTCAGGCCGGCTACCTTACCCTGTAACAGCTCCATCACGTTGGGTACCGGCACGCTTTGCAGGTCTTTACCACTAATAGATACAGAAGCCCCGGTAGCGGTTTCCCTGGTCTTTTTCTGATAACCGATGGCTACGTATTCCTTCAATGCATTGCTTTCTACTTCCATCCGTATCTGGATGTGTTGTTTAGCCGATGCTTTTATTTTGATGACCTTATAACCGATCATTTTAAACATGATCTCTGCGTTAGCCGGTACCGTTACAGAGAAATTACCATTGTTATCCCCTACGCCGATAGCTTTAGGCGGATTGCCCATCAGGATGCTGACGCCGGGCAATGGCCGGTCTTTCTCCTTATCGGTAATACTTCCTGTGATCACTACGTTCTGGGCTTTTACCGCCCCGAAGCAACACAGAAATGATATTGTCACTATTAAAAGATGTTTCATATCAGAATTTTATGCGGTGAGCCATTAGTCGTTGATGAACTTGGGATTTTCCCGGTTGAACCAGATGACCATCTCCCAATCTCCTTTCCGGTAGATGGCGAAGTTGATCTGAAAGCTGGCGTCCTGGCGGAGATTACCGAAGCCCTGACGGCTATAGGCAAATACCATTTTGGCCTGTTTCCCATCGAAGGTGGTGTAACGGGTAGGCATCTCTACCAGCGGTATAGGAAAGGCCACGTCGTAACGCACCGCTTCTTTTGTTTTCTGCATGTTAAAACCATGCAGCAGTTCATTCCATTTGGTATCCTTGAATAAATCAGGGTCCATCGGCTGCAGGCGTTTATCGAGGAAGCGCAGGGTGAGTGAATTACCCTCTCCTTTCCGGTAGAAATAAATGCTGATATCATCTGCCGACATGTTGCTGCCGGTAGAATCGGTGATCATATCCGTAACGGTAAACGGTTTGATAGCCGGATTGGAATTAGCGCCGGTAATTGGATTTTGGTTATTGGGTTCGTAGGGGCGTTCCCGGAAGGGACGCAACTTCATGTTTTTGAAGATACGTTTACCGCCGTCGTTAAAAGCTTCTACATCGAACAGGTAACCGGAATCCGGTTGCGCTTTCAGGATATCGGAAGTAGCGGAATTCCACATAATAAACTCACCGGAATGTTCCCTTATCTCGAACAGCGGATGATCCTCCGTGGCACGTTTGGCGGTGATCTCCGCTAATGTTTTCTCATCGCCGGTGTAGGGCTTCTTCCAGACTTCCACCGGGAAAAGTTTTAATAACTCCGGCGCCGGTTCATCGTTGAAGGTGCGGACGTTGATAATACGGAAGGTCAGCGGCAGCGTAGAGCCTTCCGCGTTAAAGTTGTTCGTCATCAGGGTAGTACGTCCCAGTACCGGTTGATAGAGGTCCTGCGTAAACTGGGATTCGAGGCTGAAAGCGGGGCGGTCTACCGGCAACATTTTTTTGCAACTGCCCAGTACCATCACCAGGGCTATACTCCACCAACCGGCAAACACAAAAGCTTTTCCTTTTTTCATTGATCAGAAATTTTACTTGTTCATGCGTAATACGAATTCTCCGAAACCAAATTCATGGGTAGGCACGAGGATGTGAATAATCCCGTTGCTGGTTTTGATGTTCACCGCCTGGGTGGTGGTCCGTTGCCAGTCACGCTGGAATTTGGAACCGCGTGTATCGCTGAAATAAATATTCTTGGGTCCGCCGGCTACATAACCACTGGCATTGGCATCCTGTATCTGCGCGTGCAGGGCGCGGTTGTAGCGGATGGAGTTAAAGTATACTCCATCGGTAAACAGCAGGCTGTCGGTCATATACAGACTGGAAGCAAAATAACGGGCGCTTAGCGTGTCCAGCTGCAGCGGGTCTACCGTAGCGAGGTATAACGGCGATTTACCCGCTGTTTTACGCAGCGCGTTCATATTCCGGATCACCAGGTCGAAGCTGCTGTTGGTAGGTGCAAATGCGGTTAGTTTACCCTTTTGCAGGGAGTCCTTCAACCAGGGTACCCGCTCCGCCACCAGCAGCAGTGAATCGTAGATACCCTTGTTGTGTTGCAGGTATTCATAAGTAGTGCCTGCATAGACATTCAGTTTGTTTTCAAAGTGGTAATCGCCGGTATCCTTGCTGCAGGCGGCCAGGGCCAGCAATACTGCGCAGGTGGCGAGGAAACGGTGTATATGGGAAAAATTCAGGTATTGCATGAGCCGTGGTTTTTATCTCCAGTAAGGTGTTTGTACCAGCAGGTTGTTGTTGTCCAGTGCGGTTTGTGCTACCGGCCAGTAAATGCCGCCCTGCTTCATCATGGCTGTAAAAGCGGGGTTGTTGTTTTTGATACGCTGGTAGCGTACCTGGTCAAACCATCTCCATCCCTCTCCCATCAGCTCACGACGGCGTTCCAGGAATATATCGGTGATGAGATCACCGGAACCGTTGAGGTATCTGTTCAGGCCACGTTTCTGGCGAACAGCATCCATGGCGCTGATAGCCTCGGTACGGTTGCCCAGTACGGCCATCGCTTCTGCATACAGCAGCGTGATCTCTTCCAGCCTGCTGAAAACAATGCCCGAAGAATAGATCGCGAGCGAACCATCGGTACTACCGTCGCGGATAACTTTTATTTTACTGAAGATGGGTTTTACGCCGGTCACCCCGGTGAAATAAGGCGTTACCGCTACGCCCGCAGAATCGATACTGAAACGTTCGTCCAGCGGTTCGGAGAAAATACGCAGCACCGTATCGGCAGATACATAGATATCCGGAACCGGTTTGGAGATCAGCGGGGCGGCGAGCGTCAAAGACTCCAGGTGCCCGTCTACCGTCGCTTCGCGGTTAGTCCAGTCGAAACTCAGCATAAAAAATTGTGAGGTGCTTTTGTTATAAAAGAAACCGGTGGGCGAAGTGAGCGAAGCGGTGGTAACATAACCTGCGGCTGCCTTGTCATAATTTTTCATGATGAGATTCGCATAGGCGGCAGCATCAGCATAACGGCTGTCCCACGCTGCAATATGCGCCAGCATGGCGTAAGCGGAGATCTTGTTGATCAACACGCCATCCCAGGTGGTATTGGTGGAACCGTAATACAACTGTGGTTTATTCACATCTGTACTTAAACCATAACGATAAGGCAGGTCATTCACCGCCGACAATAATTCTGTTTCTGCAAACGCCAGCACCTGTTGTTGCGGGGTACGGGCTTTTCTATCAAAATTCCCATCATGGGAAGTGACAATCAGCGGTACATCTCCCCATATGCGGGCCATACAGAAATAAGCAAAAGCTCTCAGCGCACGCACCTGCGCTACATCCATTTTGTAATTCAGCAGGGTATACTGTGGATCATTGTTGAGTACCTCTCCGGCGCGGTCTATAAAAATGGAAGCGCTGGATACCACGGCGTAGAACCGGCGCCAGTCGCTCAATGCCTGCAGGGAAGGATATGAGGCGTTCAGCTGACCGGCAATTACCGCCCGCAGATCACCTGAACCGGAGGCCTGAAAATCGCCGTTGCGTAATTCTCCGTATAACCAGTAGCCGTTATTATCGGCCAGGGCTGCACGCATTAATCCGTACGTTCCCAGCAGGGCGGAACGGGTATCCTGTATGGATTTCCAGTTGTTGGTTTCATTGACCAGGTGAGGCGAGTTTACCTCCAGCACCTTGTTGCAGCCACCCAGCAAGCTGCCGGCCAGCACACAGGCGATTACGATGGTCCAATGTTTTATTGTATATAACATAGTATGCTTCTATTTATGATTCACTAAAAATCAACCTTGATACCCAAGGTATAGGTACGGGGAATAGGAAGACCATAACCCGTATCATAACCGGATACATCTATCATCTCCGGATCACGGCCACTATAGGGCGTTACGGTCAACAGATTGGTACCGGTGGCATACAGCAGCAGGCGGTTGAAAATGTTATAGCGGCGAATGAGCGGCAATGCTGCCAGGTCATACCCTACCGTGAGTGAACGTAGTTTCAGAAAGGATGCTTTCTCCAGGAAGAGGTCCTGCTCTGCCTGATAAGGCAACACCTGGCTCCAGGGATTATACAGCGGGTATTGTTTGGGCGATCCTTCCTGTTGCCAGAAAGTGATTTCCCTGACGGCACCCAGGTTGTTGTCCGCATCCTGGTTCACGAAATCATATCTTTTCGCGGCCTGCTGATTCAATACCGTGCGCCCTAACGCGAAATAAAACTGAAAATCAACAGTGAATTTTTTGTATTGCAACTGGCTGTTGAAACCGCCGGATACCAGGGGCAAAGCGTGCCCGGTCAGCACCCTGTCTTTATCATCAATCACATGATCCCCGTTTACATCTTTCCATTTGGGATCACCGGCTTTCATGGGAATACCTTTATAGGTAACAGGTAGATGCGTATCCGGATTCACAGGTACTTCGCTGTTACTATTGTAAATACCTTCGTTCTGTAACAACCAATAACGGTCAATCGACTCTCGTACTTTCAGTTTACGGGCGCCGATACGGATTTCATCCAATCCATCAGGCAGTGCCTGCAGGCGGTTACGGTTGAAGTTGAAGTTTATACCGGCTGTCCAGCCCAGCTGGTTACGGTGCCCATCAAGTATCACCGCATCCATGGCTACATCCACACCGGTATTATTTACCGCCAGGCCGCTGCGGTATACCGCGTTATAACCGGATTCAGATGTGGTGGGGATACGCATCATCTGGTTGCGGGTGTTTTTCGTATAGGCTTCTACTTTAATACTAAGGCGGTTTTGAAAGAAACCGGCGTCGGCAGCGAGCGTATAGTTATCGGTGTATGCCCAGGGAATATCGTAACCGATCCAGCCGGAAGAATAAGGACGGGAAAGGGTACCGAAGCCGTTATAGGAATACATCGCGGGGTTATTGGTAAAACCCAGGTCTACATTGTATTGCGGACCGGCAGCAAAACCATCTTCCGGGATCGTGTTACCCATTCTGCCGGCAGAGGCTTGCAGGTCCAGTTTGCTCAACAGACTGCCGGCATGGGGAAAGAACGTCTGTTGCAGGTTCCAGCCGCCGGTGACTACCGGGGAAAGGAACCATCTGCTGCCAGGCTGCATATAGGAAGCGCCGTCGCTGCGCAAAAGCGCGTTGACATTCCAGATATGGTTATGATCGTAGCTCAGTTTACCATAAAAAGATAAGAGGCGTTGTTTCAGTTTATCGGTGAAACGGTACACCACAAAACCTTGTGGCAGCAGGTAATTCGCTTTTTTGGAATCGCCTTCTACGACGTTGATTTTAATAAAGTCGCTCGGGCCTTTATAACCATACGCATAGTTATATTTATTCACATCGCCCTGAAAGCTTTGTCCGCCTTCAAAGGCGAGGGAACGGGTATCACTGAAATGGTGCGTATAGGCGATCTTGTTATCTACAATAAAACGTTGGTTAAAACCGAAATAATTGGAGACGAAGTTGTTGGTTTCCATGAGCGTGCTGGGCCAAAATACATCACGGGTACCTTCGTTATAGTCGAATGCCACGCGGCTGATGTATTGCAGCTTACCCAGGTCAAAGGTGAGTGCAAAGTAACCTTGCACCAGGTTGTTTTTATTGGCGTCAATAGCCTTGTCGAATTCCGACAGGTATTTGCCGTACACGTTTTTGTTAGGCGACAGGGGATTGCTGAGATCAGGTATATAACGTGTTTCCGCAAACTGATCACGCAACGAGTGATTACGTTTGCGTTCCAGGCGGGTAGCGTTGATCATGCTGGAAATGGTGAGCCATTTAAACGGCAGCATATTGATAAAGAAGGCGCCGTTGTAGCGGTCCAGTTGTGTACCATCGGCGTTGGTATTACGGGTGCTGCCGCCGAAGAAGCGGAAGTTGGAACGGTCGGAACCGCCACTCAGACTGGCATTGATGCCGTGTACATAACTGTTTTTATAGTAGATGTCCGTCCAGTTGGAAGGCCCGAAATAATTCACATTGGAAGAGTCGCGCAGGTAGGCCGGGTAACTGTCGTAGCCGTGTGCATCGGCGTATTGACGATAAAAAGGCTCGCGGAAGTTGTGTTCTGATTTTGCGTTGCGGGTAGCCACACCATCCTGTTGCACCAGGCCGTAGAAGCTGTTGATGCTGATTTGCCTTTTGCCTGCATGTGCATTTTTGGTGGTGATGAGGATAGCGCCGTTTGTTGCGCGGGGACCATAGATGGCAGCATCTGCAAGTCCTTTTACGACGGTGATTTTATCGATGTTATCCACATCGTAGGCTGCAAACAGGTTGGTACCCGGACCGATCGTGGTAAAATCGGCCTGTTGAATATTATAGCTATAGGGATTATCCGTGATCAGCGGAATGCCGTTGAGGTATACAATGGGTTGCACGCTGGCCAGGTCTCTGTTGGAGAATACCGGGCGGCTGATTCCCCTGATGTATGTGGGTTGCGCCGTTCCTGGTTCACCGGAGGGTTCCTGTATATACAAGCCGGCGACGTCGCCTTTGAGCAGTTGCTGCACCGACATATATGGTTTGGTAGAAAGTGGTGACAGTACCAGGGTATCGGCCGGGATGAGGTTTTGCTGATGCCGGAATGAAGGGAATATAAAAACCGTGTCTCCGTTGCCGTTACCAACGGTATCGGCAGTACGCTTTTTCGAAGGGCGGCTGGAATCCCATCCAACAATCGATTGAAATCCGGAACTAAAAAAAAGGCGGGGGCCTTTTTTGGGTGCATATTTCCGCATATGCGGCCGGTTGGGGGCCTTCATCGCCATCAGTGCGATAGATGGCAGCACCAGCCATACAATAAATCTGCTTGCGTAGTGTTTCATGATGGATGTCGTTTACAACACTCCCGGCAGGGCAATACGCGGCCACACGCCTGCCAGGCGTTCGTATGATGTTTAGTTGATAAAATTTTGCCTGGTCATGGCACGGAAATCCCGGCAGCTGATAGCTGCATTGCCTGACGAATTACCGGATGATTAACAGATACATTTATGGTTACATGAAATGCATATTGTTCACTGAAAAAGTTTTAAATAAACGTGTTGATTACCGGGGACGACTACTAACAACTGCTCTTTTCTTCATGCTCCGGGAATTATAGGTTGTACAAGCTGGTATAGGCCTGTTTTTGGTTGATAATAATTCATTTGTTCACCAGCACAAGGTAAAAGCATAAATGCAGATGTACATAGGCGTGTCAGAAATAATGATTTTTAACAGACATACTAAAGCGGATTTAATTACAACGATTGAATTTTTAACTAATTCTAAATAAATAATTTAAACATTAAATAAATTTATTTAAAATATAGGTCAAGGGAAAATAATACCACTCATGGAGAATAAAGCATTTATATTCGTTAGATTTCGATTACAATTTTCTGACAAACAATTCATCAATGCTTAAATGATATGTTTGAAGGGGATGACAAAACAAATGGAAATCAATACGGTGGAAAATGCTGGCGCACGGCGGTCCCCTTCCCCTCGTCGCCTGAAGGCTTACCGCCGCCAAAAATAAAAGAGAGCCGACCATCGTGGTCAGCTCTCTTCCACCATTGCTAACGCCAACGGCTATACTTTACTCAGGAACGCGCGCAGTACATACTGCAGGATACCGCCGTTCCTGTAATACTCAATTTCAATCGCGGAATTCAACCGGCACTTCGCCTGAAAAACGATAGCCGCACCGCTGGCCGGTGTAGCCGTTACCGTTACCAGTTTACCAGGAGTGAGGTCCTCTGCAATACCGGTAATGGAATAGGTTTCCGTACCATACAATCCCAGGGAGGAAGCCGTTTCACCATTAATATATTCCAGTGGCAATACCCCCATCCCTACCAGGTTACTACGGTGGATACGTTCGTAGCTTTCTGCAATCACCGCTTTTACCCCCAGCAGGTTGGTGCCCTTAGCGGCCCAGTCGCGGGAAGAACCGCTGCCGTACTCTTTCCCTGCAAGTATGATCAACGGTACTTTTGCAGCGGCATATTGCATGGCGGCATCATAAATGGGCAACACCATGCCTTGCGGCATCAGCGTGGTAAAGCCGCCTTCTTTGGGTGACAATGCATTTTTGATACGCACATTGGCAAACGTTCCGCGGATCATCACTTCATGGTTACCTCTGCGGGAACCGTATGAGTTAAACATCTTCGGATCAATGCCTCTGTCGAGCAGGTATTTGCCGGCAGGTGTATCTGATTTAAAGGAGCCGGCAGGCGAAATATGGTCGGTAGTGACGGAATCGCCCAGCATCAGCAATACACGGGCATCCGTGATGTTTTCCGCAGCCGCCGGTACATCGGGTAAGTTGTAGAAAAACGGCGCTTCTTTGATATAGGTGGATTCATTACTCCAATGGTAATCCTGACCGGTAGGCGCCAGCAGCCCTTTCCACTGATCATCCCCCTCGAAAATAACGGAGTAGGTATCACGGAAATCTTCCTGTTTCACAGCAGCTGCCACGGCTTCGTTGATCTCTTCCTGGGTAGGCCAGATATCGCGCAGATATACCGGTTCCCCGTTAGGATCGTATCCCAGCGGATCGTTAAGCATATCCACATCCACCCGGCCGGTAATGGCGTAAGCCACCACCAGTAGCGGCGACGCGAGGAAGTTCATCTTCACCTGCGGATGCACCCGCGCTTCAAAATTACGGTTACCCGACAGCACGGAAGCTACAATCAAACTGCCTCTGTCTACCGCTTCAGCAATATGCGGCGGCAAAGGACCACTGTTACCAATACACGAAGTACAACCGTAACCGACGATATGAAAACGCAACGCTTCGAGTTCATACAACAGCCCCGAACGTTTCAGGTATTCGGTGACTACACGGGAACCCGGCGCTAAACTGGTTTTCACCCAGGGCTTCACATACAAACCACGACTGATCGCTTTTTTAGCGACCAGCCCTGCACCAATCATCACACTGGGATTGGAGGTATTGGTACAACTGGTAATGGCCGCTATGGCAATAGCGCCGTCACTCAGCACGTATTCTTCGTTTTTTAATTTGATACGCACGGATTTCAGGTAATCCACTTCTACGGCTACGTCTTCGGTATGTTTCTGAATTTCGTAGGTAAAAGCGGTACCGGAACCACCTTCGGATAACCAGGCGGTGTCGCGGCGTTTCCCTTCCGGGGTGTACATCCTTTTAAATTCCTTGTTCAGCAGCGTTTCAAATTCCGCATGCAGGTCTTTTACCAGGATACGGTCCTGCGGGCGCTTCGGACCGGCTACGGCCGACTGCACCTTCGACAGGTCCAATTCTATTACATCGGAATAAACAATGTTTTCATTACCATGACGCCACAGCATATTTTCCTTGCAGTAATGCTCCACGCGCGCCACCACTTCTTCTGAGCGGTTGGTACGACGCATGTACTGCAATGTTTGTGTATCTATCGGGAAATAGGTAACGGTACAACCGAACTCGGGTGACATATTGGAAATAGTGGCCCTGTCAGGCACGGAAAGATGATCCAGCCCATCGCCAAACACCTCCACGAATTTATCTACCACACCATATTTACGCAGCAATTGCGTGATCGACAATACCATGTCTGTAGCAGTAACACCTTCCGTCAGTTGCCCGGTCAGTTTCAGGCCTATCACCTGCGGACAGGAGAAATAAATCGGTTGACCCAGGATAGCAGCTTCTGCTTCTATACCACCCACTCCCCAGCCCAGTACGCCGATACCGTTTACCATCGGGGTATGCGAGTCGGTACCCACCAGCGAATCAGGGAAGATCCAGCCATCGCGCTCAATAACGCCATGGGCGAGGTATTCGAGGTTCACCTGGTGACAGATGCCCATCCCTGGCGGCACGACCGTAAAATTATCAAAAGCCTGTTGCGCCCATTTAAGCAGCTGGTAACGTTCTTTGTTACGCTCGTACTCGTAGGCCACGTTTTTCGTGTAGGCGTAGTCAGTCGCAAAAAAATCGACCTGTACGGAGTGGTCTACTACCAGGTCTACCGGGATAGCGGGATTAATTTTTTTACCGTCTTTTCCTCTGCGGATCACTTCTGCCCGGATCGAGGCAATATCCACCACAGCGGCTACACCGGTAAAATCCTGCATCAGTACCCGTGCAGGTTTAAAAGGGATTTCCTTGTCAGGCGGCGCAGGCTGCCAGTTCACCAGCGTGTCCACATGCTCATCTGTAATGGCGAAACCGTCATGGTTACGCAATACGTTTTCCAGTAAGATCCTGATAGAAAAAGGTAAACGGGATATCTGCCTGCCTTCCTTTTCCAGTTTGCTGAGAGATGCTATACGTTCCTTCATATGCTATATTGTTGACATTCCTAATGAAACAATGATATTCAGTAATTGTTCTGACTGCATCTTCAATGCACACGATAGCCTTATATTCAGTAAATAAAAATAACCATTTCTGATGACCCGGAAGTTAAAAGTTCCCGCTACCTCCCGGCTTGTTCTGGAACAGGCCATCAAGCTGTATGACAGCCCCCTGCAACAAGCGTATATCAATGCTATTGACTTCAGTGAGACCAGCCGCTTATCGCGCGATTTCAAACGGGCCTACCCACCGGTGGGAGAAACGGTGTACTACCGCAAGCAGGCGGTCCGCGATATGATACAACAACGCATCACACAATACCCCACACAACAGGTACTCATCCTGGGAGCGGGACTGGACCCGCTGTCCCTTTACCTGCTGGAACAGTATCCCGGACGCATCAGCCGTATTGTAGAGGTAGATAATGGATATATCGGAGAAAAGAAAAAAATCTATGAAGAAATATTACATATAAACGGGCCGCTGCATTTGCTGCGATGTGACCTGACCGATCCGCTGCTGCTGGAGACGATGTTAATACAAGCGGGCTATACGCCCGAAGAGCCGGCCATTATCATTATGGAAGGGGTACTGCCTTATATCAGCAACGAGGAATGTGTACAGCTGATGCAGCTCCTGGCAACACCTCAACGCCACCACCTGGGCATTTTCGATTATCTGATGGCGCTGCCGGATATCCCCGACAATTTCCTGGTATATCACCGCAATGTGCTGAACCTCATGGAAACCCAGCTTAACAGTCATATCAACGCCAATACCCGCGATCAGATCAAAGATATGATAACCCGTTTCGGGCGATTGGAATACCTGGAACCATTATGTGTGACGGAAAAAAAACTGACCGGCATAAACCGGACTTTTCATCAACCGGGACACGGCATTGTGGAAATGGCTGTTTTTAGTTTGTAAATATCGTATAATCGTTTCAGTTATAAAACCTGAAACGACTGCCTTTATTTTATCTTACCAGCAGCCGCTTTCCGCGAGCCATCAGCCGCAGCAACCGGGTATTACCAAAGAAAGCAGAATGGTACCGGGCGGCAGCCAACTGTCTTTCACTATAGGTATGCATGATCGCAGCAGCAGTAACTATACCCCGCAGCTGGTTATCTTCCACTACCGCCAATATGCTGAGACGGTATTTCTCCAGCTGCCGCGCTACCATATTGATATCATCGTTGGGTAGTACAAACGGCGCCGTGCGGGAGGTAAGTCGCCCTACCCGCGTATTTTCACCTGCCGGCTGCAACTGCTGCCGGTCCAGGTATCCGGCGAAACGCCCTTCCCCATCCGTTACCAGCAGATGTTGATAATAGTAGGCATGATTATCCAGCAACATATTCACCTGCCCCACAGTCAGTGTATCCGTTACCGTCATATCCGGTTGAGCCGCTACCATCGCAGCATTGATCTGTTGCATTACATCGGGGATATATTCCTCCGGTGCGGTAACGCCCCGGCGACGGATTTTTTCCGTCATGATAGTGCCTTTCATCAAAAAGAACGATACAAAGTAGGCGGCTGTACACGCACCGATCAACGGCAACAGCCCATGCGGCTGCCCCGTTGTTTCCATGGCAAATACAATCGCTGTCAGCAATGCCCGCGAGGCGCCGGCAAACATGGCGGCCATGCCGATCAACGCGGCCGTAGCCAGATTGATACCGCTACCGGGGAAGAGTTGCAGCACCGCCACACCTATCAGCGCGCCTAAAGCTCCGCCAATGGTAAACAACGGCGCCAGTGTACCACCGGAGGTACCACTGCCCAAAGAAATCACCCAGGAAAGATATTTCAGTACACACAATGATAACATCAGCGCCACGGTCACATTACCGGTAAGTAAGGTCCTGATATTGTCGTACCCTACGCCCATAGTATGCGGCGCTAAGTAACCAATCACACCCACCGCTACGGCCCCGATAGCAGGCCACCACATCCAGTGTACCGGCAGGTGCTCAAACATATCCTCTACCCAGTATACGGAACGGGATACCAGCGCAGCGATCACACCTACCGCAGCGCCCATGAGTACATAAGTGACCAGCGCCATGTCGGAAACCGGCGGAATAGAAGGCATAGCAAATACCGGATCATTACCAAACAACAACAGGTGCATCCCCGCCCCGGCTATGCAGGACAAGGCCACCGGTATGACCGAACGCGGTGAAAATTCAAACAACAACAATTCAATAGCTAATAAAACAGCCGCCAGCGGACTGCCGAAGATGGCCGACATACCCGCACAGGCGCCGGCTGCCAGCAATACCTTTCTTTCTGCGGATGAAATATGGATCACCTGCCCGGTAAAAGATCCCAGCGCCCCGCCGGTGGCGATAATAGGCCCCTCCGCGCCGAATGGTCCGCCGGTACCAATAGAAACGGCGGCCGATAAAGGCTTCAATAAAGTGATCACAGGCGGGATACGGCTTTCGTTCAAAATAATGTTCTCCATGGCCTCTGGGATGCCGTGCCCCCGGATGGCTTTGCTGCCAAAACGCGCCATTATACCCACAATAATACTGCCCGCTATCGGTATCAATATCACCATCCAGCCAAGATGGTTGCCCGCAGGGCCTCTCTCTTCCACGGAGAACTCCCCGTAAAAAGCCAGGTTGGTAAACAGATCGATCAGCAACACCAGCCCTTTGGCGATAAAACCTACCAATACCGCGTTGAGCAAGGCCTGCATGCTCAGATAAAACACCCTTTTTGATACTTTACCAGCCTTTTCAGGCTTATTTATATGATCCATGAAATAAAAAATAACATCTTAAAATTTAAAATCACCACAAAAATATGATTCAAATCATATTAAATGGCATTTTTTATATTAAAACATGGAAAAAGTATTACTATTGCAATCATGAAGAAAAACAGGGACTGCGATCTGAAGACATGTTTTTTATGCCAGCACGCAATACCAGAGTGGCTATCAGCCGTAGCAGCCAACCGGCGACATCAGGCTTTTAAAAAAGGGGAAATGCTGTTTCGGGAAGGCGAGCCGGCTACCGGCATCTACTTTTTGTACGATGGCAAAGTGAAGGTGCATAAACAATGGGGACCGGAAAAAGAACTGATCATCCGGCTGGCTAAAAAAGGCGACATCCTCGGTCACCGTGGCTTTGGTAGCGACCAGCGCCTGTACCCGGTATCGGCCACGGCCCTGGAAGATGGGACCTATTGTTATGTAAACAATGCCTTCTTTGAAGCATCCCTCAAAGTCAACCCTGCCCTCACCTACCGGCTCATGCAGTTTTATGCGGCGGAATTACAGGAAGCGGAAAAGAAAATGCGCAACCTTGTGCACATGGATGTAAAAAGCAGACTGGCAGATGCGCTGCTGGAAATAAGCCGGGTATACGGGGACAAACAATTTACGATCAACCGCCAGGACCTGGCATCGCTGGCGGGCGCCACCTACGAAACCATCTACCGCACCCTGCAGGATTTTACACAACAGGGACTGATTGAAGCGGAAGGGAAATCCATCACTATTTTACAGGAGAAAAAATTACGGCAGTTACTCACCGCAGCGTTATAAATCGCGCCACTCCGCCAACGCTTCGAGGATGGGTATCACTGCCTTTCCTTTTTCTGTCAGCTGATAATCCACCCGCACCGGCACTTCGGGTATCACCGTTTTGCTGATAAGCTTATCGGCTTCCAGCTCCCGCAATTGTTTACCCAACACCTGGTCAGATACGGGCAACAACTGTTTCAACAAACTGAAACGGTTCTGTCCCTCTGAAATATGTATCAGTATCAAACCCTTCCAGCGGCCTGCTATCATATCCAATGCACCATTGATACGGCATACCTTGTACAGGAACTGCCTGTTTGCTGCATTTGAAGTATTTTCCTTGATCATATATCACTCATTTTTTTGTGAGTAACTCACAATTTCACGGGTTATTGGTGACCCTTACCCCGCTCATTAGCTTTGTTCAAAATTACGTACATGCAGGCAATTGTCTTACATGGATTTGGTGATGTCCATCAGTTTCACCAGGCAGAACTGCCCACCCCTTCGTTTGGAGAAGCGGAATTATTGATAGCGATCAAAGCTGCCGCCTTCAATCCTATTGATTATCAGATGCGGCAGGGACGCCGCGAAAGTGAACATATGCACTCCCCTGTACTGGGCCGCGAACTGGCAGGCATTGTAGTGGCTGCCGGCGCACAAACACAGGGTTTTGCTCCCGGTGATGAAGTGATCGCCGCCGCGGGCAGCAAAGGATCTAACGGTACCTATGCTACCCACATTGCCCTCGACTACCGGATGGTGGCACATCGCCCGCCAACGCTGCCGTTTAGCACCGCGACGGCCATTCCTGCCGCCGGACTAACTGCCTGGCAAACCTTCCGCCGGATGCAACCCAAACCAGAGGACCTGCTTTTCCTCACCGGCGCTGCCGGCGCAGTCGGTAGTTTCCTCATCAAACTATTGAAAGCACACGGCATCCATCAATTGTTTACCACCGCCGGCAGTGAACAAAGCAAGGCTGCGCTGGAGGCGATCGGTTTACCGCCAGCACATATCCTCGATTACCGGCAACCCGGTCTCACACAACGTGTACTGCAAGCCAGCGGGCAGCGTTACTTCGACTGGGCCATAGATATTGCGGGAGGAAGTATTTCCGAAACAGCAGCGGAGGTACTGGGGTTGAATAAAGGTTATGCAGATATCACTTTTTTGGGTACTCCGCGCACCAGGGAGTTATTGTTTGATAAAGGGGCACATATCCTCAATATCTCTAACTATGCGTACGCTGTCGCAGGCCGCACGGCATGGTATGGCGAAAACCTGCGGGAACTCACCACCTTGCTCAACGATGGCGCCATTGCACCACCTGCGGTACAGGTAGTGGGCAGCTTCAGCGCCGATACGGTGAAAAAAGCGCATACCATGATGGAAAACAACCAGACCTACGGCCGTAAACTGGTTATGACGATGGACTAACGCGTGCTATCTTCCGGGCAAAACGCTCCTGAAAATTATTCCAGACATCGGCATATTCCGGCTTACCGTCGTACCGTTGTTTGGCATAAGCGTAGGTGGAGGCAGACAGGTGCCAGTTGAATACATTTTCAACATATTTGATATCATCCGCTATCACGCGCTCGAGTACACGCTGTTTGGAGATGCCTGCCTGCTGACAGTACCGGTCCAGCCACGCACCACGGCCAGATTTTACATACAGCACCATCATGTCTTCTGTCATAAATGCCATGGGCACATGTTCCATTTGCCAGTCCGTTTTCTGGATCACCTGGCATAACAACGCATGTTCATAAAAACGTTCAGGGATATCCAGTTTCAGGATACCGCCGGTTTTCGCAGCAATGTAACACAGTTCCCGTGTGATCAGCTCCGGTGGCAGGTAACGTAATGCTTTTCCATCCCGCTCCGTAGCAGTTTTCGCTAGTTCCGGGGTGATGGTGCCCGGCGGAAAATATTCCAGCGCACCAATATAATAGGTCATCGCCTCCTCACAGAAGTTGGCCGTGCGCATTTCCATCGGTACCCGTTTCAGGTCGCGCCAGTTGCGGCGCACTTTATTCCGCCAGTATTCGGAGGTCCTGTCCTGTGGTTGCAGCACGCTTTCCCCGGCGCCGAGGTCACGGATAATTTCTTCAAACTCCGTTGTCAGCGGATTATTCAACAGGCGCCGCAGGTTATCAGCAATAACCGGATCACCGTCTTCCGATTCGCCGCATTGGTTTTCTTCCGGCATGTGGGAGTCCCTGTCGTTGTAGTAAAACTGGCTGATGTCTTTACGGAAAGACATCAGGTGGTAATCGTCCACGATCATCACGGGAGCGGTAAAGGTGCCGTCACATTGCATCCAGCCGTGGTTATAATGCAGCAGGATTACTTCCTCCACGCGGATATCACCTTCTACCCTTACCGGGGAACCCCCAATCAGGAAATTGCGGCAGGTGACGTTACCAGCTACGTATAGCGCAGGACCATAGTCGCCTGTTTCATTGAGAATACCGCCATCCACCGTAAGGTTGCCGATGACGGCAAAACCTGCCGCAGGCCGGCCATCAGGCATAGGGTCGGACTTGTCCATATCCAGTATCAGGTCGCCCTCCAGGTGAAGATCACCTTTATGCACATAGAAGTAACCTTCTGTTCCGACTATATCCGTGAAAGCTTCTTCACTTTCAAAGAATTTTATCTGTATCTGATGGCGATTCATTGTCTCCTCAGTGGTGACAATATCAAAATCTTTAAGCATAGCGCTAATATCGTACTTTTATAAACTTATAAAAATGGGAAAATATCAACCTATGGACAAAAGAGTAAAATTTGATTTCGATATCCGCTTCACCAACGGTGGCGGCATCAAAGGCGAAGATTTCCGGCTGGACATTGCAGGCGATGATATCTCCGATAAAGAGCTGGCAGACTACCTCGTAGCAGACATGCGCCTGCTCATGGTGGGTGAAACCCGTATCCTCAACAAAGAAATTCTTACGGAGCCGCACAAACGAAAACCAGTGGATGCCGGTGGACAAAGTTACCTGGTAGACCTGAGCCATACTATTGAAAACGGACTGGTGACTTATAAAGGTCTCCCTGCCCCTGTGATCTGCGATTTCCTCAGCCGGGAAGATTCCCGCCACCTGTACGATGGAGAAACCACTTTCCAGATCGGCAAAATAGAAATGGTGACCAATACCGGTACTTATATCGACTGCCCTTTTCATCGCTACCCTGATGGTAAAGACATGGCTGAAGTACCACTGGAACGCTTCGTTGACCTGGACGGCATCGTGATCCGCGCACCATACGCACAGGGTCTTGCCGTTACGGCCGACAG
The DNA here is from genome assembly GCF_014529935.1 of Chitinophaga qingshengii. Classification (GTDB taxonomy): domain Bacteria; phylum Bacteroidota; class Bacteroidia; order Chitinophagales; family Chitinophagaceae; genus Chitinophaga; species Chitinophaga qingshengii. Next base: position 706,373 of record NZ_JACVFC010000002.1, read on the forward strand.
GCTGCGGAATCATGAAATACGCAATCGCGCCGTATTAATCCATACCGGCTGGGCCGAACACTGGAATACTTCCACGTATTACGAAAATCACCCTTACCTTACCGCCGATGCAGCAGAGTACCTGCGCGATTGCCAGGTGCAATTGACAGGCATCGATTCCCACAACATCGACAATACCCAGGGACGTACCCGGCCGGTACATACTACCCTGCTGGGCGCTGACATCCTGATTGTGGAACATCTCTGTCACCTGGAACTATTGCCGGACGATGGGTTTACATTTAGCGCGGTGCCGCCTAAATTCAAGGGCGTAGGTACATTCCCGGTACGGGCGATGGCGAAAATGAAAAGATAATGTGTAATTTTGCGTTCCTCATGGCTCTTCAAAGAGGTGTGTACGATCACTGATGCTTATAGAGATACCGCAAGCTACTGAAGCCAACGCGCGACAATACCGGACAGCCGTTTCCGTTTTCTTTTTTATCTCCGGCCTGGGTTATTCCACCTGGGCGTCCAGGATACCTTCTATACAACAGCAGTTGCACCTCAACGAGGCGCAGCTGGGACTGGTACTGCTGGCCCTTCCCATTGGGCTGATGCTTACCATGCCTGTTACCGGTAAATTACTGGGTAGTTTCAGCAGCCGCAAGATCATGGTGATAGGCGCGATGGTGTTTAACCTGGTACTGAGCCTTCCCGGTTTCACCACCAGTTTGTGGCAGCTGGCGCTGACCTTGTTCTGTTTCGGGTCTTCCCGCAACCTGCTGAACCTGTCTATGAACGCACAGGCCGTGCAGGTACAGCATATGTATCCCAAATCCATTATGACCACCTTCCACGGTATCTGGAGTATTGCCGGTTCTACCGGCGCCGGTATCGGCTACCTGATGGTGTCTATGCAGGTAGCGCCGTCCTGGCATATGCTGATGGTGAGCGTATTGTTGCTGGCTTTTACGTTGTACTATGGTCCACGTACCTATCCCGACCAGCCGGTACCCAACCCGGTGAAAAAACCGGCGTTCTCGCTGCCGGATAAATCGTTGTTGCGTTTTTCCTTTATCTGCTTTGCCTGTATGGCAACAGAAAATACCATGTACGACTGGAGCAGCATCTATTTTCATAAAGTCGCCGGGGGCACCGCTACCGCCGCTACGGCATCTTTTATGATATACATGGCAGCCATGACGCTGGGTCGTTTTATGGGTGACCGGCTCGTGGCGCAGATGGGCATTAAAAATATGTTGTTCTATAGCGGGTGGCTGATTCTTTCCGGTTTATTGCTGGCTATTTTCCTTCCTCATCCGCTGATCACCGGTATCGGCTTTATTTTTACGGGATTGGGCGTATCCTGTGTGGTACCGCTGGTTTTCAGCCTGGCTGGCAAATCCCGCAACGCCAACAGCGGCCAAACGCTGGCTTCCATTTCTACGATCGGTTACCTTGGATTCCTGGTAGTACCGCCACTGGTGGGCTTTGTAGCCCAGGCTACCCATCTGCGGGTATCTTTTGGTATCATGGCTTTATGCGGATTACTGATTGTACTGATGGTGAAAGGCTTGCCTGACCAGCAAAGGGAAGCCCCGGTAATTGATACCAGGGCTGATTCATAGGGGTTTCTCAGATAGCTATAATTTAAAAAATATCTTTCGTTTATACAGCCAGTAACACAGGCCCCATTCCAATACCAGTACTGTTAAGGCGGACAATACTTCCCTGACTTCTTCCGGTATGCCCGCCATGGCGGTGAAACCTTTTATAAAGATACCCGTAGTGGGGTCCAGCCATTGTGCGCCCACCGTTTCAAAAAACAGGTAAATGAAGATGGCATTCATACCGGCTACCGTGGCTATCCAGGCGTAACGTACGTATCCTTTTACATCAGCCAGCCAGTAGGCTACCGCCAGCATCAGCATTACCCAACCGCCGGAGGCCAATACAAAAGAGGCGGTGCTGATTCGTTTAATGATAGGCGTTATATGCGCAGCATCCAGTCCAAAACCGGCCACCAGACCGACAACACCCGCTATCACCAGGATCAGCACTTTCCGGAGCGGTGTTTTATCGCTGATCAATAGTTTACCCACCAATACGCCCCAAATGGTATGCGCCGCCGTTGGAATACAATTGATCGCCACCCAGCCATCCGGGTTGATCTTTCCCATCAATACCGTATCTATATAGGCGCCGAAATTATGCCCCTGTGTAAAAGACTCTTCAAAGCCTGGCAAATAAATAAACCGATACATACAATCAGTGGCCAGTAACAGCAACAGGCTGATGACCAGCTGAAAAACTACAGAACGACGAATAATCAGATATGCAATGATCGTGGTTACAGATAACTGCGTGAGCACATTCCATAACTCCCAGACTAACCGGCCCGCATATACGCAGTGTAATGCGGTACCGAATATAAATAATTTCCCGCAACGCCACGCAATATGTCTAAAATTTTGTTGCCAGCCGATACCCTGTTGCGACTTGGCATTCCACGATAAATACATGGCAGTGCCGGCTATGGTCATGAACGCCGGCTGCACCAGGTCCCAGAACCGTAGCCCATTCCAGGGGTCATGGAAAAACTGTTGCATGAAGGTATGCCATAAGCCATCAGATTGTAAACTGTCGAGTGACCAATACAGATGAGCGCTTTCTGCTGCCAGCAGCAGCATAATGACTCCCCTCAGCATATCGAGGGATAGTAACCGTTGGTTCATAGGGAGATTTGAGTTGATAAAATAAACAATCTTTCTCATATTTTTTAGCATACCGGGGAAAAAACGGGGCCCGGGACAGCATGTCCCGGGCCCCTTCCTATGCAGGAAAAGTTGGTGTAGTTATTCTTTGTTCATCCGCACAATAGCCGGCATAAACTGCCCTTCCACGGTCACCAGTTCGTGCTGCGCATGCATCACCTGCTCTATATCCTTGTAGGCCAGCGGATTTTCTTCCACGCTGCCGCCGATCAGTGTCACACCCGCGTCGGCAGTCATTTTCTTCAGCGCCGACATGGTCACTTTTTGCCGGGCTTTGGAGCGGCTCATCGCCCTGCCGGCGCCATGGGAAGCGGAGTACAAGGCCTGCTCCACCCCTTTGCCACGTACCAGGTAGGCGGGGGTAGTCATGCTGCCGGGTATAATACCCAGTTCACCTGCATGTGCCGGTGTGGCGCCTTTGCGGTGTATGATCACTTTCCGTGTATCCGTCAGCGTTTCCTCCCACGCAAAATTGTGGTGATTCTCGATGGTAGCCAGACTCTTCAGTCCCGTCGCCTTCGCCAGGTGACGATGGATCTGCTGATGACAGGCACGGGCGTAATCACCGGCCAGGTTCATACTCAGCCAGTACTCCTGACCGGCATCGCTGTTCATATCCAGCCAGGCCAGTTGTTTCGCTGAGCGGGGCAACTTACAGGTGTCTGTCGCTATTTTCGTATAGTGCTCTGCGATAGCAGCGCCCAGGCCACGGCTGCCGGAATGCGACAACAACGCCAGGTACTGTTTGGGCGGCAGTTGCAGGGAATTATCTGCTTCCAGTGTCAGCAAACCAAATTCCACGAAGTGGTTACCGCTGCCGGAAGAACCCAGCTGCCGCACCGCTTTGCCATGCAGTGCTTTTAATAAGGCGGTATCACGGAACTCGGGCCTGTCCAGCACCTCATGCTCCTGGTAGAAACCCAGACCGCCTTCCATACCAAAATGCGTATATTCTTTCATCGCCACGTTCAGTTGGTAACTGTAGCGTTTCAGAAAACTCTCCCCTTCATCGAAAAGGGTGAGCGCCATGCGGCAACCAATGTCCACACCCACGGCGTAAGGGATGACAGCATTGTCGGTAGCCAGTACACCGCCTACCGGTAAACCGTAGCCCATATGTGCGTCCGGCATCAGCGCTCCCCGTACCGTTACCGGTAAAGCCATGGCCACTTCCATCTGCTGACGGGCAGCCTGTTCTATTTCCCTGCCACCGTAAATTTTCAGCTGACCGGTGGTTGCCAGCAACTCGTACGACTCAAACGTCCGCATCTGCGGCTCATCAGCAAAAACAGCCGCTATTTTTCCCAATACTTCATCCTGCAGGAAATCAGCCGGACGCTCTTTAATAGCTGTCAACAGCTGTATGATGGCGGCTTTATCATGATGTTTGAAATGCCGCGCCATAATATTGATCACCAGGCTCCTGGCCCGGTCATCGGTATAACCGATTTTACTCAGTTCTTTTGTTTTTAAACCAGACAAAACGTATCTAATTAAGGGGTCATAAATATGATAACATGCCGTTGCTTTCACTGCCGGTTAATCGCAGCAGACGATACCCTTCCATCACAGGCACAAAACATGTGTACAGACAGGTAACCGTTAGCCGGTTATTTAAAACGGCCAGTAACAGTGCTGAAAAAAAGCAGGAAAATAATCCGGCGGGACGCCTTTTAGGCGGCCATTACAAGGGGCGATATGTGGGTATGTTCTGTCATGGTAGTTCGTTTTATCAGGTGAGAAAAACGAATTGCGGTGCAAAGATATATTATTTTGTTATTTGGCTATTTTTTTATTTGATTATTTGATTTACGGATTTATGAATTTATAAATGCAGCGAAGAGGATGTTTGAACGAATGGCAGGCCACTTGAAAAACAGCTAAGGTTATGTTATATTTTTCATTGAGTTAATGTTATACTACTTACATATATATACCAATCATGTAGTTATGCAGGTTATGCATACATTTATTATACCGATCTTCGCTGCATTTATAAATTCATAAATCCGTAAATCCCAAAATCCGTAAATTTGTATACAGTGTTTACCCCCGCACATGATAACCTCCGGGCCACTCCCGGTGGGGTATTACAACAATAGTAAAACCTTACACATGGACAAACAACTCATCCGTAACGCTTACAAACTTTATTGGCTGGAAAACGGTAAGGCGCCTGTTTCTGTATATAGCCTTTGTAAACAGCTCGACATCACAGAGAGCGCGTTTTATGAAAATTACAGCTCCCTGGAAGCCATCGAAAAAGATATCTGGCTGGCTGTTTTTGAAGACACCCTCGCGCAACTGCGTGACGACGAAACCTACCAGCAATATTCCGCACAGGAAAAACTGCTGGCCTTTTATTTCCTCTGGGTACAGAAATTAAAGGACGACCGCAGCTACTTCCTGCAGCAAAAGGAACAATTCCGGCTGCCGGACCTTTATCGCAACAAACTGGAAACTTTCAAACAAGCCTTCTACGCCTACGTAAGGGAACTGGTAAAAGAAGGGTATACTTCCAACGAAATCAAGGAAAGGAAATATATCTCCGATCAATATGTACATGGCTTCTGGGTACAAGCCTTATTTGTACTGAAATACTGGCTCAATGATACCAGCGCCAATTTTGAAATGACCGATGCCGCCATCGAAAAAGCAGTCAACCTGAGCTTCCAGCTCATCAAATCCAATACGCTGGATTCCCTGCTCGACTTTGGCAAATTTATCTTTACGCGGAAATAGGCTTTATGAAAGAACAATCCAATATTCCCACCTCCAAAGTGGAAAGGGCGGGAAAATTTGTCACCACCGGGCTGAAAGTAGGAACCAACTATATTAAACATTATACACGCAAACTGGTGGACCCTTCCCTCACCAGGGAAGCGCTCCACCAGGATAATGCCGCCGATATTTACGAAACACTCAGCAGCCTCAAAGGCAGCGCCCTGAAAGTGGCTCAAATGCTCAGTATGGACAAGGGTATGCTGCCCAAAGCCTATACGGAGAAATTTGCCATGTCTCAATACAGCGCGCCGCCGCTCTCCGGGCCGCTGGTAGTCAACACATTCGTTAAAACGCTGGGTAAATCCCCCACGCAACTCTACGATAAATTCGATATGCACGCCTCCAATGCGGCCTCTATCGGACAGGTACACAAAGCCTGGAAAGATGGCAAAGCGCTGGCGGTGAAAATTCAATACCCCGGCGTAGCCAACAGCGTAAAATCTGATCTCCGCATCGTAAAACCTTTTGCCATCCGCATTGTGGGCATGAACGAAGTGGATATGGATAAATATTTCGAAGAGATAGAAAGTAAACTGCTGGAAGAAACGGACTATAAACTGGAACTCAATCGCTCTATGGCGCTTTCCCGCGAATGCGCCCATATCCCCAACCTGCTTTTCCCACAGTATTACCCCGAATTGTCATCAGACAGGATCATCACCATGGACTGGCTCGATGGCCAGCACCTGAAAGAATTCCTGCAAACCAATCCCTCCCAGGAGGCCCGTAATGAAATAGGCCAGGCCCTTTGGGACTTCTACCAATTCCAGGTACACCACCTGAAACAGGTACATGCCGATCCGCATCCGGGCAACTTCCTCATGCGGCCGGATGGTACCGTGGGCATCTTCGACTTTGGTTGTGTAAAAGAGATCCCCGAAGATTTTTATTACAACTACTTCCTGCTTACCGATAAGGAAGTGCTGAAAAACGAAAAACGCCGCCACGAGATCTATACTAACCTGGAAATGATCCATCCCAGCGATACGCCCAAAGAAGTGGAATTCTTCTCCGGCCTTTTCCAGCATATGATTGACCTGCTCACCCTCCCCTTCACGGTAGAACATTTCGATTTCGGCAATGAAGCCTACTTCAATGAAATCTACGCATACATGGATGAACTTTATAACATGAAGGAAGTCCGGGAATCCAAGGTAGCCAGGGGGTCCAGGCATAGTCTGTATATTAACCGTACTTATTTCGGGCTGTATTCTATTTTAAGTGACCTGAAAGCCAATATTATCACGAGCGCCAGCAGGTTCTCCCCCAAAAGGTAAGTTGATCGCTGTATTCCGTAGGTTGGTCGCAAAGTTGCCCGGCGCCGTCGTCATTAATTCCTAAATTGCGGCATGGCAAACGAATGGTATAACCGCAAATGGGCTATTGTCGCTACGCATGCACTGGTGTGGGCGCTGTTGTACTCGCTCCCTTTCCTGTTACGTCCCACCTACGAGAAGGCCTCTCCTGCTGAGATGGCTGAACGAGCTTCCTGGTTTTATTTTATACTGGGCTTTTATCTTACCCAGATCATATTTTTTTATACCAACGCTTTCTACCTGATTCCCAAGTTGGTGCAACAGAAGCGGAGCATCGAATATACCATCGTACTGCTGCTGGTTTTCTGTTTCTTTTGTGGGATGCGGTACACTTTTGAACGTTTTTACCTGGGTAAGGCCGTGGTAGACCTGAAACCCACCATCCTGTTCACCGTATTTACCTTCCTGTTTATCATCTCGGCCAGTACGGCCTTCCAGATGGTACGGGAACGTATATTAATGGACCGGAAAGTGAGCGCCCGGGAAAATGAGAACCTGAAAACAGAGTTGTCGCTGTTGCGTTCCCAGGTGAGCCCGCACTTTATGTTCAACGTGCTGAATAATATGGTGTCGCTGGCACGGAAAAAGTCTGACCTGCTGGAACCCTCCCTGATCAAGTTATCCTCCCTGATGCGGTACATGCTCTACGAAACAGACGAAGAAAAGATGCTGCTGCAGCGGGAAGTGGAGTATCTGCAAAGTTATATCGACCTGCAACGGCAACGTTTCGGCAAAAATGTGGAGATCAATGTGGAGATGAATGTGCCGAATAATCATTATGAGATAGAACCCATGTTGCTGATTCCTTTTGTGGAAAACGCCTTCAAACATGGCACCGGTTTCATTATGAATGCCCGGATCGACATTAACCTGTTTACCACGGCGGATAAGCTGTTTTTTGCCGTAAGAAATAAATACAATACCCTTTCTGAAGAAATAAAAGACAAAACCAGCGGGATAGGGCTAGCCAATGTAAAACGCCGGCTCAACCTGCTTTACGGGAATAATTACGTACTCCAGATCAATAGCAAAGATGACTGGTTTTACGTAACATTGCAGCTGGACCTGCATTAAATGCCAAAATCCACCTTTGTTCAATGAGATGTATAGCCATTGACGACGAACCGCTGGCGCTCGATTTGCTGGAAGATAATATCAGCATGGTGCCTTATCTGCAACTGGTAGCCAAATGCAACAATGCTTTTGAGGCCATGGAAGTACTGCGTACCCAGCCTGTGGACCTGATCTTCCTGGACATCCAGATGCCGGGCCTTACCGGCCTGCAATTCCTGCAATCCATGGCCAGCAAACCACTCGTGATCCTGATCACGGCTTATGAGAAATATGCCCTGGAAGGCTTCAACCTCGATGTAACTGATTACCTGGTAAAACCCGTGTCGCTGGAACGTTTTGTAAAAGCCTGCAACAAAGCCAACGAGCTTCACCAGCTCCGGAGCGCCGGTAAAGCCGCCCGGGACCAAAGCGATTTTTTCTTTGTCAACGTGGACTACAGCCTGTTCAAAGTCGTTTTCTCCGATATCATCTGGATAGAAGGATTAAAAGACTATGTAAAAATCCACCTGAAAAGCTCTTCCAAACCGGTTATCACCCGTATGAGCATCAAAAGCCTGGAAGAACAGCTGCCCGCCGCCCGCTTTCTCCGTATCCACAAATCATACATTATTTCCGTGGCCGCTATCACCGCCATCCGGAAAAACAGCGTTTTCCTCCAGGATATCGAATTACCGGTGGGCGATACCTACCGGGATGCCCTTTATGCCATCGCCGGAAAAAGTCAACCCTGATAAACCGCGTTTTGTATCAAAATATCGACCACTCATCTCATTTGCCTAGAAAATCGATTCGGCAACTATACTTTTGTATCCTTGAATTTTTATACAATGCGAAAAATCTACTTGTTTTTCATGTTCGTGCTGTTCCTGGCACAAGCACACGCCCAGGCCCCAGGCGGAAAAATGCCAGGCGGTATGGCCGGTAAAGGTCCCGGCAATATCGGTCATGTTTATGGGAAATTAATTGATGCCGAAGGTAAACCCGTTGGCTACGCCTCCGTTATTATCCTGCAGGGCCGTATGGACACTGCTACCAAAAAGATGAAAGATGTACTGGTCAAAGGCGTACTCACCAAAACAAATGGTGAATTCAGCCTCGATGAGCTGCCACTGAGAGGGCCCCTCAAGTTGCAGGCCTCCGGCACAGGTTACAAAACCTTTACCAAGGCAGTGACATTTCCTCCCATTGAGAAAGATCTCGGCAACATCAAAATGGAGTCCAGCACCACCCAGCTGCAAGGCGTCACCGTAACCGGTTCCAAACCCCTGATGCAGATGGATATCGACAAAAAGGTATTTAACGTAGAAAAAAATCTCGTGAGCGCCGGCGGTACTGCCCTCGACGTCATGAAAAACGTGCCTTCTGTGAACGTAGACATCGATGGCAATGTTACCCTGCGTAACAGCACCCCTCAACTGTTCATCGATGGCCGTCCTACCACGCTCACCCTGGAACAGATCCCTGCCGATGCCATCGAAAATGTGGAAGTAATCACCAATCCCTCCGCTAAATACGACGCCTCCGGCGGTAATGCAGGCATCCTCAACATCGTGCTGAAGAAAAACCGCAAAACCGGCTACAATGGTAACGTTCGCGCCGGGGTGGACAAACGTGGCGCCCTCAACGGCGGCGTGGACTTCAACGTGCGTCAGGGTAAAATCAACTTCGCGGCCAGCGCAATGGGCAACCAGATGAAAAGCCGTACCAACGGTAACACCGACCGCTTCAACTTCGGCGATGATCCGGCCACCCGCATCCAGCAGGAAAACAGCAACCGCTCCAATGGCGGCTTCGCTTTTGGTAAAGTAGGGGTGGACTGGTTCGCTACCAACCGCACTACGCTGTCCATCTCCGGCATCAAAGTACATGGTCAGTTTAAACCGGAAGAAAACATCACCATCAATACAGACACCATCCGCGGAAAAGATCTCTTCCACCAGTACAGCGAACGTAACTCCCATTCCAAAATGGAATTCGATGCAAACGGACTGGTACTGGGTATGAAACACCTCTTCCCTAAAGAAGGAGAAGAACTGACCGTTGATGCAAACTACTTTGGCGCCAAAAGCAACAACAATGCAGATTACGTGACCAAATACGTCCCGAATAGTAATGGTATTGGTCTCAACCGCCTTGATCAGCAACGTATACTCGGCAACGGAAAAATATCCTTCTTCACGGCACAGACTGACTACGTAAAACCGTTTACACCGAAGTTAAAACTGGAAACAGGTCTGCGTTTCTCCAGCCGTGTTACAGAAAGTAATTTCAACAACTACTTCTTCCAGGATGGCGATTATAAACTGATTCCGGCAGCGTCCAATAATTTCAAAAACACGGACAACGTATATGCAGCATACGCCAGCATTACCCACAACATCAACAACTTCGGTTACAAAGTGGGACTGCGTGCGGAAAGCTCCGACTATAGCGGGGAACTGATCAATGTAAAACAACATTTCAAAAACAGCTACCCCATCAGCCTGTTCCCTTCCATCTTCCTTAGCCAAAAGCTGAAACATGACCAGGAACTGCAGTTAAGCTATACCCGCAGAATCAACAGGCCTAACTTCTTCCAGCTGATTCCGTTTACCGACTCTACCGATAAACTGAACATCACGAAAGGTAATCCTGGCCTGATACCGGAGTTCACCCAGTCTGTGGAAATGTCTTACCTCAAAACTTTCAAAGGCAACAACACCCTCATGGCGACTGTGTACTACAAATACACCACCGACCTGATCACCCGTTTCCTGACCAAGGAAACCGATCCGGCCACCGGTAGTGAATTGCTGGTGAATACCTACATCAACGCTAACTCCAGCTATTCCACCGGTGCGGAAATAACGTCCATGAATACACTTACCAAATGGTGGTCGTTGTCTACCAACGTGAACCTGTATAACTCGAAAATTAATACGGCCAACACCGGGCAACCCTCGCAGGACGCTATGTGGGCGTGGTTTGGCAAGCTGAACAACACCTTTAAGCTGCCGCTCAATTTCGAAATACAGCTGAGTGGTTTGTACCAGTCCAAAACCAACCTGCCTGTCAATGATAACAAAGGCCGACAGGACGGACCTCCTATGCAGCAATCCCAGAACGCATCGCAGGGTTATATCGCCTCCTTCTATGCAGTGGATGCCGCTATCAAAAAGAGTTTCCTGAAAAACAATGCCGCCTCTGTGACATTGGCATTCAGCGATATCTTCAGAAGCCGTAAGATGGACCAGTATTCTGAAAGCCCTTACTTCACACAATACTATAGCCGTCTCCGTGACCCGCAGATGATCCGCCTGAACTTCGCTTACCGTTTCGGTAAAGTGGATATGAGCCTGTTCAAACGCAAGAACATGGCCGGTGGTATGCAGGGTATGCAGGAAGTTTCCGGAGGACAGTAATTTTTTGATTTACGGATTTTTTGATTTACGGATTTTGGAATTTAAAATGCAGCGAAGAACATGTTATATAATGTAATCTCCGCTGCATTTTAAATTCCAAAATCCGTAAATCAAAAAATCCGTAAATCCTTTCTACGTAGTTTCCCTTATTTTTCTCTTCCTGGATTACTACTGATACCCGCCCCTTTTCTCTACGATACCTTTGCCGTATAATCAACCCCACATGCAAAGGAATTTTCTTTATCTGTTGCTACTGTGCCTGCTGTTTTCCTGCAGAAAAAAAGATACGCCAACACCTGTACCTGAGCCGGTAGAAAACAACAAACTCGATGCTTACGGAAAAGCACTGGTAAAAGTAGAGGCAGCCATCAATGAACTGGATTTTATCGGACTGAAGGTGTCAGGTAACCTGGACGGCTATAAGAACGGCAGCACCTGCCTGGCATGTGCCGACGTAACAACAGGCATTACCCCGGAAGGGTACCGTCAAATCACGCTGACATTCGATCCCGCTAAAACATGTACAGATAAATATGTGCGAAAAGGCCAACTGGTACTGATCTACAACGAAGCACGCGGCTCTCTGATGATACAGCTCAATAATTACTACAGCAACGGTGTCCGGATAGAAGGCAATTATGGGTTTGGTTACAGCAATGCCCACAAAGTGCGCAACCTCGTTATCACCAATGGCGTACTGAAAAAGGAAGGCAGCTCCTTTATCAATTTCGACGCCTATCGTGATATTGTATGGAAAGCCGGGGAACTAACACCAGACAATGACGACGACAATATCCTGGAAGTACAGGATGCCTATTACAACCTCTCCATCCAGGACCTGGGATTATTATCGGTAGATGTCCCGGAAACCAAACCACTGCTGCTCAAATGGGGTTGTTATGGCGCCACCCATTACCTGCCGGTAGCGGGTGTAACCACCAACAAAACACCACAGGGCAAATTCAGCTATACCAATTATGGTAACGGGCAATGTAATAGTTTTCCTATTTCAGAGTATTGACAATACAGTATAGGTAGGGTTTAAGTCTGGCCGGAAACTAAGCGTTCCGGCCTTTTTCGTTGGGGTATAACAGGTAGGCCGGATCACTCTGCCATACCTCCTTGGTATCCATATTCATAGCCGACAGCTTGCCGGTAAAAGCAGCACCGGTGTCTATATTAAACACGTTCACCCGGTTCATCGGCATGTCTTCATCATAATTCAGCGTAGGGGTGTGACCGATAAATATTTCTTCGTATAGTAGTAACCGTTTGGGATAACAGCGGGAATCCTTTTTCAGCCGTTTATCCATTGCCAATGCCAGCTCCCACAGGGTACGGTCCCAGTAACACATGGCTTCAAACCTTTCATAGGCAGGCCCGTGCATGGAAGCATAACCGGCGTGGATAAACAAGCGGTCATTTTCTTCGTAAAAATTCAACATGCGGTTGAAAAAGGCCAGGTGATGCAGCTTTTCCTTTTCCGACAGTTTGTTGTAACTGGCCACAGTAGCCCTGCCACCATGCTGCAGCCAGCTAGGCACCGGTTGTTCGCCGGCCAGCCACATTTCGCACCAGGCATCGTGGTTGCCCTTGATAAATATACAGGTGTACTGTGTTGACAACTCCATCAAAAACTGAATCAGTTCTGCTGATTCAGACCAGCCATCTACATAATCTCCCAGAAAAATAAACCGGTCGTTCTTTTCCGGCTGAATCCTCTCCAGCAGCTGTTGCAGTGCTTTCAGGGCGCCGTGAATATCGCCAATAACATATGTAGCAGGCATGATTCCCTTCTATTTATACATGATGTCTGACCGTAGCACATACTTGATACCTGCTGTCAGCAATGTACCTTCATGCAGCAACGGATGATAAAAAATAAGCGCCGTCCCCGTTTCCGGCCGCACCTCTTCTCCCGTCCGGAAAATAGTGCTGCCACCGGTATATCCTTCGTTCAGATAAATCAGGAAGGTATACTGGCTGGCCTCTGTGGGATTCCGCACAAAACTACCGTCCTTGTGCATTTTAAAACGCTGTCCGGGACTGTATTTGTAAAAGCGGAACAACTCATTCAGGCCGCAGGCAGTACGGTTGTCCGTACCTGCCGGCGCATAAGGTCGCAGCTTTTCCCACATAAAGGTAGCATATGCCGCATCTTTATACAACACTCTTTCATTATTCCTCACGCCCTTGATCATGCGTTGCTGGCCATTACCTACGTCTACCGTCGCTTCTTCATACCCCATCGCTTCGCTCCGGGCGATCAGGTCCCGGCATTCATCAGCAGAAAGAAAATTTTTTAAGGTGAAAATTTCGGGGGTGTAAGTATGTTTTTCCATGGCATGCGGTTTTAAGGTAAGTCGATGATACGCTTCAGGGCAACATCTTCCAGGGGGTACACCGCTTCTTCCGGCACCAGCAGGGCGTCAGGATCACGAAGCAGTACAGCATGCTGCTCTTTTACAAAATCGGTGATATCTTCAATGGCAACGATTTGCCGTTGCCCGAACTCTTCCAGGATACTGCCTTTGAGGCCCAGCTGGATAGCCCTTCTCTCCAGTTTATTTCCCCAGGGGTCATGGTCCGGGTCCCACTGTAGCCTTACTTCTTTGGTTTGCAGCGCTGCTTCCCAGGTATTTTTTTCGGGGAAAAGATGAGGTTTGTAGGAAGAAGGAACTGCCTCTGCCAATATTTTTTCAAAGAATTTTTTAGGGAGATGAATAGCGAGTACTCTTTCCTGCCCTTCTTTTACCGCCCAACCGCAACGGTACATCATCCAAAGAAAATTGGGTTTTATCCATGACATGCGGTCATAACTGTAGGTATTGCCACCAAAGCGCTGGTGGGCCATGGCATAATTGGCGATAGCGGGTCTGTAGGCCTGGTACACTACCAGGGTGTCATCTGCTTGTTGGGCAATCAGTTGTTTACCGGAGGCCGGTAAGGTTTCCTGCAACTTTTTCCAGGAAACGGTTTTTAGTTTCATGTGGCGTTAACATTAATCTGAAAACTGTTCTTTTTCAGTTTTTTATTGAATTTATATAATTCAGGATGACGATTTTGCAATCCTTCTCTTTTGGTACCGGTATTGATCACATATTCCGCGTCCAGGATCTTACGACGGAAATTGCGCCGGTCAATGGTGGTTTGCAGGATACATTCGTACAATTCATGCAATTCCGTGATGGTGAACAACTCATCCAGCAACTCAAAGCCCACGGGGTCATATAGTATTTTGGACTTGAGACGCTGCAACGACAACCGGAAAATATGTTCGTGATCAAATCCCAGCTTAGGCAGTTTACGGACATCAAACCATTTTACATCATTAGCCATACTACCGGCAATGATATTAAAACGGGCGGGGTTAATGAGCGCATAATACCCCACGGCGATAACACGCCCACGCGGGTCTCTGCCAGGCTCGTCGAAAGAATACAATTGCTCCAGGAATACATCGTCCATGCCTGTCTTCGTTTTCAGAATGCGGGAGCAGGTATCCAGGAAGGTTTCCTCCATCTGGAGAAAACCACCGGGAAGTGTCCAGCAATCCTTAAACGGTTCCTCTTTCCGGTTGAGCAGCAACACGGAAAGGGTTTTGTCATGATAACCGAAAATTACCAGGTCAACCGCCAGCGATGGATTTTTGTACTCATGAAATAATTTGCTCATTTCGTTTGCGTCAATTTAACGTGAAGTAAACAAATTTTTCGCAAATAGCCTAAAAAATGGGGAATATCTGAAAAAATTAACCCCGGGCCTTCAACCCGGGGTTAATAGATTTATCAGGTCGGGAGTGTTAAGATAACTGTGTAAAGGGGAAAGCTAATATGTAGAGGCTGCTGTAGTAGTCCAGCGTGAGATTTACTAATCCCTGTAATATTTTCGATATTCGATAATATTCAAATCAGTAGAATCATCTTTTTGTTTAGTATAGGTTTCATATTCTTTAAACCCAAGTTTTTCAGGGATTTTCCGACTTCTAATATTTTCTTTATCAACTGGATAGATAATATAATCAATCTCAATATTTTTCTCCACAAAATTAATTAGACCATTAATAATTTCTGCTCCAAATCCTTTGCTTTGACTATCTTCTTTAAGCCACAATCCAAGTTCTACCGATTTTAAATTTATATCGTGTATTCCGCAGCATCCAATGAAAACATCATTTTTGTCAACAATAACAAATACAATATCTGTTTTTCTTTTAAAGTTGGTTAAAGAAATTTCTACGAAATTTTCGACTTCTTTTCTTTTCCCACTCGGGTTGAATGGCATATACTTAGTAACTTCTTTCGTGAAATTGGAATTAATTTCATCAATATATTTTTCGTGAACAACTTTCAGCACCAAGCTTTTCGTTTCTATTATCAGATCTAAATTAAACTCCATAAATTTTATTATAATTTGTTTTAAATTATAATGCTAACTAAAAACACTAATGAGGTAGGGTTAAATTGGACAGAAAATTTAATTTAATCCAAACAAAGCTAATGATTTTCGATTATTCTATCACTTTATGCCTGGTTTACAAGAAAACCATCGAAACGTTCTGTGGACAAAGAAATCCTTTGTAAAGAGATTGAAGATCTCTTTCACAAAAGCAAAGGCCGATATGGCCGTCCTAAAGTAGTTGCAGAGCTAAAGTCGATGGGCTTACATGCATCCAGACCCAGAGTGGACAGGACACTATTTCAAAAGCTTTATCACATAAAATCACGGCGTCATATAATGTTGCTGATGCCGGATAAATTGTGTGTAAAGAAGGTGCTTTTTTGCAAATGACAACTGAACAACATCGTTACCCAGGGCTTCAGCCCTGGGTAATCAGGGAAAACACCCCAACTGTTCGGCGCCTAAAAGGATACCTCATCCTAAAACCTCACCGCCACCCCCGCTTTCAAATAAAACGGCGCCCCCGGTGTAAAACACATATCGGTTACCGATTGTGCTTCATGTTGTAAACGGGTTTCTGTTTCAAACTGTGCTTCATTCCAGTTGGTATTAAACAGGTTCTGCGTCTGTACGGTAAACTGGAGCTGGCGGTGCGTATAGGCCAGCATCAGGTCATTGACGAAATATCCTTTCGCTACCAGGCTGTTGTTTTCGTTAGCGGGACGGTCCTTCATATAACGATACCGCAGATTGGCGGAAAAGCCCATCGGCAGGTTTACACCAATACCGCCTGTACTGGTGAGTACCGGCGCCAGCGGAATGTAGTTTTCTCCTTTCGGCTGACCGATCTCCCGCGCATTCGCATAGTTCACATCGGCATCGAGATAGAGCCATTTAACGGGTTGATATCGCACACTCACGTCTACGCCCATACGCCGCGTTTTACCCGAAGGCTCCACGACCGCTTCATCTCCAACATATACGAATTCCTGCTGCAGGTACAGGTACCATAGCGCCGGCTGTATCAATAGGTTGGGTACCGGTTTCAGCACCACGCCCAGGTCGGCACCGGCTGAAAAAGGCAGTATATCCCTGCCATTCTGTTGCATCACTACCCGCATATCGTTGGAATGGAAGCCCATGCCTGTTTTCAGGTACCACTGCGCAATACTGCCGGTAGAATAGGAAAAGTTCAGCTTGGGACTTACCCGCGTTGCATTCACACCAGGATCGCCGTTGGCGGGTTTCAGTTTATCCTGATAATTGAAAATAAAATGATCTACCCGCACTGCCGGATGGATGCTCCAGTGACCGGTATGCCAGGTCAATCCCGTGTATGCGTGTAGGTTAGTCTCCCGGCCACTGCCAGCAGACAGCCTGTCCAGCAAGGAATCGCGGTGGTATACATGGTTCAGTTCCAGGTCCCGCATATCATCTAGCCGCAGCCCGGCGCCGGACTGCCACGTCAACCGGCCATTGCCTGCATTATAGTCATGCGTGTATTGTTGTTCAAACCCATAGATGCTGCGATTATCCTTTTGCTGGATTTCATCGCCATTAACGGGATTTTTCAGGAAGAAGGTAAAGTTGGAATACAGGTTGAACTGGTAACGGCTATAGAAGAAAAAGCTCTGCCACGATTCCCGGGCACTGGCCTGATGCCGGTAAGTCAGTGCGGCATTGGTGCGGGAAGTGTTGCCACCCTCTGTTGGGTCAATAGAACCCCAGCGGCTGATAATCCCTTCTGCTACGGCTCTTTCGGGAATCTGCCCGGAGGCGTTCCAGCCGGAAGTAAAAGTGGATGCCTGGAATGAAATATAATCTTTGTCATTCAGCCATTGATTGTATTTGGCAAACAGGTTAAAGCGGCTGAACTGTTGTTGCACATCGAACGGACCGTTGGTATAGTTATACTCCGTGGCCACATAGGCGTTGCGTCTAGCTGCGCCGGTATCTGCCAGCAGCTTGAATACGCCCGCCAGACGCATGGTATTAAAGGAACCGCCTTCTACTTTCATCAAACTGTTATCCACGTGATCGTAGGTGGAGAAATTCACATAGCCGGCAGTGTTAAAATCACCTTTACCGGCATAATAGGCGCCTTTACCAAAGTCAATGCCTTCAATGGTTTCCGGTATCAGGAAGTGCAGATCGGAATAACCTTGCCCATGTGCATGGGAGACAATATTCACCGGGATACCATCGGCCGAAATATTAATATCGGTACCATGATCACAGTCAAAACCCCGTAGGAAAATCTGTTCCGCTTTACCGCCACCGGCATGTTGGGAGATAAACAATCCTGGTACTTTACGTAGCAGGTCCTGCGCGGTATTCACAGGAATTTTTTTCAGGTCAACGTGCATCATCGCTTTTTCGATGCGCGGCGCACTGACTACAATTTGTCTTAATTGGGTGTGGGCGCTGTCTGCGGGTTGTTGCGCCCATAACATTGGCGCGGCAGACAGTAAGCCCATGGTTGTCCATAATTTTTTCATCTGTTAATCCTTGATTCTTATGCCCATTTTTTGTAAAAGATGCTGTAGAGCCAGGGTTATCCAACTGGCTGCTACAAACGGGAAGGTTAACACAGCCATGTGTTGTTGCAGCATCCACACATCCAACAGTACGGAAAGCACGACGGAAAAAAGCACCCAAATACCATCCCTTGGCTTGTTCCCGGCAAAAGTGATAGCGCAAAGTACAGCATTAAAACTAAATAATCCCATGTGAATATCGGGAGCCGGTTCTGCAAACTGCAGTGAAATAAACGCACCTAACAGGGAAGCACATACGCCATATAAAGCAGCTATCGGTGAACTGATAAACACCGCTACAAAAAAGATAATACCGGCCACCACACTACCCTGAAAAATAACTTCTCCAAAACCGTTGGTGGCAGTGGTAAAATCATCGCTCACAGGCATGGCACCGGCTACGGAAGCAGCAGCGCCCGGCCTATATACGTGCAGGAACAGGTACAACAGTATCCAGGTAACGAGGATAAACGGAAAAGTAAATCCCGGTAACCCGCGACTGATAAATACATGCTGCAGCCATGTAGCAGCTACGGAACCCAATACAACGGCGATCCACACCACTGGAACGGGATTAAAATAAAAGGTGAGCGCTACACCTACCAGCGTAGCGCTGAAGCCATACAATCCGGCTTCTATGTCTGCTTCGTTATAACGAAAGAGTTTAGCCGTCAGCGTGCCTGTCACCACCGCTACTACTGCTGCAATGCCCATGATTACGGAATCATAAAAGATCCCTGCCAGAAAAAGCGCCCCTGTCCAGGCGTTGTTTTGCAACATGATTTGCCCTACTCCCCTCAGATAGGGAAGCATCATTGGTTTCCGTTGTGTCACTATTTTTTGTTTAGATAATGAAGATGATTTAATGCATTTGAGGGTTTACCATCCGAGAAACACCATTCCTATACCACACATCGTTACCACGGCGCCGCCGATGGCATGTACATATCGTTCCAGTTTATCGGTCTTCAGAAAAGAATAACCATAACAACCAATCAATACCATGGCCAGCATGGTGAGTACGGTGGTGATGGTGAAAACACTGATCAGTACAATCACTTCCAGCGTGGACCGGTGTGAGCCGGAGTAAAACAACAGCGGTACCAGCGGTTCACTGGGACCCATCACGAAAATGGCGAACAATATCCAGGGCGTTACTTTCACCCGGTTTTGCGGATATACGATATCACCATGACGATGCTCATACACATAAATATCGCCGCCTTCATATACGTCAAAATGTTTGTGGGGTTTATTGAGATAAGCCTGACGCAGCCCCCACAACAAATACACTACGCCGAAACCCAGCAGGCACCAGCCCGACATATTGCCCCTCACATCCTGGAACCAGGTCAGTTTAGACAATTGCCATCCCAGCAGTACGCCGATTAAGCCAATCACGACCGAGCTGAGGATATGCCCGAAACCGCATAATACTGTCCAGAATATCGTTTTAGGCATCGTCCATTTTTTGGAACGCGACAGCACAATAAACGGCAGGTAATGATCCGGTCCGGTAGCCGTATGTAAACAACTGATGGTAACAGCTGATACCGCCAGTGTGGTAAGTCCTATATTCATGCGATAGCTGTTTTAAATGTTTCGCCGACAACGGAATCGTTGGCAGCATTTTGCCAGAAATAGTGCTGCATTTTGCGCAGGCAGTTGAACAGCTGTTCACCGCCGTCGCCCAGTATACGCACCACCAGGCAGCGCGGGTCCGGCAGAGATATACCGCAGGCGATGTCCTGTTCTGTTTCCAGTATCTCCCGTAGTTCGCTCACCCGGGTATCCATATCGGCAGCGCCTGTATGCACATGCAGTAAGGTGGCCTGGTGGGTATATCCTTCCATCTGGCCAATAGCCTGCATGGGCAATAACTGCGGCTGTAGCAACAGATTGTCTTTTACGATGAGCTTACCACGGTGATATATTTCAGTGATGCTGTGCAGCTTGGAAAAACGGAACACTTCACCGGAATGTTTGCGGCCACAGGTAATGATTTCGCCAAAAGTAAACTGGCAATCATCTTCCAGGTGCGCCACGGTATGTGATTTAAAAATCGCGTTTTCATGCGGCACCAGCGGATGCTGTACGTAGCTGAACACACTCTGCGCTTCCATGTAGATGCGCTGTTGTTGCTGTGCGCCCTTTCGCATGTTAAACAACCGCTGATACGATTGCGACTGCAACTGCAACCGGCTGTGCGACTCCGTACGGATATCAATATCGTAATGGTCCCCGTCCAATATCCCGGGCGAAGAGCTCATCACCATCAGGTATAAAGCCGGGTCCTGCTTGTAGATGCCCACATTGGCCAGTTTAAAAGGCCGTGTGCAGTAACTGTCCTTCTGCCAGGTGCGCCCGTTTTTATACCCGCTTATTAAACTCAGTTTATTCATGGTCGTTATCTTACCAATGCCGGTTCTTCGGTTTCTTCCAGCAGTGCGTATTTTTTAATCCAGCCGATCACGATGTCCAAACCCTGTAATGACATGAGGTTGGTAAATACAAAAGGTTTACCGTTGCGCATTTTACGGGCATCTCTTTCCATCACGCCGAGGTCTGCATGCACATATGGCGCCAGGTCAATTTTATTGATCACCAGCAGGTCGGAACGGGTAATACCAGGACCGCCTTTGCGCGGTATCTTATCGCCTTCCGCTACGTCGATGACGAAGATGGTCACATCCGCCAGGTCGGGACTAAAAGTAGCCGACAGGTTATCACCACCGCTTTCAATGAGGATCAGTTCTATCTCCGGAAAACGGGCCGCCATTTCATCCACCGCTTCCAGGTTCATGCTGGCATCTTCACGGATAGCCGTGTGCGGGCAACCACCGGTTTCTACACCGATAATACGCTCTCTGGGAAGGAGACTGTTTTTGGTGAGAAATTCAGCATCTTCCTTAGTATAAATATCGTTGGTGATCACACCCATGTCATAGGTGTTCATCAGGGCGCGGGACAACCGTTCTATCAGGGCTGTTTTACCGGAACCTACCGGTCCGGCTACGCCTATTTTTACATATTTTCTTTCGCTCATAATATAATTTCGTTGCGTTAATTAAGACATATAAAGCCGGGAATACAGCTGTTCATGCTGCATGCAGCGGATATCGAAACCGATGTTGCACACGCCTACCAGGTCCCGGTCCAGTTCCATCGTGGATTTCACCAGCGGGGATATCACCGTTTGCATGCGAAACAATATATCCTGTCCGTCCAGCTGTCCCAGCGGCACCAGTTTCACAGCGTTGGTCACCATGCCGACTGCCGCGTTGTAAAAAAAAGCATACAATGCTTCCGGCAAGGGAATGCCCATTAGGCTCGCATAAAGCCCAAAGGCAATGCTGTAGTGCCCTTCCGCTTTCTTCGCCACGGTGGCTGCTTCATATTGCTGCGCCAGCGAAAAAGTCTGTTGACGGCTGAATATTTTCATCAGCCGCACGCCCAGTTTCTGGCTGGCCTGCCGTATTTCCCTTGGCATCTTCAGCGCGGAGGCTTCTTCATCGAGCGCCAGCAGGGCGTTGAGATCACAGACAGCAGCAGCGCGGTAAGCCAGGCATACAAAAGCGGCGTCGTTATACTGCAGGTTGTTACTGAGCATGTGCTGCACAAACTGCTCTGCGGAAGCCACATTGTTTACCAGTCCCAGCTGCACATAAGTTTCCAGTCCGTTGGAATGGGTGTAGCCACCGATGGGCAACGTCGGATCACTCAGGTGCAACAGGCTGCCGAGAAAATGGAAGGTGTTATCGTTCTTTTGCTGCAAGGCTCATAATTTTTGAGAAGAGAGAACTCCCGCCATTACCATGCGAATGTGGCTGTACGTTTGCATTCAGCAGGTTGGTCAGTTTCGTATGTGCTTTTACGGTATCATACCCTCCGGCCTGCAGCCAGCGGAAGATGGGTTCTTCAAAAGGCATCAGCACCTGGTCGTCCTGTATAAATACAGGCAGGTGTTTGTTGCCGATCTCATAGCATACGCTGCCCATTTCCAGCAGCGACCGTGGTGTAACCACGATCGCATCGCTGGGAATAATATCTACCACTACTGCCCGGTTGTCGTCCATATAAAGGATATCGCCGATACGCAGGCGTTGTCCTTCTTTCAGGAAGCGGATGGCGATCTCCATGCCCTGCTGCGTATGCTTGCGCTGTATGCGCTTGGTGGTTTCAAACCATTCCAGCAGCAGCGGATCTATGGTACGCCCTTCCAGTGACAGGGTGTTGGTATTACCGATGATTTTATCAATAATCATGTTATCTGACTTTTAGAACAGGAAGTACCGTTGCGCCAGTGGCACGGTGTCTACCGGTTCACAGGTGATATGTACACCATCTACCCGTACCTCGTAATTTTCCGGGTTGACGGTGATTTCCGGTGTTTTATCGTTATGAATCAGGTCTTTTTTAGAGATGTTGCGGCAACCGGATACGGGCAACACCATTTTCTGCAAACCATATTCGGCTACGATGCCTTTATCCAGGGAAGCCTTGGATACAAAGGTGGCGCAGGTTTGATGCATAGCGCGGCCATGAGCGCCGAACATGGTACGGATGATCACGGGCTGTGGTGTAGGAATCGATGCATTGGGATCACCCATTTTGCTGGCGATGATCATACCACCTTTGATGATCATTTCCGGTTTAGCGCCGAATAATGCTGGTTTCCACAGCACGATGTCCGCCATTTTTCCGGGCTCGACAGAACCCACGTATTCGTCGATACCATGCGCTATAGCCGGGTTGATGGTGTATTTAGCCACATAACGTTTAGCGCGGAAATTGTCGCTTTGTGCCGTCGCATCTTCATCGAGGAAGCCGCGTTGTTTTTTCATTTTGTCGGCAGTCTGCCAGGTGCGGGTAACGACCTCGCCTACACGCCCCATGGCCTGTGAGTCGGAACTCATGATGCTGAACACGCCCATATCGTGCAGAATGTCTTCTGCGGCGATGGTTTCCGGACGGATGCGGGAATCTGCGAAGGCCACGTCTTCGGGGATGCTTTTGCTCAGGTGGTGGCATACCATCAGCATATCGAGGTGTTCATCGATGGTGTTAACGGTATAAGGCCGGGTAGGGTTGGTAGAAGCGGGCAACACATTGGGATACATGGCCGCTTTAATGATATCGGGTGCGTGACCACCACCGGCGCCTTCCGTGTGGAAGGTATGGATTACACGGCCGTTGATAGCGTTGATGGTATCTTCCAGGAAACCGGCTTCGTTGAGTGTATCGGTGTGGATCGCTACCTGTACATCGTATTTATCCGCCACATTGAGCGCGGCGTCAATCACGGCAGGGGTAGCGCCCCAGTCTTCGTGGATTTTCACGCCGAGGGCGCCGGCTTCCACCTGCTCGGCGATAGGCGCTTCGGTGGAGCAGTTGCCTTTTCCGAAGAAGCCGAGGTTCATGGGGAAGTCGTCTGCCGCCTGCAGCATTTTGGCAATGTACCATTTACCGGGAGTTACAGTAGTGGCATTGGTACCATCAGCCGGACCGGTACCACCGCCGATCATGGTGGTGATGCCGCTGAACAGGGCGGTTTCTATCTGTTGCGGGCTGATGAAGTGGATATGCGTGTCGATACCGCCGGCAGTGGCGATAAGGCCGTTGCCGCCGTGTACTTCCGTAGAGGCGCCGATCACCATGTTACGTTCTACGCCGTCCATGGTATCCGGGTTACCGGCTTGTCCGAAGCCGACAATTTTGCCGTCTTTGATACCTAAGTCACCTTTCACGATACCCCAGTGATCAATCAGTACCACGTTGGTGATCACCATATCGAGCACGCCCTGGTCGCGGGTAGCGGTGCTGGACTGGGCCATGCCGTCACGAACGGTTTTACCGCCGCCGAATTTGCTTTCATCACCGTAGTGATTAAAGTCTTTTTCTATTTCGATGATGATATCGGTATCGCCTAAACGAACTTTGTCGCCTACGGTCGGACCGTACATATTTACATATTGTTCTCTGTTGATGATCAGGCTCATGATTGCTGGTTTTTGAAGTTGGAAGTCGCGAGTTTCGCCATTGCTTTTTCCCTGCTGGATTCGAGGGCGGTGTCGCCCTGAACGAGGTTATTGAGACCAAAGGCACGGCGGGCGCCGCCCAGTTCTACCAGGGTAACTTCTTTCTCCTCTCCCGGCTCAAAGCGTACGGCCGTGCCGGCGGGGATGTTGAGTCTTTTACCAAAGGCCTGGGCCCTGTCGAAGCTCATCTGGCGGTTGACTTCAAAGAAATGGTAGTGAGAACCAATCTGCACCGGTCTGTCAGCGGTATTGATCACTTTGATGGTCACCGTTTTACGGCCTTCGTTGCAGTGGACATCGCCTTTGCCGAGAAAATACTCTCCGGGTATCATGTTGAAATGGTTTTAGCTGTTAACGGATAGGTTGGTGAACGGTGACGAGTTTAGTGCCATCCGGGAAAGTGGCCTCTATCTGTACATCGTGGATCATTTCCGGGATGCCTTCCATGACATCTTCCCGGGTAAGGATGGTGGCGCCGTACTGCATCAATTCAGCTACCGATCTGCCATCCCTGGCGGCTTCCAGTAGTTCGCTGCTGATCAGGGCGATCGCCTCCGGATAATTGAGTTTGAGTCCTCGTGCTTTGCGTTTGGCAGCCAATTCTCCAGCCAGGTGAAGCAACAGCTTTTCCGTTTCTCGCGGTGTTAAATGCATATGAAAAATTTTAATATAAACAATTACAGGTATTCCAATAGGAAGTTAAGCCGAAATAAGAAAAATTAAAAACATAGTAATTATTTTACTATATAAATCTTCGGCAACTGCAAGCCGGACAGGACGCACTTCTCCGGAGCTTCGGAGCCAATAAAATCAATACCAGAAAAAAAGATGATTAAGCCTGGTGAGCAGGAATAATAAGGGTGTGGAATAAAATAAAACGGGGAACCCGCTTCACGGAGCTGTCAGGATGCTCCTGCCGGTTGTCACCGGTCAACTGGTTATTATCGGTTGTCAGGAATAAAGCCTGGTAATAGGTAGCAAAAAGAGTGGTAAAACGTTGTAACCGGGAGCCATGTAATACATCGTTCTCGTCATCCGTACTGTCATCATTCACAAAAGAAAACAACTGTAAAAAATCGAGATGGTCTTTTGTTGACAGCAAGGTATCCGAACAACTTTTTCCTGCTTCTTGAGATGAATAACCGGCCCTGGCAGACAATAAAGGAATTTTGTTATGGCCTGTGAAAGTAAACCCAATCAGGAAAAACAGTAATAATATGTACCGAACGATGGCTTTCATTTACAGCGTGCAAGGTAGATGTTAAAACAACTGATGAATAGCACAAATCCCGCATTTTTTTTCACAAATCCCCCTACCTTAGTAGCGGATATGAAATCATCAGTTAAGTTATTCACCAATTTCGAATATAAGAAATCCTTCCTCCCGGGCGTATCCAGGCAGGTGCTGTTTAACGATGCACAATTACAGGTATACCGCATCGAGAACTACCTGCGCAACATCGTGATTCCGGTACCACCCTACCGCACCTCCTTTAATTTCCTGCTCTTTGTCACCAAAGGCACGATTATACAACAACTGGAAGTACCCTCCATCACAGTAAGCGCCAATTCCGTTCTGCTGATCAAACAAGGCAGTATCACCGCTACACTGGAAATATCGCCGGATGCGACCGGCTTTTTCATCGTTTATGAAAATGAGATCATCAACCGGTTCTCCCTCAACAATAACCTGCTTAACTTCTTCTTTGCCTCACCACTGGTAACCCTGCCGGCTAAAGCGGTGAAGTGGCTGGCGCAACTCAGCGCCCTGCTGGAAGAAGAACTCAGTCTGGTCAACAGCTCCATGGAAATATGTATACCACTGTTCCGTGCCCTGCTCAATAAAATACTGCTGCATGAAACTCCCCGTCCGGTGGTACCCAACCGCAGCCTCGATATATCTCTGCGTTTCCGGGAGAAAGTACAGCGGCATCATCTCCGGGAAAAAACGGTGGAATACTATGCCCGGCAACTCAACATCTCCGAAAACTATCTGAATAAATGCGTGAAGGAAGCTACCGGCAAACCACCTAAACAATGGATCAATGAAATCAGTATCCTGCACAGCCAGATACTGCTGCAAGACCCCCATCGTGACATCGCCGGCATCGCCTTTGAACTCAACTATCAGTCTGCCTCCTACTTCACCCGTCTCTTTAAACAGGTAACAGGCGTCTCCCCTTCTGCCTACCGGAAAAAAATCAAGGTCAGCTAAACCAACTACCCCCTTTGTATGTTTTAAGGAAATTTTAAGCCGCTGCCGGGCACGTTTTGGCCCAATGGCAAGAAAATTGAATTACCAGGCATACAAAAACATTAAAACACATGAAAAAGTTAATTGCTGCTATCGCCATTATGCTCGCCGTATCTCCGGCTTTCGCACAAACTGCTCCTACTGCACCTGCCCCGGCACCCGCCAAACAAGCGCCGGTGAAACCAGCCAAAGCTCCCAAAGCAGTGGCCGCCCCGGAACAACGCGCCGCCCAGTACGCAGATGAGCTGAAAACAAAACTGAATCTTACAGATGATCAATATAAAAAGGTATTAGCCGTCAATACTGAATGTATCAAACGTAAAGATGCACTGAAGGCTTCCGGCCAGAAAGACGTGGCAGGCAAAAAAGAAATTGCTGCTTACCGCAAACAACAATACGCCACTATCCTTACACCGGACCAGCAGGCGAAACTCAAAGCCCTGAATGCACAACACCACGGCAAAGGACAAAAAGATAACGACGCAGGAGAAAATAAATAAATAACAAAATAATAAATAAAAGAGGCTATCCATGTTAAAAGGGATAGCCTCTTCTATCGAGACTCGGATAAGATTATTCCAGCCACTATATAACCTACAACTGTTACACTGTTAAAGTAACAAGTTACAAAGGTACGTCGCCGGATTTTAATAATGCACTTTACTTTCCTCGAGGTTACCGCCTATTTTCCGGCCACGGCAAAGGTTTTCCACTGACTTTATCTATCGGCATAGGCGCATGCCACTGCTGCAGCTGTTGTGATAGCATCGTCAGCAAGGCTTGTACCTTATCGGGGTAAACGGCCCCCAGGTCGCGCTTTTCACCAATATCGGCCACGAGGTCATATAGCTCCGTACGGCGCTGCACCTGGTCATATACGATTTTCCAGCGGCCCTGCCGGAGCGCACTTTTGTAGTTAATACCCGGGCCTCCGTTGGGTATCCATTTATTCGGATAATGCCAAACCAGCGCCCGCAGGGAGTCGGTAGCCGCAGGGTCTTCCAGCAGCGGCACAAAACTCCTCCCATCGATCTGCTGCACCGCATCATACAACTGCATCCCCGCCATCTCCAGGATGGAAGGAAAAAAATCTTCTATCATCACATACTGTTGTACCACGCTACCCGCTTTCGTTTTCCCCGGCCATTTTACCAGCATCGGTTCACGGATACCGCCTTCGTATACCGATCCTTTCCCAGCGCGTAAGGGCAGGTTCTGGGTATGCGGCGCACCACCCCGGGGCGGCGCCAGGCTTAGCCCGCCGTTGTCGCTCATAAATAGGATAACGGTATTACCGGCTATTTTTTTGGTAGTCAGATAATCCATCACCGCACCCAGACTGGCATCCATCCCTTCTATCAGCGAAGCATACTTTGCTTCTGCCGCATCCAGCCCGATGTCCAGGTAATGCTGATAGTAGCGTTTATCTGCCTGCAACGGCACATGCACCGCATAATGCGCGAGGTAGAGGTAAAAAGGCTGTTGCCTGCTGACTGGCTCGTCCAGCGCTTTCAGCGCTTCCCGTGTAAGCGCTTCCGTGAGGAAAGTGCCGGTACCATAATATTCCTCCAGGTCGGGCACCGCCTGCGGCGTAGCCTTACCGGGCATATTACCATAGTTCTCTTCCGACAGGTAACTCTGCGGATGCCCCGCCGCATGACCGGCGATATTCACCAGGAAACCCATATTGTAAGGATTGGCGCCGGGCGTGCCCATAGCTCCCCAGTGAGCCTTACCGGCGTGGATGGTATAATAACCGGCCGTTTTTAATAAGGCAGGCAACGGGGTAGCATATACGGTTTGCGGGACGCCTTTCACCGGACTGAAACCATTTTGGTTCCAGGGCGCGCTGTCCAGCATACTGTCCGGCGCATCAGCGTTTACGTCTTTATGCGGCGACGTCCAGTTGGTGACGCCGTGATGAGCTGCGTTCATGCCGGTGATCATACTCACCCGCGACGGCGTACAAACCGGTGTAGCATATGCGTTGGTGAACTTCACCCCTTCCTGGGCCAGCCGCTCCATATTGGGTGTACGGAAACGTTTATTCTTGTCCGTGAGTTGGTCCCAGAAAGGCACGGAAGTATCTTCCCAGCCCATATCGTCTACCAGGAATACGATAATGTTAGGCTTCGGTTTCACCGGCCGCGGGTCTTTAAATTGCGCGGAGGTATTCAGTGTAGCCGACATGAGCAAACAGATGCCCGGAATGATTGTCTTCATATCACTAAAGATAATACCTCCGCGCGAACAATAACAGTGCTGTCAGCCCTCGCGTTCCCAGAACCTGTGCTGCGCAATAGCGGTTATAAAGGCCTTGGCCTGCCCGTTGATCACCACGCCCGGCGCTTCCTTCGGAGGTACCCCGGTGGCTTTGAGCACCTGCAGCCCTTCACTGGCTACCGCAATAGCTTTACAATGACGGTAGGCTTCATTGATAAAGCGGATGGCATCGGGATGTTGTTGCAGCAGATTTGCGCTGTCGGCGCCGCCGGGCACAAATACGGCATCAAACAATACAGATGCGGCGGTCAACAGGCTTTGGTCCGCTTGTACATCACTGCTACCCACTGTTTTTACGCTGCCAAGATGTGGTGCGATCAGCTGTACCTGCGCCCCGGCTTTCAACAGGGCCTCTTTCATCCCCGTGACTTCCGTGGAGTTCACCCCGTCGGCCACCAGGAAGGCGACTATTCTTGTTTTAATAGTATCCTTCACCGTATTGGCCATACTGAGTGCAGCAGATTTTTCCACCGGCTGTTTTACGGTATGGGGCTGGTATTGCGCCGGGTCGCCATCAGCGGGGATACTGCGGTTAATCGGTTCTTCCAGCTTCTCCGGCACCTTTATACCCAGACCTTCCGCCACAGCGGAAGCCAGGGTCATATCCACCTCGGATAGTAATCCTACTACCCGTATACGTATATCCGTGTTGGTTACCTTGCCCAGTTCGAAGCGGAGGGCATTGATGATGTGGCGTTGCTCCGCTTCCGACTGGCTATGATAAAACAGCGCAGCCTGACTGAAATGGTCGAAGAAGCTCTTGCTTCTGCCCCGTATTTTCTGTCCGTCTATCCGTTCGGTATAAGAATGGAAACCACCATCAGCCATTTTGGCCTGGAATGGGCAACCGGCGCTCATGGTATTCGGCTCATAGGCCGTACCGCTCCGGTTAATGGTTTGCCGCATATGTCCGTCACGCTGATTATTATGCACCGGCGCTACCGGCCTGTTGATAGGGATTTCATGGAAGTTGGGGCTACCCAGGCGCGACAGCTGGGTATCCAGGTAGGAAAACAGCCGTCCCTGTAACAACGGATCATTGGTAAAATCGATGCCTGGTACCAGGTGACCGGGATGGAACGCCACCTGCTCCGTCTCCGCAAAAAAGTTATCCGGGTTACGGTCCAGTACCATTTTCCCGATACGTTTCACCGGCACCACTTCTTCCGGGATGATCTTGGTAGGGTCCAGCAGATCGAACGGGTATTTATGTTCATCTTCCTCCGGTACCAGCTGTACACCTAATTCAAATTCGGGGAAATTACCGCTTTCGATGGCATTCCAAAGGTCACGGCGGTGGAAATCCGGGTCTTTGCCGGAGATCTGCTGCGCTTCTTCCCAGGCTACGGAATGTACCCCCAGCAATGGTTTCCAATGGAATTTCACAAAGCAGCCTTTGCCGGCTTCATTGATCCACCGGAAAGTATGTACGCCGAAACCTTCCATCATGCGCAGGCTGCGGGGAATGGCACGGTCGCTCATCACCCACATGATCATATGCATGGATTCCGGCATAATGGAGATAAAATCCCAGAAAGTATCATGTGCGGAGGCCGCCTGCGGCATCTCATGCTGTGGCTCCGGTTTTACCGCATGGACGAAGTCCGGAAATTTTACCGCATCCTGGATAAAAAACACCGGCATATTGTTGCCTACCAGGTCGTAGTTACCTTCATCGGTGTAGAACTTAACGGCGAAGCCTCTTACATCGCGGGCCAGGTCGGTAGAGCCGCGGGAGCCCGCTACAGTGGAAAAGCGGACGAATACCGGCGTACGCCGGGCGGGATCGTTGAGGAACCCAGCCTTCGTATACTCCGCCATAGACTCATACACCTGAAAATAGCCATGGGCGCCGGAACCACGGGCATGTACAATACGTTCGGGAATCCTTTCATGATCAAAATGGGTAATTTTCTCCCGCATGATGAAATCTTCCAGCAGGGAAGGTCCTCTTTCTCCCGCTTTCAGCGTATTTTGATTGTCATTGATACGAACGCCCTGGTTGGTCGTCAGAAACTGGTCCGCCCCGTCTTCTGTATGCGGTGCCAGCTGCTCCGCCTTCTTATCGGAAAGTGTGGTCTTTTTCTTTGCCATGGTTATCCGGGTTTAGTGGTGAGAAACAATGTCGTTCTGGTCACAGATTTTATGCCGGGGCTGGCAAACTCAACATTCCGCATTGTTATTAGAAATTTTAAATATTATATTTGCGGCATTATTAATTTAATCAAATTACCCCGGTCATTTGTTTTTGTTTAATCCAGATAATCGCCATTTCACTATGAACAAAAATTTCCTTTACACAGCCATTGGTGTGGCTATGCTTGCTGTATCTGTATCTTCCTGCGACAATAGTAAGGGCGGCAAAGGGCCTGCTGCCTACGAGAGCAACTCCGTAGAAAAGGCCAGTCATGTGATTGAGTACACCAACCTCCTGATTGATATAGCCAACAAACAAAACAGCTATATCACCCGGGTAGCAGAGAATGCAGACAAAATTGAAAAAGGGCTGAAGAACCCTTCTGACCGTTTTGCCTTTATCGGCGTCTTCCCTCCTTCCTACTTTGAATCGCCCCGGGCTTTCAATAAGGTGAAGCCAGACGAGCCGGTAGATGAGCTGAGCAGCGACGACAAAAAATTCTTCAAGGAAAAATGGGCCTCCTATAGCGCCAGTTTCAAAAAGGTGCAGGACCAGTACAAACAGCTGAGCGACTACCTCAAAGCGGAAGACTACAAAGATGACAAAAGCGCCAAAGGCTTAGCACTGGTAGATTCTATCCGTTCCACTACCCAACAGCTGATGGCTGAGAAAGTAGTGCTGATGAAAAAAGTCAATGAAATTGCTGATGCCAGCGAAGTCATTGTTCTGAAAGAAAGCCCGCTGAAAGATTACATCATCGCCATGAAGGGCGACCTGAAAGCGGTACGTGATTTCGTGGAACTGGTAGAAAGCAGCGAAGGCGATTACAACGCCATCAAACCTAAAGCAGAAGCCGCTTATGCAGCCCTGGAAAAAGCCAAAGAGGAACACAGCCAGCTGAACATGGACAACGCCAAGAAAGAGAGAAAGGATGGTTACTACAAATCATTCTATGATCGTGTGGGCGATTTCCTGATTGAAGCAAAGAAAATCATGCGTGACAGCGCTGAAAAAGGTAAAATCAATGAAAACCAGGCGGAAACGCTGGGCCGTAGCTACGACAGCCTGATTTCTGCTTACAATTCTTTCAATAGCTAATTCTTACACCATAGCGGCAAAGCTTCATTGCTTTGCCGCTATGGTGTATACTTAATCTGACTGACAAATGAAAACACAGCACTTCCCTGCCGGTGAAAGAGGGGTAAAAGACATCGGATGGCTGAAAAGCAATTTTTGCTTCAGCTTCAGTGATTATTACAATCCTATGCGTAGCGCCTTTGGTACGCTGGTGGCTTTTAATGATGATTTTGTAACGGCCGGAAAAGGCTTTGGTATTCATCCGCATGTGAACATGGAAATTATTTCCGTGTTACTGAAAGGAAAGATGAATCATAAAGACACCCTCGGCTACAGCACAAAGATAGAAGCCGGCGGCGTACAGATCATGAGTGCCGGAGAAGGACTGCGACACGAAGAATACAATATTGGCGAAGGTGATGTGAACTTCCTCCAGATATGGATTCAGCCCAAATTACAAAACATCACGCCCCGCTACCAGCAACGGAGCTTCCCGCGCGACAAAAGGAAAAACCAGCTGACCACCATCGTTTCCGGTGAAGAAGGCCTGGCCCATTGCTGGATCAATCAAAATGCGAAACTCTCCCTGGGATATTATGACTTACCAGGTTCAGTACCCTACACCCTGAACCCGGTCAATAAATGCCTGTTTATTTTCCTGATAGAAGGCACCCTGAAAGTAAACAACCAGGTACTGCACCCCCGCGATGCCATGGGTATCTGGGAAGTTAGCGAAATCAGCCTGCAACATGGTGAAGAAACGGAGTTCCTGATCATAGAAACCCCGATCAACCAGAAATAGGTTATTCTCCCCGTAAACTTTTTACCGGATTAGCCAGTGCCGCCCGCACAGCGTGAAAACTCACGGTGGCCATTGCTATTACTACGGCGGTAATACCGCCTGCGGCAAATATCCACCAGCTGAGGCCCACACTGTAGGCATAGCCATGCAGCCACTGTTGCAGGAAATACCAGGCCAGCGGAACCGCCAGCACAAAAGCAATACCTACCATCACGATAAATTCCCGGGAAAACAGCAGAATAATATTCGTCACCGTGGCGCCGAGTACTTTGCGCACGCCTACTTCTTTTACCCGTTGCACCGCCATATAGGACGCCAGCCCGTAAAGCCCCAGACAGCTCAGGAAAATAGCAATGCCCGCAAACAGGCGGTAGAGCACAGACAGCTGCATTTCATGCGTATAAAACCTGGCTATTTCTTCGTCGAGGAACTGGTATTCAAACGGTGTATCAGGGTATACTTCATCCCATGCTTTTTCCACACTCCGCATAGCGGCGGACAGATCACCTCCCGCCAGGCGCACCGTGGCGTTAAAACACGGCTCTTTAAAGTTATACATCAACAGCGGCGCTACCACTTCTTTCAGGGAAGTGGCATGGAAATCCTTTACTACGCCTACTACCGTCCCTTTCATAAAGCCCCACATTTCAACGCGTTTATTGAGTACTTCTTCCGGTTGATGATAACCAAGTTTTTTAACCAGTGTTTCATTGAGCAGAAACTCCCGGACAGAGTCGGTGGAGGTAACATTACGGCCTGCTGCCAGCGGAATTTTGAACAAAGGCACGTAATCAGCATCGATGGCTTTATGAATAGCGTTGAGATCTGAACTTTTAGGATTGTTGTCAAAAGTAAAATCAGTCCACCAGTTGTCATCCGAAGCTGGTGGAGCGGTGTTAAAACTCAGCCCTGTAACCTGCGGCAGTCTGGAGAGACGGTCATGGAACAGGTCCCGCTTACCAGCCATCGGTCCGCCCGGCATCGGCAGGTTCACGATATACTCTTTCTCAAAGCCCATGGAAGCGGTGCGGAAAAAGTCCATCTGCCTTACAATAATCAGGGTACCGATGATGAGCGCCTGTGCTATCATAAACTGGAATACCACCAGCCACTTACGCAGGGAAAAGCCATTGGTACGTTGTTGCAGCAACCGGCTTTTCAGGGAGTTTACCGGGTTGGTGCGGGCCAGTACCATAGCGGGATAGCACCCCGACAACAGGGTAACGGTCAGCAGCACACCCGGTAAAAACAATGCGGTGGCCGGCTGGAATAGCACTACCTCTGGCAGTGGGATACCCAGTATCGCGCCCAGCGGGCGCAAAAGCAGCCCGGCGATAGTGAAGCCCAACAGGCAGGAAAACAATACCAATATAAAAGTCTCTATAAAAAACTGTAGCCGTAGTTGCCCCGGACCACTGCCCAATACCTTGCGTATGCCCGCTTCCCGCATCCGTTGCACTACCTGCGCTGTAGAGAGGTTGATGAAATTAATACAGGCGATCAGCAAAATAAATCCGGCGATGCACCACATAGCGCGTATCCGGTCGGGTGTGATGCCATGGGAGGCGATATTCTCCGGCAGCTGGCTCAAATGCACGTCCTGTAAAGGTTGTAGCAGGAAAATATTTTTCAGGTCT
This sequence comes from Chitinophaga qingshengii, assembly GCF_014529935.1. GTDB lineage: Bacteria > Bacteroidota > Bacteroidia > Chitinophagales > Chitinophagaceae > Chitinophaga > Chitinophaga qingshengii. Next base: position 740,870 of record NZ_JACVFC010000002.1, read on the forward strand.
TTGGGAAGATATTTCCGGGCCAGCAAAGCCAGTTGCCGGTCTACCTGCGCCACATCTGCATTTGGGGTCAGCAGCACATAACATTGATATACGGAAGATAACCCGCCCCAGCTGTCATTACGCGCATAAGGCGTGGCACAATAGGGTATCAGCAGATCGAATAAAAACTCCGTATTACCCGGCCGCTCCACGATTCCGCCTACCTGCAGCCGTAAATCCGCCCCCAGCTGAATGGTTTGTCCCAGCGCCTTTTTCCAGTCGCCGAAATAACGCGTGGCGGTTTCCCTGGTAAGTACCAGTCCTTGTTTATCCGCCAGCACCGCAGGTGTTCCCGCCAGCCAGGTAAAATCCAATATTTGAAAAAAGTCAGGCGTCACGGTAAAAACACCTTTCTTTTCCTTGAAAGTTTTCCGGCTCAGGCTGTTTTCTTCCGGCAACTTCACTTCCATATCCGGTATTTGTACAAACGGGCTCACCGCGGCGATACCCGGTACTTCGGCTTTTAATACGCTTTGTAGGGGAACAGATACGGAGCCTGCCAGAAAAGAGCCTCCATTGGGTTTGGCCATTTGGGTCAACACCCGGTATACCCGGTCCTGTTTACTGTGAAACCGGTCGATCCCCGTTTCAAAACGGATGATCGCAAAAATCACCAGGCAAATGGCAATACCGGCTGATAAGCCGAGTATGTTAATAGCAGTGTACACCCTGTTGCGGCGTAGACTGCGTGCGGCGGTTTTGAAGTAGTTCATCAACATAGCTGGAAATGGGCACGCGATTGATATACCAGGATTATATCGACTCAAAATGATAATTTTACCAATTAAAATTAAAAATAACTTGTCCAAATATGCAAAGAGATTGTCCGAATTCGGACGACTTGTATTTTTATAACAAGGATTGCTTATTTTTATAGAAGACCCTTTCAAATCCATGACCACCACAAGTACTGCGCACGTGCCAGGTTTTGAGCTGCTCTTTAACCATGCTACCCAGGGCATACTCCTGGTAGATGGGGCCGGCCTGATACGGGCGGCTAATCCCTGCATCCTGGAATGGAGCGGCCATACACCGGAAGAAGTGGAGGGCCAGCCGCTCAGCAGTCTGCTGGCAGGTGATATCCGGTCATGGCTGCGTTGCAAAAACGGCCAGGCGATACCGGTGAATATGACCTGTACGTCTTACCTGCAGGCCGATCAGCATTACCAGGTTTGTTTTATCAACGATCTGTCTGCGCAACAACAAACGGCCGATGCATTGAAACGCACACAGGATGCGCAACAGCTGGAAGCTCACATCATGGCGGGAAAAGAGACTGCCTACCGGCGCGTCAGCAATTTCCTCAACAGTATCTGGACCAACCTCGATGCTATTCTGATCGTGACCGAACCGATGGGGCATATCCGTTTTTTTAATCCGGCAGCTGTCAGAATGCTGGGGTATCCCTCCCGCGAGATAACAGATACCGGCTCACTGATACAGTTTCACGACTTCCAGGAACTGGAACGCCGCGCGGCCAAACTATCGGAAGAGCTGCAACAAACCGTGGAACCAGGCTTCGACACCCTTACCATCAAAGCCAGGCTCAATTTACCCAACGAATACGAATGGGCTTATATCCGTAAAGATGGTAGCCGCTTCCCCGTAGCACTAACGGTATCGGCTATACGGGATGAGAGTCAGCATATTACCGGTTACATCGCTATCGGCCTCGATATCTCGGCGCGGCGTAAATCGGAAGCAGAGTTGCGGCAGGCGCTGGACAAGGAAAAGGAGCTCAACGTACTGAAGTCCCGCTTTGTGTCTATCGCCTCACATGAGTTCCGCACACCACTCAGCACGGTGTTATCCTCTACCTATCTGCTGGAAAAATATACCAACACAGAAGATCAACCGAAGCGACTGGCACATATCCGGAAAATATCTTCCGCCGTACACCTGTTGACCGACATCCTGAATGATTTCCTGTCACTGGGAAAAATTGAGGAAGGTAAGATAGTGGTACGACCAGCGTTGACGGACATACGTAACCATGTGGAAAAAATTCTGGCGGAAGCCGAAGGACTCAAAAGGGGCCGGCAGCAGGTGGTTTACCAACACGAAGGAGAAACAGAGAGTACGCTCGATGGCAACCTGCTTCGCCATGTATTGACCAACCTGGTATCCAATGCCCTGAAGTTTTCTCCGGAAGAAGGTACCGTACACGTACATACGCATGCCACACCTTACCGCCTGTTACTGTCGGTAAAGGATGCCGGTATTGGCATTAAACCGGAAGACCAGCAACACCTGTTTGAAAGATTTTTCCGCGGCAGCAATGTGGAAAATATACAGGGTACCGGCCTGGGCCTGCATATCGTCGCCAAATACACGGAACTCATGAAAGGACAAGTTACCTGCCACAGTGAACCAGACAAAGGCACCGAATTCATCGTACATATTCCCACCCCCAAAACCTGACATATCTTGGAAAAAATCCTGCTCATCGAAGACAACAAAGATATCCGCGATAACCTGGCGGAAATCCTGGAACTGGCCAATTATGAGGTACTGACCGCCTCTAACGGCAAGGAGGGCGTGACCATTGCCCTGGAGCAACAGCCCGACCTGATTGTATGCGATATCATGATGCCCGTACTCGACGGCTACGGCGTGCTGCATATGCTGCATAAAAATGAAAGCCTCCGGCCTATCCCTTTCATTTTCCTTACCGCCAAAACCGAACGCACCGATGTACGGAAAGGCATGGAAATGGGAGCCGACGACTACATCACCAAACCCTTTGAAGGCGCCGAACTACTGAGCGCCATCGAAAGCCGGTTACGGCGATGCGCGGAAATACGGCAGCCGGAAACCACCGGTATCAGCGGATTACATACGTTGCTGTCCAACACGTCCGGTAAAGATTTGCTGGCTTCTCTCAAGGAAGACCGCAATACCAATCACTACAAAAGAAAACAACAGATATACGTTGCCGGTAACCGGCCGGAGCGCCTCTATTACATCATGGAAGGCAAGGTAAAAACGTACCAGCGCAATGATGATGGTAAAGAACTCATCACCGGACTGTATAACGAAGGAGATTTTCTGGGCTATACGGCTTTACTGGAAGGAGGCGCTTACCAGGAAAGTGCCGAAGCCATTGAAGATACCGTGCTGGCCATTATTCCGCACCAGGATTTTGAGGAGTTGGTTAACAATAACCCGGAAGTACTAAGCCGTTTTGTACAACTGCTCGCAAAAAATATTGCAGAAAAGGAGCAACAGCTGATTGCGCTGGCTTACAGTTCCCTTCGTAAAAAAGTAGCTTCCGCCCTCATTACGCTGGACTATAAGTACAACACTACACAAAAACCGCATTTTGAAATAGATATCAGCCGGGAGAATCTGGCTGCTGTGGCCGGAGTGGCCAAGGAGTCATTAATACGTACACTGGGGGATTTCCGGGATGAGCAACTGATTTCGCTCAGAGACGGTACGATTGTGCTGATGGAAAAAGATAAAATTGCCGCGATGCGCAACTAACGTTCTTTAAACACTTTTTGCCCCGGGCCAGTGGAGCCCGGGGAACAAAAAATGATCTCACACATCGTCACATTCACATTCCCCACAATGTCAATCTCACATCTCTGCGTAGCACTTTCACATTCCCCTCCATTCACAAATCATCCCTACAATTCATTTTCACATTCCATCATTCACAAACCATCGCTGCATTCTCTTTCACTCATTCACATGTTCACTTTTCTACAAATCCATGCTATCATTCCTTCGTACATTCACATCTACAATCTTTTACTTAATTCCTTCTCATTTATCAATCATTCAGGTATACTACTCTAATTGCCAGTTGCGCAACAGGCTATTGAACGCCCCTTTCATCTTTTCAAATTCTTCCTGCATTTTTCGCATGTCCTGCGTCAATACCGGCCAGTCGTGTGGCGCTTCTTCCCTGGGTTGTGGTACAATGTCCAGCCAATCCAGCTGTTCCATCACTTCGTGCCGCAATAATTTCAGCGATTCATTCTTTGCGATCATTTTTTCCTGAAACGCTTCAGCCTGGTCCAACAACTCACGGGAATTAATATGGCGCAGAGAGGCGGTCAGCCTGTCGAGCAGTGCTGTATTCTCCTTTCTCAAGCCTTCCAGAATACTCAGCCATCCTCTGCATATTTGCTGATCCTGCAGATTCTTGCCTCTGATTTCTTCCCGGTTGTTCATAGTCAGTATTGCTAATTATAATACACCTGCAGGCCGTTGAGTCGCTGCTGGTCTTCCCAATGCTGCAACAAATCAACCATTCCGCGCTGTATCAACGACATCTCCTTGATACCGTTGATCAGGTCCTGCATTTTCCTATCTGCACAAATATCATAAATATTACTGTCACTATCAATACACTTCTGTAAATATTTTGCGGTCCGGTTACTTTCCCGGATAAATGCTTTCATCACATCGCGCACATTGCCGTGGTAATCGGGGCGGAAGCTCTGCAACGGGGCGTCATCAGCCTTGATACGGACAGCCGGCTTCATCTCTTTTTCCAGGCTTTCCAGGACTACCACCTGATACGTGCTCAGTTCGCGGTAATAGGTCATGATCATTTCATTAAACTCACCTAACCCTACTGCATTGTATTGCATCTCCTGGCGGCTGGCTACATACAACGCTTCCAGCTTACGGGAAAGCTTTGCTGCATGCGGTAAGGCCGTTTCTTTCAGTTGCCGGGCCAATTCCGACGCATAGTAACCGTTGAAATCAAATATCTCTCGCTGATGGTCCAGCAGGGTTTTGATCCCGGACTTTGATTTATACTGTTTATAAATATATCCTCCGTACTGGCGCAGCCTTCTGATCGGATAAAAAAGAAAGCCTTCACAAAATCTCCGCTGCAGGGATGAGGAAAAAAAACCGGTAAACATATGCGTTCATATTAAAAAAAGAAAAACATTAAATATTCCCGACAACACAAAGGTACCTCCACCCGCCCCCCTGGACAATGATGTTTGTGGCAACATGCAATGATTGTCATCAACGCTACCGGTGACCGCCGTCATCCAAATCCGGCTGATTATCGTAAATTAGTGATAATGATCTATTTGCAAACCCCCTTAAAGCCACCATCGTATGCTATCCTCCGCGGAAAAACTGAAACAACTGGAGAATGTGGCCTCACCAGCCTACTCCTTTCAATACCTGCTGCTGGTCAGCGGCGGTGATTACGCCTTCCTGAAAGAAATAGCCACCCTCTACCTGGATGCTATGCTACATTATGTGGACGACTGCCGCCAGATAGCAGCCGACAAAGACCTCAACGCGCTGAAACAACAAACCCATAAAATAGCTACGTCTTTTAATTGCCTGGGTATGGACTACCTCCAGCCCTGCTTCGACCAGATTAAACATACCAGCCATTGGGACCAGGAAACGGCCAACAGCCTGCATATGCTGATTGCCACCGTGCAGGATAATGTCCCACTGGTGAGAAAAGACCTGGAATAACAGCATTATTCAGCCGCCGGCTGCGTAGGTGGCTGATAATCGAAACAACGAAACACGAGAAACTTACGTACTACGCGGCCATGCAGTTTTACAATAATAGGCGGTAACGGCTCAATGCCGGCAAAATAAGGGCGCAGGTCCTTTACAAACGCCTGCTCATCCTTATCGTCATCTACATCAGTCAAAGAGTTGATAAAAATAGCATTCCTGCCTTCCAACCGGCGCAGGTTAGTACCAATATAATCAAATTGAAGCGCATTCTCCCCGATCACATTCCGGGAATACACCATCTCATGCAGGTAAAAATTGAGCATGGCGCTTGTTTTATAATCATCCGCTGAAAAAATAAAATCATCGGGATACTCGTTACGCACCGCCTGTACCCCTTTTCCCAGGCCTTCCCAGCCTATCATGGTATCATCGGAATGAATAGGCACAGGGTAAAAAAGTATCTCTACCGCCATTGCCAGATGCACCACCAAAGACACCACCCACTGCCAGCGGATATATCTTATGCCCATCCACGCACTCACCCAGATAATACCGGTGATATAAGCCGGCATCATCCAGTTCAGCTTCACCCAGTAGATGGGAGATATCAACATAAAAATTAAAAACAAAGGCAGGAAAAAACAAAACAGGAACAGCTGCCGCGCCGGTACCCGCCACGCTTTCCGCCGGTAATGCCCAAACGCTTTATACAGGTAATACACCAACGCGCCCAGCAACACCGGTCCCAGTATGAACGCCTGATGCCCGATCACCCCGAAGAAATCCATGGGATGCAACTCCAGGCCACCTACCCTTCCGGAAGATTGAAAACGGAACGAAGCAAACTGGTTGTCCACATTCCAGATCACCACCGGAGAGATGGTCAGTAAAAAGAACGCAATAGCCAGCAACAACCACGGTGACCAAAGATAACGCCGGTAAGGGGCGCACAACAACAAAAACAAAATAGTACCCGCAGGCAGAAAAATACCGGTGTACTTACTGTCAAATGCCAGTCCCATCGCAATACCGACCCCTATCCACGCCATACGCCGGCCCTCAAATACGGCCTTGTACAAAGCCAGCAAAGAAACGCCCCACCACAACATCAACGGCACATCCGGCGTAGATACAAGCGACAGCAACGTGATCATCAGCGTGGAATACAACAGCAGCCCTGCATGCCAGGCACGGCGCCGGGACAGGAACAAAGTGGCCAGCCGGTAAAACACCAGCAAGGTGCCGATGGTTACCAGCGTATCAGCGAGTTTAATCACCCAGGCATGCCTCCCCAATACGTCCGTAAAAATCCGCAACGTATAGGCCAGCATCGGCGGATGATCGAAGTAGGACAAAGCCAGATGTTGACCGTAAAAAAAATAATACGCATCCTGAGGCATCAGCCCCATCGCGCCTACGAAGGAAAGTCTTAATACAGTAACTATACAGATAGCAGTTAATAACCACTTATTAGCAGAGATATATCTGATAAATAGATGAATCGGACCCGGTTTCCGCATGAGTAGTGACGACAGTTAGATAAAGTAAACCACAATAACCATTCCGACATATTCTTCCCATTGAAGGTAACACTTTTTGCCCCCTACCACTATTATTTATTATATTCGGCATACAATCGTTTTCTTCTTCCGAATGCAAACTGTGGCGGTTTTCAACGATAGTATCAACATAAAAACAGGCGTATGGCAGTAAAAATCAATCTTCCGGAAAATATCAGCGGCCTTGATGATGCAGGCGTAAAAGCCTCCAGGGAAGAAAACGGCCGGAATGTTCCGCCGGAACCCTCTATCAATCCGGTATTGGCGCTGCTCAAAGAAATACTGCAGGAGCCGATGCTGATGCTGCTGATTGCTGTCACCGCCATTTATTTTGTGCTGGGTGAATGGGGCGAGGCCTACTTTATGCTTGCCGCTATCGCCCTGGTATCGGGCATTTCATTCTACCAGGATAGCCGTAGCCGTAAGGCGCTGGAAGCGCTGGAAAAAATGAACGAGCCATTGAGCCGGGTCATCCGCAACGGATCGCTGCAATCTATTCCCACAACGGATATTGTAATCGGCGATATGCTCGTGGTATCCGAAGGCAATACCATCAATGCCGATGGTGTAATCGTACACAGCAACGATTTCTCTGTCAACGAATCTGCCCTCACCGGCGAAGCCTATGCTGTTTTTAAAGAAGCAGTCAGCGACGATCCCCGCGTATATAGCGGTACCGTGGTTGTATCCGGCCTCGCTATCTGCCAGGTGGAAAAGATCGGGGAACAAACCAAAATAGGACAGCTCGGCAGAGCCATTCTCGATATCCGCGAAGAGCCCACGCCACTGCAACAACAGATAGAACAGTTCGTAAAGGGGATGGCTATTATCGGCATCGGTGTATTTTTAGCGGTGTGGTTGTACAATTATATTCAGAGCCGCAGCCTGACGGACAGTCTCCTCAAAGGCCTCACCCTCGCCATGTCTATTCTGCCGGAAGAAATTCCCGTTGCGTTTACCACCTTTATGGCGCTGGGTTCGCGGCGACTGATGCAGCTGGGTATCATTGTAAAAAAGATACGTACCGTGGAAGCCCTGGGCAGCGCCACTGTTATCTGCACCGATAAAACAGGCACCATCACAGAGAACAGGATGAGCCTTCAGTCCGTGTATAACGCTGCCGACCATACGCTGTATGAAAATGATAATTGGCCTGCCGACGTTATCCGCGCCGCTATGTGGGCCAGTGAACCGGTCCCGTTTGACCCGATGGAAAAAACGCTGCACCAGTTGTATGCCCAAACTACGGGTACGGATGAACGCCCGCAGTACCGTATCGTACACGAGTATCCCCTGGAAGGCAAACCACCTATGATGACACACGTGTTCGCATCCGATAACGGGCAACGTATTATTGCCGCTAAAGGCGCTCCGGAAGCTATTCTCCGCGTTAGTCATCTGCCGGAGGCAGAAAAAAATAAAGTACAGCAACAACTGCAGGCACTGGCAGATAAAGGTTACCGTATACTGGGCATCGCCACCTCTTCCTTTACCGGTAACGATTTCCCGGAACAACAACAGGACCTGCCCTTTACCTTCGTAGGACTGGTAGCTTTTTACGATCCTCCCAAAGCCAATATCGGTCAGGTTTTTCAACAGTTTTACCAGGCGGGTATCAACATAAAAATTATTACGGGAGATAATAGCGCTACCACCAAAGCTATTGCCACACAGGCCGGCCTCCGGCATGCGAACGAAGCGGTGGATGGTGAAGCGCTGATGCAACAATCCCTGCCCGATATGCAGGCCACCTTACAACGCGTTAATATTTTTACACGTATGTTCCCCGAAGCCAAACTGGCAGCCATCGATGCATTGAAAGCAGACAACCAGGTGGTAGCCATGACCGGCGACGGTGTGAACGACGGCCCCGCTCTGAAAGCTGCCCATATCGGCATTGCCATGGGACAAAAAGGTACCGAGATCGCCAAACAGGCAGCCGCGCTGATCCTCGTCAACGACGACCTCTCCGGCATGGTAGACGCCGTAGCCATGGGCAGAAGAATCTACACCAACATCAAAAAAGCAGTACAGTATATTATCTCCATTCATATTCCGATTATCCTCACCGTATCGCTCCCGCTGTTCCTGGGATGGGTATATCCCAATATCTTTACCCCGGTGCATGTGATTTTTCTGGAACTGATCATGGGCCCTACCTGCTCTATCGTATACGAAAACGAACCCATGGAACCGAACGCTATGCAGCTACCGCCAAGGCCTATCAGTCAAACCTTCCTGTCCCTCCGGGAAATGGCCGTCAGCCTGCTGCAAGGCTTGTTTATTACCGCAGGCGTGCTGGGCATTTATCAATACAGCCTGGCACAGGGGCACAGCGAAACGTATACCCGCAGTATGGTATTTACCACGCTGGTACTGGCCAACGTATTTCTGACACAGGTGAACCGCTCTTTTTATTATTCCTTTATCGCCAGTATGCGCAACCACAACCGGCTGATGGTAGGTGTGATCCTGATTACGCTGCTACTACTGGCCGCCATGCTGTACATTCCGCCAGTGGCGGGTTTCTTTCATATCACGGCATTGGATATACGTTCTTTACTGACCTGCGCCGTCGTTGGTGCGATATCTGTACTGTGGTTTGAAATATGGAAATGGGGAAAACGATTTAGGAATTCACGGATTTAGGAATTTATGGATTTCGGGGATTGATCGAGTAATGATAAGGCACCCTACCACTCTCCCCAAAATCAAAAAATCGAAAATCAAAAAATGTTTTATGAGGGTTTTTGCGACAAGAATTATTCCTCCTGATGGACTGGCTTTATTACAACGTGCAGGCATCCACGTTACCCAATGGACCGAAAAGCGGGGCCTCTCCGCAGCCGAGCTGATAGCCCATTGTCAACAATACGACGCATTACTGCTGGCGAGCGACAATCATATAGACCGCGCCTTCCTGGAACAATGCCGGCACCTGAAAGTAGTGGCGCTGCTGTCTGTCGGTTACGATAAAGTAGATGTAGCTGCCGCTAATGAGCTGCGTGTGCCGGTTACCAATACGCCCGGCGTGCTCAGCGCCGCTACAGCCGATACCGCTTTCCTGCTGATGCAGGCCGTCGCCCGCAAAGCCTTTTTCCACTATAAACGTATTCTCCATGGTGAATGGAACTTCTCAGAACCTACTGCCAACCTGGGTTTCGACCTGGAAGGCAAAACGCTCGGCATCTGGGGACTGGGTAATATTGGATATGTGATGGCCCAACGTTGTGTCAGCGCATTCCATATGAAAGTGATTTATCATAACCGCGGCCGCAATGAAACGGCAGAAAAAGAACTCGGCGCCGTGAGAGTTTCTTTTGAGGAACTGCTCGCACAGAGTGACGTACTCTCGGTACATACTGCCCTTACGCCGGAAACAGCCGGCGTGTTTAACAAAGCAGTATTTAAACAAATGAAACCGTCAGCTGTTTTTATTAACACCGCCAGGGGTGGTATTCACAACGAAACGGACCTCATTGCCGCACTGGAACAGGGCACCATCTGGGGCGCCGGGCTGGACGTCACCAATCCCGAGCCTATGCAACCGGATAATCCCCTGCTGAACATGCCTACTGTGGCGGTATTACCACATATTGGCTCCGCCACCGTGGAAACACGTAATGCTATGTCGGTCATGGCAGCCCAAAACATTGTAGCGGCCTTTAATGGAACACCACTGCCCAACCAGGTGACCAGCCTCTGACAGCATCGCCGCTTCTTTCATTTTCAGTAACTTTAGGTAAATACACTTTATGAGAAAAGTGGCCATTATCGGCGGAAAACGTATCCCTTTTGTCAAATCGTTTAAGGAATATAACCGGGTGTCCAACCAGGAAATGCTCACTACCTGCTTGCATGCCCTGGTCAGCAGTTACCAGCTGGAAGGCAACCGTATCGGTGATGTAGCACTCGGCGCACTGCTGAACCGCTCCACTGAATGGAATTTCGCGCGGGAATGTGTGCTGGGCACGGCACTCGATCCGCATACACCGGCCTATAATGTACAACGCGCCTGCGGTACCAGTCTGGATGCCACCATCCAGCTGGGTTTGCGCATTGCAGCGGGACAAATAGAAACCGGCATTGCCGGCGGCAGCGATACCAATAGCGATCTCCCGTTGATGCTGCAGCAACAGCTTTCATGGAAACTCACCGCCCTTAAAGGCGCTAAAACACTGGGCGAAAGACTACGTATACTCACCTCAATCCGCTTCCGGGAACTGTCGCCCCTCTATCCGTCCATTGTAGAACCGCGTACCGGTCTTTCTATGGGACAACATACTGAAAAGATGGTGCAGGAATGGGGCATCAGCCGGCAGGACCAGGATGCGCTGGCATACACCAGTCATATGAACGCCACCCGCGCTTATATCGCCGGGTTCTTCGACGGCCTGGTGATCCCTTTCAAAAACGTAAGTCGCGATACGATTATCCGTTCGGATACCACACCCGAGAAACTCGCCACCCTGAAACCAGCCTTCGACCGCAGCGGCAAAGGCACGCTCACCGCCGGTAACAGCACAATCTACACCGACGGTGCAGCAGCGGTATTGCTGGCCTGCGAAGAATACGCCCAACGCAGGCAATGGCCGGTACAGGCTTACTTTGTAGATGGAGAAACCGCCGCCGTGGATTACGTACAGGGCGAAGGGCTACTGATGGCACCTACCTACGCTGTAGCCAGGATGTTGAAACGCAACAACCTGCGCTTGCAGGATTTTGATGTATATGAAATTCATGAAGCCTTTTGCGGACAGGTATTGTGCACCCTTAAAGCCTGGGAAGATGCTGCTTATTGTAAAAAACTGGGACTGGATGCCCCATTGGGGAGTATTGACCGGCGTAAACTAAATACGAAAGGTGGCAGTGTGGCTATCGGTCATCCTTTTGCCGCTACCGGCGCCAGGATAGTGGCGCAAACAGCAAAGATACTCCAGGAACGCGGCGAAGGCAGGGCTTTGATATCCATTTGCACTGCCGGCGGTATGGGCGTTACCGCGATCCTGGAGCGGTAAATATTATTTCAGCAATTTAGCAAGTTCTTCCTGCAGCGCCTCTCCACGCAGGTTGGAAGCGATAATCTTTCCGTTAGGATCGATCAGGAAGTTCTGCGGAATAGAACGGATCATGTACAACGCTGCAGCGTCTGCCTTCCACCATTTCAGATCGCTCACATGATACCAGGTCAGGCCGTCTTTTTCGATGGCTTCTGTCCATTTCTCATGCTGGCCTTCACGGTCCAGCGATACACCTAATACAGTGAAGTTTTTGTCTTTATACTGCTGGTAAGCTTTTACCACATTAGGGTTTTCCGCCCGGCAAGGACCGCACCAGCTGGCCCAGAAATCGAGCAGTACGTATTTACCTTTCAGGTCAGAAAGTTTCAAGGTTTTACCATCCGGAGTAGTAGACGCAAAGTCAGGCGCCGGTTGATGAATGCTCAGTTTAGCGGAAGCATTCATCAATTCCTGGATAGACAGTCCCAGGGAAGATTGACGCAGTGCCGGGGTGAATTTATTGAACAGCTCTTTTGTAGCAGCCACATCTTTTACACGGGTACCCAGGCTTTCTTTAAAGTTAGCGAGAGCGATGTAGTAGTCAGGATGCGCGTCGATAAAAGCGGTGGTAATGGCTGTCTGTTTTTTAAACATCACTTCCATGCGCTTGCCCATCGCCATCATAGCGGCCGTATCAACCGGACCGCCGTTGGATGCCCGCATCACGGCATAATATTCTGTACGGGCGGAATCAATCTGGTGTTTTACATCTTTCAGCTGTGCTTGTAATTGATCATCCTGCACGTTGAGCGGCGCACCTTTTACCACGCCTTTCGCCAACAAATTGCCTCCGCTGGTGTCTTTAACAGTCAGCGTTACTTTGTTGCCCGGCGCCAGATACAGGCTTTTGCTACCCCAATAGGATTTTCCTTCTTCTTTTTTCCTTACCTGTAAAGTGGCCTGAACAGTGTCTTCCAGCGGGAAAGACAGTTTAAACGCACCTTTTTCCACTTTAGCGGAATCCAGTACGCCGGATCTGCCCTTCAGCAGATAGATATACTCATTGTTAAAAACAGGTGGAATTTTACCTGTGACAGTGGCCCCTGGCTTTTGCGCATACAGGGAGGTCATAGCTGACATGGCAGCACATACGAGAAAAACTCTTTTCATCAGTGTTAATGGTTGGTTGTGGCCGGAAAATTATTAAAAAAAAAGTGATAATGATTTACCGCTCATCCCTATGGCGTAGTCTTTGTGACCATTGGTATAAAACCATGTGGTATGGCAAAAAATCGCAAACCCGCCGGACAACCGGAAGGCGAAGAACATCGCACTAAACGGGATGATACTGGTGAATTTCAGCAAACTGAGCAAACCAGTAATTATAACGAGACCGATGATCCCAAAAAAAGACAGGAAGAAAAGCAGGACCAGGAAGACCAGGAGGAACTGGAATATGATGAAGACCTGGACGAAAATTCCGAAGCTGAAACTGATGAAGAAAACCCGTAAAACAATTACGAATTACGAATGAAGTGTTTGTTGAGGAAACCAGGCATTACTTATTAACCGGCAAAATTCGTAATTCGTAATTCGTAATTCGTAATTCGTAATTCGTAATTAAAGTTTATGTAACTGGAAGTATCCGAGGAACAACTCGTCTTCCTGGGCAGATGCCTCCGCAGGCGTTATTTTCAGCTGGTATTGCGCACGTATGGTTGCTGGTAGAATATCTTTTACCGGAACAATATCATCTACATCCACCCCGTACTTGTCATCTACATGGGAGGTAGCGGTATCGAAAGTAGTGTGTTTGTAAAACGCCGTTTCTTTTGCTTCGCGGATAGCCGCCCCAATGTCTTTGCTGACACGGAGCATTTTATAATGGAACTCTTCCATCTCTCCCGGTTTGTATCCGCCCAGATTCAGGAAATACAACTGTTCGGCGTTTTCTATGGCTTCATCGCGGGATACGATGGCGATGTCATAATTGCCTACCCTGTTGACTTCACGCCAGCCGTCAACATGTAATTTATCACCGGCTTCGGGCCAGAAAGCTTTCATATCCGGTACCAGGTCGCTCACTTTACGGGCGATGCCGAAAAAAACATCATGCTGCTCCGTATGCCTGCCTGGCAACGTACATCCCAGCAATAACATGTATAATTTTAAAGGTTCCATTGACAAAGGATTTAACGAACGCAAAGCTACTTAATTCCGCGTCAGGACGTAATGGTTATATGCAGTGTTTCATCTTTATGCAAGGTAACTGCTTCATCCAGGCGGATAGTTACCTGGCCATCCTCTTCGACAAACGTAGCCGGTAGTTGGCGATTGCCCATCTTTACCACTACTGTATCCGGATTGGCTTGTTCAAAACAACAGAGGCGTAATGATAAGCTGCCGTGTTTCAGCATGAGCTGGTATTCGCCCCGATGGCCTTGTTGTTGCTGCGTGTAAGTACCCCACCCTGCCGCCGTTACAAAAGGCGCTTTAAAATTCTCCCGCTGCAAGGCAGGTGCAAAGCGGATGTACTGCGCCGGACCATGAAACACAAACCCGCATGCCGTCACGAAAGTACCGTAGCTGGCCATAGCACGGGCATAGTGGTCACTGCATTCTATTTCATTGAACGGATTACGTTTGGCCGCATGGTAACGGTCATGCACCGCCCTGGTGAGTGTAAGCGCTTCTGTAGTCATGCCTTCAGCCATCATATGGGAAGCCACCTGGTGCTCAAAACCACTCATGCACTCGTTGAAATAGCCCAGCTGCCAGGCATCTTTTACCCCAAACGGAAATTCTTCCTTATAGGGATTGGTATTCATGATCATACCACCCTCGCCGGCCAGCGCGTAAGGACGCCCGCCCGGATGAGCAGCGATATAAGGGCCTACATCCTGCATAAAATTATATTTCCACAAGGCCCGCAGGGCTGATAACGTTTTTTCTTTGTCCAGTATTCTGTCCATGCCCAGCTGGAAGGCCCAGCTCTGGCCATATACCTGGTCGATATGGCAGGTGTTGTAGCTACCAATTACAGAGCGGCCTTTTACTTTATCCGGCTGATGAATGAAGTATTCGCCGTTGTATAACTGCGATTCCATGTTACGGCGGCCTTTTTCCACATAGTCATTACAGATGTCTGCGAAATCGGTATCTCCTGTTTCCAGCGCCATGATTCCACCGGCTTTTACCGCTGCAATACACAACCCGGTTATCCAGGCAATCTCTCCATCCCAGATGGCGTCCAGTGTATTTTCCATGGGAGTGTCTTCCAGCCCGTCGCCGTTGCGGTCCTGGTGGAGAATGAACTGAGTCGCTTTTTTGATCTGTGGCCAGTTCTGTCGCAGGAAGCGGTCATCGGTACTCATCTGGTGCTCGCGGTAAATGCGCAGCACGGTGCCGGCCTGTCCATCGATAGCGGGGCGTTTTTCTGCTTCGCCGCGAAACAGGATACCGCCGTCCGGCATCATAGCGATGCCCAGGTCCACCCGCTGCCGTGTGTCGCGCTCCAGGGCGGGGAATATTCTGCCTACCGCCTGTGCATATTGCCATACATGCGTACAGGTGCCTTCACAGGCGCCTACGCCTTCCCAGGCATAAAAGCGGCCCGACTGAAAACGATGTGCCGTAGTAGTAGCCAGCGTGGAGATATTCATAAACGTGCGTTCCATGAGCCACCAGGGCAGTGTAGCATCGTACCAGGTAGCTTTCCACAGGCGGCTGTCGCCGGCGAGGCGGGTATGATGATGGCGCACATACCCCATCACTGCTGCCGCATCGGCAAACTGGTTGGCATAATACCGGCCTTTGCCCTGTATATCCTTAAACGACAGATTAGGAAAGTACCAGCTGATAGCGAAATCGCAGCGTGTATCCTTACCCGGTAGTAACCAGTGTTTAACCATTACTCCGGCGGTTAGTTTTTGGTTAATATTGCGAACCGACTGTTCACTACGGCGCCGACTAAACGTAGCAGCGCTGATGGGTAGTTCCAGTTGGGTATGGATGACAGCTTTTTCATCGAAGGCAGCGAGACAGAGATTGCCATAGTCCGGACTTTGCTGCAAGGCCGCACCGGCAGCGTCTTTGGCGCGTACGGCAGCCAATACGCCTTTCCAGCCTTTGCCTCCGGCAGCGGTGTTGGTCCGCTCGTGCAGGTTTTCTTTGGCGTGGTGCAGGGCGGCCTTGTTTTCCAGCCATCCCAGCAAAGTAGCTTCTACCGGCACTTTGCCTTTGTTATGTATATGAAAGGATAACAACGTGACCGGCAGTCCGGAATCATCTTCATTCAACGGAATAAAGGGAGAAAAGGCTTCCAGTGTAAGCGTTACCGGTAGTGCAGGGTCTACATACCGGATGGTGGCTATGGGGTAAGTGGCTTCGAAACTGATCTCCGGCCAGCTGGCTTCATCCAGCGGACGAATGATGGTCTCCTGACCTATCTTCAGTTGCAGTGCCATACCCTGGTCCAGCGGACGGATATTTTTAGACGGCTGTATATAACAGGCCCCATCACGGGAACGGACTTTTTTGGCTTGTCCCGGTACGGCTTCCTTCCATTCCACCTCTTTGGGTTCTATGCCTTCCTGGTTCTGGTTAAAAATATCCCACAGCCACAAACGGCCGTCCCCACCGAGATACACGGTGCCGCACATAATACCGCCCACCGGCATACCGATGTATTGTAGTTCGTTTTTTGTTTTAAGATAAGTGGTAGCCTGCCCCCGTTCGAATAAAGACGCCAGCCATGCGGCATCCCGCTGCGGTGCGAGCAACAGGCCGCCGCTCTGGTCAATAGCCCGTCCCAGCGCCGGTATCCTGATCATCCAGGCGCCGGCCATGGTGAGCCCTATATTCTTCAGAAATCTTCTGCGTGCAAGTCCCATAGGAGATGAATTGGTCAAGAGCAGAAAGATAATAAAATCAGGAAGGAATATTTTCCAAATATGGAGGAATGGGGCCGGTAGCTGTCAGGTGCAGAATATGCATGGCCCTGGTGCAGGCAATATACAGCATACTTCTTTCGATGTCTGTCTGATAGTTGGCTGCCGTTACGAAAGGGATGATCACCTGATCAAACTCAAGTCCTTTGGATAACTGTGCGCTGATGAGCATGACGCCATCCGTAAAACGGTGACTGGTATCGGTGAGCAACTGCACCGGCAAACCATCGAGTGTTTCCATCAGGGATGCCGCTATGGCAGCAGTTTTACAAATAATAGCCAATGATTTGTACCGTTGCTGTTGTGTAAAGGCAGTGATTCGTTGACGGATATACGTTATTTCTTCCTGTGGGTCTGTGGCGCGAAACAACGTAGGCGCCTGACCGTGGCGCTCCATCGGCAACAGCGTGGGATTGTAAATAATCTGCTGCGCCACCTGCAATATTTCCAGGGTAGAACGGTAACTTTTATTCAGTGTCATCTGGCAGGATTGCGGAAAAATACGCCGAAGGCTGTCCAGGTCGGTTTTACGCTCAGGATTCAGGGATTGGTGGATATCACCCAACAGCGTGATTTTACCCGAAAATAATTTGGCGATCACCGCATACTGCACCGGCGAATAATCCTGCATTTCATCTATCAGCAGATGTTTCACCTTTCGATGGGTGAATATCCCTTCCAGGCAGATTTTAAGATAAGCCAGTCCAAATGCATCGGGGTATTCCAGTACTTTTCCTTTCATTTTGAACAGGGCAGGCCGTCCTATCCATTTAAAAAAATCCTTGTACAACCGCAGGCTGTTCGCATTCCCCAACATCGCCGACACAGCTTTTTTCAGCAGTGCCTTATCTTTCGCACTGGCTTCATAGTGGTGTTTATACAAGAGGTATTTTACCAGTGCAGCGGCTGTTTCCGGACCTCTTTTCAGCAACGGCAACCGGTGATAAGCCTGGTATTGTTCCATGACCACATTTACCGGTATCGTGAAACGCGCCACAGATATGGATGCCGGTTGAAAAAGATGATTATTGAGATACACAACATATTCATTCAGTTGCTGCAGAAACCCGAACCCGGATTTATAATGTACGCTTTGCGTAAAAATATTGTTGTTGTTTTCCAGCAGAGCGGTTACCTGTTCAAACAAACTACCGATGGTATACTGATGATCCAGTATTTCGTGGACAAGCAGTCCCATACTGGTTTCCGGTACATTCTCCTCTCCCAGTTCCGGTAATACCTGTGAAATGTAATCGGCAAATATTTTGTTGGGAGAGATAATCAGTATATCCTTTGACGTGAGTGTATCGCGGTGACGGTACAACAGGAAAGCGATCCGGTGCAGGGCGATGGAAGTTTTACCCGAACCTGCTACTCCTTGTATGATCAGCACGGGTGAGGCCTCGTTGCGTATAATGGCGTGCTGGTCCTGCTGAATGGTGGCCACGATATTCTTCATTTTTTCATCCGTGCTAACGCTGAGTTCCCGTTGCAATAATTCATCGTATACCGGCGCGGTCGTGTCGATCATAAATTCCATCATCCCGTTTTTGATCCGGTATTGTCTTTTCAGGGAGATGTCTCCTGCGATAGTACCTGCCGGGGCTTCATAGGAAGCGGCGCCTGTCTCATAATCGTAGAACATACTGCTGATGGGAGATCGCCAGTCGTAGATGAGCGGGGTGCCGGCATCCGGGTCTTTCAGTGTGCACACCCCGATATATACCGGCAGCGCTTCCGGTTGATCGCTGGCTTTAAAATCTATTCTGCCGAAATAGGGTGTCTGCAGCAAGCGACCCAACTGTTTTGCTTTAGCCAGCGCCGCTTCGCCGCTGCCCGCTGTTTGTACGATGGATGAATGGAGAATAGCCTTCTCGTCCCTGTTATCCCGGATATATGTTTTTTGTTCCAGCAAGTCCGCCGCCCGCTTGTCTGCCAGGCGTTTACCGGCGGTGATCATAGCAGTGATCCGGAATTGTACCGCTGCCAGGTGTTCTTTTTCTTCTCTTTCAGTGAAGATGTGCATAGTTAATTATTTAATGAGCACTCATTCATTTAAACAAGCAAAAAAATTTTAAGGCTTCATTCCTTTCAGGGTATGGGCTAACGTTTGGAGCAGCAGTTCATCTGTCAGGGTGAACTTCCGTTTGCGGTGTATATGCTGACGGCTGAAGCTGATCAGTTGATACAACGGAGCAAAAGCGAGTGACCAGTACATTTCAAAAGGCATTTCCGCCAGCTGTTTATCTGCCACCGCTTTGGTGAGAAAAGCCAGCAACAGTTTACCATAGCGGGCTGTCAGCCGTTCTTCTATAGATTCGTATACACTGGTATACCGTACTTTTTCAATAAAGGCCACTTCTTCCGGATGCAGACGGGAGAACTGGTACCGGTTTTTCCATTGCAACTGCATGCCTTTGGCAAAAGGCATATCCGGCTCCAGGCCTTGCAGGCTGGATTCGAGGATACGCTGACTCACCTCCTGGCAAAGTGTTAACAGCAGCGCTTCCTTGTCCTTAAAATAGATGTAGATAGTACCGGGAGCCACGCCGGCCGCTTTGGCCAGTTTATTGACGCCAAAGGCTTCAATGCCATCCCGGACAATCATTTCAATTGCTTTCTGCTTTAACTGGATAACCTTGTTTTCATCTCTTGGCCGCATGCTGCAAATATAAATGAACAGTCGCTCATTTAAAAATTTTTATGCTGACAACCAGGGAAACATCTACCTAAAAAATCAGGGGAGGGAAAAATGCAGTTCATTACCGGCAAAGTAATAACGGGCCTGGCTGGAGGTTTCCACCGCTTTCAGAAACGCAGGCAGGTGATTTTTTTCCAGCGGTCCCGCCACCGTAAGATTGGCGATCTCCGGTTTATCAAATATCACCTGTACGGCAAACCAGCGTTCTATGATAGGTTTCAGGTCGCGCAGTTTCTGACCGTTGATAGCATATCCTTCCCCCTTCATCCATCCGCGGATGGTGGCGGTATCAAAAGGGGCGGTACGGAAACCGTTATAGTCGCCATAAACCGCTTCCATACCTGGTTTCAGCGTACGTTCTTCTCCATTGGCGCCGGCGATGGTAACGGCGCCTGCTACCAGCGACACGCGCACCCGTTCACCGTCATAGGCATTGAGATTGAAATCGGCCCCGGTGACGATCACCGAGGTATTGGGCGTATGTACTTCAAAGAGTTGTTGCGTGTTGGGCGTTACCTTAAACCAGGCTTCCCCTTCCAGGTATACTTCCCGTTTATGGTCCGGGAAATTGAACGGGAAACGCAGTTTGGAAGAAGAGTTCAGCCAGACTTCCGTTCCGTCTGACAAGGTTACCCGGTAATCTGCCCCCGGCGGTACCAGCAGGGTATTGAGCCCGTATCCTTTCGCCATACCTGCGAAACGGAGATTACCGGCATCGTTGCGCAGTTGTATTTGTCCCACCTGCCATAACTGAAAAGCACTGTCGCCCGTCAGCGCCAAAGAAATCCTGCCGGGCACTACCAGCTGCACCGGAATCCTCAGTGGCACAAAATCACGCGTTAGCGCGGTATGTGAGAGATCATGCCGGCGGGTATGATAAATGAAAAAACTACCGACAGCGCCAATGCATAGCAAAACGGCAGCAGCCCAGGCAAACCATTGACCGGAAAGACGGCGGGGAGGCGTGATAGGTTTATCTATTTGATCAGGATCGTGGGTCATTACATCAAAATAACAAAAAATAAATACCTGATCATGCATTTCTTCTCCGGTAGTATCAGGCATGTTCCCGGATAAAGGCCAACGCCCGTTGTTCTGACCAGTAATAGGGTTCGTTAAAGGTGACAAAACCAACGTGGCCTCCATTAAACGGTGTTTCCAGGAAAAAAGTATCGTTTTCCTCCGCTATTTTATAGGGATAACAGGCCGGACTCAAAAACGGATCATCCTTGGCATTGATCAGCAATGTGGGAATACTGATCTGGTGCAGTACACGGAGGGAACTGCATTGTTCCCAGTAGTCCGGCGCATCGCGGAAACCATGCATAGGCCCCGTATAACGGTCGTCGAACTGCCGGAAGGTGCGGATATGTTCAAATCCTTCCAGGCTGATGCCATCAGGATATTGTAGCTGTTTCTGTTGCAGCTTTTCCCGCAGATTACGGATAAACCGCTGCATGTAGATGATGTTGTGTTTCTTTTCCAGTTCCGCCGAACTGCCCGCCAGATCACAGGGTACGGAAATAGCCACCGCCGATTTGATCACCGGCAGCAAAGCCTTGCCACGCTCTCCGATATACTTCAGCGTAACATTGCCACCCAGCGAAAATCCGATCAGATGAATGGCTTTATACTTTCCAAGAGATATCAAATATTCGATCACAGTGTGCAAATCCTGCGTTTCGCCACTGTGGTAAAAACGCAGCAACTTATTCGGTTCTCCACTGCATCCCCGGAAGTTCATAGACACGGTATCAAAACCGGCTTCATTAAAAATATGCACCATTCCCAGCACATACTTCCGGGTAGAATTACCTTCCAGTCCGTGTAAGATCACCACCACCTTATCTTTCCCCTGTTCGCTGAAATCCAGGTCCAGGAAATCGCCGTCCGGTGTATCGATACGCCGCCGATGATAGGCAGCCGGTTTTATCTTCCGGAAAAGGGAAGGGTAGATGGTCTGCATATGACGATTACGAAAAAAGAAAGGCGCACTGAAACCCGACCCCATGATGGACATGATTAATACTGATTACATGATTCGCGAAGATCTCCTGACAGATCCCCTTTTGCTGTTTTTAATATGATCAGATCGAATTATTTCTCAGGATGATTGATCTGTATCAGAACACAAAGATAAACAGTAAATTGCCAGCAGGAAAGTATTATCGGAACAAAAGGTGATCTCCTCGAATTATGTAATCAGTATTAATCATGTCCATCAGGGGTTCGTCTTCGCTAATCATATAAATCAGCAATCATCATGTCCATCAAGGGGTTACGGGTATGGGGAATTGAAAAAATCTTCAATCTGCCTTATAAGCAGGAAGATTTTAAGCTCCTGCAACATGAGCCCATCAATTCGCCCGTGATAGAGGAAGCGCATAAGCATGATTTTTTTATGTTGCTGATGGTGGGGAGTAAAGGTAGTGGCACACATACCATCGACTTCAGGGATTACAAGGTAGCGCCGCGGACCGTTTTTTTCCTGGCGCCCGGACAGGCCCACCAGTGGAACCTTTCACCGCATACCAACGGTTACCAGGTAATGTTTTCCGGTAGTTTTATGTTGCAGAAAGGCCCCCTATGGCCTTTTTTCACCCCTTCGGCTACGCCGGTGCTGAAACTGTCGGCCGAACAATATACCCAGCTGGCAGCCGAATTGCAGCTCATGGTGGGGGAAACCGCTGCCAATATTACCCAGCACCGGTTACAGGTTATTTTGTTGCTGCTGCAACGCTGGTATGCCATAGCTTATCCTACCGAAACAGCCGCTTCCGGCAACCGGTTGATCAACCGTTTCCTGCAACTGCTCGAAAAACAATATGCCCAGCACAGCGAGGTGAACTATTACGCTGCACGCCTGCATGTAACAGCCAGTTATCTTAATACCGTCTGCAAAAAGGAATCCGGGACCACTGCCGGTGAATACATCCGGGAAAGGTTGCTGCTGGAAGCCAAGCGCCTGCTGATACTGACAGACATGGATGTGAAAGAGATCGCTTTTTCCCTGGGCTTCAATGATACCTCCTATTTCTCCCGCTTTTTCCGCAAGTATACTACCCAAACGCCCGTAGATTTTCGTCGCCACGCCGATCATCTATAAAAAGTACCCGTCATTTGATAGTAAGTACCATTTTTCGCTTTGCAGCCATGCTACTTTTGCCGTAAACGAATGATTGTATGAAAAATGTGATGACGCTGCCCTTTGAAAGGAAAGGCAGCCGGATAACAAATGCTTTGGTCGTACTGATGGCCGTTACCTGTGGCATGGTCGTGGCTAATATCTATTATAACCAGCCACTGTTACTGATGATGGCCGGCACCTTTGGTGTGAGCCATGAAAAAGTAAGCATCATTGCAACGATTACCCAGGTAGGATATACTCTGGGATTATTGTTTGTTGTACCGCTGGGGGATAAAACAGAGAGACGTAAACTGATATTGTGGAAACTGGCCGGCGCCACGGTTTGTATGTGGCTGGCAGCTGCCTCGGTGCATTATTACATGATGGTAGCCGCCAGTTTATTCATCGGCTTTTTCTCCGCAGTGCCACAGCTGTTGCTGCCCATGGCCGCTACACTGGCACCCGATGAATCCCGTGGAAAAGTAGTCGGTAAAGTGATGAGCGGACTGCTGATCGGTATCCTCTTATCACGCACCCTTAGCGGCATCATCGGCGCTCACCTTGGCTGGCGGGCGGTGTTCCTGTCAGGCGGCGTGATGATGGCTATTTTACTGGCAGTATTATATCGCATGTTGCCGGCAGATCCACCCTCTTTCGCCGGTAGTTACGGTAGCCTGATGAAATCGCTGGTATCGCTGGTAAAAACCTATCCGCCGCTGCGACAGGCAGCCTTCACCAGCTTCCTCACTTTCGGCGCCTTCAGTGTGTTCTGGACGACGCTGGTATTTCTGCTGGAAGGCGGTCCCTTCTTTTATAAAAGCGATATGGTAGGTCTGTTTGGCTTGATAGGCGCCTGTGGCGCGCTGGCAGCGCCTGCAGCAGGCAAATCGGCCGACAGCAGAGGACCACAGTTCACCCTGCGCCTCGGTATCTTAGCCATGCTGGTGGCTTTTGTGATCATGGGATTTTCTTCCGCCTCACTCATAGGATTGATTGCCGGTGTTATCCTGCTGGATATCGGTCAACAGGTAGCGCATATCTCCAACCAGTCGAAAGTATTTTCGCTGTTGCCCGAAGCACGCAGCCGGCTCAATACCGTATATATGACCAGTGCTTTCTCCGGCGGCGCCCTCGGCTCCCTGCTGGGTGCACAGGTATGGAGCCACTGGCAGTGGACCGGCGTTTCTTTCCTCGGTGGCACCTTCGTGCTGGCAGCACTTTTAATGAATCTTCAACAACGGAATAATACAGCATCATGAAAAAAAGTACAATGATTTTCCTCTCTTTACTGGGAGGAATCACCGTCTCCGCACAACAACCGGCGGACCTGATCATCACTCCCGTAAAAGTGATCGATGTCAACACCGGGAAGATCACGCCTAACCAGGCGATTGTAGTACGCCATGATACGATTCTGGCCGTTACCACACCACAGAAAGCAAAGCAATATATAGCCACCCGAACATTCGACGGCGGTAACCACTACGCCATGCCCGGCTTGTGGGATAACCATATGCACTTCGGTGGCGGCGATACCCTCGCTGATGAAAATAAAAACTTCCTGCCGCTCTACCTGGCGCATGGCATTACCACCATCCGCGATTGCTCTGCCGATATCAGTCAGGATGTATTGAAATGGCGGGAGGAAGTCAATAGCGGTCAGCTGCAAGGCCCTACCATTTTCACTTCCGGTCCCAAACTGGAAGGGTATAAGTCCGTATGGCTCAATGATCTTGAAATAGGTACCACTGCCGAACTAAACCAGGCGCTGGACTCACTGCAACGGATACACGTTGATTTCGTTAAAATCACCGACAACACCATCAAACCGGAGCTATACCTGGAAGCGGTGAAAGCAGCACGCAAAAGAGGGATGATCATCTCCGGCCACGTACCGTATGTACTGACGATGCAACAGGTCACCGATGCTGGTCTTAGCTCCGTAGAACACCTGTCATACGTTTGGAAAGCAGGCGTAAAAGACGAAGCAGCCCTCTCCCGCGCCATCGCCAGCGGAGACCTCAAAGGCCGCGATATTAACCGGTATATACTGACCCATTTTGATACCACCGCCGCGATGAAGGCCTATCGCCATATGGCAGCCAAAGGCACGGCGGTTACTCCTACCCTTTCCCTCGGAAAGATACTGGCTTATTTCGATCAGGACGATCATGCGCATGATCCTTACCTGGCTTATATCGGTAAAGGGTTACAGAAGACCTATGAGATGCGTGTGAAACGGGTGATGCGCGACGACAGTGCCGCCATCGCCTACCGCAAAGAGATATACGAAAAGGAATCTGCTATCCTGCCGCTGCTGCAAAAAGCCGGCGTAATGATCATGGCAGGCACCGATGCCGGTTACCTCAATTCATTTGACTATCCTGGTATCGGGCTTCACCGGGAACTGGCGCTGATGGTACATTTCGGGCTTACTCCCCTACAGGCGTTACAGGCATCCGTGGTCAACTCACCGGTATTCCTGCATCAGCAAAGATATGGCACACTGGCTGCCGGCAAAAGAGCAGATATTCTATTGCTGAATGCTAACCCACTGGAAGATATCCACAACACGGAAAAAATTCAGGCTGTCGTAACAAAAGGACAATTGCTGGACCGCGCCACACTGGACCAGTTGCTCAATAAAATCAAAGCGGGCAACGCTCATTGATATAGCGAAATATCGTAAACACCAATACCTAGGGATGGGTATTGGTGTTTATCTTTCGCAAAATGAATGAAATCTTCACCAGCTCGGGACAATAAACCATTCTCCATCATTTAATCAACGTAAAAAACCTGCTCCAGCGGATATAAAAATCCTTATAGGTTTTGTGGAAGCTAAACCATATCAACCACGCTTTGCCGATCAGATGATCTTCCGGTACAAAGCCCCAGAAGCGGGAATCGATGGACTGGTGACGGTTATCTCCCATCATCCAGTAATAATTCATTTGAAAGGTATAGGCAGTTGTTTGCCTGCCGTTGATAAATATTTTATCGCCTTTCACTTCCAGCTGGTTGTGTTCATAATTTTCGATGATACGGCGGTACAGTGGTAACACACAGGTATCCAGTTGCACGGTAGCACCTTTTTTAGGCACGTAAATCGGCCCATAGGTATCTTCACTCCAGGGGTAATTGTCCGGGTTACCCGGAAAGATCCCCTTTCTCGTTTTAACTTTAGGGTCTGGCTGAATGGTATCTCCCCATTGTTTTATCAACGCCGCTTTTTCCGTAGTGAGATCGTACAGGTAATAGCGGGAAGAATCTTCTCCCAGTCCATATCCCGCATCGAGGTGCAGGTCTTTTTGTTGTTTGTCATTAAACGGTTTGCCCGTCCTTGTTTTCACCCGGTAACTGGTGAGCGCTTCCGGTGGCGCGAATCCCGGTTCGCCGTTTACAAACAGTTGTCCGTCTACTACCATGATGGTATCTCCGCTAATGCCCACACAACGTTTGATCCAGGTCTCCCTTTTATCTACCGGCCGGTAGATAGGGTCACCGTAAAACAGTTTGAGTGTGTCCGGTGTCAGGTTGCGCTTCATCACATAATAGTCCGCATCATCGCCTGATTTGCTGTATATAGCAGTATCTCCCAGCGGATAGTTAAACACGATGACATCGTTTCGTTTTATCTTACTGAAGCCGGGCAATCGCATATAGGGCCACTGGATAGCCGTGGAAAAGGCTTTCGTGGTTTTGGTAAAAGGCAGGGTGTGATTGGTAAAGGGCCATGCCAGCGGGGTCATGGGAATCCGTGGACCATAGCTGATCTTGCTGACAAACAGATAGTCGTGAATTAACAGGGTCCTTTCCATAGAGCCGCTGGGGATCATAAAAGCCTCAAACAGGAAGGTCCGGATCAGCGCAGCCACCACGATCGCAAAAACGGCAGCTTCTATCCATTCCCTTACTTTTGACTTCTTTTTTTGGGGTCCCCCGGCTTTTTTCCTCTTCCAGAAAAATAGCTTCATCGAGTTGGCTTTAGGATAATCAGTTGTCTTAACAATTTAACCAATAAAAACCATATCCGTACAAAAATTATTTGGCCTCAAATCCGCTGCAGTAAAGCCGCAGCAACATTTTCTGCGGGGATAAAACCTTTTTCTTAATTTCGGTCATTATCCACGTTACAAACAATATTATTTATCAGATGCATAACTCACGACGTTCATTTATTCAGCAGGCCGGATTACTGGCCGCCGGCATAATGCTCCCCGGCCGTCTTTTCGCACAAACGGAAAAGAAAGGCCTCACCCGCAACATCGGGCTGCAATTGTACACGCTGCGCGACCAGCTGGACAAAGATGTGAAAAGCACCATCATCCGTGTTTCACAAATCGGCTACAACGAGGTGGAAACCTATTATGGCTACGAAGGAGAAAAAGATAAGGGCACTTTCTGGGGCCTCAAACCTTCCGAATTAAAAGCCCTGTTCCAGGAATACCAGCTGGCAACACCCAGCGGGCACTATCAGCTCAATGACTACCTTACCCGTGGCAACGGTAACCCCGCAGCATTACAACCGCAGATTGACCTGGCAGCGCAACTGGGACAACAATATTTTATTGTACCCGTACTTCCCCTTTCCCTGTGGGATAAAAAACTGACTACCGACGATTACAAGTTCATGGCCGAACAACTGAACAAAGCCGGTGAACTGTGTAAAAAATCCAACCTGCATATCGGTTACCACAACCATTACTGGGAATTTAAAAAACTGGCTGACAAGCCGAATACCACCGGCTATGATGTGCTGCTCAAAAACACGGACCCTTCCCTCGTGTCTTTTGAACTGGATCTTTTCTGGGCCGTCAAATCCGGCGTAGATCCGCTGAAATTATTCTCTCAGGCGCCCGGCAGATTTGTAGCCTGGCATGTGAAAGACATGGATAAAAAAAATACCGCCAGCCTTACCGCCGCAGGCACTGAAAACAAAACTTCCATGGAACTCCTGTCCGGCGTATCTTTCGCAGAAGTCGGCACTGGCAGCATCAACTTCCGCCAGATCTTCGCGCATGCGAAACAGGCAGGCGTTCAACATATCTTCGTAGAGCAGGATAAAATTACCATCGATCCGTTCGATAGCATTACCAAAAGTTATAACTACGTGAAAAACGTATTGTTAAAATAAATCCCTAACCCCGGGCAGTTGCCCGGGGTATCCATATCACCAGCAGGGCGGCATATATTACCCCCAACAATACCCAGGTGGCGGTTAACACAAATCCGCTCCATACTGCCAACCCCAAAGCACATGTAATCAGGCTGGTCACCGGCATTAAATCCCACGCCTGTTTCAGTGGTTTCCATACACTGAATAATACCAGCAACTGCGATACTCCCAGTAACATTACCGGCAGAGACACCACCCATTGATAACGCATATTCAGCCCATGTTCCCATACCATCGTCAACCACATCAGTTCAATCTCATACAAACGCCATTCAAACATATGCTGGAAATAAAGCAATAAACTACAGCCTACCAGGCAGATTTTGGCAATAGGAAGCAGGATATTTTTCATCAGGTATTTTTTTTATTAAGATGTCTGCCTGCGCTTTTTTCCACAATGCCTTATTTTCGCATCTCAAACAAAGCGCACCCAAGATATGTCGATGCACGAAATAGAATCCCTGGTAGAGATGTCCGTTTACTGCCTGCATGAAAGCCAGGACAATACCCTGGACCGCAGAAGCCTCTTTTACAACCTGTATGAACTGCAATCACTGTTCGATACCGGCTTTACCCATTTCCGGGTAATGGATATCCTGATAGAACACCGCTTCGTATATACCTTTCCGATAACTGCGCATCCATCGTATGCACAGCACCAGGCCTTCCTCGATGCCCTGGCGGCCTCCCAAAAATTCAGTTTCATCTATACCCGACCTGAACAGGAATGGGATGCTGAAACCAATCCCGTAGCCGGATACGCCCACTTCGACCAGCAAAAACAGACTTACCTGCTGTACTGTGATGCCGGTTCACCGCTATGGACCGCCCTCGTAGCCAACGGTACTTTACAAGGTCCTGATGCTGTGGCGCCAGCCGTCACCGATGTATTTTCCCTCGCGCTGGTAATTGCCCGGAACGCAGCACAGCAACAATACCGCGACCTGCTCAACAGCTGGTACCTCCTGCTGCCATACATGGTAATGGCTGCCGAACAGGAAAACGAACCGATCAATCAGGATGCCCTGAAAGAAATACTGGACCTCGTTGTTGCACAGGATGCCATTTACGCTGAAGGTCTGCCACCCTTGGACGAGCTGCCCAACGGCGGCGAGCTGGGCAAGTTCTGCGAATGGTGGTACGCTCCCGCTAAAGATAAAATGAAGACTGCCGCTGAAATGGATAACGGCATTGACCTCGACGCGGTGCCCTTTACCCAGGAAGTGGAAAAAACCGCCGGCTGGTACGACAGCCAGGTAACCAGCCTGCTGGAAAGCATCCACCACAGCATTTCCTTCATGGAAGACAACGGCTACAACGAAGACACCCAAAAAAGTGTGGAAGGCCGGCTGCAACTGGCGCTGGATTATGCCCGCAAAGGCATTGAACTGGCTCCGAATGAACCCGGGCTGCTGGTCAACATGGGCTCCCTGTATCTGCTGGTACAACAATACGAAGAAGCCCTGGCCTGCTACAACAAAGCCCTGGCCCTCGCGCCGGACAACACTTACGTGCACCTTAACCGTGCGATCCTCTTCTATCATATGGAAGACATCCCCATGGCCATCGCCTCCTTTGAAAAACTGCTGACGCTGGAACCAGACAATGAATTTGCACAACAGTGGCTGGCACAACTCAAAAACAATGGATAACCACCTGCAAGATATTTCCACAGCACTCGGCATTACCCTGCCGGGTGCTTATGCCCGTTTCCTCGAAACGGCACAACTCCGGGAAAGTCGCCTCGTAACCGATCTCGTGAATCTTTACGGTACCAATGATCTGATTACCCGTAACCAGGACTACCAGGTACAAAAATACCTCCCCGGATACCTCAGCATCGGCGACGATAGCGGCGGCCGTGGTATACTCCTCAATACCACCGCCACCACGCCCACCCTGTATATCACGGGATATGGCGCCCTCGACCCGGATTGCCTGGATGTACTCAGCGATGATTTCCTCCGGTGGGCAGCGCAAGGCTATTCCCTGGAAATTATCCGCGAAGCGCCCGCTTTTATAGCCGCCCGTAATTCGCCGGCAGCGCAGTTGCGCAATGCCCTGGCACAATTATACAAAGCCCTCTCCAACCTCGAAGCCGCCAAATCCGGCATGGACCTCAAAACCTATCTGCTGCAAAAACGCCGCCTGCAACAGGAGATACAGCACCTGGAAGCCGCCGCACCAAAAAACGATTAAAAAAGCGGATATGATGGGACTTAACGCTTCCCCGGGGCGAAGATGTTGTCCAACCACCCTTCTTATTACAAGGCTAAAACCTTGTACTTTTTTTACCAATTTATCACCCTATCTTTGAACACCCCGGTTGCCATTCTTTCATCACTGTTGTATCCATAAAATTTATGGGCCTAAACCTCACCGGGATATCAATCATTTTGACAGATCAGTATCGGGACACAGGATGCAGAACGACGTAGTACAGGAAACAATATTATTTGACCGGATCGCGGAAGGAGATGAAACAGCTTTTGAAACACTGTTCCACCTTTATGCTCCCCGTATCCAGCCTGTCATCCGTCAAATCATCCAGGAAGACGCCCCGGTAAAGGATATCATCCAGGAAGTGTTCCTCGGCCTCTGGCTGGGACGCGACAAATTGCCCACTGTCAGCAGTCCGCGTAACTGGATCTTTAAAATAACCTACCACCGCTCCTATAGCTGGCTACAGAAACAGGATGTCCGCGAAAAAGCCCGCCACCAGCTATCCTGGAACGAAAACGAATACACGAATATCACGGAAGACAACCTCTCGCTCTCCGAAACCTCGCGGCTGATACGGGAAGCTATCGAACAACTACCTCCCCAGGCACTGAAAATATACCGCCTGAGCCGGGAAAATGAGCTGAAAATAGCAGACATCGCCCATCAACTCGATGTCTCAGTCCAGACCGTAAAGAATTCACTGGTACGCTCCCTGCGTGCTATCCGGGAATATCTTCTCAAACATGGTATTAGTATACCATTGCTGTTGTTTTATTACACTATTCCACACTTTTTTTAATTTTTTTTTCAGATTGATAGGTACTATCGCATCGTTCGCGGTACGTATAGGCAAGGGCACCCCTTTGCAACCAGGGCATCCCCACCAAAATCCAGTTGTTCACGCGATATAAAAACCACGTCATTGCCAGATACTGAGAGACTGATATACTTACTATCACAAGCCCGCCGACGCCTTGCTACCAGCGAGGAGTATACGGAACTGCTGGATATGATCCGGGCAGACGATACCGGTGTGATCAACGCAGAAATAGCTGCGTTCCATGGCCCGGCAGCGCCCGATAATACCACGGACCCTGCGGAATGGCAGCTGCTGGCGACTGCTATACTGGCGGCGGACAAAACCCCGCCACACCGCATACGTTCATTCCGCTGGAGATGGGCAGCTGCAGCCTGCCTGCTGCTATTGGCCGGTACCACCTGGTGGTGGCTGCGCCCCACTCATGCACCGGCCCCTGCTGTGGCACAGCTCACCACACCGGATGTCGCCCCCGGCGGCAATAAAGCCATACTCACCCTCAGCGATGGTTCGCAAATCACACTCGACAGCGCCAGCAACGGGATACTGGCACAACAAGGCAACAGTAAAGTCTCCAAACTCGCCAACGGACAGGTAGTGTACGATGCCTCCGGCGCCAGTCAGGGTAAAATACTGTACAATACCATGAGCACACCGCTTGGCGGCCAATATAAACTTACCCTGCCCGATGGCTCCCACGTATGGCTCAATGCCGGCTCCTCCATCACCTATCCCACTGCCTTCACCGGCAACGAGCGGAAGGTAACCGTTACCGGGGAAGCCTATTTTGAAGTAGCCCGCAATGCTGCGATGCCCTTCCGCGTAATAGCCAACCAAACAGCTGTCGATGTATTGGGTACCCATTTTAATATCAACGCCTATACGGATGAAGCTACTATCAATACCACATTGGTGGAAGGCGCTGTAAAAGTCTCGGCACATAACCGTCAACTGGTATTGAAACCGGGTCAGCAGGCACAGGTAGGCCAACGGGAGGTACAAATAGCAGACCAGGTAGACCTCGCCTCCATTACGGCCTGGAAAGAAGGGTACTTTTCGTTTAACAACGCTGACCTCCCTACGGTGATGAGAGAACTGGCCCGCTGGTACAACCTGGAAGTAACCTACGAAGGAAAAATACCGGAACGTGTATTTAACGGGGAAATAGGCCGCAGCCTTACCTTATCACAAGTGCTGAAAGGACTTTCCAGGACAAGAATAAAATATCGCATTGAAGATGGCCACCGGATTATTATCCAGCCATAGTCTTTATAAACGAACAATGAAAAACAACCACGAACAATGATCAACTCAGGTTAACAAAGCTGTATTCCCATGTACTTTAATGAAATAAGCCGGGGATTAAGATTGGCGTCAGAACCCCGGCCTTAGTTCAGTTAAACCAACAAACAAGTCGGTAAACATTATTTATTAATTCAACCAAACATTGCAAAAGTATGCAACTAAAGGCTATTTGTAATTCCGGGCCCGGATGTCACCCAAAAAAAGCCGGGCTGTTCAACAAACTTTTGTTAGTTATGAAGCTAACTTCCGTACTGCTCCTCCTGGCTATTTTACAGGTAAGCGCCCATACCAGCGCACAGACCGTCACCTGGTCTGCCCGTGCTGTCAGCCTCCAGAAAGTACTGAACGTCATCCGCCAGCAAACCGGCTATGCTTTCTTTTACGACCGGGAGGACCTGAAAAACACTACGCCGGTAACCGTAGATATGAAAAACGTGTCCCTCTCAACCGCCATGGACATGGTGATGCAACATCAGTCACTCAGCTACGAGATACAGGGAAATACGGTGTTCATCACCCGTAATGAAAAAAATGAGAAAGATACCAAACCGGTACTGAACAACACCCCGCCACCCATCACCATCACCGGTAAAGTGGTGGATGAAAAAGGCGTAGGTATCCCCGGCGTGTCCGTCATGGTAAAAGGTACCACCAAAGGCGCTATCACCACCGCTACCGGCGATTTCCAGCTGGCAGGCGTGGATGAAAACGCCGTGGTGACTGTCACCAGCATCGGCTATACGCCGCAGGAAATCAGCCTGAAAGGTAAAACACAGCTGAACATCACGTTGCTGGCAGATGTAAGCTCCCTGAAACAACTGGTGGTGGTAGGTTACGGCACACAGAAAAAAGCGAACCTCACCGGCGCCGTGTCCAGCATCGGTAATAAGGAACTGACCAACCGCCCGGTGACCAACGTCAGCAACGCATTACAGGGCACCATGCCGGGCGTTACGGTAACATCCGCGGTCAGCGGTCAGCCAGGCGCTGATACGGCTAAAATACGCATCCGCGGTATCGGTACGCTGAACAATGCCGACCCGGTGGTGGTGATCGATGGCGTGATCGCTAACCTTAATACACTCAACAATATCAACCCGGATGATATCGCCTCCATGTCTGTACTGAAAGATGCTGCCTCCGCAGCCATCTATGGCTCCCGTGCAGCCAATGGCGTTATCCTCATCACTACCAACCAGGGCAAAAAAGGGGCGCCACGCATTGTGTATAACGCTTATTTAGGTAAACAGAAAGCCACCGGCCTGCCCGATTATCTCCCTTCCTGGCAGGTAGCTGAACTGGAAAACCAGGCCGCCGCCAATGAAGGCTCCGGTCCCAAATACACCCCGGATCAAATTGCCAA
The DNA here is from genome assembly GCF_014529935.1 of Chitinophaga qingshengii. Classification (GTDB taxonomy): domain Bacteria; phylum Bacteroidota; class Bacteroidia; order Chitinophagales; family Chitinophagaceae; genus Chitinophaga; species Chitinophaga qingshengii. Next base: position 774,586 of record NZ_JACVFC010000002.1, read on the forward strand.
ATACAAAGACGGCTCCGATCCTTATAACTACCCTAATACAGACTGGCTGAGCCTCTTTTACAAAGGCAGCGGTATCCAGCAAAACCACTATCTCGGCATGTCCGGCGGCACGGAAAAAACACAATACGCCTTCTCCCTCGGCCTCTTCGATGAGAACGGTATCGTGAAAAAAACAAATGCCAAAAGATATACTTCCCGTTTGAACCTTACTTCACAGCTCACTAACCGCATTAAGGTAAATGCCAATATCGGCTTTACTTCCAGCGGCCGGAAAGAACCATCCAATCCCTACACCGGCGATTTCCAGCAGCTGATCAGACAAATCAACCGCATCAACCCGCGTATTCCGTATAAGTATGAGAATGGCCACTACGGCTCCATTGGCGATGGTAACCCCATGGCCTGGCTGGAAGGAAACAGCCTGAACCAGTTTACGACGTATGACCTGGTAGGCAATGTAGGCGTGGACTGGGAAGTGGTGAAAGACCTGCACATCAGACCATCATTGGGCTACATCATGAATATTATTCATGCTAAAAAATTCGCTGCGGAACAACAATACTACAATGCCAGCGGCAACAAGTCCTTCTACCAGGGACCCAGCTCTGTAACAGATGTCAACGCTTTTTCCAATACCATCACCCAGCAGCTACTGGTGGAATACAGCAAATCGTTTGATAAACACAACTTCAAAATACTCGGCGGCGCTTCCCAGGAACAAACCAAATACACCTACGATGAAGGCTACCGCAAAGGATATGTCAATACACAGCTGACCGATCTGAACCTCGGTAGCCCTGCCGGCCAGTATGCGCTCAATTATGGCTATAACATGGGCCTGCGCTCTTTCTTCGGCAGATTGAACTACGACTATGACGGCAAATACCTGCTGGAAGCCAACCTGCGTTATGACGGTTCTTCCCGCTTCGCCTCACAGAACAGATGGGGCCTGTTCCCGTCTTTCTCCGCCGGCTGGAACCTCGACAGGGAAGCCTTCTTCGAGCCGCTGAAACCAGTGGTGTCCAACCTCAAGCTGAGAGCCTCCTGGGGACAGCTGGGCAACCAATACGTAAAAGGACCGGATGACAACAAGTATCCTACTTATCAGTATTATCCGTATCTCTTTACCATCCTCGGTAACCAGAACTATGTATTTGGTGGTACCGCCGGTACCGTGGCACAGGGCGTAGCGCCCATCAACGGCGCTAACCCGGATATCCAGTGGGAAACAACCACAGAAACCGGCGCCGGTATCGATGCAGGCTTCTTCGATGGTAAAATAAATTTCAGTGTGGACTACTTCCATAAAGTAACCAGCAACATCCTCATGGCTATCCCGGTAGGCGCAGTGTATGGATTAAAAGCGCCGGTGCAGAACGCAGGTACCGTACTTAACCGGGGTTGGGAATTCCTGTTGGGTTATAACGACAGTAAAGGTGATTTCAGCTATGGAGCATCCTTTAACGCAGCAGTTATCCACAACGAAATTACCGATCTCCATGGGGTCGGACCTATCATCGACGGTTATACGGTGCAGCAGGTAGGATATCCTGTAAACTCCCTCTATGGCTACATTGCAGACGGCATCCTGCGCTCTAAGGATGAGGTAAAAAATACACCTTACTACCTGCCCACCATCGCCCCAGGCGATCTGAAATACCGCGATATAGACGGTAACGATACCATCACCGGCGCGGATCGTCAGTACCTGGGCAGCTATTTCCCGAAAGTCACTTTCGGCCTCAACCTGAATGGCTCCTGGAAAAACTTTGATATGAGCATTCTGCTGCAAGGCGCTGCCGGCGTGAAAACCTACATCGATGCCGGTAAGATCGGTGCTATTGGTGGTAACGCCAATAAACCTACTTCCGCCTTCCTCGATAACTGGACACCGGAAAATCCAAATGCATCCATGCCGCGTGCCTGGTACAACTACAAACAAAATGACCCTTCCGGTACACCTTCTTCTTTTTGGGTGAAAGATGGTTCCTACCTGCGATTAAAAAACCTGCAGATAGGTTATTCTCTCCCGGAAAAACTGATCAAACGGGCAGGACTCACCAAAGTACGCTTCTACTACAGCGGTCAGAACATTCTCACGTTTGACCACCTGTACAAATGGATAGATCCTGAAGCATCGATCAAAAGCAGTATCTACTACTACCCGCAGGTAAAAGTGCACACGTTTGGCGTCAATGTTAGTTTTTAACCGTTACGAAAAATCACGATCATGAAAAGAAACCTTCTCTATATATTGTTAGCGGGTGTGCTCACGCAGACTGCCTGTCAGAAAGACTTTCTGGACAAATCACCTACCGATGGCTACACCAATGAAACGCTATGGACAACAGAAGCCGCTGCTGCTGCGGCGCTCGCCGGTTGTTACAAAGACTGGGAAACCAGCACCAATATTTTTTATATGGATGCGGTGAGCGATAACAGCTATAGCCAGTGGGCCTGGGATAACTATCAGCACCTGGGAAATGGTACCGCCACAGCTACAGATCCGCAGGTAGTGAGCCAATGGGATTATGTAACCATACAGAAATGTAACTGGTTCATCGAAAACGTAGGAAAGGCGCCTATTGCAGACGATATCAAAACCCGGTTTACTGCGGAAGCCCGTTTTCTCCGGGCTTATCGCTATTTCCTGTTGACACAATTGTATGGAAATGTACCATTGGTGGTCAAAAACCTTTCTACCACAGAAGCAGGCACTGTTACGAAAACGCCCAAAGCAGAGGTTCGGAAATTTATAACCGATGAACTGGCCGCCATCGCACAGGTACTGCCGGATAAATATACAGGCAACGATATCGGTCGCATTACTAAAGGTGCGGCATTATCTCTCCGGGCCAGGGTAGAACTGTACGACAAAAACTATGCGGCCGCCATTGAAGACTGTAAAAAAGTAATGGCACTCGGTTACGGCCTGTTTCCCAACTACACGGACCTTTTCCGTCCGGACAACGAAAACAACAAGGAAGTTATCCTGGACATACAATACAAAGCCAATGAAAAAGATAACGAGAATGAAAATATCGGCATTCTTCCTTCTTCCGGCTATGGCGGCTGGGCTTCACTGAGTCCTACGCAGTCACTGGTAGACGCCTACGAAATGGCGAACGGCAAAACCATCGATGATCCGGCTTCCGGCTATAATGAAAATGATCCCTACACCGGCAGGGATCCTCGGTTAGCCGCCAACGTGGTATATCCCGGCTTACAGTACAGCGGTAAGATCTACGATCCTATTACGCCCGGCAGCGATAACTATTACAGCGAAGGCAACAATTCTCCTACCGGTTACCTGGTGCGGAAATTCGCGCCTTTCCTATCCGATTTTCCGGATATGTGGCATACCGGTCTGAATATCATAGTGATCCGTTATGCCGAAGTTTTGCTCACTTATGCAGAAGCACAGGTAGAATCCGGTGTGATAGACAACAGCGTATACCAGGCACTCGATGATATCCGTCAGCGTGCCGGCATGCCATTGGTAGACCGCGCCGTATATAACGATGTTACTTCCCTGCGCAAACTTATCAGGCGCGAACGCCGGGTAGAACTGGCGCTCGAAGGGCTGCGCTGGTACGACATACAGCGTTGGCAGATAGGCGCCGACGTTAGGTCCGGCGCTGTATACGGCACCCGCCTCGGCACTGTTGACGCCACTACCGGTAAGGTAACCCTTACAGGAGATCATATCGTCACAGAACGCCGCGTCTTTAATCCGCAAAGAGATTACCTGTGGCCGGTACCACAGAAAGAAATAGATATCAACAAAGGACTGGGACAGAATCCCGGCTACTAGTTCACGCAAAGACGCAAAGCAGCAAAGGCGCAAAGATTATTGAAGCGAATATTAAGAAAACAAAGGAGCGAAGATCAAATGTTGATCTTCGCTCCTTTGTTTTCTTTGCTCACTTATGTAACCTTTGCGAGACTCCTTTGCTTTCTTAGCTCGCTTATATCATCTTTGCGCCTTTGCTGCTTTGCGTCTTTGCGTGAACTCTTGCAGATATGTTAAAAAAAGGGTACCTTTTTGCCACATAAAACCCTTGTGTATATGTCACAAGCACCTAAAGAAAACCCGACCACACCGGGTAAAAAGGACAAGCACGAAGCCAGGCGTGACTTTCTGAAACAATCTTCCGCGTTGATGGCGCTGGCGCTCACCCCGCCACTGGTGGTAAAAGCCGGTGAAAATGATGAAGCGATAGCCGGCCTCTTTGAAAAGATGCCTGTCAGCATGCATATCAACGGCAAAGCCTATCAACTGTCGGTAGAACCCAGGGTAACACTGCTGGACCTGCTGCGGGAACAACTGGCGCTCACCGGTACCAAGAAAGGTTGCGATCATGGTCAATGCGGCGCTTGTACTGTTCACGTAGACGGTCAGCGTATCAATTCCTGCCTGACCCTCGCCGTGATGCAGGAAGGGAAAAAAATTACCACCATCGAAGGGCTTTCACAGGGAGATGACCTGCATCCTGTACAGGAAGCTTTTATTAAACATGATGGCTTTCAATGCGGTTACTGCACACCCGGCCAGATCATGTCGGCAGTGGCCTGCATCCGGGAAGGGCATGCCGGTTCACCGGAAGAAATACGCGAATTCATGAGTGGTAATATTTGCCGCTGCGGCGCCTATGACAACATTGTAGCCGCTATTATGGACGTAAAACAAGGAGGGCACAACGTATGAACCAGTTTTCCTATGTAAGGCCTGCGAGCCAGCAGGCCGCTATTGACGCCCTCACCAGGGATAGCTCCGCCCGTTTCATCGCCGGTGGCACCAACCTGCTGGACCTGATGAAAAACGGTGTGCTGGCGCCGGAGAAGCTGGTAGATATCAACCGGCTGCCCCTGAAAAATATTGTGCTGAACAATAACATTCTGCACATCGGTGCGCTGGCGCTCAACAGTGAAGTCGCCGCGCATCCGCTGGTAAAAACGCATCACCCGTTGTTATCGCAGGCCTTGCTGGCCGGCGCTTCGCAACAGCTCCGCAATATGGCCACCACCGGCGGCAATATGATGCAGCGTACCCGTTGCAGTTATTTCTACGACATCACCATGCCCTGCAATAAAAGAACACCCGGCAGCGGTTGCAGCGCTATCGGCGGCATGAACCGCATGCACGCCATTTTCGGCGACAGCGAGCAGTGTATCGCCGTACATCCCAGCGATATGTGCGTGGCGCTCGTAGCGCTCGATGCAACGGTACTGGTAGCCGGTCCCAAAGGCAACCGCCGCATTCCTTTCGGCGATTTCCACCGCCTGCCCGGCACTACCCCCGACAAAGACAATAACCTCGGTAAAGGTGAACTGATTACCGGTATTGACATACCCGCCAGTCCTTTTACCCGGAATGTATATTACCTCAAGGTACGCGACCGCGCTTCCTATGCTTTTGCACTGGTATCTGTTGCCGCCGCGCTGGATATCAGCAACAACACTATCCGCGGTGTACGGCTGGCAATGGGTGGTGTGGCGCACAAACCCTGGCGCCTGCACGAAGCGGAAAAAGCACTGACAGGCAAAGCGCCGACGACAGAAAATTTCCGTATAGCCGCTACCGTAGCTACACAGTCAGCGCACCCTTATACGCATAATGCCTTCAAAGTGCCCATGGCCCAGAACAGTATCGTTACCGCCTTACAAAAAGCCGCCGCCGTATGAAAAAGCAAGCAGTAGGACAATCCATGGACCGCGTAGACGGTCGCCTGAAAGTAACCGGGGCCGCCCGTTACTTTGCTGATCATCAGCCGGAAGGTATGTTGTACGCAGCACTGGTATGCAGCACCATCAGTAGTGGCCGCATTACCGCGATAGATGCCGCCAAAGCACTGCGGGCGCCCGGTGTGGCCGATGTGGTGTCCCACCTCAACGCACCGCCTGTTCCGGGTTACCAGGTAGAAAATCCCAATCCCAAACAGGGACTGAAAATATTTCACGACGACCGTATCTATTCCAATGGACAACCGGTAGCCATTGTAGTGGCCAACACCCTGGAACGGGCAGTATACGCCGCCTCCCTCGTGAAGGTAAGCTACGCAAAGGAAGCACACGAAACGGATTTGGCTGCCAGTATGAACAAAGCTTTCCAGGTCGCCAAAATAAAAGATTACCTCCGGGGTGAAGCCGATGCCTGGAAAAAAGCGCCGGTAAATATGGAGGCGGAATACAATATTCCCATTGAAGTACACAACCCTATGGAGCTGGCAGGTATGATCGCTCATTGGGAAGCACCGGATAAACTCACGGTCTACGCGAAAACGCAGGGTGTTAAAAGTGTGCAGCAAACATTGAAAACACTCTTTCAATTACCGGAAGATCATATCACCGTACACTCGCAGTTCGTAGGCGGCGCTTTCGGAATGGCACTGCGTATCTGGCCTATGGAAATAGCCACCATCCTGGCTGCGAAGAAAGCAGGCAAACCGGTGAAACTGGTGATCAACCGTAAAGAGATGTTCACGCTGGTAGGTTACCGCCCAGCCGCTACGCAACGTATAGGCATTGGCGCTACTGCCGATGGCAAACTGACCGGTATCACGCACAGCGCCGTAGCCAACACCTCACCCTATGAGGATTTCACCGAGGCGATCGTGAACATGAGCCGCATGATGTACGCATGTCCGAATGTAAACACCCGGTATCAGCTGGTACCGCTCAATCTCAGCACCCCGGTGTGGATGCGCGGTCCGGGCGAAGCCACCGGCGCCTTCGCGCTGGAATCAGCCATCGATGAACTGGCGCATAAACTCAACATGGACCCGCTGCAGCTGCGAATACTGAACCATGCGGATACCGATCCGGATAAAAACCTGCCTTATTCCAGCAAATACCTGAAGGAAGCCTATGATATGGGCGCAGCTAAAATAGGTTGGCAACAACGCCGTCAAACGCCCCGCCAGCTGGAAGAAGACGGCTGGCTCGCAGGTTACGGTATGAGTAGCGGCGTATTTAGCGCCAGTCGCGGTAAAGCTACCGCCAGCGCTACACTCAGGTCCGATGGTTCGCTTATTATCCGCAGTGCCGCTGCTGATATTGGTCCCGGTACCGCTACCGCCATGGTACAGATAGCCGCTGATGCCACCGGCATCGATGTGAAGAAAATAAAATTCCTGCTGGGAGAATCGGAATACCCCGAAGCACCCCGCCAGGGCGGTTCTTCCACGGTATCTACCGTAGGCAGCGCTGTCAACGACGTATGCCGTACGCTGCAACAAAAGCTGGGTGAACTGGCCACGGCGAATATCCCTGCATTCAAAGCATTGAAGCCGGCAGACATACAACATGAAGCCGGCGCACTGGTATCCGGTACTTCCAGGCTGGACTATGCCGCACTGCTGCAACAACAACAGCTGCCGGAACTGGTGGTCGCCGCTACTTCCCAGGCCGGCGATGAACGGAAACAATACGCTATGTATTCTTTCTCTGTTCATTTTGCGAAAGTACACGTTCATCCTGCCACCGGTGTGGTACGGATTAAACATATTGTAAGTGTGGCCGATTCGGGCACCGTGGTCAACACTAAAACCGCCCGTAGCCAGATGATCGGCGGCGTGGTAGGCGGCATTGGTATGGCGCTTACAGAAGAAGCTTTGATAGATCAGCGTTTCGGCCGTTATGTAAACAACAACTATGCGGACTACCATGTGCCTGTGAATGCAGATACGCCACCTACAGATGTACTGTTTATCAACAAAAAAGATCCCGTTATTAACCCAATGGGCGCTAAAGGTATGGGCGAAATAGCGCTGATAGGCTTTGCTGCCGCTATTTCCAACGCGGTCTTCAATGCTACCGGCAAACGGGTGCGCGACCTGCCCATTACACCCGATAAACTGATTTAATATTATGCAGAAAGAGCTGGAAGATATTGTGAAGGCCTATCTCATCGCCAGTGAGCAAGGTATGCAGACAGCCCTGGCTACCGTGGTACATGTGGAAGGTTCCTCCTACCGGCAGCCCGGCGCCAGAATGCTGATTACAGAAAACGGGGCGCTAACAGGCGCCATCAGTGGCGGCTGCCTCGAAGGAGATGCCTTGCGTAAGGCACAACTGGCCATGCTGCAACAAAAGCCCATGCTGGTCACCTACGATACTACTGATGAAGATGATGCCACCATCGGCGTTGGCCTGGGCTGTAACGGTATCATACATATCCTGCTGGAACCGCTGGGCCCGCACAGAACACTCTGCCCGCTTACCTTATTGCAACAACAGGTAGGTAACAGGGACACTACTGTGCTGGTCACCCTGTTTAATCTTACCCGGCGTTCCGCACCACAACCCGGTACCTGCGTACTGATCACAGATGGCGGAGAAAGACAGGTGCAGCTGGAAGAAGGCCCTTTACGCACCGCTATACTCACGGATGTATGCGCCGCCTTCACCGCGCGGCAATCGGCCGTTAAAACCTATGATACCGGCCAGGATCAAATCACCGCGCTGATCGCGTGGCATCCGCCGGCTATTCAACTGCTGGTCGCCGGTGCCGGCAACGATGTACAGCCCCTGGTGAAAATGGCTGCTATACTGGGTTGGCATACGACAGTAGTGGATGGCCGCCCCGCGTATGCACAGCCGCAACGTTTTCCCGAAGCTGCCCGGGTAATCGTCGCCAAACCCGTGGAGGTACTGCAGCACCTGCAACCCGACGACTATACCGCAGCTGTACTGATGACACATAACTACAACTACGATATCGCTTTATTATCGGCACTGCTGCCGCACCGGTTGCCTTATATCGGTGTACTGGGACCTGCCAGGAAACTGCAACGCATGTTACAGGAAATGGAAGATACCGGCGCCGCTATCACACCGGAACAACGGGCACGTATATACGGACCAGTAGGACTGGACATTGGCGCCGATACACCGGAAGAAATAGCCCTATCCGTTATCAGTGAAGTAAAGGCGGTAATGGCCGGCGCTCCCGGCGATTCGCTGCGCAACAATCCGGTGGCCATCCACCAGCGCGCCCACCAGCAGATCATTCAAAAACAACTATGATGCGCCGCACAGGGATCGTTATACTGGCTGCCGGCGCATCGCAACGTCTGGGAACACCCAAACAACAGGTGCGTTTTGAACAACAAAGTCTGCTGAAACGTATCATTCATACGGCGCAGCAGACCAGTGCCCGCCCTATCGTAGTGGTACTGGGTGCTTTCGCTGACAACATCCTTCCCGAAACAACAAACAGCGAAGCGATAGTCATCATCAACCCACACTGGGAAACCGGTATGGGCAGCTCTATACAAGCCGGTGTACAACACCTGCTACATATAGCCAACAACGTGAGTGATGTACTCATCCTCCTCTGCGATCAGCCTTTCATTACGGCAGCCCTGCTGGAAGAATTAATCACTACACATTTACGGGAAAACAAGGGTATTACTGCCTGCACCTATGGTAACACTACCGGTACGCCCATTATCTTTCACCAAAAGTATTTCCCTCTCCTGCAAACTTTATCCGGTCAGGAAGGCGCGAAAAAAATTATCTATCAACATCCAGACGATGTGACTACTCTCCCTTTCCCGGAAGGCAGTATTGATATCGATACCCCGGAAGATCTTAAAAAACTACACATCTAACATTATCATTATCAATCACCGAAAAAAAATTAAACACCCCTTGTATTTTTTATCAGATCTTTTCACTTATATTTGTCTACAGAATTAGTAGACTAATAAAATCTACCTTTATGAACAGTTATCATCAACATCTAAACCTGCGCCTACATCCGCTTTCATCTGCCAGTCAAGCTACTGTCTGCTCCTGTTGTTGTTAATCCTACCCTCTCTTGTTGCGGTCTCCCCACCAACCTCCGCACATTTCACAACATTTCAGTCTATCATTTTACTGTTACAAAAAAACTGCTTCGTCATGAAAACGAATAACCAACCCGTATTTGAACTGGGGAAAACCATTTCTGCACCTCAACTGTCCTATTTTCAACAACATGGTATTATACAATTTAAAAACTTCCTCGACAAGGAAACGTTATCCGCTGTCCTGGATGAAGTGACACAGGTACAGAATTTCCTGCTACGCAACCAGGTGCAGAAAGTCAACGGTATCCCGTTAAAATTCGGTACCGATACCAATGGTGCGCCACTGATACAGCGCATCGCCTTTGCATCGCATTACAGCAATGCCCTGCGTGAACTATTGAAAGATGAACGGTTGCTGGCGCTTACCAGCCTTCTCGGCCCCTATGACGGCCGTATCGGTGAAAACGAAAAAGATGGCCTCGTGATCAATCATTACGTCAATACCGACAGCAGCCAGTTCCGGCAGTTAGGATGGCATACCGATAGCCCGCGGGATCTTTTCCTCGGCTCCCGTATCCTGCCTATGCTCAACGTAGGCATCCATCTGGATGATTGCCCGCTGGAAAACGGCGGACTACGCGTACTCGCCGGTACGCATCACCAGAGCATCTTCCGCTTATTATTCCGGAAAAAATATTTCATTGACCATACACCTGATAAACGCGAAACAGGCTTCGACATTGAAGCGGGCGACCTTACCGTGCATGACGGCCGCCTATGGCACCGGGTGCAGCAATCACCCTTCACCGGCGAAAAAAGCCGCCGGCGGGTGATGTACATCCCGGTAATCACCGGCGCTTATCAGCCTAAACATGCACATTCTCCTACACCATTTTATCACAAACTGGCTCAGCTAAAACAACATTTATACGGCGGCAAACCACAATGGACAACGGTTAAAGCCGCCGAAGGCAAACTGGCAAAAGTCAACAGTACATCTATCTAAAAAAATTAAGTATATGTCTTATGCATTGGTAACCGGCGCCGCCAAAGGAATTGGCAAAGCCATCGCAGCAGAACTGGCACAGCGGAATTATCACCTCCTGCTGGTGGATCTCGATGATGTATCTCTGCAGGAAACGGCGACAGCATTAGTGGGGCTCTATCACGTCAACGTACACACGCTTCATCAGGACCTGTCCCAGCCGAATGCATTATCGAAGGTAACCGCCTGGAGCAGCCGCTGGCACGATCAACTCACCGTAGTCGTCAACAATGCGGGTTATGGCATCAACGGGGCGTTTGAACAACTCTCCCTGGAGGAACAGTTCAATGTCATCGATGTCAACATCAGGGCACAGGTGGGGCTGTCTTATGCCTATATCCCGGTGCTGCGCCGGTTTCCAAAAGCCTGGCTGCTCAATCTCGCCAGCACTACGGCTTATCAAACCGTCCCCTATCTCAATATATATGCAGCTACCAAGGCTTTTGCCTTGTCCTTCACGAGAGGACTGCGTTACGAACTGCGGCATTCCCCCATCTCGGTGAGCGCACTCAGTCCCGGTAGCACCGATACCGATTTTGTGAACCGCGCCCGCATGGGACAACAAACCAGGAAACTGGCGGACCGGTTTAACATGACGCCCGAAAGCGTGGCTAAAATAGCCGTCAACGGACTGTTTAAAGGAAAAGCGGAAATTGTTCCCGGGTTTATCAACAAACTCAATGCTTCGCTGCCTAAATTTTTCCCAAAATCATTGGTGGAGAGAATTGCGGGGAATATCTACGAACAAAAGGAAAAAGCGCCGGTGGTGGCTATTACACCGGGCTGACCGGTTACGCCCGGAACACCTTTTGCAGCTGTTGGCCTATGGCTAAAAAAGGAATCTATATCGGCACTTCCGGCTGGAGCTATAAACACTGGAAAGAAATTCTCTACCCTCCGACACCGCCTATGCAGCCAAAATAAAAAAATGGCATGCCGCCCAACATGCTGTATGGGCTTTCTTCAATAACGACGGCCACGGCTATGCGCTCAAAAACGCCGTGGAACTTAAAACGCTGTTGGAGGTGTAAAACAGGGCTTACTTATACTCCGCCTGTTCATCGGTGTAATAGGTCTTACCACCGGCCGAAACATGTTGTATTGCCGCGCCGCCCGGACTCTCCGTCAGCTTATGGCTATGCACCAGCATATAATCCCGTACTTCTCCATTGATAATATCAGGATGATGTTCACGGATATTTTTTTCGGCCGTGGTGAGTACTTTATGTATCGCCTTATGCAACGCTTTCACCGCGGTAGCAGGAATTTTATTGGAAACGGAAAACGGGGAAATACGGGCCTCCCACAAAATATCGTCCGCATAGGCATTGCCAATGCCAAGAATATTATGCTGATCGGTTAAAAACTTTTTGATGGCTGTTCTTTTCTTAGCCAGTGTTTCTTTCAGCCATCCCTCGCTCATTTCCCTGGAAAGAGCATCCGGCGCTTCTTTCTCCGCCGGGTCAAGGGTAATGTTTGCCTGGCCCTGATAATCCGTCAGTGCCAGGCCTTTACCACCTTTGAATAATAAGGTGCAGATAGTATGTTTCTGCTCATTCTTTTCGTCAAACAAATATAGTTTGCCATGCAGCATGAGATGCATCCCCAGCACATGGCCGTTTTTAAAAGTAAAATGCAGTTCTTTGCCCACCCGGTGGATGGATTCCAGGCGTTGCCCTTCCAGCGCTGCTTTTAGCGCTTCCTCCGGCGTACGGAGCTTCTTTTTCACCACCACAGTTATTTGCTCCAGCTGTTTATGCAGCAAAACTTTCTCGAGGTTGTGACTGAACACATTCAGGTCAGGTAATTCAGGCATAGCTTTTATTTTTTATCGCTGCAACAATTGATCCGCAAAACGCCACCTTGTTTTAAAATCCGGTGTCAGTGACTGATTGGTAATGATAGCCCGGAACATCTCAACCGGGATGGCATTCTCATGCAGGAAAGCATCATGGAATTGTTTCTCGGTCATTTTACCGCTATCGATCACTTCGTGATGCAGCGCTCTCAGCTGCAATCCGCCCATCATATAAGCGATCTGGTACAGCGGACCATAATTCCCCTCAAACGACCGGCGTACTTCTGAGGTAGCACTGAAACGTTCATGCCCCACCCGGTCTACCAGGAAGTCGATACACTGCTGCGGCGTCCATTTGCCCAGGTGATAATTCAGGGAGAAGATAATGCGGGCGCAACGGTGCATGCGCCAGAACAACGCGCCCACCTTCTGTTCGGGGGTGGCATGGAAATTTTTATTCCATAACAACATCTCCCAGTATAACGCCCACCCCTCTACGGAGAATGGTGTGCTGAACATACGGCGATAAGGTTTATAGCGTTTGTTCATAAAGCCTTGCAGGTTGTGTCCGGGTATCAGCTCATGAAAAACGGTGGCATGGGAAAAGGCGTAGTTGTTGCTACGCAGGCTCATGGCCCGGGTGGCCTCATCCATATCATCGGTAGGATATGCTACCAGAATGGATTCCCCACCCAGGAAAAACGGCGCAAAACGTTGTTGTTCCCTGGTGAGCATAAACATACGCCACGCTTCTTTGGCCAGTGGCGGTACGGTAACCAGGTTGCTGTCCTCCACAAACTTAATGGCTTCGTCTGCCAGGCGGTGTATTAATTCAGGTTGTTTGCCAGGCTCCACGTGGTTTCCCTTTACTTTCTCCAGCGCCTTTTTCCAATCCTTTCCAAATCCCAGGGCGGCAGATGCTTTGAGCATTTCTGCATCGCACCAGGCAAATTCTTTGTTAGCCATCTCCACCAGCTCTTCCGGTGAATAGGGGATCATTTCATACTGCAACTGTGTGATCAGCGCTTCCCGGCCTATAGGCGTGCCTTTGATACCGGAGGCGTCCAGCGATTTATCGCTTTTATCCGCCAGCTCCTGTCCCAGGAAGCGACCGTAGAGCGCCAACAGACTGTCTGTTTGCTGATACGGTTGTTTCACCTGTTTAGTGAAAGCCGGTTCGTAACCATAATAGAAGGTATACACATTTTTAAGTCCATCCCGCAGTTCTCCGACGATCTCTGCAGCGGTGCGGGCTTGTGCAGGGGTGAGCCCGCTTTGTTTTTGCAGGGCAGCTTTTGTCTGGATAATCTGTTGTTGTATAGTACCCAGGTCCGCCGTTATTTTAGGCACATTCGGGTTATCGCCCCGGCGGCGCTTCACCTGCATAGACATAATAGTTTCTGCAAAAGGAATGACGCCGGGCTTTAATTGTTTATATACTGCCTCATTTTCGTCGATTTCCTGCATTTCCCGGGTTAGCTTCCGCTTCAGCAGGATATAATCCACTTGTTCAGCCACCGGCAGGGAGGCGAAGGGTATGTTTTCCAGGCTGACCTGTACTGAATGGTAATAGGTACGCATGCGTCCGAAATATTCCGGGCTGTACCGGAATATATACACTTTGTGCAGATCATCCACATCGGCAGTCATCTGCTGGATCAGTTCCTTAACGGGCTCACCGGTACTGGCATAGGTGCGGAAGCAAAGAAACAGCAGGGGAATAAAGACCAGGTATCTTTTTATCATAGCGCAAAGCTGGTTTAGCGGTATTAAAGATAATCATCCATCCCTGAGTTGCTATGCTGATATTGTCCCGTTTTTCACGAAAATTGCCCCATATCAATATTTTCTGTGTATGTCAACATATTGTTAAATATGCCGGGAAGCGAGCGGGTTGCACTTTTTGAGGTGTGGATTTCCTGTGGATAATCCTTATTTTCGTTCGGTCTGAAATGATTACCTAACCTTGATAAACATTTTACGGAAGTGATATTGAAAGTGAAGAAGTTTTTAAAACCGTTAATTTTTATTGCAACCATCGGTTTTTTCGTATTCCTGATTACCGCCTTTTCCGCTGCTGAAAAAAATCCTGCCTCCGCTTATCGCACCCTTATACCGGCAGTAAACGATTCACTGCAGGAGGAAAGTTTGTACGACAGTATGCGCCTGGATACCACCGGGCTTTCCAGGGATGCCTTTGAAAATGCCATGCAAGGATTTGCACAACTGGAAGAAAAAGGCCGGATCAAAAATCCCGACATCCTGTCTATCATCGATTTTTCGCTGCCATCCAGCAAAAAACGACTCTTTGTGATCGACGTTAAAAACAAGCTGCTGCTGTTTAATACATTGGTGTCTCATGGCAGAAACTCCGGTACGCTGCTGGCTAATGCTTTCTCTAATAAAATGAACAGCTATAAAAGCAGTCTCGGTTTTTATGTAACCGGTGATACCTACAACGGAGAACATGGGTATTCCCTGCGACTGGAAGGCGAAGAAGCCGGTATCAACGACAATGCGCTGAGCCGCGGCATCGTGATGCACAGCGCTGCGTATGTAAATGAAGCACTGATTAAAAGCCAGGGATATATTGGCCGCAGCCTCGGCTGCCCGGCTATCCCGGAAAAAATACACCGCAAAGTCATTGAACGTATTGCCAACGGTACCTGCCTGTTTCTTTACAGCCCGGACAAATACTACTCCCTGCATACCAGGATGCTGACAAAAGACACGCTGAACGGCTAAAACATTTTTTGTTTCATCACAGCGTCGTGCCCGTATACATCAGGTACCAGGTGTAAGGTACCATCTTCATCACCCCAGGCGGTGAAGTAGGTAATAATCACCGGTACCGGATGTTTGACAGCTACATATTTCTGTTTGCCGGCATTCATAGCTTCGTCTATCTTTTCGTCGGTCCATTGGGGTGAGTCCTCCAATACAAACCTTGCCATTTCAACCGGATCTTTTAAACGTATGCATCCATGGCTGTAAGCCCGGTTATCGCGGCTGAACAACCTTTTCTCCGGTGTATCGTGGAAATAAATATTAAAGCTGTTGGGGAACAGGAATTTAACGCGCCCCAGCGCATTGTGCGCCCCTGGCCGCTGCCGGATGACCGGCAGCCCGTTTACATGCCCGGTAATTTCCATGTTCTTGCGCGCCAGGTAACCACTGTTGCGCGACATAGCCGGTAATATTTCCTTGCGCACAATGCTGCGCGGTATGTTCCAATACGGACTAAACACCACCTGGTTCAACTTCCCTGAAAACATCGTCGTGCTATGCCCTTCTTTGCCCACTACTATCGGCATATCAAACACCTTCTTTCCATTATCCGTTACATGCAGCATAAAAGCAGGAATGTTCACCACGATCAGTTTTCCTTTGGGAGTAGCAGGCAGCCACTTCATCCGCTGCATATTGATCAGCAGCTGCTTTAAGCGTTCTACCGCGGGTACATTCATGGCCTGAATCACCGTATCATTAATCACGCCATTTTCCGTATATCCATGTCCGTTACGAAACTTATTGATGGCTGTTTCCAGTTCATCGGTAAACAGGGCGCTGCTGTCTTTTTCCCTGAGTTCTCCGGTGATAGCCAGCCTGTTTTTGATGGCGATGATGACGGGAGATGATTGCCCTTTTTTCAGGCTTTTGACGGATGAATCCACTGATGCCCATCCACCCTTTTTTACGATATCACGATACTGCCGCAAGGCCGGTTT
Organism: Chitinophaga qingshengii; assembly: GCF_014529935.1. Taxonomy (GTDB): domain Bacteria; phylum Bacteroidota; class Bacteroidia; order Chitinophagales; family Chitinophagaceae; genus Chitinophaga; species Chitinophaga qingshengii. The sequence continues at coordinate 790,951 of NZ_JACVFC010000002.1, forward strand.
CAGAGCCGCCACGGCCGGATACTGCTGCTCGCTGGTATGCAGCATAGAATCAGCCGTCACCATCATATCCTGTTTTTGCATGGGCACCATATGCTCCATCTGCTCCACGGTCCCTCCATTCTGCCTGAAATACCGCACCAGTCGCCAGGTAAGCATCAGCTCTGTCTGTATCATATCAGGATCGCTGGCTTTTACCTGCATACTATCTTCTTCCAGCAGCCGGTCCAGCTTATTGTTCAGCGGCTTATCGCCTGCGGTATCGGTACTTTGATTAAACAGGCTGCGGAAAGCGGCGGCTTCTTCTGTCAACCCACGACTGTCTATCCACGCAAACTGATAGTTACGGGCATTGTAAAAACTGCGTAACCGGTTGGCTACGGAGTCGTTCAGTTGCCGTTTGGCAATAAAACCTGACAGCGCAACGCTGTCCAGGAAAAGATCGTTATAGGCGTTTTCATGTGTAATCGCCGTATTCCGGGGAGTTATCACCTCAGCGGTTACTACTTCGGTTTTATCAGGCGAAGAAGGGGTATTGCAGCCTGAAATAAGATATGCCAACAGTGTAAGCAGGAAAAGGTATCTCATGCCTTTTCCATATCAAAATAAACACCAAATTATTTGGGTATTTGGCTATTTAATTATTTAGTTATTGATGGGTTATCTAACTGAATAACAACCTCTTCAATAACTAAATAATTAAATAGCCAAATAACTAAATGTCTATGCCATGGCCGGATCGCTGGTACTTTCAGCACCGGTTTCCACCCTGCCGGCAAAACGTTGTTCGAAACGGTCGTTGCCTTCCACTTTTATGGTAAAGTCGTACCACTGATGGCTTTTGCTGTTATCAACGATAATAGCGGTCTGGGTATTGGGGGCGATAGTTTTGCGCACCACGGCTTTACCATAGGCGTTGTCCGTCACTACTACGGTAATAGCTTTGGCACTGCGGTTGGTGACACGCAGATCGGTGTTGCCGGTCAACTGTTTACGGCTGCGTATGGACCGTTGGTACTCGCAGTTGATATCCAGCTGCGGGTCCTGGGCGGTACCGGCAAATTCGCGGTAAAAACCATTAGGGCCGTAAGTGCGCAGGCGGTATTGTTCATTTTCAAAAGAAGACAGCGGCCATGCATCTTTCAGCTGATCGCCGGCAGTAACGGCGTATGACCAGGTACGTACCGGCTCCATCTTACGGGTATCGGCCTGTAAATACTGACCGGGAGCATATACGTTGAAAGGCGACCCGGCAGCCTTTTTACCAAATACTTCATTGGAAGCGGCAAAACTGATTTCAAACGTCTTTTTGTCGGCGCCCAGTTTACCATTTACATACAGCTGGTAAGGCAATGCACAGGCAACACGGGTACCCGCTTCCTGCCGTGGCATCCACTCAGCCTTAGCCGGATTGGTATTGATCTTTTCAATTTCGGCGGCGGTAAGCTGCTTAAATTCATCCGGCAGTTTTTTGAAACGGGCATTGTATACCCCTTCTATAAACTCGTTTCTTTCCTGGAAAGGTACTTTTACCTTTTCTCCGTTGAACGGCCTGAATACGGAAGTCAGGTCGCCACATACCGTACGGCGCCAGGCGGAAATATTCGTTTCCTTCATCTGTTTGCCGGTTTTATGTTGCAGGAAATCTTCCATAAACTGCAGGATGGAAGTATGGTCAAACACCTGTGAATTCACATAACCGCCACGGCTCCAGGGGGAAGCAATCACCAGGGGGACACGGTATCCCAGGCCAATCGGGCTTTCCCTTACGGAGCCTTCTCCTACGTGCCCTTTGGCACGCTCCTGTTCTTTGGTTACATATTCCACGCCGGTATCGATACCTTTGGAAACGAGGCCGGTTCCGGGTTTGAAAGGCGCCACGAAAGGCGGTACGTGGTCAAAGTAACCATCGTTCTCATCATAACAAAGGATAAAAATAGTTTTCTTCCACACCTCTTCTTTCTGTGTCAGGATGTCCAGCACTTCAGACACATACCAGGCGCCATACCAGGGCGAACCGGGATGGTCGGAGAATTCACCGGGGGCTACCAGCCAGGAAACAGTGGGCAGCTGTCCGTTATTCACATCGGTGCGGAACTGATGCAGGATATCTCCTTTGGGCACCTGTACGGTCCTTTCGGTATCGCCGTCTTTATAACGTAATGTTTCCAGTTCATGATAATCCGGATCTGCGATGTTGGTGGTAAACGCCTTGCGGTGCAGGTTCTGCGCGCGTGGCGACAGTTTGGCGAAATTAGCGGCAGTAAATGTTTCCGCATCTTTCTTCACTTTTTCCAGCTCCTGTTTTTTCTGTTCCAGTTGCTGTTGCAGTTTCTTCACTTTGTCGGCATCGGCGTCAACGATGGCGGCGGTCAGTGCTACGATTTCTTCCGGTAACTGCTGTACACGGCGTTGCAGGTATTGTATATGGCCGGTGGCAAACCGCACGTTAAAAGCGGAAAACCACTCAATAGGATTGTCGGTAAAATTGGCCAGCATACCGTCTTTCTCTCCTTCGAGGCCGGCGGCGCTGATTTCATTCTGGTAGATCTTCCAGCTAATACCGTTGTCTTCCAGTCTTTCGGGGAAAGTAGGCCAATGTGCTTCTGCGCCATAATCCACGTCTTCATTCCATACGTTGGGTTTGGCACTGGCTTTCTGTTCATCGCGCAGAGTGCCGGTCCACAGGTACAGGCGATTGGGCGTGGTGCCGGTCAGCGAGGAACAGAAGTTCTGGTCACATACGGTAAAAGCATCTGCCAGGTCGTAATAAAAAGGAATATCTACGCGGTTGTAGTAACCCAGTGTGAGCGGCATCTTTGCCCAGTCCTTATTACCCGATTGCTTCACCTGCAGCCATTTATCATACCGGCCATTGTTACGGGCATCTACCTGGTTGGTCCAGGAGTGGGGCAGACTGCTCATCCAGGTGGCTTTGGTATCCCGGATGTTCAACCGGAAAGGGGCATAGGTTTCGTTTTTATCGTTGGTTTGCAGCCATACCAGGTTGTTGTTGGGTAAGTGGATAGCGCGGGGGTCATTGTATCCTCTGACGCCTCTGAGGGTGCCATAGCAGTGGTCGAACGACCGGTTTTCCTGCATCAGGATCACGATATGTTCGGCGTCGCGGAACGTGGTACCGGGATGGGGATCAATGGCCAATGCACGCTGGATGGAACCTGGCAGGGTCCCGGCTACGCCGGCGGCACCAGACAGCATAGCTGCTTTTTTGATAAAATCTCTTCTGGTGTTCATGAAATACTTTTTTTTATTGTTCGCTGTGGGCATCCAACAGATGCTTTAAGCGGGTTAAAATAACAAAAAGTATGTTATGCCACAATTAACTTGGGAAGAGTGGCGCCACCAGACAAGAAAAAAGGCTTCCGCATTGCTGCGAAAGCCTTTCTATACATTAAATGGTAAAAGCCTTATTAGTTCTGTACGGAAGGCACGATCACGACCTTAAAACGCATGTTAACATTAGGCACCTGTGCTTTGGTACCATTAGGCCCACGCAATTCAATCGTTACCTTACCAGTCTCGTGTATCACATTGTAGTACTCATTGTTAAATACTTCCGGCAGCAGCTCGTAAAAACTGTAAGCACCGTTCGATTGACGGGAAACCGATACAACCACACCATCCACCTGGTTGGCGTCCGATGTCAGTTCAGGTAAATCTTTGAATTGTACGAAATAAACATCCCCATCCAATATCCAGGAATTGGGAGCTACGTCAAAGAAGATTGTCTTATTTGGGATAACAACTTCGTTGGTAGTTTTTGTACAGCTGGAAAACACTACAGCCAGCAATAGCAGTGGTAAGTATAGCCAATTTTTCATATAGAAGGTGTTTGGTATGGATTTACCCAAATACAATGCCATAAATATTATTCTCCACAAATGAAGAAATACAGATATTTGTAAGACGCTTTATTTTTATAATTTCCCATGTATGTTATATCGTTTACCGCAGGAATTCGGCAGTTTCCCTGGTATGTGCGTCCGTCGGACCGGTAAATCTGTACTCGCCTTGTTTAAACTGGTAGAACATCAGGCGAAGGCGGAAGGCTTTCTCACGGAGAATACGCTTGTATTCATCCTTTCTGGCAGCAAACACATTCATTTACCGGAAGAAGAAATCATTGCCCGCGCCGGCGATCTGATACTGCTGAAAAGAGGCACCTATTTTATGTCTGCCCTGCTACCGGAAGCTGCCGGCGCATTCCAGGGATTAATGCTTTTTGCAGATGATCACATCCTGCGCCTCTTTCTGGAAGAAATGGACAACATCCGGAAAGCGCGTACAAATATCCCCATGGTGTTGCCCTGCTCCGAACAGCTGGTCATGGTACGCAACAGTATCATCGACTATATGCAACACCCTCACGACAACACGCGTAAACTACTGGAACTGAAAATACAGGAAGTATTCCTGCTATTGCTTTCCGGCCCGCATCGCGCACAGGTGCTGGCTTTCCTGCATCACATGCTGGATAGCAGCTCAGAAAATCTTACTCTCACTATCCGGGAACACCTGCTCAAACCTTTGTCACTACAGGAATACGCCGCTTTATGCGGACTAAGTCTTTCTGCCTTTAAACGGGAATTTGCGAAAATATACAACGCGCCCCCCAAGAAATGGATCAACGAAGAAAGGTTGAAACATGCCGACTACCTGCTGCGCAACACGCAGAAGAATGTCAACGAAGTGGCCGACGAATGCGGGTTTGAAAGCACTTCCTACTTTATCAAACAATATAAAAGCCAATATGGCGATACGCCCAAAAATGTGCAGCGGGCTAAAATTGCTATTTTCTGAGCGCTTTCTGTTATCATACCACCTCTCCCGGCGTTTACCTTTGCCCTAAACATACAAACACCATGAAAAAAATTCGCCTTCTGATTCCCCTGCTTGCCGCCGCCAACATCGGTTTCGGACAAATGAAACAACTCAACAAAACTTCCATGAAAGCCCCCGAGAGTGTATACATACACGGTAGTAACTATTACATCTCCGACACCGGCGGCGATCCCACCAAAAAAGATGGGGACGGCTTTATTTACAAAATGAACAGCCAGGGAGCGGTCAGCGTATTTGTCAGCGGCCTCGATTCCCCCAAAGGACTGTGGCAGCTGCATAACATCCTGTACACACCGGATGTGGACAAGGTCAAAGGTTTCGACCTGGCTACCGGCAAAGAAGTGTTTACCCTCGATATGTCTGCTACCGGCACCTCCATGCTCAACGATATCGCTCCCATGAACGATTCCACCGTGTTTGTATCTGCCACCGATATCAGCAAAGTATACATCGTACACCTGGGTAAACATCCCCGCTACGAGGAATTGGTCTTTGATAACCCCGTCCTTGGCGCCAACGGCGTGATTTACGATGCCTCACGGAAACGCCTGTACGTATGTGGATTTGGCAGTATGGGTACCCCGAACGGCCAAATAGGTTATGTAGACCTTACGCCTTCCCATAAAAAGTTTGTACTCCTCACCGGCCGCACCGGTTACTACGATGGTATTGCCCTTACCAAACACAATACCCTGCTGGTATCTGACTGGGTAGCGTTTGAAAAGAAGGGTGTAATCCTGGAAATAGATCTCAAAACCGGTAAAACCACTACGGTCAACAAGGAGCCCATCCCCGGCCCCGCCGATTTTACGCTCAATCCACAAGGCGATATCGTTACGCCCGCTATGATGGAAGGAAACGTACTGCAATTTTCACCGGAACACTAACGTTGACGGATATATAAAAAGGGAGCGGATAAAATCCGCTCCCTTTTCTGTTTTAAACACTGGCAACCGTTTATAATCTTACCTGGATACCTGCCTGACCACCTACATAAACCCCTTTGAACTTGTCGTTTCCATAATGATCAGACCAAATGTAATATGGTGCAAGGTTTTCACCGATCCCCCCTTTGGTGTGTACCCAGTTAATGGTAGGACCAGCAAACGCTTCTATGCGGTTCCCAAACCGGTAGGCCGGGTAAACACCAAAAGCACTTTTGTGGAATCGGACCTTGTGGAAATCGGTGAGGGTGGTACTCGTCGTTTCCAGGTTGAGCCGGAAATGAGAACTCATGAAGAGGTGCATACCCAAACCGGCCTGTAAAGCATAGCGGGTTTCCGCATTGTCTTTGAAATTGACGCCTCCACCCACAATACCGTATACAACGCGGCCACCTGATTTAAACGACAGGATGGTAGTGCCGATTTCATCTACGCTCAGGCTGATTTGTCTTTCGCCATGTTTCACGATGTTGATCAAACCAATCGGATAATCGCTGCTATCTGCAATATTCAGGAAACCGGCTACCTGTACGCCTTTTACTTTTTTGGCGACGTTCATAAAACCAGCTACCTGCACATCTGCATCTTTAACCGTGTTGATGAAACCGGCTACCTGTACCTTTGCGGAACGATGGCTATTGATAAAGCCCGTAACAGCCACGTTCACGCTGTCGGTACGGTTCATGAAACCGGATAACTGTCCGCTGCTGCCATCACTTTTGTTGGCAAAGTTGGCAAAGCCGGCCACCTGGTATCCCTGCAGTTTACCGGCATGGTTCATGAAGCCCGTTATCATGGCACCATGCGCGTTTTCCCGCGCCATATTCATAAAACCGGAAATAGCTGCACCCCTGGTGATATTGCCGATATGATTGGAGAAACCGGCAATAGCAGCACCACTGCTACTTTCTTTGATAATATTGGAAATGCCTGAAATAGCTGCACCTGTTTCTCCTTTGGACAAACCGGCAATTACATGTAAAGAAAAATGATTGACATACTTGCTCGCCTGGGAACCGTTTGTGCTAAGCGGATAAACCAAACCAACGTGCGCCGGTCTGATTTCCGATTGCCCCAATACCTTTACAGCAAAGCATATGACGGTCAGGATAGATAAGGTTGAAATTCTGATAAAGGTGATTGTTCTCATATCTGTGTGTATTAATGCGTACTGATTAACGACACGTTCAGGAACATCTACCCCTATGTGAATTCAACAAAAATTAAAAGATGCTGATACCTGCCTGCCAGCCAAGCCAGCCGGCGCCTTCTTTTCCGAGTGTAAAGAAACTATATCCCGCCGGCGGAATTTTCTGGATATATCCTTCTTTAGGTTTCCATTCCTCTGCCAGGAAAAGTGCCATCGACGGTCCTGCAAACACAGCTACTTTATTGGATATTCTGAAGTTGAGCAGCGGTTGTATACGATATATCTGCGAAGCCTCACTGGTGCCGGTATACAGGCTTTGTCCCGTAATTTCCGCCGCGAGAAAAAGATGCCGTGTAAAGTTGAATTCCTTTCCAACACCATACCCGATAGAGTATACTTTTTTATCGCCGGTATTAAAACCTGCCAGCACAATGCTGTACAGCTCTTTACGCCCTGTTTTCCACGCTACGTTGTAGTTGATCACATCCGTGGTATAAAGCGACAGTTTATGATAACCGTGTTTGACAATATTGACCAGACCAAGGGAATAACCGGTAGAAGTATCTGAGATATTGACCAGGCCTATCTGTACGCCTTTGAGATGTTTGGCATAGTTGAAGATCGTACCGAGTTGTAGGCCTTTTACCGTACCGTGGCTGATGTTGCCGATAGTGGATAGCTGCGCCCCGCCTGCACCGCGGCCGGCATAGTTGTATACGCCGGAAAGCTGCGCCCCGTTGATTTCTCCACTGGTATGATTGCCTATACCAGCAATTTGCCAGCCACTGACATTTCCACGGGTAACACTTTCTACACCGGACAACTGTACACCGCCCATGTTACCATGTATCTCTCCTAAAACGCCGGATATCTGTACACCATCCTGGTTGCCTTCCACTACGTTGCTCACGCCACCTATCTGTACGCCGTTCATAGAATCCAGCACCTGGTTATGTACGCCTGCAATCTGCACACCGCGGGTTTTTCCGCCCACAATGTTGACACCGCCGGCAATCTGTACTTTTTGCACATCCCCCTTTACAATGTTGAACAGGGTCCCTAGCTCAAAACCATCCACACCGGCGGTATAACCGCCAACAACGTTTACGGAAAATTTATTGACCACCTGGCTGCTCATTTTACCATGTGTACCTAATCCCGGCGCCAGTGAAAACTGATAAGGTTTATCGGCGAAGAAGCCTGCAATATTGATACCCTGTACTTTCTGGCGGGAAGACAGCATCGTGCGAGCCCACCAGGTTTTTTCCACCCGCATATGGCCCGTTACTTCAACGGTGCGGAGCTGATAACTGATGGGAGATATATTCACGCTCAGCTCCTGGTCATGCCCTGCGTGTACCATCAGGGAGGTATCGGTATACAGGTCCTTACTAACGCTGATGGCTGCGGTGGGACTTTTGTCCCGTAACCGCAGCCTGAAATAACCGTCGTTGTTGGTAAGTGTAGAAATGAGTTGCTGTCGCTCGTACACGCTGGCATTGGGGACTCGCTGTCCCGTCTTGCTGTCCGTGACAAACCCCGTGACCTGGTAATAACTTTGTCCGGGGAATTTTTTGAACAGGATAATATAGTTACCGGATTCTTTGTAGAGATATTCTCCTTCCAGCAGCAGATCCAATGTTTGCCGGACAGTTTTATTTTTTACCGATATACTCACCAGGCTATCCTGGGGTAGTATGTTACTGATATAGGAGAAATAAAAACCACCCTGTTTGGCAATGATGTTCAGTACATCGGAGAGTTTTTGTTTTTTGACTTCTACCGTCACCGTTTTGTTCAGCAGGCCTTGTGCCTGCGTTGTCAGAGAGATGGTAGTGATGAGTATCAGTATTGTCAGTAATCTGCTAAATGGCATACGGTTATTTCAGTGTGATATTGGTTCCGTTTTTTTCCACGGTGATGTTGTAGGTCAGCGCGATGATTTTAAGCGCATCATCCAGCGAAGTGTTCTGGAAGGTAACGTCGATCGGCATGTCCTGTTTATCAGCATTTCCAATCACAATGTTCACATCGTATGCTTCATTCAGGATATTGACCAGTTTCCACAGGGGCGTTTTTTTACAAACGAAGGTTTGTGTACGGTAGTAATTATACAGTTCATCTGTATTTTCCTGTTTTACCGGCGCCGCGTCCTGATCGGTCACTACTGCTTTTTCGTTGTGTTGCAGCTGTACGCTGTTATGTTTTTTGGTAACTTCTACCGCACCGGTTTCCACAATCACTTCTGTTTTACCGTTGGCGCTTTTGATATTGAAAGAAGTACCCAGCACTTTTACGGTAACGTCGTTTACCTTGATCACAAAGGGACGGCCCGGGTCCTGGGCAACATTGAAGAAGGCCTCCCCTTCCAGTTTTACATGCCTTTCTTTTGTGAAGGAGCTGGCATAACTGATAGAGGATTGTTTATTCAGCGTAACAAAAGAACCATCGGGCAATGTATCCAGTTTTACTGCGTTACTGGCGTATACCACATGTTGCGGGTGAGATGATTTCAGGAGCCAGAATCCGGCTGCGCCCAGCAGTACCAGTAACGAAGCCGCGATGGCCAGGTTACGGCGCCAGGTAGAAAAATCTGTTTTGATAATACGGGCGCCGTCACCGGCATTTTCGTTGGCCCCTACCCGTTGCTGGAAACGTTTCCAGGCATCGTCTTCATTCACGGTACTTACCGCGGCCAGTTTTTTACTTTCATTCCAGATAAGCCGGAAATGTTCATAATATTTTGCGTTGGCAGCATCCGTCGTTATCCATGTTTCCACAGCTGTTTGCTCTGCCGGGGTAGTGATACCCAGCATGTGCTTTACCAGCAGATCATCGTTTATATGGTCAGTTTGCTTTTTCACGGTAGAAGGTTTAGAGATGGAGCAATATTAACAACAGCGGCAGGAAATCCACCAGGTTGAGCCGAAGCAGCTTCAAAGCCTTTCCCATCTGATTTTCTACAGTTTTAATGGATATGTCGAGTTTGTCGGCAATCTCCTGGTATTTTAATTCTTCAAAGCGGCTCATCTGAAATACAGTCCTGCACTTCTCCGGTAACTCCCGCAGTGCTTTGTCCAGTTTTTCTTCCAGCTCCCTTAAGGTCACTTTGCCGGAAGTGTTACCCGTATCCCTGTTATTGCTCATTTGATACTGTGTGTGTGCCTGATGTGTAGCTTTTACTTTCTGATGGCGCAGATAGTTGATGCTTTCATGGTATACCGCTCTGTACAGATAACCGGAGATCGTTTGTTTGATCTTGATATCACCCGACTTCTCCCACAGTTTACAAAATACATTTTGCACCATTTCTTCCGCCATTACTTCATCTTTCAATATGGTACAGGCATAGGCATGCAGACCCTTAAAATGGGTTTTAAATGCCTGTTCAAAGGTTAATACGTCTTCTTTTTCCAGTAGCGAGGTATCACCTGGATGTTGCAACTCCATGCTGAGGTTTTGATAACTAAAGTCAAAGATAAGTCCTTCTGCCAAATTGAAACGCTTTCCATAACGACACCCGAAGATGCTGTTACCCCTACAGAAGGTAAAAATTTTAGCCCGGGCGAGGCCCTGATTTCGGTACAAAATTGCGAAAAAATATATTATATCAAATATTAAATTGTTGCTACCGGAATACCAATAGATAAAGTCAACGGTATCCAGGGAACCCACCGTAATGCAGGAAGAGGAGACTGGGCTTATTCGTTTTATCATGTGGGTGGAATGGCAGACCCCCATGATGACAATTTAACATTCTCTTATATATCTATTCCATAATATTGCTGAAAACTATACCATGAGATTTTTGTGCACTGTCGCCCTGATGCTGATGATGAGTACTGCAGCATTCTCACAGAAGACCGCCTACATTAATTTCCAGCAGCTGATTGCTGCCATGCCGGAAACCAAACAGGCAACGGATACCCTGCAAAAATACCAGCAGGAACTGGCCAAAGACGGACAGTACCTGGTGGCAGAATATACCCGTAAACTGCAGGAATATGATAGCCTGGCTACCAAATGGAGCCAACAGATCAAAGAAATCAAAGAAAAGGAATTGCAGGACGCACAAGCGGGCATCCAGGAGTACCGCCAGCGTATGGAAGAGAAGTTACAGCTGAAAGACCAGGCACTGCTCGTACCGATTATGGACAAAGCTAAAAAAGCACTGAAAGCCGTAGCCACCGAAAAGGGCTATACGCTGGTCATTGATAATTCGAAAGATGAAGTATTAATAGGATCAGATGCCGACGACCTGATGGTGCCGGTAAAAGCGAAACTGGGGCTGAAATAAGAACATTTTATTATTTAGATATTTAGTTATTTGGTTATTTAATTGAGCTGTTTTAATAATTAAATTGCTTGCAACCTTAGATGCTTCTCTCCTACCGCCATTCAGGAAAAGTAACTTTCCAACAGCAGCGCAGTAATTGAAGCAGCCCGACTAAATAATCAAATAACTAAATAGCTAAATATTTCTACATTAGATATGAAGTCCGTGCGCCAGCAATGTTTTCCATTTAGGATTGCTACGCACATATTCCGCTACTTTTTTGCTGGAAGGGACCATCCGGATATTTTGTGCTGAAATTTCCTCCATCACTTTACCCAGCATCACCGGCAACACCCCCTGCTTTTCCAGGGTAGGCGGCACCTCTGCACCAGTCAGGAAAATGCGGCTGCCATTTCTTTCATAAATAACCTTTGCCAGCTGTCCTGCGATATGCGCCTCAAACTGCCTGGCCTCTTTGTTGTCAATAATTTTGAAATCCTTCATGACTATTCGTTAGTTTTTACACTTCAATGTTTTGGTAGCGTACTAAAGGGAAGTTTCTATAAAGGGAAGTTGGAATAAGATAGTGCGTCTGGTATTAAAATACCCTAAAAAAGCTCGTTCATACCTACAAAAGTACGAAAAAAATACGAGACTACCGTGAAACATTTACATCTATATAAAACTAATATTTAAAATGATTGACAGGCAGGCCTTTAAAAGGTAACTTCGCGTGAAACACGTTTCCACTCATAGGATAAGCCTCCATTTGTTTGGGAGTCATATGCTCTCTGGCTGTAGTAATCAGCATTTCCTGCATATCCGGACCGCCAAAAACACAACAGGACACCTGTAAAGCCGGTACTTCTACTTTGCCCAGCAGTTCCCCATTGGCCGGATTCCAGCGGTATACCCCGCCTCCACCCCAGTGGGCTACCCATAACATCCCCTCCGTATCAATCGTCATCCCATCCGGACTACCCAATTCAGCCGGGATCATGACAGCATTACGCAGGAACCTGATATCCCCTGAATTCACATCATAGGCATATTCCTGTATCCTGCCGGTGGCAGTATCATTAAAATACATACGGTCCCCAAACCAGGCCAGCCCATTGGAAATACTCACCTGCGGGATTTTGATTACCGGCGGACGATTATGGTCCAGGCAATACAACGCCCCATTATCCCGTTGCTCTGTCAAATGCATGGTACCAATCCATAAACGGCCGGCAGGATCACATTTACCATCGTTGCACCGAAGACCAGGATTGCCGTCCAGCACCGCCAGCGTACGGCCCAGTCCATGCTCCGGTGTAAACCGTGCCACACGTCCATGCAGCCCCAGTAACAGCTCATTACTACCTTGTACCGGCACCATCATACTCACGTACTCGCCTATATGATATTGTGTGCGCCGGCCCTTACTATCCATCATGTAAAGGGAATGCCCCAGGATATCTACCCAGCACCATGCTGAATGTTCCGGCCACCAGAAAGCTCCTTCACCCAATTCAAAAGGTCCTTCGGAAAATAAAGTTGACTGATATATCTCCATTACCCCAAAATAGCAAAGAAATTATGAAATGCGCCCTTAATTCGTAAATTCACCGCATGAACATTGATACTTTCTCCAAACTCCAAAAAGAAGGATTGATCAGTGACGAGGAAATGCAACGTATAACCCACACGGAAAACACCCGCCTTTTCTCTCTTCACTGGGAAATCAAAACCGTCCTTTACCTGGGCGTACTGCTGCTGAGCGGAGGCCTCGGCATCCTGGTGTACAAAAACATTGATACCATCGGTCACCAGGTTATTCTGCTTTTTATCGCTTTGCTGTGTATTGGCTGCTATGCCTACTGCTTCCGGCACCGGCCGCCCTTTTCCCGCGAAAAGTCCGAATCTCCCAACGCATTCTACGATTATGCGTTACTGTTAGGCGGCCTCACGTTTGTCACCTTCATCGGCTACCTGCAATACCAGTATACGGCTTTCGGCACTGCGTACGGCCTCGCTACCTTCATCCCGATGGTGGTGTTGTTTGCCACGGCCTACTATTTCGATCACCTCGGCATCCTCTCCATGGCCATCACCAACTTCGCGGCCTGGCTGGGAATCGCCATCACGCCTATGCAGATTCTGTCGCAGAACGATTTTGAAAACAATGCACTGATATACACCGGTGTGGCGCTGGGCATAGGGCTCGTAGTATTGGCGGAACTATCGGAAAAACGTGATTTTAAAAAACACTTTGCCTTTACCTATCGCAACTTCGGCGTACATATCTTTTTCATCGCCTCCATGGCAGGCATGATCATCTTTGAAAATTATTATGGATACTGGTTCCTGCTGATAGCCGGCGGCGTTTATCTCACCTGGCTTCGCGCATTCCGGGACCGCTCCTTTTATTTCGTACTGGTGGCCGTTTTATATGGCTACTTCGCCCTCAGCACCTTCCTGGCACACCTGATCTTCAACCACCTGGATGAAACGATTTACCTGGCGTTCATGTATATGATCGTCTCTACAGTAGGGGTCATCATCCTGTTAATTAACCTCAACAAAAAAATCAAACAATGATCGCGTGGTCTTCTGTCACACTCGACAATCTTTATATACAGGACGAAGCTGACAAAGCGCAGCAACAAGGCTGTATCAGCCCCGAAACACGGGAAGCTATACGGCAGGCGCATCCTGTTAAGCTGTACATGCCCAACATTTTTACCCGGGTAGGGCTTTTTATACTCACCTGCATCGTAATAGCCTTCAGCATTGGTTTCATGACGTTGCTGTCTATTTCGGCTGACGGCGGATGGACAGGCTTCCGGGCAATCCTTATATTCGCGGCCCTTCTTTGTATTGCTGCACTGGAATTTGGTATCCATGAAAAAAAATCCTACCGCTCGGGGATCAACGAATCCCTGTTGTGGAGCGCGATAGGATTGATCCTGACCGGTGTCATCATTGAAAATTATGATATACCTCCTACGGCCATTGCATTACTGATATTCGGGCTCACCTTCCTGGCCACGCTCCGTTATGCGGATATGGTATGCGCCGCAGCGGCCTTTCTTTCCTTACTGGCGGTGATATACATCAGGCTGGCCGGACCAACAGATACCTGGCTGCCGATGTTTATGATGGCGCCTTCGCTGCTCATGTACCTGGTTGCTACCGTACTGGTAAAACGCAAGGCACTGCGGCACTACAGTAATTGCCTTACGTTATTACAGATATTGTCCCTCATCACACTCTACCTCACGGGTAATTACTACGTAGTCCGGGAAACCTACAGCATTGCGTACGACATGACCTTTGAACCTGGTCAGCGTATTCCGGGAGAAAGCTTTTTCTGGACATTTACGGTGATGATTCCCCTGGTATATCTTTTCCTGGGTACCCGTAAAAAAGACGCTATCCTGCTACGGACCGGCCTCATCTTAGTCGCTATGATTGTATTCACCATCCGTCATTACCATAGCATAATGCCGCTGGAAACCGCCATGGTTATCGGCGGACTGATCATGACCGGCGGCGCCTGGGCACTAATCCGGTACCTGCACCCGCCTAAACACGGCTTTACCTACCTGGCATCTGATGAACCCGGCATGGCCGACAAACTGAAGGTAGAATCATTGATTATTGCACAGACATTCACACCGGCAACTGGTCCTGCCGACCCCGGCTCCCCGAATTTTGGTGGTGGCTCCGGCGGCGGTGGCGGCGCCAGTGGTGATTTTTAACGATATTAAGCATTGAAATAAAATGCAGCAGGCGTGCCGGTTCCGGTACGCCTGTTGTGTTTTAGGTGGTGACCTGTCACCATACGATGAGATTTCCCGGTTTCCCATGGCTGAAGCCATGTGGGATATGGGGGAAACAAAAAAGCCTGATCAATCTGATTGATCAGGCTTTAGAGCGGAAGACCGGGCTCGAACCGGCCACCCCGACCTTGGCAAGGTCGTGCTCTACCAAATGAGCTACTTCCGCAATTTTGACTAAGAACTTTTTTTGCCGGAATAAAAACGGCTTGGAGCGGAAGACCGGGCTCGAACCGGCCACCCCGACCTTGGCAAGGTCGTGCTCTACCAAATGAGCTACTTCCGCAGGTGTTTTAAAACATAAAACTTTTAAGAACTTCCCAACTGTTGGCGCTTTCAGCGTGTTTGTTTTGCCGTGTACCGTTTTCGTTGGGATTGCAAAGATAGGAAACGGACCGAAAACACAAAATATTTTTTCAAAGTTTTTTAAAATTTATTTGCACACAATTGTAAAACATCCTCCCCAACACAATACCATAGCCTATTTCAGCGAAACAAAAATATTGACAAATTTATACAGCATTCAATCGCGCAACCGGCTTTACGGCTTTCTTTTTCGATTTTTTTTGTTTACCCCACCAAATATAAAACCCCGTCACCGGTAACGATCCGCAAATAAAACTGATGATAAAGGCGATCATTTTTCCGGGCAAACCACCGATGGCACCTACATGTATATCGTAATTCATAGCCAGCAGTTTCTCGCCACGGTTCTTTTTCGCATAAGGACTATAACCCAGCATTTTACCGGTATACTGATCAAACTGGTATTCGTCGCTGCCAAAATAAATATCCTTTCCGCGGTAACCACCAATCATATGTACCCCCTCCGGATACGCTGCCGGATATACGAAAACACGGGTGGCATCTTTAAGCAGTGGTAGTGCCGTTTGAAAAGCGATATCCAGCGGATTACCGCTGGCAACGGCTGTAGCCGGACCAGAACTTACCTGCGTCGTGGCAGGCGGCGTAGCACTGCCCGCTGCCGCCACGTACACTGCTTTCTCAAACCATTTAAAGGCCCATACCATGCCGGTAAGCGCCAGTACCAATGCGATCAGCAGACTATAAAAACCCAGCACATTATGCAAATCATAATTGACCCGTTTAAAACCGGCCTTCCATTTAATTTTAAAACTCTGATCGCGCCCCGCTTTGTTCCAGCGTTTGGGCCACCACATAATGAGACCGGTGATCAGCAGGATCACAAATATCACCGTGCTCCAGCCTACGATCGGCTGGCCGTATGGAGTACTCAGCAATAGGCTCCAGTGGATGCCTTTGACGATCATAAAAAAGTTGTACTTATAGTTGATACGCCCGGTGATGGCCCCATTGTAAGGGTTTACCAACACAGACTCATAATAATCCATACTACCAAAATAAGTGATGGCTGAGTCGTTGGCCTTGTAGGCCATAAATTCCCAGGCCCGGTCCGGCTCCCGCCAGGTGGTCATGGAGAGAATAGGTTTATCTCCCAAAGCCTGCTGCGCACGCGCACGCAGTTCGCTTAGCGGCAGGGTATGCTCCTGCGGCGTTATGTACATCTCTTTGTGGTATGCCCACTCATTGATTTCCCGCTGGAAAACAAACAGGCATCCGGTTACACTGACAATCAGCACTATGATGCCGGAAGCCAGTCCCAGCCAAAGGTGCAGCTTATCCACCACTACCCTTGCCATTGATTTCTTACCTGGTTTGTGCGCTTGCTTTTTTTTCCGTTGGACCATTGTTGTCATAAAGCCATGCCGGGATTTTCCGACACTACAAAATTCCGGGCTTATCCGGATACCAGGTTATCACATCGGGAATATTATTTACGCAATAGGGAAAAGGAACCGCCGACGACCATGATTATGACATGATTCCGCTGATTCCTGTCTTTTGTTGGATGTTTTAATGAAAATAAAAAGCCTCCCGGGATCACCGGGAGGCTGGATAATTATATTTGTAAGCAGTATGTAAGCGTTCGCTTATCTTACTTATTTGTATTTTGGATTATACAAGGAACTTTCCTGTACGGTAACATCAGGTTTACCCTGGTATTTATGTTTATACAGGTTGTAGCAACCGCCCAGCATAAATGCCACTAAACAAAACAGACCCACATAATAAAAGAAACGGGAGCGGGAAACCCTGGAGCGGGTGATGTCATTCTTATTTTCTACGGTGTTGTGTTCCATATTCAGTTTATTTCCGGTGCAAACCTAATAAATATTTTGGATTTATTGCTGTAGTAATGATGATATTTTAGGGAGAAAAATGCATTTTCTACACCAAATCCCTGAATTTTTTTCTTCTCAGGAAATAATAACGCCAGATCATGATTCCATGGAAGACACCTTTCATCTTCATCAATTTCATTTCCGGCAGATCGTGTTTGTTGACATACTTCCTTCGCCAGCGGTAATAATCGCGGTAAGCGCGGTAGATAGCCGCCATGTCCTTAGGTTTACCGGACACCAGGCTTTTAACACCGGCCAGGATATCGAGGAAAAAGCGTTGAAACAGCACAATCCAGCGATCTTCGCTATGCAGGTTTTTCCACAGCATCATGAGGTTGTTGCGGAAATTGAGATATAGTTTACGCGGATTGCCTTGAGGCAGGCTGCCGCCGCCTACGTGAAATACTTTGGAATCCGGGCAGTAGCAGATACGGTAACCGGCTCTTTGCAGGCGCCAGCACAGGTCTACTTCTTCCATATGTGCAAAGAAATCGCGGTCAAAACCACCTACTTCATGAAAACAGGCCGACCGTATAAAGAGCGCAGCACCGGTCGCCCAGAAAATATCCTGCGCATCGTCATACTGTCCTTCGTCTTTTTCGGTAGTATAGAGGATACGGCCGCGGCAGAAAGTATACCCCAGCACGTCCATCCAGCCACCGGCAGCACCGGCATATTCAAACTCGTCGGGCTGATGATAGGCCCGCATTTTGGGCTGGCACGCGGCAATCCGCGGATCAGTCTCCATCAGCGCTACCACGGGCTCTATCCAGTTGGGCTCTACTTCCACGTCCTGGTTCAGCAACACATAAATATCGGCCTCCACATGAGCCAGCGCTTCATTATAGCCGCCCGCAAACCCATCGTTGGAAGGGTTACGGATAATACGGACAGATGGGTAGTGGGTTTGTACAAACGCCACACTATCATCTGTAGAAGCATTGTCTGCCAATACCAGCTGCAGATTACCATAGGTGGAGCGGCATACGGACGGCAGAAACTTCTCCAGGAAAGCCTTCCCGTTCCAATTTAAGATTACAACTGCAACTGATGGCAATATGGGCAACGGATATTACGTTTATGCGTGAATAATAAAATTAAGAGATGCAAATATGCAACAAAGGATTCTAATATTTGCTAATCATCCCGAATCATCAAAGTGGAATAAGGCTTAAATTAGCTATATGTTTAGACAATACATCGGGTGGAAGTTCGTACTGGCCTCCATAGCAGTGCTCATTATCGTGACCACCATATGGTTCGTCAGCAACCTGACAAAAAAAATCCAGGATGAAGAACGCAAAAAAGTCGCCACCTGGGTAGAAGCCAACCGGGAACTGCTCAAGTCAGCCCCCGATGCCAACCTTAACCTCGCGGTGGAAATCGTTACCACCAACACCACTATCCCGCTTATCCTGACCGATGAACAGGGGCATATCCTCGACAGCCGCAACCTCGATTCCCTGCGTATTGCCCAAAATCCGGACTATCTGCCGGAACAGCTGCTGGCTTTTAAAAAACAACATCCCCCCTTTATCATGGAAGTGGATGCCCGGCATAAACTATACAACTATATCTATTACGGCGATTCCCTTATCCTCAAACAAATCCGCTACTACCCTTATATACAGCTGGGGGTGGTCACGCTATTCATCGCCCTGGTACTCTTTGCCCTTTCCAGTACCAACCGTGCCACCCAAAACCAGGTATGGGTAGGCCTTGCCAAAGAAACGGCCCATCAGCTGGGGACGCCGCTGTCCTCTATGGAAGCATGGCTGGAAATACTACGCGATAACGAAGCCAATACCATGATGGTCACCGAACTGGCTAAAGATGTGGACCGGCTTAAACTGATCACCGACCGCTTTTCCAAAATAGGCAGCGTCCCCAAACTGGAAGAACGGAATGTGCTGGAACAAATCGAAAACATGACTGCGTACATCCGGAAAAGAGCGCCGCAGAAAGTACGTTTCTCCGTTCACGCTACCGAACAGGAACTGCCCGTGATGATCTCTCCGCCACTGTTTGACTGGGTAGTGGAAAACCTGCTGAAAAACGCGCTGGATGCCATGGAAGGTAGCGGTAACATCGATATCAACATCGAAAACCATCCCACTTTCGTGACCATCGATATCTCCGATACCGGTAAAGGCATTCCGAAAATGCATTTCGAAAAAGTGTTCAAACCCGGCTTCAGTACCAAAAAAAGAGGATGGGGACTGGGCCTCTCCCTGGCCAAAAGAATCATCGAAGAATATCATAAAGGCCGGCTTTTTGTAAAATCTTCAGAAATCAACAAAGGCACTACTTTCCGCATCCTGCTTAGAAAGTAGCCTGTAGAAGGAATGTTGTCAAAGACACATTTTTGAGAAAAAGCATAAATAAATTTGCTTATTTCTAAAAAGCCATTATTTTTGCAGCCCATTCTACCAGATGCGAAGGTGGCGAAATTGGTAGACGCGCTACTTTGAGGTGGTAGTGCCTGAAAGGGCTTGGGAGTTCGAATCTCCTCCTTCGCACCACAACAAATTGAAGCTCAGTGTTTTACACTGAGCTTTTTTGTTTTATACATCTCCACTGCTGTCACACTTCTTAACAATTACATCATCATGGCTTAACGTTCTGCTAATACGAATAGCAGAAATTAGCAGTAGCCCCCAGACAGGAAATTGAAACTATCTTTATTGAAAACCTTATTAACTATTGTTTGTGCCGTTATGTTGACTGGAAGGAAGTCGTGTTCCTTCCTTTTTTTATTCGTTCCCTGCAAATTTTCTAAACCCCTATCTTTACGTAATTTTTGTACTGAAATTATGGGAACATCTATTACCTGTCCCAATTGCAGACACCAGTTTGTCATGGAGGATGCTTTTGCCGCAGACATTGAAAAGGAAATGAGGGGGAAAATGGAATCGGAATGGCGCCGGCGCCTCGATTCCCTGCAGGCAGAAAAAAACAGCCTGCTATCGGAGAAAACCCGCATGGCGCAAGAGCGTCAGCAGATAGAAACACTGCGTCAGCAACAGGAACAGGAAGTCGCCCAACGGGTACAGGCAGAAAAAAAACGACTGCAGGAAAGCCTGACCGAAGAACTCCGCAAATCCATCACCGCCGATTTTGACACCCAGGTGGCCTCTCTCCGGGAAGCCAACCAGGAACAGGAAGCCCGCCTCCGGGAAGCCCGTAAACAGGAACTGGAATTTCTCCGCAAAGAACAGGAACTGAAAAATAAAGAACAGGAACTGGAGCTGGACCTGCAGAAAAAACTCATGGACGCCCGGAGTGAACTGGCAGATAAAATCCGCCGGGAAGAAACAGAACGCAATAAACTGAAAGATACCGAATACCAGCTGCGCATGCGCGAACTGGAAACACAGCTGGAAGCACAACGTAAACTGGCCGACGAGATGAAACGCCGCGCCGAACAAGGCTCTACACAGCTGCAAGGCGAAGCGCAGGAACTGGTGCTGGAAGAAATGCTCCGCACCACTTTCCCATTCGACGAAGTCACACCGGTGGGTAAAGGCGTACGCGGGGCCGATTGTGTACAACTGGTACGCAACGCCCTGGGGCAGGAATGTGGCCGTATCATCTACGAAAGCAAACGCACCAAGGAATTTTCACGCGACTGGGTGGAAAAACTCAAAGCCGATATGCGCAGCCAGGGCATCGATGTGGCGATCCTCGTCACCCAAACCATGCCGCGTGATATGGAACGTTTCGGCGAAAAAGAAGGTATCTGGATCTGCACCTTCACGGAAGTAAAATCGCTGGCCTACGTGCTGCGTGATAGTATCATCAAAATCGCCGGCAGTATCCGCACCCAGGAAAACAAGGGCGACAAAATGCATATGCTGTACGGTTACCTTACCAGCAGTGAATTTGCGGAGCAATGGAAAGCTATCCGCGAAGGTTTTATGGCGATGAAACTCTCTATACAACGCGAACGAGACGCCATGGAGAAACTGTGGAAAGCCCGCGAAAAACAGCTCGAAAAAGTATTACTCAACGCTGCTCATATAAAAGGTTCTATCGAAGGCATTGCCGGTAGTGATTCTGTAGATCTCAAATTGCTGGAAGATGCTTCCGACGAATTATTAGACTAACCTTTAAACCCAATCGCTTTCTAATCGTCATAATTACCTATGAAAAGCCAAACGACTAACGTGTACGACACAATTATTTTTGACCTGGGATCGGTATTGATCGACTGGAATCCCCGTTATTTATACCGCAAAATATTTGCTACCGAAGCCGAAATAGACGACTTCCTGGAAAACATATGCACCTCCGACTGGAACGAAGAACAGGATGCCGGCAGAAGCCTGCAGGAAGCCACCGAACAACTCGTGGCCGACCATCCGGCACAGGAAGCACAGATACGCGCTTTTTATGGCCGCTGGAAAGAAATGCTGGGTGGTGAAATACCAGGTTCCGTACAACTGCTGCGCCAACTGAAAGACAGTGGTAAATATAAACTGTATGCACTCACCAACTGGTCCAACGAAACATTCCCCCTCGCCCTGGTGGAGTTCCCCTTCCTGCAATGGTTTGACGGTATCGTGGTGTCCGGCCGCGAAAAACAACGCAAACCCTCTCCCTCTTTTTATCAGTTATTACTCAACCGTTACCAGGTAGATGCTGATCATGCCTTATTTATCGACGACAACCTCCGCAATGTAAAAGCCGCGGAAGCAGAAGGCATCGATAGCATTCACTTCGTTCATCCGGAGCAGTTAAAAGATGTATTAGTTTCCAAAAACATATTAAATTAACACTCTTTGTTAAAAGCTCATTTTGTTAACCCTCTTTTCATTTTAAGATTCCCTTAACATTATATCAGTAAACTTTCTGTAACATCTTTCTATCCAAAGCGTTGAACAATAAAGGAAAACGGAAACTTCCTGCAGCCGCGTGCCAGCCGGCGTTATTTGTTAACATATGACACGCACTCCGCTGTTAACCTTAACGGAAGAGATCCAATCATAAAAATTAATACGCGAGGATATGAAAAGAACAATGTATTTACTAAGTGCTGTTGCCGCCCTGGTGGCAATGATTTCCATCAGCAGCTGCCGTAAAGACCCCTTGAAGGATATGACAGATGAGGAGTCCCGGATTTATATCACCAACCACGACAAAACTGCTGATTTCACTTCTTACACTACTTTCAGTATTGTCGACTCTGTGGCCGTATTGAGCCGAAACAGCGATTCCGCTAAAAAAGCCCTGACTGCCTACGACAAACAACTGATCTCTTCTGTGACGGCTGCCATGCAGCAACGCGGCTACACACTGGTGGACAAAGCTGCCAAACCCGACCTGGGTATTAACCTGACCAGGATAGATAATTCCTACACGTCCGTCAACTGGAACCCAGGATGGTGGGGCGGTCCCGGCTATTGGGACGCAGGATGGTGGGGTTATCCCGGCGGTGGTTGGTACTGGCCTTCCTACTACACCGTATACCAGGTCAATGAAAGGCAAACTGCGATCGATCTCTTCGATCTGAAAAATGCGAAGAACGATAAGTTTAACGTTATCTGGAACGCCCTGTGGCGCGGCTCCGGCGTATGGAGCACCAACAACGTAGATCCAATGGTACAGGCTTCCTTTGCACAATCAGCCTACCTGAGCAAAAGCAAATAAGCCCATTCCGAAAATTTTAAATTGATAGAGAGATGAAAAAGATAAAAAACTGGCTGCTGATTTTCGCAGGATGTATTGCTGCTCAGACGGTGTCTGCGCAAAGCCGTCCACCCTTGTCCATTGATATCAACTATTCCATTGCCCAACCTCTTGGCTCCCTGAAAGATTATGCCAATAAAACCAGCTTCCGTGGCTGGACTGCAGGGTTGTCCTATATGCTCAACGACCGCCTTTCAGTTGGCGTACGCAGCGGCTACCAGGATTTCTACGAAAGACTGCCCCGCGCGGTATACCCCGATAAACAAGGCGATGTATCTGCTGTACAATCACGTACCCTGCAGGTGGTACCTATTCAGGCCACGGTAGGATATGCCTTCACTCCTGCCACCAGCGCCGTTATTCCTTATGGCGTACTCGGGGTAGGCGCAGCCAGTATGAGCTATGAAAAATACTGGGGCGAATTTGTGGAGAAAAATAACAGCTGGCAGTTTATGGTTAGCCCGGAAGTGGGTATCAACGTACCTTTCGGCCGTTATTCACCCGTGATGTTCAACGCAAACGTGCGGTACAACTACGCGCCGTACAAATACAACGAGATCACCAGCTTCAATACCGTTCAGGGAAACATCGGTATTAAAGTACACATACACTAAAACACTTTTTATCCATATTCATGAAAGAGGAATCGTGAGGATGCGCCCCGCTCGTTTTAACGCAGCGGGGCTTTTTATTTATAGATTTTGTTATCTAGAGACTGCCGGGACATCCTCTAAATGAAAAAACTATAACATAAGAAAATCTTTGAAGCCGGGGCTGTAAGCCTCTTTAATACTGCCATCCGCAGCCTTGTAGATATACAGAGCCTCCAGTCCGTAAGCCGGATGCTGCGCTATAAATTTCAGTCCTTTCTCCACTCCCATTAATATCAGCGGATTATCAAATGCATCGGCTGTAAAACAATCTTTTGCAATCACTGTAACGCTGATAATCCGGCTATGCAGCGCGATACCACTAACCGGATCTATGGTGTGCGCAAAGCGGGTACGTCCCTGGTCAAAAAAACGGCGATAGTTACCACTGGTGGCGATGCCTTTGTCCTGTAGCGTTACCATAGCCTGTATAGGTTCGTAGGTAGTATCTCCGGGCGCAGGACGCTCAATACCGATACGCCAGGGATTGCCCATTTGATTTACGCCTTTGGCACACAGCTCCCCGCCTACATCTACCAGGTAGTCGTGAATACCCAGCTGGTCCAGGAAGCGGCCCAGCACATCCACCGTATACCCTTGTGCGATACCGTTGCAATCGATCTGTACACCTTTTTTTGTTGTAGTGAGATGATCACCTTTTATTTTTAAATAACGGTAACCCACATACGATAATGCCTTTTTAATACTGTCAGTTGGCGGTACACCTTTAAAAGAAGGTTTGGTAACGCCAAATCCCCAGAGGTATACCAGTGGCTTTACGGTGATATCAAAAATACCGTTGGTGGCTTTGCTGGTGTAAATCGCTTTATCAATCACGGTACGCATGTGCGCATCCATTTTCACCTCGCCGGTAGCGTTGAATTGATTGATCAGTGAGCCCGGTTTATACAGGGAGAGTGATTGATCGATGACAGCAAATACAGAATCGATACGTGTTTGCAGCGAAGCCGTATCGGAAGAAAGATATTTTACAATAAAATAGGTACCCTGCGCTTTTCCTTCACAGACCACCAATTTGGGCGATGATCCGGGCGTTTGTGCCATGGCCACGGTACAAAAACACATCAACAGCAATAAAATCATCTTCATAAAAAAACAGATAACATGGATAAAGGGCAGGTAAGATAATATTTTGTGATGGGTTTTCAGCAAAACTGCTAAAGAGGTGATTTTTCGGGCGCCGGCACCCAAATCAGGAGATAAATTACTACTATCAGTGCAATACAGGCTGTAACAAAAAAAGCTGCTACGGCACCAAATTGAAACCAAATCCAACCTGTGAAGGAACTGGCTACCATAGCACAAATGCTCTGGAAACCCGTAAAGGTGCCAATAGCTGTGGCAGTATCTGTTTTTTTCGTGACATTGCTGATCCAGGCTTTAGCAATGCCTTCGGTAGCAGCAGCATACAGTCCGTATAAAAAAAACAGACAGCCATACCAATACCAGCTACCGCTTATACCCATTCCGGCATATACCATCACAAACAATATCAGCCCTGTCACAAAAATTTTTTTCAGGCCAATACGGTCTGCCAGTATACCCAGCGGAAAGGCCGACAGCGCATATATCAGGTTGTAAAAAATGTAGGTGCCAATAGTAGCGGTGTCGCTAAGTCCCGCTTGTTTCATCCGCAACAACAGAAAAACATCGGAGCTGTTGCACAAGGTGAATACAAGTAAACCCACCACCAGGTGACGATAGGCGGACGGGCTTTCCTTCCAGTAGTGCAAAAAGGCAAAAACACGGGGTTTCGCAGTCTTTTCTTCCTGTGTAACAGCGCGGTCCTTCAGGAATAACGATAATACAATAGCGAACAGGCCGGGAAGAAAGGCCAACAGGAACATGGTACGATAACTCCCCGGGTAAAAATAGAGCAACAACAGCGCAAACGCCGGCCCCAATACAGCCCCCAGCGTATCCATAGAACGATGAAAACCAAATACACGGGCTTTGGTATCAGCAGTCGACTCGTCAGACAACAACGCATCCCTGGCGCCTGTCCGGATACCCTTGCCCAGCCTGTCCACCGTACGGGCGAAAAATATCCAGAGCGGATATACGAATATCGCCATCATCGGTTTGGATACCGCACTCAGTGCATACCCCAGGCGTATAAAGGGCGTACGCCTGTGGGTATGGTCCGATAGTTTTCCAAAATATCCTTTGCTTAAACCGGCAGTAGCTTCCGCCATACCTTCCAGTATGCCTATCAGCAACACCGAAAAACCAATGTTTTGCAGGTATATTGGCATAACGGGATAAAGCATTTCGCTGGCGATGTCAGTTACCAGGCTAATGCAGGAGAGTATCCATACCGTGCGTGTCAGATACTTCATATTAACAGAAAATACTGTTATTTGAATGCGTCGAAACCGGTAACATCCATACCGGTAATGAGCAGATGGATCTCATGGGTGCCTTCGTAGGTCAGCACACTTTCGAGGTTCATCATATGCCGCATCACAGGGAATTCACCCGTAATGCCCATACCACCCAGGATAGAGCGGGCGTCGCGGGCTATTTTAGTAGCCACTTCACAGGAATTGCGTTTAGCCATGGAAATTTGTGCCGGCGTGGCTTTCCCCTCATTTTTTAATACCCCCAGGCGCCAGTTGAGCAACTGTGCTTTGGTGATCTCGGTCACCATCTCCGCCAGTTTCTTCTGGGTGAGCTGGAAACCACCAATCGCGCGGCCAAACTGACTGCGTTCTTTGGAATAACGCAGCGCCGTATCGTAACAATCCATCGCGGCGCCGATAACACCCCAGGCAATACCGTAGCGGGCGGAAGAAAGGCAACTCAGCGGCCCTTTCAATCCTTTCACCAACGGTAATATATTTTCTTTGGGCACTCTTACATTGTCGAATACCAGTTCACCGGTGGCGCTGGCACGCAGGCTCCATTTACCTTTTGTTTCCGGCGTAGTAAATCCTTCCATGCCTCGTTCCACAATAATGCCGCGGATCACGCCTTCGGGGTCTTTAGCCCATACCACCGCAATCTGCGCGAACGGGGCATTGGAAATCCACATTTTAGCACCATTGAGAATAACATGGTCACCATCTTCGCGGAAGTTGGTGATCATACCGGCAGGATTAGAACCATGATCCGGCTCGGTGAGGCCGAAGCAACCCATCCACTCTCCTGTGGCCAGTTTAGGAAGATATTTTTGTTTTTGTGCTTCACTGCCGAAAGTAAAAATAGGATACATCACCAGGGAACCCTGTACCGAAGCGGTAGAACGGATACCGCTGTCGCCGCGTTCCAGCTCCTGCATCATCAGGCCGTAGGCGATATGATCCATACCGCCACCACCGTATTGCTGCGGTATCGTGGGACCAAAACATCCCAGCTCGCCTAATCCCTTCAGGATATGCGACGGGAACGCAGCACGCTGGCAATAATCTTCAATAATGGGCGAAATCTCTTTCTTCACCCATTGCCTTACTGTATCGCGGATCAACAGGTGTTCTTCTGTCAACAAACCATCTACAGCATAATAATCCGGTGACTGGAATAAATCTTTAGACATCTCCTTGGGTTTAATACCCCAATATAACCAATTACGAATTACGAATGATGAATGACGGGCGGCGGTTATTATACATTGCCTTACGTCCTATGACATGGCAGCCCTCGCTAACTAATTAAAAATCAATTAATCACCCCTTTAATTTATCATCGAATAACTATCTTCGGGATAAAATTTTAACCAATTATGGCAAGCAAAGTTATTCCTGCAATATTACTGCTGGGATTTCTGGTTATCGTGATGGTATCTTTTCATCCTGTTGCTTTACCATCTATCTCCTCATCGCTGGCAGCCCGTGAAAAACCTACTCCTGATACTAACCTGAAACGCTATTGGATGGTGTTTCTCAAAGGAGGTCCACATCGCAATCAGACCGCGGTAGCGGCAGCGGGCATTCAAGCCGCACATCTGCAGCATATCCATCAGTTATCGAAGGCAGGCAAACTGCTGGTGACAGGGCCTTTTGATCAGGAAGGGAATCTGAAAGGTATTTTTATACTCGATTGCAGGGACAGCCTCGAGGCAGTAAAGCTGGTGAAGGAAGATCCGGCAGTGCGGACGGGGAGGTTATGTTTTGAGATACTTCCCTGGTGGACGGAGAAAAACTGCGTATTCAGGTGAACGGTAGCTTTCAGTCTTCCGGAAAATATTTTCCGCCTCGACTGAAAGCTAACGTCAACGGCTGTATTAAAGGCTGACAGCTGTCTGATTCAGGTAGGTAGCCATTTCCTGCTGGTATTGCAGGGCAGCGTTGCGGGCGTCTACCGCAAAATCTTCACCGTTGCCGGCATAGATGATACCACGACTTACATTTACCAGCAGACCACAGTCCTTGTTCATGGCCTGTGTGGAGATCTCCTGCAGGCTGCCACCCTGGGCGCCTACGCCTGGTACCAGGAAGAAGTGGTCCGGCACCATTTTACGGATATATCCCAATTGAGAAGATTGAGTAGCGCCTACCACAAACATCAGGTTATCCGGCGTGCCCCATTGCATCGCTGTTTTCATTACTTTTTCAAACAGCATTTCATCGCCCGCCTGTTGCAGTTGGAAATCCTGGCTGCCTTCGTTGGACGTGAGTCCCAGCAAAATGGTCCATTTCTCGGGGAACTGCAGGAAAGGCAATACGCTGTCTTTTCCCATATACGGGGCTACCGTAACGGAATCAAACTTATACGTATCAAAAAAAGTTTTAGCATATTGGGTAGATGTATTGCCGATGTCGCCGCGTTTGGCGTCAGCAATAGTGAAGATACCGGAGGGGATGTATTCTACAGTACGCTGCAGGCTTTCCCATCCGCGGATGCCCATACTTTCGTAAAAGGCCGTGTTGATTTTATAGGCTACACAAAGATCTTTGGTAGCGTCAATAATTGCCTTGTTGAAGGCAAACACCGGATCTGCGTGTGACAGCAGGTGTTTCGGAATCTTTTGAATGTCTGTATCCAATCCTACGCACAGATAAGATTGTTTTTCCTTAATAAGATTCACCAATTCCTGTCGATTCATAGTCGGTTTTATTTGGGGCGCAAAGTTAAGTAAAACTTAGCCATTGCGGCGGTTTAAACATATTATGATTACCTCTAAAATATTTTGCTGCGTGGTAGTTGTTGTGGTCGTTATGCTGTACCGACAATCATTTCGGAGGATGACTCCAGCTAAAGGTAAGGAAAAAAAGAAGAAGATTTCTCCAAAAAAACGGCGAAGACAGGGCGGATGATGCCGCTTTATCTTCGCCGTTATATATTGTCCGGTTTCCCGGATTTTACACGATAATATCCACAATTTTAGTGGGAGCGATATTGGCATTCCGCATAGCAATACTTCTGGCAGCTGCGCCGGCTACATCCAGGAAAGCTTTGCGGGTAACCTTATCATCGCCGGCCATGGCTGGCTGGCCGCTGTCGCCGCCTTCACGGATGCCCTGTACCAGCGGGATCTGGCCGAGGAAAGGTATTTCCAGGTCTTCCGCCAGTTTTTTACCGCCTTCTTTACCGAAGATGTAGTATTTATTTTCCGGCAGCTCTGCCGGCGTGAAATAAGCCATGTTTTCTACCAGGCCGAGGATAGGCACGTTGATCTGCTGCCCGCTGAACATGGCGATACCTTTCTGCACGTCTACCAGGGCTACGTCCTGCGGGGTAGTGACCATCACGGCGCCGGTCACCGGCACGGTTTGTACCAGGGTCAGGTGAATATCACCGGTACCCGGCGGCATATCAATAACCAGGTAGTCGAGTTCACCCCAATACACGTCGGTCAGGAATTGACGGAGAGCGCTGCTGGCCATAGGGCCACGCCAAACCACCGCTTGTCTTTCATCGATCAGCAGGCCGATAGACATGACTTTGATACCGTATTTTTCAATCGGCTGAATCATACCTTTGCCTTCTACTTCCACCATCATAGGCCTTTCGCCACGCAGGCCGAACATAATGGGCACGGATGGTCCGTAGATATCGGCATCCATGAGGCCTACCCGGGCGCCATCGCGGCCCAGCGCCAGCGCCAGATTAGCCGCTACCGTTGATTTACCCACGCCTCCCTTGCCGGAAGCCACGACAATAATGTTTTTCACACCTGCCAGTACGCCTTTTCCTTCCGTGCGGCGCGAACTTACGTTGGCGGTCATCACTACTTCCACTTCAGCGTCTTTGCTCACCATCATATGGATCGCATTCACACATGCGTTCCTGATAAGATCTTTCAACGGGCAGGCCGGTGTTGTCAGCACTACCGTAAACTTCACCTTATTGCCGTCTATCTCTATATCTTTTACCATGTTCAACGTCACCAGATCCTTTCCCAGATCGGGTTCTTCGACGTTGCTCAGGGCCTGTAAAATCTGCTCTTTCGTCATCATAAATTGTTGTTAAAATTCGATTCCTGCCTGCAAAGTTAACCCAATTGGAAGTTAATTTACAACTTCTTCTTGCGGTCATCCATCGCAGGGAGACAAGTAAATTAATTTCTATATCTTAGGGCCGGCATGCATCACAAAAGATCCTACATACTGTCACTCATCCTGGTATTTCTTTTATCTCCTTTCCTGTTGAAGGCCCAAATCGCCGATTTCAGAGACAGTGTTATACAGATTTCCGGTCTTACCATGACAGCAGACAGCCTCCGGGCCATCCCCGCCGTCAGCATTGTGGTAAGAGGCCAGGGAAGAGGGACCATCTCCAATTCCGCTGGTGTATTCTCCATCGTGGTATTCAAAGGGGATACCCTCACTTTCAGTGCAGTAGGTTTCAAAAAGAAAGACTATAAAATACCCACCACCCTTAAAGGCAATAATTTCTCCCTGATACAACTGATGGTGGAAGATACCACCTATCTCCCGGTAACCATCATCAAACCCTACCTCAACCGGCAGGAGTTTGAAAGGGCCTTCGCCTCCATGGACATTCCCGATGATGCCTATGAGATAGCCCGCAAAAACACGGAGAATGCCCGCATGAGGGCAATGACCCGCTTTACGCCCATCGATGGTGCGGAAGGCACCAATATGTATCTCAATAAACAGGCACAGTCCCTGTACTATGCCGGTCAGCCACCACCACAGAACATCTTCAACCCACTCGCCTGGGCACAGTTTATCCAGGCCTGGAAACGAGGTGACTTCAAACGAAAAGATGATTACTAACTTCGATAGCCATGATTTTTGCTGACTAGCGGAGATGAAAGTGGAGACCTGCGCGGAATCATGTTTTTAGGGAGATGTGCCGGCAATCATTTGCATTTTAGTTATATTGCCCGATAATACAGAAACCAAAATAATCTCCATGCAAAAAGTAGCGGTTATAGGCGCAGGCACCATGGGTAATGGAATTGCGCACGTATTTGCCCAAACGGGTTATGCAGTAACCCTGATAGATGTATCAGCTGCAGCCCTCGAAAAGGCATTACAAACCATCGGCAAGAACCTCGACAGACAGATCGCCAAAGGCGCTGTTACCGAAGAACAAAAAACACAGACACTCGCTAACATCACTCCCCTCACCTCTATTCCGGAAGGTGTAAGAGACGTGTCCCTGGTAGTGGAAGCTGCCACTGAAAATGTAACGCTGAAACTTAAAATATTCCAGGACCTCGATCAGCACGCCCATCCGGACGCGATCCTGGCAACCAATACTTCCTCTATTTCCATCACTAAAATTGCGGCAGCTACCAAACGCCCCGGGAAAGTGATCGGCATGCACTTCATGAACCCGGTGCCTGTCATGAAACTGGTGGAAATCATCAACGGCTATGCTACGGATAAAAATGTAACACAACAAATCGTTGCCCTCTCTGAAAAACTGGGCAAAGTACCCTGTGTTGTCAACGACTATCCCGGCTTTATCGCCAACAGGATTCTCATGCCCATGATCAATGAAGCCATTTACTCCCTCTTTGAAGGCGTAGCCGGCGTAGCGGAAATAGATACCGTGATGAAACTGGGTATGGCCCATCCCATGGGACCCTTGCAGCTGGCGGATTTCATCGGGCTGGATGTATGCCTTTCCATCCTCAATGTACTACATGATGGATTCGGCAATCCGAAGTATGCCCCCTGCCCGCTCCTGGTGAACATGGTCACCGCCGGTTACCTGGGCGTGAAAAGCGGAGAAGGATTTTATAAATATACCGCAGGCAGCAAAGAGCTGGTGGTAAGCCCACGGTTTTAAAATCAGGAAGGAAGGGCTTTTTTACAACACGATTATTCACTAACCGTCCAATAAAAAAAGTCCTTCCTTCGTTATTAACTTCGTCCGATATTGAACATCGTGCGGTTACTTTCGGACAATCTTATCTACTAAAGCATTTATAACTTATTCATTTTCAAACTGTACATTTCTGGCATATTCTTTATTTCCCTTTGATATCACCCTGAAATCTTACCGCCATGTTGAAACATTATCGATTCTTTTTAGTTGTAGCAGCCGTAGGAGGCACCTTGCTGCTTTTAAAAAGAGTATGTGTTGACCTGGAAGCGCCGGACGCCTCCCGGTCCCCTTTCCTCTGCCTGGAACTATTTGCCGACTTCCACCACACCGGTAAAGATGCTTCGGCTACTTCACCTGCTTTATCTCCAGTCCGTGAATGTCACGAAGCCGCAAAAGGCACAACTCTTCGTTCGACCTGGGCACCCCTATGTCCATAGTACAAAACAGTTGCAACTCCTGTGACAACACCGTGCAATTGTTTTGTTTCACTACCATCATCACATCGTTCATAATGGTATAATCAAACGTGAGATGATATTTTGATTCAATATTTTTCTGTACAGCCGGTACCAATTGCAGTACCATAGAAGCGCTTAACTTATAGGCATTGATTAACCCCGGAACACCCAGCAACGTACCACCAAAATAACGTACTACTACAATCAGCACATCGGTCAACTGTTTACTGTCTATCTGCCCCAGGATCGGTTTGCCCGCAGAACCGGAAGGTTCGCCGTCGTCATTGGCGCGGAACTGATTGCCGTCAGTACCCAGCCGGTAAGCATAACAATGATGGGTAGCTTTGGGATGCTCCTTTTTCACTTCCATCAAACAATCCTTCACCGCTTCAGGCGTCTTCACGGGAAATACATAAGCGAGAAATTTGCTGCCCCTGTCCTTGAACTCAGCGACAGCGGTTTTATCAATAGTAAAATAAACCTCCATCTATATAATTTAGAAAAACCAGATATGCTTGTCTTAACCGCGACGGTATATATCAATACGATCCTCCTGCAGGTACAGGCGCTCTTCTATTACCGCCTGCGGCAATGCCGGCGCTGCCAGTCCATCCGGCAGTGTAGCCGTTCCCGTTATCACGCGCGCTTCATCCCACAGGTCTGTTTCCAGGAAACGCTGTAACACATAAGGACCACCTTCTACCAACACGCTCTGTATATGACGCTGGTAAAGGTGTTGCATCAGTTGTGGCAACAACGGCAGGGTAAAATCCAGCTGCATCATTTCCACCTTTCCTTCCTTCACCGATTGTTCCGCAGTGATGAAGATAGTAGGAATACGGCCATCCCACAGGTGATGGGTACGCGGCACCGTCAGCGCCCTGTCAATCACCAGCCGCACGGGGCTTTTACCAGGCCACAGCCGGGTATTGAGCTGAGGATTGTCTACTATCGCCGTGCGGGTACCTACCAGGATAGCCATCTCCTCACTGCGCCAGCGGTGTACCAGCCGGTCGCTCCATTGGTTGGAGATACGTACCGGAGCGCCACCGGGGCCTGCCACAAAGCCATTCCGGCTCTGTGCCCATTTGAGGATGATATAGGGCCGCTGTTGTTCATGAAATGTAAAGAAACGGCGGTTGATAGCTCTGCAGGCCGCTTCCAGTATACCGGTGTGTACTTTGATGCCTGCCTTTTTCAGTTTTTCGATACCCTTTCCTGCTACCGCTGAAAAAGTATCCACACAACCGATTACTACTTCCGGGATTTTCTCCGTTACGATCAAATCCGCACAGGGTGGCGTTTTACCATGATGGGCACAGGGTTCCAGGCTCACATACATGGTGGCCCGCTGTATCAGTGGCCGGTCTTCCGCGGTGACGCTGTTCACACAATTCACCTCCGCATGTGCCTGTCCATATTGCCGGTGGTAGCCTTCTCCGATAATACGGCCCTGATGTACCAGTACCGCGCCTACCATTGGATTGGGCGCCGCGTTACCGCGACCCATAGCGGCCAGTTCCAGACAGCGCCTCATAAAAAATTCATGGTTCGTGCTATTCATGATACCCTGTTAAGTAATATTTTTGCCAAAATTACGTTTTTAGCCGACGGAAAATGCTAATAAACCCCTGGTTTGTGTTTTTCAACGGATTCTTAAATTATCAATTTTGACAATACAAACAGCCTTTACCTATATCACAGGTGCCATAGGCGATTTATACGATACGCGCGAAGCCGCCAATATTGCCCATCTCGTATTGGAGCATATAACAGGCATGAATAAACTGGACCGGCTCGTGCACAAAGCTAAATTGTTGACGCCCGACCAGAACGTACGCCTCAAAAGCGCTATAGAAGCGCTGCAACGCATGGAGCCTGTACAATATGTCACCGGTTCCAGCTGGTTTTACGGGATGGAACTCACGGTGAACCAGCATGTACTCATTCCCCGGCCGGAAACGGAAGAACTGGTCGCCTGGATTATACAGGACCTGGCGGGGCATCCCCGTCCGCATCTGCTGGACATCGGCACCGGCAGTGGTTGTATTCCGCTGGCATTAAAACAAAACATCCCCGGGGCCATAGTGGCTGCCATTGATGTGAGCGAAGCAGCGCTGTCCGTAGCGAAGGACAATGCTGTCCGCCTGCGGCTGGAAGTAGATTTCCTTTACCTCAGCGCCCTCGATGAACAGCAAATGAATACCCTGCCTGCATTTGACGTGATCGTCAGCAATCCGCCTTATATCACACAAAGTGAACAGGCCAGTATGCAACAGCAGGTATGGGGATTTGAACCATCACTCGCCCTGTTTGTGCCCGACAATGATGCCCTGTTATTTTACCGGCATATTGCCCGTACCGCACTACAGAAGCTGCATCCCGGCGGCGCCCTGTATTTCGAGATCAATGAATCACTGGGCCGGGAGGTAGTGGCCCTGCTGCAATCCATGGGATTCAAAGATGTTGTCCTGCGACAGGATATGTTCGGGAAAGACAGAATGGTGAAAGCATTTGTATAGGGTTCTCGCAAAGACGCAAAGCAGCAAAGAGCGCAAAGATTATTAAAGCGACTAAAGAAAGCAAAGGAGCGAAGATCAATTGCTGGTCTTCGCTCCTTTGCTTTCTTTAAAAAACTTAATAAAAAACTTTGCGCTCTTTGCTGCTTTGCGTCTTTGCGAGAATCAGCGGCAAACTACTGTTTAGCCGTAGCCAGCACTACTTTCGCGCCTATTTGTTTGGCGATCTCCATCACATTCACCACATCTTCAATCGGCACTGATTTCTCAGCATTGATCACAATGGTAGGGTCCACCTTTTCGTTGGCGACAGCCGGAGCCAGAGCCTGTTTCAGGCCTTCAAAAGGTACTTTGGTGGTTCCTACGAAGAACTCGTGTTTTTCGTTGATGCTTACTACCACCGTTTGTTTGGCTTTGGTATTGCTCTGTGCTTTTGGCAACATCAGTTTGATGACGTTGGGATTGGCCAGTGTGGAAACAATCAGGAAGAACAACAGCAGAATGAACAGGATGTCATTCAATGCCGAGTTGTGCATCTCCACGTGTTTCTTATTTCTCCTGCGTAAATTCATGAGCGGTGGTTTTTAGCGGGTAGGTTCCTGCAGAATGTCAGTAAACTCAGCTGAAGCGCCTTCCATCTTGTTAACAACCTTGTCTATCTGTGCATTCAGGAAACTGTAACCGATAAAGGCCACAATACCGATGATCAAACCAGTGGCGGAAGTAATCATCTTTACATAGATACCGCCTGCGATAGTACCCAGGGTAATATCAGAAGTAATGGAGATATTAAAGAAGGTCTGGATCATACCCGCAATGGTACCCAGGAACCCGAACATCGGCGCGATACCTGCGATGATAGAAAGGATCACCAGGTTCTTTTCCATCCGGTAAATTTCCAGTTTACCGACGTTTTCCATGGATTTCTCAATGGAATCGATTGGTTTGCCGATACGCTGGATGCCTTTATCAATCATCCGGGCAATAGGTCCCTGCGTGTTTTTAGCGAGGGAACGGGCGCCCTGGATATTACCGGAAGTGATCTGGTCACGGATCATCGGCATAAAATTATCTTCCAGCCGGCCAGCTTTTGCAATCGTCAGATACCTTTCTACAAACACATATACGGCTACCACGGAGAGTACGCCCAGGGGAATCATGAGTACGCCCCCCTTCATGAGCATATCGATCAGGTGTATCTGTTGTTGCGGTGCAGCGGTGGCATTGGCGGCCTGCGATAAAGAGTCGGCCTTGGTCAGCAATGTATCCTGCAAAAATGTGATGAGCCCTAGTATCATGTTTGGATTTTCTTTCTATTAACGGTTAAAATAGTAAAATAATTACGAATTGTGAACAACGAATGATGAATGGCCTTCATCATCCGTTATACACCCGTTGTAACTGATCAGGCCTTTTCCTCCCAAACTTGTGCCAGATATACGATTGTCTGTACGGCTTTCTGCATATCCTGGATACTTACGTATTCCTGTTTGCTGTGGAGAGCCATTTCACCGGTAAAAATATTAGGGCAGGGCAATCCCATGAAAGACAGGCGGGAACCGTCTGTACCACCGCGGATGCTCATTTTCAGCGGCTGTACGCCGGCCCGGCGGATCGCTTCTGCGGCATAGGCAGTCACCTCCGGATGGTGGTCCAGTACTTCTTTCATATTACGGTATTGTTCCGTCACCTTCAACGTAGCCCTGGCGCCGGGATAGCGCTCCAGTACCTTGTCCATCTGGCGGCGCAGGAAAGCCTCGTGGGATTCCAGGTTGGATGTTTCAAAGTCACGGATAATAAAATCGATCTCTGTTTTTTCTACGGTACCACCTATACGTACCGGGTGGATAAATCCTTCCCTGTCTTCTGTTGTTTCGGGAGAAAGAATATCTTTTGGCAGGGCATCCACAATTTCACCGGCGATCTTGATAGCACTCACCAGTTTATTTTTAGCCGCGCCGGGATGGGCGCTGATACCATATACGGTAATACGGGCGCCGTCGGCAGAGAAGTTCTCATCTTCCAGGGAGCCCAGTTCGCCGCCATCCATGGTATAACCAAATTGTGCGGCGAGTTTTTTCATGTCTACTTTTTCCACACCACGGCCCACTTCTTCATCCGGAGTGAACAGAATGCGGATAGCGCCATGTTTTACTTCCGGATGCGTCATCAGGAAATGAGCGGCGTCCATGATTTCAGCTACACCGGCTTTATCGTCTGCGCCCAGCAGTGTGGTACCGCTGGCGGTAATGATATCATCCCCTTTTTTTTCCGCGAGGTAAGGATGTTCACGCGGACTGATCACTACATGACTATCATCAGGCAATACGATGTCGCCTCCGTCATAGTTGCGATGCACGATCGGCTTTACGCCGGTGCCGCTGCTATCAGAAGAAGTGTCCACATGGGAACAGAAACAAATCACCGGTACCTGTTTATCGGTATTAGCCGGAATGGTAGCGTATACGTAGCCATGTTCATCCAGTTCTGCGTCTGTAATGCCCATCTCGTGCAGTTCCTGTACCAGGAGGCGGGACAGGTCCTTTTGTTTCTCTGTAGTCGGAAAGCTGGTGCTTTGCGGATCGGATTGCGTATCTATCTGCGCATAACGAATGAAGCGCGTATCAACTGTATAAGCGTAATTTTTAAACATATTGCAAACCTAAGGAAAAAACCGGTGCTCCCTTTTGCCGTAAAATATTCTGTTTAACCATCGCCCACAATGTCATATTCCGTAAAATATTCTACATAATGGCGTTTATTTAACACAAAACACCAAATATTTTTATAATAACAAAACAAACATACAAAATAATAGGTTTGCCGGGAATAAAATACATCCTACATATGATGACCAATATTCCAGGCTACCCACGGATAGGCAGCCAGCGGGAACTGAAGAAAGCTTGTGAAAACTACTGGGCCGGCAAAATTTCTCTTGAGAAACTGGAGCTAACGGCAAGGCTACTACGAAAAGAACACTGGGAAACCCTTCAGCAGGCCGGTATAGACCTGATCCCCTCCAACGATTTCTCTTTTTATGATCAGATGCTCGACATGAGTATGGCCCTGGGTGTGATACCCGCCCGTTTCCAGGAGCTGCGCCGCTCCTTTGCCAACCCTCAATGCCTGGAGCTGTATTTCGCCATGGCCCGGGGTTATCAGAAAAACGGCTTCGATCTTACGGCAGTGGAAATGACCAAATGGTTCGATACCAATTATCATTACCTGGTACCTGAATTCGACGACAGCCAGACATACGGACTGCAATCCAATAAGAGTGTAACGGAATTCCAGGAAGCGCTGCAACAGGGCATCCGTACCAAACCGGTACTCATCGGCCCCGTTACGTATA
Source organism: Chitinophaga qingshengii (assembly GCF_014529935.1). Taxonomy (GTDB): domain Bacteria; phylum Bacteroidota; class Bacteroidia; order Chitinophagales; family Chitinophagaceae; genus Chitinophaga; species Chitinophaga qingshengii. The sequence continues at coordinate 829,165 of NZ_JACVFC010000002.1, forward strand.
TACTTTGCGGTAAAATAAAAAAAGCGGAACTTACCCATGCGGCCCTGCTGCAACAGCTGCTACCCGCGTACCTGGAACTGCTGGCAGCACTCCGCAACGCCGGAGCCGACTGGATACAACTGGATGAACCCTGCCTGGTAACCGACCTCGATCCGGCTGACCAGCTACTGTATCAGCAGGCTTACGCCGCTATCCGCGAAGCATTTCCGGAATTGAAACTTTTGCTCACCACTTATTTCGGTGCGTTGGAAGACAATACCAGTCTGGCTTTATCACTGCCGGTGAATGCGCTGCATATAGACCTGGTACGCGCACCGGAACAACTGGAAACCATCCTCACTGATTTTCCGGAAACCATGCAGCTCTCACTGGGCGTGGTAGACGGCCGCAACATCTGGAAAAACGATTATACTGCTTCGTTGGCGCTGATTAACCGCGCTGTGCAGGCCCTCGGCCAGGAACGGGTGATACTGGGCACTTCCTGCTCCCTGCTGCACACCCCCTACAATCTGGATGACGAAACTACGCTGGACCCTGTCATCAAACAATGGATGGCTTTTGCCAGGCAGAAAGTAGCGGAAGTGGTAGCACTGAAACAGATCGCTGCCGGAGATACCACGTTGCTGACAGCCAATCAACAGGTAATGGAACAGCGCAAAACAGCCCCCGGTATTCATGTACCGGCTGTAAAAGCACGCATGGCAGGCATTACCGCCGACGACTTTGCCCGTCAGCGGAGTTTTGCGGAACGCCAGCCCCTGCAACAACAGAAACTGCAACTGCCCCTGCTGCCGACTACTACCATCGGTTCTTTCCCGCAAACCGTAGAAATACGGCAATTACGCTCCAATCTCAAAAAAGGATATATCACCGTAGCACAATACGATGCGGATATCAGCGCCGCTATCCGCGAAGTCATCAGCTGGCAGGAATCCCTGGGACTGGATGTACTGGTGCACGGCGAATTTGAGCGGAATGACATGGTAGAATATTTTGGTGAACAACTGGAAGGTTTTCTTTTCACGCAAAACGGATGGGTACAGAGTTATGGGTCCCGTTGTGTAAAACCACCTGTCATCTACGGCGACGTATGGCGTCCGCAGCCGATGACCGTTGCCTGGAGCCAATACGCACAATCGTTGACCAGCAAACCGGTGAAAGGAATGCTGACCGGTCCGGTGACCATTCTGCAGTGGTCTTTCGTGAGAAATGACCAACCCCGTATGGATACTGCGTTTCAGATAGCGCTGGCCATCCGTGATGAAGTAAAGGACCTGGAAGATGCAGGTATTACCATCATACAGGTAGATGAACCGGCGCTGCGTGAAGGTTTGCCGCTGCGCAAAAGTCAGCAGGACACCTACCTTCGGCAGGCAGTGGATGCATTCCGGTTATCCGTAGCCCCGGTGCAGGATACCACACAGATACATACCCACATGTGTTATGCTGAGTTCAACAATATCATCGCACACATCGCTGCGATGGATGCAGACGTGATTACCATGGAGACTTCCCGTTCCCAGATGGAACTGCTGGAAGCTTTTGCCGACTTCCGTTATCCGAATGAAACAGGACCGGGTGTATACGATATCCATTCTCCCCGTGTGCCGGGCGTAGTTGAAATGAGTAAGCTGCTGCACCGGGCCGCTGCACTGCTACCGGCGCGCAATATCTGGGTAAACCCCGACTGTGGCCTTAAAACAAGGAAATGGCCGGAAACGGAACAGGCCCTGCGTAACATGGTACAGGCAGCCCGCGAAGTGAGGAAACAGCTGGCCTGATTTTCATTCCTTCAGCATTTCGTACATTTGGTACATGCTGAAACATGAAATCGTCTCCTGCCCCCGCTGCAACCGGACTTTTGAATGCCGGGTCAACAGTATTCATCGCTGCCAGTGCAGCGGGGTACCACTTACACTGGAAGAACGTTTCAGAATCAGCGAAAAATACCAGGGCTGTCTCTGTGCAGACTGTCTGCTTGAACTCAAGGCTGTATTGGAACACCAGCCCAACGCTCCACTATAAATCATATCATGGCATACGAAGAACAGATCGAGAAATCAGTGACACGCATTTTCAAAGCAGTATTTCCCAACACAGTAAACCATTACGACACGCTTTTCGGCGGCACCGCCATGCATCTCATGGATGAAGTAGCCTTTATCACCGCTACCCGTTTTACGAAAATGCGCACGGTCACTGTATCATCAGACAGGATCGATTTCAAAAAACCTATTCCGCACGGAACTATTATCGAGCTGGTAGGAACAGTTGTGCATGTGGGTAATACCAGTCTGAAAGTAAGGGTGGATATTTATGTGGAGCAGATGTACATCGAACACCGGGAGCACGCTATCAGCGGCACTTTCACCTTTGTAGCGATAGATGAAAATAAAAAGCCGGTACCCATAAAAGTACCGGCATAAAAATATGACCGTTTGGTTATTTGATCATTTAAATATTTAAATGATCAAATAACCAAATATTATGCGATTTCCACCAGTTCCAGGTCAAACACCAGGTCCTGACCAGCCAGCGGGTGGTTAGCATCCAGGGTGATGAACTCAGAACCTACGGCTGCTACTCTCACCTGGAACACATGTCCTTCGGGATTGCTCATCTGCAATTCCATACCCACTTCAGGATTCAGATCGGGAGGAATGTTCGCTTTCGGGAACTCCATGATCATCTCATCGTTCTTCGGACCATATGCCTGATCAACAGGGATATGAATAGTTTTCTTCTCGCCCGGCTTCATATCCAGTACGCCATCCTCAAAGCCTTTGATGACCATGTGTGCACCTACTTTGAATTCCAGTGGAGCTCTACCCTCTGAAGAATCAAAAACGGTGTTATCGGTCAAACGGCCCGTATAGTGTACTTTCACAGTATCCCCGTTTTTAACAGCTTGCATAAATTAGTTGTTTATAGTGAATAATAGCCGCAAGATACTAAAACCGACCATATCTGCTCAATTTTTCTCTCTCCCATACTGGTTTTGACGTATCTTGACCCCATGAACCGTATATTGATCATTTGCACGCTTTTATGCGGCCTGCTCAGCTCCACGCAGGCACAGTACGCCTCCCATGTTATTACCGGAGCAGCACAAACCAATCAATACCTGCCACTGCTGAAAAACAAACGCGTGGCGCTGCTGGTCAACCAGACAGCCACGGTTGGTCAAACGCATCTGGTAGATACCCTGTTGAAACTACAGGTACACATCGCTAAAATATTCAGCCCCGAACATGGCTTCCGTGGCCAGGCAGATGCCGGTGAGAAAGTAGGTAACAGCACCGATAAAAATACCGGTCTCCCGGTGGTATCACTGTATGGCCAACACCGCAAAGCCACCGCAGCTGATTTGCAGGATGTAGATGTACTCATCTTCGATGTACAGGATGTAGGCGCCCGCTTCTATACCTACATCTCTTCCCTGCAGGAACTGATGGAGTCAGCTGCAGCCAACAACAAACCCATCATTGTATTAGACCGGCCTAATCCCAATGGCGATTATGTAGACGGTCCCGTGCTGGACACCGCTTTCCGTTCCTTTGTAGGCATGCAGCCTATTCCCATTGTACATGGCATGACAGTGGGCGAATATGCGCAAATGCTCAATGGTGAAGGCTGGCTGGCAAAAGGCTCAAAGTGTCAGTTGACTGTGATTCCCTGCGAAAACTACACCCATCACACGTTCTACAGCCTGCCGATCCCACCGTCACCTAACCTGCCCAATATGGCCGCAGTGAACCTGTACACTTCCCTCTGTTTCTTTGAAGGCACGCCTGTGAGCCTGGGACGGGGTACCAACAAGCCTTTCCAGCTGTTTGGCTCGCCGTTGTTTCCAAAGAAAGGATTTTCCTTTACCCCCCGCAGCGTAGCAGGCGCTAAAAATCCGCCGCTGAAAGACCAGCTGTGTTACGGTTTCGATCTCAGCGGAACAGCGGAATCAAAACCGGCAGCGCACCGTCAGATAGCTCTCAAATGGCTGTTGCAGGCCTATGCCCTGTACCCGGAAAAAGATAAATTCTTCAATTCGTTTTTTAATAAACTGGCCGGCAATGCACAGTTACAGGAACAAATCAAAAGCGGTATGTCCGAAGCGTTGATCCGCAAAAGCTGGGAACCCGGGCTGCAACAGTTTAAAGCGATCAGGGCAAAATACCTGCTGTACGAGGAATAATTCATTTACTTTTGTGATCTATGAATAAACAGCTTCGCATTGTTTTTATGGGAACGCCTGATTTTGCAGTCGCTTCCCTCGACATACTGGTAGAAAATGGATTTAATATCGTCGGCGTGGTCACAGCACCCGACAAGCCCGCTGGCCGTGGTTTACAGCTGCAGGAAAGTGCTGTTAAAAAATATGCTGTCAGCAAAGGGTTACCGGTATTGCAACCGGAGAAACTGAAAAATCCGGAGTTTATTGCACAGCTGTCCGCTCTCCGGGCCGACTTACAGGTAGTAGTCGCTTTCCGTATGTTGCCGGAAATGGTGTGGAATATGCCACCGGAAGGCACCATCAATGTACATGCCTCCCTGTTGCCCAATTACCGCGGCGCAGCGCCTATCAACTGGACGATCATCAACGGAGAAAAAGAATCCGGCGTAACCACTTTCAAACTACAGCATGAAATTGATACCGGTGATATTCTCTTCTCCGATAAAGTAGCGATCCGGGAGGATGAAACCGCCGGAGAACTGCATGATGAACTAATGCATACCGGCGCCCGCCTGTTGCTCAAAACAGTACAGGCCATTGCGGCAGGTAATGTACACGAAACACCACAGGCCCATATCGCAGCAGCAGATGTCAAACATGCACCTAAAATATTCAAGGAAACCTGTCAGATCAACTGGCAGGAGCCGCTGGATAAAATCTATAACCTGGTGCGCGGCCTGAGTCCGTATCCGGCTGCCTGGACCATGTTACAAGACAAAAGCATCAAGATATACAAAGCGCACAAGGAAGCCGGCCAGCCATCTATCGCTCCCGGTGAGTTTGATACAGACGAGAAAACCTATGTAAGAATCGCTGCTACTGATGGTTATCTTTATCTCGATGAAGTACAACTGGAAGGCAAAAAAAGAATGGATATCGCCGCGTTTTTGCGGGGATACCGGTTTTAGTCTCGCAAAGCATTCTAAGAGAGCAAAGAGCGCAAAGGCTTTTTGTTAAGATTAATAAGAAAGCAAAGGAGCGAAGATCAAATGTTGATCTTCGCTCCTTTGCTTTCTTTGCTCAGTTATGTAACCTTTGCGAGACTCCTTTGCTTTCTTACTATTCGCTTGAATGACCTTTGCGCTCTTTGCTCTCTTAGAATGCTTTGCGAGACCTAGTTATCGTAGCTCAGTTCGCAGTAGAAGCGGGTATCGCTGGTACCCAGTGCCTGCATGGCGCCATCGCTCAGTTTTACGATCAGGCCGGCATTGGATTTCATCTGCGGGATAACGTCCAGTACTTTAGCGTAGATAGACTTACCGTTCAGCGGGTTGGTGACTTTGATGATGGTACCCCGTGCTGCAGTGTTATGCAGCGCGTAGTATTTACCAACTGCATTGCTTTTAAACCAGGTACCAGGGCCTTTTTCCGAGGTAGCCTTTTTACCGCCGTTGGTTTGTTGTTCGTACATTTTTTCAAAGTCGCCGTTGGCTACCACCGGCGCAGAAGGTTTGGATACCGGAGCGGGTGCTGGCGTGGACTCCGGAGAATCCACCACCGGCCGTGTTTCCGGTTCTTTTTTCACTTCCTTGCGGGGAGCTTCCACAACAGGTGTTACAGTCTCTGCCGGAGGCGCCTGTTCTTTAGGTTCATTTTTCGCTACTTCTTTACGGGGAGCCGGAGGCGGCGGGGCGCCTGCGCCACTGCCACTTTTCAGGTAACCTACAATGAGGTAGCCATCTTTTTTCAGACCATCGCCCTGGAAATTATTCCATTGGCGGATATTGTCCAGGGGAACTTTGTTGTGATTAACACTTACGCGGTATAAAGTTTCTTTGTCAGTCACTTTATGATACACCGGCGTACCACTGGCGTCCGCTTTCTGGGAGAAATTGGAAGCTGTGAGTGGAATATGCAGCATATGTCCCAACTGCAATCCCTGATCCATCGTAATCTTGTTGGCGGCAGCAATTTCTTTGGGGGGCACGCCGTAAGCACGGCTCAGGCTATAGAAGTTCTCTCCTTTTTTAACCACATGAGAGATGTAAAGAGCCGGTGTGGTACCCTGTACCAGCAGGGTATCCTGCGCTTTTACCACTCCTGCACTTAAACCAAACAAGGCTATTGATAGCATCGATTTTACCATACTAACTCTTTTTATGATTGAATGACCGTCCTCTTTCGGGCAACGAATATATGCGATAAAATTGATAAAAATATTTAATAAAACAAACGAAAAAACATGCTTTTTGTTGTTGGCATACGATCACATGTAATTCCGGCACATACCTGCAAACACTTGTTGGCAGCCTATTTCACAAATATGTAATCACGGGGTAAATAGCGCAGACATTTTTTTATAGTCCGCTGATATCTTTTAAAATACGGAGTTCTTTAGGATAATAATTATTCATGCGGTTGGGCAGTATTTTCGCCCAGCCCAGGGACATCTGACCGTAACGCATCAACGCCCAGCCTTTCACTGATGTATCGATGCCCGGATCTTCCTTACGCAGGTATTGCAACGCCGCTTTAAGCTCCAGGTCCACCACCGGCACGGAAGCTACCGTCAGTGGGCTCATCGCCAGCTGGTGATCGGGTATCAGTTCCTTCTTTCCCAGCTGCCCGGCTTTAACGCCCGCTTTGCGAATATACAACTGTTGTTGCAACAATGCGATGTCTGCCCCCAGCTGAGGTGATAAAATCAGGATTTCATCCTGGTGAGGCCAGTAACTGTAGCCATCGGGCAACTGTATCCATTGCGACAACAATTCTTTTTCTTTAACGCTAACAACAGGTTGTTTGGTTTCTTTACGTTTGCCGCTGCCTGCCATGTCCCGCTTGCGGAAACAGCTGATAAAGAATCCTTCTCCCTTCAACCGGTTGGGATAAAAACGGTACCCGGTACAATTTCGTTTAGTCGTTACCGTTGGTACTATCTGCCATGCTTCCGGTACATCCAGCGGGATATTTTCCAGTTCAAAATGATCAGCCAGCCAATCCAATATCACCTCATCTTCTTCTCTTGAAAAAGAACAGGTGGAATAAATCAACACGCCATCTTCTTTCAATGCAGGCAACACATCGGCTAAAATGCGCTGCTGCCGCTGACTACAGAGCGCCACATTTTCCAGCGACCATTCCGGTATCAGTTCCGGATCACGACGGAAAAGACCAGAACCGGAACAGGGCGCATCAATTACCACCAGGTCAAAATATCCCGGCAGCCGGCCGAAATCACGCGGATCATTATTGCTTACCACTACGTTGGCAGCGCCCCATTTACTGAGATTGTCCGCCAGCAAAGCAGCACGGGGTTTGATCACCTCGTTGGCCACCAGCAGGCTTTGTTCATTGAGCAACGATTGCAGCAAGGTAGATTTACCACCCGGCGCAGCGCAGAGGTCCAGCACCTTCAGCGGCTGACGAAGGTCCATCGTAGCCCGCACCGCATGTTCCAGGAACATGGAAGAGGCTTCCTGCACATAATAAGCGCCTGCATGGAAATAGGGATCAAACGTAAAAGACGGTCTTTGAGACAGGTAATACCCCGTTGTACTCCAGGGTACCCGTGCAGCATCAGCATCCGACAAAGCGGCAAGTATATTTCCCTGTACCCCGGGGGTACGTACTTTCAGCGGATTAAAACGTAAGGAAGTGATTTTTTCTGCGGCTGCATGTACCTGCTCAAACGGCGCCCGGTCAAAACCGGGAAGGCCCTCCAGAGAGGTTATCAGTGCTGCGGGTAATGGATTGGACAATGCGCTTTTTTCGCAAAAATACGGAGTGTTCACGCAAAGGTGCTAAGTTTTTTGAGCTTTTTTTAAGGAAGGGTTTTTATGAGGAATTTAAGAACGCAAAGGAGTGGAGATTATATTCTGTTTATTATCACAAAAACATAAAACAAAACAGGATCATACAAGGCAATCTCCGCTCCTTAGCGTTCTTAAATTTTCCTTAAAAAAAGTGCAAAAAACTTTGCGTCTTTGCGAGCAACTATTACACTTGCTTGATTTCTGCCACCAGCTGCTGTAATACCTGTTTGGCATCACCAAACAGCATGGAAGTCTTTGGTTGAAAAAACAGTTCGTTTTCGATGCCCGCATAACCAGGCTTCATACTACGTTTATTCACAATGACCAGTTTGGCATTTTCTACCTCCAGGATAGGCATCCCGTAGATAGGACTGGCAGGATCATTCTTGGCAGCGGGGTTTACCACGTCATTGGCGCCCAATACCAGCACCGCGTCTGTGGTAGACATTTCAGCATTGGCATCTTCCATTTCCAGCAATTTCTCGTAAGGCACATCAGCTTCGGCCAGCAGCACATTCATATGGCCGGGCATACGGCCAGCCACCGGATGTATCGCATATTTCACCTCCACCCCTTTATCTTCCAGCAATTTTTCCAGCTCATGACAGGCGTGTTGTGCCTGTGCTACCGCCAGCCCATACCCCGGAACAATCATCACTTTATTGGCGTAGGCCATTACCACCGCCGCATCAGACAGGCTGATTTCCTTGTAACTGCCCTGTTCCTTGCTGGTGGCCGCTGCTGCGGCGCCGCCACCAAAAGAGCCTATCAACACGTTTTTCAGCGAGCGGTTCATGGCTTTACACATCAGGATGGTGAGGATAGTACCGGCAGACCCTACCAGGATACCACCGGTGAGCATCACCGGGTTATTGTACAGGAAACCGCCGCAGGCTGCGGCTACGCCTGTAAAAGAGTTGAGCAGGGATATTACTACCGGCATATCGGCGCCGCCTATCGGCAATACGAAGAGGATACCGTAAATCAGCGCACAGATCAATATGAGATAAAACAATAATTGAAAAGAAAGCAAACCATCTACAGAACCGGCATCTACAGCAGCCTGTACACGCTGGTTCACTGTCAGAACCAATACGGCTGCCCCTATCACCACAATAGCCATGACCACCAGGTTCACAATATGTTGTCCTTTAAAAGCAAAATCCTTGATACGGCCATTAAGTTTTCCCCAGGCCACCACACTACCTGCAAAAGAAACAGCGCCGATAATGAGTCCCAGTAAGATAATCAGCAGATGTCCCCGCAGATCGGGATGCATACCGATTGTCACATTTCCGTTTCCATCGGCAACACCCTGCAATATCCGCTGCAGTTGTTGCACCATTTGTTCCCCTGCTGAAGAAAGCACCTCTCCGACATTAAAACGGGAATGTACCAGGTGATTAAACTCCACCACGGAAATCAGTGCCGCGCAGGCGCCGCCCATACCGTTGAACATACTCACCATTTCCGGCATGGCCGTCATCTTCACTTTTTTGGCAGCCATTACGCCGATCACCGTACCGATGAGGAGACCGGCAGCTATCCAGCCATAGTTATGCAGGTGTTTTCCTTCAGATTTATACAGGAAGATAGTGCCGAGAATAGCGAGCACCATACCGGCTGCCGCCACCAGATTGCCTTTGCGGGCGGTGTCCGGCTTACTGAGCATTTTGAGGCCAAGGATAAACGTAACAGAGCCGATCAGGTAGATAATAGATAGTACACTGAGTCCCATAAACATTGCGCTTTAAACCGTGATTACTTTTTCTTTTTGAACATCTCCAGCATACGGTCTGTTACCACAAAACCACCTACTACGTTGACCGTGCCCAGGATAACCGCCAGGAAGCCCAATATCAGCGCCAGGTAATTATCTGCCTCCGCCTGTCCCATGACAATAATGGCGCCTATGATCACTACTCCGTGAATAGCGTTGGCGCCACTCATCAACGGCGTATGCAACACGGAAGGTACCCGTGATATCACCTCCACCCCCAGGAAAATGGAAAGGATCACGATATAGATCAGCTCTATATGTTGTTGAAAAAAAGATAGGATATATTCCATGCTTGCGGTATTTGATTAGTCGGTACGGAATTACAATCCAGCGTCAGATACTGCTGGCAGCCGGTTTTGCGCTTTTCAGGCGCTCATGAACAACTTCACCGTTGTGGGTGATGCAGGCGCCCCGCACGATATCGTCCTCGAAATTCAGCTGCAGGTTTCCCTCTTTCGTCAATATGAGTTTAAGAAAATTGAATACGTTTTTAGCGTACAGTTTGCTGGCATCTGCCGGCATGGAAGCGGCGAGATTGGAGTTACCGATGATACTGACGCCCTGGTATAGCACGGTTTCATTGTTCTGTGTGAGGGCGGTGTTGCCTCCGGTGGCGGCGGCCAGGTCCACAATCACCGAGCCGCTCCGCATCTGGTCCAGCATAGGCTGGGTGACCAGCACCGGCGCTTTTTTGCCGGGTATCTGGGCGGTGGTGATCACAATATCCGCTTTGGCAATACTTTCTGCGATTTTAGCCTGTTGTTTTTGCTGATAGTCCGCACTTTGTTCTACCGCATATCCACCGGCAGCGGAGGCATCGGCTGCACCGTCTACTTCCACAAAACGGGCGCCGAGGCTCATCACTTCTTCTTTCACAGCGGGACGGGTGTCAAATACTTCCACTACCGCTCCCAGCCTTCTGGCGGTAGCAATGGCCTGAAGGCCAGCCACACCGGCGCCTAATATCAGCACTTTAGCCGGTGCAATACTGCCCGCGGCCGTCATAAACATGGGGAAATAACGGGAATAGCTATACGCCGCCAGCAATACCGCTTTGTACCCGGCAATATTGGCCTGGGAACTGAGTACGTCCATCACCTGCGCACGCGTGGTGCGGGGAATGGCATCAAGACTGAGGGCTGTAATATTACGGGAAGCCCAGTATTCCACCTCTTCGGGATGGAATAAGGGTTGTAATACACCCAGGATGATTTTCCCGGGCGGTATCTGCTCCGCCAGCTGCCGCGATGGCGGCTGGAGCGTAAAAATAATATCGGATTGGGAAAGGATGTCTGCCGCAGTTTTGATCTGCGCGCCCGCCTGCATATAGGCGTCATCGTTATAAAAGGCTTGTGCGCCGGCACCCTGCTCCACCCACACGGTTACCGACATCTGCTGCAGCTGCTTCACGATTTCAGGCGTGAGGGACACCCGGGTTTCGCCATTTTTTTCTTTTAAAATTCCTGCAATCATCTGGTGGAAATTTATAATGGAATTTAAAGAAAAAACGGCAACTACGAAACAAATTTGTTGATTAATTTTTCTTCAGCCTGTCCGCCAGTATGGCGGCATGCTGTATCAGCGCAGGCAACGCCACCCCCTGCACAAAATTACTTTTGAGCAGGATACCGGGATAGTTATGCTCCATCGTGGCAACGGCACTACGCAACTTTGCATGTCCGATGTTCAGCTGCGGAATGGCTTTCTGCAGAAAACTGAAATGCTGCATCATAGGAGCGGCGGTAAGCCCCAGCAGGGAACGTATTTCTTTTACTACCGTTTCCTGCAACTGCGCCGTTCCCAGCTCATCGAAATAACGCTCCTGCCGGGCGCCACCGATAAATACCGTCAGCAATAACTTGCCGGCCGGCGCTTTATGCGGGAAAATGGCGGAATTACAGATAGCGCCGAGGAAATGGAGCTTTTCTGCATCCGGTACCAGGAATCCGAAGCCCTCCAGCGGCTGAGGCAGGGCGCTGGCCTCAAAACCAAGATGCAACACGCCCATACGCGGATAGTATACCTGTTCCAGCAAGGCGGCCAACTCCCTATCGAGGGCAGACAACTGTTGCGCCGCAGTGAACGCCGGCGTGGTAACAATGATATGGTCCGCCTCCAGCAAGGTTTCCGTGCCTTTCTCTTCACACACCACCTGGTAACCACCATTAGCGGAAACCCTGATATTTTTTACGGTACACTGAAAACGTACCGGTGATTGCAAACGTTCCTGTAAACGCCGCGTCAGCGTTTGATTACCGCCGGCGAGACTAATGATTTTACGGCCACCCATTACGCCCTTTTCTTTCATAAGGCCTTTGGTAACACTACCGTATTCCCGCTCCCAGCGCGGCAATGCGGGCAATACCTCGCCGATGCTCAGCAAGTCAGGATTACCGGCATAGATACCGGACAAGATCGGATCAAATAAATAATCAGCTATTTCTTTGTTGAACCGGCGCTCCACAAAATGCGTCACGCTCTCTTCTCCCTTTACCGGCGCAGGTTTGCGAAATCGCTCGGTAAACAGGCGCCATTTGCTGCCACGACTGATATAATCAGACCCCATGATTTTGAACGGATGTGGCGACACAGCATGCAACCGGTTGTTTCTCACCAGGAAACGGTTTTTACTGGCAGCGGCAGCAGGTTGTATTTCCGGCTCCAGTCCCAGCTCCGCCAGGAACACCATCGTTTCCGGGGTAGCCGCAATGGTATTCGGACCAGCGTCCAGCTCAAAACCTTCCTTGTTGAATGACTGTATCATACCACCGCTATGGCCGGCAGCTTCCAGTACCTGGCAGGGTACGGACCTCTTTTGCAGCTCATAGGCGATGCTCAGGCCGGAAATACCGGCCCCAATGATCAAAACGGGTTTCTGTGGCATATGAACAAGATTATACGGTTTCCGTTTGCATGATCTGCTGACAATACTGAACAATGGCTTTTACCCACATCGGGTGTACATTCAGACATGGAATCATGGTAAAACTGTCACCACCGTTGCTGAGGAAAGTATGTTTTCCTTCTACCGCAATTTCTTCCAGTGTTTCCAGGCAATCAGACACAAATGCAGGACATACCACCAGCAGTTTTTTCTTTCCTTCTTTCGGTAAAGTTTCTAACAGTCCGGCTGTATAAGGTTTCAGCCATTCTTCCCGGCCCAGCCGCGATTGGAAGGAGATACCCCATTTCTCGCGCGGCAGTCCCAGTTTGGCTGCTACCAGTTCCGCTGTAATCGTTACCTGGTGGCGATAACAATATCCATGCGCGGGCGATTTCACATGGCAGCAATCAGTCACCTTCATACAATGCTGACCGGTAATATCCCCTTTGCGGATATGCCGCTCCGGCACGCCATGGTAGCTGAACAACACGTAGTCATGCTGCTGTTGCAGAAACGGGCGCATACTTTCTGCTACCGCATCGATATAAGCCGTCTCATCATAGAATGGCGGTATAATAGACAGCCTGAACTTGTATTTTTTCTTTTTGTAAATTTCTTTCGCATACTCCGCCGCTGTTTCATAGGAAGACATGGCGTAATGCGGATATAAAGGCAATACAATCACTTCCTTCAGCTGCGGGTTCTTTTTCAGCAGATTGTCAAACGCCACCTGTGGATGCGGATTACCATACCGCATGGCTATTTCCACCGGTACATCCATATCATGCTGCACCGCTGCCTGTAATTGTTTTGTCAGTACAACCAGGGGAGAACCATCTTCCCACCAGATAGAAGCATAAGCCTCCGCAGACTTCTCCGCACGGCGGGGAACGATGATGCCTTCAATCAGTATTTTACGGAACAGCCATGGATAATCAATCACGCGCTTGTCCATCAGAAACTCCAGCAGATAACGTTTTACATCGGGAACTGCCGTACTATCGGGTGAACCCAGATTCATCAGAATAATGCCAACTTCAGATTTAGATACCATGTGCTTTATAAATTGTTGCAAAAGTAAAGAACAAATACACATAAAATGCTACCGCTGCATAGGGCGTCCAGGGCCTGCTGCCAGCCCAAATGTCATGTTTTTGTAATGAATGGAATGGTATTTTTCGTATATTCGTGTCATCATCCGCCACAGGACACACGACATGCAAAAACTGATAAAAATCATTTTTTCATCGTACAGAACACCAGTAGGAGAAATGACACACTAATGACAGCCTAAACCCTTTTGTTTGCGGCGTATCCAAGTATTTTTGCAGCCGGAAGCTTATTCAAGAACATGCAGGTCAGTCACTCAAAAGAAATAGCAAATTTTCATATCGTTGGGATCAACTATAAGAAAACAGACGCTGCTATCAGGGGATTATACGCCATTAATCCGGCCCAATACCAACAACTCCTGGAGCATGCCAGGACTGTGCAATTAGATGATCTCTTTGTACTTTCCACTTGTAACCGAACAGAGATATACGGGTTCGCCAATACTCCCGGCGACCTGATAGACCTCTTATCCCGTGAAACACAGGGAGATCGTACACAACTGGAAGCACTTGCCTATATCAAATCCGGCGAAGAAGCCATCCGTCACCTGTACCAGGTAGGCACCGGCCTCGACTCCCAGATATTGGGCGACTATGAAATCATCGGCCAGATACGCAACGCTGCCAAATTCTCCAAAGCGCAACAGTGCCTGGGAAGTTTCCTTGAACGACTGGTCAACAGTGTGTTACAGGTATCCAAACTAATCAAAACAGAAACCGGTCTTAGTAAAGGCACCGTATCTGTGGCTTTTGCTACCGTACGCCTGCTGGAACGTCAATGCCCGGATATCCGCCATAAAAAAATAGTACTGGTAGGCGTCGGCAAAATAGGCCGTAACACCTGCAAGAACATGATAGAATACCTGGGCGTGAAAGAGGTAACCCTCATTAACCGTACCCTCCAGGTGGCCGCTGATTTCGCCGGCCAGCACGGACTACGTTATGCACCCTATGAAAACATGGTACCTGAAATGCAGGCCGCCGATGTGGTGCTCGTAGCTTCCAATGCGCCCGAACCTACCGTACTGGCTTCCCACTTCCGGGAATCCTCTCCCAAACTGATCGTTGACCTCTCCATTCCATTCAACGTGGAATCGGCTGTGGGCGACCTCGATCATGTTTCCCTCATCAACGTGGATGAACTCTCCAAAGTACAGGACGAAACCCTGCAAAACAGGCTGGGTGAAGTGCCTAAAGCGCTCGCCATTATCGACGAGCATATGACGGAATTCCTGTACTGGTACAAAATGCGCAAACATGCCGTTGTACTCAAAGCAGTGAAAGACAAACTACAGGAGATTCATACCCGCGAAATACAACAACAGAAAAACGGCTCCGGCTATAAAGTGGAGGATATGGAACAGGTATCTTCCCGTATCATCCAGAAAATGATCAACCTCATGGCAGGAAAGGTCCGCAAGGAAACAGACAAAAGCGACCTGTATATTGCGATGATCAACGATATTTTCGAGGCAGGAGTTAAGCAGGACTAATTATCATGGATAAAATTATCAGGATAGGCACAAGAGAAAGCCAGTTGGCCTTATGGCAGGCTCACCAGGTTAATGATCTGCTCACTGCACAGGGCTATAAAACAACCCTGGTGCCTATCAAAAGCGAAGGCGATATTGATCTCGTCACTCCCCTCTACGAAATTGGTGTACAGGGTATCTTCACCAAAAGCCTCGATCTGGCATTACTGAACAACCGCATCGACATTGCCGTTCACTCTTTTAAAGACGTGCCTACCCAGCTGCCACAACAGATTGTACAGGCAGCAGTGTTACCACGCGGACCGGTAAAAGACCTGCTGGTATATAAAACCGATACTGCTTTCCTGGACCAACCCGGCTATGTGGCTAATATCGCCACCAGCAGCGTTCGCCGTAAAGCACAGTGGTTACGGAAATATCCGCAGCACCAGCTGCACAACCTGCGCGGCAACGTCAATACCCGCCTGCAGAAGCTGGCCGCTGAAAACTGGGATGGCGCCATCTTCGCGGTGGCCGGCCTGGAAAGGATCAACGTACGCCCCGCTAATTCCATTGATCTCGACTGGATGCTGCCAGCCCCAGCGCAAGGCGCCGTGGTGGCCGTATGCCGGGAAGATGATCCTTTCTGCCGGGAAGCCTGCGCCGCTTTTAACCATGCAGAAACAGCCCTGGCAACCCATATTGAACGCGAATTCCTGCGCACCCTGATGGGCGGATGCACCACCCCTATCAGCGCGTACGCCCAAATAATTAACAACACCGTTCACTTCAGCGGAGAACTCTGCAGCCTCGATGGCTCAAAGTTCTTCAGCACCAGCCGCGAAGTACCGGTAGAACAGGCACAACACCTTGGCCAATCCGCTGCGGAAGAAATGATGGCCCGGGGCGGTGCTGAAGTAGTAGCTGAAATCAGAAATGCCCGATAATGTCAAATACCGCGTATTGTGTACCAGATCCCTGTCTGGCGAACTGATCACCGAAGCCGGTGATCACGGTATTGCTGTGGATGTACAGGATTTTATCCAGATAAAACCTGTAATCAACAAGGAATTGCTGGGAGAAGAAAACATGCGCCGTATTTTCAGCAATAGCGAAATACCACTCGTTTTTACCAGTGCACATGCGGTGAAGGTCTTCTCTGATCAGTATCTATACCAGGACGACACTTGTTTCGTAGTCGGCAATCCCATCTGTTGCATAGATGGCAATACCAAAAAACTGGTACAGGAAGAGTTTCCAACAAATGTTATTCTGGCGGAAGCCTCCTATGGCACAGACCTCGCAGCGGCCATCGTTGCCCTG
Source organism: Chitinophaga qingshengii (assembly GCF_014529935.1). Taxonomy (GTDB): domain Bacteria; phylum Bacteroidota; class Bacteroidia; order Chitinophagales; family Chitinophagaceae; genus Chitinophaga; species Chitinophaga qingshengii. The sequence goes on from NZ_JACVFC010000002.1 coordinate 845,719, forward strand.
GGCAACATCCGGGAAGTACATTTTTTCTGCGGTAACCAACGCCGCAACGAATTGCCGCAAGGCTTACGGGATGCGGGTATCAAGGTGAATGAATACGTGATCTACGAAAATAATCCTACGCCCGAAGTAGTAACCGATGCATACGATGGCGTCCTGTTTTTCAGTCCCAGTGCGGTAAAGAGCTTTTTCTCCGTCAACAAGCCTGCTCCTGAAACAGTTTGTTTTGCGATCGGTACCACCACAGCCGCAGCACTGGAAGATTATACCGATAATAAAATCATCACGGCGCCGTATACCGATGCGGCCTCCTTGGTGAAAACAGCTATATTTTACTTTAACAACATTAACTGCTACGAATGAGCGCATTGAAGAATGATTTATTGCTGAAGGCCCTTAGAGGCGAAACTGTTTCCCGCACACCCGTATGGATGATGCGTCAGGCAGGCCGCTATTTACCGGATTATATCAAACTGCGTGATAAATATAGCTTCTTTGAACGCTGTGAAAATCCTGAACTGGCTACTGAAATCACCGTGATGCCGGTAGACCAGGTAGGTGTGGATGCTGCCATCATTTTCTCCGACATCCTCGTGGTGCCGCAGGCAATGGGCATGGAAGTACAGCTGGTGGAAAAAGTAGGTCCCCTGCTACCCCAACCGGTGAAAGGCGCCCAGGATCTGCAACGTTTATGCGTTCCCGATGTACATGAAAGATTACATTATGTATTCGATGCCCTGAAGCTCACCAAACAAACCCTCGCCGGCCGCGTGCCGCTGATCGGCTTTGGCGGTGCGCCCTGGACATTGCTCTGTTATATGGTACAGGGTAAAGGCTCCAAAACTTTCGATGAAGCCAAAGCCTTCTGTTACCAGCAACCTGCTGTAGCCCATCAGCTGCTGCAGATGATCACCGACACCACCATCGCTTACCTGAAAGCACAGGTAGCCGCCGGCGCAGACACCGTACAGGTGTTTGATTCCTGGGGAGGCCTGTTGAGCCCGCAGGACTTTGAAACCTTCTCCCTGCAATACATCCGCCAGATCGTGGCTGCGATGAAAGACGTTTGTCCGACCATCGTATTTGCGAAAGGCGCCTGGTTCGCCCTGGAAGACATGGCCGCTACCGGCGCGCATGGCCTGGGTATCGACTGGTGCATCAAACCGGAACTGGCCCGCCAGTTCGCCGGCAGCAACATCACCCTGCAGGGCAACTTCGATCCGGCTAAACTGCTGGCCCCCATTCCTGAAATTGAGAAGTCAGTGAAAGAAATGCTGAAAGGATTTGGCCGTCAGCGTTACATCGCCAACCTGGGTCATGGCATTCTGCCTAACGTACCGGTAGATCATGCCAAAGCATTTGTTGAAACTGTTAAAGCACACGGCTAAACATACCATGAGCATCAAAAACGAATTCATCGCCTTTATCCAGGGCCTGCAGGATGAAATATGCAGCGCCTTTGAAAAAATAGACGGTAAAGCCACCTTCCGGGAAGACCATTGGGAACGCCCCGGCGGCGGTGGCGGCCGCTCCCGCGTAATCGCCGATGGCAACGTATTTGAAAAAGGCGGCGTCAGCACCTCCGTCGTACATGGCGACCTGCCGGAAGTGATGGCACAACAGTTCGGTGTCAGCAACAGCAAATTCATGGCCTGCGGCATCTCCCTGGTGATACATCCGCTCAACCCCTTCGTGCCCACCGTACACGCCAATTTCCGTTACTTCGAACTGTATGATCAGGACGGACAACTGAAAGACAGCTGGTTTGGCGGCGGCGCCGATCTAACGCCGTATTATCTCGAAGAAAAAGACGGCAGTCATTTCCACCGCACTTTCAAAGAAGCCTGCGACCCTTTCGGCACAGACCTCTACCCGAAATACAAACAACATTGCGATGAATATTTTATCAATAAACATCGTAATAACGAAGCCCGCGGTATAGGCGGTATCTTCTACGATTACCTGCGGCCCAATGCCGAAAAAACAGCCGATCAGCTCTTCGCTTTCTCCAAAGCCAATGGCAACGCTTTCCTGAAAGCCTACCTGCCCATTGTGGAGAAAACCAAAGACCTCCCCTATACCGAAGCACACAGAAGCTGGCAAGCGTATAGGCGCGGACGTTATGTGGAATTCAATCTCATTCACGACAGGGGTACCCTGTTCGGCTTAAAAACCAATGGCCGCACAGAGTCCATCCTCATGAGCCTTCCACCCGTGGCCCGCTGGGAATACGATTTCCATCCGGCTCCCGGAAGCCGGGAAGCGCAGCTTGTAGAATGGCTGAAACCACGCGACTGGATTAATATTTAGGGATTTACGGATTTTTTGATTTTGGGATTTTGGGGAGAGGAAGGAGGATATGAATATGAAATATTAAGGAAATATTGTGGGTATTGGGTAAATTGATTAACAATTGATTTGTTAACCAACCCTCAATATCATGGATAAGTTCACTTTACAGGAGAGAACCAAAAAGTTTCATATTGCTGTTATTCAATTGTGTGAAACTTTACCTAAAAACGCTGCTGCGTATGAAATTGCCAAACAATTGATTAGATCAGCTGGCAGTGTAGGAGCAAACTACCGGGCTGCCTGCCGGGCAAAATCCAGAACAGATTTTATCTATAAAATTAAAGTTGTGCTGGAAGAAACCGATGAATCATTATACTGGCTGGAAATTTTGACTGCCGCAAAGATTATGACTTCCACCGCGGTGAATACATTGATAAAAGAGGCCAGGGAGCTGGTATTAATATTCAATGCGACAGACAAAACAGCTAAGGATAATTTAATCAAATCAAAAAATCCGTAAATCAAAAAATTCGAAAATAAGATGATGCTAAGAAGAAACCGCATTTTACGCACCTCCCCTGCCATTCGTGCAATGGTAGCAGAAACAATATTGCGGCCCAGCGATTTTATCGCGCCCCTGTTTGTAACTGAAGGAGAAAATGTGCAGGAAGAGATCAGCTCGATGCCCGGCTATTTCCGGTATTCACTGGACCTCACTATCAGAGAGGCCAAAGAACTGTGGAGCCTCGGTATCAAAAGTGTATTGCTTTTTGTGAAGGCCCCCGATAGCGTTAAAGATAACAAAGGTACAGAGGCCGTTAACCCGGACGGTTTGATGCAACGCGCTATCCGCGGCATTAAAAACGCCATCCCTGAGATGGTAGTCATGACCGACGTGGCGCTGGACCCCTACTCTTCCTACGGTCACGATGGTATCGTAGAAGGTACGGAGATTGTCAACGATCCTACCGTGGAAGTACTGGCCCGTATGAGCCTCAGCCATGCGCAGGCTGGCGCCGACTTCGTAGCGCCCAGCGATATGATGGATGGTCGTATCCTTGCTATCCGTAATATCCTGGAGCAGCATGGTTTCGATAAAACCGGTATCATGTCTTACAGTGCCAAATATGCCTCCTGCTTCTACGGTCCTTTCCGTGATGCACTGGACTCCGCTCCGGGCTTCGGCGATAAAAAAACTTACCAGATGGACTACGCCAACTCCCGCGAGGCCATCAAGGAAACACTGATGGACATTGAAGAAGGCGCTGATATTGTGATGGTAAAACCCGCTATGGCTTACCTCGATATCATGCGCATCATCAAAGACAGTACGACCGTTCCCGTTAGTGCCTACCATGTGAGCGGCGAATATGCCATGATCAAGGCAGCAGCACAAAACGGCTGGCTGGATGAAAACAAGGCTATCCTGGAAAGCATGACCAGCATCAAACGTGCCGGCGCCGACCTGATTGCCACTTATTTCGCTAAAGATGCCGTAAGATTGCTGAACGCTTAATTCAGTATCTTGCAATCAGAAAATAAAAAAATAACTAAATAACCAAATAAAAAAGGTTTCCTTTCATGTACAGCTACAGCAAAAGTGAAATGTTATTCGGGAAAGCCAAAGAGGTCATCCCCGGCGGCGTAAACTCCCCCGTGCGTGCATTCAAAAGCGTAGGCGGTGTACCGGTATTCATGCAACGCGCCCTGGGCGCCTTTATGTATGATGTGGACGGTAACAGGTATATTGACTATATCAACTCCTGGGGCCCTATGATCCTCGGACATGCCTACGAACCGGTGGTAAAAGCCATCCAGGAATATGCCGCCTTCTCCACTTCCTTTGGCGCGCCTACAGAACTGGAAATAAAAATTGCGGAACTCATTGTGAGCATGGTGCCCAACATCGACATGGTGCGCATGGTAAATTCCGGTACAGAAGCCTGTATGACTGCCCTCCGGCTGGCGCGTGGCTATACCGGCCGCAACAAATTCATCAAATTTGAAGGCTGTTATCATGGGCATGCGGATGCATTCCTGGTAAGCGCGGGCAGCGGCGTGGCTACCCTCGGTATCCAGTCCGTTCCCGGTGTAACCGCTACCGTTGCAGATGATACGCTGACAGCGCCTTACAACAATCTCCCTGCGGTAGAACAGCTGATCGCCGATAATCCGGAACAGATCGCTGCTATTATCGTAGAACCGGTAGCCGGCAACATGGGCTGTATCCTGCCCCAGCCGGGCTTCCTCGAAGGGCTGCGCCAGCTCTGCGACGCCAACGGTATCCTGCTCATTTTCGATGAGGTAATGACCGGTTTCCGTCTCGCCCGTGGTGGGGCACAGGAACTGTTCGGTATCCGCGCCGACCTGGTGACCTTCGGTAAAATTATCGGCGCTGGTATGCCTGTGGGCGCTGTGGCGGGTCCCAAAGAAATCATGGAAAACCTGGCCCCTGCTGGTAAAGTATACCAGGCAGGCACCCTCAGCGGCAACCCTATCGCGATGATTGCCGGTTATACGTTGCTGCAAACACTCAATGACAACCCGGTTATCTACCAGCAATTACAGGAAAAAGCCGATTACCTGGTGAGCGGCCTCCGGGAAGCGTTTGGCGCCTCCGGCAGCGTGTACCAGATCAATCACCTCGGTTCCATGCTCAGCGTACACTTTACCGAATATCCGATTATTGATTTCACCAGCGCTTCCGCTGCCAATAACGAATTATTCCGGCGCTTCTTCCATGCTATGCTCGAACGCGGCGTATATCTGCCACCATCAGCGTTTGAAAGCTGGTTCATGTGTAATGCGCTCACCAACGAAGAACTCGATGCCACTATACAAGCTGCTAAAGCAGCGATGCAGGCTATCAAACAATAATGATCAGTAAAAGGGGAAGGGTTGGCTATAGCCAACCCTTTTTTTATGCACTCATCTTACCGATTATCAAATAACCAAATCCGCAAATCAAAAATTAGAATTATTTTCGTGGTCCATGAGCCTGCCGTCACACATATTCAAACGTTGGATGTTGGTGTTCCTGCTGTTGATCACACAGCTGGTCACCGGTGTATTGCCGTCTATGGCGTCACACAGACACCTGATATTTGAACAGATCCACCGGCAGGCGGCATTGGAAGATTATCTCGAAAATCTAGCTTCGAAACTGCCGCCTCAGCTGGAAACAGATGACCCGGAAGATGATCAGGAAGCCATACATGCTACCAAACACCGCCGTAAAACACGGTATTACCTCAGCGCTTCCTCCCAGCAGTTTAGTATTGCCACCCGTGTGGCTTATATTGAGGGCGGCAACCCTTCCAATTATTGTCTTATCAAAGAAAACCTGCCCGGCGAATATGGCCGGCAGAAGGCTTTTTTACCCGCCTACTACAGTTTCCTTTTCCGGTTTACGCCCTTCTGAGTACGCTTTCCCTTTTTTTTTTACTGTTTTTCTTTAATCATTTTTTAGGGAGATGACAACCTTTACCGCTACCCTGGCGGAATGAGCCTTCCTATGTGTTGAACTAATCTTTCCGGCACCACCGGAAACAATAACTGTTATATCTATGCGTCAAAATACAGGGATTTACGTATCGCTGCTCGCGTTATTCGCGGCGGGTTGCGTAACCAAAGGAGAAAGTACCGGAAATGAGGAATTGAAATCATTACCTGTTACCAGCCTGGTGGTAAAAGATACCACGCTGCACCGTACTTATGTGACCGACATACAAGCTGTTCAGAATGTGGAAATACGCGCCCGCGTAAGTGGTTTTCTGGATAAAATTTATGTGGATGAAGGGCAGGAAGTAAAAAAAGGACAGCTGCTGTTTGGTATCAGCGATGCGGAATACAGCGCTGAACTTACCAAAGCGAAAGCGGTGCTCAGCAATATGGTGGCGGAAGCCAAATCTGCCAGCCTGGAACTGGAACGCGTAAAAATGCTGGTAGAGAAAAAAGTAATTGCCGCCTCCGAACTGGAAGTAGCCAAGGCACGCCTGGCTGCTGCTCAGGCTAAAATAGACGAAGCCCGCTCGGCGGAAAGCAATGCTGCTATGCGTCTCTCCTATACCAGCGTTCGCGCACCTTTTGATGGCATCATCGACCGTATACCGCTGAAAAAAGGAAGCCTCATCAGTGAAGGCGCCCTGCTGACCACCGTGTCAGATACCCGCGAGGTATATGCCTATTTCAACGTATCCGAAACAGAATATCTCCAATACAGCAAAGCCATCGCCAAAGGCGACAACAGCTACAACCAGGTGCACCTGGTACTCGCCGATGGCAGTGATTATCCAAACGTCGGCAAAATCGAAACCATGGAAAGCGAATTTGAAGAGAACACCGGTTCCATCGCTTTCCGCGCCCGCTTCCCCAATCCTGTCAAGCTCCTGAAACATGGCGCCAGCGGTAAAGTACGGCTCACTTCAGAAATGGACAGCGCTATCATTATCCCGCAAAAAGCGGTGTTTGAAATGCAGGACAAAAACTATGTCTTCGTAGTAGACGCTTCCAACAAGGTGACGATGCGGAACTTCGTTCCACAAGCCCGGTTCTCTCATTTCTACATCGTAAAATCCGGCCTCAAACCCGGTGAACGTATCGTATGCGAAGGGGTACGCAATATCCGCGACGGCGTACAGATTGCTCCCCGCACGGTACCGATGGACAGTTTACTGAGAATATAAATCACTACGCTTATTAGCTGAAAACGAGAGATCAATGTTTGAAATATTTATTAAAAGACCGGTGTTATCACTGGTCATATCGCTTATTATCACCTTGCTGGGCCTGCTGGCGCTGTTTACACTGCCGGTTACCCAGTTCCCCGATATCGTACCTCCCTCTGTAACGGTAACGGCCAAATACACCGGCGCCAACGCCGAAGTATCGGCCAAAGCGGTATCCACTCCGCTGGAACGCGCTATCAACGGGGTTCCCGGCATGACCTACATGTCGTCGGTATCCAGTAACGATGGTATCACCGTCATACAGGTATTTTTCCAGGTAGGCACCGACCCCGACCAGGCGGCGGTAAACGTACAAAACAGGGTGGCTACCATTATCGATGAATTACCGGAAGAGGTGATCAAAGCCGGGGTAACCACCGAAAAAGAGGTAAACAGTATGCTGCTGTATCTCAACGTGATGAGTGAAGACACCTCACTGGATGAACAGTTCATCTACAACTTCGCCGATATTAACGTATTGCAGGAACTGAAACGTATTGACGGGGTAGGCCGCGCCGAAATTATGGGCGCCAAGGAATACGCCATGCGCGTATGGCTCAAACCAGACCGCATGCTGGCCTACAACGTATCTGCCGATGAAGTCATCGCCGCTATCCGCAAACAGAACATCGAAGCAGCTCCGGGCAAAACCGGCGAGAGCTCTGATAAAAATCCCCTGTTGCTGCAATATGTACTCCGTTATACCGGCAAGTTTTATGAACCGGACCAATACAAACAAATTGTACTGAGAGCCGGCGCCGATGGTTCGGTACTGCACCTCAAAGACGTAGCCGACGTGGAATTTGGCTCTCTCACCTACAGCATGGTGTCTAAAACGGATGGCAAACCATCTGCTTCCATCATGCTTAAACAAAGGCCCGGCTCCAATGCCCGCGAGGTAATCACCAATGTGAAGAAAAAGATGGAAGAGATGAAAAACACCTCTTTCCCGCCGGGCATGACCTACAACTTCAACTACGACGTGTCCCGCTTCCTGGATGCCTCTATCCATGAAGTGGTACGCACCCTCTTTGAAGCCTTCTTGCTGGTGTTTATTGTGGTATTTATTTTCCTGCAGGATTTCCGTTCCACGCTCATCCCGGCGCTGGCCGTACCCGTGGCCCTGATTGGTACGCTTGCCTTTATGCAGATGATGGGCTTCTCTATCAACCTGCTCACCCTTTTTGCACTGGTACTGGCGATCGGTATTGTGGTGGATAACGCGATCGTAGTGGTGGAGGCCGTCCACGTTAAAATGAGCGAAGATCACCTGCCGCCCATGGAAGCTACCATTGCCGCGATGCGCGAAATCAGCGGCGCACTGGTGGCTATCACCCTGGTGATGTCTGCGGTGTTCATACCGGTAGCATTCCTTTCCGGTCCGGTAGGGGTGTTTTACAGACAGTTCTCCCTCACCCTCGCTATCTCCATCGTGATATCGGGTATCAACGCAGTAACGTTAACGCCTGCACTCTGTGCCATCATGCTGAAAGACACGCATGGTAAGCCACGTAAAAAGAGCCTGCTGCAACGTTTCTTCAATGGTTTCAACAAAGGATATACCGCTACCGAAAACAAATACGCCAAACTGGTAAGCTTCATCGCAGGCCGGAAAATGATCACACTGATCGCACTCGCCGGATTCTTCGTGGCTACCTGGGGCGCCAGTGCTATCCTGCCTTCCGGCTTCATCCCTACGGAAGATCAGGGCATGATCTATGTCAACGTAACCGCTCCTCCCGGTGCTACGGTAGAACGTACCGAAGAAGTGCTGGACCAGATACAGGCGATCGCTGCCAGGCTGGACGAAGTAGAATCGGTGTCCACCCTGGCGGGTTACAGCCTCGTGAACGAAGTAGCCGGCGCCTCTTATGGCATGGGCATGGTCAACCTGAAACCCTGGGACGAACGCAAGGCTACGGTGAACGATATTATCGCCAAACTGCAAAAGCTGACTGCCGGCGTATCGGATGCCAGTATAGAATTTTTCCCGCCACCAACGGTGCCCGGCTTCGGCAACGCCAGCGGTTTCGAACTGCGCCTGCTGGACCGCAGCGGCAGCGGTGACCTGCGGCAAACCGCCCAAATCACCAACAACTTCATCGATGCCCTGAAAAAACGGCCGGAAATCGGTAGTGCTTTTACCAGCTTCGATGCGGAATTCCCTCAATACCTGATTCATGTGGACCAGGGCATGGCGGCTAAAAAAGGCGTCAGCATCGATAATGCGATGAGCAACCTGCAAACGTTGATGGGTAGCTACTATGCTTCCAACTTCATCCGCTTCGGACAGATGTACAAGGTAATGGTGCAGGCAGATCCCGCCTTCCGGGCCAAACCCGACGACCTGCTGCGCCTGCACGTAAAAAACGATCGCGGTGAAATGGTGTCCTACGCCGACTTCGTCAAACTGGAACGGGTATACGGCCCGGAACAACTTACCCGCTACAACATGTACACTGCCGCTATGATCAATGGTGACGCAGCTCCCGGATACAGCAGCAGCCAGGCTATCGAAGCGGTGCAGGAAGTCGCCGCCAAAGAACTGCCCAGGGGCTATAGTTACGAATGGAGTGGTATGACCCGCGAACAAATCCTTTCCGGCAACCAGGCGGTATACATCTTCATCATCGTATTGGTATTCGTATACCTGCTATTGGCTGCCCAGTATGAAAGTTTCCTGTTGCCTTTGCCGGTGTTATTGTCACTGCCCGCGGGTATCTTCGGCGCCTTCATCTCTTTAAAGCTGGTGGGACTGGAAAACAACATCTACGCGCAGGTAGCCCTCGTTATGCTGGTGGGTTTATTGGGTAAAAACGCCATCCTCATTGTGGAATTCGCCATTCTGCGGAACAAACATGGCGCCTCCGTACTTGATGCCGCCAAAGAAGGCGCGGTGTCCAGGTTACGGCCCATCCTCATGACCTCCTTTGCCTTTATTGCCGGCCTGATACCGTTGTGTATCGCTTCAGGCGCAGGTGCTATGGGCAACCGTTCCATTGGTACCGCTGCTGCCGGTGGTATGCTGATAGGCACCCTCTTCGGGGTGATCATCATCCCCGGCCTCTATGTGCTGTTTGCCTCCATGATTCCGAAAAAGAATGTTGAACTGAAAGCTTACACCAATGAATAAACGAATATATCAATATACACTGGCCGCTTGCCTGCTGACCGGCGCAGGCGCATGCACCACGCAGAAAGCACTACAGTTGCCGGAAAGCACCCTGGCTACCGCCACTACAGCACCGGATACGGATACTTTATCCTTCTCCGGCTTTGACCGTATTTTCCAGGACGCCCACCTGAAAAACCTGGTGGACAGCGCCCTGCATCATAACTACGACCTGCTGGCCGCCACCCGGCGTATTGCAGCCGCGCAGGCCAATCTGATGATGGCCCGCAATGCCTGGCTGCCATCCGTCAACCTTTCGCTTACTGCCGGCGTAGACCACTTCGCGGATTACACCATGACCGGTGTCGGTAACTTCGATACCAATAAATCTCCCAATATCAACAACGATCAACGGGCTCCTGACCCTACACCGGAATATTTCGCCGGCATCCGGAGTTCCTGGGAGATAGACATATGGGGTAAACTAAAACAGCAGCGTCATGCTACTATGGCCCGTTTCCTCGCTACCAGCGAAGCACGCCGCCTGCTCACCACCCAAATTGTAGCAGGCATTACCGGCCTGTATTATGAGTTGCTGGCCATGGATAATGAACTGACCATCATCCACCGCAACATCAAATTACAGGAAGCGGCCGTAGCCACCGTACACATACAGAAAGATGCAGGCCGCGCTACCGAACTGGCAGTACAGCAATTCACCGCACAGCTGCTCAGCACAAAGGCGCTCGAATACGGCGTTAAACAGGAAATAGCCGCCATTGAAAACCAGCTCAACGCCCTGATGGGCCGGCTGCCACAGCCTATTGTACGCAGCACCGTAGCGGATACCGGCAGCCTGCCACTCAGCGTGCCGTCCGGTATACCGGCCCAGCTGCTGCTGCAACGCCCGGACATCCAAAAGGCCGAGCTGGAACTGAGCGCTACAAAAGCAGACGTGAAGGCCGCCAGGGCCGCCTTTTTGCCCGGTCTTACCATTACGCCTTATGCCGGTTTTAATGCCTTTAAAGCAGGACTGCTGTTTAAATCACCCGCCTCCATCGCCTGGGGCGCACTGGGCAGCATCACCGCTCCCATTTTCAATAAAAAACAATTGAAGGCACAATACAACATTTCTACCGCTAACGCCTATACGGCATTCTACGAATACCAGCAGGCTATCATAAACGGTTACCAGGAAGTAGCAACCGCCCTTAATAAGGTGGAGAATCAACAACAGGCCTATGACCTGAAATCGAAGGAGGTACTGGTATTACAACAGGCCGTATCTACAGCCAACATTCTGTTTACCACCGGTTACGCGAACTACCTGGAAGTGATCACTGCCCAGAAAAGCGTACTGGAAGCGGAACTGGCGTTGGTGACGACAAGGAAAAATGTGTACCAGGGGCTGGTATCGCTGTATAGGTCATTAGGCGGCAACCGCTAATGGCGATGATGTATGCGGATTTCGCCGATGAGCGGAGATGAGCGCGAAGCGTAGAATCGATAGATAGGAGTGATGAATAAAACCTTCTTTTTTTAGATGATGATTTGACCCGGAAGGTTTTAAAGAGCAAAGAGGCAGCCGTAGGGCTGCCTCTTTTATTTCGGGATGGAATTATTTCTTTTTATGCGAAAACAGCCACCGGAACAAGTCTGGTTCTACAAAAACATTATCCCAGCTGTTGTGCCCTACGCCGGGGTATTCCGTGTATTTGTATTCCGCTTTCAATGATTTCAGTTTCTCATCGTAAGCACGGGAGGCTTCAACGGGTACCACACCATCGGCGCCGCCGTGGAAAATCCAGACAGGCACTTTACCGGCGAAACGGCCGGCTTCATCCACATTACCGGCGCCGCAGATGGGGAAGGCAGCAGCAAAGAGCTCCGGTCTTTTGGTGATCAGGTAAAAAGTACCCATGCCGCCCATAGAGAGACCGCCGATGTACACCCGTTTTTTATCGATTTTACCGGTACCCAGCAGGCTGTCCAGCAGGGTATTGAGCGCTGCCGTGGCTGGCGGGGCCGGAGCGTCGAGGGGGAAAGTGGCAGCGGTGATTTTACCGGTAGCGTCGCGTTTGTAGTCCATCGGCGCCCACCAGCTGCCGGTAGGGCATTGCGGCACCAGTACAAAAGCGGGGTATTTGTTCCGCAGGCTGTCGCGGAGGAACATGGTTCCGCCGTGCAACAGTTGCGCGTTGTTATCGTATCCCCGCTCTCCTGCTCCATGCAGAAAAACGACGAGCGGATATTTTTTATGAATATCGTAGTTGGCGGGCATCAGCAGGCGGTAACGCAATGTATCGCCGTGATGGTAATAGGTTTCATAGCTAAAAGCGTCTAAGTCCTGGGCATGGCTCCAAAGGCTTGTCGCCAGCAGGCAACAGCAAAGCAGTACGTATCTGAGGTAGTTCATATGAGGAATTTGTTCCTAATATACTACCTGCATTCGGTATTTTTAATATTTCAGGGTGAAATGCTGTTTTACTTTGAAGTCTTTCCGGAAAAACACCAGTCCGATAAAAAACAGGTCGATGGTCATGGTTACCTGTTCATGTTCCCGGATGGTATGCCAGGCTGCCTCCATATCCGGTGTCCAGTGGATATCGTCGAAAATCAGGAGGGAATATTCGTGCACATATTGCAGGCATTGCTCAAAATATGCCAGGGTGGGTTCTTTCCGGTGGTTGCCGTCGATGTATACCCAGTCGGGCCGCTGCATCTGGCGGAGCACGTCGGGTAGTACCGTATCGAAGTTACCGGTCACCTGGGTAATATTATTGAGGTGCAATGCATCGAAGTTTTTGCGGGCTCTGGCGGCAATATTAGGGCAGCCCTCGATGGTATATACCCGGGCGCCAGGGGCCGCTTTGGCCATATAAGCCGTGGAAAGGCCCATAGAGGTGCCTAATTCCAGCAGTTGCTTCGGTTGAAGGTATTGAACGAGCCGGTAGAATAATTGCCCGAATTTGGGCTGTTTGGCGGCATAGCGGGTAATGTCGCTCACTTTCCGCTCGTTGCCGGAAGAAATAAGGGAACCGGCCCCCAGGTCGGTGACCTGGAGGGTTTCGGTGCTGGCCAGCAATTGTTTACGCAGCTCTTCAATTTCACCGAAGGCGGCATGGTTGGTTTTATCCAGCAATACGTCTTCTATCAGGGAGAAAACGAAAGGGGAATGAACATCATGACGGTTCCCGGCGGTAAAATAATACCGGAGGTATTTGGTGGCTAATCGGTATTGCTGCGCTAAACTCACTGACTATACGAATTTTTTAATAAATTTTTCCTTTAAGGAGGCCCCACATATGCAGGCGGTGTTGCAGGGAAACCCGCAGTACACCCAGTCCATAGATGGCGCTCCGTTTGAAGTTGATGCTCGACGCCTCTTCAAAATATTTGGTCGGGCAGGTTATTTCCGCAATATCGTATCCTTTCATGAATATCTGCGAAATCATTTCATTATCAAATACAAAGTCATCGCTATTGGCCATGTAGTTGATACTTTTCAACACCTCTCCGGAGAAGGTACGGTAACCGGTGTGATACTCGCTCAGCTTCTGCCCTATCAGGACATTCTGCGTGAACGTAAGCATACGGTTAAATATGTATTTGTACATCGGCATTCCGCCTTTCAGTGCGCCTTTACCCAGGATACGGGACCCGAAAACAACCGGATACAGATCGTTGGCGATGATACTGCACATAGCGGTAATCAGTTTGGGCGTATACTGATAGTCCGGGTGAAGCATCACCACCACATCAGCTCCCAGCTCCAACGCCTTGTTGTAGCAGGATTTCTGATTGCCGCCATATCCTTTGTTATTGTCATGGCGGATCAGGTGCTTAATCCCCAATTGTCTTCCTATTTCCAGGGTTTCATCTTTGCTGGCATCATCTACCAGTACCACATCGTCCACGATGTCGAAAGGGATTTCCCGGAATGTCTTCTCCAGTGTAAGTGCTGCGTTGTAGGCCGGTAACACTACCACTATCTTTTTGTCATTCAGCATGAAAGTGGATCAAATTTGGGTGCAAAGGTAACTCACCTGCTGATAATTCAAAATATATTGCTCAAATGGGCATGTGTACCACCCATCATGATTTAATTTTAACTATTATTAATTATTTATCTTTGTAGCTTGATGATTTTGGCATCATATTTTCTAAAATTTTTGTTAACAAAAAGCAAAAAGAACATGTTAAAACACCTACCAACGGAAATGAAGCATGGCAATGGGTTTGAAACCACTTGTAATCATTCGTTACCGTTAGTACAGCCCGGAAAAAAATCCTGGACTTCGAAATGGATGAAAGTGCTGCCGGCACCCTTTATCTTTTTGTTAACCTTTCAGGCCGCACAAGCACAGGACCCGGAATTGAAGGCCATCACTTCCCCGGTCATCAAAACACAGGACACTACCATCCGCAAACTGGTGGAAGAAATGCAGCGCATTACGGACAACGATAAAACGAATTCCAATGCTATCCAGGCCCTGCTGCAGGGTAAAGAGATCGATAATATGAGCAAATACGATCTCATTAAAAACAATATCATTAACGCGAGTGAAACCTATTATCTGCTCAACAAAAAAATCATTGACCTGAAATCGCGTACCACCACCAATAACCTCGATGTATTTATTACCTCGCTCAATAACCCGGAAAGTAAAGCCCTGGGGTTCTCCCTGAGCGACCGCATCGTGGAACTGGTGGAAAAAATCATCCTGAAAAACAAATCGGATAAGGGCGAAAAAAATTCAAAGATCGTGGAATCCACCAAATCCATTATCAACAGCCCTATTTTCCAGAGCTTTACCTCGCTGACGCCGCCACTGGCCATTGCCAACTCGGTGATGAACTTCCTGCACAGCGTCAGCGTCAACAACAAACAAATCAACCAGAAATCACTGCAGGACTTTGAAAAAGAACTGAATAAGTATGTAGTGTATTATACAGCGCTGAATGATGCCAACCAGAAATTTGAGTACGGGCTCAATTTCAACAAGGACCAGCTTAGCCTGTTACAGGATAACCTGTTTGATCACCTTTCCTTTACCGCCACTTCCCTGAAGTTCCCGGCGCCACAGAAAGGCAACAAACCTTTGAGTCAAACCATGAATGAATATTTCTACGAGTTCAAAAAAGAAAAAGTAGTAGAATATTTTGGTCAGCTGGAAACCAAATACACCAAAAATAAACGCATCGATTATGAATCGTTGCTGCGGGAAAACCCCAATTTGAAAGAGGTGAACAACCAGCTGGAAGACCTGGTGCTGCAAACCAAACGTTTCGAAAATCTGTATAACGAATACTTCACCCTGCTGGACTCTTACTACACCAAGGTGAACAATTCGCTGAAGATCGCCCAGGACAACGGATTAGCCGATAAAAGCATTATCGACAACAAACAGGCGGAATTCCGTAACCTGAAAACCGATGCCGTGCAGGAAATCCAGGCATCTATCAACATCCGCGAACTGTATAGCAATACGGAAAAAATCAAGTACCGTTACCGCATATTCTAATTACGAATTACGAATTACGAAAAAAAGCGAAGATCATATACTGGTCTTCGCTTTTTTCGTAATTCGTAATTCGCAATTCGTAATTGTCTATCTATAGATTTTATCAATATCTTTGCAGCATGACAACGGTTCAATTGGAATACATAGTTGCGGTAGATACCTACCGGAGCTTTGTGATAGCGGCGGAAAAATGCTTTGTTACGCAGCCTACGCTGAGCATGCAGATACAAAAACTGGAAGATGAGCTGGGCATTAAACTGTTTGACCGCAGCAAACTGCCGGTAGTTCCTACTGAAATAGGCATTGCGGTCATCTCACAGGCCAGGATTATCCTGAAGGAAAACGCCCGTATCCGTGAAATCATCGCTGACCAGAAAAAAGAAGTACAGGGTAACCTGAAAGTGGGCATTATCCCTACCCTGGCGCCTTACCTGCTTCCCCGCATCCTGACGGGATTCATGAAAAAATATCCCAAGGTAAAGCTCGAAATATGGGAATATCCCACCGAACAAATTATTCACCAGCTGAAACAGGAGCTGCTGGATTGTGGACTGCTGGCTACTCCCCTGCATAATCCCCATTTGGAAGAACACCCGCTGTTTTATGAATCGTTTGTGGTATATGCCGCTAAAAGCAACCCGCTTTACGAGAAAAAAGTGGTGAAAGCAGAAGAGCTGGAGCTGAAAGATGTATGGTTGCTCAATGAAGGGCATTGTATGCGCAACCAGGTATTGAATATCTGCAAGGATAAATTCACCATGGGCGAACATAAAAACCTGGAATACAATACCGGCAGCGTGGAAACGCTCAAACGTATGGTAGACCTCAACGAAGGATATACGATTCTGCCGGAATTATCCCTGCAGGACCTCTCCACCCGCCAGCTCAATATGGTACGTTATTTTAAATCGCCCGAACCGGTGCGGGAAATCAGCCTGGTGACGCATCGTCACTTTATCAAACAGGCATTGATAGAGGCTTTTAAAAAAGAGATCCTGGCCCATGTGCCGGAGAAGACCAAGGTGCAGAAAAACAAGAAAGTGATCGAAATCGATATTTGATTTACGGATTTTTTGATTTACGGATTTCGGGGATAAAAGCGAAGATAAAACACGAAGACCGAAGCGATACGTATATCGCTTCGGTCTTCGTGTTTTATCAATCCCGAAATCCGTAAATCAAAAAATCCGTAAATATTATCTGGGCTTATAGTATTTCATGGCTTCCGGCATCAGCTGTTGCAGTTGCTGTACGCGTCTGGCGTCGCTGGGGTGTGTGCTCATGAATTCCGGTGGTTTCTGGCCGTTACTCATGCTGGCCATACGTTGCCAGAAAGGAATGGATTCCTGTGGATTGTAACCGGCCATAGCCATAAAAATAACACCGAGGTGATCGGCTTCCAGTTCGTTCTGACGGGAGAAGGCCATGATGCCCAGGTTACCGCCTACGCCGAAGGCCTGGTTAAAAAGATTAACCGCAGTAGGGTTTTTACCCAGGGCTACTGAGCCGGCTACCTGGATACCTTGTGCTACCAGACCCTGGCTCATACGTTCGTTACCGTGACGGGCAATGGCGTGGGCAATTTCGTGTCCCATTACGCAGGCCAGTGCTGTTTCATTCTGGGTAACAGGCAACAGTCCGGTATATACCACCACTTTACCTCCCGGCATACACCAGGCATTCACTTCTTTACTATCTACCAGGTTAAATTCCCATTTGTAGTCGGCGATCTGGTTGCTCATACCGTTCTGATTCATGTAGGCAGTAACGGCGGCGGCAATACGTTGACCTACCCTTTTTACCATCTCCGCATCCCTGTTGGTGCTTTGCGACACTACTTTGTTGGAGGAGAGAAAGGACTGGTATTCCTGGAGTGCCATGGACTGCATGGTGCTTTCGGGGAGTAGGTTTAACTGGCTACGGCCTGTAATAGGCACGCGTGTACACGCTGCTAACAGTCCGATGCCGGCAGTAAAGATAAGTGCGATCTTTTTCATGGGTGAATCAAATTTATAATGCAGAAAAGCATAAAGCAAAAAGCGTGCACACTTCATGTTGGCCCGGCTTTCTACTTTATGCTTTGATGTCTATATCCGAAAAAGTTGAATTAATGTTTTTCTTTTCTGTTCCTGAACAAAGGCACTTTGCTTTCGTTTCCTTTCAACAGACGGGTAATGTTTTTCTGATGTGTTAACACTACCATCAACGCTACAGCGATGGCGAAAATGCGATAATATATTTCGGGTTCGTTAAAGATATACAGGATCAGGACCGGAAATGCAATGCTGGCGATGATAGAGCTTAAAGATACATAACGGGTGAGGAACAGGATCATCAGGAATACGCCTACGCAGCAGAGCGCCACTACCGGTTGAATAGCCAGCACCAGGCCAAACAGGGTAGCGATACCTTTACCGCCACGGAAACTGGCCCAGATCGGGAAAATATGCCCTACTACCGCAGCCAGCCCCAGCCCAATCTGGAGATTGACCAGCTGTGTCAGGTGTTCGGGATCTTGATAGTAAGAAGCCAGATATGCTAACCGTACAGCCAGTACGCCCTTCAACATGTCCACCACCATCACAAAAGTTCCTGCTTTGGGGCCCAGTACCCGGAATGTGTTGGTAGCACCGGCATTGCCGCTGCCATATTCCCTGATATCCATCCCGAAGACGCCTTTACTTACCCATACCGCTGTCGGAACAGAACCGATCAGATAAGCACAAAAAAGCAATAAAATTTCTGTCATCACTATAAGTTAGGATTGCTAAGATAACAAATTCTGTGTTAAAATTAAGCAAACATTAGAAAAGTTCGTAACACAAAAGTTGGATTATCAGCACTTTTCATATAAAGTTTTATACTATTCCTTGCCCGAGGCCTTCAGTTTCAGTGCCAGCCAGTTGTCTTTCTCTATTTTTTCCACCGGAGTGAAGCCTGCCGGAATAGCTGCTGCCAGGATTTGTTGTTCATCGGATGGCATGATGCCGCTCAACAGGAGAATGCCTTCCGGCACCAGCAAACGGCGCATATCATGCATAAAACGCAGTAATACATTCAGATTGATGTTGGCCAGAACAATATCATAAGTGCCGGTTACTGCCTCCAGGTTGTCTGCCTGCCATACCGTTGTATGCCGGGTATGGTTGGTTGTAATATTCTCCAGCGTGTTATTCACCGCCCACTCATCATAATCAATCGCATCGGTTTGCGCGGCCCCCATTTTATCGGCCAGGATAGCCAGGATGCCCGTACCTGTACCGAAGTCAAATACCTTCTTCCCTTCAAATGAAATGTGTTGCATCAACCGTATCATCGATGAGGTAGTAGCGTGATGCCCTGTACCAAATGACATTTTAGGTGTAATCACAATCTCATAGGTGGGCGCCGGTGTAAACGGCGGATGAAAAGCAGCCCTGATGCCACAAAAACTGTCTACCACTACAGGCTCAAAATTGCTTTCCCACAGTGCGTTCCAGTTGGTCTGTTGAATCGTTTCTTTCGTATAGGTAATACCGTAAGATAACAAGATGGACTGTAATAATGCTTCATCGAAATCAGCTTCCGGAATATAGGCAACCAGTTGGTCCGTCTGCTCCTCAAACCCCTCGTAATTCGCCTCCGACAACTGTGCAATCAACAAATCAGCCTGTTCTGCACTGACCTGTAGCGTAATAGCTATATGTGACATATGCGGCAAATATAATCATTTGCCCGAAACAACCGCCAGACCGGATAAATAGTAAGGAAATATTTACCCGGCAGCTAATTTATAACAAATTATATTAATATTATTATATTTGACATATAAACACTAACCGATATTACCTATGAAAACGTTACTGCTCCTGCTCGCAGGCATTGCCTGCTCATGGGCCGCCAGCGCACAAACAGTGATCAAAGTGCAGCCGCCCTCCGAACCCTTCCGGGATTCTATCATGTACCAGGGAGATAATGCGGTCCTGATTTTCGACCGTCAGCACCTGATGGATTATATGATCACCATGGATACCACTTTGCGTAACAACAAAAACAGCAACAAAGTATTCCGTAATATTCAATTTGCGAAGCTGAGTACGGTTGATATGGCCAACCATTTCCTGAAAGCCTATTGTTTCCTGGAAGATACGCTCAACCGGGAAATCAGTCTGCGTACCGACCGGATGAACCTGCTATGGGCAGAAGATTGCGGCATCCTGATGCCTTATGTGGAAGAGATACTGCCGGACCTGCTGGCTACAGGCAATCTGAAAATAGTAGAGCGGGGCAGCAAAGTAGTGCAACCAGCCTATAAGCTGATCTTTGAACCGATTAACAACAACAACTACCGGGTATTCCGGATGAACAACGGTAAGGAGATTTTCCGGGAGAGCACTTTCTGTGTAGAACAGATGACGCGGAGATAGCTATTTACATTTTCCCGAAAACAGAAAAGCAGCCACTAGACAGTAGCTGCTTTTTCATTTATCTAATTTCAGTTATAAATACCGTAGTTGGATAAACCGGGCCTATTCCTCATCGAAAGTAGGCTCTTGTGGTTTTTCAGGACGATCCTGACGTTCCGGACGAGGGCCACGGTCGCGGTCACCTCCACGGTCACGTCTGTCTCTGTCGCCACCACCACCGCGTCTGTCGTCGCGTGGACCACGATCGCGCCTGTCGCCGCGATCACCGCGGTCGCCACGATCACGGCGATCACCTTCTTCTCTTTCCGGTCTTTCTACATAACCTTCCGGTTTAGGCATCAGCACTTTGCGGCTCAGTTTGAACTTACCGGTTTTAGGATCGGTACCGGTGAGTTTCACTTTTACTTTTTCGCCTTCTGTAAGTACGCCTTCCATCGTTTCCAGGCGTTTCCAGGACACTTCGGAGATGTGCAGCAGGCCTTGTTTGCCAGGCATGAACTCTACGAAAGCACCGTAAGGCATGATGGATTTTACGACAGACTCGTACACCTCTCCTACTTCCGGAACGGCTACGATGCCTTTTACCCATGCAACGGCTCTGTCCAGGCCATCTTTCTGTGCAGAGAAGATGCTCACTTCGCCGGTTTCGCCTACTTCTTCGATATTGATGGTAGTACCGGTTTCGCGTTGGATTTCCTGTATGATTTTGCCACCGGGTCCGATCACAGCGCCGATAAATTCGCGGTCGATGATGATCTTCTCCATACGTGGTGCGTGTGGTTTTGGTTCAGGACGGGCAGCAGGAACAGCGGCATACATCGCTTCCACGATGTGCAGGCGTCCTTTTTTAGCTTGTTCCAGCGCAGAACGCATCACGTCCATGCTGAGGCCGTCAACTTTGATATCCATCTGGATACCAACGATACCATCGCGGGTACCGGTTACTTTAAAGTCCATATCACCCAGGTGATCTTCATCGCCGAGGATATCGGTCAGAACTGCCCATTTGCCGTCGGAAGCACGGGAGATAAGGCCCATCGCTACGCCGGAAACGTGTTTCGGCAGGGGAACACCCGCGTCCATCAGTGCCAGGGAGCCGGCACATACGGTCGCCATAGAAGAGGAACCGTTAGACTCGAGGATATCAGAAACTACACGTACTGTGTAAGGGTATTCGGAACCAGGCATCATTTGCTTCAGAGAGCGCATAGCCAGGTTACCGTGCCCTACTTCACGACGGCCGGGGCCGCGCATCATTTTCACCTCACCGGTGGAGAATGGCGGGAAGTTGTAGTGCAGGATGAATTTAACGTAGTTGGAAGTAGCAGCGCTTTCGATCAGCAGCTCATCTTCCGGAGTACCCAGGGTAACAGTAGTCAGGGACTGTGTTTCACCACGGGTAAACAGTGCGGAACCGTGCGGGGAAGGCAGCAGATCTGTTTCCATCGCCAGCGGGCGCACCTGGTCCAGGGAACGGCCGTCGAGACGTACCGATTCGTCCAGGATCATGTTGCGGATCACTTCTTTTTCCAGGTCGTGGAAGTATTCACCTACTAATGGTGCATCTTCTTCCGGTAATTCGCCCAGATGCTCTTTCAGTTCCTCAGCGATTTTTTTGAAAGCATCGCTGCGGTCGTGTTTGGCAGAAGCAGATTTAGCTACCGTATAGATTTTATCTTTTGCAAAAGCGATCACTTTTGCTTTGAGTTCTTCGTTCTGGTGAGGCTGTGCGTATTCACGTTTGCCTTTTACGCCTTTCAGGTCACGCAGCTCTTCCTGCGCTTTCACCTGTACTTTAATAGCAGCGTGTGCAGCTTCAATAGCAGCGATCAGGTCTTCTTCCTGGCATTCCTTGCTCTCCCCTTCCACCATCATGATGTTCTTTTCAGTAGCACCGATGATGAAGTCCATATCAGCTTTCGCCAGATCGGAACGGTTAGGGTTGATTACATATTTACCTTCGATACGGGCTACTCTTACTTCAGAGATGATTTCCTGGATGGGCACGTCAGAAACGGCCAACGCAGCAGATGCCGCCAGGCAGGCCAGGGCATCAGGCATTACTTCAGGATCAGAAGAGATGAGGGAAACCAGTACCTGAACTTCGCAGAGATAGTTATCGGGGAACAGCGGGCGCAATGCACGGTCAATCAGGCGGGAGATCAGGACTTCATAGTCGGAGAGTCTGCCTTCACGTTTGAAAAATGATCCGGGGATACGGCCGGCAGATGCAAATTTTTCCTGGTAGTCAACAGTAAGCGGGAAGAAGGACTGGCCGGGCTTCGGTTCTTTATTCGCTACCACAGTGGCCAGCAGAATTGCATTACCCAGACGCACCGTTACCGCTCCGTCAGCCTGGCGGGCCAACTTACCGGTTTCGATGGTCACTATACGACCGTCTCCTATATCGAATTTCACTGAGATAGGTGTCAGATTCATAAAAAAGTGAGGATTAATTAGATAACGTTATCCATTTACAATCACAAGGATAACAAAAGGTATACATACAAAAAAACTATTCCCAACATAAAAGTTGGGAATAGCGCTATAATTAAGTCATGGTTACTTCCTGATACCTAACTTCTCAATGAGGGCACGATAGCCGGTGAGGTTGGTTTTGGACAGATAAGAAAGCAAACGCTTTCTCTGACCTACCATTTTCATCAGACCGCGATGAGTGGAGAAATCTTTTTTATTTTGTTTCAGGTGACCGGAAATGCTGTTGATACGCTCAGTCAGCAGGGCAATTTGCGCTTCCACAGAGCCTGTATTTTTCTCGCTTCCGCCAAATTCCTTAAAAATATTGGCTTTCTTTTCAACAGTTAAGTAAGACATCTTTAAAAATAATAAGTAATGATAATGTTTTTTGTCGCTATTTTTCCGGTGCAAAGGTAATTTAAAAAATACGAATTACCAATAAAGCCGGAATTTATAATAAATTCGGATTTATCTATATCTATAATATTATACAAATCAACTAGGCAGAGAAATTCAGCGCTGCGTTATCTGTTACATGCCCGTTTTCAGTCTTCAACACACGGGAAGGGAACTTCTGCAAAACGATATAATCATGGGTAGCCATTACAATAGCGGTACCCTCCCGGCAAATACGGAATAAAAGCTGCATAATACCATCAGACGTTTCCGGGTCCAGGTTACCGGTAGGCTCGTCTGCCAGGATCAACCGGGGAGAATTAAGCATTGCCCGGGCAATATCTATACGTTGTTGCTCACCGCCAGACAATTCATAAGGCATTTTGAACCCTTTGGTGCTCAACCCAACCTTGTCCAGTACGTCCGCAATTTTATCTTCCATCTGCTTATGGTCCTGCCAGCCGGTAGCCCGCAAGGCAAATTTCAGGTTGTCGTGCACGTTACGGTCGGTCAACAGCTGAAAGTCCTGAAACACTACGCCCAGATTACGACGCAGGTATGGAACCTTCTTCCAGTCCATCTTCTTCAAATCAAACCCTACTACCTGGCCGGTACCATCTTTTAAAGGCAGATCCCCGTACAGGGTTTTCAGCAGGCTGGACTTACCCGTTCCCGTTTTACCAATAAGATATACAAACTCCCCCTTGTTCACCGTAATATTCACATCAGATAATATCAATGTATTCCCCTGGTAAATACTGGCATTCGTTAATTGGATAATCGGTTGTTCGGACGTCATGTACTTGTTCGGTTTAATGCTAAACTGCGTTATGGCGACAAAAATAACCAATTAAAAAATAATTCGTTGTGTGTGTGGACATCTTCCTGACAAAAAAGGCTTTTATCGTTAAACTAAAAAAATAGTTGTCAAACTAAAAACTTAGTTGTATTTTAGATTTAACAATTTCAACGTATGAAACAACTAACCAAAGCGGAAGAGCAGATCATGCAGGCGCTCTGGCAAACCGGGCCAGCTTTTGTGAAAGATATTATTGAAGCGCTCCCGGAACCGAAGCCGCACTACAACACGGTATCCACCCTGGTAAAAATCCTGATGGAGAAAGGTTTTGTGGACTTTAAGGCATTTGGCAAATCACACCAGTATTTTGCCCTGATCACCAAAGAAGCCTATAGCCGCAAAACGCTGAACAACCTGGCCAAGAGCTACTTTGGCGGTTCCTTCAGTAATATGGTGTCTTTCTTTGTGAAAGAAAAGGAACTCAGCGTGAACGACCTGGAACAGCTGGTGCAGAAAATAAAAGACCACGAAAAAAAGTAACTGCAAAACTTTATTCCGTCAACCTGAATTATGCATCCCATGACACCGCTTATTTACCTGGAGAAAGTGGTACTCTGCAGCGCCCTGCTGTATGGATATTACCACCTCGCCCTGCGCAACAACCGTTTCCATCAATGGAACCGTTATTACCTGGTGCTCATCACGCTGGTATCGCTGGGCGTTCCATTGTTAAAGATACCGTTGCCCGGAGGCCAGGACGCGCCTTCCGCCGTATATGCCTATACCAGTAAGATCGTGGTGCTGCGGGAAACCGTAGTAGCGCCGGCAGCACAGCCTTCCGACTATTTACGTATATCCATCACCGTTATCTACGCATTAGTCGTGTTATTCGCCATATACCGGCTGCTGGCCGGTATCTTCAGTATCCGCAGACTGATACGCCACAGCCACGTACAGGACATTCCACCCTTCCGCTTTGCCCGTAATCCGGAAGTGAAAGCGCCGTTTTCCTTCTTCCGCTATATCTTCTGGGATATGGAGTCCAGCCTGGACACGCCCCAAAACAAACAGGTACTAAAACACGAGCTGGTACATCTGCAGGAAAAACACAGTCTCGATAAGATGTTACTGGAAGTAATCACCGCCTTTTGCTGGATCAACCCTTTCTTTCACCTGATTAAAAGAGAGCTGGCACTGGTACATGAGTTTATCGCCGACAAAAAAGCCGCCGGCGACGAAGTGGCCGGTTACGCCGAAAATATTCTCCGCAGCGCCTTTGACAGCCCGCAGTTTTCCATTACCAATGAATTTTTCCATCCGCCTATAAAACGAAGAATTCTTATGCTTACGCAATTCCGCCAACCCAGATTCAGTTATTTACGCAGGATACTCGTGCTGCCGTTAGCAGCCACCATATTCTGCTCATTAGCCTTTGTGGTTGACCAGCGCCCCGCCGCCATTCGGGCGCTGGTACCCACCGGCATCCTGCCTGCTGCCCCTTCCGGAAACACCGTTGCCGCTGAAGCGCCGGTGGTTGTTGCAGACACCACTCCTTCCAAACGCAAACAGGAAGACGCCAGGGTAGTGTATGTTGACAATACCTCTAATCTGACAGTCCACCCTTCATTTCCCGGTGGACAGGAGGAACTGGCCAGATTTCTGACCAAAAATATCCTGTATCCCAAGCCAGCTCAGGAAAAAGGTATCTCCGGACTGGTGAAAGTGCACTTTGTCGTTGAACCGGATGGCAGTATTACCGGTATTTCCACCATCAACGACCAGCTGGGAGGCGGCCTGGAAGAGGAAGCCATCCGCATAATAAAGATCATGCCCCGTTGGAAACCCGGAGAATCGAATGGGAAAAAGGTGCCGGTAGATTACATCCTTCCCATCAGGTTTACGGTACAGGAAATGAACCCGGTGGTGGTAACTACCTCTAACAAGGTCCAGTTTTCGCCACCCCCTGCGCCTGCCGGCAACTCTTCCAACGAAGAGATATTCACTTTCGTGGAACACCCGCCCACCTTTGTCGGTGGTGAAGAAGAGCTGGCAAAATATCTGTCCAAAAACATCAGATACCCCAAAGATGCTGTGGAACACAAAGCTACGGGCACTATATTCGTGCAGTTTGTGGTAGATAAAGAAGGACATATACAACAAGCCAGAACCGTAGGCTCCAAAAAGGGTTATGGTCTGGAAGAAGAAGCGCTTCGCGTAGTGAAGGAAATGCCTGAGTGGAATGCAGGCGTACAAAACGGCAGAAAAGTAAACGTACAGTTCAACCTGCCTATCCGTTTTACCATGCAATGATTTCCTGTTTGATAAAAGCAAAAGCGCCGGGCAATACTGTCCGGCGCTTTTGCTTTTATTTGAAAGATGTTATTGGTAGATGAAAGTGCCTGCCGGCGCTTTCACAGTCACTTGTTTTTGTGCAGCTGCTTCTACCCTTCCGATGATTTGTGCATCGATGTTGAAGCTTTTGGAAATGCTGATGATATCTGCCGCAATCGCTTCCGGCACATACAACTCCATACGGTGCCCCATATTGAACACCTGGTACATTTCTTTCCAGGACGTGCCGGACTGCTCCTGTATCAGGGTAAACAGCGGCGGAACCGGGAACAGGTTGTCCTTGATCACGTGCAGGTTTTCAATGAAGTGCAGCACCTTTGTTTGAGCGCCGCCGCTGCAATGCACCATACCGTGAATTTGCGGACGGAACTGCTCCAGTACTTTTTTGATTACCGGCGCGTAGGTACGGGTAGGTGACAATACCAGTTTACCGGCATCCACGGCGCCGAAGCCAGGGATATCTATTTTGTCTGTCAGGGCTTTTTTGCCGCTGAACACCAGTTCAGCCGGAATACCCGGATCGAAGCTCTCCGGATATTTGGCTGCCATAGCTTTATTAAACACGTCGTGACGGGCGCTGGTAAGACCGTTGCTGCCCATACCGCCGTTATATTCCGTTTCATAGGTGGCTTGTCCGTAGGAAGCCAGTCCCACTACCACATCACCGGCCTGGATACGATCGTTGGAGATCACATCGCTGCGTTTCATGCGGGCGGTTACGGTAGAATCCACGATGATGGTACGTACCAGGTCGCCCACATCGGCCGTTTCACCGCCGGTAGAATAGATGCTGATACCGTGTTTACGCAGTTCGGCGAGAATATCTTCGGTGCCATTAATAATAGCCGCGATCACTTCACCGGGCAGCAGCTGTTTATTACGGCCGATAGTAGAAGATAACAGGATGTTATCCGTAGCGCCTACGCAGAGCAGGTCGTCCATGTTCATGATAATGGCATCCTGAGCAATTCCTTTCCAGACGCTAAGATCACCGGTTTCCTTCCAGTACATATAGGCCAGGGAGGATTTGGTACCCGCGCCATCGGCATGCATGATGTTGCAATAAGCTTCATCGCCGCCCAGGATATCCGGCACTATTTTACAGAACGCCTTCGGAAAAAGGCCTTTATCAATATTTTTTATGGCATTGTGCACATCTTCCTTGCCAGCTGAAACACCACGTTTGGCGTAAATATTATTATCCACCGGAAATCGAATAAATATGAGAATAAAGTAACAATCTGGCTGCAAAAGTAACAGATTCCCTGCAGAATGCCCGCTGAATGTGTTAGATTTGCATGGCATTTTTGATGTTATTGAATTATATGCAGGTTCACAGGGACTTAAAGCATTTACCGGAAATCCGTAATGCAATTATCACGATAGGCACTTTTGATGGCGTACATGCAGGGCACCGCTTCATTATACAACAACTGGAGCAGGCTGCTGCGGAGTGTGACGGAGAGACCGTGATCGTCACCTTTGACCCGCATCCGCGGGAAGTACTGGCGCCCCGCCCCAATAATATCCGGCTGCTTACCACTTTACCGGAAAAGATCGCCCTGCTGGAACAGGCCGGTATTGATCACCTGGTGGTAGTGCCTTTCACCCAAGCCTTCTCCGAGCTTTCTGCCCGCGAATACCTGGAAGATTTCCTGGTAGCGCGTTTCAAACCACATACCATTATCATCGGCTACGACCACCGTTTTGGCCACAACCGCGAAGGCGGACTGGAACTGCTGGAAGCAGAACAACAACAATACGGTTTCCGGCTGCTAGAGATTCCCCAGCAGGTGGTCAACGACCTGACGGTGAGCTCTACCAAAATCCGTAAAAGTTTGCAGGAAGGCGAAGTATTACTGGCCAATGAGTTACTGGGGTACCCGTATTTCCTGAGCGGCACCGTGGTTCATGGCGATAAAATGGGCCGGCAGCTGGGTTACCCTACCGCCAACCTGCACCTGAACGACGAACGGAAACTGATCCCGGCAGAAGGTATTTATGCCGTATGGGTGAAAGCCCCCGGCCATGACGAGCTGTTACCCGCCGTGATGAGCATCGGCTTCCGCCCTACCTTCAATGGCACCGACCTTCGCCTGGAAGTCCATTTGTTTGATTTTAATGAAGATTTATACGGCCAGGAGCTGACCATTTACTTCGTGGAATATATCCGTGCCAACCAGAAATTTGACGATATTAAAGACCTGATCGTGCAGATGGACAAGGATTCTGCGCAGTCCAGGAAGATTCTGAAGCGTTAAAATTCTTCTCCCAGAAATTCAATCTTTTCTTTTTTCTTCTCTACCCGCGGGCGGCAGAGTTTATATCCTTTGTATAAACAAAACCAGGTTATAGCGAGGAAGATGCAACCTACCAGCGTCAGAACGGTCCATACGATGACCTTTGTAGTAGTGTCTTTCGGCATAACATGATTGGTGTCTGCAATGGCTTGCCAGATATAAGCCAGGTCGAATATTGCCAGTAAAAATCCTACTATCAGTAATAAAACGCCTAAAATGCCACGTAGTACAGGATGCATAACAATGTCAGTTTTAAGTATAGGTATGAAAGCTTACAGGTCTTCCCCCAGGAATTCGATAGGCTTCTCTTTCTTCGGCGGTTTCAGTAATTTATAGGCCCTGTAGAAGAAATAACAGCTCAATGCCAATCCGCCCAGCAACATTCCCCCCGACTGCAGTACATAGGTGGTGGTATAACCGCCGTTTTTTATGACAGGGTGGAGCTTTATCATCATCCAGATAAATGTGACACTGGCGTACAGTGCATAAAACCCGCCTATCAGTACCAAAATACCAAGTAATACACGTAATACAGGATGCATCTCAGATGAATTTAATCAGTGCATTATTTTATACATCAGTTCTTTCATCAGTTCACCATCTTCCACGCCGGCATCATTGATACCGATGCTCCGCAGGTTATACTGGTGCAGCAGCAGGATGGCCTTCTCTGCGCCTTCCGGGCCATATTGACGGGCAGCGGCCATATAATCTTTCACAAAAAACGGGTGTACGCCCAGGGTAGCTGCAATTTCCTTTTCGCCGCCTTTCACCCCGAATACGAGGTTTACCTTCGCAAAGAAGTTATACAGGGCGGGCAATGTCATCTGGATAGGCGCCGCTTTGGGATTAGCCGCAAAGTAGGAGATAATACGGAACACCTTATCGGCATTTTTTTGTCCGAGGGCGTTTTGCAGTTCAAATACGTTGTATTCCTTGCTGATACCTACATATTTTTCGATATCCCCTTCATCTATTTTTTTGCCGGCAGGCAGGTTGACCAGCAGTTTATCGATTTCATTGGCGATGCGGGACAGATCGTTGCCGATATGATCAACCAACAGGATAGCCGCTTTTTGTGTGATAGCCAGTTCCCTGCCGCTGACGAAGGCTTCCACCCAGGCAGGCAGCTGGTTGTCGTACATTTTT
Source organism: Chitinophaga qingshengii (assembly GCF_014529935.1). Taxonomy (GTDB): domain Bacteria; phylum Bacteroidota; class Bacteroidia; order Chitinophagales; family Chitinophagaceae; genus Chitinophaga; species Chitinophaga qingshengii. Next base: position 875,252 of record NZ_JACVFC010000002.1, read on the forward strand.
TTGGTAGACAGCAGTACGCCTTTTTCCTTGATAAGTTTGGCCATTTTACTGCGGCCATCTATCTTACCCTGTTTATGCGCCACCACAAACACGGTGGAAGGCATAGGATTATCGATATAGGCTTCCAGTTTAAGCAGGTCGCGCATGGCCTGGGCTTCCTTGAGCACCACCACCTGTTTTTCCGCAAACATGGGATAGCGGCGGCAGGAATTGATAACAGCCGTCCAGTCGGTATCTTTCCCGTATAATACGGTGAGGTTAAAGCCTTTCTCCGCTTCATCGAGCAGGTGGTGTTCGGCGAAGTTGGTCACCTGATCGATAAAAAACTCTTCCTCCCCTTCCAGCCAGTAGAGGGGCCGGTATTTCTTTTGTTTCCAGTCGCGTATAATATCCTGATATTCCATTGATCTGTGTTTTTGCCTGCTTATTTTACCAGGACGAGCTGGTCTTCCCGCAGCAGGGGCAGTCTTTTAAACCGGAGCAGCAGTTGGGCTACCGCGGTGACATCTTTCTGGCAATAAGCCACGATTCTTTGCAGGTCGTGTGTTTGCCAGTAAACCTTTCCCACCATGCTACCGTCGATATCGTCTTTGGGCGTTTCAATGCCCAGTACCGCGGTGAGTAGTTTCAGGGAGGTATAATGCCGCAGGTCGCCGAAGCGCCAAAGATGGAGGGTGTCCAGCATGGGCATTTCCCAGGGTTTGAAACCATGCAGTTGCAAAGGTTTGGGCAAAGATAACTGATGAATAACAGACCGGCGGCAAATAAAAGGAATATCAAATTCTTTTATGTTATGGCCGGCAAACTGGAAGTGGGGATATTTCTCATGGAATTTTTCCACTAATGCTAAAAAACCGTTTAGCACAATTGATTCATCGTCATCATAAAACGATTTCATCCGCAAATAATAGGCGCCATTTTCCAAATTAAAGAAGCCGACAGATATACATATAATTTTTCCAAATTCGGCGTAGATCCCAGCCCTGTCCGCATATAGTTCCGCTTCATTTTCTGATTCTGGCGCAGTTTTTGCCATTTTCTCTCCCCAGAGCCGCTGCAAATCATCCGGCAACTGATCCAGTTCCGCGGTGGCCGGTGTGGTTTCTATGTCCAACAATAGTAATTGATCTAATGCAATATTGGGTAACACGTTTGAAGACTTTTATATGTTTTATAAAATAAAGATATTATTGTATTAATTTTGAATAATGATTTTTAACCATATAACAATTAAACATAAAACAAACGACTATGACTGAGAACACTTTTAACACACCTGCCCCGGGTTCACCCGGACCAGAAAAACCGCGCAGCCGCAATGGTCTAATTTACGGTATTTTAATTGCGGCACTGGCAGGTACCTGGATTTATATGCTCTACGACAAAAATAAATCCAGTGAGCAAATTGCACAAAAGACCGTTCAATTAGATTCTGTTTCTTCTTCCCGTGATGCCTTACAACAAGAGTATAACGCAGCTAACGCCCGTCTGGACGACCTGATTTCCCAGAATACCCGCATGGATAGTCTGGTAAAAACCAAGGATAAGGAAATTCAGGACATGAAAGCCCGTATTTCCAGTATCCTCAGCAACAAAAATGCTACCCAGGCACAGCTGGCAGAAGCCCGTCGCCTGATTGAACAGCTGAAAACCAACATTGAAGGTTACCAACAGACTATCGAGCGTCTGGAAGGTGAAAAAATTGTACTGGCAGGTGAAAGAGATGTGGCCCGTAAAGAAAGGGATTCTGTAGGCGTAGTAAAAGACAGCCTGAATAAAAAAGTAGACCTGGGTTCTGTATTACATGCTTCCAATATCCAGTTGCTGCCGCTCCGTATAAAACATAACGGTAAAGAAGTAGAAACTTCCAAAGCCAAACGTGCTGACATGATGCGCGTGAGCTTCGACCTGGACGACAACAGGATCGCCCCTACCGGTGACAAAGAAATTTTCGTAGCCATCACAGCGCCTGATAACACACCGCTGGCGGTAGAAGCACTGGGTTCCGGCCGCTTCACCCTGGAAGATGGTACCGAGAAACTGTACACTACCAAAAAGACTGTAGCTTATGTAACTGGTCAGAAACAATCCGTAAGCATGGATTGGAAACAAAACTCCGATTACAAAGTAGGCGATTATACCGTTGAAATTTATCACAACGGTTATAAAATCGGTCAGGGTAAAGTTACCCTCAAAAAAGGTGGGTTGTTCTAGTACGATAAGATATCAACATAAAAAAGCAGGACAAGTGATATTGTCCTGCTTTTTTTATGAGCGCCCAATTCCGTTACATGCCTCCAAACATCCCCATTGCGGATCAAGAATAGATTTCTCTCAAAACCCGCCAGCAATGCGGATGATTGATATTTTTTTCACGGCATCAAATTGTTAACGATTAGTTATTGATAAAAAGTTATATATAAAAATAAAATTAAATTAACGTTCTTTGCGACTATAATTACAAAATAGCCTAAGCCACCCAAAATGGTGGAGAACCGGGACCAATGCTTTTGAATCGAGGATGTGACCTGAATATATGTACCAGCTTTAACCCGTTTTATGTCATGAAAACGATCTGCGATTTCAGTATTTGTTATACCCTGGAATTCGTAGTCATTGAATGCGAACAGGAACACTGATACAGGAAACACTCCCTTTTTTTGTGTGCCGATGCTATTTGTGACCGGATGAGTTCAGCAGCCCAATTAAAACTAAGCATGGAAGACATGAACAAAATAGTGTACGTTGTAGATGATGATGAGATTTTTCATTTCATTATCAAAAAAATGTTGGGACAACAGGACGATAACCTTGTCATCACTTCCTTCCTGTGTGCTGAAGAAGCGCTGGAACAGTTAACCAACAATCCACAGCCCACGCTGCCCTCCCTGATCATCCTGGATATGAATATGCAGCGGATGAACGGATGGGACTTCATAGAGGCTTACCGGGGGCTCAAATCATCGCTCAAAAACAATATTCCTATTATCATGTGCTCCTCCTCCGTGGACGTGCGAGACATGCAGAAAGTACAGCATACCCCTGAACTAATGGCGTATATTACCAAGCCCTTAGACAAACACAAGATGAAGGTAATTGAAGAATACCTTTGATCATTACCAACCACTATTCCAACTTAAAAAGCGAAGACCTGAGCAAATGCTCAGGTCTTCGCTTTTATGCAATATTTGTACTTATTAAGCTAATACCGCGTTACCATACATTTCTTCTCTCAGTACTTTTACGCGCTCATCGGCCAGGTATTCGTCGAAGGTCATCATACGATCGATGATGCCTTTAGGCGTCAGCTCAATGATACGGTTGGCTACTGATTGCATGAACGTATGGTCATGCGTGGTGAACAGCACAATACCCTTGTAGTTGATCATGCTTTCGTTGAAAGACTGGATAGACTCCAGGTCCAGGTGGTTGGTAGGTTCGTCCAGTACCAGTACGTTAGGGTCCTGCAGCATCATACGGCTCACCATACAACGTACTTTTTCACCACCGCTCAGTACGGATGTTTTCTTCATGATTTCATCGCCGGCGAAGAGCATTTTACCGAGGAATCCGCGCAGGAAGGGTTCATCCACGTCTGTTACATGCGCAGGCACGTATTGACGCAGCCAGTCCATCAGGTTCAGGGAGGCATCGGTGAAATAAGCGGAGTTATCGTTGGGCAGATAAGCGCTGGTAACGGTAGTACCCCATTCCAGTTTACCGCTATCGGCCGGCAGTTCGTTGTTGATTACCTGGAAGAAGGTAGTCAGCGCCAGGTGGTCTTTAGACAGGAAAGCGATCTTATCGTTTTTATTCACGGAGAATGTTACGTCTGTAAAGATTTTACGGCCGTCGATCGATTTTTCCAGTTTTTCCACGTTCAGGATCTGGTTACCTACTTCACGCTGTTGTTTGAAGATAATACCCGGGTATTTACGGTTAGAAGGCTGGATATCTTCAATCACCAGTTTTTCCAGGGCTTTCTTACGGGAAGTAGCCTGCTTACTTTTGGAAGCGTTGGCGCTAAAGCGGGCGATAAAGTCCATGAGGTCTTTCCGCTTATCTTCCATTTTTTTGTTCTTATCCGCGATCTGGCGGGCCATCAATTGGGAAGACTCGTACCAGAAAGTATAGTTACCGGAGAAAATCTGAATTTTAGCGCGGTCTACGTCGGCCACATGCGTACATACGGCATCGAGGAAGTGACGGTCGTGGGATACCACGATCACGATATTTTCGTAGTCGGCCAGGAAGTTTTCCAGCCAGCCGATGGTTTCCACGTCCAGGTCGTTCGTGGGCTCATCCAGCAGCAGGATATCGGGGTTACCGAACAGTGCCTGTGCCAGCAGTACCCGCACTTTCAGGCTACCGGCGATGTCTTTCATCAGTACGCCGTGCAAGTCTGCATTTACGCCCAGGTCTCCCAGCAGCACGCCCGCATCACTTTCTGCAGTATAACCGCCCATTTCGCCGTATTCTGCTTCCAGTTCACCGGCACGCATGCCATCTTCCTCAGAAAAATCTTCTTTGGCATAAATGGCATCCTTTTCATTGGCTATTTCCCACAGTTTCCGGTTGCCCATCAATACTGCATTCAGTACCGTAACCTCATCAAACTCAAAGTGGTTCTGTTTCAGTACGCTCATGCGCTCTCCGGGAGTGATTTCCACGGTGCCTTTGTTCGGCTCTATTTCGCCGGACAATATTTTCAGGAAGGTAGATTTACCCGCTCCATTAGCCCCAATCACACCATAACAGTTCCCTTTCGTGAAATTGAGGTTTACTTCGTCAAACAATACTCTCTTACCGAAAGAGAGCGTTACGTTTTTAACACTGATCATGCTGGCTATTTGTAAATTTTGAAGCTGCAAAGGTACGAATACTATAACTGGATTCCAAGTTAACAGATCTATATCAAAATCAATATTTAACGATTGGTTTTTAAGGGTTTGCATTCCAATAACCATTCTGTACGTATCTTTAGCGCTAAAAATATCACTGCATGACAACTTATAAACAGGTATTTGAAAACAACCGCCAGTGGATATCCTCCAAACTGGCCACAGACGCGGAGTTTTTTGAAAAAATGGCTGACACTCAGTCCCCGGAGTACCTTTATATTGGCTGCAGCGATAGCCGGGTACCTACCAATGAAATCATGGGCCTGGGTGCCGGTGAAGTATTTGTGCACCGTAACATCGCTAACGTAGTGCCCAATACCGACCTCAACGTTATGGCGGTTATCAACTACGCCGTGGTACACCTGGAAGTTAAACACATCGTTGTCTGCGGCCACTACAACTGCGGAGGGGTGAAAGCGGCCATGCAACCCAAAGACCTCGGCATCCTCAACCCCTGGCTGCGGAATATCCGCGATGTATACCGCCTGCATATGGACGAGCTCAACGCCATCACCGACGAGCACGACCGTTACAATCGCCTGGTGGAACTCAACGTCCAGGAACAGGCCATCAACGTGATCAAGACCGCCGCCGTACAGAAATCCTACCTGGCTAAAGGCTACCCTACCGTACACGGATGGGTGTATGACGTTAAAAACGGCTTATTGAAAGATCTGGAAATCGACTTTGAAGGCGTATTACACGAAATCCAGCGGATATACGATCTCACCGGTTCCGGCCTGATGCAGAAAGACAAAGACATTAATCAATAAAGCATACCATCATGGGGCCTATCGGCGTTTTTGATTCCGGCTACGGCGGACTCACCGTTCTCAAGGAAATCATCGCGGAACTGCCGCAATATGAATACATCTACCTGGGAGACAATGCCCGCGCACCTTACGGTAACCGTGGCTTTGATACCATACACGCCTATACGCTGCAGTGTGTACAACAACTGTTCGATATGGGCTGCCCGCTGGTGATCCTGGCCTGTAACACCGCCTCTGCCAAAGCATTGCGCACCATCCAGCAGAAAGACCTGCCCCGCATAGCTCCCGACAAACGGGTGTTGGGCGTAATCCGTCCTACTACCGAGATGGTAGGCACGCTCACCCAAACCGGCGAAGTGGGTATCCTGGCTACCAAAGGAACCATCGCCTCTGAGTCGTACCCGATAGAAATCAAGAAGTTTTTCCCGGAAGTACAGACTTATCAGCTGGCCTGCCCCATGTGGGTACCACTGGTGGAAAATAATGAGCACGAAAGCGCCGGCGCCGATTTTTTCGTGAAGGAGTACCTGGATAAAATCCTCTCCCAGTCGTCCAACATAGACACACTGGTACTGGGATGTACCCACTACCCCCTGCTGATGAAAAAAATCAAACAATATCTTCCGGGAGGCATTACCGTGCTCTCACAAGGCAAGATTGTGGCCCATAGCCTCAAAGACTACCTGAAAAGGCATCCGGAAATGGAATCCCGCCTGAGCCGCCAGGCGCAGCGCCGGTTTTTCACCACCGATGATCCGGGTATTTTTGATGTGATGGCAGAGATCTTCTTTGGGAAAGCGGTGCAGTCGGAGAAAATACTCGTATAGGGTTCTCGCAAAGGCGCAAAGCAGCAAAGAGCGCAAAGATTATTAAAGCGAAAATAAGAAAGCAAAGGAGCGAAGATCAATGTTGGTCTTCGCTCCTTTGCTTTCTTAAAAAAACTTAACAAATAACTTTGCACTCTTTGCTGCTTTGCGCCTTTGCGAGAAACTACTTCGCGAGTTTCAGCAAAAATGCATATTCCAACGCCACTTCCTTCAATGCCTCAAACCTTCCGGAAGCGCCGCCATGGCCCGTTTCCATATCCGTATGCAACAACAGCAGGTTGTGGTCTGTTTTCAGTTCCCGTAACTTGGCCACCCATTTGGCAGGTTCCCAGTACTGTACCTGCGAATCATGGAGACCGGTGGTTACGAGCAGGTTGGGATAGGCTTTCGCCACTACGTTATCATACGGAGAATAGGACTTCATGTAGTCGTAGGAATCCTTGTTTTTAGGATTTCCCCATTCATCGAACTCACCGGTCGTCAACGGAATGCTTTCATCCAGCATGGTCGTCACCACATCTACAAATGGCACCTGCGCCACCACGCCATGGAAGAGATCCGGCCGCATGTTGATCACCGCGCCCATGAGCAAACCGCCGGCACTGCCGCCCATAGCGTACAACTGACCAGGGCTGGTATAGTTTTCCTTCACCAGGTAGCTGGCGCAGTCGATGAAGTCCGTGAAAGTGTTTTTCTTTTTAAACATCTTACCATCTTCATACCACTGACGGCCCATTTCCTGACCACCGCGTATATGCGCAATGGCAAAGGCGAAACCACGGTCCAGCAGGCTAATACGATTGGAACTAAACGCAGCATCCAGGCTATGGCCGTAAGAGCCGTATCCATATAGCAATAACGGGCCTTTGCCGTTTTTATGAAAATCCTTTTTATAGACGATGGAAACCGGAATTTTGGTACCATCGGTGGCAGTCGCCATCAGCCGTTCGGTAGCGTAGTTTTTGGGGTCATAGCCGCCCAATACTTCCTGCTGCCGTTTCAATTCCTGTTTGCCGGTTTCCATGTTATAGTCGTACACGGAATTAGGCGTGATCATAGAGGTATAATGGTAGCGCAATTCCTTGCTGTCCATTTCGGGGTTGGCGCCCACATAGGCATCGTAGGCCGGTTCAGCGAAAGCAAGGTATTTATCTGCATGTGTTTTATCGTCCACTACACGGATCTGGGTAAGGCCGTTCTTTCTTTCTTCCAGCACCATAAAATCCTTGAACAATTCGATGCCACTCAGCAGCACATCGCTGCGGTGGGGGATCACTTCTTTCCAGTGATCACGGCCGGTTTGATTCAAGGGCGTTTCCATCAGCCGGAAATTCAGCGCATTCCAGTTAGTGACGATGTAGAACTTATCGTTTTTATGATCGATATCGTACAACATGTCTTTGGTACGGGGCTGAAAAACGGTGAAAGCGCCATCCGGTTTGGAGGCATCGAGTATCCGGCTTTCGGAAGAAAGGGTGCTGCCGCTGTGGATAACGATATATTTACCGGATTTGGTTTTTTGTACGTTGAGGCTGAAGGTTTCATCTTTCTCGTGATATACTTCCTTCTCTGCGCTACTGCCCAGGGTGTATCGCATGATACGGTCGGCCCGCAGGGTAACGGTATCTTTACGGCTGTAGAAGATGGTTTTGTTATCGTTGGCCCAGCAGGAGCTGCCCGTAGTTTCCATCACTACATCCGGCAACAGTGCACCTGTTTCCAGGTTTTTGATATGGATGGTATAACGGCGACGGCTAACCGTATCAATACCATACGCCAGCAGTTTGGTATCGGGACTAACGCTTAGTCCGGCTACCTGGCAATAAGCGTGGCCGGCGGCCAGTTCATTGACGTTAAGGATCACTTCCTCCTCTGCTTCCAGGCTTCCTTTCTTGCGGCAGTAGATGGGATATTCTTTTCCTTTTTCATACCGGACATAGTAGTAGTAACCGTTTTTCAGATAAGGTACGGTCATATCTGTTTCCTTGATACGGCCTTTCATCTCTTCAAACAGTTTAGTGCGCAATTCCTTTTCGGGCGCCATCACAGTATCGAGGTAAGCATTTTCCGCTTTGAGCCAGGACAGTACTTTGGGGTCTTCCCGGTCATTCATCCAATAGTAGTTGTCAATTCTCGTGTCCCCGTGCATCGTCAGTTCCTTCGGTATCTTTTCCGCAACGGGTGGCTGGAGGTTCTCCTGATTATTCATATTTTTTTTCTTTTCGTGACAAGACATGAACACAATTCCTGCAAGTAAAAGTAAACTTACCTTTTTCATGTAAACAGGTTTTACTCAATTTAAGCAATTGCGGGCGATATTTTCCGCATAAAAAAGCGCCATGGAAAGAATACCATGACGCCCATAATGTTTGATATGATTGTGCTTAACCTACTACCTTCATTTTCACCGGGTCCCAGCGCAACTGCTTTTTGCTGAAGTAGCTCTGATTCGTTACCAGGGCTGGTCCGGCAGCACGGAGACCGAAAGTAGCATCTTCCACTACGGCCTTGCCTGTACGCATAGATTCAAAGAAGTTTTTGAAGTGGTCCAGGCGGTCGTCGTAACCGGCTGGCGCCGCGTAGCTGCTGGTGGTTTCAATGGGCTTGCCATCGTTGGTACCGTAGCGGGCATTGTATGCTTTTACGTATTCGGCCTGTTGTTTTCCGGAGAAGGTACGGAAGGTATCCCATCCGCCGTAGCCGGGCGCTTCAGGCAGTTTATGTTTTTTTATTTTGAAGTCGTTCCATCCGAATTCCAGTACCCCGTCGGTACCGATCAGGCGCGTATAATCACCGCCACCGCTGCCGTCAGCGAAGTTAACGCGGAGCGTCATCTGGAAGGCCGGGTGTTCTTTGGTTTCAGGGTAGTCGAAGATGGCGACTACTACGTCCGGTACATCGCGGCCATCTTTCCACTGTACCAGGTTACCGCTGGCATAGATGCTGGTGGGGCCAAGTGAGCCGGTGATGAAGTGCAGACCGGAAATCAGGTGTACAAACAGGTCGCCGGGTATACCGGTGCCGTATGCCTGATAGTTACGCCAGCGGAAGAAACGTTTGGCGTCGAAAGGTATTTTCGCCGTGTCTTTGAGGAAAGCGTCGAAGTCCACAGTTGCCGGCGAAGCATCCGTAGGGATGGAGTACTGCCAGGCACCCAGGGCACTGTGGCGGTCCATACGGGCTTCGACTACGTTTAACCGGCCAATTTCACCAGCCTGGTAACGTTTACGCGCCTCCGCCATGGCGATGCTGCTCACACGCTGGCTACCCACCTGGAACACCGCTTTAGTGCGTTGCTGGGTGGCGATTACTTTATGTCCTTCTTCAATCTGTTGTACCATGGGTTTTTCGCAGTAAACAGCTTTACCTGCTTCCATGGCCGCAATAGAGATAGTATCATGCCAGTGGTCGGGCGTAGCCACGATAATGGCATCGATATCTTTCCGATGCAGCAGCTCGCGGTAGTCGCGGGTGGTGAATACCTGGGAACCGTATACTTCTTTTACCCGGTCGAGGTGGCCGGTATACAAATCCGCCGCGGCCACGAACTCCACGCCTGGTACTTTAATAGCCGTATCCACATCCCCAAAGCCCATGATGCCCATACCTACACAGGCAACACGGATTTTGTCGTTAGCGGAGAAATTGTTTTCCGGTTGCAATATCGTTACCGGTTCATTTTCCTGACCCAGGGCGGCCAGATGGCCAATGCCCAGCAGCGCCGCTGTGCTGCCTATATGTTTGATAAACTTCCTGCGGGATTCATCTGACATAATAATAAGTTTTTAAAAGGAACACCATGATAATAAAAAAAATCAGCAATGTATCATCCGAATTATGAGCGGTCAATACGTCATTTTGATGGCCTGCTAAAACGCTTCAGCGTGTTTGCGGAAACTTAATACAAACTTCACAATTCCTTCATAAACACTTAACGGCCTCTATAGTGCTATAGTGCTGGAAGAACGGTTATTTCGCCCCCGGATAAAACCTTTTCTGTATGAGATTATTTTTACCACTACTTCTTTTCATGTTGTGGGGATTTGGTGCTATGGCACAGACAACCACTTCCGTGAAGGGCAATGTAACCGACAAACAAACAGGGCAGCCGCTGACAGGTGCAGCGGTAAAACTGAAAAACGAACACTATACCGCCTCCGGCACCACCGGTCTGGATGGTAGTTTCGTATTTCGCAACGTACCTGCAGGAGCGTATGAGATCAAAGTGAAAGACCTCGGCCATCATGAAGTGGAACAGAAAATCCGTTGTGAAGGAACAGTACACACGGTGAATGTTGCGATGGAACCTAAAGACGTGGCGCTGAACACTCTCACCGTTATCGGCAAAGGTGACAAAGGCAGCGAAAAAAGTGCCCTGAAAACCGTTCAGAAAGCAGACATGGTACTCAACGCCGTATCTGCCGCCGCGATACAGGTATCCCCGGATATCACCATCGCCAACGTGATGCAGCGTGTATCCGGCGTATCGCTGGAACGCAGCAACAACGGCGATGGTCAGTACGCCATCATCCGTGGTATGGATAAAAGATACCAGTATACCCTGATCAACGGTATTAAAATCCCCAGCCCGGATAACAAAAACAGGTATGTCCCGCTGGATATCTTCCCGGCCGACCTGGTAGACCGCCTCGAAGTATACAAATCTATTACCCCCAGCATGGAAGGCGACGCCATCGGCGGCGCTACCAACATGGTCATGAAAGATGCGCCCAAACATTTTATGCTGAATGGCAACGCCGCTATCGGTTACGCACAAACGCTGTTTGATAACGACTTTACCCGTTTCAGCAGAAGCGGTTCCGCCAAAACCTCCCCCCGTATTCGCATGGGCAACAACTACGAAGCCAACATCAGCGAGTTTACCAATAACCCGCTGCACCTGAATACCGGTAAAGCACCTGTAGCCAGTGTGTTTGGCATCAGCGCCGGCGGCCGCAGCAAAAACGGTAAACTGGGTGCTATCGCAGGCATCAGCTATCAGAATACCTATCGTTCCAATCAATCATTATACCTGCAAACAGAAGTAGATAAAAGCAACAACGAACCTGCTTTTACTGCCGCCAAAAACAGAGAATATTCTATCCAGCAACAACGGGCAGGCATGCACGCTAAAGTGGATTACCGGTTCAATGACGACCAACACATCTCCCTGTATGCTGCCTATATGAGCCTGGGGCAAAACCTCTTCCGCTTCAGTTCCGACACCAGCCTGGAGCTGGGCCGCACCGTACCGGGTTCCGGCAGGGTGAGCAACAACTACCGCAGCGAACGCAGCGTACAACAGATCAGCAATTTCACCTTACAGGGTAACCATAAAGTGGCTGACCAGCTGTATATGAACTGGTCTGCCGTGTACTCCAAAGCTACCGCCAACGTACCTAACCGCACTGAACTCAATGTAAACACCGGCGTTACCCCGCAGAAGGACGGCTCCCTGAAACAACAGCCGGTATTACTGGATGCACTGGAAGGCGTTACCCACGAATGGTCCCGTAACTCTGATGAAGATAAAAGCGGTTACCTCAATTTCACCTATTCTCCCAAAATCGGTAACATACAGCCGGAAATTTCCGTAGGTGGTATGTACCGCAACAAACAACGCCATAGCTACTATGACGAATACACGCTGCGCCCTGACTCTACCACACAGCCTTTCTTCGGCAATATCGATGACCACCAGCTTACCCTGTTTAACAGAGTAGGTGCACCTGATAATGCATTGAACTACGATTTCACCGAAAACGTAGGCGCTTATTACGGTCAGGTAAAATTCCAGATCGGCCGCCTGCAAACCCTTGCCGGTGTGAGAATAGAGCATACCAAAGCCACCTGGGCATCTGCCGTACCGGCCAACGTGGAAGGTAAAACCGGCAGTGTTAAATATGTAGACGTACTGCCCGGCATCCACTTCAAATACATGCCGGATAACAAACAGAACGTACGCCTCTCCTACTACTCCGCTATCAGCCGGCCCGGTTTCTATGAAACCATTCCTCACCGTGGTGGTGATCCGGACCAGGACTATCCTGAAGTGGGCAATCCTTACCTGAAAAGAGCCACCTCCGATAACTTCGATCTGCGTTACGAATATTTCCCTAAAGCGCTGGACCAGCTGCTGGCAGGCGTATTCTACAAACGCATCAAAGACCCGATCGAATCGGCTCTGGTACAGAACGGCCGCAGTATCAACCTGATGAGCGGCAACTTCGGTACCGCTACCAACTATGGTTTTGAACTGGAAGCCACCAAGTATATCCGCAAATTTGGTATCCGCCTGAACTACACATTCACCAACTCTTCCATCACCAGCAATAAAATGCTGTGGTACCGCGAAGACAACGGTAACATCACCCAGAAAACCGTTAGCCAGGAACGTCCGTTGCAAGGGCAATCCAAGCATATCGGTAACCTGTCGCTGCTGTACAAGGACGCTCACTCCGGTTTCGATGCACAACTGGCCATGGTATATACCGGCGAACGTATCGACATCGTGTCCCAGTTCCTCAACAACGATATCTGGCAGAAAGGATTTGTACAACTGGATTTCTCTACTGAAAAAAGAATCTGGAAAAAACTGTATGCCTATGCCAAAGTGGGTAACCTGTTGAACACGCCGTACGAGCTTTTCATTAAAAGCCCCAACACGGAAAAATCTGCTGCCGGCGTACCACAACAAACCGTTGGTAAAAACGCTTCCGTACGCAAAAACACTTACGGTCAGACTTACCTGCTGGGCCTGCGTTTCAAACTCTAAACCACTAACATCATGAAATTACATACCTATATACTTGCCGCCATTGCTACCAGTTCCGTACTTACAGCCTGTCATAAGGAAGCTGTAGTAGAAGTATCCAAACCAGTGATCACGCCCAGCAAACCTATTACTTCCGATACGTTGTCCGGCGCCATCCAGGGTACTTTGTTAGCCGGTAAAACCTACTATTTCGCTACCGATATCACTATCAACGACGGTGATACCCTGTTCCTGCAAAGTGGTGTAAAACTGATTGCCCTCGGCGATGGCAGCAGTCAGCTGAAAAGTCCGCAGATCACGGTGAACGGTAGTTTGATCAGTCTTGGTACCAAAGAAGCGCCTAACTATATCACCGTATCAGAAGCGCTGCGTACGCCTGAAAACGCCTTCAAAGGCATCTGGGGCGGTATTCAGTGTACACCAGCCAAAGACAAACAGGGTGGTGACCTGATCCTGAAATGGACACACCTGGAATATGCCGGTGGTCCTGTAGCCATTGGCAACGACGTATACAAAGCAGGTGATCCCCGCTATATGATTTACTTCGCCAATGTAGACAAGAACTTCATCCTGGAAGACAGCTGGATCACCGGCAGCAAGGACGATGCCATCCGTACAGATGGCGGCCGTATCAGTATCATGCGCAATACCTTTGAAATGTGCGGTGAGAAAGGCGGCGAGGCGCTGAACATGAAATCCGGCACTATCGGCGACGTGGCCTATAATGTAGCTATCGGCACTGCTACCAACGCTTTCAAGGTCTCCAACTCCGGCGATAAAACCATACAGGCCAATGTGAATATCTATAACAATACCATGATCAATTGCGGTTTCCGTCAGACCAAAGAAGGTCGCGGTGGCGGTATCAACTACGAAGCATTCGCCAAAGGCAAGGCATTCAATAACCTCTTTATCAATTGTCGTGTAAGCATGCGCGTAGTAGGTGGCGCCGGTACCGGTGCAGACCTGGCCAACCTCAGCTATGGCAATAACCTCTATTACGGCAACGCCCCTACGCTGGTAACACAGTTCAATGCTACCGATGGTGTTTCTACCTTCGGCGCCACCGATATTCACGGCGATATCAAACAGAACAGCCCTGTTTTCTATGCCTATGATGTAGATCAGTTTGACTACGCCACCCTGGGTGGCACCAACAAAGCGCCTGCTGTTAGCTGGAAACAACAGGCATTACCATTGCTGCGCCAGGGAACTTCCAACTTCCGTATCAGGCAAGGTTCTCCCGCTATTGGAAAAGGTAACACCCAGTTTGCACCGATGAACATCACAAGCATGAAAAATGAAGGCGCCGCTGCCGAAGTAACCCGTCCCGGGAAGGATTTGGGTGCTTACCAGCTGGATGGCACCGGCAACCAGCATTAATATTTACGGATTTTTTGATTTTGGAATTTTTTGATTTTGGGATATATGAAATACGGAATAATGGCAGTAGCCGGTATTATTGTTGGTTTGGCTGCCTGCAAACATAAAAAAACGATACCGGCGCCGGCTGCAGATGCCGTTAAACCCGTAGCCGTAACCGCTGCCACGCAGTACGACAGCGATGATCCGGCTATCTGGATCAACAAAACAGACAGTAGCAAAAGCCTGATCATTGGCACCGATAAAAACACCCATGGCGCTTTGTATGTATACAACCTGGATGGCCAGATCGTAAAAAAGATAGAAGGCCTGAAACGGCCTAACAACGTGGACATCGCCTATGGTTTATTACTGAATAATCAACCGGTGGATATCGCTGTTACGACTGAACGGGAAACCAATAAACTGCGTATTTACCGCTTGCCTGATATGGAGCCTGTTGACAACGGCGGACTGGAAGTATTTGCCGGCGAAAAAGAACGTGGTCCGATGGGTATCAGTTTGTATACCCGTCCGGCTGACAAAGCCATTTTCGCTATCGTGAGCCGCAAATCCGGTCCTGCGCAGGGTTACCTGTGGCAATACCAATTGACTGACGACGGCAAAGGGCAGGTAACGGGAACGGTAGTACGTAAGTTTGGCGCTTACAGCGGTAAAAAGGAAATAGAGAGTGTAGCGGTGGACAATGAGCTGGGTTATGTATATTATTCCGATGAGCAGACCGGCGTTCGCCGTTATCATGCAGATCCGGCGCAGGGCGACCAGGAGCTGGCGCTCTTTGGCAGCGGGGAGTTCAAGGCCGACAACGAAGGGATCAGCATTTACAAAACAAGCGACAGCACCGGTTATATCCTGGTATCTGACCAGGATGCCAATGCATTCAACGTATATCGCAGAGAAGATGCGAAGCCGGTATTACTGGCCAAAGTACCGGTGTCTGCTATCAACAGCGATGGTTCTGACGTAGTGAATGTGAATCTGGGGGCGAAATATCCGCAGGGTATTTTTGTAGTGATGAGCACCGACAAAACCTTTCATTACTATGACTGGCGGGATATTGCCGCGAGGATAAAATAGTGCACTACTATCATACAAAAACGGCGCAGGTAAAATACCTGCGCCGTTTTTTATTGCATTATATGGTCAAGACTATTTCTCAGAAGTAAAGCCGGCACCAATGAATTCCCGGTTGAGGCGGGCGATATTGGTGAGGGAGATTTCTTTCGGGCATTCTGCTTCGCAGGCGCCGGTGTTGGTACAGCTACCAAAACCTTCCTTATCCATTTGCGCCACCATGTTGAGGGCGCGGGTTTTGCGTTCCGGATCGCCCTGTGGCAGCAGTGCCAGCTGGGATACTTTCGCAGATACGAACAGCATAGCAGAAGAGTTCTTACAAGCCGCTACGCAGGCGCCGCAACCGATACAAGCCGCTGCAGCAAAAGCCAGGTCGGCGCTGTGTTTATCTACCGGGAGGCAATTCGCATCCTGTGCGTTACCCGTGTTTACAGAAATATAACCACCTGCTTCGATGATACGGTCAAAAGCAGTTCTGTCAACCGTCAGGTCTTTCAGTACAGGGAAAGCGCCGGATCTCCAAGGTTCTACCGTGATGGTATCACCGTCTTTGAAAGCGCGCATATGCAGCTGGCAGGTAGTAGTACCAGCCCATGGACCGTGTGCGCGGCCGTTGATATGCATAGAGCACATACCGCAGATACCTTCGCGGCAGTCGTGGTCAAATGCAACAGGTTCTTTTCCTTCGTTGATCAGTTGCTCGTTCAGCACGTCAAACATTTCCAGGAAAGACATTTCAGAAGAAATGTTTTTTACGGAATATGTTTCAAATCCACCCTGAGCATTGGTATTTTTTTGTTTCCACACCTTTAAGGTGAGGTTCATGTTATAATGTTCCATATTCGCTGGACAATTATTTTATTTTATAATTCCGGTCAACCGTTAGGCAGTCTGGCCGGTAATCCTTATTTGTAGCTACGTTGAGTTGGTTTACATTCTACGAATTCCAGCGGTTCTTTGTGGAGTTCGTACTGGCCGTCGCCTTTGTATTCCCATGCAGCTACGTAACTGAAGTTAGCGTCGTCGCGTTGTGCTTCACCGTCCGGAGTCTGGGACTCTTCGCGGAAGTGGCCACCGCAGGATTCGCGGCGGTGCAGTGCGTCGATACACATCAGTTCACCCAGTTCCAGGAAGTCGGCAACGCGGCCGGCTTTTTCCAGTTCGGGGTTAAATTCATTTTCACTGCCCGGGATACGCACATCTTTCCAGAACTCAGCGCGCAGCGCTTTGATTTCTTCGATGGCTTCTTTCAGACCTTGTTCGTTACGTGCCATACCGCACTTATCCCACATGATCTTACCGAGTTTTTTATGGAAGTGGTCTACAGACTTGGTGCCTTTGATAGACATCAGTTTGGAGAGGGTGCTCTTTACTTTATTTTCGGCTTCCACGAAGGCCGGATGGTCTGTTGGGATGGGTTTGGTGCGGATTTCGTCAGCCAGGTAGTTACCGAGTGTGTAAGGGATGACGAAGTAACCATCAGCCAGGCCTTGCATCAGCGCGGAAGCGCCGAGGCGGTTAGCTCCGTGGTCAGAGAAGTTGGCTTCACCGAGGGAGTACAGGCCGTCTACGGTTGTTTTCAGTTCGTAGTCTACCCACAGGCCGCCCATGGTATAGTGTACCGCAGGATAGATACGCATGGGTTGTTCGTATGGGTTTTCGCCGGTGATTTTAGCGTACATATCGAACAGGTTACCGTATTTCTCCGCTACTACTTCTTTACCCAGTTTAATGATTTCAGCTTTGGAAAGATTGGAGAGCTGGCGTTTACCGGCTTCAATGTTACCATAACGTTCGATCGCTGCGGCGAAGTCGAGGTATACCGCTTGTTTGGAAGTACCAACGCCATAGCCGGCATCGCATCTTTCCTTGGCAGCGCGGGAGGCCACGTCGCGGGGAACGAGGTTACCGAAGGCAGGGTATCTTCTTTCCAGGTAGTAGTCTCTTTCATCTTCCGGAATATCGCTGGCTTTGCGGGTATCGTTTTGTTTTTTAGGTACCCAGATACGGCCATCGTTACGCAGTGATTCTGACATGAGAGTCAGTTTGGACTGGTGATCGCCGGATACGGGGATACAGGTAGGGTGGATCTGTGTAAAGCAGGGGTTAGCGAAGTAAGCACCGTTTTGGGTAGCTTTCCAGGCTGCCGTTACGTTAGAACCCATCGCGTTGGTAGACAGGTAGAAAACGTTACCATAGCCGCCGCTGCAGATCAGTACGGCATGGCCGAAATGGCGTTCCAGTTCACCGGTAACGAGGTCACGGGCAATGATACCGCGTGCTTTGCCGTCTATCTTAACGATATCGAGCATTTCGTGGCGGGAATACATTTTCACGTTACCCAGGGCTACCTGGCGTTCCAGTGCGGAATAAGCGCCGAGCAGCAGCTGTTGGCCGGTTTGACCAGCCGCATAGAAAGTACGTTGTACCTGCGTACCACCGAAAGAGCGGTTGCTGAGCAGTCCACCGTATTCACGGGCAAAGGGAACACCCTGCGCCACGCATTGATCTATAATATTGCCACTCACCTCCGCCAGGCGATGCACATTGGCTTCGCGGGCGCGGTAGTCGCCACCTTTTACTGTATCATAAAACAGACGGAAAACAGAGTCACCATCGTTCTGGTAGTTTTTAGCCGCATTGATACCACCCTGGGCAGCAATACTGTGCGCACGGCGCGGGCTATCCTGAAAGCAGAATGCTTTAACCTTATACCCCAACTCACCTAATGAAGCCGCTGCTGAAGCGCCGGCCAAACCAGTACCAATCACGATCACTTCGAGGCTGCGCTTATTGGCAGGGTTCACCAGTTTACAATGTCCTTTATAGTCTTCCCATTTGTTGTTTAACGGGCCGGCTGGAATTTTTGCGTTCAACATATATCCTTACTTTACAGAATTATTTTTTTAAATAGATAACAATCGGGATCAGGGCAAAGCCAATTGGGATAAGGATACCGAAGATCCATACGCCCACGAAGTTGATCAAACCGTTGTATTTTTTGTGGTTCAGGCCGAAAGTCTGGAAAGCGCTTTTGAAGCCGTGGATCAGGTGGAAGGACAGGCCTATCATACCGATCACATAGAGGATTACCAGCCACAGGTTCTGGAAAGTTTCGTAGCTCAGGGCATAGAGATCTTTCAGTGGTTCTTCCATACCGGCATAAGTGTGGGTAGGCATTTCAGCATAGTGAAATTTACCCCAGAAATTGGCCAGGTGGATCACAATGAAGATAAAGAGGATGCTTCCCATGATCGCCATCTGGCGGCTGAACCAGGAAGATGTTTGGTTACCCGGGTTCACGGCATATTTCACCGGACGGGCAGCTCTGTTGGAGAAGGTGAGTTTGAGCGCAATGATGGCGTGGATGAGGATCACCACTTTTAACCCCCAGGCGATAAACTGAATCAGGCTGTTGTGCCCCATGAACTGGGCATACGCGTTAAAGGCCTTGCCTTCGTCGTTATACAACAGCTGGAAGTTCCCTGCCAGGTGCACAATAACAAAACTGCAAAGAAACAAGCCGGTAGCACCTACCAATAACTTCTTACCGATAGATGTATTAAAAAACTGTGACCACTTCATAAGTAAAATTCTAAGCTTCCTTTGTATAAAAGTTGATTGAAATGTCGGGCAAATTTAGCGCAGGAAAAATAAAAACCAAATGATATTTATCAGGTTTTGAAATGCATAATCAGAATATATTATATATAATTCAAATGAAAATCAACAGATTTTTGTATATTATCTTTCATTTCATACTGAAAATATAATACAAATTATTCCAATCGTTTTAGCATGATATTGTCTATCATATTATACAAATGCAATGGTTGATATGTTCGCCATTTATCATCTTCCAGCAGGTGAATGTAATGATGCAGGCGTGCTCTTTCGAACTCCTGCCTGGTTTGCTCAGGCATATTGAGGGCTACGATCCATCCGCCTTCATCTTTGATATCGTCCCACCATTCTTCATAATAACAATCATCGGAAGAGTGGAAGTTCATCACATTTTCAGCGATCAGGATAAACTTGTAGATCCCTTCTGCAATGAGCACATCGATGATTTCCCGTTTGAGGGTCATGATATCGTTATCGATGGCATCGTTCCATTCTCCCAGCAGTTCGATGATAGCGAAATTGTACTGGTAATCGGCGAAGAGGATTTTCAGGTACAGGTTGCGGGACCCAAAGTCGTCCCATTGCGGATGAACATAATAGTTGTAAACCGTATTGGAGAATTCAAACTCGCTGTATTCCCTTCCATAGAAAGGCGACAGCTCGTCTTCTTCGGCGGCGTACAGATGTCTCCAGTTATAATATGGTTCAATAGTATGCATGCGTAGTTTCCGGCTACAAATGTCAGATTTAATCAGGCTTTGGCAAAATCGTCCACCGCCTTTTTCACGCTGCCTGCTTTCAGCAGCAGTTGCTGGGCCTGTTCATAATCGGTAATAGACAGCTTCTCCATCAGCATTTTCACACCTCTGTCCACCAGCTTTTCATTGCTCAGCTGCATGTTTACCATTTTGTTATCTTCTACCCTGCCCAGCTGTATCATCACGGCAGTGGACACCATATTCAGCACCAGTTTCTGTGCGGTACCGCTTTTCATGCGGGTGCTGCCGGTCACGAACTCAGGGCCAACCACTACTTCCACGGGAAAGTCGGCGGAGGCGGATACCGGCGATTCCGGGTTACAGCTGATGCTACCGGTAATGATACCGTTGGCGCGGCATTTATCGAGGGCGCCGATCACATAGGGAGTGGTGCCGCTGGCAGCGATACCTACCACTACGTCTTTATCGGTGATATTGAATTCCTGTAAATCTTTCCAGCCTTGTTCACGATCATCTTCGGCGAACTCAACGGCTTTACGGATAGCAGCGTCGCCACCGGCAATGAGACCAATCACCAGCCCCTGTGGTACGCCAAAAGTAGGCGGGCATTCTGAAGCGTCTACGATACCCAGGCGGCCGCTGGTACCGGCGCCGATATAAAACAAACGTCCACCTGCCAGCATTTTGTCTGCTATTGCTGCCACGAGTTTTTCAATCTGTGGGATGGATTTTTCCACGGCCACGGGAACTGACCTGTCTTCCTTATTGATGTTGGTCAATAACTCCGTCAGGCTCATCTTTTCGAGGTGACGATAATTTGAAGTCTGTTCAGTTACTTTTTCAAATGCCATATATGTGCTGTTGTAGAATTGATTAACGATGGTGATAGTCAATAAGTCCTTCCATAGGAGTGCGCAGGATTTTGCCGATAGGCAGTTCATAGAGTTCACACAGTTCTTTCAGGATGTCCTGAAAATGCCAGGCGATACCTCCGGTGAAGTGCAGTGCGGTTGTCCAGCTCTCCCGGTACTTATAGAGATGGTTGAAGAAAAAATCATTCAGGCCGTCTTCCAGGATATTTTCCACCAGGAAGTGCCCCCTGTTTTCAGACAGGAACGTGGAAAACGTGGATAGATAACGATTGGCCAGTGGTTTACGGTATACGTTTTCGAGGATTTCGTCCTTATTGGTATTGTATTTCATGTCGAAGCGCATCATCAGCTCCTCATCGAAGGAGTTGTACAGATAGTACTGCAGCACTTTTCTGCCCAGATAAGCGCCACTGCCTTCATCGCCCAGGATATACCCCAGGCCGGGGTTATTTTTGATGATGTTTTCGCCATCGAAATAGCAGGAGTTGGAACCGGTGCCCAGGATACTGGCGATACCAGGTGTACGGCCGCACAGGGCACGGGCGGCTCCCATCAGGTCGTGATTCACATCTACAGCGGCAGCCGGCCATACCGCCCGGAGGCAGTTTGTTACCAGTTGGATGTTCTTTTGCTGGGAAAGACCGGTGCCATAAAAATATATCTCATCAATCACCGTACCTGCCGGCATCTGTGGGATCAGCTCCACTTCCAGGATCCGGCGGACATCTTCTGCCGTTTGAAAATAGGGGCTTACGCCCTGGGTATTGTAAATCCCCGGCTCGTGGTCTCCCAACAAGGCCCACTCCGTCTTTGTAGATCCGCTGTCAGCGATCAGCTTTGTTCTTGCAGCCATCCTGTAATTTATGAAATTAAAGAATCATAAGCGTTTGCTCCTGATTTATGCTATTTTTGTCACAATTTAAACAAAAGGGTTTCATAAAAACAAATGCCACCCCTGAGTTTAAGCTATGATAATGCATGCGCGCAGCAGATTTCTATCCACCTGCGGCTTATATTACATGGTTAGATTGGTCATAAATTAGCGGGATAATCATCAAATTATGTCAAACAGGAAGCTGAATGTTTTTTTACCTCTTCTATTCGCGGTAGTACTGGCCATCGGAATGTTCCTCGGCCACAAAATGCCGGGATCCAACACCGGCGGAACCACAGTCTTTTTCACCAAACCCTCCCGGGGACCATTACAGGAAGTGATGGATCTCATCAGAACAAAATATGTAGATACACTGGATGCCGATAAAGTACAACAGGAAGCCATCGATGGTTTACTGAGCCACCTCGACCCTCACTCTATTTATATCCCCCCATCCCAGCTGCAACAGGTAAATGAAGACCTGGAAGGTAATTTTCAGGGAATAGGGGTGGAGTTTAATATTACCGCGGATACGGTGAACGTGATCTCCGTCCTCAGCGGCGGCCCGTCTGAATCAGCCGGCGTACAAACCGGTGATAAAATCCTCAAGGTCAATGACAGCCTGGTTGCCGGTAATGGCATCACTCCTGATAAAATCCGTAAACTGCTGCGCGGCCCTGCCGGTTCTCTTGTCAACACGGTTTTGTTACGTCAGCAGAAACAAATCCAGGTACCTATTAAAAGAGGCGTCATTCCCATCTACAGTATAGATGCCAGCTATATGGCCGCACCCGGAGTAGGTTATATCAAGATCAACAAGTTCTCTGCCACTACCTTCGACGAGTTCATGAAAGCCATGCGTAAGCTGGACCAGCAAGGCATGAAAAAACTGATCATCGATGTACGCCAGAACCCCGGCGGATTTATGGACGCCGCTGTTCGCATTGCGGATGAACTGCTGGGCGACGATAAACTGATCGTATATACCAAAGGGAAAGACTATCCCCGTACCGACTATAAAACCAAACGTCCGGGTATGTTTGAAAGAGGCGCCCTGGCCGTTCTCACCGACGAAGGCTCCGCTTCCGCCAGCGAAATACTGGCCGGCGCTATCCAGGACTGGGACCGTGGTACCATTATCGGCCGCCGTACCTTCGGCAAAGGCCTGGTACAGGAACAATATGACCTGGACAATGGCGGCGCCCTCCGCCTGACTGTAGCCCGCTACTACATCCCTTCCGGCAGAAGTATCCAGAAGCCTTACGGCGATGGCACTTCCTATGATGATGATATCCTCGAACGTTATCACCACGGTGAACTGGTTAATAAAGACAGTATTAAAATCACCGATACCGTTCCTTATAAAACAGCCTCCGGACGCCGCGTATACGGTGGCGGCGGTATCACGCCCGATATCTTCGTGCCGTTTGATACCTCCCGCTACTCTCCGACTCTAACGGCCATCTATACACGTAATACACTCAGCAATTTCGCTTACCAGTATTACACCAGCAATAAGGAAGCCTTTAAACAATATAAAGACGCAGAAAATTTCACCAAAACCTTCCAAACCAGTCCTGCCCTGTTTGAAGAATTCAAAACATATGCGCAGAAAGACAGCATCCCTGGCTTGCAACACCTGACCAGCCGCGACGATCTCGAAATCAAAACCCGGCTGAAAGCGATGCTGGCCCGCCAGCTGTATCGCACAGAAGGGTTCTATGAAACGATTAATACCACAGATCCGGTAATGAAGAAAGCGCTGGAGCAGCTTGGTACTGAGAAATAACGTTGGTATCCATGAAGCCCTGGGCTAAGATGTTATTCAATTGCCATTCTATGATGGATACTGTGAATTAAGAATGATTTATTACATATCATCAATATAATAAAAAGAGCATCGCCCATTGATATGATATCAATGGGCGATGCTCTTTTATGTTTTCTCTTTTTATGCTTTTTATGATCTGCTTTTAGCTACCTACCAATCTTCGCTAATCAGCGAAATCAGCATTCATCATGTACATCACAGTTATCGGTTCGGTTTGCGTTCCATCTTCGGTAGTGACATTACAATCAGATCATTCATCACGTTCACGGCTTCGTCGAGGTAGATATCTTTGGTTCTTACCTTGATCCAGTCTTTATTACGCGCGATTTTGGATGAGTCGTTACCGAGTTTTTCCATATCTGATTTGATGTTAACGATACTCAGTTCTTTCACTTTATCGTTTACGGCATCATATTTTTTCAGTGCGGCGGTATTGGTTTTCTGTTCAGCCTTGTAGGTTTGCAGGTTCAGTGAATAACTTTCCTGTTTTTCGAGTTTCTTCAAGGTGTTCAGATTTTCGGTGAGCAGTTTGAAAGCAGGGCTGCCGGCCATTCTTTTCTCACTGTTTCTTTTCAGCGCTTCGGTAGGTACCGGGTTGACCCAGGGAGTAAAGGCAGCGCGGGGGATTTCGTCCCAGGCGAGTGCATCGCTGTCTTTACGTTCGGCCACATCATAATAAGGATCTGGCAGTACCACATCGGAGGCTACGCCTTTCAGCTGGGTAGAGCCGCCGTTAGCGCGATAGAATTTCTGTTGGGTCAGTTTCAGGGCGCCGAGGCTGCTACCATCTTTCACCGGATAGAACTCATCCAGGTTGAAGAGGCGTTGTACGGTACCTTTCCCGAAGGTCTGGCCACTACCGATGATTACGGCGCGTTTATAGTCCTGCATGGCAGCGGCCATGATTTCAGATGCGGAAGCACTGTATTCATTGACCATAATAGCCAGCGGGCCGTCGTATTGCACATTTTTGTCGCGGTCGCGGAGTACCACTGCATCACCGCCTCTGGAGCGAACCTGTACTACAGGGCCTTCCGGAATGAACAGGCCGGCCATCTGTACTACGTCCTGCAAGGAACCGCCGCCATTAAAGCGGAGGTCGAGGATAATACCTTCTACTTTTTCCGCTTTCAGTTTAGCGACTTCTTTAGCCACATCTTCAGCGCTGCGGGCGCCGTTGCGGTCGTTGAAGTCGGCATAGAATTCCGGCAGGTAGATATAGCCGATTTTATGCTGGCCGTTGATGATAGCAGATTTAGCAAACGTTTCTTCCGTTACGATTTCGTCGCGGACGATAGTGACATCTTTGGTAGTACCATCTACACTTTTCACCGTCAGTTTCACCGGGGTACCTTTTTTACCACGGATCAGTTTCACCGCGTCTTCTACCGGGTAACCGGTGATGTCTACCGGTTCAGTGTTGCCCTGTGCTACTTTCTGGATTACATCATTAACTTTCAGCTGGCCTTGTTTCCAGCTGGGGCTACCGGTTACGATGCTGATAACTTTGATACGGTCGCCTTCTTCCTTCAGCTGGGCGCCGATACCGAAGAATTTACCGGCCATCTGTTCTTCGAAGGCGCGTTTTTCATCCGGCGGGAAGTAGTCGGTATGCGGGTCCATCGTGGTGGTGATGGCGTTTACATATAAGTTGAAACGGTCGTTATCGTTTTGTCTGGTTTTCAGGCGGTCGAAATAGCGGTCGTACAGCTGTTTTACCTTCAAACGGGCGTCGCTCTCCAGCTGGGCGTCAGTTTTGGATTTAATGCTGTCGGTGGCTTTGGCCTTGTCTCTCAGCTCCTGGAGATCGGTCAGTTTTTCGAGGGTGCGATATTTCAGCACTTTGCGCCAGGCTTCCTTACGGGCGGCTTCGTCAGCGGGAAAATCCAGCTTCTCGGGGTCGATCGTCACTTTTTCGTCCACGGTAAAGTCGAACGGTTTGGAGAGGAGTTCGGGATAGATGTTGGCCGCTTCCGCCACCCTTTGTTTGATAAGGGTATTGACATTACGGAAACATTCTACCGGTGCGCCTTTCAGTTCATCATCGATATGGGTGGCCAGGGGTTCCAGACGGTTAATATCGGATTTGAGGAAAAATTTCTTTTCCACATCCAGGCTACGCACATATTTATTGAAAACTTCTTTGGAGAAGGCGTCGTCTATGGGTTTGGGTTGGTAGTGTCCTTCCTTCAGCATCTGGCCCACCAGGTTCATGATGACTTCATAACGGCCCGGGGGATCGTCTGTATGGCCGAGCTTGTTAAAAGCCAACACTCCAGCGGATATGCTGAGCAGCACAACCGGGATAATCACTTTCAGTCTCATATGTATCTCTATTAACGTAAACGTTGTCTGATCAAATATAAAATAAAATCGCCCGTTGCTACGGGAAATTATTTCCTTTTAACAAAAAATTGGGCCAAACGGTCAAGCGGAAGGATTTCCCGCAAAGGCGCTACCTTTTTTGGCTTTTTTTTAAGGAAATGTAAGAACGCAAAGGAGCGAAGATCACATGATAAGATTTTGTTTACTACGGGAAACTTTCTAGTTCTTCACCAGCTTGTATACCGCTCCTTTGAAGCCATCTTTGGTGGACATACTGGTCAACATATAAATTTCACCTTGTTCATCTTCTCCCCAGCTGAGAATGAACGGGTTATCGGCCGGACGGTTGGACAGCTCCAGGTCGGCCCGTTCCCATTTACTGCCGTTGGGTATCAGTACAAAGGCTTTACCGTTATAGTCTCCGAAAACATACGCACCTTTCAGCGAAGGGATGGCGCTGCCCCGGTAAACATAACCGCCGGTGATGCTAATGCCCAGATCGTGGTCGTATTCGTGTATCGGCGGGGTCAGTTTGTTGCGGTCGGCCCCGGCAGGCACATTAAATTCGTGGTATCCTTCCATGATGCGCCAGCCGTAGTTGCCGCCCCTGGTGATGATGTCCACTTCCTCGTATTTAGCCTGCCCTACATCACCGGCAAACAGTTTACCGGTAGCTTTATCAAAAGAAAAACGCCAGGGATTACGCAGGCCATAAGCCCATATTTCCGGTTTGGCGCCGGCTGTTTTCACAAACGGGTTGTCGGCCGGTACTTTATACGGTGTACCATTCACGTCTATACGAAGTATTTTCCCCAGCACAGTGCCCAGGTCCTGAGCATTGCCGATAGTGCCGTGTTTGTCGCCACCGCCGCCGCCATCGCCCAAACCGACGTACAGGTAACCATCGCGGCCAAAAACCAGCTGGCCGCCGTTATGATTGGATTCCGGCTGGTCTATTTCCATGAGTATTCTTTTGGAAGCAGGGTCGGCAACATTGGGGTCTGTAGCAGAGGCGGTAAATTCCACCAACCTGCTTTTATGGTCCAGTACCCGTTTTACAGGGTTCGGTACCGGTGAACTGTAATACACGTAGAACTTGCGGTTCTTTTTGAAATCCGGGTGGAAAGCCATACCCAGCAGCCCTCTTTCATCATAGGCCGGGTTTACCTTCACCATGTCGGCGCTTACATCCAGAAAAGGTTGGGACAGTTGATTTCCCTTCTTATCCACAATCCATACTTTTCCTTCTTTCTGACAGAAAAATAACCGGCCGGTGCCATCGTGCGGCACAGCCATGTTCACAGGGGAAATAAATTTGTCTGTTACCAGTTGCAGTCTGGCTTTTCTGGCAGGAGGCGCTGGTTTATCCGGTTCGCCAGCCAGGACAGCCTGGGTAAATAAGAGTGGGAGAAGCATTCCACATAACAACCCTTGTTTTTTCATATCGTACAGAATTTTGCGGACTAAAAATAACAGATTCTCCGGGCTGTACTGATGACTTTTTGCTTTTTCCCTCCTGCTTTTTACCTTAGCATCAAATTACACCCGATTGGACACAACGGCCTCTACACCCAGAAACGACCCATACGCTTCGCTACGCTACAAGGAGTTTAACTATTACCTGGTCATCCGCTTTGCATTGGTATTTGCGCTGGCCATGCAGTTTGCCATCATCGAATGGAAAGTATATGCCTTGTCTCACGATCCCTTTTCTCTGGGAGTGATTGGTTTATCGGAAGTGATCCCTGCGGTAACCCTGGCCCCTTTTGCAGGGCATCTGGTGGATAAGCGGGAAAAACGGGGCATGTTGCTCAAATGTGTGATCGCCTATATTTTTATCAGCACCGGTCTTTTTCTATTGACCTGGGACCAAGCCGTAGCTGGTTTTTCCACACAATGGGTGTTGATATCGATTTATATCCTGGTATTTATCGGCGGTGTGGTACGTTCTTTTGTCAGTCCCTCGAATTTTTCCCTGATGGCGTTGCTGGTACCCCGCGCCTTATATGCCAACGCCTCCACCTGGAGTAGTTCTGCCTGGCAGATTGGCGGCGTACTGGGACCTGCATTGGGCGGCCTATGTATCTACTGGTTCGGTGTACATTGGTCGATGTTGCTGGTAGTAGGCGTTTTCCTGGCGCCGTTGTACAGCCTGATCAATATCAAACCCAAGCCTATCTACTACAAAGAAAAAGGGGAGTCTTTCTTCCAGGGGCTTACCAGCGGGATGCGTTTTGTATGGAACACCAAGGTGGTATTAGGTGCGATGGCACTTGATATGTTTGCCGTATTATTTGGGGGCGCAGTAGCGATGTTACCGGCTTTTGCCACCGATGTGCTGCATGCAGGCTCTTTAGGTTATGGGCTGTTACGTTCTGCGCCGGCCGTAGGAGCGTTGATTACCATGTTCATCATTGCACACCGCCCACTGGTTAATAAACCGGGTATCAAACTACTGGCAGCAGTATTCGGCTTTGGGCTGTGTATCATTGTCTTCGGTCTGTCTACCAGTTTTTATCTCTCTATGGCGGCGTTGTTATTGAGTGGGGCACTGGATGGCATCAGCGTTATTATCCGTCAAACCATCCTCCAGCTAAAAACACCCGACGAAATGCGGGGGCGTGTGGCTTCCGTGAGTTCTATGTTTGTAGGTTCATCCAATGAGCTGGGCGCCTTTGAAAGCGGTTTTATGGCGCGCAAACTGGGCCTTGTCACCTCCGTGGTATTTGGCGGTTGTGTGACACTGGGCGTCGTGGTAACCACTTACATAATCAGTCCGGCGATGCGTAAGCTGGACCTGAAACCGTAGATATTTACGGATTTTGGGATTTTGGGATTTCGGGATTTCGGGGATGATAAACCCGAAGATCGTAAATCCGTAAATCTCAAAAACCGTAAATCTCAAAAACCGTAAATATTCAACATGGTCTTCGGGTTCATCATCCCCGAAATCCGTAAATCCGTAAATCCAGAAATCTCTAAATCTTCAGTTTATCCTTCAACTTTTCCAGTACGTAAAATACAGCAGGACAAACGGTGCTGTTTTCGTAGGTGATGTTCGGGCGTTTGAAGAAGTCGTAGCTATCCGTATAGGGGTAGTTGGCGCAGTCGCCGGGGCGCACATCATAGATACTGCAGCCGTTGTCTTCGCCCAGGAAGGGGCATGGGCTTGACTTCACCACATAATCCTCATCTTTATCTATTCGCAGGTAGGTGTCAATGAAAGCGCCTTCTTTCATGCCCAGGTATTTGGAGATCCTTTTAATATCCGGGGCTTTGAAGCGGGGGCTGATAGATTTGCAGCAGCGGGCGCAGTCCATGCAGTCGATATGGCTGAATGCTTCGTCGTGGAGGTCCGGCAGCAGTTTCTCCACCCCTTTACCACGGCGGGTCTGCAATTTCTGCAGAAATTGTTTATTGGCCTTTTGTTTGTCTTTGGCCTTCTGTTCCCAGTCTTCTAAAATCTTGTTCATTGCCGCAAAGATAAGTAAATACCCGGTGGACAAAGTCATGACAGAAGCAGTGGAAACAATCGCTTCATTTATCACTGTTTTCCCTCTCCCCGGCCCGTTGTTTGGCGGTTGCTTAAAATCTGCATAGCTTTGCGCATTCTATTACAAACTACCTGCTTACATCATGAATCTTTTTGATATTCAACAAATTGAATTCGTGCACCGTCACATTGGTCCGAATGAAGCTGAGAAGAACCAGATGCTGGAGACAATTGGTACCGCCAACCTGGATGAGCTGATTAACAAAACTGTTCCCGGCGCCATCCGCATGCAGCACCCTCTGGCCGTTCCGGCAGCGATGAGCGAAAGCGACTACCTACGCCATCTGAAAGACATTTCCCTGAAGAACAAGGTAATGCGTAATTACATTGGTCAGGGTTACTTTGACACGATCACCCCGAGTGTGATCCTGCGCAATGTATTCGAGAACCCGGGATGGTACACCCAGTACACGCCGTATCAGGCAGAAATTTCACAGGGAAGACTGGAAAGCCTGTTGAACTACCAGACGATGGTAAGCGACCTGACAGGTTTACCGATTGCCAACGCGTCGCTGCTGGATGAAGCCACGGCTGCCGCGGAAGCGATGACCATGTTCTTTAACGCCCTCAACAAAGACCACGACCACGTAACCAGGCCTAAGTTTTTTGTAGACGTCAACGTTTATCCCCAGACACTGGATGTTATCCAGACCCGTGCCACTCCCCTGCACATCGAAGTAGTAACCGGCGACTATAAAACCGCCCAACTCGACGCTTCTTACTTTGGCGCCCTGATTCAGTACCCCAACAATGTGGGTGCCGTTGAAGACTACCAGGAGTTTATCCAGCGTGTACATGCTGCAGATGCGTTCGTAGGCGTAGCCACTGATCTGCTGGCACTGACCCTGCTGACCTCTCCGGGTGAGCTGGGTGCTGACGCTGCTTTCGGTTCTGCACAGCGTTTCGGCGTTCCCCTGGGCTTTGGTGGCCCTCACGCCGCATTCTTCTCTGTGAAAGACGACTTCAAACGTTCTATTCCCGGCCGTATCATTGGTGTGAGCATCGACGCACAAGGCCAGCGTGCCCTGCGCATGGCGCTGCAAACCCGTGAACAGCACATCAAACGTGAAAAAGCAACTTCCAATATCTGTACAGCTCAGGCCCTGCTGGCCAATATGGCTGCCATGTACGCTGTGTACCATGGCCCTGCGGGACTGAAGAACATCGCTACCCGTGTAGCCCTGCTCACCGCTGCGCTGGCAGAAAAATTACAGGCTAAAGGTTTGAAACTGGCTGCTACTTCTTTCTTCGATACCATCGTAGTAGAAGGCGCCGCCCATGTGAAAGCGGCTGCTGAAGCAGCGGGCATCAACCTGCGTTATTTCGCCAATGGCCAGGTAGGCATCTCTCTCGATGAAACCGCCACTATTGGTGACGTAAACGATCTGCTGGCAGTATTTGGCGCCGGCAGCATTGATGCAGCCAGTGTTTCCAACGGTAAAGCAGCTGTTCCTGCTTCGCTGGAACGTACTTCCGCTTACCTGGAGCATCCGGTGTTCAATAGCCATCACAGTGAATCGCTGATGATGCGTTACCTGAAAATGCTGGAGAACAAAGATCTTTCTCTCAACACCTCTATGATCTCTCTCGGTTCCTGCACCATGAAACTGAATGCAGCTTCCGAAATGATTCCGCTGAGCTGGGCTCACTGGAGTAAGATGCACCCATTTGCTCCCAAAGAGCAGGCAGGTGGTTATCTGCAGATGACTTCCGAGCTGGGCGAATACCTCAGCCAGATCACCGGTTTCGACGCCTGCAGCCTGCAACCTAACAGCGGCGCCCAGGGCGAATATGCTGGTCTGCTGGTGATCCGTCAGTTCCACGAAAGCAGAGGCGAAGGACACCGTAACATCATGCTGATCCCTATCAGTGCGCACGGTACCAACCCTGCTTCCGCAGTAATGGCTGGCTTCAAGGTAGTAGTCGTAAAAGCGCTGGAAAACGGTTATATCGACGTAAACGACCTGAAAGCCAAAGCTGAATTACATGCGAAAGACCTCGCCGGTATCATGATCACTTACCCGTCTACCTACGGTGTATATGAAGAATCAGTAAAAGATATCTGTGCTACTATCCACGAACATGGTGGTCAGGTATATATGGACGGCGCGAATATGAACGCCCAGGTAGGTTTAACGGCTCCCGGTCTCATCGGGGCAGACGTATGCCACCTGAACCTGCACAAAACCTTCGCTATCCCTCACGGTGGCGGCGGTCCCGGTATGGGCCCGATCTGTGTAGCCAAGCACCTGGCGCCTTTCCTGCCAGGTCATGTGGAAACCAACAACGGTAAAGTATCTCATGCCGTATCTGCAGCACCATTCGGTTCTGCCAGCATCCTGCTCATCTCCTATGCTTATATCCGCATGCTGGGTAACGCAGGTCTGAAAAATGCTTCGGAATACGCTATCCTGAATGCCAACTATATGAAGGCAAGACTGGAAAAAGCATACGATATCCTCTACACCGGTGTTAACGGCACCTGCGCGCACGAATTCATCGTAGACCTCCGTCCGTTTAAAGCAACTGCCGGTATTGAAGCCGAAGATGTGGCCAAACGCCTGATGGACTACGGCTTCCACGCTCCTACCATGAGCTTCCCGGTACCGGGCACCATCATGATTGAGCCTACCGAAAGTGAAGACAAAGGTGAACTGGATCGCTTCTGCGATGCCCTGCTGGCTATCCGTGAAGAAATCCGCGCAGTAGAAAATGGTAGCGCAGACAAACAAAACAACGTACTCAAAAATGCACCGCATACCCAGTTCGTGATCACTGCTGATGAATGGAACCGTCCTTACGGCCGTCAACAGGCAGCTTACCCGCTGGAATACGTGAAAGCCAACAAATTCTGGCCTTCCGTAAGCCGTGTGAATAATACTCACGGCGACAGAAACCTGATCTGCACCTGCGAACCCGTAAGTGCTTATGAGGAATCCGTTGCATAAAAGACTTATCTGCATAAAAAAAGCTGCTCCGTCGGGAGCAGCTTTTTTTATGCCTGTATGTTTCTATTGCTGATTGAGTATGGGTTCCAGCACTTCTATTTTGCCATCTATCGGTTGGGTGATATCCAGACCGAGAATACGGGCAACTAACGGATATACATGCACGTTTTCAAAAGTAGCGATGCGTGTATTGGCTTTGAAAGCGGGCCCCCAGGCCATGAAGGTCGCATTCATTTCTGTGAGGTTGTTATCAAAACCATGATGACCGGGATGCATTTTTTTATTGGCCTCTTCGAAAGCGTAGTTCGCTTCTGCCACTACCACAATATCCCCGATACGGTTATAAATATCTTCCTGGCCGTAGTGCCATCTTTCCGGTGTCTCCTTTTTCAGGTACACTGTAAAGTGATTTTCGTGTTGTTTGAGGAAATCGTATGCCGCTTTTATCTCCGCTTCATTATTGCTATAGAGCATTATTTTTTCATTGCCCGGCACTTTACGCAGTGGCTGTAACACCGGGCTGTCGGGCAGTGACAGGGTACGTTCCGTATCCACCTTCAGCATACCGTGGTCTGAAACGACGATAAAGTTGACCGGCAGGTTCAGTTTATTCACTGCCGCCTGCATGCGGCCGATGGCAGCATCCACGAACTGCACCGCACTTCTTACACTGTCGCTTTCAGGGCCGTAGCGATGGCCCATATGGTCTACTTCCGGGAAATAGAACGTAATGAGGTGAGGCCGTTGTTCTACCGGGAGCTGCAGCCAGTTTACTACCTGTTGAATACGCTGATCGATACCTGTTTTCTCCTGGTATTTGAAGTAATAGGAAGGGCGGATATTTTGTATCGCGCTTTCAGAGCCCACCCAGAAATAGCTGGCGCTTACCATCTGTTGTTTTTCCGCCAGTACCCATAATGGCACACCGTTGTACCAGGTGCCATCTTCCACAGCATCGCGGTTATGCACTTTATAAACAGCGTCACGTTTACGGTCGTAGAACGTGTTATCTACCAGGCCATGGTGGGCAGGGTACATACCCGTAGCCAGTGTATAGTGGTTTGGGAAAGTAAGCGTAGGGAAAGATGGTTGCATAGCCGTAGCCCTAACGCCTTCACCGGAGAGGCGGAGCAGGTTTTGTGCATGGTATTTTTCTGCGTAATCATAACGGAAACCGTCGATGGAGATCATGATCACATAAGGTTTTGTTTGCTGGGAGGCGCTGTTTTTCCGACCTTCCACCACCTGTTGAGCCGTATCCTGTGCATACACGCTGTGGATGCTGAGGAGTGCTGCTGCCAATAAGATGAGAATCCGCTTCACTATCGTTGTTTTAGTTTATTGATCTTGTTGTTTGATGGGGAATAAATAAAGGATGGGCTAAAAACGCGCAAATTAGAAAACTTATTTCATTTCCGGCGGCGTGTGGAATTATATAAACGTTAATGTAAGATTTATCATATATGATAATATTTTGTCTCAAAAATTATCATCTCGCTAAAATATCAGCAAAATCACAATCATTAATTAAAATATTATATATATAAATTTAATTAATTAATTGTTTATCTATATATTAGCCAACTGAAAAACCATCGAACTATGTCCGACTACACCTTTATTACTACCGAGGAAAACTTTTTACTACAACAAGCACTGAAGCGGAACAAACAGCAGTTAGGGAAATTTGCTTTAATCAGTTTTATTGTGTTGCTGGTAGCGGCCATCATCCCGCAGATTTACCTGTACACACAACACACGAAGGGAGATGCTGACCAATCGCTGTTTTCCTATAAGAACATTTGGTTTTGGGTATGGATGATCTGTTTTCTGGTGGCCCTGGTTTTTGCGTTGATCAAAGTGACTGATATCCGTTACTGGGCATTGAAGAAAGACCTGGTAGCCCTGCAAAAAGCAACGCTGCAGGCGCCCATGGAAGCTGTATACCTGGAGAACAACGATACACAGACCAATATCATGATTATGCTGGAGAACAAGAAAAAACGCCTGTTTTACTGGATGAGAGGAGCCCTCGAAGGGTACCGTGCCGGTCAGGAAGTGGAAATTACCTATGCCCGCTATTCCCGGGTAATTATTTCCATCAACAAAAAATAGCTTTAACCTACATCTAAAACCGGTACGGTGACCAGTTCCATCGTACCGGTATATACTTCAACTTATCTACCTCCCGCTATTAAATATGGCCCTTAATGTTTATCTTAGGATGGCTTCATTCCGCCCCTCGTATGCCATACCTCAGAAAATACGGTTTATTATACCTGCTGGCCACACTGTGGATACTGGCGCCTTCCTGCCAATGTAAAAAAGAACATATTAATCCGCCGGAACCACCGCCGCCACCGCAGGATGTTTACCTGGTCACCTCCATCAGCCTCAATCACGTACCCAAAGACAGTTTCGTATACAACGACCAGCAACAGCTCATCCAACATTGGGACTATAACACCACCTACCGGCAATGGCAGAACTACATCACTTTCGATTATAACGCCGACGGCTATGTGAAAACAGCCCGCTACTATAACGAAAACGACAATACGGAGAAAAGCCTGAGTCAGCAGGACCAGCTCTCCTGGAATACCGGTAAACTGCTCGTCTACACCACCCGCTACCGGGAATTGGGACAGGCCATTTCAGGATACGATACCACCACCCTGCTGGTAAATGCCAATAAACAATTTACCCTCTCCGGTTCGAAAGACACCTTTGTCTTCAACATCGGCATTTACGGCAACATGGTAGCGTTCAAGGAATATGCCTACCAACAGCAGGATGTGGGGCAGTTTACCGCACATAACTACATGAACGTTACCGGTGCTCCCCTGATATTTGAAGAATACCGTTATACCATGACCTACGGGAACCAGCCCAATCCGCTGTATCCCTACCTCAGCAAAAATCCGTTGCTGCTGCAGATCGTCACCGCCGACCTGCAAAACAAATGGAAAGGTTACCCTTACCTCGCCAGCGAACATCTGGTCACCAGTTTCCGGTATGAAGAGGCTAACGGCGACCACGCCACTATTCCCGTTACGTACACACCTTTTGCTTCCTCAGCATATCCACAGGACCAATTGATCGGATCCGATATCATCAGTTACCGGTACCGGGTTATCAAGCACCAATAGTTGCGGGCTAATATGACTATTAATCATTATTTTACAGTTCCTTATTCATCCGCATGTTATACCGGCAACGATATTATTGGCTTTGTCTGTTCGCTGTTCTTTATCTGCTGGCCCCCTCCTGCCAATGCAAAAAAGAACATGTAGCGCCCTCCGGGCCACCACCAGCCCCGGCACCGGATGGTTACCTGGTAACTTCCATTTGTATCAACGGTACGCCCAAAGACAGTTTCGTGTATAACGACCAACAACAACTTATCCAACGCTGGGATTATAACACTACCTACCGGCAATGGCAGAACTATGCCGCTTTCACGTATTACGATGACGGCTATCTGAAAACGGTCCGGTACTATAACGAAAACGACAATACGATCAAAAGCTTGTCCCAACAGGATTTAGTGGCATGGACACCCGGTAAACTGATGATCTATACCACCTATTACCGGAATTTGGGGCAGGAAATATCTGGTTATGATACCAGCTATTTGCTGTTGAATAACAATCGCCAGTTGTCGCTGGTTGGTTATAAAGACACGCTGCCATTCTTTTTTGGCAGAATGATGAGTTACGAGGAGTATACTTACCAGCAACAGGATATTCAGACTTACCATGCAGTCAACTATGTGGAACAAACCAATCTTCCACCCAACACCGAAGCCTACCAATATGATATGACCTATGGCACTCCGCTAAATCCGTTGTACCGCCATCTGTCCAAAAACCCTTTGTTGTGCCGGATGGTTACCGCCGATTTGCAAAACAGCAACTGGAAAGGTTTTCCCTTCCTTGCCAGCGAACACGCTGTAAACAATATCCTGTATGCAACTGCCACGGCTACCGCCACCAATATTCCCGTCACCTATTTCAGACCCGATACCATGCTGTACCCATTAGAACAACGACTCGCCTCCGGCACCACCATCAGTTACCGGTACCGGATCGTGAAACCATAATGCCAACAATCATTGCTCATTTTATAACCAGTTAACTACTTTTCTGTAATGAAGACAACCAATGCTTTTCAACGTTATACCTGTGCTGCAGCGGCATTTTTATTACTCGCCACTGCCTGTAGCAAAAAAGACAATGACGTTAAACCGCCAGAGCCCACCGGCCCCGTTACCTATCTGATAGAAACCATCACGACTACCGCCGATAATACCACCAAAACTGATAGTTTCGTCTATAACAACAAACAACAACTCATCACCATATACATACCACAAAAAGACAGGGGGCCGGAGTTTACCACCAGTTATCATCTCACGTATGATGATGCCGGCAAGGTGTCCAAAACTACCACCATGTTTAAAGGCGCCGCAACGGCTGTGGGTACTCCTACCTGGAAAGATGGAAAGGTGGCTGTATTGGAGCAATCTGCCGGCGCTACCGGTGGTGACCGTAACTGGGTATATGAGTTCAACAGCCAGGGACAAGCAACACTGATCGGTTCCAAAGACTCCCTTTTCGCCCCGGGTATAGTACGATATTTTGAGTATACCTATGAAGGCAAGGATGTCATCAAACAATATGCATACACCGGTCCTAAAACCCATGATCCACAACAGGGAAACACGTATACGTATAAGTATGACAAAGGCCCTAATCCCTTTTATGCTATCTACAAAAACAATCCCTATGTTCACTTCTACTCTGAGCTGACCAGCTATCAGGTATTACCCAGTGAGCATAACCTCACCTACTTTGAACGCGGGGGAACGATCTATAATTTTGAAAACACCTATGATCAACAAACTGGTTTGCTGTTGGCACAAAAAGCCACAGCCACCAACGGATCCGTGGTGTATGTTACTTCCGCCAAGTTCAAATACGTACGTATACAGCATTGATTTTTTTGCGGGTAAGTAAATATGTGAGCGTAAAACCACCGCTCTCTATACTAAAAGTGAGTGCCGTACGGCACTCACTTTTTTTTATATTTGTTGTCCAAACTCTCCTCACTCATGGACATCGAACAATACCGCGAATACTGCCTTTCTCTTCCGGGTGTTACGGAAGAATTTCCTTTCGGCGAAAATACCCTTGTATATAAAGTTGGCGGCAAAATGTTTGCCCTTACCGACCTGGAAGAATTTACCAGCGTTAACCTGAAATGTGATCCGGATGAGGCTGTAGAGCTACGCGAACGTTACGACGCTGTTACACCCGGCTGGCATATGAATAAAAAACACTGGAATACAGTGGAAACTCAGTCCAACATTCCCAATAAGCTGTTAAAGGAATGGATCAAAAATTCCTACGACCTGGTAGTGGCCAGTTTGCCTAAAAAAGTGCGGGAAAAGCTGGCGGAATAACCGTTCGCCCATTTCTGCGGCCATATTACCTGAATTTTTTGCTACTTTAGCCCCCGTCTAAAACAAACCGTTTATGAGAAAATGGCTGCTGCTGGCCTGTGCCGCGCTGTTCGTCTTTCCAGCTGTTACTAAAGCTGTTAACCAGGACTCCCTCTGGATGTATACCCACTACACTAAAAAAGAAGTGTATATCCCCATGCGGGATG
Source organism: Chitinophaga qingshengii (assembly GCF_014529935.1). Taxonomy (GTDB): domain Bacteria; phylum Bacteroidota; class Bacteroidia; order Chitinophagales; family Chitinophagaceae; genus Chitinophaga; species Chitinophaga qingshengii. Next base: position 913,401 of record NZ_JACVFC010000002.1, read on the forward strand.
GCGTAAAACTGTTTACGTCTATTTATCTGCCGAAGGACCAGTCAGAGAAACATCCTATCCTGATGACCCGTACGCCCTATTCCTGCGCACCTTATGGGGAAACCAATTTCCGACCGCTGTACAAAAACCATCATCTCCAATACCTTAAGGAAGGTTATATCATGGTGATCCAGGATGTTAGAGGCACCTGGATGAGTGAAGGTAAGTTCGTGAACGTTCGTCCTTTTAACCCCAATAAAAAAGGCAAGAATGACATCGACGAAGCCAGCGATACCTACGACACCATTGACTGGCTGGTAAAGAACCTCGCCGGTAACAATGGTAATGTGGGCATCTTCGGCACCTCCTATCCTGGCTTTTACTCCACGATGGGCGCACTGAGCGGTCATCCGGCGCTGAAAGCCGTGAGTCCCCAGGCTCCGGTAACCGATTGGTTCATCGGCGACGACTTCCACCACAACGGCGCTTTTATGCTGTCTGACGCATTCTCTTTCTACACCGTATTTGACCACCCGCACCCTAAGCCTACCAAGGTAGGACCTAAAGGCATCGAATATTACACCCACGATAACTACAAATACTACCTGGAGACAGGCGCATTACCTAATTTCTCCAAAATTATCGGTGATAGCGTGACCTTCTGGCATGAGATGTATGCACATCCTACCTACGACAGCTTCTGGCAGGCGCGTAACGTCCGCAACTACCTGAAGAACGTAAAACCGGTGATGCTGGTCGTAGGTGGCGTATTTGACGCCGAAGACTGCTTCGGCGCGTGGCAGACCTACAAAGCCATCGAATCCCAAAGCCCTAAAACGAACAACCGTATCGTGATGGGTCCGTGGTATCATGGCCAATGGTCTTCCAACGACGGTACCCACCTCGGCAACGTACGTTTTGGCAGCAACACTTCCGAATACTACGCCAACAACCTCGAAGTCCCTTTCTTTAACTACTACCTGAAAGGAAAAGGACAAGGAGCTGATATCGCAGAAGCGACCATCTTCTTTACCGGTAAAAACGAATGGAAAAAGCTGGCTCAATGGCCTCCGGCAGATATGAAGGAACAACCGTTATTCCTGCAGCCCGATGGTAAACTGGCCTTCACGCAACCGACTGTGAGCAACAGCTTCAGCGAATATATCAGCGATCCGTCCAAACCGGTACCATATACGGAAGACGTACACTTCAGCCGTACTATCAGCTATATGACCGATGACCAGCGTTTTGCTTCCCGTCGCCCGGATGTAGTAGTATTTGAATCCGATGTACTGGACAAAGACATTACCCTGGCCGGTCCGGTTATCGCCGATATCGTGGCCAGCACGACCGGTACCGATGCCGACTTCGTGGTAAAACTGATAGACGTGTTCCCGAACGATTTTAAATATGAAGAAGATGCACCGTCCGAGCACCGTCGTGTACCGTCTTCTACTTATCCCATGGGAGGCTACCAGATGCTGGTGCGTGGTGAGATCATGCGTGGTAAGTTCCGCAACAGCTTTGAAAAACCCGAAGCCTTTGTTCCGGGTCAGCCTACTGCAGTGAAATTTACCCTGCCGGACGTAGCACATTCCTTCCAGAAAGGCCACCGTATCATGATCCAGATACAGAGCAGCTGGTTCCCGCTGGCTGACCGCAACCCACAACAGTTCATGGATATCTACAAAGCCACTGACAAGGATTTCAAAAAGGCAGATATCAAAATTTACCACGATGCTACCCACGCCTCCAAGGTAATACTGCCCATTTCACAGTAATGTTATTTATCAGCATAAAAAAAATACCGCTTGACAACACAAGCGGTATTTTTTTTATAACACAAGCCATCATGGCTATCAGAGTTTCCCGCCGCCTCCCCACTCAATCCAATCCGCGGCCGCTCCATTTTGTGTTTTAAGACCTATCTGTAAAAATCCATATTTGCTGACATTATACCTCAGTGCCACCCGCAGGAACCAATCCCCTTTCTCTCCATCGCGGCGCCACAGATAGGTACCCGCCTGGGTAATGAGATCAAAGCGCTGTAAATGCAGGGTGTGGCCAATATGGGCGCCTAACAGCATTCTATCGAAAGTGGAAGATTTACCATATTTCCGGTCATAAATCAGGCCCAGGGAACCATCGTAGAAACCGTCTACACCGGCGCCAAAGCTGCATACATGACTGTACTGGTAACTCCAGTCGAGTACGGCGGACGCAGTGCCATAAAAAGCATCTACCCCATAACGGCTGTCTGCCTGCACTACGCCGAATGCACCGTAAATGCTCCAGTCCTGTTTATGTTTTACTTTCGTACGCGGGCTGTCAATAAACGTAGGCCGTATATGCGCTACGTAATGCGGGTCTATCTGTTGCTGTACAATATTGCGAATTGTGTTATAATGCACCCGCAGGCCGGCATGAACACCAGGCATATTGAGACCCAGATTAGGCGTATGGGTACGGCCGTTGGAAAAATGGGTGAGATCCAGCCCGTATACAAAGTCGAATAATTCAGACAAACGCCATATTCCACTCACTCCCACATTGAAGTACACATCTACTTTGGAGCTGATAGCATCATTGAGCGGGTTGGTTTCCTTGTTATAGGCCTTCAGATCGTAGGTGAAGCCCAGTGAAAGGCCGGCTTCAAAATGGTGCCTCTTCCGGCGGTTAAAGGGAGCATAAAAGAAGCCATATATACCGCTGGGGTTACCCAATACTGTAGCGTCACCGATATTACCCGTATAAAAGCCGATACCATAACTGGGGTAATTCAACACCCGCTGCCATTCCTGCTTACCGGTAGACATCCAGCCCATTCTGAGTTCAACGGACTCATAGCCGTGTTCCAGTATGTTGGACATTTCTTCGCCGTTATACAAGTGGCTGCCCGTATGCAGCTTGAGTTCTATATATTTCTGTCTGCCCAGATTGGGATTGGCTTTTGCCTTTGACCATAGGTCTGTTGAGTCCTGTGCCTGCAGCCTGCCGGTCAACAGTACTGCCACCATTATTAAAACTTTTGTTCTCATAGACGCCTGAACGGTTAACTTACAGGTTTTATTTTTACGCCAACAAAGCAGGATGCCCTTTTGTTGTACCAGGGCAACAGCGCTTCTATATAGTTAATTCCTTAACTTGCGGGGGCTTTACCAAAACCTTATTTGTTTCAAAGTTATTGACAATCACAAATTTATGTACAAAAAATACATTTTCACCGGCATTCTGGGCTTATTCGCCCTGCAAGGATTCAGCCAGGCCAAGCCTGCCGCCAAAGCCAAGCCGGTATCCCATACCGCCGCGAAACCAGGTGCATTGAAAAACAAAATTGACTCCGTCAGCTATGGTATCGGTGTTAATATTGCCGAAAGCCTGAAAGCCCAGGGATTGAACAATGTCAACACAACCCTGCTGGCCAAAGCAATACAGGATATGTTGACCAATAAAACATTAACATTATCTAAAGAACAGAGTGAGATGAGCATCAGTAATTACCTGCAGCAACTGAAAGCAGAAAAAGTTGCCAAAAACAAAGAAGCCAGCGATAAATTCCTGGCGGAAAACAAAAGCAAACCGGGCGTGGTAGCGCTGCCCAGTGGTCTTCAGTACCAGATCCTGAAAGAAGGTAACGGTCCTAAGCCTACGATCAACGATAAAGTAAAAACCCATTACCATGGTACGCTCATTGACGGTACTGTGTTTGACAGCTCCGTAGAAAGAGGTGAGCCGATTTCCTTCCCGGTGAGCGGTGTTATCAAAGGCTGGACAGAAGCCCTGCAGCTGATGCCGGTAGGTTCCAAATGGCGCCTTTTTATTCCTTCCGACCTGGCTTACGGTGACCGTGGCGCCGGTGCGAAGATCGGTCCGGGCGCTGCACTGGTATTTGATGTGGAGTTGCTGGAGATCGTTAAATAATGCACTGATTAGTGCTGATTTGCGAAGATGAAAGCGAATAACAGATTTGTATAAAAAGAATCCCGTTTGATACAAGATCAAACGGGATTCTTTTTATGCTTCTTTTCTACTAAAGCCTATTGTTTACGGGCGGTTTATAACCCTTGGACGGAATTGTTCCAGCAGCATAAAATCTGCCAGTACCATGGCTGTCACCGCTTCCAGTACCACCGGTACGCGCAGGGCGATACACAGGTCGTGACGGCCTTTTACGCTGAAGGTTTCCACCTGTCCGCTGGCGATGTTCAGCGTTTGTTGTTCTTTCGGTGTGCTGGAAGTAGGTTTTACCGCGATGCGGAATACCAGCGGGTTGCCGTTGGTGATACCTCCAACTACGCCACCGGCGTTATTAGTAGCTGTTTTGCCGGTTTTATCCAGGATAGGATCGTTGTGTTCCAGTCCTTTCATTTTCGCTGCGGCGAAACCGGCGCCGAATTCGATACCTTTTACCGCAGGGATGGCAAATACAGCGTGGGCCAGGTTTGATTCCAGGGAATCAAAGAAAGGTTCACCGAGGCCGATAGGCAGCCCCTCCACTACACATTCCACGATGCCACCTACAGAGTCTTTGGCTGCAATCGCTGCTTCCAGGCCTTCTTCGGGGTTGGTATATCCGCCTACTTCCGTAATCACCGCTTTCACCTGAATGCTGTCACCCAGGATCTTTTTGGCGATGACGCCGGCAGCTACCAGGTTGAGCGTTAGCCTGCCGCTGAAATGGCCGCCACCGCGATAATCTTCAAAGCCACCGAATTTTTGGGTAGCCACAAAATCAGCGTGGCCGGGCCTTGGGAATTCGCGCAGTTTCTCATAATCGGTACTGCGGGTATTGTTGTTCTCAAAGAGAATGGTGACCGGAGCACCGGTAGTATGATCGTTGAATACGCCTGACTTGATAAAGGGCAGGTCCTCTTCCTTGCGGGGAGTAGTGCCTCTGGAACCGCCTTTACGGCGTTCCAGGTCGGGCAAAAAGTCTTCCTGTTTAAGTGGTATCCCTGCCGGTATCCCGTCGATATTAACACCAACGCTGGCGCCGTGGGATTCACCGAAAACATTTACCCTGAATAATCTGCCAAAACTGTTCACACACTGATGATTTAAAATTGAATAAAAGGGATGCCTTAGCTGTTGGCTGCGACGGCTATTTGCCCGCCCAGCAGCTGCAGGTGGTCGTAGAATTCAGGATACGACTTATTCACCGCTTCCGCGTTTTCGATCACTACCGGTCCGTCTGCCGTGAGCGCTGCTACGGCGCAGGCCATGGCAATACGGTGGTCGTTATGGGAATGTACGGATGCGCCTTTGATGCCGGTACCACCATGCACCAGCATGATGTCTCCTTCCAGGTCTATACGGATGCCCATTTTACCGAATTCCTGCTGTAAGGTAAGTCCACGGTCACTCTCCTTGTGCGCGAGACGGCTCACGCCTTTAATTTTCGTAGTACCGTTACAGTTAGCAGCCAGCGCTACCAGCGGCGGAAACAGGTCCGGACAGTCGGTAGCATCTATTTCAAAAGCATGGAGCTCATTTTTCTGTATGTTGACAGTGAACACTCCTGGCATAATATGCGCGCCTGCTTTTTCCAGGGCTTCCAGGATAGCTTTGTCGGACTGGGCGGAGGAGGTATTGAGGTGCTGTACCTCCGCTTTACCGGCCACTGCAGCGGCTACCAGCAGGAAAGCGGCGCCACTCCAGTCGCCTTCTACCGTATAGTCGGTGGCGTTATAGGACTGTTTTTTACCAAAGCGGAACTGTTCAAAATTTTGCTCTTCCACCTTTACCCCGAAGTGTTCCATCAATTGCAGGGTCAACGCAATGTAGGGTTTACTTTTAAGATCTTTTACGGTGATGGTTACATCTTCCGCCGCATCGCCATAGGCCATGAGCAGGCCGGTGAGGAACTGAGAACTGAGAGAGCCGTCGATGGTAATATTTTTCGGTTGCAGCGGGCCCTGTATATGCAGGGGCAGTTTACCATCCTGGGTACTGCATTTCACCTCCAGCTGTGGCAGCACTTCTTCAAAGAAATGCATAGGGCGGGTGGTGAGACTGCCGTGTCCTGCGATGGTGATCGGAATAGAAGCCAGCGCAGCGATGGGTGTAAACATACGGATACCGAGGCCGGATTCTCCGCAGTTGATTTCATCATAGAATGGTTTTACACCATGGCTGGTGATTTCAAAATGATCTTCTCCCCTTTTTATTCTGGCACCGAGGTTTTCAGCGACCTCGAGTGCCGCCAGGCAATCGTTGCTCAGGCCGGGGTTACGGATAACCGAGGTGCCCTTTGCCAGCAGCGCAGCGGCTACCGCGCGTTGCATAGCGCTTTTGGAAGGGTTGGCCGTAACAGAGCCTTTAACGATGCCGGGTGATACAGTAACTTGCATATATATGTCGTCCGCCTTTAGATGTTTAGAAAATAATTACAATTCCTGCATCAGCAATTGCAGGTCTGTGATAGGAACCGGCATAGTAGTGGCCTTTCCTATTTTTTCCAGCAGCACAAAATGGATGGCGTTTTTTTCCCGCTTTTTGTCCAGCTTGAAGATATCAAACACTGCGTCTTTATCGGAATTGAAAGCTACCGGCAGCTGGTAATCACTGATCAGTTTTATCAGCCGCAGGGTTTGTTCGTTGGGGAAGTCTATCAGTTTTTCGGAGAAGCGGGCAGCTGCCACCATACCGATAGCCACCGCTTTACCGTGTGCGATGTGTTCCAGTTTTTCCACCGCGTGGCCCAGGGTATGACCGAAATTGAGCCAGCGACGCGGCCCGTTTTCAAATTCATCTTCCAGCACCACTTTGGTTTTGGCGGCCACAGATTTTTCCACCAGGTATTCCAGTACCGCCACATCTCTTGCCAGGGCCTTTTCCCGGTTTACTTCGAGGTAGTCAAACAGTTCCGCATCCATGATACAGGCGTATTTGATGATTTCCGCGAAACCGTTGTGCCATTCCTCCGCAGGCATGGTCAGGGGCAGGGCATAGTCGAAGAGGATGAATTCCGGCTGCCGGATGGTACCGAGCAGGTTTTTATGTTTGCCGTGGCTGACGCCATTTTTACCGCCAATGGAAGCATCTACCTGTGCCAGCAGGGTGGAAGGCACAAAACCGAAAGGGATACCTCTCATATAAATGCTGGCTGCAAAACCGGCCACGTCTGTGATCATACCGCCACCGATACCTACCAGCGTGGTTTTGCGGTCAGCCTCGTGGGCAATCAGTCCATCGATGACTTTTTCCACGGTAGCCATGTTTTTTTCTTCTTCACCGGCAGGTACCACGATCTTTTTCCAATCGTGCAGATGATGGCCGTGGAGCCTTTCCACGTTTTCATCGATCACCAGTACAGCGCGGTGTTTGTCTACATGGTTTCCCAACTGCAGCAGGCTTTCTCCCATGAAATAGGTAGTGGCCTGCTGCTGAAAATTATTGGTTAGCTTTTTCATTCATTGATTTTAGCGATCAGTAAATGATGCTGTTATTTTTCTTCGTTCATCACCCTGTTCTGGCGGTTGATGGATTCCAGGTGTACCGCATCGAAATATTTCAGGATGAATTCCTTTGTCAGGCCCAGTTTCTCGCCTTTAGCGATGTTACGGTCCAGGATTTCGTTCCAGCGGTTGGTTTGCAGGATGGTGATGTTATTTTCTTTTTTGTACATACCGATTTTCTCAGCGATTTTCATACGGTTGCCGAGCAGCAGCATGATTTCATCATCTACCTGGTTGATCTGCGCACGCAGTTTTTCCAGGGCAGTGTTGAAGTCTTTTTTATCAGTATGTTCTCTTCTCCAAACGATACCATCGAGCAGTTCAGCCAGTTTTTCAGGGGTTACCTGTTGTTTGGCATCGCTCCAGGCGTTGTCCGGGTCTACGTGTGTTTCGAGCATCAGACCATCGTAATCCAGGTCGATCGCTTCCTGGGAAACTTCCTGCAGGATATCGCGGCGGCCGGAGATGTGGCTTGGATCGCAGATCATAGGCAGTTCAGGCATACGGCGTTTCAGCTCGATAGCCAGGTGCCACATGGGTGCATTGCGGTATTGGGTATTACCGTAGCTGGAGAAGCCGCGGTGGATAAGACCCACTTTGCTGATGCCTGCTTTCTGGATTCTTTCCACAGCACCGATCCACAGTTCCAGATCAGGATTGATCGGGTTTTTGATCAGCACGGTAGTGTCCACACCTTTCAGCGCATCTGCTACTTCCTGTACAGAGAAAGGATTTACTGTGGTTCGGGCTCCTACCCACAGGATATCCACACCAAAGTGCAGTGCATCTTCCACTTGTTTAGCGGTAGCTACTTCTACTGCCAGCGGCAGGCCGGTGAGTTCGCGGGCTTTCTGCAGCCAGGCCAGGCCTTTGGTGCCAATGCCTTCAAAGGAACCCGGACGGGTACGCGGTTTCCAGATACCGGCGCGCAGTACGTCTACTTTACCGGTTTTTTGTAATGCCAGCGCGGTAGCTAATACCTGCTCTTCCGTTTCAGCGCTGCAGGGGCCGGAGATGATCAGCGGCTTTTTGTCAGAGGAAGGATCTGAGAATTTGGTTTTGGATAATATTTCTTCCATTGTCTGTACCATAAGTATTGAAGTTAAGTAGATTGTTAGAATTTATGTTTATTTCAGGATTTTCCTGATTTTGTTTGATTTCTGAATCAGCTTGTAGAAGGTGTCGTAGTCTTCTTCTTCCAGCAGTGATTTCATTTGTTGCAGCTGATGGATGTGTTCATCGAGCACATCGAGTACGTTGCTGCGGTTGTGTTTGAAGATGGGCACCCACATATCCGGCGAGCTTTTGGCGAGGCGAACGGTAGACTCAAAACCACCGCTGGCCAGTTCAAAGATGCGGCCGGATTCTTTCTCTTTTTTGAGTACGGTGAGTGCCAGCGCAAAAGAGGTGATGTGGGAGATATGCGACACATAAGCCGTGTGCAGATCATGTTCTTCCCCATTCATATACACGGTGCGCATCTGTAGTTTGTCTACCATTTCTTCTACCATTTCCAGAGCGTCTTCATCGCTGTTTTTCACATCGCAGAGCACCATGGTTTTGTGGGTGAAGAGGTTGCGTATAGCGGCATCAGGGCCGGAATACTCGGTGCCGGCCATCGGGTGTGCCGCCACAAAACGGCCGCGGTTGGGATGACCGGCAACGAGTTGCAATATTTTTTGTTTGGTAGAACCTACGTCCATGATCACTTGTCCGGGGCGTACTTTATCCATCAGTGTGGGCAGAACCTGCAGTACGGCATCTACCGGGATGGCGAGTATCACCAGGTCGGAGCATTCCATTGCCTGATCGAGCGGCATGCCTTCATCGATGATGTTGAGCTCTTTTGCCCGGTGCAGGTGTTCCTCCTGCTGGTCTACCCCGATGATCTTCTCCGCCACTCCTTTTTCCCGGAGGGTGATGGCCATCGAGCCGCCTATTAAGCCTGTTCCTATTATCGTTGCAATCATTTTATCGCTGATTTTATGCGGTCAATCGCTTCCTGGAAAACCTTCTCATCCTGACAGAGGCTAACCCGGATATAGCCGTTACCGTTACTTCCGAAAATGCCGCCGGGGGTAATAAACACCCGTGCTTTCTGCAATACCTCATCGCTGAGCGTGTAGCCGTTATCGTAAGTCGCCGGGATGCTGGCCCAAACGAACATGCCTACCTGGTTTTTATCGTAGGTGCATTGCAGCAGGTCCAGCAGCTGGAATACTTTTTCGCGGCGGCCGCGGTATATTTTATTGAGCTCATCGTACCATTCCTTTCCCAGTTGCAGCGCTTTTACAGCGGCCATTTGCAGGGGCTGGAACATACCGGAGTCCATATTACTTTTAAAGCGGAGCACGTCGGCGATCCATTCGGCTTTACCAACCAGCATTCCAACGCGCCAGCCGGCCATATTGGAGGATTTGCTGAGGGAGTTGAGTTCCAGTACCACGTCTTTCGCTCCTTCAAACTGCAACAGGCTTTCGGGCTGTTCGTTGAGGATGAAGCTGTACGGGTTATCGTGGCAGATCAGGATATTATGCTGTTTGGCAAAAGCAATGAGCTTAGCCGCAAATTCCTTGTTCACCTTAGCGCCGGTGGGCATATGCGGGTAGTTGACCCACATGATTTTCACTTTGCTCAGGTCTTTTTTTGCCAGGGCGTCCAGATCAGGGAGCCAGCCGTTTTCCGCTACCAGGTCGTAATCCACTACTGTGGCGCCGCTGAGGTTGACAGCCGAGCGGTAGGTAGGGTAACCCGGGTTAGGGATCAGTGCTTCATCGCCGGCCTGGAGGTAGGTCATACAGATGTGCATGATACCTTCTTTGGAACCGATGAGGGGCAGCACTTCCGTATCGGGGTTCAGCGTAACCTGGTAGTAGTGCTGATACCAGTCGGCCATTGCCTTACGCAGGGCCGGGATACCTTTATAGCCCTGGTATGCGTGGGTATTGGGCAGGGCGGCCTGTTCGTGGAGGGCTGCTACCACAGACGGGTGTGGTGGCAGATCCGGGCTTCCGATACCCAGATTAATCACTTTAGGCGTGGTTTGGTTCATTTCCTCTATTTCCCGCAGTTTTTTAGAGAAATAGTATTCTTCTGTTCCCTGTAATCTTTTAGCAACCTGTATCTGCATATTCCTGATTTCTGAAGACTTGATTAATGTGTTTTGCCTTTTCTGTAGATGCCGAGCACTTTCAGATTTTCGGTCAGCGGCTCTATTTTGGCCAGTGCTTTTTCGAAATGTGCCGGGTTATCGAATTCCATATCGGCGTGGAAGTAATAGTTCCATTCTTTCGCCGGGATGGGAAAAGACTGCAGCTTGGATAAGTTGATACCGGCATCCGCGATTTTGGTGAGTACCTTGGCGAGGGTACCTCTATCGTGGCTGGTATGAAAATAAACAGAGGCTTTATTGGCGTCCGGGGCGGTGGGTACAGGAGTACGGGACAGCGCCAGGAAACGGGTATAGTTGTTTTTATTGGTTTGGATATTGGGCGCAATGATATCCAGTTCATAGATTTCAGCGGCCAGTTTACCTGCGATGGCAGCCACGCTTTTCAGTTTTTTCTGGCGAACGTGTTTGGCGCTGAGGGCGGTATCTTCCGTTTCCACCAGTTTGATATGCGGGTGTTTCTCCAGGAAGTCGATACACTGCAAAAGTGCCATGGGATGGGAATGTACTTCCCGGATATCTTCCAGTTGCTGACCGGGCAGTACCATCAGATGCTGATTGATCTGCAGGTATACTTCGCCGATGACGTGCAGGCCGGAATTTTTAAGGAGGCTGTAGTTCGGTAAAATGCTGCCTGCGATGGAATTTTCGATGGCCATGATACCTGCATCCACGCCGGGGTCTTGTTTCGCCTTCCGCACCAGTTCGGAAAAGGTAGCACAGGCTTCTATTTCGGTTTGTTTTCCGAAGAAACTTTGTGCAGCGATCTGGTGGAAAGCACCTTCAAACCCTTGTATGGCAATTTTCATGTGTATGGAGTTGATTTTTTTATTGTTTTAGTTGCTGTAGCAACTAGCTATTTAAAACAAAAAGGGCCCCGTCTCCGGGACCCTTTGCTTTTTTACCTTTTATGTAAAGTAAGTTTATTGCAAACGAGTCCCCGGCTTCTTCGCAAAAAAGAAGTAATAAAAATAATAAGTGCTAAAGCGGCGGTTTGACATATTACAATATTTGATTAATTAAAAAGCCTCCCGTTTTCGCGGGAGGCTTTTGTAATTTCTTTTATTTTATACAAACGACCTCCCTATTCCTGGTACCAGAAATAATAGAAGCCAAAAAATCCAAAAGTCGTTTGTGTGGTCATATTCTTTTGTTGAACGTGCTACAAAAATACAGCACGATTTTAATTATCCAAGCACGTTACTTAAAAAATACATTTTTTTAAATAATCAGTGCTTTTTATTGAATTAAATCTAAAATTGCAGAAAAATAAGAACAGTCGTGTATATTAAACCGGTAGTCCGGTATCAAATTAAAAAAAGGCAAACGGTGGTCATCTCCCAAAACAGGAGACAAAAAAAGACCGCTATGGCAATGCCATAGCGGTCCGTATAAAATTAATCAGAGATTGCTAATTAGTGTTTAACAGCAGAGTCAACTTTTGCAGCAGCAGAATGAGCAGCAGAATCAACTTTTGCAGCAGCAGAGTCGATAGTGTTAGCAGCAGCACCAGCAGCGGCGTCAACTTTTGCAGCAGCAGAATCAATAGTGTTAGCAGCGTTGTTGATAGCAGCAGAGTCAGAAGCAGGTTTTTCACCACCACCGCAAGCTACAGCGAACAAACCGAAAGACAGAGCCAGGAAACCGAGTTTAATTACGTTCTTCATCGTACAAATAATTTAAGGTGTTTTTTGAATGATTTACCCTTTATACCCGGATCACCCAAAAGGTAACCCAAACTTTTAAAAAATTTTTTTTTCGGTACTTTGGGTTACCAAATGCCTAATAATAGTATTAAGAGTGAAGCAATATCAAGACATAACAAAAGACAGGGAATTATTGCTGGGATTGGCAAGAAGTGATGATAAGTCATTGGAAACCATCTATTCCGAGAATTTTCCGGTAGTGCTGCGCATGATTTTACAACACAATGGCAGCGAAGACGATGCTAAAGATGTTTTCCAGGAAGCCATCATCATCCTATATGAAAAGGCCTGCGAAGGTAATTTTAACCTGACCAGCCGGCTCAAAACATTCCTTTATTCGGTTTGCCGCCATATCTGGCTGAAAAAAGTACAAAGCACCTACGGGCTTTACTCGATTCCGCCGGAAATGGAAGAAACGATCCCGGCCACGGAAGTGGTAGACGAGCACAGCACCAAAGACGAACAGTTTCGTATCATGGAAAGTGCCATGGGCAGCATTGGCGAACCCTGCAAGACTATTCTGGAAGATTATTATATACAGAAGAAGTCCATGCAGGAAATAGCAGACAAATTCGGTTATACCAATGCCGAAAATGCCAAAAACCAGAAATATAAGTGTCTGATGCGCCTGAAAAAGTTATTTTTTGATCAGTATAATACATCCTTATAAGCAGCAACGGCCATGAAAGAAGACATGAATTTACTACGTGAAATTGAGCGTTACCTGGAAGGGGAAATGAGCGGACAGGAAAAAGCCGTTTTCGATGAACTGCGTAAAAACAATCCGCAAATCAACCGTCAGGTAGAGGAGCATCAATTTTTTGTGCAGCAGCTGCAACATTTTGGTCAGCGCCAGTCGCTCCAGGCTAAAATGGATCATCTTCACCAGCAGTTGGATATGCCTACCCTGCGTAAACAGGCCCAGGATGAAAACCAGGCCGCTAAAAGGGTATCTATCCGCCGCCGTACCATTACCAACCTGGCGGCCGCTGCCTGCATCGCCCTGGTGACTTCACTGTCCACCATCGCTGTATTGCAGAACGCTGCCAAAAACAAATCTACCGCCCAATACGAGGACGTCAGAAGGGTGCTGAACAATATCCAGCGCTCCCAGAATGCCCTCATCAACGATATCAATAATAAAAAGAAGGCGCCGGTTAACCCCGGCACCTACGGTGGCACCGGTTTCGCAGTATCCGGCAATGGTTATATCGTAACCAACTATCATGTAGTAGCCGGCGCAGATTCGGTATATGTGCAGAATAATAAAGGGGAAGCATTTAAGGCGGTCAGCGTTTTTGAAGACATCTCCAGCGACCTGGCAGTGCTGAAAATCGCAGATTCCACCTTCAAAAGCCAGCCCCTGCCCTACGCCCTGAAACCACAGAACGTAAAATTGGGCGAAGAAGTCTTTACCATGGGCTTCCCCCGCGATGAAATCGTTTATGGCAAAGGTTATATCAGCGCTAAAACCGGTTTCAACGGTGATACCACCGCCTACCAGGTGTCTATCCCGGTTAACCCGGGCAACAGCGGCGCTCCGCTGATGGATGCCCAGGGAGATGTGGTAGGTATCGTTACCGGCAAACAAACGACCTCCGATGGTATTGCTTTCGCGGTAAAATCAGCTCACCTGAAAAGATTACTCGATGAAATGCCGAAAGATAAAGGCATGAAGAAGGAAATAGCCCGCAAAAGCCATCTGGAAGGGCTAAACAGGATAGATCAGATTAAGAAACTGGAAGAGTTTGTATATATGGTGAAGGTGTATAACTAAGTTTGAACACATAGTAGCATAAATCAAAAGGGTGAAGACTTCGGCTTGTTCTTCACCCTTTTTCATTTTGGTATTTTGAAATTTTGGTATTTGGCTATTTCTTTTGCCAGGCTTTGTATTTATCTGTGATCCAGTACAGCAGGTCGTTATGACCAATTGCCCGCAATGTTTCGTAGTCCGGATAATTATCTCTCATAAATAACTGGAGCGAATCGCCTTTTAATCCGGTCACCTGGCTCACCAGTACCGGGGTGAAGCGGGAATCGATGTATTTCTCTTTCTCCATCTGTTCGTAATTCTTTTTGAACTGTCTTTTCTGTTTTTCGCTTTTGGAATAGCGGGTAAACGGACTAAAGACGATACCTGCGCCTTGCGGCGTGCTGCCACCTGCCAGTGGTTTATTGGGCAGGTCCAGCAAGTAGCCGTACTGCTGGCGGCGCTCGATAGAGTCCAGCTGGTAAGGGGTATACTGCGAAGAGATTTCTACGCCTTTAAGAAAACGGCTGGCCACCACCAGTTTTACGTTGATGGTTTGGGTACCGGTCGTTTGTGTCACCTTTACCGTGTCTGGCAGATATCCCACAAAAGAGAAAACGATTTTATCGTTCCGGGTACCATCAATTTTGTAAAAACCGCCCTGGTCCGACAAGGCATGTTTGCCTGTGGTCAGGTTGGTAATGGTGGCGTATGGCAGCACCAGTCTGTTGCTGTCCGAAATCTGTCCGGTTACGATGACCTGTGCTTTTGCAGCGAAAGGGAATAACATCCCGGCGAAGCAACCCAGCAACAGCATACGCATGTGAGCCTTCATAAATTGTACTTGTTTTTGATCCTGACTATCCTTCCTCTCCCTGAACAACCAATACTGTGTGTGTATTGTTCATCTCCATTCCAGCCCACAATTTAAATAAATTGAGGCGGTTGTTAAAAAAACAAATCCTCCGGTGATGAGCCGGAGGATGTGGTATTATGCAGTTATTTTTATCGTGGTATCAAAAACCCGGTTTTCGCCGGCGGCCAGCGTGACCAGCCCGATTCCGTTATTAAAAGCATTGGGCGCCCCGCTGAGGTTTTCCACAGCAACACTGTTGCGGTGCGGCGGAATATACACCTGTAAAACCGGGTAATGTTTGCCAGGGAAAAATTCTACCCTGATATTTTTTACCGGATCAAAGAGCGATGCCAGCGGCTGGGGATGGGTGAAATCCAGTATAAAGGAATTATCCAGTTCCACGCCTGCCAGTTTTTTGCCGGCGTTAAATTCCGTGTAGGGCAATGTTTTCCCGGTAGGGATCAGTTTCGCATCAAACTCCACCATTTCTTTGGCCGTGAAAGTGAGGACCAGCTCATCTACCGGGGTACCGGTAGTAAAATAAGGATGCCAGCCATCCATCACCGGGATAGCGGTGTTACTCCGGTTGACCACTTTGGTGGTTACCTGCAACTCATTACCCGGACGGAGCGTGTAAGTAGCGTGGCAGTCGTAGCTGAAAGGATAACCGGTGTCTTCCGCCTTAAAACTATAGGACAGCGTAACAGTCGCTTCCCCGTTGGACGCCCGCTGTTCTGTTACAACGAATTTTGCATCGTACAGGAGGCCATGGATGGCGTTACCGGGTGCAATGGTTTTTTCGATGCTATAGGCGTTACCCTCCCACTCATAGGCTGCATCCTTGATGCGGCAGGCAAAAGGACTCAGTTTTACGCTTTTGAAGCTGATGTGCAGGTTTTCCCGGAGATCTTCCAGGCTGCTGTAGCTGTCTATCAGGTTGATGAGCTGTCCCTGGCGCTGTACTTTAAAAGCATGCAGCAGTGCGCCGTGGGCGGGCACAATTTCCACCTGGGTACCGCTTTGTTCGTCTGTGAGGGCGATGGTGTCAAATCCGGCCTCCTGAAAAGTGTTGATTGTCATTGTTCATTGTTTTTTTCACGCAAAGGCGCAAAGCAGCAAAGGAGCAAAGAAAGGTATTTATTGATTGACCTTTGCTCCTTTGCTGCTTTGCGCCTTTGCGTGATTAGATACATCCGTTGATAATATTTTCCAGCCATTCCTGTTTGCCGCTGATCTGTTGGGGTTCGCCATTGGAAGCGGCAATATTGCGCAGGTCTTCCAGGGTAAGCTGCCCCTCTTCAAATGCTTTGCCTTTACCTGCGTCGAAGGAAGCGTAGCGATCTGAGCGGAATTTTTTATAGGCTGTTTTTGTCAGTACTTTTTCTGCGATGATAGCCGCTCTTGCGAACGTATCGATACCACCGATATGCGCATGGAAGATGTCTTCCAGGTCGGTGGAATTGCGGCGGGTTTTAGCGTCGAAGTTCACACCGCCACCGCCAAAGCCGCCGGCTTCGAGGATCACGAGCATGCTCTCCACCAGTTCGTTGAGGTTGGTGGGGAACTGGTCGGTATCCCAACCGTTCTGGTAATCGCCGCGGTTGGCATCGATACTGCCCAGCATACCCGCATCCGCCGCTACCTGCAGCTCATGCTGGAAGGTGTGGCCTGCCAGCGTAGCGTGGTTGACTTCAATATTCAGTTTAAAATCCTTGTCCAGACCATATTGGCGCAGGAAACCGATCACCGTAGCACTGTCGTAGTCGTACTGGTGTTTGGTGGGTTCGCAGGGTTTAGGTTCTATGAAGAAAGTGCCTTTGAAGCCCTGTTTCCGGGCATAATCGCGGGCGATGGACAGGAAGCGGGCCAGGTGTTCCTGTTCCCGTTTCATGTTGGTATTGAGCAGCGTCATATAACCTTCGCGGCCGCCCCAGAAAACGTAATTTTCCCCGTTCAGCGCGATAGTGGCGTCCAGCGCGTTTTTCACCTGGGTACCTGCATAGGCCAGCACAGCAAAATCCGGATTGGTGGCTGCGCCATTCATATAACGGGGATGGCTAAACACATTAGCGGTACCCCAAAGCAATTTCACGCCGCTGACATCCTGTTTTTGTTTGGCATAGTCAACGATTTGCTGCATGCGGCTTTCGTATTCGGCGATGGTAGCGCCTTCATCCACCAGGTCTACATCATGGAAACAATAGTAAGGCAGGCCCAGTTTGGTGATAAACTCAAAAGCGGCGTCCATTTTATCGAGCGCGCTTTGCATGGGATCAGCAGACACCATCCAGGGGAAATGTTTGGTACCCGGACCGAAAGGATCGCCGCCGGTGCCACAGAAGGTATGCCAGTAACACACCGCAAAGCGGAACAGCTCCTTCATGGTTTTGCCGGCGATGAGACGGTTCTCATCGTACCAGCGGTATGCCAGCGGATTGTCGGATTCCGGTCCTTCATACTTAATCTCGCCGATGCCTTTGAAGTACTCGTGGTTTCCAAGTGTAATGCTCATAATAGTGGATTTTAAAATATCGTTTATTGATCACCGTTAGCCAGCAAAGAACGTAGTCCGGTGAGCCACCGGCCGTAAGCTTCTGCGTAACGTTCACACTGTTGCGTATCCGGTTCTATCACTGCCAGGCATTCCATGCCCCGGAAAGCGGTTTTCAACTCCAGGTATCCGGCTCCTACAGCGGCGCCTCTGGCAGCGCCCTGTGCGCCGTCTGTATTATACAGTTCAATCACCACATTGGCCGTATTGGCTAATGCTTCACGGAAGAGCGGGCTCAGGAACATATTGGCCTGTCCGGCCCTGACGCGGTGTATATCCAGGCCCATGTCTGTCATGATATTCATGCCGTAACGGAGACCGAAAACGATGCCTTCCTGAACAGCCCTCAACATATGTGCCCGTTGATGGCGGTTGAAGTCCAGCCCGCTGACGGTGGCGCCGGTACTTTTGTTGCCCAGTATACGTTCTGCCCCGTTGCCAAAAGGAAACACCAGCAGTCCGTCGGCGCCTGCGGGGGCCTGTGCGGCTTCCCTGTTCATATCCGTGTAGCTGATATCACCGATCAGGTTACGCAGCCAGGAATGAGCGATGCCGGTGCCATTGAGGCACATGAGCACACCGTCGCGGGTATGCCCTGCATCGTTGTTCACATGCACAAACGTATTGACCCGGCTTTCCCGGTCGAAGGTGTGTTGATCATGCACGGCATATACCACGCCGGATGTGCCGGCCGTAGTAGCCGCTTCACCTGGTTCCAGTACGTTGAGTGAAAAAGCGTTGTTGGGTTGATCGCCGGCGCGGTAGGTGACCGGTGTGCCGGGCGCCAGCTGCAAAGCAGCAGCAGCAGCGGCAGTGAGCTGTCCCTGAAGGCCGAAGGTGGGCACTATGGAGGAAAGCAGCTGCGGATCGATCTGGTAATAATCCAGCAGGGCGGTGCTGACGGTATTGGCGGGGAAGTCCCAAAAGGTACCTTCCGACAGGCCGGAGATGGTGGTAGTGGCTTCCCCGGTGAGTTTCAGGGCGATAAAATCGCCGGGCAACATCACCTTATGAATACGTTCGTAGATCTGTGGTTCGTTTTCGTGTATCCATCGCAGTTTGGACGCGGTGAAGTTACCGGGGGAATTGAGCAGGTGCGTCAGGCAATAAGGTTCGCCGAGTGCGGTGAACGCCTGCCTGCCGGTGGCGACCGCCCGGCTGTCGCACCAGATAATGGCAGGGCGCAGCACCTGGTTGTTTTTATCAACACATACCAGGCCATGCATCTGATAAGCGATACCGATACCTTTTACCGCAGAGGGATCAAAAGGATGTTGCCGGCGCAGGAGTGCGGTGGCGTTCACCACCTCCTGCCACCAGCTTTCCGGGTCCTGCTCCGCCCAGTCAGGCTGCGGCACCCGGATAGGCATCTCGCGGGAGGGACTGGCGGCCGTTGCCAGGCAACGGCCTGTATCTGCGTCCAGCAAGGCTGCTTTAATAGAAGAAGAGCCGATATCGTAGCCAATAAAATACATACACGATTACCAATATACGGTATACAATGCAATGAGGATACCGATAATAAACAGGGCGCCAATGGTAAACGGCATCGCTGTTTTGAACATGCTGCTGTCTATTTGCAATCCTTTCGGATTGTTTTTGCTTGCAGGATCTGCCAGGGAGATGATGATCATGCCTATTATACAAATCACGAACACAACGCCCATACGATCGATGAAGGCCATTTCATAAACACCGGCAGCGTTGGGAGCGGCCCATCCAAACTGGTAGAGCGGCTGCAGGTCTACCCAGTTCGGCAGGAACTTCAGCACAAAAGACATCAGTAAACCAACGATCATGGCAAACAGTGCGGCGTTGGAGGTGGTACGCTTCCAGAAGAAACCCATGATGAACATGGCAAACACACCGGGAGAAACGAAGCCGGTATATTCCTGGATGAACTGGAAACCGCCTTTTTTATCGATGCCCAGGAAGTTGGACAGGATAATGGCGAGCACCATGGCGACAATCACGGTGGTACGGCCTACGCTCACGATTTTCTTTTCGTCAGCCTCTTTGTTATATATCTTCTTATAGATATCCAACGTAAAAATGGTAGAAATACTATTGGCTTTACCAGCCAGAGAAGCCACTACAGCGGCAGTCAGCGCGGCAAATGCCAGTCCTTTCAGACCACCGGGCAGGAGGTTGAGCAGCACCGGATAAGCATTGTCCGGGTTCAGGGAGCCCCCCTGCATCATCTCTGTCTGGAACTGGCCCTGCTGGTACAGCACATAAGCCGCAATACCCGGTAGTACCACGATGATAGGCATGAGCAACTTCAGGAAACCGGCAAACAGCAGACCGCTGCGGGCCGTTTTCAGATCGGCGCCCAGTGCCCGTTGCGTGATATATTGGTTACAACCCCAGTAGTTGAGGTTCACAATCCACATACCGCCTACGAGTATACTTAACCCCGGCAAGTCGAGATAGTGTGCATCTGTCTTTTTAAAGATCATGTGGAAATGATCGTCGGCATGCTGGTGCAACAGGCTGAAACCCTGCATCACGCCGCCGCCGCCGAAATGTTTTGCCACCAGGTCCAACGCCAGGTAGGTAGTAGCCAGACCGCCCAGGATCAGGAAAAACACCTGTATTACGTCGGTATAGCCGATCACTTTCATGCCGCCCAGGGTAATAAGCACCGCAAAGAAGGACAGCGCCACCATGCAGACATAAAAGTCGATACCGGAGATTTTGTTGATCGCCAGTGCCCCCAGGTACAGGATAGACGTGAGGTTTACCACCACATACAACAGCAACCAGAACACCGCCATGATGGTACTTACCGTTTGGTTGTACCGGCGCTCCAGGAACTGGGGCATGGTGTAGATCTTGTTTTTCAGGTAAATGGGGAGGAAAAACACCGCCACTACAATCAGGGTGGCTGCCGCCATCCATTCATAGGTGGAGATAGCCAGGCCCATAGAGAAACCGGAGCCCGACATGCCGATGAACTGTTCCGCCGAGATATTGGACGCAATCAGGGAGGCGCCGATAGCCCACCAGGTAAGGGAACCTTCAGCCAGGAAGAAGTCCTTGGAATCGGTGGTCGCCTTCTTTTTCTTCTGATAGATGTAATACCCGTAGCCGGCCACGATTACGAAATATACCAGGAATACCAGGTAATCGACGTAGTGTAGTAAGTTTGGTTGCATAAATGTTCAAACGTGGTTTGTATAATAAATTTGGCGAATCAATATAGTGAAATAAATGTATTAAATACACTTATGCACCATAAAAAAAGCTAAAACTAAAAACCGCAGTTTGGACTGCGGTTCCCCAAGAGATCAAATCTATACATTTAAAATTGCTATCAAAGCGCTTTAACAAAAAAACGGAGGGGCGTAGGGGTTATAGCGTAAAGTGGCCAGCAGCAAGGCTACTGCTGTGCCATCGCCGCAATTTTATCACCTATTAATGACCCGATAGCCACTCCCATGCCGCCCATACGCACACCGAGGAGGATGTTTTCCGTATAGGATTGCACGATAGGTTGTTTGGTATGACCGAAAGCCATGATGCCGGTCCACCGGTCGGCGATGGTGAACGGCCGCCCCGGGAGTATCACATGGCGTAACATTTCCTCCAGTTCCTGCTGGATGCGGTCGTTGTACCGGAATTCGGTGGAGGTTTCACCGGAGAAGTCCAGCTGCCGCCCGCCACCGAGCAGTACCCGGCCATCCAGCTCGCGGAAATAAAAATATCCTTCTTCCAGGTGGAAAACACCTTTGAAGGGCAGTCCGGGTATGGGCGCTGTAATCAGCACCTGTCCCCTGCCGGGCGTTATTTCCAAATCAGGCAGCAGTTGACGGGTAAACGCATTGGTACATATCAGCAGCTTACGGGCCTGAAAAACCACATCTTCCTTCAATACCTGGTTGGAGACTACCACTTCCACGCCTGCACGCAGGTCTTCTATGCGGGTAACCGGGCAACCGGTTTTGATTTCAACGCCCATGGCGATAGCTTTATCAATCAGCGCCCGCATCATCTTGCCGGTATGCAGTTCCCCTTCATAATGGTTGCAGACCATCGCCTTCACATGCGTGGTGGCGAAACCAAAAGTCTTCACCTTACCGGTAGCCAGGGAAAAAGCCGGTGTTTTATCCAGCACGCCTGCCAGCATTTGGTTCACCTCGTCCAGCTGATGCAACGCCCATTCTTCCCGGGCGCCGATCAGTTCATAGCTGCCGTTTTCGTGGTAGCCGATCCGTTCATCACCCAACCGTTTACGCAGTAGCTGTAAGCCCGCGCGACGCATGGATACCAGGTTCAGCACCGTTTCCGTGGACATGTTCTGCAAATCCGCCAGAATTTCCGTGAGACTGCCGATACAGGCGAAGCCCGCATTTTTGGTACTGGCGCCGGTAGGCAGTACCTCTCTTTCCAATACCAGCACCCGGGCATGCGGGTTGCGTTCCCGGAGACTGATGGCCGCGGAGAGGCCCACGATACCGCTGCCTACCAGGATATAATCGTACTGAAGCAGACTTTGCTTTTCCCAATAACTTAACATGTTACTAAGTTACTCAGGATTTTCATCATCATAAACCTGCTTAAAAAACCTTAGTTTCGGCTATCAAACCCAAGCGACCATGATTGAAACCAAAGCTTACGCCGTTCAAAACGCTACTTCCCCGCTGGGCCCCTGGAATTTCCAGCGGAGAGAGGTAGGTCCCCATGATGTGCAGATCGAAATCCTGTATTGCGGAGTATGTCATTCCGATATACACCAGGTACGTAACGAATGGGGCGACTCAACTTATCCCATGGTACCGGGCCATGAAATTGTAGGCCGCATCATTAAAGTGGGCGACCATGTCACTAAGTTTAAAGTGGGCGATCTGGCAGGCATCGGCTGTTTTGTGGATTCCTGCCGGGAATGTGATCCTTGCAAGGCCGGAGAAGAGCAATATTGTGAAAAAGGCAATGCCAGTACCTACAACGGCACCGAGATGGACCGTAAGACACCCACCTACGGCGGTTATTCCACCCAGATTGTAGCAGATGAACAATATGTCCTGAAAGTATCTGATAAGTTACCGCTGGAAGGCGTGGCGCCGTTGCTGTGTGCCGGTATTACCACTTACTCCCCGCTGCGTCACTGGAAAGTGGGCAAAGGCCACAAAGTGGGCGTACTGGGTCTCGGCGGCCTGGGACATATGGCCGTAAAACTGGCCAATTCCTTCGGTGCGGAAGTGACCATGCTGAGCACCTCCCCTTCCAAGGAAGCGGATGCCAAAAGATTGGGGGCGCATCATTTTGCGCTGATCAACGATAAAGAGCAGATGAAACAGCTGCGCAACAAATTTGATTTTATTATCAATACCGTTTCCGCCCAGCATGAGTACAGCCAATACCTGAAACTACTGACACTGAATGGCGTCATGATTTGTTTGGGCATACCACCGGAACCTTCCACAGTACCGGCTTTTCACCTTATCATGGGTCGCCGCAGCATTGCCGGCTCCCTGATAGGCGGCATTCGTGAAACCCAGGAAATGCTGGACTACTGTGCCGAACATAACATTGTCAGCGACGTGGAAGTGATCGATATCAAAGATATTAACACTGCTTACGAACGCATGATGAAAGGTGATGTGAAATACCGTTTCGTGATTGACATCGCCAGCCTGAAAAAATAAATATTCGGGAAACTATCTTGTAAAAAGCAGGTCTCCGGGCCTGCTTTTTATATTTGTTGTAAATAAGATCAGCTTATGTTTGTTAAACTATTAATGATAGATCATCAGCCAGCGGGAGATGATTACATTATCCATCCCAACCTGGATGATGTGCTGCAATCGTGCCGGCAATTAAACGGCAGCACCCGTACATACATAGGCTTATATGCCACCGAAACGCCGAATGCCGATGAGTTTATGCTGGTAGGAGGCGGTGGCAGCCACTATACCTGCTGTTATTATAAAGACGGTGATGAATATTACCTGTTAAATCCTCATGTCAATAATCCCGATCAATTAGTTCATATTCCTATCGGCCAGCTGAACATAAAACCAATGAAATACTGCAGCAGCAGTATGGAGGATATTTTGCAAGCGTTGCAAACGTATTGCACGACCGGAGAAATGGACGCAGCATTAACCTGGGAACTTTCTTAAAAACGTTATCATGCATTATGTAGATAAGCAGCTGAAATCCAGTTATACCTTTTTACAGCGCTGGCAACATGCGAAGGCAAAAGTACGGGAGTTTTCCGCTTCCCACCTGCATTTGACCATCCGGCTGGAAAAGGAAAGCGTGAAAGGCAATCTGCATGTGGTTTGTATTGAGCCGGTGACTTTCAACGGGAAATTCGCGTGGGAGGATGCCTGTCTGGAGGTGGTTTATGCTGCGCCATATTTTGAATTACGGGACGCCGGCGTACAGCTGAGACTGGTATGCGGGGATATTCAATGTCATGAAAATTGCCAACCGGTATTTTAACGTAGTATCAAAAAAATAAGATAAATTATCATTCATCTTCCTTAAAAAGTAAAACATAACAATGGGCTATGACAGGCGTTGACTATATTGTATACACCCAACAAAACCAGGAGGCTTTCATTCAAAAAATGAAAGACACACTTCCCTTTTGGGACAGCCCACATTATGTAATAGATAACGAAGACGCCACAACGGATATTTTTGTAACCAAAAGCGAAGCGATGTTTCAACAGATGGAGGAAAAAGGGTTTTACACGGTGCCTGGCTCCGGCGAAGGACCTTTTTTAGTGATGTTTAACAGCCACTATTCGCCTGAGCATAATCGTATTACCGTGGTACTTCCCAAAGCCGTTCAACATTCCGAATTTGCACAGAAAGTATTAACCTGGATACAGTCTATTTTATAAATACCGGTTTTATGTTAGCAGAAGCCATGAATACCTACAATATCGCCTTGTATACCATCCGGGAAAAAGGTTATACCATAACAACCGAACAGGACGAAGCGCAGGAAGAAATTACTTCGTGGATAGCGGTGAAAGGCGAAGCGCGCGTCTCTGCTTTTACGCCTTTATCGTTGCTGGCATTAGTAGTGGTATTTGAGGAATATGGAGTGGGGTGGAAACAAATAAAAACCGGAAATTTGTATGAAGAAATATTAGAACAATGATTCAAACTTACACCAGCCATGAAACTAAAAACCGACCTCTTATACGCTTTGAAAGATCAGCTGCTTAACTGGCAGGGGCTTCCAGAACAGCACCTGGAAGCATTGGTACAGCAATTTGAAAAAATACCGAGAGATGAAGTGTCTACCTTTTATACGCCAGCATTAACAGACAGTGAGCTAGGATCTGCGCTGGTAGCTATCGGGAATCAATTTCCGGACAACAATAAACTGCAGATCAACGTTGTGTCCGCTTTGGGTAATATGGTATGGAGATATCAGCTGCATCCCACTGATGAAATGTTTACTTTTTTGACGGTCGCCACCGCCAACAAAAAAGCCAATTTTTATGTAGCCCTGCACATGCCGGTGTTTCCGCAGTACTGGTTATGGGAAGGGAAATGGCAGTACCTGTTGTCTGTTCCGAATATTGCGCCGAAGAAAAAATCTTTTACGGTTTTTCATGATACCGTTAAACGCGTTCTGGAAAACCATGATGAAATGCCGTTGGCCGTTAAACAACAGATTATCCGGAAGCTACAAACCAGGATGGAAGAAGCGGATACGCCTCCTGTGCTGAAAGATGAGTACCTGGCGACTATTCATGCGTTAATCAACCAGTAACCGCATAAAAAAGCCCGCTCATAAAAATGACCAGGCTGCTATTACTCTTAAAACAACTATTTGTCAAACTCCTAAACGAGATAACCAAAGAGGTTATCATCTTTATTCAGTTCGGTGAACTGAAAATTATATTTCCGGAAATTGGCGATGAGGGTATCGTAATCCTCTCTGCACTTGAGTTCTATGCCTACCAGTGCTGGGCCTGTTTCCTTATTGTGTTTCTGAATAAATTCAAAGCGGGTGATATCGTCGTTGGGTCCGAGAATATGATTCAGGAATTCTCTGAGTGCGCCGGGGCGTTGTGCAAAACGAACGATAAAGTAATGTTTCAGTCCTTCGTACAGGAGTGAACGTTCCTTTATCTCCTGCATACGGTCGATGTCGTTGTTGCTGCCACTGATCACACAAACCACCTTTTTCCCTTTGATTTCTTCCGCATAATCCTGCAAGGCAGTAATAGAGAGCGCGCCGGCGGGTTCCACCACAATGGCGTCTTCATTATACAGTTTGAGGATGGTAGAGCATACCATGCCTTCCGGCACGAGGTGCATTTCGTTGATCACTTCCCGGCAGATATCATAATTGAGGGTTCCTACTCTTTTTACCGCAGCGCCATCCACAAAACGTTCAATTTCATCGAGGGTTACCGGGCCGCCATTTTCAAAAGCGCGGAGCATAGAGGGAGCGCCTTCCGGTTCTACGCCGATGATGCGGGTTTTAGGGCTATAGGTCCTGAAGTAGGTACCTACGCCGGCAGCGAGGCCGCCACCGCCTACGGGTACGAACAGGTAGTCGATATTGGATTGGTCTTCCAGGATTTCCACGGCTACCGTTCCCTGGCCTTCAATAATTTTAGCGTTATCGAAGGGAGGAATGAAGGTCATGCCATTGGCAGCAGTGAAGGCCTGGGCTTCAGCGGAGCAATCATCGAAAGTATCGCCGATGAGGCGTATTTCGATATTATCGCCGCCAAACATATTTACCTGATTTACTTTTTGCTTTGGTGTGATGATCGGCATGAAAACCACGCCTTTGATGTTCATAGCTTTACAGGCGTAGGCGAAGCCTTGTGCGTGGTTACCGGCACTGGCGCAGGTAACGCCTTTCGCCAGCAGTTCGGCAGGCAGGCTGCTGATCAGGTTGTAGGCTCCGCGGAGTTTATAGGAGCGTACAATCTGCATATCCTCTCTTTTCAGATATACATCACAGTTATAGCGACGGGAGAGCGTAGCGCTATAAGTCAACGGCGTGCGGTTCACCACAGGCTTCAATTTCACCGAAGCATCGAGGATATTGAGCGGGCTAACGCCAGATATTAAGTTAGAGGACATATCAAAAATATTTGGAGATTTTTTGATTTTCGATTTTTTGATTTTGTGGTTTGATGAAACAGATTTTTATTTTTCTGGTCAATCATCACACAAAATCAAAAAATCAAAAAATCGAAAATCAAAAAATCAATTAAGCGTTGGGTCTGAGCTTACGCACAGCAGCACCTGCTTGCCACATTTCGCTTTCGCGCAGTTCTTTCAGTTCTTCGTTCAGTTTCTCGCGGTAGTCCGGAGTGCTGTTGGAAGCGATAGAACGGGCAGCTTCTTTACCGGCAGCTACGCTGGCGTACAGTTCGTCGAATACCGGCTGGGTAGCGTCTTTAAATTTCTTCCACCAGTCGAGCGCACCACGTTGAGCGGTAGTAGAGCAGTTAGCGTACATCCAGTCCATACCGTTTTCAGCAACGAGTGGCATCAGGGACTGCGTCAGTTCCTCTACGGTTTCGTTGAATGCTTCAGACGGAGAGTGACCGTTTCTGCGCAGTGTTTCGTATTGAGCAGCGAAGATACCCTGGATACAACCCATCAGGGAACCGCGTTCACCGGTGAGGTCGGAGAATACTTCTTTTTTGAAGTCTGTTTCAAACAGGTAACCGGAACCCAC
The DNA here is from genome assembly GCF_014529935.1 of Chitinophaga qingshengii. GTDB lineage: Bacteria > Bacteroidota > Bacteroidia > Chitinophagales > Chitinophagaceae > Chitinophaga > Chitinophaga qingshengii. The sequence goes on from NZ_JACVFC010000002.1 coordinate 940,548, forward strand.
GCCGATACCCAGTGCTACAACGCGTTCTTTAGCGCGGCCGGTAGCGTCCTGGAAGATAGCGAAGCTGGAGTTCAGGCCCTGACCAGCCAGGAACAGGCGGCGCAGAGAAGTACCCGAGCCTTTGGGTGCTACCAGGATTACGTCTACGTCAGCAGGAGGAATGATACCGGTTTGTTCTTTATAGGTAATACCAAATCCATGGGAGAAGTACAGTGCTTTACCAGGAGTCAGGTGTTGTTTCAGGGTAGGCCACAGGGTGATCTGACCTGCATCAGATAACAGGAACTGGATAATAGTACCTTTAGCAGCAGCTTCTTCGATATCGAATAAAGTTTCGCCGGGAACCCAGCCATCAGCTACCGCTTTATCCCAGGTTTTGGAATTTTTACGCTGACCAACGATAACGTTGAAGCCGTTATCTTTCAGGTTCAGTGCCTGGCCGGGGCCTTGTACACCATAGCCGATAACAGCGATGACTTCATTTTTCAGGACTTCCCTTGCTTTTTCCATTGGGAATTCTTCCCTGGTTACTACTTCTTCGAGTACACCTCCAAAATTGATGGTTGCCATGTTTTGTTTTTTTAGCTTTTAGCTACTAGCCATTAGCTATTAGCTGTAAATTGTAAGTGAATGAATAAAGGCTTGTTTATAGGTTGCAGTGCGCGGGGCTTATGCTTCCGATGATGACTGCAATTCTTTCAGGTGGTCATGGAAACGGCGGCTCCATTTGATGATAGCCACCCTGCCGCTTTTCGAATATTCTATCAGACCATAGGGCTCCAGTTTTTTGATAAAGTCTGTCAGCTCCTGCTGGTGACCGGTTTTTTCGATCACGAAATAGTCTGCCGTGATGGTCAGGATACGTGCCTGATTTTCACGGATCAGGCGTTCGATATCGCCGGTATCCAGTGATTTGGTAGAAATCTTATACAATGCCAGTTCCTGGTACACCACTTCCTCTTCCTCGTGTACAAAGGCACGGTGAATTTCAATCAGTCTTTCGATCTGACCAACCACCTTATCCAGTTTTTCACGTGTAGACATCACCGTTATAATGAACTTATACACGCCAGGGATCTCTGTTTCAGCAGTAGTGAGACTGGTGATATTGATCCCTCTGCGGGTAAAGATAATGGTGATACGGTTGGTAATACCTATACGGTCTTCCGTATAAACCGTAACTGTATATTCTTTTTGCATAAAAACAGCTTGGGCATCCTCCCTCTTTTTTCCGGCCTTTGGCCGGTCAAAAAGAGAGGCATTTCTTGTAAAAAATTTATTTACTTGTCTGTTATAATCGGGTGGTGTTATTCCAGTCTGATAGTGGTAACAGGAGTACCGGCAGGAATCATCGGGAACACGTTGTCTTCTTTTTCCACCACTACTTCCAGCAGATAGGCGCCGTCGGTAGCGAGCATTTCATCAATAGCAGCGGAAATATCTTCTCTGGCGGTCACTTTTTTGCCCGGGATAAAAAATCCTTTGGCGATCTGCACAAAGTCGGGGTTCACCATTTCGGTGGAAGAATAACGTTTATCGAAGAACAGCTGCTGCCACTGGCGTACCATGCCGAGGAAGTTGTTGTTCAGGATCACGATTTTCACCCCTATTTTAGATTGATAAATGGTGCCCAGTTCCTGGAGAGTCATCTGGAAGCAGCCATCACCGATAACAGCCACGACTTCTTTTTCCGGAGTGCCCATTTTAGCCCCCATTGCGGCTGGCAGGGAGAAGCCCATAGTGCCCATGCCACCGGAGGTAATGTTGGTATTTGGATTTTTGAAGCGGTAGTAACGGGAAGCGACCATCTGGTGCTGTCCCACATCCGTCACCAATACTGCTTCACCTTTTGTTTTTTCAGAGATCAGGCGTACTACTTCCGCCATTTTCAGTTCGCCCGCTTCGGGATATAGTTCACGATGCTGAACTTTATCGTATTCCTTTTTATCGGCAGCCCTGAACTCAGCCAGCCATTCCTCATGTTTAGCCGGCTGTACTTCTTTCAGCAACGCCTGCAGCGCGGTTTTGGCGTCCGCATGCAGCGCTACGTCGGCTTTGATGATTTTATTGATTTCGGCCGCATCGATTTCGATGTGGATTACTTTGGCATTGGCTACATAGGTGCTCACGTCACCGGTTACACGGTCATCGAAACGCATACCTACCGCGATCACCGTATCACATTCACCGGTGAGGATATTGGGCGCATAGTTACCGTGCATGCCCAACATACCTACATACAGCGGATGATCTACCGGAACGGCAGACAAACCGAGCAGTGTGGAAGCCATGGGTATCTGTGCTTTTTCCGCCAGTGCTATCAGTTCTTTTTCAGCACCGGACAATAGTACGCCGTGACCTACCAGCAGATAGGGTTTCTTCGCCGAGTTGATCAGCGCAGCAGCTTCTTTCACCGCGTCCAGCCTTAATTCCGGTACCGGTTGATAACTACGTATATGCGTGCACGGTACATACTCATATTCACATTCGCCCACCTGTGCATTTTTGGTGATATCCACCAGCACCGGTCCCGGGCGGCCGCTACGGGCGATATAAAAAGCTTTGGCGATAGCGCCGGGAATATCTTCCTGGCGGGTCACCTGTATATTCCATTTAGTGATAGGCATGGTGATACCGATCACGTCTGTTTCCTGGAAAGCGTCTGTACCGAGCAGGGAAGCAGCCACCTGACCGGTGATGCATACCATGGGCGTACTGTCCATATAAGCGTCTGCAAGCCCGGTGACCAGGTTGGTAGCGCCCGGACCGGAGGTAGCGAAAGCTACGCCCACTTTACCGGAGCTACGGGCATAACCCTGGGCTGCATGTGTAGCACCCTGTTCATGCCTTACCAGTATATGATGTACCTGGTCCTGGAAATCATACAGGGCATCATAGATAGGCATGATGGCCCCGCCGGGGTAACCGAAGATTGTGTCCACCCCTTCAGCGATGAGGGAACGGATTACGGCTTCAGAACCGGAGATGACAGGCTTTGCAGACAACCGCTTGTCAGCTTTCTCAGCTTTCATCGGTAACACATCCTTCTGTTGCATTTTTAACAAGTTTTGCGTACTTAAATAAGATTCCATTGGATACCTTCAATGCCGGAGCGGTCCACCGGGCCCTGCGGGCAGCCAGTTCTTCGTCGCTCACTTTCATATTGATCGTATTGTTCACTGCGTCTATTTCAATGATGTCGCCATCTTCTACCAGCGCGATGTTTCCACCTTCAAAAGCTTCCGGAGTGATATGTCCTACCACGAAGCCATGTGTACCGCCGGAGAAACGGCCATCCGTGATCAGCGCCACGCTTTTGCCGAGACCCACGCCCATGATGGCACTGGTGGGTTTCAGCATTTCAGGCATACCCGGCGCGCCTTTCGGGCCTACCTGGCGGATGACGACTACATCCCCCTCTTTTACTCTGCCGGATGTAATACCAGCGATGAGTTCAAATTCACCATCAAATACACGGGCAGGACCGGTGAATTGTTCGCCTTCCTTACCAGTGATTTTGGCGACGGAGCCTTTTTCAGCGAGGTTGCCGTATAATATCTGGATGTGGCCGTTGGCTTTCAGCGGCTTCTCCACGGGAACGATAATATCTTGTTGGCCGAAATCGATATCCGGAACGCTTTCCAGGTTTTCGGCGAGGGTTTTGCCGGTCACGGTGAGACAATGACCATGCAGGAGACCTTGTTTCAGCAGGTATTTCATCACCAGGGGCACACCACCGATGTTGTGGAGGTCTTCCATGAGATATTTACCGCTGGGTTTCAGGTCTGCGATGAGCGGGGTTTTGTTACTGGACTGCTGGAAGTGTTCCAGTGTCAGCGGCACGCCCACAGATTTCGCGATCGCGATAAAGTGCAGTACTGCGTTGGTGCTGCCACCCAGGGCCATGATCACGGTGAGGGCATTTTCAAAAGCCTCTTTGGTCATGATGTCTCTGGGTTTGATATCTTTTTCCAGGAGCAGGCGGATGTATTTGCCTACGTTGGCACATTCTTCCTTTTTTTCCTTGCTCAGGGCGGGGCTGGATGAGCTATAAGGCAGGCTCATACCGAGTGCTTCGATCGCAGAAGACATGGTATTGGCCGTGTACATACCGCCGCAGGCGCCGGCGCCGGGGCAGGAGTTTTGTACGATGCCTTTAAAGTCGCCTTCATCGAGTTTACCGGCCATTTTCTGACCCAGTGCTTCGAAGGCGGAGATGATGTTGAGGTCCTGGCCTTTGTATTTACCAGGAGCGATAGTACCGCCGTATACCATGATAGACGGGCGATTGAGGCGGCCCATCGCCATCAGGGAGCCGGGCATATTTTTATCGCAGCCGGGCACGGTGATGAGTGCATCGTAGTATTGAGCACCACAAACAGTTTCAATGGAATCAGCAATCAGGTCACGGCTTACCAGGGAGTAGCGCATACCGGGCGTACCATTGCTCATACCGTCGCTGACGCCGATGGTGTGGAAAGTGAGGCCGACCAGGTTATGAGCCCAGACGCTTTTTTTCACATCCTGTGCGAGGTCATTGAGGTGCATATTACAGGTGTTGCCGTCATAGCCCATGGAGGCGATGCCCACCTGTGCTTTTTTCAGGTCTTCTTCTGTGAGGCCGATACCGTAGAGCTGTGCCTGCGCAGCGGGCTGCGTAGGGTCCTGTGTAATCGTTTTGCTATATTTATTTAATTCCATTGCTGTTGATATTTCATGGATTACCAGCTGTTTATAGTAATCCTATTTTAAAAATCCTTCACAAAATACCCGGAGAGGCTGGCAAATTCAAACCAAATATTTCCGGCAAACCGGTCTTCAAATCTGCCCTGAGGCCTTTCAAACCCTTTGCTGTAGAGGATTTTCTATTTTTCGTTTTACAAGGTCCAAGGGACGCTTTTAGTTTTTAGCTGTCAGCATTTAGCGCTGACAGCTAAAATACTAACAGCTACGGCTATGCTAATTGTGCTTCGCGTTGAAAGGTTTTGTCCAGCACTTTTGCTTTATATGCCTGTTGCAATACTTTTCCGAGAGAAGAGGCCCATGGTTTGCCGAAGGGCTGTCCGTCGAGAGATTCGAGGCCTACCACTTCCGCAGCGGTACCGCAGAAGAAGGCTGCGTCGGCTTGTTTTAATTCAGCGATGGTGAACAGTTTTTCTTCGATGGGAATTTGCAGTTCGTGGCAAAGTTCGATAACGGTGGCGCGGGTGATACCGGGGAGAATGTTACCGGGAGGCGGGGTAAAAATGCGGCCATCTTTTTCAAAGAAGATGTTGGCTCCTGGTCCTTCTGCCACGTTACCATTCATATCCAGCAGCAGGGCTTCATCGTAGCCTTTTTGTTTTGCTTCCTGGGAGGCCAGTATCGAGTTTACGTAGAGGCCGGCCGATTTGGATTCTATCTGGAATGCTTTCGGGTTGGGGCGTTCGAAAGAGGAAGTCATGATGCGCAGGAGTTTTTCACCGAGGTAAGCTCCCCATTCCCAGGCGCAGATGAGGATATTGGATTGGCTGGCTGCTTTCAGTGTCATGTTTGGCGGACAGAACACCAGCGGGCGGATATATGCTTCCTGCATATTGTTCATCTCCAGCACTTTATAGGATGCTGCGATCAGCTCGTCGTTATTGAAATTGTAAGGGATGTGGATCAGTTCGCAGGAGCGCTTGAGGCGGTCGAAGTGTTCTTTTGCTTTGAAGATCTTCACTTCACCGCTGTCTGTTTTATAAGCGCGGATACCTTCGAATACGGCGTAGCCGTAGTGGAGCGATTGACCGAAGAGGTCTGTGGTGGCGGCTGTTGCTTTCAGATACTCACCGTCGAGATAGAGAAAAGTGTCGTTGTTGTAATAGCTATACATAAAATTGAATTATTAGCGTCAAAATGTTGTGGTCAAAAAAAAAGCCTTCCTCTTTGCGGAGGAAGGCGTTATATCAGTTTTGATTATGCACGTGTACCTATCCTCCATAGTGGTGGCTAATAATGACAACGACGATAATCACGACCTTCGTGATAGCCCAGTTGAGCTGAGGTACGATGTGATTAAGTTTTATGTTGTCTTTATTTACCCACATAGAGAGGTGATTGTTGTTTCTATCGATACAAATGTATTCGTGAAAAAAATAAAAAACAACAAAGGGCTCAATATTTCGTCAAAAATTAATCCCTTTATATGTTTTTGAAAATATTCAAAAAAAGAAGAGGAATATTGATCTATTTCTAACAAACCATGAAAACCGGTTATCAATTATCAACAATCAGGTGAGGTCAAAAAGCGGGAGAAATGGGGCGGGCATAAAAAAATCCCGGTGTATTACACCGGGACTTTGGAAAGATTTCATTTAATTGTTCACTAGTCTAAACCTGTTCACTGACATGGAGGCATTTATCGATGATCGCCTGCAATATATCTTGTTTTTCGATGAGCCGCTGTAGCAGTACGAGCTGGTTGTGTGCGCGGTCGAAGTTGTGCCGGGCGTACTTAATCGGGTAATACACATCACCGTTGAGGTAGTCTGTGAGGAACCGGATTCCCTGCATGTAGATCATGAACTTGCCTGCAAAAAAGAGCTGTTCTTTTTCCACTTTTGATAAAGTGCCGCCGATTTCTTCGAGGTATCCCTGCATGAGGGCTTCAAAGTATTCTTCGCGGATAACGATTTGGCTGACATCCGGTTCTTCTTCGGAAACGGGGCAGACGTAGGTGCGTACCATGTCTCCGAGGTCTGAGATGATTTTTCCCGGCATCAGTGTATCCAGGTCGCAGACGCAGATACCTTCATATGTGTCTTTGTTGAGCAGCACATTATTGATTTTGGTATCATGGTGCATCAGGTGATCTCTGAATTCGGGATTTGTTTTCAGCTGTTCGTACGTGACTGCGATATCGGAGTATCGGAGGAAGGCTTCAATCATCTCTTCTGCTGCTGCCTTTCTGTCTTCCCTGGCGTTACGGATAGCTTCCTGGAAAGCGCTGTAGCGGAGGGTAAGGTTGTGAAAGTTCGGAATTGAAGCTTTAAACGGCTTCAGGTCGATGCCCGAAAGGTAACTGGCAAGGCGGCCAAACTGTTTGGCGGCTTCATATGCCTGCTTTGGGTTGTCGGCCTGATCTACCGTCACGGACCCGGCAATAAACGGAATCATTCGCCAGTATTCGTTGTTCATTACAAAGAGCTCTTCCCCGTTGGTAGTGGGTATTGGCGTAATGAACAGATACCCCGGATGATGTGCTGCGAGATAATCGGCGGCCATTCTCTGATTGGCGGCTATTACTCCAGGTTCCTTAAATACGTTTACATTGATTTTCTGTAAAACATATTTGCTGCCGTCCTTCTTCTTTTCGAGCAGAAAAGTGTTGTTGATGTGTCCTGATCCGAATCTTTGGACGTTTAATCCTTCAGGCTCCAGTCCGAAAGCCTGAAGGATTAATTTGTTGGGTATTATTTCCATAAATTGTCGGGATATGCTCCGTTGTTAACCAATTCCGACAAACTGGCCTGCACCCCGGGTGCATCTTCTTTGTAAGTAACCCCAAACCATTTCGCTGTAGTAGGCAGTACTTTTACTTTACCGATGTTGCGGCGAATAAATTCGTCGGCCACAATCGGAATAAAGAATTCCGATTTCGGATTGGTACCGTTTTTCTGCAGGAACTCGTTGAACAGCGATTGGCTCAGGTCAAATACGCTGGGATGGAACCCCCAGAAGTTCATGGAAACCGGCGTATCCGCTGAGAGCGGGTGTTTGCTGCCATCAGCTTCTTCATAAACGATCTGACCGTTGTCTGTATAAATTTTTGTTCTTTCATTGATGGCAGACAGGAAACCCTGACCGTCTACCGCACAAACGCCGCGGGATACGGAACCATGTTCACTCACGGTTTTACCCAGCTCATATCCTACTACACTATAGATATCTGCTGCGGTCTCCCCTTTCAGGAACGCTGCCATTTTTACAAAAGCATCTGCGCCATAAAAATCATCTGCATTGATAACGGCAAATGGTTCGTTGATAGCGTTTTTAGCACACAGGATAGCGTGTGCAGTACCCCAGGGTTTGGTGCGGTCAGCCGGGATCTGGTAACCCTCGGTGAAAGAGTCCATATTCTGGAATACATAATCAGTGGCTACGCGGCCTTTGAGTTTAGGTTCAAAAATCTCCTTAAACTCAGTGGCAAAATTTTCGCGGATAATAAACACGATCTTGCCAAAGCCAGCACGGATAGCGTCGTAAATAGAGTAGTCAATGATAGTCTCACCACTAGGCCCGAAAGCCTGGATTTGCTTCAAACTGCCATATCGACTGGCCATACCGGCCGCTAGAATCAATAAAGTCGGTTGCATCTTTCTGATATTATTTTATAATTTTCAATGATTTACCTGAAAATATCGGCGCTAAATATAATCATTAAACCTATTTTCACGCTTTCTTTTTGTGGGCAACACATATTTTAATGATTAATTTAAACGGAACAATGAAAAGATTACTTGTGCTGGGAGCCTGTGCCATGCAGCTTTTTATGAGTGCCAATGCGCAACAGAAAACCAATCCGGAAGACATCAAAGGGAAAATGCAGTGGTTTGCCGATGCCAAACTGGGCATCTTCATCCACTGGGGCATTTATTCGGTAAAAGGAATTGATGAATCCTGGTCTTTCCACAACAAAAAAATCTCCTACCCTGATTACATGCAGCAGCTGAAAGGCTTTACTGCCAGCAACTACAACCCGCAGGCCTGGGCCGATCTGATCAAAGAATCCGGCGCCCGCTACGCGGTTGTGACCACCAAACACCACGACGGCGTGGCTTTGTGGGATAGCAAATACAGCAAACTCGATGTAGTTAACAGCACGCCCGCTAAACGGGACGTACTCACCCCCCTGTATGCTGCTTTGCGCCGCGACAGTATCAAATGTGGTGCCTATTTTTCGTTGATCGATTGGAGTTATCCCGATTATCCACAGTTCCTGAAAGACAGCAACCGTTACGATATCAAGACACAACCCGCACGGTGGCAGCGTTTCCTGAAATTCTACGAAGGCCAGATGGAAGAAGTAATGACCAAATTCAACCCTGACCTCTGGTGGTTCGATGGCGACTGGGAACACTCCGCTGAAGAATGGGAAGCCCCCAAAATGCGGACCATGCTCACCACCCATAACCCCAACACCATTATCAATGGCCGTTTGCAGGGATATGGCGATTACGATACACCAGAACAGAATTTCCCCGTCACCCGCCCGCACTACCACTGGTGGGAACTGTGCATGACCATCAACAACAACTGGGGATGGCAGCCACAGGATACCAACTGGAAAACACCTTTTGAAATCATCACCATCTTCGCAGATGCCGTATCCAATGGCGGTAACCTGCTGCTGGATATAGGTCCCAAAGCCGATGGCAGCATCCCCGAAGAGGAAATTCATACGCTGAAAGAACTGGGCGCCTGGAATAAAAAGAATGGCGAAGCGATTTTTAACACCATCGCCGGACTGCCACTGGGGCACTTCTACGGGCCTACCACCCTGTCTAAAGACTCCAGCACCCTGTATCTCTTCCTGCCCGGCAAAACCAGCGGCCAGGTGGTGATCAAAGGATTGAGCAACAAAATTGAAGATATCAGCGTAGTAGGCAACGGCACTAAACTGAATCATAAAGTAGTGGGTAAAATATCCTGGAGCCCTGTACCAGGACTCGTTTATATCGATGTCCCCGAAAACGTACAGGACAAATACGTTACCGTACTGAAAGTGAAACTGGATAAGCCGGTGAAGCTGTATCGCGGTAAAGGCGGGTTCTTAACGAATGAATAAAAAGGTATCGTTCCTCCACCATGTTGGATGGAGGGCATCCCAGGGGACCCGGGGTTTCAACCCCGGGTCCCCTGGTTTTTTTTATAATTTTGGAAGATGAATACCGGGAAGATCACTTTAGACACCCTCCATCCTTCCTGGCTGCCGCAGCAGCCGGAAGCCGCCATGCTGCGTCTCGACAAACTGGATGCGGAGATCTCCGGCAATAAATGGTTCAAGCTCAAATACAACCTGGAAGCCGCCCGTAGTGAGGGTAAGACACATATCCTCACCTTTGGCGGCGCTTACTCCAATCATATAGCGGCTACGGCCGCCGCCTGTCGCCAGGCCGGACTGCCCTGTACCGGTATCATCCGGGGCGAAGCACCACAGGTACTGAGCCATACGCTGGAAACCGCGCTGGCACAGGGTATGCAGCTGGAGTTTGTGAGCAGGGAAGCGTATAAAAACAATTGCGCCACTTTTGAGGAACGCCCTGATACCTATGTGATTCCTGAAGGCGGGCATAATGCCGCCGGCGCCCGTGGCTGTGAAGAAATTCTATCCCTCTTCCCTACCGGACATTTTACGCACATCCTTTGTGCCGTAGGCACCGGCACCACCCTGGCCGGACTGATCAACAGCGCCACGCCGGACCAAACCGTCATCGGTATCCCGGTATTGAAAGGAGCCGGCTACCTGGAAGCCGAAGTAAAGGCGCTCCTGTATTCCGGTAAAACACGCCACTGGCAACTCTTACATGATTTTCATGGGGGTGGGTATGCTAAAGTAAAACCGGCACTTATAGATTTTATCAATACTTTTTTTGCAGAAACCGGCATTCCAACAGACATCATTTACACCGGAAAACTGGTGTATGCTTTCCATGAATTAATCCGCCAGCGCTATTTTACAGACAATAACAAAGTATTATTAATACATACCGGTGGCTTACAAGGCAATCTTTCCCTGCCTCCGGGCGTTCTGTCCCTATAAAAACTGTTCGTTATATTTGAACGGTAGTGTATTTTTGTCAACTTTAAGAGATCACGGATTTTTTGTATGAAGCAGGTTGCGCGTTTAACATTCGCCATAGGACTTTTTTTATCGATTGCACTCACTGGTAAGGGACAGGAAATGCTGCCTCCGGTACTGCCTGAATTTACGGCCACCATTAAAACCGGTAAAATCCAGCTGGACTGGATATCCGGCTTCATGGAGGTAAAAGAGATCGGCATCCAGCGTTCCCTGGATAGCTTACTGAACTTTAATACCATCGGCTACGCCAGTTACCCCACCCAAACCAGGAACGCTTACCTGGACAATAAACCATTACCCGGTAGCAACTACTACCGCCTTTTTATCCTCTTTAACAATGGCCGCTTTATGTACAGCAAAACCATGCTGGCATTACCGGACAGTACTATCAGAGCAGATATGAAACTGCAATACGCCGATATCAGGGATGCCGCCAAAGCGGCCGGTAAAGCCGGTGAAGAGAACAACAAAGAACCCAAAGTGGTATGGCATCCGTCCAACTATATCTATACCACTGCCGATGGTAATGTCAATATTAAACTGACAGATGCCCCCCATAAAAAATATTCCGTGAAGTTTTATGAGCCTAACGGCTCCTTCCTGTTTGAAATAGAACAGGTAAAAGGCCCTTCCCTCATCCTGGAGAAAGCTATTTTCCTGCATGCCGGCTGGTTCAACTTTGAACTGTTTGAAGAAGGACATCTGAAAGAGAAATGGAACTTCTTTATTCCGTTGAACTATAGAATGTAACCGGAACTGTGATAGTCATGATTAGCGCTGATTAGCGAAGATCGAAGCAGAGATTGCGTATTAACCGGATTAAAATATAAGCCCCCATTGATGTGTATCAATGGGGGCTTTTTATTGTAATAGTATCGAAAGCGCTGCGAAAAAATCCGCTACGGTCTTCGCTAATCAGCGAAATCAGCAATAATCATGGACATCACAGTTAAATACCTCGCCGAAATGCTTTTTCAGCTTGCTTTTCACTTCTTCTTCCGATACAGCCCTGCCCAGTTCCTTATCCAGGGTGGCTACCTTTTTATCGGCGATGCCACAGGCGATGATGTTGTCGAAATAGTTCATGGGAGTATTTACGTTGAGGGCAAAGCCGTGCATGGTTACCCAGCGGCTGCAACGTACGCCCATAGCGCATATTTTACGGGCTTTGGTTTTATCGTGCGGGTCCAGCCATACACCGGTTTCTCCGGGTGAGCGGTCCCCTGTCACACCGTATTCTGCCAGGGTGCGGATCACCACTTCTTCCAGGCAACGGAGGTATTTGCCGATATCAGTAAAGAAATTCTCCAGGTCGATGATGGGATACCCCACAATCTGACCGGGACCGTGAAAGGTAATATCACCGCCACGATTGGTAGGTACAAAGCCAATGCCCTGATCATCCAATTCCTGCCGGCTCAGCAACAGGTTTTCTATATGCCCGCTTTTACCCAGGGTGTATACTGGCGGATGCTCACAAAAAAGAAGGTAATTGGTAGTGGGTTTAGGCCATTGGTCGTGCGCCTGGGCCTTCAGTTGTACATTTTCCTTCAACAACTGCTCCTGGTAGTCCCAGGCCTCCTGGTAATCGATTTTGCCAAGGTCTCTGGCAATGATCTCCTGCTTTTCCATACTGAAACGTGCTACACTCCTATACTTTTACCGGATGGGATGATCCGGGTGTAAGGAGCTGAATCTCCGGATGCAAAGATAGGAAAGAAAGCGCCAACCAGCGAAATCAGCTAAAATCATGGACATCAGAGTTTTTTTTACCTTTGCCAAAATTTATCTAATGGCTGAAGAATTGCTGGAACTGGAAGATGAGCTGGAGAACGGGGATGGCAGTGAGGAACTGTATGAGAAAATCAATATGGTGGTTGACAAAGGCCAGGAACCTATCCGCATCGACAAGTTCCTGACTGCCCGTATTGAAGGCGCTACCCGCAACAAGGTCCAGATTGCACTGGATACGGAGATGGTGTTGGTAAACGACAAGCCCGTTAAATCCAACTACAAGATCAGACCGCTGGACAGGATCGTGGTATTTTCCAATAAAAACCCGGAAAGTACGGAAGTATTGCCGGAAGAGATCCCTCTCAATATCGTATATGAAGATGATGATGTGATGGTGATCGATAAACCTGCCGGCATGGTGGTACACCCTGGTTGCGGCAACTACACCGGTACCCTGGTGAACGGCCTTTCCTGGTACCTGGGCGATAAAACTCAAGCCACCACGCCTGCTATTCCGCGCTTCGGACTGGTACACCGCATCGACAAAAATACAACCGGCCTGCTGGTAGTGGCAAAGTCCGAAAAAGCCATGACCGACCTGGCGAAACAGTTCTTTGACCACACCGTACACCGCCGGTATATGGCCCTTGTATGGGGTGATTTTGAAGAAGATGAAGGTACGGTAGTAGCGCACGTAGGCCGCCACCAGCGCCTGCGCAAGATTATGGACGCCTATCCCGACGGCGAATATGGCAAAGAAGCTATTACCCACTACCGCGTGCTGGAACGTTATAATTATGTGACCCTGGTAGAATGCCGCCTGGAAACCGGCCGCACCCACCAGATCCGCGTGCATATGCAGCATATAGGTCACTCCCTTTTTAACGATGATACCTATGGCGGCAACCGCATCCTGAAAGGCACCATCTTCGCCAAATACAAACAGTTTGTGGAAAACTGCTTCGATATTCTGCCCCGGCATGCCCTCCATGCCCAACAGCTGGGCTTTATCCACCCCCGCACCCGCCAGCAGATGTACTTTGAAAGTCCGCTGCCAGCGGATATGACCCAGGTGCTCGAAAAATGGCGCCGGTATACCACGGCAAGACCGCTACAGGAAGAAGAAGAACAATAACATTCATATCATAGGGCCGATCGAAAGATGGGCCCTTGTTTTTGAACCCCAGGGCTGAAGCCCTGGGTTACCCGGGTGCCCGCATGAACATTCCATTCCGGTCCCCAACCGCTGCATTCACTTCATCATAAATTATTATCATTTATTTACATATTTCAATTATCTTAGCGCCGATTACCATGTCAACACATGAGAAGCCTACACATCAGTCGTCCCTTTAGCACCTTATTTCTTTTACCGGCTTTGTTGCTGGTGGCTTTTACCACCAAAGCGGCCACTATTTTCACCTCCTCATCCACCTGTGTGCAGGACAGCGTTTTTTTCGTGATTCAACAACCTGCAGGAATCGATTCTGTGAAATGGTATTTTGGTGATCCCCCTTCCGCTGAAAAAGATTCTTCCGATAAAATAAAAGGCGCTTTCCATGTTTACCAGTCAACCGGTACCTATACCGTTACCCTGGTAGCCTGGCGCGGTGGCGTGAAAGACGTTACCACACAACCTATCACCATCGTTACGCCTGTCATCTATGACCTGGGCCCACAGGATATTACCCTCTGCCAGGGTAGCACCATGACACTCAGTGCACCGGTAATACCCGGCGCCACTTACCTGTGGCAGGACAGCTCCACCGCCTCGGACATACTGGTAGACACTTCTGCCACCTATAAAGTAAAAATCAACGGGTGCCTGATACCTGACTCTGTCAATGTGTTCTATACCCCGATACCGAAGATAGACCTGGGCCCGGACCTGGTGCTGTGCTCGGGCGAACAATTACAGCTGGACGCCACCGCACAAAACTGTACCTATCTCTGGAATACCGGCAATACCGAACCCACCCAGGAGGTACGCACCACCGGCACTTACAAGGTGCGGGTATTTCCAAAAGGCTGTGCCGAAATAGACGATGAAATTACCATCACTTTTACCGGTCCGCCGTATCCTTTCAGCCTGGGACCTGATACCCTGCTATGCCCCGGCGAATCCATTACCCTGGCGCCTTCCGTACCGGAAGCCACCGCCTGGAAATGGAGTAACGGCGCCACTACCCCTTCTATCACCGTCAATTACGAGGCTAATATCTGGGCGCTGGTAGAAATCAACCATATTTGTAATGTGGTAGATACCATTTTTGTGAATTTTAACCGGCTGCGCAAACTCAACCTGGGCAATGATACTACCATCTGTAAAGGTAATTTCCTGGTATTGACGGCCGATTTCGGCAATGGACAATACCGCTGGCAGGATAACTCCGACCAGGCCACCTATTATGTTACCAAACCCGGCTATTATTTTGTGCACGCGCAGATCGGGCGCTGCGAATCGTCCGATACCATTCATGTATCGTTTAATGATACGCTGCGGGTAAACCTGGGGCCAGATACGATATTATGCCGCAATGAAGTATACGAGATCCCGGTGGTGGGCGCGGGCGGTGCACCTTTTAAGTGGCAGGACAGTACCAGCATACCGCAATTCATTGTACGGCAGCCGGGAATCTATTCCCTTACCGCCTGGAATGCCTGTGGCAAAAGTGTGGATTCTGTCAGGGTATATTTCCAGGATTGCGAATGCACCGTACATTTCCCCAATGCGTTTACACCCAATGGAGATGGGCGCAACGACTACTTCCGGCCCCGTTACCGGTGCCCGGTAGACCAATATATTCTCAGTATCTACAACCGATGGGGGGAACGGGTGTTTTATACCAACGACCCGCAGATAGGCTGGACCGGCCATGTTAGAGGTTTACCGGCAGATCTGGGTACTTACGTCTGGATTGTGGACTACCGCGAAGTGAATACACGAAAAGTAGTACACAAGACCGGTACCGTTACGGTATTATACTAGCGGTTACTCTCCGGCCTTAAAATCATAGAATTTAGCGATAAAAGCGGCGGTTTCCCGTTTTTTGAAAGCTACGTCCCAGGTACCGTTGTAGGTAACCAGGGCGGGTATCAGCAGGCCGAATTGTTTGGTCATCTGCACATTCATCTTCACATTAAAATCAAACAACATCGTTTTATAGGAGAGGGCATATTTGCGGCCTACGATTTCAAAATTTTCTTTATTGAACCAGGTGATCAGTTCATCGATCACTACATCTCCCCGATCTATCCGGCTCAGGGTGGGCTTGGTTTTGGCGGTGAATACATAACAAGGGGTGCCATCCACATAGTTTTCTGCGCTGATGGAGAAATCATAAAACCGCATCACATCCCGATCAAAGATGGCTACTTTAGGGCCTACGATGGGTACGCCTTTCACCGGTTTACCGGGATTGAAGATCAGCTGTTTCAATTGTGCTTTATGACGGGCCATGGCGCCGCTGGCGTTTTCAGGCGTTTCGCCGTTGCCATCCACACATACGGTGCCGTTGGTAAAAAACAGGTTACCATACAGTTCAGCGGTGTAATAGTTGTAATTGCCTTTGCGGGTATAGAAGTCGCCGGTCACCTGTTGCTCGAGTACTTCCATATTGCGGCAGCGGCCTTTTACATGCTGCCCGGTTTTGCTTTTAAGGGAGGCTTGTACCTGTCCTTTTTTGTCGAAGATACGGATGTCATTGTCGGCCTGAAACCCAACGATATGCAGGTTTTTGAAGGCACGGTAGAAGGTAGTGTCCTCTTCTACCCTTTTGATGAAGCTATTAACATCGAAGCCAATACGTTTTGCTTCCACGATCACTTCATCCAGGTTAACCGTCATTCCTTTATACCGCGCGGTATCCTGGGCTGACAAATGAGTAAGTTGCAGGCAGCACACAACAACGGTTGCGGCTATACTTTTCCAAAAATGTGACATGCTGCAATTTAGGGAAAACCGGGAAGCTTTCGGGTGTTAGGGATTCGTTAAAAAACAGTGAAGGCGTATCTCTGCTGTATGCAGTGGTGTAAACGGGCCGGCAGCAGGGGCTACCGGCAGGGAGGGTTATCAGCCCGGAACTTTACCGGACACATACAACTGCCCCAGGGTGGGAGTATCGGCGCCGCCTTTCTTTTCCAGGGTAATGGCAAACATTTGTGCATTGCCGGCAATCTTCAGTTTTTGCAGCAGGTGGGCTTTATCGCCCATGTCAAACACGCCTGCGTCCACCGCCTTGTCGTCTACAATGGCCCATAGCTGGTATTGTTTGCCGGTAGCGGGTTCCGGCAGGTTATTCGCTTTGAGGTACACCTGCTTATTGTCCTGATTCCAGAATACCGTTGCCACGGCTGTGGGGAATGAATCGGTACCAGGCATGATCACTTTCAATACTTTCGGATCTTCCATGACAGCCATAGCATTCTTTAGCTGTTCCAGTTTGATTTTGTCTTCATTAACGGGCAGTGGCGTGGCTGCCAGTGACTGGTTTTTAGGGTAATCTGCCTGGAATTCTTTCCACAGGCTGAAGTAAATAATATTGAAAGCTACGCTGATCAGCAGCAGCACGGCGGCTGCGGTAGCGATCCATTTCCAGGAAACCTGTTTCTTTTCCCCGGCGGGCGCAACGCTGGCGGGTGTTATGGGAGATGTATCGCCACCCGTGGCTATGGTATCATTCGCCAGGGAGGGATCTGTTTGTATCAGGTGTAAAAGGCGCGTTTTGATATTCTCCGGCGGAGATACCGCCTGTAACCGTACGTATTCTTCCAGGTTACGCTGACAGGCGCCTACCGCAGCGGCTACTTCCGGATAGTGGTGCATGGCTTCTTCCAGCTCCTGGCTTTCCTGATCGGAAGTGAGCCCGGCAGTATACAATTCAATCAGTCCGGATGATAGGATGAATTGGATGTCCACGCAACGTATTTATTTGTTTAAAATCACCCTCAATTGGATGATGGCATTACGCAGCCTGGTTTTTACGGTACCCAGGGGAATATCGAGTACCCTGGAAATTTCTTCCTGTGTGCAGCCTTTGTAATAAGCCAGATCAATAAGGGTGCGTTGTTCTTTGGTCAGTTTGTCCAGGACTTTGGAAAAACCGAGATGATCGACGGACGGGTACACGGTTAACGAGCCGCCATCAAGATGTACGTCATCTGTGATGTTTTGGATTTTTTGTTCCAGTTTATAGGATTTGGAACGGAGCACATCGATAGCGGTATTACGGGCGATGTTCAGCATCCAGGTGAACAGGCGGCCTTTTTCTTCATTGTATTGTTCGGCATAGCGCCATATTTTCAGGAATACGTCCTGCAGTACATCTACTGCCAGGCCATGATCGTTCAGCACCTTTACGATCACGCCATAGAGAGCAGGCGAATAGTGATCATAAAGGAAACCGAATACTTTCTGGTCGCGGGCGTGTAAACCCTGCACCAGTTCAGCTTCTGTGTATGTTACATGATAATCCACAACAAGCAGCCAGGTTTGGTTGACAGAACTTTTTTGGGTGAATTCATTCCATGACAATCATAGGTAGCGCCAACCGCCGCTGAAAAATCTATATGACTACCTTACTAATCTGAGTAAACTGTGCCGAGCGTGTTACTAATGGTTTAACGAGGGTATTATCAGCAATTTACGGATTAATCAATTATAACCCGTGCATGCCGGTTACTATTTTCTGTTTTATTGTATCAGGTATTTTTTTCTTTCGCGGAGCGGGCCGGGCCTGGTGCACGCAGTTCATCCGGCAACAGGCTATTCCCTGCCGTCGTTTCTTCTTCCCGGATAATGTTCAGCAGCCGGTCTTTGATATCCATAGGCGGTGCCATGGCGTACAGCTGTACAAATCTTTCCCGGTCCTGCTGCAGTTCCTGCACCGTTGCTTTTACAGCAGGGTATTGCGCGATAATGATTTCCACTTCGCGTTGTTCTGTTTCGGACAACAGCCCGAATACATAACTTTCAAGAATACCGGATGATATGTAGCCTTGTACATCCACTGTCTGCTATAATTGTTTTAGGAGGATTCTTAACTGCATAATTGCGTTGCGCATTCTGGTTTTCACGGTTCCCAAAGGAATATCCAGTGTTTTAGCAATTTCCTCCTGTGTACAACCTTTAAAGTAAGCCAGGTCAATAATAATACGCTGGTCTTTGGGAAGACCTTCAATTACTTTTGTTAATCCAAGATGATCTACAGAAAGGTGTACAGCCAACTGGGGCTCATACATCAGGTTTGCGCTGGTGACGTCCTGTACTTTTTGGTCAAGTTTGTGGGCTTTTGACCGTAAACTGTCTATGGCAGTGTTCCTGGCGATGTTTAACATCCAGGTAAAAAGACGCCCTTTGGAGGGGTCGTAGCGATCAATGTTCTTCCAGATCTTAATAAATACTTCCTGGAGCACATCGCCGGCGGAAGCATCATCCGTAACTATTTTGAGTGCCACCCCATATAATGCGGGTGAATAGTGGTCATACAGATAACCGAATAACTTCTCATCCCTGGCTTGCAGTCCCTGAACAAGTTCTATTTCAGTATATGATAAGGTAGTTCCCAAAATGGATACGGATGGTTAATCTTTACAATACCAAAATAAAGGGTTTTCTTTACATTACAAAATTATTTCCTATTTAGGAAATGTCATTTTATAGTCTACCCTTATCTTTCCTTTGGTAATATCATCGAGTTTGCTTTTCAACATTCTGCGCTTCAGCGGCTTGAGGTGATCGATAAATAATTTGCCGTCGATATGATCATACTCGTGTAAAATCACACGGGCGGTAACACCGCTGAAAGTGCGTTGCTGCGGCTCAAAATTTTCGTTCACATAAGACAGGGTCACGGTTTCATCGCGGTATACATCTTCCCGTACTTTAGGAATGCTCAGGCAACCTTCGTTGTAAGCCCATTCCTTGCCGCCGGTTTCTACGATATGCGCGTTGATAAACACATCCTTTACGCCTTCATCTCCAGGATAGTCGTTCTTTTCATCGTCTTCCAGGTTATCGATGATCTGTTTGCTGTCTACCACAAACAAACGGATGGATTTGTTGACCTGAGGGGCGGCAATGCCAACTCCATTGGAGCCGTACATTGTTTCCCACATATTGGCGATTAGTTCCTTCAACTGAGGATAGTCGGGCGTAATATCTTCTGCTACTTTTCTCAGTACCGGGTGCCCGTATGCAACAATTGGCAATATCATGATCTTGTGCTGGTTTTAATTGATCTGCAAAGGTACGACATTTGGTTATTTTGATATTTGGATATTTGGTTATTTAAGGGGATTCCCTGATCAAATATCTAAATATTTAAATAAAAAATATCTAAATTTTATTTTGCAGGTACTCCTGTAAAATGATGGTGGCGCTGATTTCATCCACCAGGCCCTTATTCTGGCGGTCCTTTTTCTTCAGACCGCTGTCTATCATGCTTTGGAAAGCAATCTTGGAAGTAAAACGTTCATCTACCTTTTTTACCGGCACCTGCGGGAAATTTTTCCGGAGAATGCGGACGCATTCTTCCACCAAAGGAGTGGCATGCGTAGCATTGCCATCCAGGTTTTTAGGTTCACCTATGATAATAGCCTCCACTTCTTCGGCGGCAAAATATTTTTTCAGGTAAGGGATCAGTTCATGTGTAGGGACGGTGGTAAGCCCGCTGGCAATCAGCTGCAGCGGATCTGTTACCGCCAGCCCGGTCCTCTTTTTCCCATAATCAATAGCCATTACACGCGCCATAACATTTAGAAATTTTGATATTTGGATATTTTAATATTTAGTGAACTGTTTTTAAATATGAGTTATTTAGGTACTGAAAGATCTTTTTAATTAAATAACTCAATAACCAAATAACCAAATATCAAAATAACAGCATGTCAGCAATGACAAAAACAGCAAACACTACGCTGGCAATACCATTGGTGGTCATAAACATCACATTCACCTTGCTCAGGTCATGTGGTTTTACCAGCAGGTGCTGAGAGATGAGCATAGCAATAAAGACAGCCGCGCCTATCCAGAACAACCAGTGATAGTGGCCATAGATGCCGATAGTGATCACCAGCGCCGCCGAAATAACGTGCAGCAGCTCAGAGAAACGCAAAGCACCGGAAAGGCCCAGCCATGCCGGGATAGAGTTCAGCTGCTGGGATTTATCAAAATCTTCATCCTGCAGGGAATAGATAATATCAAAACCGGATACCCAGGTCAACACCAGTACCGACACCAGTACCGGCAACAGGGCAAACTCGCCGGTCACCGCCAGGTAAGCCCCGATAGGCGCCAACGACAGGCCAACCCCCAGCACCATATGGCACAAAGCTGTAAAACGTTTGGTATAACTATATCCCAGTACCACCAGCAAGGCTACGGGCGACAGGAAAAAACAGATACGATTGATAAACCAGGTAGTTAGCACAAACAACATCACGTTAATCAGAATGAAAAACATGGCGTTTTGCGGAGAAATAATACCAGCAGGGATTTCACGCCTGGCCGTACGCGGATTCAGCTTGTCGATGTCCATGTCCAGCCAGCGGTTAAACGCCATAGCCGCACTGCGGGCAAATACCATACATAATACGACCAGTCCGAAGATAGTCCAGCTAAAGCTGCCCCCTCCCCTGGTAGTGGCCATGAAAAAACCCGTCAACGCAAATGGCATCGCAAAGATGGTGTGACTGAACTTTACCAGCGACAGGTACTTGTTAATAGTAGTAATCATATGTAAACAGTTGAGCTAACAGCTCTTAAATAAAATCATCCTTTATTGGCCGCAGCCTTCAGTTTTACAAAGATATCCCAAACTACAATACCGGTACTGACGGAAATATTCAAAGAATGTTTCATGCCTGATTGAGGGATTTCGATACAGCCATGCGCTTCTTTCATCACCGTAGCATCCACACCGCTCACTTCATTACCGAAAACCAGTGCCAGGGGCTGGGTAGCAGGCGGTGTAAAAGCATCCAGCATCACACTACCGGCAGCCTGTTCGATGGTCATAATAAGATATCCTGCTTTTTTCAGGGCCTGTACTGCTTCTATCGTCGTAGGAAAATATTGCCAATCCACGGTTTCGGTAGCGCCGAGGGCTGTTTTATTGATATCCCGGTGCGGCGGTACCGGCGTATAACCACACAACACGATGCCCTGTAACAGGAAAGCATCTGCCGTACGGAACACCGATCCAACATTATGCATACTGCGTACATTGTCCAGGACCAGTACAACGGGGGTTTTATCTGCTGCCTTGAACTCGTCCACCGTTTTACGGCCCAGTTCATCCATGCTTAACTTTCTCATGATCTGCAAAGATAACCGGATCGGATGAGTTTTATATATTTGCGCCATGGCAAAAAGTAAATCAGAAGAAACGCCACTGATGCTACAGCATAAGGCTATCAAGGATAAATACCCGGATGCAGTACTATTATTCCGTGTAGGCGACTTTTATGAGACCTTCAACGAAGACGCCGTGATCGCCTCCAGGGTACTGGGCATTGTGTTAACCAAAAGGGCCAATGGATCTGCTTCTTATGTGGACCTCGCAGGATTTCCCCATCACTCGCTGGACACCTATCTTCACAAACTGGTGAAGGCAGGCCATCGTGTAGCCGTTTGTGATCAGCTGGAAGACCCTAAAACAGTAAAAGGTATTGTCAAACGCGGTGTTACCGAAATGGTTACGCCCGGTGTAGCGGTCAACGATAAATTACTGGAGAACGCCAGCAACAACTTCCTGGCAGCCGTTCATTTCGGCGCCGATATTACCGGGGTCTCTTTCCTGGATATATCTACCGGCGAGTTTATCATTGCCGAAGGCAGTACAGAATATGTGGATAAACTGTTGCAGAGCTTTCGCCCTGCAGAAGTAGTATTTGCCCGTCAGCAACAGAAACACTTCAAAGCTACTTTCGGCAGCCGCTTCTACACCTACAACCTCGACGAGTGGATTTTTACCACCCAGTATGCACAGGATATCCTGCTGAAACACTTTGAAACACAATCCCTCAAAGGCTTTGGCGTGGAAGGCATGAATGCCGCCATCATTGCGGCCGGCGCCACCATGCATTACCTGAAAGATACCGAACACCCGCATCTGCAACATATCACCCGTTTACAACGTATCAGCCAGGAAGATTTTCTGTGGATGGACCGCTTTACCGTGCGTAACCTGGAATTGTTGCAGAGCAGCGTGGAGAACGGGCATACCCTGCTGAAAGTGCTGGACAACACCGTCACCCCCATGGGCGCCCGCCTGCTGAAACGCTGGCTGGTATTCCCGCTGCGCGACAAAGAGCAAATCAATCAAAGACTGGATACACTGACCTATTTCATCAAGGAAACGGAGCTGTCACAGAAACTGGTGCATCATCTTAAACTTACCGGTGACCTGGAAAGGCTGGTATCCAAAATCCCGCTGCGTAAAATCAATCCGCGGGAAGTGATGCAGCTGGCCCGTTCCCTGGAACAGGTGCAAGCTGTGCAGGAGCTGTTATCCAAAAGCGGCAACGACTACCTGCTACGCCTCAACGAAAAACTGGATATCTGTGAGCCGATTCTGCATAAGATACTGAACGAGGTGATGGAGAACCCATCGGTACAGGTGAGTAAGGGCGGCGTTATCCGCGATGGTGTGAACGCAGAGCTGGACCAGCTGCGTGGCATCGCCACCAAAGGCAAGGACTACCTGTTGCAGATACAACAGAAAGAATCCGAAGCCACCGGTATCCCTTCCCTGAAAATAGCCTTCAACAACGTGTTTGGCTATTACCTGGAAGTCACCAATACCCATAAGAACAAAGTGCCCGAAACCTGGATCCGTAAACAAACGCTGGCCAATGCCGAACGTTATATTACGCCGGAGCTGAAAGAATATGAAGAAAAAATAGTGGGCGCCGAAGATAAAATACTCAGCCTGGAAACGCGCCTGTTCGACGAACTGCTGGCAGCGCTTCAGCCCTTCATTGAGCCGGTGCAGCGCAATGCACAGGTATTTGCGCAGCTGGACTGCCTGCTTTGTTTTGCCCACAACGCACTGCAATACAAATACCGCCGGCCGGTGATCACCGACGACTACCAGCTAGATATCCGGGAAGGGCGCCATCCGGTGATAGAAAGAGGTCTGCCTGCCGGAGAAGCATACGTAGCCAACGATATACAGCTCAATAAAGACAATCAGCAGATTATCATTCTCACCGGTCCCAACATGAGCGGTAAATCGGCCTTATTGCGGCAAACCGCCCTGATCACGCTGATGGCGCATATGGGCAGCTTTGTACCCGCTACCAGCGCCGATATAGGACTGACCGACAAAATATTCACCAGGGTAGGCGCTTCCGATAACCTGAGTGGCGGCGAATCTACCTTCATGGTGGAGATGAACGAAACTGCCAGTATTATCAACTCCATTACCCCCCGCAGCCTGGTGATACTGGATGAAATTGGCCGTGGTACCAGTACCTACGATGGTATTTCCATTGCCTGGAGCATCGTGGAGTATTTGCATGATATGACCCCGCATCGTCCGAAAACGCTGTTTGCCACGCACTATCATGAACTGAATGAGCTGGAAAACAAACACGAACGCGTGAAGAACTTTCATATCACCAATATGGAGTCGGGCAACAAAATCATTTTCCTGCGTAAGCTGGCGCCGGGCGGCAGCCGTCACAGCTTTGGTATACATGTGGCCCGTATGGCCGGTATGCCTCCGGAACTGATCAACCGTGCCAACGAAGTGCTGGCTAACCTGGAAGAAAAACATATCGATACCTCTTTACAGAAGAATATCAAAAATATTGCAACGCCCACACAGAAGCTGCAACTCAATATTTTTGATGCACATAGCGATACGTTTCAACAGATACGGGAGAAACTGGGCACAGTGGACATCAACCGGCTTACCCCGGTAGAGGCTTTGCTGAAACTCAGTGAGATCAAATCAATGATTAATTAATCGTCTGTAATATTATAGCCCCGGGGTCTTCAAACCGGGGCTATAATATTGTAGAGAATGCCGGAACTGTGGATACAGCCAGCCGCTTTTATCTGATAAGAAAACAGCCACAGTGCCGGCTACCACCCCGGTACTGGACCATGGTCCTATGCTTGCCAATTGGGGTTACTACACCCTGGAATCACCCCGGTGTATCATTATTTAGATTTCCTATGCTAAATCCTTGAAAATAATTGCGTTAGCAAACTTACTCCACTATTCTCCGCCGTTTTGTAGCAATTGATTGAAGTTGAAATAGAATTAATACTATATTTTGTAGAAATATTACTACAACGCCTATCGGAAAAGAA
Organism: Chitinophaga qingshengii; assembly: GCF_014529935.1. GTDB lineage: Bacteria > Bacteroidota > Bacteroidia > Chitinophagales > Chitinophagaceae > Chitinophaga > Chitinophaga qingshengii. The sequence continues at coordinate 965,432 of NZ_JACVFC010000002.1, forward strand.
TGAGAGTTTTGTACCGACCATACCTATTACTATGCCATCGTTCCTGATTGCCGACGACCACAGTGTGGTACGAATGGGCGCTATCCTGATGATCCGTGAAGTATTCCCGCATGCTGATATTGCAGAAGCAGAAACTTTCGATGAAGCCATTAAAAAGCTGGAAAAGCAGTCTTTCGACATGTTGTTACTGGATATCCATATTCCCGGAGGAGATACCATTCATATGATACCCGCCGTGAGACTCAGGCAGCAACAGACAGCCATCCTTATTTTTTCCAGCTACAGTGAATCGTTGTATGCGCCCGAGTACCTGAAAGCAGGAGCAGACGGTTATCTCGCTAAAAATGCGCCACCAGAGGAGTTTAAGGGCGCCATCCAGAAAATATTCCGGGGCAAAAAATACATCAGTGACGTATTACAGGACAGGTTAGTCAACGAGTTACTGAAACCCAAAAATGCGCCTGTCGGGGAAACCGTGCCATTGTCCCAGCGGGAAACCGAGGTGATGCACCTGCTCATCAAGGGCGCCAGCGCCAAGGAAATTAAACAGGCACTGAGTATCCATGATTCTACCATCAGTACCTACAAAACCCGGATTTTCGAGAAACTGCAGGTAACGAATGTAATTGAGCTGGCAGAAAAAATCAGGATGTCCGGGCCTGTATACAAAAACAGCAGCCTTCACCAGGGAGAGAAGACACATACAGCTCCAGTTCCAGAAGGCTGATCAGTTCCTTAACAATCATGAGTCCCATGCCACTTTGCGATGGCACAGGGAGGTCTTTTTCGTTTAGCCATTGCAGTAATCCGGCCGGCATACCCGGGCCGGTATCTTTTACCAGGATAACCGTTTGGTTATGCCGTACTTCGGTACCAATGGAGATAGTGCCGTTGCGGGTAACCTTCACCGCATTGTCTACCAGGTTATGCAGGACAACCGATAATAATTGCATGTTGCCTTCCCATTCCAGCTGTGCAGGCACATCGTTATGTGTTTCCGTTCCTTTTTCCAGGGCGATACCCTGGAAGATCATCAATACATCGCGGACTAAATTTGCCAGGAGGAAAGTTTCTTTTTGGAGCGGACCGGAGGCCACCTGTACTTTCAGGTATTTGAGCAGGTTATCTGTCATAAAGGAAAGCCTGTGGGTATGGTCATGCACCAGTTTAGCCAGTTCCGTGAGGGCGGGTAACCTTTCCTGGAAAAGACTTTCATACAGCTTGCGGGACAACAGTTGCTGGTATTTCAACGGTGTTTGAATATCATGGCTCACGGAGCGGATGATACGTTCCTGGATATCGGTACGTTGTTGCAGTTCTTTTGTTTTCAGGGTTACTGCCGCTTCCAGCTGGGTATTGCGCCGCTGGATATAACGGATACGCAGGTGTATAAACATAAAACTGCCGGCAAGGATGCCCATCATAAACAGTATCCTGGCCCAGGTGGTCTGGTACCAGGCTACTGCAATACTGAATGTGATGATTTTCTCCTCATAGTTATTTTTACCGAAACCATTCAATTTCCTGATCACCAGGGTATAATCCCCACTGGAAAGCATAGACAGGGAAATTGTACCATCTTCCGGTACGGGCAACCATAATACGGGTTGATTGTCTTCCTGCAGGGAGTAAGCAATCTGTAAATTCTTACGGTTACCCATATACGGAGAGCTTACCTTAAAGCTTAGCTGGTTGAGTTTACGAGGCAGATTGAGATGTCCCGCAACAGGCATTTCCCGTTTATCCGCAATAATCTTATCCACAAACAGGTGGTTTTCCGGTAAAGATCCCCGGATGCTGTCCGGATTAAAAAACACCAGACCCCGCAGCGAGGGCAGTGACAGTATACCATTGTCCAGCTTCACTGCACAGGGTACACAATCGCCGTTAAACTCATTGGTCAGGAAGCCATCATTTTTATCATAATAATGATAATACAAAGTGGTAGTGGTGTCTTTTGTATAATTTCTGAGGTCATCCTGACTAATCTGGAATAGGCCGTTGTTAGTCGTAATCCAGAAGTATCCCTGTTTATCCGGTACGATACAATGGGCGGTGGATAAATAGTTGTTGGCATCGGGCGGCAAGGCCGTCAGTTTGTTTTTATAATACCGGAAAAAGCCATCGCCGTAGGTGGTGATCCACATTTCTTCCGGACCCGAAATATAGAGGCTGCGGATCTGCTTATGTTCCAATTCCGGTATGGAGGTTATGTTGCCCGATCGCAGGTTTATGCGGTAACATCCCCGTTTCGTTGCCACATACACCGTTTTTTCCCAACGGGCGAAGAAAGTGATTTCATCCTCAACGGTCAATAGTTTCCGAGGGACAGCATTTGGCTGGTACATGGGTAAGGCCACCAGGCCAGCCCCACGCATACCCGCCCATATTTCCCCATTGCCGGCATCATAGAGCTAGGCTATTTCACCCGGCAGACTCCATTTCCGGAGAACAGCAAACGTAGTTCCATCCAACTGATAGAGCTGAGACCCCCACCTTACCCAGATGCGATGCAGACTATCCGTAAGGATACTGAGATAATCACTGGGTACCAGCTTCTGTACAGCGTTTATTCTTTTCGTATATCCATTGGTTCCCAGAATATCTCCTTTTGCAGTAAGTATGGTGTTATGGGTATAAGCTGTCTGACCATAGTACACATCCCCTGCTCCAATATGCCCGGTATAAAATTTCGGCGTTGACAGCATAAACAAACCATTTGTGAAACTACCGAGGTATAATTTCTGATCTGTTTCATCATAAAACACATTCTTTATTTCATCGTTTTCCGGCATGCTGAATCCCGATATGATTTTCCGGCTTGCCGGGAGCCCGTTAGCGCCAACTGTGATTAAATAAAAATTGTTGTTAATATATATAAGCCCCTGGGTGGGCATATAAACATTCCAGAATAAGGTTACCTTTTTTTATTATTACCCGGCCTGGGTTCTTTCATAATTTCGCCACCCAGTTCCAATGTTTGCGGGGTTGATGAGAACAGCGTTACCGTAAGGTTTTTGTGAAGATAATATAGCCTTTTGCCCAGCAGGAAAAACTCCCAGCGGTTTTGGGAGGAAAAGGGAACCGTATAACGCAGCGTTCCTTTTTCATAAAAAGCGACGTTATATTGCGTACACTCGTAGTAGCTGTCTTTATCCAGGTAATATATCAATTTGCGGATGCAGGCCCGTTCAGACAGCATTACTTCCGGCCGGTAGGCCAGGTAAAAACGCCCTGTATCCTGGTAGTTATCCTTTGCATACCATTGATAGAAGCTCCTGGGATATTTATGGGGTAGAGTATCGCGAACAGCCTTACCATCCAGCAGTTTCAGCCTTTCCTCATTTGAATTATAGGCCCATAGTTCGCCCGAAGGGCTTGTCAGAAAAGTGATAAAACGATTGGAGGTGATGCCTGTATTACTTCTTTCATAGTTGGTGAAATGCGCACCATCAAAGCGGGTAAGGCCATTTTCCGTGGCAAGCCAGATAAATCCGGATGCATCTTTTACGATGGATTTGACACTGTTTTGGGGCAGCCCATTCGTATTATCAAAATGTTGCACATAACAGGAATCAGGCAGGGAAGCGTTTTCAGCGGCACACACCCGTGTGACGAACAACAAGACAATCAGTATAGCGGACAAGGGTTTCCGGCAAGCGCACATAGGTATAAAAGATTCAACTCCAACGTATATACGAAGTTTATGCCAATTTTAGAACTTAGTACCATATTTGTTTCGGACACGATAAATTAAGAAGCGGCTTCCCGGTACCGGGAGAGCCGCTTCTTTTCTCGTATAGCGAAGATTGCTATGTATGCATACTTGCTATCAACCTATTTTTTATCCCACCATACACGGCCGGTGAAATCGTTGTCACCATTACCATATTCGCCGGTTTTCTGCATTTCGGTGATGGCATTTCTCCAGTTGGTCTGGTTGGCGATGGTTGGCTGAGGCAGCGCCCAGCGACGTGGAATGGCTACCGGCTGGCCGGAAACAGTCATACGTTCCAGTGGCAGCAGCTTACTGTCTTCTTTAGGAATACCTGTTCTTTTCCAGGCGCCCCAGGCTTCCCAGGGAGATTTGAACAGGTTCAGGAAGTTCTGGATATTAATTTTTTCCAGTTGTTCGTCAGCACTACCGGTAAAGGCTATACCTGGTTTAGCCAGGTAATCGGTGATCGCGGTAGCTGCCAGCGGCGCATAGTCGCGGATTTTTGCTTCACGGGCCATATCATCGTATGCTTTGATAGAGGCTTCCACACCATTGTTATAATAGGTAGCCGGATCTCCGCTGATAATACCCCGTACACTCAGTTCCGCGAGCATGAAACACTGTTCGGCATAGCTCAGGATCGGCTGCGTATAGCGGGCGCCGTTATTAGTGCCGTTTTCAGCATCCAGGTTAAACAGGCGGCGTTGTACGGCGGATACGGTATCCAGGGTACGGGTGATTTCCTGCACTTTACCATTTACCGTGAATTTCATCGTATAACGTTTCACCTTAAAGACGGCGGCATCCGCTGCCTGGTCTCTTCTGTCGGGGTTGGCAGGCAGACCGATATAACGTTGATCATTATATTGAGCAGTCGCCGGGAAAGCGCCACCTTTAATGAGACTGTCGATCAGTTCTTTGGTATAGCTGTTTTTCTCATAGAAGATATTCAGGCGTGGATCGCTGTTGTTCTGCATGTAGTCCAGCATGTTTTTGCCGGCAGAGAGCGGGCTGTTGTCCATCGCCCAGTTACCGCTACGGCCGAAGCTTTGGTCAGCGGAGAGAAATTTCCAGTCATCCGCATTGCTTACGAACAGGCCGTTCTTAACGCTCATCGCATCTGCGATGATAGCTTTAGCTTCATCCGGTGTTCTTTTCAGCACACGCATAGCCAGCTTAATACGCAGTACGTTACCCGCTTTCGCCCATTTGGCAATATCGCCGGAGTAGAAAATTTCCGCGTTACCGGGAGAAGCCTGCGTAGGGAGTGTGCTTTGCAGTGTGGCCACCGCCGCTTTCAGCTCGGCATCCCACAGCGGGAACAGTTTTTCCTGTGTATCGTAAGTGGGTGTGTAGTTAGCGTCAGAGCGAGCCTGGAAGGCGTTGGTGTAAGGCATGCTGCCATTGGCGTCGGAAGCTCTCCAGGCGCTGTACACCTTCAGGATCTTCGCAATGGCTATCAGAGAGCTATACTGTGCACGCTCGCCTTCAGGTCTTTTAGCTACTACTGATTCAATTTCTACCAGGTTACGACCAATACCTTTATAAAAGGCATTGTAAAAATCGTTGGTATTGGTAGGGCTGAAAAGGCCGGTGGAAGAAGATCCCGGAGCGGCCACACCAAACTGCAGCCATTGCAGCTGGTAGCTGTAAGCATCGTAGAACCAGTCGAAATCGCGGTCTACAATACCTTTTTCTGACTGTGTGATCAGCATTTCCGGTGGCACGTTCTCGCTCACCTGTGGATTTTTATTGAGATCTTCAAAGTTTTTGGTACAGGCGCTCAGCATCATACCTGCTACTGCTACACCTAATCCCCATTTATTGATATTTTTCATGTTTATCAGTTGTTACACGGTTATTAGAATCCTACCTGTACGGTTACGCCCATGTTGCGCACAAATGGTACAGCGCCATACTCGGAGAAGGCAGATGTTTTATTGTTACGCACCGCTTCCGGGTTGATATGATCCGGCAGGTTGTTGAACAGGTAACCCAGGTTACGGCCTACGAGGGATACACGCAGGCTGTTCAGTCTCCAGCGTTGAACCATTTCAGTTGGCAGTGAGTAGCCGAGGGATACTTCACGCAGCGCTACATAAGAAGCGTCGAATACAGAAGCTTCGCGGATACCGATACCCCAGTCGCCTACCATGCCATAGTACTGGTATGGTGTGAGCGGCGTTACATACCCTTTTTCATAAGCCTGTTGGTAGGTCATACCGTCGAGTACTACGTCCTGACCGTCTTTACCTTTGATTTTAGTACCCTGCTGGAACACCGCGTCCGGAATCATACCATCGTTGCGGGTTACACCGGCAGCGTTGGTCCAGGTGATACCACCGTGTTCAGTATCGCGGCCGTACATGGTGTTGGCAGTGGTACCACGACCGGTACCATATTGGTGGGAAGCAGAGAAGAAGTCACCGCCGATACGGGCCTGGATCAGGACACCCAGGCTCCAGTTTTTGTAGGTGAAGTTGTTCTGCAGACCCAGGTTGAAGTCGGGCATGATGTTACCTACAACCGCTCTTCCGCGTACGAATTTGTAAGGAAAATCGCTGCCACCCAGGGTGATCAGGGGTTTACCGTTGGCGTCGCGGGTATAACCGTAGTCAGTGATCAGGTTACCGTAGCTACCGCCTACAGAAGCGATGGCTTTCACGCCCTGGTCTTCGTTCAGCTCCAGCTGGTCAACACCAGGTGTGAGGCTAACGATTTTGTTTTTATTGCGGCTACCGTTGAGGGTTACGTCCCAGGTAAAGTTTTTGTTCTGGATAGGCGTACCGTTGATGGACAGCTCAATACCCCTGTTGATCATGCTGCCGGCATTGATATAACGGGAAGTAACACCGGATTCAATGGGCGTCGGCAGGTTAATGATCTGGTTGGTGATATTGGTGCGGTACCAGGCAAAGTCAAAGCCCAGACGGTTGTTGAAGAAACGAACATTGGCACCCAGCTCCCAGCTTTTAGAGATAGAAGGTTTCAGGTTCATGTTCGGCAGGATGTCTGAGTTGTAGATGTTTACCAGCGGCAGGCTTTTACCCGTAGAAGCACCCTGGAACAGGCCGGTAGTGTAGTAGCCGGTATTGATCTGATAAGGATCGAGGTCACCGCCCACCATCGCATAAGAAGCGCGCAGTTTACCATAGCTGATCCAGGAAGGCATTTCCTCTTTCAGTGTTTGGGTGAATTCCCACGCAGCACTTACAGACGGATAGAAGTAAGAGTTGGTGGTATTTCCTTTGCTGCCTGCAGGGTAGGTCAGCGCGGAAGACCAGTCGTTACGGCCGGTTACATCCAGGAACAGTTCATTATTATAAGCCAGGCTGGCTGCGAAGAATACGGAGTTGATACGTTTGCGGAGCAGCGGATCATTTTTTACGACAGGCGCATTGACACTGTTGGTGATATCATACAGGAACGGAATACGCAGACCACCATCGGAGTAGTTATTGTATTGTTTACCGATACCGCTGTTCCATGTTTCACCACCCAGGTTCAGGCTACCGTCGAATTTTTTACCCAGTTTCGGTGTGATGATCGCCATACCGGTGAAGGTGTACTGGGATTTATTAACGCCCGCGATAGAGTAGAACCCATCAGATCCTTTGAAGAAATCGCCGGTACCCACTTCTTTGCGTTCATCAGTAGATTGTTCAGAGCTGAAGTTGGCTTTACCAACGAATTTCAGCCAGTCGTTAGCTACTGCGGTGAGGGAGAAGTTACCGGTGATGAGGGATTCCTTGCGGGTCCAGCTGTTGTATGCCTGCTGGTAGAAGAAATCCGCGCCGGGATTGGTATTCAGGTTAGCACGGCCACCATTGGGTCCGAGATAGTTTTCCGGTTTGCTCCAGATAGAAGGATCGTAGTTACGCGGGAACACATATACCCATTTACGGCCGATGTTATAGTTGGTGTAGTCGCCACCCTGGCGGTCGGGGTTCAGTGTTTTGGAAGTAGCGTAGGTAACACCCGCATCGGCGCTCAGTACTTTAGATATCTGGGAAGAGCCACGGAACGCGAAAGTGTTTCTGCCAAAGCTGTTGTTGGGAGAAACGCTGTTATTGTCCAGGTGGGAGTAAGACAGGCGGAAAGTTCCTTTGTCGTTACCACCTTCCATGGCTACGTTAGTATTGAAGTATTTGCCGGTCTGGTAAAGATCTTTAGCATTGTTGGGTTTGGGAGTATACGGTACCATCATGCCGTTGGCCAGTTGTACCATTCTACCATCCATTGGGGCGCCGAAGCTGTTACCGCCTTTGGTGTTGTCGTAAGTACCGTTGGTACCCTGGCCGTAGCTGTTTTGCAGGTCGATAGCGCCGCGGTATACTTTTTCCATTTGTGCAGTCTGGCTAACGGTAACGCCTATTCCTTTTCTTGCATTACCCTTTTTGGTGGTAATGAGGATAGCACCGTTGATCGCGCGGGAGCCATAGAGTGCGGTAGCAGCAGCACCTTTCAGCACGGTTACAGACTCATAGTCGTCCGGGTTGAGGTTTTTCAGTACGTTACCGAAGTTAACGTCAGCAGCACTTTCATCGTTTTCAAAGATAACACCGTCCACAATGAAGATAGGCTGGTCTTTACCGTTCAGTGATTTAGCGCCACGCAGCACGATACGGGGAGCAGCGGCAGGACCACCGGCAGCGGCGGAGATATCGAGGCCGGCTACTTTACCCTGCAGGGCAGATACCGGGTTGATGGAATTGGTTTTAGCCACATCCGCACCTTTCAATTCTGTAACCGCATAGCCGAGTTTACGTTGTTCACGTTTCATACCCATAGCGGTCACCACTACTTCATTCAGGTTTTTATTGTCTTCTTTCAGTACGATCGTCAGGGAGGTTTGACCGTTTACCGGCACTTCCTGGTTGATAAAACCGATGTAGGACAATACCAGTGTAGCATTGGGAGCTACCTGTACTTTAAAGCCGCCATCAGCACCAGACATGGCACCGTTGGCAGTTCCCTTTTCCTTTACCGTAACACCCGGTAAAGGGGTTCCTTTTTCATCTTTTACGGTTCCCGTAACAGCTTTTTTATCCTGCGCCCATACAGCGAAGCTACAGCACAAAAAGAGCAACGTGGTGAGAAGAAATGATCTTCGCATGGCTTCCTTTTGGTTTAAATTATAACAAGTGTTCAGTCACATGGTATTACATCGATACACGGGAATGCCTTTACCGGCAAATGTTTGCAGCGCGCAGCAAAGAAGGCAGGCAAAACATAGTTTCCGTTTCCGTATTTAAATGGACCTACTCCATTTGGCAATTTCATTGTTCACTGCTCTCGTTTCGCTACAGTAGTAAAACGTTTTAGCAACCTGTTCTAAAAAAAACTTGTCAATATTCCGTCGCTCCATTTTCAATTCACAGACAAGTATTCGCTATAGCAATTACAGTTTCAAACTTAGGGATAATTATGAGAAGTGCAAAAAAGATTTAACAATTTTTTGATGTTTCGTTAACAAGCGGTTAATTCCATTAAAATAATATAGCTCATCAGGAAAATACTATCAGTTTGCATTCCTGTTGGATAAAAACGACTTCAATAGTGGGAAATGTTTGATAACCAAAAGCCCGTCCAAACAAGCAGACGGGCCTTTTCATTTTGGGATTTTGGAATTTTGGAATTTGATGATTTATTTATTCATTGGGTTATTTATTCATTTATTTATTGCCTCAATCATCAGTCTGGCGGCGGTTTCATCGAAAGGTTCCCGGTAATCATTGAGAAACTTACGGGCCGCAGCCTGCGCGTCGGGGTCCTTCCCCAACGCCTCCAGCAAGGCCTTTTTACGGATAGAGACTTTCACCGGTACCTGGTCTTTTACCAGGTAATAGGTATATGCTTTTTTGTATTCATCATAATTTTTGCCGGTTTGCACCATGCCTTTGTCTACAAAATCGGCCTGCTGAAAAGTTACTTTCACGTCTTTCACCAGCCTGTATTTACCCGCTGCCAGCTGCTCCACGAATTTATGCACCCCATCGAGCTGCATGGCCACAAACGCGTTTTCTTCATTTCCTTTCTTAAAATGGAACGCCTGCACATCATTCACCTCCGGCGCATAGGCTTTCCCGTCGCCACCTTTCACAATCAGCATATTTTTTTCCAGGTCAATATTGGCGTCGTATACCACAGAACGGGCTACCCGTTTGTTGTCCATAGAATCAATCCATAAACGGCCCCAATCGGTATATAAATAAGGAGTGCCAACGGTATTTTCCTTCGGATGAAAAGAATATACGGAACCGAACTTTACCCCCATATTACTGGATACGGCATTGCGGAAACTAATGCCTTGTGAAAGTCCCGACGAATCCTGCGCCTGAACGACCAGGCAGGCTAATACAAAAATGGTTGAAAACAAACTGATTTTTTTCATGGCGTTTTTATTATGGTGTTGGTTAATACGGTCAGGGTTTGTCCCACCACACGGGTGTCATAAAAATATCAGGTCCCTGTGCTGCGTTGGCTGCTTCCACATTTGCCCTGTTGACATCGTAATCATTCCTGGGATACCGCAACCGCCGGGGTATCTGCCCGTTGGTTTCATTGTTTTTATAGTTCACCGGCGTAAGTACCGGGAAACCACTGCGGCGCCAATTGGCATACGCCTCGTATTCATTCAGGAAAGTGGTAATATAATACTGGGTGTTGATAGCCTCCAATTGAGCGCTCAAAGCTCCGGCCAGCGCAGCTGCCTGTGCATTGGCATAGGTGGTAGCGGCGCCATCGTCGTACACAATAGATGAGGAATACAGCGACCATTGCCAGATACCGGACTTCACCCCGGCGGTAAAAAACGGTACCGGACTGCCGGTAATCCAGCCCCGGGCGGCCGCTTCGGCCAGCATGAGCTGTACTTCTGAATAGGTGATAAAAATATTGGGGGAGTTGGGTTGTACAATCACTTGTTTAGGCTGCGAATAATGCGCCAGGTTGGCATCACCGGTGGAACCAATGCCAAATACCGGATCGGAACTGTTATCAAAACCATTGGGCAGCCCTTTCTGCAAGGCAGGGTTATCCGATCCGCCAGGGGTGGAATCCGGCTTAGGCAATTCGGAGATCATCTGTAACCGCGGATCAGCCCTGGATTGCAGCAGGTTGACAAAAAACTTCGACAGCTTAATGCTAAGGTTATCTTTCCCCGTTTCTGCCCTGCTGCCCGGATATACCCCTATCACATGGCTATTGGGATTATCATAATCGCCGGCGGCATGCTGGATGTAAAAAGCATCGGTATTGGCCGTGAACACCCCACCAGCCAGGGCTTGCTGTACCCAGGCTTTCCCTTTTGAAGGGTCCGCCTTTTTTGACAAACGTAAACCTACCCGCAGCAACAACGAATAAGCCAGTTTTTTCCACTGTGCAGGAGAGCCGCCATAGCCGGAGATATCAGCACTGCCTGGCGTGGGCTTGGCAGGGTCCAGCTGCGCCGCCGCGGCCTGCAACTCTGCGGCAAAACCAGCGTAGATCGCCTCCTGCGGATCATACGCAGGGGTGAAATTCTGATCAATAAATCCTTTACCGGCTGCAACATAGGGCACATTGCCATACAGGTCGGTCAACCGCTGCAACATGATCACCCTGGCAATTCTGGCCATAGCGGTGTAGTTGTCCTGGTTGGCATCGTTCTTCGTTTGTTCTATCAGCGTGGTCAGTATCTTCACGCCATTCGGATAAAACGAGTTAAACGCCGAGCCGCTGTAACCGTCGTTATAGAGATATTTATCGCCTACATAAGTCAGACTGGTAGAAGCAAGATGCTGTACCATCGGACCGCAGTAAATAAGATTGGCCCGCCATGCTTCAAACTCGCCGCCGGAGACATACAACAGCCCCCGGGTGAGCAATATACCCGGCGACACGTTCGGCGCGGCAGTAGGGTCTGTATTGATCTGTTCAAAATTTTTGGTGCAGGACGTCAGCGACAGCCATAACAGCAGTACGATGGTCCCATATGTATATATTGACTTAACCATGATCGAAGCGATTTAGAATTTTACATTCAGGTTTAAACCGTAACTCCTGGACTGTGGATAACCCAGCAGTTCAGCGCCCTGGCCGGCACCGTTGCTATAGGTGGATTCAGGGTCCACATTGGGTATATCTTTATAAATGATCCAGAGGTTCCTGGCCACAAACGACAGCGAAGCGCCGGTAAACGGTGATTTACCTAGGATACCGGCAGGCAGGTTGTAAGTCAGTATCACCTGGCGCAGCTTTATAAAAGCGCCGCTGTATATAAATGGCTCAGCGATGTTAAATGCAATATTCTGAAAGTAATCCTGCGCATCTACGGTCTTATTCACGTACTTGGTAGGATCGTTGGGGTCCTGCGCTTTAATGGTGATACCACCGTTACGGCCTTGCAGCGTAGCTTTCTGCAAACCGTAATAATAGGCGTAGTCGTTGGTACCGGAATATATTTTGTTACCCCAGCGGGAATCAATGAGTACACCCAGCGAGAAGGCTTTATAGGTGAAGGTGTTGGTCAGGCCCAGCGTATAAGGCGCCACGCCGGTTCCAAAGATGGTAAGCGGCCCTTGCAGCGGTTTGCCTGCGGAATTAAACAGGATGTTGCCCTGATCATCGCGCTGGAAGCTGTAGCCCTGTATCACACCAAACGGATAGGTAGGCACCTGTTGAATGGTGACGTTAAACGTACGTACATCCGCTACTTTCAGCGCATTCAGTTTCCCATCCAGCTGAATCACTTCACTTTTATTGTAGGCGAAGTTGGGCGTGATGTCCCAGGTAAAGTTCTTACTCCGTACAGGCGTTCCTGTTACCATCAGTTCCACACCTTTATTGCTCACTTTACCCACATTGATAAAGGCAGTATTATACCCGGAAGCATTGGAGATGGTAGTTTGTACGATATCGTCCTTTGTTTTGCGGGTGTACCAGGAGAAGTCTACCGACAGGCGGTTATCAAAGAAACGTGCTTCAAAGCCGGCTTCATAGCTGGTATTGACATAAGGCCGCAGATGGGCATTGGGAACAGCGTAACTGCCATCCTGTGCCTTTTTTACGTCGGCCACCGGCAGACTGGTAGTGCCCAGCACCAGTGGGTTTTGCACCTGGTAGGCCAAGCGGAGCCTGTACGGATCGGTATCGCCACCCACCTGCGCCCAGGATGTACGCAGCTTTGCGTAGTTGATCCATTTGGGCATAGTTAGTGCATCGGAGAGCACAAAACTGAGGCCGGCAGAGGGATAGAAGATACTGTTACTGTTGAGCGGCAGCGTGGAGAACCAGTCATTACGCCCGGTGAGGGTCAGGTACAGGTAACTTTTATACGATAATTCCGCCGAACCGTATACCGAGTTGATTTTCTTTTCGAAGATATCGTTGGTAACGGTTTTTGTCTGCAGATTGCTTTGATCGTAGAAGTAAGGAATATTGAAGGTATTACCGTTGAGGAACAGTTTATCATTTTTGTTACGCATTACGTTAGCGCCGATAAAGCCGGACACCCGCCATTTTTCTGCAAAACCTTTTTCTACGCCCACCATCACATCGGCATTGAGTTCATAAAAATGCTGACGGGTTTGATCGTTGATTTGTCCGCCGGGAATATAGGCGGTACCGTTAGGTGTCACCCCTTTGTTATCGCGGTAAAACATATCCGCGCCGATGCGGCCTTTCACGTAGAGCCAGTCGAGGATATCGTAGCGGAGTTCGGCAGCGTTGATAAAACGGTCTTTTTTATCTGCCTGTTCAAAGTCGTATACTGAGAACCAGGGGTTGGTAGTATATACATTGTCCTGCCAGCGGAACTCGTTGCCGTTGGCATCGAGTTTACTATCCTTCAGTGTTTGCACCGCCAGGGAAGTAGGCAGCAGGTAGAGGGCGAAGTTGGCGTTACCGGGTGAGTCGGATACGCGGGGCCTGTTGGTAGTACGTTCGCGGATATATTTGGCGTACACGTTGAGGTGCAGTTTTTTACCGAGCCAGGCGGACACATTGAGCGAGAGGTTATCGCGGCGCATACCGGAGTTGGGAAGCGTAGCCTCATTTTTCATGTCCGTAGCGCCGAAACGCCAGGTTACCTTGTCGTTGCCGCCGCTGGCAGCCACGGAGTTGGTGAAGGTGTAACCGCTGCGGTAGAATTTTTTGAAATTATTTTTCACCGCACTGTACGGGCGACTGATGCCATCATACTGGATCACAGACGAGCCGTCGAGCGGAGCGCCCCAGCTGAAAAGACCGGCAGCGCGGGCTTCTGCCGCCGTCTGCGGTTTCAGGCCATTGAGGCCCATCCCGTAGTCGTATTGCCAATCGAGGTTTTCCACAACAGGCCGGTCGAGTACAATATTGCTGCTGAACTCCACCCCTACCCCTTTGCGACTGGCGCCGCCTTTGGTAGTGATGAGGATGACGCCGTTGGAAGCGCGGGAGCCGTATAACGCTGCCGCCGTGCCGCCTTTGAGTACAGAAATGGTGGCAATATCATCCGGGTTGATACTGGAAATACCATCGCCTGCGTCCATACCGCCGTATTCACCGGCAGCGCCGAGGTTATCATTATTGATAGGAATCCCATCTACTACGATAAGGGGTTGGTTGTTCCTGTTTTTATCGATGGAAGTATTACCGCGGAGGATAATACGGCTGGATCCGGCCGGACCGGTAGCGGTGGAGGTAACGTTCAGGCCGGCCACTTTACCGGAGAGCGCATTAGCGATATTGGTAGTGCGTGCCTGGGTGAGCTCCTCTCCTTTTACTTCAGACACCGAGTATCCCAGCGCCTTCTTTTCCTTTTTGATACCAAGTGCCGTGACCACTACTTCACCCAGGCTTTTTTCATCGGGCACCAGGGAGATGTTGAGCTGGGCCTGGTTACCCACAGGTACTTCCTGTGTGACGTAGCCCAGGAAGCGGAAAACGAGTGTACTGCCGGGTGGCAGAGACAATGAAAAATTTCCGTCGCCATTGGTAACGGTGCCTTTGGAGGTACCTTTTACCAGGATGTTGACGCCCGAAAGCGGTTGACCGGTATTGTCGGTTACCTTACCGGTAATAGCCTGTTGTGCCCATACTACAGGGGTAACTAATAACAACAATACGAATAGCAGTACCTGCGTAAAGATTCTGATCATATGTCATGCGGATAAAAGTGAAAGATGGTGTTTTGGTTGAATAGGGCTTTCAGACCTGGTTGAGGCGCAGGGCAGAAAACTATTTTACATAACAACAATGTAGCACTTTTTGTTTCCCTGATCACCGCAGTGAACAGGAACATATGATCAGGCGTGGGATATTATTTTTTGCCGGGATCAGAAGAAGCTCTTATGATCACCGAAGGTTCCAGCACGATTTGCCGGGGAGCAGCGGAGGGATGATTCAGTTCCTGCATCAGCAGTTCCACGATATTTCTACCGATTTCCGGAATAGGCTGTGCTACGCAGGTGATGGACGGGCTGTGCAGGCGGAAGAGGTCATGGTCATCGAAGCTGGCCACACCGATCTGTGCACCTATTTCCCAGCCGAGGGAGCGGATAGCTTCAATGCCGTAGATACCGAGGTAGTTGGTGGCAAAGAATACCGCATCGAGGCCTTTAATGCTTGTCAGGAATTTTTTGATTTCAGTTGTAAATGCTTCGCGTTCCAGTTCGAACGGTATTTTCTTTACCAGGCTTTTACTGAAAGGCAGTTGGTGATCTTTCAGCGCAGCAGTAAATCCTTCCAGACGGTCTTTCATTTGAATCTGGTCGGAGGTGATGGTAACGATCGCGATTTTTTTATAGCCCTGATTGGCCAGGTGGCTGGTAACGTTGTAAGCGCCCTGGTAGTTATCTACCACCACATAGTGAGAGCTGACATGCGGAAAATAGCGGTCCATCAGTACTACTGGTTTGGACGTTGCTTTCAGCTGTTCTATTTCCTTATCCAGGTTTTTGGTAGGGGTAACGATATAGGCATCCACCTGGCGGTATTTCAGTACCTCCAGGAGACCTTTTGCTTTTTCCGTATTGTCTTCCGTACTGCCATAGAGCACTTTGTACCCGTGTTTATCAGCTTCATCTTCCATGACTTTAGCGAGGCTGGCGAAGAAGTTATTGGCGATATCTTCCACGATCAGTCCGATCGTTTTGGTTTTTCCGGTACGGAGGCCTCGGGCCAGCTGATTTGGTTTGTACTTCAGCCGGGAAGCGATTTTCTGTATTTTTTTGCTTACCTGCTCGCTGATCCGTTTCTCTTTCGCTTTGCCGTTGAGTACAAACGAGACAGTGGTAGGAGATACTCCCGCTTGTTTTGCAATATCTTTTATAGAGATTCCTTTCATAGACAACAAATGCTATATCGATTTAGCCCAGCGTAATTTACAAAATGAAAGCTGAAATTTACATTCTTGTACTAATTATTCCAAAAAAGTTGCTAAATCTTCTGAATGAGATTAGCAGCCGGTCTATGACATTTAAGGGTCATTTTCGCAATAATGATATTTTTTTAACCAATTTTTAATAATTTGGCAACATTCATAGGACAATGGCAATACTAAATAGGGTATTGTTGGTTACCAGTAGTTTAAAAAATTAATACTTGAATGAAACCCATTCTTATTAAAGTTGGGGCTTTTGCCGATAATCAGATCACCATCATAGAGCGATGTGATCCGTATTTTAACACACCTTTTCACTTCCATCCGGAGTGTGAGCTGGTGTTTGTTACGGAGAGCCACGGGAAGAGGATTGTAGGGGACAGCATTGAGAGCTTTGAAGAGGGCGACATGGTATTTTTGGGGCCGCACATCCCCCATGTATGGTATAACGAAGAAGAATATTATAAGGGAGATGAAAATCTGAAGGCCCGTTCTGTAGTGATTTATTTCCCTAAAGATATTTTTGGGGAGAAATTTTACGGTCTGCCGGAAACGAAGGCGCTAAGCGAACTTTTTCATCGCGCGCAGCGCGGGATGAAAATCATAGGACCCACCTATGACAAGTTAAAGCCGGAAATATTGTCGCTCCCCAAAAAGGAGGGGCTGGACCGGATCATCTCTTTGCTGAACATTCTGAAAACGCTGTCGGAAACGCGCGATTGTTATTACCTGGCCAGCACGGGGTATTCGCATGCCTACAATGTAAAGGACAACCATAAAATAGACGAGGTATTTAAATATGTGATGAACAACTTCTCCAAGGAAATTTCCCTGCAGGATGTGGCCAGCATCACTAATCTTTCTCCACAGTCGTTTTGCCGCTTCTTTAAAAACCGCACCAAAAAATCTTTTGTGCAGTTTCTCAACGAAGTACGGATTGGGCATGCCTGTAAGCGGCTGACCGAAGAAGACTGGTCTATTGCAGAAATCGCTTATTCCTGTGGGTTTAAGAATCTATCCAATTTTAACCGCTTTTTTAAAGAGATTGTAGGAAAAACGCCAAAGGAATACAAAAACGAACTCAGGTTAAAAGAAGCCTGATAATTTGGCTATTTAATTATTTAGCTATTTGATTATTGGGGTTGCTGCGATCCAACAGCACCCAATAAATAACCAAATAACAAAATAGCTAAATAACAAATTTTCTTCTTACTTTCATCGGCAGTAATTCAACCAAAACATCTAATTGCTACTGTAATTCAATGTTCAGCAGTTATTCAGATAACCAGTTAGTGTCGCTGCTCAAAAGCGATAACAGTGCCGCCTTCAATGCCATCTATGATCGCTACAGTAAAATGTTGTATCTCTTTATTTACAGCAAACTGGACGCGGGAGAGATCAGTAAAGACGTACTGCAGGATCTCTTTATTTCCCTGTGGGAAAAACGTCATACCCTTGTATTGAAAGAATCGCTGAAATCGTACCTATACCAGGCGGCCCGGCATAAGATCATCGATATTTACCGGAAAAACGCTACCTATCGCAAGTACCTGCAGCAGCTCATAGAACATTTTGATGCACAACCGCATTCCGTGGAAGATACGGTAGATTACAAAGCCAGGTCACAGGAGCTGTTTGAAGCGATCAACCATTTGCCGGAGAAAATGAAGGAGATCTTTATGTTAAGCCGGTTTGAAAATCTTTCCATCGAACAGATATCCACTCACCTGGGGCTTTCTCAGCAAACGGTGAAGAATCAGATCACCAAAGCCCTGAAGATATTACGAGCCAACTATGCCCAAACCGACATGATATTACTTGTTATATCATTGGTTTTCACGGCCAGCCGCTGATTTTCAGAAAAATATTGTTGTATTGCCATGGTACTAATTCCACGTTACCACGACTTACTATCATCCAAAAACGCTATCAGGTGGACACAGAACAGATAAAAATACTGCTGGAGCGATATCAACAGGGGAGCTGCTCACCGGAGGAAGCGAAAATCATAGAACAGTGGTTTGACCAGGTTAACAGCCACCAGTCTACTTTTGCCGACGAGCAGGTGCTCGAACGGGAGTTGGACGAGGTGAAAATGCGTATCCAGGGACAGCTGGCACCGGCGCCACCGGTGCGTCGCCTGCGGCCATGGCTTTTGTCATCCGCCGCTGCCGCCGCCGTTATTTTAACGGCAGGCCTGTTCTGGTTTAACAGCAACCGCCCTGCTACCGCACCCGCCGATACCCGGCTGGCCCATCATCCCGCCACCGGCAGCAGCCGCGTGGTGGCAGATGGTTTTGTAGAAATCACTACCGCCAAAGGACACCAGGAAAATATCCGGCTGGAAGACGGCAGCACCGTGGCCCTCAATGCCGGCAGTAAACTGCGCTACCCCGAACACTTCAGCGCTACCGAAAGAAGTGTATACCTCGATGAAGGCGAAGCCTTCTTTAACGCCGCCCCCGATGCCGGCCGCCGTTTTGTGGTTCGTACCGCCGAACTGGCTACTACCGTATTGGGTACCACCTTTAATATCCGCGCCTATAAGGCTGAAAATAAAGTGACTGTCGCCCTGCTCACCGGTAAAGTGAAAATAGACCCGTTACAAAACAATCACCCGGTCAGCTCCATCGTATTACTCCCGAGCGAACAAATCAGCTACGACCGGCAGCTGCTGAGCATGATCAAAACATCCTTTGCCAAACCGGAAGAAGTAACCGGATGGAAACAAGGTTATCTTGTGTTTAAAGACGCACCCTATAATGAACTGATGACCGGCATTGAAAACCGATATGGTGTCACCGTTATCAACGAAAGCAATAAAACCGCGTGGAATTATACCGGCAATTTCAGAAATGAAAGCCTGTCCGAAGTAATGGACATTATTTGTATGGCGAAATCCTTATCATATACCATTAAAAAAGACACCGTTTATCTTGTAAATAAAAATTAGACGCTATGAGGGTAAAGCTTTACCCCATGACATGGTTCATCCACATGGGGCTAATGCTGACATTGCTGCTGACCGGCAGCCTGAACACCCTGAGCAGTGCGTTTGCCCAAACACAGCAACCGCCATCCACAATAGTTGTCAGCATCCAGGCAAAAAATAAAAACCTGGAAGATGTGATGACCGAAATATCGGTCAAAACCGGGCTGAACTTCCACTACGACAAAACTGATCTTAACCTGAGAAAAAAGGTTACGCTCAACTGCACCAAAACACCCATAGAAGACGTTCTGGCGTTGTTATCAGCACAAACCGGATTGAAGTTTACCCGTATCAACAACAAAATTATTGTTGGAAGTGACACCGACACAGGAGGCACGCAAACAGTTGACTTGTTAAAGCACGTTTCACTGGAAAGAACAATTACCGGTACCGTACGCGATAATAAAGGCACGCCACTCCAGGGAGTAACCGTTCAAATCAGGAACAGCAATAAAGGAACACAAACAGACGCCGACGCCGGGTATAGCATTGCCGCCAGCCCCGGCGATGTGCTGTTATTCAGTTACGTAGGTTATCTGACACGCGAAGTCACCGTCAGCTCCAACAGCCAGATTGATATCACCCTCCGCGAAAACATCAAAGCACTGGGCGAACTCGTTGTTACCGCCCTGGGCATCCAGAAAAAATCAAGGGAACTGCCCTACTCCACCCAGCAACTGGATGGAGACGACGCCTCGCTGGTAAAAGATGTCAACTTCATGAACTGCATCTCCGGCAAAGCAGCCGGCGTTTCCATCACCCGCAACGCTTCCGGAATAGGCGGCACTGTCAGGGTCGTTTTACGCGGTAATAAATCCACCCGGGAAAACCAACCCCTGTACATCGTCGACGGCGTACCCTACGCCAACTACACCCCTTCCCAGCCACAGGACGTATGGGGCCAGGCCAACAACACCATCGGCGGCGGCGGCCGTGATGGCGGCGATGGTATCTCCAACATCAACCCCGACGATATTGAAAGCATCAGTATCCTGAAAGGCGCCTCCGCCGCTGCCCTGTACGGCAGCCAGGCGGCCAACGGCGTGATCCTCATCACCACCAAAAAAGGTAAACCCGGCAGAAGCCGCATCGATGTAGCCTCTGACTTCACCGTGGAAGCACCGTCGCTGTTACCGAAGCTGCAATACCGCTACGGACAAACAGAAGCCCCCGGCAGCGATTCGGTAGGCGCTCCCAAACCCGGTTCCCTCGGTAGCTGGGGCGCCGCTGTACAAGCGCCCGATCATGTCAAACATTTTTACAACACCGGCGCCACCTGGACCAACACCATCTCCTTCAGCGGCGGCACCGAAACGGCACAGACTTATTTCTCCTACTCCAATACCACCAACAAAGGCATTCTGCCGACGAATAAATTCAACCGGCATACCGTCAACTTCCGCGAAACCCTTAAACTGCTCAATGATAAACTGGTGATGGATGCCAACGCCTCTTTCCTGGCACAGTCGTCCGTCAACCGCTTATCGTCCGGATTGTACTACAGCCCTATCTCCGGACTGTACGTGTTCCCCCGCGGGCTGGATTTCTCCGGCTACAAAAATCAGTTTGAATATTACGATACCACCCGTAACCTGTATATGCAGGACTGGTGGAATATCCGCCATGATAAAAACTGGATAGGACAGGACGACCAGCAAAACCCCATGTGGGCGTTGCTCCGCAACCGCCGCCTGGATACCCGCTACCGGGGCATGGCATCGCTGGCGCTCAGTTATCAGTTCAACAGCTGGCTGTCCGTTAAAGGACGTACCAGCTTCGACAAATCGCTGGACCAGTACGAACTCCAGGCCTATGCCGGCACACAGCCCGTACTATCAGACTCCAACGGCCGTTATACCCTGGAAAAAGAATTTAATACCCAGCTATATGCCGACGTAATGGTGAACGCCAGCAGCAAAGTAAACCAGTGGCTGCACCTGGCCGGTAACGTAGGCGCCAGCATCACCGATATAAAGGCCCATGAAAGATCCTTTTATGGCGCTAACCCCAATGCCGATCCCGGTCTTATTTATCCCAATAAATTCTCTGTTTCCAATATTCCGGATAAATCGCTCGACGCCCAGCATAGCGTGGAACAAAAACAACTACAGGCCCTCTTTGGCAATGCCCAGTTAGGCATCAGGAACTTCCTGTTCCTTGATTTAACAGGGCGCAACGACTGGTCCAGTACCTTCGCGTTTACACCTACGCTGAACAAAGGATACTTCTATTATTCGGTGGGCCTGTCGGCCATATGGACCGACATGTTTAAACTACCCAAAGCCTTTAACCTGTTGCGAACGCGTATCTCCTACGCCAAAGTGGGGAACGACATTGCCAGCTATGCTTCCAATCCGGCGCCTTTTACTATGCGCACCATTGCCGGGGTGAGCCGGGTGGTGCTTAACCAGCGTACCCCTTATCCGGGTGTATACCTGGAACCGGAAGACAACCGCTCCTTTGAGGCAGGCGTAGAAGTACATCTTTTCAACAACCGGCTTAACGCGGACATTACCATCTACAAAAACAATAACTACAAACAATACATGGAAGTGCCCGCCCCTCCCGGTTCCGGCTTTATGACCTATTATCTCAATATGGGAAATATCCAGAACAAGGGGCTGGAAGCATCTATCACGGTAACGCCTGTACAAACGAAGGGTTTTAACTGGAATACCACCATCAACTTCTCCACCAATCGCAATAAGGTGTTGCAGTTGAGCAATAACAGTATTTCCGGGGCAGATACCAGTAATATGTTTACCCTCACCGATTTCGGCGTAAATATGTTCGGCTCCTTTATACAGGAAGGTGGTTCCTGGGGAGATATTTATTCCAACAAAGAGCTGAAGCGGAATGATAAAGGACAGGTTGTGGTAGATGAACACGGTAAACTGACCACCACCGGTATTTTCAAAAAAGTTGGTAATCCTAACCCTGATTTTATGTTGGGATGGAACAATAGTCTTTACTATCGTAACTTCACCGTCAACTTTTTAATAGACGGTCGTTTTGGAGGTAAGGTAATGAGTGTTACCCAGGCGGTGCTGGACTGGTATGGCGTGAGCGAGATAACCGCCAAAGCCCGCGACAACGGCGGCGTAGCCCTCAATGCCGCGTTGGCAGACGGCACTCCTTACACCGGTAAAATAGATGCCGCCAATTATTACACCACCATTGGTGGCCGTTCCGGCATTGGCGAGATGTATATGTATGATGCCACCAATATCCGGTTACGCGAGCTGAGCGTTAGTTACCTGGTACCATTAAAGTGGAAATGGTTGCGTAGTTTACGGGTAGGTGTTATAGGCAGAAATTTGTTTTTCTTTAAACTCAATGCGCCCTTTGACCCTGAAGTGTCTATGGGCTCCGGTAATGGGCTGCAGGGCGTGGATGTATTCGGATTACCGCCGCTGCGCAGTATGGGCCTGAACCTGAAACTAGGATTTTAAAATGAGACGTCATGCGTAAAGGGATTCATCTCCAGTTGTTGCTTGTCACCGTCCTCATCCTGGGCGCGTGCACCGGAAAGTTCACCGACATCAACAAAAATCCGTTTGACTTTACGGAAAGTGATCTGAAAGGCGATTTCCAGCTGATGGGAGCTCCGCTCTCACAGGCACAACTGTACCTGTTACGCTACAACGATCCGCCCACCGCGCAATTACAACAAAACCTCAATGCAGACATTTTCTCCGGATATATGATGTCGCCCACGCCGTTTGAAGGCAATATCAACAATACCAATTACGGATTGCTGTATTACTGGAACAACCATCCCTGGAATGAAGCCTATCACTGGGTGATGAAAGCCTGTGTATTTGCCCAGGAGAAAGCCGGCGACAAATATCCTGATTTCTATGCCTGGGCGCTGATCATGAAAGTGGAGGCCATGCACCGGATCAGCGATATTTTTGGGCCCATTATTTACAACCGTTACGGGAAGATGAATCCTGACAATAGTTTTGATTATGATTCCCAGCGGGACGCCTATTATTCCTTCTTCCGGGATTTGGACACCGCCATCAACCTGTTGACCGATTACGTAAACCGGGGTAACCCGCAACGTTTCCAGGCCTTCGACCTGGTATATAAAGGTGATTATGTCAAATGGATAAAATTCGCCAATACCTTACGGTTGCGGTTAGCCATCCGGGTGAACGGCGTAGAGAAAGACAAGGCCAGGAAAGAAGGCGAAGCCGCGTTGAAACATCCGCTGGGGTTGCTACAGGAAGCCAGGGATAATTTTGCGGTAGACATCTCTCCCGTTACCCATCCGCTGAATATTATGTGTTATACCTGGGCGGATTTGCGAATGAGCGCCCCGATGGAATCGATACTTTCCGGATATAAAGACCCGCGCCTGCCAAAGTATTTTGTGCATACCGATGAAGGGCCGGAGATATACCGGGGTATCCGTAATGGTATCCCTATTTCCCTGAAAGAGCAATATTCCGGTTATTCCAAGCTGGTGAGACTGGAGAACAAGATCCAGTTTATGGCCGCGGCAGAAGCGTGGTTTCTCAAAGCAGAAGCCTCCCTGAATGGCTGGGATGGCGCCGGCAGCGCTGCCTACAATTACGAAAAAGGCATCAGCACTTCTTTTGACCAATACGGCGTTTCTAACGTTGCCGGCTATATGAAAGACGACACCAGTAAAGCCAGGCCCTATATTGATCCCAACAACCGCAGCAACAATGTAGAAGCCGGCAACCCACATCTCAGCAAAATTACCATTCACTGGGAAGAGCAGGCAACGCCGGAAGAGAAGCTGGAACGTATTATTACACAGAAATGGATTGCCATGTTTCCCGAAGGGCAGGAAGCCTGGACAGAATTCCGGCGGACAGGTTATCCCAAACTTTTCCCCGTTGTGATCAACAACAGCTACAATACCATCAACACGGAAAAATTTATCCGCCGCTTACCTATGCCACAGATAGAACAGGTCACCAATCCCAAAGCACTGGCCCGTGCTATCGCCACGCTGAAAGGAAAAGACAATGGCGGTACTCCGTTATGGTGGGATACCAAATAATCGTTTTGTTATTTGGTTATTTTTTTATTTAGAATTTTTTTTTAGCCTGCCGTAGTACCATTTACGTCAACACACGACTTCCTTCCTGTAGCGCGTAGATAGCGCTCATCCAAATGAAAACAAGAGCGAGTTAACATCATTCAAATTAAAAATTTCATGTAAGAAAAACAGGCACAACAAACGATGACGGAATCGGCGCGGTAATACCGTGTTGTTTTTCCGCAGGGGATTCCTGTGCTAACAAAACCACGTAATTCAATCAAAACAAGGTGGTAAAGGATGGCTAACGCCATGCTAATGGGGTATTTATTTCCAGTCAGCACGTGACGTATTGTATCAGCCAGGCACGCGATACATGTCAGATCTTATCCACATCATTTTAATACCAATTATTAACCAAAAAAAAGGCAAGTATGAAAAAAAACCTACGCCTTATGAAAGTGTGTGCTGTAACGGGAATAGCGCTCACTTCCATATTAGCAGACAATGCATATGCGAAGGCTGCCGGCTATACTTATGCGCCCACAGCTTCATTCCGTAGCATTTTACAGGAAAAGGAAATCAGCGGTACCGTGCGTGATAGCAAAGGCGCACCATTACCGGGTGTTTCCGTTCAGGTAAAAGGTACTACCAAAGGCGCACAAACCAATGCCAACGGCCAATACCACCTTAGTGCCAAGGCCGGCGATGTATTGGTATTTTCCTCCATCGGCTTCGGTTCACATGAAGCAGTAGTAGGCAACAGCGCTACGCTGGATGTAAAACTGGATGACAACGTAAAAGGATTGAATGAACTGGTAGTAACCGCACTCGGTGTAAAAAAAGCTGCCAAGTCGCTCACCTATTCTACACAGCGCCTGGGCAATGAAGAACTGACTACCGCCAAAGACGCGAACGTGATGAATTCCATCTCCGGTAAAGCTGCTGGTATCACTATAAGCAAAAGCGGTTCCGGTGTAGGTGGTTCCGTTAAAGTAACTCTCCGCGGTAATAAATCCGCCCAGGGTACCAACCAGCCGTTGTATGTAATAGATGGTATCCCCATGACCAACTACAGTACCCAACAGCCTAACAGCACCTGGGGTGGCGATGGTACTTCTACCTTTACCCCTGGTCGTGACGGTGGTGACGGTATCTCCAACCTCAACCCTGATGATATCGAAAGCGTATCCGTACTGAAAGGTGCTTCTGCATCTGCCCTGTATGGCAGCCAGGCGGCCAATGGTGTTATCCTCATCACCACTAAAAAAGGTAAAGCAGGTAACGCTAAAGTTGAATTCTCCAGTGGTTTCACGTTAGATAAAGTAGCTTACAAACCTGAACTGCAGAACTCCTATGGTGCTACCAAAGATGGTTCCACCCAAAGCTGGGGCCCTGCCATCACCAATGCGCAGGATAACGTATCTGATTTCTTCCGTAATGGCAACACCTGGATCAACTCCATCAACTTCACTGCCGGCACTGAAAAAGCTCAGTCCTATTTCTCCTATGCCAATACCAATGCAAAAGCGGTAATGCCGGGCAATGATCTCAATCGTCATAACTTCTCCTTCCGGGAAACAGCCAAGTTCCTCAACGATAAACTGACCCTGGATGGTAACGTGAATATCATCAGCCAAAAAACAGATAACGGTCCTGTAACCGGTTTGTACTTCAACCCGCTGACCGGTCTTTACCTGTTTCCAAGAGGCCGTGATCTGTCACCTTATAAAACCTATACCAAGTTTGACCCCATCCGTCAGATCGATCTCCAGAACTGGCCTTTCAACGAAGACGTACAACAGAATCCTTACTGGATCATTAACAAGAACAACAGTCAGGCAGTACGTAACAGAACGCTCTTCAATGCCAGCGCCAAATATGATTTCAATGACTGGTTATATCTGCAGGCCCGCGGTAACATGGACCGTACCAACGATACTTACGATGGTCAGTTTTACGCAGGTACTAACCCGGTACTGTCCGGCGCCAACGGTCGTTATATCATGAGCGATCTGACCACCACTCAGTTCTATGGTGATTTGATCCTGAACCTGAACCGTAATCTTGGCACCAATTTCAAACTGAATGCCCTGGTAGGTACCAGCATCAATGATACCCGTACCAAAGGCATGAGCGGAGACAGCTACCTGGGCGACCTCTATGTAGCCAACAAATTCATCCTGCAGAATATGACTGCCGGCAGCCTGATTCAGACCGTTCCGGAGAACCACACACAGTTGCAGGCTGTATTCGGGAACGTGAACCTGTCTTACAAAGACCTGGTATTCCTGGACCTCAGCGGACGTAATGACTGGTCATCCAATCTGTCATTTACCCCCAATGGCTCCTACTTTTATCCCTCTGCCGGCCTTTCCTTCATGCTCCATCAACTCTTCAACCTGCCGGAACCGGTTAGTTACGCCAAACTCCGTGGCTCTTATGCCGTGGTAGGTAACACCGTTCCTTTGTATGTAACGAACCCGCTGAGCAGGCTGGGACAGGTAGGTGGAACCTTCCAGTTCAACAACCAGGCGCCTTTCACCGATCTGAAACCAGAAAGGACCAAATCACTGGAAATCGGTACAGAATGGCGTTTCCTGCAGAGCAGACTGAACTTCGACTTCACCTATTATAAAACCAATACCACTAACCAGTACTTCCAGATTGCCGTACCGCCGGGAACAGGTTACAGCTTCCGTTTCATCAATGCGGGTAACATCCAGAACAGTGGTTTCGAAGTAGTGTTGGGTTATAATGTGATCCAGTCCAGCAGATTTACCTGGAACACCAGCGTGAACTATTCTCAGAATAAGAACAAGGTTATTGAGCTTGCAGACAACATCGACCAGTTTATCCTGACACCTGCCGGTTCCAATACCTTTGGTTCTATCATTGAAAAAGGCGGTTCCTATGGCGATATCTTCGGTAAAGCGCTGAAAAGAGATGAAAGCGGCCGTATTATCATCGGTTCCGATGGTACGCCGCTGGTAACTTCCGACCTGGTATATGTTGGCAATGCTAATCCTAAATGGCAGGCCGGCTGGAGCAACCGTTTCACTTACGGCAACTTCAACCTGAGCTTCCTGGTTGACGGCAAATTTGGCGGTAAAGTAATGTCCCAGACCGAAGCCGTAATGGATAAATATGGCGTATCTGCCCGCACCGGCGAAGCCCGCAAAGCAGGTGGCGTATTTATAAACGGTGTGTCTGAAGCGACCAAAGAGCCTGTTACCAAAGTAGATGCCGACAAATGGTATGGTACCGTTGGTGGCCGTGATGGAGTGAGTGGTGAATACATGTATGATGCCACTGTAGTAAGATTAAGAGAACTGTCTTTAGGTTATGCGATTCCTTCCAAAGCGCTGGGCCATGGTTTTGTAAAGAACATCCGTTTCTCTCTCGTAGGCAGAAACCTGTGGTATATTTCTAAAAAGGCACCGTTTGATCCGGAAATCGCTATGTCTACCGGTAACGGTCTTTCCGGTGTGGATATGTTCGGTTTACCCGCTACCCGCAGCTTCGGCTTTAACCTGAATGTTGGTTTCTAATCATGTTCACCTTTAATTCAACACAGATGAAAAAATTAAGATTCAAACTATATAAGCCGGTGGCTATCATCACGCTGGCGGCTGGTATCCTGGGCCTGAACGCCTGTACCAAAAACTTCGAACAATACAACACCGACAATACCGGGTTGACCGAAGGTGAGTTGAAGCCCGATTTCAACAATATCGGTGGTTTCTTTCCGCAGATACAGTCTTCCATCTACTTTAACTTCAACAATACCACCGCCGACTTCCAGTTGCAGCAAAACCTGATGGGCGATGTGTATTCCGGTTATATGATGCCGCCGAATAACTTCCGTGGTAACATCAATAACATGACGTATTCGCTGGTAGACGGCTGGAACGCTTCCGCCTTCAACCTGGCTTACAACAACGTGATGGCGCCTATTTATGAAATAAAAAGAAGAGGCGCACAGACAATTGCTCCTGAGTTCTGGGCTATCGCGCTGATCCTGAAAGTAGAGGCCATGCACCGGGTAACCGATATCTACGGTCCTATTCCTTACAGCAGCTATGGTACCGGTGGTACTACTTCAGCTTACGACTCCCAGCAGGATGTATATACCCGCTTCTTCAAAGAGCTGGATACCGCTGTTACCACGTTGAATGATTATGTAACCGCACATCCCGGCATCTCTCTCTTCTCCAAATTCGATATGTTGTATGGTGGCGATTACAAACAATGGGTGAAATTTGCCAACTCCCTGCGTCTGCGCCTGGCCATCCGTATCTCCGGAGTATCACCTGCAAAAGCCCAGGCTGAAGCGGAAAAAGCGCTGAACCCAACTTCCGGCGGTGTGATGGAGATTCCTAAAGACAACGCCAATGTTTCCGGTTTCGGGCTG
Source organism: Chitinophaga qingshengii (assembly GCF_014529935.1). Lineage (GTDB taxonomy): Bacteria > Bacteroidota > Bacteroidia > Chitinophagales > Chitinophagaceae > Chitinophaga > Chitinophaga qingshengii. The sequence goes on from NZ_JACVFC010000002.1 coordinate 993,916, forward strand.
AAAAACCCGTTGTTTACCATCGTGACTTCCTGGACAGACAATGCCATGAACGCCTCTATGGAATCCTTCCTGGTAGGGTATAAAGACCCCCGCCTGCCGAAATATTTCGATCATGCCACTGCTTACCCCGGAACTTACAAAGGTATCCGCATCGGTAGCCTGGTAACTGCCAAACCGGACTATAACGGCTACTCCGTTCCGGCTTATGTGGAAACCAAGACCTTTAAAGCTACCACGCCGTTGCAGCTGATGACCGCCGCCGAAGTATGGTTCCTCCGTGCCGAAGCAGCCCTCAATGGCTGGAGCAATGCCGGCGGTACTCCCGGTGAGCTGTATGAAAAAGGTATGCGTGCCTCCTTCACCCAATGGGATGTTGATCTGGCTGCTGTTAACAACTACGTGGTTGATAATGCCGCCAAACCGATCGATTATGTAGATCCCCGTAATGCGGCCAACAACCACGCTGCCATGACCAGCACTACCGTTAAATGGGATGACGCCGCTGATCCGAAAACCAAACTGGAACGTATCATCACCCAGAAATGGATCGCGATCTATCCTGAAGGCCAGGAAGCCTGGAGCGAATTCCGCAGAACCGGTTATCCAAAACTCTTCCCGGTAGTGAACAACTACAGCAACAATACTATCAACACCGATATACAGATCAGAAGGATACCTTTCCCATCTACAGAGTACACTTCCAATAAAGCAGAAGTGTTAAAAGCCATCCAGTTGCTCGGCCCAGGCGCCGTAGACAACGGCGGACAAAGGCTTTGGTGGGATATTCCTCACTGAGTGTAGTTACATACTTATTTTGAATCGCGTGCATAAAAAAAAATGCCGGTCCTATCGAGGACCGGCTTTTCTTTTTGGGGTTAGCAGTGCGTATTTTTTACACATTAAAAATATTTTATTTTCGATGGTACTATCAGTTTACTATTACGACTTCTTGCCTGATAACGAAAATAGTTCTGATAAAACACGTCATGAAAAACAGGATCTAAGGACCTACAACAGAAAGCATTTGCGATTCGGTTGCCATCCGTTATATAGGGCGTACTTGTCATCAACAAAAAATAACCTATGCCAAAATCATTGTCGCCCGACTATTACCGGGATATATAAACGCAATTGATTTCGCTTAGCATTCAACTTAGGTCACATGAAAATAATCCGGCCGCTTGCAATCCTGCTTACGGCCGCTCTTTTCAACTAAAACGACAACTCAAATTTTCATAGATCAACAGGACATATTAGCAAGTTTTAAAAAAGCCGCCCCGTTCCCGGGACGGCTTCATTTTTTATAGCCTTTTGTCGTTTGTTATTATTTGTTGAAGAAACGATGGAAGTATAACATGTGATAGTAGGTAGAATTTGACCAGTAGGGCCAGTCGTGCTGTCCGGGCCGTTCAGTATAATCGTGGTCAATTCCCTTTTCGAGCAGTTTTTTGTTCAGTGCCCGGTTTACATCAATAAAAAAGTCCTTCACGCCACAATCGATAATCATCGACAAAACACCCGGTTTCAGTCTGTCAACCTGGTCCATTACCGTGTAAGGGGTCCAGTTCACGCCATCTTTACCCGGTTCTCCCAACAGTTTTACGAGTTCCCAGCTTTTGGGGAATGGCCTGATATCCACACCTCCGCTCATACTACCTGCTACGCCAAATACATCCGGATGCCGCATCGCCAGATACAGGGCGCCATGGCCGCCCATACTGAAACCAGTTATAGCGCGGTGTTTGGAGTCCGGCAGGGTTTTATAGCGCTGATCAATATAAGCCGGTATTTCCTTGCTGACATATGTTTCAAAGCGCATGGAGCTATCCATCGGGCTATCCAGGTACCAGCTGCCAAAGGCGCCATCAGGAAATACCATTACACATTGGTAGGTATCAGCCAGGTCCTTCGCCGCCGGCATTTTCGTAATCCAGCTGGCATAGTTACCGCTGTAACCATGCAGTAAATATACTACCGGATAACGCTGTTTGCCTTTCTTATAGGAATCCGGTGTTACCACCACACATTTGTAGCTGCGGTGCATAGCCGCACTGGGAATACTGATAGTGTCCACCGTGGCCGCGCGGAGCGATTGCAGGGAACAGCACAACAGTAAGAGGAGAAGCGTGTTTTTCATCAACGTTTATTTATTAAGGGCTTTTTTCATCGGGTTATCGCCGGTTGAAGCACCTCTTACGCCCGCACCATCCTTAAACATCTCAAACCGTGACGGAGCAGCTTCTCTTGGCCAGCTGTTATTGCTTTCATCAATATCAGCTGTTTCGCGGAGCGGGTCCAGCTTCAGGGAGACCACCTTTTTGTCTTTGGCGAATACTTTGGTCACCTGATTTTCATTTTTACGCCAGATGTAGGCCGAAATACGGTCTGTTTCTTTTGTACCGTCTTCAAACGTCCATTCCAGGATGAGCGGCATTACCAGTCCGCCTACATTGGAAAAAGTTACTTCATAGAAGTTCTTTTTACTGTCATACATCGCCTTTTCTTCCGGAGTCAGGTTATTATAGAACTGATCGTAGGCCGCTTTGTCTTCCGGCGCTACTTCAAAGCGGTTCCATTTGCTGTAGAAGTCCTGCAGGCTGGTATCCTGATCTACCACAAATTTGACGCCAGCCGCTTTATTACGTTGACGGGCCACATGGTCCATATTACGGTCATATTCCGCTTTCGCCTGTTGACTGGCAACAGCCGGATTTTTACCCCCGAGGTTATACCACTTCACGTTATCGATAGAGATATCCACCGGTTCGATGGAGAAGAACCATCCGCGCCAGAACCAGTCCAGATCTACCGCAGAAGCATCTTCCATGGTACGGAAAAAGTCGGCCGGCGTTGGGTGTTTAAAAGCCCAGCGACGGGCATATTCGCGGAAAGAGAAATCAAACAGTTCCCGGCCCATCACGGTTTCCCGGAGGATATTGAGCGCGGTAGCCGGTTTGGCGTAAGCATTAGGACCAAACTGGATAATATTTTCGGAGTTGACCATAATCGGTTCCAGCTGATCTTTCGGCATCTTCATATAGTCCACGATCTTATGGGCAGGACCACGGGAGGAAGGGAAATTGTTATCCCATTCCTGTTCAGCCATAAACTGGCAGAAAGTGTTCAGCCCTTCATCCATCCAGGACCACTGGCGTTCGTCGGAGTTCACGATCATCGGGAAGAAGTTGTGGCCTACTTCGTGGATGATCACGCCGATCATACCGTTTTTAGTGGATTCGGAATAAGTACCGTCTTTATCGGCGCGGCCGTAGTTGAAACAGATCATCGGGTATTCCATACCGTTAGCCGCTTCCACGGAGATAGCCACCGGATAAGGATACGGGATGGTATGGCTGGAGTAGGATTTCAGCGTATGTGCCACCACTTTGGTGGAGTAACGGCGGTACAGCGGGTATGCTTCCGGACCATAGTACGACATCGCCATCACCTTGTTGCCTTCCACATTGGCCGCCATAGCGTCCCATACGAGGCGGCGGGAAGATACCAGGGCGAAGTCGCGCACGTTCTGTGCTTCGTATACCCAGGTTTTGCGGGCGGTAGATTTGTTTTGCAACGCTTTCTTAGCATCATCGAGCGTTACCACTTCCACAGGTTCTTTACTGCTTTGCGCCTGTTGCCAGCGTTGGTATTGCGCCGGAGACAACATTTCCTTGTAGTTCCGGCATTCGCCGGTAGCGCCTACGACGTGGTCGGCAGGAACTGTCAGCCGTACTTTGAAGTTACCGAAGGTGAGTGCAAACTCTCCCCTGCCGGTGAATTGTTTATTCTGCCATCCCTGGAAATCGGAATATACCGCCAGCCGGGGATACCATTGGGTGATGGTATACAGGTAGTTTTTATCTTCCGGAAAATATTCATAACCGCCACGGCCGCCGGTGGTCATACGGTCAGACAGGTTATACCACCATTCTACCTTAAAGCGGTATTTTTCGCCCGGCATCAGTGTTTTGGGCAGGTCTATCCGCATCATGGTCTGGTTGATGGTATAAGGCAATGCCTTACCATCAGCATCCGTTACTTTCACGATTTTAACGCCCAGGTCGCCCGTAGGAGGCAGGATATTGCGGATATCCCGCAGGGTCATCTTATCAGATATTTTACTACCATCAAAGCTGCGGTTATCACTTTTCGGATCGTGTTCATTCTCATCGAGCTGTAGCCAGATGTAGGTCAGCGGATCGGGTGAATTATTAAAATAGGTGATTGTTTCAGCGCCATCGAGCCGCTGTTTATTGTCATCCAGTTCTGCATTGATTTCATAGTCGGCCCGCTGTTGCCAGTATTTGGGTCCGGGTGCGCCGGAAGCGGAGCGGTACATATTGGGCGTCTGGAGCATAGTGCCCAGCTGCTCAAAGCGGTTACCGTGGTTGGACCCCGGGTTGTTTTGCGCCTGCAGTGTAAATGCAGTGCTACATAAAACACCTAACAGGTAAAGACTTTTTCTCATAGAGGCTTTAGATTTTCGATTCAGATTTTAGTTATTTCAACAGTTCCCGTACTCCCTGGATTACCATCAGGAAGGCCACTCCAAAGGTAGCAGCGGATAAAAAAAAGTTCCAGTCGCGGCGGCTTACCCGGCCTATGTTGACGATAATACCGGATACCAGCATCACTACGGCAACAATCAGGATCTGGCCAAATTCCAGCCCTATATTGAATCCCAGTAGTGGTTGTACGATGTTGGCCTGGCTGCCCAGCAGGCTTTTCAGGTAGTTGGAAAAACCGAGTCCGTGGATCAGCCCAAAAAATAATGCATAGAAGTAGTTGAGCTGCAAATGCTGCGGCGCTTCATTTCTTCTGAAAATGTTTGATAATGCAGTGATACAGATCGTTACCGGTATCAGGAATTCGACCAGCGAACTGGATACCCGGATAATATGTAATACACTCAAAGCCAGCGTAATAGAATGACCGATTGTGAAGGCTGTCACCAGGACCAGCAACTTTTTCCACTCGTTCACCACATAAATAGCGCTCAGGGCAATCACGAAAAGTATATGATCATAACCTTCCCAGTTGAGTATATGTTGCCATCCCAGCTCAAAATACAACGCATCCATTGCCCTTCTTTTGTCTAAATTTGGTAATTATAGAAAGTAAAAGTTAATTTTCCCAATAAAATTAGTCTAGTGGGGTTATTATTATGTAAATGGTGGACAGTGGCCTGGATGGCCCTTCTACACCCGTTCTATGTGAGTGTTACAGAAGTTACGCACAACGCCGCCAAAAAGGAACTGGAAGTGAGCTGCCGTATTTTTGCCGACGACCTGGAAAATACACTGAAAGCACAATACCAAACATCTTTCGATATCATCAAACCAGCCAACAGGCAACAGGTAGAAGGATTTATCGCCGATTACCTCTCCAAACACCTGCAACTGACGCTGGACGGAAAAAAAATCCCCCTGCATTTCCTGGGGTATAAGATAGAAGAAGATGCCGTATGGAGCTTCCTCTCCGCCGAAAATGTGCCCGCACCAAAGAAAGTAGGAATTTTTAATGACCTGCTGTATCAGCAACATGCCTCACAGATAAATATGATTCATGTGATGGTAGGCGGACAAAGAAAAAGTACCAAGCTGGATAATCCGAAGGCGGGAGCGGTGTTGGAGTTTTAAAAAGCAGTTTATGCCGAATCTTTATATCATATCAGGTTGTAATGGCGCCGGTAAAACGACCGCCAGTTATACCATTCTGCCAGAAATACTGCATTGCCGGGAGTTTGTGAATGCAGATAATATTGCCGCAGGATTATCGCCGTTTAATCCTGAAAATGTGGCGGTAGAAGCAGGCAGGCTGATGCTCAAAAGAATACATCACCTGCTGGAAGAGAAGGTGGACTTTGCATTTGAGACAACATTGGCGACAAGGAGTTATCAATCGCTGGTGATAAAAGCGAAGGAATTGGGATATCAGGTGACGCTGCTGTATTTTTGGCTGAGCTCACCGGAAATAGCCCGGAAAAGGGTAGATGAAAGAGTGGAAAATGGTGGGCATAATATACCAACAGACATTATTACGCGCAGGTATTACAGGGGCATACACAACCTTATAAATATTTATATCCCAATATGTTGCGAATGGAGCATCATTGATAGCATGACAGCGATTCCTATTACCATTGCAACAGGTTTTGGTGGTGGGGAAAAATTAATAATTAATCCCGATATTTGGGATATCATTCAGATACAAAGCCAATTAAATGACTAATAAACAAAAAGAATTACTGGTATTTTCTGAAAAAATCCAGCAAGGTGCGCAGAAAGCAGTCAGGAAACTGGTTGAAGCGAGAGCAGCTAGCGGCAAATCCCTTGTTATTGGTGATAAAAACGGGAATGTAAAAATTGTTCCTGCTAAAGAATTACTGTCAGCTATGAAGTAAGTAATAAGATGAATACCTTTCCCACGTTATACACTCCCCGACTCATACTCCGAAAGATAGATGCAGCCGATATCCCGGCGCTGCTCAAATATGCCAATAACAAAAAGATTTCAGACTATGTACTGAATATTCCCCACCCTTACCAGGAGCCCGATGCTGTTTTCAGGATCAGCTATGTGTGGCAGGGTTTTAAGCAGCAGAACCGTTTTGTTTTTGCCATTATTTTAAAAGACAATGAAGAGCTGATTGGTGAGGTAGGCCTCCATTTAGACAACAACAAACAGGTAGCCCAACTAGCCTATTGGGTAGGAGAACCTTTCTGGGGTAAAGGCATGGCCACAGAAGCTGTCAAGGCTGTACTCCGCTTCGGTTTTCAGCAACTCAATCTCCAACAGATTTTTGCAGACTGCAAACAGGAAAATACCGCGTCGGTGAAAGTACTGACCAACAATGGTATGATCAATGACAGCATGACGGGCAGTATTCTGCAATATTATTTAACACAGGAAGCCTATAAATCGCTATAACCTTAAAGAAATCTACCACATAACTTTCAACTCCTGTTATCCACAAACTTCACCGGTTTCCGGCTATTCTCCGGAAACTGCATCCGCATAATATCCTGCTGGCTGCAATACTTCACCTGTGGTATCACCCGCAGTTTCGCCTGCAGATAGGATTTAATTTTACGGTCCATTTCTTCCGATTCTTCGGTAGGCCATACGTGCATCAGTATTTCATCGGTACCGAGTTCGTTGGAATACACTTCTACCACAAATTCTTTTACTTCTTCCATATCATTGAGCAGATCGAACAGGGCAGGCGGATATAAGGTGGTGCCTTTGTATTTGATCATTTGTTTTTTTCTGCCGATGACCGGAGACAGGCGCAGCGTATGTCTTCCGCAGCTGCATACCTCTTCGTGGTACTGGCAGATATCGCCGGTTTTATAACGCAGCAGGGGCATGCCTTCTACGCCGAGCGTGGTGATGGTCACCTCTCCTTCTTCACCGGGAGCGACAGGTTGGTTGTTTTCATCCAGCACTTCTACATAAAGCAGTTCCGGGTGATGATGCCCGCCTTTACCGGCCTTACATTCGGTGAAGGCCGTCTGCATTTCGGTGGAAGCATAGGTGGAATACAGTTGGATATTCCACTGCTCAGTGATTTTTTTACCCAGCACATTGAGCGAAAAATCGGTATTACGGATATTTTCGCCGATACAAACCGCTTTACGCACGGATGTTTCGTTGATATTGATATGATGTTCTTTGGCGTAGGCGATCAGTTTCACGATAAAAGAAGGTACGCCAACGATCGTAGTTGGTTTAATACGCTGAATATTTTCCCATTGCATACTGGGCACGCCGGGGCCTACACGCAGTACGCCGGCGCCCAGTTTCCGGATACCGTTGTAATACGCCATACCCGCCATGAACTGCCGGTCCAGCGTAAGCATCAGCTGGAAAATATCGCTGTCGGTACCATCCGCGCAACAGAAAGAAATGTATTCGTTGTAACTGAGCCGTTGCAGGTCTTTCTCTGTCAATGCGATGATTACCGGGCGGCCTAAAGTGCCGGAAGTAGTGGTATATTCTGCGATATGACTTTTATCTACACAAAGAAACTCCCAGTTATGTTCCTGCAAATCCTGTTTGGTCACCGGTGGAATCAGGCTGAATTGTTCCAGGGAGCGCACTTGCTCCGGGTGGATATCATGTTGTTTGAACCAGGACCGGTAGAAAGGAGAGAATTCACGCAGATAACCGAGCAGCCTCATGACTTCCTTCTCCTGGAAAGCCCTGATAGCGGCTTTTGACTGTAGTTCTATATCGGGAATGTACATATGTTACGATATTCAGCTTTCAAGAATTACCATGGCCACAGCGGCATTTTTTTCGTGTGACAAGGATACCCATATTTTTTTTACGCCCAGCGATGTATAGCGCGCATTGTCTGTCAGCAGGAACAGTTCCGGTTTACCGGCTGCATCGTTGCGTATTTCAATTTCATTAAAGTTGACGCCACCATTGCCCCAACCGGTACCCAACGCTTTCAGAAAGGCTTCTTTAGCAGCGAAACGGGCCGCATAACTTTCTGCCGGCGCGGCCTGTTGATCGCAATACGCGATCTCCTGCGGTGTAAATACCAGATCGCGGAAACCATTGCCCTTGGCCAGTTGCGCCGCAATACGTGTTACATCTGTAATATCTGTGCCTATACCAACAATCATGATTTGGATAGTTTTGCATTACATTTTTCCAGCTGTTTACGAATATGCATCTCCTCTCCTTTGGTAGCAATTACTTTGGTGAGGGCTGTTTCGTAATACTGCTTTGCCTGCGCGAAGTTACCTTTTTTGAAATCGTAATCGCCTGCCAGCACATAGGTATGATAGTACTCCGGATTGGAGGCTATCAGCTGTTGGGTATTGATATCTTTTCCATCCTGGAGTTGGGCCTTTAGTTGGCGGTATATCTGGAAGGAAGCGTATTCATGGGTGAGCAGGAAATTATCGGCAGGGACATTCTGTACACTGTCATACACCTCATGATCGCTATCGAGACCGTGCATGCTGAAGATCTTGTTCAGATCGTAGGCCACAAACTGTCCCAGCTGCCAGGGAGCAGCAGATACCCACACCATTTTTTTCTTTGGCTCAAATACAATGGCATGGTGCGCGATGAACTGGTTGATGGCTTTTTCATTACCCAGACCGATGTCTTCCCCATGCAGCCCTTTACGGTCACGCAGGATATCAATGGTTTTTTGTACGGTATTGGGTCCTTTCTCCTTCAACAGTTCATTGAGGCGTTCGTAACGGTATTCAGAAGCGCTTTCGCTGATTTGCAGTTTATTGGAGGCGAGGTTACCCAGCGTATCTCCCTGGAAGTGATTGGTGCAGGTGATAAAGCTCTTTTTAGGATCGTAGAGGTCCATGCCTTCCGGTGTTTTTTCAATCACCACGGCTTTATTATCTTCTGCGGAACCGATCAGGAAAGACTCTGATACGAACATCCTGCGTTTCTGCGCGATAGCCCAGGCTTCCCGGATGTTACGGGCGTATTGTAATATTTCCCTGGCTACCAGCGATACCGGTGTAGCGGCGCCGGTAGGCACGCTCGTTTTGGCGGCGTTAATGGTAACGGTTAAACCTTTGTCGTTCATGCCGGATACCACGCCGGTAAAGCCGCCCCAGGTCACGAACATGAAGTTATGGCCTTTGTCGGGGTGATAAAACACCACCATTTTATCTTCGGCGAATTTATCGCCCATATAAAAATCGAAGTTGCGGCCAATGATCAGGCTGCTGTCGGCGGATTGTTCGTTCCAGGTACCGAAAGATGTGCAGCCTACCAGCATCATGCCTTGCAAGGCGTGGCCAATATCATGGGCGCCGTGGTAGTTCATGAGCCTTTCATAGTTGCTGCCTACCCAATCGTAACCACTGGCGGCGGAAAAAGATTCTCCATAGATCTCTTCCTTAAATTCCTCCGCTACATGATCGCTCAGGTGCCTGTTAAACCAGCCGGTAAAATATCTTAAAAAACGAAGGTAAAAGGGAGAAGGAATCATTTTGCGGATCTGCTCCACAAAAACATCTTCCTGGTGACGGATCAGTTCACCGGACAATTTTCCATTGATCACGCCTCTTTCAAAAGGGGCGCCTTCCACGTACATCTCATACAGACCACTGTTGCTTTTGCGGAACCAGTTGTTGCCAATGGTCCAGGAGGTGCTGTCCAGCGCTTTCCGTTGCAGCTGCAGAGCCGATTTATCGGCTATGTTGGGTGGTGTCATACGGCTGACGGACACCAGGTATATCGCCAGCGCCACAAACAGTAACAGTATCACACCCAGGGTATATAACAATACCCTCCCCAGTTTCCGCCATCCGCTTCGTTTTTTCTTTTCCACGCTATTTAAGTATTGACTGGTTAATTTCATCTACCAGGAATTCCATCCCCAGTAGTTCTGCTGAAGTGATCACACTGCTGATGGTGACCCCTAAAATACCATGCAAGTTCAGGTTTTGCCCGGTAAGATACAAATTAGACAAGCGGGTACGGGCCGAAACCATGGTCCGTAAAGGATCTTCGCAATCTTTCATGACGCCGTACATGCTGCCGTCGCCTGTACCGATGTAATCACGATAAGATAACGGCGTAGCCACATAATAGGACTGTATACAATCCCGGAAACCGGGGAATCTTTTCTCTACACAGGCGATCAGCTGTTCTGCCTTTTGCACTTTGAAGGCTTCGTAATCCGCTCCCCTGTCCGCTTCATGCCTTTCGGTATTAAACGTATGCTGCCAGGGAGCCATTTCTTCGCAATGCATATACGTCATTACAGAAAGACAATCTGCATAGGTTTCGTGCCGGGAGCTGGCAGACACATACATGGCGTAGGTCTGCGGCCACTGTTCCGGCGTATAGTTTATACCAGCCCAGGCATCATCTGTAGCATGGTAGTAGTAATTGTAATTGAGATACGGGAAAGTACCGGGTTTCAGTACCACATTGAGTACAAAAGCGCCGGTGGAGTTTTCCAGTTTCTGCATACGGGTACGGTAAGCGCCGCGTATGGTATCGCTTTCCGTCATCGCCGTGGTTTGCGCCGGATGCAGGTTGGAGATAAAATGATCAGCAAACGCTTTTTCACCGTTTTCCAGCACGATATGATCTACCCGGTCACCCAGTCCTATAATCTTTTCCACACCGGTATTACGGATAATTTCGCCGCCGTTTTCCGTGATACACCGGCATAACAGGCGGGCGATCTGTGAACCGCCATCCACGCATTTCCAGGAACTCTGCATATAGCTGTTTAACACCAACGCATGTACGTAAAATGGTGTCTTTTCCCGCACGCCGGCATACAGGAGGTTGTTACCCGCCAGTACCTGTTGCAGCCGGGGATTGCTGGTAAAACTATCAATTATCTCCGCAGCATTTAGCTGCAATACACTGCGTTTTTCCTCGTAGTCGCCTACCCGCAGGTTGTATAACGGGAACTTCGCACATACCTCGGCTATCTTATCACAATAGGCATGCAATGCATCCGCTTCTTCAGGGAAATCCTTCAACAGTTGCCGGATAAAGTTATCCCGGCCTTGCGCGATGCGATATACTTTATCATCAATACCAAAATTAATATGGTCAAAGCCGTCAGCGTCCATCTTTTTCAGCTTCAGCTTGTCCATGATGCCCAGGTAGGAAAATACCTTGTACAGGTTCTCTCCGGCTCCCAGTCCACCAATGTAGTGCACACCGGAGTCGAAGATGACCTTGTCCCGCGAGAAAGTCTGGAGACAGCCGCCTGGCTGGCGGTTTTTTTCGTATATGCGTACCTTATAACCATTCCGGCTGAGGATAGCTCCACATACCAGGCCACCAAGGCCGCTGCCGATAATGATCACATCATAGTTGTGCATAGTTTTTTTGGGGTGATTTTTTGATAACAAATATTACATTGGATGTATAGCGGGTATTATCTATCTCTTCAGCCACAGCGCCATATTTGTTGACCAGGCTGCGTACATGCGTAGCCGAGAAAAACGACAGTTCCCTGTTCTTCGTCTTATTAAATCCTATTACCCGGGTTGATAAAAATTCGGTGAATCGTGTTCCTTCATGGCGTTTGGCCTTGTCAGCATCGCCATCCCTTACCACGATGACACCATCGGGTGAAAGCCGGCTAATACACTGCTGCAGCAACTGTTCCTGTTCTTCCGGTTGCAGGTAATGCAACACGTCGCTCAGGATGAAGGCATCATATGTTTCAAACGGCGTATCGGAAATATCACCGTGAATAAACTGAAGGTTACCCGGTTTGGCATATACATGCACGGCGGTAGCGATCTTCTCCTCATCATAGTCAATACCGGTGACCTGCCGGTCGGGTGACATATACGCCAGCGTATAACTCATAAAACCATATCCACAGCCCAGGTCCAGGATGCGCCCCTCTTTAGGCAGCAGCCGGTCAAACAGCTCATAATTGTGCTCCAGGCGGGTTTTCACTTTCATATACCATTCCAGTACAGGACCTTTGTAGATAAAGTTATATTTCAGCTGCTCCCTGAAGTAAGCAGGCACTTCTATCTCCTGGCGCAATAGCTCATATTCCTGTTTAAAATACCGGCTGATGGATTTCGTACGGGCGCTGTAGTTATCTCCCCAGCTTTTATCAGCGGGGGTAATACGCGGCAGGTATTTCACGGTCACGTGACCATCTTTCAGCAGGAAATCGCCCTTGCTCATCGTATAGGCGGTACCGTGAATTACAATGGGCAGAATATCCAATCCCAGCTGTTCCGCAATATAAAAGGCCCCCTTATGGAAACGTTTGATCACCGGGTCCGGCGAACGGGTACCTTCGGGATATACCACAATAGAATACCCTTCGGCAACACGCGCTTTTAATTTTTCGATGGCGCCTTCTGCACCGTCCGCTACCGGGTAATAGTCCGCCAGCCTTACTACCGAGCCAAATACCGGCGAGCGCCATACCCATTGATTGGTGAGCAGTATCACCTTCGGATGCAGCATGGTAGACACCAGGATATCGAGGAAAGACTGGTGGTTACTGATGATCACCGCCGGTTTCTTCAACTGTTCGTTATCCGGGTTGATAATACGTTTCTTCACGTTGGTCATGATATACAACACACTGTGCGTATAAGCCGACAGAATCCGGTGGTACAACAGTTTTCCTTTCTCTTTGTTAAACGGATTGAGGCGGATCAGGATGGTACCCAGCAATGTCATCAGCAAACAACCTACGGTGAAGTAAGTAAAAGAAAACACCGACAGTGTCCAGCCTTTAGCCGTCCAGGGAGCATAGCCTTTTTTCACCCGGTTGGTGATCAGCCAGTTGAAAAGCACTGGTATCATTACCTGTGAAATCAATACCACCGTGCTGATACCGATAATGGAGATCAACGCGATAGATTTCAGGGATGGATGTTGTGCGAAGATGAGCACGCCCAATCCCAGGATGGTAGTGATAGCTGACAGGAAGATGGAGGATTTAAAAGAAGAAAGCGTTTTCTTTCCCGTCTTGTATTCCTGTAACAGCCCATCCATCATAAATATGCTGTAATCATCTCCCAAACCAAAAATAAAGGTGGAAAGGATGATGTTGACAATATTAAACTTGATACCAAACAACCCCATGATACCCAATATCCACACCCAGCTCAGCGCCATCGGGATAAAGGTGATGAGCGCCAGTTCTATGCGGCCGTAAGACAGCAACAGGGCCAGGAATACCAGCGTGGAGGTCATCCAGGCGATGCTGTTAAACTCGTCCCGGATCACTTCCACCAGGCGGTTAGCGGCATATTGTTTATCCAGTACCGTGGTATGTGCATGTTGATCGAGCGCGGCGTACACCTCTTTTTTACGGGACGGATCTACTTTCAGCAGGGTTACAATAGCGGTGCGACCGTCTTTTTCGATGATAAAATCGCCCAGCGTGCCCTTGCGCATTTGTTGCAGCGTTTCGCCGGACAGTGGCTGGTAAGGCGTATTCAGCAGTGTGGCAAATTTGTCGAATGCATTAGCGCTGAAGCCCACTTCCGGACCGTGGTTGCGGAGCCAGGTCAGCAGTTGTGCCTGTTTCTCCGGTGTCCAGTAGTTTTTCCAGCGGCCGATACGGGCTTGCTGCTCTTTTTCAGATAACAGCAACGTCTGTACGCCGGCATATTTTTTTACGATGCCTTCCGCCTGTAAACGGCTGATGGCGGGCGTTAACTGTTCGTTATTCTCCAGGGCGGACTCCAGGTTGGTACCGTCTGTGACTACGTACACCGACTGCGCCGTATAGGCGTTAATGTTATTCAGGTGCGCTTCTGCCGCCTTCAGCTCAGGCGTCATGAAGTTCATGCGCATCATGTCGCTTTCAAACGACACGTTGCGGGCGGTGAAGAAAAACACGATGGTAAGCAGGAAAATAGCGCCTACCAGGTATTTGTTACGTTCCGGTTTGAGTGCGGAAAAACGGTCCAGCCAATTGTCGTGATGCTCCGCCGGTGGATGGTTCTGTCTACCCAGTACAATCCAGTGCGGCAGAAAAATCAGCGAGAACAGTGCAGCGCCCACCAGGCTGAGTGCGGCAAACAGCCCTACATCGCGCAGCATAGGCGAATGCACAAACTGCAGGCAAAGGAAACCGCCGATAGTGGTAAAACTGCCCAGCGTCATCGGTGTTGCCAGGTCGGCAATTACTTCCCGGATATCATGGGTATGGCGGTAGTGGTTAAATACATGCAATGAATAGTTGACCGCGATACCCAGTACCACCGCACCGGCGCCCAGCGCCATCACAGCAATATGCCCCTTGATGAGGTAGATGCAGGCCAATGAAAACAGGCCACCGAAAAGTACGGGTAACATCACCAGCACCGGCGCTCTTTTTTTCTGGAAGAAAAGCGCGATCAGCGTTATCAGTAATACCACCGTGATACCCTGTGTGAGCAGCGTATCCTGGCGCAATTGGGCGGCGTTACCGGCCGAAACGGCGGTACCGCCGAAGTAGCTGATGCTCAGGCCGGGGTATTGACGGGACAAGCTGTCTTTAATACCATCCAGCCCGGCGAGAAATTTCGCGTTGATTTTCGTAGCACCGGGAGGGTTAGCCGGGGTAATAAATATCATCAGATGACGATGGTCTTTCGTCATCACATAATTGTCGTAGAGTTCAAACTGATCATCGTACTGGAGATGCTGTAGTTTTTTAACACCTATCCAGGAAATACCGACAGGATCGGATTGGATCACTTTTTTCAACACCAGTCCCGCTGGTGAAATCAGTGTATTATAGTCATATTGCAGGGAGCGTTGCAGTTGCTCCGGCGCCAGCAGGCTATCGATTTTCGTATAGTCGCCGGGTTCCAGGAAAACAGGCAGGTTTTGCTGGATAAGGTCCATCATGCCCATGATCAGCGTATCATCCGCCTGGCCCTGTATCTGCCGGATGTAAGGCGATAACCGGCTGCCGGCGGAAGATACCAGGGAAGCCGCGCAGGCGGTAAGGCTATCCGGTATGGCCGCTCTGGAAGTATCTTTCTGGGAAAGCGTTATGACCAGCTTATCTGCAAATTTGGAATCCTGGAAAACCTGTTGCAGTTTATCCAGCTTTTTATCCTGAGGAAGTATTTTGGTGATATCTTCTTCCAGCCTGATACGCGATGCGAAAAAGCCAACCAGCACAAAACTCACGATGGTACAGCACCACAACGCCAGTTTATGCCGGTCAAAAAAGTTATAGATCGCTACGAAAAGACTGCTCATATAATATCAATTGCGAATTACGAATGACGAATGAAGGGAACCATCCCGCAATTGTCAGCCCGTAACTATTTGTTTTTTCTGAATATGGCCAGTAAGACATAACTGATAGCCCATGCTGCCAGTCCGGCGGCGATGGCGAGTGTGACGGCGCCAAATACGTACTGAAGCAGGTTATCTCTTACTGCGGCTATGGTAATTTGTTTATCAAACAACAGGTCTTTGGCTGATCTTCCCATCCAGACTTTTCCTGCCAAAAAACTGAAAAAGATAATGAAAGGAGTTAATGGTGGCGTGCTCACGTGCGCTGCCAGGAATACCAGGGCTTTGTTGAGCTTCAGTTTAATGGATACGAGGAATGCCACCAACAGCTGGAATCCCCATATTGGTACAATCCCCATAAACACCCCAAAACCAATAGCAGCGGCTTTGCGTGCATTGGATTCAGTGGGGTTCAGGATTTCTTCCTTCCACAACTTTTTCCAGTTTTCCCTTTTGAGTAACCAGAAAAAAAAGTCCCTGGGTTTGATATACAGGAAGGTAATCAGTACCAATACCGTATTTAATACGCTGATACGCGAAAAATCACGGAAGGGCCGGAAATGGGATATCCGCTCTTCCGCAGGCGGATAATACACCTTTACGGGTGTCCAATCTATTTTAATCCCTTTCCAGGCGCTGCGTACCAGTACTTCTATTTCAAATTCATATTTGGTACACCACCAGCGAACGCGCCCCATGCGGCGTAAGGGATACAGGCGGTAGCCCGATTGTGTATCGGGACCTTTCAGCCCTGTTTCCACATAAAACCAGAAATTGGAAAACTTGTTGGCAAATGTGTTTTTGCCGGGCATGTTTTCCTGGTTCAGGTTACGGGCGCCTATCACCAGGGTTTCCGGGTCGCTGTTGATTTTGTCCAGCATACCGGGCAAATCGGAGGCAAAATGTTGTCCGTCTGCATCCATGGTGATCACATAGTCATAGCCCTGGTTGAGGGCATATTCAAAGCCACGGCGAAGGGCGATGCCTTTACCACGGTTAGGACTATACGACACTTTATGTATGCCGGGATATTTCTCGAGAATAGCGCTGGTATGGTCGGTAGCGCCGTCATTCACAACAATTACGTGCGAGGTATAGGACAAGGCTCCCTTCACTACCTCTTCCAGCGTGTTGGCGTTGTTGTAGGTAGGAATGAGCACGGCTGCGCGATGGCGCTCAAAGTGTTCGTTATGTGTATTGCTGGTTGTCACTTACTTAAATACTCCCTGAAATTTCATGAATGTAGTCGCTTCCCTTTTCAGGGTGGCGTTTACTTTCCAACCACCGTTCTCTTCTGGTTTATAGGTCAGGGTTACATCTACCAGTGGTTGTTGTACCGGATCTATCATATTCAGGAATTTCATCGCGCTGGCTTTCTGCAGCAGCACTTTCTGTTGTACTGCCTCTTCCAGTGTTTCGGTGATGATCTGCATCATACATACGCCGGGCACTACCGGTTGTTCCGGAAAATGGCCCTGGAAAATAGGATGCGCCGCATTCAGTTCCAGTGTGAGGTTTACCTGGCCTTCTTCCTTGACGACGTTGCTTATTGTATAAAAGTTTCCTTTCAGCATTTTTTTATTTTAATATTTTTCTATTTATGCCTTAACACTACACCCATTCGTAATTCGTAATTATTTCCGGGTTTTCTGTAACGATATATTAAACCGGAAGTTCTGATGTTCAATACGAATGGTATCCGGCGTGCCTTTCGTATAATGCTCCATCCATACTTTCACCACAGGTTTGCGGGCAGACGATTTTTCTATCCTCAGCAACTGCGTACAGGCGGTATCCGTGATATAATAATTATTGCCTTTGGCAGTAGGGACTACTATATAACTGTACCGGTTATCCGTGGCTACATGTGCCTGGCTCAAATCGGGCCGCAGCAGCACCAGCTCAAAATCCTTGCGCAGCGTGGTCACTACCGCCTTTTTGTCCATCTTTGGCAACAGGTAGTGTTTGGTAAAATTGCCCTGTTTATCGAATTCAAAATCAAAAAACTTGAATCCCATCTCATTGGCAAATACTACCCGGAGACTGCTGTCGGGCATCTGTTTAAAAAACAGCAACCCGCTCAGGTGGTGCTTCAGTATATTGACCTGTGTACTGTACAACGTGGCGTCAAAAGCAGGACTGAACTGCCTTACACAATTCACATCGCCGCCGGTACGCTGTAACCCTTTATAAGCGGAAGTACAACCAGTCAGTAGCAGCACCGGCAGCACACTATTTAACCACAAATACCGCATCCGGAATATTCGCATTCACTTGTTTATGTAAAAAACTGATACTGGTATCGTCACCGGATGGTTCTGCCATCGTGATGTTCGACACGGTGAAATCTTTTTTATCTACCAGCAGGGTGATGGTTTTGAAATAAGACGCCAGGGCTTTGTTGACCGGCACCATTTCCAGGCGGTAGCTCTGTGCATTTTCAAATGCTTTGGTAGTAAAATCAGCGTTGTCCAGCACGGTACCGCGTACACAGTCCACCGTAATCTTATTGATCTGTTCAAACAGTTTGTTGTTTTTGCCGGATACCTTGCTTTCCTTCTGTGCGTCTTTGATGCGGATATCTTTTCCGTTGATGACCAACAGGTAGAAGGATGGCTGCTGGTATTCCATGCGGACTTTATCCTCCCGTTTAAACCAGAATTTTCCTTTAGACGTGATTTTATCGGAGAGCATGCTCAGGTTCTTTTCCTGCACAAAATCGCATTGGATGCTCTGCATTTGCTGAGCGGCCCTGGCAAACTCCTTTTTCACGGCAGACAGATCTCCGACCGGTTTAAATCCTGACTGCGCCTGTATTTGCAGCGACAGCAGGGAGAAGATCCCTATCAACATCCATTTACACATAAGCTGGCACTTTTAACATTTTATCCATTCTTTCCAGCCGGTAACCTTCTGCCCTGATAGCTTTGATGAGCCGGGGCAAGATACTGGCGGTAATGCTGCAGGTATCATGCAACAGGATCACTGCACCGGGATGCAGTTCCGACATGATTTTTTGCAGTAGTTTATTTTCATCTGTCGCCACGGTGTCCATAGAACGAATGCTCCAGCCCACCGGGACATAGTTATTTCTTTTGATAGCCCTGGCCAGGTTGGGGTTGGTTACCCCATACGGAGGGCGGAACAGCCGCGGCTGCAAACCGGTAGCGTTGATGGTGATGGAGTCCATCTTCTCCATATCCCGGCCCATGCGGCTGCTGGTATGCATATCAAACCAGAAGTCATGCGAATAGGTATGATTACCGATCACATGTCCTTCTGCGTGTATGCGTTGCAATAAGTGTGTATTTCCTTCTATATTTCTACCGATGCAGAAAAAAGCGGCTTTCACCTGGTGTTCATCGAGGATATCGAGGATTACCGGTGTTTGCGTAGCTTCCGGGCCATCATCAAAAGAAAGCGCCACTACATTTTCGGTAGTAGTGGCAGCACAAACCGTTTTGATGAAGAAGCCGGAGCGGATGTTGATAGCGCCCCGTATATAGAACGGCAGCAACAACAGCAGCGGCAGTACCAACCACCAGAACGACAACGGGTACAGGCCGGACAAGCGGGCGCCCAGCAGTACGATGATGCTCGTGATGATGATGATATTTCCGGTCCGGTTATTCAACATGAGAGAGCAGGATCAGGGAATGGTGCGTACCCTGATGATGGTTATACAATAATATTTTTTTGATGTTACGCGGCGCCTTACCGTAGAACATGGCAGCATCGGGTACCGCCTGATCAGCCAGGATACCGTTGGCCAGCCACATGCCGAAACCGGCAGCCGTAGGATATTCGCCGCAAAGGTGTTTGAAGCTGGCTTCCGGGTGTTCAGGGAACAGCGCTTCCACTACTTCTTCGTATATATCATCCTGGTCGATGTCACCGTTTCTGCCGGTCACCAGGAGATCAATATCGTTGGGGGTACAGGCATTATCTTCCAGGAACTTCATGATATGGCCGATCACTTCCCCTTCCCACATGGGTTTGTAGAGGGTGCTGATACCCGTGAGGGCGGCAACGGTGTTTTCGCCGGGTGTAGTGCCTAAAGTAAAAAATGCCGCGCCTTCTCCCGCGATAGTGCCGCGGGTAGGACTTTTCAGCAGTTCCAGTGTTTTCACCGGTTCTTTTTTATACAGCCCGAAACGGGACAGTATCTGGTAGCTGTGCTGGGTGAGTTCATCCAGTCCGCCTGCCAGTATATGTTGCGCACTGCCTTCGCGCAGCATCATCGTAGCGTCCAGCAGGGAATTTTCAAAAGAGAAGCCCCGGTGCACGAACGTGTTGTTGTAGCCGTTACAGCCCAGCAGCAGCGCTATCTGGCCGCCTACCGTATTATGTGTGCTTTGGATAAAAGCGGTAGGTGTCAGCATTTCTTCCTGTTGATTCACCATTTTGGTGAGGAACACACCGGTATCATCGAGGCAGCCATAGGCGGTGCCGGTGATGATAGCGCCCGGCATGGTGATACCGGCCGCCTGCAGGCTGAGGTTGGCGGCGCCAACGCCCATTTTTACCACACGGCTCATGCGGCGGATCTGTTTTACATCGATCCACTGTTTGTAGTCCGGGTCTACCGTCGCCAGCTTCACCTGGTCATATTCCCGCAGGTTGGCGAGCAAAGGTCCGCCTGTCGCAGTTTCCTGCGCAGAAATACAACCGGTGCCGTTTATATAGATGGTCAACATAATCTCATTTAATCACTAAAAGCTGGAAAAAACCAGGCTGGAACAGTTGCCGCCGAAACCGAAAGAGTTCGACATCACATGACGGAGGTCGTTGCCTTCGGACCAGGCGGTAGCCGGTGCAAACGGCAATTCTTTCATCTGGTGCTCAAAACGCGCATTGGGATAGATGATCCCTTCCTTTACGGAAACAGCCGACAACACGGCCTCAATACCACCGCTGGCGCCCAGGGTATGCCCGGTGAAGGACTTGGTAGAGCTCATGGCCGGGAAATGCGGCGCAAAGATGCGGTTGATGGCAATCCCTTCCGACACATCGTTGTTGCCGGTACCGGTGCCATGCAGGTTGATGTACCCGATCTGCTGTGGTTGCAGGCCGCTCATGTCCAGCGCGCCTTTCATAGCCAGGTAGTTGCCCGTACCATCCGGCGAAGAAGCCGTTTGGTGATAGGCGTCGTTGGCATTGGCAAAGCCGCTGAGGCGGCACCAGGGCTGCAACTGGGCAGCCAGGCTATCGGACACCAGTACCACATAACCCGCACCCTCACCCAGATTAAGCCCGGTACGGGTTTCATCAAAGGGACGGCAGGGCTGCTGGTCCAGGATCATCAGGGTATTAAAACCATTAAGCGTAAAACGGGTGAGCGAATCTGTACCACCGGCAATCACCACGTCCACGATATTATTACGTATCAGGCGGTAGCCATACATGAGCGCGTTAGCGCCCGAAGAACAGGCGGTGCTGATGGTAGACACATGGTGACGGATGCCCATGGCATCGGCTACAATTTCGGTGACGCTGCCGCATTCGTGGTGTACCACCTGCTGCAAACGGCCTTTCCGGTTATCTGCCAGGTATTCCGCGAAGAAATCTTCCGTTTTGTCCATACCCCCTACCGTATTGCCGGAAACAAATCCGACACGGTACCGGGAGATATCGTCCAGACCGGAAGACTGCCACGCTTCCTTTGCGGCGATCAGGCTGAGCAGGGCCGTACGGCTGATATTTTCCGGTAAGCCGGCCATATCCGCCAGGGTGGTATTGTCTGCTTTCACTTCCGCTACCGGGAAGGTGTTGCGGTGCACGGATGACAGGTATTGCATGGCACCCATGCCCGGTTTCATCTCACGGAAAGCGCCGAGGCATTCCCGCAAGTTCAGGCCTATACCGCTGATGACGCCGCCACCTGCTATCCACACCTTTTCACTCATGCTTTAGCCGTTTGTTGTGCCACAATAAATTCCGCCATGGAACGGATAGAGTAAAAAATCTCCGGTCCCTGTTCCGGGTTGGCAATACGGATGTTATAATGCTGTTGCAGCAATACGATCAGCTCCAGCGCATCGATAGAATCGAGACCCAGCCCCTCTTTAAACAACGGTTCATCGTTGCCGATGCTCTCCGGTGTTACTTCCTGCAAATTCAGTTGTTCGATGATCTGTTTCTTCAGATCTGCCATCAGCTGTTCCATTTATTAATTTTGTTATTTTGATATTTTATTATTTAAATAGATGTCGTTCAAAGCAGTGGCTGTCAATGGTTTCGCCAATCCTGTCGGTGTTTTCTCCAGTAAAAACAGCGCTACTTCATATGCTTCGCCCATCACTTCCACCCAACCACAGAGACAAGCCTCCAGCGGCGTGGCAGCGAGCAGCTGCGCAGGGTAACTGCTCATCAGTTCCGGATCAAAATTCTCCGACACAAAGAAAGTATTCTCTCCTTTAAAACCGTGCCGGATGCAGATTTCCCCCATCACAATATTGGGGAGCGTATATACGAAAAGCGCAGGACTGGCAATATCCTTTACCGTGGCATAGTAACGCAGGTCTGTATCGAGGCTGCCACTGCGGTTAGACAACACCATACCCACTTTTTCCGGTGGCAGTGCCTGTAACGGAGCATCCTTCAGCAGCACTTCCGCTGCCAGCCAGCCCAGCTTGCTCAGGGCATCCATCTTATGGAACTTGGGATACTGCCCGGAAAACCGGTCGTAGCCCGCCCGCAGCCATTCCTGCAAATCCATGCTCCGGTCTGCCTCCCATAACAGCTGCCCGTTTAACCAGATGCCTTGCTGCCGTATGATACAATATCCTGTAATATATGCTTCCGCGCTATTCAATCTCTGAACTGCTTTTTAATTTTTCTGTTAATTCTATGGTCCGCGCCAGGCGTTTCAGCGCCGTATCGTGGTTTTTCACGAACGGATTGTCCATATCCCATACATATCCTGCCAATACGGAACAGATCTGGTTTTTGATCAGCGTGTCTGCATCTTTTTTGAAGAAGATGGTATCCAGCGTGCCTTCATACCAGGCCATTACATAAGAGCGGAAAGTATTGACCCCCTGCAGGGTTGGTTCCATGTATTCCTTCTCCCAGTCTACCGCTTCCCCACGTAACTTCTTAATCACCAGTTTAGCAGCCGTTTGACTGGAAACGCAGGCCAAAGTTACGCCAGAAGAGAAAATCGGGTCCAAAAATTCTGTCACGTTGCCGGTCAGCACAAACCCATCTCCATAAAACTTATCGGTAGTGGCCGACCAGGACTGGAGGATTCTGGGTTCGAACACCAGTTCCACGTCGCGGAAACGCTCACGGGTATAGGGTTCTGCCTCCAGCAA
Source organism: Chitinophaga qingshengii (assembly GCF_014529935.1). Classification (GTDB taxonomy): domain Bacteria; phylum Bacteroidota; class Bacteroidia; order Chitinophagales; family Chitinophagaceae; genus Chitinophaga; species Chitinophaga qingshengii. The sequence goes on from NZ_JACVFC010000002.1 coordinate 1,016,973, forward strand.
AGCGCGGTACACTTCCTCATCCGTACCGGGGTACTGTGCAAAAAACTCCGGATCGCCCACAAAACCCAGGGAAGTAACACCGGTAGAGAACGGAATAATCCAGATCCACACGCCTTTTTTGTGTACCACCGCCGTAATACGGTTAGGCTCATCCGCCATGGAACGGCGTTTGTCTACCGTATGGGCGAAAAGGGCTTTACGGGGTTGGAGGTTGGAATTTTTTTCCAGGTTGAACAACCGGGGAATTACCCGGCCATAGCCGCTGCCGTCTACAATAAAACGGGCTTCAATAGTGGATTTATTCCCGTCTTTATCTTCTACCGTAGTAACTGAATCAGATCCATTAAAACGTATATCCGTTACCGTAGTTTCATAAGCTACCGGCACGCCCATACTTTCTACCGTATCTGCCAATGTTTTATCAAAATCGGCCCTGGTTACCTGCCAGGTCCAGGTCCAGCCGGGGGTGAACTGTTCTTTGAAGGTAAAATCGCAGACAGCACCGCCTTTCACGAATTTGGCGCCGTATTTTTCCTGGAAACCTTTTTCCTTGATGGCATCGATGAAACCTGCTTCATTCAGGGCATCCATACTGCGTGGCAGCAGGCTCTCTCCGATAACGAAACGGGGAAACTTCATCTTTTCAACGATTTTCACCTTATAACCCGCCTGATGGATGATAGACGCCGCTACTGTACCGGCGGGCCCCGCACCTATGACTAAAACATCTACTTGTTCAGTTTTCATACGGTAAAAAATTTACGATTTGGAATTAGTTCATGTAGTTATTTTTTTATTTGGATATTTTTTTATTTTCTGTGCACCGTGCCATCGAAACATCAATAACTAAATAACCAAATAACAAAATGAATCGGGGTTTTATGCTTTTTTAACTTTTAACAACGTGTAGTTAAGGCCCATCTTGTTGTTTTCTTCGGCCACTACCAGACCTGCGTCGGTAATGCATTGGAAGAAATCGTCCGTGTGGTACATCTGGCTGTTACCATTAGCCATGGCAGTGAAGTACAGGGAGGTCTGCTGCAGGCAGAACGCGGCCGACTTAAACTGCTGACGGTTCCAGAATGGCTCCAGGATATAGATGGTACCGTTGTCGTTGAGGGCTTCGCGGCAACGGGACAGGATGGAAACGATTTCCGCCTCGGAGAAACAGTCCAGGAACTGGCTCATCCAGATGGCATCAAATCCTTTAGGGAAAGGGATTTCCTCATGCAGGATATTGGCAATATGGAAATGCACGCGGTTTTCCACACCGGCATCTTTCATTTTCTGCTGCGCGATATTGGCCTGACCGGGGATATCGAAGATGGTTACTTCTACTTCCGGATCTTTGGCAGTGCAGGCCAGTGCCCATTTACCGGTGTTACCACCGATATCGAGCAGGCGTTTGGGTTTATTTTCAAAAACGATGTCCAGCGCGGCAGGCGTGGCCAGGTCGGAGTAGTAGTGGTCAAAATCGAACCAGCTTTTGCCTACTGCCGGTGGCAGCAGGGAGAGACCGGGATAGATGGTATCCCAGGGGCCCAGTTCTTTCAGGCCTTCCGGTTTACCGGTACGGAGACTTTCCTCCAGGTGATACATGCCTTTATAGCAGATATCCTGTGTAAAGTCCATGTTGATGCGGGTAAGCTGATCATGCAGGATAAAATACCCTGTCTTGGTCAGCGTATATTTTTTATCGTTCACGATCACCAGTTCGATACCTAAACCGGCTTCCAGCAATACTCTTACTGCATAGCGGTTCATATTGGTTTTTTCCATTATCTCCTCGATGGTGATACCCGCAGATCCGCTATCGCTCACTGCTTTCAGAATACCCATGTCGCGCAGGGCCCTGGTAGCCTGGAAGGCTATCGGAGCAAAGGCCAACCACAATGCGGCTTCTTTCGCCTGTAATGCTGTTTTCGTTTCCTTGTTAAACATAAATCGACTTTAGAAAATGACGAAAGGTGGCATAGATACTGCTCCGGACTCGTCCTTACTTTTTACTGAATATCATGGCTGCATTACAACCGCCGAAGCCGGACACTGTTTTCAGGAGATGGCCGGATGGTTGCTGACGCAGGGTGTTACTAACGTTGACAGGCATACTGACACCAGGTGTTTCGTATCCTTTGGTGGGTAGTATAACGCCTTTTTTCATGGCTTTTATACTGATAATGGCTTCTACCAGTCCGGCTGCGCCGAGGGTATGACCATAGTATCCTTTGAGGCTGTTGACCGGCACTGTCGCCAATCCTGCGTGGTGCAGGGCTTTGGCTTCCATCTCATCGTTGTACAGCGTGGCTGTGCCGTGGGCTGATACAAATCCGATATCTTCCGGTTGCAGGCCGCTACCTGTAAGGGCCAGCTGCATGGCGTTGGCCAGCTCCTGACCGGTACGGGAAGGTCCGGAAATATGATTGGCGTCGTTGCTGATAGCACCGGCGCCGAGTATAATATCCGCGTTGTGCGGGTCTTTGCTAAGGATCATGGTAGCGGCGGCCTCTCCCAATGATACACCGGTGCGGTGCGCATCGAAAGGTTTACAGGGTACGGCGCTGACAGCCTGAAATGACTGAAAGCCGGACAATACGAAGCGGGTGAGCACATCGGCGCCCGTTACCACTATGTGGTCGTATTTCCCGGAAGCGATGAGGCGTTGACCGGTTAAAATAGCTACCAGTCCGGATATGCAGGCACTGCTGATCACCAGCGGCGTATTCACCGCACCGAGGCGGGCCGCTATTTTTTGCGCCGTGGCGGCAGGCCGCAGCTGTGAAAGCGGCGGAATTATGCCATCCGCCTGCTGTTCCAGCAGTTCGATGTTGCCTTTGGTAGTGGAAATGATCAGACCGGTGCGGGTATCCGACAAACGTATATCCGTTTGCGATAGTGCTTCCGTAGCGGAAGCGATCACCAGCTGCTCAAATTTCGTGTAGCCTTCGAGGTTAAGTCCGCCGATGGCTTTCTCCAGCATTTCCGGAGCCATCATAGCGCCATAGAAAGGCGCAGGACCATAGTCTTCCCGGTTTTGTAAACGGATACCACTGTTGCCCTGGATGACCTGTTCAAAATTCTCATCCGTGTTCACGCCCAGTGGCCCAACAATATTATCTGCAACTACGAAGACCATCATCCTTTATTTATGCAAGTGTCTTTTTTTCCATTCGTTGAAGAAAACCGGGGTAGTCAGTTGCAGCAGCTCTGTGTCTTTATCCAGGAAAACCTGTACAGTAGAGCCTTTAGCGATGACCTCACCGGTTACCGGATTGGAGAGCACATAGTTGAACCTGATCTTAGCTGCGAGGTCGTCTACCAGGGTAGTTTCTACCTGTACACGATCGCCATAGCGCAGGGGACGTTTATAATCGCACTGAATATTGACCACCGGCGCCGTAAAGCCGGCATTAAAAATATCCAGGTAACGTAAACCATGCTTTTCACCGAAAGCCTCTCTCCCGTCTTCAAAATACCGCACATAGTGGCCATGCCAGACTATGCCCAGTGAATCCACTTCATTAAACTTCACCGGAAACTCGGTGCATTCGGTTATTTGCTCCATACGTGCCATTTTCGGATTTCTTGATTTATGGATTTCTTGATTTCGGGCACCCGACGATCCCCGAAATCAAGAAATCCATAAATCAAAAAATCCCTAAATATTTTATCCTTTCTTCTTCGGCGCTTTTTTGGCTTTTTCTTCTTTAGCCACCGCCGTTTTAGTTTCTTTCTTAGGTGCTACCGGCGTTTCTTCTACAGGATCCTGTGCGTTAGCATATTTCTCCTTCCATTTTTTGTAGTCGATGTGCTCCAGTACTTTGTGTACGGTATACGCCCAGTAGTTACGGAAACCGAAGCCCTGTGCCTTGCCGGTCATGCGTTCTGTCATCAGTACGCTGCGGGAGCCCATATCCACGACGGTTACATACATGGCTGCTTCTTTTTCCGTTTTGCTCATGGCTTCCATTACAAACAGCACACCAATCCCTTTTCTGTCACCGAATTTGTAGCCTTTCACCAGTTTGGTGATATCTTCCGGTTTCAGGCGGTTGTAATCGGCCGCATCTTCGGATTTGATTTTATCGGTATTTACACTGGCATTTCTTTCGTTGGTTTCGCTCACATCGAAATCTACTTTAGAGCGTTTGAAAGCGCCGGGAACATCATATTTTTTAGGTTCGTTCCGGATCACGTCGTTGATACCGGCGAAATGACGGGTGATATCAGCAGGACTGGCAGCAGCGTCGCCCAGCAGGCGGGCTTGCGTGAAATCCACACCCAGCCAGGTAAAAGGAGTGTCAGTATTGTCCAGAAAGTTTTTCAATTTCTGGGCCTGTGTAGCGGTGATAAAAAAGCTACAGAGAAGGATGGTCAGGGCAAAAACTTTACGGATAAGCATAACTTTTTATTTAAGGGGATTGATGAAAATTTTCAGTTCACACTGTGCCATCACTTTGCCTTCATACATCACTTTACCATTTACCATGGTAGCGTTAAACACTTCGCCGGTTATTTCCGTGGTGGTTTCGATCGTTTGACCGGCGGGAGGCAGTTCAAATATTTCCAGGTCTTTCACCGCGCCGATGAAACCCAGGGGAACGGGACTGTTTTCCTGTTTGGCAATGTAGCCTACACGGGCGGCGGCGGTTTGGGCCATATTTTCCATGAGGCCGGGAGGCATCAGCACACCGTTTTCCACAAATACGTTATCGGGCGCAATATGCAGGGCAGTGCGGGTAATGGGACCGTTCACCTCCAGGATACCACTGATCATCACAATAGGGGTACGCTGAGGAATATAGGCGGTAATATCGTCTGAATGAATAAACATCTGCACAAGTTATTATTTATAGACAAAACACGAAATAAATCGAATTATTCGACATTATTACGCGTAAAAACACGGATTATGCCCAAAAATCATAATAATTGAACCATTGCTCCGGGTAACGGTGGATTTTTTCTTCCAGCAGACCGGCGAAATCGGCGAGGGCTGTTTCCACACCTTGTTGCCGGCGCCCATGGTAAGAACGGGGCTCAGTAGCATAAAAATGATAGTGGGTGGCCGTTTCCTTAAAAGCAAATACCACACAAACCGGCACCCGGAAAGTAGCTGCCAGCAGGAAAGGGCCCATAGGAAAACGGGCATCATGGCCTAACAGTTTAGTGGTAACCGTTTTATTCCCAGGCAGAAAACGATCGGCGTGCATGCATACCAGTTCCTGGTTACTCAATGCTTCATTGATGGCATAGATATGCGATAAATCATCCTTAATTACGATGATATTCACATTTCTGTCGCCGGTAATGGAAGATAAGTACTCCTTGATACGCTGGTGCTCTCCATCGAACATGACAATATTAATACGGGTTTGCAGGCGTTTAAACAGGTGCCCGGCCACTTCCCAGTTACCCAGGTGCGCGCTCAGCATGATTCCGCCACGTCCGCCAGCCACCATTTCACGTAAATGATGTTCCCCGTCAAAATCGAAAGTAAACTTGTTGGCCATATCTGCCATCACGACAATCTTATCGATCAGCGTCTGGCCAAATACATAATAGTTACGATACAGGTTCAGTAATGATTTCCACCTGCCATAGCCTATTTTGGTATGAAAGTATTGATAGATGGGTTTGGAAGAGCTCCAGGAAAATAAAAAGTAATAAAAAGCGACAAATCTTAACAGAAAATAAGCGGGGTAAACACCTCCATATCGTAATATGAAAATAAAAATACTGTAACCCAGCTTATTTCCTTTTGACTTTCCTTGCCAGGAAGGCATTATACCAGTTCTTTTTGTTGTACACGAGCTGTTACATAATCGTAGAAATCCTGGAAGGTAACGATAGACTGGAAGTCTTCCGGTTTAACTTTAAAACCGAAATTATCTTCTATCACTACCACCATGTCGATATAATCCAGGCTGTCCAGATCCAGCGTGGATTTGAGGTTCGCTTCAGGCTTAATGTCCGTGGGGTTCGCTTCAAACTCCTCCACCAGAAACTTGTTCGTAACAGTTATTATTTCCTTGATATCCATAAATGTGCGAATCAGATATAGGTCGTTTTAAAATAATTTATAGCGGTTAATCTTACCCAATCCTGATTTTATCCTCCAAAGTTAAAAAATTTAAAGATTGGGTTATTTGCTTATTTGCTTATTTTCTGAATCAAGGGCTCTTTAATAAACAAATAACTAAATAACCAAATTTCTAAATTTCTAAATTCCAGTCCACTTTCTGACAATGAGGGAAGAGTTGGTCCCTCCAAAGCCAAAAGAGTTGGACAAAAATATATTAAATTTTTTATCTATGGTCTTTGTGGCAATATTCAATTTAGCGGCATCTCCGTCCGGATTTTCCAGGTTAATGTTAGGCGCGATAAAATCGTGCTGCATCATGAGCATGGAATAAACGATTTCACTGGCGCCCGCCATCCAGCATTCGTGGCCGGTCATGGATTTGGTAGAGCTGACGAATGGGTTGGAAGCGCCGAACACCTCATAGATGGCACTGGCTTCGCTGGCGTCGCCGGCCGGGGTGGAGGTAGCGTGTGCGTTGATATACTCAATATCGGCTGCCTGGAGCCCGGCGTCCTGCAAGGCGATCTGCAGGGAACGTACCGGCCCGTCCACCGTTGGGTTGGAGATATGGCTGCCATTGGAAGAGAAGCCATAACCCAGTACTTCGCCGAGGATGGTAGCGCCTCTGCGGCGGGCCGATTCCAGGCTTTCGAGGATCACGGTAGCGGCGCCGCCGCTGGGAACGAGACCGTCACGGTCGCGGTCAAACGGCCGGGAAGCCCTGGTGGGGTCCTGCTCGCGGGTGGAGAAAGCAGCGATCGCATCGAAATTGCCCATGGCGTACAGGTTCACTTCCTGAGCGCCGCCACAGATCACTGCATCCTGCATACCGTTACGGATAAACATATATCCGAGGCCGATAGCATGGGAACCGCTGGCACAGGCCGCGCTCACGGTGAAATTAACGCCCCGCAGCTTAAAGATGGTGGCCAGGTTCATATTTACGGTGGAGTTCATGGTCTGGAATACAGAACCGGAACCCACCAGCATGGTATCTTTTTTTTCCCGCATGATATCCGTGGCCTCAATCACTGGTTTGGCCGAACTGTCGTTGCCATATAACAGTCCCACCGGGGTACTGTCAATATAGTCCTGGTCCATTCCCGCCTGGGCAAGCGCCTCACGGGTGGCCATATACGCAAATTCTGCCTGTTCGGGCATCATGAGCCTGGCCCGGCGATCCAGCAGCCCTTTCAGTTCAGGACGCTGTATAAAGCCGGTGAGGCCGGAACGGTAACCAAATGTTTTCCGCTCAGGGTCCAGTACAATACCGGATTTGCCCGTATACAATGAATCCCTCACCTCCTGCATGTCTTTACCAATGCAGGAGTAGATTCCCATTCCAGTGATCACTACTCGGTTCATGTATAAACTACTTTTTAAGTATGGAGACCTCCGTTGATGTTCAACACTTCTCCTGTGATATATCCGGCTGCTTTGGAAGCCAGGAACGCTACGGCTTCTGCCACCTCTTCGGGGGTACCGAAGCGGTTCATGGGCACCTGGGCCGCCAGTTCCTTCTCGTTCAGCTCGGCGGTCATATCGGTTTTGATGAAGCCGGGCGCAATGGCATTGACGGTAACACCCCGCTTGGCCACTTCCTGGGCCAGCGCTTTGGTAGCGCCAATGATACCCGCTTTGGCAGCGGAGTAATTGGTCTGCCCCGGCAATCCTTTGATACCGGACAGTGATACCATATTGATGATACGGCCATAACGCTTCAACAACATCGGATTCAACACCTGTTTGGTGACATGATAAAAACCATTCAGGCTGATATTCAATACATTATTCCATTGTGCGTCGGTCATCCAGAACATCAGGGAATCTTCCCGGATACCGGCATTGTTGACCAATACTTCAATGGTATGTTGTTCTTTGTTTTGTTCTATCCATCCGCCCAGTACTGTTTGTACATCGGCGGCATCTCCTACGTTGAACTGCAACAGCTCACCGCTGCTGCCTTTCGCCTTCACTGCCTCCAGGGTGTCCTGTGCAGCGGCTTCATTGCCTTTATAATTGATCAGGACATGATATCCCAATTCCGCCATTTTAATACATACTGCCCTGCCAATACCGCGGGAACCTCCTGTAATTAAGGCACATTTCATGAAAATTACGAATTACGAATTACGAATTAAGAGTTACGGTCTGTGATCTGCGTAGAAATCAGAACATTTTTACCGGCTCATTACATAAAAGATAATCTTTAATCTTGCCGAGGTCCTTATACATTGGGCTATCTTCAATGAATTTAGGATAAATTGCTCTTACTTCCCGGTACATCTTTTTAGAGAAAGCCGCCAGCCTTTCCTCGCATTGCAGATAGTCTACCGCCTGTAATACGGTCAGCGTATGAATCGCCAGCACCTCGAAGGTATTGGCAATTACCCTGTTGGCCATCAGTGCGGAGTTACAGCCCATGCTCACAATATCCTGGTTATCGTTGTTATTCGGGATACTGTGTACGTACATCGGGAAGGACAAGGTTTGGTTTTCTGCTACGGTAGAGGTAGCGGTAAACTGTGCGCCCTGCATACCGAAGTTGAAGCCCAGTTTACCCAGGTTCATAAACGGCGGGAACTTGTGGTTCAGTTTTTCGTTCAGCAGGTAGTTGAGCTGACGTTCCGCCAGCATAGACAGCCGGGTGGTAGCGATTTTCAGCTTGTCCATTTCCAGGGAGATATAATCGCCATGGAAGTTACCGCCGTGGAATACGTTTTCCAGCTCATGGTCCACCACCGGGTTGTCGCTCACGGAGTTGAGTTCCTGTATCACTATTTTTTCTGCCTGTATAATGGTATCATACACAGGGCCCAGGATCTGGGGCACACAACGCAGGGAATAATATTCCTGTACTTTATCCTTGAAGATTTCTTCTTCCAGTTCTTTATAGAGATGGTCCGGACGATGCCTTACCATTTTGCTGCCTTCCAGTACTTCGCGCATTTTGGCGGCTACCGTGTTCTGGCCGGTGTGCATTTTCACGGCATTCAGTTCGGCTGACAGGTGGTCGTCGAACGCTTCCACGATTTCGTTGATCATGGCAGAGAGGGTAACGGCCCATCCCAGCAGTTGCCGGGCCTGTATCAGGTTCACCAGACCGGCGCCGGTCATCGCGGAAGTACCGTTGATGATGGCCAGGCCTTCGCGCACATGGATATTGATAGGCTTTAAACCCAGGCGGGCAAACACTTCTGCCGTAGGCTGCATTTTATCTTCGTACCATACTTCTCCTTCACCGATCAGTACCAGGGCCAGATGGGCCAGCTGTACCAGGTCGCCGCTGGCGCCTACGCCACCGTGTTCAAACACACAAGGGTATACGTTTTTATTGATCAGGTCTTTCAGCAACACCACTACTTCAGGATGAATACCGGAATGTGCCTGCATAAAGCTGCTCAAACGCGCTATCATCAGGGCTTTGGTGACTACGGGAGAAAGCGGTTTGCCGGCGCCCGTGCTGTGGCTGCGGATCAGGTTATATTGCAGCTGAAAGGTATCCGCGTCGCTGATACGATATTGGGCCATCGGACCAAAACCTGTGTTGATACCATAAATCAGCTTTTTGGCGGAAAATTTTTTCAGAAACAAAAAGCTGGCTTCCACCTGTTGTAATGCCGCTGCGTCCAGGCTCAGCTCTTCACCTGCGTAAAGCACTCTGTACACCTCATCGAGTGTCAGCGACTTACTTCCTAATACAACCATTTTATATTATATTATTTATTTATTTATGTGAAAAAGTGCTCAAAAATAGTATAAAGATGGATTTAATCAAATAAATCCACCCGGAACATTCACGAATTACGGGTAAGTACGCATGCGATAAATACCTGCTTTGGGGGAGGTCGGTTTTTACGGTTTACGGTTCGTCAGTTTGCACAGGTGGTGTCACCAGCACCTTGTCTATACGGTGAGCATCCATATCCACTATTTCAAATTCAAAACCACGCCAGAGGAACTTCTCTCCTGTTTTGGGTATATGTTCGAGGTGATGCAGGATAAATCCGGCCAGGGTATCAAAGTCCTGTTCAAATTCGTTCATCCAGTCTTCCTTGTCAAATTCTGCCAGGAAATCGTAAAAGGGTATCTGGGCATCTACCAGCCAGGAGCCGTCGTCGCGGAGTACCATTTCATAATCGTCTGCTTCTTCGGTTTCCGGCATATCCCCGACTATCGCTTCGAGAATATCGTTGAGCGTGATCATACCCAGAAACGTGCCATATTCATCGACGATAAACGCGGCATGTACGTGTGTTTCCTTAAACTTTTCCAGTACCTGATAAGCGGTATTGTTTTCCGGTACGAACAGGGGTTTGCGGATAATCTGTGTCAGCGGCGTGGATTTGCCGCTTACGCCATACAGGTCCTTGATAGATACAATACCTTTGATACTGTCTATCTGTCCTTCACATACTGGATATACGCTATGCAGGCTCTCATGAATTTTTTGCTGATAGGTGGCCGGTGGCTCATTGATATCCAGCCAGGTAATATCGTTTCGGTAGGTCATCAGCGAAGTGATGTTCCGGTCGCCCAGGTGAAACACCCGTTCAATGATTTCCTGTTCCGTTTCTTCAATAGCGCCGGAAGTAGTGCCTTCATTGATGATAGCCTTGATTTCTTCTTCTGTCACCTGCGATCCTTCGGGCTGCAGGTTAAATATTTTTACCAACACGTTGGTGGAGGCGGTTAACAACCAAATGAACGGGAAAGTAAGCCAGGAGACCACCTGCATGGGTTTGGCCATCCTTTTGGCGATGGCTTCGGGTCTGGCACTGCCCAATCTTTTGGGTACCAGTTCGCCCAATACCAGCAAAAAATAAGTGATAATGATAACAACGATAATGGTAGCGAGCAGGTTGCTATAAACGGCAACTGCAGGAAACTGGCTGAGCCAGACGGCCACTTCGTCCTTGAGGGTTTCTCCGGAATAAATACCGATGAAAATACCAATGAACGTAAGACCGATTTGAACGGTAGAAAGAAATGTGTCCGGATTGTTGGCCAGCTTCAGTGCTGCCTTTGCTTTTTCATCCCCTTTATTGGCTTGTTGTTCCAGTCGGCTCTTGCGGGCCGAGACCAATGCCGTCTCCGACATTGCGAAAATGCCGTTGACTAAAATAAGGATGAGGATAATGACGACGACTTCCATGATTTAAAGCCTAAAAATAAAAAATTATTCAAATATCAATGTAAGAAATGCCAGCACCAGTCCGCTCGCAATGGCCAATACTTTCCGGCCGCTGAGTTCATGGTGTTTGGTTCCGCTTTCATAAAAAATGGTGGTGGAAATGTGCAGAAATGCTCCGATCACCAGTGCCACCACATACAGCAGGTAATGCGATACCAGCTCAAAGCGGTTGCCCATCCACCAGGCGAGTATGCCAGCCAGCGGGGTGACGATCGCAAAAGTGACCAATATCTGCCAGAGCTGTGACTTTGACTTGTGCGCGTGTATCATCACCGTGATCAGCGTCAGCGCTTCCGGTATCTTATGCGCCGCTACGCCCATCATCAGGGAGGGTAAGGCCGACTGGTCTTCATATTTGAAGCCCAGCGGGATACCTTCCATAAAAGCGTGAATGGAAAGCCCCAGCAGCAGTGGTGTAACAGCAATATGGTGGTGGTTTTCGCCCGGCAGGTGACTATGGCCGTGTTCCATGCCATGCGACAGCTGTTGCAGGAACACCTGCAGGAAAAATCCCAGCACAATGTAAATACCGGCGTTATGGCCCAGTTCATGGTATACTTCCGGCAGGAGGTGCATGATGGTCACCCCAAACAGGAAAGCACCTGTGAAAGCCAGCAGGTAGATGGTAAAATTAGCGTTGATACGCCGGATCGTCATGGGGATAATCCCACCAACGAGCGTAGCCAACAGTATGAGTATCAGATATGTCCAGTTCATGATATTGCTTCAGGCTCCAGTCTTATGCGGCGCTGGAAAAAACTGCCGCTCAGCAGCCCGATCAGGGCGCCCAGTAAGCCACCTCCCACTACATCCAGCGGGTAATGCACGCCTACATATATCTGTGCATAGCCGATAAGGGCTGCCCACAGGAAAAACAACCAGGTGTACCGGCCAAAGGCTGATTTTAAAGTTAAGAAACAAAACGTCGCTAACGCAAAATGGTTCGCGGCGTGGTTGGAGGTAAAACTACCGCTCATAGGGCAATACGATACCAGCACGCGCGCATAATGCGACACAACCGGGTCGCGGCAGGGCCTGATACGGCCAAAAGCCTGTTTCATATACAGGCTGCTCTGGTCGGCCAGGGCAAAACACAACAGGAAAAAGAGCATCCAGAAGAAACCTTTCCAGCCGTAGTTAATAGTGGCAAACAACCCCAGGAACAGATATAATGGCGCCCACACATAAGGCTCCCGCACAAACGGCAGGATCACATCCAGTACCGCATTGTGCCATTGCCCATTGATATGGAAAAACAAGCGAAGGTCCTGTTTCAGGATACTTTCAAGCATGGCTAAGGTTTTTGAGCAATGAGGACCATACGTGGTGAACGTTGCTCGTCATAACTGTTAAAATGATAATCTCCGAAAATTTCCGTGATAACCAGCCCCTGTTTGGCGAACATACGCTCAAAATCCGCGCGGGTAAAGGCATTTACGCTCTCCGCGAAGGTGGCCCTTCTCATCAGGGTTTTGTCGAGAATATTAATTTTTTTGAGGAATTTATGATTTTTCACCTCCCGGCGGATGTCAAACACCACATTATCTTTCTCCTTCACCTCATCGTATACCAGGTGGGACTCCACGTAAGGACTGTTCAGATAGTCCAGCACCAGTTTACCACCGGGCCGCAGCGCGTTGGCCAGGGTACGCAACGCGTTGTCATTGTCGCGCTGTGATTCGAAATAACCGAAACTGGTAAAGAAATTAAATACCACATCGAAGTAGTTGACACGGAAAGGCAGGCGCATATCATGCTGGAAGAAGCTCAGGTGTTCATTTTCCAGCTTTTTGGCGACATTAATGCTTTCTATGGAGAGATCTATGCCGGTGACGGTATATCCTTTGTCCGCCAGGTATTTGGCATGACGGCCCCTTCCACAGGCCACGTCCAGCATTTCTGCGTGGGCAGGTGGCTGCAGGTACGCCAGCAGCTTGTCAATAAAGGCTGCTGCTTCCTGCTCGTCGCGATGATCGTAGAGCAGGTGGTAGTAAGGAGAATTGAACCAATCTTTAAACCAGCTTTTGTCTATATCTATATCCATAACAATTCAATCGTGCCAGTGGCAAATATTATTTTTTATTATTAAACATCAAATATCGCGTGCTTTCGTAGAAGCCGCGTGTTAAATTATCCAGATTTTTTGCGGTGTCCGCCTTTTCGGCCTGTATGTTCTTCAGCGGATCGCCTTTCAGGTCGTACAGGGCGGTGGCGTGGGTGGTCATGTTTATCTCATAGAGGTATTGATCGCCGATTATGCTGTAGTAAGGCTGCTGATTACGCAGGTAAGTCACAAATACGTATTTGTCGTTTACCCGGGTACTGTCGAACAGGTTGGTACCCAGCGTATAGTTTTTATAGGGTAACCCTACCATGCTGGCCATGGTGGGGTATACATCCAGCAGGCTGCCGGGCGTACTGATCACCTGGGGCGCCACATGGCCGGGGCTGTACATAAATGCGGTAACATGTACCCCGCCGGTAGCCAGTTCATATTCCGGCAGCGGCATAAACGTGTAAGGATTGAGGATGCAGTTGTGGTCACCGAAGAACATGAAGACAGTATTGTTGAGATAACCATCTTTACGCGCCATGTCTATGAGGTGGCCCACATTATAATCTTCATACCGCAGGGCGTTGAACTGATCGATAGACACGAAGCCGGATTTTTTGAATTTGGCCATATCGATGTCTTTTTCGGTCAGCTTTTTAAAGTCGCCTGCCCCGCTGGTGGTAGTATACGGCGGGTGGTTATCTGCCAGCTGCAGGAAAGCCACGAACGGTTTTTTCTGGTCGTTGTTGGCTTTGAAGATTTCGCTGGCCTCAGTGATCAGGTCGTAGTCGGAGATACCCCACACATCGGCCTTTGCGGACTTATACATGCCTTCCTCGTGTATATTGATGCCTTCCACGTTGTTGGTAAATACCGCGCGGATATTAGCCCAGTTAGTGTTTCCACCGAGCAGGTATAGTTTTTCGTAGCCTTTGAACTGGTCCAGGATAATACGCTGGTCCAGCATTTTAGGGTGACGGCTGGCTGTTTTCACAGCCGTAATGTCCGGCAGGCCGGTAGTGACGCCGAAAACGGTTTTCGCCGTGCTGATAGCCGGTACGTAGAAGTTTTTGAAGAGGATACCGCTATCGGCCAGGCGTTGCATATTGGGCGTAGCCTGCATGGGGTTGTTGTACAGGCTGGTAGGCGCTGCCCCGGTAGATTCCAGCATGACCAGCACCACATTAAGTTTGGGTTTGGAAGCATCGCCGGGAACGGTGCGTACGAAATTCAGCTTATCGGCATCTGGCTGATCTACCTTCAGGTAGTTGGCGATAGCCGGATAATATTTCCGGGTGAGGTTGATATCATAGGTATCGCCCTCTACCGAGAAGTTGGAGGCGAAATACAGGATGGGATTGAGTCCCAGGCTGGTAACGCCATTGTCACGGGTGAACATGGCCTGGCTCCAGCGCAGCGGAAAATAGGCGAAATTGCCATAGATACCGGCCGCGACCAGCAGGGTGAGTGCCGTTACATAGCCGGTAAAGGGCCAGTTGCGGAGGTATACCGGGGGCTGGGCCGCAAAACGTTTCCAGGTGCGGATTTGCAGGCGTAGCAGCAGGAACAGGAATACGAAGATACCCAGGAAACCACGTACTACCGGGTAGCTCTGCCATACCATGCGGGCGTTGTCCGCCCGTTCTCCTTTCGCCAGGAAACGCAGGATGGAAGGATCTAACCGGATACCGAGATAATCGTAGTGGCCCAGGTCGAGTATATATAATAAGGTGAGGCCGGTAAAAACGGCGACCAGGTAAACCGTCATTGCTTTACGTATAGCCTTCGACGTAAAAAAACAGTTACGGGCGATAACGGCCGTCAGGGCGACAGGTATCACCAGGATAAGTGCCAGCCGGAGATCGAATTTGGTGCCCAGGTACCATGCTTTGATAATATCGGCGCTGCTGGTAATGGTGGTCTTAAAAAAGAACAGGTAAAAAACGAGCCTGAACATCACCATCAACAGGAAGAGATAGAGCGTTTGAACAAGCACATAACGAATATACCGGGGTATATTCTTCCAAAAGTATTGCATGCAACGTATAGCTGTTTTTTTAAAAGCGTAGCTGCAAATATAGTGAAAACTGAACGGGGAAATGGGTCGATCTGCCGGCAAGGTTGCTCATCTTTTCATAATTAGGAAATCTGGAACGGTTTTTTTTATATTTGCCTTCCTTAAAAAATTGAATCTCGTGGCACTGATCAAATCAATATCCGGTATTCGCGGAACCATAGGCGGCAAGCCGGGTGAAGGACTCTCTCCTCTTGATGTAGTAAAGTTCACCGCAGCTTACGGCACCTGGCTTTCCCGCCAGACCGACAACCGCAAAGTGGTAATAGGCCGTGATGGCCGTATTTCCGGCGAAATGGTGAAAAACCTGGTAGTATCCACGCTCAACGGCCTTGGCATCGATGTTGTTGATCTGGGCCTGTCTACTACGCCTACAGTAGAAATTGCTGTTAAAATGGAAAATGCCGCCGGTGGTATCATCCTTACCGCCAGCCATAATCCGAAAGAATGGAATGCGCTGAAACTGCTGAATGCGGAAGGCGAATTCATTTCCGGCGAAGACGGCGCAGCACTGCTCGACATTGCAGAAAGGGAAGATTTCACTTTCGTGGATGTAAACAAGCTCGGCACCTACACACAGGACGATTCTTACCTGCAAAAACATGTAGACCTGGTAGTAAACTATCCCCTGGTGGATGTGGCTGCTATTAAGGAGCGTAATTTTAAAATTGTGGTAGACGCCGTTAACTCTACCGGCTCCCTGTTTGTACCGCCGTTGCTGAAAGCGCTGGGCGTAAACGAAGTGGAAGTACTGTTTCCGGAAGTGACAGGTAAATTCGCCCATAACCCGGAACCACTGGCAGAGAACCTGACTGCGCTGTCCAACGAAGTCAATAAATCCAATGCCGACCTGGGCATCGCTGTAGATCCGGACGTTGACCGTCTCTGCTTTGTGTGTGAAGACGGCAGCATGTTTGGTGAAGAATATACCCTGGTAGCCGTAGCGGACTATGTACTCAGCAAACGCAAGGGCAATACGGTTTCCAACATGTCTTCCACCCAGGCATTAAAAGATGTGACGCTGAAAAACGGCGGTCAGTACAATCCTTCTGCCGTAGGTGAAGTGAATGTGGTACGGAAAATGAAAGAAACCAATGCCGTGATCGGTGGCGAAGGCAATGGCGGTATCATTGTACCGGACCTGCACTACGGCCGCGATGCGCTCATCGGTATCGGTCTGTTCCTGACACACCTGGCCAACAGTAAAAAAAGCATCAAAGCGCTGCGTAACAGCTACCCGGATTATTTCATCTCCAAAAACAAAATCGAGCTGGATAAAGGGGTAGATGTAAAAACCATCTTCGAAAAAATCAAAGGCAAGTATAAAAATCAGCCGTTAAACACGGAAGACGGCCTGAAAATCGAATTCGATAAAGACTGGGTGCACCTGCGTACCTCCAATACGGAGCCTATTATCCGTATCTACGCGGAGAGCCAGAATGAGACCACGGCAGATAATATTGCCAAAAGGATCATGCAGGACATCAAGGAATTTATGTAGGGATTTTTTGATTTACGATTTTTTGATTTCGTAGATTGATAAAAAAGAAGACCGAAGCGGATAAATTCTGCTTCGGTCTTCTTTTTATTGGTGGTTTCGCTTTTATTCGCGAAATCAAAAAATCGTAAATCAAAAAATCCTTAAATCCTATATCAGTTCCTTCAGTTTCGTGATCACAGTATCCACTTCTTCTTTTGTATTGTTTTTAGAGAAGGAGAAACGTACGGCAATCTGGTTAGGATTGCTGTTGATAGCGCGGATCACATGAGAACCTGCGTTGGCGCCGGAGGTACAGGCACTGCCGCCGGAAGCGCAGATACCGTTGATATCCAGGTTAAACAGGATCATTTCACTTTTTTCTGATTTCGGGAAAGACACGTTCAATACCGTGTACAGGCTACGGCCGTGCAGGTCGCCATTGAACATGACGCCCGGGATATTTTTTTCCAGTTCGGCAGCCATGTATTTACGCAGTCCGTCAATGTACGCTTTGTGTTCTTCATGTTGTTCAGTGGCCAGTTCCAGTGCTTTGGCAAAACCGATAATACCATAGAGGTTCTCGGTACCGGCGCGCATATTGCGTTCCTGGCTGCCGCCCTGGATAAAGGGACTGATTTTCACGTTTTCGTTGATATACAGGATACCCACGCCTTTAGGGCCATGGAATTTATGTCCTGCCGCGGTAATGAAGTGCACCGGGGTGTTACGCAGATCGAACGGATAGTGCCCTACTGTTTGGACCGTATCAGAATGGAAGATCGCATCAAACTCTTTGCAGAGGGTGCCTACCGCGTGGATATCGATCAGGTTGCCGATCTCGTTGTTGGCGTGCATGAGGGTTACCAGGCATTTCTGACCGGCTTCTTCGAGCAGCTGACGGAGATGGTCCATGTCCACATGGCCGGAAGGCAATATTTTTACAAATGACAGACCGATGCCGTCATGATGATGCAGGTGCTCTACGGTATGCAGCGTAGCATGGTGTTCGATCGGGGAAGAAATGATGTGTTTGCACCCCAGGTCTTTTACCGCCGCATTAATAGCCGTATTGCTGCTTTCTGTACCGCCAGAGGTGAAGAATATTTCTCCCGGATGTGCATTCAGTATTTTAGCGACGGATTTGCGCGCATTTTCGATACCCAGCCTGGTTTCTCTTCCGTAGGAGTAGATAGACGAAGGGTTTCCGAACTTTTCCGTCATATAAGGCAGCATGGCATCCAATACCACCGGATCGAGAGCGGTGGTTGCTGCGTTGTCAAAATAAATTCTTTCCAATGTTGGTGGTTTTTGATTAAGGCTTTTTGTAATGGTGCCACCAAAGTTCCGAAAAATTTGAATAGATTCATTTGGTTATTTTGATATTTGGTTATTTATCTATTGAATTACTCGGATATTAATTACATAAACAAATGATTATATATTCGTTTTGAATATATAAAAATAAAATATAAAAATATCTAAATATCAATTCCTATACAAAAGGTTCAAATAACACTATCAAATATTAAAATATCCAAATCCCTAAATATCAAAATCCGTAAATGTTCAGGAGTTTCTATTGATCAGATCATAGAACCGGTCGCGGTACCCATCACTGATAGGGATGGACTGGTTGGCGATCATCACGGTATTTTTCTCCACCGAATTAATCTTATTGAGCGACACGAGGTAAGAGCGGTGTACGCGGATAAACTTATCGGCCGGCAGGCGGGTTTCGAATGATTTAAGGCTGCGCAGGGTAAGCACAGGCAGGTTAGGCGTATAAATTTTCGTATAGTCTTTCAGTGCTTCGATGAAAAGAATGTCTTCAAGATTGATCTTGATGATTTTGTATTCTGTTTTGATAAAGATGTAATCATTGGTGAAAGCTGCTTCCAGCGGAGCGGTTTTCTGCTGATTGGCAGAGAGGACCTCTCTGGCCTTGGCCGTTGCTTTCAGGAACCGTTCAAAAGGCACCGGTTTCAGCAGGTAGTCCACCACGTCGAGGTTGAAGCCGTCCAGCGCATATTCCCCATAGGCCGTTGTAAAAATTACCATAGGCGGATATTTGAGGGACTTCAGGAACTGAATGCCGGTAATATCGGGCATTTTGATATCCAGGAATACCAGGTCCACCGGTTCCTCCTGGATAAAGCGCAGGGCATTGGCGGCATTTTCAAATTTACCGGCCAGCTGCAGGAAGGGCACTTTGCGGATATAATCTTCCAGGATTTCCAGGGCCAGGGGCTCATCATCCACAGCGATACACTTTATCATTTTTTCAACACTATTTTAAGATCAACAATAAACCGGTTATCCGTTTCCGTGATGGTAATTTCATGGTCTCCGTGATAGAGCATGTCCAGTCTTTTCAGTACATTCTGTAACCCGATACCGCCTCTTTCGGATACCCGTTCTTTAAAGAGGCTGTTCCTGACGATTAATCTGATCATATTTTCGGCAATAGTAATATCGATGTTGATAAAGGACTCTTCTGCGTAGCTGATCCCGTGCTTAAAGGCATTCTCCACAAAAGGCACCAGCAGCATAGGTTCTATCGTAAACCCGGCAGCCTTGCCTTTTACGGTATAGTGGATGTCAATATCGTGCGGCAGGCGCAACCGCTGTATGTCAATGTAGTCCTGTAAATATTTCAGTTCCTGTTCCAGATGCACATTGGCCTCGTTAGATTCATAGATCATATACCGCATAATGGTTGATAGCTTCAGGATGGCATGTTCCGTTTGCCCCGATTGTTTGTGCGCCAGTGAATAAATCGTATTCAGGCAGTTAAACAGGAAATGCGGATTTATCTGCGATTTCAGAAATTTCAGTTCTGCATTCAGCTTTTCTACTTTCAACGCTTCCCGTTGTTTTTCACTTTCAAACCACTCCACGGCTATCTTGATAAAACCACTCATGAACAACATCAGCAGCGCGAAGAAGCCTGAGCGGCGAAGTACTTCCGGGAACAACAGGTAATCCCAAAAGGAAGCCTTCTCTCCTACAACCCTGAACCAGCGTGGCGGCGGCAGCGGCAACGTAGATACCACCGGCGTCACGGCAGACATATGATGTACTTTGGCATCACCCAGCGGCGTAGCCATGACTGTTACACTCTGCTGTGCCCCGCTTTCATCCGGGAACTGATACCGATGGTTAAACGGAGGAAAGGACCTGGTTGTTACATCATTGGCAAATTTGCTTTTATCGATCCGCATAGCCATCATTGCCGGGCGGCCCACAAAATTGCGGAAGAAGTAAAAGTCGAGCGCCGCCTGCTGTATAGTAATAAATACCACCAGCAGTATCACCGTGCTCAGATATTTTACAATCTTCTGCCGGTTAAAATAACGCGGGATCAGTACATAGATGTTCAGGTAAAAAATAGCGATCAGAAAAAGGTTATCAATCAGCTCCTTAAAAAAGAAACCTTTGTGCAGAATCTGTATGCGGTAGATAAAAAACGGAAAGAATAAAAAACATACCCATCCTAAGATGTGCAGGGAGACGACGACCGGGCGATTCTTTAATATACGTTTGAAAGGAAGCATCATTGTAATTGATGCGATAAACATACAACCGTATCTGCTTTTGCTTGTGTTAAAGTTTGTTAATCCTGCTATAAGGGATTGTTAAAATTAGAACGGGATTAAATTCTTCTTAAAATTGCACCAATAGGGAATCCCACCCGGTTTTAAATTGTTTAAAACCAGGCAGGATTACACCACTGAACAGACAACATTCTTATTGCACGCCGGCCACCTGCATCTTTATTAATTCCGTTAACGTAACAGTTGGTATCCGGTGCGCCATCATCTTTTCCAACACTGCCTGGCCTACACGCTGCGCATCAGCCTTTGACCGGAAAGGCCGGTTACCCGCAATACCGGGTATCACATCCTGATAGATATAGGGATGATTATCGGCCATCACCTTGTACCCCCATCCACCGCCAGTTTCAAAAGGCACTACGGATAACCGTACCATATCATCCCTGTCAGGTGAGGATTCCCGATGATTCCGGCATACCACCCACAATAGCAGTATTGCCAGCACCGGGATAATCCATCGTAATTTTCGTTTAGTCATACTGGTTATATGCAGCTGTAGGATCAAATTCAAACATATTATCAAACGGTTGGCTGGAACTGGTACCCAGTACCACAAAGCCACGGTCCTTCACCGAAAAGCCGGTCGCCCCGTTGCGTGCCGCCCCTTCAAAATCCGTTCGCTGTATCCACAGGTCTGTACCCGGGTTGTATTCCCATACAGCGGTAGAGAGACTGGTTTTGGTACCGGACACTATATATCCCAGCCCCCGCATCGCGAAAGACGCGGCACCGCTGCCTTTAAAGTTGTAGTTATCGTCGTAGCTCTGGTCAGACACGTTATCAATAGGCCGCAGCGCCGCCCAGGTTTCGGTAGCGCCGTCGAAAGCGTAAAAATCACTGACATAGCTGCCATTGGCAGTACCCATACATACGTAGGCCTTGTTACCAATCACAAAGGCGTTGCCGTCCTGCCTTTTACCACTGGTAAGGCTCTGCACCTGTGTCCACGCATCGGCAGCGGGGTCATAACGCCAGTTGTCCTTGAGCCAGTTACCGTCATAACCGGTAGCGATGTAGCCTTTATTATTGAGCGCAAAAGCCACCGCACCATAACGTGCACCGCCAGCGAAATCTGCCTTGCGGGCCCAGGTATTGGCAGCAGGATCGTACTGATAAAAATCGCTTAGTTTGTTAAGCCCGTCATAACCGGTGCCTACATAACCTTTACCGGCCATAGCGATGCCCACAGCGCCACTGCGGCCCGCGCCGGGGAATGCCGCCTTCTGTGTCCACTGGTTCAGATCCACATCATATACCCAGAAATCCTGCAACCTGTTCGTACCATCATAACCAGTGCCTACATAGGCCTTGTTATCTATCACGAAAGAAGCAGCAGCGCTTCTGCCGACACCCTCAAACTCAGAACGTTTGATCCAGTTACCGATTTTATCCGTGGTGGTAGAACCTTTGGAACAGGCCATCAGGGAGGCGACTAATAAAAAACTATAACCTTTTAAATAACGCATTCGCATGTTCGTTTTACTGTCGCCAAAATTATCCGTGAGAGCATTCCGGCAAACAGGAAATAGATATTCCCCTCTTTTTAGCGGATAGACACCCCTTTTTCATCTGCCAGCAGTAATCTTTTGCGTATAGCCGGCTTACAGCCGCTATTGGCCGCACAAAGAACAGATTAATGGATTCATCGATGAATAATGCCCGTTGGCATATTACGGCAACGGTAAGTATGGATCGTGTCTAAAATTGCGCACCATGAACTACGAATTTTTTTCACGCAAAAGGATGAGAAGGGAGCAACGTTTTGTTTCACGCAAAGGCGCAAAGCAGCAAAGCAGCATCAGATATCTGTTGCTGTTATGGCTGATGGGAGCTGTTGCCTGTCAGAAGACCGGTTTCTCCTATGACAACGTCATAGATAACAAAGAGACGGATTATATCCTGACTGATACGTTGTCTGTCGCTATGAAAACATTGCAGTACGACTCCGTTCCTACTTCCGGTTCCGGCCTGCTGCTCATCGGCAATCAATCCGACCCTTACCTGGGCGCTGTTACAGCCAACTCCTATTTCCAGGTGATACAGCCTGCCGCTATCGATATACCGGTGAACGGCTCCGGTTACGATTCGCTGCGGCTTATCCTGCGCCCCGGTGGCTATATTGCCGGCGATTCCCTGCAGCCGCAAAGTTTGCAGGTATACCGCGTTACCCAGAAGATACAATTTGCCCAAACCTTCTACAGCCTATATAACAACAGCAACTTCGCCACTGAAAGTACGCCACTGGGCAGCTTCACGGGTATCATCCGTCCGAAGACAGACAAAACCGTCAGCGTCACTTTATCCGATGTACTGGGCCGCCAGTTCTTTACCATGTTGCGCGACAAAAGTCCGGACATCACCGCCGGACCTAATTTCCTCGATTTTTTCCGTGGCCTGAAAATCACGCCCGGCCCGGGAAATGCCTCCCTGATGACTTACCTGGCACAGGATACCGCGCTCACCATGCGGCTCTATTATCATGTCAATGAAATTGTGACCACCGCCAAATACGTGGACTTCAAAATGAGCGCACCAGAACTGCAATTCAATCAGATAACCGCCAACCGCAGCGGTACGCCGCTGGAAAAACTGGTGGGTCCGGTAAAAGAGCTGCCCTCTGCCGCTACCGGCAATATGACTTTCGTACAGTCGCTCACGGGAGTGGGTACCCGTATCGATCTACCCTACCTCAAAAACATGCAACAGCTGGGGCAGTTCTTTAAAATCATGAAAGTGGTGCTGACTGTTTATCCCGCCTCCGGTACCTTCAGCAACAGCAGCCAGATACCGGCCAACCTGGCGCTGTGCCAGATAGACAAAGCCAACAACGTAACCGACACGATTGGCTACGGCAGTCTTACCATAGATAATCAGTACAACGAAAACACCTACTACTCCTACGATATCACCAACTATTGCAATACACAGCTAACCGCCGACAATATAGCTGCCCGGGGCCTCTACCTCACCACGCCCGGAGGCGCCGGCAGAAATAGCCTCGACAGGCTGGTGGTCAACGATCAGCAGTCACCTAAAAAGAAAATCAAGGTACAGGTATACTACCTGCTGTATAAATAACGGACATGACTATGCGCAAAAAAATATATACCGGTGTGACCGCGCTATTGCTGCTTGCCAGCGCTGCACAAGCACAACACGGCATCAACTCCATTTATTCCGCCTATGGTATCGGCGACCTTGAAACAAGAGATTACAGCCGCAATTTCGGCCTCGGCAGCACCGGCATAGGCCGTCGTAACAGCGGCTACCTGAACGAGCTGAATCCGGCATCTTACAGCGCTTTACCTACACAAAACTTTATGTTCGATGGTTCCCTGAAAGCGCAGTACCTGAATTACTCCGGTCCCAATATCTCCCAAACCGCCAGCGATCTCAATTTCAAACGGCTGGCGCTGGGCTTTAAAGCCAACCGCTGGTGGGGCATTGGCGCTGGTATCACTCCTTTCAGTACCGTGGATTATAAACTGCTCAACAACCAGTTCATCACCGGTACCGGCAATCCGGTCACCGCTACCACTACCGGTTCCGGCGGATTAAACCGGGTTTATATCTCCAATGGTTTTCAACTCAACAAACATTTTTCCATCGGTATATCCACGGGTTTTTTATTCGGACCGATCAAGGTAAATCAAACCATTGGCTCCGATTCACTGATCACCCAACATAACCAGTATACCTTCAAACCTAATTTCACTGCCGGCGCACAATATATCACGAAGGTGAGCAAAGACTGGCAACTGGGACTGGGTGCCACCTACCGCTTCCAGACCCGCATGAAACTACAGCAACAACTCAATATCGTGAACCAGGATAACACACCTTACTACACCGAAGAGTTGGCGCCCGGTTACTTCACACTGCCTTCGGAGTTTGGCGGTGGTATTTCCCTCACCAATAACACCATTACCTGGGTGGCAGATTACCGGCACCAGGTATGGAACAACCTGGGCGATAAAGGACTCAACTATTATTACCAGGACGGACAACGGTTCTCCACCGGTATAGAATATGCCATCAACAAACAGTACTATAACCGGCCTATTGAAGGCCTTATCTTCCAGGCAGGCTTCAGTTATAACCAGTCGCCGCTGGTGATTAAAAACACAGTAATACACGACATGGCCGGTACGCTGGGCGTTTCCCTCCCCAGCAAGAACGGGCAATTGCGTTATTATGTGGGATTGGAAGCCGGGCAACGCGGCTCTACCAATAATGGTTTAGTGAAGGAGAACTATGTGAATGCAGTATTTCATTTCAGTCTGCGTGATATATGGTTTATTAAACGACTGAACCAGTAAACATTTGGTTATTTAACTATTTTGTTATTGTGGTATTTGATTTAGGGATGTTGGAATTTACGAATTTAAGCCCTGCGCTCCCGTGCGGGGTTTATTTTTTCCGGAGATGTATTTATTCTTCCGCATTCAACAATTCCCGGAACCAGTATCCGGAGTCTTTAATCGTGCGTTGCTGGGTTTCAAAATTGACATGTACCAGTCCGAACCGGGCGCGATAGCCTTCGGCCCATTCAAAATTATCGGTGAGCGTCCAGGCGAAATAGCCATCTACCGGGATACCTTCTCTTTTGGCTTTGAGTACGCCTTCCAGGTATTCCGTGAAGTAACTGACACGGTCCCTATCGTGGATAGCGCCATTCTCCGCGCGTAAATCAGGGAAAGCGGCACCTCCTTCCGTGACGATCAGTTTTTTCACGCGATCGTAGGCGGAGAATTGTTTGAGCACTTCGTACAGGCCGTCGCCGTTAATTTCCCATCCCAGCGCCGTAGTAGGCACATTGCGAGCCCTGGGTTTCACTTCAGAGATATTGACTACCGGCATAAAAGCGTTGTATTTTACCACCAACGGAAAATAGTTTTGTACGCCGATAAAATCGAAATCAAACGCCAGCTTGTCCCAATCGCGCCACAGGGCGTATCTTCTTTCGATGCGCTTCAGGAGTGGGAAGTCGTTGACCGGGTAACCCATGCCCAGCGAAGGTTCCAGGAATATACGATTAAACAGCGCATCTGCTTTCCGGGCTGCTTTGAGGTCTTTTTCATTGTCGGTAAAAGGGACGATCTGTGAGCAGGAAAGAGCCGTACCAATATTAGCACCGGCGACTTCTTCCCGTACTACCCTGCCACCTTCCGCCTGCGCCATCACGGCATGGTGCACCGCCGGCAGAAACCAGGACAGGCCTATCTTTCCGGGAGCGTGTACACCCAGCATATATCCCAATGCAGTAAAGCCGAAAGGTTCGTTCAGGATGATCCAGTTTTTTACTTTGTTGCCATAAGCCTTCGTGCATACGCGCACGTAGTTTTCAAAAGCAAACACAACGCCGCGATGGCACCAACCACCTTTGTTTTCCAACGCCTGAGGCAGATCCCAGTGATATAATGTCACATAAGGTTCCAGGCCTAATTCGAGACAGGCATCTATCACCCGATGGTAAAAATCAATGCCCGCCTGGTTAACCGGGCCGGTACCACCGGGAATGATCCGGGCCCAGGACAGCGAGAAACGAAACACATTGAACCCCAGCATTTTTGCCAGCAGGATATCCTGAGTATAGCGGTTGTAGAAATCGCACGCCACCTGTGCATGGGTTTTATCGCGGATTTTTCCTTTGCGGCCGGTGAAAGTGTCCCAGATAGAAGCGCCTTTACCGTCGAGGTTGTGAGCGCCTTCGTTCTGAAAGGCAGAAATAGTGACGCCCCATAGGAAATCATCCCCGAAATCCTTCCGTGTGAAAGGGATGGCTGATTGTTGCATATGCAAAAACTGAATAAACGGTGCAGTCGGGCTGCATCAGATCAGAGTGCAGTTTACAATAGTTTAGGTAAAAAAATCATTATTTTATTGTTAACAGCGGAGGGTTCACGCAAGGCGCAAAGCAGCAAAGAGCGCAAAGAATATATAAGTGAGCAGAGAAAGCAAAGGAGCGAAGATCAGTTATTGATCTCCGCTCCTTTGCTTTCTTCTATATTCTTAATAAAAATCTTTGCGTTCTTTGCTGCTTTGCGTCTTTGCGAGAAAGCCTTATTTTGTGCAGATGACCAGGCATTTGATATATCTCAGTATTGTTACAGCAGCATTGGCTGCCTGTGGGGGGACCGGCAAAACACCCGTTCAGCAAGACACTACAACCGCTGCCGTCGGCGGAACAGACACCCTGAACCATATGGTACTTATACCAGGGGGGCGTTTCAGTATGGGGGCCGATGACAGCACCGGTATGCCTGATGAATATCCCAAACATACCGTGAAAGTAGATAGTTTCTGGATGGATGAACATGAGGTCACCAACCAGGAATTTGCCGCTTTTGTGGCGGCCACCGGTTATGTCACCACCGCTGAAAAGCCGATCTCCAAAGAAGAGCTGATGGCCAGTATGCCACCGGGTTCCCCGGAGCCCGACAGCAGTATGCTGGCGGCCGGCGCCCTGGTATTTACACCGCCGGACCATGCCGTTCCTTTCAACGATGTTTCCCAATGGTGGAGTTTTGTTGCCGGCGCCAGCTGGCAGCATCCGGAAGGCCCTGGCAGCGATATCAAAGGCCGGGAAAACCATCCCGTAACACAGGTATCCTGGCTGGATGCCCAGGCTTATGCCAAATGGGCCAGGAAAAGGCTGCCTACAGAAGCAGAATGGGAGTATGCCTCCAGGGGTGGTCTTTCCAATCAGCTATATCCCTGGGGTGGCGAAGCGCTCACTGCCGGTCAACCGAAAGCCAATACCTGGAATGGTAATTTCCCTTATAAAAACACGAAAACAGATGGTTTTACGGGCACCTCGCCGGTAAAATCGTATAAGCCTAACGGTTACCAGTTATACGACATGTCGGGTAATGTGTGGGAGTGGGTAGCGGACCTCTATGATGCCAATTATTATGCGCAGGCGGGGCAGGACGCGTCCAATCCAACCGGGCCGTCCAAAGGATATGATCCTGAAGATCCCGGTCAGCAGAAACATGTGATCCGGGGTGGGTCCTATATGTGCAGTGATGAGTATTGCCGTGGCTACCGGGTATCCGCGAGGATGAAAACCACGCCGGAATCGGGCCTGGCTAACCTGGGTTTCCGTTGCGTACGCTCAGTGGCGAACCGCTGATAACAGGTTGCGGTAGTCGCCGTTAAATCTTTTTCCGTTGATAAAAAAAGTAGGGGTACCGTTTACCCCGCTGCGGATACCGCTTTCGAAGTCGGCTTCCACTTTGCTGACCAGCTGATTGTCCTGCATGTCTTCCTTAAACTGCTCCAGGTTGAGGTGCAGCTGTTGTGCCAGCTTAGAAAACAAATCGTCTGAAAGCTCCTGCTGATGCTGATAAATAGCATCGTGCATAGGCCAGAACTGTTCCTGCCTGGCGGCTGCTTCTGCGGCCAAAGCGGCGTCCATGGCATATTCATGTGATTCTGCCAGTGGGAAATGGCGGAATACAAACTTTACATTGCTGAGCGACTGTAACAGATCCCGGACGATACCAAAAGCTTCTCCACAATAGGGACACTGAAAGTCGCCATACTCCACAATCTCCGTGGAGCCTTGCTGGTTACCGGTGACATGATCACGGCTGGTAATGGGAGGTGTAAGCATATGTTTCAATTACGAATAACAAAGTCAGGCTGTTGTGCTGATGGATTCCAACGCCTGCAGGATACCATCAGCGCCCGGGTTTTCCCCGATGGGTGACAGATAACTCCACCGGATAACACCCTGGTCATCGATAACAAATAGCGCCCGTTGGCTCACGCCATCCTGGTAAACGCCATATAGCCGGGAAACCAATCCTTTCGGTTCAAAATCGGCCAGCAGATCAAAATGCAGGTTCCGGTCTTTTGTAAAAGCCTTGTGGCACCAGGCGCCATCTACAGAGATGCCCAACAGTACAGCGTTATATCGCTCAAAAAAACGGAGCATTTCGTTATAGAGCGCCATTTGATCGCTGCATACCGGGCTCCAGTCGGCCGGATAAAATGCCAGTATCACATTTTTACCGCGGAGATCCGATAGCGTGACCAATTTATCAGGAGACGCTGCGAGGGTAAAATCGGGTGCTTTATCGCCATTCTGTAACATAGACAACAATTTTATCCGGGGGTGCCTAAGTATAACGTTAATGGCCGGAGAAAGTTGTCCCTCAACAAAAAAGCCACGGTGGCGGACCGTGGCTTTTTGAGTATTATGCGGATGTATTTTACTGTGCTGTCTTTTTGGGTTGTTCTTTGGGGATGAGGTACACAGCGTTTCCCGTGGCGGTATAACCATTTTCTCTTACCACCAATCCTGCCGCTTCACCTTCCAGCCGGATATAAATCTTTTTATCAGGGTCGTTATCGTCTATTTTCCGTGCTTTGGCCCTGGCTTTAAGTTCATCTTCTGTTAATACCGCTGCTTTGCCTCCGGAAGCTCCCCTGCGGAGCTCCTGTACTGCTTTACCTTGGCCCGCTGATTCCCCTGGTGCTTTTCCCTGAACGGAGGTGGCAGGCTCGTAACGTTTTTTATTGGAAACCAACCAGGCACGGGTATAGACAACGATGACCCCGGCACGGGCTCTTTCCCCGAGTTCGGCGATCATACTACCAGGCATGCGTTCACCTTTGTATACACTGACAGACTCGATATCGCCGGGTGACAGTGCAGAGATTTCTGCGCTGCTGGTACATACCTTGTCATTGATGATGTAAATCGGTTCCTGACCATCTGCTGTCTTCAAGGGTGATTGTCCCGGCTGTATAGTAACCGTTGGTGCTACAACAGTTGCCCTGTCGGCGGACATATTTACGGTAGTGGCAGCGCTGCCATCGGGTGCGGTTACCTGCTGTACGGTTACTTCAGGTCTTTTCTCTACTACGGTAGCACCCTTGGGGTCTGGGTTGGGATTGGGCCTGACAGCGGGGCTGTGAGATCTGGCTCTCCTGGTTTCCAGGATTACCCCAGGTTTTATCGTAGTATCCGCCACTGCGGGGGAAGATTTCCAGGGGCTTACGGAAGCCTTGCTGTAGTTGAGAGATAACACCAGGCCGCCCACCAAAGCGCCCAATGCCACATAACGCACCAGCTGGATGGTTGATGATTTTTTACTGTTCATCATAATGATCCTGTTTTTTAAATGTGAGAAATTGAAATTGTTTGCGATGGCCGTCGCATATGGGATCCCACTAACTTTTATCAGACTGTATTGATAAGCTGTTTTGTCGACACCCTGTTTCAGCAGGTGGCGGTCGGTGATAAACTCCAGGTTTTCGCGGATAGCTGTTTTCATGAGCCAGGCGCCCGGATTAAACCAGTAGAAGATGTTGTTCAGTTCGCCCAGTATCACGTCGATACTATGCCATTGCTGTACATGCACTTGCTCATGGGAGAGAATGCCGAATCGTTCATCTGGCTGGTGCAGAGATGGATTGATATAGATATAACGGAAAAAAGAAAACGGATTCACCTGTTGTTGCAACGTTCGTACCGGTACGCCGTCTACCGTATCCGGACTGGAACGCCGGTGAATGCGCCATAATGAAATGAGCTGGATAGCCAGGCGGATGGTCATTACTGCTACTCCTATCCAAAAGAGGTATACCAAAGCAGACCATACCGTGAAACGTTCATCCGGTACCGTTAGGGCACTCAGATCTGGCAGGTAGGCGATGCCGCCGGCAATGGTTTCGTGGCGGTCCACAAATGCGTTGACAGACACCAGCGGAAACAGCGAAGAGCAAACAATGCCCGATAACAGGAATACGCGGTTAAGCGTGTAGAAAGTCAGTCGCCGTAAGCCCAGCCGGTAAGCCAGGAAAAACAAGGTGAGCGCCACATTGGCTTTGAACAGGTATATCAGTATGGCAGGTATCATTGTTCCGGTTTTTATTTGTTACCATTTTCGATCATCTTAATGATCTCTTTTAATTCATCCGGGCTGATTTTTTTCTCCTTTGCGAAAAAGGACACCAACTCCTTGTAGGAGTTTTCAAAGTAATCCTTCACAAAACCACTCATGAATTTGTTTTTATAGGTCACCTCCTCTATCACCGGCGTATATTCATATACGTTACCCACCTTACGGCTTTCCAGGTATCCTTTTTTCTCCAGGTTTTTGATGGTGGATGCCAGGGTAGTGTACGGCGGCGCCGGTGCAGGGTGATTCTCCAGAAAATCTTTCACAAACCCCTTCCCTGTTTTCCATATCGAGAGCATCGCTGCTTCCTCCTGTTGTGTGAGCTTTTCCATATAGTGCTATTTGTTATCTACGAATGTTTCGTAAATCTACGAAAGTTTCGTAACTAAAGAAATATTTTTTTGGAAGAAGGAAAATTTAGCCCGTAAGTAGTTAATTATCAATATAAAATAAAAAAGGATTGGCTTAAAAGGAATGGCTCGTTGCGATTCAGGCATTGTTTGGGGTGTCCGGGCAAATAAATGATCTAACCGTATCTCCTGGGCTTCGTGTATCGATACCCGTATCCAAAATACAAAGGGCTGACCAACCGGCCAGCCCTTGCTATACTTTGTTTTAAACCTTCTGATGCATTAAGGCAATACCTCAGCTAATTTCTTTTCGAGGTCTTCGCCGCGCAGGTTTTTAGCGACGATCTTTCCTTTGGGATCGATCAGCACGTTCTGCGGGATGGCGCGTACGCCGTACAGTTCAGCAGCTGCATTTTTCCAGCCTTTCAGGTCGGAAACATGTGTCCAGGTGAGTTTGTCGGCTTCTACAGCAGCCAGCCATTTGTCTTTTTTATCATCGAGGGAAACACCCAGGATTTCAAAACCTTTGTCTTTGAATTTGCCATATGCTTTTACCACGTTCGGGTTTTCAGCACGGCAGGGACCGCACCAGCTGGCCCAGAAATCAACCAGTACATATTTTCCACGGAAGGAAGAGAGGTTGATATCTTTACCGTTGGCATCGGCTTGTGCAAACTCGATAGCAGATTGACCTACCGCTGTTTTGCGGGCAGATTCCAGGCGTTTGGCGAACTCTTTACCGGAAGGAGAGTTTTTTGCTTCCTTGCCCAGTTTTTTAAACAGGGGAGTTACTTCGTCTGGTTTGACATCATAGCCAGCTACCTGGTTCAGCACATACAGTGCGATAGGAGAGCCGGTGTTTTTAGCGAAAAAGTCGTTTTCGATTTTTTTCTCTTCAGCGTCCAGTGCGTCGAAGGAAGCATCCAGTTTTTTCAGCCCTTCTTCGTCTTTATTTTTGGCAAGTTCGCGGTACTGCTGCTGCAGCGCGGCGCCTTTTTCGTTCACATCTTTCAGTTGTTCCTGCAGCTTTTTATAATCTTCGTTGGCACGGGAACCACTTACACTGGCCTTGCTGATGGAATCGGTAGTGGTTACTACGATGGTACCTTTATCCAGAAATACGGCCAGCATATCCCGGCCCATAGACATCGGTTTTTCACCACTGCGTTGTACCAGCATGAGACTAGCCAGTAACGGCTCTTCCAGGCTACCGGAAAGGGTGAATTTACCATCTTTTATTTGTGCACTGTCGGTAACCCATTCACCGCCCTTACGCATTCTCAGGAAGATGGTGGCTGGCTTTTGCTGCTGGGAAATAGTTCCCTGGATAGTGAACGGTTTGCCTGCACCCGCCTTTTTATCCTGGGCGGACAACGCTACAGCTGGCATCAGTAGGGCGATCCCTACAACATATTTCTTCATTGGTTTTTAATTTTTGAACGAATAACAAATTTGATGAATCAGGCGCGTATTGTCAACCTGATTTTGATAAGCGGCTATTTCAGGATTTCCTGGAGCTTTTGTTCCAGTTCTTCTCCCCGCAGGTTTCGGGCGATGATAGTGCCATCGGGGCCGATCAACATGTTCGCAGGGATGGATTGTATACCGTACTGCACCGCTACTTCATTGCCCCAGCCTCTCAGATCAGACACCTGTGTCCAGGCAAGCCCATCCTGCTTAACGGCCCGCAGCCAGCGTTCCCGGTCGTTATCGAGGGATACGCCCAGGATGGTGAAGTTTTTACTTTTATACTTGTTATAAGCTTTTACAACATTGGGATTTTCCTGCCTGCAGGGACCGCACCAGCTGGCCCAGAAGTCCACCAGCACATATTTCCCTCTGAAAGAAGAAAGTTTTACCGGGTTACCCTTTTCATCTTCCTGGGAAAAATCATCCGCAGGAATATTCAGGGCATTGGCTTTCAGGCTTTTTATGTAGGCGGTAACACTGTTGCCATAAGCGCTTTCCTGGACAGATTTGTCGAGGGAATTAAACAGCTGCTGGAATTCAGCCGGCTCCACGCGGGAACGCAGCTCATTCATCATCAGCCAGATGCTGGCAAGACTTTTAGGATGTGTTTTGATAAATTCCGTACCGGTTTTAACGATATCCTGGTTGAACTTATCCGCTTTATTGCGGAAAGCTTTCTTCGCCGGCTCGTCTTCCGGATGAATCTCGCGGGCTTCCTGATTGAGGTCCTGCGCCCTTTTAATCAACGGATCAAAGGCTTTCTGGTACGCCTGCATCGCAACGGTATTGTCGTTTCCCTTTACGGCAGACGCCAGTGGATAAGTGGTAGTAGCGGTGGTGAAATGAATCGGTTCACCACCGGAGACAAACAGCATGGGATAATTCACATCCTGTAAAATCAGCGCGTATACAGACGGTTCCTTACCAGCTTTTACCTTGAAGGTGAACTGCTCGTTTTGGATGGTCACGGAGTCATCCGGGTTATTGTCCTGGTCGTCGAACAGGTATATTTTCTTGCCATTTGCTCCTTTCACAATACCGGACACCTGCTGGGCATAAACACTTGCAGATAACAAAGCACCCGCGGCTAACAGGAAAATTCCTTTCATTATAATTTATTTTAATTAATTAGTAGGGCCGTAATTTACAACAAATACAAAATACGAAAAGCGAATTACGAACAGCGCACTAAATATACACAAAAAACACCATGTATATTCCCCGTACTCCGTTGATAATTCGCTATTCACAGCAGCCTGGAGGCTGTTATTTATGTCTTTCTTTTAACACCTTTATAACGTCTGCCAGGGTAAAACCTTTAGCCTGCAAGAGTACCAGGTAGTGAAACAACAGATCGGCCGATTCATTGAGAAATAGCTCGTCATTATCGTCTTTGGCTTCGATCACTACTTCCACGGCTTCCTCTCCTACTTTCTGCGCTACTTTGTTGATTCCCCTGGTAAAGAGCTGGGACGTATAGGATTTATCGGAAGGATTGTTTTTCCGGTCGGTGATAATGCTTTCGAGACGTGCCAGGAAATCGTTGCTGGTGTTGACTTCATTCCAGCAGGTATCTGCGCCGGTATGGCATACCGGTCCTACGGGATTAGCCTTGATGAGGATGGTATCAGAATCACAGTCTACTTTCAGGTCCTGCAACAGCAGGAAGTTACCACTCTCCTCTCCTTTTGTCCACAGGCGTTTTTTAGAACGGCTGTAGAAGGTTACTTTGTTGTCAGCCAGGGTTTTGTCCAGTGCTTCGCGGTTCATGTAACCGAGCATCAGCACCTTGCCGGTAGCGGCATCCTGGATGATGGCCGGAACCAGGCCATCGGCCGATTTTTCAAAATCTATCTGCATGATTAGCAATTTCAACGATGGTTAAAACCGAACATTCACACCTTTTCCGTACAGGAAGGTTTTAAGCGCCGGTATTTCAATTTCTTTATAGTGGAAGATGCTGGCAGCCAGGGCCGCATCGGCCTGTGCGTTTTCAAATACCTCCACAAAATGTTCCATGGTACCGGCGCCGCCGGAAGCGATTACCGGCACATGCAGGTTTTGCGCCAGTTGACCGGTAATATCCTGTGCAAAGCCCTGTTTGGTACCGTCGTTATTCATGGAGGTAAGCAGGATCTCTCCCGC
Organism: Chitinophaga qingshengii; assembly: GCF_014529935.1. GTDB lineage: Bacteria > Bacteroidota > Bacteroidia > Chitinophagales > Chitinophagaceae > Chitinophaga > Chitinophaga qingshengii. Next base: position 1,051,349 of record NZ_JACVFC010000002.1, read on the forward strand.
GCCACGGTCCACCGCTTCTTTGGCCCAGTCAAATGCTTTGCGGTCTGTTTTTACCCGGCCACCGTTCAGGTATACGTACCAGTCACCATCTTCAAAACGGGTGTCAATAGCCAGCACGATACACTGACTGCCAAACTCCCGGGCCAGGGTGTCTACCAGGCCGGGATTTTTAAATGCAGCCGTATTCACAGAGATCTTATCTGCACCGGATTGCAGCAGTACGTTCACATCCTCTACTTCGGCGATGCCGCCGCCTACGGTAAACGGAATGTTCACATGCCGGGCAATACGGGTCACCAGTTCGGCCAGTGTTTTTCTTCGTTCATTCGTTGCCGTTATATCCAGGAACACCAGTTCATCTGCGCCCTGGGAGGCATATAGCGCACCCAGTTCAATGGGATCGCCTGCATCCCGGATATTTTCAAAATTAATACCTTTCACGGTACGGCCGTCTTTGATATCCAGACAGGGTATGATACGTTTGGTCAGCATACAGTCAATGTTTTAGAGGAATGATTTTAATTCCGCCGTTGATATTTTTCCTTCGTAGATCGCTTTGCCGATGATGACGCCATGGCAACCTATTTCCTGCAGTGCAGCCACATCCCCGATATTGCTCACACCACCGCTGGCTACAAAGTTAATATGGGGGAACTCTCCCAGTATTTTTTTATAGAGATCGATGGAAGGGCCTGCCAACAGGCCGTCCTTTGCGATATCGGTACAGAAGATATGTTGCACCCCTTTCTCCACATTGGAAGCCAGGAAATCGAAGACAGACAGGCCGGTGGTTTCCAGCCATCCGCCTACCGCGATCTTTTCGTCTTTCACATCAGCGCCGAGGAAAATTTTATCGGCCCCGTAACGTTGTACCCAGCTGAAAAACAGTTCCGGCGATTTCACCGCCATGCTGCCGATAGTAGCCAGCGCCGCTCCACATTCATATACGATATCCAGGTCCTTGTCAGTTTTGATACCGCCGCCAAAATCTGTTACCAGGGATGTTTTACCGGCGATATTCTCCAGCACTTTCCAGTTTACCACGGCGCCTTTTTTGGCACCGTCGAGATCTACCAGGTGAAGGCGGCGAACGCCCAGCGCTTCAAACTCTTTGGCCACTTCCAGCGGATGTTCGTTGTACACCTTTTGCTGGTTGTAGTCGCCCTGCGTGAGGCGTACACATTTACCACCGATGATATCGATAGCGGGAATCACCTCAAAACGTTTGGCTGCCGGTGGCGTTAATGCTATTTCCATGCGGATGAAATTAATACCGTCTTTTATAAAATAATTGCCCCGGGTGGTATACCCGAGGCGCTCGTAAAAAGATACTGCCGTGTCACGGGCGTTGCACCAGAGGAGTTTGATATTTTCTTTCCGGCAGATGTCTGACAGGTGCGCCAGGATGGCTTTCCCATAGCCTTTCCCCTGGGCAGCAGGCAGGGTGGCCAGTTTGCGGAACTGGGCCTCGCTTTTTCCGGGGAACAGGGATACGACTGTGAGCAACTGCCCACCTTCGAACACGCCGAAGTGCAGGCCGTCAGCATCATGATCTACCTTTACAGCTTCCAGCGATGCCTGCGGATACAATACATCCCGGCGCAACTGTAAGGTATCATCTGCACTAATCCTTCTGATTTGCATCCTATAAATTCAAAAAGTTTTCAATGATACGGGAGCCGTGTTCCGCCGATTTTTCCGGGTGGAACTGCACCGCGTAAAAATTATCTTTCTGCAGGGCCGCACTGTAGTTGATCACATAGTTGGTGATGGCTACGGTATCAGCGCCCAGCGCTGCATAATAGCTATGCACAAAGTACATGTAGGAATTCTCCGGTACATGTTCAAACATTACGCTGTGTAAACCGGTAATATTGTTCCAGCCTATCTGCGGTATTTTCAGCAGGTTTTCCACCGGAGAAGTGAAACGTTTTACCTCCAGGTCAAAAACACCGATACAGGTTGTATCGTTTTCTTCCGAATGGCGGCATAACAGCTGCATACCCAGGCAAATGCCCAGGACAGGCTGTTTCAGGCCGGCAATCAGCTGGTCCAGCTTACGTTCCTTCAGATACTGCATGGCCGTGCTGGCTTCGCCTACTCCCGGGAAAATTACCCTGTCGGCCGACATGATTTCTTCCGGGTTGTCCGTTACGATACCGTTCACGCCTAAACGTTCCAGCGCAAACTGTACGGAGCGGATATTACCGGCATTGTATTTTATGATGGCTGTTTTCATAATCAGTTTTTGATAGCGCCGATAAAAGTACGAACTGAACTGTCAATATCCTTGCTTTGTTCAATTGCTTTGATAAAAGCCGTACCGATAATAGCGCCGTTGGTATAACGGCAGGCGGTGTCGAAAGTGGCTTTGTCTTTAATCCCAAATCCAATGAGCACCGGGTTTTGCAGTTTCAGTTGCTGCAAACGCTCGAAATAAGCCTGCTGGTGAGACATGTCTTTGTCTTTACCGGTAGTGGAAGACGAAGACACGGCATACAGGAAACCTTTGCTGAGACTATCCAGTTTATGAATACGGGCCTCGGTGGTTTCCGGCGTTACCAGGAAAATAAGGTGTACATTATATTTTTCAAACACCGCTTTATAGTCTGCTTCGTATTCCGCCATGGGCAGGTCCGGCAGGATAATGCCATCCACGCCTACTTCCGCACATTTTTTCACAAAGGCTTCCACGCCGTACAGCAACACAGGATTTAAATAACCCATGAGGATAACGGGAACGTGTATACGATCTCTGAAACCATCCAGTTGTTCAAAGAGTTTATGCAGGCTCATACCATTTTTCAGCGCGCGGGTACCGCTATCCTGGATCACGGGGCCATCGGCCAGCGGATCGGAGAAAGGCATGCCCAGCTCTATGAGGTCTGCGCCATGTTGTTGCAGGGCCGTCATCACCGGCAGGGTGTCGTTGAGTTCCGGGAAACCGGCAGTGCAATATATATTCAAAACGCCATGTTGTTTGGCAGCAAACAATTGGTCAATACGGTTTTGCATACTCCAATTTATTTATTCATGTGACGGATATAGGTATTCAGGTCTTTATCACCACGGCCGGAAAGGCATACCACCACTACATCATCAGCATTGAAGGGGATGTCTTTCAGTTTAGCCAGCGCATGGGCTGATTCCATGGCGGGAATAATACCTTCCAGTTTGCTCAGCTCATAACCGGCGGCCAGGGCTTCTTCATCGGTAGCGTCGAGGAACATGGCGCGGCCTGTTTCATACAGGTGTGCGTGCATGGGCCCGATACCGGGATAGTCCAGTCCGGCGGAGATAGAATAAGGCTCGGTGATCTGGCCGTCTTCTGTTTGCATGAGCAATGTTTTAGCAGCGTGGATGATACCTATTTTACCCAGTTGGGTAGTAGCAGCAGAGTGACCGCTGTGTACCCCTTTACCACCGGCTTCTACGGCGACCAGCTTTACGGCGTCTTCATCCAGGTAGTGGAAGAAAGCGCCTGCTGCGTTACTACCGCCACCAATGCAGGCAACTACGTAGTCAGGCAGTTCGCTGCCGGTTTTTTCCAGCAACTGTTTGCGGATTTCTTCGCTGATCACAGACTGGAGGCGGGCCACCATATCAGGATAAGGATGCGGACCGGCAGCGGTACCGAGGATATAATGCGTATCTACCGGGTTGTTGATCCAGTCGCGGATCGCTTCGTTGGTAGCGTCTTTTAAGGTTTGACTGCCGCTGGTGGCCGCTACTACGGTAGCTCCCAGCATTTTCATGCGGGACACGTTGGGCGCTTGTCTTTCGATGTCGATGCTACCCATGTATACCACGCATTCCATGCCCATCAGCGCACAAACAGTGGCGGTAGCCACCCCGTGCTGACCGGCGCCGGTTTCCGCGATGATACGGCTTTTGCCCAGGCGTTTTGCCAGCAGGATTTGCCCGATGGTGTTGTTTATCTTATGGGCGCCGGTATGGTTCAGGTCTTCTCTTTTGAGGTAGATTTTCGCCTTGTATTTTTCAGACAGGCGTTTAGCAAAATACAGCGGAGAAGGGCGGCCTACATAATCCCGCAGCAGGGATTCAAATTCCTGTTGAAAAGAAGGGTCGCTGAGCACTTCCATATATTTCCGTTGCAGTTCATCCACGTTGGGGAACAGCATCTCGGGAACATAAGCGCCACCAAACCTGCCATAATAGCCATTCTTATCTACCTGATATCTGGATTTGCTGGTGTCAATTGCAATGTCCATGACAAATATTTTTTTATTGGGTTATTTGATTATTGAAGCGCATCCCGTCTACAAACTGTTTTACTTTTTGCAGGTTTTTGATGCCTGGCGCGTCTTCAAATTTGCTGTTGATGTCTACGGCAAAGAGCGCGGGCAGTTGCAGTTCGCGGATGATATCCACATCTTCCGGGGCGATGCCGCCACTCAGCAGGAACGGATGCTCAAACGGATATTGCTGCAGCAGTTCCCAGTTGAACCGTTCGCCGGTACCACCATAACCTTTTACAGAGGCTGTATCGAACAGGAAATAATCCGTTGCCGGTACATAAGGCGCTAACGTTTCCCAGCTCACGTCGTTGCCTATACGAAAAGCTTTGATCACCGGTACTGTTTCCCGGATGGCTGCGCAGAAGACCGGCGTTTCATCACCGTGCAGTTGTACGAGGTCCAGCGCATAGTCTGCTACGGTGCGTCGTATCTGTTCGGCCGTAGCATTCACAAATACGCCTACCTTGCGGATACCCGTTGTTTCCCGTACAGTACGGGCATCCATCTTATTGGCCGCAAAACGGGGTGACTTTTCATAAAAGATAAATCCCGCGTAATCCACCTGGTTATTGGTCAGCCCTTGCAGATCTGCTACCCTGGTTATACCGCAAACTTTAATACGCATAATGAGATTATTTAGCCTGCAGATCGTTTAATGTTTGTACAAAGTTTTCAAAAGCACGGGCAGGATCTTCCTGGCGCATAAAATGTTCGCCGATCAGGAAACCTTCGAAGCCGGCTGCTTTGAGTGTTACAATCGCCGCAGGGTCGTTGATACCGCTTTCTGCCACCTTTATTTTATCTGCCGGTATTTTCGGCGCCAGTTCACAGGAGCGGTTAAAATCCACCTGGAAAGTGATCAGGTCGCGGTTGTTGACCCCTACGAGGTGGGTATGGTCCGTTACCTTTTCCAGTTGTGCTTCGCTATGCACTTCCAGCAGTACTTCCAGGCCCAGGTTGTGGGCAAACTGTGCGAGGTGCGCTACCTGTGCAGCGTCCAGGCATTCCGCGATAAGCAGGATCACATCGGCGCCAATAGCTTTGGCTTCGAGTATCTGGTATTCATCGATCACAAAATCCTTGCGCAAAATGGGTATCTGGTTGAAGCTGCGGGCCTGTTGCAGGTCGTCGGACGAGCCGCCGAAATATTTTTCGTCGGTTAGTACGGAGAGGCCGGAGGCGCCATAGCGGGTATAGGCCGTAGTGACCTGTTGCACCGTTACCTCGCCGTTGATGAGCCCTTTAGAGGGGGAGCGCCGTTTGAATTCTGCGATGATACCGGTTTTTTCCGGGTGTTGCAGGAAGCTGCGGAGCGAGAGCGGCTCGCGTTCAAACATAGACGTTTGCTGCAGCTCTGCTGCACTGCGTTGTAGTTTGCGGGCCGCTACTTCCACCTGTTTATGGGCGACTATTTCTGCTAATATGTTTTTCATCAGCCTTATTGTAGTTCAATCAGTTTTTTGAATGCTTTATGGGCATTACCCGATTCCAGGGATTCCACGGCAGCAGCAAATGCATCTTCATAAGAGTTGTGTTTGCCGAGGCTATAAAGGCCCATGGCGGCGTTGGCCAGTACGACCGAGTTTTGCGCCCAGGTGCCTTCCCCTTTGAGTATTTTCATAAAGATTTTCGCAGCTTCTTCCACCGTGTTACCGCCGTAGATATCTTCCGGATGTACTTTACGTTTGCCGAGCTGTTCCGGTGTCCAGTCCTGTTCCCCGGCGTTGGTGATGACTTTGGTATCAGCCGTCAGGGAAATTTCATCATAACCATCGAGACTGTGTACAATGACAAACTTCTTATCGGTTTGCTGGAACAGGTAATTGTATACGCGTGCCATTTCCAGGCTGTATACGCCAATCAGCTGGTGCTGGGCGAAAGCCGGGTTTACCAGGGGGCCGAGCATATTAAAGAACGTACGGATACCCAGTTCGCGGCGGATGCCGGCCACATTTTTGAGGGCCGGATGAAACAGCGGAGCGTGCAGAAAACAGAGGCCTGCTTCTTCCAGTTCTGTACGGAGTTTGGCGTCGTCGGCTTTGAACTTGTAGCCTACCAGCTCCATGAGATTGGAAGCGCCGCTGATGGAAGACACGCCATAGTTGCCGTGTTTAGCCACTTTACCACCGGCGCCGGCCACGATAAAGCACGACAAGGTAGAAATATTAAAGGTATTTTTTGCATCCCCGCCGGTACCTACGATATCCAGTACATCGTAGCCGTTCAGTTTTACAGGGATACACAGCTCCAGGAGGGCGTCACGGAAGCCCAGCAGCTCATCGATGGTGATGCTGCGCATAAGGAACACGGTCATGAAAGCAGCAAGTTCACTTTCATTGTACATGCCTTTGGAGATGTTAATCAGGATATCTTTCGCGCCTTCACGGGTGAAGGTTTTATGTTCGAACAGGTAGTTAAGTATCTTTTTCATACCAGATTGATGTATTTAAAATGAGCAAAGAGAAGGTGAAAAACGGCGGTGGTATTATATTGCCAGCCAGTTTTTCAATATCTGTTCTCCCTGTGGCGTGAGTACACTTTCCGGGTGGAACTGTACGCCGCTTACATCGTATTTGTTATGTTGCAGGGCCATGATAAAACCTTCCTCATCTTCCGCAGTGAGGGTGAGTTCTGCCGGGAGGGTGGCTTTGTCTATCACCCAGGAGTGATAACGGCCAGCCTGTATCTCGCGGGGCAGGCCATTAAAGAGGCGTCCTGCATCAGATACAATTTTCACGCTGGTCGCTACGCCGTGGTATACTTCACTGAGGTTGGTCAGCGAACCACCGAAAGCCTGTCCGATGGCTTGTAAGCCCAGGCATACCCCGAAAATGGATTTGGAAGGCGCATATTCTTTGATCAGCGGCAACAGCAGGCCGGCTTCCTCCGGAATACCGGGACCTGGCGACAGGATGATCTTATCATAGTCGTTCACTTTTTCCAGGGGAATTTCATCGTTGCGGACAACGGTTACTTTGCCGTTGACCAGCTTTTCCACGAGGTGAACGAGGTTATAGGTAAAAGAGTCGTAATTATCGAAAACGAGGATGTTCATGTCAGATTTTTTGTGCCAGCAGGATGGCTTGTTTTAATGCATTGAGTTTATTGCCTACTTCCTCCAGTTCGGAAGAAGCTACCGACTTCGCCACTACACCGGCTCCGGCCTGATAGTAAAGGGTGTTCATTTTACTGAGCATAGAGCGGATCATAATAGCGTGGTTAAAGTTGCCATTAAAGCCCACCCAACCAATACAGCCGCCGTAGAAGCCGCGGGAAGTAGGTTCCAGCTGGTCAATGATCTGCATAGCGCGATACTTGGGCGCTCCGGAGAGTGTGCCTGCCGGGAAAGAAGAGGCCAGCAAGTCGAAAGGATTCGTGGCCGGATCTACCTGTCCTTTTACTTCGCTCACCAGGTGGATCACATGTGAATAGTACTGTACCTGGCGGTAGGTAGACACTTCCACGTTGGTGGCGTTTCTGCTGAGGTCATTACGGGCAAGGTCCACCAGCATAACGTGTTCTGCATTTTCTTTAGGGTCCTGCAGTAGTTTATCAGCCAGTACTTTATCCTGCCGGTCATCGCCGGTACGGCGGAAAGTGCCTGCGATCGGGTGTATAGCGGCCACGCCGTCTTTGATCACGATTTGTGCTTCCGGAGAAGAACCCATTAATTTATAATCGCCGTAATCGAAGAAGAAGAGGTAAGGAGAAGGGTTGATAGAGCGGAGGGCGCGGTATACGTTGAATTCGTCGCCGGAGAAGGACCGTTGGAAAGCGCGGGAGAGGACCACCTGGAAAACATCACCGCGGAAACAGTGTTGTTTGCCTTGTTCCACCATCTGCATATACTCCGCGTCTGTCATGTTACTGGTTTCCTCTCCGGTGGTGGCAAATGGATAGCCGGGGGAATCTTTGTGGCGGATGAGTGATTCTACCAGGTCAAACTCACTATCGAGGCCTTCTATCTGGTTTTCGCAGATGTACAGTTCATCTTTGAAGTGGTTGATGGCGATCACATATTGGTAAAACCGGTACCGCATCAGGGGTATTTCCGCGTTACCGCCTTTTTTATTTTTATTGAATTCCAGTGTTTCGAAGAACTGTACTGCATCAAAAGTGCTGTAACCGAAAAGCGTTTGGGCCAGGGGCACCGGGTTATCGGCGTTGAAGGAGAAAGTGCCCAGGAACTTCTGCAGTTCGTCCAGTACTTTTTGTTTGTCTTTCAGCTCCTTCTTTTCCACCGGCAGATTGGGGTATTTGAATTCAAAGTGGCTGGTAGAAGTCACTTCGATGCCTGCAATAGGTTTGATGCAGATATAGGAGTAGCTGTTTTCGCTGGCGCGGTAATCGGTGCTTTCCAGGAGGATAGAGCCGGGAAACTTGTCGCGCAACCGCAGATAGATGCCTACTGGCGTGAAAATGTCCGCCAGCATCTGTTTGGATCTTGTTTTTACTTGAATGGTACGCATGATATTCAGGGTGAAAGTGATTGCTATTTGTTAAAAAATGGAGACGCCGAAAAAGCCGAAAGGCCCGCTGTGTAACAGCGAGCCTTTCCAAGTATATTTCAGACGAAACATGGCACTGTAACACAGATCAGGATTTGATTCCGTGCCACCACCAATATTTATTTGTCATGATATTTTTCATAGCGAGACAAAATTGGAACATTTTTATAACAAATGCAAATTTTTTTTTCCCGCCGGGCAACCGCTGATGATTTACCCTATAACATACCCTTGGTGCTTGGCAGCTGCATATTATACGGATTACGTTTTACCGCCATCCGTATGGCTTTAGCGAAACTTTTAAAGATCGCCTCTATCTTATGATGTTCATTCTGGCCTTCTGCTTTAATGTTCAAATTTGCCTTCGCGCCATCTGAGAAAGACTTAAAGAAGTGGAAGAACATTTCGGTAGGCATCTCTCCTATCTTCTCCCGTTTAAATTCCGCATCCCATACCAGCCAGTTACGGCCACCAAAGTCGATGCCCACCTGCGCCAGGCAGTCATCCATCGGCAGGCAGAAGCCGTAGCGTTCTATCCCGCGTTTGTCGCCCAATCCTTTGGCAATGGCTTCCCCCAGTGCAATACCGGTGTCTTCAATGGTGTGGTGCTCATCAATATGCAGGTCACCTTTCGCGACGATACTTAAATCGATGGAACCATGGCGGGCAATCTGATCCAGCATATGATCAAAAAAACCTAAACCGGTGCGAATATCTGCTTTACCACTGCCATCCAGATTCAGGTTAATGGTAATATCGGTTTCATTTGTTTTTCGTAGATGCGTTACCGTTCTAAGGCCCAGTTTCAGGAATTCATAGATGCGGTTCCAGTCGGTAGACTCCAGCGCGATCACCGAAGCCAGCGCCTGTGCAGTCTCATTGATCTCTGCGCCACCGAGGCCGGTACCTTCGTTGAGCCAGATAGCTTTAGCGCCTAAATTCTTGGCTAGTTGCACATCGGTGATACGGTCACCGATCACAAAAGAGTTGGCCAGATCATATCCGTCAGAAAAGAAGCGGGTGAGCATACCGGTACCAGGCTTGCGCGTAGGGGCATTATCAGCCGGGAAAGAACGGTCGATGAATACTTCACTGAAATTCACGCCTTCGTTTTCAAAGGCTTTCATGATCATATTCTGCGCAGGCCAGAAAGTATCTTCCGGGAAAGATGCCGTACCCAGGCCGTCCTGGTTGGTCACCATCACCAACTCATAGTCCAGCTCCGCAGCGATGCGGGCCATGTTTACAAATACTTTGGGATAAAACTCCACTTTGTCCAGGCTGTCGATCTGGTAGGTTGGCGGCACTTCCTTGATAAGCGTACCATCGCGGTCTATAAAGAGCACTCGTTTCATGCAGATACCGGTGTTTCAGTTTTCGGAATAAAAGATTTTAAAGCATCGAGGAGTTGCACGTTTTCCTCCGGCGTGCCCACGGTGATACGGAGGCAGCCCATGCAGAGTTCTACTTTGGAGCGGTCACGCACTACTATACCCTTTTCCGTCAGGTATTGATAAATACCTTTGGCATCGGTGGTTTGTACCAGTATGAAGTTGGCATCGCTGGGGTATACGTTCAGCACCTGCGGCAGCTTTTCCAGGCCGGCAGAAAGCAGATCACGCTCCACCACGATATCACGTATCCATTCGTTCACCTGCGCTATATTGTTCAGCGCCTGCAAAGCCAGGTCCTGCGTAGCCTGCCCGATATTATAGGGAGGTTTCACCTTATTGAACACGTTGATGATATCCTCTCCGGCGAAAGCCATGCCTACGCGAAGTCCTGCCAGTCCCCATGCTTTGGACAGGGTTTGCAGCACCACGAGGTTCGGGTACTCTGTCAGCTCCTGGATAAAAGACTTCTGACGGGAGAAATTAATATAGGCTTCATCCACCACCACAATACCATCAAAATTATTCAGCAGCAATTCCACATCTTCCCGGTTGATAGAATTGCCGGTAGGATTGTTCGGAGAGCAAATGAATATCAGTTTGGTATTTTCATCCACCGCCTGTTGCAGTGCTTCGAGGTCCAGCTGGAAATCGGGCGTGAGGCTCACTTTGCGGATGGTTACATCGTTGATGTGGGCGCTTACTTCATACATACCGTAGGTAGGCGGGCAAAGCACCACGTTATCACGGCCACCGGGATTGCAGAAAGCACGGTACAGCAAATCAATGGGTTCATCGCTGCCGTTGCCGAGGAAGATATTCTGCGGCGGTACGCCTTTGATATCGGCCAGTTTGTATTTCAACGGCCACTGCATCGGATCGGGGTAGCGGTTATAGTTAACCGGCAACGGCGAACCGAAGCTGTTTTCGTTGGCATCCAGGAATACGGAAGCCTGTCCTTTAAACTCATCCCTGGCAGAGGAATAAGGTACCAGTCTTTTTATATTTTCCCTGAGCAGGGATTCGAGATTAAACATGATATTTTGATATTTGGATATTTGATTATTGAAGTCTGACGGCGACAGCGTTTTTATGTGCATCCAGTCCTTCCGCGGCAGCCATGGCTTCAATAGTGGGACCAATCTGCTGCAGTCCTTGTGCACTGATTTGCTGGAAGGTGATTTTCTTCACGAAGCTATCCAAAGATACGCCACTATAGGCCGTAGCATAGCCGTTGGTCGGCAGCGTATGGTTGGTGCCCGAAGCGTAGTCACCCGCGCTTTCCGGCGTATAGTTACCCAGGAATACAGAACCCGCATTGATGACCTTATCCGCCACGTTGAGCTCGTTACGACAGGCCAGGATCAGGTGTTCCGGCGCATAAGCGTTGAGCATGTCCATCGCCGTATCGATATCGGGTACCAGTATCATCTTGCTGTTATCCAGCGCTGCCGTAGCAATAGATTTGCGGGGCAGTTTATCCAGCTGCGCCTGCAGGGCTTTTTCCACATCGGCGAGCACTTTTTCACTGGTAGTCACCAGTACCACCTGGCTATCCGGACCGTGTTCCGCCTGTGAAAGCAGGTCCGCCGCCACAAAATCAGGCACGCAGCTGTCATCCGCCAGCACCGCCACTTCTGAAGGACCAGCCGGCATATCGATGGCGACGCCTCTTTTGTTGACGAGTTGTTTAGCACAGGTAACGTACCGGTTACCCGGACCGAAGATTTTATATACTTTGGGTACCGTTTCCGTACCATAAGCCATCGCACCGATAGCCTGCACGCCGCCGATGGTAAATACCCGGGAGATGCCCACCAGTTGAGCCGTATACAGGATAGCCGGGTGCAGCGAAGGCGTACAAAGTACGATCTCCTTACAACCTGCGATGGTAGCAGGGATACCCAGCATCAGGATGGTAGAGAACAAAGGCGCAGAGCCCCCCGGAATATACAATCCTACCTTTTCTATGCCCACTGGTTTGCGCCAGCATTGTACACCGGGCATGGTTTCGACGACCTGTGTTTTTTCCTGTTGTGCTTTGTGGAAAGTAGTGATGTTTTGTGCCGCCTGTTGGATAGCCGCTTTCAGCGCAGGTTCCAGGGCTGCTTCCGCCGCAGCGAAAGCTTCCGGTTTCACCTCCAGGTCAGTCAGCTGTACCTTATCAAATTCGGCCGCATATTTTTTCACCGCCTGGTCGCCGTTATCGCGCACATCGCGGAGAATGGCTTCCACTTTAGCTTCCAGCGCAGTGGTATCCATCACCGGGCGTTGCAGCAGTGTGTTCCAGGTAGCTTTATCGGGAAATTTTATCGTTTGCATGTTTGTCGCTTCTTGTTATCAGATCACCATTTTTTCGATGGGCACTACCAGGATACCCTGTGCACCGGCGGCTTTCAGGCTTTCGATGATGTCCCAGAAATCATTTTCATTGAGTACAGAGTGAACAGAGCTCCATCCTTCCTGTGCCAGCGGCAGTACTGTAGGGCTTTTCATGCCGGGCAGCAGTCCAATGATTTCATTGAGTTTTTCATTGGGTGCGTTGAGCAGGATGTATTTGGTGTTTTTAGCTCTTTTTACTGCCTGGATGCGGAACACCAGTTTGTCGAGCAGCTGTTGCTGGGCAGGCTGCAGGTTGTGGCAGGCAGCGAGCACCGCTTCAGATTTGAGCACCGTTTCCACTTCCTTGAGGCCGTTCATAAAAAGTGTAGAACCGCTGCTAACGAGGTCGCAGATAGCATCTGCGAGACCAATACCGGGGGCTATTTCCACGGAGCCGCTGATCTCGTGAATTTCCGCTTTAATATTATTGCGTTGCAGGAATTCCTGTACAATTACCGGGTAGCTGGTAGCGATGCGGGTATTCTCCAGATCCTTTACCGTGGTGTATTCCATGGATTTGGGCACTGCCATGGACAGGCGGCATTTACCGAAGCCCAGTTTCTCCACGACATTGACCTGTTTTTTCTTTTCCAGGACGACGTTTTCGCCTACGATACCAATATCCGCCACCCCATCTTCAATATATTGCGGAATATCATCATCACGGAGGAAAAACACTTCCAGTGGGAAGTTACTGGCTTCCGTTTTCAGTTTGTTGACACCATTATTGATGTCGATGCCGCATTCCTTCAGCAATTTGATGGAATCATCGTGCAGGCGGCCGGATTTCTGGATGGCGATCTTTAGTTTCATGGTGTGTAAAAAATAAAAAAGGGGCTTACCGTGTGGTAAGCCCCTTGAAGATGAATCTAATATGTTAAAGTATACACATTATCATCCCAGCCTACCTGTGCGGTAAGAATGATGGTGATGATGGATATGTACGTTGATAATCATAATGTCGGGTACAAAAATAATAAGTAAATCGGGAAATCAAACTTATTTTTTTGTTAATCACCATTTAATTTTCAGGCCAGCTAAAAAATTTCCACTGCGCCTGTTTTAGCACTGCTTTTCCCCATCCGGTTGATTTGCTGTTCATTAGCCATCCACAGGCCTTCTGCGCTTTGCAAACGATCTGTTAACGGATTTTTTAAACTAAATTATTTAGCGTTATTTTGCTAATAATATTAGTATTCATTTAAAGCGATAGTTGTATGGAAGCATTGAAGTGGAGTGAGCCTAACATGACCCTGCCATATTTTGATACCAGTATTTCTGCGGGTCTTCCCTCACCTGCCCTGGGCAACGAACAGGAAAACATTGATCTTTCCCGTATTTTTTCTACGGATGCACGTCACACCCTGATCGTACGGGTAAAAGGCGACGGTATGAGCGAAGCGCATATTCCGGACGGCAGCCTGGCCGTGGTGGACCGATCGGCCCGCCCTTCCACCGGAGATATTATTGTAGGCACTTTTAACGGTGAATTTATTATCAAACGGCTGGTAAAAGCCGGGCGTAACTGGGTATTACATTCCGAAAATCCGTTTTACAAACCGGTAGTGATCCCGGAAGACGCGGATTTCCAGGTATGGGGCATTGTAACGGCAGTGATTATGGACATGCGTAAATAGACCATTATGCATCATCCGTTAACGTTATTATCTGCAGCGCTGTTATCCGCACTGCAACAGGAAGGATATAAAATATTCGTCCGACAATCTTATCCGGCGGGCATTTCCACCGCCGACACCCATGTCCGCGAAGCGTTTTTATTGACGCCCTATAAAGACATTGCCAGCGCCAACGCTCATTTTCAGCATATCCGGTTCGACCGGCGCAAGTATATTTACCAGTCCTTCCACCCGGAAGAAGTGGAGAAACTTTACCAGGCAGCTTCACAGCCGGCAGGCTATAAAATATACGTCGCCCTGATTGATCCGGAACACCAGACTCCGGACCCGGCGTTAACGCTGCATATACGACGTTATATCAGCCAATATACAGCCTGGCCGCCGGAACATATCCACCTGCAATATGCCCTGCATTACGGGGAATTATATCTCTCCCTGCAATATGGAGATGAAGAAATAAAAGTACCTTTACCGGCAATAGAAAGCTACTACAAATAATGTGTTACGATATCGCGCTGAATGCCAACCTGCAAAAGATCCTGAAGCGGGTACCGCTGCTTCAGACAGCCGGCAACCTGGACTTTGACTTTGCAGCTACCCACCATAAAATTGGTATGTCTTTTCCGCTGTGGCCCGTCATTGTGGACAACAACGGTTTGCAGGTGGACCGGTATACCTGGGGGCCCATCCCCAAACTGCTGGATACCGCGGAGAAAGTAAAACGGCAAAGGCAAATGTACCTCAATGCCCGCAGCGAAAAAGTACCGGAAAGCGGCACCATGTGGAACGCTATCCGTCATCAGCGCTGCCTGGTACCGGTGACCGGTTTCTTTGAATACCGCCAGATACCCGGTTGGAAAAACAAAGTAGCTTACTATATCCATTCCCGTGAGCAGGATATTTTCTTTATCGCCGGACTATGGGCCTACTCCAACTCCTGGGATGTGGATAAACCTGAACGTATCCCCACCTTCACATTACTCACCCGTGCTGCCAATCCGGTGATGCAACAGATACATAACGGCGGCGACAATGCCGGCAGAATGCCACTGATGTTATCAGATGAACTGGCCCTGCAATGGGTTAAAAAGGACCTAACAGATACGGATATACGTCAAATTATACAGTATGAATACCCGGCGCCACAGCTGGAATACTGGCCGGTCAATTCTGTCCGTAAAGTTAAACCGGACGATGAAAGTGTGATTGCGCGGGTGGAATATGATAACCTGCCGCCGGTTGTTTGATTTACGGATTTTTTGATTTACGGATTTTGGAATTTGAAATGCAGCGGAGAACATGTTATATCATGTAATTTTCGTTACATTTTCTAAATTTTTAAATTTAACTTAACAAACATCAATCTCCGCTGCATTTCAAATTCCAAAATCCGTAAATCAAAGCGAGGCTCTTAAACGAAGTTTAAAAGGTACTTCCATATGGGCTACGGAACGCTCCAGCACCAGTTGGGCTGCCAGTTCCCCCATCTTCTGAAAATCAGTGGAGATAGTGGTGATACCATTCAGGATAATACGTTTCAACGGTGTTTCATTGTAGGAAATCACACCCACCTGTTGCCCTACCATCAACCCTTTGGTATTGATTCTTTCAATCAGTTTTACCAGGTCGTCTTCCATCAGCGTAATATATACCTCCCCTTCCTGTATCGGTTCATCCTGTGCGTCGTGTAATATTTTGTAGGAAAAAGCGTAATCCTGACAGAAACGGATAAAACCTGTCAATAGTTCTGAAGGGATATAACAATCATCCGGGAAGATGATCTTTAGCGTATGGTATTTACTCAATGCAGGCCTGGCTTCACGCAACGCATGGTAAATATCTTCCTCAAAATTTTCGTACACCGCTCCAAAATCGCCGGTGATACCATCTACCTTTTTATCAAGGATCACCAGTTTGTCTTTAGGTAATGTGTTGATGATGGCGTGCGCCTTCTCCCCTCTTTCTGTAAAATGAGGGATGATCACATAGTAGGAATAATCTTCTCTTTTATTGGTCAGCAGTTTTTTGAACAGTGCATAGTCATTGTTGTAGATATAAAAATCCACCGCCACCTGATCGCCCAATGCGGTGATGAATGCATCATACACAATTTTTTTATGTGCGCTCAGTTTATTGAACAGCAGGAAAATACGGGGAATAGCTGGGACTTCACTGTCCGGAATAAAATACCCTTTGCCCGGTACGGAGCCCAGCACACCGGTCTTTTTCAGGTAACGGTATCCTTTCTCCGCCGTATCCCGGGAGATATCCAGTTCAAAGCTCAGCTCATTGATAGAAGGCAGAACATCCGCAGGTTTGATTTGACCGTTCTCCAACCCTTTCAGGATGGAATTGGCCAGCTGCAGGTATTTCGGCGTGGCTGAATATTCGTCGATGACAATCAGGTCTATCAATCTGGGTGCTTTCATAACTCAAAAGGATTGAAAGATGTAATTACCTTTCTGCGTCAGGGAAAAAAACATATAGCCGTTATTTTTACCAATCCAGGATACGTCGTTTCTGGGTGCATAACCACCGCTTACCCAGGCTTCCTTATCATTCACCAGTACTTTTTGACCTTCCTTGTAAGGTATGCCTACAAAGACTTCCGTACCTGGCAGTACATTCAGTTCTATTTTCACACCATCGCTGGTAGTAGCAAAACGTGTGGTGATACGCCCTTTTACCGTTTCATGCGTACTGCCTGCAGCCGATAATCCTCCGGGCGCCGGCATGACCAGGTAGCGGCTGTAGCCTGGTTTGAGCGGTGTTACACCACTCACATATTGCGACAGTAAAGTCAATGGTCCGCCGGACCAGGCGTGGTTATTGGTACCGCCTTTATTGTCGCCAAACAGTTCATTGAGTGTAGTGTATTCATTGTCGATCATTCCCTGGTAGCGGGATTTCATCCGCTCCAGCGCGGCCTCCGGCTGTTGCATCAGAAACAGGCTTTCCAGTACATATTTTTCCATATAGGGACTGGCATGCCGGGCCGTTTTCAGCAGACGTACAATCTCCGGGTACTCTTCGGGTGGTACGATACCGGCTATCACCGCCATGGCATTGGCACGGTCATCGGTTTCGCCTTTGTAATCAGGGGAACGGTAAACATCATTCTGCCGGCAATATTTCCGGGTAGCCAGGATCACCTGTTCAATTTGTTTTTTAAGCTGGGCGGCGTACGCCTTATCCCCGTGCAGTTCCGCGATGGTGAGCAATACCTTCGCGGCCACTACATACCAGGCGTTGTCCAGTAATGAAGCATCGATATTGACGCCCCAATCAGGCAGGTCCCAACCGCCTTTGCGGTGAATGATCATACCACGTTCCTCTATCTTCCATAGCGACAGGTATCTTTTCAGCGCAGGATAAACATACAGCATGGTGGCAGTATCGCCGGTATAACGGTAATAGGTATCCATTCCGTGGATGGCCGCCAGCATCTGTTGCGGCAGTTCCCTGTTCCAGTTACCGGCAGGTATGGGAGAATATAAGCTGCTGTCAGCCGCCTGCCAGTCCACCAGGTTTCGTATAGCCTTTCTGGATAGTTGATTGGCATTCGTGTCCAGGGCATAAAACGTTTCACCTATTTCAGTCGCTACATCGCCCCACCACAGCGCTCTTTCACGGTCCGGGCAATCGAAGTAGTTATCCCGCATATTGACGTACAGGGTGCGTTGTGCTTTTTTCCATAGGATATTCAGTGCGGAGTCGCTGCTATGGAATACGCCGGACAGTTCTGTATTGTAGCCACTTTCGCGGTATTGGAGCGACCGCACTTTTACACCTGCCGGCATCACATATTTTACAAAATGGCCGTTCATCCAGGCCGGCGTTTCAAACTCCTGTTCACCTTCCCGGGTGATATACTCCGTACGGACGCTGGCCAGTTCCGGATTTCCCGCGGTGAGGTAATTATCTGTGAGCAGCTGGATTTTAATTCCCGCCGGCGCCGAAATCTTAAATGCCGGGGTGACCTGTGCGTTATAAGGCAGGCGGCACACGAGGGTATCGCCTTTCTTCACCGGCTCACCGATATAATTTTTCAAACCGGATTCACGGAAGAAGGGAATATCTCTTTTTACCAGCTGGTTCCATGGCACCACCGGTGGTATGCCATAGTCCGATACCGGCTGCCATACAATGTTACCCGCTTTGGATGCATCTACACCCACATTTGTTTCCGCAAGGCGGTAATTCGGTTGTATACCATCAGGTTGGTAGTATTCGGGGAGCCGCCGCGCTTTCCAGGATGTACGGCTGTTAAAGGCTTCGTCCTCACATTGAAACAACAACGCGTTACGGCCGCTGTTTTTATGTGCAAAACCTTCCTTTCCCCAGAACCAGGTATTGATGATAATTTCATTCTCTCCTTTTTCCAGGAAGGGTCCGATATCTATTTCATCGAAATAGGTATCACCGGGATTAGGCCCCCGTTTTAGTTGCCCTTCCCGCACCACCAGGCGGGAGTTGATCCACAGCATGTATTTACTATCGGTAGCGATGCGGGCCATCACACGCCGTTGTTTACTGCTGCGTATAGCCTTAACAGTGTATGCCACCCATTGATTGGAAGCAGACGATGTGTCCAGCCCTATCCAATGGGCAGTCCATTTATCCTGTGCCGTGGCCGACAAGGACAGCAGGCATAACAATAGCAGTATGTATTTTTTTATGGGCATATCAGGCATAGTGTTTCAGTTGCACAAGATCGGCGGGCACGGGTTGTGTATTCCAGCTATCGTGTATCACCAGGGCAGCGCCTACTGCAGAAGCCTGGGATACCGTGGCCGCATATACGTCCATCTCCGGGAAGGCTTTTGCCAGCAGGTGCATGTAGATGCTGTTACGGGCAAAGCCACCATCTACAAACAGCCGGCGTACCGCAGTATGGCCCAGTACCAGCCTGGTTGCCTGCCGTTGTTGTTGCACCAGCGACATTACCAGGTGATGATAAGCGACCGCACTGTTTTCATAACGCGACGCTTCCAAAATACTAAATTCCGGTGATTGTGCTAATTGTTCAACGATCTGCGGATCATATAGTAACCCCTTAAAGTGCTGCGGATCTTCTCCAAAAAGTACAGCGATCTGCTGCACCGCCGTTTCATGTATATGTCCGGAAAATAAACGGGAAGATTTTACCGGCAAGCCATCGTAACGGATATAACAAAGGCAGTCCTGTTGCAGTTCTTCCGTGGTCAGCGGTTCATGGTTAAAGGGGTTCATACTGATGCACCAGGTACCGGTAGACAACAACACAAACGGCTCCGGGAACTGCAGCAGGTAAGGTACCAGTGCAGCGGAGCTGTCATGTATACCCACGCCTACCGGCAGCTGTGATCCGGTCACGTGTGATGCAGGCGCGATAGGCGGCAACTTGTCGAGCCACCCTTCTGCTGTCACCCAGGGATGATACTGGTTGCACGCAAAATCCCAGAGAGCAGTATGGCAGCCTATGCTGGTCATCTCCGAAAATACTTCTCCCGAAAAAAGATAGCTTAAAAACTGCGGCAGGTGTAACATATAACGGGTACGGCTAAACAGCGACAGCTGGCAATGCCTTACCCGGTACAACTGCAATCCGCTATTGAGGCTTCCCAGCGCCGGCGAAGCCGTTTGATGAGAGAAGGACTCCCGGCCGCCATAAGTATCATAAAACCGGGTGGACAACTCCTCCGGATATGGTTTCAGGTAGTTATACAGTGGGGCGGCAGGGTCGCCGTTTTCATCGATATATACAACGCTGGCGCCATATGCCGATATATTGACTGCTTTGATCGTTACGTCTTCCATCGCCAGTACGGCAGCGAGTTGCTGCCGCATAATACTGATCAGCAGGAGCAGGTCTTCACAGGGATCACCGCTCTCGTCGGTGATCTCCTGCATAGACGTTTGCTGCTCAAAGACAATACGGTATTGTTCATTGAGCATCAACAGTTTTTTATTGGTTTTTCCTATATCGAAAACCGCTATAACGGGAACGGGCATGTGGAATTTATTTTACGCACCGGGTAGGTAGCTATAACCCGGTAGCAATCGCAGTTTTACCTCTTTCACGGACCAGTTGCTCCCGCACTTTTTCCTGCCGGAATGCAGCCAACGGGTCTAACGCCCCACCTGCACGGAGGCGGGCTTCCGCCAGCAATGGCCGTACATCCGTGCGGAAAGCATGTTGCAGGATTTCCTGGGCCAGTACAGCATCGTTGTTGTTTTGCGCAGCCGTGAGCTGATCGCGGTCCACCAGCAATGCCTGTGCATAAGCGATACGGATTGCCTCCACCGACTGTAGCAGGTCTTCCAGCGGATCTTTCACGTTGTGACTCGCATCGATCATCCAGCCCATATCCGTGGCGTGTTGCATGTGACGGGCATCCATGCCTTCTATCAGTTCATTGAAGATAAGGAACAGCTGGTAGGGGCGGATAGCGCCTACCGTGAGGTCATCGTCACCATACTTGGAATCGTTGAAATGGAAACCGCCCAGTTTTCCTTCGCGGAGCAGCAGGGCCACAATTTGTTCGATGTTGGCATTGGGAAGATGATGGCCGAGATCTACCAGCGTAAAGGCTTTGGGACCCAGTTTGGAAGTATATAGCAGCGACTGTCCCCAATCTCCCACTGTTGTAGAATAGAAGTTAGGTTCAAACGCTTTGTATTCGATAAATAGTTTCCAATCGTCCGGTAGTCCCTGGTAGATTTCTCCGAAACTTTCCAGCGCGTTATCGAAAGCGCGGCGGAAATTAAGTTGCCCGGGAAAACAGGAGCCATCGCTCAGCCAGATGGTGAGTGCCTTTGAACCCAGGTCCCGGCCATATTGTATCACTTCCAGGTTATGCGCAATTGCCTGTTGGCGTGTATACTTGTCCGTGTGTGCCAGCGAGCCGAATTTATAGCTATGTTCCTGTCCGGGCTGGTCCTGGAAAGTATTGGAGTTCATGGCATCGAACTGCAGTCCCAGCTGAGAGGCTACCGCGCGGATATGTGCCGCATTGGAGGGGATATCCCAGGGTATGTGCAGGGAAACCGCGCCGCTGCCGCGATTGAGCGCGTGCAGAAGGCCGATATCTTCCAGTTTTTCTTCCAGTGACCGGGGCTCGCCCCAGCCCGGGAAGCGGCCGAAGCGGGTACCGCCGGTACCCAGCGCCCAGCTGGGGATAGCCACCTGGAAGGCGATCAACTTAGCAATGATATCTTCTGTATGTGGTATTTCCTGGCGGAGGAATTGGAGCCTGCGTTGGTGCGCCGCCGTTAGCGGTTCATTACAGGCTGCGATCCGATGTTGGTCTATCTGCATACAAACTGTTTTTATTATCTGACAAAAGCAGCGGCGATGCCGCCATCCACGTTGAGCACATTGCCGGTGGATTTATGAAGCAATCCGCCTGCCAGGGCAAAACAAGCGTTGGCAATATCTTCCGGCAGGATGATTTCATTGAGCAGGGTACGTTTGGCATAGAAAGCCGGCAGTTCCGCGACGGTGATACCGTATGCTTTCGCGCGGCCTTCCGCCCAGGCGCCTTCCCATATTTTACTATCCGAGATCACCGCATCCGGGTTGACTACGTTGACGCGTATACGATCTTTTCCCAGTTCCGCTGCGTTGAGTCTGCTAAGGTGCAGCTGGGCTGCTTTAGCCGATCCGTAAGCGGCGTTGTCCGGGCCGCTCATCAGGGCGTTTTTGCTGACGATATTGATCACATCGCCACCGAGCTGTTGTTTTCTCATGATGGCCACGGCAGCCTGCGTAACGAGGAACTGTCCTTTTACGAGCACATCATAGAGCAGGTCCCAGTCTGCCTCCGTATGGGATTCCAGCGGTTTGGAGATAGACAGTCCCGCGCTGTTCACGATCATATCTACCCCGCCAAAAGCCAGTGCAGCCTGTTCAAAAGCCTGCCTGATGGTATCCGGGCGGGTAACATCCAGCAAAGCAGCCGTAAAAGCATCTTTCCCTATCTGTTGTTCAAACTCCTTACCGGCGGTCTGCAAGCGGGTTTCATCATTATCGCTGATGATCACCACCGCGCCTTCCGCTACAAATTTGCGGGCAATCGCTTTACCGATACCGCCGGCGCTGCCGGTCACCAGTGCAATCCGTCCGCTGAGTGCTTTGGGCTTAGGCATCCGCTGCAGTTTAGCTTCTTCCAGCAGCCAATATTCTATATTAAAAGCCTCCTGCCTTGGCAACGAAATATACTCAGAAATTGCTTCAGATCCACGCATTACATGGATAGCGTTGATATAAAACTCTGCCGCCACACGGGCTGTTTGTTTGTCTTTCGCAAACGTAAACATGCCGACACCCGGCCACAGCACCACGACAGGGTTAGCGTCGCGCATCGCCGGACTGTTATCGTGTTTACATTGCTGGTAATATTCCGCATACATCTTGCGATAAGCTTCAAACAAAGGCGCTATCCTGTTTTTCAATACCGGCAGGTCTTGCAGGTCTTCTTCCGGTTCCAGGTCCAGCACCAGCGGGGATATCTTCGTACGCAGGAAATGATCCGGGCAACTGGTGCCCATCGGCGCCAGGCGGTGCAGGTCTTTCGCGTTGATAAATTCCATCACGTCGGGCGCATCCGTAAAATGTCCCACCATAGATTGGTGGGAAGAAGCGAAGCCCCGCAGTACCGGCGCCAGTGCAGCCGCCTGGGCGCGGCGTTTGTCTGCCGGCAGCTCCGCGATCACCGCGCCGCCGAAAACGGCGCCCTGCTGCGCTACTTTCGCATCGATATAATCCGCCGCTTTATCGATTATTTCCAGGGTGTTGAGATAACATTCATAGGCCGTATCGCCCCAGGTGAACAGGCCATGGGAACCGAGGATAATACCCCGGATACCCGGATTATCGTGCAGGCATTTCCGTAGTTGCAGTCCCAGGTCGAAGCCCGGGCGTTGCCAGGGTACCCAGCCAATAGCGCCGCCGAACAGTTCTTCCGTGATACGTTGTCCGTCTTTCGCCGCAGCGATGGCGATGACAGCATCCGGATGCAGGTGATCGATATGTTTAAACGGCAGGAAAGCATGCAACGGGGTATCGATGGATGGAGGCCGGGAAGCGGGATCATACAGGCAGAGGTTAAACAGTTCCACCATTTCATCTTCAAAAGCGATACCGCGGTATACCTTCTCCAGGTTGCGAAGCCGGTCGGTATATAAAGCTGCGAGGCCATTGCGTTTCAGCGTGCCGAGGTCGCCGCCGGAACCTTTTACCCACATCACTTCCGTTTCTCCGCCGGTAAGCGGGTCCGGTACTACGGCCTTACAGGAAGTATTGCCGCCGCCGTAGTTCGTCAGGCGCAGATCAGCGCCCAGTAAGTTGGAGCGGTATATCAGCAGTGCTACTTCATCGCCGGCCATGGCCGCTGCGGTAGCATCATCCCATAAATAACTGACATTTTTAAACTGTGTTCTTTCCAGCGACATACAAATATTTATTTAAGAGAATTTCCGTAACCAACAATTAAAACAGACAAGAGAATAGTGAGATTACCCAGGACAATCGTGATTTTAGCCTTATTACTCACCCCTTTCCACTCTTTCAGCACCAGTCCCCAGAGATTGGCAATCAGGATAATAAAGGCCATGTGCAGTATCCAGGAACTGGCGCCGTTACCCAGCTTGCTTTCGCCCATGCCATAGAAGAAAAACTGTAAGAACCAGGTGGTACCTGCCAGCGCAGCGAAGAAATAATTCGACAACAGTGGGGTGGTGCGGTTGTTATAGTCCTTGTAGGAACGGTTACGCAGATTCAGGAATACACACCATACCAGGTTGGTAGTAAGACCGCCCCAGAGCAATACCACGTATGTCACGTTGTTCTGATACAAAGGGTTTAATCCCTTTGCCACCGCCATTTCCGCCATACTCTTCCCCGCTTCTATGCCATATACAAAACAGGCGCTGAGGATACCCGATATCACACCTACGATGAGTCCTTTTACCACATTAAACTCCGCCACTGTTTTTTTCTTTTCTTCCTCCGGCAGTTCCTTTTCTTTCATCATGCCCGCTTTACCGCAGATGCAGATGCCTGCCAGGCAGACCAGCATCCCCAGCAGTACTACCTGTCCCCAGGTGCCGCCCAGCATTTCGCCCAGCGATGTTTTCCCCGCCGTAGGAACGATGTTGTAATACACTGCCGGTACCAATGCGCCAAAGAGCGAACAGCAGCCCAGCATCACGGAGTTACCCAGCGACATGCCCAGGTAGCGGATTCCCAGACCATAGGTGAGTCCACCGATGCCCCATAACAATCCGAATACATAGGTCGCCGTTAGCGTGCTCCACGATGCCTGTGCGATTAATTCCGCGAATCCGGGCAATGTAAGCCATGCCGCTACCGGTGGAACGATCAGCCAGGAGAAGAGGCCTCCTATGAGCCAATAGGATTCCCAATGCCAGCCTTTTACTTTTTTAAAGGGCATATAGAAGCTACCCGAGGCGAAGCCGCCTATGAAGTGGAATATGATACCTGCGATTACAGCCATGTGGAATTTTTGTATCTGTTTTTACTAAAGTAGAAATTTCGATGGGCCGGGCTGTCATGTACTGTTATGGGCAGGTTTTCTTCTGCGGGGAGATGATAGCCGGAGGCTCATATGGATCGGATTTCGATCATTTACAAGTGGTTAACATTTGGAGGAAGAGATTGGAGGATATTGCGTGTGATAAAACATCAAAAATATGCTACTGAATATTCCGCAACTGGTTCAATTAGGCAAGGAACTATTACTGTCTCCTTCTACATATATCAAACTTTTTGAAGAGAACCGTCAGTTTATTACATCGACAAAGTTTATTCTCCCAGGTTGGGAAGTAATGAGATAAATGGTGTGTGAAAGTAACTTTTAGATCGTTAAGCGCTACCAGAGAATATATATTATCAAAACATTAAATACTACCAATCACAGACCCGAAAAGGGGTTGGGGATATTAGAATTATTTTTTAGTTCAATTTTATCCCAAAAACCAATACAGGGAGGCATCTTGAGCTGTCAAGTATTACTTGACAGCTCAAGACTAAAGCCAGGAAAGAATTACAAGCGACAAGAAGTATACAAAATATGCTTTTTCAACCTAAAAACTAAATCCAGAATGAAGTCTTGAACGTCAAATAATATTCGACTGTTTCATTTCATCTATTTTTTAAAAAATTGGAACATGATGTCTAACTGCCAAATAATATTTGACAGTTGATTTAAAAATATAAACTTAACAGGGCGCTGGATTAGCAAAAACCACGTATTTTGTAAAAATTCAATTTTTCTGTTAATTAATAAAATCAATCATGTTCCTTCTGACGTCATCAAACAATAAACATATGCTAATCTATCAAACACAAGATGGAGAAACATCTATTGATGTCAAATTAGAAGACGATATGATATGGCTTACTCAAGCCCAGATGGTTGAGTTATTTCAACAAACCAAACAAAATATCAGCCTCCACATTAGGAATATTTATCAGGAAGAAGAACTTGATAAACTATCTACTATTAGGGAGTTATTAACAGAACGAGCTGAGGGAGCCAGACAAATAACCAAACCAACCAGTTTTTACTCCCTGGATGTAGTCATCTCCGTTGGCTACCGCGTTAAATCTCCGCGGGGTACGCAATTCCGTATCTGGGCCAATAAAATATTAAAAGACTATCTGATACAGGGATACGCACTGAACGAACAACGCCTGAAAGAGCAAACGGAACAACTAACATCCCTGAAAAACACCATCCGGCTGTTGGGGAATGTGCTGGAAAGTAAGCCGCTACAAGCGGATGAGGCAACTGGATTACTGAAAGTATTAACTGATTATGCCTATGCATTGGACATATTGGACCAATACGATCATCAGCAACTAGCCATTACCAACACGACCACCAACACTATTTTCCACATCACCTATCCGGCGGCTATGGAGGCAATCCATGGATTAAAGGAGAAGTTTGGAGGTAGCAGCTTATTTGGTAATGAAAAAGACGACTCCTTCCAAAGCTCCTTGGCAGCCATCTATCAAACCTTCGATGGCAAAGAGTTATACCCCAGCATCGAAGAAAAAGCAGCGCACCTGTTGTATTTCGTTATAAAAAACCATTCTTTCTCCGATGGTAATAAACGGATTGCTGCTTTTCTCTTCATATGGTTTATGGAGAAAAATAATTTACTGTACAAACCCGACGGGTCCAAACGAATCGCTGACAACGCACTTGTAGCTTTGACGCTCATGATTGCAGAAAGCAAATCAGCAGAAATGGAAATGATAATCAGCGTAGTAGTTAACCTGATCAATATTTTGAACTAATCTTCTCTTTATTTACCTGCTATTTGGATATCTACACCCCTTCCACCAGCATCTGTTTCCGTAAATTCATAATCGCATAACGCACCCGGCCCAATGCCGTATTAATGCTGATGCCTGCTATCTGTGCCATCTCTTTATAACTCAAATCTGCATAATATCTCAGAATCACGGCTTCGCGCTGTACCGCCGGCAGCTGATCGAGCATAGCGCCGATCTCCTGGTTGGTTTCATGTGTGATCAGGTGATGCTCCGGGCTATGTTCCATCAGGTCCAGGCTATCTCCCATTTCATCGTTATAGGAAGCGATCGTTGTTTTGCCCCAGGCGCTGGCTTTACGGAAATGACTGATACAGCAGTTGTGCGCAATACGCACAGCCCAGGCGAGAAAACGGTTATTGTCGGCATACTGACCACTATGCAGCGCATTGACAATCTTGATAAACACTTCCTGAAAAATATCTTCTGCCAGATCGCGGTTACGCACCAGCAGCACGATAGTGGTATATAATCTGTTTTTATGACGATGTACCAGCGTGGTGAAAGCATGGTTATCGCCGCCTATGTACAGGCGAATGAGTTCGTGGTCGGTAAAATCATGATACTTGTTCATACACAGGTTTCAAACGTTAAAAAATAAGTTGAAGGGAACGGTCTCCCTCGACAGGGAGACCATTGTTTCTATATGCTGGAGGCTATGAGTAAATAACCTAGTCTTTAATCTGCAGTACTTGTTGCACCTGATAATAATTTTTCCAGTCCAGGCTGGCAGAGCGGGCGTTTACCCCACCGGGCACTATTACATAGCGGTACTGGTAACGTTTGCCCGTAGACGTAGTCTGGGTGCTGGGATTACCATTGGCAATCAGGCTGATGCTTTTGGAAGCCGCCACATAACGGATCAGCGTTCCATATTCATCGGTGTAAGGCAACAGCACAATGCTTTGCTGGGAAGGGGTCCCCAGGTTGATATACACATTCACCAATGCATTGCTTAATACAGCTGAATCCAGCTTAGGTGCGGGAAGCGTAGCAGCATATACCACAGTATCTACCGTACCATCGGGATTGGTAACCGTTTGGGCACCCTGGAAACGGACATCCAGCCAGCCGGAATAAATCACGTTGGCAGAACCGGGTTCGCCATCAGTACCTTTAGGACCCTGGGGGCCCTGCGCGCCATTATTACCTGCAGGACCGGCAGGACCTTGAGCGCCGTCTTTAGAGCAGGCCATAAAAAATACTACAACAGAGAGAATCAGTGCATAGGGCATGCAACGCAATACTTGTTTCATCATTACAGTTTGGATTTAAGTGTTTATTTTGATTGATTTTTTCTACCATACATTCCGCGGACACGTATCTCCGTATTTGTTGCCCAGCAGAAAACCGATCATCAGTTCATGCGATCCCTTGCTGACGGTATTCAGGGAAGATGCCGTATAGTCGTACGAGTAACCGATATTAAAAGTGGAATTGATGTTTACACCAAACATCCCTGCCACCCCATCATGCAGACGATAGGAAGCTCCCACCCAGAAACGGTCCCGGAACATCATGCGGGCGTTTACATCCACACTGACCGGCATAGCGGTGATAAACTTCACCATCACGGAAGGCAATACATTCATATCATCGTTTAACCATAACCGGTAGCCCGTGGTAAAAAAGAGATGTGGCACCAGTTTACCGCGGTATACGCTGTCACCGGCCAGTTTGCCGTTATCAAAACTGATGTTTTGCGGGATGATATTCTGAGCAGAGATGCCCGCGAAAAAATCCGCCGAATACAACCACAGCCCGGCGCCGATATCCGGGCGCCAGCGGTTCAGGACACCGCTGCCGTTGATAGCCGGATCATTAGGGTCCAGGAAACCTACTTTGCCGGCATCGAGACTCACCTGCTGCATACCAAGCGACAACCCTGCGCTGAGACTGGTCCTGGGCGAGAGATTGATATGATGCGCATATGCCGCGCTGATGGAAAACCGGTTAAGCGGACCAGCCTTATCATTCAGGATCGTCAAACCAGCACCGGGATGCGGCGGTGGTGTCGTATAGTCACGCCAGTAGGCTTTCCCTCTGGGGTTCTCTCCCTGCATTTCAAAACCGGTAGGCGACGCATTGCTGTAATCCGATTTACGCAATGGCCCGTGTATGGTCAGGTAAGTAGTCACCGGAGAACCGTTTAATCCGGCCCATTGATGCCGGTGACTCAGGCGCAGGTCCCAGTAGTTCTCTATTCCCGCTACCGCGGGATTGATGATGAAAGGATTCATGATATACTGCGTATAGTGCGGCTGTTGCTGGGCCTGCACCCACATCGCTATCATGCCTATCAGACCAGTTAACACAAACTTTTTCATGACTCAATGTTTTAGGTTAAAAACAGGTCCGCCCTATTTCTTCAGTATCGTGAAGGTGGTCCTTCTGTTCTTCTGCCGTCCTTCGGGGTTGTCTGAACCATCCGGCAGCGAGTTGGGTGCTATGGGCATGGAGGCGCCATATCCTTTCGAGGCGAGGCGGTGACGATCTATTCCCTTTTCCACGAGGTAGTCTACGCAGCTCCTGGCACGGGCTTCGGAGAGACGCTGGTTATAGCGCCGGGTACCGATACTGTCGGTATGGGCAGTCAGTTCTATCTCCATGGCAGGGTTTTCCTGCAGCAGGGTGACCAGTTTATCCAACGATGCAAAAGACTCCGGTTTCAGGGTGGCTTTATCATAGTCGTAGTATACGTTTTCCAGCGTCACAGGAGACGGCGGCGGCACAATAGGCTTCAAACACAACGCCGGCGCAGTAATAGCGGCGGTATCTTCATTTTCAGGAATACCGATATGCTGCGTTCCCTGCGTATAACCGACTGCGTTAGCCACGGCTACCAGGGGCTGGTATTCTTCCAGGGCGAAAGCATAACTACCGTCTGCTGCGGTGTTGCGGGTGGTGACCACCTGATTGCTAACGGTATCGACAATACGTACTTCGGCACCTGCCACCGGCGTATTAGAGCCACAGGCCACCACTACGCCGCTGAGCTGGCGCGGAGGCCGGTTTTTATGCAGGAAGAACAGCTCCAGGCAACATTCTGCCGCGCGGTCGGTGCCCAGCAGCACATCATCCAGGAGGTTACGGGTATTGCTATGGCTGGCAAAGTAAATGTCATCCTTCACGGAGTTCACCGGATACCCCATATTCACCGGCGTTTGAAAACTGCCCGGTTCGCCCTTGCTGCTGAAAAAATCGTAGCCGCCCATACCAGTACGGCCATCGGTGGAAAACACCAGCGTATGCGTAGCAGCGTGGTAATACGGCGCCTGTTCGTTGCCGGCGGTATTGATCACCTCTCCCAAATTGGCGGTGCTGACCGGCTTCCCGGTTTCATCCAGCGTAGCGTACCACAAGTCAAAACCACCCTGGCCACCAGGCCGGTCACTGGCATACAGCAAGTGTTTGCCATCGGGCAACACAAAAGGCTGTTGTGTATTGCTGCCGGGAACATTGATGAGCGCATCCAGGATTACCGGCTCTCCCCAGCCACTGCCGCTTTTTCTGGCAGACCAGATAGAAGCGATTTTTTTACCATGATCTATCTGCCAGCGGGTGATAAACAACTGCTGTCCATCGGGACTGATGCTAACAGCCCCCTGGTGCAGCGATTCCGGTTGGGGAACCGTCAGCAAACGAATATTGGCAGCCTGCCCGTTGGTATAATCTGCGGTATACACCCTGTTCACGAATCCTTTGTTTTTAGCCGGGTCGGGACGGGTAGAGGTAAACAGCAACGCGCCGTCGGCCGTCCAGAGCGGCGCATAGCTGGCGCCGGTGGTATTGAGTGCCGCCGGCGCCTTTTTTATTTCATAAAGGGAAAGGTCAGACCGTTTTAATTGGGCATTGATAAATGCGAGGTTTTTTACTTCCTTTTCGGCAGCGGCACTATAGCCATCCTGGGAACCGTAGCCCTGCAGAAAACTGTGGAAGGCTTTTTCCGCTTCTTCATATTTGCCGAGCGAACGCAACGAAACAGCATAGTAATAGGCAGCCAGCGGGAAGTGACGGCCATCGGCTTCCAGCACGGTTTCATAATGCGGCGCAGCTTTTTGAAAGTTGTGCAGGTTACGATAACTCTCTGCCAGTTTATACACGGCTTGTTGTTCGCTGCTGACAGGAATATTGGTTTTACGGCCGGCATTCACCGCTGCATAAGGCTTATAGGAGTCTTTCCGGAAAGCCTTGTTCCTGGTACCAAGGTATTTTTCATAATACTGAACAGCCGAATTATAATCTTCTTTTTTATAGTACTGGTCGGCCGCTTTCAGGTAATCGTAGGTAAATTGCGCCTGTAGCGTCATAGCGGCCAGTAACACGGATGCGGTAATGAATAGTTTTTTCATGAGATGTCTGTTACATGTAGAGATGAATTACAAACGGGGACATACAAATTCCACTTCCGGTGTTCTCACCTTCCGCCGTCCGATAAAAGTGAGTGATACTTCGAAGCTGTTAGAGCCCCGGGCCATCTTACTCAGGTCAGAGGTGTTGATATCATAACTCACACCCAGCATCATGGTTTTGTAGATAAAACCGGCGTGTGTGGTGAAAGCATCTTTGTAGCGGTAGTTCAGTCCCAACAGGAAATCCGTTTCAGCAGCAGCTTTCAGCTGACCATAGGCGCCGATCATTTTCTCCTGCGCCGGTCCCTGCTGCATGAACAGGAAATTGGGTGTAATACTTAGTATATCCGACAACGTTAGCTTCACACCACCGTGTATATTAAAACGCATAGGAAAACGGGCATCACCGGCAGCGGCAAACTGGTCCTGCGGACGGGTAAGATGCATCACGGAGAAACCGCCGTAGATATTGTACTTCTTGCCAGGGGTAGCGTCATAGTAGAGCGCACCTGCGCCGGCATCAAAGGAAAGCGACGAAGTCCTGGTGAGTATATCCGTTACCGGGTTACCGGGATTGTAGCCGGTCACCGGGTTCCACTGCTCGCCGAAAGTGAGCTTTGACGGGTCAAAGCGGCGCTGAATAAAGCCCAGCTGCAACCCAAAGTTGAGCTGATGATAATGCGCGGCATCCAGCTTCACGCCCGTATAGGCGGCACTGATATACCCGGTGGTATAGTTATATCCGCCGTCGCCGGCTGTTTGATTCAGGACACTGCCGCCGAAGTTGATGTTTTTAGCGGTCGGCACTTCTGCTGCTACACTATAGGTTCTGAATGGGCTGATATTTCCCCACTGTGTCCGGTATATCGCGGCTACCCGGTAGTCTCCGTCGAAAGCACCGGTGAGCGCCGGGTTGAGCCACGACGGATAGGTATAGTACTGCGAGAAATGCGGGTCGGCCTGAGCCGCCGCCTTCGAGCAGGCGAAGAAGAGGGTCACTGACATGAGCCATGTTGCAATAGTAGTTCTCATTTTGCTGTCCGTGTTTTATGTGAATAATGTTCGTTATCGGATGATAGCCACGTACCCGGTAAGTGGTGCAAATCCACTGTGAAGGGTGATGACGTAATAGTAGGTACCTACCGGCAACGGGTTTCCTTTGAAACTGCCGTCCCAGGGCTGTGCATAACCGTTGGACTGGTACACCCGCTGTCCATAGCGGTTGAACACTTCCACCTTGCTGCCAGGATAGTCGCTCAGGTTGTAGATCACCCATTTGTCGTTGATGTTATCTCCATTGGGAGAGAAAGCATTCGGCGGGTTCACTGGTTTCAGCACCTTGACAGACAGCTGATCGCTGGCGATACAGTTATGTTTACCGATAGCGGTCAACGTATACACCTGATCATGTAAAGCCGGAATAGAAGGCGACAACAGCGTCGGATTGGGGAAGTCGGCCGCCGGTTCCCAACGGAACTTCAGGTTCACGGAATCATTGGCCGTAGGCCTGAAAGTGATCACGGTACCCTGCGGCACCACAAAGGACTGGCCGGCATCAATCACCGGTTGCAGGTATACCACCACTTTGCTGCTGAAAGGCGCGGACGTACATCCGGCCACGTTAGTAACCTTCAGTTGTACGGTATATTCGCCAGGCTCGGTGAATTTTTTCACCGGGTTCTGCGCGGTAGCGGTACTGCCATCCCCGAATTCCCAGGCCCAGCTGTTGATATTACTGCTGGCATCAGTACTTTGATCTGTGAAGATGTTATCTGTTCCCTGGCACAGGGTGTCTGGTGATACTTTGAAAGCCGCAACCGGCTGACCGAAGAAGGCTTCCAGCCGTTTGGTCGTATTACCGGTGCAACCAAATGCAGAGGTGGCGGTGAGCACTACATCAAATGGCCCATAGGCGGTATAGTTATGGAGCGGATCTTTCAACGCAGAGGTAGCGCTGGCATCCCCGAAGTTCCACTGCCAGGTAAGGGCGGAATTGTCCTTCACCGTACTCAGATTGGTGAACTTCGCGCTACCTTCCGGCATACACACGGAAGCGGGTAACTGGAAATTCACTTCCGGCAACGGATGTACCGCCACCGGGGCGGTAGCGGTATCGCTGGCACATTGATGGTCGCTGATGGCCACCAGTTTAACGGTATAGTTACCGTCGGCAGGGTACAGCACATTAAATGGATTATTATTACTGGCGACGGTCTGTTTACCATTACCGTCATCCCACTTCCAGGAGATAATAGTACCGCTGCTGATGGTAGATTGATCGGTGATCGCCGCAGGCTGCCCGAGGCACACGCTGGCAGCCGCGGTAAAACCAGCTACCGGCTTCGGATACACGATCATATCAGTAGCAACGGAGTCCGTACAACCGGTGCTGGCGTCAAACACAAACCAGATCTTATGGGTACCGGCGCCGGCCACCGATGGGGTGAAGTTCCCGGAAGAATCGGTACCAGGGCCTTTATAGTAGCCTTTACCGGTTACCCCGTTCTGCACGGTAGCGTTAGCCACTTTAATGCTTCCTTTCACGTTCACGCATATACCATTTACCGGCGCATAGGCCAATTGTGGCTTTAGTTTAAAGCTGGCTGCGATGGTAGTATCCTTCGTACAGCCTTTATCGGTAGTAACCTGGTATTTGATATTGTAGGTACCAAACTTCGTATAGGCGTGTGAAGGCGACGGCAACAACGACGTATTCGGATTAGCGGGCGTAGCGCCGGCATCACCAAAATCCCAGCTGTGGCCGGCAAGCGTTTGGGCATCGGGTACGGTAGCGGTGCTGGTAAACTGTACCACACCATCTACCGGCAGACAGTCGCCCGGGAAGGTAAAGGCTGCATGTGGCTTGGCATACACGGTAATAGTTTTGGTAGCGGTATCACTGATACACAGGTCGCTCACTTTTACCACATGTTTAACCGTATACGTTTTGAATCCATTATAGGTCATAGACTGTGGTGCGTTGGTAGTGGCTTTCGTCACCGAGTCGTTACCAAAATCCCAGTACCATTCCTTCAATGGCGCAGTGCCGCCATAGGTGGAGTTGTCTGTCAGTTTCACCGGTGCGCCTTCACACAAGGCAGGTACATCGCTGGCGAAATTCGCCACTGGTTTGGCGGAGGCAGTCACCTGAAAAGCGGTGTCTCCCACACAACCGTCGGCAGATATCACCGTCAGTTTTACATTGGCGGGTCCCGGTTGAAAAGCATGATGCACTTCAATTCCGCTGTCTACAGCCGGACCGGGGAATTCCCATTTCCAACGGTTTATTTTATAATCAGGCTGATTATTATCTCCCTTAAAGATGGCACTATCTAACGTACAACCCGTGTACGTATAGCTGGAAATAGCACGGGGCTTCGTTTTTACCGAAATAGTATACCCTACTTTTTCCGTATTGGTACAGTTCTCAATGGACGGATGGGTAGACATGACCGTGATATCAAACTCTCCGGTGCCGGCGAATTTATAAGTGCCTGGCAAGGTATATTTATAGTAAGTGATACCGTTGATCACCACGGTAGCAACTGGTACCGGCGCGTTCACGGTAACATCTGCATTGGGTGTAATAGCTGCACCCAGCAGGCTCAGTTTCCACACCATCTTCGTAGGCTTATAAGCCATCAGGATAGACAGTTCCACCGGCGTTTGCGTACAGGTAAAATCATTGCTGGCTTTGGAAGTATCGTATTCGTTGTGAATAGCCCCTACTGCATTGAGGTTGTTGATCATAGTACCGGCATTGTACCCGTAACTTTCCACGCTGCCCAACCCATAGGTAGTAGCCGTAAAAGCGGAATCACTGGTAACAATACACTGCGCCTGTGATGCATTCCAACGTTTCACCACTACGGAATAACCCGGCATATTGGGATGCGGATAAGAAGTATTAAACGTAGGATTACCATCAATCAGCAACGAACTGATACCGCCGGTAGGTATAATCAGCGTGAGGTAATTGACGGTGATAAACTCGCGGTTATTACGGTAAAAACCGGTTCTTTTAATAGCCTGCTCAATCGGACTGAGATAAACCATTTCCGGATCACCCAGCGGGTCAGTGTTACCGCAGGAACCGGAAGAAGGCATGTATTGCGCTACCAGTACGGGTTTATCGGCTTCTATGTAATCGGCGGTATTACTTTTATATTCGTAATAGGAATTAGCAATCAAGGGACCAGGCATGTTGGCGCCGTTCATCTTCACCACGGTAGTAGGGTCTTTCACCACCACTTTAAACATCGAATACTGGTTGGATGTAGGCGTAGCCGAATGAGAATAAGGCGCGGTCAGGTAACGTTTGCCCCAGGCCTGGAAAGGAAATACCTGCTGGATATTATTGTCCCCACTTCCCCCGCTGTTGGTACACGACTGCGCGGTACGGCTACTACCGGAGAATACAGCCACCGGATAACATTCTCCGATTGAATTTCCTATAGACTTCACCGTTGTACCGGTTAGCTCCCTTCCCTTGGAACCGCCCAGCGAAGCGCCTACCAGCTGGTAGATATCTCCCCGGTTAAGCGTTACCGTGAAAGGAACGCCCGGAGCACGGCCGTTGCGGGTCAATACGGAAGGGGTAATTTCTACAACCGTATTATTCTGGTTGGCCACTACAAACATCCAGGAAAAACAATCGGAGGCATAGTCCTGCTGACTGTTGACGGAGATATAGGAATAGCCCCATGTTTCCTCCGGCATCAGCATAGTAGCACCGGAAGAAGCACTGCCGAAAATATGTGCATAGGCCACTATCGGCACGTTACTGTGAATATGAATGGCTTTGTTATTGAACGTACCTTCCCCACCGGTACCGCCGAAAGACGGCGGTGGTGAATACAAGCGGGCATCGAAGCCGCCCGTTTTAGGAATCAGGTCCGAAGCAATAACGGTGTTGGCAGGGATGTTGTAAGTGCGCGTCCAGGCGGTACCGTTAATGGTAACGGTGACCGTAGCAGGTTGCTCGGCACTCAGGTACAGGATCATTTCCTGGGAGTTACCGCCTCCCGGCTCCATGAACTGATGATGTCCGTAGCCAACCCAGAAGTCCTTCCCTTTGTTGGAAAGATTCTGGGCGTGTGAACTAAAGGCTACGAACTGCAACACTAACACAGATATGGTTATGACACATCGCTGTAGCAGTCGGCTGGCAGGATGATGGGATATTTTGGTTAACATCTTGTACAATTTTTCATCATGAAATGATTATTGTTTGATGATCATCTTTGAAGTCCTTGTTCCGTCCTCAAATAATGCCCGCAATAAATAAGGTCCCTGTTCCAGGCCTGATACCTGTACCAGGTGGTCTTTCCCCGGTAATGCTACCCGTCTCACCTGCCGGCCATCGAGGGCGTAAATAACCAGCTCCCGCAGGTTCTTCACGGATTTTATATGTACCGATGCCGTAGCGGGATTAGGATAGGCAGTGATGGTGCGGGCGGCGTTGAGCAGGCTGTCTATTCCCTGCCGGCAGCTGTGGGCTGCTGCACGGGTTATTCCCCCATGCAGCAACGCAGCTGATATTATGAAAGCAAGCAAGTTTGTTTTCATCACCTTTCGTTTTCAGTTATCGGATCAGATTAACGACACCTTTTTTCTCTACGCTGGTACCATCTTTCAACACCAGGTGACATACGTAGACGTATACACCGGAAGGCATCGGTTTACCTTTGTAAGTACCGTCCCATCCTATGTCCTGGCTGTTGGACTCAAACACTTTCTCACCCCACTGATCGAATATGGCGATATGCAGTTTGTTGATGATATAACCATACACTTTCAGCACGTCATTCTTGGCGTCATTGTTTGGTGTGAACGCATTGGGGATGTAGATACCATCCGGCAGGGTTTTACCTTCCGCCGGGTCGGATATTTTGTCTTCACAACCCCGTACTTTCACGATCAGTTTTACGGTCTGGGTTGGCTGCAGGCCGGTGATCAAATGCTCCAGGCCTTCTCTTCCGGATGATGGCGGCGTCCACGTAAGGCCACCGTCGGTAGATACTTCATAGCCGGTAGCATTGGGCACAGCATCCCATTTGAAGCGGATCATATTCACGCCAACGGTATCTACTTTTACAACCGGTGTAGCCAGCAATGGCAGCACATGTACCACCACCTTCGCACGGTGGTCTCCCGGGCAACCATGATTAATCGCTTCGAGATAATAGTTGCCACTGACGGTGATTGCTGTTATCGTGTATACGTTACCGGTAAACAGCAGGTTACCACCTGTAGGCGCGTCGTACCAGTTGTACAGCACACCAGCTTCCGGATCTTTTACGGCCAGCGACACATCGGTACCACTGCAGACAGTCATGGAGTCTTTCACTACCACAGCGATGCCAGGGCCATATACTTCCACTTCTTTTGTCGTATCACCGATACATCCTTCAGCTGCAACAATGCTCAGTTTCACCTTGTGAATGCCCGGATATTTAAATTGTTTGGTGGTGTCTTTCCGGTAAGCGGCAGTAGTATCCCCGAAATTCCAGTTCCAGCTGTTGATACCCACATTGTTGCTGGTAGTGGCACTGCCGGTGAACTGGGCTGCATCGCCGATACAACCGGAGTAGGCAGTTGTGAAATCCACTACCGGAGCGGGTATTACTTTTATGGAGAGGACAGCCTCAAAGCTGTTGTTACAGCTTTCTATATCCGGATGGGAAATCTGGATAGGTACATAATAGGTACCCGGTGCGGAGAAGACGTAATCATCCGGCAGCACATAACGGTAGTAAGTCCTTTCGTTGGCGGTGATCGAGTCTTTGGGAACCGGATTGTTTTGTACTACGTCCACTGCCGGTGTCAGATTTTTCACCGCGCTCAGTTTCCAGGTGAGTACGGTGGGTTTCACCGGTATCAGCATAGAGAAACGGAACGGGGTTTTCACGCAGGTATACGTGTTGTTACTGCCGGTTGACGGGTTCAGCACGTTGCTGAAGGCCGGCAGGATATTGAGATTCTTTACCAATGTTCCGGCATTGTAACCATAACTTTCCACGCTGCCCAATCCATAAGTGATGGCAGTAAAGGCGGAGTCACTCACTACATTACATTGTGCAGCTGCGGCATCCCACCTTTTCACCACCACCGTATAACCGCTAAGGTTAGGATGTGCATAGGTGTGGTCAAAGAGGTTAGTACCATCAATTCGTAAAGAACTCAATCCGCCTGTTGGTATGATGAGGGTAAGATAGTTGGTATTAATAGACTCTACCGTGTTGCGGTACAGGCCAACGGCTTTGATACCCTGCTCCAATGGGCTGATGTAGATCATTTCCGGATCACCATCTCCCCAGGTATTGTCACAGGATCCACTGGACGACATATACTGCGCCACCATCACCGGCTGACTGGCTTCGATATAATCAGCAGTATTACTTTGATACTGATAGAAACGTTTATTGATCAGCCCTCTCAGTTGTATGCCATTCACTTTTACCACGGTAGCAGTATCTTTCACCAGTACCCGGTAAATATTCGTCATGAAACTGGCGGCGTCATCATCAATGGAAGTAGGCGCTGTCAGGTATTTTTTG
The DNA here is from genome assembly GCF_014529935.1 of Chitinophaga qingshengii. GTDB lineage: Bacteria > Bacteroidota > Bacteroidia > Chitinophagales > Chitinophagaceae > Chitinophaga > Chitinophaga qingshengii. The sequence goes on from NZ_JACVFC010000002.1 coordinate 1,089,783, forward strand.
CCCCATGCCTGTGACGGGAAGTTCTGCTGGATGATATTATCGCCGGAAGAACCAGCGCTGCCATCGCAACCGATACCCGTGCGGCTGCTGCCGGAGAATACAGCTACCGGGAAACACTTGCCATCGCTGTTAACGATAGAACGTACATGGCTGCCGGAAACATCGTATCCTTCGCTACCACTCTGCAATGCACCTAATACCTGGTATACTTCCCCTTTGTTGAGCGTTACGGTAAACGTCTGGTTGGCAGGTCTGCCTGTCAGCGTAGGTACGCTGGGCGTTATTTCCACCGTGGTATTATCATAATCCGCCATCACATAGAACCAGGAATAGGTATCGGTAGAATAGTTCTGCCGGGAGGTAAGTGCGTAATAATCGTAACCATAGGTCCCTACGGGCAACAGCATGGTAGCACCGGAAGAGGCGCTGCCGTAGATATGCGCATAGGCCACAATGGGTATGTCACTTTCAATGCTGATACCTCTGTCGGACCAGCCTTCATCCAGCAGGCGCGCATCGTTGGAGCCGCCTTTAGGCATCACTTCCGTAGTGATGGTTTTATTGGCCGGTATGTGGTAGGTGCGTACCCAGGAGGTACCGTTTACACGAACGGTCACGTTGGCCGAGTCTTTCGCATTCAGGTACAACACCATCTGCTGGCTGTTATCACCGGTAAAGAACTGGTGGTGGCCATACCCTACCCAGAAACGGGTGCCTCTGTTGGAGCTGTCTGCCGGCTGTAACTGCTGCGGAGTATTGATACCGCCATTCAGCCCTGTGAACTTATCGAAATAATGCAATGTACTGTCGGTGATCACATTGGCAAGATCATCTACCCTGCTCAGGGAATCCGTTATCCAGGTATCTGTACTGTCGGTCCTTGCCAACCGGATATCCTTCTGCCGTTTGATATAACCCTGCCATGGATCCAGGTAGTACTGCTGGATATTGAAGTTATACACACCACTGCCAGGAGTCACGTCCACGTCTGTATAGAAATACATGAAGTCCGTTCCTGTTGCGACATTCGGTGGTTTTACACCGGAGTAGCGGCGCACGGTCATGTTAGATGGCAACGTAGCGTTGTTCCAGGTGATCTTGGTAACGGTGTCTGTACCGAACATAAAGGTTTGGGTAACACCTGCTGCCGGCGTCGCCGGGAAGGCAGGCAATGCCGGTGGCACGGAGGTAGGCAGGAACTCATAAGCGCCCATATCCGGTACGCCCTCCTGTAAAGTCACCGGTCTCGGATCACCATTGATATCCTTATCGTTGCCCGGAACCTGTACCCCGCGGCCATGAATAGCCCATACCTCCGGATCACTGAGCACCGGATGCAGGTCGCTGCTGCTGACGAAGGCCGGTTTATACACGATGGAATTCGCATCCAGACCGCTACCGGTACGATATGCCGCCAGCGTGCCGTAAGAAGCAGCAGGCGTATTTTGCCGTACCAGCACGGAACCGGCGGTATACAACGTATTGTAATCGCTGTTCACAAAATTCGGATTAGCGATGTACGTCGCGCGACCGGTATCGGCTGCGAAAATGTTGTTCCTGACTTTCACCGGTGAAGCGGAAGAAGAAGTATGCGAGAAGTAAGCCGCATAGTGGTTGCTATTGCCGGTAGAAGTATTCAGGATACTGTTATTCAGATAATTAAGGTTTTTACCATACTCACTGTAAAGACCATACGAACTGGTAGCAGTGGTATGAATGCTCACCACATTGTTGTTAACATTGATACGACTGGAAGAAGTCAATGTCAACCCACGTTGTTCGCCTGTATTGGCAGTACGCGCATAGATCTCGTTGCCATTCACTACACCCGGCGCTTCAGCACCCGGCTGGCAATAGGTGAGGTAAATCGCATATCCTTTGGAAGTGGTATTGCTGATATTGATTTTGTTACGTACAATGGTAATGGCGGTATCACTCTCATCTGCATAAATACCATATACCGTAGAAGCCAGCGCTCCACTCAGGTTGATGGTATTCTTACGTACCATCAGCCTGTTTACATAATCGGCATAGATACCGTAGTTGTAAGTCTTCGTGATGGTATTACTGTCGATGGTAACACCGGGAGAGATGTTATCTCCATAGTTATTCAACCAGTATACACCATTACCGCCTGCGGTGATATTATTTCCGGAGATAACATTACCCTGACCCAGACAGTTGTTGGCGTATACGCCGGCACTGTTCGTGCCGGTAGCGGTAGTCACCGGCAGAGTGATGTTACATAATGACAGGCTGTCCCAGGATGATTTCTTCGCAAACTCCACGGCCCTTGCATACGTAGCACCGGTAGGTTTAAAGCTGATGTTTTTCCAGGTCACGTAATCCACGCTATCCAGCTTCAGCACGTAGTTCAGCGTAGAAGTACCGGCGTAGGTGATGGTTACGTCTGCCGCATTACCGGAAGCACTGCTGAAAGTCACCCTGCTCGTTGCCGTTGCACCAGGTATATGATGCATGGTGAGCTGTTCGGTATAGGTGCCGTTTGCAGCGAGGAAGAGTACCGGTCCGGCGATACCGCATTCCAGTTTGGACACCGCAGCGGCGAAGGACTGGAAGTTGGTGGTACTGGAAGGTTGCGCCGGATTGATAGTATAAGTACCCGCCAGCAACGGGTCGTTGAGGTTCACCACTACCGGTGTAGAATACACGGTATCACGGTTGCTGCACACCACCGCGCAGCGGTAGTATTTCTCCACACCGGCGATGGTATTAAACACACTCACGTACTGGGTATCGCTCACATATTTCCATGGACCGGCAGCGCTGGCGGCTACCTGCCATTGATAGGTCTGATGACCACCTTTGCTGTTACCGGCAAGGTCCAGTTTGATGGCCGTACCCATACAAACAGGCGTCGTCGGGTCCAGTGTGGCCGCGCCGGCCACCGGCGGAGAGGTACATTCCGGAATATTGATTTCAAAGGCGCCCATATCCGGCGTGGTAGCACTACGGCTAACACCGAGGATATCGGTAGTAACGCCTACCGGCCGACCGGTGTTATCCAGCGGGGAAATAACCGGGGCGAAGTTGCCGGTAGAAGGATCTGCAAATACCGGCTGTATCGCCAGTGAATTGCTGTCCAGTTTCGCACCTGCACGCCAATCGGCCAGGGTGATATAGTTGGTGCCGTTATAACCGGTATAAGCGGTATTACGGCTGCTTTTTACGAAGATGTCGTTGTAATCGGACTTTATTTCTGCCGTATTCGAGATATAAAGCCCTGTCCGGCTACCACTGCCTGCCCTGCTGATATCCAGGATATTGTCCTTGAATTCAACACCGGCTACTGCACTGGATTGATACAAACCGGATGTTTCTGCACTGCCGGTATTGGTATTATCATTCAGCACTACAGTATTGTGGTAATACAGTGTAAAGTCACTGCTGTAGTTATAGAATGCCCGCTGTGTACCACCTCCTTTGATATCATACACAACGTTGTTGATGATCTTAGCCGGGTTGGTGGCGATAGCATCAGCACTGCTAAACTCTATACCATAGAAAGAATTGGTGGTAGCAGGAGCCCCATTAAACAAACCATGGATACGGTTATTGCTGATCACCGCACCATCGCCTTTGCTGTTGACGCTGATACCATAGTTGGAATAGGAGATGCTGCTGCGGGTGGCCCGGAAGATATCGTTGTGATCCACCACCGCATTATCTGCATAAGTCAGGTACACGCCATAGGAGTAAAACTCACGGATGGTATTGTTCTCAATCCTGTTGCCGGTAGCAGCGGAGGAGCTGGAACCATAGATCACAATACCATAGTAACCACCATTGATATCATTACCACGCAGCAGGTTGTTATCGCAGCCATTATTGGAACCGCTGCTGGTGCTGCCATCAGCGCCATTGATCACGATACCTGCCATACCCGAGCTGGAAGAAGTATTGTCGATGATGATGCTGCAACGGGTAATCCTGTTGTTATCGGCGTTAGCCAGCATATGTACGCCGTAGCCGTTGGAACCGCCGCGGGCATCGATAATAAGGCTATCGAAAGTAATGTAATCAGCAGCCCGCAGTTTAATGACGGCTCTTTCGTTGTCGTCTGTCGGGGCAAACTTAATCGTGTTGCCGTTACCGTTAAACGTAACGGTATTGGTAGCAGACATACCGGTGATAGAATCCAGTATCAACTGTTCCGCATAGGGGCCTGAACCAGCCACTACATTAAATATCACCGGACCGGCAATACCACATTCCATGGCGGCTTTGGCTGCGTTGAAGCTCACAAAGTTGGTTGCACTGGATGGAGCCCCTTTGTTGATGGTATAGGTACCACCGGGGAAGGCAGGGTTTACGGTCAGTAATACCGGCGTGCTATAAGCCGTATTACCGCTACAGGTAACCGCCACGCGGTAATACAGGGTAGCCGACGACGTTATAGTCGTATCCGGGTTGGTCATCGGGTTACCCATATTCGTATAGGGTCCCGCCGCCACCGTAGCCGTTTGCCATTGGTAGGTTTGTCCCAGGCCGATACTGTTATTGATCAGGCTGAGCGCCACCTTACGGTTGATACATACCGGCGTAGCGCCTACGGTAGCATCGCCGGGAGTAGGCGGTGTTGTGCAGGGACCGGGTGTAAACTCGTAGGCGCCAATATCCGGCGTGGTAGTACTACGGGTATTACTGTTGATATCCACGGTAATACCTGCCGGCAACCCTTTATTGTCAATAGAAGCGCTGGTAGGCTGATAATTACCGGCAGCTGCGCCGGCAAATAACGGGTTGGATGACAGCGATGCGGTATCCTGCCGGGAAGCCGTCTGCCAATCGAGCAGTGTGCTGCGGTTGGCGGTATAGTAACCGGTATAACTGGTACCGCCGGCGGCGGCCATGTAATACAGGTTATTGTTTGCATGAATGGTACCGGTAGTGGTACCAAAATATACCGCGTATTTACTACCGCCGCCGCCACGGGTAACTGCAATCAGGTTATTGAGAAACTCAATACCATCGGCCTGGGAGGTCTGGTAAAAACCACGGGTAGTATAGGTGGTAGCACTGGTAGAAGTCCCATCCAGCACAATCGTATTGTGGAAATACCAAACATTGTCCGAACTGGAGTTGTAGATACCGTAGGCATCTCCCTTACCGGTGAAATTATAGATCACGTTATTGGATACCACATTTTCCAGTTGCGACAACGCATCGGTGCCGGAGAAATAAATCCCGTAACTGGCATTGGTATTATTCAGCGCGCCACCAAATGGGTTACTGATGCGGTTCCGCGTGATATTCGCTTTGGTATTCAGGTTAGAAAAATAAATACCATAAAAGCTGGATACTACCGACCTGGCTGGCCGGCTGATGTTATTATTTTCAATTAACGTGTTAAATGATCCGATCGCATTGATACCGGCATAATAAAATTCCGTAATGGTATTATTACTGATCTTATTGCTCATATTGGCCATGGTACTGCTACCGGTGAGCGCGATACCATAATATCCACCCACGATTTTATTGCCAGTGAATGTGTTGTTATCACATTTTGCATCACCGGTGGTGGTAGGCGATGAATAGGAGCTGCTGATCACAATGCCGGCATAATTGGTACTGCTGGTAGAAACAGAATCCACCAGGATGGTACAGTTACTGATGGTATTAAAGTCTGCATCGTTGGTCAGGAATACTCCCCAGCCGTAGCCGGAAGTGCCGTTGCCCATCGCTTTGATCACCAGGTTATTAAACGTGATATAGTCCGCATTGTCCAGCTGTATCACTCCTCTGTTGGCGGAGGTAGCGTTAAACTTCAGCGTATCACCGTTACCGTTAAATGTGACGGTATTGGTAGCGGAAGCCCCCGGTATGGGGTTCATAAGCAGCTGTTCGTTATAGGGACCGCTGCCGGCTACCACGTTGAACACTACCGGACCACTGATACCACATTTCAGGTAGTTATAGGCATCGTTAAAGGAAGCGAAGTTACCGCTGCCGGTAGGTAATGCTTTATTGATACTAAAAGTACCTGTTACCAGCGCCGGCGATGTTACGTTCACGGCGGTGGAGGTGGCGCTTTGTGTGGAAGCGGTACAGGTCACCACACAACGGTACCAGGTGGTAGCACTTTGGGTGGTGGTCAGCGTACTTTTGGTAGCGCCGGTAATGTTGGTCCAGGTAATGTTATCGGTGGATTGTTGCCACTGATAGGTGAGCCCGGACGCTACGGTAGCGCCGTTGAGCCGCAGATCGAAACTACCGTTAAGGCATACACTGCTGGAACTGGTAACAGCGGTACCGCCGGTGGGCGTACCGGTACAGGCAGTAGCGGCTATCCAGGAGAAAGTGATATCCGGGCGGGAAGTTTGGGTACCGTTGTTGGTGGTACTGGCGGTTCCGCACAGATTGTCTTCATTATCGGCACGATAGGTATGCGAGCCGTTGAAGGTAAGTCCTGTGGTGGAAGGCACTTCCGGATTATAGGAATAAAAAGAGCCGGTAGTGGAATTCGGTGAGCCGCTGCACACCTCTATCACAATATTGTCTGTTCCATTCCAGAAAAAATTGCTACTGAAAGGAAAGCTGTTGACACCGGCCACAATGGTATAATCTGCCGGTGTGCGTACCACCGTTGTGCCGGTCTCCCAGCTGGTGCCGCTCAAAGAGGCCGTAGTAGTACTACCGATGCTGATCCCATATTGTTCGATCACATCGGCATCATTCAGGTTTTTAACAAAGAACTTGATACCGGTAATATATCCCGGAGCCATACCGGCAGCAGTAAGTTCTGCTGCGGTATACAGGAACTGCGACCTGTTGCCCTCATAGTAGTCCTGTAACGGACACGGATAACCGGTATTGGTATTCCCCGAGGTACTGTTGCCAATGCTGATATCGGTCTGCGCCAGCAGGCGGCCGCCCAATATTAGCAGCAAAGCCGCTACGAGGAGGGTTTTGTGGATAAATGAAAGCGTATAATTTCTCATATAGAAAAACATTTGCTGGTTTTCAGGTGGGGTAACTATTTATCAGAATACCCAGGAGATCCATGATTTGCCGTCTTTGGCACTGACCATGTCATAGGTGTTGGCGCTGGTTTGCACCAGGAAAAAGCCTGTCGGGTCTGCCATCAGCGTACGGGTACGGACCAACGGCGTGGGGTCAGGCGGCAAATCGCCAAACAGCCTGTTGTCATGGAAAACAATGCGGCCATCATTCGTGAATGTGGGTGTGTTGTGTAATACGCCGTACATGAGCGTCAGCTGTCCGTCTTCCGGTACGATGATGCCAAACGCATCAGTACCGGGACCGCCAGCTTCCGGCCAGTAAGTAGCGGCTACAAAATCCGGTAGTGTGGCAAGCCCATAGGCGTCGCGTTTACCATTGACGATAAACCCTTCCGGGGTGTTCCAATAACGATGACGGTCCAACGCATAATTATACCAGCGCTTGGGCGCTGCTATATCCAATGCCAGCGGCCTGACGGTTTCGGTTATACTGGCTGGCTGACCGTTCACCGTTCCCCTGATAGCACCGCCATCCCAGGTGATATCATCGAAGCTGCCGATGGTAGTTGTGCCATCGGTAAAAGCCGGCGTGAGCACAATACCTTTGTTCGTATAGTAGAAGCCGGTAGTATCGGATTTTACCTTCCCGTTATCGATCCGGGTGAACACGATACGGTGAGTGTATATGTTTATGGATACATCATACCGTACATTGCCAAGTGCAAACTGGCGGAAGTAAGTCAGTATGTGGTTGATACTATCAATGCCCCGGTTGATATGTTGCTGGTAATAGTCCGTCTGCTCCCGTTGGGAGGCTTTTACCAGTATGGCACGGCTGCGGTTGAAACGGCCGGTGAGCACCAGGGTGTCTCCGGTTATGCCATTGATGGCAAACTCAAAGTCGGAACCAAGGCCTTCGCCGTAGTTGCCACCATTCTGACCGGCATCGGGGTCACAGAGTACATGCAGATAAGAGTAGGTATCGAATAACAAACTGGGCTGTTGCAGGGCTTTGAGCCGCCAGCTGCTTTCTTTTACCGTTGAGGTGGACACCGGTTCAAAATCGCTGAACATACGCACGCGATTGGAATCGTTGAACTGTAAATAAAAGCTGAACACCGATTTGGGAGAGCCGCCCGGATATACCAGTGCTTTCCAGCCATAAGGCGCCTGGGTCAGTATTTGCTGATACCGGTGCAGCGTATCATTGATACGTTCATCCGGTGATTTATCGAACAGCGGATCTGTTTCTTTTTTACAGGAATAGATTCCAGCAAGCAGCAGTAATAAGTATAAAAGTTCTTTTCTCATACCCATAAACAGTTAATACAATAGCTTATTAATTTCTCTTCTGGTGCGGGTTTGCAGGCTATAGAAGTCGATATGCCATACCGTCTGGAAATAACTGACCACCATGGCTTCCTTTCTGCGCAGCTTCGCTTTGGCTTCCGCCTGTGGCGTTCCGTTGATACTGTATCCCGGCGGAATACTGTTGACGATCTTATCGAATCCGACCTTGCCTTCTACCAGCATGGTGGATATCATCTCCACAAAATCATCATCATAACCAGACATGGCATAAGGCGTTACAAACCCATCCTGGTAAGCGGATATATCGTCGATGTTATTCCAGTTGGCGGTATACAGTCCGGCGCAAATACGTTTGAACTCTACCGGGTACATCACGGTTTGGTGCAGGATATGCCCGAACTCATGTTCTATCACATGGAACATCTGTTTTACGATAGCAGAGTCGCTGGCCTTGTAGCCAGGCATATCCTTCGTTACGAAGTCGTTGAGCAGGTACAGCACCACTTTACGGCCTCCTTCGGCAGTACCCAGCGTAATGGTGCCGTTTTCGTTCCAGCTGGCGCTGCCGCTGAGGATAAAGAACTTCGGGCAATAGCGGCGGAAAAACAGCTCACCGGCTTCCGCGATATAGGTATTCATCCATACCTTTTTGATGGCGCTCATCACGGGGATGACTTTCTCTTCACGGGGAGGTACCAGTACTTTGTTCAGTTCAAATTCAAACTGGTCCCATTTATATTTCACAGCGATGTTGTAAGGAACGGTGAGCGTGTCGAAGAGCCAGCGGTCCAGCGGACCTTTGACCCAGGTATCGCCTCCCAGTCCGGGAATGTCGTCTACCTTGCCCAGGTCATCTTTCTTGCTGCAGGACAGTAGCAAGAAGAAGGACAGTGCGAGAAGAATGAGTTTCATAAACAGCGATTTTTGTTGGTTGATAATTATCTCGGGTTTAATGCGAGGCCGGAAGTGGTGGCAGATTGCGGAATTTGGAATACACAGCGGTTATCACCCGCTTTCAGTTCCAGTACTTCTCCCTGCCGCGTGGTATGCACCACTGTCATTTTGTAGCGTTGCAGATCAAACCAGCGCATGCCTTCCTGGAGGTATTCCACGCGTTTAAAATCCAGGATGGTATGTATCAGGCCATCCTTTTCGTTGGTGAGACCATAGAAATTGCGGATAGCCGTGGTCGTGATGATGTTGGCAGATGGATCATAATTGCGGATACGTTTGCTGGCAAAGAGATTGAGGTCTTTGAGGGCAGCGGCGGTTTTCCCCATTTGTGCATTGGCTTCGGCGCGGTTAAAGAGTACTTCTTCCGTGGTGAACAGGGGCGTCATCACATAAGGCTGACCAATGGTGGCGTTTACAGAAGACTTCACAAAATATTCCGTCAGCTTGGGGACGAAGTAATTCTGGGAACCGGTGTAATACAGCGGGTACGCCCAGCGGCCGCCGGTAACGTTGTAACCCAGTATCTGCAGCTGTTTAGCGTAGTCCAGGTCGTAACGGTACTGACCTACATAGCGGCCATACAGTGATTGTGTTTCCACCAGCAGCAGGTTCGCGTTCTCTTTGGCATTGGCATAGAGGTCGAATATCTGTTCCGGGGAAAGGCTGCTGTAGGTGGTATTCCAGCCACGCATATTGCTGGCTACATCGTTGTTGGCGAAAGCCTGGTCAGCGTATTGCACCACTTTCGGATAGTCTTTTTTGAAGAGATAAAACCGGGTAGCAAAAGCATAGGCAGCGCTGCGGTTAAAATGATAACGTGGAACTTTATATGCATCGTCACTAATCAGCGGCAAGCCTTCCAGCAGGTCTTTCTCCACCATATCGTACACATAAGCCACTGTTTTGCGGTCATACTGTTTGATGACCACCGTTTCCGGCACGGTGACATAAGGAATGCCGGGATCATTGGCAGCAGTAGCGGCATCATACATCTTCGAAAAAATATTCACCAGCATAAAATGCGCATAGGCCCTGGCTACCAGTGCTTCGCCACGCTGGGTGGCATAAGCGTTTCTATCCGCCGCCTTATCGCAGGCTTCCAGTGCCTGGTTGGCAGCCGCAATGGCTACGTAACAAGCCGTCCAGTAGGCTTCGGGGGAATCCTGTTCAATAGATTGTATATCCCGGAAAAAATAGGCGTCCTGGTTAGGCCGGGCAATTACGCCGGCGCCTTTATCGGCCACATTATCAGACATCGCTTCACACATGGTGGCATAAGACGACTGTGGATAAGCCGTTCCCAGCAACTTAGCCACCTTATCCGGTGTACTGAGGTTAGTCCAGGTGCTGTCGGGCACCTGCTCCAGGTATTTACGGCAGCTGCCCAATGTGAGCAGGCCTATCGTCAGCGCCGCCGTCACCAAGGGTCTTACAAAACGTGTAGTCGACACAGTGATATATTTCAGTTCCATAGGTCCATTTTTAAATACCAACTTTTATTGACAGGGTGAATTGCTTCTGGATAGGCTGCGCTACCCCACCGGAGTTAAAAAACTCAGGGTCCTGGCCATGCAGTTTTTTATCTGCATAAATCAACCAGGGATTAATCGCGGCACCGCTGACAGACATGCTGTTGAAGCCTATATGCCGGATCAGGGAGGTGGGCAGCTGATAGGTAAGCGACACCGTTTTCAGGCGGATAAAATCACCTTTCGCCACACGCTCGGTGGAATAGTTATAGTTATTGTACGGGTAGGCGCCACGGATCAGCGTTTGTTCATAGGCATCCAGGATAGAAGGCACACGGGTGGTGTTTTCATCACCCGGCATTACCCAGCGGTCGTAGAACTCTTTAGGCATGGCATCCAGATCGGAATAGGCAGTTTTAAACGCCGGATACAGGCGGATTTTATTTCCCCACTGGTAGGTAAAAAACACATTCAGTGAAAGGGCCTTGTAGCGGAAAGTATTAGAGAAACCACCTGTGATAGGAGGATCTACCGCGCCTTCATACACGAGGTTGCCGGTTTTCAGGTCCTGCAGGTTTACATCAGAACTCGTCACACCATCCTGGTTGATGAAGGAGGGCATGCCTGTTTTCGGAGCGAGGCCTTTGTACTGTAATGAAAACAGGCTATGCACCGGATATCCTTCTTTGTTGCCACCTTCCGCTACTACCAGATCAAAAATGGCCGGGATATTTTTGGCATTGGTGATCTTGTTGGTATTGTAGCCGAAAGTGATATTGGACTTCCAACCCCAGTCCTTTTTACGTATTACATCTCCGCCTATCAGTAATTCTATTCCTTTGGAAGTCATGTCGGCATAGTTGGCAGCTTTATACATTTCGCCACCTATGCCGGATGTTTTGATGATGCTGATGAGGTCGAAGCTCTTGCGTGTGTACAGGTCCAGTGAGATGTTAAGCCGGTTGTTGAGGAATCCGCCATCCAGTCCGATGTTGGTAGTATAGAGCTTTTCCCAGGTGAGGTCATCGTTTTGCAGGTGCGCCAGGCTGATCACCGATTCTACTTCATTGAGGTGAGGCCTGCGGGTATTGATGGTATTAAAAACGATGTTGGAATTGGTTGCCGGGCCCATGCTGGCGGTGAGGCCGTAGCTGGCTCGCAGCGTCAGGTAGTTGAGCCAGGCCGTTTTTTGCAGGAATGGTTCCTGATCCATATTCCATGAACCTGCTACGCTCCAGGTAGGCAACCAGCGGGCTTTGCGGGATTGTCCCAGCCTGTTGGAACCGTCATAACGACCGGTAGCGGTGAGGTTGTATTTGTTGTTGTAGGCATAGGTACCGGAAGCATAAAAAGCCGCAAAGCGGTCAAAATCGCGGCCCATTCCGTAGTAAGGGAAGTTGGATTCAATAGTTTGTTTCAGGATACGGTAATCCACAAACGGCGTTCCCCCGTTATCGTATTGGTAACCATAGCCGGTATTGGAAGCGTTCTGCCGGTCGGCATACTTTACCTGTTGACCGATCAACAGGTTGATGTTATGTTTTTGCGCGAAGGTATCAGCATAGGTTAAACCATTGCGGAAGTCGAAGTTCATGAGCTGATCTTCCGTGCGGTTATAGAAGCCGCCGGCGGGCAGAACAATCACCGGTTGTGCATCCGGATCATCCGGGTTGCGGTACAGGAACTTGTTGTTCCGCGCAATGGTAGCGTTGCCGGCAGCACGGTAGGCATTGGCCATATTGGCCGCTTCCGTGATCTGGTGTTCACGGGAGGACTTTACATAGCGGATCGCACCGGTGAACTCATAACGCAGGTTGCGGGTGAGTTTCCAACCCAGATCTCCCTGAAGGCGCAGGTCCATCATGTTCAGGTCAAGCGAGTTGTTATGCAGTTCATTGATGATATTGAACGGCGCAAAATTGCGGCGGAAATATTCCAGGTGTCCGTTCTGGTCATAGGCAGTGAGCGTGCGACTGGTATTGAGCGAATAGCTGAACGGGTTGATATCAAAATCACGATCGTATTGTCCTTCCACCGGATTACTGCTACGGGTGAGTGCTCCCGGCGCTTTTTGCTGGCGCACCGATGCCAATGTGGAGAAACCAGCTGTCAGCCGGTCAGAGAATTTATAGGTATTACGGTAATTGAGGGTGTAGCGGTTCACTTTATCGGCCAGCGTCCAGCCGTTGTCGCTGTAGAAGCTGGTAGAGAAATAGGATTGTGATTTTTCCGTACCGGAAGAAATGCTGAGGGAATGTTCCTGTACAAAGTTGTTGCGGAACAGCAGTCCAAACCAGTCTGTATTCGCGTTGGCATAACGCAGCAGGAAAGCCTTCATAGAAGCCGGATCGTTTTGTACCGGGAATTCGCCGTTACCATTGGCATCCAGCTGTTCATACAGTTTTCCGAAAACGCCGATATCCCCACGGGAAAGGATATCCGAAGTAAGGATACCTTTACGTTCCAACTCCGCCAGCACAGACATCTGCTGGCCGGAGTTCATGATATTAAAATTGTTATAGTTCGGTTTCAGCTGGGTACTGAAGTTGCCGCTGTAGGCTATAACGGGCTTGCCTGCACGACCTTTTTTAGTAGTGATCACCACTACCCCGTTCATTGCACGGGCGCCGTACAAAGCCGTAGCAGCCGCATCCTTCAGGATGTCAAAACTTTCGATATCGTTGGCGTTGAGGCCGGCCACCGCAGATCCCAGTAAGGTAGTAGGATCACCGCTGGACAGCTGATCGTTGGAGATGTTGACCACATCCTCGAGCACCACGCCATCCACTACCCAGAGGGGTTTGTTGTCACCGTTGATAGAAGTAGCGCCACGTACCCTTACTTTCGGCGCAGCGCCGAAAGTACCGGACACGTTCTGTATCGCTACCCCTGCTACACGGCCTTCCAGCATACGGCTTACATCAGTGATACCATCTATTTTCACATCTTCCGCTTTGAGGCGGGTAGCCGCTCCGGAGAATTTGCTCTTGTCGATGCTTTGGAAGCCCGTTACCACCACTTCCTGCAGGCGGGTAGGTTTTTCTTTGAGCGTGATAGTGATGGTGCCGCTTTTGAATTCTCCCGCATGTATTTCTTCCATTTTGAAACCGGTGAAGTTGAATACCAGCACCGCATCGCCGGCGACCTTATGTATTTCAAATTCGCCTTTGGCATTGGTAGTAGTGCCTCTGGAAGAGCCTTTCACCAGTATGGTTACACCTGGCAGTGGTTCTTTTTTTTCTGAGACGACAATACCTTTCACCTCAATGAATCGGGGTGCTACCTGTCGCGGTGCAGCGATAGCCGGGAACGCCGTTATTTTTTTGGAAGCGTCCTGTTTGATAACGATACGATCGTAGATCACGCTATAGGACAGGGCGTAAGGAGTGAGTAGCTTATGCAGCAGGTCGCCTACTTTTTCATTGCGGGCGGAGATGCTGACTTTGTTGGCATTGAGTACTTCGCTGCCCACGTATACGAAGGATACCGAGGCGAGGTTACTGATTTTCTCCAGCGCATCTTTCAGTACAACATCATGCAGGTGGAGGGTGATTTTCTTTTCGAGCGCATCCTGAATATCCGCGGCGCCCGCCTGTAAGTGTAGCAGCGACAGGAAGAGCGTCAGACAACAAATGTAGTATCGGGTTTTACTATGCATATTGAATAAATGTTTGTTCATTCCGGGTAATAGGAATCCCTATCCGGCTTTGCTGTAAAACCGGGCAATAAAGGGCCTTCTGCTGTGCAGTGTTATTTATTAGTGTCTATAAGACAATTATTAACCAGACAAGAAAGAGGTCATATGTACCATAGTAGCAATTCAGTTTGGTTGTGAAATGAAAAAATATCGGGAATGTATTGGTAATAGGGGCCCTGTTGAAAGAATACAGGCGTATTCGATCAATGGCAGATAACCAGGGATGAGAATCATTTCCAGGCTAAAAGTTACACAGGATAGCTTACCAGCAATACAACTTTTATGTTCTTCCTTAATCAGTCAGGTCAATAGCTACAAAACAAGTTTTCCATCTTGCAATAGATTTTGGTTAACGGTAATTCCTTAATTGGTTATTAGTGGCAGTTGCCATCAACGATTACATATCCGTTTCCGTTAGCATCCTTTTTGATTTTGGCGTTCAAGGTCACGGCAATGAGTGTTAAAGCTTCCTGCAAGTCGTCCGTTGTGTTAAAGTCTCCAAAGAAGCTGCAATGTTCTATCTTCTTATCAGCGCTGACCGGCACATTATAAAATCGTTGCAGGTCATTGAGTACCATGGACACCGGTTGTCCTTTATAGATAAATTTTCCGTTCCGTTTCTGCAGGAAATAGCGGGCATCGTCGGTGGCATCTATCAGTTCCAGGCCTTTGGAAGCGGCGTGGTATACCGCGCTTTTGTTGGCACTCAGCACCAGTTGATGCTGCGGGTTGGTTTCACCGGTGCGGGTATTTACCTGTACGCTACCGGATACCACTACTACTTTGGCGACACCGTTTTTACGGACTTCCATGTTGAAGGAAGTGCCCAGTACAGTGGTATTGATCAGGTCAGAGGAGATCATAAAAGGATGCCTGCTGTCCTGCTTCACCTCAAAGAAGGCTTCACCATTGAGTTGCAGCGTTCTGTTTTTTTTTCCAAAGTTTTCGGGATAGGTGATGCTGGAACTTTTTTCCAGGTATACCAGGGATCCATCGGGCAATGTCACTGTTTTATGTTGATCACCGCTGCTCATGACCAGTTGTTTTACCTGCTGGCGGACAACCAGGTACCAGGAGGCGCCGGCGAGCAGTACAATGGCTGCAGCGGCAGCTATTCTCCGTGCATACAACCGGAAGATGCCCGGCTGCGGGATACCGGCACGACGGTGTATTTTTTTCAGCAGTTGTGCTGACATGCGTTCGTCCAGCAGATCTTTTATTTCCGGGCCTGTTGCCTGAAAATATTCTTTGGCAACCGCTTCCAGGTCCGACAGATCGTTTTCTTCCAGGTACTGTAGCATCCATTCCTGTTCTGTGGCAGACCAGTTTTCCGTATGTAGCAGTTGTCTGAGGTATTCCTTTCTGTTGTGCACTATCGTGACGGTTTAATTTAAATACGCAGGTTGATAAAAAGTGGGTGGGTGAATTCCACAGAAAAAACATATTTATTTTATACTAATTCTTTCCTGTCGGAAAATTAATGGGAAGCGTTGTGACAGGTAAAGAAAAAAAGGAACAGCACAATGTACCGGTGGTCACCATTGCGCAACATATAGTCGTTTAGTTTAGCCATTGCAGCAGAAAGGTGTTCTTTCACGGTATTACGGGAAATATTGAGTTCAGTGGCTACTTCATCATAGGTCTTGCCCTCCAGCTTACAGCGGGTAACAATGGTTCTTTTTTTGGGAGATAATTGCGCAATCGCCTGTTCAAGCAAACTGTACTGTTCTTCATCGAGGTGCTTGCGGTCGATCATCAGGTGGTCTTCCTGGTCCAGGTCCAGCAGGTTTTTATGCAGCGCCTGTTCTTTCAGTTTCCTGCGGACCCAGCTAACGGACAAATTGAAACTGATAACGAACAGCCATCCTCCTACCGATTGTTCCGCTTCTATATCGCGCCGCTTCTCCCATAGCCTGGCAAACACTTCCTGCAAGATATCTTCCGCCACAGCAGTATCTTTCACAAACTTGAGGATATTGCGGTACACCGCCTGATGATAATTCCCATATAGGCTGTCAAAAGCGCTCACGTCGCTGTCCCGGAGCCGTAAAACCAATTCAGCATCTGTTATGTTCATATCTTTTCTTTTATATAAATCATACCGTGGAATACAATTTATATGGCTAAGAAGAAGCCAGGTTTTCCCATACAATGGCCATTCAATTGAGGGTATAAATTAGTAACAAATATTATTATTTAATAATTAAATTCGTATTAGTTATAATTATAAATTATTATATACGTAGTTAGAAGTAATAGCAAAAAATTGCTGCCAAAATGTGGCGTACCTTTGGGGTGGTAACCATGCAAAACTATCTACTATGACTACGCGAAAAACACCTATAGGACCCCTGCGTGAAGATGATATCCAACCGGATGATGTAATCAATCACCAACAGGAACCGGTACCGCAGCGGGGTAACCAGGACGAGCAATCACGCAGTGAAGATACTTCTGATGATCTCCTCAACGAAGAAGAGGATGACCTGGAAATTGATGAATTAATGGAAGAAGAAGACAAGCGGGATGCCGCAGCAGAAGCGGAAGAGAAGAAAAGAGAGGAAGATGAAGAGATTACCGATGAAGCGATTCATTTACTCATTTATTGATTTAGCTATTTGATTATTTAGCTATTTGGTTATTTGGTGGCCCCTGATTAATAAAGAACCTACTAAATAACCAAATAGCTAAATAATCAAATAACATCATTTTCGCAGTAATGCCGTGGCACACCATAACAACGGCGCCTGCCCATGCATGTCGCCTGTAATACGGCCGCGGTCGAGATAGTACTGCCGGTTATTCTTTTTATTGGTGCCTTCACATACTTCCCGCACATCAGCATTCTCATCGATATATTTTACCAGTGCCAGCCAGGCTTTTCGTGCAGCCGGACCATAGGTAGCTTTATCCAGCCAGCCGTTTTTTACGCCGGTGATCATCGCGAAAGCGAACATACCGGTACTGGAAGTTTCGGGCCACGCTTCCGGATCATCGATCAACTGCCGCCACATACCATCCGGCGCCTGGTATTTCAACAGGGAAGCCATCATGGTTTTATACCCTTTCATGATACGCTCGCGGTTAGGATTATCCTTAGGCAGGGAACGCAGCAATTCACTCATCCCTGCAGCCATCCAGCCATCGCCGCGGCCCCAGAAATAAGGCACATCCGGCGCATGATAAAACAGCCCGTTGGGTTGTTGTAAAGAATCCAGGTATACCACCATCTCCTTAGCAGCACGCTCAATGTATGCTTTATCGCCGGTAGCGCGGTATGCCTGCGATTGCACGGCGGTAATCATAAACATATCATCGATCCACATTCTTGTTTGCCAGGTAAGTCCGCGGTCGGCGTATGCCTGTGATTCCGGTTTTACATGCGGCCCTTCCGGTGTTCCCCATTGTTTATCTGCAAACCTTTTCCCCATATCGAGGTAACGGCTGTCTTTTGTTTGCATATACAGTTCCAATGGCACCGCACCGAAAACGGTATGGTCCACATGGTCCGGAGCGGGTACTATCGCTGCTTCCGTGGTAAAGAAAGGCTCGAAACGTTTCGTCAGTTGCCCGGCCAGTCCCTTATCCCGGCTTTCGTATGCAAACGTTAGCGCTCCATACCACGCGCAAACTTCCGGATAGGTGATGCGGGAAGGTGGAGTGGGCTTTCCAAAGTTGGGATGCGGCGAAGCCACAAAACGATCCGCCACCCGCTTACCGATTTCGGCCGGCGTACTTCCTTTAGGAAAATGCGTCAGATCGCCATCATTAGATTTTTTTTGTGCTGCGGCCATATCGGTGTTGAGCACCAGCAGTGTCAACAGGCCTGCCATCATTGTTTTCATATAAGTGGATTATTTTTTAGTTTCTAACGGGAAAAACCATACGACAGGCGTAAAAGCCAGGTTCCCGTCCGCATGATCTTCCAAAATAAGTATTCCCTTTTTTAATAACAACCGGAAATCGTAAATCCCCGGGCAAAAGCCCGGGGACGATATAGGATTAAACAGCAACGCAACACTGGCTATTGCACAGCCTGCGTTTCATAAGCAGTATAAAAAGTATCGATCGCTACTTTGACCGGTTTGTACGATGTTCTGTATTTCAAGGATGTGCCCGCCTTATAATCCGGTAACTTCACAGAAGCGCGAAACTCCAGCGGATCACGCGGATTAGCCGGTACACTATCAGCGACCTGCACCATTTTCGTTTCTGCTCCGGCATTGTTGGTATACGATATTTCCACGCTCTGTACCTGGTTATTCACCCCAAACCACCAGATGGTCGTTTCCTTTTTCACCGCATCGTATTTGGCGGAGCGGACCGGCCGGTTGGACAAAGTGGCAATATAGGCGTCACCGTAGGCATTACCGATGACTTCCTCTTTTACGGAAGAATGTCCTGCATTGTCGTAGGTATATACCTGGAAGGTGTAGATATTCTCCGGCAGCTTATCCAGGAACAAACGGATGGTATCGGTACCGCCTGTACGTTTTACGGCCACCTCCGCTGAATCGCCGCGCTGGTTCCAGTACACCCGGCATTTGGTAATCTTCGGATCAGACACCAGGTACCAGGATAGCAACACCCGGTTTTTACCGGGAAATACTTTCAGTGAATCCACTTTACCGGTGTAGATGATCTCCCCTCCATCCAGGAACTGTTTGTAGGAGTCGTCCATTTTGGTGCAGGCTGCCAGTAATACCAGCATGACTCCCATCAGCCATCTGCCTTTTATATCTTTCATGATAAGTGTTTTAGATTATTTTTTGATTTGTCCCCAGATCGAGATCTCACTGATGTGAAGATGGCCGATGATACCATCAACGGCCGCCCAGCTGTCGATGTGTTTCCAGGCGATATACCGCACCGCCGGTGAACCAATCGGCAGTTCATACTCCTGCCCTGCGGCAGCTGCATCGATGTCTTCATTGGAATTCTGCCCCAGCGGCAGCCCGGAAGGTTTCTCCATAATCTGATGGTCCAGCTTCACCCAGCTGTTCACATCGGTGGGCGTATTGGTACCCCACAGTTCCCATTCATGCGGATTACCGTGGTTGTAAATATATCCTGCCTGGCGCTGCCAGATCTTATACCGGCTGATGACCGCTTTCACGCCCAGGTCTATCGGGACCCAGATAGGAACATCCTTGTTCTCTGTAGTATGGTACCCTTCATTACCTACGATACCGTTCCACATGTTTTCAATAGGCCAGGACGACAGGTTAGTGGGTTCCGCAATCTGTACGCCCGGCGTTTTAGGCAACGGCGCTACCTGCGGTATGGGATATTTTTTCTTCATAGCGCTGGCGAACTTCGTTTTGTCCAGCTCCTCTTCGTATATGGGTGTCAGTTCAAACTTCAGGGTATCGCTTTTGTTATCCCAGCGGTCTTTGATATAAATACCGAACTGTTGTTTTACAGGTTGCAGGCCGCGCACCGTAAACTTACCGGAATCCAGTCCGTAGTAGAAGTTGTTGACATTCCGCCATTCTTTGGCAGCAGGATCATACAACAGGGTCACGATCACTATCTTCCCTTTATCATCATTGTTAAACTTTACCTGCAGCCCACCAAATGCTTCCGTTACCGCCAGGGACTCGTAGACGTTCCAGATAGCCGGCCGCAAGGGTCTTACTTTTACCTGCACCGGTGTAGAAGCTACCTCTGCACGGCTAACGGTGTATAAGGTGACAGTATGTTCTGCTGTATCCCCGAAACCTTCCACCCGTACAGACCTTTTGAAATAAGAAGATTTCGCTTCCTTTTTCACGCCATTGATTTCAAATTCCGCCCGTACGTAGGACAGGTTCTGATCATCCGGCAGGGAGTAGGAAATTTCCGCAGCACCGGCCATGCCTACGGCTACCGGATTGGATACCGGGTTAGGCTGTGCTTTATCGTTGGAGACTGGTTTCATCTGGTCTTGTTTACAACCCCAGAACCCGGCCAGCATACATAAGATGATATGAAAACGTTTCATGTCAGTAAGTTTTAGCATCATTAAAAAGATTACCAGCCTGGATTCTGTACCAGATTTTTGTTGATGATCATCTCTGCATTTTCTATCGGCCACAGGTAATCACGCATACCAAAGCGCTGGTTGAATAACAGTACTTCCTTGTAATAGGAAGGCGCCGCATTCTGTGTAATATCCCAGCCTTTGATCGGGTTATTGAGCGCGACGTGCGCCGTCCGCCATCTTCTCAGGTCCCAGAAACGCTGGCCTTCAAAACACAGTTCTATGGATCTTTCCTGCTGGATGATCTCCCGCATACCTTCTTTGGTCGTGAATTTCGTAGGGTTCTTGGAGTAGTTGGTCCAGGATTCTTCCACGGACTTCAGGCCGGCACGCGCCCTCACCAGGTTGATCCACTGGGTAGTAGCCCCACCCGGACCGTTGACTTCATTCAGGGCTTCGGAATACAGCAGGTACAAATCCGCCAGCCTGATTTCCGGCCAGGGATAGGTAACCGTGTTACTGGAGATATTACCATCCGTAGCGGCACTGCTTTCTATATTGACTGTTTTCTTCACCCAATAACCGGTGACGGAATAGTTGCTGATACCTCTTCTGGAGGCGATTTCCGTGGCACGGGCTTTTACAAAATACAGCGCACTGTCCTTGTTGTAGTTCAGTATCCAGTTACCAAACCATACCGCGCGGTCAAATGCTACGTCCGCATAGAAGCGGGGTTCGCGGTCGTAGTGCAGCTCTACTGTTTGTTCACCGGTCTTGATGTAGTATTTATCCGGGTTAGCAGCGGTGCGCAACGTATAACGTTTGCTGTAATCCCAGGTTTTGTCTTCCGTAATAGGCACGCCATTTTTGGAATAGAACATTTCAATCATCTTCATGGTCGGGGCGATAATGCCTTTAGGTCCGGAAGTGCTGGCGCCGTTGGCAATCAGCGGCATGGACCAGCGTTGTATATCACCGGCAGTGCTGTTGGTGTTGGGCCATATTACTTCGGTATTGCTCTGTTTATCGGTCAGGGCTGCACGAATATCCAGCTGTGTTTGCAGGGTGTCATTGATTTTATAACCAAAATTACCCGGGAAGTGATACAGCGTATAACCATTAGCGTGGCACATGTCTATTGCTTCCTTACAAGCCTGTGCCGCGCGGGCCCATTTTTCCGCACTATAGGAAGTGGGAAACAGCTGTACCCCGCGATTGTCCACCATGCGGCTGTAATCCGGGTTACCGTTGAAAAAGGGACTGGCAGCGGTTACCAGCACTTTTGCCTTCAGCGCCAGGGCAATACATTTGGTGATTCTGCCCAGCTCGGAGTTCTCCGTACCTTCCAGTTTGGCGGGCAGAAATTCATTGGAGGCCGCTTCATCCAGCAGCTGCACGATGTAGTTGATACAGGTATCTATCGGCTGACGGTATACCTGTACTTCCTCAGAACCGGCAGATACCGGCAGGTTTTCCTTCATCAGCGGAATAGGGCCATAGCAGCGCAGCAGGAAGAAATGGTAATAAGCCTTCAGGAATTTCACTTCCGAAATCCACCGCTCTCTTTCATACTGCCGCAACTCCCGCACCTGGCCGATGTTAGCGAGGAACGTGTTACAGTCGCGGATACCCACAAACAGGGAAGTGCCGCGGGCAGAACCGCTCCAGTAATTGGCCAGTGGGCTGGTCATACTTTGTAATCCTTTTGCGATGTTAAAATTCGTCGGATCCACATCGCGGATAGGATCATCATACCACACTTCATCCGCGCCGTTGAAAGCCACGTTATCATTAAAATGCCCGTTTTTAGGCATATAGGAAAAACAGGTGAACAGGTACTTCTCCGCAGAAGAGCGCAGCGTAAAAGCGTTGTCGATGGTAGGCACGTTATCGGGCACCACATCGAGGTACTTGCTGCAGGAGCAGAAAGCGCCTATCCATACCAGTGCGATCAATATTTTATATCTCATGATTGACATTTTTTAAGTTATCAGAAGCCCACCATCAACCCAAAGTTGACAACACGCTGAATCGGGTAGCCCAGGCCTTTACCGCCCATCTCAATATCCCACAGTTTGAATTTGGAGAAAGTCAG
Source organism: Chitinophaga qingshengii (assembly GCF_014529935.1). Lineage (GTDB taxonomy): Bacteria > Bacteroidota > Bacteroidia > Chitinophagales > Chitinophagaceae > Chitinophaga > Chitinophaga qingshengii. Next base: position 1,112,257 of record NZ_JACVFC010000002.1, read on the forward strand.
CAGGTTGGTAGCGTTAGCGTATACACGCAGATTAGACATGTGGATACGTTGCGTTAAACGCTGTGGCACCGTGTAACCCAACTCCACCTGCTTCAATCGCAGGAAGGCGCCGTTGCGCATAAACCAGGTGCTGGACTGGGCGCTGTTGGTATTCAACACCGGGCTAAGACGTGGCCAGAGGGCGTACAGATCACGGTTTTCTTCTGACCAGTGACTATCCGCATAGGCCTTCAGCAACTGGGTTTCAGAGGTCACGCTGTTGTCGCCATCTACATCAATAAACGGAGAAGTTGCGTTTACATCGATCCAGAAAGAAGAACGGGCCGATCCCTGGAAGAAAGCTGACACGTCGATGCCTTTATATTTAGCGCTGAAACCAAAGCCATAGATAATTTCCGGCGTTGTCGGGAAACCGATGGGCACCATATCGCTGGGGGTAATTTGTCCGTCGCCGTTCACATCGCGGAATTTGATATCGCCACCCATGGTTTTGAAGTTACCGAAAGACTGCTGGGGAGAGCTTCTTACCTCTTCATCATCGATAAAGAGGCGTTCAGCGATGTATCCCCAGCGTTGGGAAATCGGGTATCCTACGTGGTAACGGTACCATTCATCATAGCGGGGTTCTTCGTAGGCTTTGAATTTATTACGGGCGAAAGTGAAGTTACCGCGCATGGTCAGGAAAATATCCTTGCCGATGTTGGTATTGAAATCCGCCGTAAAATCGAAGGCATTGGAATGCGCTTTGCCCACATTGGCCTTGGGCGTGGATTGCAGGCCCATCGTTTTAGGCGTGGAGGCGCGGTCCATGAGGATATTGTAACGGTCTTCCGTAAAGTATTCCGCGATGATGTCCAGTTTATTGAACAGGCTGATCTCCAGTCCGAACGTAGAGTTCTTCGCTGTTTCCCAGGTAATGGCCTGGTTATCGTAGCGGCTGATGGAGATACCATTACGGGAATAACCGCCGTTCACGCCGAACGTAGCGCCTTTTTTACCATCGTTCATGTTCACATTGGAGAGGTAGAAGAAACGATCGTCTTCATTACCGATAGCGTCGTTACCTACCAGGCCGTAGTTGGCTCTTACCTTCAGTTTGGTGATCACTCTTTCCAGCGGTTTGAAGAATTTCTCATTAGATACAAACCAGGCCGCGCCTGCAGAAGGGAAGAAACCGTAGCGCTCCGTTTTATAAAAACGTTCGGAACCGTTGTAACCGAAGTTAAATTCACCGAAGAAGCGGTTATCATAAGAATAGGTCGCGCGGCCGGACAAGCCCAGGTTACGCGAAGGCAGCGACTTCTGCAACAGGTTCACTGAAGGATTGGAGATATCATCAATCGTTTGGAGGTTGTTGCGTGCAATGAAGATGAGCATACCTGCCAGACCATGTTTATCGAAAGTACGGTTATAGTCCACCGCAGATTCCAGGTAGAACGTAGATGCCACGGTTCTTTTACCCGGTACGTAGTTGAGATAATCCGTGCCCTGATCGGGGTTGATATCGCGGAGTACGTAGGTATTGTTGAGTTTATCGTAGTTGTTGGCAGCGTACCAGAACGGCGTGTACTGGCGGGACACATCGAAATAAGCCTGCCGGTTAGTGTTCATCATCGCACGTGCCGACAGTCCTTTCGTAATGAAAGCAGACAGGTCCTGTTTGACCTCGAACTGCGCCAGCATAAGGGAGCGGGAATATTGTTTATATCCTTTCACCATGTCGGCGTAGGGGTTCAGGTATTCGCCGTTGTTGAAGTTGCCGAACAGCGGGTGTGTCACAAACTGGTGCGCATCATCAGCCGGATAATAGGCCGGGAACAGCACCTGGTTGGACCAGATCATTTTCTGGTAGAGTTTTTCGCCGCCGTCGATAGGACCTTTATATTCATCGAAGGTGCCGTGCAGGCGTACCATCGCGCTGGTAGATTTGGTAACGCGGATATTTACATTGGAGCGCAGCGTATAGGTAGTGAGGTCGATGTTGTTATTAAAATTATTGCGACCGTCGACGTTTAGGATACCGTTGTCTTTCGTATAGCCGCCGGACACGAAGTAGGTGGCTATTTGTCCGCCGCCGCCCAGGTTGAAGTTGGCGCGCTTATTCACCGTTTGTTTTTTGAACAGCATCTCTTTCCAGTTGGTAGTAGGGAATACTTCCGGGTTGGTACCTGCTTTGGTATTGTCTATTTTACTTTGCGGGTAGGTTACCGGCGCCAGCGGGTTGCGGGTAAGTACCGCTTCGTTGTTCTGCTCCATGTAGGTGATAGGATCTGCCAGTTGTACGTCGCGGGTAGGTGCAGAGATGGAGTTTTCCAGGCGCAGGTTGAACCTGGCTTTACCTTCCTTACCTTCTTTCGTGGTAACGAGGATAACGCCGTTCGCGCCGCGTGCGCCATACAAGGCGTTGGCCGTAGCGTCTTTCATGATAGAGAAGCTGGCGATATCGTCTGTATTGAGGCGGGCCAGTTCTGTCACGTCATATTCAATACCATCGATGAGGATCAGCGGGCTTTTTTTGTAGCCGAAGGTGGTAGCGCCGCGAATGAAAAACTCTGCGTTGTCCATGCCCGGTTCACCGCTGCGCTGATAGGCAATAACGCCTGCCAGTCGGCCAGCCAGTGCCGTGGTGAGGTTACTCGAAGGCACTTTCAGTTCACCGGGATTAATAGTGGTAATAGAGCCGATCACCGATGCTTTTTTCTGTTTACCATAGGCTACGACCACTGTTTCATTCAGTTGACTCGAAGATGTTTTCAGTTTGACGTTGATCACGCTGCGGGCGCTCAGTGGTATTTCCTGTGGCGTATAGCCCACCATCGTGTATACGATCACGGTAGTGTTGTCAGGAACTACCAGGATATAGCGGCCGTTCATATCGGTAGTGGTACCGATGTTGGGACTGTTTTTCACCAATACGGTGACGCCAGGCATAGGTGATCCGGCGGTGTCGGTGACTTGTCCGCGGACTTCCTTTTTAAGGGTACCTTCCCTGGCGGCAGTTGTTTTCTGCTGTGCAGGCGTTTTTCCCGGCAGTAGTAGCAGCCATGACACCCCTATGCAGCATAGGAGAAAGAGGATGTTGTTTTTCATGTGAAATTTATTTAGGCAGACCGTGCGTTACAGGCATAGGTCTCGCTGGCAGTGCACATACTGGTGCCTGCAGGTAATTAAACTGCTTTGGTTGACGTTACTGTTGTATACTTTTTATTGTGGTACTGGTAAAGGTTTGTACATACACACCCATTTTATGGTTGATAAATATTTTCTTGCAATCGTTTGCATTAAAATTATCAAGAAGAACCCGGATGTTGTTGACATTAACGTTGTGGCCATCAGCCGTTAATCATTTGAAATGCAATCGTTTGCATTAAAATTATCAACATCATCCATCGTTGTTGTCCGGTCAAAAAAGATCTGTGGGAAAAAAATCATCTCAGGATTTCATAACGCTCGTCAGTACAAGGATCAGCTTTTGTTTAATCGGTGGAAATACAGTTCTGCTTTGATTTTATAGCACTATTCGGGATTCACGTGTTCAGTTGCCGGTTCGCACGGGTATTTAAATTTCGGTTGAATCTTCAACAAATATGAAGAAAAATATGGTAGGTTATTCATTCGATTTTAACAAAGACGCATACTTTTTTCGCTATGAGGGTAAAAAGTACACTTAATAAATAAGACTACTGTAACAGTAGTCTTATAGTTTCGTTTTACCACGTTTGCCGGCAGCCATCCCTTGTTTAGCCCACTTACGCAGGTCTTTCTCATCGGTATAAGCCGCTTCCGGCGCACTGCGGTATGGCTCATAACTGGCGGTACCATCCTTTTTGGTGCTCTGTAACCATTCGCTGCCAGCCGCATCAAACACCAGGTCGCTCTCGTCATCTGTCCGGAACCAGAGCTGCTCCCCTGCCACGTAAGCGAAGAGAACACCATCCAGATAAATAGCGTGGCCCTGCATGACCGGCCGCGTACTGATAGGACCGATAGGCTGCATACATTTTCTCACCCAGGAGATCAGTTGTTCTTCGTTCATGGAGCGAAGGTAGGAAGAAATTGTCTTTGGAAGATTTCTCATTGGCTCTGCTTCTGCTGAAGTCGCATGGACTTTGAAAAGGCCTTTTCATCATGACTAGAAGCACCAGGGAATTTATCAATTACATTGCGAATAGTCCACTTAGGTCTCGCTGTTTTATGAATGTTTTTTATCTCAGGGTTAACTACCATCCACATTTCATCAACAGGCTCACCACCCGGTCACCGCTATGCCCTTACCTGCTATTGCAGTTCGCTTCATGGCTTCATAGACATCTTCACCGTATGCCGTCTTCTCCCAATTCCTTAAAGATATTGAACAATAACTGGTGTCGATGAAGTTCCCTCTTCCGATTTGCTTGATATAGACAACCGAATCAACAACAACGACTTCCAATACATGATCATCTGTCAGGGGTAAATAATTGCTCCCATCATGCTTCATAGCCAGAAAAACATACGCATTTTCATTTTTCGCCAGGTAGATATTTCCGATAACTCTCTTTTCATCCCATAAAAAAGGATCCAGGCACGCCGTGCTTAAACAGGCAATGCATAGCACTATAGTGGCATATCTTTTCATTGATATACAAATTAACAATACAGACGCTCATCCTTTATATGCTCCATCAATTCAGGTTGCTTCAAACACCAATCAATAATCCTATTGGTAACACGATCATAAACATCATCCTCGGTATAGGGTCTGTTAGCAACAGACAACTTGTCGAGGTCTTCACTAATTTCCTTTCTCACAGCTTCATCAAAACAATGTTCATCTGTCAGATATCTTCTTAAAAAAGCAAGTAATAACCCATGACAATTCTTATTAAAATTACCATTACCATTTCGCTGTGCTTCATCCCTTAATTTTTCAATAGCCCTTAATAGTTCACCCTGCACGGTATCAGCCTGTCCGGATTTTGGCACCAGTGTTTTCCAGATGACTTTAGCTGTTTCAAAATAGCTTTCTTTATTAACGGTTTTATGCAGATATGCGATATCCAGTGAAGGCAGAGATGCTTTATTAGTGGTCACTTCAGGGACCAGCACTGCACCACCTTTAAGCCACTCATTGAACTTCACGCTGTTCCAGGCTGCACCTAGTTTGATCACCCGCTCTGTCATCTTTGCACCCTGAGACAACAGATAGGTCGCACAGGGAATAGGGTCTGAAAAGGTATTCGTAAAAATCTTAGCCAGCGGCGTAAGTCCATATTTATCTTCCTGTTCCAGGTTAGCGCCGGCCTCGACCAATAATTGAATAGATTCCAGCCGCCGTTGTCCACAGGCCTCCAGCAGTGCGGATGCTGTTGTTTTCTCAGGTACACTAAAATCTACGTTGTCCACTTTATTGATGACCGTCTTTAATATAGCCGTCTGACCCAGGTAGGCAGCAATGATCAACGGTGTTTCACCAATATCATTTGTGGCATTCGCACCGATTTCTTCCAGCTCCTCGAGGGCTTTTTCTATATTTACTTTTTTCCCGTTGTAACCGAGGTGGTTTTTAAAGGTGTCTAGTTTGTTTTTAGCCATGGAGATTGAGGTAATGGTAAAAATTACAAACAGGAAGTTAATACAAAAAGTATTCAAAAAAGGAGCTATTCAAGACCAGGAATAACCGGCAAACATCATCCACTATTTTTTGGACATAAGCAATTGACCTGCTCTGTACTCTTCTTCCTTCAATAATTCACCTTTATCATCATAATATTTCCATATACCTGCTCTCGATGGTCTATAGTGCGTTGCTTTACGAGGAGTACGGATGCCCGTCATCGGGTCTACTGCCCAGGCATCAACGGTATCAAGCTTAACCGCATCCTGGTAATTACCACTAAAAACAATCTTATTGCTCGACTTTGAATAGCGCTCAAAATACATAGCCCCTTTACAACTCTTTAGAAACATTCTTAAATAAAAGGCTTCTCCTTCACTGATAGTTACCGTATCAGGAGACAGTTCTAATGACATAGCACTTTTAAGGGCATCAATATAAATAAAGGTTTTACATGATTTTATTGGGATTTGAGCATTTAAATGATTCATACAGCAAAAGAAAATGCCAAACAGCCATATTTGTTTTAACGTACTGCAAACTAAACTGTGTATCTGCATTGAAAATGTTTCAGGTATGAATAAAAAAACATTCATTAAAAAGAAGATTTCAAAACAACAGCCGCCTACCTTATTCCTGGTAATGAATATTAAATAACCTCGCTCGTATTGGGTACTCCAATATACCCGAAATATTCACTGGTATCCTCACTTGTGAAAAACAAATAGCTCTCAAAGCGGAATATAATCATGTGAATACTGATCTTGTCGCCTTGAAATACCGACAAATTACCCAATACCACATCGAACTGCTTCAGTTGTACCTCTGGCCTTTCTCCAATACCTCTTCGTAGCTCGTATAAAGAATAAGCCTGCTTTGTTTCCAAAACAATTTTTCTGTACTTCAGTTGTCGAATTAAATCGTCAAAAAATGGCGATGTGGCAGGAGTATTATCTAATAACTGTTTAAATAATAGAAAAAAGGGATTTTCATTACACATGATTGATAAAGATTTTCTTAGGACATAGCTGAATGTTCGGAAAGATACTCCTCAATATAGACTTCTACAGGATATGCTGTATCAATGCTAACAAAAAATGGCTGTCTTTTCTAAAGACGGCCATTTTTTGTTAGCTAATTATATGATAATATGTCTACTTATTATACTTCACCGAAACATGCGACAACCTGCATGTAGCCGTCGCCGTTACCGTTCCTCCCGTCGCTGCATTCGTGGTACCGGCATTCTTATTCGCCACCCGCAGCCGGACCAGCAACTTATCTTGTCCGGATGCTGCCTGCGGTAACTGGAAGTTCAGCACCTTCTGCCCTGCTACCTGTGTGAGCAAGGTATTGGACCAGTTAGCCACATCTTCAAAAGTAAAGCTGCCTAAACTGTTCCAGGAAGTGTTATCCACAGACCACTCGGCCACGAAGTTACGCGGACCGCCGATATCGCTGTTACCTTCTATCTGTACAGATACCGGCGTAGTGATACCTGCTGTAGATACTTCAATCACCCAGGAGTCACCGGTGTTGGTAGTGGTATTCCACCAGCCTTTACCGCCCCAGCCGCCATTGGAGACGGCGCCTTTGTTGGTAGTAGGTTCCTGTAATAATCCGTTGTAGTCTGTTGTAGCGGTGATGCCGTTGCTGGTGAAGTCCAGGTATTTTTTACCGGCCTGGTAAATACGGCCATTGCCGATATCCGGTGTGAGCGGATTTTGTGTTTCGGTAGGTGTAGCGGCGTATTCCGTTTTAAAACGGCTCCATTCTGCCAGGACGTTCGAGAAACCGTTGTTACGGTCGTCATTGAGCGCAATATCCTCGCGTTTCAGGTGACGGATGGAATACCGGCCGATATTACCACCATAACGATCATATTCTTCGTGTACGAGGATACCAGTAATAGCGCCGGAGCCTTGTGGTACCCGTTTGCCATCGCGACGGTATAATACGTCCAGGTTGGTGAGCATATACATGCTGCTGCCTTGTACGTCGCGGATATTCATCGGGTAACAATCCATACGTGCTACATACCCTTCGTTGATATTGGTGAAAGACCCGCTGGGAACGGAGATTTCCACATCTTTTAACTTCACATAGGTATAGAGATCATTATCTGTTAAAGCAGACATATATTTCTCTTTGGGCTGCAATACACCCGTACCTACATCTTTTTTCATGATATGCATTACATCGATACCGGAAATAATAGTACGGGCGGGGTTTTGCAGTTGTTGCACTGTAACGCCTTTCAGCCATATTTTTACCCGGTCGTTGAAGTTGAAGATATTATCGCCGGGTGTTTTCGTTTTGAAATAGAGACCACTGCTGCCATCCGGACTTTGCACGTAAACGGCTATACTGTTTTCCGTTTTATCCAGGCTGTGTTTATCGGTGGTCTTATTCAGGTTCTGGGCCATGTTCGGATGACCTTTATCGCTGATCACCACACCTTCCACAAAGATGTTCTCATTAATAACACCATTGGTCAAAGCCTGTTTTACATAAGCGAAGTCTTTTTGTACCGCGCCTTCGTAGCTCATGCCCGGTTGTTGTTTAATGAGGATACTGTCTTTGGTGGTGGTACCCAATGCATCCAGGTAGCTCAGGCGGAGCATCACACCCCGCGCCACGGGCAGCTGATTGGTATCTACCTTAAAGAACAGGTAACCATCTTTTATCTGCAGGCCGGACAGCCAATTGGCAGTTCCCGAAGAGTCGTAGCCGTAACCGATGGTCATTAAGTCCATCGGAACATTGGTATTGATCACCGATTTATACGTACCCCCGTTGGCGATAGTCTGCGCGGTTTCATCCGTGATAGCCAGTACGGGCGTGATACCTTTCTGTTGCAGGATGATGGTATCTGATTTACCACCGCCTTTTACCACCAGTTTGGCGGCACGGGGCAGATTACCGTTGTTGTCCGTTGCTTCTACGAGGGCATCGCTTTTACCATGACCGCTGGCCGTTTGTAACTTCAGCCAGGGCGTTTCAGCGGCGAGTTCCATATTCCAGTCGCCGTCGGCATATACGATGATGCGGGTGGTATCGGCAGCGGCGCCTATCCGGACGATGCGGGCATCAATGGCCAGCGGCGTACTGAAACGATAAGCCTCCGTTTTACGGCAGGCTGCAATAGCGAGTAACAGGCCTGCCGCAATGAGTATATAACAGTTGAACAGATGTTTTTTCATGACAGCATTTATTTTTTCAGTTCCATGTAAACCGGCCGGTGGTCGGAATACTTAGCCGTGAAATCATCATAGATAAAATGACAGGTCTTTACGCGTTTCGCCAGATCTTTACTGAGATAGATATAGTCGATCCGGGATTTACTGCGGATGGTATCGCTACCGGCGGTAGCTCTTTCCAAACGGTCGTATTCATAGAGCGCATCTACGAAACCTGCGTCCAGCATCTGTTGCTGCACCTGGAAATCGATGTTGCCATCATTCAGATTTTCGATATTGGGATTTTTCTTTACTGCATTGAGATGTGCAACTTTCACGCGGTTAGTGTCCAGCCGGGGCAGGTCTTGCGGGGTGTTGGAATTAAAATCCCCCATGAGTATCCAGCCTTTTTTGTTGTTCTTCTGTTCTACGTTGGCCAGGATATTGCGCATCTCTTCGTTTCTTTTGCGGAACTTATGCGGATTCAGATGCAATACCACAATATTGTAATCCAGTACATTCGCCATAATAAAGCCATGGGTCATGTTTTCGGTCACCTTCTGAATATTGGTGATAGGGTAACGGGAAGTAAGACCGGTAGGGTACCCATTCTCTTTTACAATCACCGCATAAGGATGCCCCCAGGTAGCCGCCAGCTCTTCCAGCGATTTCTGGGTGAACTTGTTACATTCCTGCAAAGCGACGATATCAGGATTAAATTGTTTCACCCAGTCTACAAAAACAGTCTTCCCTTTGGTAGTATCGGTCACCATACCTTCCAGTATGTTATAACTCAGCACCCGAAGCTGCGCCTGGGCGCCAGCCATGTACAGGCAGCAAAAAATCAATAATAAAAAACGTTTCTTCATAAATAATTATTTGTAAGCAGGATTATCAAGTATACCACCGGAACGCACTACCTCTTTGTCAGGTATCGGGTAATACTCATGATAAGGCCGCAAGTTGTTTTTGATGGTTTCATATTCGGTACCGGATGTTTCGCTGACAGCTTTATAAAACACGCCCCAGCGAACGAGGTCCCATTTACGGCCGTATTCTCCCATCAGTTCACGGGCTCGTTCTTTTTTTACTTCTTCCAGGAATTCGGTCTTACCCGGATAAGCAGGCAGTTTCAGCCCGTCATACGCACGGCTCTTTACTTCGTTCAGGCATTGCAGTGCGAGGCCCGCGTCACCGGTTTCATTGGCCGCTTCGGCGAGCATCAGCACCGCATCGGCATAACGGAACACTTTCTGGTTGTTACCATCGGCGATATTATCCATACCGGGGCACCAGAACTTAGGTCCCATCCATGCTTTACCGGTACCGTTGTTTTGCATTGGGCGTTTGAAATAAGCGCCGTTGTAGCTGTAAGCCAGAATCATCTCCCTGCGCGGATCTGCGTAGTCATAGAGTTTCATGAAATACTCAGTAGGTGTAATGGAGTTGAAAGGATTAGCTTTGGTGCCCAGCTCGGGAATATTCACACCGTCATAGGTGCTGGTACCGGAAGCCTTGGTAGGTGTGAAGAAAGCTGCTACGTTGGTGGTTTTCTTTAAACCGGCAGCGGACCAGATGTACTGCACTTCAAAAATAGACTCAGGCGTATTTTTATTACGGAACCAGGTATCCTGTAAGGGATACTGCGCCAGCTGTCCGTATACTTTGCGGATAGCCTCCATGGCATCTACGCACACCTGGTATTGTTTATTCCACAGCGCCATCTTACCGATAAGCATATACGCCATAGCGGCGGAGATACGGTTCTGTGGCACTTCGGAAGTACGCGTCTGCGGCAGTTTCGGCGCATACTCCTGTAATTCCTTGATCAGCTTATCCCTTGTTTCTACGGCGCTCATCCGGCCCAGCTTCATCACATCGGTGAGATCGTTCAGACTGGCGATATTCTGCGTATAATAAGGTACATCATTAAAAGTGCTGGTGAGGATATAGTAATATAAAGCACGCAATACTATACCTTCCGCTTTCAGCGCGGGTTTCCGGTCAGCGGGAATGGTGGCTTTTTCAATACCGTCGATAGCGGCGTTGCAATACATCACCCCATTGTAACAAGCACTCCAGATGTTGTCACCCATACCCGGATTGGCTGGAGATATCTCGAACTTGGCATCCAACTGGGAAGAGTTGAGAAAAGCCAGATCGGTAGACCCTTCCAGGGGAATGATCAAATCGGATACATAGATGCTGGTAAGCGGATTATAACAACCATTCAACGCAGCAATACATTGATTTTCGTTTTTGAAAAAGTCACCAGGATTCACAAAGCTGCGGGGTTCTTCCTGCAGCAATTTGCTACAGCCGGTCAACCCGGTAACACCCGACAACAGCAGCAGGGCAACGATATGTTTCAATTTAATTTTCATACCCAATACTTTTAGAATTTTAATTCAGCACCGAAAGTGATGGTACGGCTGGACGGATAAGCGCCATTATCCATTCTGCGCATGGTAGAACCACCGCTCTGGGTAGACACTTCCGGATCATAACCGTTATAATATTTCCACAACATCAGGTTGTTGCCTCCCACCGACAGGGAGAGGGACTGTAACCTTTTACCCGTTACCTTGCTCAGGTTAATAGGATAGGCAATAGAGATGTTTTTGAAACGCAGGAAGGTAGCAGAATGTACAAACCGGTCATTGGGAATATCATCTTTGGAATCTGCCCGCGGATAATCTGATGTCGGGTTCCGTACCGGATGCCAGGCGTTTACCATGTAACGGTACTGATTACTCAGGTAAGTACCGGTACCCATAAACAACTCGGTTGGATTATAGATCTGACCACCTACGCTGTAGTTGAAATAAAAAGAGACAGTCAGTTTTTTAATCCGGACAGTATTCTGAATACCGCCATAAAAGTCCGGGTCAGCGTTACCGAGATACACGAGGTCATTGTTGTCCAGTATGCCATCGTGGTTTTGATCGATGTAACGTTGACGGCCAGGCTGGTAAAAGCCAGCCACCGCGGAGGCGTATTGTTTGTCTTTTTTATTTTCATCTATTTCCGCCTGGCTTTTCCAGACACCGGCGTATTGCATACCCCACAAGGCATTCAACGGTTGACCTTTCACATAACCATACATCATGTATTGCGCGCCATAAGGATTTTCATACACCGCTACCCTATCCAGGCCACCAATATCTTCTACCATTTGTTTGTTACGTGCAATAGTGAAAGTGCTGGACCAGGAGAAATTTTTCCGGCGCATGTTTTCTGTGTTGACAGTCAGCTCTATACCCTTGTTGGAAGTCTTGCCGATATTAGCCAGTCTTGTATTATAACCGGTATGCGTAGGTAACTGCACGCTCAGCAACAGGTCGGAGGTATTGCTTTTATATACTTCCAGGGAGATGTCCACCCTTTTATTGAGGAAGGATAAATCCAGGCCTGCGTTGTAGGAGGTCGTTTTTTCCCAGGTGAGTCCTTCGTTTTCGATACGGGCCGGATAATAGGCCACTGGTTGTTTACCATCGAAAAGATAACCGCTGGAAGTAGAATTAAGGCGGGACAAAGACTGGTACCGGGAGATCGCATCATTGCCGGAAGTACCGGCGCTCAGTCGTAACGACAGTTCGCTGATATCCCTGAAACGGCGCATGAACGGCTCGTTGGCAATATTCCATTTCACCGCGGCAGAAGGGAAATAGGCCCATTTGTGGTTCTGGGAGAAATTGGAGGCGCCATCAGCGCGGCCCGTTGCGGTTACATAATATTTGTTGCGATAGTTGTAGTTAAAACGCGCCAGATGGGACACGCGGCCCTGGTTCTCCAGGGAGGAACCGATATTGATCGTTTCCTTGGAAGGCAAAGCGCCCAGGTCGTTAGTTCCGATATCATCAATAAAATAACCGTTACCGCTGGCGGTCATGTTATTGAATTTTTTCTTCTGCACAGTGAAACCATACATCGCGTCGAAGTTGTGAACTTTTTTCCAGGTATTCTTATAGGTAATGGTATTCTCGTTCAGGATATTGTTATCGTAATAGCTGCGTTTATATGCCAGGCCGCCGGTGTTGGCGTTAGCGCGGGACGGCATGGTAGAAGGGGTGAACTGGTTGTCATTTTTACTATAGTCCGTATAGGATACCGTAGAGCGGATGAGTATATTTTTCACCGGAGTGATTTCAATATATCCCATAGAGCTAAGGCTTTTTTCCAGGGCGTCGTTTTGTTTCAGTTCCACGTTAGCCAGCGGAGAGTCGAACAGCGTACCGCTGTACCACTGGGAGTTCCAGTCGTTGAAACTACCGTCGGGCTTATACGCCGGCATAGTGGGCGACAGGAAGATGGTGGAACGGTACCACAGCGTACTCGTACCCACGTCAGCGTTATTGAGCTTACGTGCTATCTGGGAGTAGTTGAAACGTACGCCGGCTTTCACATAGCGGCTGATGGTACGGTCCAGGTTCAGGCGTACCTGGTAGCGTTTCAGACCGCTGTTTTTAATGATACCCTGGTTGTCGTTGTAGTTGGCAGAGAAGTAATACTGCGTGGCTTTATCACCGCCGTTGGCCGACAGGGTGTAGTTCTGATAAGGCGCTACACGGGTGATTTCTTTTGTCCAGTTGGTACCATCGCCCAGGGCTAACGGATCAGGATAAGGATATTCTTCCAGCGGCCTGGTAGGATTTGCTGAACTGGCGAAATAAAAACGGTCGTTTTGCAATTGGGCAAACTCCGTAGCATTCATCAGGTCGAGGTAACGGGGCAGTACAGAACTACCGAGATCGGAACGGAAGGCAAAATTCGTTTTACCCATCCTGTTAGCACCGGATTTAGTGGTGATGATGATAACGCCATTACTGCCACGGGAGCCATAGATAGCGGTAGAAGACGCGTCTTTCAGTACGTTGATGGAAGCGATATCGGAAGGGTTGATTTCATTGAGACTGGTGATACCATCCATCAAACCATCTACTATATAGAGTGGTTCATTACTGGCGGTGATAGAGCGGGTACCGCGGATACGCACGGAAGTACCGGAGCCGGGCTCACCGTCGGCAGAAACAATTTCAGCGCCGGCAATACGGCCTTGCAGCATCTGGTCCACACGGGTAGCGGGAATACCTTCGATATCGGCAGGGCGTACAATAGATACCGCGCCGGTAAGATCTTTTTTGGCAACGGCGCCATAGCCGATCACCACTACTTCGTTGATATCTTTTTTAGCTGGATTGAGTTGAATATTTAAAGGTTGTTGTTCGTGTGTCAGCGCCACTATTTTTCTTTCAAAGCCGATATAGGTGATCATCAGCGAGGCGTTTTTGCCGGCCTCGATGGTGAATTCTCCTTTCTCGTTGGTTTGCACGCCATGAGTACTCCCGGCAACAGCCACAGTAGCGCCTGGTAAGGGATTCCCCTCGTTGTCGACCACCTTGCCTTTAACCGGCGGATCTTTAGCGGGTGATGTTTCGGGTTGAACGGGCGCTGCGGCGGCGACCTTAGTCTTTTCCTTGATGGTAATAGTTTTGGCGCTGATCTCAAAATCAATAGGCTGATCGGCCATCACCGAACGCAGAAAATCAACGACGTTCATGTTTTTAGCGGCCACGGTGACTGGTTTTGTTTTGCTCAACATGGCAGTGTTGTAGAAAACCACGTAGCCGGTTTGTTTTTCCAGCGCATGAAAAATCTCTTTAAACGAGAGGTTTTTACCCGACAGGGTGATGGACTGGCCCAGGGTGCGCGCCTGTACCTGCAGGCACAGGATGGCAGACAATAGCAGCATACATGGCCATAGGGAGGCTTTGCCGGCTGGCCGACTGCTGTTCTGCCGGGGCATGGTGCCTGGCGGAAGAGAAGGTCTTGTTGCGTAAAGCTGTTTGGTGGACATCATTATTTGATTTCAGAATTTAAAGGACATTTCAGGCATACGATACCCTGCTGCGTTCCCGGGACGCAGAAATGGCTGGTATGACAATCTGTTGCTATTATTGTGTGATGATTAGTTTTCTTTCTTCCAGTCGATAATGTACGTTGGATATTTCCAGTATTCTTAATATGCTGCGGAGATCCAGGTCCCGCTCCATTTTACCACCGAAGCGGATATCCGGCACCCCGTTTTCATAGATCACTTTAATATCGTACCAGCGTTCCAGTTGGTTCATCACCTGTTGGATACCGGTGTTGTCAAACTGGAACATGCCTTCCTTCCAGGCCACTACCTGGCTGGTATCTGCCGGTTGCAATGATATGGCCGCATTGGCTACAGCCGCCTGCTGTCCCGGTTTCAGCATTAACTGCTGACGGGCGGAAACCACCTGGATGCTGCCATGCAGCAAGGTAGTGGTGACAGCCGTCTCATTCGTATAGGCATTTACGTTAAATCCTGTTCCCAGTACCCTTATCTCATTACCCTCACTTGTTTTCACCCGGAAAGGATGCGTGGCAGCCTGTTTCACTTCAAAGTAGGCTTCTCCGCTCAACTCTACTACCCGCTCTTTATTATTAAAGCTCACCGGATAACGCAGGGAGCTGGCGGCATTCAGCCACACCTCGCTGCCATCGGGCAGTACGAGGTGAAATAGTTTACCCCTCGGCGTGGACAAGGTATTATAGGCGGTAGTAGTGTTTTTATTGCCGGTATAGGCCAGGGTACCCTGTCCCAGGTGGATAACGGCTCCCGTGTTATTATGGATATTACCGTGTTGCAAACTATCGAGTACCACTTCGCTCCCATCGTCGAAGGTGAGTACGGCACTCCGGGAAACAGGGCGTATATCCTGCATCGCCAGCGCGGGCATACCTTTCGGCGTGGATACCGTGGGACGGTGCATAAAATACCAGGCGGCGCCAGCCAGCAACAGTACCGAGGCGGCAGCAGCCCACCAGCGCATGTTTACAAATCTATTGGTAGTGCGTGACTTCGTTTTAGCGTGTAGGATAATAGCCAGTATCTCTCCCGCCCGTTGATCGGACATTGCCTTTTCATCAGCGGTAGCGGCGATCACTTCGTCCAGCAGCTGCAGCAGCTCTTCATCGTGCTGCGACCGGGCAATCAGCTCCATGAGCTCCTGTTGCTCAGCCTCAGTGCCGGTATTTTCCAGCGATTTGCGGAATAGTGATTCAAAATGAGACATCAGGTAAGCCGGTTTTGTGCCGGGTATATTAAAAGAAACCCCTTAAAAAGAAAAATGGGTCAGTGGAAAACCGAAAAAATCTGCGTCATAACAATTCCTTAATAATCAGCAAGGTGGCGTAGGTGCCTAAATGATAACTACAATACGTGCGGATAACCTGCATCGCCTCTGCGAGATGGCGTTTCACGGTTTCGGGAGAGAGGTTCAGCGCTTTGGCCGCTTCTTCCCTTTTCATCCCGTTTTCTTTAATCAGCTGATATACTTTCTTCTGCTGCGGCGATAACCGGGATACCGCATCGTGTAATATCTGCCGGTATTCCTTCTCCAACAGCCGTTCACTGGAGGAGGCTACGGGAGGTAACAGCCATTCTTCCTGGTCGGTGATAGATTGGTTAGTGGCTTGCTGCGCCAGTTGTTTAAGCGTCTTAAATACACGGTTACGGGTAATCGTAAACAGCCAGGCGGTAAAATATTCCAGCCCGGGCAACTGTTCCCGTTTTAACCATACTTTCAAAAATACGTCCAGCACAATCTCCTCCGCCAGCGCTTCGGAGCCGGTGATCTTCCAGGCAATGGTGTATACTTTATTACGGTACTGATTAAAAAGCTGCTCAAATGCTTTCTCATCCCCGTTGGCAATCGCCCGGAACAGGTTGTTCTCAGTATGTAGCTCGTGGGCGGTCATCCAAATAGATTTTGGTCACAAATATAGTATGGCGATCCTGTCACTGTAATGGTTGTAGCGCTATCCGGTTGTACGTGAAATTTTGGTTGTTGTTGTCAATCCGCCAGTGGCAGCCGGTTTCATCGCTTCTTCCGGGATGCCGGCCCGTACTGGATTTCATAATTAAATAACATTCAGCCTTCGGAAATAAAGATAGAAATAAAATTGAAGTATTGCCTATTGCCTCATATATTAAAATACACCATATGCAAAAAGGGCCGTACCGGTGCATAACACCGGTACGGCTCTTTTTATCTTGTCATCCACTATCTTACCAACCGCTATTCTGTGGCAACAGCTTCGGATTCAGCGTCAGTTCCTGGGTAGGAACAGGATACAGGTTCATCCTGTCATTCCATGCCCGGCTGGTAATATCAGGATATACGCGGATATAGCCATTCGCATCCACCACAATGTCCTTCACCTGTCCCTGGTTAGGATACTGGGCCTTTACTTCCGGCCGCAGCTTCATCCCCAGGATGGATTCGGGATTACTGATCAGTTTAAGGGCATTCCAGCGTAGCAGGTCATCACGGCGGAAACCTTCGGCAGCCAGCTCTACTCTCCTTTCCCGGCGGATCTCATCAATCAGCACAGACACGGCCGGAAAATCGGACTGCGGATCTTTTACCAGGGCGCTGATATCCATGGCTGGCATACCTACCCGCGCACGCAGCCGGCTGATGGTCAGATCAATCACGCTCTGGTCGCACTCGTTCAGTTCTGCCTTGGCCTCTGCATATACCAGTAATACTTCGGCATAACGGAAGATAAACAGGTCCAGGGTGGACTGGTTGGCGTTCCACTGTTCCAGGCTGGAGGAGCGGCCTTTCACGCGCTGATAACCGGTACTGGTAACGCTGGTGCCTATACGTGGCAGCGTGATCACATCCTTGTTGCCGCTGGCATCTACCTGAAATACAAACCCAGGGGTAGCAATCAGCTGGGCAAAACGCGGGTCACGGTTGGTGATTTCCGCAGTGATCGAATCATCTCCTTTATAACGCGGACTCAGCGACGCCGGCAAACCATCGGTGCACAGGAAAGAACGCACAAAGTTTTTACTGAAACCATTATTACCTTCTCCCAGCTGACGGGTAAGGTTATGCATCAGCACATCCTTCAGAAAACGTTTGGGCATAATAGCTTCTTTATTACCCAGCAATTCTTCCTGGATAAAAAGATTATAATAATCGGTCGTGGGGTGACCGGTGGTGTATAAATCATACAAACCGCTGGCCATCACCGCCTGCGCCGCATTAGCGGCTTCCCGGATCATCGGTTGGTCATCACCCAAACCATGATATTTACGGTAAGTGCCTTCCCACAGGCAGATACGCGCTTTCAAGGTAGCAGCGGCATATTTATGCAACCGTCCTTTTTCAGCACTACCAGGTTCCGGCAGGTTGGCTACCGCAAAAGTCAGATCTGCCAACACGGAATCCATCACCTGTTTATGCGGGGTACGCGACAGGTACAGCTCCGGCGAAGTTTCATTCAGATCCGCAGAAAACCAGGGAACATCCCCATAACGCACTACTTTCTGCCAGAAATACAAAGCACGGAAAAAACGGGCTTCCGCCGCATATTTGTTTTTCACGTCGTCACCCACCGCAGCACGCTTATAACGCGCCAGGAAATAATTGACACTCCGCTCATTTTTCCAGCTCCATTCATTGTTATCATCATCCTTCACAATAGGCACAATATACTGGCCGGACAAAAATCCGTCTTTCGTACGCGGCACCATATTATCGGAGTTGTTGTCCGAACTGGCGTCCATCACGGGCAACGTAGCGTAAAACCCGTTGCAATACAGCTTCAGGTCAGACTCATTCTTAAAAAAGGTCGGATCGCTGAAAGCATCATCCGGATTCAGATCCAGGAAAGAATCACGCTTACAGCCGGCCATCGCCATGACTGATAACGTTAACGCATATATGATATTTTTTCTTTTCATCGTCTTCATGTTTTGGATTGATTATAAGCCCAGTTGCAAACCGAAAGAAATAGCCCTGTTAAGCGGATAGTCTTTCGCATCAAATATTTCCGGATCGTAGGCTTTAAACAGGTTGGTTACCTCGAACAGGTTTTGTGCAGACACGTATATACGCAGTTTCTGCATATGCATGGAACGCATAGCGGAAGCAGGCAGCGTATAGCCGATAGCGATGTTCTTCATGCGGGCATAGGCAGCGCTCTGCAGGTATTTGGTCTGCGGCTGGAAGTTGCCGCCGCCACCAAAACGCTGACGCGGGAAATAGGCGTTGGTATTTTCAGGCGTCCAGTAGTCCAGCTGGTACACCATGGGGACGTCCCATTCGCTTTTGAAGCCCCAGAAAGTATTACCATCCAGCATGACGTCGCGTTTACCCACACCCTGGATCAACATGTTGAAGTCAAAGTTTTTATACTGCACAGAGAGATTTACGCCAAACTGATAACGGGGTGTTTTGTTACCGATCACCCTGCGATCGCCTGGGTCATTCGCAGTGTTCTGTCCACTGGTGATTTTTTTATCGCCGTTGAGATCTTTGAATCTGATATCACCGGCCAGCCATTTACCATTCCAGAGATTGGACTGGTCCGCCGCAGCGGCTTCTGCATCTGACTGGAAAAATCCATCAGTCACATAACCCCATATTTCATCGAGCTTCTGGCCTACGTAATAGGTGCCGCTGCCCAGTGTTTTAGTGGGATTGAGATCATAGCGGGTGATAGTAGCGGAATAATCAGACAGGGCTACGTTCACATCATAGGAAAGGTCGTCGTTGATTTTATCTCTCCAGCTTACACCCAGTTCCCAGCCTTTGGTGCGCATTTCGCCGGTATTCACTTTAGGAGCAGTGGTACCCAGGATACCGGGCAACGGATAACCGTCCAGCAGCATGTCTTTGGTATCACGGATATACCAGTCGAAAGTAGCGCTCAGCCTGTTTTTCAGCAGGGTTACATCCATACCGAAGTTGCGGGTGCTCACTTTTTCCCAGGTAAAATTCTGGCTTACCAGTCCGGGTACGCCTACGTATACACCTTTCTGATCATCGAAGATGTAATCCACCTTATTAGTAGGCATCGTAGGGATGTATGGATAGATATCGGTGTTCAGGTTCTTATCCGGGTTCAGCGCCTGATTGCCCAGGGTACCATAGGAAGCACGCAGTTTCAGGTCGTTGACCACATCCAGCAGCGGTTTGAAGAAACCTTCTTCAGACACGCGCCAGCCGGCTGAAACAGAGGGCAGGAACACATAACGGCTGTTGGCCGGGAAACGGGAAGTACCATCGTAACGGCCGTTGACTTCCAGCAGGTATTTGTTGGCGTAGTCATAGTTCAGGCGGAAGAAAGAACCAGCCAGTGCCCAGCTGTACTGACGGCCATCTGCCAGCGGGCTGTTATCATTATTCAGGTTGATGGCCGGCATGGTTTGATCAATCAGGTTTTTCACCCGTACATTGAAACCTTTCACCTGTTTCTTTTCCTGGTTGTAGCCTACCATGGCTTTGAGGAAGTGCTGGCCAAACTGGCGGGTATATTCCGCATAAGCATTCAACGCCGTGTAATAATCGTTGTTGTTGCTTTCTTTTACGCTGCTGGGTTTACTCCAGGGGAAAGTGCCCAGGAGCACGCCGTTGGCGCCATATTCCTGGTATTCCTTGTAGTGTTGCTGGTTGTTCAGGCTATAGTTGTTCCAGGTGTAATCACCTACGATACGCAGGTTTTTCATGGGTTTCAGCACAAATCCGCCGGTGAGCCAGAGGTCATTGGCTGTTTCTTTCGTACGGCCGTTGAGGGTAGCCAGGGCCACGATGTTGGTAAAAGAGCCTTGTCCGGAGAAATGGCCATCGGGGTGATAAACAGGCATAATGGGGCGAAGGTCGCCTGAAATCCAGCCGGATGAAAGGCCGCCGTGGCTGGCAGGAGTGGGGTTGTTGCTCTCCGTACGGTTGAGCATCATTTTCATATTCAGCTCCAGCCAGGAGGTTGCTTCTGTATTGAGTTTCAGACTAGCGTTATATCTTTTAAAATCTTCGTTGGCTACTTTCAGCAAACCTTTCTGATCGAAATAACCCAGGGAAGCCACGTAGCCGGTTTTACCCTGACCGCCGGAGATAGACACGTTATGGTCCATCATGGGCGCCCATCCGGGATACAGTTCTTTGATCCAGTCGGTATTGCCTACATAGCGGTATTTGGAAGGATTCGCGGGGTCCACATATACCGGCAGGTTGTTAACCGGATCTTTAAAATAAGCCGCCGCGCGAACAGAATCTTCTGTAGTAAAGGGTTCGGAAGCAGCATCTCCGCCGGAAAGCTGACCGGTGCGGTCCGCCTCGCGGTGCATACGGATATAATCCACCGAGTTGAGATACTTCGGCATACGGGTAGGACGTGTAATCGTATAGGAGGTAGAATAGTTCAGGCGCAGCGGGGCGTCTTTACCGGGCTTTTTAGTGGTGATGAGGATCACGCCGTAAGCGCCTCTTACCCCGTAGATCGCTGCTGAAGCCGCATCTTTAAGCACCGTTACATTAGCCACATCAGCAGGATTGATGAGGTTAGGGTCCATCTGTACACCATCTACCAATACCAGCGGGCCACCGCCGTTGATAGAAGTGTTACCGCGCACATTGAAGCTGGCGCCCTTACCCGGCGCGCCGTTGTTCAGGTTCACGTTGAGGTTGGGTACCATCCCCTGCAGGCCCTGGGCGAGGTTTACCAGCGGACGGCTTTCCAGTTTTTTACCATCCAGCGTAGCGACGGCGCCGGTGAGATCGCCTTTTTTCTGGGTACCGTAACCTACTACCACTACTTCGTTGAGCCCCTGCGTATCTTCCTGCAGGGTAACGTTGACGGTAGTACGGCCATCAATAGCCACAGATTGCTGGATATGCCCGATAAAGGAAAACACCAGCGTAGCGTTGTCGGGAGCGTTGAGTTCATACTCGCCGCCGGCATTGGTTACCGCGCCGGCATTGGCGCCGGATACCTTCACCGTCACGCCCGGCAGGGGTTCGCCTTTGGCGTTGACAACTTTTCCTTTCACATGTTTGTCACGGATTTCATTGCCCGTGCGGGTAACCACCACCACGCCATTGTCCAGCACCTTGTAGTGCAGGTTGAGGGGCAACAGCAGGCGGTCCAGCGCCTCGGTGATGGTTACGCCGGTCATATCAATGGATACCGGCGCCAGGTTTTTCAACTCATCATTATTAAAGAAAAAACGGTAATTGGTTTTTTTCTCCAGCATGATCAGCATTTTATCCAGGCTGGTGGCCTCTGCCCGGAGACTGATCTTTTTCTGGGAATAAACGCTGGCCGAAGCCTGTGCTACCAGTAGCAGCAACAACGTGGTGAATTTCATAATTAATAACATCTGCTGGACCTTGCCCCATACAGGGGGCGGGCCCGACTTAGTAAATTTTTTCATACCTTGGATTTGTTGAGTTGAAACAATAGGAGTCCTTGAAACCTTCAAGCGTAAAGGTCTCCTGATACTTGGCAACGGGGAATGTGCGCGCATTTCCCGTTTTCTTTTGGCTGATATTTACAGGTGGTTATGGAATAGACGTATTCCGTTTCATAACTAGTGATTTAGATGTTGATTAATGAATAATTACTTTTCCTGCGGTGATGTTATAATCGAATTGTTTGGTTTGTTTTAGCATGCTCAGCAGCTGATCCAGCGATTCCCCCTGTACGTTGCCGGTGAAGGAAGTCTGTAACAGCGCCTGGTTATGGCATTCCACCGTCACGCCATACCATCTTTCCATTCTTATGATCAGTTGTGAAAAATTTTCATTGCGGTATACGAACCGGTTTTCCACCCAGGCCGCTTCCGCTACCAGGTCAGTCCCCTGTTCTTTTTCCAGGTTTTCCAGTACGATCAGTGGTTTCTGATCGTCAGGACGGGCCGCTGGCAGCTGTTTGACAGCTGTTTCCGTAATAGCATTGGCTACCACCAGCTTTTGCCGTGGGCTTAACGTAATATGTTGTTTACCGGCATCTTTCACCGT
Source organism: Chitinophaga qingshengii (assembly GCF_014529935.1). Classification (GTDB taxonomy): domain Bacteria; phylum Bacteroidota; class Bacteroidia; order Chitinophagales; family Chitinophagaceae; genus Chitinophaga; species Chitinophaga qingshengii. Next base: position 1,134,876 of record NZ_JACVFC010000002.1, read on the forward strand.
TACTTCCACAGCCCCGCTGATCAGTGCCGTTTCTGTATGTGGTTCATCGGCATACGCACGCACATTAAAAGTGGTTCCAAGCACTTTTACATCTACCGTAGTGGTATGAATAACAAAGGGGTCATTTACCATTTTCGTCACGTCAAAATAACCTTCCCCGGTGAGTTTCACTACTCTGCCGGATTTGGCGAAATTGCTGGGATAGGACAACGTACTACCGGCATTAAGCACCACCAGTGAGCCATCCGGCAGCGTGATACGGGTTTTGGAACCAGGCTTGGTTTGCACGGTACTCCATACCACCGCCGGTGGGGTAGTACGCAGGTATATAGCCATAGCAGCGCCGATCACCAATACCAGTGATACTGCGGCTATGGCCCGCCAGCTGCGGCTACGCTCCGGCGTGATGGTTTCCTCTACCGGATTATTATCTCCGTTGGCGATATCTCCCATGATACGGTCCAGCAACAGCTCCTTCCGTTCCAGGGAGGATTTACCGGTACTCTGCAGGGATATTTTGTCCAACAGCTCCTGTTGCCGGGCTACCTCAGGGGTAGCTTCCAGCAACACTTCCAGCTCCACCTCCTCTGCGGCCGACAAAGTTCCTGCCGTTCGTTTGGCCATCAGTTCCCAAAGCCTTTCGTGTTGTTCCATTAAATTGACTGTTACGGTGATGTAACTGATAAGACAGTATTTTGGAGAAATACTATGAAGGGAAGGGGAAATTTTTTTATTTTTTTATTCCATCCAGCCGAAATGCTGACGGATATCGATCACTTCCCCCAGTTTTTTAAGGGCGATCGCCATTTGGGTATTCACGGTATTAATAGATACCTCCAGGATTTCAGCCACCTCCCGGTATTTGAGGCCATCTTCCTTTACCAGGCGGAATATGAGCTTACAGCGGGCGGGTAACAGGTTGATGGCCGACTCTATTTTCCGCAGGTTCTCCTTGCTGATCAGCATATCTTCCGGAGATGCAGCCATCGCATTCACAGACACCTGGATATGCTCGCCCGTCAGTATTTCCGGCATCCTGCCGGCGCTGGTGCGGTAGTTATAGGCCGTATTACGGACAGCAGTGTATAAATAAGTATTGAGGTTACGTACATTGGATAAGTTCTCCCGTTGCTGCCAGATCTTCACAAATACATCAGAAACCGCTTCTTCCGCCTCTTCCCGGGAAGGCAACAGGGAAGCAGCAAATACTATCAGCCGATCGCTATACTGCAAAAACAGCTGGCGAAAAGCTAGTTGATCATCGTTCCTGTATATTTTCTCTAACAGCTCCTGCATGTGATGGCATTCCCATTCATCAAATGGTACCGGTAAGGTAGGTCAGCGTAATTATCTGCAATACCTGAAATTTAGCGGATACTGATACTGAATTAACATGATAAATTGCGGGGATTGGCGGGAATGGCCAGAGCCCGGGAAAATGCTCCAGGGTTGAAGCCTGGGGTCCCGAAATCCCCCGGCACCTCGTCGCAAAAAAATAATCTCCTCCTGAAAATAAAAAGGCGCTCCAAAACCTGGAGCGCCCCTTACATCAAATTTATCTTACTACCCTATTTGTAAATCAGAACCTCCATTTTACCATCTTTGGTAACCGTTCCCCGGTACATGCCTTCGGTGTTAAAAGGCATAGCCATATTACCGTTTTTATCGAGGGCAATAAGGCCGCCATCGCCGCCCATATCGCCTACTTTTTTGATAACGGTTTTACCGGCATCCTGTACGGAAAGACCTTTATATTCCATCAGGGCGGAGAGATCATACGCCACTACATTACGGATGTAGTATTCTCCCCAACCGGTACAGGACACTGCCACGGTATTGTTATTGGCATAGGTACCGGCGCCGATAACCGGGGAATCTCCCACACGACCGTATTTTTTGTTAGTCATACCGCCGGTGGAAGTAGCCGCAGCCAGGTTACCCTGTTTATCCAACGCTACAGCGCCTACGGTGCCAAATTTATTGTCTTTGTTGATAATCCCCAGCTTACCCGGATTCGTATAGGCGTTGGAGCGGGCAGACGCCAGAGAATCTTCTTTCAACGCTTTCTGCAGCGATTTCCAGCGGGACTCTGTACGGAAGTAGGAAGGATCTACGATCTCCAGTCCCGCTTCTTTGGCAAATTTTTCCGCACCGGGACCGATCATCATCACGTGTTCAGATTTTTCCATCACAGCGCGGGCGGCGCTGATAGGATTTTTGATCACGGTTACACCAGCCACTGCACCGGCAGCCCGCGTTTTACCATTCATGATAGCGGCGTCCATCTCGTTGCGGCCCTCATGGGTAAAGACCGCGCCTTTGCCGGCATTAAAAAGGGAGTCGTCTTCCAGCACACGAACAGTAGCTTCTACAGCATCCAGGCTACTACCGCCGTTCTTCAAAACACCATAGCCCTTTTCCAATGCGCGCTTCAGCGATGCCTTATAAGCCTCTTCCATTTCGGGCGACATATTCTTCTTCAAAATAGTTCCCGCCCCGCCATGTATCACCAGTACATACGGACCTGCTTTTTTCTGTGCTGCAACCACGTTCCAACACATAGTCAGACAACAGGCTAACAACAAATAGCAAAAACCTCTTTTCATATAAAACATTATTTAAAAACTTTACCACTCGCTTCTATCTCCTCACTCATCTCCCCCAATCAGCGAAATCAGCAATAATCATCACAGTTACAGCTGTCTCATTTTCAGCGTTCCGTTCTCCACCCACCACCAATACCAGGTACCGCCACTGGCCGATGCCGGATCGAAGTCAGACACCCGGAAACTACCATTACCCGTGGCAGACGCAGGTATTTCATACACCTTGAGGGCTTGCCCCTTGCGATTCCATTGCAGGGGCTGCCCCTTTACACAAAGTTCAGGTCTTTTCAGGCTGTCCGTGAAGATAAAATATGCTTTGCTAACACCAAAAACTTTAGCGATCCCCTGTTCATCAATACAAACGGCTGTTTTCTCATCGGGGGCAATGCCTCTCGGGAAAATACCATGATCTGCAATGATACGGCTCATGAAAGTCACATGCCGGCCCTGGCGGCCACGCTTCACATAATGCTGGTCGCTGATCACCTGTGACAGGTAAGGCGCATGCAGGAAATCGTTGTTATATACGGTCACCACCGGATCGTAAGGATTAGCCAGTACGCTGTCGGAAACAGCACTGCCGCCTTCCCCGCTGTAATACAGCCCGCTGAGAATAGCGCAGCCTGCGCTGGTACCTCCTACGGGCACTTTTTTCTCTGTCAGCAGGTAATTGATAGCGTCGCCGGTTTTGGTACCGCGCCAGTTGTTCATATAACGGGATTGGTCGCCACCGGCGATAAACAACATTTCGGCATTGCGGATAATACGCGCTACAGTATCATTATTCGCCAGCTCCCGGCTGGTGATATTCAGTGTTTCCACGGAATTGACCGCTCCCAGCGAATCGATATCCACATTATATCCGGCGTTATTGGAGGCGGTGAGTACCACCACATCGCCACCACCGCTGCGTTCTATCATCCAGCGGAAAGCCCCGTCTACATTACCGCCACCGCCTACCAGCGCTACGCCGCCTTTCACAGGGGTTTGCACATCGGCGGTATCACCGATAATGCCAATGGAAGCCGGGCGGCCAGGAATAATACGCGCTGTGCGCCCTTGCTGCTGGCTGCATGCATGTATAGATATAGCCGTTACCGTTAATAATCCAAATAACTTTACACCTTTCATCTGTCGCTCTTTTTTTATGGGTTAATAAGGTTGGTTCTGTACCATGTTTTTGTTGGCTTTGGTTTCTGCATCCGGGATGGGGAATACATATCCGCGGTCTCCTGGTTTGAGCAATACGGCGCCCAGTGCATTCACCGCATCTTCCGGTTCCCGGGTTACGGGCAGGGAACGCCGGCGCAGGTCAAATAAACGCTGTCCTTCAAAAGCCAGTTCTTTAAAACGTTCGGTATAAATGGCGGTGATCAATGCATCTTTGCCCCCAAACGTTTCGGCAGTATAACCGCTGATACGCGCGGCACGCAGATCGTTGAGATCAGTGGCGCCATCGGCTACCTGGTTCAGTTCCGCCAGCGCTTCTGCGCGGATCAGGTACATCTCACCGGTACGGAACAGCTTCAGATCAGCCAGACCGGGGTTCCCGTTGCTACCGGCATATTTGTTCACCAGGTAAACAGATTTGCCGGAGCCACGGGTGTCATCAAACTGGATGTAGGCCGGATAACGCACATCATTGTCTTTGTCAAACAGTTTCACCAATTCAAAGGAAGGCACGTAAAGGGCTACACGCTTTTTGAAATAAACGCCACCAATCAGGCCGTTATTGGTATTGGCCATCTGCTTGAGTTTCCAGATTACTTCTGATTCGCCGGCATCTTTCCAGATAGCGGCGAACTTGTTCCGGGAAGCCAGTGGCGAGGCATTAATGGCTTCGGTGGCATAGGTTACGGCATCGCTCCATTTCTGCTCATACAAGGCTACGCGGGCCTGTATGGCGGAAACAGCGGCGAGAGTAATATGGGTATTATCTTCAAAATCAGCGGGAATCAGTTTCTTCGCCGCTTTGAGATCATCTTCTATGCGGGCCATCACTTCTCCAAAAGTATTACGGGCAGGAGAACTGATTTTGGAAACATCCATAAAGGGTACGCCTAATGCTGAAGGCGTATAGGCCTGTGCGTAGCTTTGCAGCAGCTGGAAGTGGCAATAAGCCCTCAACGCCAGTAACTCGCCATGGTACTGGTCCCGCTGGGCTACTTCATCACCTTTGGCGGGTACCTGCGGCAGGGCGGCCAATACACGGTTGGCACGATCTATCGTGATATAGTATTCGTTAAAAGACTCTGTAATAGTGGTATTACCGGGGTCTATCTGCCAACGGTAAGAAGCTACACCTCCACCGGTACCGTTTTCGCTGGGCAGCATACATTCGTCGGTAACCAGCGAAACATTGTAGATGGTATTATAGGTGAGCCGGGTGTAAGCTCCCAGCAGCCCGCCGTTCAGGTCAGACACATTGCGGAAAGTTCTTCCCGGATCAATAATGCTGTCGGTAGGCGACAAGTCCAGTTGTTTATTACAGGAAAGCAGGCATACCGGCAGCATCAGCGCCAGGTATTTAACAGTATGTTGAATATAACGGATCATGAACAGCAGGATTTAAAAGTTAACATTCAGGCCAAAGGTGTAGGTCCGGGCGGCAGGATAGTCAAACTGTCCTTCACCATTGTTGTTTTCCGGATCAAAGCTTTTCCATTTGGTCCAGGTATAAAGGTTCTGCGCCTGGGCAAATACCTGTACACCCTGGATGAATTTAAGCTGCGACAACAACGTTTTCGGGAAATTATACCCAATGCTCACATTCCGCAAACGGAGATAGGAGGCATCCTGTATATCACGGGAAGAATAACCACGCTTAGCGCCAAAACGAGGCAGGATGGCATTATCGTTGGGTTTCTTCCAACGGTCGTACAACATGCGTATAGACTGGTTACTGCTGGCAAACGCGGGGTTTTCGTTGTAGTAATCTTCGTTGAGATAACGCATGGCTTTATCTGCAAAGGTGAACAGCGCATTCAGATAAATACCTTTCCAGGTGAGGCCTGTATTAAATCCACCGGTGAATGGCGGAATATAAGTACCAAATTCGGCTACGCTCAATGCGGTTTCGTTGTAGTCGCTGGTCGTTTTACCGGTACGGTCATAATATAACGGGTCACCGGTTTGCGGATCTACGCCGGCCCATTTAGGTGCATAGTGCGAACCGTAAGGCAGTCCTACCCTTACAATTTTGGAGTTGCCCTGTGTAAACTCACTGGCGCCGCCCAGGCTGGTGATCACGTTTTTATTATAGGCGAAGTTAAAGCCCACGTTCCAGGTGAAATCTTTTTTACGGATGATGTCTGTCTGTACATCCATCTCAATACCGCGGTTACGCATGGCGCCTGAGTTGAGGAACATACTGCTGAAGCCGGAAGTAATGGACAGTGGCTGTTCTACGAACAGGTTATTGGTGATTTTATTATACACGTCTGTCACGATACGGATACGGTTATCCCAGATACCGAGGTCGAAACCGATGTTCAGCTCTTTGGCGTATTCCCAGTCGTACGCAGGGTTGCCGGGTTGTGCAGGCACAATAGCCGGGTGACCTGCATATTGATCGGTGCCATAAGTGCGGAAATAAGCGAAGGGCCCGAGTGCGGAAAACGGATTGGCAGAAGTGCCGTAGCTGGCGCGGAAACGCAGGTTATCCACAAAATCCACGTCTTTGAGGAAGTTTTCCTTTTTCACTTCCCATCCGATACCGAGGGAATAGAAACCATGCCACCGGTTGGAAGGAGGCACGGTAGAGGCGCCATCATAGCGGAAGGAAGCGTTGAGCGTATATTTTTCGTCGAAAGTATAACGGCCTACCGCGATGTAAGACGCCAGCGCGCTACGGTTGCGGCGGCCGCCTACTACCGGTGCAAAAGGCGAACCGGGTGTAATAGCCGCCGGAGTGGCCGGCAGACGGCCATCCAGGTCGAAACCGGTGTAGTTAAACTCCCGGTAGTTATTCTTCGTAAATTCAAAATAACCGGACACCTCAAAGTCGTGGCGGTTAGCGATGTTTTTCGTATAGGTAAGACCGGAAGTGGTGACCAGTGTAAAGTTACGCACCGTACCTTCTCCGAAGCTGCCTTTTTCACCGTTGTCTACTTTGGAACCGGAGTAGGAATCGGGGTTTACATAACGTTCGTTGGTCGTTTCCCGGAAATCGAGTCCCAGTCTTGTTTTCGCTATCAGCCCTTTGGTGATGGTGAAGTTCAGTGAAGTACCAATTATACTTTTCAGCTGGTTGTTTTTATTGCTGGTATTCAACAAGGCTTCCAGCGCATTACTTCCTTCCCGCAGGTCGTATACCGGGTATACGTCATCGTTCCAGTTGGTTACCAATGTACCATCCGGCAGATAAGGATATTCGTACGGCAGGGCGTAATATACCGCCGCCAATGGGTTGGAACCGTTGCTGGAGCCTTCTCTCTCGATAAAGGAAGATTCAGAATAACCCAGTCCCACGTTAACATTACCGGTCAACCGGCCGGTATTGAAGTCGATGTTGTTCTTCAGGCTGTAACGTTTCAGGCCGGAACGGAGTGCAATGCCCTGCTGATCAAAATAATTGAGCGAGCTGTAGAAACGTACATGGTCATTACCACCACTGGCGCTCAGCTGATGCTCCTGGAACCTGCCGGTACGCAGGAAAATCTTGCGCCAGTCGGTATTTACATTGCGGAGACTATCGAGGATGTGATCCGCCTGGCGTTGTTCTTCCGGCGTTTTGGTGGCGTAGTCAGGATTTTTCTTAGAGAACTGCCAGCCCGGACCAAGATCTGCACCGGTTTCCAGGCCTATCTCTTCTTCAAACTGTAAATGTTCCGCCGCGTTCATCATTTTGAACTTCGGCGTCGTCATATTGGAAAAACCGTACTGTGATTTATAGGAGAAAGACAGTTTACCTGCCTGGCCTTTTTTAGTGGTGATCACGATCACCCCGTTGGAACCACGGGAGCCGTACAACGCTTTGGCAGAAGCGTCTTTCAGCACCGTTACCGAAGCAATATCTTCGGGGTTGATGCCCTGGAACTGTGCCGCCTCGATAGGGATACCATCCATCACATAGAGTACAGAAGAGCTGCCGTTGATGGTACCAACACCGCGTACGGTAACAGTAGCAGCCGTCCCCGGTTGACCGGAACCAGCGGATACCATCATACCGGGTACCCGTCCTTGTAATATCTGTTCAAAGCTGGCCATGGGCACCTGGGTGATCTTATCGGCGCCTACTACGCCGGCAGCCGCGGTGGATTTATCCCTGGCATAATTCGTATAACCGGTAACGGTTACTGCATTCAGTGTTTTCACATCTTCTTCGAGGGTAACATTGATTTCGCGGCGGCCGTTGATCTCTACCTGGCGGGTAGTATAGCCTACCAGGGAGAACTGCAGCACACGCACCTGATCGGGTGCGGTGAGGGTGTAACTACCATCAGAAGTAGTGAGTGCGCCTGCGTTGGAGCCTACCGCCCTGACCGTTACGCCTGGCAGCGGGAGATTATCGATACCCAGTACCTTTCCACGAATAATAATATCCGCAGCAGCCTTATTATTAGCGTCAGCGGCATAGAGCACTACCAGCCCGTCTTCCCGTTGGGACCAGGCCAGATGCGTACCTGCCAGTGCTTGTGTAAGCACGGCATCCAGGGTAGCGCCTTTGGCGGTAACGGATACTTTCGTGTTTTCCGGCAGTGTTTTGTCATGAAAAACAAACCGGTAAGAAGTCTGATGCTCCAGCGTTTTCAGGAACTGCTTAATACTGGTTTCCCTGACCTGCAGGGTAATCGTTTCCTGCGCCAGACATACCGCCTGCACCTGCAGACAGGTTAAAAAAAGAAAGATGGTCAATTTCATAGTGAGCAGCAGTTTGCCGGCGGGAACAGCCTTCCCTTTCCATTTCAGGAATACAAGTTTTACCATACCTTTGATGTTGGTTTAGTTAATGATCATTCAGGACATTATCTGGCCTAATTCCGGGGGAAGTGGTGCGAACACTTCCCCTTCTTATTTTGGTTGTTACTGGTTGATTTTTTATTTACTGATGATGATTGTATCGTTTACCATTTTAAAGTTGAAGGGATAGGACAGTTGCAGGGCGTCCAATGCCTTTAGTACAGTCTCACTCTCGAACGTACCGGAATAGCGGTATTGTTTCACGTCTTCATCCCCGAAGGTTATCCGGATACCATACCATTTCTCCAGTTTCCCCGCAATACCGGACAACGGTTCATTCGTAATCTCCAGACGGTTGCGCACCCAGGCTATTTCCCGGGCTTTGTGGTTGACAGGGTCAGCATCCAGCGGGACTACCTTCAGGGCCGGGTTCACGGCTATTTGCCCGCTTTCCGGCGCTATGACCGTCAGTTTCTGATTGGGTTGCAATACTATTTTCCGGGCCGGGTCCTGCGGGGTGGTGATTTCCACTTTCCCCCTGAACAAAGCGGCTTCCATCAGCGGATGCCCCGTATAGGCGCTCACGTTAAACACCGTCCCCAGTACTTTGATATCAAAAGCACTGGTATGCACCATAAAAGGCAACTGTATGTTCTGGGTTACGTCGAAAAAAGCTTCTCCTGTCAGGGTCAGATCACGGTTGCTGCGGTTAAACCCTTCTGCCAGCTCTACCCGGCTGTTTTTACGCAGTACCAGCGAGGACCCGTCGGGCAATACCACCGATTTACGCGGCTCATCACCGGCAGAAATGATAGTGGCAGCCGCCATTTGCCCCGGGGCTGGTGTCGCAGACGGATGCCTGCTGAAGAAATATATCCCCGCAGCCAGTAGCAATACACCTCCCAACATAGCGGCATAGCGATATACCGGCCGGGAAACACGACGCGGACGGGCGGGCTCCATAACAGGCAAATCATTATCCAGCGTCTGTTGCAGCAGTTCGTATTGCGTCAGTCCGTCCTGCAGGTGCTTCAGCTGCTCCATCCGGCCACCCTGGCGGGCAGACAACAAAGCGACCAGCTGACGGGCCTCCTGTAATGCCGCTGTTTTCTCCGGATGCAGGCTGGCCCATTCGGTCCAGAAAGTGATGTCCGCTTCCTGTTCCTCCCGGCAATACCGCTGGAAAGATTCGTCGCAGGCAAAATCAATTGCCTCGTAATCCTGGAAGTTCATGCAGATAACCCTTTTTTATACAGACGGCGGGAAAGGATGTTTTTCCTAGACAAAAAGGAACTTTTTTTCAGGATAGTTTTTTCCGGAGGGTTTTAATGGCGTCATAGATAGTATTGTAGGCGGTTTTCACCGTTTGGGAAGTTTGGGCAGCAATTTCTTCATAACTCAGTCCTTCAAAGAATTTAAGTCTTACCAGCTCTATCTGCCGGGGTGTAAGGGCTTTCATGGCCTGGTGCAGGCGTTGTTTCATCTCATCATCCTGCTGTACCCGGATGATAATGTCTTCATAGGACAATTCACTCTCTGCTTCTTTGTCCGTCATCCGGTGGATGGCATCGTGTATGCGCGACTGATAGTTCAACTGATCAAGTAACTGCCGCTTCAGGGCGGTAAACAGATAGGCGGGAACGTTAGTCACCGGTTTCAGCTGTGCCTGTTTGCTCCACAGCTGCAGAAATAACTGCGTGATACAATCTTTTACCAATTCATCGTTACCGCACAGTTTCAGCCCAAAGCGCAGCAAATGGGGATAATTGCTGTTGTACAGCGCAAACAATGCCTGTTTGTCGCCGCTCCGCAGTCGCTCCCATTGCTGGCTATGATGATCTTCTTCCGTTGACATGGGCTGGTTTTAAGCACTATCCTAATACATGATGCGCCAGTACTTTCTGCACGTCATATACATTCACGGATTTATTGAAAGTTTTCACAATACTCGGCGTAGCCTCGCTGCTGACCCAGATCTTCAGTTCCGCATCCAGGTCAAAAGTACCGGCGGTTTCTACGCTGAACCGGCTGATACTCTTGTATGATACACTTTTATATTCCGTTTTGCTGCCGGTAATACCTTGTTTATCTACCAAAATCAAACGTTTATTGGTAAAAATAAAAGTGTCTCTGAACAGCTTAAAGCCCAGTTCTATTACCTCCGTGTCTGTCAGCAGTTTGCTGTACTCGCGTTCCAATTCAGCCTGGTTAACTGTTCCTGCATTTCCCAGCAGCGCTGAAAAAAATCCCATAGATTAATATTTTCCGGGTAAGGTATAAAAATTTTTCCGGCTAGGTACGAACCGCTATTTTTGTTACTCAACTCCCACAACTCTTTCCGCTTATGCAACTTAGAATGGTTAGCACTCTGCTATTATGGATGACAGCCCTGTGCGCCGCCACCAATTCCTTCGCACAACCTGTATTGGAGCCAACACGGATACCCCCGGAATGGATAAAGCCGCAACAACCTTTTCGTATAGCCGGCAACCTCTATTATGTAGGCACCTATGACCTTTCCAGCTACCTGATTACCACTCCTGCCGGGCATATCCTGGTTAATACCGGTCTGGCAGTTTCTGAACAAACCATTAAAAAAAACATCAAAGCGCTGGGTTTCCGGTTTAAGGACATTAAAATACTCCTGACCATGCAAGCCCATTTTGATCATATGGGCGCCATGGCCGCCATACAACAAAAAACCGGCGCCCGTTTTATGGTAGATGCCGGTGATGTCAGCGTTTCGGAAACCGGCGGCAAAACGGACTATGAAACAGGAGGACTTGTCAGTCAATACAGCCCGGTAAAAGTCAATCGTATCTTACATGATAAGGATACCATCAGCCTGGGAGACATGCAGCTGGTGATGCTGCACCATCCGGGGCACACGATCGGTTCATGCAGTTTTATTTTTGAAGTGAAAGATGATAACCGTCGTTACAAAGTGTTGCTGGCAAATATGCCAACAATCATTACCAACCGGAAACTTTCTGCCGTGAAGGGTTATCCGGACATGGCTAAAGATTACGCCTATACGTTGGACACCATGCCTAAAATCCAATTCGATCTCTGGCTGGCAGCCCATGCCAGTCAATTCAGCCTGCATCAAAAACGTAAAGACGGCGATGCCTATAACCCTGCTGCCTTCGCAGACAGAACGGACTACGATAAACAGTTAGCCAATCTCAAAGCTGCCTATCTGAAGAAACTAGCCGAAGAACAACCATAAAAAAAGCAGTAGAGCAAGGCTTCTACTGCGTTTTCAATATTACTGCGGTGGTTTATTTATGGATAGTTGTATCCTGGTGTTTTAATTCAGCAATACGTACTACTAAATCCGCGAGGCGGTTGGAGTATCCGAATTCGTTGTCGTACCAGCCTACTACTTTCACCAGGTCTCCTACGATGGAGGTCAGTAAAGCGTCGAAGGTACAGGAGTAGGGATTATCCACCACATCGATGGATACAATAGGCGCTTCCGTGTATTTCAGTACACCTTTCATGGAGGTAGCTGCAGCTTCCTTAAATTTAGCGTTGATCTCCGCCACGCTGCCTGGCTGTTTTTTCAGGATGCAGGTAAAATCCGTCAGTGAGCCGTTTAAAACCGGTACGCGGATGCCTGCTCCGCCCATTTTTCCTTCCAGATGCGGAAAGATAGAAGTGATGGCTTTTGCCGCGCCGGTGCTGGTAGGAATAATAGACGCCGAAGCAGCCCGTGCTCTGCGGAGGTCCCGGTGTGGCGCATCGTGCAGGTTCTGGTCCCCTGTCATGGAATGGACGGTAGTAATGTACCCGTCTACAATACCCCAGTTATCATCCAGCACTTTTACCATCGGCGCTACGTTGTTGGTAGTACAGGAGGCATTGGACAATACCGGAGAAGTAAGATCTATTAAATGATCGTTTACACCCAATACGACCGTAGGTATATCTTTATCCGCTGATGGCGCCGATATGATTACCTGTCTGGCGCCGGCTTGCAGATGCTGTTCAGCCCCTTTCCTGCCGGTAAATTTACCGGTCGATTCGATCACCAGGTCAATATCCATCGCTGCCCAGGGCAGTTGCAGCGGATCACGTTCGGATAAAATACGGATCGGTTTCCCGTCAATCACCAGCGAATCGGCGGTAGCCTCTACGCTTCCCTGATATTCACCATGTACGGAATCATACGTGTAAAGATGTGCCAGCGTTGGGATATCTGCCAGGTCATTGATGGCGATTACTTCAATTCCTTTTTTCTGCAGCAGCACACGTAAAAACATCCTGCCTATACGTCCAAAGCCATTTATAGCTATTCTCATGTTGATATTGTTGTAGCCTGTAAAATTACCAGATATTGTATTAATAGCCAAAACACACATACTATCATACAATCATACATAACAACCTACAAAACAATAAAAAAGGACTCAAAAATTATTTGAGCCCTTTTTTGTCACAACGTGTTATTTGTCCCACCATACATGCTTAAGCCAGTCATTCTTTCCTCCTATCCTGTTTAAAGCTTCCTGGTAGTTTTTGGTGTTATTGAGCGCTTCTGTAGCGGGATAAAACAGCCTGCGGGGCATTACGCCATTGGTAACAGATTCTCCGTTGGGATCTTTCACCGCCTCTGTCACCGGAAACCCTGTACGGCGCAGGTTAGCATAGGCTTCATAACCGTTGGGGAACAGTGCCACCCACTTCTGCATATTGATTTGTTCCAGTTCTTTACCAGTTGTCAGTGTATGCGCGTTAACAAAGTCGGTCACCTCCTGGGCGCCTATTGGCGTCATGCCGGGATACATTTCCAACTGCTTCATGGCCGCCCGGATAGCTTGCTGGTAATGCTGATTGGCATCTTCGCCAAACCAGCCCCTGGTGGCGGCTTCTGCCTTCAGGAATTCCACTTCCGCGTATCCCAGGTGCAGGAAGGAGCCTTTCTGTTGATAAAAAGGCGTATTAATCTTGCAGAATTTATTGCCATGCGGAACATAACTCCCATCAGCGGCTTTAAAATCGGCCCATTCATCGTACCAGTACAAACCAGGCGCAATAGGCAGATAGTGGGTCAGATGAGTAATATCCTTGCCACTGCCATCTTTGTTAACAAAGAAAGATACCAGCCTTGGATCATTTTCTGCTTTCAGGTATTTCACGAAAGTCGTAGTGCCGTGCACGTAGTTGAAGGTTTGTACTTCCTGCAAGGCCTGCGCCAATCCGTTACCCCGGAGATCGGGATAAGCGAAATCTTCATGAATCATTTTAAAATTATCATCTGCGCTGCTAATCGTACCACCAGCGAGAGCGGCCTGCACTTCCTGTTGTGCTTTGGCCGGATTCACTTTCGTTAACCGCATACCCAATCTCAAACGCAGGGAATTGGCCAGCTTCTTCCATTTGGCGACGTTACCCTGGTATACGATATCGTTCTGGATCTTGTCTTTACTATCGTCAAACTGTTTCACCGCCTGGTCCAGTTCTTTAAACAGGTCGTTGTAAATATCTTCCTGCTTATCGTAACGCGGTGTATAGTTGTTCTTGTAAAAACCCATGCCAGCCTCAAAATAAGGCACATCACCATAGGTATCTGTCAGGATAGAAAAAATATACGCTTTAAGAATGCGGCCTGCGGCAGTGTAGTTCACTAACTGCGGGTCTTTCTCACAGTTATACAGCATATCTATCAGCTGCTTGAGACTGCGGTTATAAAAGATTTCCCATACTCTTTCGTTATAAAAATCGTCCCGTACAAACTTAGTCCCTGCACGCATGCCATAAGCGCCGTTTACATACTGTACCATCGGCATAAACAGATACATGTTCGTATAACCGGACTCACGGCCACCGCTGAGGAAGTAAGCGGCAGCGGCCAGCTGCTGTCCGGGCGCAATTGACGTTCCTTTGGTAGGATCTTCATTAATGGTTTCAAAATCTTTCGTACAACTGCCCAGCAGCAATACGGTCATTATCGGCAGAAAAAATCTTTTCATCTTCATAGATTTAGAATTTTGCATACAGGTTAATACCATAAGAGCGGCGGGTAGGTAATGAACCATATTCAAACCCTTGTCCATTGCTGTTGTTGTAGCTCGACTGCGGATCGATGTTCGGTACGTGTTTGCTCACGATAAAGGGATTACGTGCTACCAGCGACACAGTAATATCACGGATCATGGTTTTACGAAGTATGTTTTGAGGAAGACGATAATCAAGTGTAATCTGACGCACTTTTACGAAAGACGCATCGTAAATAAAGGCTTCCGGAATATTGCTCGTAATGCGGTCCCAGTATACCTGCGGACTTACAAAACCGGATACCTGTTTGTATTTCACATGACCGTTTCCATCTACGCCATCTTCCTGTACACCGGATACAGGCATACCGCCGGTAGCCTTCCAGTTGGCAGGCTCCACATTGGCAGCGGCTCTTTCTTTTTCAGACTGCGCCCAGCCTTCACGGCCTTCCAGGGTGCCTTTATGCCTGCCCGTAGCATAAGCACGCAGGTTGGTCATAGAGTAAATATTGCCGCCTTGTTTCACGTCCAGCAGTACTGACAAGGTGAAATTCTTATAGGCAAAACGATTGTTCAGGCCACCGATCCATTTATATTGACCACCGCCAATACGGGCGTCAGTATCGGTATAACGCGGCAGCAGTTTTTCATCCAATACCATATTGCCCTGTTCATCGCGCAAAAACTTGCGGCCTACAATCACGCCATATTCCTGTCCTTCTTCTGCTACGATGGAGCTGCCGGCCCAGCGGGCTGATGCCAGTGTATAAAAACCGGATACCAGCGGGCTCAGTTCCAGGATTTTGTTCACGTTGCGGGCCCAGGTCAGGTTTACATCCCAGCTGAAATCTCTTGTGGCAATAGGTTTAATGCCCAGTGCTATCTCTACGCCTTTGTTCTGCACATTACCGGAATTGATCACCGCAGAAGTGTATCCGCTGGAAGAAGAAATAGGCGCGTTCAATACCTGGTTGCGGGTGTTGGACTGGTAGAAAGTCAGATCCAGGTTCACCCTGTTTTTCAGCATCACCAGGTTAAGACCGGCTTCAAATGATTTACTGATACTGGGTTTGAGCAACACGTACGGCACTCTGTCCATTCCAACACCACCAATAGAATAACCACCGATGGTAGGAATATCAGGATTAGCAGCATAGGTCAGTTTTAACTGGTACGGATCAACGGCATCTGCACCGGTTTGTGCCAGTGAAAGGCGCACTTTTCCGAAGTTCAGCAGATCGTTCTGTGGCAACAGTTCACTGAAAACGAAGCTGGTGGAAACGGAGGGATAAAAGAAGGAGTTATTGCCTGCGCCCAGGGTAGATGACCAGTCATTACGGCCGGTGATATCCAGGTACAACAGGCTCTTGTAAGCCAGGCTCACAGCGCCGTACACGGAATTGATCCGTTTACGGTTAATCACTTCATTACTGAGCCTTGTCTGGAAATTATTGATACTTTTTACGCCTCTCGCGCTGATATCCCGGCCAGTGGTGTTAAGTACATTTTCTTCATAATCCATGCGATTAGTACCCAGGTTGGCGCCAATATGAAAGTCTTTCACTTGTTTGCTGAAGGTGAGCAGCAGCTCCGAGTTGGTTTCACGCAGCGTGCGGTCTTTCATATTGATACCGCCTGAAGTATTGAAAGGTGAGGAAAATTCGATGAACTCCCGAAAGCTGAATTTCGAATAATCGGTACCGGTGCGGCCCTGAACTGCCAGGTAAGGCGTCAGTTGGTATTTAAGGAGCGCGAAGCCGGTCAGTCTGTCCTGTTTACTGTTATTGGGTTGTTCGTTGAGCGCCCAGTAGGGGTTTACCTGGTATTGGTCGTTGTTCCAGTCAATATACTCACCGGTGGAGGGGTTCTTATATTCTTTCAGCCAATCAATGGAAATATTGGGAGCGATGCCGCTGAGCACATATCCTACGTTGTTCGGGTTATCAGACAACGCAGGACGGTTGTTTACCTTTTCATTCAGGTAAGCTACTTTGGCGTCGATGCTCAGTTTATCCGTCAGACGGGAAGTACCTCTCAGGGCGAAGTTATGGCGGTCCAGGCCACTGGTAGGTACAATGTCTTTGTTATGCAGATTGGTATAGGTAAACCGCAGCTGGCTCTTATCGTTACCGGTAGCCAGCGCTACGGAATTGGACAAGGTCAGGCCTTCGCGGAAAAATTTCTGGATAGGGTTGGCCGCTTTGGTATAAGGCATTTTTTTGCCATTCCATAACCACGTAAGGCTGTCAGCGTTGAGGCGCGGGCCCCAGCTGGCCTGTGAATAAGAGCGGGCAGTAGCCACATCGCGGGGGAGGGTACCGGCGCGGCCCATGCCATATTCTTCCTGGAAATCGTAGCTGTTATTCAGCTTTTCCAGTACGGTATTGGAAGTTACTTCCACTTCCAGCCCTTTATTATTTCCTTTTTTTGTGGTGATGAGAATGACCCCATTGGAAGCCCTGCTGCCGTATAACGCGGTGGCCGCGCCACCTTTCAGTACCGACATGGTTTCAATCTCATCGGGGTTGATGATGCTGGTACCATCACCCAAATCGTACCCACCGTATTTATCGGCTTGTCCGGGTGAAGAATTGTTAATAGGCACACCATCTATCACGTACAGCGGTTGGTTATCGCCGCCAACTACTTTCACGCCGCGCAGTGTTACTTTCACGGAAGCGCCGGCGCCGCTGTTAGTCATACTCACATCCAGGCCAGCTACTTTGCCGCTGAGAGATGCAATGGGATTGTTTTCCCGGGCTTTGGTAAATTCCTCTCCTTTCAAGTCCGTATAGGCGTAACCGAGAGAACGCTGTTGTCTTCCGATACCTAACGCGGTTACCACTACCGTATTCATTTCGGAGATACGGCGGGGCAGTAGTACGTCCGCAGCCTTCGTGCTGGCGGCGGTTTGTGTAGTGGTTTCGTAACCAATAAAGGCAACGCTGTAGGCGCTTCCTTGTGGAACCGGCAGGGTAAAAGAGCCGTCCTCGCCGGATACCACCGCCTGGTTGGTTTCCCGTGCAGTAATCACCGCGCCGGGTAACGCTTCACCCGTTTGTTTGTCCAGTACACGGCCTTTTAACTGTATCACCGCGCCCTGTGGTTTAGCCAGTTGTTTGATCACGACATGATTGCCCATCGCCTTGATCTGGAAGCTGCCGGCGGGGAACAGTACTTTCAGTACATTCTCCAGCGGAATACTTTTTTCTTTAAAAGAGAAACTACCCCGTCCATTGACGATCTCATTGGGATACGCGAAAGAGATAGCGAGTTGTTTTTCGATCAGTCCGAGGATTTCGGGCACCGGCTTATCCGTCACATCCAGTGATACCCGCTTTGATAGCACGGAGGCAGCATCTTGTGCAACAGCGTAGGCACAGGTAAAAATGACCAGGATAACCGTGCAGATGAAATTGAGTTTTTTCATGCAATGCATTGATTTTAGTTGATATTGACCGTTAGCCCAGGACATTGGCTCCTGGGGACAACATACAGTCTCCCTTTACCTTTCCCGGGAAAAGGTATCATCCGTAAATTACAGGCATAACAAGGTGGCAGGCCGTTGGCCAGGCAGGATTTGCTACTGCTTGATAACAAAGAATCAGGATACTGTGATGCTGGTAACTTATTTCATTTTTTTCAGTATATATTCAGCGGAAGACACGTGATCTGCTTTCAGGTCTAACATTTCCCTGATGACCGCCAGTGCTTCTTCTAACGTGATATTTTTAAATCTGACCGTGATGTTTTCCTGAAGCAGGGCAGTATCTGCTGTCCGCAGCCTCACCTGATAAATAGAGGATAACGTGTGCAGTACAGTACCGAGTGACTGGTTGCTGAAGCTCAGGTCGTTGTTGGCCCAACCGCAACGGTATTCAAAAGTGCCTGCCAGTTTTTCTACCTGGCCGGTGTAGGCGTCCACTTTTCCCATAGTCGCCGGCGTTAGTAGCACACCAGGCTGACCATTACCGGCGCTGAGCCTTACTTTACCATCCCAGACCGCCACATCGGTGTATTCCGTAGATGTTTTGATGTTAAATGAGGTACCCAGTACTTCCACCGCAGCGTGAAAGGCTGTTACCGTAAATCGTTGCTGTTCGTTTTTCACTACATCAAAAAAGGCTTCACCGCTTTGCAGCTCCACCGTACGGCTCCGGAAGTTTTTCCGGTAATGCAGCACGGTACCCGGCCGCAGGAATACTTTGGAGCCATCAGGCAATTGCAGGCTGTCTTTCAGGTTGCCCTGCGCAATATAGGTGACCATTTCCCGGTCCTGCTGCGTATGCCGCCACCACGCTGCCGCCAGCAGCACCGGCAGCAGTACCGCCGCCACTTTCCACCAGCGGCGGCGATGGGACACCGTCATCGGAGGCTGCCGTAATACAGTGGATTGTTGCAGGTTGTCCCAGCCTGTCGCCACGTCGAAATCATTTTCCGGCAACAGGGCAGCTGCCTGCCATAGCCGGCGATAATCTTCCAGGATAGCTGGATGCGTTTCATCCTCCAGCAGCCAGTCCTGCAACTGCTGCTGTTTCGCTGCATTGTCCGGTTCAGACAAACAGGCTATAATAAATCCTGGTACTTCCTCTTTTTTCATGGCGCTATACTATTATGACAACTGGGAAATAATAAACTTTGATGTCAGCGTAATTTTTTTTTCGGCAGCAGGGCGGTCCGTAATGCAGTGAGAGCGATAGACAGCTGATAATACACGGTATTGAGCGTGATACCCAGTTTCTCCGCTATTTCAGCCGGTTCCAGGTGATGTACCCTGCTCAGGATAAATATCTCACGGCAGCGGGGCGCTAAAGGCGCCAGGTGTTTTAATAACTCCTGCTGAAACAGGATATAATCCGCTATTTCATAGAAAGAAGCAGTATCAGATTCAAAGTGGAGCAATTCTTCGCTGACAGTACGGGAACGGCGTTTTAATTCATTGATACAGCGGTTGGTAATGGCGCGGAACAGGTAATGGCGAACTTCTCCGGTGATCGTCAGGTCACCTCCTTTTTCCCACAGGTACACAAACAGGTTATGGACCATATCTTTTGCCAGCCCTTCATCCTGCACCCAACGGAAAGCCAACAGATAAAGCTCCCTGCTGTAGGCCTGGTACAGTTGCTGAAAGAGGTCTTTGTCGTGGTTACGCAAACCCGCTGTTAACTCGGCAGCGGAAATTGTCCGGTCGTGTTGCGTCATTTTTAAAAAGCATAGGGTTATGACATGCTACGTTGTAGTAAACCCACAAAGTACAAAGTATTTTTAATTGAGAGGGAAGGAATACGGTTTATCGGGGATAAATGAGGAAGATAATTATTTTATCATTTAAAAAACTGGTAGTAGGTGGTGTTCTTTTCTCCTTCTTTATACAGAATACCGTTGTCGACAGCTTCTTTAAGATCCCTGCTTGCTGTAGCTGCTGAAACCTCAGGATATTGTTCCATGTAATTTTTTCTGGTGAATATCGCCTTACCTGTAATCTTCCTGAAGTTCTCTATACGGTCATTGGCCTTAAACTTAACAGGTCTCACCAATGACAACTCATCTAGTGATTCTTTAATAACCGATAACATAAATTCAATAAAAACAGTGGACTGCCCGGATTTATCCGCTATACTGAGCGCCTTGTAATAATCCTCCTGCCGCTTCTTTACAATATGTTCAACAGGCAAAAATTCAAAAATCGGATACTGTTCCTTTAGAATAACAGTCTGCCAAAAACGTCCCATTCTACCATTACCATCCACGAAAGGATGAATAAATTCTATCTCGTAATGAAAAACACAGCTTTTGATCAATGTTAGCTCTTCACTGCTTTTCAAATAACCAAAAAGATCGTTTACCAATGATTTGACCAGCGTTCCGGGAGGAGCTACATGCGTTATCTGGCTTCCTTTTACAATACCCACAGCCTTTGTTCTCAATACACCCGGAGAAGCAACAAGTCCGGTCATGAGCATACGGTGAGCCTTTAAAAATGAACTCAGATTATTAGGCTTAAAATCAGCTAAATTATTATATAAGCTAATTGCATTCAGCACCTCCAATATATCTTTTTGAGGTGCCAATACCCGCTTGTTATTCAAAATGGCCGTCACCTGCTCTTCAGAAAGACTATTCCCTTCAATTTCAAGAGAAGATTGTATCGTTCTGATTCTATTCTCCTTTCTTAGCTGTGTAGGTACTTTATTTAAATGAGTCGCATTAATTGCTCCTATTTTCTCGGAAATGGAAGCTATTAGTTTCAGGATGTTATCTGTGATGATATATGGTGGTTTCATGATATTATTTTTGATAGTATCATTTGATACTATCAAAAATATTCTTTTTAAGTTAATTCCGGTTAAATTTTCATTTTCGTCTTTTGGAATACCCCTGCTGAATCCGGCCCCAAATGGCCATGGAAGTATCAGAAGCACATTTCAATAACAATTATCTTATCATTATAACATAATTATTTTCATTAACATTTGACTTGCAAAAAATTGAATTAAGCATGGTAGATTTGCGGCATAAATATTCACCTTCAACCCTGAGAACGACCATGTCTACAAAAGAAATCAAGGATCTCGTTGAAGCTATCGAGAAGTATTCAAAACAACTGTCTAAAGATAAGCGTGCGTCTAAAGCTTTTCTGGTAAAAGCAGGGATTATCACCCCCAAAGGAAATCTCAGGGCGCCATACAAACACTTATGTATTCCTCAAGGATAAGTTCGTATACCAAAAATTGAAGTATGAATGAATCAAATTATCAACAAATCAAAAACGCATTAATTGCTCAACGGAAAAGAGTTACCACCTCCAAAAGAGCCGCTGCCAAGTTTCTAAGGGAAACCGGTGTTATGCAGCTCATTATCAAATCACGTAAACAAGCTGACGCCCGTAGCCCCCAAATAACAGTCTAACCTACTCCACCCTTTTCCCCTCCGCCACACTATTCTGCCGCTTCGTCACACTCACCACCTTTCCCTTTGCATCTTCATTAAACACCAGCTCGGCATCCAGGTCTTTGGCGTAATACCGGTTCCTGGCAGCAGGAAGCAGTTCTTTACGGTCCTGCCCTACCTGTCCATATAACTTGCCCTCTTCCAGCACCACTTCAAAATCCATCTTGTCCGGAAAAAGGTAGTGACCGCAATATGCCTGCATGGTTTCCACCGTAACAACCGCTTTTTTCAACGGCGCCGGCGCTGCGCCAATACGTATACCCGTTTCCGGGAGGCCGGTGCTGCTCACGGCTACACTGTCACCGGCAAACTGCATCGTGACCAGGGTCTGCGCTAATCTGAAACGATCTCCGCCCAACGGCATCAGACGCCTCTTTCCACCACCGCGGGCATACCAGTACAGCTGTCCATCCTGCAAGGCTACCACCCGCTCGCCGCCGGCTGTTTTATATACACCCGTGCAGCGCGATAAAGTTTTTTCCCGCTGGAATTTTTCATCTGTCTGATAAGGTTTACCCATGGTGATAGCCGCCATTTCAGCAGATGGTTTGTCGAGATCGCCTATTGATTCGTTATTGGAAAGGATGGCGACAAAAATATGCTGATCGGGTAAGTATAAAGTAAACGACTGGAAACCATTAATAGAACCACTATGTTTCACCGATGGATAATCTTGTACGCGGCCTGTCTCCCAGCCATACCCATATCCGGTGAGGTGTCCATCAGGTAATACATAACTGGCTTGCGCCTTCTCCCTGCTTTGTTTACTGATAACCCGGTCATTCATCACGGCTTCGTACCAACGTAACAAGTCCGTTGTAGTAGATAACAGCGAACCTGCCGCATATGGCAATTGCATACTGAGGTAGTCTGCATTCAGATAGCCGTCTTTTCCCTGTTTATATCCCCCAACACGGCCTGGAATAATGGTTTGAGCGCTGTCGTAAAAAGAATGGGACATCCCCAGGGGTGTAAAAAACTGCTCCCGGATATATCGTGCGTAAGGCTTACCGGTTACCAGCTCAATAATATATCCGAGCAATACATATCCCGAATTATCATATAGAAACCGGGTCCCCGGTGTAAAATCCATGGGCTCATTGCTGAAGAACGCTACCAACTCCGCCGGCGTTAAATCCTTTCGTCTTACATCCGGTGTGAATTTAGCCATGCCGGTATAATTACGGACACCGGAAGTATGGGTCAATAAATGCCGGATGGTAATATGCTGTCCCTGCGTCGGGTAATCTTTAATAAACTTCGTGATCTCATCATCGAGCGATAGTTTACCTTCTTCAGCCAGTCTTAAAATACCGGCGGCAGTAAACTGTTTGGTATTGGAACCGATGCGGAAAACAGCAGTTGTAGTCATGGGTAACTGTTGCTCCAGGTTCGCCAAGCCAAATGCTTTGTGATATAACACTTCCCCATCTTTGGCGACGATGACAACCGCGCCGGGAGCGCCTGCCGGAAACCGGTCCTGCATAACAGCATCCAATGCTTTTGTATTGACCTGGGCCATCATATGCTGACATACGAGCAACAAGGCAATAAACCATCTTAAACTTTTCATATATCGCTTTTTTAGCGTTTAAGAAAGATAAATGTTCCCAACAAGGCCAATCCCCAAAACAAAAAAATACCCATCGGAACAGAAAACAGCGGAACTATCCCGACAACAAAGGTCAACCACCAGGCCGCTCCGGCCCCCAGAGCAATACCTATACAGCTCATCCCCATTGTCAGGACCAGGGGCAGATAGTTTTGACTGTTCTTAAAAAAATCCGGAGGCAAGCCTTTTGCCAATATAGTCATCCTCTCCTGGTGTCGCGTGGTAAAATAATAATAGCTGATACCAAATACTACCAGCGCAATGGCAATACATAAAGCAGCTGAAGTTATTAACATGATTTTTGTATTTTTCTATAAGACTAAAATCTATTCCAGGTGGTCACATGTGACCATTTGTTGACGGATTGCGTCTAAGCAGTTATGTCGCTGAACAAACACCGCCTGACAGAAGACCAGCTACTGGAGCTGGCTATTCTGGGAGATGCTGAAGCTATCCGCTACCTGGTAGATACCTACCGGGATATCGCTTTTACCTTGGCACTCAAAATTCTCAACAACCGGGAAGATGCAGAAGAAGTGATACAAGATGCGTTTATGAAAGCATTTTCCGCCCTGAGCGACTTCAGAAAGGCCGCCCGCTTTTCCACCTGGTTATACCGCATTGTTTATAACACAGCACTGACTAAACGTTATGCGAAAAAAGCACCTGTAAGCGAAACAGACTTTCCTGCTATCGGAGAAGAATCATCCTGGAACCAGCTGCGACAAACCGAACGAAAAAAATATATAGACCTTGCCCTGCAGCAACTTAAACTGGAAGATCGGCTGATCATCACCCTTCACTATATGGCAGATAAATCTACACTGGAAATCGGACAGATCCTGGATATGAAAAAATCTGCAGTAAAAATGAGGCTGCTACGCAGCAGAAAACAATTGGAAATAACCTTAAAAAATCTGTTACAGCACGAACTTAAAGAACTACTATGAATACGTCAAAAAAAGATACTCTCCGGCCTGCTATCCTCGAAGGCATTGAAAAAACAGACAGGGACTTCGCCGATCAACTGGCGAATGAAGTATTATGGGCTCGCAGGCGACAATCAGGCGTCATAAAACCGAAATGGCATTTCCTGGGGAAAGTTATCCTGGGAATACTTCTCCTCCTGAATATATGGATTCTTTTTCTCCTGCAACCTTTCACCATACAGCCGGTGTTATTTACCGGCGTCTCAGGGTTCATCATGGCTTTAGCGGTTACGCTCTTTTTCTTCCGGCGTTACAAATCGTTATAATAGTCTTGCTGAAAAAACAATAAATAATTCCACTTCTCATAGGGGTAAGTTCATTGTTACCCGTCGTATATCCGCATGCACTCATTTTAGCGGGAATTCCCCATTCACTATTGAAAAATCTATCTATCATGAGAAAGCTCATTCCTATTCTCTTAGCAGCCATCTTTTGCTCCTGCCATGATGGCCATAACATACCCGAACCGCCCGATCAGGAAACGGGAACTTTTGAAGAAGCCAACATAGACAAGAATAAAATCATTGCACTGGAAAATGATATCAGCAATGGCAAGTACAATATTCACAGCCTGCTTATCCTACGCAAAAACAAACTCATTTATGAACACTATTTTCCGGGAGAAGACGCCGTTTTTCCGACACCGGTAGGAAAAATTCCGCATACGCGTGACAGTCTGCATGATTGCCGGAGCGTTACCAAAAGTATCGTGTCGGCCTGTGTAGGCATCACACTGGCACAAGGAAAGATCAAAAGTGTAGATGATAAGATATTCGATTATTTTCCCGGCTACCGTCAGTATGCTACCGGCGATAAAGCAGATATCACCATCCGGCACCTGCTCACCATGAGTTCGGGCCTCGACTGGAACGAACGCGTATCCTACGATAACCCTGCCAACGCCGAGCGGCAGATGCTCGAAGCACAAGACCCTACCGGCTTTGTACTGCAATGCAAAAGCACTGCCAAACCCGGTACTGTCTTCAATTACAGCGGAGGCAACACACATCTGCTCGGTCAGATTGTAGAAAGAACTACGGGCATGAGTATACGGGATTTTGCCAACCGTTACCTCTTCGGGCCGCTGGGGATTACACAGTTTTTCTGGACCGCCCGTGCAGACGGCATCTACTGGGTGCCTTCCGGTCTTCGTATGCGCCCGCTGGATATGGCGCGTGTAGGACGCCTCTACATGCAACGGGGACAATGGAAAGGCCAGCAACTCCTCCCCGCTTCCTGGATTCTCCAATCTACCAAATGGATCGTTAACTCCGATGAAGAAAACGTGGGCTACGGTTTCCAGTTCTGGTGCAGCAAACCAACGGTTGCCGGTCAACAGGTAGATATGGCTCAGGCAGAAGGCAACGGCGGCCAGACAATCGCCATGATACCTTCACTGGACCTGGAAATAGTAATGACGGCCGGTTATTATAATGATGTAACCGATCAGGCGAATCAGGTGCTGGTGAGGGATGTATTGGGAGCGGTGAAGAAATAACGAGTGTTTAAACAGGTAATAAATTTATTACTTTTTTGTTTGGAAAAAGTAATAAATTTATTACCTGTTTTTCAGAGTTTATTCACCTATTATAGCAACTTCTAAAAAGAATGACATGTAATGAGTTGTGGAGAGCTTATTTAGCATTCGATATAATATTAGAT
>NZ_JACVFC010000020.1 GCF_014529935.1 Chitinophaga qingshengii
GGGGCTGTCGGTCAGCTCCTTCGATATACCGGTTACTACCAGCAAGTACGACCTGTTGCTGAATGTACTGGAAGAAGCAGGCGGCTACAGGATCTATGCAGAGTATAACAACACCTTGTTCAGCGAAGCCCGTATCAGCCGTTTGCTGGAACATTACCTGCGCCTGCTGGAAGCGGCCTTGCAGTCGCCGGATCTGGCGCTGGATGAACTGGGCTGTTTGTCGGAAGAAGAACACCAGCGGCTTGCATATGGTATTAATGACCACCAGCGCCACTTTGCCAGCTACCCCTCTTTATATCATCTTTTCCATGAGCAGGCGCTGCTGCGGCCGGATGATACTGCCTTGTTGTACAGTGGAGGGCAGATGGATTACAAGACCTTGTCAGGGCAGGTAAAAAGCCTGGCAGCGGTATT
>NZ_JACVFC010000021.1 GCF_014529935.1 Chitinophaga qingshengii
GTACTGGACCGCCGGCATCATATTGTGCCGTCGGGTGTTACAGGAGAGCTGTGCATAGGTGGCGCGGGTGTCAGCAATGGTTATTGGGGAAAGCCGGCACTCACGGCGGAGAAATTTATTGATAACCCATTTGGAGCCGGAAAGCTATATTGCTCCGGGGACCTGGTGCGCTGGACCACAGCCGGTGAACTGGAATTCCTGGGCCGGCGTGATGAACAGGTCAAGATTAATGGTTACCGGGTGGAGTTGGGAGAGATCGCCAGCGTACTGTCAGTCTGCCCCGGAGTGAAACAGGCGGCCCTGGCCATCAAGCCGGGGATAGCCGGCCAGCCGGCCCTGGTGGCTTATGTCACCAGTGACGGCACAGCCGACAGGAAACAGATTTACCAACAACTGAGT
>NZ_JACVFC010000022.1 GCF_014529935.1 Chitinophaga qingshengii
GCTCAGTTGTTGGTAAATCTGTTTCCTGTCGGCTATGCCGTCACTGGTGACATAAGCCACCAGGGCCGGCTGGCCGGCTATCCCCGGCTTGATGGCCAGGGCAGACTGTTTCACTCCGGGGCAGACTGACAGTAGGCTGGCGATCTCTCCCAACTCCACCCGGTAACCATTAATCTTGACCTGTTCATCACGCCGGCCCAGGAATTCCAGTTCACCGGCTGTGGTCCAGCGCACCAGGTCCCCGGAGCAGTATAGCTTTCCGGCTCCAAATGGGTTATCAATAAATTTCTCCGCCGTGAGTGCCGGCTTTCCCCAATAGCCATTGCTGACACCCGCGCCGCCTATGCACAGCTCTCCTGTAACACCCGACGGCACAATATGATGCCGGCGGTCCAGTAT
>NZ_JACVFC010000023.1 GCF_014529935.1 Chitinophaga qingshengii
TATTTAAGGTATTGTTGTATAAATACACGGACCAGCAGGATGTGATAGTGGGTGTGCCGGTAGCCGGCAGGGAATACCCCGGGCTGGAAGAACAGATCGGATTCTTTGTAAATACGCTGGCGATCCGTACAATATTGTCAGGGGAAGAAAGTTTCAGCAAACTGTCCGTCCGTATGCAGGAAGGCTTGCTGGAAGCGTATCAATACCAGGATTATCCTTTTGACCAGCTGGTAGATGCGCTGAAGCTGGACCGTGACGACACTCATGCTCCTTTGTTTGATGTGATGTTCAGTAGTTTTCCTGCAGCCGGTTTCCCATCGGCAGATACCGCTGA
>NZ_JACVFC010000024.1 GCF_014529935.1 Chitinophaga qingshengii
CCAGCGGTATCTGCCGATGGAAAACCTGCGGCAGGAAAACTACTGAACATCACATCAAACAAAGGAGCATGTGTGTCGTCACGGTCCAGCTTCAGCGCATCTACCAGCTGATCAAAAGGATAATCCTGGTATTGATACGCTTCCAGCAAGCCTTCCTGCATACGGCCGGACAGTTTGCTGAAACTTTCTTCCCCTGACAATACTGTACGGATCGCCACCGTATTTACAAAGAATCCGATCTGTTCTTCCAGCCCGGGGTATTCCCTGCCGGCTACCGGCACACCCACTATCACATCCTGCTGGTCCGTGTATTTATACAACAATACCTTAAATG
>NZ_JACVFC010000025.1 GCF_014529935.1 Chitinophaga qingshengii
TACGTCCGTCATGTCAGCAGAGAGTACCACAGTCGGGTTGGCATCGATGATCACGGAGAACGGAACATCTTTGGTACAACCGGCATTGGTACCATCCTGTACAGTGAGGATGAAGTCGTAAGTGCCGGCAGTGGTACCGGTCGGGAAGTTGACTGTGATAGTACCTACGCCTGTCCATGCACCGGTCTGGGTCGGGAAGCCGGACATCGCGTTGGTAGCGGCAGTTTTGATGGTGTATTTGGTGATAATACCTACCTGGTTGGAAGTAACCAGGTTAAAGGTGGAACCACTGTTACATACAGA
>NZ_JACVFC010000026.1 GCF_014529935.1 Chitinophaga qingshengii
TCTGTATGTAACAGTGGTTCTTCCTTTAACCTGGTTACTTCCAACCAGGTAGGTATTATCACCAAATACACCATCAAAACTGCCGCTACCAACGCGATGTCCGGCTTCCCGACCCAAACCGGTGCATGGACAGGCGTAGGTACTATCACAGTCAACTTCCCGACCGGTACCACTGCCGGTACTTATGACTTCATCCTCACTGTACAGGATGGTACTAATGCCGGTTGTACCAAAGATGTTCCGTTCTCCGTGATCATCGATGCCAATCCGACTGTAGTACTCACCGCTGACATGACGGATGTC
>NZ_JACVFC010000027.1 GCF_014529935.1 Chitinophaga qingshengii
CGCCAAGTTGGTAATAGGACTGGAACGGTTAAGTGAATAGATACCAGCGACCGGCAACCTAGACAGATCCGTAGCTCAGCCTGGTTAGAGCACTACACTGATAATGTAGGGGTCAGCAGTTCAAATCTGCTCGGGTCTACAATGATTACGGGGGATTAGCTCAGTTGGCTAGAGCACCTGCCTTGCACGCAGGGGGTCATCGGTTCGAATCCGATATCCTCCACTTAATCAACTTAGTTCTTAATACACATACACACAGATGTACGGCCAAACGGGCCACAGAGATCGGATCTCAG
>NZ_JACVFC010000028.1 GCF_014529935.1 Chitinophaga qingshengii
ACAGCTGGCGGCCATCTGGGAAGAAGTGCTACAGGTAAGCCAGGCAGGTATCCATCATAATTTCTTTGAACAGGGAGGCAACTCTTTTTCTGCTATCAAGCTGGCTACGGCCATCCGCAACAAACTGCAAACGGAACTGGCCGTGAAAGATATCTTCCGTTATCCCACTATTGCGCAGCTCAGTGAAGTGCTGGGAGATGACCGGAAATCATTGTCCATACCGCGTCTTGCGCCCGCTGCGATTACAGGAAAGATACCGCTTTCCCCCGCACAGAAGCGGCTGTGGATCATTCAC
>NZ_JACVFC010000029.1 GCF_014529935.1 Chitinophaga qingshengii
TGCCAAGTTGGTAACGAGGACTGGAACGGTTTAGAAGATACCACAAAGGCACCTAAACAGATCCGTAGCTCAGCCTGGTTAGAGCACTACACTGATAATGTAGGGGTCAGCAGTTCAAATCTGCTCGGGTCTACAAATGATTGGGGGATTAGCTCAGTTGGCTAGAGCACCTGCCTTGCACGCAGGGGGTCATCGGTTCGAATCCGATATCCTCCACTTTCATCAACTTAGTTCTTGCACACAAACAAAAGATGTACGGCCAAACGGGCCACAGAGATCGGATCT
>NZ_JACVFC010000003.1 GCF_014529935.1 Chitinophaga qingshengii
GCTGCATCCAAGCCTCCGTAGCGCTTCTTCCAATTGTAAAAAGTAGCCTGGCTAATCCCTAATTTGCGGCAGACTTCTTCCACTGCCACTGTCTCTGACTGTTTAAGCGCAAATATGATCTGCGTCTCGGTGAATTTTGACCTTTTCATGGGCAATTTTTTCAGATTTAAGGTAAGAAAATTTGCCCCGAAATTTCCAACTTACAGCGCTACATTTTTTCGGGGGGACGTCAGACGTCAAATGAATGGGAAACTTTATGTAAAAACGTTACTGTTTGAGGGTAGCTTTCAGGAGAAACCGTTGATCTGCGGGAAGCTTTTTTTAAGCTGACTAATTGAGGTCTTGATATGCGTAGCTTATCTCTTCATAGAAGAAGATCCGGCAGCAGTTCCAACAGTAAATCATATTCTCCCATCGGCCCCATTATATCATTCTATTATTCACCGCCTGCGCCAACGCATCCGCAATACTCTTCACTTCTAATCGCTCAAATATCTTCCGTCGATAATATTTCACCGTATCCGGCACTACAAATATTTTTTCCGCAATCTGGTTGATGGAAAGTCCCTGTGCATACATGCGTAATACTTCCAGTTCCCTGTCAGTAAGGGCAGGTTTGCCATTTTTGCTCCATTTTCTTGTTTGCAGGTTTAGCTGCCAGATGTCGTTACTGCTTTGTTTGAATATACGAACATTGCCGGGGTGTTGCTGGGAGGAAAGCGACACCACGCACATGGATTTCCAGATTTTTCCTTCGGTTGTAAGGAAGAGGGGGGTGAGCCGGTGGTTGACCAATATTTGCTTTCCTGCTTTGGTAACCAGGTGAAAGTCGTAAGAGATGCTATATTGCTTTTTTTCGGGCTCAGGTAGCTGTGCATAAAAATCAAACCCGGCATCATTGATCGTGGAAAGCATTTCCAGGTCCTGGGGTGGCACATGGAGGAAGTAAAACTCATAACCCAGCTGAATCACTTCATCGGCCGTATGGCCACAGAGGAACAGTGGATTGTCCGAAACGTATTCAAATGACATATTTGAATAATCTATTATATAAATGCTCTCGTAAGAAAGCCG
Organism: Chitinophaga qingshengii; assembly: GCF_014529935.1. Lineage (GTDB taxonomy): Bacteria > Bacteroidota > Bacteroidia > Chitinophagales > Chitinophagaceae > Chitinophaga > Chitinophaga qingshengii. The sequence goes on from NZ_JACVFC010000003.1 coordinate 1,075, forward strand.
TGCAAACGCCTTCACTACATCCAGATAATGCTGCCCGCTGACATCATTGTCAGTAATGTTATCCAGCCTGTTTTTTGTCAGCAGGGCATGACGGGGGGTATTTTTCATCATAAGCAGTAAGATCGCCATAAATTTACACTCAAGTGTAGGGTTTTACAAGAAAAAAGTCGGGATTTTTGGCGGAAATCCAGATTATGAACCTATTAAGTACTGACACTAACGATCTACTGAAAAGAAAAAGCCGTATTCAGGGAATACTGGCAGGTTTCCTGGTACTGTGTATCATTATGATTGTATGTGTTCTGATGATTAAAGAAAAGAAGGTGGTGTATATCACCCCGGTGTTTTCATTGTCGCTGGTCTTTTTCCCTTTGTTTCAACAGCTGAAAGCTATTAAGAAAGAGCTGAAATCCCGTGCAGCTGCTTCCGCTAAATAAATTTTTACTATGAATTGCAAATCATGTAACGCGGTTGTTGCTGATAAGTATTGTGGACATTGCGGCAATCCGATAGCATTGAAGCGGGTGGATAGCCATTATATTATTCATGAGGTGCAGCACGTGCTGCATTTTGAGAAGGGAATATTGTATACGATCAAGGAGCTATTGATACGTCCCGGAGTAAATATCAGGAGGTTCCTTACAGAAGACAGGAGCAGACTGGTGAAACCGGTCATTTTCCTTATCATATGTTCGCTGCTGTATACGCTGATTACCCATTTCTTTCATATCGAGAATGAACACTACGTAAGTGAGTCCATACGGTACGAAACCTTTGCAGCCCTCACCACATGGATTGAAGGGCATTATGGCTATGCCAATATCATCATGGGTCTTTTTATCGGCGTCTGGTTGAAATTGTTTATGCGCAAAAGCGTGTACAATTATTATGAGGTACTGATCATGTTATGTTTCGTAATTGGTACGGGGATGTTGATATATGCGTTGTTTGCAGTGGTGCAGGGAATCAGCGGGAAAAATATGAAGCTGATATCGGAAGTGGTATCGCTGTTATACAGTATGTGGGCCATTGGTCAGATATTGGGTGGGAAGAAGATAAAGGGATATGTTTTGTCACTACTGGGTTATATATTAGGTATGGGATCGTTCTGGATAGCGGTAGAATTGTTGGCCTGGATAATAGATCGGTTCAATGATTAAGTATTGCGCAGTCATTCCGGCCACGATCGCCGGATACTGAACACCTAACTACGCCGGAAGCGGCAATGAATAGAAAAACGTAGCTCCATGACCATACGCCGATTCCGCCCATAATTTTCCGTTCATTTGCCGGATCATATCCTGGCAGATACTCAAAGCAATACCGGCGCCCTGAAGATAATGGCTATCTAATACCGGAGTATCCTGGATACTAAATAACCGCTCAAGCTGTTCTTCCCTAATACCCATTCCCTGATCGGCAAAGGCAACGATGATCCGGGCGTCTTCAACACTGCAGGAGATGTTGATGGTTCCTCCCGGAGGGGAGTATTTAGTGGCATTACTTAAAATATTTCTATTAATAAATTGCAGCATTTCTTTATTGGCATGAATCAGTTGATGCTCTGGAATAGTATTGGAAATACTGATAGATTTGCTCGCCTGGTCATGAATATACAGCCCATTTGCGCTGTTGATCAGATCGCGTAAGGGTAATGATTGTGTTTGACAGGTATAACCGCTATTTTGGGATTTCATCCAGAAAACCAGCCCATCAAGCAGCTTAATACTTTTTGATGCCGTATGACGCATATGGTCAAAGATCATATATAATTCTTCTTCGGATAAGGGGTGGTCTGCATATTTGATCATGTCTGCAGCCGAGATAAGGGAAGCAAATGGTTGTCTGAGGTCATGTACTAATACTGAAATCAGCATTTTGCTGAAGCTGTCAGCAGTATCCGGATTTTTTCTCATCATGATGGGATAACGTGAACAATTGTCTTAATCTTATATTTTTATACCCATTAGTTTTGCCCTCCCGAATGTAAAAGATGAGCCCTGATTTCCTGGTCACCAATAGCGTCGAGTAGTTCTGTGATACCATAGTAGCTGATGGCCTGATCTATATTTATCTGAAGCAGGATATCTCCGGGCTCTATTCCTGCAATGTCAACATTTAGTCGGTTCGGGTGTGAAGCAGGGGTAATACAAGCAGTTTCGACATTTTCAATTACTAATCGCATTCTAAAAATAAATTTTATGACTCTATTTGTGCTGCTGATTGCACAATCAAATTGATCATCCTAAAACAGATCTTATACTTTGTTACAGCCATTTTCCACATGGCTCATACTCCTGACAGAGGAGTCCTGAAGTACTGCAAACTTAACGAGTTCTTTTAAAAACAAGATATAGGACTATGCCTTAAGGCAATAATACGCTATGGAATTTAAGAAAATAGCAAAAAATTGCTATCTTTTACAGCAGAAATAATAGCACCTTTGAGTGAGTTATTGATATACCGGCGTTCATCCCCCTTATATCAAATTTCATTTTTTTGCTATATTCAGGTTTTATAGAAGATATTTATGAAAAAAAAGGAGGCTATAGCAATCGTATTTGACGATCACCTTTTGTTTGCAGACTCTTTTTCAGCTTTGATTGAGCGGCTGGAACTTTTTCGTTCAGTACATACGTTTTGCGAGGAGCAGGAATTAACTCAATTCCTGATTAAACATTCAGGAACTCCTATTTATCTATTCCTGGATTATTATTTGAAAAATCAAATTGGGCTACCGCTTATCAATGTGGCCAGGCGATTAAATAAACACGTTATTATTATTGTTGTAAGTTCTGTGTCCAGTCCAGCAGCTATCACTAATATTCTCAGCTATAATCCCCACGGACTTATCAGTAAATCATCAGGATTTGATGCGGTCCTTGAATGCCTGAATATAGTAGGTCGTGGCGAACAATATATCAGTCCGGAGATAGCTGGAATTACCTCTAATTCAAATTTAAAGAACGAGACGCCATTTTCGGCGAGGGAAGTGGAGATTTTGCAACATTTTGCACATGGATTATCCATTGCTCAAACGGCAGAACGGACATATCTTAGTAAACATACCATTGTTGCGCATAGGCGCAATATGATGGCAAAAGTGAATGTCAATTCGATTACGGCATTGTTGTCATATGCGCGCAAACAGGAATTAATCTAAACAGCCCCGGTAAAATATTTATGTAACCTTATGATGCCAACAGCCAATACTTATCAGCCACAAAAGAATTTGTACTTTCTCATCCTATTTTTTCTACTCCTGATATGCCCGGTCCAATTTACTGCCGGGCAGTCGGTCACGAGTGCCAGACAGGATTTTGAAAAACTGAACAAAGCCTATCATGCAGGAAATATTTCAGATGACAAATATCTGGACCAGGCCTATTCGTTGACGCAACAATTTCTTGATAATGGAATCGAATTCAAAACCCAGGAACTGGCAAACATCCTCAGGTTATATCAGGAGATTGCCTGGAGCAAAAAAGAATACGGGCGTCCCCGGGTAAACTACTATCTGGCATTAGCCAATAATGCTTTAATGTTTGGAGAAACCGGGGCCGCCATGTATTATACTGAAAAAGAATCCAGGGAATTAGAAAAAAATGGCAGAATACGTCCTTTACTTGAAGATCAGAGTAAAGTACAGATTTTAACGGAACAGGAATCATATGGTAAAGTTATCTCTCTTTATAAGGGTAAAGAAGCGTATATAAAACAGCTGCCTGAGCTGCTGCGGGATAAAAAAGCTGATAATGTTAACGGGATGCATGCAATAGACATTTTAATGGGAACCATCAATTCCTATTTGAATATGCATGATACGACAGCTGCCTGTCAAACAATACAGGTGGCCGACCAAATTAGCGCTGAACTAAAGCGCAAATACCCTATTAACAGAACATTCATGTTTTATAACGACTATTTCATACTGATGAGGCAGTATGATATTGCCGCCATTGAAGGCAGGCAGGCGAAAGCGGGGGCGCTGCTGGATAGCATACAAGCGCTAAAAAGTACATATGAAGACCAGGCGACATCCTATATAGAAAGAACCCTGTATGAATTAAAAATAGAGCACTTCCTGGCCTTAAAAAAAAATGATAGCGTCCACTTTTATATCAGTAAACTTGCATCGCTTCCCGTTTTTTTAAAAAATCAACAGCCGATAGTGGATGAATACAAAGCAAAACTCCAGGCGGCGCAAGGAGACTATCATGGAGGCTATACATGGCTAGCCCAATCTTTGGCAAATGAGCGAAAGGCAAAGACAATATTGATGACACAAATGGATAGTTTGCTTTATGCCTACACTGACGCCGAAAACACGAGGGTTGAGCTTCAGCATTCAGAAGCTGTTAAAAAACAGCGAACGCTTTGGCTGGTGGTCATTTCATCTGCCGCGGCCCTTATCGTGCTGGCCATCTATTTTATCATGCTTTACCGGAGCAGGAAAGCCAAAGCGCAGATTGAAGCGTTAAATAACGCTACCAATATGCAGATCATCTCCATGGAAGAGGCCAAGCACGAGGCGGTGAGGGAAGTGCAGCGACGGCTTGGGCAGGACCTTCATGATGGCCTTTCTTCGTCTATCGCTGCTATCAGGCATCAACTGGAAACGCTATCAATGGATACTGAAGATATTAACCTGAAAAATAAATTGAGTAGATTGCAGTTGGCGACAACTAACGCTTATGAGGCTGCCAGAAGAAAAAGCCACGAATGGTTCAACGCCGCAGACGGCCAACAGGAGCTGTCTTTTGAAAAGCAGGTCAGGCTGCTGACAGATGATGCGCTGCCCAACGGCCGTTACAGCAAAACCATTCACATCGACGACAATTCATTAATTAATGTCGATACAGATACACGAATTGCATTACTTCGTATTGTCCAGGAGGCTATCACCAATATTATCAAGCATGCCAGGGCTAAGAATGTAAGCATCCTGGTTTATGAAGAAGAGGATGACCTGATATTAACGATCAGCGATGATGGGATCGGATTAAACGCAAAGAAATCCGGCAGTGCTAAATCAGCTATAGGCCTGGATTCGATTCGCCGCAGGGTAGAATATCTGAATGGTGAAACGAACATAAATTCAAGCGCTGAAGGTACTGAGTTAATTGTATCTATCCCGTTGGTATCGTCCTATACCGGAGCTCATTAATGTTGTACCGGCAGACAAAATATTGCCGGTTACACTTGCATCTTGCTTTACTATGTTTTACAACCCTGTATTGGGTATTGTAGTTATTACAGCTATCGCAAATTAATTATACTTTTAGCATAGAACACGCTGCCACAACGCTCCGCCAGGTCCCCCGCAAAGTCAGGGTGCAATCTGGACTTGCCATATTTTGGCATTTCCTCTCTTGAAAGAATATATTTTATCATAGTTTTTAGTCGTTTGAATGTTCCCGCCGGAACAGGGAAGATAGTCATGCGAAAAGCAAAATAGGTGGCAGTATTGATGTGTTTGCTCGTGTAAGAATAACAATATTTTGCTATTTTTTTAAATAGCATAGCAAATTGTTGCTGTAATCTATAGTCGTATATATCACTTTGAGACTAAGGTGCTAATTTTATCGAAACACTACAGGAAGCATGAGCTGTAAGAAAAATTGCCAGATAATACAATTGCTGGAAGCTTCTTTAAAGCAACCCCAAACAGTGTTGGTGTAGTAGAATGAATTCCCGAAAGAAGAGGAGAATGCGTCTATAGTTTTTTGAATGCACAGCTATTTTGCCGGTTTGATTGTGATAGTTAATAAGACGTAACACCCATCAGTATTTATACCGTACTATAATATGGACATTAATCCTTAGCTATAAATCTCCAAAACCAAAGGACAAAGGAATATAGGATCCCGATGCGAAGCTGAAAGCAGAAAGGATCATTAAATATTACAGCTTAAGGTTCCCGATTGAATTTTGATCCCGGATACCAAACACCACATGGGCCTGGAAGAGTCCCCGGCCGTCAACCAAATCGAATGATGTAACCATCTTAATTTATCACTCATGACTGTATCACTTATGAAGTTTACCCATTGGCCCGGCTTGCCGGATAAAGAGCATATTACTTTCCCCATGCGCAGCATCAAAACCTCTTCAACAAGGTGTCTTAATACCGGATCTGTGGCTGCTTAATTTTCCCCGGACTATTGTTTAATAAAAACTGTTGTTATTAAATCAGGTGTATGAGTAAAAGTTCTACGCTTAGGAATCCCTATGCCTATTATTGTGCTGGCTACAGGGGGCAATATTGTAAAGGAAGCTTATTAAGATACCTGGTAATGTTATCGGGAATAATATTGTTTTGTATCAGTGGCGCGCAAAGCTCATCTGCACAGGGATATGGCGTTTCTTATTCCTATAGCACTACGAATATTGTGCGTATAGACAACGCTACCGGAGCCCTTACTTTTATTTATACCTTCGCTCCGGGCACCATCTCTTCAGCTACGGCATTGGCAGTAGATCTAAATGGAGACATCTACTTTACAGACAACCAGATAGCCGGAGCCAGGTTGCTAAAGTTTGTACCTAATCCGCCGCCGGCAACGGGAGGGACGCTTTCAACCGTGGGGACTATCAGTGCTACCTTTAGCGACGTAAACAACGTAGCAAGAAACCTGGTGTTCGGAAAGCTGGCCTTTACTACATCTGGCTCGCTTTTCACAATTTCGAACTATAGTGCCACGAATGCAAATAACCTGCCCGGCCGGCCTTACATGGTCAACCTCAATAAAGCAACGGCGGCAGTGGTTTCAACCAGTGTCATACCTGCTCCTTCCAGTGTTACCGACCTTCCGGTGGGAGGGGGGGATATTGATTTCAGCCCTGCCGGTAGATTGTTTGTAAGTGGAACCACCACTGGTAACATACCTTCTATTTGGGAGATTTCACCTGCCAATGGTAGTATATTGGGGTATAAATCGGTTCCGGTGATTGCACCTGCAACCTACTATAATTTCGCCGGGATAGGATTTGATTTGCAGGGTAATGTACTTACTACCGCCCCGATTTCAGGTAGTACTGCCACTTATGTGGTAAGAATAAATGCCGGTGAATTTTCCGGAACCGGTGCATGGTCCGGCAATAGCAGCATTCCGGCTTCATCTGTTACTGTGTTGAGTGGACCATTTCCTCTTCAATATGGTGACCTTGGCTCCAATGCTTTTAAGATCGTCGGGCGCGTATTTGAGGATGTTAACTATGGAGGTGGTGCAGGCAGGATATTTGGTACTGCAGGAACTGCAGGGATTCCTAATGCAAGGGTAGAAGTATATAATGCTATAGGAGTCCTGGAAAACTCCACCAATACGCTAACTGATGGTACTTATGCAGTAGGCGTAAGCGGAAATGGGGTTTTTTACGTCAGGGTTGTAAATAATACCGTGAAGTCTACCCGGCCGGGCAGCAACGGAACAGAGCTGGGAGTGCAAACATTCAGAGCTGAAAGGGTAGCAGCAGCTACCCTGAATAATGTAGTGGATGAAGTGGGAGGCAGAGCCCCGGCTACAGCAGATCCGGGTACAGGTACGGTCGGCACTACTACTTTGAATACAACTACTTTTGTATTGAGTGGAGGCGTAAGCGGGGCTGCACAATCTGTGTCGCAGGCTACCATTGAGACTTCCAATGTCACAGGGATCGACTTTGGTTTTAACTTCTCTGCTATCGTTAATACGAATAGTACCGGGCAAGGTTCCTTACAGCAATTTATTAGTAACAGCAATATATTAACCAATACCGGGTTGAGCCAGGCCGCTAACAGTATCTTTACACCGGCGCCTGGTGTGGAAACCAGTATTTTCATGATTCCGGACGGTAACGCGCACCCCGGGATTAACAAGCCTAATCAGTTAACCGCTGCCGGAGGTGGCGCTACCGCCATTATTAATCTTACAACTTTATTGCCCGCTGTTACAGACGCTAACACCAGTATTGATGGCCGTACCCAAACTGCCAATATCGGTAACACACAACCGGGCGTGGCAGGTAACCCGGGAACCAAGGTGGGCGTTGACCAGATACCGTTACCCGGCGTACAGCGGCCAGAGGTGGAAATACGTTGGAATGGCGCCGCTGGTACTGCTACAAGCGGGTTGAATCTGAGCGGCAATAATGAGGTAGTCCGGGGTATCGCTATCAGCCGGTTTGGTAACAATACCAGCACAGGAGCCAATATTCTTAGTACTGGTAACAATAACCTGATCACCGGTAATATTATCGGAGGCGCAGCTGTTTCAACCAATACAGAAGCTGCCGGAAGCGATCCTGGCTCCAATATTTCTATTAGCGGAAACGCCGGCAATATCACCAATAACTATATTATTCGTGCCGACTTTGATGGTATCCGGCAAAGGGCAGCCATCAATGGGCTTACTATTTCCGGTAATGAAATATTGAATAATGGAAACGGAGCACCGGCTTCGGTGCAACCTTCCGGCATCGGTATTGAAATGACCAGCGGAACGGTATCAACGGACCTTCAGGGGCTCAATATTACGGGCAACAGTGTACAAAGCAACCTGAATGAAGGGCTGAAAGTGTCTATGGGCGCCGGTGCTACAGTTACTAATAATACTTTTTCCGGAAATGGAGCAGCTGGTACCATTGCAACGGAAAAGGATAACATTCAGTTTAATAATACTACGAACAGTGTCATTACTAAGAATATTGTTACCGCTGGCGGAGCCTCCGGTATTGCAATAGCAGGTAGCGCTACCGCTTTGGGCAATAAAATAACGCAGAACAGTACTTATGGCAATGCTGGTCTTGGGGTTGATTTACGGGCTGCAGGTAGCGCTCCTGATATTGTTACCCCCAATGGCAGCTCCACTGCAGGTCCTAACGCGTTGCTCAATTTTCCGGTGGTTACCGGCGCGGCAGTTATTGGAAATAACCTGGTAATAAAAGGTTATTCACCCCCGGGAGCCACTATCGAACTGTTTCTGGCCGACAGGGATGCCAGCTTTACGCCTGCACCACCGTTAAGCCCCAATCCGCTGCCAGCCGCATTTACCAGCCTCCAGGGATTTGGTGAAGGCCGCAGGTATCTGGCTACATTTAAGGAAGGAGGAACGGTAGCGGGTATTGCAGACCAGGATGCTGCTACCGGCACATATATGGACGATGGTACCGGTACAATAGGAGCGCGTACTGCTAACCGGTTTCAATTTACTATTCCATTGCCGGCCCTTAATGGGGTGGCACAAGGTAGTTTGTTGACGGCAACAGCCACCGATGCCGGAAACAATACCTCGGAATTTAGCGGCGTAACACCTGTAACTGAGGCAGATTTAGGAGATGCGCCGAATAGCTACAGTACTTTATCTGCATCTAATGGACCTACACATCTTGTTAACCCCAGATTGAAAATAGGGGCTACCGTTGCGGGCAAACCGGAGGCGCTTGCGGTAGCTGCCGGCGCTGACGCCAATGTTCCCAATGGTGATCCGAATGACGATGGCCTGACGGCATCGTTACCTGTACTTACAGCCGCCACAACCACTTACACACTTACTTTTCCTGTTACCAATACGACCGGTACGGTAGCTAACCTGGAAGGATGGATCGACTTTAACCGTAATGGTACTTTTGATCCGGGGGAAGCTACCGGTACTACGGTCGCCAATAATGCAACCTCCGCTACACTTACCTGGAATAATGTTAATACCTTAATCACAGGTGGAGGCATTTCAGGCGGAATTACGTATGCGCGTTTCCGTTTGACCACAGATCCGCTGACAGCAACAAGTACTGTTGGCGCTGCGATGGATGGAGAAGTGGAGGACTACAGCCTGATGATACAACCGGCGTATGATCTGTCTATCACTAAAACGGCCAACCCCAATCCGGCTACGGCCGGTCAGCCGTTGACCTATACGCTTACCGTTACCAATAACGGGCCTTCTGCTATGAGGGCACAGGATAGCATTACGGTGACAGATAACCTGCCTGCCGGTTATACCGCTAATAGTTATACTGCATCTGCAGGTACCTATACCAGCGGCAATAGCATCTGGACAGGACTGGCCCTTGCATCCGGCCAGAGCGCCACAATCACTATTGCAGGCGCCGTAGCGGCTGATGCTACCGGTAGCCTGAACAATACCGCTATTGTAACCAACCCGCCAACGATTACTGATCCGAACTTATCAAATGATACGGCCCGTCAAACGACCACGATTAACCGTGTGATTGATTACGGGCTGACTAAGACAGCCAGCCCCAAACCGGTGGTAGTAGGGCAGACACTGACTTATACCATTACGTTAACGAATAATGGCCCGGGCAGTATGCTGCCCGGCGATACGTTGACGCTCACAGATAATTTGCCATCCGGCTTTACGGCTAATAACTACACTCCATCTGCCGGTACTTATAACAGTGCTACCGGAGCGTGGACAGGCTTGTCGCTGGCCACTGGCGGCACTGCTACGCTGACGATTACCGGTATGGTTGGCAATAGTTATACCGGCGCCAGCCTGATTAACACGGTGACGCTGACACCACCGACCGGTATCACTGATCCAACGCCACCTACCGCAAAAGACACGACACTGGTAAGCCGTGTCATGGACCTGGACCTGGTCAAAACGGCGACGCCAAAACCAGCCGTAGCCGGCCAGGCGCTGACTTATACCATTACGCTGACCAACAACGGCCCCGCTATATTATTACCAGCTGATGTTGTAACGGTAACGGATAACGTACCAGCGGGTTTTACCGCCAGCAGCTATACGCCGTCTGCGGGTAGTTATACCAGTGGAACCGGAGCCTGGACAGGGTTGACGTTAGCCACCGGTCAAAGTGCCACCCTGACGATTGCCGGTACTGTGAATGCGGGCGTTAATGGAACCGCGTTGATAAATACCGCTACGGCTACACCACCTCCGGGCGCCACCGATCCAACGCCACCAACAGCTAAGGATACCACCCTGATCAGCCATGTTGCAGATCTGGCTATTACCAAAACAGATGGTTCGGCTACGTATACCCCGGGAACAAACGCGGTGTATACAATCGTTGTGAGCAATAATGGTCCTTCAGATGTAACCGGGGCAACCGTCAGTGACGCATTACCTGCCGGCATCACTACGGCAACATGGAGCACAAGCACGCTTAATGGAGCAACTGTGCCGGCTCCCAATGGTACAGGCGCCATTAATCAACTGGTGAATATACCTGCTGGTGGAAGCATAACTTATACGCTTACATTAAAAGTACCGGCAGGATTTACCGGTAATCTTTCAAATACCGCTACTGTTACGCCACCCGCTGGTTATACAGATAACAATACAACTAACAATACCGTTACTGATACGGATACCTATAGTCCGCAATTTAATCTTAAGGCAACAAAAGCAGGTACGCCGGACGCTCCGGCAGGAACTGCTATCAGCTATACTATCACCTACGTTAATAGCGGGCCGTCCGATGCCATTGGTGTAATATTGAAAGACACCATTGCCACACAGATCACCGACGTTACCTGGACAGCCAGCGTACAGGGAACAGCCACGGTAAGCGTTACCAGTGGAAGCGGTGATATTAATCTTACAGGCAATCTTCCTGCAGGTATTGGAAATACTATTACTATTACAGTTAATGGAATTATTAAATCTTCCGCTACCGGCACTATTTTAAATACTGCCAGTGTTACGCCTCCCGGAAGCACTACACCAATACCATCTAATACGGTTAGCACCACTGTTAAAAACCAGACAGGTGTTAATATTGTGAAAACCGGTCCGGCCAGTGGAACCATATCTGCAGGCGATACTATCATGTATACCATACAGGTAACAAATGCCGGTCCAAGTGATGCTCCCAATACCAATATCCTGGATAACATTCCGGCGATGCTGACAGGCGTGAGCTGGACCGCTACTGCTACCGGTACCGCCGGCATTACCGGCGGAAGCCCGTTGAATGGTACCGGTAATATCAATATTGTAACCAGCTTACCTGCCGGCAGCGGTAACGGCGTGACTATTGTTATCAGGGGAAAAATACCATCCGCTACACCTGCCGGCACTATTACTAACAGTGCCAGTGCTACCCCAGCCGGTGGTACGCCTGTAGCCAGCCAGGTAACTACCAATGTCACTAATAATCCGGCACTGGTCATTACCAAGAATGGTCCTGCAACGCTTAATGCCGGAGATAGTATTACTTATACGGTAGAAGTAATAAATAATGGCGCTTCTGATGCAGCCGGCGCCGTAATAACAGATAATATTCCGGCTCAGATACAGGGAGCCAGTTGGACGGCTACTGCAACAGGTGCAGCTGCCGTAACAGCCGGTAGTACCGGTACATCAGGTAATGTGAGCGTTACTGCCAATATACCTGCCGGTGCCGGAAACAAGATCACTATAGTTGTAACAGGCAAAGCAGATCCTGCCATTACAGGCACATTTAGCAATACTGCTACCGTGACACCCGCCGGTAAACCTTCACAGCCGTCAAATACGGTAACTACTGTTGTTAACAGGAAGACTTCTCTGCAATTGGCCAAGAGTGGTCCGGCCACACTTAGTGCAGGACAGAACATTACTTATACATTGGTACTGACCAATGCCGGCCCGAGTGATGCAACCGGCGTACGGATAACGGATGCGCTGGATAGCCATATCCTGAATCCTGTTATCAGCGCTTCCTCTGTGTCCGGAAAAGCCAGCATTGCTAACGCGACGATCAGCAACGATACGTTGTCAGTTACCGGTAACGTAGCCGGAGGTGCAGGAAACAGTATCACCATTATGGTAAGTGGTAAGATAGATCCGGCCTTTGCAGGTAGTATCATCAATATAGCTACTGCCGAACAACCGGATGGCCCTACTGTACCAAGCCAACCTGTTACTACGGTAGTCGTTAATACGCCGGATGTAACCATCAGTAAAAGCGGGCCATCATCTGTAAGTGGAGGTAACGGTATCACCTATACGATTGTTGCAGGTAATAACGGGCCCTCAGATGCGACGGGAGTAGCGATTACAGATTCCATACCAGCCGGTATTTCAGGAGTAAAATGGACGGTTGCCACCAGCGGTAACGGTACTACATCCAACGCACAGTCAGGTAGCGGAAATGTGAATATTACCGGTAATATCCCGGCGGGCGCTGCCAATAAAATTACCATTACCGTTACAGGAACAGTAGATCCTGCGTTTAGCGGTAGTATTGTTAATAAAGCTGCTGCTACGCTTCCGGGGAAACCACCAGTTACGACTAATATCACCACCAACGTTACCAACGACCCCAATGTGCAGATCACCAAGAGCGGTCCGCTTACGCTTAGCGCAGGGCAGAATATCACTTATACCATTACCGTCACCAACAATGGACCATCGGATGCTATTGGCGCAACGATTACGGATGCTATTCCTGCCGGTATACTGAATCCAACATGGAACACTGTTACCGCAGGAACCGGTACAACCGTAAATACTGTCAATGGTGCGGGAAATGTTAACATTACCGGGAATATACCTGCCGGCGCCGGAAATAGTATAACCATTAATGTTAAAGGAAAAGTAGATCCGGCATATACCGGATCAGCACTGAGTAACTTCTCGCTGATAACAGTTCCTGGTAAACCGACAGTATCCAGTGACACCGTTACTACCACTATCACCAACGACCCTGTTTTGCATATTGTTAAAACCGGGCCGGATAAGGCGAGTGCCGGAACGCAGATCACTTATCAGTTACTGGTAACCAACACCGGACCATCCAATGCTACCGGCGTCGCCATTACGGACGTTCTTCCTGTAAACCTGTTGTATACCAGCTGGACAGCGGTAGCCAACGGTACAGGCGCCAGTGTCAGCGCGTCTGCGGGAACCGGCAATATCAACATTACCGGCAATATTCCTGCGGGAGCGGCTAATAATATCAGTATCACTATTCATGGCACGGTGGATTCGTCTTTCTCCGGAACGCTCAACAATACAGCAACGGCCGGAGTAACCGGTAAAGCACCGGTATCGGCTTCTAAGTCGACAGATGTGACCAATGATCCTAATGTGGTAATAGTGAAGAGCGGACCGGCTACCATTTCAGCAGGACAGCCTGTTGTGTATACACTCGACGTTACCAACAGCGGACCGTCCAATGCCACTAATGTTACTATCAGCGATAATTTACCAGCCGGTTTACAGCAGGTTTCGTGGACAGCGGCCGTTACAGGCGCAGGTACTACCGTGAGCGCTGCTTCCGGAAACGGCAATATTGCGGTAACCGGTAATATACCTGCCGGTGTAGCCAATAAAATTACATTTACTATAAACGCTGTGGTTGATCCGGCCTATACGTCGGCATCCATTGCAAATAGCGCTACTGCTGCGGTACCGGGCAAGACTCCATCAGTTAGTACCGTTACTACGGAGGTGAATAATATAACTGACCTGAATATTGTAAAGAGCGGTCCTCAGCAGGTGACTGCCGGTCAGCATGTGACTTATACCATTGTGGTTACCAATGAAGGCCCGGCTAATGCTGTAGGCTGTCATATCGCTGATATAATTCCTGCAGGTTTGCAAGGTGTAACCTGGACTGCAGCCGCTGAGGGAACCGGAACTGCCGTGAGTGCTGCCACCGGAACCGGTAACGTGGATATCACCGCCAGTATCCCGGCAGGCACAGGAAACAAAGTGACGATTGTTGTAGATGGTAAAGTAGATCCTGCTGCAACAGTAACAACGCTGAAAAATACAGCTACCGCCACACCTCCGCCGGGCGCCACTGATCCGACACCTGCTACCAGCACGGTAACTACTTCCGTAGACAGAAAAGCCGACCTGGTTATTATTAAGACAGGTCCGGCTGATAAGGCAGCAGGACAGCCAATCAGTTACCAGCTGCTTATCACCAATAACGGCCCTTCAGACGTGCCGGGAGCGGTCATACAGGATGCCATACCAGCCCAGGTAACCAATATCACGTTTACAGCTACTGCGAGCGGTACGGCCCAGGTGATAACTACCGGTCTTACCGGCAATAACCTGACAGTTACCGGCAATATTCCGGCTGGTGCAGGCAATAGTATAACGGTAAATATCAACGGCGTTGTAAATGCAAGCGCTGCGCCGGGTGCTATCTACAATACAGCTACAGTAATACCGCCCGCCGGTATTACAGAAACAGTACCGGGAACCAATACCAGCACTATTAATACGAACATCAATACAGATGCAGGACTGCAGATCAGTAAGAGTGGCCCTGCGGAAGCTAATGTGGGAGATAAGATTGTGTACAAGGTGATTGTCAGCAACACCGGGACATCCAATATTACACCTGTAGATATTGCAGATCTGGTACCGGCGGAAATCACTGATGTGACATGGACAGCCACTGCTACCGGTAACGGTGGTACTACTGTAAGTGCAACAAGCGGAAGTGGTAATAATATTAATCTGCAGGCTGCGATCGAAGGTACTACCGATGGTCCGGGCGAGATACTGATTACCATTACCGGTACTATCTCTCCGGCAGCTGGTTCTTCTATTACAAATACCGCAACAGCTACATCAGGATCTATTAAAACAAGTTCATTTACGACATCTGTCAACAAGTCGGCTGATCTTAATATCATCAAAACAGGTCCGGCCAATATCAATGCAGGGCAGCAGATCAGCTATACATTTGAAGTGACGAATGCCGGTCCTGCTGATGTTACCGGTGCTTCCATTGCAGATAATATACCGGCTAATATCAGTAATGTAAACTGGAATGCTGCCGTATCCGGAGGAGCGACCGTAAATACGGCATCCGGCACGGGCGGTACCATCGGTATTATTGCCGGTATACCAGCAGGTACAGGTAGAGTAGTTGTTACGGTGACCGGTAAGGTAGATGCCGCATTTACCGGTACATTGACCAATACGGCCACCGCTACGCCGCCGGCAGGAGTTGTTGATCCTACCCCTGCTATCAGTACGGTAGCTACAAATGTCAATAGTCAAACCGGGCTGCAGGTAATTAAGAGCGGTCCTGCTTCTGTTGCGGCGGGCAACCAGATAACATACAGTATCACGGTGATCAATAACGGCCCTTCAGATGCTATGAACCTGAGCATTGATGACGCAGTGCCTGCTGCTGTGCAGAACGTAAGCTGGACAGCTACTTCAGCGGGCGGCGGAGCAGTGCTGACCGGGGGCGCGGGCAATGGTAGTGCTGTTCATGTGACAGGTAACCTGCCGGCCGGAACAGGTAATAAGATTGTGATCAGCGTGACGGGTACCTTGAGCCCATCATTCACTGGTACGCTGGTGAATACAGCTACGGCTACGCCAAATGGAGGCGCCACTGTAACCGGACCACCGGTAAACACCAATGTGGTGAACCAGGCAGCAGTACAGATTACCAAGAGCGGCCCGACTACAGTTTTCGCAGGCGCGCCGGTTATCTACACCATAGATATTGTTAACAACGGGCCTTCCGATGCCGGTAATATCAGCATCACAGACGCTGTGCCTTCACAGATACAACAAGTGACATGGACTGCTATAACGACCGGTACAGGTACCAGTGTGAGCCAAAATAGTGGTACAGGTAACAACATCAGTTTAACCGGAAATATACCGGCTGGTACCGGTAATAAGATCAGTATTACTGTTACAGGCATCGTTGCTTCCTCTTCCACAGGAGTAATAACCAATACTGCTACAGCTACATTGCCGGGTGGAACGCCTGCTACCAGTGCTGTAAATACAACCATCAGTAATAAACACGGATTGAGTGTGGTTAAGAACGGGCCGTCAGGTGTGATTGCAGGACAGGCTATTGTTTACACTATTGTGGTTACGAATGCAGGTCCGTCTGATGCCATCAATACAAATATAACTGACTTCGTGCCTGCACAGGTGCAAAAGGTCACCTGGACAGCCGCGGCAACGGGTACTAATACCACCATCACCGGCAGCAACAGCGGCAGTGGTAATGATATACAACTACAGGCTAACATCCCTGCCGGCGCCGGGAATGAAATAACGATTATCATCAATGGCGTGGTTGATCCAACGTTTACAGGTGCCATTACAAATACAGCCGCTGCTGTACCTCCGGGTGGAACACCGGTTAACAGTACACCTGTAATAACCCAGGTAACCAATCACCCGGAACTGCATATCACTAAAGCAGCTCCATCTGCTGCACAGGCCGGGGATGCTGTAACATATGTTGTAACAGTAACGAATGCCGGGCCAAGTGAAGCAACAGGTGCAGTGATTACCGATAATGTGCCGGCAGGTATTAATGACGTCACCTGGACAGCGGCGGCCTCCGGAAATGCTGCCGTTACTGCGGGCGCTGCTGGTTCAGGTATGGGGGTAATGGTAACAGGCAATATAGCGGCGGGCGCAGGTAATGAAATCGTCGTGACCATTCATGGAAAACTGGATCCGAATTTCAGCGGTAAGGTGAAGAACGTGGCTAAAGTATCCGCTCCTGGTAATCCACAGGTAACTACAGATACAACGGTGACGGATGTGCAACGTAAAGCCAATGTACTGATAGCCAAGAGCGGACCGGCACAACTGGCGGCAGGCGGTGATATTACCTACACGGTAGATGTAACCAATAACGGTCCATCTGATCTGGATACCTTGATAGTCACTGATGTCGTACCATCGCTCATTACCGTTAAGAGCTGGCAGGCAGTGCGTGTAGCCGGTAACGTTATTTTTACCGGTCCGGCTAATGGTACGGGTAATAATATCAGTATACAGGCAGCCGCCACCAGTGGCAGTCAGTTGCGTATCACTATTACCGGAACATTACAGCAAACCACGGCAACTACTGTTACCAATACGGCTCATATAAAAGTGCCGTCTACAGTGGTGACAACTACACCTGACAGTAATACGGTGATAACGAAGATTGTACAGCAGCCTGGCGTAACCCTGCAAAAAACAGGACCGACCATTGCCCGCACAGGCGATCAGGTGACTTACCAGATTACAGCCGGGAATAGTGGCCCGAGTGATGCCACCGCTGTTGTTATCACTGACGTGGTACCTGCCGCATTGAAAAATGTTAGTTGGACAACTTCCGTTGTCGGCAGTGGGAATGTTACAGCCGGCAACAGTGGTGCCGGTAATAATATCAGTGTAACTGCCAATATTGGCGCGGGTACCGGCAATCGTATCCTGATAACAGTGACCGGAACAGTCCCAGCCGACTATGGCGGACAACTGGTAAATACCGCTACAGCTAATGTTCCTGGTCAACCGGCTGTTGTTACACCTCCTGTTATAACAACGGTAAGTGAAGTGACAGACCTGCAAATTACCAAAACAGGACCCGCTACACTGATACAGGGAAGCGCTATCGGTTATGTGGTAACCATCACCAATGCCGGTCCGTCTGGTGTAAGCGGCGCTACCTTCAGCGATGCAGTGCCTGCAGGAGTGACAGGGGTAACTGCCATCGTTCAAAGCCAGTCAAACGGCGCGGCGGGTACTGTTGTCAGTGCAAGCGGCAATAATGTGACCGGCACGATTGCTGTTTTGCCTGCCAACGGCAGCGTAAGTATCCTGATCTCCGGTACGGCGGCCAACATTGGTGCATTGAGTAATACAGCCACGGTAACTACTCCTTCAGGAGTGACAGATAAGGTACCGGACAATAATACTACGCCTCCGGTTATCACAACAGTGGTTGCAAAACCTCAGCTGCATATCATTAAAACAGTAACACCGGGACCATACAAACCAGGCGATAAAATAACGTATACATTGACCGTTAGTAACGGTGGCGCCGTTACGGTTAAAGATGTGGTAGTAACGGATGTGCTTACAGGGGATAACCTGCCGACACCGGTGTTTGGTAAGCCTGGTCTTGGAACGGTAAGTTATAACGCTGCATCACATACCGCCACCTGGTCAATAGATTCGCTAACAGGCGGACAAAGCACCACCCTCACATACGACCTGGTATTAGTTGGTCAGGGAGCCATCAGCAACACTGCTATCATTACCGGGCCGCCTGCGACGTCGGTACCGGATACCGCTAAGGTGGATATCAATGCAGTGAGATCGGCCGATCTGGTAGTCAATAAGGCAGTAGTTACACCACAGCCGTATGTTATTGCAAAACGTATCGGATATAAGATCGAAGTAAGTAATCATGGGCCGAATACAGCCACTGGCGTTGTTGTTACAGATGTGCTGCCAGTTGCATTAGGAGTGCCTGTCGATATAATGGTAACGAAAGGAGAGGCGCACTATGACGCGACAAGTCGCAGTATTATATGGACCATCGGGGATGTGAGTACCACAGATGCGCTTACACTGACTTATACCGTACAGATAATAAGCGGCGGTAGTATCCTGAATACGGCAACCATACAGGGCAACGAAAATGATCCGGCGCCAGGTTCCAATACATCGGTAGTAACGATAACTGCAGGGGATGAGATATTTATTCCAAATGTTATTACCCCGAATGGAGATGGCAAGAACGATCGCTTTGTGATCCTGGGATTAGGTAAATATCCTGGTAGCGGTTTGTTCATCTATAACAGGTGGGGTAATATGGTATACCAGAGCAAAGACTATGATAACAAATGGGATGGAAATGGTTTGAATGAAGGGACTTACTACTATATATTGAAACTGAGAACACCGGAGGGAGAACGTGTATATAAAGGCTGGATAGAATTATTGAGATAATTACGTAAACGAAAAAAAATTGTTATGTATAATATATCAAGATGGAACCGGGTGTTGTTAAAGTGTTTAGGAGGATTAATGCTTATTCCTGCTTTGGCAAGAGGGCAGCAGAATCTGCAGTTTAGTCAATATGTGTTTAACATGTTGAGTGTAAATCCTGGCTACGCGGGCTACAAGGAAGATCTCTATCTGAATACTATTTACAGAAAGCAATGGGTGGGCTTTCCCGGCGCGCCGGTCACTGCTGCTGTTTCGGTGGATGGAGTAGTTAAATCAAAAGACGAAAGAGTGGGGTTAGGGCTACAGGTAACATACGATAAGCTGGGGCCGCAGGATGCTACTGCCTTTTACGGAATGTATTCTTACCGTATTCCGTTGGATGAAGATGGTACCAGGCGTTTATGCTTCGGCATAGGCGCCGGGGCCACACAGTATTCTATCGATGGGACTACGCTGCAGTTCAACGATGACGGAGATCCCACCATCCCGGCTGCCAGGGTGTCAACGCTTATTCCGGATGCGCGTTTTGGGATCTATTACTTTACGCCCAGGTTTTATGCCAGCGCATCAGTCATGGACCTGTTTTCATTGTATACAGACCCTACGCGGTATTATTGGAAAGGGTATCAATACAAAACGATCCGAAAAACACAGCACCTGTATCTTACAACAGGTGCGGTGTTTGATCTGGGCGAGAATTTCAAACTCAAACCTTCAATTTTGATAAAGGAAGATTTCAAAGGGCCTACGAATGTGGATCTGACGGCATTTTTACTGATCGCAGAAAAATTGTGGGTAGGGGGCTCTTACAGAACAGGCGTGCGTTTGTGGAACAAACCCAATCTGCCTTCCTACCTCGACCCGCTCGATGCTGCCAGCGCTATGGTTGAATTTTATGCGAACGACCGGTTCAGGATCGGTTATGCCTACGATCTTACGATCAGTAAAATGGCTTCTACCCAGAGCGGGTCACATGAAATATCCCTGGGCATTACCTTCCCCGGGAAAAGAACACGTATACTCAGTCCAAGATATTTCTGATCACTATGAAAGCTTTTTACTTAGTTAATCACCACATGATGAAGACGGTTGGGGTTATATTTTGCTGTTTGCTGGCCGGGTATGTATGCGCCCAGGAACAAAGATCTGTTGCACAACAGGCGACCATATATTATCTGCAGCAAGACTATGCGAAAGCAGCTAATCTCTATAAAAGAATGGCAAAAAAGAAGAAGGTCAGTATAAAAAGCCTGGAGCGTTTGGCGGAGTGTTACCGGCAAATAAATGACTATGCCAATGCCGCAGAATGGTACGGGAAATTGGTAGCAATGCCGGATGCTGACCCCGTCAATGAATTGTATTATGGAGATATGCTGAAAAGTCTGGGCAAATATGATGCTGCCAAAACAGCCTTTCAGCAATATGCGCGGAGAACCAACCAGGCCCGCCGGGTAGAAAACAAGATTGCCGGTTGTGACGCCGCTGTTCAATGGATGCAGCAACCAACCAGGGATGATATCCGGAATGTGGCCAGACTCAATACAGCAAAGTCTGATTGGGGCGCCACCTGGTATCCCAATGGCATTGTATTTATGTCAGATTCCCTCTTCCGGAATCAACTCGCTCCGGGTAGTAAGGTGAATAAAAATAACTATGGCCGTACAAATGACCCCTATTATAAATTGTATCTCGCAGATAGCAGTAAGTATGGAAATATTTACCTGAGCGATCTTTCTTCTGTGTTTAACCAGTACCGGTACCATGTTGGGCCTGTAGCATTTGATAATGGATACCAGACCGCCTGGTTTACTGTAACAGAACCAGATCGCCGCATTGCTACGGTGAAGGAAAGAATAGAAAAGGTGACGATATCGGGTAACAGACGTTTGGAATTGTATGTCAGTAAAAAGGATAGTAACGGGAAATGGGTGCAGCCAACGGCATTTGCCTATAACAAACCAGCCGAATATTCAGTGGGACATGCCGCTTTAAGCAAAGATGGCAATATCTTGTATTTTGCCTCAGATATGCCCGGTGGACTGGGTGCCACCGATATCTGGTATAGTGAACGGCAGGCAGATGGTTCCTGGGGAACACCCCGGAACTGTGGTCCAACCATTAACACAACAGATGAAGAAGAATTTCCTACTATAGGAGCGGATGGAAATCTCTATTATTCAAGCAAAGGCCTTGTCGGTATGGGCGGTTTCGATATCTTCAAATCTAGTGGCAGCAAGGCACAGTGGGTAACTCCGGAAAATATGCGATATCCTGTGAATACGTCCGGAGACGACTTTTATTTTGTGAGCCGGGAAGATGGAAGCGGATATATTTCCTCCAACAGAGTTGGCGGAAAAGGCAGCGATGATATTTATAGCTGGCATGCTCCGCAAAGAATGGATATAATACCCCTGCCGCGCCCGGCCCTGGAGATTCCTTTTGAAGGTACGGTATGCCCGCGGTATTACGATGCCTGCATATACCTGTACAACCGGCAGCGTAACATTGGTTGGTGCTTCATGGCAACCCCGGGAAAAACCATTACCATAATGCTGGAGAAGGAAACAGATTATGTTATTCGTATTACCCCTGCCGGCAATCAGCCTAAAGACAGCATCGAGTTTAATACACGTGGTCTTAAAGGGACTGATGTTTTGAAGAAAGAGATTTGTCCTGAGAATAAAATCAGGAAGGGAGGGCTTTTACACTGAAGCATTCTTTACTATATCCATGATAAATCAGCTATTCGTCCGGATGCTGCGTTAGTTAACCGACGGTAGCTATGTAGAAATGAAAGTCCTAAAAAGCCATGTTGATACTAATATGGCTTTTTAGGATCTAACGGCAATTAAGATAAAACGCATACACCAGCAACGGTTTAACGAGGATTTTCGTGTATATGGTTCCAGCTGGATCACAGGTATTTATCAACCCGGCTGGGCTTAGATTAATCCAATATCCCTTTATCAAGATTATAAAACCTGAAAACTTCCTTCGTCACCAACATACAATTCTCAGCCAGTTGAGGAAGTGTACAGTACATGCTTTGGTGCAGAAAGGCAAAATCATCTTTTGTTTCCATCAGGTTCATTCTGAGAAACCCTTCGGGTAAAGTTCTGCCGGCTAACATATCAAAAAGCGAATGGACAAATGCCTGATCATACCCCAGGTTAATTTTAGCGTAGGCTATCCAACCTTTGGCTACCTTGAAATGGACATCGATATAAAAACGCTCTTCCATTTATCGCAGGTTTGTGCCAGCCGGAAAGGCGGGTCCATAGGAGTGACCCGCCTCCCGCTGGGCTTGACAAAAGATATTAATTAATCGCTATCAGGCGGGGCGCCTTTTTCTTTACCTCTTCTTTTTTAGGAATTTTCAGCGATAGTATTCCGCTGTCATATCGTGCCTGGATTTTTTCTTCATCCACCACATTGGATGGCAGGGTGACGGTGCGTTTAAAGGACTGGTAACTAAATTCCTTATACGAATATTTACCATTACCTGGTTCTTCCTCGTTGATATTTCTTTCAGAAGAAATGCACAGGTTGTTGCCATCGAGGTGAATTTTGAAGTCTTCTTTTTTCATACCGGGTGCGGCAAGTTCGACCAGGAAATCCTCATCGGTTTCCCTGATATTCAGCGTGGGAATGGTAGTGCCGCTGCTGGAATTATTAGCGTTACCCCAGCTTAAAACACCACGATTAAGTAAGTTTTCGAACAGGGTCGGCAAATTGGTAAGTGGTTCCCTGTAGCTTCTTACGAGTGACATAGTAACCTCCTTTTTAAATATTAACAAATAGGTAAAAAAGCGCGATCAACCTATATGCCAGCCATAAAAAAATAAATGTTTGACTGTCATTTTTTCATCGCATGAAACTAACGGTGCGGAAAGTACCCGGAACAAATTCTTTATGCTGAAATATTGACAGGTTTAGATGTTAATAGCTTACTGACAAAGTGCCAATTATTACTGTATTGTATAATCTTTTACATCCACCTCTGACAAGCTGAAAAATCCATAAGCAAAATTTTCAGGATGAGTCTGGTTGATGATATTCCCCCGCACGGAACCCGGTATGGTTTGAAACGGTCCGTTCTCTGCTCCGGATGCGGTCAATAACTTTTTGAAGTAATCATAATATCTTTTTGAAATTCCATAGAGCCGGATGTTGATCCTGTCTCCGGTCTTCAGGTCTTTGTCGGAAAAATATTCCTGCATAAGATTTCCCTGGCTCTTATTGTCATCCCTGACTTTATAAGCGGGAAATACTGATACCGGCGATAGGATGCGGTGCAGGTAGTAATTGTTCTCCTGGCCGTTATCCTGGTAGTAATATTTGATTTCCACTTTATCACCTCCAAATCCGCCGTTATCGTCCTGTTCAATATTGGTTTCTATTTTCGGTACACTGATGCAGGTTTCCGTCGCCATATAGACCTCCTTGTTTAAAGCTACTTTTAAGGTATAGGTTTCCCCGATAGCCGGCTGGAAATTGGAGCAGATATATTCTCCCGTACCGGGATTTTCTATAAAGCTAAAAACAGCATTGGCGGGATCGGTGATCACAATATCCGCTCCGGAGACTGTGGGGAATGCCTTACTGTAATATCCGGTTGTAGTGGAGAGTATGATTTTCTGCTCATGGCCTGTGGTACCCTTAACCCAATTAATGGATGCGTCGATGACCAATTGGGGGGCTGCTGTTTCCAGATCTACTTCTACTACTTTTGTGCAGGACAGCAGCAAAAAACAAAACGGAAGTATACTTTTCATTTTTCTATTATTAGGATTAAAATTTGAAATTGTAAGTCACACCTGGTATGATGCCGAAAATCGATATCCGCTTTGCTTCGCTTAGCCCTGTTTCCCGGTTTTGTTCGAACATCAGCGCGGCGGCGTTGTTTCTGCCGTAAGCGTTGTAAATACTGAAAACCCATTCACTTTTCCATCTTTTTTTGCTGTCAGGTTTGGGAGTGTAGGTGGCTGATACATCCAGGTGATGATAAGCAGGAAGTGAATTGCCATTTCGCTCTCCGTAATTGGCAATGGTAATTCCCTGATATTGGTATTTGCCGGTGGGAAAGGTGGCCGCTTTCCCTGTCTGGTAGGTGAAGATGCCGCCCAGGCTCCACTTTTTTGCCAGCTGATAAGCGGCTGTCAGTGAAAGGTTATGCGTTTTGTCGTAGTTGGCGCGGTACCATTGGCCGTTGTTAATGCCAGGTTCCGCCGCGTTTCTCCCTGGTGTGCGCTGCTCCGCTTTAGAAAGGGTGTAGGAGAGCCAGCCAGTCAGCCTTCCGGTATTTTTCTTCAGCATTACTTCCAGTCCGTAAGCCCGCGCTTCTCCATTTAACATCACCTGTTCTATGGCTTTTTGAGCAATCAATTCGGCGCCGTCAATGTAATCAGCTTTGTTTTTAGTTTTCTTGTAAAACATCTCTGTTTCCACGGAATATTTTCCATTGCGGAAATTGCTGAAATAGCCTAACGCAACCTGGTCGAGAGTTTCCGGTTTCAGATATTGATCGCTCGGCGCCCAGATATCGAGCGGAGATACGGAAGCCGTGTTGGAAATTAAATGGATATATTGACTCATCCGGTTATAGCTCGCCTTAACGGATTGATCGTTATTCAAAGCATAAGAAACTGCTAAACGAGGTTCTATATTTCCAAAATCAATAATTTTTTGATTTTTATTGTAATACGTTATACCTGTGGGTGTTCCAGCCTCATAAATTTGTAGCTGAGGGTTGAAAAATACCGGTTGGTTGCCGGCATAATTATTTACATGTTGTTCTCCTGTTCGCAGGAAATAACTATATCGTAGTCCATAAGTCAACGAAATTTTTTCCGTGAGTTGCTGTTCGGCACTGATATATAGTGCATTTTCCCAGGCATATTTTTTTTCAATCTGGTCGGGATTGATAGCGGATGTAGCATCTATCGGTTTTATGGTACCGGGATTGAACTGGTAATAAATAGCATTGATGCCATAATTCAATGCCAGTTTGTCTGACAGGTGTTGTGTATAATAATACTTAAAGTTATAGTTGCGGATATCCGACACCCAATCAAGGCCAATATAATTTATCTTCAGGCCATAATCATACTTACTATAGATGATAGATACGTTGGAGAAAAACTTTTCCGAAAAAAGATGATTCCACCGTAGATTGATAAATGAGTTGCCATAATCGTTGCGGAAGAAATTACTGAAATCCATTTTATCCTTTCCGAAATATCCTGAGGCGAAGATCCTGTTATTGTCATTGATCCTATAATTCAATTTGGCATTTAAATCGTAGAAAGAAATCGTATTGGGATTGTCTGCCAGTTTCAGGAATAGATGAGCATAGGATGTACGGCCGGCAACCACAAAGGAACTTTTATCTTTTACAATGGGACCTTCTGCTAATAGTCTGCTGGAAACCGCCCCGATTCCACCTGTTAGATGATATTCCCTGTTATTCCCTTCTTTTTGATAAATATCCAGGACAGCGGAAGTACGTCCACCGAAATTAGCCGGTATTCCACCTTTATACAATTTCAAGTCTTTAATGATATCGGCATTAAAAACCGATAGAAAGCCGAACAGGTGTGAAGTATTGTACACCACTGCTTCATCTAACAATATCAGATTGCCGTCAACTGAACCGCCCCTGACGTTAAAGCCTGTAGAGCCTTCCTGGGCATTGGCTACTCCCGGAAGTTGCAGGATAGCTCTCAAAATATCCACCTCGCCCATTACTGCCGGCATTTTTTTGATGGTGGCGATAGACAGTTTATTTACACTCATTTCCGGCTTCCGGATATTACTGGCTGCACTATTGTATTTTACCACTACTTCATCCAGCGTTTTACTTTTTTCAGCCATCGAAAGATTTTTCCTGAGGTTTGCCGGGAGAACGATATGTTCCTCCAGGGTCTCAAATCCTACACAGCTGACAACGATAGTATATTCTCCCTTGGGCAGGGTAATACTATAAAAGCCGTATGTATTGGTAATGGCAGATATTTTTGCTTCCGGAATAAAAATGCTGGCGCCGATGATGGTTTCGGTACTTGTCTTCATGGTGATTGTTCCACTCAAGGTAACCCGTTCCTGCGAATAGACCCTGCACGAAATGATGATCAGCAGTAGTGAATAAATAGCTTTGTATATCATGCTGTAAAAATGGATTTCGATACAAAACTATCCCGTAGGATAACCGCCTTTTTGTAATTATATTAAATGCGGTGTCTTTTATAGCAAAGCATGCCGGGGTGCTACGAAATATATAGCTGATTTATACGTTTTGTAATACTTCCCGATTTCGTATAAAAAGCATGTACCTTCGTATAAAAGCAGATCGGACCAAGGTATTTCATGTATAAGTTTATGCTATACAATTTAATAAATGAATGATTTTACCCATCAACAGCTTATTAGCGAAAACGTGCTTTTCCGTTTCCTGATTTCACCCCGGCTCAGGATATTCCGGCATTTGCTGCTCATCTTTTTTATAGGTATTGTGTTGTACAACAGCGCTGGTGTAATTGCCAATCCGATAGTGATATTTGTATACTTTATTGTGTTGTTCTATGTAAATATGTATGTGCTGGTACCAAAGCTATTGTTCAACAATAGAAACATTGCTTACTGCCTGTCTGTGCTGGCTATTCTGGTTGTGATGGCTGTCGGCGGTTATTTTTTCAATCCTTTCAATAAAGCAAATGGCCTGAATATCCCGCTTTTTTCCTTCCTTACAGCACTGCTGTTGGCGGCTTCTTCGTCCATAAAACTGTTTCAGAAGGGGATGATGGATAAACAACTGATCTATGAGCTGGAGCAATCGAAAACGAATGCGGAATTGGAACAATTGAAAAACCAGATCAACCCGCATTTTTTGTTTAATATGCTGAACAATGCGAATGTGCTGACGAAGAAAGATCCCGAAAAAGCCTCGCAGGTGCTCATGAAGCTGAGCGATTTATTGCGCTACCAACTATATGACAGTGCAAGGGACAAAGTATTGTTAACTTCGGATATTCATTTCCTGGAAGATTTTTTAAATTTGGAAAAAGTAAGGCGTGATAGCTTTGATTTCCTGATCTCGAAAGAAGGCGACTTGAGTGGCGTGCAAATTCCTCCTTTGCTGTTCATTTCGTTCGTGGAAAATGCGGTAAAACACAATAACGATGCAACAAGACCATCTTATGTAGACCTGTATTTTGTTGTTAGCGACGATGAACTTTTCTTTAAATGTATTAACTCCAAGCCTATGCTTACATCCGCTGGTAATGCGGGCGGATTGGGGTTGGCAAATGTAAAGCGAAGACTGGAGCTTTTGTTCCCGGCAGCACATCGTTTAAATATCGAAGATGACCCGGAAAGGTATTGCGTAACTTTAACCATAAAGCGTATTGCATCATGAACTGTATTATCATAGATGATGAACCACTGGCAAGAGAAGCCATAGAGATGTTGATTGCCCAAACTGGTCATGTGGATTTAATCGGTTCATTCAATAGCCCCGAATCCGCGATGGATTTTATCGGAAGCAATAAGGTGGAATTAATCTTTCTTGATATACAAATGCCTGGGATTAACGGAATTGAATTTGCCCGAACCATTCCGAAAGAAACATTTGTGATTTTTACCACTGCCTATGCTGAATTTGCCAGCGATAGCTATGAGGTAGATGCAATCGACTACCTGATAAAACCCATAAAATTAGCGCGTTTCCAAAAGGCCGTTGAAAAAGCCCATACCTACTCCAAATTATTCCTGACAGATTACGCCGGTAACAATATCGAACAGGTGGCCGACGACTTTTTCTTTGTAAGAGCAGACCGTCGAATTTTTAAAGTCTATTTCAATAGCATACTTTTTATCCAGGGCCTGAAAGATTATG
Source organism: Chitinophaga qingshengii (assembly GCF_014529935.1). Taxonomy (GTDB): domain Bacteria; phylum Bacteroidota; class Bacteroidia; order Chitinophagales; family Chitinophagaceae; genus Chitinophaga; species Chitinophaga qingshengii. The sequence goes on from NZ_JACVFC010000003.1 coordinate 29,656, forward strand.
TCGTCATGCACAGCGAGGACCGCAAGGTGGTTACGGCAATGAATATCAAGACTATCTACGATCAATTGCCAAAAGATATGTTCGTGAGGGTGAGTAAATCCTACGTCATCAATGTTAAACATATCGGTTCTGTGGATAATAACACGGTGTACATCGGTGCAAACGAAATCCCTATTGGAGGTATTTACAGGGATTTCTTTTTCAATGAATTTATAACAAAGAAGATCGTGGGCAGGTAATACCTGTTACATGATTTTCGTCATTCTTTGTAAACTCTTTTGCTCTTAGCTTTATCTGCCACGCACACCTGCCGGAAAAGCATCCCGGTTTACAGTAGCCCTGGCCCAAAGAATCGAAGGTGTGGCAGCTGTTTTTATGAAATAAAGTTTGATGAACTGGCATACCTTAAGTGTAGACGCAACACTCGAATTGCTGGATACAAGGCGATGGGGGCTGAGTATGCCGGAGGCTGGGGCAAGGCTATTGAAGTACGGGGCCAATGAATTGCAGGAAACAAAAAAAAACAGCGTCACGGGTATGTTCCTGCGGCAATTCAAAGATGTAATGATTTTAATTCTGCTGGTGGCGGCTATAATATCCGGTATCATTGGTGACCTGACTGATACATTTGTTATCCTTATTGTGGCTTTTATAAATGCTGTTGTTGGTTTTATACAGGAATACCGTGCAGAAAGAGCTATGCAGTTTTTAAAACAAATAGCTGTTACGCAAGCCAGGGTTTTACGGGACGGAGTGGAAAGCTGGATGCCGGCTACAGCATTGGTACCCGGCGATATAATTATACTGGAATCGGGTAATGCTGTTCCGGCTGATGTACGGTTGATGGAGGCGATGACCTTGAAGGTGGAGGAGGCCGCGCTGACCGGTGAATCCCACGGAATTGATAAGGTAACGCATTCATTGGAACGTAATAATTTACCGGTAGGGGATAGGAGAAATATGGCTTTCAAGGGAACTTTCGTGACTTGCGGCCGCGGAGTTGCCATTGTAGTGGCCACCGGTATGCAAACAGAACTGGGGAAAATAGCTCAAATGCTCCAGGAGGAAGAGGCGCCTACGCCCCTGCAGCAGCGTATGGCGTCGTTCGGGAAGAAATTATCTGTATGGGTGTTATTCCTGTGTGTTTTACTTTTTCTGATGGGATGGTGGAGAGGTGAGGAGGTGATAAAAATGCTGATGATCAGTATTTCGCTGGCGGTGGCAGCCATCCCTGAGGCGCTCCCTGCTGTAATCACTATTTCGCTGGCATTGGCTGCCAGGAGAATGGTCCGGTTCAATATTCTTATCAGAAAATTACCGGCAGTAGAAACGCTGGGGTCTGTTACCTATATCTGTACAGACAAGACCGGCACCCTTACCCAAAATAAAATGCATGTGGAGCAGATTTTTATTAATGGAAAATGGTATAAAAGAAAAGATCTGCCTTCCTTTAAACCCGATGAATATGGAGGCCTGATGTTGCAGGCATTCTCTTCAAATAACAATGCAGTGATGGATACGGAGGGAAACATGAAGGGGGATAGTACGGAGATCGCTTTACTGGAAGCAGCCAATGAGCGAAAAGTAGCCACCGGGGATTGGCCCCGGATGGCCGAGCTTACCTTTGATGCCGACCGTAAATTAATGACGACATTTCATCAACATAAAAACGGCATCATCTCTTTCACTAAAGGGGCGCCGGACATATTACTGCTCCGGTGTGATGGTATGGAGGACTTTCAATCTATTAAAAAAGAAGTGGATGACATGGCGGCTAATGGCTTCCGGGTATTGGGATTTGCATGTCGTTACTGGGATGAATTGCCCGAAAGTCTCCAAAGCGACATCCATGAGGCTGGTTTGCAATTTTTAGGCTTTGCTGCCATTATGGACCCTCCCAGAGAAGGGGTATCGGAAGCGGTGTCTCAATGTAAAACCGCCGGCATTGTACCGGTAATGATAACAGGCGATCATCCGCTGACGGCAAAAAACATTGCCCTGCGCATCGGCATTTTAGGTAGTGAGCAGGATGCTGTCATTACAGGCGCTGCACTGGCGGCAATGGACAATGACGGCTTTCTTGCTGAAGTGGAGCGGATAAAAGTATATGCCAGAGTGTCGCCCGAACAAAAATTGCAGATTGTGAAAGCTTTACAGCAAAAGGGGCATTATGTGGCGATGACCGGTGATGGCGTTAACGACGCGCCTTCACTTAAAAGAGCAAATATCGGAATAGCGATGGGTATTACGGGAACAGATGTTTCCAGGGAAGCGGCCCAGATGATTTTACTGGATGATAATTTCGCTACCATAGTAAGGGCGGTAAGAGAGGGACGGCGGATTTATGACAACATACTGAAGTTTATTAAATACCTGATGACAACTAATTTGGGGGAGCTATTGGTTGTTTTACTGGGGCCTCCTTTAGGATTGCCAATTGCCTTGTTGCCCATTCATCTCTTATGGATCAACCTGGTATCGGATGGGATTCCCGCTATTTCATTATCATTCGAGAAAGCTGAAAAAAATATTATGACCCGACCTCCAAGGCCTCCGCAGCAGAGCGTCTTTGCTGGCCGCCGCGGGACACATATGATTTGGGTAGGAACTTTGATGGCAGGGACCACACTATTATTACAGGGATGGGCTATAAGAAATGGATTGCACTGGCAAACCATTGTTTTCAATGTTTTATGCCTGAGCCAGATGGGCCATGTACTGGCCGTTCGTTCAGAACAACAGTCCGTATTTCAATCAGGGCTGTTTTCCAATAAGCTGCTTGTTAGCTCGGTGCTAATAATTTTATTGCTCCAGATTACCATCACCTTTGTTCCCTTTTTTCATCGCGTTTTTCAAACAGAAGCGCTGACACCAGGAGAATTTTTACTCGTTGGTGCGGTGGCTTCATTAGTATTTTTTGCGGTTGAATTGGAGAAGGCCGTTTGGAGAAAAAGAAGAAGATCCCAACCTTCAATCGTTTAACATTGTCATGATCTAAAAAATAATCCACTGCGATAATATTGCGGTGAGATAGGATAACTTCGGGCGTAGCAATGAAAACCATCATCTACTAACTCAAAGTAACCATGAAAACCATATCATCCACCCACACATTACCGGGGAAACAATTTATTATTCAGCGTCATGTGTTTATACTGGTAACAGCATCATGATGATGTTACTGTAGTTACCACTGCATGACCACTTTCCTTTCAATTGCCGGTGTTTAAAGAAGTCTATGTGAATCGTTTGGGAAGATAGGCGCCCTAACCGGGCATCGTATTGCTCCCCGGGACCAAATGCAAACCTGTGCGGTGTTGTGCACGTTAACCATATCTTCCGGCGACTTGTATTGTTCCTGTTTGGTACTAAGGGACCATAGGGAAACCTCTTTCCACTATTTACTTCTTCTTCTGAGCGCTTTTTGCAAAAGAGGCGGAAGGGCAGCATGCATTACTAACTCAAAATAACCTGCAAGTTATACCGGGTTGCGAACTCCCGTGTTTGGCTAATTGCGGTTACCTCGCGGATATCTTCAGATATCTCCTGCATTCTTTTGCATTATTTCAATTTAATGATAATCACTAAACAAGATTAGCTATGGAGAAAATTACAGCTGCTATCACCGCCGTGGGCGGATGGGTTCCGGAATTTATTTTAACCAACGCTGAGCTGGTCGCCTCGCTGGACACTACGGAAGAGTGGATAGAGAGCCGGTTAGGGATTAAAGAACGACGGATATTAAAAGGCCCAATGGGAACATCCAGGATTTGTTTATCGGTCGCGGAGGATATTCTGCGCAAACGGGGAATGGGACCGGAGGAGCTGGATTTGATGATCCTCGCCACCTCTACACCTGACCGGTTGCTTCCCTGTACCTCAAATCTGGTCTGTCATAAGCTCGGTGCAACGAATGCCTGGTCTTTTGATGTAAACCTCGCCTGTTCCGGCTTTATGGCGGCATTGGATATGGGAGCGCGCTACATTGAAAGCGGTATGTACAAAAAGGTAATGGTGATTGGCGCCGACCATATGAGCGCATTTCTGGATTATAACGAAAGACTGACCAGCGCCGTCTTTGCCGATGGCGGGGGTGGGGTGCTGCTGGAACCGGACTATGAAGGATACGGGTTACTGGATTCTGTTTTCAGGACCGACGGCTCCGGGTATGAATATGTTTCCATCAGGGCCGGCGGCTCACAGATGCCTGCTACCATGGAGACTGTAAAAAACGTCATGCATGTCATGCATATGGAGCCCAAGGGTACATTCAAATTCGCGGTCTCTTCCCTGGAAGATGTTTTAAAGGAAGTCCTGGTTAGAAATGCGCTTTCACTGGACCAGGTTACCTGGCTGGTGCCGCATCAGGCCAATAAAAGGATACTGGAAACGGTGATGCAGGCGGTAGGACTGGCGGAAGAAAAAGTGATGATCAATATAGATCGCCTGGGAAATACCTGTGCCGGAACAATTCCCCTGTGCCTGTGGGATTATGAAAAACAGTTAAAGAAGGGTGATCATTTGCTGTTGGCTTCATTTGGCGCAGGTTTCACCTGGGGAGCGGGATATTTGAAATGGGCTTATGACGGTACGAATCAATAAAAAAAACAGTACACATCAATAAAAAGACAGATAAGTTATGCAAACGTTTTCAATGAAACAAACTCCTTTTCTGGAGCAGGTATGCGAACATTTTTCCGCTTTTGACTACCGTCATTACACCCAGGGGAACATCTCCAAAGCGTGGTGGGAGAAACTGGTAACCGCAGGGATTTACCAGCCTGTTATCCGTCGCAGTGACGATGGCCGGGAGAACTATGAGGAACTATCCCGGATGATAGCACAGGCTGCCTATCATAATTTAGGGCTCGCCATGTCTTTCATCGTGTCGACACTTCTTTTTGCAGACAATGTGATGGAGTACGGTACAGAAGCGCTGAAAAAAGAAGTGTTAGCAGATCTTTCCGATCATGCGGGCCTGGGCGGGATCGCCATCATAGAGCCGGAAGTAGGGTCCGGTCTTCGCCTGATGCAGACCGTCGCTGAAAAAGAAGGTGACGGTTTCCGGATAAAAGGTAAAAAGCATTGGCAGTGTTTCAGTACCAGCGCAGGTTGGTGGCTGGTTACGGCTAAAAACAAGGGGCAGGATGAAACAGCCGGCGCTTTCGGTTTTTATGTGCATAAAAGCGCAGCGGGTGGCTTCCGGACGGCTCAAACATACCAGCCTAAAGGGCTTCATGTGATAGATTTTGGTGTTAACGAGCTGGACGCTTACGTTCCGGACTATCGCCGGCTAAACCTTTGTGGTACCGGAATCCCTGAAATATACCAATTGATTATTCCCACCTGGAGACAGTTTGCCTCACTGGGTAATGGGTTTCTGTCCAGGATGTATGAAGAATCTGTGAAGTTCGCCAGCGAAAGACCCTGTCCTGCCGGTTATTTGAAGGACATTGCGTTTGTTCGCTACAGGCTCGGTAATATTGCCGCCTGCCGGACCATCTGCCAGGCATTGTTTCATTATGTAATTGATTTTTTCCGGAACAATGAAAAGGGAACACGGGAAATATTCCCTGCTCAATGTATCAAGGTAATGGCGTCGGATTGTATGCTCAGCGGAGCAATGCATTATCAGATTCTCTGCGGCGCCAATGGGTACCGGTACGACGCGTCCGATAATATTGCAGCTATGGCGGTGAACGATGCCCAGGCATTTGTGATGCTGTCTATCCCCAATGACGTGTTGTCGCTTTACCTGGCGAATGAGTTCCTGGAGAAGTTTGGAAGGGAAGGACATACTACTTTCCGGGACTTAATAACCCACTCACCGTTTACGCAGGCTGCGGCCGCCCACCTCGAACCGTATAAAAAGGAGCTGGCATACATGCCGGCAGGTAACCTGGAACTGGTGATGTCCGGTCAGATACTGACCAGGATCTTCGCCATCGCTGCACTGGACCAATATAGCTCCACCGCAGAGGCGGACCCTGAAAGCATTTCGGCCGCCATCCTTTATTGTGTAAATGAAATTGCCACCATCTTAGGTAATAAATCAATTGCTCAACAAATTTCAAATGTAATATGATGACCGAAGACATATTAACGTTGATGAAGCCACCTTTTTTTGAGCCTGAAGCCATGCCGTTTTCTGTTTCAGGAGATGTGCTGTCGGTACCGCTGGGCCCCGGCACGGATTATGAATTTACTGCTTTGGGAGAACTGATACGGCTTTCGGCCTGTTTCGGGCAATATAATCTGGCCCGTTTATATCCGAAGGCAAGAGGACAATACCTCCTGGGGGATAAAATCCGGACCATTCGTTACGGCGCTATGGAAGAAGCATCGCAGTTAACCATGAATGTCCGGTCTGATATATCATCTGACAGGGCCGGCGCCGCCGCCGCGGATATCGTCAATGAAAAAGGAGAGGTGTTATATGGTTTTAACCACACCTTTCATATACTGTCCATTCCTTTTTTTGAAACCCGGTTTTCATCTTTCAGGCATGCCGGCCCCATGGAGGCGATTCCAGAGGAAAACCTGCCGGCAGTTAGAATATTGAACGATCATAGTACCGGCAACTTTGATATGACCGTTGCACCCTTTTCGTACAGGCATTGCCTCGGTCATTTCCCGGACTTCCCTTTGGTGGCGGTGGCCTTTCTTTACAAATGTATATTGGAAGGGAATATTCAATGGTTGAGTAGCGGGCACATGAAGGTGTTGCGCGTTGAAAATGTAGACATAACGGTATCCAAAGCCATTCCGGTGGGTGTTTCGTGCGAAGTGAAAGTATCAGTGGTGCAGAGTGCTAAAAACACTTTCCAGTTTATCAACCGGATTTTTGTTGACGAGGGAAATGATATTCCTCATTGCCTGCTGACGATAGAAGCGTTGACAAGCAGGTAACGATCAGGCACCTGCACCCGGTGCAGGTGCCTTTTTTTAGGAAACCTTTTCGGATAACACCCTGTTATCACAGTCCATCGCAAATTGAACGGACGTATGTTTAACCATCCTCCTAAAGCTGGAAGGAGTGATGGATTTATATTTGAGGAATTGTTTGTTAAAATTTGCGAGTGTATGGAAGCCGCTTTCGAAACATATTTCAATGACGCTTTTGCTGGTATCTTTCAGCAGTTTGCAGGCATAGCCTATCCTGATTTCGTTCAGGTAATCGATATAGGTTTTTTTGGTGCTTCTCCGGAAGTACTTGCAGAAGGCGGCTACGCTCATATTTACGACCGCTGCTGCTTCGCGGAGGCTGATCTTATTTTGAAAATTACTGTTGGTATACCGGAGAATTAAATCTATTTCTTCCTGTATCACAGGACCACCCGTTTCCGGTTCCCGGGAGGAGAGTGATAGGTAATCCCCTGATTCAGCCATGATATGCAGGCATTGAAAAAGACTGATGTAGCGTGCAAAGCGCTGCTGGTTTTCCAGCTCCCGGATAATAGAGGCCATCTTTTCCCGATAGCTGTCAGGGATCTTTAATCCTTGTCTGGCGGCCAGCAGTAGATTTTTGACAGCTACTCCCTCCGGTAAATTAATCAGCGTGTTTCCCCAGAAATCATCCGGAAATTGAATCACTACCGCGCTGGTAATAACATCCCCGGCCTTCTGAAAGGTATGGGGCAGATTGGGGGCCAGGAAAAAAATATCCCCGGCGCTGAAGTCTCCGATATAATCGCCGACAAAGGCGGTCCCCAGGCCTTCCAGGATCAGAATAAGCTCATACTCGTTATGTTGATGCCACGGAACCTCAAAATTGGGCGTACGATACGTCCTGGCCACAAAGGATGTATTCTCAGATAAGGTAAGTTTCTCAATTAACGGCTTCATAACGTCACGGATTATACTGTAACTGCTAAGATATGAATTCCGGAGAAAGACCGGCGGTATATAATAGTTTATGTTTCTTAGACAATAGTAGTGGTGGCGGGATGTATGGTCCTGTAGATTTGCTGCAGCGCATTTGTGCCGTCAGTCAAATCAAATTATCGAATATGTATTTTATTGGTTATGATATTGGTTCCTCCTCTATAAAAGCTGCCTTACTGGATGCCGATAGTGGCAGGTGCATCGCATCTGCTACCAGTCCTTCCCGGGAGATGGCCATACAGGTGCCTCATAAAGGATGGGCGGAGCAGGACCCCGAAAGCTGGTGGCAGGAGGTGGTCAATGCTACTAACCTGCTCCGGCGACAGGTGCGGATAGATGCGGCTGTTATTGGCGGTATTGGTATTGCCTACCAGATGCATGGCCTGGTATGTGTAGATAAACAACAACAGGTATTGCGCCCGGCCATTATCTGGTGCGATAGCCGTGCGGTGCACATCGGTAACAGGGCTTTCAACGCCTTGGGAAAACAATACTGCCTGGACCACCTGCTGAATTCCCCGGGAAATTTTACCGCTTCCAAACTGCGCTGGATATACGAAAATGAACCACATGTCTATGAACGCATAGATAAGATAATGTTGCCGGGCGATTTTATTGCCCTGAAACTAACAGGGGAGGTATGCACCACCGTTTCCGGTCTGTCTGAAGGCGCCTTCTGGGATTTCAAAGCCAGTGCTGTCAGCAGCAAACTATTGGAATACTACAATATTGATAAAGCCCTGTTGCCTGCCGTGGTACCCGCGTTTGGCCAACAGGGAATACTGAGCGCTGCCGCTGCAGAAGCGCTGCAGCTGCCGGCCGGCATACCCGTTACCTATCGTGCAGGCGATCAGCCCAACAATGCCTTGTCACTCAATGTGCTGAACCCCGGTGAAGCCGCCACTACGGCGGGTACATCCGGGGTGGTTTATGCCGTGCACGATAAACATGCGTCTGACCAGCAGAGCCGTGTGAATACCTTCGTTCATGTCAGCAACGACGAACAGCATCTCCGGGACGGCGTATTGATGTGCCTCAACGGTACAGGGATCGCCAACAGCTGGTTGAAAAATATACTGGGTGATGTTGATTACGTTGCCATGAATACTGAAGCTGCTACCTGTTCTCCCGGCTCGGATGGACTCATGGTATTCCCCTTTGGTAACGGAGCGGAGCGGATATTGGGCAACAGGCAGGCCGGTGCGTCCGTCAGATACCTGGATTTTAACCGGCATAGCCGCCCGCAACTGCTGCGGGCAGTACAGGAGGGAATTGTTTTCGGGCTCAATTATGGGTTAGATATTATGTCTGGCATGGGGCTGAAGATTCACCGGGTGAGGGCAGGCCACGCCAATATGTTTCTCAGCCCGCTTTTCCGTGAGATCTTCGCCAATACTGCCAACACTGTTATAGAGCTGTATAATACGGACGGGGCGCAGGGGGCGGCACGCGGAGCTGCCATCGGCGCCGGATACGTGAATATGGGGGAGGCCTTCCGGGGAATGGAACGCCTGATGGTCATAGAACCCCAGGCAGACCTGCAGGCGCAGTACCGCGATGTCTACGGGAAATGGCTCACCGAGCTACGATCAAAACTTTAATATATCATTTTAAAATCACCCTTGTATGAGCATTACACTTGGAAATCAGGAATATTTTAAAGGGATAGGTAAAATCCGTTATGAAGGGCCGCAGTCAGATAATCCGCTTGCCTATAAGTGGTATGATGAAAACCGGATCATCGCAGGAAAATCCATGAAAGACCTTTTTCGCTTTGCGGTGAGCTACTGGCATACGTTCTGTGGTACCGGCGGAGATCCTTTCGGTCCGGGTACCAAAAGTTTTCCCTGGCTGAAGTCCGCAGATCCTGCGCAAAGCGCGAAAGACAAGATGGACGCAGCATTTGAGTTTATCACCAAGTTGGGGTTACCCTATTACTGTTTCCATGATGTGGACCTGATTGACGAAGGCACTGATATTGCCACCTATGAAAAAAGGATGCAGCTGATAGTGGACTATGCCCGCCAGAAGCAGGTTGCCAGCGGTGTTAAACTGCTCTGGGGAACTGCTAACGTATTCAGTCATCCGAGATATATGAATGGCGCCGCTACCAATCCTGATTTTGCTGTAGTGACCTATGCCGGCACACAGGTGAAAAATGCGTTGGATGCCACGCTGGCGCTGGGTGGAGAAAATTATGTTTTCTGGGGAGGCCGTGAAGGATATATGACACTGCTGAACACAGATATGAAGCGGGAACAGGAACACCTGGCACGCTTCCTGGGCATGGCCCGCGATTACGCCAGGAAACAGGGTTTTAAAGGGACCTTTTTTATTGAACCTAAACCTTGTGAGCCTACCAAACACCAGTACGATTTTGACAGCGCTACTGTTATTGGTTTCCTCCACCGGTATGGACTGGAAAAAGACTTTAAACTGAATATCGAAGTAAACCACGCTACCCTGGCAGGGCATACCTTCCAGCATGAGCTGCAGGTTGCTGCTGATGCCGGTATGCTTGGCAGTATTGATGCTAATCGCGGTGATGCACAGAATGGCTGGGATACAGACCAGTTTCCGACGAGTATCAATGAACTGGTGGAAAGCATGCTCATTATCCTGGAAGCTGGCGGATTTTCGGGCGGCGGCGTAAATTTTGACGCTAAAACCCGGCGTAATTCAACAGACCTGGAAGATATATTCCATGCACATATCGGCGGTATCGACACTTTTGCACGGGCTGCCGTGATCGCGGAAAAAGTACTGACACAAACGACCTATAAAAAATTTCGGCGCGACCGCTACGCTTCCTTCGACACCGGCAAAGGCCGCGAGTTTGAAGAAGGAAAGCTTTCACTCGAAGACCTTCGCCAGCTGGCCGTATCAGGCGGTGAGCCAGTGCAAACCAGCGGAAAACAGGAATGGCTGGAGAACCTGATCAACAATTGTATCGTGTAGATCGTAAAAAACAAAAGTTATACAAACGCAAAAAAACACAGCAGTTCATCGCTGTGTTTTTTTATTAGGTGAAATCGCCACCGGCCAGAAGCCGGATCTTTTTTTTATAGTTGCCGGGATTTTCCCCGGTTTCTCTTTTGAAGAAACGGTTGAAATACGCATCGTTCTCAAATCCGAGACTGTAAGCGAGGTCTTTGATGGCTACATCGCGGGTCATCATGATCCGCTGCGCCTTTTCTATCTTTTTCCCGTTAATGTATTTCCCCGGTGTGCATCCCATATATTTTTTGAACAGCCGGATAAAATGGTCTTTGGTAAGAAAACTGTTTTCTGCCAGCATATCTACGCTGACAGGTTTATGAAGATGGCTGTGTATATAGCGCAGCGCTTGCAGGATACGTTTGTCGATATGCCGGTTTTTATGGGTGGCGTGCACCAGGAACCGGGATATGATTTGCCTGATGATACCCTGCGCCTCCATTTCATAGCCCAGCGGCGTGGTATTTTGCCGGGCTATGTTCCGGATAAGCGTGGGAAAGTTGTCATACGACCACGGATCGAAATGCGGCAACTTCCGCTCAGGATGAATATCAGCCAGACGTTTGACCAGTTGTATAACCAATGGATCGGCTTTTATCTCCACCGGAACATCTATCAGGTCAAAGCAACTGGTGTGGTGGTGCTGTTCTTCATAAATGTGGATGTAATACAAAGATAAATGTCCTTCGCATTTGTACCCATGGCTGGTGTAGGCCGGCGTGAGGTATAAATGGTTCTTTTTCAGTTCATATACTTTGTCCTCCCGGATAAGCCGTGCTGTACCGCTTTCTATGAAGTGTACCCGGATAAACGGACTGCAGACTTTCCGCCAGTTCCAATCGGCATTATGCACGGCATGGCCGATGTTCAGCAATATAAAATCGGGAGATGTCTGCTCGTTGCGCATGCCGGTAAATCTGGAAAAATGAAATATCGATAAAGTACAATTTTTTATCGACATAGGGAAATTTTAGAGAGGCGTACGATGGCTATTTTTGGGAGAAACATAAACGTTATTATTCAATAGGGACTTACCTGATGGCCTTAGCCTGATATTTTTCATCATCTATGCCGACAACTACCGTCCCGGAACAATGTCGCTTTTAAAAAAGAGATTCATGCGGATAATTTCTTGTATTAAGCCAGGGAGATTGGAATACCGGGAGGTTCCGGAGCCGGTATGTTTACCGGGACATGCTATTATAAAAATCCGGCGTATCGGAATATGCGGTACCGATATCCATGCTTTCGGCGGTACACAACCTTATTTTAACTATCCCAGGGTACTGGGGCATGAACTGGCGGGAGAGCTGGTGGAAGGCGAGGTACAGGGGATACGTAAAGGCGATGCGGTTACCGTCATCCCGTACCAGCATTGCGGTAAGTGTATAGCCTGCCGAAGTGGCCACACCAACTGCTGCCAGCATATGCAGGTGATAGGGGTGCACACGGATGGTGGAATGGCGGAGTTGCTGATGGTACCATCGCACCTGCTGTTACCGGCTAATGGATTGAACGCCGACCGGCTGGCGCTGGTAGAGCCCTTTGCGATCGCTGCACATGGTGTCAGGCGCGCAGGGATCGCACCGCAGGAAAATGTGCTGGTGGTGGGAGCGGGCCCTATAGGCCTGGCAACGATGGAAATGGCCGCCATAGCAGGAGCTGATGTACTGGCCATCGACGTGAGTGCCTACCGGTTGACCTGGGCAAAAAAAATCGCCGGCGTACAAGGCGCTTTCCTGGCACAGGAGGAACACCTGGAAGAGCAGCTCAGGGACATCACCCAGGGAGACATGCCTACGGTGGTGATAGACGCTACCGGTAACCTGGGCGCTATCAACAATGCGTTCAGGTATATGTCGCATGCCGGCAGATATGTGTTGGTAGGACTGCAAAGAGACAACATCACTTTCAGTCATCCCGAATTTCACAAACGGGAAGGCACACTGCTCAGCAGCCGCAACGCTACCCGGAAAGACTTCGATTGGGTGCTGGAAAATATCCGTATAGGTAAGATCACACCTGAAAAATATATCACGCATTACCTGCATTTTAATGATATGGTGGAAGAATTCCCTTCCCTGATAGCCGACGGCAATTTAGTAAAGGCGATGATCAGCCTGGATTAAAACATTACGCATGCATTCATCATTGTTAATAAACGGGCAGCCGCTACCAGCCCTGATTTTTGGTACAAGCGGCCTGGGTAATCTTTTTGTGAGCATCAGCGAGCAGGAGAAAACCAGTATTGTGAAAGAATGTATCCGTTGCTCGCCGGGCATGACTGTTTTTGATACGGCGGGGAAATATGGAGCGGGACTGGCTTTGGAGACACTGGGCGCCGCGCTGAAAGAATTGCAGGCAGACCGGTCGGAAATCATTATCAGCAATAAACTGGGATGGTACCGCACCGAACTGAAAACACCGGAACCGCTCTTTGAGCCTGGCGTATGGAAAGACCTGCAGCACGATGCGGTACAACGGATCAGTTATCAGGGCATCATAGAATGTTTCGAACAAGGCAATGAATTATTGGGGGGCTTTATACCGCAAATGGTTTCCGTACATGATCCGGATGAATACCTTGCCAGGGCAAAGGATACCAAACACCGGGCACGGCTATACGACGATATCCTGCAAGCCTATCAGGCACTTTTTGACCTGAAGGAAAAAGGTCTGGTGGCTGCAGTGGGTATTGGCGCCAAAGACTGGAGGGTATTGCAACAGGTGGCCGGCGACATACCACTCGATTGGATGATGGTAGCCAATAGCCTCACCGTATTTACACATCCGCCGGAATTATTGTCCTTTATAGAAGCGCAGGATAAAAAAGGCGTGCATGTGATCAATTCGGCGGTTTATCATTCCGGTTTTCTGCTGGGGAGCGATTATTTTGATTACCATAAGCTCGACAGAAGCCTGCCGGGAGATGCGCCTTATTTTGAATGGAGGGACCGGTTTTTTCGTATCTGTGCGGATCATCAGGTTAAACCGGCAGAAGCCTGTTTAAGTTTTGGACTGCAAGTTCGCGGCGTCAGGAGCGTGGCGGTCAACACCACCAAAGCAACAAGGGTAAGCGAAAACTTTCGTATGCTGGATAAAGTCATTCCTCCGGCTTTCTGGGAACAACTATGGACGGCCGAATAATGTAAGGAAAGCAACGAAAACCAGGTTTTTGTAACAAATAGACCCTTTAATTGAAACAATCGGGTACCTACGATACGGGTATACTGTTCTATTTTTACGATACCTAATCCACGTTTATGAAATTTCAACTGTTACCGGGCCTTCGGGGCTCATGGCGATTTATTGCCCGTTCAAAAATAATTACTGTCTGTTTGCCTATGCCGGACATACTGTTTATCCCATCTGCTTTTCACGGAGATATTGTCAGGTGGCGCCAGGTTCATGGTAAAGATGCGGTTTACCGCGAATACCCGGCCCACCGCCGACGATATTTCCTGTGATGCTCTCTCATGCTGCACAATACCCCTGAGTTACACGAATATTCATGCAATCGGATGTCCATCCGGTTGCTTTGGGGTACCTGTCTGTGAATACCAGAAGTTTTTACGCTAAAAAAATCTTATGTACTCAACCAAAATAAATCGCTTTCCGGCGATGCTGTTTATATGGCTACTGGGAGGATTCCTTTTCAGTACCGGCAGCTTCGCCCAAACCGCCCGCATAAGCGGCATCGTCACGAATCAAAAAAATGCCACGCCTGTTCCGGGTGCTTCCGTAACGCTGAAAAATGCGGGCCGCCATGCTGTCACCGATGCGGCGGGCCGGTTCACGATCGAAGCGTCGGCAGGCAACGTATTAATAGTGTCCATGATGGGCTTTCAGAAGAAAGAAGTCACCATCGCCGGCACTGGTATTATCCGGGTGGAGCTGGCGGAGAATGTTTCCCAGCTGGAAGATGTAGTGGTGATCGGATATGGTAAAACAAAACGCAAGGATGTTACGGGATCTATCGCTTCGGTAACGGGAGACGAGATACGGAAAACGCAGCCGGTCACTTTCGATCAGGCGTTGCAGGGAAAGGTGCCGGGACTGGTGGCGCAACAAATTTCCGGTCAGCCGGGTGGCGCTGTTTCCGTGCAAATCCGTGGTATATCCTCCTTTGGCGCCACTGCGCCCTTGTATGTCATCGATGGTGTGATCATCGGCGGTACGGCCGCTCCCGGAGCAGGCACCAATCCGCTGGCAGGTATCAACCCTTCTGAAATAGAATCCATCGATGTGCTGAAAGATGCTTCCGCTACTGCCATCTACGGGTCGCAGGCTACCAACGGCGTAATCGTGATCACTACCAGAAGAGGATTGATTGCACCGCCGGCCGTTATGTACGATATGTACACCGGCTTTCAGCAGCTGCCTAAAAAACTACCATTGATGAACCTGCGGGAGTATGCCGCTTTTATCAACGAACGTAACAAAGGACTGGGTTGGGGATTCGATACCCGGCCGGAATTTGCTAACCCGCAATACCTCGGTATAGGCACCGACTGGCAGCAGGAGCTCTTCAGAAATGCTCCGATGTATAATCACTCGTTGACGGTCAACGGTGGAGATGCACGAACACAATACCTGCTGTCCGGCTCTTATTTTAAACAGGAAGGCATTGCGCTTGGCTCCGATTTTAAACGGCTCTCGGTAAGGCTTAACCTGGATAATAAAACGACCGACTGGCTAAAGATAGGCACCAGCCTGCAATTGATCAATATCAAAGAGAATGTGAACTCCACCAGCTCCAGTATTGTCAATATGGCGTTGAGCCAGACGCCGGATATCGCGGTGAAAAACACGGATGGCAGCTGGGGCGGCGCCTATAATCCGAACGGGTGGGTCAATAGTATGCCCAATCCTGCCGCCTTTGCACAAATCAATAAAGATCAGGTCAACAGGAATCAGCTCTTTGGTAACCTGTATGCTGAAATATCTTTCCTGAAAGATTTTGTGCTGAGAAATGAAGCCACCGCGAGCTTCTCCATGGCTACGGAAGACCGCTTTAACCCTTCCTATACGTTTGGGTTGTCAAAAAGCGTCAATAACAGCGGTGCCTACATCTACAATCAAAACTTATTTACTACCATCAGGAACTTCCTGACCTATTCACATCTCTTTGAAAAGAAGTACAATGTGAATATGTTATTGGGCCACGAGGCGCAGCTGAGCACCAACGAAGCTTCCAGTGCCACCCGCTCCAATTTCCCCTCCAATAACGTGCAGGTAATCAGCAGCGGAGATCCCACCACGGCCGCCAATACCGGCATCAAAGGGCAGAATGCCCAGGAGTCCTATTTCGGCCGCCTCAATGCCGGGGTTAATGATAAATACCTGTTCACCGCCAACGTTCGCGCTGATGGCTCTTCCAAATTTGCACCGCAAAACCGCTGGGTTACCACCTGGTCCGGCGCGTTTGCCTGGAAGCTGAAGAACGAGGAATTTATGCAGCCGTTCAACAAAATAAATGATCTGAAGCTAAGGTTGGGATATGGACTGACCAACAACCAGAATATCAGGGACTATGCTTACACCTCTACGCTGTCGACCGTTGCAACAGGCCTCACCGGCGTGGCGCAGCTTACGGTCAACGTGGGCAATCCCTATGTTCAGTGGGAGAAAACCAAATACACCAATATCGGTTTGGATGGAACGTTTTTTAACTGGCGGCTGAACTTTGCCTTTGACTTCTATAACCGCAGAACCGATGGACTGGTCATGCAGATTCCCCTACCACTGTATTCCGGTACTTCCATTGGATGGGCGCCCGGCTCGCTGGATGCGCCTTACGTCAACATCGGAACGGTTAATAATAAAGGCTTCGATTTCAGGATTAGTTCAACCAATATCCAGGGTAAAAAATTTACCTGGAAAACAGATGTGACAGTTTCACGTAATATCAATGAAGTCATCAAACTTAATACAGACGGCGCTTCACTGAGCCGGCCCTATAGCAAAACGGTAGTAGGCCGCTCTATCGGGGAGTTCTACGGTTATGTGGTGGACGGTGGCGTATTTGCTACCCCCGCAGATTTTGAAACGCATGCGCTGCCGGTTAAAAACGGCGTGCGTTTGCCCGTAGGCCCCGCCGGCGGCAGCATCTGGTATGGCGATCTGAAATTCAAAGACATCAATGGCGATGGCATCATCAACGAATTGGACCAAACATTCCTTGGATCACCCATTCCCCAATACCAGATAGGCCTGAATAATACTTTCTCCTACAAAAATTTTGATCTTAATATCTTCTTCAATGCCAATATTGGCAATAAAGTCTTTAACCAGATGCGGATCAATGGCGATTATCCCGGTACAAGCTTTGGTTACCTGCGTTCGCTCATGAACTATGCGCAGCTGGCATTGGTAGACCCTGCGGGTTCATCCACCGACATCAAAAATGTTTACGTAAAAAATCCGGATACCAGGATTGTTGGGTTGAGAAATGACAACACCAACGATAATAACCGTACCTCCGACAAGTTCGTGGAAAACGGCTCTTTCCTGCGGTGTAAGAACATCTCCCTGGGATATGCGTTGCCGGATAAACTTCTCTCTAAGATCCGTATACACTACCTGCGGCTGTATGTCAATGTATCCAATGCATTTACCATTACCAATTATTCGGGCTTAGACCCTGAAATCGGCTCCTGGGACCCGCTGGCCGCTGGTATTGATAACGGGTTCTATCCACAACCGCGCGTGTTTACCATCGGCGCAAATGTAAAATTGACCAAATAAATAAGAGATGATGAAACGTATTATAAAAATATTATGCTGGCAGATAGGAGTGATGTTGCTGGCAGGATGTTCCAAAAGTTTCCTGGACCGTCCGCCGCTATCGCAGATCAGTGCGGATAATTTTTACCAGTCCACCAACGACCTGCGGCTGGCAACGGCAGCACTGTATGCTGGCTCGCCCTGGGGCGACTGGAACTACACCTGTTACCTTCCCGTGGGCGATGTGCTGAGCGGCAACCTGGCGGTAGGCTACTGGGGAGATGCGGTACAGCTGAATACATTCAGCGTTACCGGTTTGAACGGGATCATGGTTTCCAACTGGAAGGCGATGTACAACATCATTGCACACTGCAATATTACCATCCAGGCCATCCAACAGAAAGCGCCCGACAGTATTGCAGCGGTAAACAAAAATGCTGCTATTGCCGAGGCCCGTTTTATAAGAGGCTTTGCCTATTATAACCTGGCCGTACATTGGGGGGCCGTACCGGTGATTGAAGACAACAGTAAACTGGTGGTCTCCCCGTTGCTTAACCGGATAAAGACGGCAGACGTATTCCGTTTTGTGATCAATGACCTGGCTTTTGCAGCACAACACCTGCCTTCCGCCGATGTGGCAGGACGACTGACCACCTGGTCGGCGCAAGGTATGCTGGGTAAAGTATACCTCACGGTAGCGGGACTGGACCGCGCTGGTACACGCGACCAGGCGCTGCTGGACAGCGCGGCAAAATACGCCGGTAATGTTTGTAAGAACAGCGGGCTGTCGCTGCTGCGCAATTATGCAGATCTTTTTAAAACAACGTTCAACGATAACCCTGAGTCCTTATTCGCCCTGCAATGGGCGCCCGGCGGTGCATGGCTGGAGGGAAATATGTTACAGATCTACTCCACGGGCGCGGAAATATCGGCTAACGGCCAGGCCGGATGGTTCAATATCGGTCCTACGGTAGACCTGTATAAGTTATATACCTCGCAGGATTCCGTGCGCCGTAAAGCCACTTTTATGCTGAATGGTGACTATTATGCGGAGTTGAACGCAGCAGGCGGCGGGTACCGTTTTACCGGCGACTGTGCGTTAAAAAAACATATCATCGGCACCAACAAGGACAACAATGCGCCTACCATGACGCAGACATCTTCCGTAGAGCATAATGCTTTATTAAGACTGGCAGACGTATACCTCGTGTATGCGGAAGCCCTGCTGGGCAATAATGCCGCCACCAGCAATCCCGATGCGCTGCTATATTTTAACAAAGTACGTGAAAGGGCTGGGGTGCCTCCCAGGACGTCGATAGATGCAAACACCCTCTTGCTGGAGCGACGGCTTGAGCTGGCAGCGGAAGGACAATACTGGACAGACCTGGTGCGGTTGTCTTACTATAACCCGACGGAAGCTATTGCCAAACTGAACGATGAGGCGCGGGTGACGTTTACCTACGCAGACGGTGTAGTAACGCCGGCCAGCCCTTATGGCGTTATCACGCCTGCCACCATTCACAGCTTTGCATTTCCCATTCCTTCTTCCGAAGTAACGGCCAATCCTAAGTTGCTGGAACCACCGGTATCCTATTATTAAAGCATGTAAACACTTATTCCAGTGAATAAAATAATTTCCCATTCGTTATGGTTGCTCGCCGGGATAATGGCGCTGGTGCAAACCGCCTGTAAAAAGGACAGGAATGGAAACGGCCCTGTCATCACTCATATCAGAAACTACGCAGCATCTCCGAATGATACACTACTGGCCGCAGTAGAACCCGGTCAGTGGGTAGTAGTATGCGGTCATCATCTGGCAGATGCCTTAACAGTAACTTTTAACGGGGTGCCTGCCAGTATCAAAAGCGTTATGTTTTCCGATACCAGCGCGGTAGTGCAGCTGCCGGCCGTCATACCTTTCCCGACGGTATCAGCGGAAGACCTGAACAGCATTCGCTACGTGACACCACAGGGCGCCACCACTTTTTCTTTCAGTATTGTGGCGCCGCGGCCGGTCATTACCGGCATCTCCAATGAAAATGCCCACACAGGCGATTCAGTATACATATACGGCAGCAACTTCTTTTTTACAGAAGGGGTGTCCTTTGCCGGCGTACCCATCACCCAATTCGCCGTTGCCAAAGAAGGAACGGCCATCGGCTTTGTGTTGCCATCACTCAGCCATAGCGGCAGGGTAGTGGTGACAACAAAGTCCGGCGCCGATACCACTGTTTATAATGTCAACGATCTTACCACCGGCATGCTCTGCAACTTCGATGACATTAACTCCTTCAGCTGGGGTACCAATCTGGAGAGTGCAGGTGCTGACTTTCCGGGTGGTAACGGCACTTACGCGGTACTGAAAAACGATATACTCGCTGGTGGAGACCGTACCTGGTGGGCTAATGGGCGCAGCATCAATACCAAAGACGTGCAATGGGTGCCGAAAGATAGTCTGCAGGCTGCGTTGGAGGGATATGCATTGAAGTTTGAAATCAACGTTCCTGCCGCATGGAATGGCACCACCATCTATGTAGTGAGAGACAGCCACGATTTCATGGCCCGCTATGAGCCGTGGCAGCACAGCGATGGCACCACCGCCAGCTACGTCACCAAAGGCTGGCGCACGGTGACGATCCCCTTCAGCAGCTTCCGTTCCAACGACGGCAAAGGCGTGAGCGCTACCGACATGACCACGCTGCTGACCGCCACCGGCGCCGGCCCGGTGAATATCCAAACGGCCAATTTCTCCGCAGGGCCTACCGCCACCGGGTTATACGCTGCCGTCGATAACATCAGGGTCGTCAAAATCAAATGATCGTTTAATTATTAAAGCTGATAAATGAAGAAGTGTATTTTGTTGTTATGTGCGGTACTGGCAGTAGCGCAGGCGTTTTCCCAACCAGACAATCCTTTTTTTCCGGCTAAACGCCTGATCACGACGGGTATTTATTATTATCCCGAACATTGGGACCCTAACCGCTGGGAGCGCGACATTAAGAGGATTTCCGAGATGGGATTTGAGTTTGTGCATCTTGCGGAATTTGCCTGGTTTAAGATGGAGCCGGAAGAAGGAAAGTTTGATTTTGCATGGCTGGACAAGGTGATGGACCTTTGCGCCAAATACCGCCTGAAAGTAGTGATGTGTACACCCTCCGCTACTACGCCGGCATGGATGCGTTACCAGTACCCCGAAACCTTCCTGATGAACAGCCAGTATATCCGGGGCGAACATGGTACCCGGCAGCTGAGCTCCGTGGTGAACCCGGTATACCGCAGGCTGGTAGCCCGTATTGTAACCCAAATGGCACAGCGGTATGGAAAAAATGAAAACGTTATCGGCTGGCAGCTGGATAATGAGCCGGAAGCTAAACACGATTTCAGCCCCTCTTCCCAGGAAGCATTCCGGGAATGGCTGAAAAAAAAGTATCATTCCATTGATACCTTGAATACCGTATGGGGAAACGCTTTCTGGAGCCAGTGGTACAACAGCTTTGACCAGATTATTTTACCCAATGTGAACCTTGTTGGCTGGTGGGGCAGCAATCCTCATGCTGTACTCGATCTGAAACGTTACCTGGCAGATGCACAGGGCGAATTCCTCGACTTTCAGGCCCATATTTTAAGGGAACATATTTCCTCCCATCAGTTTATCACCACCAATTACACCGCCGTGTCCACCGGGGCCGATCCCCGGCGCACGAAGCTGCTGGACTTCGCCACGTACACCGCTTACCCCAATGGGGGAACGTACAATATCGGTCAGCAGGGATTCCGGTTAGGCAACAGTAACCTGATCCTTTTTGCTGCCGAGTATTACAAATCGGTAGGCGGCGTAACCGGCGCTATGGAGATACAGCCGGGAACTGTCAACTGGGGCAATTTTACGCCCTTGCCTTTGCCCGGTGCAGTACGTATGTGGCTGTATCACATTTTTGCAGCCGGTGGTAAGCTGGCTTGTTCTTATCGGTTCCGCCAGATCAACTACAGTGCGGAACAGTATCATTCCGGTATCATGGAAACGGACGGCGAAACGCCATCGCCGGGCGGGTACGACTATATGCAGTTCATGAAGGAAATGAACATCCTGCGTAAGGAAGCCGATACCAGGGCGCCGTTACCTGAAAAACTGGCTAAACGTTCTACCGCTGTGCTCTGGAATTTGGAGAACTACTGGTCTTTCGATCAGCAACGGCAAACCAGGCAATGGGACAACTGGAATTACCCCGTCAAATTCCTGCAGATAGCCAGGTCGCTGGGCGCGCAGGCCGATGTGGTGCCGGAAACGGCGGATTTATCCAAATACAACGTAGTGATTGTTCCGGCATATGAACTGGCAGACAGTGGTTTGATTAAAAACTGGCAGGACTATGCAGCGGGCGGCGGCCACCTGGTTATTACCTGCCGTACGGCGGCGAAAAACCGCGCAGGGTACCTGTGGGAAGCCGGTTGGGCCGCGCCTTTAACGGCATTGATTGGAGCCCGCATCACCGCCTTCGATATGCTGCCGGACCAATACTACGGCGACGTACAAACGAAATCCGGTCACTATAAATGGAACAATTGGGGAGACTTACTACAGCCAGGCAAAAATACCGAAACGCTGGCGGTTTATAACGACCAGTTTTACAAAGGCGCTGCTGCCGTGGTACAACGCAAGCTGGGCAAAGGTACTGTTACCTACATCGGTGTGGATACCGACGACGCCCGGCTGGAAAAGGACGTGTTGAAGGACGTTTATACTGCTGCAGGCGCTACAACAGAACAATATCCGCCGGGAGTGTTCGTATACTGGCGGGATGGTTTTTATGTGGCGGTGAATTATTCTTCTGATGATTACACCATGCCTATGAACAGCGCGGCAAAAATACTGATCGGAGAAAGGACTGTAAAACCGGGCGGCGTGCTTGTCTGGAAGGAATAATCTGTTGAAACGATAATGAAGATGAAAAAATATTGGCATGTAATAGCAGCGGCACTTTTTATGATTCCGAATGATGCTGCTTCACAAAATTTCCCGGAAAAAAGGGTCATTAACGTTAACCTCAGCAAAACAGCCGGACCGCTGCCCGACATGCTCAATGCATGTGTGGGCGCGGGCCGCGCCGCCGAAGGGCTTCGTGCCGACTGGCAGCAGCAGCTGGCTTATGTCCGGAAAGAATGCGGTTTCCGGTATATCCGCATGCATGGGCTGCTGAACGACGAAATGGCGGTTTACACCCGGGACGAAAAAGGGAATCCGCAATACAACTATATGTACATAGATGTGTTGTTCGATTTCCTGCACAGCATTGGGATGAAGCCTTTTGTAGAGCTGGGCTTCATGCCGTCTGCGCTGGCCAGCGGGTCTAAGACTATTTTCTGGTGGCGTGGCAATGTAACGCCGCCGCGTGACTATGAGGAATGGGAAAAACTGGTTCAACACCTGGTAACTCATTTTACAGAACGGTATGGTGCAGAGGAAGTGAAGAGCTGGTACTTTGAAGTCTGGAATGAGCCTAATCTGGAAGGTTTCTGGGCCGGCAGCCAGGCCGACTATTTTAAATTGTATACGCATGCCGCCAGCGGCATAAAGAACGTTAACCCGGCTTACCGTGTTGGCGGGCCTGGTACCGCAGGAGCGGCCTGGGAGCCGGAGATGATTGATTACTGTTACCAGCATAAGGTCCCCCTGGATTTTATCAGCACACATGCCTATGGCGTGAAACAGGGGTATCTGGACGAGTTCGGTCATTCCGGCACCGTGCTCGATAAAAATCCTGCGAGCGTGAGCGGCGATGTGTTGCAGTCGCGCGCTGAAATTGCCGCGTCGAAGATGCCGGAGCTGGAACTGCATTATACCGAATGGAGCGCCTCCTATACGCCGGCAGACCCTATCCATGACAGTTACCATGAAGCCGCCTATGTGCTGCAAAAACTAAAACAGGCAGGCAGGGCCGCAAACTCAATGTCCTACTGGGTGTTCACCGATATTTTTGAAGAACCGGGACCGCGGTTTACGCCCTTTCATGGCGGTTTTGGAATGCTTACCATACAGGGCATCAACAAGCCGGTATTTTATGCTTACCAGTTGCTGAACCGGCTGGGCAGTACAGAGCTGGCCAACAAAGATTCCGCCTCCTGGATATGCCGCGATAGCTCCGGAAACGTACAGGCGTTGATGTGGGACTTCACGAATACACATCCCGGCGACTCCGTGCACAACCAGCGGTACTATGTCCGTGATCTTCCTTCAAAAGAGAAAGGAAAGCTGCAATTGAATGTAGCGGGAATGGCAGCAGGGCAATATGCAGTAGAACTATATAAAGTAGGCTATAATAACAACGACGCCTATACGACGTATCTGTCTATGGGTAAGCCGGCGCAGCTGAATAAACAACAGGTGGAATTTATAAAGCAGCAGAACAACGGCGCACCGGTGTCCCGCACTATCATCTCCCTCAAAGAAAAAGCACTATTTACGAAAACAATAGATGTCCGTGAAAACGATGTCTTTTTTATCAACATCCTCAAAATTTAACCATTTTATGATGCCACGTACAAATGTTAAACACTGCGGCCTGCGCATAGCCGCGCAGCTACTGCTGCTGCTTTTTACAACTTTTTCCTTATCGGCGCAGTTGCCTTCGGCGCAGTCTATTGCAGCTAAAATGAAGGTGGGATGGAACCTGGGTAACACGCTGGAAGCTATCTGCGGAGAAAATGCATGGGGCGGCGTTGTTACGCAAACCACTATCGATGCCGTGAAGGCTTCGGGTTTCAATACTATCCGGCTACCGGTGGCCTGGGACTGCCATAGTACCAACGGGGTGATAGATCCTGCATGGATGGCCAGAGTAAAAGAAGTGGTGGATTATTGCATGCGGGACAGCCTGTATATTATTATCAACATACACTGGGATAATGGCTGGCTGGAAAATAACATCACGCCCGCTGCCCAGGTGCAGGTAAATGCAAAACAACAAAACTACTGGACACAGATTGCCAACACTTTTAAAAATTACAATGAACGCCTGCTGTTTGCCAGCGCTAATGAGCCTGCCGTAAACGATGCCACCGGCATGTCGGTATTGTTGTCCTACCATCAGACATTTGTCAATGCCGTGCGGGCGACCGGTGGTAACAACAGTTCCCGCACGCTCATCATCCAGGGACCATCTACGAATATTGATAAGACGAACACATTGATGAACACCCTGCCTGCCGATCCCATCGCCAACCGGTTGATGATGGAGGTGCATTACTACGACCCTTCCCAGTTTGCCCTCATCACCAAAGATGAAACCTGGGGTAAAATGTTTTACTACTGGGGTGTTAACTACCATTCCACGACAGACACTAACCGGAACGCTACCTGGGGCGAAGAGAGTTATATGGATGCTCAACTGAGTCTCATGAAAACAAAGTTCATTGACAAAGGGATACCGGTGATCATCGGAGAATTTGCGGCCATCAGAAGAACGCTCAGCCCTCCTTCCGATCAGGCATTGCATAATGCTTCCCGGTGGCATTTTTACGATTACTTTGCCAGCTCGGCCAGGGCAAAGGGGCTTATCCCCATCTGCTGGGATATCAACAAAGAGATGTACGACAGGGGTACCGGCGCGGTGCTGGACCAGGAAACCATTTCCGCTATCATGAAGGCTGCGGGTAATGCTCCCGGTTATATAAGGCTGGTGAACCGGGCCACCGGTCTGCTGGCAGACGGCATATACAGGAATACCAATGGCGCCAATGCCGGGCAGTGGGGCAGCAGTGGCAGCGATGCCCAGCAATGGGCCGTGGAAGCGGCCGACGGGTATATACGACTGAAAAACCGGGCCACCGGGCTGTATCTCGACGGTATGGGGAGAACAGCCGACGGAGCGGTGACCGGGCAATGGAGCTTCAGCACCAGCTATAATCAGCAGTGGAAACCGGAGGCGGCAGATAATTATGTCAAACTGAAGAACCGTGCTACCGGGTTGTACCTCGATGGCCTGGGACAAACAGCCAACGGTGCCGACCTGGCGCAGTGGTCAGGCAGCGGCAGTTACAACCAGCAATGGACAATGACCGCTATCGGTTTGCCTGCTGCGGCTGTAGCAGCAGTGCCATCGGTGGGTATGGCCACTCCGTCTAAAGATGAACTGAATGTATATCCGAACCCGTTTACCGCCACATTCAGCGTTACCGCGGATAAGCAGGATAAAATAGAGCGCATAACAATTATTGATGCTTCCGGTAAACCGGTAGAGATAAAGGCGCATCCTTCAGCATCCGATCTGTTGTCTATGGGTGCAGCGCTAAAAACAGGCACCTATGTAGTGGTAGCCAAGGGTAGGGGATGGTCAAAAAAATGTAAGGTGGTCAAGATTATTAAATAGCAGTTATCGCGAATTAAAAAATTATAATTGTAAATCTGACAAATATTTTGTTACTTTGAAACTATCAATCAGTAATCGCTATAATTCCGCGTCATGAAAAATAAGTTCCGCTTTCTCTGTATGGGAATATTGTGTTTGTTGGCGGTTTCGCCTGCATCACAGGCACAGAACAACATCACTTTCCGTACAGAGGTGCCAACGCAGACCATTAACCGCAATATTTACGGTCATTTTGCTGAACACCTGGGCAATTGTATCTATGGTGGTTTTTATGTAGGAGATACTTCCCGTATTCCCAATATCAGGGGGGTAAGGAAAGATATCATCGCTGCCTTAAAAGCCTTGAACATACCTAACCTGCGTTGGCCGGGCGGTTGTTTTGCGGATACCTACCATTGGAAAGACGGTATTGGTCCGAAGGAAAAAAGACCGACCATCGTGAATACCTGGTGGGGCGGTGTTACAGAGAACAACAGCTTCGGTACGCACGATTTCCTGGACATGTGTGAAGAACTGGGAACAGAACCCTACCTGGCGGGCAACGTAGGCAGCGGCACGGTGCAGGAGCTGGCCGACTGGGTGCAGTATGTCAATTTCAGCGGTAAAAGCCCGATGTCTGACCTGCGCCAGCAGAACGGGCGGCAACAACCCTGGAAGGTACGGTACTGGGGCGTAGGTAACGAAGCCTGGGGCTGCGGCGGTAATATGCGGCCGGAATACTACGCGGATATCTATAGAAAATATGCCACCTTCATGAGCGGCAACCTCTTCAAAATTGCTTCCGGCGCCAATTCTTCCGATTATAACTGGACGGAAGTACTGATGAAAAACATTCCCCTGCATATGTTGGACGGTATAGCCCTCCATCACTATTCCGTGATTGAGTGGGATAAAAAAAGCGATGCGGTTGATTTTTCTGAAGAACAGTATTTCCAGACAATGCGCAGCGCTTGTTTTATGGATACGCTGATACGCCGTCATTCCGCTATCATGGATAAATATGACCCGAAGAAAAAGGTAGCACTGGTGGTAGATGAATGGGGCGGCTGGTATAACGTGGAAGCAGGTACGAACCCGGGGTTCCTCTTCCAGCAAAACACCATGCGCGATGCCATGATCGCAGGCGTTACCCTGAATATCTTCAATAACCACGCCGACAGGGTGCGTATGGCTAACCTGGCGCAGACGGTCAATGTACTGCAGGCGGTAATTTTGACAAAAGGAGCGCAGCTGATACTAACGCCTACTTACCATGTTATGGAGATGTATAAGGTGCATCAGGATGCTACGCTGATTCCCGTCGATATTCAAAGCAACAGGTACACGTATAAGAACGAGCAGCTGACTGCTGTTACCGCTTCTGCTTCTAAAGACAAAACCGGGGCGACCCATATTTCACTCGTTAACATCGACGCTTCTAAAACACAGGAAATAACAGTACAAACAAACGCGGCTTACAAAGCTGTTTCCGGCCGTATACTTTCTGCTGCCAAACTGCAGGACCATAACAGCTTTACGCAGCCGGACAAAATCAAGCCGGTAGCGTTTAACGGCGCTGTGTTAAAAAATAATAAACTGACAGTAAAGCTGCCGCCCTTCTCCGTGGTAGTACTGGAACTGAAATAAAAATCCGTTGATATACAGGTAAAGGCTACACGGCCGTGTAGCCCTGCCAGCCGTTTGCCTGAAAAAAAGAAATAGACAAGATGAATGCCTCTTTTGTAATAGGAGTTGACTTTGGAACTGATTCTGTCCGGTCCATTGTTGTGGATACCCGCAATGGCGATGAGGTGGCGGCTGCGGTATACTACTATCCGCGTTGGAAGGATGGTTTATACTGCAACCCCGCCCGTAGCCAGTTCCGCCAGCATCCGCAGGATTATATAGACGGGTTGGCGGCTACTATTACGCAGTGCCTGCAACAGGCCGGTCCTTATGTGTCCCGGCAAATAAAAGCGATATCGGTAGATACTACCGGCAGTACGCCGGTAGCAGTAGATGAAACCGGTATGCCGCTGGCATTGCAACCGGCATTTGCCAATAATCCCAATGCCATGTTTGTACTGTGGAAAGACCATACGGCCATCCGGGAAGCGGCAGAAATCAATACCGTAGCAACGGCTTTTCCCGGTAATTACCTGCGGTTTGTAGGCGGTGTTTATTCAGCTGAATGGTTCTGGGCTAAATGGCTGCATATATGGCGTGTAGACGAGGACGTTAGAAATGCTACCTACACCTGGGTAGAACATTGCGACTGGATTCCGTTCCTGCTCACCGGAGGAACGCATATCAGTCAGCTTAAACGCGGCATTTGTTCTGCCGGTCATAAAGCCTTATACGCAGAAGCTTTTGGCGGTCTGCCGCCTGATAGTTTTTTCGCGGCGATAGATCCGCTGTTGCAAAACGTAAGCCGGCGGCTGTTTAGCAAGACCTATACCGCCGGCGAAGCAGCCGGAAACCTGTCCGCTGCCTGGGCGCAGCGCCTGGGATTGAGTACGGAAGTGGTCATCGGCATCGGCGCTTTTGATGCGCATATGGGTGCTGTAGGCGGACAAATAGAGCCTTATCATCTCAGCAAGGTCATGGGCACCTCCACCTGTGATATGCTGGTAGCGCCGCTGGAAGACGTAAAAGATACGCTGGTGAAAGGCATTTGCGGACAGGTACCGGGTTCTGTTATCCCCGGCATGATGGGCATGGAAGCAGGGCAGTCGGCTTTCGGAGATGCATATGCGTGGTTCAGCAATTTATTGTCATGGCCCTTGCAGCATCTTTTCCCAAATGATCCTTCCCTGTTGCGGGAAGCCAATAGCAGGATGATTGCCGCGCTTTCACAGCAGGCCGCCGCAATCGTACCGGATGAAAGCAGCGAATGGGGGATCGACTGGTTAAATGGCCGCCGTACACCGGATGCAGACCAGTCGCTCAAAGGAACGCTGACCGGGCTTCATCTCGCCTCCGACGCCCCCAGGATATTCAGAGCAGTGGCGGAAGCCACCTGCTTTGGCGCCAAAGCTATCGTAGAGCGCTTTGAACGGGAAGGCGTTCCCGTAAAAGGACTGATAGGTATCGGCGGCGTGGCGCAGAAATCACCCTTTATTATGCAGATGATGGCCGATGTAATGGGCATGCCTATACGTATCCACCGCTCAGAACAAACCTGCGCACTGGGAGCGGCCATGTTCGCCGCTACGGCGGCAGGCATTTTCTCCAGAGTGGAAGAAGCGATGCTGGTTATGGGGCAGGGCTTTGAAACTACCTGGTCACCCGACAGGCAACGCACAGGCATATACGAAAACAGGTACAGGAAATATAAGGCGCTCGGCGCTTTTACTGCCAATATGAATATTGATTAAGATGGGTATACAAAAATATCAGGCTATCCGCGAAGCTGCCTATGAGGCCAACATGCAATTGCCTGCCCTGGGACTCGTTATTTTCACTTTTGGCAACGTGAGCGCGGCCGACAGGGCCGCAGGCGTGTTTGCCATTAAACCCAGCGGAGTGCCTTATACGGAGCTGTCGCCCGACAAGATGGTCATCGTGGACTTTGAGGGAAAAGTGATCGAAGGGGATCTGCGTCCTTCCTCTGATACGCTGACCCATGCCGTGTTGTATAAGCACTGGGAACATATCGGCGGCATCGTGCATACACACTCTACCTATGCCACCGCATGGGCGCAGAGCCAGCGTGATATCCCCATTTACGGCACTACGCATGCAGACCATAACACCCTCGACATTCCCTGCGCGCCGCCGATGCCCGATGAGCTGATAGCCGGTGACTATGAATATCAGACCGGTTTTCAGATCATGCATACGCTGGCCCAAAGGCAGCTGACTTATGAAGACATAGAGATGATCCTCGTAGGGAATCATGCTCCTTTTACCTGGGGCAGCAGCCCGGCAAAGGCCGTCTACAACAGCGCCGTACTGGAATCCATTGCCCAGATGGCCTACCTCACGGAATCGATCAACTTCCGGGCACCGAGGTTAAAAGAATCGCTGATAAAAAAACATTACGAACGCAAACACGGCCCCAATTCCTATTACGGGCAATAAAACCATATGGTATGATTGAGTTGAAAAAACGGGAGATCTGGTTGATTACGGGAAGTCAACATTTATACGGAGAAGCAGCCTTGCAGGAGGTTGCGCAGCATAGCCGGGAAATCGCCGCCGGTATAAACGATAGTGAGCATATGCCCGTTACCGTTATCTATAAACCGGTAGTGACCACACCGGAAGAAATATATGCTGTATGCATGGAGGCCAACGCAGCGGTAAACTGTATAGGCGTAGTGTTATGGATGCATACCTTTTCTCCCGCCAAAATGTGGATACGGGGCCTGAAGGCATTGAAAAAGCCGGTTTGCCACCTGCACACACAATACAACCGGGATATACCCTGGAGCGAGATAGATATGAACTTCATGAACCTGAACCAGAGCGCACATGGCGACAGGGAGCTGGGATTTATGATGAGCCGTATGAGAATGAACCGGAAGGTGATTACCGGTCACTGGAAAGATACTGCCGTACTGGCAGAACTGGGGGCATGGGCCCGTGTGGCTGCCGGCTGGCACGACTGGCAGGGCGCCCGTTTTGTCCGCTTCGGCGACAATATGCGTTATGTGGCGGTAACAGACGGGGATAAAGTAGAGGCAGAGTCGGTATTCGGATTCTCCTGCAATACGCATGGCATCGGCGATCTGGTAGCGGTGATTAACAGCGTTCCGGACCGGGCGGTGGCGACGCTGGTGGAAGAATACGCAGACGCCTATACGATCGCGGGTGTGCTGCTGAACGACCCCGCGCTGAAAGATGCGGCGAGGATAGAACTGGGTCTGAAAGCTTTTCTGGAAGATGGTCAGTACAAAGGTTTTTCTGATACGTTTGAAGACCTGCACGGTATGGTGCAATTGCCTGGTATTGCAGTACAGCGGCTTATGAAAGCCGGCTACGGCTTTGCCGGGGAGGGCGATTGGAAAACGGCGGCGCTGGTACGCGCTATGAAAGTGATGGGCAGCGGCCTGCCGGGAGGCAACTCTTTCATGGAAGATTATACCTATCATTTCGATCCGCAAAATCCCATGGTGCTGGGCGCGCATATGCTGGAGATATGTGAATCCATTGCGGAAGGTAAACCCTCCTGCGAAAAACATCCGCTGGGCATTGGAGGAAAGGCAGATCCGGTGAGGCTGGTATTCAATACGGCCGGCGGACCGGCCATCAACGCCTCTATTGTGGATATGGGCAACAGGTTCCGGTTGCTGGTCAATGAAGTGGAGGCTGTAGCCCCACCGCATGACCTGCCGAAGCTGCCGGTAGCAAGGGTATTATGGAAACCCTATCCTGATATGAAAAATGCCTGCACCGCCTGGATACTGGCCGGTGGCGCGCATCATACCTGTTTCAGCCAGAACCTGACCGCGCTTCACATGCAGGACTTTGCGGATATGGCCGGCATTGAACTGGCGCTGATAGATAAGCAGACCGAGTTAAGGACCTTCCACAACGAGCTGCGCTGGAACGATGCCGCTTTTTAAATCCTATATGTACCCGTTATGAAAAATGTACTATCTGCCAACGATATACTTGTATTCGTTATCTATTTTGTAGTGGTCGCCGGTTATGGTTACTGGGTGTACCGGAAAAAGAAAACAGCCAACCCCGACGCGAAGGATTTTTTCCTTGCTGAAGGTTCGCTTACCTGGTGGGCCATTGGCGCTTCGCTGATTGCGTCCAATATCTCTGCAGAGCAGTTTATCGGCATGAGCGGTGATGGCTTCTTTGTAGGCATCGCCGTTGCTGCCTATGAATGGATAGCAGCTATCGCCCTGATCATTATTGCGGTTTGGTTTATCCCGATTTATCTGAAGAATAGGATCTACACGATGCCACAGTTTCTCAAAACGAGATACAATGAGACGGTGGCGCTGATAATGGCTGTTTTTTGGTTGTTTTTATATGTGTTTGTTAACCTCACTTCTATTTTGTACCTCGGCGCTTTAGCCATCAACGGCTTGCTGGGCGGCGCCTATTTGCATGTGGTGATGATGGCGCTGTCGGTGTTTGCTATTGTGATTACCCTGGGGGGGATGAAGGTGATCGGCTATACGGATGTGATACAGGTGAGTGTACTCATCATCGGTGGACTGGCTACTACTTACATGGCGCTTACGCTGGTGAGTGAACATTTTGGGACGGGAAGGAATGTGCTGGCCGGTTTCAATGCTATAATGAAAGATGCGCCCGATCATTTTCATATGATCCTGGCCAAACCGGATGCGGCTTCTTCCCAGGAGTATATCAACAAATACCTGGTGTTGCCAGGCATACTGATGTATGCGGCCGGACAATGGATTGTAAACCTGAACTACTGGGGCTGTAATCAGTATATCACGCAACGGGCGCTGGGCGCTAATTTGCAGACGGCCCGCAATGGGATACTGTTTGCAGGGCTGCTGAAAATTATGATGCCGGTTATCGTGATGCTGCCGGGTATTGCGGCCTATGTGTTGCATAAAAACGGGCAGTTGCCCGGACTGGAAAACAAGGACGGCGCCTATGCGGCGATACTGGGCTTTCTGCCTTCCGGCCTGAAGGGGCTTTCCATCGCCGCTTTAACGGCTGCCATCGTAGCCTCGCTGGCGGGAAAAGCCAACAGCATCTCTACTATCTTTACGTTGGATATCTACCAGAAATACATGAATAAAAAGGCCTCTCAGCAACAATTGGTATGGACAGGCCGCTGGGTGGTCGTCGCTGCTATGTTACTGGCAATCGCTTTTACCTGGAATGACCTGTTGGGCATCGGCGGGGCGGGCGGATTTACCTTTATACAGAAGTATACAGGGTATATCAGTCCCGGTGTTTTTGCCATGTTCCTGTTGGGTATGTTCTGGAAGCGCACCACAGGCGCGGCGGCTGTTGCGGGCATTATTACCGGTTTTACCCTGTGCGTGTTTTTTAATCAGTTTGCACCGGCGGTATTGGGGCATGAAAACTTCCTCTATACAGCTTATCCCAATGGTAACGGCGGATATGAGATACCTTTCCTGATTTGTATGGGACTGGCTTTTATGTTTACCATGATCGTGATGGTGCTGATCAGTTTGGCCGGACCCAGGGTCAATCCAAGGGCTTTTGTGCTGGATAAGGCGATGTTTAAAATATCACCCGCCACTACCGTGCTGATTGTTATTACCCTGCTGTTGATCTCTGCGCTGTATATACGTTTTTGGTAAAGGGATGGAGATTCGGGATCTGGGTTGTATTTTTGTTATCTAATAGTTTTGTATGAAGAGATATGCACAGCAAACAAGGTTGTTGGTCGCTGTTGACTGCATCATTTTTGGTTTCGACGGACAAGAGATAAAATTACTGCTGATCCAGCGTGGATTTGAGCCATGCAAAGGAAAATGGAGCCTGGTGGGAGGGTTTGTTCAGGAACACGAGAGCGCGGAGGATGCAGCTACCCGCGTACTGAAAAACCTTTCCGGTCTGGACGGTATCTATATGGAACAATTGCATACTTTTAGCGCCCCGGACAGGGATAGCGTAGAGAGGACGGTATCTGTGGCTTATACAGCCCTGATCGATATTAAACGTTACAAACAACTGCATGAAGATTTCCATGCGGTATGGTTCCCCATTAATCATCATCCCGAATTGATTTTTGATCACGACGCCATGGTGAACCTGGCCAAAGAGCAGTTGCGCTATAAAGCTGCCTTGCATCCTTTGTTGCTGGAACTGCTACCGCCGAAGTTTACGCTTCCCCAACTGCAACAGCTATACGAATCGGTGTACGATAGTACCTTTGATAAAGGAAATTTCAGCAGGAAGATCCTGTCCACCGGCTTACTGGTGAGACTGGCAGATAAAGACAAGCTGAGTTCCCGGAAAGGCGCATTTTATTATAAGGTGGATAAGAAAAAGTATAACAGCAACCAGCATGCTTTCCTCAACTTCGTGCCGGATGCACATTTGAAAAGGTCTGCTGCCGGACGTTAGCCCTGTAATAATTACAAGAACTTCCGAAGTTTACGCTTACAGAAATCAGCGTTTTCCGTAATGCTGTCCATCGCATTTCCGGTGCGGAAGTTGCCACCCTGTTCCAGGAAATAATACTGCATACCTGCCAGGTTTACATCCGGCAGTATTTTCGTGTAATCAATCACGCCTCTCCCCAGTTCTGTATAGTCTTCCGTTGTACGGTCCATGTCTTTAATATGCCACATCACAAAGCGGCCGGGTTGCTGCCGGAAAAATTCAACCGGTTGTTTTTTTGCGGCACGTACTACCCAATACATATCCATTTGCAGTTTCACCAGG
Organism: Chitinophaga qingshengii; assembly: GCF_014529935.1. Lineage (GTDB taxonomy): Bacteria > Bacteroidota > Bacteroidia > Chitinophagales > Chitinophagaceae > Chitinophaga > Chitinophaga qingshengii. The sequence continues at coordinate 63,969 of NZ_JACVFC010000003.1, forward strand.
TCGGGATCTGTTTCTTTCATAATGATCTGATAGCCGTTAATACCGCCGTGGTCCACAAACTCAAAATCATGATTGTGATAGGCGAAACCAAGACCGGCCTTCTTTACCCGCGCTCCGATGATATTGAGTCTGGATGCCAGTAATTTAAATTGATCAATGTTTCTGTCTTCAGGAGCCAGCCAGGGCCAGGTGATATACTTTTGGTCCAGCTGTTGGGCGCCTTCGATGCACTGATCAACATAAGTGAGGAGTACATCGTCAGGCGAATGGAGGTATTTAAACAAGTCGTAGTGCCCGCTGGCGGTAGTGAGGCCGTTATCCTTCAGCAGCTGGTGAAAGTCTTTTGCACGGCGGCCGTAGTAGCCGATGCCTGCCGGATCGAATCCATATGTCTCTACATCCTGGTAATCCAGGCTGGCTATTCTTTTAAGCGTACCGGCAACGTCTTTTTCCATCGCTTCGCGGATGGTGTATAATTGCAGGCCCATTTTAAAGCGGGGTTTTGCCAACGTGGCGAATGCTGAAGGTGAGAAGAGGGCCGCCGCTGCTGCCATACCGGATTGGGCGAGGAAGTTGCGCCGGTTAATGATGTTTGATTTCATAGATAACAGATGAGGTTTAGTAAAAATTTAACTAAATAACTGTTTAGTTGATTAATTATTTTATGAACATGCGAAAATATTTTATCCGTTTTGCAACGACGTGAAAGGCTTGGTGGTAGCTGCTTTAAAGACTTGTATCATACTGCGCTATTGTTGCAGAAAAAATAATTGTAAAATTGACAATTTTTTATTTTCTTGCAGGCAGATAAAATTCCACGTTATGCACTCAGGCTATTTTCCTGCAACAGCGGCCGCTTGAATGGTGTTGCCAACTTACTGCGCTGTTGCAGGAAAATTACCCACTGCTCCACCAAAATTTTTCCGCCTTTCTATAAAAAAATCCTTGCTGTATTAATAGATCAAAACAGCGAGGAAGCGATGCCGGTTGATGCTATTTCCCTTTAACATATTAAAATATTGAAACCGTGAATAGAAGATCACTTATCAAATATCTTGGATTGACTGTTCCTGCCTATTTATTGTCGAAGCAGGCGGGCGCATCATCATGGGGGGCGCCGCTGGCGCCGTATACCGCGCCCGGGCCATTTACCGCCAGTTGGGATTCTTTGCAGCAGTACACGGTGCCTGAATGGTACCGTAATGCCAAATTCGGCATATGGGCGCACTGGGGACCGCAATGCGAGGCGGAGTACGGCGACTGGTATGCGCGTAACATGTACATAGAAGGCAGTGACCAGTACAAATATCATTTACAGCAATACGGGCATCCTTCCAAATTTGGTTTTAAGGATGTGATCCACCAATGGAAAGCGGAGCAGTGGGACCCTGAGCAGCTGGTGGCTTTATACAAGCGGGCCGGCGCGAAATATTTTTTCGCCATGGCCAATCACCACGACAACCTTGACCTTTGGAATTCCCGCCACCATACATGGAACGCGATGAATGTGGGTCCTAAAAAAGATATCATCGGCAGCTGGGCCAAAGCGGCCCGTAATAACGGCTTGCCTTTCGGTGTCAGCATACATGCGGCTCATGCATGGACCTGGCTGGAAGTGGCGCGGCGGGCAGATAAAAACGGGCCGCTCGCAGGCGTGCCCTACGATGGTTCACTAACGAAAGCCGATGGCAAAGGTACCTGGTGGGAAGGGCTGGACCCGCAACAGCTCTACGCCCAAAATCATCCGCTGAGCGCAGACAGCGGGGATAACAACGCTATCTTCCGGCAATGGGATTGGCACAATGGCGCCACGCCGCCATCACCGGCATACTGTGAGCAATTCCTTAAAAGAGTCATCGATCTGATCGACCACTATGAACCGGAACTGGTTTATTTTGATGACACCGTGTTGCCGCTGTATCCTGTTAGCGACGTGGGATTGCAGATTGCGGCCTATCACTACAACAAAAGTATCAAACGAAACAAAGGCCAGCTGAAGGCGGTGCTGAATGGTAAGGTATTGAATGAAATGCAGCGCAAATGTATGGTGTGGGATATAGAACGCGGACAGAGCAACGTGATTGAACCTTTCGCCTGGCAAACAGATACCTGTATCGGTGCCTGGCACTATGATAAACGTGTCTTTGAAGGTAAATGGTATAAGTCCGGCAAAACCGTTATCCAGACACTGGCAGATGTGGTGAGCAAAAACGGCAACCTGCTCCTTAATATCCCCGTAAAAGGCAACGGTACCATCGATGCGCAGGAGCGTGCTGTCCTGGAAGAAATAGCCGCCTGGATGGCTGTCAATGCGGAATGTATATTCGATACCAGGCCCTGGAAAATATTCGGTGAAGGACCCGCCCTGGAAGACGTTGCACCGATTGCGGCACAGGGATTTAATGAAGGTAAAGGCAAACCCCTGGGCGCCGGTGATATCCGTTTCACCACTAAAGGCGATTCATTGTATGCCATATTGCTCGGCTGGCCCGACGATGGTATGATAAAAATCAAAAGTCTCGCGGCAGGAAATACACTGCGACCGGAGAAAATTAACAGAATCGATATGTTGGGCGGCGGCGAACTGCGCTTCCAACAGCACAAAGATGCTTTGGAAGTTGTATTGCCGGAAAATAAACCTGCATTTACCTATGCTGCCGTTTTAAAAATCAGATAATATTTATAGGAATGAAAAAATGGATGCTACTATTGCTGGGCCTCGTCGCCGGTATGGAGCTGTGTGCCCGGCAATTAACCGTACAATCGCCCAACGGGAAAATAGCTGTCACGCTTTTTCCCAAACAACCCGCCAATAACAACGGAGAATGGTGTCTCAGCGCCTCGTATATGGCTAACGGAAAATCGTCGGTGGTGATTCCCCACATTGATATGGGTTTAGTCCGTAACGACCAGGATTTTTCAAAACAACTGAAGTTCGTAAAGGCTGGTAAACCGCTGCTGGTCAATGAGCGGTATACCACGCTGCATGGAAAAAAATCCGTTTGTACCAACCAGGCCAACGAAGTAGTGGTAGCTTTTGAAAATCCTGCTAAGGAGAAATTCAATGTCATCATCAGGGTATATAATGATGGTATCGCTTTCCGGTATGAGTTCCCGGAAAAGAAAGGAACATTTACCGTAAAAGAGGAATTGACCGCCTATACCATTCCGGCCGGAACCATGCGCTGGATGGAAAAATGGAACACAGCCAATGAATGGTATTACACTGCCACAAAAGGGGATAAGGTCGTTCAACAGGATTGGAGCTACCCGGCGCTTTTCCAGCCGGAAGATAAGTCCTGCTGGTTCCTGCTGCATGAGGCAGACGTGGACGGCAATTACTGCGGCAGTAAGCTCCGCAATACGGCCGACCCTTCAAAGTACAGTCTTGCTTTCCCCGATCAGCGCGACGGTAAAGGCACCGGGGCTTCGGAGCCGGTGATTACCTTACCCTGGAAGTCGCCCTGGCGGGTGATCGTCATGGGCGGCCTTTCAGACATTGTTGAATCTACCCTGGTGGATGATGTATCATCTCCTGCCGTCGTTCAAAACACCAGCTGGATCAAACCGGGAGTGGCATCGTGGAATTACTGGTCCAGCAACCATGGTACCAGAGATTATAAAATCGTTTGCCGTTTTACCGACCTGGCCGCTGAAATGAACTGGCCTTATACGCTCTTCGATTGGGAATGGGATGCGATGGGTAATGGCGGTAACCTGGAAGATGCGATTAAATATGCCCTGGCAAAAGGAGTGAAACCCCTGATGTGGTACAACTCCGGCGGCCCGCATACCGATGTGGGCGCCACGCCCCGCGACCGGATGCTGACCCACGAAAGCAGGGTGGCTGAATTTGCCAAACTGAAACAACTGGGAGTGGCAGGCGTGAAAGTCGATTTTTTTGAAAGCGAAAAACAGGATATGATTAAATATTACCGGGATATCCTGGAAGATGCCGCCCGTGCCGGAATAATGGTGTATTTCCACGGCTGCCTCGTACCCAGGGGCTGGGCCAGGACCTATCCCAACCTGATGACCTACGAAGCGGTACGCGGTGCGGAGTGGTACAATAATACGCCCGACCTGACACAGGCAGCGCCTGAACATAACGCCATTCTTCCTTTTACCAGAAACGTGGTGGGCGCAATGGACTACACGCCGGTTACCTTCACCAATTCACAATACCCGCATATTACCTCATATGGGCATGAACTGGCCCTGAGCGTGGTGTTTGAATCCGGTATCCAGCACATGGCCGACAGGCCTGAAGGTTACCTGGAGCTGCCCGATGCGGCCAAATCGTTTTTGAAAGCCGTACCGGCCGCCTGGGACGATACCAAACTGGTAGACGGATACCCGGGTCAGGAGGTGATCATTGCCCGTCGTAAGGCTCATACATGGTACGTGGGAGGCATCAGCGCGGGAAATTGGGAAAGGAAAAAAACAATCCGGTTTAATTTCCTGGAAGAAAACAAAAAATACAAACTAACCCTCATCGCTGATGGCATACACGACAAAACTTTTAATACCGAATACCGCGTCATCGATAAAAACAGTACCCTGGAAATAAAGCTGCTCCGTGCCGGCGGTTTCGCTGCCACCATAGCGCCGCTTCCCTGATAATCCGGTAAATACCCTTGTATATAAACAATCACCAGGCTGACCTTCGGGTTGGCCTTTTTTAATGCTTGGGATACTGAAATTCAGTGGTTTGCAACATTTGATACCCCAGAATGCAACATCTGCTACCCTCCAGATTCCCTAACATTAACCAACTTTACGGCATTATTCCACGTAAGATTTTCACCACGTTATGAAAAGGACAATAACTGTCGCTTGGCTTTTGCTAATGCTTGTTTACCACGTTTCCAGGGCAGGCACGCCGTTTTATTCACAAACCAAAGACGGGGTCATCGTTTATACAGATCCCTCTTTTACCGGTACTTCCAACATCGTAAGGTTATATGTAGTGACAGATGAAATCATCAGGGTAGTAGCGGCGCCCGGCAAAGAGCTGTCACCGGCGCAGCACCTTATGGTAGTGAATGCCAACAGGCCGCTGCCGGAATGGAAGCTGCTGACCTCCAACGACGCGGTGACATTAAAAACTAAAAAGTTGACCGTGGTGGTGAAATTGAAAACAGGTACGGTTACTTTCCTGGATGCCAACGGAGAAAAAATACTGGCGGAGAAATCAACCGGCGGACGAACTTTCAGTCCCGCCGTATTTGATGGACAGCCATACTATCAGCTTACCCAACAGTTTGAAGGAGCAGGGGATGATGCCTGGTATGGCCTCGGCCAACACCAGGATGGGGTGTATAACTACAAAGGGCAGCAGGTTACTTTTTTCCAGAACAATACAGAAGTGGCGATTCCTTTTCTGATCTCCCCCAAAAATTATGGTATTCTCTGGGACAACTATTCGCTTACAACAGCCGGTGATATAAGGCCGCTGCATCCGTTGTCTGCGTTGCAGCTTTTCTCCAAAAACGGGGAAGCCGGATGGCTGACGGCCACCTATGCCAATGATGTGCGCAAGCCGCAGGAGCTGGCTGCTACCCGGGCGGAATCAGCAATTGACATGGAGTTTTTGGGAGATTCAAAAGTGATGCTGCCACAGGTGTTCACACCGGCTACCGGTATCGCCTCCTGGGAGGGCAGCCTCGCCAGCCATGTTCCGGGGCTGCATCAACTGCGGTTTACCTTCGGTGGCACTTTAAAGGTATGGCTCAATGGAAAACTGGCACTGGAGCACTGGCGCAAAGCCTGGAACCCGGCACCGGCATTGTTGCCGGTCAATTTTGAAAAAGGACAGAAGATACCCGTCAGGATTGAGTGGATACCCGAAAGCCCGGAGTCTTACCTGTCCTTAAAATGGCAGTCGCCCTTGACTGAAGCGGAACAACGTTGTGTTGGATTTTCTTCAGAGGCGGGCAGGCAGGTAGATTATTATTTCGTGCATGGCGGTAATATGGATGAAGTGATTGCCGGCTACCGCGGGCTGACCGGCAAAGCGCCCATCGTTCCCAAATGGGCAATGGGCTTCTGGCAAAGCCGTGAACGGTACAAAACACAGGAAGAGATCCTCTCTACGGTTGACCAGTTCCGAAAGAAAAACATACCGCTGGACAATATCGTGCTGGACTGGAGCTATTGGAAAGAAGCTGCCTGGGGAAGCCAGGAATTCGATCCCGCCCGGTTTCCCTCACCCGATAGCATGATCGATGTGTTGCATAAAAAGTACCATACACAGATCATGATATCGGTATGGCCTAAATTTTATAAAGATATTCCTGCCTATCATGAATTTGATAAAAAAGGATGGTTGTATAAAAGAAACATTGCTGATGAACAGCGCGATTGGATTGGCAAAGGCTATGTATCCACTTTTTATGATGCTTTTAATGAAGATGCCCGCAAAGGCTTCTGGGACCTCATTCATCAAAAACTGTATACCAAAGGAATCGATGCCTGGTGGATGGATGCCAGCGAACCGGATGTCCTCTCCAATGTAAGCCCCGGAAAACGAAAGCTGCAAATGACGCCTACTGCGCTGGGGCCTGCAGCGGAATACCTGAACGCCTATCCGCTGCAAAACGCCAAAGGTATTTACGAAGGACAACGGGGAACTGACCCCGACAAAAGAGTGTTCCTGCTTACCCGCTCCGGCTTCGGAGGCTCGCAACGTTACGCAGCGGCTATCTGGAGCGGCGATATCGGCGCCACCTGGCGAGATATGCAAACACAGATCGTGGCAGGTATCAACTTCTCCCTCTCGGGCCTGCCTTACTGGACGATGGACATCGGCGGATTTGTAGTGCCGGCGAAGTTTGAGAAACCGGATGCCGCCAGCCTCGAAGAATGGAGGGAACTGAACACCCGCTGGACACAGTTCGGTGCATTTGTGCCGCTGTTCCGCTCTCACGGACAGTTTCCCTACCGTGAAATATTTAACACGGCGCCGGATGATCACCCCGCCTACGAAAGCTTCCTGTATTATGATCAACTCCGGTACCGGTTGTTGCCATATACCTATTCACTGGCCGGCGCAGCATATCACGATCACTACACCATTATGCGCGGACTGGTCATGGATTTTGCAAAGGACACCGCTGTCCGGAACATAGGCGACCAATTTATGTTCGGCCCTTCTCTGCTGGTGAACCCGGTGTATCATTATAAACAACGCAGTCGTGAGGTATACCTGCCCGCAGGTCAGGGTTGGTACGATGTTTATACCGGCGCCCGTCATGCCGGTGGTAGAAGAATCACCGCCGACGCGCCCTATGGCCGTATGCCACTGTTCGTAAAAGAAGGTTCCATTATTCCGGTAGGACCGGCATTACAATACACTTCCGAAAAACCTGCCGACACTATCACGCTGTTTGTATACACCGGTAAGAATGCCGCTTTCCGCTTATACGAGGATGACGGCGCTACCTATAATTACGAGAAAGGACAGTTCACCATTATCCCGGTGGATTATAATGAAAATACAAAGATGCTCACGATAGGCGACCGTAAAGGAACATATGACAGCATGCTGCAACAACGCACCTTCCGGGTGGTTCGCGTAGGCGCTGCCAGCCCCCGGCCGCTGGACCCGGACGCAAAGGCTGACCACGAAGTACGTTATGAAGGAAAACAATTGACGATCAAAATATAAGTACCGGTTTTATCAACTTCCAAAATCCAAACGCCCGACTTTTATGAAAAGAATTCAAAGTAATACACGACAGTTATGGTTATATGCCTGGCTGACGATCATACTGCTGATAAGCCATTCGGCTATTGCGCAAACGCAGCTGGTAAGAGGCCGTGTTACCTCCGGCAAAACTGCCGCCTCGGTGGTGGGTGCATCTGTTACCGTGAAAGGTACTGCCAAAGGTGCCGTTACCGATAACACAGGTTTCTTTAAAATAGAAGCCGCTCCCGGCGCCACGCTGGTGGTGACTTCCGTGGGGTATGTACCACAGGAGGTAAAAGTGACCGGCACTGAAATGAACCTGCAATTACAGGAATCCGTTACCCAGATCGAAGACCTCGTAGTGATCGGTTACGGTACGCAAAAGAAGAAGCTCGTTACCGGCGCCAATTTACAGGTAAAAGGCGACGACCTTCAAAAACAAAGTACTACAAATGCCTTACAGGCCTTGCAGGGCCAGGCGCCCGGCGTGCAGCTGACCAGCTACTCCGGTCAGCCCGGTTCAGCCATGAACGTGGTTATCCGCGGTAAAGGCACCGTAGGTAATTTTGCACCGCTGTATATTGTCGATGGAGTACAAACCAGCGACATCACTTACCTCAACCCGGCCGATATTGCTTCCATCGATGTGCTGAAAGATGCTGCATCCGCCGCTATCTACGGTTCACAGGCGGCTAACGGCGTTATACTTGTTACCACCCGTACCGGCAAAACCAACCAGAAAGCGCAGGTAACACTGGATGTTTTTTACGGACTGCAGAACGTGGCGCGCAAAGCAAAGCTGCTCAATGCAAAGGAATACGCGGTCATTATGAATGAAGCGGCCGTCAACTCCGGTAAAACGCCGTATTTCACCAACGATGTGATCGACAACATGCCGGCAGGTACCAACTGGATGGACCAGATGTTTAAAAAGAACGTACCTACGCAGAACTATGTGCTCGGCGTACAGGGAGGCAGCGCCAATTCCGTATATTCGATGTCGTTAGGTTATACCAGCCAGGGTGGTATTGTCGGCGGCGCCGGTATTTCCAACCTGGAACGCTACACTTTCCGCATCAATTCTGAACATAAGCTATATAAAGATATTATCAAAGCCGGCGAGCACCTGACGTTCAACTACCAGAACACCTACGGTATCGGCGTGGGTAATCAATATAACAACTCCCTGCGCGCTGCATTTACCACCAGCCCTTTTCTGCCTATGTATGACAGCGATGGCAATTTCTTTGCCGCAGACAAAACCGGCTGGTATCCCGGTCAGCCTGACCGTGCCTGGAACAACGGGGAATCCAATCCCTATGCAGTGATGTATTATTCCAACCAAAACCGTAACAGCAGCCAGGGATTGTTTGGAGACGTATACCTGCAGGCAGAACCTATTAAAGGACTGAAGTTTCGCACCAGCCTGGGTTTGAACTACTACGCCAACCAGAGCCATGGTTATACGCCCGTATATCATCTGTCTATCTACGCTTTCAACGATACTTCCAGGGTAACACAATCCATGGGCAGCGGTCAAACCATACAGTTTGACAACTCCCTGAGTTATGATTTCACCCTCGGTCATGATCATAGCTTCAGCGTAATGGCGGGTACATCGGCGTTAAAAGCTACCGGCGTCAGCATGACGGGTAACAACCGTGATCTGCGTATCGCCGATATATGGCACGCCTATTTGTCCGTAGCGCAAAACGTGACCAGAGGCGCGCCTTATATGAGCCTGAGCGGCGGTCCGTTCACCAACGCGCTGGCCTCTTACTTCGGCAGGTTGCAATACAACTACCAGGAGAAATACCTGCTGAACCTCACTTTCCGTGCCGATGGCTCCTCCCGCTTTGCGCCGCAAAACCGCTGGGGTTATTTCCCTTCCGCATCTGCCGGATGGGTGGTTACCAAAGAAGGATTTATGGAGAACGTACATTGGCTGAACTTCTTCAAGCTGCGTGCTACCTGGGGCCAGGTGGGCAATCAGAATGTGGATGCTTATCAATACCTTTCACCCATTGCTTTCAGTAATGCGGCTTATATTTTCGGACCGAATGAAGGTGTTAATACACAGGGCGCTTACCCCAGCAGGCTCGCCAATCCCAACGTAAAATGGGAGACATCGGAACAAACCAATATCGGCTTCGATGCTTCCCTCATGAAAAACCTCAGCGTAACATTTGACTACTATATCAAAAAAACGAAGGACTGGCTGATCAGCGCGCCGATACTGGCTACCGCCGGAGCAGATGCCCCGCTGATCAACGGTGGTGATGTGAGCAATACCGGGGTGGAACTGGGACTTTCCTATCAAAATAATATCGGTCAGTCTTTCCATTACACCGTTGGTGTCAACGGCGCCTATAATAAAAACAAAATCGGTAATATCCCCACCAATGATCATATCATCCACGGGAACACCAATACGCTGTATGAAAACTCCCTGGAGTTTTACAGAGCAGCCAATGGCTTGCCTATCGGCTATTTCTGGGGATTGAAAACAGCCGGTATCTTCCAGACGGAAGCAGAAGTGAACGAACACAAAGGAAAGTCCGGTAGCCCCATCCAGCCGGATGCAAAGCCGGGTGATGTACGTTTCGTTGATCTCAATGGAGACGGCGTGATCGATGCCAACGACAAAACCATGATCGGTGACCCTAATCCCCGCTTTACCTTCGGGTTCAATATAGGGCTGGATTACAAAGGATTTGACTTACAGGTGCAGGCCTCCGGCGTGTCGGGCAATAAAATTGTGCAGTCATGGCGAAACCAGTCCAGCGCGCTGGGCAACTATTCCGCTGCTATCCTCGACCGCTGGCATGGCCCCGGATCTTCCAACAAGATGCCCAGGGTAACGGAAGATAACCGCAACTGGACACAGTTTTCCGACCTGTATATTCATGACGGCAGTTTCCTGCGTATCAATACGATCACACTGGGGTATGATTTCTCCAAACTGGTGTCCCGCAATTACGCCGGTAAACTGCGTATATACGCTTCCGTACTGAATGCCTTCACCTTTACGAAATACAATGGCATGGACCCTGAAATTGGCTATAATGAAGGCTTCTCTACCGGTGTGGACATTGGTTATTACCCAAGGCCCAGGACTGTGATGATAGGCGCTAACCTTCGCTTCTAACCAAAATCTACAAGCAAATGAAAAAACTACATATATATACGCTGCTTTTCGCGCTGGTATCACTGGCTGCCTGCAGCAAAAGTTTTCTCGATACAGAAGATGTTACCACCGCCACCGAGCAGAACTTCTATAAAACGCCTGCTGATGCTTTTAAAGCGCTGGTGGGTGTGTACGACGGTTTACAGACCGTTTGGAACGGCGGCGTTTCACTGCCTATAGCCTCGGAAATATTGTCTGACAATGCTTTCGGCGCTACTGGTAATTCCGATGGATTCGGTTACCAGATGATCGACGAATTTGATAAACTCCGTTCGCCTTCAGATCAAAGTTTGTTTGGCGACAACTGGAGCGCTTACTATAAAGCTATTTACCGGGCCAATATGTTGCTCACACACCTCGACCAGGTAGATTGGAAAGGCAGCGAAAACCTGCGCCCGGTATACGAATCCGAAGCAAGGTTTATCCGCGCTTACCTTTATTTTGATATGGTAAGACTGTGGGGCAATATTCCGCTGCTGGACCGTCCTTCTACGGACAATCTGCCGCAGGCCAGCCCGGAGAGCGTGTATAAGCTTATTACCGATGACCTGGTATTTGCGGCCAACAATCTCCCGGCGGTAAGTTATCCGAGCCAGCCTGTGGCTACCCATGGCAGGGTGACCAAATGGGCCGCCGAGGCGCTGATTGGGCGTGTATACCTTTATTATACCGGTTATTACGGGAAGACAGATCTTGTGGGCGTAGTATCCAAACAACAGGCCCTGACTTATCTCGAAAATGTGATCGCCAACGGAGGCTTTGCATTGGTAGAGAAATTTGCCAACCTCTGGCCGGCGGCATCGCTCAATGATTATGTGGGAGAAGATAACAAGGAAACCGTATTTGCCATTAAATACACGTATACCAGTGACTATAGCGGGAATGCAGATGGTAACTACTGGATGGTGATGAATGGTATTCGTGCGCAAAGCATTTACCCCTATGGCATGGGATGGGGCGGAAGTACTGTCAATCCCCGGCTTTGGAATGCCTATGCCGCTAACGATACCAGGCGGAAAGCGTCCATCATATCTATCGCCGATGAAGGACTGGCTTTCACCAACAGCAAAGATCAAAGGGAGTACACCGGTTATTACATGAAAAAGTATACCCCGCTGATAGATGAACTGGGTAACAGCCTGGCGGTGAAATTAGGTGGCACCAACTTTATGATCGGGCAGTACCAGGATTATGTATCTATCCGTTATGCCGATGTATTGCTGATGGCTGCCGAGCTGGGCTCTCCCAATGCGCAGCTGTATTTCGACGATGTCCGCAAGCGCGCTTTAGGCGATGGTTTTGTGTCGTTGCCGGTGAACCAGGCTAATATCATGCAGGAAAGAAGGCTGGAATTTGCCGGAGAAGGAATTCGTTACTGGGACCTGCTGCGTCAGGGAATCGCTGTTGCGGCAGCCGCCATCGCGGAAACCACGACGGTGAAAAATGGCGACGTCAATACCACGAAGACCATTCAGGCGGGTAAAATCAATGAAACGAAAGGGCTGTCACAAATTCCCTATTCCCAGGTGACTTTGTCAAACGGCGTACTGAAACAAAATGCAGGCTGGTGATCATCTCGTAGTTTGATATAAATGCATTGCACGCTATACATGAAACCCTGTTTTCCGGCAGCGATCATCATCATGATCGCTGCCGTTGTTTAACAACCTTAATTTTTATGATAAAGACATTTCTTTTGGGGCTTATATTGACAAGCCTCTTTTATGGCCGCCTTTTCGCACAGATCACCATGCCTAAAGTATTTGGCGACAGCATGGTGTTACAGCGTGAACAACCCATTCCCGTGTGGGGCCAGGCCTCGCCCGGAACGCCGGTAACGGGTACATTGGGTGCGGCGTACGCTAAAACAGTGACCGGTAAAGATGGCAAGTGGATGCTCCGTTTTCCGGCCGCCAAAGCCGGTGGTCCTTATACACTGAAGGTATCCGGCGGCAATGTTGCCATTGAATTTAAAAATGTGCTGATCGGCGATGTATGGCTGGCTTCCGGGCAGTCTAACATGGAGTGGCCGGTGAAGGACGCTAAAGACGCAGCAAAGGAGATAGCCGCATCTAACTGGCCACAGATACGTTTTTTGGTGGTGAAACAGCGCAAAAGCCTGACACCGCAGCAAGACATTACAGACGAAAAGTGGAAAGCCTGTGATCCGGCCACCACAGGCAACTTCTCAGCGGTAGCCTATTATTTTGCCCGCAAGGTCCACCAGGAGCAGGGCATTCCGGTGGGCATTATACAAAGCACCTGGGGCGGAACGCCGGTGGAGGCATGGACAGGCAGGGAAGGACTGCTGGCGTCGCCCATTACAAGGGCGCGGGTGCTGGCCAATGACACACTCGAGGTGGCTGATTTTGTACAGGACAGTTTGAACCTGGTGCGTTTCTGGGATATCATATACCATCCGCAAAACAATGCTGCACAGGAAGTGCCGGCGGATACATTTAATGATGCCGCCTGGCCTCAGGTGCAGATGCCCGCACTGGTGGGCGATTTTGGCGGGCCATACGAGGGAATCGTATGGATGCGTAAAAAGATCGGCCTGCCGGCGTCTTTTGCCGGCAAAGCTCTGACCGTGGAATTGGGGCATCCTGAAATGAACTACTCGCTATATGTCAATGGACATGAGATCTGCAAAACGGTATGGAGTGCCAGTCCGTTTCACCATTACACTGTCCCCGCAGCCATGCTGAAATCCGGCGAGAATGTCATTGCGCTCCGCATCGCCATGTTATGGGGTGGCGGCGGCCTGAATCCGCCTGCGGACAGTATCTACGTAACAGACGGAACTACCCGCGTTTCACTGGCAGGCACATGGCGTTACCAAAAAGATGCAGAAACACCGGCGCCGCATATACGAAACTATCAGTGTTACCCGGCCGTGTTGTACAATGCCATGATCCATCCGCTGATTCCTTATGCCATCAAAGGTGTTATCTGGTATCAGGGAGAAGCCAATGAATACGCCGCCTTCGACTACCGGCAGTTGTTCCCTGGCCTGATTAAAGACTGGCGGATACGTTGGACACAGGGCAATTTCCCCTTCCTGTATGTACAGCTGGCCAACTTTAAAAAGATCAAGCCGGAGCCTTCGGAGAGCGAATGGGCGGAAGTGAGGGAAGCACAGGCCATGACCCTGTCGCAGCCTAATACAGGCATGGCCTGTATTATTGATCTCGGAGAAGCGGGTAATATCCATCCGGCCAACAAACAGGAAGTGGGCCGCCGGCTGACGCTGGTGGCGGGCAAACAGGTATACCACCGGCAAGGCATTGCATCCGGGCCTGCATTTGCAGGGTTTAAGAAAGAACCGCATCGTATCCGTATCCGGTTTACGAATACCGGGGCCGGTCTTACAGTAAGAGACGGCCATGCTTTGACAGGGTTTGCCATTGCCGGCGAAGACAAACGGTTTTATTGGGCCAATGCCGTTATTGAAGGAAATGAAGTGGTGGTATCATCGGAACAGGTGTTAACGCCAACGGCTGTACGTTATGCCTGGGCGGATAACCCGGTTTGTAACCTGGTTAACTCCGCCGGCCTTCCCGCTATTCCATTCAGGACGGATAGCTGGAAAGGCATCACACAGCGGTAACGTTTATTCGTCAGCCTCTCCCTTACTCGCGGCATATTGTGAGGGGAGCACTTTAAACTCTTCCTTGAAGAATTTTGAAAACTGTTTGGGGTTATTGAATCCAACCTTATAGGCAATCTCCGATATGGTCATCCCGCTTTTTTTCAGCAGCTGGGCAGCACGTTTCAGCCGGATAGAGCGGATGAATTCCAGCGGGGATTTGCCGGTAAGGGCCAGGATTTTCCGGTACAGCGTTACCCGGTTCATATGCATCGATGTGCTGAAATCTTCTACCGAGAAGTCAGGATTGTCCATTTGTTTTTCAATAATGTCCAGCGCATTTTGCAGGAATGTTTCATCCATCGAAGTAACGGTTATTTCAGCGGGGTTCACTTCAATCTGTTTCTGAAACCGTTTTTGTAATAATTGTTGCTGGGCCAGCAGGTTTTTAATTCTCGAATCCAGTATTTCAAAAGTAAATGGTTTGGTAATGTAGTCATTGGCGCCGGCGGCAAAAGCCTGTAGCTGCCGCCCTTCATCACCTACGGCGGTGAGCAGGATGACCGGGATATGCGCCGTGCCGGTTTCTGTCCTGATATTTTTCACAAGGTCAATGCCGTCAGACAGTGGCATCATGATATCGCTGACCACCAGATCCGGATGGCATGATTTCACTTTTTCCCAGCCTTCCTTACCATTGACCGCTTCTTCAATATGGTACTGCATCCTCAGGTTGTCTTTCAGATAGAAGCGTAGGTCTTCATTGTCTTCCACCACAAGAATAGTTTTCATTTTGCCATTCTTCCGTGTCCCTTCAGACAGCATCCGGCTGGCATCTTCTTCCGTTACCAGTGGCGTAGTGTTACGTATGGCGGGGTCAAATATTTTTTTGGCCGGAATGCTGACGGTGAAACAGGTGCCTTTCCCCGGCTCGCTTTTTACCGTGATCACCCCGTGGTGGAGCTTTACAAATTCTTTGGTGATGGCGAGCCCTATACCGGTACCCTGGTTTACCATATCTGCAGGTACTTCCGTTTGGAAAAAACGTTCAAAGATTTTCTGCTGCTGGTTTTCGGGAATACCAATGCCGGTATCCCGTACTTCCATTATAAGCGTTGCATCACCGTCGCCGGCGGGCGGTGGCAGACAGGAAAGTCGCAGGGTAACCTGGCCATTGTCAGGCGTGTATTTGAAAGCGTTAGACAGCAGGTTGAACAGGATTTTTTCAATTTTATCCTTATCAAAATAAATTTCCAGGCTGTCAATCGCCGATGAAAAGTTTAAAGTGATCTTTTTCTTTTCAGCTATGTCAGTAAAGGAGCGGCTGATGTCGCGGGTGAACTGTACAATGTCTCCCATAGCCAGGTGCAGCCGTATCGCCTGTACTTCCATTTTCCTGAAATCGAGCAATTGGTTGACGAGGTTCAACAGCCTTTTGGCATTGCGGAGCACCAGTCCCAATTGTTGCTGCTGGTTTTCATCCGTTGTGTTTTTGATGATGGTATCTAGCGGGGATATGATCAGGCTTAAGGGTGTTCGTAATTCATGGCTTACGTTGGTGAAGAATTTTGTTTTCACTTGTTCTATGGTATGGGCGCGTTCCGCTTCGCGGCGTTGCTGCTCCACTTCGTACCGCATATGTATTCTGTCCAGCGTGATACGTCTTGCCAGCACAAGTACGCCGGCTATCGTCAGCAGGTAGATCAGGAAGGCGAAAGGCGTTCGCCAGAAAGGCGGTTCCACATGGATCTGCAGGGAGACAGGCTTGCCCCAGGAGCCGTCGCTGTTAAGCGCTTTAACTTTAAACGTATAATGGCCCGGATCGAGGTTGGTATAAGTAGCCTTGCGTTGGCTTCCATCTGTATATAGCCAGCCGGTGTTAAATCCTTCCAGCGTATAGGCGTAACGGTAATTTGCCTTCTGCCCGTAATCCAGCGAAGCAAATTCGATGGAAAATACATTCTCCTTATACTTCAGGCTGATGTCTTGAAGCTTCGACAGCGATTGTGCCAGCACCACCCGGCCATTGAGCATTTCCCCCGGTTTGATATTGGTGTTCAGTATCTGGAGGCCGGTCAGGATAAGCCGGGAGTGGTTGGCCGGTTGTTGTGTTTGCGCGGCGTTAATAATATTAAATCCGGAAGGTCCGCCGAAAATAAGTTCGCCTGTACTGGTTTTAAGCGCCGCATTTTCGTTGAATTCGCGGTTCTGAAGATTGTTGGATTCATCATAACCGGCTACAGAAATAGTGGTATTGTTGCCTTCCTGATGCGGCATGGCGCTGCAAAGGCCGCTGGGGGTGGAAAGCCACAACCGGTGTGTACTGTCTTCCAGTATATTGAGGATGATATTGTCCGGGAGACCATCAGCAACGGTAAACAGCTCAAAGTCGCCTGTATGCTCGTTGAAGCGGTTCAATCCTTCATGCGTACCTATCCATATGCTGCCTTTGCTATCTTCCAGGAAACAGGTCACGTTATTGTTGCTCAGACTTTTTTTAGCGGTGCTGTTGCGGTAGGTGGCGATCAGTTTTTCGTCGGGCGAAAAAAGCATGATGCCGTAGGTAGTGCCGGTCCATAAGTTGCCCTTACGGTCCTGCATCAGCGCGGCAATGTAGTTGGATGACTGGTTGCCGGTTTTTTCCCGGTAGAAGTGCCGGAAACGGCCGGTCTTCCTGTCAAACAGGTCCATTCCCGATCCCCAGGTACCTACCCACAGGTTCCTGTTTTTGTCTTCATAGATCTCCCATACTTTATCATCGGCCAGAGAAGAGGTGTCCTTGTCGTTGTGCCGGTAGCGGGTAAATTTTTTACCGTCAAAACTGTTCAATCCGCCGAAGTAGGTGCCTATCCAAAGAACATCCTGGTGATCGAGCCAGAGGCTTACGATAACGTTGTTACTGATGCTGTTGGGATTGCCGGCATCGTGCTGATATTGCCGGAAGGTGTTGTTTTTACGGTTAAAGTAGATAAGTCCGCCGCCATTGGTGCCTATCCAAAGATTTCCCTGCCGGTCTTCCACAAACCGGTTCACATCGTCGTAGGGCAGGCTTCGGCGATCGGACTCCTGGTGATGAAGGTGTGGAAACCGCAGGATATTGCTGTTGAGATAGTTGACGCCTTGTTTGTAGGTGCCGGCCCAGAGGATACCGTTATTATCCTTATACAGCGCGTTGATGCTGTTCTGGCTCAGGCTTTGGGGATTTTTGGGATCGTTGCGCAGGCAACTTGTCTCAAAATTTTTCTTTTTATCGATCAGGGTGATGCCGCCATGGTCGGTAGCTATCCAAATGACGCCGTTATTATCTTGTACTACCTGGCTGACCAGGTTGGACTGCAGCCTGGAAGGGGAGGAGGATTCATTAAAAGGCCTGATGGAGTTATCCTGCGGATGGAAAAGTCCGGCGCCATAGGCAAAGCTCCAAAGCCATACGTCACCGTCACTGTCAACAAAGAGGCTGATGGGCATGTTCCCCTGGGCCTGCTGTTGCAAGGCGGTGCTGTTAAAAATCATTTTTCCGGCAGCAATGCCATATTCCTGTAAAAAGCCATCCTGGTGCAACAGCCATAATTTGCCGGCGGTTGCTTCCTGTACGGCAATGGTTTTGGCCGCGTGGTTGACGGTGATTTTTTTCGTTTGTTGGTTAGCGTATAGGAATAAGCTGCCATCTTCATACAGGAACCAGTATCTTCCGTTGTATCCTTTCGTGATGCTGGCGATATTGCCGTCGGGCAGGCCCAGGGATTGCAGGTAACGGCCGTAGTTAAGGCTGAAACGTTCTGTGTGAAGGTCATAGATGCAGGGGCCGCCTTTGGTAGCCACCCAGATTTTTTCTTCCGGGAGTTCATAGAGAAAAAGCACGTAGTTGTCGGCCAGAGAGGTGCTGTCGTTTTGCCGGTTGCGTAACACTTTACAGGTATGACCATCGTAGCGGTTCAGTCCCGATACGGTGCCAAACCAGAGATAACCTTCCGTGTCTTTGAGGATAGCGGTCACCTGGTTATGTGATAAGCCGGAATAGATATCCAGTTTGGAAAAATTGTAGGGGGCAACCTGGGCAAGGAGTTGTAAAGGGAAGGCTAGTATCGCCACAAAAAAGAAAGCGCGCATCATAACGTGTTGGACTTATAAAATACAGTAGCATAGTAATGCCATTAGAATATCCCATGACCTGCTGCAAAGGCTAATGGTGGAATCAGTTTCCTGGACGGACTAAAAACATGCTAAAAAGTTACCCGGGAATCAATATGGACCATGTGTCCGTAAGTTAAAAATAATTGTTATAATGACAAATAGTAATTTCTGCGAAAACTTCCTGTTCTTCCCGAAGGAATTGCCGCTTATTTATTATCTTAACCACTGTAATTCAAATGAACCTATGTGGTACAAGCTATATTTGTTAACCGGTCTTCTTTTAGTCGCAGTTTCATTATACAAACTCAGGCAATCCGTTGAATTCATTGGCAGCAGTGAGCGGGCACAGGGAACTGTCGTTTCGCTGGATGAAAGTGATGGCGCCTATGCGCCGGTTTTCAGCATCATGACCAATGAAAATGTTGAGCTGATATACCATCATGCGGCCTACAGCAGCCCATCGTCGTGGGATGTTGGAGAAAAGGCCACCTTTCTGTACGATCCGGCGAACCTGGACTCCGTCAGGATGATGGGATATTTCTGGCTTTTCAATTGGGCGATCATTTTGATGGCTATTGCCATTCCGCTGATAATTACCGGTGCAGGGTATTTGTTGCTTAGTCCCCTAACGGGCAAAGAAGGTAAAAAGTTCACCTGAAAAATACAGCTAAAGATGATCATATGTCTCATTTTTATAATCGTTGGCGGGTTGTTGTTGGCAAGTTCCTCTGCGATGCTGAGAAACGGACTTGCCTTCGTAAGACAAGGGGAGCGGGCGGTGGGTACCATTGTGGAACTCGTTGAAGAACGGGATGAAGATGGTACTTTCTATTTTCCCGTTTTCGATATTCCGGACAGCCGGTATCAAACGATCACCTATAAACATACGGTGGGTTCATCACGCGCCAGATGGCAGATGGGTGATACTGCTATGTTTATATTTGAGCCGGGCAAACCGGATACGGTAAAGTTACTCAGCTACCGTGGTATTTTTGGGTGGCCGCTGCTACTGTTGGCAGTGGCGGTGGACCTCCTGGTAGTGGGTGCCGGTTATTTCCTGTATCAGGGTTACTTTGGCTTCTAGCCGGGTTCCGCTTATTTTTTCACCCAACCGGCATCCGTAAGATGAACGGAGGATAAATCAATCTGTTGCTGTAATAACATGTCGTTTATTCCCTTTTGCAGGCGTTGCAGGTTCCTGGTATCGTGCCGCTGTGCCAATCCCTGGTAGGTTGTCATGGCAAACATAGCCACCAATACCATGTTACCGCTGACTTCCTGTTTTTGACGGTCGCTCATGCCATTCAAAAATGTACTGGCCGATAGTCCTGGTGCCAGCTGGTTGTAGCCAGCTATGATTTGTTTATCAGTTGCCGCTTTCCCATTTATGATTTGCCACATGAGCGTGTAATAGGTAACGGTAACGTCTACAATATTATTGATGTTTAAACCCAGATTGGTCAAACGCCGGCTGGCTTCCTGCTGCAACGCGCCTCCATTGACAATTTTGGCGATCTCATTTTTTTTATCAGGACTTGCCTTGGCTATCTGGGCAATGAACGTAGCGTTAACCTTTTGAGTCACTGCCGGATCGGGTGTAAAATTGCCGCTACGGATTTTAACGGGTACGGATGAAGGTTTTGCGGGAGGAAGTGCCGCGAATATATTAGCCTGCTTTCCCCTGTTATGCGTCCTGGATTCCAATTCCTCATTCACCACATCTTCTCTTAAAATATTCCCTACTACCACATTGCTTGTTTGAACAGCGCCCTGGTAGGCAGAAATATAAATGTCCTGCGCAGACAAGGAGGGAGAAATAAAGCCTGTGATTACAAACAATAAACACCGGATAGTGCGCTTCATAAAATAATTATTGGAGGTTTAAAAGCAGGGTTCATTCAACTTTGAGAAACATCCGACCGGAAAATTCACCTGATACTATTTTTTTGTAAATTTATAAAAGATTTAACCATATAAGTTATGAAACCTCAAATTATACTGTTGTTTAGTTTAACTACCTGTTTGCTGGCCTCCTGTAGTAAAAAAGATACTCCGGATACCCCTGCCAGAACTGAAAAGGTACTGTTTCAATCCGACTTCCGGAACCCCGCTCAGAAATGGTGGACCGGTAGCTCTGCACCAGATTCAATAGATGCCAGGATTCAAGATGGTTATTATGTGGTTACCAACCGCCGCAAGGTGCAGGCCCAGTGGATAACCATTGATTCTGTGTTTACAGGTATACAGGGTAATATGTCTGTAGAAATCAGCGCGGAAATCATAGGAGGGGGAAACGGCAATCTTACCGGACTGGCATGGGCTGATAATGGCATAACCGGTTCCTGCTTCGGCGTAGTACCTTACAATAGCTATTTTGTCGCCTGGAAAGACAATCGCGGCACGGCAGTTACGCTGTATAAGAACTATACTGTCAATGATGCTGTCAGTAAGAAGGTAAATCTGCTGAAACTGGTCATTCAGAACGGGGTGCTCCATTTTCTGGTAAATGGAGTAGAGGTATTTAATATGCCTTCAACAGGCCAGCAGTTTGACAGGTCTGGTTTTGTGGTGGGACCTAATACTACCGTAAACTTTTACTATTATAAAGCGATGCAGCTATTATAGCCACTCAAAACCCCACGCATAACGGGAGGTTTTGAGTAGCGTGTATTCACGCATCCATTTCCTGACTGGTATATTCTCCATCTACATACCCGCCGTTCACATAACGGGACACATCATTCGTGTGCCATGCGTACACACCGGCCACCATAATGCCCAGGTCCTGCACGTAGTTATACACCATGTCCTGCAGTTCGCCAAAGGGAGGCAAGTACTGGTGCAGCAGCATAAACTCATCCAGATAGTTATCATGAAGTTGGAGCGCCTCCATATAAGCTTCATGAATCGATATTTTGCGTTCGTGCTGTATTACTTTAACGAGGTTCATCGTATCCCCTTCTCTATGCAGTTCTTTGGGCAGGGAGATGAAGTCATTATGCATACCTATCAATAAGGAACAGAGGTCGTGAAGACGCAGTATATGCGGATGTTCAAGAACATCGTCCGGTAGTTCACGATAGTTTTTCTGCATCGCTGCGTACTTGCAATATGGAAGTCCGCCGCTGCTATGCAGTCTGATAATCAGGTAAATGGAGAGTGGCGGGGGCATATTGGCCCGGTAATAGGTCCGTTC
Source organism: Chitinophaga qingshengii (assembly GCF_014529935.1). Taxonomy (GTDB): domain Bacteria; phylum Bacteroidota; class Bacteroidia; order Chitinophagales; family Chitinophagaceae; genus Chitinophaga; species Chitinophaga qingshengii. The sequence goes on from NZ_JACVFC010000003.1 coordinate 85,765, forward strand.
TTCCGTATAGCCAACGAAAACGTTATGTATAGCAGCAATGTATTTTTCATATAGTCTTTGAGGCATGGCACATTTAATCGCATCCTGGCGCAATATCCAGAACTGGTGAAATATACCGTTGTCAGTGGGTTCAATATATTCTTCCCCGGTTAAAATACTCCTGATACGAGCCGTTATATGATACATTTCATTACGTGAACAACGGTCGAAATAATCATCCATCATAGCGCCATTGGCGGTATAGTTGGCCAGTGGGCGTAATTCCGCCAGTGTGCTTAAGAAGGGGCATCCACGGGCAGCAATATCCGCGAGGTTATGCTGTTTGTGCTTTTCGCGTGCCGCTTTACTATGAAAAGTATATTCCCTGTCTATCCAATCATAGTATTCTTTCCGCTGTTGCTGGTAATGAGGATGAATGAAATCCGGAAACGGATACCTGGGTTTGGGCAGATGTTGCAGCCCGGCATAGAATGCTTCGTCCGGTAGGAGTGGAGACATGGTAGTGATTTTTAATAGTTATTGTTGAGGGTTGAGTTAACGCAGCTAACGCGATCATTATGAGCTATCGTTGCATGGTTATTAAAAATAGAATTTTATTAAGAATATGGCAAGAAGACTAAAGAAAAAATTAGGCAGGGAGGATGTGTTCGCTTGTTTTAAAAAAGAAGCCCCCAAAAAGTTTTTCACCTTTTGGGGGCATTTTTATATTTCAGATGAAATCTATTCTCAGCCTACCGGCAGCCCATAACTCCTCAACTGTCCATCATTGGTCGTCAGCAGCAACTTATCATGCACGATCATCACATTGATAATATTACTGCTATAATCGTAGATATAATCCGGGTTGGTAGTAGGATTACCATCCAGGTCATACGCTGTAAATTCAATACCCTCGGGCATGACTTCCGCCTTGCAACGTAAGTCTTTTCTATCCAGCAGCAATAACCGGCCAAACTGGGACACTACCAGGATGTTATTGTCATCGATAAAGAAGACGCTGTAGTTGATATTATCCGGCTCTGCGGCAGGAAAATCTTTACTACCGTCGAAAATGGCGGCCTGATCTTGCTCGGCTACTTTAGCAATTTCCGGGAAGGAGTATATTTCCAATGGCTCGTCGTAATGGGGAGCCATGACGAACGCATTTCCGGAGGGCGCGAAGTTGCCCATGATCATATCATCACATTGGGATAGGTTAGTGATCACGATAGCGCCGTTGTTCCACTGCAGCTGCGTCAGCAGGCTTGTTTCCTGGCCTGCGGCGGCTTCCAGGAGGAGGGTGTTGTTGTCCGGCGTAGCATGAAACGCATAGGTGTATTGATGGCTTTCATGCAGCGGGTGGGTAGCGATGACGTCAAAAGTCGTGATATCCATCACTTGCAGCTCGTCGCTGGTATTTTCGTCGCCGGGCAGTACATACCAGATGGTTTTGTTATCCCTGGAGAAATAGCAGGCGGCGCCCAGGAACCAACCCCAGGAACCATGTTGGATGGTATGTAATACGGTCGTGCCGTCTGCGTTGAGGATACGTATATCGTTCATGCCGGCGACGGCAATCATTGCGCCATCAGGGGAGGCAGACAACTTACTGCTCACATAGTTCGTGTTCTGTCCCTGCATGATTTTTTCCCATACAATTTCAAGATCGGCATTCAGCCTGGTAATCAGCGGCTGACTGGCAAAGTTCATCAGGACCTCTCCATGCGGCAACGGTACTACGTTTACCGGGTTGGCGGTGAAGGTCAGTTTGCGTTGTAATGGCAGGTTTATATGCGGAAATTGACTCATGTTTTTCGTTTAAATCGTCGCAAAGGTAAGGCAGAAACAACTTTCAATAAACATCTATGATCTTATTTTTCCCTTTGAACTCGAACTCGTCCCCGGCTTTTTTTCGCATGAGCTGCTGTGCCAGCGGTGATATGGGCGAAAGGAAGATAATCGTTTCTCCATCGATTACTTGTTTACCAAGACCAGCACCAATGAAGAAGTTAGCGGTGGTGGACCGTATAAAGGCGCCCGCAGCGGGTACCTGGTAAACGGACTGAACGTTAACCGAACGAAGGGCCTGCAACTCCTGCTGGTGGGCCAGCAATTGCCGTGCATGCATATCTTTTTCCATGTGGCTCATGGCTCTGGCGGTCTCATATTTATCGCCGACGGAACTTTTACTTTCGCTGTTGGCCGCCGCCTGCGCTTCGTTCATGGCCTGTTGGGTGATGGCAATGCGTTGCAGGATGACCTGTTCGCAGTATTGTTTCAATAGAAGCTTGTGGGCAACCCTTTTATCCATATATAATACTTATAGCTCAAAATTAATGGAACGTTGGTATAAAAACGCTATTTTGTACAGCCTAAAATAGCATACCATATGTACCTCACCGCGCTTCCTGACCATACGCAACCAGGCTTTGACGAACAGGCGCATTTCGACAATTTCAGCCGGCATAATATCATCTTCAATGCGGCGGTGAATAAAAGCCACTGTGAAAAACATGTAGGTTGCCTTTCGCTCAAAACGGTGCGAAACGGGGAGGAGTGGTACATCGTAAACCGTATACCCCTGGCAGTGAGGCCACAGCGTTTTTTGATATTGAATGACGACCAGCCTTATGCCAGTAGTATTGACACCCTGGAGCGCGTGAAAAGCCTGTCTGTTTTTTTCCGGAGAGATTTTGCCGCTGCTGTTTTTTATGATATGCTGCACAGCGAAGGGCATCTGCTGGATAATCCTATGGCTACCGGCCCCGTACCCGGGTTCCATCAAACATTGCATGCGATGGATACCGGCTTGCAGCAGCAATTGGATGAGCTCGTAAATAATCTGGATACCCATGGCTATACGAAAAATCGTGCTGATGAACACCTGGTACGGCTGCTCCAGGGATTAATCTTTCATCAGCGTAAGGATTCAGGCTATGCGCGTTTAGTCAGGGCCGTTAAGCCCGGTACCCAACAGGAGATCTATAAACGGATCTGTACGGTACGGGATATACTGCATTCCACCTTTGCGGAAAACCTGGAACTGGAGCAACTGGGGCGCATGGCGGCTTTGTCTGTGCCGCAACTGATACGGCAGTTCAGGGCGGTGTTTCGTTGTACGCCGCACCAGTACCTGACCCGTATCCGGCTGGAACATGCGCAGCAGTTGCTGAAGAACAGCCACCATCCGGTACAGGACATCACCTGGATGTGCGGATTTGAAAATGCCAGCGCTTTTGGCCGTTTATTCAAACAATGGCAACAGCTGTCTCCTTTCGCTTACCGGAAATGGTGCCGCCAAAATTGAGCATTTCTGCATAGTATACGCAATGCCCCTGGTCTACCTTCGCAGCAAAAAGAAAGGTATGTACCGTTTGCTGCTACTGTTTTCCGTCGTTTCCCTGTTGTTGCCCCGTGTGGCCGGTTGTCAGTCGGCCGACAGTCTTCTGCGCAAAGCTATGGCCGCCAATGGCCACTGGGAAACTATCCGGGCTTTTGACTATGCCACTCATCGTACCAGTTATAACCGCTGGCAGGGATACAGCTTCGACTGCGTACAGCCGGAACAGGATGAGTACGAAGTATACGTTGACCTGGAGCATCGCCGGCACTGGCATCATACGCTGGCTCACTATGCCGGTGGGTACGTTTTTAATACGGTGCGCATCAACCGGGATGCCGGTTACTATGTGTATGATCTCGGGCTATGGCGTACCGGAAAGGCGCTGCTGAAGGTGCCGGGAGATCTGGGAGAGGCGAATAGGCGTATCATCTTAAGCAGTTTTCCCTATTTTATTTTGAAAGAAATGCTGGACAGTGGAGATTCCCTTCAGGTACAAACCTCTCACAGCGAAATAGTTGTCCGCAGGATAACGGGCACGGGTACACAGGAATTACGTTTCCATCCTAAGACCTTGCTGCTGGCCAGTAATAAGGTCATTACCGGTAGCGCTGTCAAAGAACAATACTTCGACGCCTATACGCATGTCGGGGCCTTGTATAGCCTGCCCGGAAAGATGGTTCAGAAGCAAAATGGAGAGGATGTTCTCTCCGATCAGCTGGTCCGCTTCCTGCCCCTGGCTGCCGCCGATACTACCCGTTTTAGTCTCCCGGCAGGCTATACGCTGCAAATGGATACCACGCCGCCACTCCGCGCCCGCGCCATTGCAAAAGACGTATACCTCGTGGAAAAGGTAGATGGGGACCGGAATGTACTGTTTATTAATATGGATGATCAGGTATTGCTGACGGAAGCGCCGGTATCCGGCCGTGTTACGCGGGGTATCATCGAGCTAATTCATCGAACCCTGCCAGGGAAACCAATCGGGTATGTGCACCTTTCACATTTTCATAACGATCATATTGGCGGTATAGGAGAACTGGTAAAGGAAGGGGCGGCGGTGATCTGTACCCCCTCTATGGAAAAACCGGTGCGGGAAATGACCGGGGGATTGGCTCCGGAATTCAGCTTTTTCAACGGGCATAAAATCCTGGAGGATGCCCATCACCGGATCGAATTTTTTGAAGTGCCGAACAGTCATGCACAGGGATTGTCTTTTTTATATCTGCCGGCAGAAAAGCTCATCTACGAAGGCGATCTGTTATCTATGCCGGAAGATGCGGTGGTGACGCCGGCTTTCAAGGTATCGCAGGAATTTTATGAATACATCCATCAGCATAACATTGCCTATAAGCAGATTATCGGGCATCATGGACTGACGATAATTACACCGGCGCTTTTCCGGCAGGCGATTGACGCTGGGCGGTAGTAGTATTTAAACTTCCGCTTCCCAGCCGTCAAATTCCACCCGAAGGGATGTACACAAGGTACTAACGGTAGTGATGATGTCTACCATGCTGCTTTTGCTGAAAAGGGTATGATATTCAATATCGAGGAGAAATTCGCCTTCGTCTTCATACAAATCATCCTCTACAAAACCCAGGTTGGTGAGCTTGTTTTGTAATGCTTCCAACTTGTCTTCGTCTTCGGAGAAAAAATAAAATAATAAAACCAGTTCATCGCCTGTGTTTTTCCCTTTTTTGAGGAGTGTGTTGATGATGCTGTCGATATTTTCAAGGTGTTCTGTTATCATCCGGTTTATTTATGTTATTCAGGCGGAAATTTATGATGAAAAATTACATTTTATCTCTTTTTTTCTTTCTAATATTATCCTGTCTTTAGATCCTGTACTTAATACACCGGGATCATTTGAATATAGATTGTATAATAACGCTTTAAATGAAGTTCCCTTAGGAGGAACGCTTGTTGATAAATCACAGTTAAAGAAAGATACAAAGTCACCTAATGTTGCATACGAAAAGTCAACGTTGTGAAGACATGTGGTAGGGGCGGGGTTGGAATCATATATACCATTAAAGGTCGTGTCTTCCAATTTGCCTGAAAATTTACAATCGCTGAATGTACTGCCGTCTAAATTTACTTTTTTTGAATTTGGTTTGGGCAAAAGTATAGCCTGTAAACGTAGTGGAATTAAATTCTTTCCCTTTAAAATCACATTTTTCGAACAGGCAGTTTTAGTAAGTTCCTTTGTGGCTACCGAAAGTGGTATTTGACAAATGTGACTGACAGAGGAATGCAGTACGGCTCAAAAGGCATCTTTCACCGCTTTCATCAACTGCTTATGATTGGATTTTTTAATGACTACTTCCCGGCACTGATTGAATTGGGCGAATATTTTAATGGCATCCACAATTTTATGGATCATAGGAGCTGTGAGCGTCACCGGCTCTGCATGAAGATTATGGATAGTAAGGGTACGGCGTTTCCGGTCTGCTTTGGCGTCCATCCTGGCAACGAAAGTGTCGCCCAGTAATACCGGCAGGGAGAAGTAACCGTATTTCCGTTTCGGCTGGGGAACAAAACATTCTATCTGGTAGTCGAAATCGAAGAAATCCTTTAACCGGTGCCGGAGCACATTTAAAATATCAAAGGGAGAGAGCACAACGGCATCCTCACGCAGGGTTATTTTTTTGGTTTTATAGCCGGGCAACATATAAAGGGGCGCTGTCTTTAACCCTTCTATGCTAACGGTGCAAATTTCACCCGCTGCCGCCATCTTTTCCAGTTCTGTTTTTACCAGGTGTCCCTTTGCATAGTGGGCGCGCCAGGCAATGTCTTTGGCATAGGCAACACCGAGCGACTGTAAAGAACGGTGTATCACATGTCGCGCAAATTCTTCGGGGGTAGGCGGCGTGGTATCAATATCACCCGGAACCAGATTGATGGGGAGATCGTATACTTTCTGGAAATTTTTCTGACGGGTACACATCAGGCTGCCATCGAGGAACAGCCTTTCCAGCGCGAGTTTGGCCGGCCTCCAGTCCCACCAGCCCGAGCTGGCCACGGGACGGTCGTTTTCAAAATCCTTCACCATTAAAGGACCTTCACGGTCAATCCTGTCCAGCACTTTTTTCATCAGCGTAACTTCCTGCGGCGTCAGTGGTTTTCTGCGGGATAAAAAACCTTCTTTAACGGGCAGGGAGAAACGAAATTCATGCATAGGGATATATCCTGTGCCATAGGTGAAAAATTCGAAGATACTGCCGTCAGCCTGCAGCTCATCGATCCATTCGGGTTTATAGTCCGGTACACGCGCGGCGATGGTGTGGTGATGCGCGCGTTCTACCACATAGTTGGTATCTATCTGTACAAAACCCAGGTGGTCAATGAGTTTATAAACAGCCTCGATCCCCTTCCCAAACTGCGCGGGCTGGGCCAGTCCGGCTGCATGAAGGATGATTTTCCTGGCTTGTGACGGGGTGAGCGTATGCTGTTTCATGAAGTTGTTATTTATTTCCGGGTCAGTGCCTGACCTTCAAATACCACGCCTGGCCAGCCATGCGCCATAAACTGCCGGATGTTCTGGTGGTCGGTACCAACGGGAGTTTGTAACACGGACTGATAGTGTTCTGCAAATAAATAAAGGGTATCTTCTTTGGAAAGCTGGTGTAACTGCGCAAAAGCAAAAACTTTGGCACTGCCCTGGTTCTGGGTGGCTTCGTTATAGGCATCTCCGTTTTTGAAGGCAGTCGGCTGATGATGATATTGGCTTTCTATCCGTTCAATCACTTCTTTAAACGGGATGGCGTTGTCTTTCAGTTTTTCCATCCATGCTGTTAATGATCCGTTCATGCTGTGTAATTTACTTTCAAAAAATAGAAATTTAGCCGGTAGTTCGCAATAGCTTATTCGTCTGTATCGGCGGTTTCTTCGAGCTGATCTTTATCACTGCCCTTGCGTAATTGTACTTTCGGATTGCTCTGCGTGCCGGTAACGTTAAAGGGTATACCGAAAATTCCGAACGGCGGCAGTCCCAGGCGGCCTTTCAGGTTTAGTTTACCGTCCATGCTCACCTGTCCTTCAAAGCGGGGACGAAACCCGGCTACACGCAGTTTGGTGCGTTCTATGGTGATAATATTATTGTTGATACTGGATTTAATATCCACTTTGGAAACATCCGGATCTTTGATATCTGATTTGCCGGTGGACTGGCTCACGGCATTCATCAGTTTAAAACCTTTCAGTTTGATTTTTTTGACAGACAATACACCGCCACCTTTCAGGGAAGGGTAGATGGGATTCATGTTGCCGTCCAGTTTACCGCTGAGACGATAGTCCAGTCCTACGATACCGCTGGCGCTGGCTGCGGAACTGGCGATGTCATGAAAGATTTTGATTTCATTATAGGCACGGCGGATATCAAATTCTTTGGCGGTAATGTGATAGTCAAAGGAGGCCCGCTTTGGCTGAATACAAGCGTAGGTGGCATCCATTTCCACGGGAGCGCCGATGATATTAAAACCGGTTTTGTTCAGGGCTACTTTACCGCTGTCCAGTACCAGCTGGCCATGGAAGCTGTCGATGTTCATGCCTTTGAAGCGGATTCTGTCTGCCGCGGCGTTGAGTGTCAGCGCCAGGTTGGAGGGCAGCATAATCACTCCGGAAGGCGCAGTACCGGAAGGCGCGGTGGCAGCGGGACTGCTGTTGGTCATCAGCTCATCTGCCAGTATATAATTGCTTTTAAAATCGAAGTTGCCGTGCAGGGTTTGATTTTTTTGGGTGAGATAACCGATCACATTACTTAAAAAGCCGTTCATGGTAAGCTTCGACTTTCCATAGGTAGCGATAAAGGTATCAAACCACATCTTGTCCTGATCGAACCGGAATATACCGTTGTTGATATAAAAGGGGAGCGGGAACATGTTTGCTTTCAGCACGATGTCTTTCACGGTCAGGGTACCCTTGTTATTTAATTTGCCATAGCGTCCGGCGACGGCATCAGCCTGCGTACCGCTGAGCGCCAGGTTGGTTTTGATAAACCCTTTCAGGTCGTATCCCTGAAGGGCGAATACCTGATAGATAGCGCCCAGGTTGATGGTACCGTTGGAAGTGATGTTGTACCGCAGGTTGTCAAAATTACGCAGGTCTGCTTTCAGCAGGAAGGGCTGTCCTTCAAACTCAAAGGCGATCGGTTTTACGTCCACGTTCATAGAGCTGAGGGTGCCGCTGGTATTGGTAATGGTGGCATCCACATTGATTTTCTGAATGGGCTTAGGGTAGTATTTGGTTTGCAGGGAACCATCGTTCATAGTGAGTTTGGCGGTGGTGACGGGGAACAACCGTTTAGCCGGAACATAACTGCCTTTGGTATTGATGTCTATATGTAAGATGCCGGCAACATCCAGGCTATCCAGGGGATAGAACTGTTTAATATCGCTCAGTTGCAGTATGGAGGCGAGTTGCGCGTCTATCACGGGCGCTTCGGCATTACTGAAGCGGAGATACCCTTTGATATAATTGCTGAGCAGGTTGGCGTTGATATCATTGATGTTAAAGTGCGTGTGTGCGAGCTGGTTATCCGGACAGTTGGCTGTTACGTGGAAGCTGATATTTTTAAGTCCTTCCGGCAGCGCGGCCAGCTTGAAGTAGCCATCGCGGAAATTGGCCTGCAGGTCGAAGGATGGGATACTGCTGATGACGGTATCCGGGCGTTGTTTGGGACCGCGGTTGATGATGCTGGTAGCATAGGTCCCATCTGCCAGCGCGTGTGCTTGCAGTCGGCCTTTCAGGTCGAAGGACTGCCAGCCCATTGCTTTGCTCCATTTTTCCAGGTCCAGGTCTGTGTTTAGTTTGAGATGGATATCCGGTGTTTTCAGTCCTTTAACCCGTATCACGGAGCTGAAGTAATCTTTATCAATATTAAAGAAGATAGAATCTACATTGACGTACAGGCTGTCGGTATTGAGTTGCGCCAGCCTGGACTGGAAATTGAGAAACAAATTTTTAATGGGCGCCGGTGCTTTGGGATTGCTGATCACACCGTTGCGTACCTGCATATTAAAGGCCAGGTCGGGCATGGTATTGGTTTCGGCGATATACTCGCCTGTTAAGCTGGCGTTCACGTCTGCGGTACCGTCAATATTGGTATGCTGCATCCAGGCGGAATACTCCGGTGGCAGGGCGCCGAAAATGGCGTGCAGGGAGGATTCCATAGAACTCAGCCGGAAGTCCATCTTATAGCCATTCTTCATGAAGGCGAAAGCGCCTTTCAGTCTGACCGGCAGTTCATTTATCTTCAGGTCATTTCTTTCAAAAACAAAATCGAGGGAGTTGGTATTAATTTTTGTGATCAGTTCCCCCGCGAGTTTTTTGGAAAGGATATACGAAGTATGGTTGTAGGTGAAATCCAGTGACCCGATGTCAATTTTGGAGTAGAGATCAAAAACTGCTTTGGCCAGATCGCCTTTGCCGGTATAATTTACCTCTTTAGCCTGTACATACATGGGGAGCGATTGATCATCGTAGATCAGGTGACAATGCTCGATTTGTATGCGTTCTATTTTCATGGAAGCGCTGCCGCTATCCGGTTTGTCGGATGGATTAGCGGGAGCGGCTTTGTATACGTTATAGTTGGGGTGACCGCTGGAATCCACCATGATATGGATCTTCCCTTTGGTCAGGTATATCTCGTCAATGGTGATAGCGTTGGAGAATACGCTTTGCAGGTTTACGCCCAGGGCTACTTCGCTGCCGGCAACCAGGGTATCCTGGCTGAAGGGCGCGCCGCCTTTCAGGCTTACATCGTATAGTGTGAGTGTGAGGGCAGGGAAGTGGTTAAAAAAGGATAACCGGGCCCGGGAAAAATTCAGTTCACCGGTGATACTGCTGTTGGCCCAGGTCTTTATTTTGCTGGATACCGCATCGGGAAACAGCAGGGGTAACAGAAATAATAACCCGAGAATAGCGGCCAGAGATATGGAGGTAATTTTTAATGTTTTTAATGCGACTTTTTTAATGAAGGCATTACGCATAGAAATCCGTGTATATATTAAAGCAACACCGGCCTATGCCCTGTAATACAGGAGGCATAGGCCAGACAGTTTTTACTATGATTACGCGGCGAAGGTAGTTCTTTTTTCAGCTGACGGGTTGAACCGGCGGGATTTTTTGGGAAAACGGATCAATGGGCGGAATGCAGCCCTGATTTATTGCCTTCTGTATCGATAAACAGGGCGAAGTATCCCATTTCGGGGCTGATCATTGTTTTGGTACGATGACTTGTCCGCCTTGTTGTTGTACCCGGTCCAGCATAGGTTGCAGGTCGTTGCCCGCGTTGTTGACGTATCCGGCGGGTTGAATATAAAAAGGGGCAGTGGTTTGTCCGAGCACCATGGCGCGGGGTTGCAGTATAAAATCTGTTTCCGTGGTAAACCGTTTAATATCATCTCCGAGAATGAATGCCATTTCGATGCAGCCGTCCGGGACAATCCGCTGTTTTTCAGCTGGCATGTCTGCCGGTACTTCCAATGTCCAGTAACATTTTATCAGCGATGTGAGGGCTGCCTGTGGCGGAAATGTTTGATAGTTCATGGAGGAGAAGCCATTTGTATACAGAACAAAATTATAAAAATAATTTACCATAGATATTGTACATTAGTATAGGCTAATTTTTCACGCTATACCTATTTTCTGCCAGTAATGCGGAGCTTATGATACCATCACCACTAAATAAGCTGCCGATGAAATCAATCTATCTGACGGGTGTTTCTCTCTTACTCCTTGTTGCGTGCCATAACAGCACGAAAACAAAGGAGACACAGGCAACCGGTAAAAAAGCACCGGATATAGCCTGCTATGCTTCCAGGATAACAGACAAAGCCTGGTATACCTCCGGTAAAAAGGCGCCCAGGCTGGAAGGCCTGAAGGGAATCGATTTTCCGGTTTCTACCAACAGCCCGGAAGCGCAGGCATATTTTAACCAGGGAATGATGTTGTTGTATGGGTTTAACCATGCAGAGGCGGCCCGGTCTTTTTACGAAGCCACGCGGTTGGATACTACCTGTGCCATGGCCTATTGGGGATATGCCTATGTACTGGGACCTAATTACAACGGCGGTATGGAAGAAGATAATTTTCAGCGGGCCTATGAGGCTGGTGTGAAGGCGAAGTTATTATCCGCCTCCTGTACGCCTAAAGAAAAGGCGCTGATCCTCGCATTGGGTTCGCGTTATGCCCTGCCGGCGCCGTCGGATCGAAAGCCGCTGGATATAGCCTATGCGGCTGCTATGAAGAAGGTGTATAACCAGTATCCGACCGATCCAGATATCGGCGCTTTATATGCGGAGTCTATGATGAATCTCCATCCGTGGGACCTGTATGAGAAGAGCACCCGTAAGCCTCGCGCGTGGACACCGGAGCTGCTGGCAGTGCTGGAACACCTGATGAGCATTAATCCCCTGCATCCCGGCGCGCATCATTTTTATATTCATGCCGTGGAAGCATCCGCTACGCCGGAAAAAGCGTTGGCGAGTGCCCGTTTACTGGATACACTGGTGCCCGGATCGGGGCACCTGGTGCACATGCCTTCGCATATTTACATCAATACAGGCGATTATCATGCAGGCACGCTGTCCAATATACATGCGGTGGACGTGGACAGTAGTTATGCCACTGCCTGCCATGCACAGGGAGTATATCCGCTGGCCTATTATCCGCATAACTACCATTTCCTGGCGGCCCTGGCCACGCTGGAAGGTAATTCGGCCCTGGCCTGGAAAGCGGCTAAAAAACTACAGGAACATTCGGCGGGGGATATCATGCGTTTGCCCGCCTGGGGTACCCTGCAGCACTATTATACCATTCCGTATTACGTAGCGGTGAAGTTTGGCATGTGGGATACTATCCTGTCGCTTCCCGCGCCGGAGGAGGACCTGGTGTATCCGCGGGCCATATGGCGGTATGCGCGCGGCATGGCATTTTTAGGAAAAAACAGAACGGCTGACGCGCAAAAGGAGTTCGATAGCCTGGATTCCCTGTCGGCAGATACATCGCTGCCACACCTGACGATATGGGACATCAATACCACTGCCGATCTGGTGCAGATAGCCGTGAAAGTATTAAAGGCACAGGCAGCGGCTACCCGTCAACAGCGGGATACGGCCATCGCATTACTGCAACAGGCGGTCACCATCGAAGATAACCTGAACTACAACGAACCGCCGGATTGGTTTTTCTCTGTCAGGCATTACCTGGGCGCTGTTCTCCTGGATGCCGGGAAATTCAGGGAAGCGGAATCCGTTTACCGCCAGGATTTACAAACCTGGAAAAAGAACGGCTGGGCGCTGATAGGGCTGTACCATTCGCTTCAATCTCAGCAAAAAAAAGCAGAAGCACAAAAAACACGGACGGCCTTCGACGAAGCATGGAAATTTGCCGACGTGGACCTGGTATCGTCAGCGCGTATACGAAACAAAAACTAAGTACGCATCTTACAAAAAAACGTATATTCACTCATGAGTATACGTTTTTTTTGTTACCTGTTGTTACCATTTTTTGTAGCCTGTAAATCATCCAGTACTGTGACTGCTACCCATCTGCCTGTACCTGATACCGCTACTATCAGCAATGCCTATCCGCTTGTAACAGCGGCGGTGAGTATATCACCGGACAGCGGAACCCTTTACCGGCTTGGCCTCGCGCCCTACGCTTCCTATTTTAAATTCGACCGGAGTGTAAAAAACGGGGACCTGTTCTATAAGGCCATAGAGGAAAGTATAAAGAAATTTACACCTCTTAAGTTTTATGTATTGAATAATGGGACCGGACAGGTGGTGGCTGTAACTGATCCCTCCGCAGACGAGGTAGAAAAGTTTAACAAGACCTGGACGAAGGAAAAAAAATAAATTAACATTCCTAATCCGCTAATCGGGTAAGGGCATTCGTGTGCCTTTACCCGATTAGTATTTACAATAGTGATGTAACATCCCGGCTTGTTGGAACTTACAGATGGAGATTGGTTGTTGTTTCCCCGGCATCGCTGGTTAAAATACCTATTAGTAGGTATTGGCTGCCATGTATGAAAATGTAAATTTGCCCGGACAAATTTATCATGCCCCGAACAAAACCACGATGGTTTGTGTTGTGTTGTTTTCGATTTTTATTCAACCAGAAAATCAATACTGTTCACTCAAATATCTATCATCTGTAACTTCAACCCTCAAACTTATGAAGAGATCTCTATGCTGTTTGTTTTGTTTATTTTTTTTAGTTCCTGCGAGCGGTTTTGCGCAATCGCTTATTGACACCACTAAGGATTCTACGCCGCTTTCTGATTCTGCCTTTGCAAGGATGATGAAAAGGATGTATAGCTATACTATCCAGGGAAGTGAAGCGCCGACATCGGGGTTTAAAATTCAGTTTGCGGAACCTGCTGCAACGCTTACGGGTACTATAATTTCTAACGACTACCTTATAATCACTGGCGAATTGACAGGTGGCTCAAAAAACAACTTATCTGAAGTTTTTTCCGGCCATAAGTTAAGTGGGTATTTTAAAACTGCAATAGGAGTTAATCTCTTAAAGCGATCGTTTAGTGGCTCCTACAAATTGAAAAATCCTGATTTATTTGCTCCTACAAAATATCTCATAAAGCAGAATTACCGACTAATAGGACTAAAGGGTGATACTTTGAAAGCATTGAAGAAGGTGTTCTCGGCGGCTTATAGTAAGCAGACGGCTCCTGATACGTTGTGGTGCTATGTTGGAAAGTATTTAAGCCTACCAGTAGATTCGCTAAATGAAATAAAAATAGAAGGAAATAAAAGAGATAGCCTTAACTGGTTTACAGGTGCATTAAATGATAGTAATAGAATAAAAACAATCGATCTGGAAGCGATGTTGGCAGACTATAAAAGGTTGGATGAAGAAGTTATGCCTGATGTTGCAAAGGATTATGAGATTGACCTTTTTAGGGACATCTGGGCGCGAAGAAAAATCTGGTGGTTCAATATCTCGCCGTTTATTTCGAATTCCGCCTTTTCCATGTATAACGTGATGAAAGGTCAGTTGGGTGACACCACTTCACTTTCTTATGGAATTACTCTCTCTGTTAACTTATTTGTAAAGAAAAAAGGAAGTGCCAGGTTTCGTTATTGGAAAGGAGGGGTAGAGTTTAAGCGGGTCAATAACCTTGATGAGCTGCAAAAAAGCGAATTTAGGGAGGCTCCTGTTGGGAAAGATGCAAACGGAACAGAGGAGCTAAAAAACAGCTCGCCGGTAAGCGCCTATAAGGGAGCATTGGTTCATGGCTTCGGATGGGCTGTGTTTGGGGAAGGTTATTGGGCGTGGGCAAAGACTTCTTTTGTCCCAGGTATCTATGTGAAGCCTCAGTTTAGCCATAGCGATACCTGGCTCAATACTTCCCGGTTATCCCTCGATTTAGGACTGTTATGGAACGTGAAAAACTCCGGCGATGAGGATAGTAAAAACTTATTGTCTATTGTACCTTACGTTTCCTGGTCCAATTTCCTTACTGATTATAAAGATGCGACTAAAGCAGAGCGCAATACCCTGTCTGATTTGTTCTCCATTAATATAAAATTCGGTATTCCCATCAACATCGGAAAGTAACGGATACGGGTACCCATTGGGTACCCGTATCTTAATCTTTTAAAGCAGCATTGAGCGTGATCACATCCGCTTTATACCGCGGATATTGTTCGATATTTCTTACACTATGATGCTGATCGTTGACAATGCCTGCATCCTGCTGTTGGAAGAAATGCCCGTTCATCATAAGACCGTTCACAATACATTCAGCAATATACTCCGCTTCTTTTTCAAATGCAGGCATGTTCCTCAACTGATCCGCTATCCGTTGTTGGGCGCTATCCCTTTGGGGTGGCTCAATTCCTGTCATGGGCAACAATAATAGGAAAAGCTCGTAGTGCTTTTCGAAAGCCAGTAATTCTTCCCAGGTCAAAAACCAGGCTTCAAAATGTCCGCCCAGATTGCCGATGTATATATCATTCAAAAAAAATACAATTTCATTTTCCCTGAATTCGATATGAAAGGATATTTTTTCGCTTAGCGTACCTGCTATAAATCTGTTTTCTTCCCTGTAGAAATTTTCTTTCCAGGAGGATAACTCGTCCTGATCGAGTCCGATTACGTCCAGTGCTTCGTCGATGTTAATCTCATTTTTATCGTCGTAGCCCTGAAAGTAACTGATGTAGTGATGCCAAAAGAAGGCGTTGTTTTTAATATCGGCAAGCGTAGGCATGATACGTTTGGGTTAGTGTGGGCAACAAAATAGGAAAAATACGGCATCCGGTAAAAATATAGTTGATTATGTGCTACCGGATGCCGGCTAACGTTAAGTCCTATACGATTTTAATACATTCATCACCCAGGACTTGCCCCATTGTTCTATCTGCTCTGCTGTCCACAGGTAAGGGTAAAAAATCCTTTTCTGGAACCGCGGCGGCAGGTACTTCTGCCAATTGGTGCCTCCGGTAGCGGCGATGTCCACCGGATCACGCTCCAGGTAACGCACGGCGGATTTATAATGCGACAGCGGCCATTCCACATTCACAAACAGGTCCAGCTTTTTCAGTTCTTCTGTCACTGCACTGAGGTCTTCGCCGGTTTGTTGCAGTTTTTGATACAGCCGGGAGAAGTTACTATCGATATTGTCCTGCGCCAGTTGCAGCAGCTGAGTGGCGTATTTCGCATAGAACTGTTGCAGCGTAAGGGTTTGTTTGCCGCTGGATAATTCAGATGCGCCGTATTTCCAATAGATATATTCAAACTGTTCCGGCAGGGAGGCCTGTTTGAGCTCTTCACGTTTGGTAGGGGTGACCAGGTTGGCCATTTCCGTAGAGAAGATCTCGATCATCCGGTATTGTCCTGACTGAAAACCGCTGGCTGGTAACAGCGACATCCGGAATTTCAGGAACTGCTCCTTGTCCATACCATCCACCATGATATCGAAGGAAGATACCAGCGCGGTAAAGTAGGCGTTGATACGTTTAAGTCTGGAGGCGAAGAAGTCGGCTGTAAGTGCTGTATGGGCGCTGATCTGCCGGCATTCATGCAGCGTCAGTTTGAAATAGAGTTCTGTGATCTGGTGGTACATGATGAAGATTTCTTCATCAGGGTAGGAGGTCCTGGGATGCTGAAGGCTCAACAGCGTATCCAGGTGGATATAGTCCCAGTAGGTCAGGTAATCCGCATGCAACAGGCCATCGAGATAGGCATTGATATCCTGTCCCATGACGGCGTATTTCTCCTGCAACCTGGACAGCTTATCTTTAATTTCGGTGGTAATTTCCATTTTTTAGAACGATGTTATTGTTTTGGTGTAAGGAGCGTAGTGCTGATTTCCCGGAGGCGCGCCGCCGTATGGAAAACATCTTCAAAGCTGTTGTATAGTGGCACCGGGCTAAGGCGGATGACATTGGGTTCGCGCCAGTCGCCCAGCACATTGTGGGCGACCAGTGCCTGGAAAATTTCTTTGGCTTTGTGTTGTGCAATAATAGATAGCTGTGCGCCCCTGGCTGATTCGGATACCGGCGTGATGATTTTGTATTGTTCGAAGCCCAGGTCTTTATTGATGGCTTCGATGAGGAACTGCAGGTAGGCGGTAAGTGCCTGGCTTTTCTGTCGCAGCGGCGCCATAAAACCGGCTTTCTCAAATATTTTCAGGGAAGCGTGATAGAGTGACATCGGTATTACCTGGGTGCAGCTTACCTGCCAGCCATCGGCGCCTGCTTCGGGAATGAAGCCTTTTTGCATCCTGAATCGTGTCTGTTCCTGGTAACCCCACCAGCCGGCGAAGCGGTCGAGTGAGGTGTCGGGGAAATGTTTTTCATGTACGAAGATGCCGCTAATACCACCCGGACCGGCATTCTGGTATTTGTAGGAACACCAGCAGGCAAAGTCCACGCCCCAGTTATGTAATTCCAGGGGTACGTTACCGGCGGCATGGGCCAGGTCAAATCCAACGATAGCGCCGGCAGCGTGACCCGCCTTCGTAATGGCCGGCATATCAAAGAACTGGCCGGTGAAATAGTTGATGCCACCAAAAAGTACCAGGGCCACTTCGCCGTCGTGCCGGGTGATAGTAGCCAGTATGTCTTCGGTCCTGAGGGTATCTTCCCCGCTGCGCGGCGCCACTTCTATGATGGCCGTTTTAGGATCATAACCATGAAACCTTACCTGGCTCTCCACGGCGTATTGATCTGAAGGGAAAGCGCCCGCTTCCATGATGATTTTAAACCTGGTGGCGGTAGGGCGGTAGAAACTAACCATCAGCAGGTGCAGGTTGACCGTCAGGGTATTCATCGGGCATACTTCTGCGGCGCTGGCGCCCACGATGGCAGCCATCAGTCCTTTTAGTTCCTTGTGATAAAACATCCAGGGTGTTTTCCCTTCAAACCATCCCTCCACAGCCAGGTGTGCCCAGTTGTTGAGTTGTTCGTCCATGTACTGGCGTGCCGATTTGGGTTGCAGGCCCAGGGAGTTGCCGCACATGTAGATAACGGGTGCTCCGTGTTGGCTGGGCAACAGAAATTCATCGCGCAGCGGATGCAAAGGATCTTGCTGATCCAGGCTTTGTGCAAAAGCCAGGTTGTTCTCAAAAAACATATTTATCAGTATGTATGTTTATGGCTGGAAATGCCTACAGACGCTTACGCCGAAGGATGCCAAAAAAGTGTAATGAAAGAAATTGTGTATGACACAGCATTGCTGCCGGCAGGAGGAGCCTGCTAGGATGGGCGGTTGATTATATTTTTATAAATATCTACCATCAGATGTAAGGAGCAACAAAACAAATATAATTTACTTATACTTCCAAATATTTTTTATGAAGATGGCAATGCCTGTGAAAGAACATTTTCCTTTCGCAGGTAAGATATAAACGAGGATGAATAAACGATTACCGGGCCTTCGTCATATGTTCAATAGCCTTCCATCCTTCCGGTGTGATGCCCATGATTTCGGTGACCACGCCCAGTGTCTGACAGGTATCGAAGAAGGCCATCCGGGCAATAGGGTGGTCTACTTCGCTGATAACGGCATAACCTTGTTCGCGCAGCTCCCGCGTAATTTGTTCAAAGCCGCTGACCGGCAGGCGGAAAGCCAGGTGCTGTGTACCGCCGGCAGGATACTTCGCCAGGTAGTCATGAAACATACTTTCACCGGAAAGCGGTTGTACGAGTTCAATGAAAGTGCCGCCGTTATAAGTCTGTGTCGTCAGCCATTCAGCGGGCGCCACCTTGCCATAGTAGGTCATGTCGAGGTCTTGCGCGCGAACATGCTCCGGTGGCGGAAAGCCCGCGATGCCCAGGGCGCCGGAGAGGAAGGCCACGGCGGCGTGGATATCGGGAACCACCCAGCCAATTTGGGCCAGTTCCAATCCAGCGATGGTTTTGTTGATATCACTCATCTTCGTTTGCTTTTCAACAAAGCTAACCCGGATATGCTACTTTAGAAGGGGGCGTTTACGTCAATTAACAGGCAGTTTGCGGCAGCAGAGCGCTATTTTATACTTATTTCCCTATCTTCAGCGTCAGCCTTTAATTCGAGCAACATGGACCCATCCAGAAACGCCATTCCTTTTTACGACGATATCAATGCATTCTTTGCCAGTACACCGTTTCCACATCGGACAAACAACCCGGACCTGTTTTGTTTCCGGTCGGACAAACGTGCGCATGCGGAGGAGTTTTATAAGCCTCCCTTCAGAAGGTCGTTTTATTTTATGGCGTTGATGAATAATGTGGGCGATTCCGGTATTGTGTATGACAACAGTAACGCTATGCGTATGAACAGTTCACTGGTATTTCAGGCGCCGGGTCTGCTTTCCAGCTTTCATCGCAATACCAGGTCATCGGGGTATCTGATCTATTTTAAGCTACCCTGCTTTTCTTTTTTCAGGCCGGATTTTGAACAACAGTTCCCTTTTTTTGATGTACAGCAAACGCATTTTTATGAACTGTCGCAGCAACAATATAATGAGTTGGCTCCGGCGTTTGAAGATATTTTTACGGCTTACGAAAATGCGGACGACAAAAAACATACTGTTGCCAGTTTGAAGATACTGGCGGTGCTATACCAGATAAAAGCGTTCGTGCAGTTGTCGCAGCAGCAGGACCGTATCACCAAACCGGAGTCGGTTTTACTGAAACAATTTATGCAGCTGGTCAATGATAATTATATAGAAAAAAGAACGGTGAATGAGTATGCAGACATGCTGGCCGTTACGCCCAAATATCTCTCAGAATATATAAAAAACGCCACCGGTAAAAATGCCCTGGCTTTAATTCACCAGCGGATAGTAGCGGAAGCGAAGTCACTGGTGCTGCATACAGACCTGGATATTGCCGAAATATGCTACCAGCTTAATTTCTCAGACCCGGCCAACTTTAATAAGTTCTTCAAAAAAAATGTTGGCGCCACGCCACTGGAGTTCAGAAATAACCACAACGGATAAATATACCATTCGAAACGGTTTTTGAACCAAAGGCGGGGCAGATAGCCGGTTTATCTTTGTGAGGAAGTTTAAAACAAAACAAATCACGATGAAAACAACCTACTCAAAAGACGGCACCAAACTGGCCTACAATGTAACCGGCAAAGGTCCGGCCCTGATCTTTATTACCGGCGCTACCTGCTACCGGCAGTTTAAACCGGTGTTGTATGATGCCTCCGTTTTCTCCACAGCGTTTACCGTATACAGTTATGACCGCCGGGGAAGGGGCGATAGTGGTAATACACTGCCTTACGCCGTAGAGCGGGAGATAGAAGATATTGAAGCGATGATTGACGCGGCAGGAGGCCAGGCCTATTTATATGGCCATTCTTCCGGCGCTATTCTGGCGCTGAGTGCCGCGCTGGCGTTGGGAGACAAAGTCAGCAAACTGGTGATGTACGATGCTGCCTATTCGCCTGATGAAGTGTATAAAGAAGAATTTGCAGGCTTTAGCCAGGGATTGTATCAATTATTGGAAGAAGGTAAAAACCAGGAGGCTATTACCAGTTTCCTGGAAGGCATTGGTATTCCGCAGGAAGCATTTGCTGAATTTTACCCCGACTGGCAAACGATGGTAGACCTGGCGCCTACGCTGGCCTATGACACTACACTGGCTTGTACCCTGGTGCCGGCAGCAGCGGCAGCAACCCTTACAACACCCACACAAATCATTGTCGGCGAAAAAAGCCCGGCATCCATGGCGGTAGTCGCGCAACAGTTAAAAGCGGCTATACCACATGCGGTTTGCACAGTCGCTAAAGGCCAGGACCATATGGCAGCTCCGGAAGTGGTGTTGCCTGTTCTTACCGCATTTCTTCAACCTCAAACGGAACACCATGGCACAAAAAACAATTAAGATCCAGACAAAACTGGTATCCGATCCGGGTAAAGGCTCCTGGACCTACATCGTTTGGGATGGTGTGGCAGCGGCTTTCGGTTCCCGGAAAGCGGTCAAGGTCCGCGGTAGCATCGACGGTCACCAAATAGAAAATGCATTTTTACCCCTGAAAGATGGAACCCACCTCATGGGCGTAAATGCCAAAGTACGTAAGGTTATTGGCAAAGAAGCAGGGGATGAAGTGCGTGTAGAAATCTATGGGAAGCTTTGACAGCGGACTATTTAAAAGAAGAAGATATCTTCCCTAAAATATCATCGAACCGCTTTTGCTGATCTACCGGATACCTGATCCGCAGATGGTACTGTACCCCGTTTTTGATAATTGTTTTGTTGTAGAAGATAAATTCAATACCATCCGTCAAATGGCCACTCATGACATACCATCCGGGTTTGATGGTTTTATAAACGGTACGCGGGTACGATTTGATGTCCTGCTCATAGTTGGACTGTAATTCAGCCTGCGTGCCGTTACCCCACATTTCAACGCTAACGCCTATATCACGGTCCATATCGGTAGGATACCACTGTAGGGTGCCACCGGCTACCAATAAGCCTTCCTTAAAATAATCGGGTAACTGAAGCGTAAAGCCGTTGGCATGGTTATGGGTTTTCCAGGCGGTTTGGCTTTTGCCGGAAAGGCCGGCAAGGCAAAGCATGGCGGTCAACAACAGGACTAATGAATGTTTGATATACATCGGTATGGCGAACAAAGTTTTAGATGATGGCCGCAAAGATACTACTTTCCTATGTGTAAGTGTATCTACGTAGTCGGCAAATTCCCTGTTTCTACGCTTATTCCCTTCCTTTTCCCTGTTTACTTTTGTGGGGTAATTAACCGGTTAACCTCAGATACCTTGTATTTCTTCAATTAAATTAACCCTCATTATTATGGACAGACTTCTACCGGGGCAATCCCTCCGGGTGGGCGATTCATTGACATCCCCCAATAAACAATCTACGTTGATATTGCAAGCCGATGGCAACCTTGTACTGTACCGCGCCGGTAACAGAGCCAGATGGGCCACTAATACAGATGGCCGTCAGGTGGAGATACTGGAAATGCAGGGAGATGGGAACCTCGTTATGTACGGACCTGGCCGCAGCTATGTATGGGATACCGCTACCGATGCTCATTATGGCGCCTGGTTCATATTACAGGACGACGGCAACCTGGTGGTATATGATACCGATGGCCGTCCGTTATGGTCTTCCGATACCTGGATCAGACTACATTCTGTAGGATTCAAACCCAGCGTCAATGGTTTTCACTTTAGTAACAATGACTTTCCCGATTGTCCGTTGTTTAAGCTGACACAGCCTATTCCATTCGGTAAAATTAGTATTCCTATTGGTAACGCTTCTAAAGGCGTCTGCGGCGGAATGGTATTTGCGGCGCGCGACCTTTTTGAGAACAATATGTTACCACCAGCCACGAAGGAGTCGCCTTGTAACGATAGTTTGTACCGTTACCTGGTAGATCGCCTGATAGCCAGCTTTAACCTGCCCGGCGGTATCGCCACCTATATGTTCCTGATGAACCCGGAACTGTCGGACCATGAAACCACCGCGAGTAAAATAGGCATCACGCCCAGAGGCAGGGCCTGGCGTATGATCAAACAGGAATGGCCCGTGATAAAAAATAAACTGGACAATAACCAGCTGGTTCCTCTGGCACTGATACTGAAAAAATCACTGAACCCCTTCGATCTCGGCGAGAACCATGTCGTACTGGTGTACGGGTACGAACTGGATGGAACATTCCTTTCCCTCAATGTATATGACCCCAACTTCCCGGATGAAAACAATGCCAGGATCAGTTTTTCATTAGCGAGGCCTGAGAATACAACGGAAGTGTTCCGTTCACACGGTTCCAAGCGAATCTGGTGTTTCTTCCAGCCAAGTTATAGCCGTAGCCGGCCTAACTTTTTAACGGCGACCGGCAGTTTGGTTGCGGATCATTGATGACGTTGTCTCTCTCTGCCACGAAGGCGGGTGGAGGCGCATCCGGAAACCCAGGGCTAAAGCCCTGGGTTCCATGGATTGCCTACATCCCACATCTCTCTTCATTCCCCATCTACACCTGTTTTAACATTATTATAACAATTCAATATTTAATTTTCGGCTTTACAAATTGTCTGAAATTTGACTTCTCCTGAAAGGAGCATTTATATTTTTCTATTTGATCTTGTTTTAACGCAATTCAATTTCATCTAGCATGACAAACATTTTAAAAGCCAAAACATTACACCACAGGACCTCTATAATGCCTGTGCCTACGGAAGAAACCACCATTGCTGTTATCAAAGCAAACCTGCTCAGAGCACATTATTCCGGAACAGACGGACCCGCTGAGTAATTATCCTCCTGATTTAATGATTGTATGACTGCTTCAGTGGCGCTGCTATTGAAGCCAACTGTTATTCCTAAGGCTGTCTCCGTAGCATGGAGAAAGGCCGTATGCACTATTGTCAAAAACTATCGTTCCATATTATGTTATCGTTATCCAACTACCGGAAAGTTTATTGTATTTCATTTTTTTGTCTGGCCCTGGCCTTGGGCGCCCATGCACAGAAGGGCAAAGGAAAATCTGCTTTTTCAGCCAGGCTCGTGAATATTGAGTCCACCGCGAAGGAGCCGTTTCGTTATAATCTGAGCCTGTCTAACGGCAGCGGGCATACGGAGTTGTATGGTTTAAGAGCGGATGCGCCGGAAGGATGGATGGTGGCTTTCCGCGCGGAAGGCACCCAGGTGGCCGGTTTGCGCCTGGATTCGGGCAGAACGCAGGATATTTCCCTTGAAATAACGGCCGCGCCTTCAGTGAAGCCTGGTAAATACAACATCCCGGTGGTGGCCATATCACAGGCCGATACACTCCATGCCGATGTGGAAGCGGTGGTGAAAGGCAGCTATAGCGTAGAACTGACGACGCCTACAGGACGATTGAGCGACGATATAACAGAAGGCCGCAGCAGGCAGGTACAGCTGACGGTGAAAAACACCGGTACCCTGCCGCTGGAAGCGCTGGAGCTTTCAGCCCAGGCGCCGGCTTCCTGGAGCGCCGTATTTGAACCCGCTAAAATTGACCACCTCGATGCAGGTAAAGAACAGCAGGTGACGGTTACACTCGGCGTTCCGGATAAAACCATCGCCGGTGACTATGTGACGAATTTTACGGTAAGGAATAATAATGTCAACAGCAATGCGGCTTTCCGCATGACGGTCAAAACCTCCATGCTGGCCGGTTGGATAGGTACGCTGGTGATCCTGCTGTCGCTGGGCATCGTGTATTACCTGATACGTAAATATGGAAGGAGGTAGACATGACGACAAATCCTATTATAGAACTGGACAGACTCACCAAAAGTTACGGCACCAAAAAAGCGGTAGATCATCTCTCCCTGAAAGTAAACAAAGGAGAAATATTTGGTTTGCTGGGACCTAACGGCGCCGGTAAAACCACCACTATCCTGATGATGCTGGGACTGGCAGAACCTACCTCGGGCCAGGCTGTGGTGTGCGGAATCAATGCTACCCGTAACCCGGTGGGCGTACGGCGGAAAGTAGGCTATCTGCCGGACAGCGCCGGCTTTTATGATAACCTCACGGCATTGGATAACCTGATGTATGTCGGCCGCCTTAATGGTATCCCTGAAAAAGATATCCGCTCCCGGGCCCGCAATACCATGGAGATGGTAGGACTGGGAGCAGAAATGCATAAAAAAACGGGGGCCTATTCCCGTGGTATGAAACAGCGGCTGGGCCTTGCCGACCTGCTGATCCGTGAGCCGGAGGTGATGATACTTGACGAGCCTACACTGGGAATAGACCCCGCCGGCATCCGCGAATTTCTCATGCTGATACGGCAACTCAGCCGGCAGCAGGAGCTGACGGTGCTGTTGTCTTCCCATCATCTTCACCAGATGCAACAGATCTGCGACCGTGTGGGCATCTTCGTAGAAGGGAAATTATTGGCAGAAGGTAATCTTGAAACACTGGCCGGTAACCTGTTCGGAAAGGATTCCTTTGTGGTACAGGTGTCCCTCAGGGAACCGCTGACAGCGCCAGTGGAAATAGAGCGGCAACTGCTGGCACTGCCCGGCGTCAACAAGGTGTCGATAACGGAAGGAAACGTGGACATGTCCTGCAGTACGGATATCACACCGGATATTGTCCGCTTTTTTGTACGGAGCGGGTTAAATGTAACCGGCGTACATAAAAAGGAATATGGTTTGGATGAGATCTATCATCGTTTTTTTGAGCAGAATACTAAAAAGTATATTTTGAATGAACAGGCTGTTTAACCTTTTTTCAACCGGAGCGGGCGTTCCAGGGCCGTTTTGGGTGATGGTGCGCAAAGAGGGAGGAGACCATATCCGTAGCTGGCGGTTTATGGTGATGCTGCTGCTGATCCTGTTTACCTTCCTCGGTGCGATGTATGTATCGTTGTCGAATATCCGGAGAGTGGTGACAGATTTTAATGATCCGGACCATGTGTTCGTGTATCTGAAATTACTAACCACTTCCGATAATTCACTGCCTACGTTTTATATTTTTATCAGCTTCCTCGGTCCCTTATTGGGTATCGCACTGGGCTTCGATGCTATTAATTCGGAAAAGAATAATGGTACATTGGTACGGCTATTGGCGCAGCCGGTATACCGCGATAACCTTTTACTGGCGAAGTTCTACGCTGCGCTCACCATTGTGGGCGTGCTTTTTCTCAGCCTCGTGTTACTCATGATCGGGGCCGGGCTCCTCATCACCGGTGTGCCGATGGAGGCCGCGGAGCTATTCCGCATCCTGGCGTTTGTGGTGTTGAGCGTGATCTATGTGGGATTCTGGCTTAGCCTGTCGATAGCGCTATCCGTGTTGTTTAAACATGCGGCTACCTCTGCGCTCACTGCAATCGGTATCTGGTTGTTCTTTACGGTGTTTTACCAGCTGATCGTCAATATGGTCGTTAGGACGGTGTTACCCGATCCTGCATCGCTGGCGCCGGAGCAGGTGGTGATTTACAACAATATCATTTTGTCCTGGTTCCGCCTGGCGCCCAGCCAGTTGTATACCGATGCTGCTACTACGTTGCTGATGCCTTCAGTGAGAAGCCTGGGACCGTTGACCATGGAGCAGATGGCCGGCGCTATTCCGGCGCCGCTATCGTTCAGGGAAAGCCTGATGGTGGTATGGCCACAGGTGACAGGGTTGGTAGCCGCTACGGTGGTTTGTTTTGCCGGCGCGTATTATTTTTTTATGCGCCGGGAAATAAGGACCTGATTGTGATAGGTGGAGACGCTTCCGGTAAAAGTTTTTATATCTTTGCCGCGATAAAAAAAATCGGGCTGCCCGTATCGCCGTAGTAGATGAACCTTATTTTTTGTCTCCACCTATGTTTATTGAACCTGTTGCCGGCAGCACCCCCGCTTCCGGTGGATACTACCGCCCGCTACCATATCAGGCATTTTACAGATGAGGATGGTTTACCGCAAAACAGTATTAAAGGCATTGTACCCGACAAGAACGGGTTTCTGTGGCTGGCTACGGAGAACGGCCTGGCAAGATTTGACGGCAACTATTTCCTGAATTTCAGCAGCGACAACTTAAAGGAGCTGAAAAGCAGCCGGATGGCGAGAATTTATCCCAATGATACCGCCATAGCGGTGGAGAATGACATCGGGGAGATACTGACGGTGTCCGGTAGCACGGTCACGCATATTGGAAAAGTGCTGCCGGGGTATCAATACCAGCAATACAAGGAAACTAACCACGACTATTACCCTATTCGCGGATGGCCGGATGACTATGCCGCGCATTTTGCCAAAAAATTGCCGGTGGTATTGCCACAAACTTCTGACAGTTATTTTTCAGTGTACCGCGATACCATCTCTCATGTAAAAAATGGGACAACTGACTACCGCATCGTTCAACCGCAGCTCGACCTGCTGCGGTTATTTGTTTGCGGCAACCGGCTTTTCTACCTGGATAAAGACGGACAAATTACAGGATGGATGCGGGAGCACCCCCTGAAAATCATGTTAACAGGAGAATTGCTGGCAGACCCGGCCTTCAGCAAATGTAAACTGGAACTTATGTGGAACCCTGTAACACGACAGGTTTTCATCTATACGGACCATGCCTGTTACCTGTTGCAGCCACTACCGGATGGGAATATACGCAGTATTCAGGTAGTGGGGAATTTAAACCTGCCGGAATCCTATATCACGTCTATCTATTACGATGAGCAGGACCGCCGCGTTTTCCTGGGCAGCTCTACCAAAGGGCTTTATATTTGTACCCGCCAGCAATTTACCGTTCACAAATCGGATGCTTCCGGCGCGGAAGTATTCTATGCACAGGCCCCTTTCCCGGGTAATGCGGTGGTTACCGCATCCGGCCTCACTTTCCATCAGACAGGGGGATACCACTGGCTGCCTTTTGCTGCTGACAAGGAAAATTCCCTGGAGAAATATACCCTGGCCCGCGATCCGCAAGGCATATACTGGGGAAGGGATGGTATGATCCTGATGGGTATCTCTGCCGATTTCAGCCGGGTGTTATATAAATTCGAATTACCCTATCTCATTGGTCCCGTACATGCCAGTCAGGATGGAAAGCTTTGGATAGGAGGCAAGTACCCCGGACTTTATTATATTAATACCGCAGAACCCGGTCAGGGATTGAAGTTCCTGGCTGCCGGAGTGAACGATGTTACCTATATCAAAGAGGGCAAGATCCCTGGCCTGTTGTGGGTGGGTACCGGCAAAGGCCTGTTCCGTGTTCAGCTGCCGTCAGGACATACGGATACGATCCGGGGATTGGAAGAGGGGAATGTACGCAGTATCTACATTCCTAAACCGCGGGAAATCTGGATTACGACTTATAACAAAGGTGTTTTCCTTTTCCGCGATGAACGGCTGGTGGCGCTTCCGCTGGACCGTCAGCGGTACATGACTACTACCCATTGTATTACGGAAGATACCCTGGGGTATTGCTGGCTGACCACCAACAAAGGCCTGTTCCGTGTCAAACGGCAGGATGTGCTGGATTATGCAGACGGTAAACAGCACGACTTGTTTTATTATTATTTCGGGAAAGACCAGGGTTTTAATACCAATGAGTTCAACGGCGGCTGTCAGCCCTGCGCTTTTAAATACGACAATGGCGATATTTCACTGCCATCATTGGATGGGCTGGTGCATTTCAGTCCGGCTGCTATTCATATGGAAGTACCCGACGAAGGCATATTCGTGGACTGGATGGAACATAACGGGAAACCCGCAAGAGGAGGGGAGCATGTAGACCTGCCGAATGATTTTAAAGCTTTTCAACTGCATGTCAGCTCTCCCTATTTTGGCGACCAGCGGAATCTGTATTTTTATTACTGCCTGGAGAAAGATGACTGGCACGAAGAACGTATATGGCTTCCTGTGAGCAGCGATCGCACGATCACCTTGTCTTCCCTGTCTTCCGGCAATTACCGTATCCGTATCCGGAAGCTGAAAGGATTCGGAAAAGACCAGTATATCGAAAAAGTGATCGTTGTACACGTCCTGGAAGCGTTTTACGAAAAAGTTTGGTTTCGTATAGCCGTCCTGGTTGCCCTGATCTGTCTGATCATATGGCTCTATAAAATACGTATCCGGCGTATCCAGGACCAGAATAAACTGTTGGAACTAAAGGTGCTCAACCGCACGCAGAAACTGCAGGAAACCATGGCTATCCTGCAGGAATCGGATGAACAGCTGCGTAAGCAGAGCCTGATGAACAAACACCTGCTTACCGCTATTACCCATGATATTAAAACGCCGCTGCGGTTTTTGCTGAGCGTTAATAAAAGTGAGCCTTCGCAGAAGGATGAAATAAAAACCGTTACCTATGAGAGCCTGTATCGTATGCAACTGCTGGTGGATAATCTGATTCATTACATGCGAACGACTTTCCAGGCGGGCGATTTTTCAGCAGAGACGGTAGCATTGTTCCCGCTGGTGGAAGAAAAGATGGCTATTTTCAGGCCGGTGGCCGATGCAAAGGGAATAACGCTGTCGAACCTGGTGTCACCGGAAATGACCGTCGTGGTAAACCAGTTGTTACTGGCAGTAGTGCTGCATAACCTGCTGGATAATGCCGTAAAATACACTACCCGGGGTGGGATAGAAATATCCGCCGAAAGCGGGGATGGGATGGTGACTATTCATGTGGCAGATACCGGTAGTGGCATGTCGAGGGCGGTCAGAGACTGGATTAACCACTCCGAAAATGACGGGACAGGCCATTCAGCCAGCACCGGTATAGGACTCATTCTCGTGAAGGAATTGCAGCCGGCCATCCATGCGCGCTTGTGGGCCCGCCGCCGTGATGATGGCGGGACTATACTTTCATTACAGCTTCGCCAAAATGGGTAGTGGCGTGGTACATCTGCGTTTTTTCTACCAGCGCGATCACATTTTTTACCCCGGTCTTCTCAAAAATACGGGCTTTGTAAGTACTGACAGTCGTGAGTTGCAGATGAAGCATCTCCGCAATTTTTACCAGGGGAAGCCCTTTTATCAATAGGTTCATGACTTCTATCTCCCGCCCGGAGAGTACCGCAAATGGATTGTGGTGAGGTTCCTGTTGTTTGGTGTATTTTCTGATCAATTGTTCCCGGACAGCCTTGCTGATATATTTTTCACCTGCCAATACCGTATGGATGGCTGTTTTAAATTCATCATCCACAGAATTTTTCTCAATATATCCATCCGCACCGGTCTGTACATAGTCCAGGGCATACAGTATTTCTTCATACGCGGAACAGATCAGTATTCTCAAATGAGGTTGACGGAGCCTTGCCGCTTGTATCATCTGCAGGTTGTTGCCGCCGGGCATGTTAATGTCCAATACCAGCAGGTCGAAATGCTGTGCGTCAATCAAAGAAATGGTCTCGTCAAATGTTCTGGCTTCTGCAACCAGCATGTCAGTGCGCAGGGAGCAGATAATTTGTTTTATGCCCAGTCTTACAATAGAATGGTCATCTGCTATCAATACATGTGTCATTTCCGTTTCAGTTAGGCAGGGAGGGTAGCATAGATCTTTTGTCGCCTCTAAATTAGCATATTTTTCTTCCGTTGTATATTTTATTTATAAATCTTTTTAAGATGTGATTTTGTCTTGTAGTATAACTACTACATGGGTATTGAGGGTGTAACTACAACCTGTCATGTATACTTTATCTATTTTCGTTTACAGAATTGTTCCGCTGAGTCATGTGAACATTTCTGTGAATTGTAGGATGAAACCAATGAGGCCCATATCCTTTTTCTAACCTTAATACTTTCCTATGGGAAATTTTACGCGATTACCACAACATGCGGACTTTACCGTTTGTCATTGTCTCAAATACCATTATTCGTAAAAACCAAAATTGTCTGTGTTTGATCTGTGCCGGCTGATAAAAGTCGTCTGCTGGTGTATATAATCATCCATATCAAGTCCTGAGCAAAAAGATCCTGACAGGTCTTTCCCAGGTCCGCTATGTATAGCATGGTGGTCCCGGACCCTTTTTTACCCAATGTTTATTGCATGATGTCCCTCTTAAATAGTGTTATGAATCCCGATGTAAGGTCTTTCAGCAACAGCGGCAAGCGGTTGTTACTGGCGTTATTTGCCATGGCAATGACGATGACGGCTGCTGCCGGCGTATTTCCCGTTACCAATACCAACGACGGAGGTCCCGGCTCATTCCGGCAGGCGATCCTGGATGCGAATGCTGCGGGCGCCGGTCCGCACCAGATCGTGTTCAGCGTACATGGCCAGATCACGTTGGCGACTTCTCTGCCAACGATTACGGTTAAGAAACTGACCATCGATGGGCAGAATAAGATCACCCTGTATGCTACCGGTACCAATTCCATTATTAATCCTTTTGTGATTAATGCCGACAGTGTGACCATCCGGAATTTCACGGTACAGAATAACGGGGACATTAACGTGGACATCTTCCCCAATACAACAGGGGTAACGGTAGACAATATACGTTCTTTCAGTACGGTGGGCAACTACCTGAATGCGTTTATGCGGGTACAGGGAGCCTCCAGCGGGTTGACGGTAAGAAATATCTCTTCCACCGATGTAGAGCCCGCAGGTGCTGCGCATATCGGACGGGCATTTTATTTTGCAGGGGGCATGCAGACCGACCTGATCATGGACAACGTCCAGCTCAGTACGGCAAACAATACCCGCGGAGCAGAAGGTATTGTATTCCGCGATGCAGCTGTAAACGGATTTACGCTGACCAACAGTAATATCAGCGGCTTTCAGAATGCTATCGTGCTCAATAACAGCGGAGGGGCTGTAGAGACGGCGAATAACGTATTAATCAGCAATGTGACCATTGATAGCTTATGGAGTGGCGTATCGCAGGGCATCTATTGTGATTTCATCACTACCGGCTTTCAGGTCAAAAAAACCAGCATAGACATGGACGTGATCGGGTCGGATGACGATGGGGACTATGCTATCCGCTTTGTTAATACAACCAGCAATATCGGCATTGATGACATCAATATTAATGAGAACGATATTCATGCCATTTGGTTCAATGGCGCTGCCAGCAATATCACTATCAATAAGGCAGTAATAGAAAACCGGATACCCGGTCAGTATGGAGGAAATGCCCATATCCGGTTTGAGAGTACAGTCAATGGATTTACCTGTACCAACACGATATTAAACGGCGACAAAATTTCCAACACAAAAGACGCAGATGTTGGCATTGGCTTTTATGCTGCTGCCGCCGGCGTAAAGATCGACAATGTTACGTTTAATGAATTTGATGTAGATGGTATTTCTGTAGTGGGGGCCGCCACCAATTTTCAGCTGACCAATTCCAAATTTACCCGAAACTTTGACGGGATTGAATTTTACAGCGATGCTCCCAGGAATAATGTAGATATCGTCCGTTCTTCGTTTTATAGTCATGAACGCTCAGGTATCGTTGTTAATGGTAGCAATGCCCTGACGGATGTGGACCTGAGTGGCGATACCGTGGTTAGTAACATTAACCACGGTGTTTGGTTTTATGGTAGTGCCGGCGTAACAGACGCGCAGGTGGATGGTTGTGTGATACATGACAATGGTGGCGCGGGTATTGTTAACGTGGCGCCTACCAAAGTGATTATTACCGGCAACGCTATATATAATAATACTGCTGCCGGTATCTCACTGGCCGGTGGTAACTGTAGTTATACCGCGGCTGCGGGTAAAGTGCCGGTGTTGTTATCTTCCACGGCGCAGGGGGGAGGGCAGTACCAGTTACAGCTTACTATCCCGAACATAGTTGCCGGTGCACAATATACCGTTGATATTTATGCCAACGATCCCGCTACGAATAAAACGAGCGGGCAATATTATGTTACGACTTTAACAGGATTGTCTGCCGGTACTTCCACCCAAACGATCACGTATAATGCCGGTCCGGGTGTTACCGGCCTGGGTTTCTGGACAGCTACGCTGCGCATACCCGCCAATACCTGTGGTACTTCCGAGTTTAGCAATGGTATTCCGATGGCCTCCAGAGGACCAGCTTGTGTGAATAGCGGTGTGGTAGCCTGGTACAGGGCAGATCAGGCGGTGAATGGCGTCAACTGGGGGGATATTTCCGGTAACGCAAATCATATGACAGTAGTTGGTGATCCGGACAATACTACTGGTATAGTCAACTTCAATCCGGCTATTTATTATGATGGCAACGACGCTCACCTGGTACCGGCTACGGC
This sequence comes from Chitinophaga qingshengii, assembly GCF_014529935.1. Lineage (GTDB taxonomy): Bacteria > Bacteroidota > Bacteroidia > Chitinophagales > Chitinophagaceae > Chitinophaga > Chitinophaga qingshengii. The sequence continues at coordinate 118,227 of NZ_JACVFC010000003.1, forward strand.
TGCGGTATCCGGCGCTTATTCCATCATGGGGATGGGGCAGCTGGAAGGCTCCCAGACAGGCCGCGTATTCACCAGTTCCGGTAGTAATGAATTAATGGGCTGGCATGCGGGCATGGAGAATCGTATGTACGTAGAAGCCTGGCTGGATGCCGGTAACGCCGTTACGGCAAAAGGTAAGCTCTATTCTTTTGAAAGAGCGGCCAATGGCGCATACGAATTTAAAAGCAACGGCGTATTACGCAAAAATGGTCCCACCTCCAGCGCTACCGCATGGACTTTGGATGTGGGCGGCGCTGCCTATTCGGAATTTTCTAAAGTATTTGTACCGGAAGTATTCATCTACAACCGTGATCTGACACCGGCGGAAATACAACGTATTGAATCCTACATGGCGATCAAATACGGTATTACACTCAATGGCGGTGCAACAGATTATATCAACAGCGACGGTTCCGTTCAAATATGGACCGCTGCCAGCAACACAGGTTATGGCCGACGTATCACCGGCATTGGCCGTGAGGATTGCAGTATGCTGAACCAGAAGCAGTCCCTGAGCCAGGACAGTGGTATCGTTACCATTGCGCTGGGTAATGTGATTGCCGCTTCCAATGCTGCCAACAGCAATAGTTTTACGCAGGACAAGGTATTCTTCTCCTTTAGCGATAATGGTGGAAATACCGGTTATTTCACTGCCGTTACCAGCGCCAATGCCAATCAGCGTATGGGCCGCGTGTGGCGCGTACAGAAAACTGCTGCCTGGGATAATGGTCAGCAGATAACGCTGCAACTGGCCGGCGGGGCAGGTAATAATTACCTGCTCATCAGCACAGATGCCGCTTTCGGTACTGTTACCAAAGAACTGAAACTTAGCAGTACGGGAACGGTTACACTGAGCAGTGCAGACCTGGCAGATGGCGCTTACTTTACTTTCGGTCAGCAACTGCGGTATCCTGGTGGTGTAGCGGCAAACTTACAGGCATGGGTAAAAGCAGATGCCGGTGCTACGGTGGCAGACGGTAATATCCTCAAATGGCAGGACCAGGCAGCACAGCGGGAATGGCCGCTCAACAGTGCGGCAGCTGTTGGTTGGGCAAAGAACGGCATCAACTATAACCCTGCTGTCAGCTTCGCGGGCGATAACTTTTTTACCGTACCGAAGTTCACGGAAAGTTATACTGCCGGTGAAGTATTCTCCGTACAGTATTCCAATACGCCGGCCACAGCTACAGCCGCCAGCTTCCCGTATGAATTTGGCGGTGACGGCTCAACGCTCATGGCACAACATTATCCGTATAGCGGATCTGTATATACGCACTTCGGTATCAATGCAAGGCCTGGGTATGCGTTGGGAAGCATTAACATACAAAAAGCCCACATATTAAATAACTGGAGCGCTCCCGGCGATTGGGCCATGAATTTCGATGGTAAAACAATCGGCAGCAGCAATACCTTTGCGGTATCTTTCAGCAGAGGTGCGGCGGGCAACAGCGCGATCGGAGCGGGGCACGGGTCTGTTTTCAATGGCCGTATCTCCGAAGTGATTCTTTACAACCGGCAATTAAGTGCAACTGAGCGTGCACGGGTGAACAGCTACCTCGCGCTGAAATATGCGCTTACGCTGAAAAATGCCGCCGGTGTATCCACCGACTACCTGGCCAGTGATGGTACCACTAAAATGTGGACTGTCACTAAGAATACCGGTTATGGTGAACGTATCACGGGTATCGGCAGGGATGATAACGGTACCCTGTTGCAGAAACAAAGCCTGTCACAGCTGGACGACGCCAATGTAACCATTGGTATCGGCAGCAATCTGGCTACCGCTAATGCAGAGAATATAACGGATATCACCAACAATCTTTCTTTCTTTACGATCAGTGATAACGGCCAGCCAGCCAAATATAACCAGGCAGTTACCGGTCTGACTAATTTAACCGTACGCATGGCGCGTATCTTTAAAACAGATCGCACCAACTGGGCTAAAAGTCCTATCACCTTATCTCTCACCGGCGGAAACAATACCATCTCCCTGCTGGTGAGCAACGATGAAACTTTCGGTGCAGGTGACAAAGTATATACGCTGGATGCCAATGGCAATATTACATTGGACAGTGATCAGCTGCCTGATGGTACTTTCTTTACTTTCGCAATCCTGCAGGCTGCACCAGCCGGTGTAGCAGGTGGGCTGGAAGTATGGACAAGAGCCGATAGCGCAGTAGTACTGAGTGGTACCAACGCTATACAATGGAAGGAACTGAGCACATCCAAACGTACATGGACACAGGCTACCACAGGAGCCATTACCTGGAAAGAAGCTTCCTTTAACTTTAACCCCGGCCTCAGCTTCGCCGGCAGCGGACCTGGCGGCAACTATTTCATTCAACAGCCGGAGGTAGCCAATACCTTCACGGCTGGTGAAATATTCAGTATACAAACTTCCAATATCGATGCAAGCAATCCCGCTTCTGTCAATTATCCTTTCGAATTTGGCGGAACTTACGCAGGTGGACAAGGCGTGTATGTATGGAACAATAATCACCACTATACTTACTTTGGTTCCAATACTGCCCGCAGGGACTTTGCATACCCCGCAGGTATGAATGTCCGTAATCCGCATCTGCTGAATATATGGAGTGCTGCCAACGATTGGGCGGCGGGTATCGATGGTAAAATATTACTGACCGCCAACACGAACGCAGTAAACTTTGTATCGCCGGTGGGTAATAGAGATTATATCGGCGCCGGGCACAATTCCGTGTTAAACGGTGATATGCCGGAGGTAATATTATACTCCCGTAAACTGAGTACCCTGGAACGCCAGCAGGTACAGTCCTACATGGCGCTACGCTATGGCCTTACCTTAGGTGTCGATGCTCCCATGGATTATGTAGCCAGCGATGGTACTACCACCATGTGGAAAGCCACTGCCGGAGGCGCTTATGCCAGCCGCATCACCGGTATTGGCCGTGACGATAAAGGCATGCTGCTGCAGAAACAATCCCTGTCTGTTGACAATGGTATTGTTACCATCGCAGCCGGTGCCGCCGTTGCTGCTTCCAATAAAACCAATACAACCAATATTGCCAACGACCTTTCCTTCTTTACTTTTGGAGATGACGCCGCTGCTACTGCTTACCAGACACCGGTTACCGGTATTAATAAGGTGAACAGCCGCATGACCCGCATTTTCAAAGCACAGAAAACCAACTGGGCTGACCAGGATATTACCATCAAACTGGCCGGCGCTTCCGTACGGACTTACCTTTTGGTGAGTGCCGACAATACTTTCGGTGCAGGTGATGCCGCTTATGCGATGAATGCTGATGGTACTATTACGCTGAACAGCAGTCAGCTCGCTGATGGCGCTTATTTTACCTTTGCCAAAAGCATCACTGGTCCGAATGGTGTTACCAACGGGCTTTCCTTCTGGTTGCGTGCAGACGACGGTGTGTCCGGCGGCAGCAACTGGAGCGATTACAGCAACCTGGGTAATGAGGCGCTGCAGGGTGTGATCGCCAGTCAACCTATCACCGACGCGAAAGCCTTTAACTTCAACTATGGCCTTGTATTCGATGGTACCGATGACTTCCTCGATATCAATACTACCCGTATAGACCCATCCACTGCCACGATTTTTACAGTGGCCAGCGGCTCCGGCTTTGCAGCGGTAAGAGAGCTGGTGGGCAGCGGCGCATTAGGAGACGCGCATGGTATGGAATTCAGGGTTGTCAACACCGGGCAACAACAATACATTGAGAACGCCGCATCGGTTCAGGGCATGGGAGGCCTTGTCACCTTCCAGGCTAACAAACCATATATTTTCAGCGTTACCCAGGCCAGCAATACGCCCAATGGCATACGTATGTTCGCGAACCACAAGCTCGATAATCAGGGAACGTTTACGGTAACACCACTCACCAAAAACCTGGTTTCTATCGGCTCCCGCACGATGGCCGCCAGAGCATTTTACTGGCAGGGTGGTATGGGAGAAGTGGTAGCTTATAACCGTATACTCTCAGACGCAGAACGCCAGTCGGTAGAATCTTATCTCGGTCTGAAATATGGAATCACCATCAACGAAGGCGCCACCGATTACCTGGCTACCGACGGTTCCAAATACTGGACTGCCGATCCAATCTATAAATCCCGTATCACCGGCATCGGCAGAGATGATGCCACCGCGCTGAACACCAAACAATCCCTCAGCGTAGATACCGGTTTTGTGACGCTTTCTTTGGGTAACAATATTCCGTTGACCAACGAACAGAATATAAACACGATTAACAACGATAAATCTTTCTTTGTATTTGCAGATAACGGCCAGTCGGCAACCTCTTACACTACCGTTGTAAACGGCAGCAATGCCACCCGCCGCCTGCCACGCGTATGGAAAGTGGGTAAAACCAGCTGGACAGACCAGAACATTACCCTGAAAGCCAATGCTACCGGCACGAAGGTATACCTGCTGATCAGCACCGATCCTACCTTTGCTACGATCAATAAAGAACTGCCGCTGACTGCGGATAAAACCATCACCCTGAATTCCAGCGAGCTGCCGCAGGGAATATACTTCACTTTCGGCTCGCCGGTGAAATACCCGGGCGGGGTAGTCAGCAACAACCTGGTGTGGCTGCGTGCAGACATCGCTACTTCCGCTACGGCAGACAATACGCCTGTCGGCGCCTGGAATGATTATAGCCCTAATGGTAATAATTTGGCTCAGGCTACACCAGCCAACCAGCCAATATACATGGACAATGCTGCTGCGAATATTAACTTTAATCCGGTGGTGAAATTCAATGGTGCACCACATGCGATGAATGGTAACTCTTTCCTGAAAAATGGCAGCTACAACACCGCTTACGCGTTTTATGCAGGTAGCCAGGCTGTAGCCAACAATACTGTCATTTTCACAGAACCGGCTCCTGCTCTTGGTGTAAACCAGTTTACGTTGCACGCTACCTGGGGTGATAACAAAGTATACTGGGATCCTCCATATACCAGCAATCGCATTGTTTATGATGCGGGTGATATCACCAATCAGGTAATTCTCTGGACTGCTACCAGCAATGTAAGCCTGGCCGCCAACAAACAATCTATTTACAGGAATGGCTTAAATGTGCAGAATGGAAATAATACCAGCATATTCACCGGCGGTAGCCAACCATTCCAGCTGGGCGCGAACAACGGTGTTTCCTATAACGGCCGTATGGGCGACCTGATCGTTTATACCAGTCCGCTTACACCGGTTGAGCAACAGAAAGTAAACAGCTACATGGCCATCAAATATGGTATCACGCTTAACAATGGCGCCACCAATTACCTGGCCACGGACGGCAGCACCGTATGGGATGCCGGCGCCAATAGCGGTTACACGAATTATATCACCGGTATCGGTCGTGATGATGCCGAAGACCTGAACCAGAAACAATCCCGCAATACGATGAGCGGTATGCAACTGGCGATCGGTCTCAATAATCTCTCAGAAACAAACAACAGTAATGCCAATGCCTTTACCGCTGATAAATCATACATGGTATGGGGCGACAATGCCGGCAGTGGCCTCTTTAAAACACCGCTGACCGGTCACCCGGTAGCCAACTATCGCATGGGTAGAGTATGGAAAGTGCAGAAATCAGGTACCGTGGGCGCCGTACAGGTAGCCGTGCCTTATGATGCGCTGCCCAATGCGGCACAGACATATCTCATCGTCAGCAACGATGCTGTTTTCGACGGCACGGACCAGTTTATTCCGGTAACCGCTATGACACTCAACGGCGTAAAACATTACGCCGCTAATGTAGACCTGACCAGTGGGCAGTTCTTTACCTATGGCGCCGCCATCAAAACACCAGGTGGAGTAGTGGGTACTTCCCTCTGGCTGCGTGCAGACGCCGGTACTTCCAGCACAACGGATAATACGGCTATCAACGGTTGGACCGATTACGCTTCAGACCTGAACAACGGTACACAGGCTACTGCCGCCAACCAGCCCAGGTATATGAACAACGCAGGTAATAACGCGAATTTCAACCCGGTGGTGAAGTTTGATGGCAGTGATTACCTGAATCTTGATTACACCAAACTGCCAGGCGGCACCAGCGCCAGGACTATCTTCGGTACCGGTAACCCAACAAATCTCAACTCCGGTGAATATATGCTTGCCTACGGCGCCGGAGGCGTTAACAACGCCGGCAGTGGTATTGCGTCTGTCGCCGGAAGCGGGGCTGCTATTTTTGTAGGATGGAACAATGATGTGATCAGCGCAGCCGGGCATTGGCAGCCAGGCGTATTTAATGAAATGGTGGGCGTATGGGCCGGTAATGGCGGTAACGCTACCCTGTACAGCAAAATGAAAACATTGGGCGGACCGTCAGCCAAGGCGTGGAATACCGTCGCCGGTGGCGCTACGGTTGGCAGCGCGCCCTGGAATAGTTATAGTGAGGCCTGGAATGGCACATTGGGAGATATTATCGTATATCCCACCGCGTTAAACACCAACGAACTGCAACGGGTATCTACTTACCTGGCTATCAAGTACGGCTATACGATAGATCAGACTTCCCCGGTTGATTATCTGGCTACCGATGGCACTACCAAAGTATGGGATGCCAACGCCAACGCCACCTATAAAAACAACATTGCCGGTATAGGCCGCGATGATGTGGAAGGCCTGGCACAGAAACAAAGCCAGAGCGTCAACACCGGCTTACAGCCCATCGTGGGCCTGGGCGGTATCGCTGCGGATAACCTGAGCAATACCAACACTTTCGGTGCAGATAAATCCTATCTGGTATGGGGAGATGATGGCGCTACTACTACCTTCGCCACCGCTATCAACGGCAACCCGGCTGTCACCACCCGTATGGGAAGAATCTGGAAAGTGCAGAAATCCGGTACGGTAGGTAGGGTGATCATCGCCGTGCGGAAAGACCAGCTGCCGAAAGTGGCTACTACACCTTACCTGGTGATCAGTAACGATAATGTATTTGATGGCGCCGACCAGTTTATTCAATTGACTGAAAACAATGTAAACGGTGTGGCCAGCTATACTGCCAACGCAGATCTGAACAGTGGACAATACTTTACTTTCGCCAGCTATGTAACAGCGCCGGGCGGTGTACCCAATGAAATGCTGTGGGTGAAAGCTGATGCAGACGTACAGGTGAACGGCAGCAACCAGGTGGAACAATGGTTGAACCAGGCCGGCTCTATGAGTACTGAACTGCGTGCGGCGCCACAGGCTCATACAGATCCTATCGCAGCTTCGGCGGATATCATCAAAGTGCCCAATGGTATTAACTTTAACCCGTCGGTGGACTTTACCGGCGCATTGGGTAAATCCCTGAAGGGAGATGCTGCCGTCAACTGGAATACATCTGCTAACCTGTCCATCTTCTCCGTGGCTGCCCCTACAGGACTTCCGGTAAACGGCCTGACAGCTGTTTGGAGCTCCAATGGCAGCTGGACGACGCAGGTCGCAGGCAGGGGATTGAACTATTTATCCAATGGTAATTTTGCCCTTGACGGTGCTGGCTGTACTGTCGGGCAGTCTACACCTACCTACGCAGGTCCTGTTATCGCCAGAGGCCTTTACGTCAGCGCAAACAACGCTCTGGGCGGAAGTACCTGGCTGAATGGAAAACAAGGTCCGCTATTAGGCACCAATTGCGCAACGCAGGCAGATGGTTCATTCTTTGAGCTGGGAGGACGCACCACAGATGCCAGTGGCTTCGATAACCGCATCTTCAAAGGGAAAATCCCTGAGTTGATCGTTTATAAATCAGCCCTCACCCCAACGGAATCTCAAAAAGTAGAATCTTACCTGGGTGTTAAATATGGTATCACGCTGGACCAGTCTACTGCACAGAACTACCTGGCTACAGACGGCTCCGTGATCTGGAATGCCACCGGCAACGGCACTTATAAAAACAATATCTTCGGTATTGGCCGCGACGATAGGGAAGGACTGACACAGAAACAATCCCGTAGTATCCATACAGGTGCTATCCTGACCATCGGCATGCGTACCATCGCAGCTACCAACGCGGAGAATACCAATACTTTCGGTGCGGATAAAAGTTATGTGCTGCTGGGCAGCAACAGTAACGCCCTTACCGTTAGCGGAACAGACCTGCCGGTCGGTAGCTGTATCCCTGAACGTCTCACACAGGAATGGAAAACACAGTTCACCAACTACGATGTGAATACCCAGCCACTCAGCCTGCAGTTTAACCTAAACGGCATCACAGTGAAAGGTACTACTGCAGCAGATTTCACTGTGTTGGTGGATGAAGATGGCGATGGTGACTTTACTACCGGTGCTGTAACTGAAATACCTGCATCCGGCTTCAACGGAGGCATCGTGAACTTTGATAATGTCAGCACCCTGAAAGATGGCGTGGTATTTACCCTCGTTACCAGTCACCTGCAACGTACCGCTACGCTGGTACCGGATGCTACGGTGAGGACGGTAGCGGCTACCTGTATCGATAAAGGTACCCTGTATTTCATCGATCCGGCTGATGCCAATAAATATATTGCCTCCATTACCCTGAACGGCAACACGATGGATGTGACAAAACTGTCCGCCCTCGTGGATGTAAACAGGAATATGAACACGGCGCTGGGCAAAAACAGCGGCACCGATTACGGTACACAACTGATGCGCCGACTGGTACAGATCAGTTATACCGGCGCCGACCTGACTGCGAACGGCGGCGTCACCCTCCGCCTGTTCTGGAACCCGGCAGAAAAAACCAATGCGGAAAATATGCTCTCCGGTACCCGCGGCGTAACCAGTGCCCAACGCTGGGCATGGTTCAAACATACCGGCGATATTGCCAGCACCCTGGCAGATCTGGCGCCGGAAGGCCTGGCCAATATCAGTGAACTGATACCTTCGGCTACCGGTCAACAGGATGGCGTGGATTACGTTGAGTTCAGCGGCATCCGTAACTTCTCCACTTTTGGCGGCGTCACCACTGCCAACCAGGTATTGGCCATCACCAAAGGACAGGACGGTAAAGAAGGGGCACAGGATGGCGCCTTCACCATCAGTCTGCCTGGAACCGTTACTGCACAGGAAGATATCACCGTCAATTATACCGTGACCGGCTCCGCTGCTAACGGCCTTGACTATACGCCACTGACCGGTACCCTTACCTTCCCGGCAGGGGCCAACAGTGTACCCTTGCCCGTTATCGTAACGGATGACAACGTTCTTGAAATCACGGAAGATGTAGCCGTTGCCCTGAACACCGCTACCGGCGTTACCAGCGGCAACCCTTATCATATCAGCAGCACACAATCCAACGCTACGCTGAACATTATTGATAATGACAGCAATGATCCGGCTAAAACAACCCTGGGTATTACCTGGGCCAAAGATGCGAAAGAGCCTGTTACCAATGGTGCCTTCAACATCAGCCTGCCGGCGGGTGTTACTTCCTCGGAAGATATCAGGGTGAACTATACCTTTGCCGGTACGGCCACGCCTGGCGCGGATTATATTACGCTGAGCGGATCAGCATTGATCCCAGCCGGCCAGCCGGGCGTCATCCTGCCCGTAATGGTCATGGACGATGATTTACTGGAAATGCCTGAAACAGTGGACGTAACACTGACAGGTGGCAGCACCGACCATTATACGCTGACACCGCGCTCCAGTGCTGTCACCGCTACCGTGAATATTATTGATGATGAAAATATACCGTCCAACCTGGTACTGAGCGTGAAGAAAGCTGCTGATGCAGCAGAACCGTCTACCCATGGAGGGTTCACCATCAGTTTACCGGGCAATGTTAAACCTACAGAAGCCATAACCGTTACCTACGAAGTAAGCGGTAGTGCCGGCAATGGAACGGATTACAACACCCTTACCGGTTCCCTTACTTTCCCGGCGGGCGTCAGCAGTGTACCCCTGCCCGTTACAGTCATAGATGATCAGATCATTGAGCAGGACGAAACTGTTGATGTGAAGCTCACCGGCGGCGGCAGTAATAAATTTACTTATACGGTCAGCCCCGATAACGGCAGCGCATCTGTAACGATAGCTGATAACGATAATACGGCCATAAACCGGGTGCTGAGTATCAAAAAGACCATTGATGCTGCAGAACCATCCACCAATGGGGAGTTTACTATTAGCCTCCCTAAGGATATCACTGCTGCTGAAGATATAACCATAACCTATACATCCTCCGGAACCGCCACCAGTGGCGCAGACTATGCGTCACTGGGCACGACGGTCCTGATGCATGCCGGACAGAACAGCATTACCCTGCCAGTCAAGGTAATCGATGATAAGATCATTGAGAACACAGAGACTGTCACCGTAACGCTAAGCGGCGGTACCAGTACCAGCTTTGTTTTCACTGCCAGTGGTACAGACGGAAGCGCCCTCGCTAATATCACCGATGACGATAATACGGCGGCTAATCGCATACTCAGTGTGATCAACGATGGGGGAGATGCGGCAGAACCTTCTACCAATAGTCAGTTCAGAATAACCCTGCCTAAAGGCGCCACTCCTGCGGATGATATTACTGCATCTGAACCGGTAACGGTTACTTACAGCATCAGCGGCACTGCCCTCAACGGCACGGATTATGAAACCCTGAGCGGTTCCGCCACCATCCTGCCAGGTCAGAACAGTGTACTCGTTCCTGTTACCGTGATCAACGATCAGCTGATGGAGAACACCGAAACAGTAGACCTGACGGTTGCCAGCGGTAAAAGTACCAGCTTTGTATTCACTGCCCACCCCACCAATAACAAGGCTACCGTGAATATCCTGGACGATGACAATACACCGGCCAACCGGGTACTGAGCATCACCAAAGTCAACGATGGGGCGGAACCTGGTACCAATGCACTGTTTAAGATCAGTCTGCCGGAAGGGGTGTTCCCGTCTGAGCCGATTACTGTGACCTATACCGTAGCAGGATCTGCTATCGGAGATAAGGACTATACCGCCTTAACCGGCACCGCCACTATTCCTGCAGGACGTGACAACATCACGCTGCCTGTCAGCGTGATCAACGACCAGGAAATAGAAGATACCGAAACCGTAGAAGTGATGCTGACCAAGGGTAGCTCAACGAACTTCAGCTATACCATCAGCACAACCAATGAAAAAGCAACTGCTAATATTGAAGATGACGATAATATACCGGCCAACCGGGTGCTGAGCGTGAGCAACAACGGCAATGCCGCCGAACCGGGTACCAACGGCGGATTTAAAATCAGCCTGCCTGCCAATATCACCTCATCGAAGCCTGTTACGGTAAATTATACGATAACGGGAACGGCTACCGGCGGAGCGGACTATGTGGCCATAAACGCCACCGCTACTATCCCTGCTGGTCAACCTTTTGTGATCGTACCGGTAACGGTGAGCGATGATAAAATCATTGAACCTACAGAAACCGTTATCATGACCCTTACCGGAGGAACCGCCGGCAGCGCTGCCTTTACAGCTGCTCCGGGCGCTACCGCCGCGACTGTGGACATTGCCGATGACGATGCAACCGCTGCTAACCGAATCATACGGGTGCAGGTAGAGCATGATGGTGCAGAAGGCGGCAACACGGTGAAGTTCAAAGTACTTCCCGCGAATGGTTATACCATCTCTCAACCTGTCACTATTAACTACACCATCGGCGGTAACGCTATATTAGGTACCGACTATAATGGCGTAACGGCGGCAGACTTCAGCAGAACAGTTACGTTGCCTGCCGGCGATCTTTCCGCCGCTATAGAAGGTACTGTCGTGGATGATCAGATCATAGAAGGTACTGAAAACGTGATAATCACCATTAACAGCGCCTCTTCTGCTGACTTTATCTTTACGCCGGATGCTGCGGAAAGTACTGCTACTGCTAATATTATTGATAACGATGATGTACCGGCCAACCGTGTATTGAGCATTACCAAAAACGGCGATGCTGCCGAACCGGCCACGCATAATACTTTCAAAATCAGCCTGCCAAAAGATGTCACCGTCTCCACGCCGATTACCGTCACTTATACCGTAGCCGGTTCAGCTACTGCTGGGGAGGATTACGCTGCCCTGAGCGGTACCGTGACCATCCCGGCCAATGCGGACGGGGTTACCCTGCCGGTCAACGTGATGGATGATGACCTCATTGAGAATACAGAGACCGTAGAGGTAACCATTACCGAAGGTAAATCCGGTAGCCTCGTATTCACGCCAAGCCCGACCAATGGCAAGGAAACGATGAATATTGCCGATGACGACAATACTGCCGCTAACCGTGTGCTGCGTATCGAAAAAGTAGCCGACCTCGCAGAACCGGCTACCAGCGGCAGCTTCAAGGTGAGCCTGCCAGGTAAGATCAGTTCGTCCGAACCGGTAACGGTTAACTATGCCATCAGTGGTACAGCTACCAACGGTAAAGACTACACGACCCTGGCTACCAGCGTATTATTGCCTGCAGGCGATAATAATGTATTGATTCCTGTAACGATTGCAGATGACAAAATTATAGAAGGCACAGAAACCATCACGCTCACCCTGGCCGATGGAAAGAGCACCAGCTTTATTTTCACTGCCAGCGCCACCAATGGTAATGCTTCCGCTGATATTGCCGATGATGACAACATCGCGGCCAACCAGGTACTGCAGGTGACCAACGGCGGCGATGCTTCAGAACCAGGTACCAACGGTGCCTTTACCATCAGCTTGCCTACCGGTTATACGGCATCCGCACCTATTACGATCAACTATACCATTGCAGGTACCAGCACAGCCACCAGTGGGTCCGATTATAAGGCCCTCTCCGGCTCTGCGACCCTGCTCCCGGGAGATCCCAGTGTAACCGTGCCCGTTGAGGTGATCGATGATCAGCTGGTGGAAAACACCGAAACGGTGATCATGAACCTGACCGACGGCAACGGCGGAGGCCTGGCATATACGGCCAGTCCAACCAACGGCACTGCTACGGTGAATATCCTGGATGACGACAACTCCGCGGCTAACCGTGTACTGAGCGTTACCAACGATGGCAACGCCGCAGAACCAGGCACCCACGGCAAATTCAAAATCAGCCTGCCGCCAAATATCCTCCCATCGGAAGACATCACCGTGACTTATATCATCGCTGGCTCCGCTACCAATGGCAAGGATTATAACACGCTGTCAGGTAAAGCTACCATTCTGGCTGGTCAGCCGAGTGTAACCGTTCCCGTGACCGTGATCAATGATGATATCATTGAAGGGCAGGAGGATGTGAGTCTCACTATTACCGGTGGTACCAGCGCCGGCTTTAACTATACTGCCAGCGCTACCAGCAAAAACGCGGTGGTGACAATAGATGACGATGATAATACAGCTGCTAACCAGGTATTGACGGTTACGCACAAGGCCGATGCCGCAGAACCAGCCACCAACGGTAGTTTCCTGGTGAGCCTGCCTGCGGGTATCACCTCTGCCAGGGATATTACGGTGACTTACTCCGTATCCGGTACTGCTACTTCCACCGGGGATTACCAGGCGTTGGGTACTATTACTATCCCTGCCGGTAAAACAGATGCCACTGTTACCGTGAATGTGATCGACGATAAGATTGTTGAGCCTACGGAAACGGTGGACCTGACCATCACCGGTGGTAACGATGGTCCGTTCAACTATACGGTGGCCAGTGGTGGCGGTTTCGCTACAGTGAACATCGCGGACGATGACTATTTATCCAACAGTAATGTGGTATTGCTGACGAAAGTATCGGATGCCGTAGAAGGTACTACCCATGGTCAGTACAGGATTTCCCTGCCGCCGAATGTGACCAGCTCACAGGACGTGGTGGTGAGTTTCTCTCTGGCAGGTACTGCCGACAACGTTGATGATTATAATTTACTAAACCTGACAGCAGGTAAAATTGTGATACCGGCGGGCGCCAATGAAGTATTTATTGACGTAGATGCGATAAATGATAATAAGATTGAAGGACCTGAAACGGTGATATTAAAACTCACCAACGCCGTCTCCGGTGCCCTGCCATTCACGATAGACCAGGCCGCTGATGGCGCGGTAGTCAATATCATCGATGTGAACGCTACCAGCAGTGCCGACATACAGATCGTTGCCGGTAACAATGCTGCCGAACCTGCTCTGAACGGTAATTTCACTGTGCAGCTCAAGAATGGCGCTACTGTCGCGTGGCCTGTTACCATCGGTTACCGTGTATCCGGTACCGCTACTTCCGGCGAAGATTATGAGGCGTTGGGTGATATTATCATACCAGCCAACAGCCCCAATGTATCGGTGCCACTCATCGTAAAAGATGATAAGATCATTGAGCTGACGGAAAACGTGAAGATTACAATCTTGTCCGGCAGTGCCAAAGATGCTGTTAATAATGCCTACATCTTTAAGCCTGACGTGACGATGGATAACATTACCATTGACATAGCAGACGATGACGCGAAAGCAGCCAACCAGGTACTGACCGTCGTGAAGAAAACCGATGCCGCAGAGCCAGGCTCCAATGGCGCTTACACCATCAGCCTGCCGGATGATTATACTTCCGCGGCGGCTATTACGCTGCAATACACGATGAGCGGTTCCGCTACACTGAACGACGACTATACGATCAATACCGTTACGCTGCCGGCCAGAAGTAACAGCGTTACCATTCCGCTGGTGGTAGTAGATGATAAAATCATCGAACCTACGGAAACGGCTATACTGACACTGACAGGCGGTAAAGACGGGAACGGATTTGACTACACGCCAGGTACGGCCAATAACGCCCTGATCAACATCACCGATGATGACAATACAGACGCTAACCGCGTACTGCTGGTGAAGAAAACCGCCGATGGCGCTGAACCAGGTACTCCCGGTGAGTTTACGATCAGTCTGCCGGCCGGTTATACCGCCTCCGAAGACATCGACGTAACCTATACCATTGATGGCACCGCTACCGCCGGCGACGATTATCAACCGCTGAACGGCACCGCCAGGATATTGGCCGGTCAACCGGGTACTGCTGTTATACCAGTACTTGTTAAGAATGATCAGCTGATAGAAGGTACTGAAACCGTAGTTATCACCCTGACTGGCGGCAAGAGCATCAGCAGCAATTTCGTCTTTACACCATCAACCGGTAACAGCACTGCTACCGTGGATATTGCTGATGACGACGACACGGCGGCTAACCAGGTACTGAGCGTCACCAGGAAAACAAATGCCGCAGAACCGGGCACTAATGGCGCATTTACCATTAGTCTGCCGCCCAATGTGTATTCACAACAGCCTGTTAAGGTGACCTACACCATCGCAGGTACCGCTGAAAACGGCAAAGACTATACGACGCTGACCGGCACCGCGGTAATTCCTGCCAATGGTCATGATGTAGATGTGATGGTTCCCGTGATCGACGATAAGATCATAGAAGGCACAGAAACCGTTGAACTCACCGTTACCGGTGGTACTTCTCCCGGATTCGTCTACACCGCCGATCCTTCCGGCAAAACAGCGTCCATCGACATTGCGGATGATGATGATATCCCGGCTAATCGTGTGCTGACCATTGTCAACGACGGCGATGCTGCCGAACCGGGTACCAACGGCAAGTTCAAAATTAGTCTGCCGAAGGACTATACCGCAGCAGTACCGGTAACCGTAAACTACAGCATAAGTGGTACGGCCACTCCTGATAAGGATTACGAAGCCATCACGCATACCGTGACCATATTGGCGGGTGACAACAGTGTATTCGTTCCCGTGAATGTGAAGAATGACGACATTGTTGAACTGACAGAAACCGTGACCATGACGCTCAACGGCGGAACAGGTGCGGCGCCATACACCGGTACCGGCAACGCTACCGTCAACATCACAGATGACGATGGTATACCGGCCAACCTGGTCCTGCGTGTGGAACGGATCGCTGACGCAGCGGAACCGGCTACCCATGGCGCATTCAAAATCAGTCTGCCGGATAAGATAACTATAGATGAACCGGTGACCGTCAACTTTACTATCACTGGCACTGCGGAAAATGGCACTGACTATGAACCTATCGGTATCACTGCCATCATCCCGGCTAACAGCGACGGTGTAATAGTACCGGTAACCGTTAAAGATGATCAGCTCATTGAGCAAACTGAAACAGTGGTGCTGACGCTGAAAGATGGTGCCAGTGATCACTTTACACTGACTGCCGGTGCAAACAACATGGCATCAGTGAATATTTTGGACGACGATAATACACCGGCTAACCTGGTACTGAGCATCAAAAAGAAAAATGATGGTGCAGAACCAGCTTCCAACGGGGCCTTTACCATTAGCCTGCCGGGTACTTATAAATCTTCAGAACCCATCACGGTGAACTATACCATTGCTGGTTCAGCTACCGCCGGTGATGACTACGATGCGCTCAGCGGCAGCATAGAACTGCCGGCAGGAGAGACCACGGTGGATCTGATCGTCGCTGTTAAAGATGACAACCTCATCGAACCGACAGAAGACGTGGTGGTGAGCCTGGTGAGCGGTAAGAGCGATAATTTCCGCTTTGTACCGGCCAGCACAGACGCCACCGCTACCGTCAATATCACAGATGATGAAGCTGCGAATCCGGCTAACCTGGTACTGACTATCAAACCGGTAATAGACGCAGCAGAGCCGTCTACCAATGGCGGCTTTACCATCAGTCTGCCTGATAATATCAGAACGTCACAAAGCATTACCGTTCTTTACTCAGCGGTGGGCAGTGCTACCCCGGGTGATGACTATACCGCGCTGACAGGAAAAGCTATCATTCCTGCGGGCGGAAGCAGTGTAGACGTTCCCGTTATAGTATCCAATGATTTTATCATTGAGCCTACTGAAACGGTGGAAGCTACGCTGGCAGGCGGTTCATCAAGCAGCTTTACTTTCACCGGTACCGGCAATGCTACCGTGAATATCGCCGACGATGACAGTGCGCCGGCTAACCTCGTGCTGACCGTCACCAAAGGCAATGACGGCGCCGAGCCGAATGTTAACGGTTCCTTCGTTATTAAACTGCCGGCAGGTTATACCGCATCAGAGGATGTAACGGTGAAATATAAAATAACCGGTAGTGCCCTTAATGGAACGGATTACGAGACTCTCGGTGGTACGGCGGTGATTAAAGCCAATCACCCGGATGTTACCGTGCCGGTGATCGTGACCGACGATCAGCTGATTGAAATCACCGAAGACGTGATCATGACGCTTGATGGCGGTACCTCCGCACATTTCATCTGGACCGGCACCGGTACTGCTACCGTGAACATAGAGGATGATGATAACAATCCGGCTAACCGCGTACTGTCTGTAAGAAAAACCGCCGATGCCGCAGAACCGGGTACTAATGGTGAGTTCACGATCAGTCTGCCGCCGGATATCTATGCAACAGAAGACATCACTGTCAACTACCAGATAACGGGTACTGCTATCGGTGGCTCGGCTGCCACCAAAGCGGATTATGTGGCTCTGAGCGGTACTGCTACTATTCCCGCTACTAAAAGAGAAGTAACCGTAACTGTACCTGTGCTGGATGATAAGGTGATTGAAATCACTGAAACGGTAGATATGAAACTCACCAGTGGTTCCAGTGAACACTTCGGCTTCACGGCCAGCACTACTAACGGTACTGCGACGGTGAACATCGCGGACGATGATAACGTTCCGGCAAACCTGATCATCCGGGTCACCGATCCGGTGGATGGTGCAGAACCGTCCACAAACGGTTCCTTCACAATCGGTCTGTCTAAGGATTACACCGCGTCAGAAGATATTATGATCTATTACACGGTTGCCGGCTCCGCCACCGCAGATGATGACTATGCAGCACTGACCAAAAGTGTGTTGCTCACTGCCGGCTCCACCAATGTGATCATACCGGTACAGGTAAAAGATGATAAGATCATAGAAAAAACAGAAGATGTTGTTATTATGGCTGCCAGCGCTTCTTCTGCCAACTTTACGCTGGTACCAGCCAGTACGGAGGGTAGTGCAACTGTGAATATCACAGACGATGACAATACAATGGCCAACCGCGTGCTCAGTGTGAAAAACGGAGGCGATGCCGCGGAACCGGGTACCAACGGTAAATTCACCATCAGCTTGCCGAAAGGCATTACCTGTGTGGAAGATGTTATCGTGAAATACAAAATTTCCGGTGATGCGATTGGCGGCGTTGATTACGAAACCCTCAATGGTACCGCTATCATTCCGGTTGGTAAAGACAGTGTAGACGTTATCGTTAAAGTGATGGATGATAAGATCATCGAAGGCAGTGAAAACGTGGTGATGACGCTCATTGACGGCGCCAGCACCAGCAACACCTTTGTATTCACCGCCAGCGCCACCAACGCGGAGGCTACCGTGAATATTGCTGATGATGACGATACCGACGCTAATCGTGTATTGCTGGTGACTAAAAAAGCCGATGGCGCTGAACCTGCCACTAACGGTAGCTTCTTTGTCAGTCTGCCTGCAGGGTACACCGCTTCAGAAGACATCACGGTAAATTATACCATCAGCGGTTCCGCTGAAAACGGTGTTGACTATGCTACACTGGACGGTTCGGTGGTGATCCCTAAAGGAGTACCAGGCGGAGTACCGGTAGTGGTAACCGTCAGCAATGACCAGATCATTGAAGGCACCGAAGAGGTGATCATGACACTGAACGGCGGTAAATCCGACCACTTCGTCTTCACGGGAAATAACAGCGCTACCGTGTATATCACCGATGACGACGATATCGCTGCCAACCGGGTACTGACCGTTACCAACAATGGCGATGCAGCGGAACCAGGTACCAATGGCAGCTTTAAGATTAGCCTGCCGGCAAATGTTACCTGTACGGAAGAGATCACCGTGAATTACACCATTACCGGTTCTGCTACTCCTGATAAGGATTATAAAGCCATCACCGGAGTGATTACTATTCCGGCCGGTCAGCCAGGTAGTGTAACCGTTCCCGTGATTGTCGGGGATGATAAGATCATCGAAGGCACTGAAATGGTGACGATGACGCTGAGTGGCGGTAAATCCACCAGCTTTACTTTCACCGGTAACAACAATGCTACGGTGAATATTGCAGATGACGATGATATACCTGCCAACCGGGTACTGACGGTGAAGAAAGCGACAGATGCCGCAGAACCGGCTACCAACGGTATGTTCACGATCAGCCTGCCTAAAGGCATCACCGTGGCAGAAAACGTAACCGTCAACTACACCATCGCTGGTTCAGCTATCGCTGGTACGGATTACGCAACGATCAGCAGCAGTGCCGTCATCTTTGCCGGAAAAGACAGCGTTGACATTATGGTACCGGTTATCGACGATCAACTGATAGAAAATACAGAAACCGTAGAGATTACACTCGCTGGCGGCGCTTCGGGTCACTTTACCTTCACCGGTAATAACACGGCCACCGTGGATATTGCGGACGATGATAACACCGATGCCAACAAGGTAATACTGGTAACGGCTTCCAAAGATGGGGCAGAACCAGGTACCGCGGGTGAGTTCACCATTGGCTTCCCGGGAGATATTAAATCCTCCGAACCAGTGACAGTATACTACACCATCGGCGGCTCGGCTACAGCCGGCGATGACTACACGGCGCTGAGTGGCTCCGTACTGATCCCTGCCGGCGTGAATAAGGTGACGGTCCCTGTACCGGTACTGGATGACGACCTGCTGGAAGGTACTGAGACCGTAGTGCTGACCATCACCAACGGAAAATCAACCAGCTTCACCTTTGCCGGTGGCAACAGCGCAACTGTTCATATCATCGACGATGAAGATACACCAGCTAACCGTACCCTGAATATTGTTAAAAAAGCAGATGCCGCAGAACCGGCTACCAACGGCAGCTTTACTATCAGTCTGCCAAATGGTATCAGAACGGCGGAAGAGATACGGGTGAATTATACTATCGGTGGTTCCGCTACCAGTGGTGATGATTACGCCGCTATCACCGGAACGGTCATCATTCCTGCCGGTAAAAGCGAAGCAGACGTGCCCGTTAATGTGAAAGATGATAAGGTGATCGAACAAACGGAAACAGTAACCATGACGTTAAACGGTGGCGCTTCAGACCACATGACCTTTACGGGTTCAGGCATGGCTACTGTTAATATTGCGGATGATGAAAGTATCACCCCGGCCAGCATGGTACTGAGCATCGCTAAAGACACAGATGGTGCGGAACCAAATATCAATGGCGGCTTTAAGGTGAGTCTCCCTGCTGATATCACTTCTTCAGAAGACATCACCGTAAGCTACACCGTGGCCGGCAGTGCTACTGCAAATGCGGATTACCAAGCCCTCACCGGCACGGTAGTGCTCAAAGCGGGCCAGCCTTCCGTAACCATTCCTGTAATAGTAATGGATGACGAGATCATCGAAATCACAGAAACGGTGACGGCTACCCTGAATGGCGGTGTTTCCGATCACTTCAGCTTCACGGGTAACAATACAGCTACCGTGAATATTGAAGATGATGAAACCAAAACACCGGCTAAACTGGTGCTGACCGTCTCCAAAGGTGCAGATGGTGCAGAACCTTCCACCAACGGTTACTTTACCATTAAGCTGCCGAAAGGCGTTACTTCTTCGGAAGAAATTAAAGTGAATTACACCATAGCCGGTACAGCTACCGCAGGCGCCGACTATACAGCGCTTACCGGCGCTGCTATCATCCCGGCAGGTAAGGACAGCGTGAATATAGATGTCACCGTAGCAGATGATAAAATCATAGAAGGAACAGAAACGGTGATACTGACACAAACCGGCGCCAGCTCAGATCATTTCACCTTCACCGCTGCGGGCAGCGCTACCGTGGACATCCTCGATGATGAAACCCAGGATGCGACGCTGGTATTGAGCATTACCAAAGACGCAGATGGTGCAGAACCGAACACGAATGGCGGCTTCCGTATCAGTCTCCCGAAAGATGTAACCGCTGTGATGGACATCACCGCTACCTACACCATAGCAGGTACTGCTATCAACGGTACCGACTACACGACGCTCAGCGGCACCGCCATCATACTGGCCGGTCATAATGATGTAACCGTTCCGGTGACCGTTAGCGATGACCAGCTGATTGAAGGGGATGAAACAGTGGTGATAACCGGTACCGGCGGAACGGCAGGCAGCCTTGTCTTCAAACCAGCTGCAGCTAACACCGCTACTGTAACCATCGCGGATGATGACAATAAAAACCTGGACCTGGCGGTAAATGCCAGCAAACCGAATGCTGCTGAACCGGCTACACCGGGTGAGTTCACCATCAGCCTGGCCAGTGGTAAAATACCGGTGACAGATATTACCGTTACCTATACCGTAACCG
Source organism: Chitinophaga qingshengii (assembly GCF_014529935.1). Taxonomy (GTDB): domain Bacteria; phylum Bacteroidota; class Bacteroidia; order Chitinophagales; family Chitinophagaceae; genus Chitinophaga; species Chitinophaga qingshengii. The sequence goes on from NZ_JACVFC010000003.1 coordinate 139,586, forward strand.
GTACGGCCACTGCGGGCAGCGACTACACCGCCCTTACCGGCACCGCAGTCATACTTGCAGGCCAAAGCAGTGTAACCGTCCCCGTGAATGTGTCCGATGACGATCTGATAGAACCCGTGGAAACAGTGGTACTCACTATTTCCGGTGGTAAATCATCCAATATAGTCTATACGGTGGGTGCTAACAGCAACGCCACCGTTAACATCGCGGATGATGACAACACAGATCTGAGCCTGGTAGTGACCGCCAGCAAGCCGGATGCAGTGGAACCCGGCGTTAACGGCGAATTTACCATCAGCCTGGCCAGCGGCAAACGCACGGCAGAGCCGATCACGGTACAATATATGATCAGCGGCAGTGCTACTCCGGATGCAGACTACGCCGCCATCACCGGTAAGATTACCATACCGGCAGGCGCCGGCAGTGTAACCGTTCCTGTTAGTGTGCTGAATGATAACGAAGTGGAAGAACCGGAAACAGTCGTGTTCATGCTGACGGGCGGAACATCCGCCAGCTACACCTTCACCACGGGTACAGCGAAGGAAGCCACTGTCACCATCACGGATACCGATAAAATGGCCGGTGACCTGATCGTTACCAAAGAGATCGTCGCACCGGTTACAGGTCCTTACCGTATGGGTCAGAACCTGACCTACCGTATCACGGTGAAGAACGCCGGTAACCTACCGGTGACCAGCATACGGGCGGAAGACCGCCTGCCGGTACAGCTGGATGTGCCTACCCATACAGCGGCCGAAAGGGGAGAAGTAGTGGTATCGGCAGACACCAAACTGGTAGCCTGGAACATCGGCGATCTGGCGGCTGGCGCATCGGTACAAATGACGCTGACCACCCGCGTGATTGAAGGCGGACAACTGATCAACGAAGCCAGTGCCTACAGTACCAACATGCCGGATGCCGACAGTACCAATAACGTGGCGGTATCGCGTGTGGCGATAGAAGGATCCGACCTCTCATTCCCGAACGTGATCACACCAAACGGTGATGGTAAAAATGAAAGATTTATTATCGGTGGCCTGGAAAAATACCCCGGATCGGCGATCTATATCTACAACCGTTGGGGAAGTATGGTATATCAGTCCAAAGATTACCGCAACGACTGGAACGGTTCCAACCTGAACGAAGCGACCTACTACTATATCCTGGAAGTAAGGAAGCCGGACGGCGTTAAGAAATACAAAGGTTGGATAACAATACTACGGTAAGAGATAACAATTATATCTGCTACAAAAAAAGTAAAAGATGCAAACAGTACTCAGAGCGGGAATAATGGTCTTGCTGCTGGCAATAGGGATGCACGGCGTGGCGCAACAGAACATACAGTTCAGCCAGTACATCTTCAACGGGTTAAGTGTTAATCCCGCCTATGCAGGTTATAAAGAAGATTTGTATTTGAATGCCACCTATCGTCATCAGTGGGCCGGATTCCCCGGTGCGCCACGTACCGGGGGCGTATCGCTCGACGGGGTGACGCCTGCCAGCGATAACAAGGTGGGATTGGGAGTGCAGATGTTATTCGATAAACTGGGACCACAGGAGGCGCTGTCGCTGTACGGCAACTATTCTTACCGCATCCCGCTGGATGATGAGGATACCCGCAGGCTTTGTTTCGGTATAGGCGGCGGCGTTACCCAGTACTCCATTGATGGTAACGCCCTGCAATACATTGATAATGAAGACATGGCGATCCCACTGGGCAAAAAGAGCGTATGGGTACCCGATGCCCGCTTCGGGGTATACTACTATACACCCCGCTTTTATGCCGGCGCTTCCGTGATGGACCTGTTTTCCCTGTATACAGACGGCACCCGGTACAACTGGAAAGGGAACAATTATGCTACCATCCGCAAAACACAGCACCTGTATATTACCGCCGGTGCTATGTTTCCGCTGGGAGAAAATTTTAAGCTGAAACCATCCATCCTGATCAAGGAAGATTTTAAAGGTCCTACCAACGTAGACATCAACGCTTTCCTGCTGATCGGTGAGAAGTTATGGGTGGGTGCATCCTATCGTACCGGTGTGGGCATTTGGAAGAAAACCAACCTGCAGCAGGACCTGAGCGAGCTCGATGCGGCCAGCATCATGGTGGAGTTTTACGCCACGGAAAAGTTGCGTATCGGTTACGCCTATGATCTTACCATTAATAAAATGGCCAGCTACCAGGGCGGATCGCATGAAATTTCGCTGGGCTTTTTGATACCATCGAAAAACTACACCGTGAAGAATCCCCGGTATTTTTAAACCTTACTTATTATCCGTATGATACGTCGCACGATAATCCTTGTTCCGCTGATATGGCTCACCGCTTCCCGCTTATATGCGCAGGAGCAGAAAAGCCTGTTGCAGCTGGCAGAAGCGGCTTACGCCCGCCAGGAGTATGCCACAGCAGGCGCGATTTATAACCGTATTGCCCGTAATAAGGGTGATAAGATGCCGGTGGACCAGTGGATGAAAATGGCCCGGAGCTACCAGGAGATCGGTTACTACAAAGAAGCTTCTGATGCCTACCAGCGAATTATACAGCGTCCGGACCGCCCGGCTGCCGCTTATTTTGCCTACGGGGAAGTCCTGCGGCAACTGCAGCAGTATGATGCCGCCAAAGCGCAGTATGCATTGTTTGCCACCTCAAAGGCCGACAGTCTGCAGTTAAAGGCGATCGCGCTGATAAGCTGCGACAGCGCCGCGGTGTGGAGCAGGCAAGGGGCGCCGGTGCAGTTAAAGCGGCTCGGGGAACTGAATACCGCCGGTTCGGATGTGGTGAGCGGGGTGGTGCAGCAGGGATTACTGCTGATGTCGAACGGGTACCGTTCCCTGGCGCTGAACAGCGGTTCGCAAGCCAACCCGCCCATCGATAAACGTACGGAGCAGCCTTACTTCAAAGCCTACGTTTACCGGCAGCAAGCCGGGAATAACGGCAACGCCTATCTGGAAGAGCTGGTACCGGGCTTGCTGGGTAAATACCATTATAATATTGGCCCGGTATGTATGAACCGCACGGAAGACACTTTGTATGCTACCATTAATATACAGGGCAAAGACGTGCCATACACCGGTAAAGGTCCGGTGAACGGGGTACGGCACCTGCAACTTTACCAGTCGGTGAAAAAGAACGGCAAATGGGAAACGCCTGTGCTGATACCCGGTATTAATATGGAGGGATACTCTTCCAGTCACGCAGTGTTAAGTACCGGCGGCGATATACTCTATTTTGTGTCCGACCGTCCCGGCGGACAAGGGCAGACGGATATCTGGTATGCGGAAAAACAGGCAGACGGCAGCTGGGGAACGCCGGTCAATTGCGGCGACAGGATCAATACCGTCGCTGCGGAGACCTTTCCCACCATCAATGAAGACGGTATGCTTTACTTTTCGAGTAAAGGTCATGCTGGCATGGGAGGATACGATATCTACCGGGTGAAAGGAACGAAAGCCGGCTGGGATACGCCTGAAAACATGAAGTTGCCATATAATTCCGGTGCAGACGATATAGGGCTGGTATTGAAGCGCGATGGTAACGAAGGTTACCTGGCTTCCAACAGGCAGGGTGGACAGGGAAGGGATGATGTCTATTATTTCTCAGGCCCCGATCATTTCAGCCGGAATGGTCAACCGCTGTCACCACCGCCGGCTACCGGACATGGCGAGCCTCCGGCAACGGAGCAGCTACCGCCGCAGTTAGTTAAAAGGCATACGGCCGAAGAGCTGGCAGATAAAAAGAAACTGGAATCCCTGAAATTCTTATACGATTATAACAGTGCTAACCTGCTCGCCGATTCCCGCAGGATACTGGACGACGTGGCCGCAGTGCTGAAACGGCACCCCGATTGGAAAGTGGTGATCACCTCTTTTGCGGATAGCCGTGGCAGTGATCAATATAATATTGACCTGTCAGCCCTGCGTTGTTTTGCGGTGATAGACTACCTGTCCCATAAAGGTATCAGTCCTACACACCTCTATTATAGTAACAGGGGAGAAAACGATCCGGTGAACGGTTGTAAGGATGGTGTGCCTTGTAAAGAAGAAGACTACCGGCAGAACCGGCGTTCTGAGCTGCGGGTGAAATGGTAAGGCAGTTTAATTGCCGCGGTTTCTGTATCTTACGGCACTTATCACGGCTTTAAAATTTTATGACCTGTACATCTACCCAAATCCGGGGCCTGATTCCCGGCGTATTATTATCCATTGTTTTATTTGCAGCCTGTAACTGGGGCAATAAAAAAACAGATAACGGACAAAAAAAGGCGAAAACGGACTCACTGGCCCATAACCAGTCACAGGAGCCGGCTTTAGCCACGAAAGCATATGTAGCTGAACTGATCAGCAGAAAAAAAGAGATTGAACGGCAACTTCCCGGTATCAGCCCGGAGGCTGCCGTTCGGTTGTATAATGGACTGGCGCTTTATGTGGATTCCGCGCTGACGGGTATCACCGAAAATGAAGGCGGATGGCTGAATGTGTATGTTAATTATTATTCGGAAGAAAAGAATGCCATTGTACTGCCCGATAGTGTACGCCCCACCGTTACCTTGCTGGCGACTGCCGGCATAGAGCCCTGGAACATCGGGGAGGGATATACGGAGTTGCGTACCAAACCCACGTTTTATACCGAAATCTTTAAAACCTCGTTGCCGGCAGACTACCGTAGTTATCTGCAGCTGAACGCGGATGAAGATACTGTCTTGTACAGTGCAGATGCCGGCCTGATGCTCCCTTTTAGCCTGATCGGTCAGCGGGCATTGCACTGGGAACAGTTCCTGACCACCTACCCCAACAGCATACTGGCAGACAACGCCCGGGAAAATTTTGAAATGTATTGCCGGGATTATCTTTTTGGGCAAGACAATACCCCCTCTTTCGACAACCACCAGGAGATCAGCTCCCTGATACCCGGGAATAAACAAACATATCTTTCTTTTGTACAGCAACATGGTAATACCAAAACCGGCGCTATTGTCAAACTTTTTCTCGATAAGCTGGCTACCGAAAAATCGGTGGAAAGCCTGAGGAATACCATCTATGCAGAGATCAGACAGGTGTTTATCCCCCGCATGGAGCTGTTGCCTGCACAGCCCGGCTTCAGTACGGCACAGGTGGAACAACTCACCAAAGCGACCTATGATACCGTGCCAACTGAGGAAGGCTCCTATAAGATAAACCGCGACATTGATTCGCTGGCATTTTTCCGCCAGGATGGCCATACCTATTGTCTGGCGACCTTCCGCAACGGTATCCCGGCCGGTGGCGGCCCGGCAACCGGTTGGGTAGACGTATGGGTATTTAAAAATGTAGATGGCAACTGGCAGCATACGGACCACCTGCTGAATGCCGGCGGTGGCGGCATGTATGGCAATTCCGGTATTTTCGACAGGCTGACCAGGCTGGGTACCGGCACAACGGGCATCGTATTGTCCGGTGGTATTACCCATATGGGCAGCAATATCTCCTGGGATGATGTACTGGCCTTTAACAACGATCAGCTGACAAAGGCTTTCTCCATAGTGAACTCGAATGCATATGACAGTCCGGTTGGCAACTCCTACTGCAAGTATACCAGGTGGTCCATGCAGCCGGTAGCACAGGAAGACAACTATCGTCTCGTGATTATAGCCGGCAATTGCAGCAATGCGCACAACCTGCCGTTGGAAAAGACGGTAGTACCGTTTAAAAATGGGTATAAAATCCCGGAAAAATTCGAGGACAGAGGGATATAAATAGCTTTAAAAGCAGTTAAATACTATAACCCGGCGCTGAAAGTACCGGGTTTTTTTATGTCCATATCATTGATTTTCAACTAATACAACTTCTGGTTGTTGAATTACAACGATGAGTAGCGAACTTACAACTAACAGGAGTGATGCTTTTGATGGATGCTGAAATGAACCCGGATATCTTTGTTGTATCAAAAAAAATGCAAATGGAAGCTAAGATCATTGGAGGCAAAATTGCCCAGGCAAGAAAACAGGTAAATATATCCCAGGCGGACCTCGCCAAACAATTATTTATCAGTCCGCAGGCGGTAGGAAAATGGGAGCGGGGGGAATCCGTTCCGGATATTATTACCATGAACCGGCTGGCAGAAATATTAGGGGTTGACCTGAACTATTTTTCACAGAATTTTCCCGCTACGGTGGTAGAAAAACCAGCTGCCACAACGGCTGTATTATCTCCCGAAAAACAGGAAGACAAACTCAGCTGGGATATGTCCCTCGGCAGCTGGGTAGATGCGGACTTCTCCGGGCTGAAAAACCTGCATGAAAAAATCAGCACCGCTAATATGCAGCGCTGCAAATTTATCGGGTCAGATATGGCGGGACTTCAGCTCAAAGGCAATAATATCGAGCACTGCGATTTTTCCGGTTCCGATATGAGCCGCAGCCGCTTTGAGGGTTGCCATATGGTGGGCGACATCTTTAAAGACTGTGACCTGAAAGAAGCCCAGCTCTCCAGTTACCTGAATGACTGCGATTTTACCGGTGCTGATTTTACCGGCGCGAAATTTAAATCCGCCAGCTGCCACAAAACCACGCTGGCCCGGGCGGTGCTGAGTCATACGGCGTTTATAGGCACCGACCTGATGGAAGTTACTTTTGAAGGTACCGTGGAGGACTGCTATTTTGAAAACTGTACTTTTTCAAAGACCATCTTCCGGAGCTCAACGCTTACTAATACCTTTTTTAAAGGCAGAAGTTTAAAACGTATCCAGTTTATCGATTGTCAGGCAGACCGGATGACTTACGAGTTCCTGAAAAATGGTAAGGCCGACCTGACTGCTATCACATTAATCACCCTCTAAGAAAATGTTATGTCACAAGTTAAAATGGCTATTTCGGTAAAAGGGCTGACCAAGTCCTATAAAAAACTTCCGGTATTGACAGGGGTGGATTTCGAGGTAAGAGCCGGCAGTATCTTCGCGTTGCTGGGTACTAACGGTGCCGGTAAAACGACGATCGTCAAAATATTATCCACCCTGCTGAAGCCCGACAGCGGTACTGCGATAGTAAACGGATTCAATGTGGCCCTGCAACCCGCTCATGTACGGGAATCTATCAGTCTCACCGGGCAATTTGCCGCAGTAGATGAGATCCTGACCGGAAGGGAAAACATGATCATGATTGCCCGGTTGCGGCATTTACAGGAACCGGGCCTCATCGCTGATGATCTGCTGGAGCGTTTCGGTTTGAAGGAGGCCGCCAACCGCAGGGCTTCCACCTACTCCGGAGGCATGCGCCGCCGGCTTGATATTGCCATGAGCCTGGTAGGGCATTCGAGGCTGGTGTTCCTCGACGAACCTACTACCGGCCTCGATCCTGAAGGACGGATAGAAGTCTGGAATGTTATCCGGGAGCTGGCCGACAGTGGTATTACGGTATTCCTTACCACCCAATACCTGGACGAAGCCGAGCAACTGGCCGACAGTATTGCCATTCTTCACCAGGGGAAAATTATCACGACCGGCACATTGGCGGAGCTGAAAGCGCTTTTCCCGCCCGCACAGGTAGAATATATTGAAAAACAGCCTAGCCTGGAAGATATTTTCCTGGCCATCACAGGCACAAAAACAATGTAACATGCAAACCGTCAAAACTTATTTTTTCCCTGATATGGGGGTGATGCTGGGTCGTTCGCTGCGCCACGTATCCCGCAGCCTGGATACCATTATCACCGTTACGATCATGCCTATTGCCATGATGTTGTTGTTCGTATACGTGTTGGGCGGCGCCATTCACACCGGCACAGATCATTATGTAGATTACCTGCTGCCCGGCATACTGCTCATAGCGATTGCCAACAGTGCCGGTTATGTATCTTACCGCCTGTTTACCGATGTGCAACGGGGTATATTTGAACGTTTTAATTCCATGCCTATTGCGCGTTCCGCTGCTTTATGGGGGCATGTGCTGACCTCCCTCGTTTCCAATGCGATGTCGCTGGTGGTAATTATCCTGGTAGCATTGCTGATGGGATTCCGGTCACCCGCGGGGGTATTAAATTGGCTGGCCATAGCGGGCATACTGGCTTTGTTTACGATGATGCTGACCTGGATTGCGGCAATTCCTGGTTTGTCCGCCAAAACCGTAGATGGCGCGGGTGTGATCGCTTATCCGATTCACTTCCTGCCGTTGATCAGTTCCGCTTTTGTGCCTACAGACACGATGCCGGCCGCCGTTCGCGCTTTCGCCGAACACCAGCCGGTGACACCGATCGTAGAAACGATCCGGGCCTTGATGTTTAACCAACCGGTAGGCAAGGAAATTTGGGTGGCGATGGCATGGTGTGTGGCGATTACGATATGGGCTTATATCTTTGCGATGAGAGTGTATAATAAAAGAGGTTAAAAGATGACGGCACCAAGCCAATTTATCATAGAAGGAAACCGTATCAACAGCATAGCTGATTTCTATGCAGAGATAAATCGTGTATTCATGACCGGTGAGGACTGGCAACTGGGCAATAGCCTGGACGGGTTTAATGACCTGTTGTATGGCGGTTTTGGCGCGGTTAAGATGAATGAACCCATGCAACTGATCTGGCAAGATATCGCACATAGCCAACAAGCGTTAGGAGTGGATACTACCAGGAAATATTATGAAGATAAATTACTGTCCGGCCCTGCGTTTAATGAAGCGCTTTTCCGGGAGAAGCTCGAAGCGCTCAACCAGGGCCGGGGACAGACTTATTTTGATATATTAATGGAAATCATTGCAGACCATCCGGATATAACTTTAGTTGCCCGTTAATACTTTTTCATCCATTGTTTCATGTTATAACAGAGAATGTATTTTGTAGTAGATAATTTCTTGTGTATGTTTTGTGTCACGTTTTGATATGCGGTTATGATGCAGTACTGTAGCTGATCCGCCGGGGATGCTGGTATGAAAGTGTCTCGTTTGTATTTTATATTTCCGTTCGACATTTTTTTTGTTTTTTGCTAAATAATTTTTCCTACTTTTAGTATGTTATCAAATGGTCATACTTTTTTAACGCTATATTTTAACCACAACGGCCAGCTGCTTATCTGGCTAAATAAAATAAGGAACGGAAAACTATCTGCATTCATCTGTCTTAAAAGAAAACCATTTATGTCACTCTGAAAACATTAAAGACACACACCTTTATTGACACCGCTGTGAGGCCTGTTTCACTTGCAGGTTTTTTATTCTAAACTTTCTATTACAATGGCTAGGCCCGAGCCATTGATTGTTTCACCATCATTATTTCCGCTGTAAAAAAAATCTGAATTAAGCGACTGTACTTAGTATAGCGACAGCTATGCCTTGTTATCAGCGTTCCTGGGGGTAAAACCCCGGGCTAAGATGTTATGTAATTTCTTTTTTGTCCATGGCTTTCGCCATGGATCATGGCGGAGCCATTTAAAAAATTGCATTGTTTATGGATCACACATCGCGTCCGGAGACGTTACAACAATTATTGACCGGACTTAAAGATGAACACAACAAAGGCGTCACTTTTATTACGGGCAGCAACAAGGAAACCTTTCTATCTTACCGGCAGCTATATGCGGATGCCCTGTCATGGCTCGCGCATCTGCAGGATAAAGGGCTGACACCAGGAATGGAACTGGTGTTGCAGATAGAAGACCAGGCTACTTTTTTACAGGTATTTTGGGCATGTTTGCTGGGTGGTATTATACCAGTACCGGTGGCTGTCACCTATGAAGGTGAAAATGCACAGAAGCTGTATAAAATAAAGCGTTTCCTGGATAAGCCGGTATTAGCCGTTAAACGCGCCCATTATGAGAAACTGTTGTCATCAGCCGGCGACAGCCAGGGCTTTGACAGCGTTGTTTTTACAGATGAAAAAGAAGACACGGGTAAAAAGGGTATAGTCGTTCCCGTTACCCCGGAAACGATCGCCTTTTTACAGTTTTCATCCGGATCTACCGGTAATCCCAAAGGGGTGGTACTTACACACCGCAATCTTCTCTCCAATATGTACGCGGCGATTGCCAGCCACCGGCTTACGCAGGAGGACAGCCATCTGAACTGGATGCCGCTCACACATGACATGGGACTTATCGGATTTCACCTGTATCCGACTGCTGCCGGACTTAACCACTACCTGATGCCCACCGATCTGTTTATCAGAAATCCTTTGCTGTGGATGCAGAAGATTTCGGAGCACGGCGTTACGGTAACGGGTTCTCCCAACTTCGGGTATAAATATTACCTGAACCAGTTTACGCCGGAGAAAGGTGCGGAACTGGACCTTTCCGCGCTGCGGTTCGTCATGAATGGCGCAGAGCCGATATCTGCATCTTTATGTCATCAGTTTTTAACAGTGATGGGTAATTATGGATTACGCGCCGCAGCTATGTCGCCCGGCTACGGGCTGGCAGAAGCAACGTTGCAGGTAAGTATTACTGATCCTGACGTGTTATTCAGCAGTGTATTCGTGCGCAGGGATTCATTGGTCACCGGGCAGGCGGTAACCGTCGCACCGCAGCATGAGGAGGCCATTGACAGTATAGAAGTGGTCAACCTGGGAAAAGTAATTGGCGGTGTGGCTGTGCGTATTACCGATGATGCCGGTCAGCCTTTGCCGGAAGGCCATTTGGGCCGGATTAACATCAGCGGCGACGCCGTGACGGCACGGTATTACAATAATGAGGTATCTACCGCGGCCGTTATCCACGACGGATGGCTGAATACCGGCGATACCGGTTTTGAGCTTGACGGACACCTCTTTATAGCAGGACGTTCGAAAGATATCATTTTCGTCAACGGTATGAATGTATATCCACACGATATTGAACATACCATCGAACGATGGAATGGCATAGAAGCCGGAAAGGTAGTGGCCTGTGGCGTTGCAGATGAAACAATGGGTACAGAAGCGATCATCGTTTTTGTGCTGCATAAATCTTCCATAGAGAAATTTTTGCCTGTGGCGGCAGCCATTAAAAGATGTGTTGCTTCCCGACTGGGGTTGGAAGTGAAACATGTGTTGCCGGTAAGGAAGGTTCCTAAAACAACCAGCGGAAAAGTAAAAAGATACACTTTTGCGGAAGAATACCGGCAGGGCGCCTATGAAGGCGTCATTCGTGAGATCCGGGATGCTGCACCGGCAGCAGGCACTCCCAGCCATCAACTATCCTTTACGGCTGTACGGGATTGGTTATGGAAATGGCTGCAGGACCGGTTTAAACTCCCCGTAGCAGTCTTATCGACGGACCAGCCCTTTGCAGAATACGGTATGACCTCCATGCATGCCGTGATGCTGGCCGCTGACCTGGAAGAATGGCTGCAGGCGCCGGTAGATAAAACGCTGGTGTATAATTATACTACGGTAACTGCATTGGCTACGCATCTTTCCGGTCATACTACCACTGCCCAAACAGACGCATTACATCGCCATCGCACAGATGAACGGATTGCTATCATCGGTATGGGATGCCGTTTCCCGGGCGGAGTGGACAGTCCGGCGGCTTTCTGGGACCTGCTACGGCAACAGCGTAGTGGCGTTACCGTTGTACCGCAGGACCGCTGGGACGTGGAGCAATATTATAGCGCGGCGGAAGATGAGCCGGGTAAGATGTATACCCGCCATGGCGGCTTCATTGAGCAGGTGGCCCAGTTTGATCCCCTCTTCTTTGGCATTTCACCCAGGGAGGCAGCGGGGATGGACCCGCAACAACGTCTGTTGCTGGAAGTATGCTGGGAAGCGATGGAGCATGCGGGTATCGCTCCATCGGCGTTGAGAGGCAGCGACACCGGCGTATTTGTAGGTTCCGGTACCGACGACTATCAGCAGATTGTCCGGGAGCATACCTCCCCGGCTTTGTTTGAAGATGCCTTCAGCAGCCTCGGGTTGCAAAGAAGTGTCGCCGCTGGCAGGATTGCTTACCTGTTTGACTTTCACGGTCCGGTGTTGCAGCTGGACACTGCTTGTTCTTCTTCTTTGCTGAGCGTACATGAAGCCTGCCGGCATCTGTTGACAGGAGAGTGTTCATTGGCGCTGGCTGGCGGCGTCAATCTTATGCTTACGCCGGAAACGACCATACAACTGTGCCGCATGAATGCGCTGTCATCCACAGGGCAGTGCCATGCATTTGATGAACAGGCTGATGGTTATGTAAGAGGAGAGGGCGCAGGGATGGTCGTCTTAAAACGCCTCAGCGATGCGCAGGCCGATGGAGATACCATCCTTGCCGTGATCAGCGGTTCGGCTGTAAACCACGACGGACAAAGTAACGGGCTGACTGCACCCAACGGCGTCGCGCAGCAACAGGTGATCCGGAAAGCCTTGCGGCAGGCAGGACTGGAACCAGCAGCCGTACAGTACGTAGAAACACATGGCACCGGTACCAAACTGGGCGATCCGGTGGAGGCCCAGGCGCTGCACGCAGCATATGGACAGGGCCGTCCGGCGGATCATCCGCTGTTATTGGGCGCGGTGAAATCCAATATCGGCCACCTGGAAGCAGCGGCAGGCATCGCCGGGCTAATCAAAACCGTATTGTCGTTGCAACATCAGCAGTTACCTGCTACGCTGCATTTTAATACCCCCAGCAGTTTTATTCCCTGGAATGATATGCGCCTGCAGGTAGTGGACCGCCTGCGTTCCTGGCCCGCTACCGGCGATTTAAGACGTGCAGCCATCAGTTCCTTTGGACTGAGCGGCACAAACGTGCATGTTATCCTGGAAGAGGCGCCCGCTACTGACACGATAGTTACAATGCCGCCGCAATGGCCATCTTATCCGTTGACACTTTCTGCAAAATCGCCGGCTGCCTTGCAGGTACTGGCCGCCCGTTACCTCGCCACCCTGGAGCATTCCCATGATGCCGTAGCCGATATCGCCTACAGTACTTTCCATACAAGAGATGCCCATCCATACCGCATCGCTTTTCAGGCAGCTTCAGTAGCGGATATCACGCGGCAGCTGCGCGCTTATGCCGAAAATCCATATGCAGAAGAGGTGTTGTCGGCTATGGTACAACCACGGGACGGCCAGCTGGTATGGCTTTTCACCGGTGGCGGTTCGCAGTATTGGAATATGGGTGTTGAACTCTACCAGCACAACGCGGTGTTCCGGAAGGTGATAGATCATTGTGATGCCTGGCTGGAAACGCAATGGGGTATTTCGCTGACCACCTTATTGTACCGGATGGAGAAGAACGCCTCCAATGAACTGCTGCGGGAAATGACCTATTTCCAGCCCGCCGTCTTTGTTATCTCCTGCGCATTAGCGGAAGTATGGAAATCATGGGGCATCACACCGGCTATTGTGGCCGGGCACAGTTTGGGAGAATATGCCGCTGCTTATGTGGCCGGCGTATTTACCCTGGACGAAGGGCTGCAGCTGGTCACGGCAAGAGCGCGCCTGATGCAGGCGGTGAAAGAACCCGGCGCCATGGCTACTGTCTTTGCCACCGAAGCGGAGGTAGCGGCTGTGATCAGTCCCTACGGCCGTGACATCGCTATCGCAGCTATCAACGGTCCCGCGCTGACGGTGATCTCCGGGAAAAAACAGGTGGTATCCGATGTGCTGAAAACATTGGAAACAGCTGGTGTCAATGGCCGTGAACTGCTGATTGCACAGGCCTCTCATTCGCCCCTGATGGAATCTATGCTGCCGGAATTCCGGGAAGTAGCGAAACAGATCACTTTCCGCACACCGCAGCTGCAACTGATTTCCAACATCACCGGAACCGTGGTGACGCAGGAAGTAACGGATTACCGGTACTGGTGCGATCATATTGTTTCGCCGGTGCAGTTTGCGAAGAGTATGCAGACCATCACCCAACTGGGCGGGGAAACGCTGATGGAGTTGGGACCGCAGCCCAACCTTTTGTCTATGGTGCAACTCAGCGCCACCTATGCGGAAGACCACCTATTGCCCTGTATGAAGCTGGGACATTCTTCCTGGAACATGATGCTGCAGGCCCTGCTGTCGCTGTATGTAAAAGGATTCCCCGTTCAATTGCAACAGCTCTTTGATCATCCTGGCTACCGGCGTATACCGTTACCGCTATATGCGTTTAACCGGCAACGTTACTGGGCCTGTGAAAAAGAAACTACTGATACTACCCATTCGCAATACGAACTTAAAAGTAAGGTTATGACTGAAACGAACCAGGTATCATATCAACGTGCCGCCATACTGCGGGACGTTACGGATATATTCAGCAGGCTGCTTAAAATTCCGGCTGCCAATATTAATATACATGCCCGTTTTCTCGAAATGGGCGCAGACTCGCTGGTACTGGCGAGTGCTGTCCGAAGAATAGAGAAAAAGTACAACGTCAACTTTAGTATCCGGCAGCTGTTTGAAACGTTGACCTCCCTTCACCTGATGACGGAGTACATCGTGGCCCGGGTACCGGCAGCGGCTGTACCCGAGCCGGTGGCTGCTCCTGCGGCGGTGCCGGAGGTAATAGCGGCGCCCGCCCCGCAGCCGGTAGTAAATGTAGCACCGGTGAAAACCAATGGCGTGGTGCATCCGCCGGCACCGCCGGAAACCGCTGTATCACAGCGATTGTTTGATGTGCTGGAACAACAGCTGGGGTTATTGTCGCAATATCTTGGTACCGGCCCATTGCAACGGCAGCCGGTTGCGGCCCCTGTCAGCCATGTACCGGCGGTACCCGAGCCTGTGCAGACTAACGGTAACGGTACCCCCGCCATCGCGGAAGTGACGAAAGCGCCGGTACAGCACCGGTCCATTTTCCCGAAAATAGAAACCCGTCCGGCGCAAACGGGCTACAGCACTGCCCAACAGGAGTACCTGGATGCATTTATCCGCCGCTATAATCTTAAAACACAACAATCCAAAGCACTCACGCAGCAGTACCGCCCGGTGTTGGCAGACAACCGCGCCTCTGCAGGATTCCGTTTTTCTACCAAAGAACTGGTATATCCGATACAGGCGGCTTCTTCTGCCGGTGCAACAATCACCGATATTGACGGTAACACCTACATCGACCTGGCCATGGGGTTTGGCGTGGACCTGCTGGGGCATTGTCCTCCGGTGATAGTGAACGCCCTTCAGCAGCAATTGCAACAGGGTTTTCAACTGGGACCGCAAACACCGCTTGCCGGACAGGTGGCTGAACTGGTTACCTCGCTCACCGGGGCAGACCGCGCCAGTTTTCATAACTCGGGTACCGAAGCGGTCATGACCGCCATCCGGTTGGCCCGTACCGTGACCGGCAGGAAAAAGGTGGCTGTCTTTGCCGGCTCTTATCACGGTCACTTCGATGGTACCCTGGCGGCGCCGGAAGACCTGGAACGCTCTCATGCCGGCGTGCCTATGGCGTTAGGCATCGTACATAACATGGTGGCCGATGTATTGGTATTCGACTATCATCATCCCGATGTGGTGGAACAGATCCGCACACATAAACACGAACTCGCTGCCGTGCTGGTGGAGCCGGTGCAGAGCCGTAAACCAGGCTATCAGCCCAAGGCCTTGTTACACGCCCTGCGTGCGATGACGACAGCGGAAGATATCGCGCTGATCTTCGATGAGATGATCACCGGTTTCCGTATTCATCCGGGTGGCGCTCAGGCACATTTTGGCGTAAGGGCCGATCTGGCTACCTATGGCAAGATCGCAGGCGGAGGGTTGCCCATAGGCATTATCGCTGGCAGCCGCAAGTATATGGACGCGCTGGACGGCGGTGTATGGCAGTATGGGGATGATTCCTATCCCGCTACAGATACTACTTTCTTTGCCGGTACTTTTTGTAAGCATCCGCTGAGTATGTCGGCCACCCTGGCGCTGTTGAAAGAGCTGCACCGGAGAGGCCCTGTACTACAGGAGCAACTGAATGCCCGTACGGCGAAGTTGGTGCAGGAGTTGTCTGTTTTCTTCCGGGAGAATAATGTACCGATGGAAGTACATCACTTCGGTTCTCTGTTTTATTTCGCCATCACGTCCAATATGGATCTCTTTTTCTATCATCTGCTGGATAAGGGTATTTATGTATGGGAAGGAAGGACCTGTTTCCTCTCTGATGCGCATACAGACGAAGATGTACGCCGGATCAGCAAAGCTATCAAAGACAGTATCCACGATTTGCAGGGAGCCGGTTTCCTGCCGCAACCAGCTGTGCCGGTTGCCCGCGAAACAACTGTAGCGGCATGGGAAGAAGAAACGTTGCAGGCAATAACGCGCCAGGAAAGACCGGAGCGTATCCCTTTATCGTTTAGCCAGGAACGTTTGTGGTTCATCGATCAGCTGGAAGGCAGCGTACAATACAATGAGCGTGCCGCTTACCGCCTGAAAGGTACACTGAATAAGGATTCCCTGAGCTACGCTTTCCGTAGTATCGTGAACCGACATGAAATACTCCGTTCGGTAATCGAGGGAGAAGACGGTAATACCTGGCAACGGGTACTGGAAAAAGACCAATGGCAACTGGAAGTTGTAGACGGCACTACTATGGAAACCACCCTGGATGCCCGCATAGAAGCCATTGTGCACCGTCCTTTTGATCTGGCAAAAGACCATATGCTGAGGGCTGCGGTGATCCGCATTGCGCCCGACGAGCATATACTGGTGCTGGTGATGCATCATATCGCTTTTGATGGTTGGTCGGTACATATCGTAATGGAAGAACTGCTGGCAGGCTACGAAGCGCACGCCACAGGCCGCCCGCAACAGTTGCCGGAGCTACCGGTGCAGTATGTGGACTATGCCATATGGCAACGGCTACACGCAGATAGTCCCATCATGGAAAAACAGTTGCAATACTGGCGGAAAAAGCTGGAAGGCATTGAACTGCTGCAACTGCCGGCAGACTATACACAACCCACGGTAAGGACTAAACGCGGCGGCTTTGTGTCCGCTACCATTCCCAAAGCGTTAACCCTGCAGTTACAGCAACTGGGAAAACAACAGGGCGCTACCTTATACATGATATTGCTCAGTGCCTTCAAAGTGCTGATGTACCGCTACAGCGGTCAGGAAGATATATGCGTAGGCGGGGTAATAGCAGGCAGACAACCCGAAATAGAATCGCTGATTGGCTTCTTTGTCAACACCTATGCGCTGCGCAGCAACCTGAAAGGTAACCCTTCGTTCCTGACTTTCCTGCAACAGGTAAAAAATACGACACTGGAAGTATACGAAAACCAGGATATCTCTTTTGAAAAAGTAGTGAATGCGATCTCCGGACAAAGGGATGCGAATCAAAACCCGCTCTTCCGTATCATGTTCTCCATGCAGAACGTACCGGAGGCCCCGGAGCTGCGCTTTGGCGATATTATAGCGGAAAGAGAGCCGGTAGCCCGTATTACCAGCCTGTTTGATATCTCCTGGTCGGTAGAGGAAAAACCGGATGGTATCCTGGTGGAAACGGAATATAGCGCCGACCTGTTCAGTGAAGCAACTATCCGGCGCATGGTGAGTCATTACCAGGTGCTGCTGGAGGCGATTGTACAACAGCCATCCCAGCGGGTAGGAACACTGCGTTTGCTGCACCAGGCCGAAGAACAGCAGCTGCTGAAACAATTTAACCATACGGAAGGTCCCGTATTGTTGGGAAAAAATGAAACGTTTGTTTCCCGTTTCGATGCGCAGGTAGCGAACACGCCCGATGCGACAGCCGTAGTCTGGAACGGTCAACAGCTCAGCTACCGCGAGCTGCATCAAAGAGCAGGGCAGCTGGCACTATATCTCCGGAAAGCAGGAGTAAAAGCGGAATCACTGGTACCCATACACGCTGACAGGTCCATTGCCATGATCACCGCTATACTGGCCGTGCTGAAGGCCGGTGGCGCTTATGTGCCCATTGATCCCGATTTTCCGGAAGAAAGGAAAACCTTTATCCTGGAAGACACCGCCGCTACCGTAGTAATCAGCAGCGTAGCCGGTATTGAAACCGGCAGCGGTGTACAGCTGATTACACTGAAGGAAGATGGTACCGGGGTAGCCGAAGATATTAATACGACAGCTTTGCCGGAAGTAAACCCTGCTTCGCTGGCGTATATCATCTATACTTCCGGTTCTACCGGCAAACCCAAGGGCGTGATGGTAGAACACCGGCAATTGCTGAATTATCTGGTCAATAGTCAAACAGCCTATCTCAGCAGCCAGGAAGATGTGTCCGGTAGTTATGTACACCTGTCCTATACGTTTGATGCGGCGGTGACCGCCTTGTTGATGCCGTTGTTGCAGGGTAAATCCATTGTAGCCGGTACCAAAAAAGCAACGGAGGTTTTCAGTGATGCAGCTTTCGGTGCGCATGCGCCATATGATTTTATTAAACTGACACCTGCGCACATGCCCCTGCTGGAAGCGGTGGCCGACGGCCATCATGGCGCCTGGTTCGCAAAGAAGCTGGTACTGGGAGGAGAGGCATTGCACCTGAGCCAGGTACAGTTCCTGATCGATAAAGATATCGATGTAGAGATCATTAACGAGTACGGGCCTACGGAGGCTACTGTAGGTTGCAGTGTCTTTTCATTCCGTACCGGTGGCGATGTAACGGCGCTGAGTCATGGTATACCTATCGGTAAGCCCATCGATCAGACACAGTTGTATATTCTGAATGAATACCAGCAATTATGCCCGGTAGGTGTACCAGGTGAAATATACATCGGTGGCGCCGGTGTAGCGAGAGGTTATCTGCATCAACCGGCACTCACGGCGGAAAAATTTATTGCAGATCCTTTCGGTATTGTGCCTGGTGCCCGCTTGTACAAAACAGGCGATCTGGCCAAATGGCTGCCCGATGGTAACCTGCTTTACATTGGTCGTAAAGATGACCAGGTAAAAGTACGCGGCTACCGCATAGAACCGGGAGAGGTGGAACAGGCGCTGAACCAGTTGCCCGATGTGGCGGAAAGTTGTGTAGTAGTGAAAAAAGATCAGTTTGAAGCCAATAAACTGGTAGGCTACTATGTGCCTGCGGTGCAAAGTATCCGGGAGAAGGAACAGGTGTTATACCGCCAGCAGGTAGCCGACTGGAAGGTGCTTTATGAAACGGCCTATAGCAATGCGGTGGTGCCGCCGGATACGGAAGCAGAATTTGACCTGGCCGGCTGGAATGACAGCTTCACCGGTAAAGCCATCCCGGCGGAACATATGCGGGAATGGCTGGATGATATCATATCTGTATTGTTGTCCTATCCGGCTGAAAAAGTGCTGGAAGTGGGTAGTGGTACAGGCCTGATTTATTATTCGCTGGCGGCACATGTGAAGAAATACACGGGCATGGACTTCTCACAGGCGGCGATCAATAAAATCACTGCCAGGATTGCCAAAGAACAACGTCCCTATCCTGAAACAGTGCTGAAGGTAGGCGCTGCCCATGAGATAGCGACGGTAATGGGAGAGGAGTCTGTAGATCTGATCGTTATCAACTCCGTTGCACAATACTTCCCTGGTGGAGAATATCTCCGGGAAGTGCTGCACACGGGTATTTCGCTGCTCAATGGAAAAGGACGCATCGTTCTTGGCGACGTAAGAGACGACCGTTTGCAACCCTCGTTTAAAAGCCGTTTGCTGCTGGATAAATACCAGGAAAAAACACCTGTTCGCGATTTCGCCTGGAATATAGAACAGGAGCTGTTGAGAGAAGAAGAATTGTGTTTCTCTCCGGCTTACTTCCACCGGCTGAAAAACCTGTACCCGGAAATTATCCATGTAGAAATACAATGGAAAAACGCGGCGCATGTCAATGAGCTATCGTTATATCGTTATACCGTAACGCTCTACGTAGGCATTGAAAAAGTGTGGCAACGGCCGGTATGGCGCGACTGGAACGATATCGCTGATAAACAACAGCTGATTCGTCAACTGGAAAAAAATGAACCGGTGCTCGCGCTGCGGGCTGTTCCCAATCCGCGTTTGTGGAAGGAAATACGGCTGAACCAGGGAATGAGCCATCGCCAGGTGTTTACTACCGGTGATCTGTTAAAATTTATCGATCAGAAAGATGAACAGATACCCGTAGTGGAAGAGCTGCTGGCGATAGCCGATAGTCAGGGGTATCATAGCAGATGGCTGTTGAACGAAGATGTTTTCACGATAGACCTGTTGCTGGAAAAAACACCGCAGCATGGATTTGTGGCCCAGCCAGCCTGGGACCGGCTGTATTCCGGCAGTGAGTCCTACACGAATACGCCGTTGTATGCAGACATCTGTGCCCTGTTGCAAAAAGACATGCGTGCACAGTTGTCGCAACACTTGCCGGACTACATGATTCCTGCCGACCTGGTGGCCTTGCCTAACCTGCCACTGACGATCAATGGTAAAGTAGACCGGAAATACCTCACCCGCAAGGAAGATACGCCGTATAAAGGTAGCGGTGATGATGCCGCGCCGGTAACTGCGTTACAACAACAACTCATCGATATCTGGAAAGACCTGATGGAGATGGACAATATCGGGGTGAATGATGATTTCTTTGAGATGGGAGGTCACTCTCTGCTGGCGATACGTTTGGTAGGTGCTATCCGTAAAACGCTGGGCGCAGAATTAACGGTGAACGATTTTTTTGCTTACCCTACCGTGAGCCTGTTATCCGGTTTCCTGGAACAATCCGGCAAAGGGCAGGAGCGCCCTGCGATCGTAGCGGGTATCCGGCCCGAACGTATCCCGCTTTCGTATAGCCAGGAACGTTTGTGGTTCATTGATCAGCTGGAAGGCAGCGTACAATACCATGTACCGGCAGCATTGAGACTTATCGGCCAACTGGATACCGGTGCGCTGGCTACCGCGCTCATGATCATCGTGAACCGCCATGAAGTGCTGCGTACCGTTATTTTACAGGAAGACGGACATCCTTATCAGCGCGTGATGCCGAAAGACCAGTGGCGGCTGCAGAAAATCGACGGCGCCGCTTATATGACGGATACCGCGGCGTTGAAACAACGTATACACGAACTGATACATACCCGCTTTGATCTCGCCAAAGATCATATGCTGCGCGCCAGCCTTATTCAGCTGGAGCCAACGGAACATATATTGGTCGTTACTTTACATCATATCGTTTCCGATGCGTGGACGGTGAACATCATCGTGAAAGAGCTGGTAGAGCTGTATAACGCTTATCTGGAAGAGCGTACCGGTAAGGTGAATAAACTCAGCATCCAGTATGCGGATTATGCCATCTGGCAACGCCAGCACCTCACGGGAGAACTCCTGTCCGAACAACTGGGCTACTGGCGTAACCGGCTGGAAGGTGTAGAGCCGTTAAATTTGCCGACGGACTATGCCCGTCCGCTTATCCAAAGTACCCGTGGCGCTATCAGCGTCTTTAACATCGACGCGGAAACCACCGCGCAATTACGGCAATTATCCAAACAGCAGGGTACTACCTTGTTTATGACGCTGCTGGCGGCATTCAAGGTATTACTGTATCGTTACAGCGGCCAGGATGATATCTGCACCGGTACCTCCATCGCCGGCAGAACCTATCCGGAAACGGAACCACTGATCGGATTCTTTGTGAACACGCTGGCTTTGCGCAGCAACCTGGCAAACAATCCTTCCTTTACCGCGTTGCTGCAACAGGTGAAACAAACAACGCTGGATGCCTACGATCACCAGGAAGTACCCTTTGAAAAAGTGATTGAGGTGGTAGAAAAACAACGCGACATGAGCAGGGCATCCCTGTTCCAGGTGATGTTTGAACTCTTCAATACCCCGCCGGTACCCGATATCAGGCTGGGCGAGGTACAGCTGACCAACGAACCGCTGGAACATACCACTACGTTGTTTGATCTGAGTTGCTGCCTGACAGAATCGGGAGACATCCTGGAAGGTTATGTGGAATACAGCGCGGATCTCTATAGCGAAGCCACTATCCAGCGCATGACCGGCCACTTCAAACAATTGTTGCTGGCTATCATTAAAGACCCTTCCACCAGGATAGGCACCCTGCCGATGTTGCATGCGGAGGAAACCACACAGTTGCTGCATACCTTCAATAATACCGATGTGGCTTATCCCGGTGATGGCCGTACGTTTACGGAATTGTTTGCAGAACAGGCGGTGCGTACACCGGAAACCATCGCTATTACGCTGGAAGATACAACGGTTACCTACCGTGAACTGGACGAACGCTCCAATCAGCTGGCGCATTTCCTGCAGAAAAGAGGCGTTACGACAGATGTGCTCGTGCCGTTGTGTATAGAACGCTCCGTGGAGATGATCATCAGCATATTAGGTATACTGAAGGCTGGCGGCGCCTATGTGCCCGTAGATCCTGAATATCCGGCAGACCGGGTACAGTATATCGTGCGCGATTGCGGTGCACAGTTAGTGATCGCCAGTGACGCTACAAAAGAAAAATTCGCATCCCTGGAGGTAGCCCTGGTGACACCGGATATGACAGCCGCTGAATTAGTGACAGCACCGGTAACCGGCCCGGCGCCGGGAGATCTGGCCTATGTGATTTACACCTCCGGATCTACCGGCAGACCTAAAGGCGCCATGATAGAACATGCAGGCATGTTAAACCACCTCTATGCCAAAACCACTGATCTGAAAGTTGACCAGGATACGGTATTGGCCTTTACTGCCTCTTTTACGTTTGATATATCTGTCTGGCAGATGCTGGCCGCCCTGTTACATGGTGGTCGCACCGTCGTTTACCGGGAACAGCTGATCCTTGATCCGGTATCCCTGATCCGCACAGTGGAGAAAGATAAAGTAACGATCCTGGAATTGGTGCCTTCTTATCTGTCGACCGTACTGGCGGAAGATATACGGGTGAAACTACATCACCTGAAATGGTTGCTGGTAACGGGAGAAGCGATCAGTCAACCCGTATTGCAACAATGGTTTAATCATCCTGACTATGGACATGTTCCGGTAGTTAACGCTTACGGACCTACGGAGGCGTCGGATGATATCACCCATTACTTTATGTATGAAGCGCCTGAGCGCACCAATATCCCACTGGGCAAACCGTTGCAGAACCTGAAGATTTATATCCTGGACCAGTCCATGCAGTTATGCCCTGTAGGCGTGGCGGGTGAAATCTGTGTTTCCGGTATTGGTGTGGGCCGTGGCTACCTGAAGCAAGGTGCGCTTACCGCTGCCAGCTTCGTTACCGATCCTTTCAGGGAGGGCGTACGCATGTATCGCACCGGCGATCTCGGCAGATGGTTGCCCGATGGCAATCTCGAAAACCTCGGCCGGCTCGATCACCAGGTAAAAGTACGCGGACACCGGATTGAACTGGGGGAAATTGAAAACGCCTTACAACAGATAGAACTGCTGAAACAGTCCGTGGTACTGGCTAAGACCGATACCAACAGCGCCGGTCAACACAAACGGCTGACCAGCTATTATGTGCCCGATCATCAATTGGTGCTGCAACAGGAAGAAATGTTATACCAACAACAACAGGAAAACTGGCATGAGCTATGGGAAACAGAGTATGCCAGAACAGAGGAGGCGGGAGACAGTGAAGCAGAATTCAACCTCACCGGCTGGAATGACACCTTTACCGGAAAGCCTATACCGGAAACGGATATGCGTAAATGGCTGGATGATACGGTAGAGAGTATCCTGGCCGAACACCCAAGCCGGGTGCTGGAACTGGGATGTGGTGCAGGTTTGCTCTATTATCAGCTGGCTGGCCATATCAACAAATACGTGGGTATGGACTTTTCCAGTGTATCCGTTGACGCTATACGCCGCCGCATCGGCAAAGGCGAGCGGGAATACCCTGAAACCGTGCTGAAAGTAGGTGCTGCCCACGAAATAGAAAAAGTGGCGGATCATATAGTCGATATGGTTATACTGAACTCTGTTGTCCAGTATTTCCCCGGTAAAAAATACCTCTCCGATATCATCCGGGATTGTATCCCCTTGTTAAAAGATGGTGGCCGTATCGTGCTGGGCGATGTGCGGGACAACCGGTTGCTAAAGCTGTTGAAAACGCGGTTGTTGCTGGATAAGTTCCACGACCGCACCGATATACGGGAACTGATGTGGGGCGTAGACCAGGAACTGCTGAAAGAAGAAGAATTATGCTTCTCTCCTGATTATTTCTACCAGTTGAAAGCGCTTCATCCGGAGGTGACGCATGTAGATATCCAGCTGAAAAAAGGCGATTATGTGAATGAACTGACACTGTACCGCTATACGGTGGTAATTTATGTAGGTGTCGAAAAACCGCTGCTGGAGCCAGCCTGGATACCGTGGAATGAAATAGTGGACAAAAAAGGTATCCTCACACAACTGGCTAATGGTGTTGCTTCCATCGCGCTGCGTGATGTGCCTAACCCACGTTTGTGGAGAGAAACATTATTGGAAAAAGGAATAAAAGACAACACCCTGCTCACAGTGGGAGATCTGACAAACTATATCGCAACGCCCGATAGCGGCAGCAATATCGCTGAGGAGTTGTTGCGCGTGGCCAGGGAACAGGGATATCATTACCGGTTTTTGTTGAATGATGATCCCCTGAAGATGAACCTGCTGCTGGAAAGAAATGCGGCTGAGGGATTTGTGAAACAGGCCTATGGTCATACTCCGGGAGCTGCTACGGTAGCGAATATCCCGTTGTTCAACGATATCTGCGGATTGTTGCAACAGGATATCCGTAAGCAGTTGAAGGCACGCCTGCCGGATTACATGGTGCCGGCTGATTTTGTGGCGTTGTTACGTTTACCCCTGACCGGCAACGGTAAGGTAGACCGTAAATTCCTGATGTTGCGGGAAGACATGCAGCGCAGAAGTCTCATTAACTATAAACCACCGGTTACCCTGCTGGAACAACTCCTCACGGATATCTGGCAGGAGTTGCTGGGACAAGACCAGGTAGGAACGCATGATAATTTCTTTGAATTGGGTGGTCACTCCCTGATGGCTACCAGAGCTGTTTCTGCCATCCGCAAAAAAATAGCGGTGGAAGTAACCGTGAAAGATTTCTTCCTGTATCCCACCATTGTACAACTGGCAGCATATCTGCAACGACAGCATAAAAATGAAGAAGCGGTGCCGGAGATTAAAGCCCTGCCACGACCCGCACGTATTCCGCTTTCGTATAGCCAGGAACGTTTGTGGTTTGTTGACCGTCTCGAAGGAAGTGTACAGTATCACATGCCCGCTACATTGAGGTTGCGCGGTTCATTGGATATAGCAGCCCTGCACGAGGCGCTGGCTACTATCGTGAACCGGCATGAAGTGTTGCGTACCGTGATCCGATGGGAGGATGGGACGCCCTTCCAGCAAATACTTCCGGAGCATCAATGGCGTTTGGCCGTTACCGATGGCAGCGCTTATACACCGGCGCAATTGCATGCCCTTGCTGGTAATTTGGTGGCGCAACCATTTAATCTTTCCACTGATCATACCCTGCGCGCCCACCTGGTTACCCTGTCAGCGGAGGAATACCTGCTGGTGGTGGTATTACACCATATTGCAGCTGATGGCTGGTCTATCACCATACTGGTGAAAGAACTGGTGGAGCTGTACGAGGCTATTGCTACCGGTCGTGCAGCGCAACTGCCGGAACTGGAAATACAGTATGCAGACTATGCCATCTGGCAACGGGATTACCTCTCTGCAGCTGTGCTGGAAAATAAGCTGGCTTACTGGAAAGAAAAACTGTCCGGCGCCGGGGTCCTGGCCTTAACCACCGATTATCCGCGACCTGCCGTACAGAGCATACGCGGCGCCTCCATTGCTTTCCGGATCGATAGGGAACTGTCGGAACAGCTGCAGGCATTGTCCCGCAGACAAGGTGTTACGCTCTTTATGACGCTGTTGTCGGCATTTAAGGTGCTGTTGTACCGTTACAGCGGTCAGGAAGATATCTGTGTAGGTACACCGGTGGCTGGCAGAACATTGCAGGAAACGGAAAAACTGATAGGGTTCTTTATCAATACACTGGCGTTGCGCAGTGATTTGAGCAATCAGCCATCGTTTATCTCCCTGTTACAACAGGTGAAGGCGACTACGCTCAGTGCTTACGACAACCAGGAAGTGCCGCTGGAAAAAATCGTGGAAACCGTGGTGAAAGAACGGGATATCAGCCATAGTCCGCTGTTCCAGGTGTTGTTTGTATTACAGAACATGCCCGCTGCACCGGAAATCAAACTGGGCAATGTACGGTTGACGCAGGAAGATGCAGAGAAAAAAACGACGCAATTTGACCTTACCCTGGTGATAGAAGAAGGTGCCAATGGATTGACCGGTCAACTGGAATATTGCACGGACCTCTTCCATGCAGATACCATTAAACGAATGGTACAACATTTCCGGCAGTTGCTGCGTGCGATTGTAACAGCGCCTGAAACGCAGATACACCGGCTGCCGCTGTTGCATGCTGTGGAAGAAGAACAGTTGCTGACCGGGTTTAATCAGACTGCCACCCGCTGGCCGGTTGATGCCACGCTGGTAGACCTTTTCCGGGCGCAGGTTTCGCTCACACCGGATGCTGCTGCGGTAGTAGCCGGTACGGAAAACC
The DNA here is from genome assembly GCF_014529935.1 of Chitinophaga qingshengii. Classification (GTDB taxonomy): domain Bacteria; phylum Bacteroidota; class Bacteroidia; order Chitinophagales; family Chitinophagaceae; genus Chitinophaga; species Chitinophaga qingshengii. The sequence continues at coordinate 166,008 of NZ_JACVFC010000003.1, forward strand.
GGACTTACAAAGAGCTGGATCAGCATTCGGATAGGATAGCAGCACACTTACAAAACAAAGGCGTACAGCCGGGAACGTTAGTGCCGTTGTATATTTCCCGTTCTGCAGATATGATTACCGCGATATTGGGTGTGCTGAAGGTTGGAGCAGTGTATGTGCCGATAGATCCGGAGTACCCGCAGGAAAGGGTGGCTTATATAGTGAAGGATACCGGCGCGTCACTGCTGGTGACCAATGGGGTAGCTAACCTGCCGGTGGAAATTGAGGTGATAGATACGAATAGTCCGGATGAAGATATACCAGCCCTGGCCGCCGTTACCCTGCAGCCGTCAGATCCGGCTTATGTGATTTATACTTCCGGGTCTACCGGTCAGCCTAAAGGCGTACTGGCAGAACACCGGTCGGTAGTGAACCTGATCATCGGCAACAGCCGGCGTTTAGGCATTGAGCCGGATGAACGGGTATTGTTGTTCTCCAACTACACTTTCGATGCCTCTGTAGAACAGATTTTCAGCGCATTGCTGAATGGCGCCGCCCTGGTGATACCATCAGCCGCGATACTGGCAGATCCGCGTTTGTTTGAACGTTTCCTGGAAGAGCAACGCATCACCCACCTGGAATGTACGCCCGGATTCCTGGCAAATATCACTCCCGCGCGGTATGGAGGGCTGAAACGTATCCTCTGCGGCGGCGAGGCTTGTCCGCAGGAACTGGCGGCACGCTGGAGCAGTCTGACCAGCTTCTATAACGTATACGGACCTACTGAGACGACGGTATCCGCTACATTGTATCCATACGCAGAAGATGCTCCTTGTCACGCCGGGATATTGCCGGTGGGTAAACCACTGGATAACGTACAGGCGTACGTGGTAGATGTATTTGGACAGCTGGCGCCTATTGGCGTGGGCGGCGAATTATGGCTGGCCGGCGCCGGTGTAACCCGTGGTTATTATAACCAGCCGGCATTAACAGCAGAGAAATTTATATCCAACCCTTTCAGTCAAAACGGTGACCGGATTTATAAAACCGGTGACAGGGTGCGCTGGTTGCCGGATGGTACCCTCGTATTCCTGGGCCGAACAGACGACCAGGTGAAGATAAGGGGGTACCGGGTGGAACCGGGCGAAACAGAAAGGATGTTGCTGGATTCCGGGCTGGTGAAGGATGCCACCGTTATCGCAGATACCGATGCCAATGGTGATACGCGGTTAGCCGGTTACATCGTTCCGGTGGATGTATTTGATAACGAAGGCCTGGTGGCTTATCTCCGTGAAAGACTGCCACAGTACCTGATTCCGGCGGTGTTGGTCCCCCTGGATAAACTGCCGCTGACCACTAATGGCAAGATCGATAAACGCGCCTTGCCACACCCGGATACCGGAGTATTGCCTGCTCAGGGATATGTAGCTCCCCGTAACCAAACGGAAGAGCAGCTGGCTACTATCTGGCGCGAATTACTCGGCATACAACAGATAGGGATATACGATAATTTCTTTGAACTGGGTGGTCACTCCCTGCTCGCCATGCGTCTGCAGGCTGCAATACGCACCCTGCTTTCTGCCGACGTACCGGTGAAAACACTGTTCCGGCATCATACCATTGCCGCATTGGCAGTAAATCTGCAGCCGGGGACCGGGCTGATACCGGTGACAGCAGCAGAACGGCCGGTGAACATACCGCTGTCGTACGCCCAGGAACGCCTGTGGTTTATCGACCAGCTGGAAGGCAGCATATCGTACCATATGCCGGTAGTGCTGCATTTAAAAGGCGGGGTGAATATAGATGCCCTGTCCCGCACCTTGCAGGAAATTGTGAACCGACACGAAGTACTGCGTACCGTGATCATCACCATAGACGGCACTCCCTACCAGCAGGTGTTGGACAAAGGCCAATGGAGCCTGGAAACGATCACTGTGCAACAGCCGTTGACCACTGAGGATATCACGGCCCTGGTGAACCAGCCCTTTGACCTCTCGCGCGACCATATGCTGAGAGCTGTGCTGGTGAATACCACCACTGATGAGCAGGTACTGGTGCTGACGCTTCACCATATCGCCAGCGATGGATGGTCTATGTCTGTACTCGCCGGAGAACTGGAGGAATACTACCAGGCGTTTGTCACCGATCAGGCCCCGCAATTGCCGGAGTTGGCTATTCAATATGCCGATTATGCCATCTGGCAACGTGCATCATTACCGGAAGCGGTACTGGAAGAACAGCTGGGCTACTGGAAACAAAAACTATCGGGAACGGATACACTGCAATTGCCGCTGGATTATCCAAGGCCGGCCGTGCAAAGCAATCGTAGCAGGGCTGCCAGCTTTAAGATAGATGCTGCGCTGACGACACAACTGCAGCTGTTGTCCCGCCGGCAGCAAACCACCTTGTTCATGACTTTACTGGCTGCGTTCAAAGTATTGTTGCACCGCTACAGCGGGCAGACCGATATCTGTATCGGTACGCCTACCGCTGGCAGAACACGGAAAGAGACAGAAGGGCTGATTGGCTTTTTCATTAACACGCTGGCGTTACGCAGCGATCTGTCGGATAATCCGTCCTTCATAGCGTTGTTGCAGCAGGTAAAACAAACTGCGCTCAGTGCCTACGATCATCAGGAAGTGCCGCTGGAAAAGATAGTGGAAGCAGTGGTGAAAGAACGTAATCTCAGCCATGCTCCATTATTCCAGGCGATGTTTATGCTGCAGAACATGCCATCGGTAACGGATATACGTTTGGAAGGACTGGAAATAGCCGCCGAATCGGCTGTGCAGACAGCGGGTCAGTTTGATCTGAGTTTGTCCATGGAAGAAGCAGACGGTGTACTGACTGGTTTCCTGGAATATGCTACCGACTTGTTTACCGCTGCTACCATTGATAGACTGATTACCCATTTTAAACAGCTGTTACAGGCTGTTGTGGCGTCGCCGGCTGCACCGGTCAGCCAGTTGGACATGCTGAACGCCGCAGAGAAAAATACGTTGCTGGAGGTGTTCAACAACACCGCTATGCCTTACCCTGCTGATAAAACCATCCTGGAGTTACTGGCTGCACAGGCGGCGCTCACGCCGGATGCAACGGCCGTCGTGCGGGGAACCGAAAGGCTTTCCTACGAGGAGCTGGACCGGCGCGCTACCTACCTGGCGCGTCACCTCATCACGGTGGGCGTGCAGGCAGAAACGCTGGTACCCGTTTGTGTGGACCGCTCGCCGAACATGGTAGTAGCCATACTGGCCATTCTGAAGGCCGGCGGGGCTTATGTGCCGGTGGACCCGGCATACCCGGCAGAACGTATCGGATACATTTTGCAGGATACCGCTGCCACGGTAGCTGTTGCCAGCCAAAGCAACGTATCGTTGCTGGGAGGCGCCGCTAATATAGTGGTACTGGAAACAGTATTCCAGGGTTATACCGGCGGACCGGTAACGGCACTGGAAACATTGCCTGCGGCGGATACCGCCGCCTATGTGATTTATACCTCCGGGTCTACGGGAAGGCCTAAAGGCGTGGTCATCGAACATCATAACCTGTATGGTTTCATCCGCTGGAGTATACAGGAATTTGCTGCCAGTCCGTTTGAAATCGTGTATGCGACAACGTCCGTTTGTTTTGATTTGTCCGTGTTTGAACTCTTCCTGCCGCTAAGTACCGGGATACCATTGCGCATACTGGAAAACGGCCTGGAAGTGCCGGCCTGGCTTGAAAAAGATACCGCGGTGTTGCTCAATACGGTGCCCAGTGTGGTTCAGAGCCTGTTGACGGCGAAGATGGACCTGTCGGCTATCAGCGTACTGAATATGGCGGGAGAGCCAATACCCGCTGAAGTGATCAGAAGCCCGTTCCTGGAAGGAATGGAAGTACGGAATCTCTATGGTCCTTCTGAATCTACCACCTACAGCACCAGTTATACTTTCGCGGATAACAAGGAAGTGCTGATCGGCAAACCGGTACATAATACCCGTATATACCTCACCGGTAGTAACGGGGAACTGGCGCCCATAGGAGCTATAGGAGAAATTTGTATTGCCGGTGCCGGTCTGGCTCGCGGGTACCTGCATCAGCCTGCGTTGACGGCAGAAAAATTTGTGACAGATCCTTTTGCTGCCACGAACGGCAGGATGTATAAAACCGGTGATCTGGGCAGCTGGTTGCCCGATGGTAACCTGCAGTATCTGGGCCGTAAAGATGATCAGGTGAAGATCCGCGGATATCGTATAGAACCTGGTGAAATAGAAGTGGTATTGCAACAAAGCGGACTGGTGAAACAGGCGGTAGTGCAGGTGAAGCCTGATGTGGCTGCTCACCAGCCCTATACCGGCGAACGTAAACTGGTGGCCTGGTTTGTGCCCGCTGAAAACCAGGATAAGGCGCAGCTGATTCAATACCTCAAAACAAAACTGCCGGACTATATGATCCCCTCCGTGTGGGTAGCGCTTTCGGCCATGCCGCTGACGGCCAACGGAAAAACGGACCGGCGTGCCTTGCCCAATCCGGATATGACCGCGTTGTCAGGAGCCAGTTATGTAGCGCCCCGCAATGAAACAGAGACTGTATTACAGGAGATCTGGTCTGTATTATTACAGCTACCACGGATAGGCATATACGATAATTTCTTTGAACTGGGCGGTCACTCGTTATTGGTGATCCGGGTGCTATCTGCTATCCGCAACCGCCTTGACGAAGTGGTGACTGTGAAGGAATTCTTCCGGATGCCGGACATAGCCTCCCTGGCGACTTACCTGCAACATCGTGATGAAAAGACAATAGCGCTGCCAACTATTGAAAGAGTGGCAGAACTGCCCGCACAGGTGCCCGTATCCGCAGCGCAGGAGTATCTATGGCGCATCGATCAGCTGCATGGCAGCATTCACTATCATATGCCGAATGCCTGGAGGTTGAAAGGTGCTATTGATACCAAAGCCCTGGAAAAGGCGCTTAAAACGATCGTCGGCAGACATGAAACGTTGCGGACGGTATTCCGGAAAACGGGAGAACAACTTTACCAGGTGGTATTGGAGCCGGAACGCTGGAAACTGAACGTGGTGAAGAAGAAAACCTTGCAGAAAGGAGAGGAGACTGCCGTGCAGCATTTTCTGAAAGAGTTGTTCTATACGCCATTTGATCTCTCCGCAGACTATATGCTGAGGGCGCATTTAATCAGCCTGTCGGCCACAGAGCAGGATCACCTGTTGTTGCTGACGACCCACCATATTGCATCCGATGGCTGGTCGGTATCGCTGCTGTTACATGAGCTGATAGCCCTGTATGAGGCATTTGCCAGCGGCGTATCATGGGCGCTGGAGCAGCCGGCTATCCGCTACGCGGACTATGCACTGTGGCAACGTAACTGGCTGGCAGCCGGTGCTGCGGATAAGAGCGTGCAATACTGGCAACAGCAGTTGCAGGGCCTGCCCGAGCCAACAGCTACCGTATCGGATGATGGCGCCGTGCTGACGCATACCATAGATGCAACATTGAGTACCCGGCTGAATACGCTGGCACAACAACAGGGCGTTACCCTGTTTATGGCTACACTGGCTGCTTTCCATGCATTGATGTATGCACAAAACGGAGTGGAGGACAGCTGCATCGGTACTACCATCGCAGGAAGAACACAACATGAAACCGAGAACGTGATCGGACTGTTTGTGAATTTCCTGGCACTGCGCAGTGACCTCTCCGGGGATCCTTCTTTCAGCGCCTTACTGCAACAGGTGAAACGGACAACACTGGATGCCTATGAGCACCAGGACCTGCCGTTTGCCAATGTGGTAGCTGCTGTTAACGGATCATGGCAGACAGGCCACCATCCTTTCTTTAATATCATGTTCGTGTTGCAAAACACACCACCGGAACCGGCCTTTAATCTCGGCAAGGCTATTGCTTCGCCGGAAGCGTTGCCGCACCTCGTGAGCCAGTATCATCTGAGTGTAACCGTCACCGAAAGTCCGGAAGGGTTAACAATAGAGATACTGTACCGCACGGCTGCATTTACCGAAGCGGCCATCCGGCAGCTGTTACAGCGCTATGAGGCCATTTTAAGGACGGTGGTGCAAGATCCTGCCATCAACATCAACCGTCTTCCCTGATTGCATATTAACCTGATGATAACACCCCCGGAAACACTGGTTTCCGGGGGATATTTCAACGCGTCATTTTTCAATTTTAAATCAAATACTATCTATGAGTTATCTACAGGTTCCACGCCTTCATTTTGCCGGGAAGTTCCAGGCAGATGTCCCTACTGTCAATAATTATCCAAAACACTATGACAATGAAAATTTTAAACCGGATGATACCATTCGCAGACTTTCCAGCCTGGGCGGCTGGAATCCCGGCGGGAGCGGGAGTTGGAGATTACATGAGTGTGTTGTTCATCGGGTATGTTATGCTGATGGCACCTATTGCGATGATCCTGCAATGGACCCTGTCATAGGCATGCCGATTGGTGCTGCCAATAGCCGCGTTAGCGGTAAGATGGTGGACATTGACCCGTATGAGCAGGTCACCGAAATATGGGGCTTTCAACTCAACCTGGGCGCCGATGCCGATACCGGTTTTACCGGTGATTTTGAACCGGCGGGTTACCGCGATATCTGGCTGCGGGCCGATGAGCCGCTATTTGATACCGGCGAAGCCTCCTGTTATCAAAGTGTACTGTATCTGACGAACTGGAAAAACGCCGCCAATTCCCGTTTCCTGAACGAACTGGCTGCCACCGCTCCCCAGGGCAAACTTCCGGAAACGCTCAGCATTAAATTCAACCTCGACGGTTATAACGGTAACGCGGCAGATCCGCTGTTCACGTTTGGTCGTATCACCGGCTCTATCGGTCAGTATCAGGCGACGGAGCCCCTGCGTTTTGTGTCCGGAAGGGCTTTGTTTCCAGTGGCAGGCGCGCCTTTTACATTGGGTAGCGCTTACTGTGTGATCGATAAGTCCGCCATACAGATTGACCTGGGTAACAGTATGCGGGTAACACAGTCCGGTGGCCCGCTTACAGATGTAGGAAAACTATATCTCGCTACTACCACGCCGGATGCTGTTCCCGTAATACTGGGAGAAATCAATTATGAAGACACTAACTGGTACGCTGCTACGGCAGGTGTGCTCACGGTTCCGCTAACACCGGATAAACTGCGGCTGGTAGTCAACCGGCCTATCGGTGTATTCCATTCCGCCAGCGGACAGTTCCTCTTGCAGGAACATGCCAACGGCGTGTGGTTGCGGGCAGATAACGGTATTTACCGCATGAACCCCGGTGAAACACAGGCGGCGAAGTTCTATGTTACCCAGTTTGGTAAACCGCTGGCTAACAAAAATATTAAACTATATAACAGTCCGTTGCCGGACAACTCATTTGTATCTGCACCTTACGACGCTGTTCCGTTTGTGTCCATCCCTGCGGCGTCGCAGCTGACTTTTGTTGACACCATTACCACTGGTGCAGATGGCACTGCGGCACTGTCTATGAGCGCCAGTGATCCGGGTGCGCCGCGTGGTCCTATTGATGGACAGCTATATTGTATCTCCTACGGTTTCGGTGCTACGTTGCCGGTACCCGGACGGGATATTATGCTCGTACGGGTGTTTACAGACTACCCTGTACCAACCACGCCTACCTGGTTAGAGCATGTGGAACCGATATTCCGGCAGTATGCGAACCTGTACCCGGTGATGAAAAAAGTGGTGGACCTTTCCAACTACGCTGCCGTAATGGAGCGCCTGCATATGATGCAGGGTATTTTTCAGTTGCCCGTTACCAGTCCAAACTATATGCCGGTAACGCGTGATCTCTCCGCCGGTAAACTGGCGATGATCCGCAAATGGTTGCAGGACCCGCGTTATATGCAACTCGATTCTGTAGAGTCTTTAAAACTGGCCCTGCAAACGGCTATTGAGCTGGAACACGCCACCATACCGCCTTACCTGACAGCGCTCTATAGCATTAAACCTGACAGAAATGCTGAAGTAAGCCGGTTGATACGCGATGTGGTAATGGAAGAAATGCTGCACATGGCCCTGGTATCCAACCTGCTCATCGCAGTAGGCGGCAGTCCTGATTTCGTACGCCCTGGTTTTGTACCGAAGTATCCCGGCTCGTTACCGGGCGGACTTCGTGCAGGGCTTACCGTTAGTCTTCGCCGTTGTTCCATTGAACAGATCCGCGATACTTTTATGGTCATTGAGGAGCCGGAAGATGTGATCGAAACCAAACTGAAAGCGGCACGCTCTACCTGGCCGGAACAGAAAAACCTGTATACGATCGGCTGGTTCTATAATGAGATCAGTGCCGGGTTGACAGCCTTGAGCAAGGCCGGCAAAATCACTTTTGGGCATGCAGACCGCCAGGTAAAAGACTGGGGCGGAAGCGGACGATTGTTTGCCATCACCAGCCTGGAAGATGCACTCAATGCGATTGAACAAATCAAGGAGCAGGGAGAGGGCGCTTCACCGCAGAACCCCGGTAACGGCGAGGGCGATCTCTCGCATTATTATAAGTTCGCCGAAATTGTGGCGGGTGCACGCCTGAGGCCGGATGGTACCGGCTTCTCCTATACCGGCGCTAAAATACCGTTCGACCAGGACGGGGTATGGCCCATGCAGGACAATCCGCAACCGCTGCTTTATCCGGATGGCTCCTTAGCCAAACTGTTGTCCGGGCAATTTGCGCAGGCATACCAGTCGCTGCTGAAAGGACTAAACCGTACTTTCAACGGAGAGCCGGCATTCCTGACAGAAACCATCGGTTCTATGTATGAACTGTCGCTACTGGCGAAGAAACTCATGGAAACGCCTTCCGGTTTGGAGGATGGGACTACCGCGGGTCCCGCGTTCCGGTTGCCATAAAGGTGACAAGTAAAAATCCGGTGCAGCGATTGGCTGCACCGGATTTTTTATTTCGTATAGTTGTTACAGTGACTGATCATGGCCTATGGTTTCTATGTTGCCATCTGTCCCAAATATGCGGGTGCCTTCAGGATCGGTCACAAAATATTCTTTCTGGTATTTTACCGCGCATTTGGAGAGATAATCCAGGCAGCTCTGGCACATACTACTGGATACGCCAAAAACTTCCACCTCTCTGGCAGCCATTTGTTTAGCGGCATGGGTAAGGAAAAAAGCGTTTTGTATGGGTCCCCAGTTCGCAACGGCAGGGTACCAGAAGGTATTGTTGCTCTTTAGCTGGTTTTCTTTCCAGGTTTGCAAATCCATTTTCTCCTGAATGGGCGTCAGGCCGGATTCCGTTACCAGCCACACTTCTCCGGCATGTTTACCGGTGGTGATCAGTATCCAGTATATGCCGCAGCCTTCCCGTGCAATAGGGATACTGCCGCATTGCACAACGCCCATTTTTTCTTCGATGAGTTGTTCATCGTTCAGTTCATCCCATACAAACGCTGCTTCAAAAGGGAAATCAACCGGCAGCGCGCGGTCGTACGGCGCCACATGAAAAGGGGACTTGGTGTCCTCACCGTATGGAATAAGGCCGTAGTAACCCAACGGCAGGGATTTGTTGGCTTCAAAAAATTCCTGGTACTGCGTAATAATTTCCTGGTAGGAAACCGGGTTATTCTTTTTAAAGATGTCGAACAATGACATGATGTTGTAAATTGTGGTGGTTGACAATCAATAGGACGATAATCCTGTTTTTTACCTCCCGAAATTAGTACTATTTTGTTGATACCAATCCCCGAAATTTATGGACACCGTGTTACAAAACGCTACTCCCCGGCAGCTGGAAGCCGCTATCGCGGAGAATCACCGGGCTTTATTCCGGCTGGATGCCCGCCTGAGAAACGGTGTGGTGCATGATGAAGCAGGTATCTGCTGGACGTACATACCCGCAACAGATAGCGGCGCCTTACTTTTTCCGGCTATCACTGTAACCAGGCTGGATGAGATCATGGATTTTTACCGGGCGCATCCGAACAGAGGCCTCGAATGCTGGTCGCTGGACCCTGCTGAAACGCCTGATCTGGACGTCTTGTTGCTGGCACGCGGTTTCCAAACCGGCTGGAAACCCTGTTGGATGGCGCTGGACCTTCATGCTATCCATACCGGCTATACGTCGCCGGAAGGGTTGTCGGTACTGCCTGACAACGATACTGACCTTGAGGGCATTGGAAATCTGCCTTATGCCAACAAAGATACCCGTGCTTCAACCGCCATAGGGCGGCAAAACACGGGAACGGCCCAACGTTTTGTGGCCACGCTGAATGGGAATATTGTGGCGCAAACGCTGATGATATTCGGCGGTGGCGTGGCAGGTATCTATAACGTGGGCGTAGTGCCCGAAGCCAGGGGAAAAGGTGTGGGTAAGGCGATTGTGAGCGCCGCCTGTAGCTACGCGCAGGAAAAAGGATATCATTATGCCACACTGAATGCCAATCCCATGGGCCGGCCGGTGTATGAACAACTGGGTTTCCAATGGCTCGGCGATGGCCTTACCTGGTGGATTACAGACGACAGGCTCACTACACGTCCGCCTGCACGGGATCAGATCGCGCTGGCCGAGGCGACGGGAAAAGGGGATATTGCAGCGCTGGAACGTTTCGCCGGAACTGACCTCAATGCCCCGCTCTGCAATGGTATGCGCCTGATAGAACTGGCTGTGCATTGCCGGCAGCCCGCGGCGGCGGAATGGTTGATTGCGCACGGCGCCGATTATGGGGCGCTGCATGCATGGGACTTAGGCTGGAAACACCGCACTGCGGAGATGTTGAAGAAAGTGCCGGAAGAAGTAAACCGGCTGTATGAGGCGTTTCAGTATACGTTACTGCACATAGCCGTGCAGCGGAATGATATGGCATTGGCGGAACTGGTGTTGGCGGCCGGTCCCGACCTGACGATCAGGGATGCTATACACGACAGCAGTGCGGAAGGTTGGGCGGATTTCTTTGATCGGAAAGAAATAATCGCCCTGATAAAAGCTTATCAAAACAATCCCTCAAAATAAAAATTCCGGCCCCCTGAGAGGACCGGAACGTTTATGCCTGTTAGTTATATCCTTTGTTCTGTTCCAGTACGGCGCCGGTATTCTGTGTAATTTCAGTGGAAGGTATCGGCCACAGGTTATGAAACATCTCAATCGTTTGACCGGATTTCGGATTATATCTTTTATCCCGGTCATACAACAATCCTAAACGGGTGAGCGTCACTGCCCGGAACTCTTCCATGTACAATTCCCGCAGGCGTTCATCGAGAATGTAATCTATATTGATTTCTCCTGCGGTGGCTGGCGTAGCCTGTGCCCTGTTACGCAGCACATTGATATCGTCTGCCGCCAGCTGTGTTTGTCCTTTTCCCAGATAAGCCTCCGCTCTTAACAGATATGTTTCTGCCAGACGGGCCATGTATTTCGGTATAAACAGACGGGTAGCGCCGTTCAGCAAAAATCCGCCGAAAGGATTGACTTGGTTGGAGAGAATCGCCGGACCAGCGGCAGATACAAAATCCCCCGCTGATGGCGATGCTTTCCGGATTATCGGGTAGAAGTTGCGGATGGTATCCCTGTAGTCGGCAGGTGCCACTTTTGCCTTGTAACCGTCTTTCACATACCATTTGCCATAATCGGGAGAGGTGGCAGGCACACCGGAAATCCGGATATCCCTGACAATGTTGTAGGAAGAGTTGCGGATATCGCCCGGTGTCCATATTTCATAAAAGAAGTGGGAGGTAGGACGTATCCAGCCGATGCCGTTGGAAGAAATACTGTCCACGAATTTAGCGTTGAACAATAGATTCATCTTGGTTTTGGTGGTGGTTTCGGTGATCCGCATGCCACCCATACTGGGCACCACAGCCCACGCAGTTTGATCGCCGATGGCGGCGGAGTTGTTCAGCGCTGTTTGTATCACCAGCAGGCCTTCATGGTTGCCGGTGCTATAGTTTTGGTTGTTATACTCAAACAAATCGCGGTAAACATCTCCCGGTAAATTAGCTCTTCTGCCAAAGCGGCTGTTCATCAGCGATACACCGGAATAGCTGATCACCTCTGATGCACTGGCAATAGCGCCGTCATAATCTTTCAGGGAAATGAGTACTTCTGTCAGCACATGTTTGGCGATTTGTTTATTCACCGTACCATCCGGTACCTGGTTGATATCGGATAACTGGCCGATAGCCTGTAACAAATCCTTTTTGCATTGCTGATAAACGGCATCCCTGGTAGCGCGTACATAGTCATAGCGTGGAGCAGAGAGCTCGTTCAGCTCCAGCGGCACACCGCCAAACAGGTTGGCCAGTACATTGTAGCAATAAGCCCGGAAGAACAATGCCTGACCCATATAGCTGTTTTTGTCGGCGTCGCTTAACTGGGTGGATTTATTCAGTTGGCTGATGATCAGGTTAGCATTGGAGATGATTTTATAATAGGCGGTCCAGATATTGCCGGGAATTAAATAACTGGGTACCATAGTCGCCTTGTAGGCGTTTAACTTCGCAGCAGGATCATAGTCTGTACCGTTATAAGCGAAGTCCGTGGCATAATACAGCCCGAAATAGGTATCCAGGTTCATATTGCCCATGTAGATATTCCGCACACCGTTGTACAGGTTGTTGGTGGCCTGCTGGAACTGGATAGATGATTGCAGGGAGTTATCGGGAGTATAAATGGACAGCGGATCTTCATCCAGAAAACTTTTGCTGCAGGAAGACAATACTGCACCGATGCCCAACAGGTATATGATGAATCTCTTTTTCATTTCTTACAGTTTACGGGTGAAAGCATTAAAAGGTCACATTTACGCCCAGTGAATAGTTTTTCATCACGGGATAACCGTTCTGGTCAAGGCCGAGGCCGCCCGGCATTTTTAAGCCCAGGGAAGATTTCTGACCGGAAGGCGGATTGGATTCAGGGTCCCATCCGTCCCATTTGGTGATGGTCAGCAGGTTTTGAGCATTCACATACACGCTGGCTGCCTGCAATATTTTTAAACGGTTCAGTAATCCCTTTGGCAGTGTATACGTCAGCGTTACATCCTGCAGGCGGATAAAGCTGCGGGATACATACGGGCCGAAGTTTTCACCCAGCGTAGCAACGTAGGCAGCGATGCTTCTGTAACGGGCATCGGGGTTGTTGGGCGTCCAATAGTCGTACACAAAGCCGTTGTTGTTGCGGATATTGTCCGGATTGAGCAGCATGATACCGGGCGCGCCCAGGTATCCGTTTTTGCCACCCTGAATGGTGTTGATAAAGAATTTTAACTGGAATGCCTTGTACTGGAAGCTGTTGGAGATACCGAGGCTGTAGGAGGGGTCCAGTCTGCCCAGTATCTGTTTATCATCCGGGGTGATGATACCATCGCCGTTGCGGTCTTCCACTTTATACTGACCTGCCTTGAAACCCTGTGCAGCAAGACTGGCAGGGATTTGTTCGCCGATCTGGTACATGCCGGTGATTTTGTAGTCGTATACTACGCCGTAAGGTTGACCGATAAAGTAGCTCAGGATCGGATCGCTGCCATTGAGCAGGTTATTTTTGGTGCCGTCAATATCCAGTACTTTGTTACGGTTCCGGAAGAAGTTGGCGCTTACTTCCCATTTGAAGTCTTTATTGCTCACCGGTATACCGGTAATGTTGATCTCCTGTCCTCTGTTCTGAATTTTTCCGATGTTGATCAGGAAGCTGTTGAAACCGGTGATGGTGGGGGTAGCCCTGGAGTTCAGCAGGCTTTCGGAATTGGAGAAGTACAGGTCTATAGAGCCGAAGAGACGATTGTTGAAGAAAGAGAAGTCCACGCCGGTGTTGAAGGAACGGGTGGTTTCCCAACGCAGACCGGCATTGGGCAACTGGCTCAGGTAAGAACCCAGTTGTGCGCCGCCGGAGCTGCCATACAGGTATCCATTTGATAAACCAACATTCATCTGGGCCAGTGTCTGATAACGGCCTACGGTTCTGTTACCGGTAGCGCCATAGGAGAGCCTTAACTTCAGGTCGTCGAGGAAGCTGACAGACTTCAGGAAATTCTCTTCCTTCATGCGCCATGCAAAGGCAATAGAAGGGAAGGTCGCCCATTTGTGCAGGGCAGAAAAACCGGAGAAACCATCTCTTCTGACAGTACCCGTGAGGATATATTTTTTATCGTAAGAATAGGAGAGCCTGGCCATCTGGTAAAGAGACTGTTCCTGCCAGGGGAGGGTGTCGAGGTTGTTGCCCACCGTGAGACGGGAAGGATCGCCTATGTCCAGCCTGTTGTAGGACAGTACACCGTTGGTGATGCCACCGGCAGATGTTTTGAGACCATCGTGCATGTTTTTTTCCGCACCGTATAACAGGGTCAGGTCTACGCCATGTTTACCGAAATCTCTTTTGTAAGTGAGGATGTTGTCTATGGTCAGGAAATAATCCGTCATATAGGTCTTATACGCGGTAGCTTCTACAGAAGGGGCATCATAATTAAACCGGTTGGCATAAATATAGTTGTTCCCGAAGTTGACGCGATAATTCAATCCTTTGATATATGGAATGTCTACGCTGGCGAAGAAGTTGCCGATCAGGTTGAGGTTACGGTCATAGTCTTTGGACCTCCTGAGTACTTCCAGGGCTGTAGGCGTGGTAGTTTGCTGATAAAATTCCAGCATCTGGCCCGTCTTAGGATCGAAGGGCAGGTTGTAGGGCTTCAGCTGCATGATATCAGAGAACTTGGGAGAAACGCCGCTGTAGTCGTTGATAGAAAGTCCTGTTTGAGCGCCGATAGTGAGCCAGTCGGCCGGTTTGGCCTCTACATTGATACGTACGCTGTTCCTGCGGTAGTTATCATTCATGATGAGGTTCTTCTGATCGAAGTAACCGTAGCCGAGATAGTAGCGGAGTTTTTTAGAGCGACCGCTTAAACCGATGTTATGGTTCATAATCCTGGGACTGGCGTTGGTCATCAGGTCCCACCAGTTGGCTTCGTAGCCGTTGCGGTAGTTATCTGCTTCGATGCCGGGCATTTTCGTAGTGGGGTCCCAGTTAGGATTCATTTTCGTCATATCGTTGGGGTCCCGGCTTTCAGACAGGTACCAGTCGCCCAGTTTCGCAACGTATTGCGCACCGGTAGCAGGCTTCATGCTTTTCTTGGTCATCTCCTGCAGTGAATAGGAACCGCTGTAATCGACGGTGATTTTATCCATACCGGCGCCGCTTTTGGTGGTGACCAGCACCACGCCGTTAGATGCCTGGGAGCCATATACGGCGGCAGCACTGGCATCTTTCAACAGGTCGATGCTGGCGATATCGGATGGATTGATAGAGGTCAGCGAGCCTCTGTAAATGAGTCCATCCACTACGATCAGCGGGGAAGTAGTGCCGGAGATGGAGTTACGGCCACGTACCATGAGGGTAGGATCGCTGCCGGCTTTGTTGACCTGTCCCACCGTGAGGCCAGGTACCGTACCTCTCAGGGAGGACATCACGTTGGCGTTGGGTGATTGTTTTTGTACCTGCAGGTCCGCCTTGGCTACAGCGCCGGTGACGTCCTGTCTTTTCCGGGTACCGTATCCGATCACCACCACGCTGTTCAGTTCACTGACAGTAGATGTCAGGGATAATGACAGCGCCGGATTATCTCCTGCTACAATTTTATATCCTTTAAATGATTTGGTATCGTAACCAATCATGCTCACATTAAAGGCGTAGTTGCCTGCCGGTAAATTTTTAAAAACAAATTTTCCGACATTGTCTGAAATGGCGATGTTAACCCGTTTGCCGTTAGCCGCAGCTTCTATTGTAGCGCCGGGTAATGGCGTTCCCGTCTGATCGGTGACGGTGCCGTTTACATTGCCGGCATTGTTCTGTCCGTAAGATCGAACAACCATAGCACAAAGTGCCAGCATGATGGCAATAGTTGTTTTCCCTATTCCTCCCATAAAACGATTTTTTTTGTGTTAGATATTTTGGTGATAAAGCGATGTCGGGCAGTCATAACAGCTGCCTGTGTTTTCCGTTGTTTGTAGGTATTGAAGTTTCTTTCAGTAACGTGTTTTAAGCTGTAAAAAGATGTTGGTTGAAGTTTATGCAAAGGTTTGCATAAACGGTGAAAAAAAATTTACATGACTTTCATGAGTTGACTGTTGAGCTTTATGACTTCGTTTTTCCGGGTGGGATAACTCACAGATTGGCTGCCTGCCTTAACGTGCAGGGGGCCGCCAAGTCTGGATGTGATAGTTGCCTGTTTCAGTTTTCCGTTTTGCCAGGTTATATCTACTACAAATCCGCCACGGGCGCACAGTCCGGACACCTGTCCGCTGGCCAGCGCATCGGGGAGGGAAGGCAGTAATGCCAGTTCAAAGGTACCGTCGTCTTTCCGGTGCTGGCTTTGCAGCAGCATTTCCGCTATGGCAGCGGTGGCGCCGAAATTACCATCGATCTGAAAAGGCGGGTGATTATCAAAGAGGTTGGGTAATGTTTTTTTGGTGAGCAGTCCGGATAACAAACGAAAGGCATGGTTACCATCATGCAGGCGGTTCCACATATTGATTTTCCAGGCAAGGCTCCAGCCGGTGCCATCGTCGCCGCGGCCTTCCAGTGTTTTGCGGGCAGCCGCCGCCAGTTCGGGGGTACCGTCCATGGTGATCTGGTTACCGGGGTATAATCCAAACAGGTGAGATGTGTGGCGGTGATGCGGTTCTACTTCCTTGTAATCTTCCGCCCATTCCATGATACGGCCGGTAGCGGGACTGATACGCACCGGCGCCAGCCGTTGCAGCGCGGTGGCACAGGAATCCCGGAAAGCCCGGTCTATGCCCAGTTGCTGCGCTGCTGCGATACAATTACCCAACAGGTCCCGGATGATTTCTATATCCATGGTAGCGCCGTAGGTAAAAACGGATTGCTGACCATCAGGCAGCAGGAAAGCATTTTCGGGAGAATAGGAGGGGTTGGTGACCAGTTTACCCGCACAAACCGTTCCTGCAGGTGCTTCCACGAGGAAGTCGAGTATAAATTCCGCCGCGCCTTTCATCAAAGGGTAGCCGCGCCGGGAAAGGAATTGTTTATCTCCTGTATAAGTATAATGTTCCCACAGATGTTGTGCCAGCCAGGCGGCGCCCATGGGCCATATTCCCTGCGGGCCATCGGCTGGCGCGGTAAAACCCCAGGCATCGGTCAGATGGTGTACGACCCATCCTCTGGCGCCGTAGGTCTGCCGTGCAGTACGGGCGCCGGGTTTGGACAGCTCTTCTTCCAGGTCGAACAACGGCTGATGCAGTTCGCTCAGGTTTGTGATTTCTGCCGGCCAGTAGTTCATCTGTATGTTGATGTTGGTATGATAGTCGGCATTCCATGGTGGCGTCATCTGCCAGGCCCAGATGCCTTGCAGGTTGGCCGGCATTACCCCCGGTTGTGAACTGGAGATCAGCAGGTAACGGCCGAACTGAAAATAGAGTGCTACCAGGCCTGGATCGGGGCTACCGGTACGTTTAGCGTACGCCAATCGTTCATCGGTAGGCATGTTAGCCGCTACGGTATCGGGTGTATCAAAACGTAACGCGGAGCGGTCGGCATACCGGCGATATGCCGCGATATGCGCCGTTTTCAGCGTATTATATGTTTTGGCGGCAACTGCTTTCGCATGGCTGCGGCATAGTTGTACCGGATCTGTATTAACAGTGGTGATGCCTTTAGTGAGATTTTTCAGGCCGGGATAATTGGTAGCGCCGGTGATATATAAAACAGCGTCGTTGGCATTTTCTACATGCAGTATGCCTTCTTTTACGTATATCCGTCCGCCGTTAGTCACCACTTTGGCGCGTGCGGCGAATTTGATGCCGCGTGCTGTGCCGCTGGTATCTTTGACAGGCAGCCGCCCTTCGAGCAGCAACGCTGTGGGATCTGTTGCATCGGTGATACAATGGGCATCCTGCTGACGTTTCAGGGTAAGCCTGAAGTTGACGTTACCGGGTTTACTGGCCGTGAATTTTACGACTACCGCGTTGTCTGCCAGCGATGCAAAATTCTCCCGGACATATGTTATGCCATTGGAGGTATATTTTACAGTAGCTATGGCTGTTGCCAGATCCAGGCTGCGGCTGTATGCTGTAGCTTCGGTGGCAGGCTGGTCCAGCCACACTTCTCCCAGTGATTGATAGGGCTTTATTCTTTTCGGGATGCCCAGCATGGTTTCGCCGGCGAGTTTTACAGCTTCATTATTTTTGTTTTCAAACAGCAGCCGTCTTACCTCCGGCAGGGATTTTAAGGCCGCTGGATTATCGGCATCCATCGGATAGCCGTCCCATAAAGTACTTTCGTTTAACTGTATCCGTTCATCTGCTACGCCGCCGAATATCATAGCACCCATGCGGCCGTTACCGATCGGTAAGGCTTCTTCCCATACCCGGGCGGGGTTCCGGTACCATAATATGTTTTCACCTGATGGTTTATTCACCTGCCCGCTGCAATGCGCCCTGTCTTCCCATTTGGCGGTGACGTCAGTAGCCCTTTCCGCCGCAGGGGCGGCGGTTTGCGCATGTACAGCAGTGGCGTATAACACCATTCCTGTTATCCAGCTATATCGTTTGTACGCGGAACTTGTAGGTTGTAACATTCATCTGTTGTTTTACAGGGACAACAGGAGGAAATTATAAAATAAATAGCATCACCGGCGGCAAATTTCAGCCACCGGTAAAATAATACCAGCAATTGATTAATTAATATTTGAAGCGACAGGAAACAGGGCACTATTTCACTATCGGAAGGGTTTCTGTATTACTATCTGTTTCCAGAGCAATCACATATTGTAATTTCCCTTTCAGCCCGGTGGGTAGTGTTAGCCGATAAGTAGTATCTGTTGTTGTCAGCATTACATTAGCGCCGCTCATCGTGTGTGCGTTCCTGATATGAACACCAGGAATAGCTTTCAGGGATATTTCCGGAAGAAGCGTATTCAATACATGTATATAGATACGTTTGCCCTGGCGGGTGGTGACATAGTCTTTAGCCGGTTCGTAAGGACCGCCCAGGGTGTTGTAAACCGCCGTGCCGTTGAGTTTCAGCCAGTCGCCGATTTCTTTCAGGCGTTTGACCTGCCGTGCTTCAATGCGGCCGTCGGGCATGGGACCTACGTTTAACAGCAGGTTACCGTTGCTGCCGGCGGTTTGGGAGAGTATAGACAAACATTTGTCCAGGGATTCCATTTTATCATTCGGTTTCCAGGCCCATTGCTGGCAGATAGTAAAACAACTTTCCCAGGGAGTAGACATATTTAAACGACCTATCACTCTTTCAGGGGTGTCGTAGTCGCCTATCATTTTACCGGCATCGATGTTTTTGTTTTCCATTGCTGCAAACTCTTTCCCCAGGCGATTGTTGGTAATAATGGAAGGTTTCAGCTGCGTAACATAGGCATAGATCTCCTTGCCCAAATCATCCGTCCAGGGGCTTTCCCATTGTCCATCAAACCAAAGCATGTAAGGATCATATTGCTCAATCAGTTCTTTCAGCTGGTGTTTCATATAAGCCACGTATTTGCCCATATCCGACTTTGGGTCGGGCTGGGCGTTGTAGGCCGAATGAAGCGGATAATCAGGATGATGCCAGTCCAATACAGAATAGTAAATGCAGAATTTGATGCCCTGCTTTTTACAGGCTGCCTGTAAGGCTTTTACAATATCTTTTCGATAGGGCGTGTTGGAAATGTTGTAATCCGTGTATTTCGTGGGCCATAAACAAAACCCGTCGTGGTGGCGGGCGGTAATGGTTAAATACTTCATCCCTGCATCCTTGGCCGCTTTAACGCAGGCGTCCGCATCAAACAATACGGGATTAAACTCTTTGTATAAACTGTCATAGTCGCTGATAGGTACTTCTTTGTCCCTGCTCCAGCCTATTTCGGCGCCTCGGAGGCTAACGGGGCCCCAGTGAATAAACATGCCGAAGCGGTCGTTCATAAACTGCCGGAGCGCGGTTGTTTTCGACGGCGTTTGTGCGTACCCGTAAGAAACGCAGACGGATAGCAAAAACGAGAGGAACAGGTGGTTTGTTTTCATAAGTGGTTTTTTAGATCAGGTCAGTACCTTAAATCCTTCAAAGACCGCTTTCAGCGGCTGTGTATGGAAATTTAGAACGGATTTGAAATGTTCAGGGGAAGTAACCTTCCGGATAAATTCCGGTAAAGAATTACCGGCGAAATAAATACCGGAAGAAAAAGCGGTGCAATAGATAGGATATTCTCCGTCGGGAAGCGGGTGCCGCATATCCCAGAATAAAAAATCTTCGTTTTCACTGCGGGCGAATGGTATGGCATGTTCAATCAGTTCAATTCCCTGCGGGTCTTCACGGATCACAAATAACGGCGGGTTCAGATAGTCATCAAACAAAAACTTTATTTTGCGGTGTTGTACCAGCCAGGAGTCCGGGTAATCACCCAATGGCACATAAACGAGGAACAGCTCGCAGAGCCTTCCATAGCCCAGTTCTTTGCAAAATGCCTGATAGGAAGGTGGAAAGGCGCGTCCATCCGGGAAACGGAACGTATCCAGGTAGGTGCTGTCTCCTGGTGTATGTGTGTGGGAATGATTCGTTACTATTTTCTCGTACATGCGAATGAAAGTAGTGACTTTTTTTAGCATCGGTGTAAAAACTTCGGCAAGCCCATTTTTTAAGGCTGCTGAGTTTGGAGGTGATGGCCGTCATCCTGTATTCCAGGATATAGCTGTACATTTTGTGAACGGGTTGTTATAGGGAAGAATTAGAGGCTCAGGTTTCCAATAAATAATGATCAAACCATTGACTTGTGTCAAAAACGGGGATTGTTAATTTAATTACTATTTTTACATATATGAGTAATGCAGTAGTTAATTTTGATCATATCAGCGACTGGTTTTGGGATATTATCAGCCGCGCAGCGGAGAACAGAAACACCCTGCGGGAAATCCTGCTGGCTATGGATAAAGCAGACATCCTGCGATTCCAGGAGCAGTTTGTAGATGCAGCCGTGGAACTACAGGACGAGCCTTTTACAGACTATATGGAGGAATCGGAAGATGGCATAGAAGACATTTCCCACTGGGTTGTGAGTAGAGGAAAAACGTTTTACGCCGATATCGTGGAACACCCTGAAAAAATACCCCGTACTGTAACCGGTAACACAGATGTTATTTTGTATGGTATTGCAGATGAAGTTTGTGTAGATAAGTTTGGGGAATCCACTGGTATTTATTGAGGCGTGATAAACTTTTGGTAATCGTCATACATCCACCTATAAAAGAAAATACATTGGAGAGAGAGCAATATGATTTATTTACTTCCCTGGTAGACGTTTACAGCCAGGCCATGAAGGAGGTGAATACCGAAGCGCTGTTCAGGGAAAGGAATACGCTTGAAAGGGTGACCGGAATGATGGCGTGGAACCTGCTGCCCTACGATCAAAGAAGGAACCGGCGATGGCAGCTGCTCCAGATATTGATGAAAGGGGGAGATGAGGAGGGTAGGTTTAAATTTAATCATCTGTTTTGTCAATGGGACGATAAAGTGACCGCCGCCATTCAGCTGTTGGAGTCGCTGATGCCGGATGAACAGGACCCGGTAGAGAAAGGGTTGTTGTTCAGGCTGCATGCTATGTTTTTGACCGAACAGTATTTACTGAATATTAATAAAGATCCCGAAAGGTCGCTGCACAACGATTATTATGTTATGATGGGCGCGATGGATGATTTCTACCAGAGTAAGCACGCTATGCAGGTAGGTGTAGCTGACCTGCAATCCCATTTTACAGAGATGTATAGAAACTGGGAAAAAAGACCCTATAGAGATGTTTAAACCAGATAAGTTTGCAGCATCCACAGGCATCCCTTACCCCTTGATTACATTAGTGTAAAGAAATTTTTAATATTAAATTAGATTATATTATATATAATACAATATATTTGTTGGCAGGTAATAGAGCGCTGTTACATGTTATTGATGAATTATCCCGTACCTGAATGTAAATAAATACCTATGTAGCCCATTGATAGTACCCTGTCAGTAGAGGTGATCCCAATTCTATCGTATATGCCGGAGCGGTGTATACAGATGGTGGATGGTTAACCTTATAGCTATACCTATGATTGCAAACCAGTAAATTGTTTCAACGCTTGAAAATTAATTTGCCGTGGCTGCTGGTGTTGTGCCTGTTATTGTTACAGTCACGCCTATCCCATGCGGCCGGAAAGGACTCCCTACACCTTGCCCCCCTGACATATCCGCCGGCATCGTCGCCGGCTATCACTGTACCGGATATACGAACATTTGAGCCGGTAGATAAACTATTGGCGCAGCAGCTGCCTGTCGCCGCCATGCCTTTTACCGCTGAACAGCTGGCCAGCCTGTCGCCTGGCGATCCGGAAACGCATGTGCTGCGAGAGAAAGCGAAAGCGGAGTACCTCAAAATGGAGAAGAGCAACCACTATGTGAACAGGCTGGAACCGGACGACCTCAATGAACTGCCCATTGGCTTGTCCAATGAAGACGGCACGGTGAAAATAGCCGTCAGCAATGCTACTTTCCATGAAGGTTATGCGGAACTAACGCTGTACGCAAGGGTACAGATACCACAGGAACCCGGGGAGCTGTTCTTCGGCGTACAGGGCGTTAAACTGTCCTATGAAGGAAATATCCAGGGAGATGCCAAACTGGTGCTGCTGGGAGATTATACCATCCGTATCAACGGTGGCACGGCAGCGCTGGTGCTGAAAGGCGCGTTGGACCTGCAAACGGGAAAGGGACTGGATATGACTTATGTATCCATTGACTGTAACGGTTTCAAGGAATTAGGATTATCGGCAGATATCATGTTCCCCCGTAGCATGATGGTACCGGTAGATGCAGCAGGGGAAAGGATTGCAGATGAGAAAACATTGGTACGTTCCTCTTTCCGCACCATTGTCGGTAACTGGAATGATATATTGGTGGGTGTTAGTCTGCCTTCATTTGAGATAACCCCGTTAAAGGGATTTACCTTCCATATAGGCAAGGCAGTATATGATGGTAGCGATATCCGTAATGCACCGGATGTACTGTATCCTGCCGGTTACCGCGAGCGGTATATGCAGCCCGGCGATGAGAACCTGTGGCGCGGAATATATATAGAAGACCTGGAAGTAGTGTTGCCCAGGCAGTTCGCCAGTCGAACGAAACCCGGTACCCGCGTATCTTTTGGCGCTACGCAGTTATTGATAGACAACAACGGGTTGACCGGACATCTTTTCGCCGGCAATATATTGCCGGACGGCAGCGCTTCCGGCTGGCGGTTTACGGTAGACCGTTTTACGCTGGACCTGGAAGCCAATCATCTCACAGGGGCCAGTTTTGACGGGACTATCAGTCTACCGGTAGCGAAAGACCCACTGGCTTACACCGCACTGATTACTGCGGATAATGAATACATGCTGAAGGTAGGAACGCTGAACAAACTGTCGTTCAACATCTGGAAGGCTAAAGCGGAGCTGTTGCCCAATAGCTGGGTACAGTTGCGTGTGGCCGATGGCCGTTTCCTGCCGGAAGCCATGCTGAACGGACAACTGGAAATCTCCGCCAGCAATAAACAATCGAACGACGATCGCAGTTTGGTCAACTTTAAAGGTATCCAGTTCCGTAACCTGCACCTGCAAACAACAGCTCCGGTGATTACCGCGGAATACTTCGGATACAAGGACGATGGAAAAGTAGCCGGTTTCCCGGTTGCGATCAACGAGATCGCCGTCTCCCTCAGCGAACGCCAGGCCGCGCTGATACTGGGCGTAAAGCTCAACCTTATGGAAGGCAAGTTTGGGGGCGCTACCCGGATACAGCTGATAGGACAAATGAGCGAAGAAGACGGGGCACAGCGCTGGCATTTTGACCGCTTGTCATTGTCACAGGTGGCGATAAAAGCGAACCTGGGCGCCCTGAATATTGACGGTCAGCTGAACATCTACGATGACGATCCTGTTTATGGCGACGCCGTTAGTGGCAGTGTCAAAGCAGATATCATCGGTAAAATAAAAGTTGAAGCGAGGGCTATGTTCGGATGTAAAGACTTCCGTTACTGGTATGTAGACGCTAAAGCTGATTTCGGGCTGGGTATCCCGCTGTTACCGCCCATGCTGAATATGCAGGGCTTCGGCGGCGGCGCTTATTACCATATGAAAAAATCCGGTGTGGATTTACAGGCTTCACCCACCGGGGTCAACTACGTGCCGGATGCCAATACCGGGCTGGGTATCAAAGCCACCTTGTTGTTTACCGTCGGCCAGAAAGTATTGGTCAACGGTGACGTAACGCTGGAAGTAGCATTTAATAACAGTGGAGGTTTAAACTATATCGGCTTCTTCGGTTATGCGAAAATATTAAATGTCCTACCCAATGTGATGGGCAATGCCGGTGATTTCCTGGCCGGCAAATTCCAGAAGCTGGCGGATTTGGAAAATAAGGTGATGGGCCAGCTGGGAGCGGCAGGAGAGGCGTTGCAAAGACTCAAGTTGTCAGATCCCACCAAAGTGGCGGCTGCGTTTTCCTCAGATCAATACCGCGTCGGAGAGAACGGGTTGTCTGCCTACCTGGGCATGCAATACGATTTTGAACATTCCATTTTTCATTCCAACTTCGATATTTATCTGAACGTGGCCGGTGGTCTGCTGCAGGGCATATCTACCGGTAACCGCGCGGGATGGGCGGTATTCCATGCTGGTCCGGGTGAATGGTATATGCATTGCGGAACGCCCACCAATCCGATCGGCATCCGCTTTGGTATCGGGAGCGTCAGCCTGAAAGTTTCCTCTTACCTGATGGCGGGAGATAAGATTCCCGGATCACCGCCGCCACCGCAGGAAGTAGCGGATATCCTCGGTGTGGAGCTGTCGGAGCTGGACTATATGCGCGATCTCAATGCGCTGGGCGACGGCCGTGGAATGGCATTCGGCGCCCGGTTGTCTGTTGAAACCGGCGATCTCACCTTCCTGATCCTGTATGCCAATTTCAAGGCAGGTGTCGGTTTTGATATTATGCTGAAAGACTATGGCGATGCACATTGTAAAGGTAGCTCCGATCCCATCGGTATTGACGGATGGTATGCTAACGGTCAGGCCTATGTGTATTTGCAGGGCGAAGTGGGGGTGAAGGTGAACCTGCGGTTTATCAAAGCCCGATTCCCCATTCTGTCGGGCGCCGCGGCCGTATTAATGCAGGCCAAACTACCCAATCCTACCTGGATACGCGGTTACCTGGGCGTGAAGTTCAGTGTTTTAGGCGGACTGGTAAGCGGTAAAATGCGTATGAAAGTGACCATAGGCCAGGAATGTGAGATAGAAGGAGCGGCCAGCAGCCCGGTAGATGTGAAAATTATTTCCGACCTCACACCCAAAACAGGATCGGATAAGATAGACGTTTTTGCCGTACCACAGGCGGCCTTTAATATGAAGCTGAACAAAGCTTTTGACGTAGATGGCGATGACGGCGCCAAAACCTACCGGATCAAACTGGATGAATTCACCGTAACGGAGGAAGGAAAAACAATTCCAGGCACGCTGAAATGGAATGACAACAACGATGTGGTGTCTTTTTATTCCAAAGAAGTATTACCGCCACAGAAACAGCTACAGGCCTTGGTGAAAGTGAGCTTTGAGGAACTGAAAGGCGGTAGCTGGCAAACCGTATACATGAATGGCAAGAAAAGCGAGGAGGTAGAAACCGTCAACTTTACCACTGCTACGGCACCGGATTACATCCCGCTGAACAATATCGCTTATGCGTACCCGGTAGTAGACCAGCGTAACCTTTATCGCAATGAATATGATCGGGGATATATCCGGTTAAAACGTGGCCAGACTTACCTGTTTGATTCCCGCTGGAAATATGAATTGCGTATGTCCGTTGCCGGTAGTACACAGGTGACCTCTGTCGGTTATAACAGTGAAGCACAGGAGCTGGGTTACGATCTGCCCGCCCTGAAGAGATCTGCCGGTTATCAACTGGATGTGGTGGCCCTTCCTCCCGGCAGCAACACCGGTGATGCAGTGGCTTCCTATAGCCGGAATGACAACGAAGAAGGTGGCAGCTTTTCCGTGAAAAACAACCAGGCGCAAAGTGTGACCCGTGGGGATATCGCTAAATCGTTGCTCTCCTATGCCCTGCATACCAGCAAACATGCCACTTTTGAGGATAAGATGGCATCCCTGGCGCTACAGCAGGGCCTGGCCGCAAAAGTAAGCAGCGATGTGGTTAGCCTGCAGGCGGAAGTAGGCAGCTATGAACCGTTTGAACCTGCTGAACTGGCAGGTACTGCCTATACTGATTATAAACCGATGGTACAACCCGAAGCTATTATGGAGGACGCTTATTACCGGGAAGATATTAATCCGCTGCTGTACTGGAACTACCCGATCAACAAAGAGATTTATCTCACACACCGGAACGTGGAAGAGTGGGGTATTGTGCCCAGCAGAGCGATCACGATAATGAGCAGTTACCTGGCGGCGGCCACCAATCCGGAAGCATCGCCGGTGCCGGGGCTACTGCAAACCAGGTTGCCTTATGTTTACGATTTGCCGCTGGTTTACAAACAAGACTTCACAGATCTGCAATACCAACTGGTGAACCGTTACCTGGGTACACCGGAGCAGAGCAAATATGCTTACCTGATCAAAGCCTATTATCCGTTTATCCGTTACGGTAAGTACAAGGTAGTTTACCGGTACATACTGCCAGGTGGTAAAAAAGGAAGCAGTAAGATTTTTGAATACATGAACCCTATAAAGTAATGAAGAAGGACAGGATACACAGAGGACTAATGGTGACGGCTATATGTATGTTGTTTGCGTTGTGCAGCGATGCACAGCGAAAGGACACTGCCAGGGTGCAGCTCATTGCCCGGGCAGGCAGCAACAGCATCCTGTTGCGGTGGGCGGCTACGACGCCTCGTGCATGGAAACTATGTAACCAATACGGCTTTGAATTGTGGCGTTATACCGTAGTCCGCGCCGGTAAAGTACTCGACCAGCCGGAGGTAAGACAGGTATATGCATTCCCGTTTAAGCCCAAACCTTTGAAAGAGTGGGAGGGGCCGTCTCAAAAAGACCAGTATGCAGCGATCATTGCACAGGCTATTTACGGAGATAAGTTTGAAGTGACCGGAGGAGACGATAAAGGCATTGCGAAGCTGGTGAACCAGTCGCAGGAACTGGAACAACGTTTTTCTTTTTCCTTATATGCGGCAGATCATAGTTTTGCTGCTGCGCGGCTGGCAGGCTGGGGCTGGGAAGATGTACACGTAAAACCAGATGAAAAATACCTGTACCGTATCCGGCCACTGGTACCGGCTTCGAAAATGAAAATAGATTCCGGTGGCGTGTTCATCGGCCTGAAAGACCATCAGCCTTTACCGGCAGTGACCGACCTGGGTGCTTTGTTTGGAGACCGGAGCGTGGTGCTGAGCTGGGATTACAGCCTGCTCACCAGCTACTATGTGTCCTGGGCCATAGAAAGATCGGTGGATGGTAAGACTTTTGAGCGGGTAAACCGCACGCCGGTCACCAACTTTAATAATAAAGATCAGCGCCCTTCTCCGCGCATGTATTTTATAGATTCGCTGAGGGACAATCATACTGTTTATTATTACCGGGTTCGCGGTTTGTCGCCCTTTGGCGAAGCCGGCCCGCCTTCTGTGGAAGCCAAAGGAAAGGGGCGTCATGTACTGGCCTATGTCCCCAATATCCGTACCCGTGATGTGAATGAAAAAGGAGAGATGGAACTAACCTGGGACTTTGAACAGGCCGGTGATAGCCTCATTACCGGTTTTACACTGAACCAGGGCCTGGCAGCAGACGGCCCTTACGTGCCGGTGCTGGAGCGACTTGCACCTGCCAGCCGCAAGCTGGTGTATGATAAACTGGAGGCTACCAATTATTTTACTATTACAGCCATCGGTAAAGATGGTGGCGCCTCCACCTCTTTTCCGGTGCTCGTTCAACCGGTGGATTCTATACCACCAGCGGCACCGGCAGGCCTGAAAGGCAGTATCGATAGTACGGGTGCGGTAACGCTTACCTGGGATGCCAATACAGAAAAAGATTTAATGGGTTATAAAGTATTCCGGGCCAGTAATTGGGGAGAAGAGCTAAGTCCCCTGCTGGACAGCATCCATCTCACCTCACCGTTGTATCATGATACCGTGGTGTTAAAAAGCCTTAACAGCAAGGTGTATTACGCAGTGGCTGCATTGGATAAACGATATAACCAGTCGCCTTTCTCTCTTGTACTGGAACTAAAGAAACCGGACATCGTTCCGCCTGGCGCACCCGTTTTCAGCGGATATAAAATATCAGGGGATACCGTGCTGCTAACCTGGGCCCGCAGCAGCGATGAAGACGTAGCACTGCACTTATTGTACCGCCGGGAAGGCGTTGCTGCTACTACTCAATGGCAGCTGCTAAAACAGTTTGCCGATACTACCAGCGCCTTTGCCGATACGAGAGTGACAGGGGGAAAACAATACAGTTACCTGATCCTGGCACGGGATAGCAGCGGGCTGGAGTCCAAACCCCTGGCTCCGCTCACCATTCACGTGCCATCTAATCCTAACGACTATATGGTGAAGAACTTTACGGCATATGTCAACAGGGAACAACGGTATGTAGAACTCTCCTGGACAGATCGTATAGAGGATTTACAGGAGTATCATTGTTATCGTGCATTAAAAGGCAAACCGATGTTGTTGTGGAAGGTATTGCCAGCCGGACAACGCCGTATGGTGGACAGCCAGGTGAAAACCGGTGAAAACTACGAGTACCGGATAAAAGCTGTATTGAAGAATGGTGTCCAGGGAAAATATGCCGCACTGGAAGTTCAGTATTAAACGTAAAAAAAATATAACCTCATGCAGAAGATATGTTTGTTAGTGGTAGCGGTATTGACGTTGTCTTTTCGAATGGATCCTCCGTATATCAGTAAAATTACCACGACATCCGATGGATTGACAGATACCGTGGTGTTTACCTATAATTCCAACAAGACGTTGCATAAAATCGTGCAGGCATACGGGCTGCCTAACGGAGGGCTGAAGTATTATGTGTTTTTCCCTGTGTATGAGAAGGGCAGGTTATCCAAACTGCTGTTCTCAAAAGATCCGATGGCTACCACCGGCGATATTAGTGCGGTTTATGTATATGAAAACAACCGTATCCGGAAAATACGTTACTACCACGGCAATGCCACCAAACCTTACAATACCGATTCGCTGATTTATAACGCGGAAAATAAAATTGCAGGTGTGTATGTGCTGGTTGGTAGCATAATACGCGAACGGCACGTATACTCCTGGCGTAACGGGAATGTGGTCAAATATGAACGTTATTCCGATAATGGGACCGGGGTGGCTAACCTGCTACGGGAGACGACGACCTGGGGTTATGATGATAAACCCAATGTCTGTGGCAATGTAAAAGATTTCTCTTACATCCAACGGGCTATGGGAATAAACAACATGAGCAGCAATAACCCTGTTAGCTACCATTCGATATATGACAGCGGAGAGCAGGACACCGTCGGTGGTCAGCAGGAGTATAACGCGCAAGGGCATATGATAAAATCGGCAACCGAAACATCCACCAGCATTTTTGAATATCAGCAATAGTTCATCTATATCCCGACCTATGAACAAATTTATACTATCCCTTTCTCTATTGCATCTCAACAGGAGGACCTGGATAAAGTACTCCTTGTGCCTTATCCTGGTGATCGCCGGGATATTACCTGCTACTGCGCAGGATGGTGGGTATATGATTACCTATAACTTTCACTATAAGCATGAAGACGAATGGCCCTGCGGGGATTATGTACGATTTTACCTTACCTACCAGGATGGACAGGTAGATAAATTGGTGGACTGGGGACAAAATGAAATCAAATGTGTACCGCACTTTGAGATTTTGGAGGCGAAGAGTTTTATTGTTCCCCCTTCCAAGCTGGTACGTTCGGTAGAAATGACGTATGATGTAAAGTGCCAGAAAAGGAATTCCGGTAAATGTAATACCTGTAATGGCAGACACTTTTGGACGCCCGATCCCAACCCCCATAAATTTACGGTAACAGATCCGTGTAGTATGGCATTTTATAGCCCCTTCTCCGATGGAAGCAGTGGTGGCTACTTTTTTTCAGCATTCCCATTTATCAATAAAATAGGAGTCAGTAATGTAGATAATATTCTTCCGGAGAACGCACCAGTGCAGCTGTCCGCTCCGGAGGGATTTGTTCCCTCGCTTTATAACTGGGAATATTCTACAGATGGCGACAACTGGAATAGTTTCCCTTATTCGTTATATGCCAACGGGACACCTACTGCTACTTTTACGGGGAAACAGCTGCTGGGCGACAATTTCGACCAGGCCGCCCGTATTGGTGGGCAGGTCTACTTCCGCATACGGCTTTGTGATAATACCTTTAGTACCAAGGTTACGCTGACCTGTAAGTTGTCATCTCCCGGTATGACGGGGCACAGCACTGAAGATCCTGTTTGTGCCGATGGTAAAGGAAAACTGAAGATCTGGTTTGACCGCCAGTTGTATGCAGATGCGAATGAAGGATTGACCATTAACCTGCTGAATGACAAAGGGGAACTGGCGTATCAGCAAGCCAACGCCGTACTAGCAGCGGATATGAGCTATACCTGGCCACAGGATATATTACCGGGCGCCTATACTATTCAGTTGCAGGGAATTTATTATCCTAAAGGACTGGATCAGCCACGTACCGGTACATTCAGCGACGACCCGGTAAGGCATACCCGGCAGTTTACGATCAGCGCGCCTATGTTGGTCACCGCCAGTACTACCGCCAAACGTGATATTTCCTGTTTTGAAGGCAGCGATGGATCGATCTCTTTAAAAGCCGCCGGTGGCAAAGGTGGGTTTGTTTGTTACTATAAAGCCGCTGGTGAGGCCGACTGGCGGCCTGCTGTCGTTTTCGATAATCCTGACAGCCATACCCTGCGTAACCTGCCAGCCGGTACTTATACGATCAGGATAGCCGACAGTAAAGGCTGTTCTGCGAAAAATACGGATGCTACAGACAAAATCATCACGGTTACCCTGCAACAGCCAACCGCTGCACTGGAGGCTGCCTCCTGGGGTATGGAAGCGCCGTTAGCCCATGGTTATGCCGATGGCAGCATTACCGTTGTGCTGAAAGGCGGCACGCCTAATCCCGACGGCTCTTATAATATCAATTGGACCCGGCAGGATGGAACGGTATTAACACCGGTGAACAGTATAGACGGCGCCGGCCAATACCGCACTCAGCTCTCCGCGCTGCCAGCTGGAGTGTATATCGTTTCAGTAACAGATGCCAATTACAGCGGAGCACTCAACGGGCAAACTACCTGCGCCTATACACAAACCTTTAACCTGGAAGAACCGCCACCCTTGACCGTAGCGATACAACTGCATCATCGTATTTCGTGTAATGGTGACCGTGATGGAGAGCTGGAAGCGAAGGTGGCCGGGGGTATTCCCTATGGCGGGGCGGCGCCTTACCGCTACGAGTGGTTTAGTATCACCGGTGGCGTCAGCGTGAGCCTCGGACAAAGCACTGCTGTCGCTACGCTGTTGCCTGCGGGTAATTATAAAGTAAAAGTGACCGATAAGAACGGTATCAGCAAGGAGTCAGCACCTTTTACCCTTACAGAACCGGTGTTGTTACAAGCACCGCTGACCATTAAATCAGTGAACTGTTACGGTGGGCAGGATGGCAGTGTGAGTGCCGCCATCACCGGAGGCACCTTGCCTTACCTGGTCGCCTGGAGCAATGGTGTTACCGGTGCTGCTGTTATCAGCGGACTTACTACCGGCAGCTATCGTTTGCAGGTAAAGGACGATCATGGCTGTGAAGTTGTTGCCACCGGATATGTAGCCCAGCCTGCCGCCGCACTCACGATCAATGATGTGGTCACCATCAATCCAAAGGCTTATGGTTATACCGATGGAAGCGTTACCGCTACTATCCGCGGTGGTACCGCTTTTGGCGATGGCTCCTATACCGTGCGCTGGAAAGACGGCAAGGGTCAGCTTTTAAATGGCAGCAATACTGTTACGCCGGATGGTTATGTAACGACCTTAGCCAACCTGGGCGACGGTATATATACACTGGAGGTGACGGATGCACAATACGCCACCGCTGCTATTGGCAGTACGGCCGGTTGTATGGCCGCAGGGAGCTACCTGCTGAAACAGCCGTTACCATTGACAGTAGCGCTGAGCGAGTATCATTACGTTAGCTGTAAAGATTTTGCAGACGGTCAGGTCATGGCAACCGCCAGGGGAGGTATTCCTTTTGTTGCAGGACTGCCTTATAAATATGAATGGTCAAAACAAAACGGCAGCAATTTTGAACCGCTGCCTGCTACGGATAGCCTCCTGACCGGCCTCACGGCAGGTGTATACCAGGTAAAGATCACAGACTATAATAATATTTCAACGTTATCGCCGGTGTTTGTGCTGGTAGAACCCGATAAACTGAATATCAACTTCCGCACAACGCCTGCCAGTTGTACCACTTATAGTGATGGCAGCATTACCTCCACGGTGACTGGCGGTACTACGCCGTATGATTATAACTGGACTACAGGTGATAAAACACCCGCCTTGCGCAATATTCCGGAAGGCAGTTACCTGCTGCTGGTAAGAGATATCCGGGGTTGTCAATTGCAAAAACAAGTAGACCTCTACGATCCCGCAGGACTTAAAACAACGGTGGATAGTAGCTCACCTGTCTGCCACGCCTATACGAACGGGTATATTCACCTGAACGTGACCGGCGGAAAAACGCCCTACCGCTATCAATGGGACAACGGCGCCACTACCAGGGACCTGGACAATTTACCTGCCGGCAGATATGCTATTACTATTACAGATGCCAATGGTTGCCAGCGCGGACAGTTGTTCCATCTGAAAGATCCCGCGCCGGTGCCGGCAGATCCCGGAACGGATAAAACGCTTTGCCGCGACCAGGTGTGGCCGGTGAACGTAGCCATCGCGGATCCGGCGGCGGTTTACAAATGGGAAAGTGACAACGGCTTCAGTGCTGTAACTGCCGGGGTTACCCTGGAAAAAGCCGGCACTTATCGTGTAACCGTTACCGATGCCAAAGGTTGTTTCGGGGAAGGAAAAATCCGTATCGCCCGCAATGATCAACAGGTAGCCGCCGAGTTTGTCGTGAGAACGGAAGTGTTGAGAGGTGTTCCCGTAACATTGGTCAATACCAGTCATCCGGCGCCGGAAAAGGTAACCTGGCAGGTGCCGGATGATCCGGGCATTACGATATTGCAACAGAACGCCACCATTGCAGAATTGCGTTTTGACCGTACCGGTACCTATACCATCGGTATGCAGGCGCAAGTAGGCGATTGCATACAGGCGTTCCATAAAACCGTGACCGTGCTGGAACCGCAGTCTTTCGGCAATCCCGGCGATGCGCGAACACCTTTTATCAAAGAGTTTTCCCTGGTACCCAACCCCAGTAGCGGACAATTTAACGTGCGGATATCGTTGGACCGTCCTTCCGCTGTACGCCTGCGGATGCTGAACGTCATTTCCCACGCGCTGGTGAGTGACCGGCAGCTGGCCAGCGCCGATGCTTTCAATATTCCCTATAGCCTGGTACTCCCCGCCGGTACTTATGTGCTGGTGCTGGAAACCGCGCAGGGACAAGATACACGCAAGATCATCATACAATAAAGATCATGAGAAGGTATGTATATATAACGCTGCTGATGTTGACGGGACCAGCCTGCCGCAGAGAGGTAGACATCCCGGTAACAGCCGATTTTTCCTGGGAACTGGCGGATAATAACCGCACCGTACCGGTGAGCGTGAAAATTACTAATAAAACCGCCGGCGCAGACCATTACCAGTGGACTTTTGATGGCGGAGAACCCGCCGGCTCCACGCAGCGTAATCCTGGTGTCATCCTTTTTAAAGAGGCCGGCGCGCATAAAATAACGCTGGAAGCCTGGAATGACGACCAGCGGCAAAACAAAACCCTGACGGTGGAAACTGATAAACTGGTAGATATCGGTTTTGATGCCAAAGTACGGATCAATGACTTTTCACCCGTACAGGTGGACATTACCAATAAAACCACCGGAGCCACCACGTACAAGTGGACTTTTGAAGGCGGGGAACCCGCCATGGCAGAAGGCCCGCAGCCTCCGCCGGTAACGTTTGCCACCCCGGGGGAACATACGATCACCCTCGTGGCAAACAATGGCAGCAAAGATTTTACCTATAGCACCCGTATAACGGTAAAGCCTGCACTCCAGCCTGCGTTTAACATCATCCCTTCTTTTGAAGATGAAGACGGGCAGGCACCGCTCACCGCCGCGCTGGAGAACAAAACCATCAGTGGCCTGAGCTGGCAATGGTCTGCCACCGGCGGCATAATTGACCAGCCTGCGGCTGGCAATACCAGCATCACTTTTACAGCGCCGGGTACTTACCAGGTTACGCTCACCGCCTCCAACGGAAAGGAAAACAAACCGGTAACCAAAAGCATCACCGTACTACCCAATACCAACCTGCGCACATTGAAGGATATACGATTGGGCATCAGCAGCGCACATAGCGCCATTGGCTGTTTCTATTCTACCAAACTGCGGCAGGTATTCAGGAAAGGCGATGACCTGACGGACGCGGGTAAAGACATCGACCTGGTGTTTTTTGGTATCAACCAGGGATTCTCTTCCGCCAAATTCCTCTCACCGGATTCGGCGCAATACTATACGCTGGGCGCCATCCCCGGCGCTATGGCTACACGTCTGGTGAATGTACAGGAGAGCTGCAGTTGCGGTATCACCTTCTCCGCGGCTGATTTTGATAACATGACTGACGATACGCCCCTGCGTAAAATTCGTATACCCGACGACGGTAGCGGAGATACGCCCTTTGATAACAGTGTTACCCCAAGGATCATACTTTTTCAAACAAAAGACGGGCGTAAAGGGGTGATCAGCATTAAACAGTTTGTACAGGCGGGGCAGCAGTCCTATATCCTGGCAGACATCAAAGTACAGAAAATGCCGGTGTAATCATGAAGAGACACTTATTACTATACCTGATGCTGATGGTCCCCGGCTATGTGCTGGGGCAGCATATTGACCTGGGTAATATCGGCCGGCAGTTTGGCAAAGGAAAGCCATATAAGATTAATGGCGGCTTTAGCGCCAATACAATGTTTTATGGCGGAAATGCCAGCGTAGAGCGCCAGTCCTTCGGTTATATGCTGAACGGCAACCTTAACCTGAACCTCCTTGGACTGATCGATCTGCCTTTCTCTTTTAACCTTACCAATGTGGGATCGGGGTATTCACTGCCCACGCTGCCCAATCGCTTAAGTCTGCATCCCACCTACAAGTGGGTGCAGGGGCATATTGGTGATGTAAGCATGACTTTTTCGCCCTATACTTTAAGCGGACAACCTTTTACCGGCGCCGGCGTGGACCTTACGCCGGCAGGGCATTGGAAGTTCAGCGCCATGTATGGCCGCTTACAAAAGGCAGTGCCTTATGAAGAAGGTATACAGGGGTTTGCTGCGTATAGGCGTATGGGATATGGCGCCAAAGTTGACTACGCGCAGGAGCGCTATACTATAGGCCTGACCGTGTTTCATGCAAAAGACGATGCCGCTTCCCTTACACAGGCGCCGGACAGTACCGGTATTTTTCCGCAGCAAAACCTGGTGGTGAGTATCAATGCCGCGCTGCGGCCACGCAAAGGGTTAGTATTATCAATGGAATATGCCAACAGTGCGCTGACAGCCGATAGCAGGGATAAAACAGTGTATGCCGCTTCCGGCGATGGTCATCTGTTAAAGCCCTTTATGCCCGCAGCTGGCGCCATTACCTATTACAAAGCGCTGAAGGCAGGGATGGATTATTCCATTGGTCATGGCGCTGTGGGATTGAGTTATGAACGAATAGACCCCGGTTATAAATCACTCGGAAACCAATATTTTGCCGGCGACCGGGAGAATATCTCCGTACGGCTGTCCCGCTCATTTTTTAACAGTAAAGTCAATGCAGCCGTCAACGCCGGGTATGAACGCGATGACCTGGACCATCACAAGGCGAGGGCCGGATCACGGATGACCAGCGCCCTGAACCTGGCCTATAACGGCAAGCGGTTAAACGTGAATACCTCCTGGTCCAATTATCAAACCTACCAGCGTATTAAATCGCAGTTTGAATACATCAACCAGATGTTGCCGGTGGACAGGGACACTACCAGGGAGATCAAGCAGGTATCACAAAACGCCATGATCAATGTCGGCTATCAACTCTCAGCCAATGATAAACGCAGCCAGCGGCTGGATGCCAGTTTCAACTTCGTAGACGCCGCCAACCTGCAGGATGGCGTGCTGCGTAAGGGCCAGGGGTCGCAGGTGTATGACATGAGCGCCGGTTACACGATGCAGCTTTTACCACGGCAGATCATGATCAGCGCATTGATAAACGGCAGTTATAACACGGTAGGCCGTGATGATTATTTCACATGGGGCCCCACGCTGACAGTCGGCGCCCGTTTTTTCGACAAAAAAGTGAACGGCAGCCTGAGCAGCGCTTACAATACTACTATGAACCAGGGGCGGTCGGAAGGAAATGTGTTGAACCTGCGGCTCAACGGCGCTTACCGCTTCCTCAAGCAGCATAATATCAGCGCTAATATTGGTCAGCAGTTGAGGCATTCGCCACAGAAAGGGGAAACAACTGATATGAGTGCAACCGTAGGATATAATTATAGTTTTTAATAACGATGACGGGTATACGGGAATAAGGGAATTTGTTTTATGAAACATGTAAAGTTATTGTATGTGCTGCTGACAGTGCTGTTGTTACAGCTGACAGCGCACCGATTGTACAGCCAGACTTACCCCGTGCGGGTACAGGTAGCTATCAGGGAGCCGCTCAGCGTGGTGCTGTCTGCCTTTTATACCGGCAGCCGGCCAAAGATGAGTGTCACCCTGCTGAATACCGACCTGCAGCAACCAGTGCTGGATGTGAAACTACAGCTGGTTGTTCGCAGTGGTAATAATCAGTGGGTGAGCAACATGCGAGGTACGGAGCCGATTCTCCATCTGGACAGGGGAATGCCCCTGCGCCTGGAAGGGGAGCAGGACCTGGGTGTTTATTTCGCAGGGCTTCCTTTGCGTAGTATGAATCCGCAGCAGCCCGGCACCCTGCCTGATGATTATTACCAGTTCTGTTTCCAGGTTGTACATGCCTATACCGGTGCGGCGTTGTCGGCGCCCGTTGTGTCCAACTCGTTTAATACAGACTGTTGTTCTTACAGCGCCTTCGTGGGGCGGGCAGATGCGCCACTGTTGAATTTCCCGATGGATAAGGACGTGTTGCCTTACCGGCAGCCGCAGTCTGTTACTTTCA
This sequence comes from Chitinophaga qingshengii, assembly GCF_014529935.1. GTDB lineage: Bacteria > Bacteroidota > Bacteroidia > Chitinophagales > Chitinophagaceae > Chitinophaga > Chitinophaga qingshengii. Next base: position 203,372 of record NZ_JACVFC010000003.1, read on the forward strand.
ACTGGACGCCCCGGCATCTGAGCGTGCCTTTCGCGATGATCAACACGAAATATATCCTGCGGGTGGTGAAGATTACGGATACCGGTATCAGTCCGGAAGCCGCTTTTATGAGTTCTCCGCCTTTTATACAGGAGGAAATATCGCAGGGCACCACCTTCCGGCTGGACGCGCTGTCGCGCCAGCTGGACCCCGGATACAAATACGCCTGGCAGGTGCAGGCCGTATGGAAGGAAGGTGCAGAAGACCCGGTGTTGTTTGTGAATAATGGTTATTCCAACATACAGGTATTTGAAGTGCAGGACAATTGTAACCCGCCGCAGCAGGTAGCGGCCACCATCGAAAGCGGCCGTGTGAGCCTGGTATGGGAAAATGATCCCCGTGTTTTTGAATACCTGGTAGAATACCGGCTGGCAGAAAAAGGAAAATGGTTCTCCACGAAAGTCACCGAGCCCAGGGCGATGTTATACGATGTTTCTCCCGGTAAAAATTATGAATACCGTGTCAGCTGTTATTGTATGCCGGGTGTAAAAACAGCCGGTGACCTCCGTGGATTCACCGTTCCGCCTACAGACATCGCGAAAGGTGGTAAATGCCAGGTATTACCGGATATAAAAATTGAAAACCGGAAACCCGCTGAGCAGTTGACCGTAGGTGAAACCATTATGGCTGGCGGCTTCCCGGTGAAGCTGATGGAAGTGAGCGGCAATGGCAGTTCGTTGACCGGCGCCGGTTACGTGACGGTGCCATTCCTGGGGTATAACCGGCTGAAGGTGCGTTTTGCCAATATCAGCGTTAATACCGACGGGCAATTGATCAAGGGTGTGATAGAAACCACCTATGATCCTACAGAAGGGCAGATAGTAAACGTCGGAGAGGTAAAAGACGCTTTCAGCGATCTGGCCACTGTGGTCAACGACCTGGCCAAAATGAGTATTGACAAGGATTACCAGGCCATCAAACAAATGGCGGATGAAATCCGCCGGCAGGCGGAAGAAGAGCTGCCAAAGGAGCTGAAAGAAAAATTGCAAAACGCCGCGCAGAACCTGGAGAGCGCCAAGCAGGAGTATGATAAGGCGAAGAAAGCCTATGAAGAAGCACAGACCCCGGAAGAAAAAGCCAGGGCCAAAAAAGAAATGGAAACAGCCAAAGAGAAATTTGAACAGGCGAAGAAAGAGGTAGATACGGCCATCAAAGAGAAGGAAACATTTGTAAAAGGGGTCGCCGATTTGCTGGTGAAAGCCGTGAAAGCGCTGAAGAAAGATTATGATCAGCAGCGGGATGCGCTGAAACAGGCAGCCGCAGAGAAAAAGAAGGCATTTGATGAATATGCGGCACGGGCAAGGAAAGAGCTGGGTAGCAGCAGTACCCCCGCTACAGGTGCAGGTACTTCCGGCGCTGCCATCATCGTAGCCACCGGTAAACTAACGTTGACGGATACTGACAACAGTGATTTTACCCGCCTGGGACGTGCTGCCCGTCAGGCTGAAATCGGTGTGGGTAAAACAACCGCGGTTAACATCCTCGACAGGGACATCACCGGAAAGCAGTATTACAGCTTGTTTACAACCATGTTTAAGGTAAACGGCAAGGGTGTGATCACTTTTATCAATGAACAAAGAGCGGCGGGGGTGAACGATACCGCCATGATAACAACCCTGAAAGAAAAGCTCGATGAGTTATTAATCCAATTACTGGACAAATAATGTAAGCAGATGATGAAGACTTTCTATAAATATTTGATACTGCCGGTGCTGCTGCTGTGGATGCATACAGCGGTAGCAGAGAACAGGGATAGTGTATTGGCCAACATTATCGCCAGGGGGCGTGAGCAGTTCCGGCAATTGCAGGCGCAGAATCAGCGTAATGAGCAGGAAGGGCATGCAGAGCGGAATGAGTATGTGCTCAATATCGTCACGGCAGATGCGCCGCCGGAAAGGGAATTTATCAAGCAGCGGGAGTTGAAACAGTTGGCGGAAGGTGAACTAAAAGGCCGTGAGCTGTTGGTAAAGGATATAACGAAACTGGATACGCTTAATGCGCGGTTGCGCCGGCTGAATGAAGAGCCGGGCAACAAAATTAAAACCTACCTGTTGCTGTTAGATTTTGTGCCGATGTATTTTGACCGGGAGGTACCGCCGAAAACAACTCTGGAGGATCTTTTTGCCGGCCGGGTGTTTGAAGAGGATGCTAACAACAAGGCCGCCCATCAGGCACAGGCAGAAGCAGAGACCGTAATAAAGGATATTACCGGGCCTTTCCTGAAAGAGCAGGGTGCAGTCACCACCTTATTCTGCGGGTTTTTAAAGTTCAGGACTTTTTTCAACTCAAAATCGGCCCGGGAAATCGTGGTGTATTACCCGCATCATAACATACAACAACCGACGGATGCAGATTCCTATCAGAAGCTCCTGGGCAATTACATTGCCGGCATAGCGTACCAAAGCGGCGAGCAGTTTATGGGCACTTTTATTGCCGGCATAGGCGGTAATAACCGTGAATATATACAGCTGGCGGATGTAAGGGGCAAAATATTGCAGGTAAACAACGCTTTTGAAATGGAGGGTTTGTTGAAACCGATAGACCCTGCTAATTACATTGGGTTATCGCTGGAGGAGCGGGTACATTCCCTGAAAGTATTGTCCGGTGAAGATATACCCGATCGCAGGGAGACAATGATTAATCAGCTGCTGGAGGCCACACCGGCGGATCAGATCACAGACCTGCTTGCCAGCATGCAGAAGCTGAATGATAAAGTACCACCCACCTATCCCGGACCGGATGGCGCTCCGCTGCCGAATCCTAAAATAGGCTGGTGCCTGATGCAGAGCATCATCTATAACACGGAGGACGAGGTACTATGGTGGGGTAAGAACAATTATCAGCGGTTGATGCAGGCCTTTACCAGGCTGACGATGAAGTCGCCGGCCCTGGCCAATGCCCTGGAGGCGTATTATACCAGTTCCGACGTTGAAAAACGTAAGATCATCTGGGACCGCAGTTATGCGTTAGCGCTGGTGTCGCGCATGCCCGTAGGGACCAACCGTTATGATGTGACGGTGAATGCGAAAGATGGTTCACTGGTACTGTCCAAGGAACAACTCACGCACTATGTCACCAAAACAGCATCCAGCCGGGTGGATGGCGCTCCTGGTGTTACGGCGAGCATCAGTTATGAAGACCCGGTATGGGAAAAAGAAGGACCGGTAACATTACAGCCGTTTGACCTGGTATCGTTTACCAATCGTTCGGACCTGAACCTGCTGGCTGATGTGGCGGGCCCGGTGGCTAAAAAGGGCGAGGACATCAGGGAACAATTTGTGCCTGCCATCGTGTTGCAATATGCGCAGGATAAAAAGATGAACCAGGATATCGGGAAGGGTATTGAGATGGGGCTCGATGTACTTACGCTGGCCATACCGGTGAGCAAGGTGGTTTACCTGGGAAAAGTCGCCAACTATATTTACCGGGGTATTGAAATCAGCGCCCAGGTGGGCGCGGTAGCTAATCTGGCATTGAATACGGACGTTGTAACCCCAGGCAGCGATCTGGCTATCATGATAAAAAAATACCAGGCCATCACCGCCTTATTACAGTTGACCAACATTGGAGCTACCATTAAAAATGCGCAGTTAGCCCGTGTGGCCAAACAGGAAGCAGCGGAGTTCCTGGAAAGTTACTATCGTGCAGAACCGGCATTGGCGAGTATGGCTGAGAGCCAGCCGGCAGTAGTGAATGAGATGAAACAATTCTCCAGGGAACTGGAGCAGGCCGGCGAAGCCGCGGGTTATGGCAAAGCATGGTACGCCAGCCTGAAAAATACGTTGAATAAAGCGTTTGCCCAGACCATTGAAAGGTTTAAGAATGTCTCTTTCCTGAAACAGGAAAGCAAAAACGGTATTATCCGTTTTCTGGACAACAAAAATGAGGCTATGGCCCATACGCTGGCAGACGGCTCCCTGGTAGTTGATAAAACCGCGGAAGTAGTGGGTGAGAACAGTAAGGTGCTGGATATCGTGGAGGGTGCCCATTTCCGGTCGGCCGAAAACGCCGGTGAAGTAACGGAAGACCTGTTGGTGATTCAACAGGCAGATGGCAGTATCGTTTGCATACGCGGCGCGTGTTTTGTAGCGGGCACGCCGGTGCATACACGAAATGGGTTAAAACCTATTGAGCAGGTGAACGAAACAGACCAGGTACTGAGTCTGGATACCAACAGGAAAGATACTGTATGGCAACCGGTACTGCATACTTTCCGCAGACAAGCTTCCCGCCTTATACGGATCATAGCCGGAAAGGATACACTGTTTTCTACGCCGGAACACCCGTTCCTGACCGAAGATGGCTGGCAGAGCGCCGCCTTGCTTTACCCCGGCAGGGAGATCAGGCTGGCAGATAACAACAAGCTAAAGGTGCTGGCTGTCTTGCCATTAGATACCACCGTTACCGTGTATAACATGGAGGTGTCCGGCACCCATAACTATTGTGTGGGAACGCAGGCTATCGTGGTACACAATACCTGTCAGATATTGGCGAGGTTGCGTAGCCGGTTTACCCAGGCTGCCGAATTTGATAAGTTTGCTGAACAGCTCAACGGCAAAACGAATATTTTAACTAAGTTTGATAACGGAGAGTTAAGCCTCGACAGCTGGCGGGTATTGCAGAGCTCTAAAAAAGCCCGGGCTGACCTGGCGCATTTAATGACCGCTGAAAGCATTCTAAGCAAAGGGTTCGTATCCCCCGCAGAGCTGAAGACGATTATCCTGACTAACGGAACCCTAAAGAAAAGGGCCACCGCGATAGGGGAGTTTTTGGCAGATCTGGACCACTTTGGGGACTATATGCGTTGTAGCGGATTTGAACAGATCGTGACAGCCCTTCAGAAAAGTTCCTATGGAAGCGCTGATGGAGCCAACTGGGTGTTAACTACGTTAAGGAGATACAGGACAGAATTCCCGGCTGCGCATATTAGATTTGAAGTGCCGGATGGCGTGTTCAGGCGATATGATGTGATATTTGATGATGGCAGAGCCGTTATCTTCTATGAATTAAAATCATATCAAACGTTGCCGCCGACTGACTTTGCCAGACAGTTCCTGCATGACCTGGAGAATAGTGAAATCAATAATCTGAAAGAAGATATTAAATGGTGGTTTGATAAGGATAAGCTGGACATGGGAGGTATAGACGCCGCTGCGTTTAAAAGCCAGATGACGGACGCGTTGAAGAATATTGACTATTCAGCAGAAGTGTTGAAGAAATTTTCAAAAGGTAAAAACAAACTCACGAAGGCAGCTTTTTTAAAGATGCTGGATCAAAACTTTAATGATATTTTTCAAATAAAATAATTTATGCAGCTCGTTGATCAGTTAAAAAATATTAGTTCCTATTATTTATCGGGTGAAAAGGTATATTATATTCAACAGGATGGGTTGTTTGTATATAGTGTGCTGCAGGATAAAAAACGGTTGGCAGGCGGAGAAGATATTGATGTTGAAGTGGATGATAGTGGGATCTATGTAAACATCGACAAGAAACTTTTTGAAGTAAAAGAAGATGACCGGTTGCAGGAAATCTTCGCTTACAATGCAACATCCATATATAAAAGAGGTGAATATATTCTTTGTTTGGAGGAGATAGACGAGGAAGAAGAGGTAAGACGGCACATCATTTTTAAAGATGGTCACGAAATATTGAATATTGTCAATGACAAGTTGCTGAGTACAGTAGGAAACATCTTTTTCTGGCTTGAAATAGCCACCATGGAAAAGGAATTTGTGGTTTTTGATATTCATACCGGAAAAGATTTGTGGAAGTTCGATGCCCGTGAAACAGGCCGGTATTATGATGAAAAAGAAGAAAGGTGGGAAGAAGGATATATTACGGGTGATTTTGCGGTGAAGAATAATATGTTGATCCTGTTTGCCAGCTGTAATGAGGAGGAAAATGCAAAGGGAAGGCAATATATAGCCTTGAATGGAGATAATGGGGAGATTGTTTGGCAGCGGCGGTCGGCGCTGTACGGCGGCGGAAACGTTCAGTTTTATGGTAATGATATCGTGTACATGCGCGGTAGAAAAATACAACTGCTGGATGCCGGTACAGGAGAGCCTAAAGATTTGATAGACCTGTCGGGTCAGCTGCCGGACGATGTGTCTGTCTATAATGCCTTTAAGGTTGTAAAAAATAAACTGTATTTCTGCGAGCCCCGTAAAAAACAAATAGGAATTATCAACCTGGATACCTTTGAAGTAGAGCAGTTGTTCCTGGTTGAAACAAAAGCTTTTCAGATAAATATGCCGGAGGTCAATGACCGGTATCTGTTTGTCCAGGATAGCGACAAGACAGTTCATATATATGCATTCGAATAGGAATGCATATATAGGAGATGAATATTCGGGAAGACAGGATTGATATCTGTAACGATTACACGAAAAATCACATAACGACTATACGTTTTCATTATAAATCACCGGCATTTGCCCTTTCCAGCGGTTCCATTGTTCTTCATCCGTTATCAACTGTGCCATAAAATGAGCAACATTGATCCGGCTGGTTTTGCCCGGTTGAAAGAGTGCATTGCGCGGAGGAGACACACGTATGCTGTAGGCGGTAGTATGGGCTGCATCCGTTAAAGTATCCGGCCGAACGGCTACCCATTCAATAGCCGGATGCTGCTGTCCGATTTTTACCCGTAGATAATCGGCTGCGTTTTCATTATCGGCATGGGGAGGTACCAGTAAACGCACCAGGGATATTACTATTTTCTGCGTCCATGAAACGGGTTCTTTCAGATCCCTGTTGCTATTGCCGGCTGTATTCATCAGCACAAACTTAACCGGCTTTCCGGATGCGCTATTCAATATCGCATTGCATAACAATGCTACCGCATTGGTCACCAGTTTTCGTGGTTTACCGTAAATACCTTTCAGGTTGGGGGTATGTCCCAGGCAGGAAGCCACCGCCTGACAGTCTGCAAGTACCGCTGCCAGCTGGTCTGTATTCATCTCTGAAATAACGGCCCTGATAACGGTTATCTTGTCATGATTGTTCCAGGTATCAGGAATATTACTGCCAGGCCGCACGATAATTTTAACCTGGTGCCCTGCCTGTATGAGCCGTTCTACCAGTAGTTTCCCTGTTGCGCCGCTGGCGCCGGTAATGAAGATAGTCATACCCTAATATAACGTTTTAGAAGACATAAGTCCCTACGCCGGCAGCCGGCAACACGGCGACTGTCTGTTTCCCTTCGCAACGCAGGTTAAAAGAGGCTTCGGCATTACTGTCATTTAATACAATCAGCACTTTGCGCCCATCAGGCCTTTTAAAGGCTACGCTGTGAAAGTTGCCTTCGTTGTTGCTGCCGATTCGGACAGCGCCTGCGGGTACAAACCGGGAAGCATGACCAATGATATAATAGGCAACGTTACGCGTGATATGATTACCGTCGATGGTCAGGGCGCCGCGGCACATGGTACAGCCGCCGGGTGTATGCGGCTTGTAATGCGGATCGTTGGCGAGGTTCCATTCCAGCGCTGTACGGCTATAATTGCGCATAGCGCCGATGATCACATTTTTAAGATGCCAGCGAAGATTGTTGTCAAACTTTTCATTGGAGCCGGTCCATTGTTCGGTGAAGTAGATGGCTTTATCCGGTGCGGCCTGGTGTACGGTACTGAGTGCGCTGATATCGCCTGCATAGAGGTGGAAAGCACTGCCATGAACGTATTGGGCGGCTGCTTTATCGGCCAGTATGGTCAGCGGATAATCCGGCCGGTCGCAGTTATGATCGTATACAATAATTTTTGTGCGGATGCGGGCGGCGGCGAATGCCGGTCCCAGGTGATCGCGGATAAAATCCCGTTGGGCTTCGGCGACCATCAGCAGACTGGGATTGTTGCCGGGATGCAAAGGCTCATTCTGCGGCGTGACAGCATCGACAGGAATCCCTGCTGCATTCATTTCCCGGATATATTTTACAAAGTATTGCGCGTATACCGGATAGTATTTCGGGAGAAGTGTACCGCCTTTGGTGGAGTCGTTACTTTTCATCCAGGCAGGAGGGCTCCAGGGCGTAGCCAGTATTTTTATTTTCGGATGAATGCTTAGTATTTCTTTTAGCAGTGGTATCAATCCTGTGCCTGTGGCCATATCGGGGGCCAGGGAAAAATGTGCCAGCGAGGTATCTGTTTTACCGGCAGGTATGTCATCATAGGAAAAAACAGTCGCATTCAAATCAGAAGCACCGATGCTGATGCGCAGATAACTGACTGCCAGCTGTTGGCTTCCGGTGCCGAACAGTTCCTGCAGCAATGCTTTTTTGGCGGCAGGTTCCATGGCGTTGATCAGCTGTGCGCTGCCACCGGTAAGGGTGTAGCCGAAGCCTTCCACCTCCTGGAAAGTTTGGGTGGGGTCTACTGTAATTGTCGTATAAGCGTTGGCGTTATCAACGGAGAAATGGAGGGCGGTTTGTTCTTTCAGCAAATACTGCTGGTCGCCGCTGCTGATCCAGGCTTGCACCGTGGCGGGATGTTGTTGGGTGATGTTTTTATTGCTGCTACAGGCAGATAATATCCCTGCGAGAAGCGCCGCATTAAAATATATCTTCATAAAAAAAATTTCGCGTGTATCTTTTTCGGCCGGTAAGATAAAAGGAAAATATAAGTTTCAAAACCGGGCGTCCCTTTCTGCTTCCGGGCAACAACTATCAATTATTTTGCTACTTTAGCAGCAAGGCGGTCGGCATGGATGCGTATTTACATGACAACAAGGAACTTTTTCAATTGATTTCCGAAGGCGATGAAGCGGCCTTCCGGCGGCTTTTTCACATCTATACGCCTCAGTTTCGCGCGCTGGTGCTCCGTATCACCAAAACGGCGGCGGTAACGGAAGACATTATCCAGGAAACATTTCTCCGTTTATGGATCAGCAGGGATAAATTAAAAGAGATAGAACAGCCGCGCTCCTGGCTGCTGCGCATCGTTTTTTACCAATGTTTCACTTACCTGCGTAAGCAGGCTGTGCATAATAAGGCCATGGCCGCGCTCACCCCGGTGGAACCGGTTTTTAGCCCGGAGGAAGACATGGCCTATGCTTTTATGAAAGAACAGGTAGGCGTTGCGGTGCAGCAACTACCCCCGCAGGCTAAACGTATATATCTGCTGAGCCGGGAACAGGGACTGAAAATACCCGAGATCGCGGCGCAGCTCTCCCTGTCGCCCAACACGGTCAAAAACTCCCTGGTACGCTCTTTACACGCCATCCGCCAGCATTTGGAGCAGGCGGGACTGCTTTTTCCGCTGCTTGTTTTGTGGCTGTTAAGGGTGTAAAAAAATTTTTTTCTTTCCATAGGTCCTAAATCCCGGTTTGCGCGTCTGTTTATCAGAAGGGGGATTTCACGTTTGAAGAATAGACCAACATCACCACGTTAAACTGTCAAAACAATCTGAATTTGTCAACACAAGACCGCCTTACCTACCTGCTGCGGCAGGCTTTGCAGCACGTTGCTTCCGATTCGGAGATGGAAGAGCTGTTGGCGCTGATCCGGGAGGATCACAGCGGCACCATCACCCGTCAGGTGGAAACGTTGCTGTTGCAGGAACTGCCAGACAATGCAACTGCCGGTTATGACGCCGCTTATTGGGACGGGATTGCCGGGAAGATTCTGACTGCCGATAAACCGGAGATGGCCGGAGATACGGTGATTCCGATCCGTTCATCCCGCCGGCGCTGGCTGCCGGCTGCTGCCGCTGCGGTATTACTGCTGGCAGTGGGCGCGTATTGGCTCCTGAAACCAGCTGCCCGTCGCCCGGAGATCATCGCTTCGGCGCCTGTTAAACAGGATGTAGCCCCCGGCGGTAACAAAGCCGTGCTGATCCTGGCCGATGGCAGCACCATATCGCTGGACAGCACCGCCAGCGGCGCTTTAACCCAACAGGGGAATACCCATATCACCCAACCAGCCGGCGGACAACTGATATACTCCGCTGCCGGCGCGGAACCAGGGACAATGGTGCAATATAACACCCTGCGCACCCCCAGGGGAGGGCAGTTCCAGGTCACTCTTCCGGACGGTACCAAAGTGTGGTTAAACGCCGCCAGCTCGCTGAAATACCCCGTAGCCTTTAAAGGCGCCACCAGACAGGTGGAACTCACCGGGGAAGCCTACTTCGACGTTGCCCAACAAGCGGCTACGCCGTTTAAAGTGGCTGTGCATACCGGCAAGGATAGCCTGGAAGTGGCGGTACTGGGCACCCAATTCAATATCATGGCCTATACTGATGAAAACATGGTGAAAACCACCCTGCTGGAAGGAGCCGTGAAAGTCAACAGTCATGGTAAAAGTCAACAGCTGGCGCCCGGACAAGGAGCTTATCTGGATAAACGACAAAACCTGCTGGCACTGCAACCACATGTAAATACAGAAGAAGCGGTGGCCTGGAAAAATGGTTACCTGCAACTGGAAGGTAATGATATTGCTTCCGTCATGCGTATGATATCCCGCTGGTATAATGTGGACGTGGTCTTTAAATCGCCCGTCCCCGCTCACTTTCGTGGTATCATTCCCCGGAACGTGCCGGTATCGCAGGTGTTAAAAATACTGGAGATGACAGGAGAGGTGCATTTCGAGATCAGTGGCCGGCAAATCATCGTATCGCCCTGATATTAAGCTACGTAAAAACTGATACTTATGGGTCCTTAAAGCTATCCCTTTACCCATACAAGCCTAAAAAAACCGGGAGTGTTCGTACCACTCCCGGTGAAGCCTGGGTTTGTATGTACAATCGCTTGCGGCAATTATTCATTATTTACCCAAACCATACAAATGTATGCAATTGATGCTTTTTTCCCAAAGCAGGCGACCTCGTGCTGCCCGGGACAAAAAATTTCCACGATTATCGAAAAAAATTTTACTGATGATGAAATTAACGGTGCTACTGATGACCGTTGCCCTGTTGCAGGTACACGCAGCAGGGTATTCTCAGACAGTGACGATCTCCCAGCGGAACGCCCCGCTGGATAAGATCTTGCAGGAGATCCGGAAACAGACGGGTTATACTTTTCTGTATACTGATGAGCAGATGCTCCAGGGGAAGAAAGTCAGCCTGCAACTCAAAAACGCCTCCCTGCAGGAGGCGCTGGAAACCTGCTTCCATGGCCAGCCGCTCACTTACAGTATATCCGATAACGTGATCATCGTGAAACGGAAGGCCGTTACGGAGGAAACATCTATCCCGCAGGCACAGCAAGTAAAAGGAAAGGTGACCAACGAAAAAAACGAACCCATCCCGGGCGCCGCCATCCAGGTGAAAGGTACCGCCAAAGGAGTAGTGACCAACGAAGCCGGTGAATTTGTCCTCACGGCGCCGGATAGTCAGGCCGTGTTGGTAATATCTTCCCTGGGCTACGATAAAACAGAGGTGCCGCTGAATGGTCGGAAAACGTTGTCCATCACGCTGCAGGCTTCCGCTTCCAATATCAATGAACTGGTAGTAGTAGGTTATGGCGAACAAAAAAGAGGTACGCTGACCAACGCTATTTCTTCCATCACCGCCAAAGATTTTAAGGATGCGCCGGTAAACCGCCTGGACCAGGTGCTGCAAGGACGGGTAAGCGGCGTGCAGGTGACCAATGCAGCCGGTTCTCCCGGTGGTAGTGTACGTATCCGTATCCGTGGTTCCAACTCCATCAATGGCAGCAACGAACCGCTGTATATTGTGGACGGCTTTGTAGGAGCGGAGTTCTTCGCCATCAACCCGGATGATATTGCATCTATACAGGTGCTGAAAGACGCTGCTGCCACTGCGTTGTATGGTAGCCGGGGCGCCAACGGCGTTATCCTCATCACTACTAAAAAAGGTGGTAAAGGCGGACTGAAAGTAAACTTTACTACCCGGCTTTCTTCTTCCACGGTGATCAAAAAACTGGACCTGCTCAATGCTGCGGACTTTGCAGAAACAGCCAATGCGCATGCCGTAGCGGTAGGTACACCGCCTAAATTCACCGATGCACAGATCGCAGATTATCGCGCTAAAGGCGGTACCAACTGGCAGGACGAGATTTTCCGCGCGGCGCCCTCACAGGAATACCTGCTCAGCCTCTCCGGGGGCAATGATAAAAGTGGTTATTTTATTTCCGGTAACTATCTTAACCAGGACGGTGTCATCAACAATTCATTCTATAAACGTTACACGCTGCGTTCCAATATCAACGCCAGTCTCTCCAACAAAATCTCCACTTTCCTGAATATTACCGGTTCCTACAGTACCGGGCAGAATACCGATATCTCTGCCGACGGTCCCAGCAGCCCGCTGGCACAGGCTATCACCTGGGCGCCCACTACGCCGGTGAGGAATCCGGACGGTAGTTTTGTGATTAGTGATCCGGTAGGCTCCCTGTTCTACAACCCGGTAGCGCTGACGGTGAACAGGATCGCTGTCAGAGACAGAATGCTGGCCAATATGATCGGTGGATTCAAATTTGAAATACTGCCGGGACTAACCTACAACCTGCAATATGGCGCCAACTATCTGCAGTATGAAGAAAAAACTTTTGGCGGAAAAATTACCAATAACAATGTGTCCAGCGCCAGCATACGATACAGTAAGGAAATGGTACTGCAGAATACCAATATCCTCAATTACCATAAAGTATTCAACGAAAAACACAGCCTGGATTTCACCGGGGTAGCGGAATACCAGCAGTCCACCAGTAACTGGTCTTCTGCCGGTGCATCCAATCTTACCTATGAAAATTTCCAGTGGAATAACCTCGCCCTGGGAACACCTGGTTCTCCCGGTTCCGGTTACACTAAGTGGGCGCTGTTTTCGCTGGTAGGCAGGGCTAACTATGCCTATAACGACAAATACCTGCTCTCTGCGGTGCTGCGCCGTGACGGCTCGTCCAAATTCCAGGGCAGTAACAAATACAGCTATTTCCCTTCTGTGTCGGCAGGATGGGTGGTGAGTAACGAACCTTTTATGCAGGCGATACCCGCTATCAATTATTTAAAACTGCGCGGCAGCTGGGGCGTGACAGGTAACCAGGCTATCAGCTCCTATAGTACACTTTCATCCTATTCCAATATACCGGCCTCTTTCAACAATAGTTCCCACATCGTGGGACTGGTGATGGGCAACATCGGCAATCCCGGCCTTAAATGGGAAACGACAGAACAAAAAAATGCAGGCATCGATATCGGATTGTTAAAAGGAAGGATCTCGATAGGCGTGGATTATTTCGTGAAAGATACGAGGGACCTGCTGTTGCAGGAAAATCTGCCGATGTACCTCGGTGGTAACGCTATTACCCGGAACGTAGGCTCCGTACAAAATAAAGGCTGGGAATTTTCCGTAGAAGGCGATGTGATTGATCGTGCTATACGCTGGAACAGTGCCTTTAATGTGTCTTTTGTACAAAACAGGGTGATCTCCCTCGGCGAAGGCAAGACCAGGATCTTTGACCCCAATACCCGCAAAATCGGTGGTGGTATGTCGCCACAGTCGGAGTTTGTGATTATGCCCGGGGAATCGCTGGGCGCTATCTGGGGACTTACCTACCTGGGCACCTGGAAACCGGGCGATGCCAAAGCCAGCCAGTACGGCGCTAAACCAGGCGATGCCCGTTACCTCGATGTGGACAACAACGGTACCATTGATGCGAACGATTACCATGTGATTGGTACCGGTATTCCCACCACTTCCCTTGGCTGGAATAACACGGTAACGTATAAACGTTTTACGCTGAACCTGCTGTTCCAGGGGCTTTTCGGCTTCGACCGGCTGAACTACAACAAAGCGGCTGCCATGTACTACGGTGGCGATGCCCGTGAAGCTACACTGGCAGAAATCAAGGACCGTTATATTCCGGGCGTAAACGAAACGTCTGATATCCCGGCTTTCAGCACTACCAACCGCAATTTCACCCAGAGCAGCCGTTTCCTGGAGAAAGGTAATTTCCTGCGACTGAAGAATGTCAGCCTGGCTTATGATGTGCCTAAAGTGGCCATGAAGAACACCCTGGGGGTGAAGATTTTTGTGAGCGCTACCAACCTGGTCACCTGGACCAGCTACTCAGGTATTGATCCGGAAAGTAATTCATCCGGCGGTGATATCCGTCAGGGTATTGACTTTGGCGCCTACCCGAATGCGAAGACCATTACCGGCGGCGTTACGCTGAGCTTTTAACAATAACCGTTATGAATAAACGATTTCACATGAAATACACTATATATCTGTTGACTTGCCTGTTGCTCGCAGCGGGTTGCAGCAAAGAACTGACTGAAAGTCCCCAAGGCCTGGTAGCCGGCGATGATGCTGTGAGCAGCCAGGCCGGCCTGGAAACGGTGCTTTCCGGGGCTTATGGCAGTCTGTTGGTACCCTGGACCAGCGGCTTTACCACCGTTTCGCAGATTGCGATGACCATGGGCGGCGATGATCTCACTACCCATCCGGGTTCTAATAAGGAAGAGTTCCGGGAGTATGACCGTTTCAATGTATCATCGCTCAATAGCCGGATGAATCCTATCTGGCTGGGCTGTTACAAAACCATACAATCCACTACCAATATCATCAACAATTACAGCAAAGTATTGGATGGTAATACAGACACCATTCATGCCATGGTGGGGGAAGCCTATTTCCTGCGCGGGCTGTCGTACTACTGGCTGACGAGGTTGTGGGGAGAGGTGCCGGTTATTCCATCGGAAAAGTATAATCCGGATTATCTTAAACTGAAGAAGAGCAAGCCTGCGGAGATCTATGCTATCATAGAAGATGATCTGACGAAGGCAGAAGCCTGGGTACCCAATGGGCGGCGGAGTTCCGGCAGGCCCAACAAAGGATCTGTTAAAGCATTGCTGGCGGACGTTTATCTCACGGAAGCCGGATGGCCGCTGAAAAACGCGTCGAAATATGCCCAGGCAGCCGCCAAAGCCAAAGAGGTGATCGACAATAAAGGCGTCTATGGCTTTGATCTGTATAATGGCGGTTACCTGAAAATATTTGCCGGTGGTACGGTGGAAGACGTGTTTACCCTCTTTACCCGTGGCAACTGGGTTACCTATAATTCCTTCTATGGCCTGTCTACCATGCCGGAAGATGAAGGCGGCTGGAGTGATTTTTTTCCTGAGCTGAAATTCTTCAATAATTTCCCTGCAGGCCCCAGGAAGGACGCTACTTTCAGCACTTCCTTCACCCTGAGCGACGGTACGGTGATTCCCTGGCAGCAGACTACTACCAAACATCCCTATTATAAAAAATTCACCATCCAGTCAGGTCAGAAAGCCGTGTATATGTCCAACAACCCTGTTATAATGATGCGTTATGCCCATGTGCTGCTGATTTATGCAGAAGCACAGGCCCGCGCTGCCGGCACGCCTAACCCGGATGCCTATACGGCAGTCAACGCCGTGCGCCAGCGGGCTGGTTTGCCTGCATTGCCGGATGGCTTGTCAGGCGGCGATTTTGCGGCTGCTGTTGTCAATGAACGCGCCTGGGAATTCGCCGGTGAATGGAACCGGTGGTTCGACCTGGTGAGACTGGAACAGGTGGAAGCAGCCAATGCCGGCAAGGACCCCGGCGACCTGCAGCCTGCTGCCGCCATTACCAAAGCCAATTACTGGATGCCAATACCCGGCGCTGATGCGCTGGTCAATCCCAATTTATGATTCGCTGATGAACCCAGGACCCCGTGTGGTATGATAAACCCGGGCCGGCGCAGGGAGAAAACCGCGCCGGCCCTCCACAAAACCAAACGTTATGAAAACGGGCAAACCAAAATCTGTTACACGCAGGCGGCTGTCTGCGCTGAAATTCCTGTTGCTGTTATGGTGGCCGTGTATGCTGCTATGCAACACCCTGAACGCACAATATCTCCTGCTGGACGACATGGAAGGCCATGGGCCCTGCTCCGGCAAATGGACCTACTATGCCGGTAATACCACTACCGGTAAAGTGGAGTTTGGCGTTCCGAATCCCAATCCATCGGGCCTGAACACCAGCCCGCTGGTTGCCAGATTTACCAAAGACACCAGCTGTTTCGAGTACATGAGCGCCTCCGTTCAACTGAAAGACTCCTTCGACCTTTCGGTAAACAGCACCTTTAAAATGCTCGTGTATGCCAGCACGTTAGATGAGATCATGTTTAAGCTGCAGCCAGGCAATAATTACAGCAAGGCAGTTTTCTTCACCTTCAAACCTTCCAGGGTAAATCACTGGGAAGAAGCCACCTACAATTTCCAAAGCGTCAAAACCCGCACGGATTTTAACACCATCGCCATACAGTATATTGACGGTAAAAAAGCCAACGGTATCCTGTACTTCGATTTTTTACAGGGACCTAATCCCACCGCTATTATATTGAAAGATACCACCATCCGCATGGGGTATGAAAACGGGGCGGTACTCACCGCACAGGTAAGTGGCGGTACTCTGAAACCCACGCTCACTGCCGCCAACTGGACGGCTTCCAATTTGCCGGCAGGCGTCGGCATCAGTAACGTACAACGGCTAAACGATACTACGGCCCTTATTACGCTCAGTGGCAATTCTCCAGCCAATTATTCCCGGACGACCCTCAAACTCAATATTGCCGGACAGGAACTCACCACCACTAACGTAACTGCCTACACGGCAAAAGGAAATGTAGTGTTTGAAGGGAACCCTGATTGGGTACTGGTATTTGCAGATGAATTTAATACCGACGGGCTGCCGGATGCCGGCAAATGGACCGTGGACCCGCGCCCCAAAGCCTGGATCAACGGCGAACAACAGGTATATACGGATATCACCCATGACAACGCCCGTGTGAGAAACGGCGGCCTGGTCATCACCGGCAAAAAAGATTATCCTACCGGCAATACCACCGAGCCCTGGTCTTCAGGCCGGTTGATCACCCAGGGCAAGTTCGATTTCCGTTATGGCAAAGTAGAGGTAAGGGCCAAACTACCCCGTGCGCGTGGTTCCTGGCCGGCTATCTGGCTGATGCCTACTACAAGCGCTTACGGCGCCTGGCCTAAAAGCGGGGAACTGGATGTGATGGAACATGTAGGCAACAACTTCGGCACGGTGATGGCTACCATTCATAATCAAAACCACAACTGGACCAACGGCGGCGGTATCACCGGCAGCAAAAAACTAATGGATGCCGATACCGCATATCACGTATATTGGATGGAGTGGGCCCCGGATACGATCCGTTTTTATTATGATACTGCCAAAGTATTGTCTTACGCTAACCCACATACGGACTGGAAGGACTGGCCTTTCGATCAGCAGTTCCACCTGATCCTGAACCTGGCTATCGGCGGAGGGATGGGTGGCGCCATCGTAGATGCGGACTGGCCGGACAGCATGCAGGTAGACTATGCCCGTATTTACCAGAAAGGTATCGGCACCCCCGTGCTGGATACTATTAAGGTATCGCCGTCGGACCTGTCTTTTTTACCTGGCAAACAACAACAGTTTACCGCCAGGGCACTGGACCAGAACGGCCGTCCCATGACGATCACACCGGTATGGGGCATTACCGGCGCCGGTAATACCATTACGGCCAATGGTCTCGCTACCCTGAACGGCTCCGGTAAGGTAACGGCCACGGCTACTGTAGATACCACCACCCGAACCGGTGTTGCCTTTGTGAACCTGCGTACCGCCAATTACAAACCGGTGCCGGCGAAGATACAGGCCGAGAGTTTTGACAACACCAACGGCGGAAGTACAGAACCCTGCTCAGACATCGGCGGAGGTGTAGACGTAAGTTACATCGGTACCAACACCTGGTTTGAATACGATATTGACGTGCCACGCAGTGATACCTACCGGATACAATTTCGTGTAGCCGTTACCAGTGCCAGCAGCCTGACGATACAACGGGATTCTGTCAACCTGCAAACCGTAAACCTGCCTGTCAGCGGTGGCTGGCAGAAATGGATCACGGTCACCTCGGCGCCTATACGATTGGAACAGGGCCAACAAACGATCCGTATCAATTCCAATAAAGACGGCTGGAACTTCAACTGGCTCAATATTGCAAGAGCGGACTCCCTGCCGTTGTCACGCCTGGTGCTCAAACCGGACAGCGCTACCTTGATTGTCGGGCAAACGCAGCAGTTCACTGTAGCGGGCTATGGGGCCGATAGCAGCATATTCCCCATATCGCCGGTGTGGACGGTGCAGGGTAGTAGTGGTACGGTTGATAACAACGGGCTGTTTACCGGCAGCGCTGCCGGAGATGCCCTGGTCATAGCCACCGTGGGGACAGTCCGTGATACCTCCCTGGTGCATGTAACCACGCCGCCGGTGCTGACGCGTATTGAGCTCGCACCTGATTCGGTGACAGTGCCGCTGCGGGCATCGCAGCAATTTACCGCCACGGGCTACGACCAACGAAATAATGTGCTGCCCTTTAAGCCGGTCTGGACCACCACCGGCGGCGGAAACAGCATCGATACCAACGGCGTTTTCACGGCGGGCGTTACCCCCGGCACTTATACGGTAACAGCCAGTGGCGGTACCCTCAGTGCTTCCGTCACTGTGATGCTAGACTATACCTGTTCCGTTAATGATAAGTACGAAGCAGAAAGCGCATCCAACCGTGCTACCGGACCGGTATTGGAAGCCTGTACCGACACCGGCGGCGGACAGGACTTTACCAACCTGAAGGCGGGCGACTGGTTTGCCTACAGCACCCTGAATGTGCCGGTAGCAGGGCGGTATACGATCAGTTTCCGGGTGCTGTCTACCGCACCGGCTAAAATATGGATCGGCCACAGCACTTTTAAGTTTGATACTATCAGTGTTCCGTCTACCGGTGGTGTCTGGAAAACGATTACCGATACCATCCGGCTCCCGGCCCTGAGTTACACCGGTGTGCACGTATTGTCCGGTACCTTTAAATTCAACTGGTTCAGCCTGGATAATTGCGCGGTCAATCCATCACCGGCCATGATGACGATGAATAAGTCACAGCATCCTGTGGTGGATACAGAAGGTAAAAATCCGGCGTTTTATCCTAATCCGACCAGTGGCCGGTTGACAATAGACTTAAAGGGTTTATCCTATCGGTTGCTAACGCTGATGGATATACGGGGTAATATACTCCGGCAGTGGAATATTCCGAAAGGAGAGCGGCTGGTCAATAAAGATATCAGCGCATTGCCGGCAGGGACCTATATTCTGAGACTGGAAGGTGAAGATCAGACAAAGACGGTGCAGGTGGTGAAAATGTAAAAACGAAGATGTGGATTCATAAAGGAGCCAGGGTTTCTACCCTGGTTTTTTTATGTCAGCTAAACTGTTGTTTAAACTCCATCGGGGTAAGACTTGTCTTCTGCTTAAAAAATTTATTAAAAGATTGTGGATGTTCAAAACCCAGGTCATAGGCAATTTCGCTGACTGTTAAATCCGTCGTGCTCAGCTTTTCCTTTGCTTTGTCAATAACCTTCTGATGGATCAGCTGTTGGGTATTCAGGCCGGTCAGCATTTTCAGCAGGCTGCGCAGGTAGGTGGGTGACACATGTAGCTGGTCGGAGATATATTGAACAGTCGGTAATCCTTTACTGATTAAAGCATCGTTATTAAAATATTCCTCCAGTAGTTTTTCCAGTTGTTCCAGCACCTGGTGATTGGCTTTGTTGCGGGTGATAAACTGGCGGCGATAGAAACGATCGGCGTAGTTCAGCAGTGTTTCCAGCTGGGATACAATAATGTTTTGACTGAACTGATCGATGTTGGTATGATATTCCTGCCGGATATTTTCGATGATCTGATTGATTTTGAGTTCTTCATCTTCGGAGAGAAAAAGGGCTTCATGTACGCCATAGTCGAAGAATTCGTATTTTTTGATATTGCCGGCTAGTGGGGTGTTCCAAAGGAAATCCGGGTGGATCAGCAACATCCAGCCACTGGGAGTTTGATGGTGTTCGTCCACCTCAATTCTCAGTACCTGCCTGGGCGCCATGAAAAACATAATCCCTTCATTGAAGTCATAGTCCTGCTGGCCGTACCGGTAGCGGTGGGTCATGCCTCTTTTGATGGAGATAGAGTAGTAGTCGAACAGGAGCGTTTGTACGCCTGTTTCATAGGTGTCCCGCAGATCATCGAAATTAATCACACTGATGAGTGGGTGTTTGGGCTTGGGAAGTCCCCGCAGCGCGTGATAATCGGAGATTGTTCTGATGAGCAAAGGAGTGGTCATGGTTTCATGTATTGGTATACAACAGGCGGCGGTACCGGTAGTATTGCCGCCTGTATGTAAATTTAGTTATTCGCGGGGAAATAGACATCTCCTTCCAGGTCTTCCCGGAGGGAAGGATGGATAGGTGTCCAGCCCAGCATATTTTGGGTGATAGCTGCCGAGGAGAGGTTGTTAAACTGGGCAAAATACGCAAACCAGGTAAAGTGCGCCGCTATATCATCAGGTTGCAACGAGATAACCGGCAGGCCCAGTTTTTCACCAATGGCCGTTGCGATAATTTTAAAAGGAACGCCTTGTTCTGCTACCGCGTGATAGCGGGTGCCTCCAGGGGCATTCGCTTCCAGCGCCAGGCGGTACAGCCGTGCCGCATCCTCTTTGTGTACGGCCGGCCATACATTGGAGCCGTCTTTGATCATGGCTGAGCTGCCTCTTTCTTTGGCAATACCTGTCAGCAATGGAATAAAGCCGCCTTTGTCTCCCTCTCCGTGCGTGCAGGGGGGAAGCCGTACTACGGAAGCCCTGACACCTTTGGCGACGATTTTATCGACCGCTCTTTCTGTGGCGCTACGGGGACTATGATCGTCCTGGAGACGGTCTTGTTCTGTTATGATGCTGTCTTTTGCAATAACGCCGGTCCCGGAGGTAACGATGAAGGGGCGATCCGTTCCCGCCAATGTTTCCCCGATAGCTTCAATGGCCTTTCCATCTACCGCGCACATCTCTTTAAAACGGGAGAAATCATGAATGAATCCCAGGTGGATAACCCCGTCGGCTGCTGTTGCGCCGGCCTGTAGACTGGGGATGTCGTTCAGGTCACCGCGATGTACTTCGGCTCCCAGGTCAATTAACTTTTGCGCGGCCGCTTCCGAGCGGGCCAGGCCTGTTACCTGATGCCCCGCTGATAACAATTCCTGTACTACGGCTGTCCCAACGAATCCGGTGGCGCCTGTTACAAATACTCTCATTTGTTTGATGATTTTGTATCACAAAGGTGGATACAAATCGCCTGGCGCAGGTAGCCGGAACGCTGGTTGTTGTAGCCAAAAAATAATGGGTTTATTTTACGAGAGACAAACATCTTAGCTAACCGCCAACGCCAGGAACCTGTGGACCATCACCCGGAACAATGAAGGGATAGACCCGGGAATGGATGATTTATATGAATAATAATGTTTATGCATTCAGTATTTTAATATTCGCTTAACACTGCTTGTATACTTTTGCGAAAAGAATATTTTGCACGCTACCTATTCCAATATTACGCAAGCATTAGTGCTCCGGCTGAAAAGTGGGGATGAGGATGCGTTTAAAACCATCTTTTCATTGTTGGGGGCCAAGGTATTAAATTACTGTAAGAAGCAAGTGCCCAGAAAGGAAGATGCGGAAGAACTGTTGCAGGATATCTTTTTTAAGATCTGGCAATTCCGTGCCAACATTGACCCTGATTTAAATTTTGAAGTTTTTCTCTTTACGGTGGCACGAAACCATATCATCAACTTTGCCAGGAAACAAACTGCCTATACCCTGGTGCCCGAAGGCAGCCTGGATACCTATAATGATGTAGAGGCTGTCGCATACCAGGGGATGACCTACCAGGAGGTATTCCGGCAATACTGCCGTGTGTTGGACAAACTGGCGCCTAAAAGAAAAGAGGTGTTTCAGATGAGCAGGGAACAAGGCCTCTCCAATAAAGAAATAGCGGAAAAATTAGGCATTTCCATTCGTACAGTTGAAACGCATGTATCACATGTACTGACCATTATGCGCAATGAGTTAAAAGATACTTTATATATAGTCATGATCTTATTGCTGACTCCTTAATTTTCCTGCCTCAGTTGTTCATATTAAGTTAACACAGTCGCCTTACGTGTGCGGAATATTATCTGTGTATATAATAGCAGAACAGCATTCAGCTGGCCTGCAGAAACTATGGACGAACACGCAATAAAAATCCTTTTCAGTAAAGTATTGCAACAAACTGCCTCGGAAGAGGAGAAAAGAAAACTGGCGCTTTATCTGCGTGATCATGATATAGCCAACACCGCGGAAGAACTGTTGCCCTTTGAAGAATGGGAGGCGGCGATGGGTGGTCCGTTGCCGAAAGCATTACGTACTGGCATACCTGCAAGAATATTACCTGTTAGAAAATTTTACCGGAAAAGCTTATGGTACGCCGCGGCAGTGGCAGTACTGCTGGTTACAGGCCTGCTGATGCTCCGGGTGTACCGGTTAGATAAAGCCGGTAGGATGTTATACACGACCAGTCGAACTACCGGTAAGCAAATACGTCTGCCGGATGGATCAACCGTCTATCTGAATGCTGATAGCCGTGTCCAATTCTCGGAAGATGCCCATGAACGCAGTGTGGTACTTCATGGTGAGGCTTTCTTCGACATTGTGCAGCAGGCTTCCAAACCATTTGTGGTAAAGTCAGGCAATGTGCAAACGACGGTGTTAGGCACCTCTTTTAATATTAAAGCCTATCCTGATGAAAACAGTATATCTGTTGCCGTTAAAACCGGTAAAGTAAGTGTGTCGGCGCGTTACCCGGTGCTTAAAAAAGATAGTACCATCTTCCTGGAAGCAGGGCAACAGGCAGTATATGGCAATAGAGATCATCTTTTTGCACTGTCGCCGGTAGATACGGCCGCCATCTGTGGCTGGCAGGAAAACCGGTTTGTTTTCGAGGATGCCTGCCTGGGCGACATTTGTAAAACACTGGGTCGTCAATATGGGGTACAGTTCCAGCTGAAAGACCCGGCGTTGTCCCGCTGCATCTATTCTACCACATTCAATCAACTCACACTTGCGGAAGCGTTGGAAAAACTAACGCTGCTGGGTGATCTGCAGTTTGAACTGCAGGGTAAAACCGTCATTGTGAAAGGAGAACCATGTCATCCCTTATAAAAAAAAACCATCCCGCGCCAACGGGATGGTATCAGTGCCATCAATAATAATTAATGACTCTAAAAGCAACACAAATCTATGAAATCAGGTACATGTAACAATGTATTTCATGCAAAGCGCCTCGTTTTTTTACTGGTAGGGTTATGCTGCCTGTTAACGATACGGCAGGCGGTTGCCCAGGATGTAAAGACAGCCAGGGTTACATTGCAGAACAACAACAGGCCGTTAAAGGAAATCTTCCGGGAAATAGAACGGCAGACAGGCTTGACGATTGAATTTAAACATGATGTACTGGACCCTGAACGTCGGGTAAGTATCACTGCCAACCGGGAGCTGGCAGACCATGTATTGGATCTGCTGCTGAAAGGAACAAATGCGACTTTTATACAGCAGCAAAAAAGTATTCTCATTATCCGGGCGAAAGAAACATCACCAGTCTCCAGGCAGATCAGCGGTATGGTCACCACAGAAGAAGGTGAACCACTCCCGGGTGCAAACGTAATGGTGAAGGGGGATACCAGGGGGGTACAAACAAACGGGCGAGGAGAATACAACATCACGGCAGATGCTGAAAAGGCTGTGCTTTTAATTTCCCATACCGGTTTTGAAACAAGACAGGTGCCTGTTCAAAACAGGGCTGTAGTCAATATCCGGATGACGGCTTCCAACAGTAGCCTGAATGAGGTGGTGGTCACGGCACTCAATATGAAAAGGAATGCCAAAAGCCTGGGCTACTCCGTAGCTACGCTCGATGGCAGTAAAGTAAACACCGTACAAACACCTAACCTGATCAGCGCGCTCTCCGGAAAAATTGCGGGGGTGGATATAGGAAATATTGCTAACGGTGTAGCAGGCACGAAAAGAGTCATCATCCGCGGCGCTTCTTCACTGACCGGCAACACGCAACCATTGTGGGTGATAGATGGTATTCCCATTAACTCTACCACGCTGGGAGGCCTGGACGCCTATGGTGGGGTGGACTATGGCGACGGCCTTACAGGCATTAATCCCGATGATATCGAAAGTATCAGCGTACTGAAAGGTAATGCTGCAGCGGCGCTATACGGGTCATTAGCTTCCAACGGCGTGATATTGGTAACGACTAAGACGGGAAAGTCGGCCAAAGGTAAAATGAATGTTGAAGTAAGCTCGTCCCTGCTGGTAGATAAGCTGATCAACACCACCGACTTCCAGTATGTATATGGACAAAGCGGTACGGGCGATATGCCGCCTGCTACGCCTGCAGAGGCTTTTAGCTCTTCCAGCTGGGGCGCAAAGTTCGACGGCAGCCCATCCATGCAATTTGATGGAGTAGTACGGCCCTTTAGGCCGGTGAAAAATAACTACGAAAAGTTTTTTAATACCGGTAGTACCATCACCAATACAGTAGCATTATCCGGCAATACCAACCAGCATAATTATCGTATTTCGATATCCGATCTACGCAATAAAGACATTGTGCCCAACGCGAAGTTTAGTCGTACCAGCGTTAATAGCAAACTCTCCTCTACATTTGGTAAACTCAGCACAGACCTGGTATTGAATTATATCCAGGAAAAGGCAAACAACAGACCTTTTATCGGAGGAAATAACTCCAACCTGTTTTATTCACTGGCTTATATGCCTGGCAGCATCGATGTGGAAACCCTTAAACCCGGATACAATCCGGACGGCTCCGAATTCAGTTATGCCAGTGGTATCTCCAATCCTTACTATGTAGTCAATAAAACAAAGGAAGCAGATACCAAGAACAGGTTGATTGGCGCTGTTAACCTCAAATATGCTTTCACCAACTGGCTGTACGCCAGGGGTAGGATTACCCGCGATTACTACGCCAGCGCACGCAACAGGTATATCCCGGAAGGTAATATGTATACGAGCTTCCCACTGGGACAGCTGGAAGAACGCACCATAGAAAGTGCTGTTAATAACTATGAGATCATCATAGGGGTAGAACCATTGAGTGCCGGTAAATTCAGTGTGAATGGTTTTGCAGGCGCCAATACACTGGAACGTTTACGCAGTGAGGTGAGCACCTCCGGTAACAGTTTTGTTGTGCCGGGCGTGTATACCTTCAATAACCTGGCCACCAAACAGCCGTCTACCAGTAAAACCAGCCAGAAGACCAATTCACTGTTTGGTAGCGTGGAACTGTCGTGGAATAAATACCTGTACCTGACGCTGACTGGTAGAAACGACTGGTTTTCGACCCTGCCGCTTCATAACAACAATCTGTTTTATCCTTCTGCGTCGTTGTCATTTGTTTTCTCGGATGCCTTCAAATTGCCTGCGCTGGTGTCGTTCGGTAAATTCAGGGCTTCGACCGCACAAGTGAGCGGGGATACCGGTCCGGGACAGCTGGACCTTAGCTATTCTCTCACACAGACAGCGTACGGGTCCAGCAACCTGCAGTATATCGGTACCACCAACGTACCTAATAAAAACCTGAAACCGCTGTTGTCGTCT
This sequence comes from Chitinophaga qingshengii, assembly GCF_014529935.1. Lineage (GTDB taxonomy): Bacteria > Bacteroidota > Bacteroidia > Chitinophagales > Chitinophagaceae > Chitinophaga > Chitinophaga qingshengii. Next base: position 228,938 of record NZ_JACVFC010000003.1, read on the forward strand.
GATTATGAACTGGGACTTGAAATGGATTTTCTACAGGGGCGTATTGGCTTTGACCTGGCCTATTATAACCGCACTACCCGTGATGATATTGTAAAAACAGCGGTCTCCCGTAGTACCGGCTATCGTACGGCGCTGTTGAACGTAGGCCGCCTGCAAAACAATGGTGTGGAGTTATTGGTGAAAGCTACACCGGTAAAGGGCAAGGAGTTTAACTGGAATATGACAGCCACTTTTTCCAAAAACAATAGCAGGGTAATAGCGCTGGGAGACGGCGTAGAAGGCGCGCCTGTATTACTGGCGAGCGCCAAAAGCGGGGAGGTAATCATACAACTGGAAGAGGGACAACGCTATGGCGGGATCTATGGCTACAAATACCTGCGTAATGAAAAAGGTGAAAAAGTATATGATGAGAAAGGTTATCCGCTGTATACCTCCAAAAATGATTTCCTTGCCAATGGCGTATACGATCAGCTATATGGCTTCAGTAATACTTTTTCTTATCGGAATTTTTCGCTGTATTGCCTGTTGGATGCCAAGTTTGGCGCTTCCATCTATTCCGAGACCAACGCCATTTCTGTGGGTAATGGCAGGCACAAAATGACGCTGACGGGGCGTGAAGAAGGACTGACCGGCGAAGGGGTGAACAAGGAGGGAAAAGCGAATACCGTATTGGTGCCCGGTAGCAAAACACCCAATCCGCCGGCGGGTAGTGGTAACATCAGTGGTTACTACCAGCAATTGTCACATATCGCGGAGGAGTTTATCTATGATGCCAGTTTTGTGAAGCTGAGAGAGGTATCACTGGCTTATCGTTTTCCACAATCACTGCTGGGTAGAATTGGTGTGAACAGCGCCACGTTTTCGCTGGTAGCCAGAAACCTGTTCACGCTTTATAAGAGAACGGAGAATGTGGACCCTGAAAGCAGCGTGGCGAGCGGAAATGCGCAAGGTATTGAAAGGCTGGTGTATCCCGTTACCCGGAACTATGGCGTAACCCTGAAGCTGGTACTTTGATCAATTTTACAAACATATATCTAATAAAATATTCCGGCATGAGAAATATGAGGAAATATGGTGCATACCTGCTACTGATAATAATAACAGGTATGTTTACCGCTTGTGATAAAAATTTTGAGGACATCAACAAAAGCGTAGATTTTGTTTCTGATCCTACGCCCGACTTTATGCTTCCGGCTATTGAACTTTATATGCTGGACAACACCTATTATACGCAGGGCGATTTTGTAGGCGCTTTCGTGATGCATGTCACCAACAGGAAAGCCTATTCATCACTGACGATGCCGGGAGGTTACCAGGGATACCATTTTGAATGGGCATATGAAAACCCGTTCAAAAATGTAGTGGACCTGATAGCTCGTTGCGGAAAAGACACGGCCTATGCCAACTACCGGCATATTGGCCGTATCATTAAAGCCTATGTGGCTCACCAGTTGACGGACCTGTATGGAGATGTGCCCTACTTTGAAGCAGGTAAGGGCTACATGGACCGCCTCTTTACACCCCGTTATGATGCACAACAGCAGATTTACGAAGATATGTTCCGCGAGCTGGAAGACGCTTCCAGGGCACTGGACAGTGCCAGGAAAGTGCCCACCGCTGCTGATATCGTGTATAAGGGGGATCTCTCTAAATGGAGACGTTTTGCGAATAGCCTGATGCTGAGGCTGGGATTACGTATCATGAAGGCAGATCCTGTCAACGGGAAAAAATGGATAGAGAAAGCAGTTGCCGGTGGTTTACTGCGGAATAATGACGATAATTTTGTGGTGAAATATCTGCCAAATGCGTCTACCGGTGGAACAACCAACCCAACGGCGAATGGGCAGGCGCATATATTTATCCGCTATCCGGATAACTACCGCCTTACTTCCCCCTTCGTTAACTTCCTGAAGGATCGTAAAGATCCGCGCATAGCAGCGTATTGTATGTTACCGGCTTCCAGGACAACCTACGCTGCTGGCGATAAATCACCAGCCAAACAAAAAGGTTGGCCGCCATATGGTGACAGATCGGAAGATCCTCCCTATCTGGGCATTCCGTCCGCTGACCGCCTGAAGTATTCCGTGTCCAATATTTCCACTTTCGGCAGATATGACGCACCTTTTATTCATCTGAGCTATGCACAGGTGCAGCTGCAGCTGGCAGAATGTGCCGTCAGGGGTATTGTACCAGGCGATGCTAAATCCTGCTATGAAAAAGGTGTAAGGGCGGCGATGGACCAGCTGAAAATCTACGGCGCTGAAGCGGTGATTACTACCGCACAGGCAGATGCCTACCTGCTCGAAAATCCATACAACCCTGCGTCAATGGAGGAGGCGCTGGAAATGATCAATACCCAATACTGGATAGAAACACACTACAACTGGTATGAAACATTCGCCAATATGCGCAGAAGCGGGTATCCGAAACTGTATGAGAAACTGGACCTGACGATCCCGGCGAATAGCGGTGCTATACTGCCACGCAGACTGACTTACCAGGCAGATGAGATTGCCATTAACCCGCATGTGCAGGAAGCTATTAAAAGACAAGGTCCGGATGTGACCAGCACCCGCGTATGGTGGGACAAACCCTGATTGTAATAACTGATCTATATAGACATGAAAAAAAGTATTTTTTATTTGATGATGATGTTGGGCATGCCTGCGCTGTTACTGGCGCAGAGCAAGCCCGGGAAGACAAAGCCCCGGAAATATGGCTTCCGGCCGGAGTTGATACGGGGGCCTTATCTGCAAACAGCTACCCCCAACAGTATGACAGTACGCTGGCGTACCGACGAACCGGATATCAGTTTTGTTCATTATGGTACCTCGCCCGATAACACCATAGCTGTGGCTGGGGACAGCTCACTTACCCGGGAACATATTGTAACACTGACCGGTTTGTTGCCGCAAACCAAATACCATTACCTGCTGGTGGGCGCCAAGGATACCTTGCAGGGCGATGAACAGAATTGTTTTACCACATTGCCGCCTGTAGGAAAAGAAGAAAAATATCGTATAGGCGTGTTCGGTGACTGCGGTAATAATTCCACCAATCAGCGAAATACACGCGACCAGTTTGAAAAATATCTTGGCAATGATTTGCTGAATGCCTGGATTTTGCTGGGCGATAATGCCTATTCTTTTGGCAAGGACACCGAATTTCAAACCAACTTTTTTAATATTTATAAAAATAACCTGCTAAAAAAATCACCACTGTTTCCTGCGCCGGGCAATCATGATTATCATGATGAACCTTATTCTGCTGACTATGCGCAACAGTCCAAAGAGGTGGCCTATTACCAGATTTTTTCGATGCCCACCAAAGGGGAGGCCGGAGGCGTGCCTTCTAATACTCCCGCTTTTTATTCCTTTGATATTGGCAATATCCACTTCCTGTCATTGGATTCTCATGGTACAGAAGATAATGCTTCCAGGCTATACGATACGCTGGGCCGCCAGGTACGCTGGATTAAAGAAGATCTTGCTGCCAATAAAAACAAAGGCTGGGTGATTGCTTACTGGCATCACCCGCCTTATAGCATGGGCTCCCATAATTCTGATACAGAAGAACAACTGGTAAAAATACGGGAGAACTTCATCCGGGTGCTGGAACGGAATGGGGTAGATCTTATTCTCTGTGGCCATAGTCACTCCTATGAGCGCTCGAAGCTGATGCAGGGACACTATGGGCCGGAGCAAAGTTTTAATGCAGCGCAACATTATCTGAGCACTTCTTCTGCCTTGTATGATGGCAGTACCAATTCCTGTCCATATATCAAACAAAGCGACAACAAAGGCACCGTTTATGTAGTCAGCGGTTCCGCAGGACAGCTAGGTGGGCAACAGGCCACTTTCCCGCATGATGCCCTGCCATTTTCCGATGTAACCCATGGAGGCGCTTCTATCCTGGAAGTAGAAGCCAACCGGCTGGATCTGAAATGGATCTGCGCTGATGGCGTCATCAGAGATCATTTCACCATGATGAAAGGAGTAAACAAAAAGACGGTCATCAACCTGAAAAAAGGGGAAACGGCAGTACTGAAAGCTTCCTATGTAGGGAAATATACCTGGAAGAATATAGACAGTACTTCCAGGAGCGTTTCGGTTACCCCGCCTGCCGGTAAATCGGTATATGTGGTCCGCGATCCGGAAAATTGTTTGCAGGACGAATTTATTGTGAATGTATCCAAATAAGACATGCGTAAAGTCTATATACTACTATTGTTGCTGTCGTTGCTTTGTTCTGCCCGTAGTACGGCCCAAAAGGCACAATTACTGCGTGGCCCTTATTTACAGTCCGCAACGCCCAACAGTATCCTTATCCGCTGGAGAACCGATGCAGCTACCCGTAGCAGGGTATCTTACGGGACGGTAGCAGGTCATCCGGAAAAGACGATCAGTGACGTTGCCCTCGTAACGGAGCATATCGTTAAACTGGAAGGCCTGCAACCCGGTACCCGCTATTATTATAGTATAGGCGGGTTGAAAGATACGCTACAGGGAGCTGGCGATAACTATTTCACTACGCTGCCGTTGCCCGGTAGCACCGGCTATTATCGTATAGGCGTGTTCGGTGATTGTGGTGACCTGACCATTCACCAGCGCCAGGTGAGAGATGCTTTCAGGGGGTATCTGGGTACCACTGACCTGACAGCCTGGATACTATTGGGTGATAATGCTTACAATGATGGTACGGATGCTGAATACCAGGCCAAATTTTTTAACGTATATAAAGATGATCTGTTAAAGAAATACCCGGTGTTTCCGGCTCCCGGCAATCATGATTATCATGATACCGACTTCTCTGCCGCCTACGCGCAAAATCATCATACAACCGCCTATTATCAGAATTTTTCAATGCCGGTAAGTGGTGAGTCGGGTGGTGTGCCCTCGCATAATCCCGCGTTTTATGCTTTCGATATTGGTAATGTCCACTTTCTCTCACTTGATTCCTACGGAAAGGAAGAAAATCGCTACTATCTGTATGATACCAGCGGGCCACAGGTACAATGGGTAAAAAAAGACCTGGCGGCGAACCGGAATAAAGACTGGGTGGTGGTGTATTGGCACCATCCTCCTTACAGTATGGGTACGCATAACTCAGATACAGACGGTAATATGCGGCGGATACGGGAGAACTTTATCCGTATCCTGGAAAAAGCAGGAGTGGACCTGGTGATTTGCGGTCATAGCCATGTGTATGAGCGCTCGGGATTACTACATGGCCACTATGGAAAAGAGGCGTCGTTTGACGCCTCCAAACATAGTTTTAGCCAGGGTTCCGGTAAAGATGATGGTACAGCAAACAGTGCGCCTTATATCAGGAACGAACATACGAAAAAAGGTACCGTGTATGTGGTGAGTGGTTCATCCAGTTCTGTAGGTCAACCGGAGGCTGCTTTCCCGCACGATGCCATGTATTATTCCAATGCAACAGTAACTGGTGCTGGTTTGCTGGAAGTACAGGGCAACCGGCTGGATTTTAAATGGATCTGCGAAGATGGCGTTGTGCGGGATCATTTTACCATCATGAAAAATAGGCTACAGGTAACAAAGTAATAAACTACAGGTGATGAAACAGGGCATGGTGATCGTTATTTTGACCGCTTGGATAGCTTTAATGGGCGTGGTGGTGCCACCTGGTGGGCAACAGTCTGCCGGCGTGGCCCACACGTTGACCTATTTCCGGGATCAGGCGGGAAGATTTGCGGAAAGCGCCGTGCAACTGCACCACCGTATTGAGATGGTGGAGAACAGCGACCCGGCCACTATTCAGGCTGCAAAAGAGGCGTTGAAAACATGCAGAGCACAATATAAAAGCATTGCGTTTTTCCTGGAATACTTTCTGACAAGTACCTCTGTTGTTTACAATGCACCACCGGTACATGAAGTGGAAGAGCCATTTATGGAATACCGGGAACCTACAGGGCTACAGGTGATAGAAGCCTTGTTGTTTGAGGACGATGTCGCTGCCCATCAGCGGGAACTGTTGCAACAGACAACTTTGGTCAGCAGTTCCGCGGCAGATCTCCCTGCTTTATTGTATGGCCTCGAAATAACCGATACCCAGATACTGGAAAGCATCCGGCTGGAACTAATACGCGTCAGTACCCTGGGTATTGCCGGCTATGATGCCCCTGAACTGCAGACAGGTATTACCGAGGCGGGGCATTCACTGATGGCGGTTAAAACAGTATTACAGCCTTACCTGGAAGGGCAGGGCGAGGCGGCTGCGGCTACGGCAAGGTACCTGGACCTGGCGCTGTCGCAGGTACGCGAAGACAGTAACTTTGTTTCGTTTAACCGTCTCCGTTTTCTCACTACCGCTATGTTGCCATTGCAGCGTAGTGTCAACCGGTTAGCCGGCAGCAAGGACGCTGAGTTGGATGTTTTTAATCTTCGTGCCATGAATATGGGCAGGGACTGGGATACCAGTGCTCCGCTGGTGGAGCTGGGTAAAACACTGTTTTTTGAAAAACAACTATCCCAAAATAACGTCAGGAGCTGTGGCAGCTGTCACCAGCCGGATAAGTATTTCACGGACCAGTTGCCTAAAAACCTTGCACTGGATGGCCATTCCCGTTTACAGCGTAATACGCCCACACTTTTTTATGCGGCCTATCAGCATGCCCAGTTTTGGGACGGAAGGGCTAAAACCCTGGAAGAGCAGGTGTTGGCGGTGTTGCATAATCCCCGGGAAATGAATGTGGCAGATGGTATGGTGCTATCACAATTAGGGAAGGCAAAAAAATACAGGGAACTTTTCAGCGCTGCATTTCCGCAAGCGGAGGACAGCCTGGTAACAATGCGCCGTATTGCCCGTGCCATTACAGCCTATTTGCAGACACTGGCTCCCATGAATGCGCCGTTTGACCGCTACCTGCGCGGAGATAAAAAGGCGATGACTGCGGCGCAGGAAAACGGCTTTAATCTTTTTATGGGAAAGGCCAGGTGTGGTACCTGTCATTTCGTGCCTTTGTTCAATGGCGTATTGCCGCCGTTGTTTGACAGAACCGAGCTGGAAGTAATTGGTACGACAGCAGGGGCTGATCTGCGTTATCCCCGTCCGGATGCTGATAGTGGTCGCTTTACGACTTATCCGATTTCGTTTTACAAAGGAGCATTTAAAACGCCTTCATTACGCAATATCACGGTAACAGCTCCGTATATGCATCACGGTGCCTTCGCTACGCTGGAGGAGGTCATGGAATTTTATAACAGGGGCGGAGGGGGCGGTCTCGGACTGCCGGTACCCACACAAACGCTTTCGACCAAACCGCTGGGGCTCAACGAAAGCGAAATCAAAGATATTATCCTTTTCCTGGGCGCGTTGACAGACAGCCCGGCTAAAACAAACTAATTATATGGGAAAAAATAGGTACAGGAAACGGCTCATAGCCGGACTAATGGGGATACTGATGACCACCACGGCCGCTGCCCAGCAGGGGACCTATGAGCCTCGTTATTGGACAGAAGGGGCATTTGATCATCTTCCTTCAAATGATGCCGCCATCCGGCAGCAAATGTCAGTTATACAAGATCAGGGATGGGGCGGCATCTTGTATTGGGGCGCCAGTTATGAGGGTGACAAGATGCATTATTATTATCCGTCGCCGTTTCTGAAAAAACAACCCTGGGCCTTGCAGGGAAAAGATGGACTGTCTTCATTGGTGAAGGCGGCGCATGACAAAGGGATAAAGGTAATGGTAAATATGGAAGGCGTGAATCCGTATCATTGGCAACAACATCACTGGACACCGGCCAATATTAGGTTGGCCGCAGAAGATCTGGCTGCTGCCGGGACCGATGCCGTTTTTGAAGAGTGTTTTGAAGCCAGTCCGGCTGTATTCAGCTCCCTGGCTTCTAGTCTGCGGGAGCGGAAGGTGGACTATATTTCAGGAACAGATCCGATGTTGCTGCGGGAAGGGTACTTCGCTTCTTTATGGCCACAAACAAGTATTATCAATATCTACAATTATTATCTGAAAAGAGATAAGCTGTTTAATATAGCGACCCTCACCCAACACGGCAGTCTGGGTTATGGCTGGGCCAAATACTGGGGGAAGCCTACTGCCATGATCTCACCGGTAAACCGTAACTGGGGCATTGCCGGAGAGTACAGTCCTGCCGTAATCGCCTATCTATGCATGATCAGGGCATTGCAATTTCGGCTGGACCATTTCATTGTTTTTGGTGGAGAAGGCACTTTTGATCCTGTTCAAAATAAGGAATGGATAAAATACTATACTGACAGGCAGGAAAAAGACCGGCCATTGCTGAATGTGGTAGTACTACTGGACAAAAAAGGAAGCCAGGCGGCATGGAATCGTTTGTTTAATTCCGGAGATGCTATTACGTCGGGTGCTTTCAACGGAGGATATAATGTTGTTGTCAGTGATAAAGTATTACCTGCAGATGCCTACTGGATCTATGCCTCAGGCGGCAATAAGGATACTTTACCCGCGACGGTAGTGAATCTGTTCCAGTCAAATAAGCCGGTCTTTCTGCAGGCAGCGGCGACCATCCCCGGTGGACAAGGAATTCAGCAAGGATGGAAAACTGCGCTGAAACAATGTGGCGTAGATGCGTCCGCGTTATTCCGGTATTGCCCGGGAACAGATGCCCCGGCAATGGTCAGTCTCCCTGAAAGCCAGGATACAGAGATTCCCTACACCGGTTACTACGACAATACCTATTTACGTTTTACCGGTACCGATGCTCAGCGGGGTACTGACCTGCGTGCGGGAACAATTATACCGGCAACAGCGATTAATGGTAAAGTGCTGAGTTCACCCAACAGCACCTATGGAAAAGGACCCTATATTATCGGAAAAGATAACAAATACCTGGTCACCGCTACCGCCCTTAATTGGGAAGCCGCCTACCCGATCTCTCATTTGCTGTCCGGTGCAGGGATACATCCCTCTTCCAATGTTTGGGGAATCGTTGGTAAAAAGGTAACAGCACTGCTGGCTATAGAGGCAACGGAGCTGAACGTAACGATACCCGGGCTGAAGGATGGTGAAAAAATTCAGGTGGTGATATGGGATAATAAACAACAGAAACGGTACGAAGAAACACTGGTGTACCATGCACCCTACAGGCAAATGCTCAGAGAATATGATCTTATTATGATTAACAAGGCAGATTGAAATCTAAATATACAGGGCTTCAGCCCTGTATACTAGATGTTGTACCGTTTCTTTAAATAGAAGAAACCCTTCGCTCCATCCTAAAACGGCGCCCCGGTAATCCCGCGGCGCCGCAAATATTTCCCCAAGTACCGCAAATATCGACTGTCCCCAATCAAATATCCATCTCTCCTCAATCATGTGATTCCTACGCCTACTTTTACATCATCATTAAAAACTACATCACATGAAAAAGTTACAAAAACTGGTTGCCAAAGAGGTGACATCCCCTGAAACCCTGAAAGGTGGCAGATTAATGCAGATGGAAGCTTTCACCGACGGTGGCGACAAAACTACCTACAACACCGCGAGCTGGAATGGCAGACACTATGTTACTGACGTAAACCAGGACCCCGGAAATTAATCGTACCCCGGAAAAATGTTAACCTGTTAAATTGGAAAAACGATGAAAAAGAAATTGTCAAAACTGAATGCAAAGAAGGTGGAAGCGCCTGCAGCCATTAAAGGTGGCCTGTTACAAATGTCATCCGACATTTCAGGCGGCGATTGTTACTTCACCACTGCCTTTTGCACGCTGCGGGGAGATCGGTTCTCCTGCGATTACAAAACAGATTGTTAATTGATCACCCGGAAAAAAAACGTTTAACCTTTAAATTAAAAACCATGGACAAGAAACTGTCAAAACTGAATGCAAAAAAAGTAGAGAACTCCGAAGCAGTTAAAGGCGGCCTGATGGCGCTGGCTAGCATGGAAATGGATGGTGGTGTCACTACCCACTCTGCTACCCAAAGAGGTGATCAATACTTCTGCGATCACAAACAAGACAACTAATCAACCTTCATTTATTCATTCAATATTACAACACATGAAAAAGTTAGAAAAACTGGTTCCCAAAGCGGTAACATCTCCTGAAGCACTGAAAGGCGGCTTAATGCAGCTCCAATGCATGGAAGACGGCGACAAAACCTCCAGCAACAGCGCTTCCTGGAATGGCAGACATTATGTTACTGATACCAAAGCGGACTAAGTACATCCCCAAAAAAAGTAGTTAACCTGATAAATTAAAAACAATATGAAAAAGAAATTATCAAAACTGAGTGCAAAAAAAGTTGAAACCCCTGAAGTAATTAAAGGTGGCCTGATGGCACTGGCTAGCATGGAAATGGACGGCGGTGTTACTACTCACTCTGCTACGCAGAGAGGTGATCAATACTTCTGCGATCACAAACAAGACAACTAATCATTTCTCCTTCCGCATCATGATGAAGGAAATCAAAGAACTGCCGGCAACAGCCGGCAGTTCTTTCCCCACAAAAAATCAATATCCGGTCATGTCTAAAAAGATACTCATATTAAGTCAGTCCTACCTGGAAAGTACTACAGACCAGGTTTGCCAATGGATGGACTATTTGAAAATACCTTACCGGCGGTTGAATGGTGAAGACTTCTTCCGGTTTCAACAGCTTAGTGATCTGCCGGATAATACAGCAACTGCCGTGGTTTGGTACCGCAGGAAAATCGCTCACTTTCCCGCCGAGTTTAGCCTGAAGCAACCGGACTTTAACAGCCAGTATACCCTGAAACGTTTTCTGGTAGACGAATTCAACGGCCTTCATTCTTTTCTGTTTCATTCCATTGACGCCCAAAAATGGCTGAACGATCCCCTGTCAGAGAAAAATCTGAATAAACTTCAGGTGTTACAATTGGCCCGCCGGTTAAATATCCCCACGCCTTTTACGGAAGTGGTGACTACCAAAACAAAAATTATGGCTTTGCTGGAACAATACCCCGCATTGATTGTAAAGCCCCTCAGCGAATGCATTTTACTGGAGGATAACGAACGCCGGGCTTACAAAATGCTGACCAGCACCATCGAACAAAAGAGCCTGGGCGCAGTGCCGGAAACATTTTTCCCCTCCCTGGTACAGGAAAGGATTGTCAAAAAATTTGAGATCAGAACCTTTTACCTGGATGGGGTATGTTATTCCATGGCCATCTTCTCCCAAAACAACCGGAAAACAACAGATGATTTCCGGAATTATGATAACCATCGGCCCAATAGGACCGTCCCCTATAAATTACCCGCTGACCTGGAACATAAACTGGACCAGCTCATGAAAATACTGCGCTTCCGCACGGGATCCATCGACCTGATGGTGGACATGCAAGGGAACTATCATTTCCTCGAAATCAACCCGGAAGGCCAGTTCGGCATGGTGTCCCATCCCTGCAACTATTACCTGGAAAAAAAATTCGCACGGTTACTTCATCAATCTGTTCTCCATGAAAAAGAAATACATCAGCAACCTGAAAACAAAGAAAATGCTTCCCCTGCCACTGTATTTTCTGAAGCAGAGTGAATCCGTTGCCTCCCTGCCCATCACGAAGTTTGAGAAAGCCTCGAGGGTTAACGCGGAAGGATTCGAACTGTATAATTTCTATAAACCGATCTCCAAATTCTGATTTTCTGTTATGGAATATCTAAATATATACGCAAACTGTCAACTGGTAAAGGGCGCTAATATGTCGCTGCTCTGCGATCTGCAAATGCGCCGGTTTTATCACCTGCCGAATGATACTGCTGAAGTATTGTTGTTCCTGCAACAATATTCCATCGACGAATGTATCGCGCATTATGGGGAAGATAACCGGGAAGCTATCACCGGTTATGTGGATTTCTTCGTCAGCCGTGAACTGGGATTCATCGATGACCGCATCCTGCCGGAGCTTACCGCCATGGAGCTCACCTGGGACCGCTTTGCGGATATTACCAATGTGGTTATTGAATACCAGGAAACCATCGACTATAGCGGACCATTTTTCCGGGAGCTGCTGGACCAGCACCTGGAAGGGCTGGAGATCAGGTTTTATCAGCCGGTGGCGCTGCCTGAACTGAGGGAATTACTGGCGTTGTTCAGCGATTCCACATTGCGGCATATCAAACTGGTACTGCCCTACGAGAGGAGCCTGAATATAGCCACACTGGACGAACTGGTGAAAAAAAACCAACGGGTAAAATCCCTGTTACTACACAGTTCACCGGAGGAAAAGCTGGAGAAAATATTCTCGGATTCCGTACCGGTATACTATTTCACCGGAGAAATCAACTCCTGCATGGCCTGCGGCGAAATCCGCCCCAACCACTTTACGGTAAACACGGAACTGTTTACAGAAAGCCTGCGCTTTAACAGCTGTCTGAATCGTAAGCTGAGCATAGATCAGGAGGGGTACATCAAAAACTGTCCTTCCATGCGGGAAAACTACGGTCATATTGCAGATACCTCCCTGCAGGAAGTACTGGACAATAAAACGTTTAACCGTTACAGTCATATCCGTAAAGATGATATCACTGTTTGTAAAGATTGTGAGTTCAGGCATGTATGCACCGACTGCCGGGCTTATATAGAAGATCCGCAGGATATTTATTCAAAACCCCTGAAATGCGGGTACAACCCATACACCAACAAATGGGAGGAATGGGCGCAACATCCGATGAAACAAGCCGCTATCGAGTGGTATGGAATGGCAGAGATAATCAAATGATATGAAGCTGAAAAAATTTCCTTTTTATAAGCAGCCGGACGGGAAGGATTGTGGTCCTACCTGTATTAAAATCATCAGCAAGCATTATGGCAGGCTGACAGATATCCAGGCCATCCGTACTCTCGCGGAAACAACGCGGGAGGGCAGCTCTTTGGCAGGATTGTCTGCGGCGGCAGAAGGATTGGGATTTAAGTCACTGGCAGTAAAAATAGATTTTCCGACGCTGGTGGAAGAAGCGCCGCTGCCTTGTATTTGTCACTGGGGACAACAACATTTTGTTGTCGTTTATAATATTAAAAAATCTGGTGGACGTACCCTCGTTCACGTGTCCGATCCGGCCTATGGGCTGATCACCTACACCCGGCAGGAATTTATTGATGGTTGGATGGGCAAGGGAAAAAAGGAAAATGAGGAAGAAGGAATTGCCCTGCTGCTGGAAACTACCCCTGAATTTTATGAATCAGAAACCGATACACCTGCTAAGAGGAAAGATATTTCTTTCCTCTTTAGCTATTTTTTCCGGTACAAAAAACTGATTACCCAGCTCACCCTCGGGCTGCTGGCTGGCAGCGTACTGTCGCTGATCTTCCCTTTTCTCACACAGAGCATTGTAGACATCGGCATACAGAATCATGACCTGAATTTTATCTACCTGGTACTACTGGCACAGGTGATGTTATTTGTAGGGAGAACAGGTATAGAAGTAATACGCAGCTGGATCTTATTGCATCTGTCCAGCAGGATTAATATCTCCATTGTATCCAACTTTTTTATTAAGCTGATGAAATTGCCCATCAGTTATTTTGATACCCGCATGACGGGAGATATCATGCAGCGTATCAATGACCACCAGCGGATAGAACAGCTGATGACCAATTCTTCACTGAATACGCTTTTTTCGCTGGTGAACCTGGTGATCTTCAGCATTGTACTGCTGTTGTACGATTACCGGCTCTTCCTGATCTATTTGCTGGGTGGGGTATTGTCGATAGCATGGATCTCTTTTTTCCTCAAAAAAAGAAGAGACCTGGACTATAAACGTTTTTCCCAGGTATCAGAAGAACAGAGCAAGGTGATGGAACTGGTGAACGGGATGCAGGAAATCAAGATATACAATGCCGAAAGGCAGATGCGCTGGGGTTGGGAGTTTATGCAGGTGAAGCTGTTTAAGATCCATATCAATTCCCTGTCACTGGAGCAATGGCAGACCGTTGGTTCCAATTTTATCAACCAGATGAAAGATATTTTTGTCAGCTTCCTGGCAGCCAAACTGGTACTCGATGGTAACCTGACACTGGGTATGATGCTGGCGGTACAGTATATCATCGGCCAGCTGAATGGCCCGCTGGTGCAGCTGATGGACTTTGTAAAACAGGTACAGGATGCTAAAATATCACTCGAAAGATTAAGTGAGATCCACGAAAAAGAAGACGAAGAACGCAGCGATATTCAAACGGTAATGGATATACCGGAACAGGATATTGTATTGGATAATGTTTCTTTCCGTTATGTGGGCGCTGGTGCCCCGGTATTTGAAAACCTGAGTCTGCGCATCCCGCATCGGAAAACCACCGCCATCGTTGGCGCCAGCGGTAGCGGTAAAACCACTCTGCTGAAGTTGCTCATGAAGTTTTATGATCCGGGAGAAGGGGAGATCAGGATCGGCCATGCGCCCCTGAAACATGTTTCGCCCCGTTACTGGCGCGATCAGTGCGGCGTAGTGATGCAGGAAGGATATGTTTTCAACGATACCATCGCTAAAAATATCGCTGTCGGGATAGATGATATTGACCGGCCACAGTTGCGCAAAGCAGTAGAAGTGGCCTGCATCAGGGATTTTATTGAAAGCCTGCCCCTGAACTATAATTCGAAGATCGGCAACGAAGGGATCGGCATCAGCGGTGGCCAGAAACAACGCCTCTTTATTGCCCGGGCGGTCTATAAAGCGCCGGAATACATCTTCTTCGATGAGGCTACCAGCGCACTGGATGCCAATACGGAAAAGGCCATTATGGGCAACCTGGAGCAGTTCCTCAAAGGGAAAACGGCGGTGATCATTGCACACCGCTTGTCGACCGTAAAAAATGCAGATAAAATCATTGTACTGGATAAAGGAAGGGTAGTAGAGGAAGGTAGTCACGACGAACTGGTGTCGCTCAAAAAAGAATATTACAGGCTGGTAAAAAATCAATTGGAACTTGGAAACTAAAAAAGACATACTGGACACGGTGCAACTGCATTCAGAAGGGGTGCAGGACATTCTTACGCTGCCGCCGCACTGGATGATACGTTGGGGCAACACCGTTATCATACTGATCCTCCTGCTCATTTTAGTGATGAGCTACGTGATCAAATACCCGGAGTTCGTACCTTCCAAGGTGATTATATCTTCCAGCAATCCGCCGGAAAAACTGGAAGCGCGCACCAACAGCAAAGTAGAAGAAATCTTTGTGGAAGACCACCAAAAGGTAACGAAGAACCAGCTGTTGCTGGTGTTGCAGTCCACTGCAGACTACCGGGATGTAATCCGCCTGCGCAATATCATGGATTCGCTGGACAGCAAGGCCTTGCCCCATTTCCCGCTGGCGGAAGTAGCCCGGTTTAAGCTGGGGGAAGTGCAGGCCGACTACAACGCTTTCGCCAAAGCATTCACCGATGAACAGCTGTATACCCGCTTACAGCCCTATTCCCCTGACTTCGCCGCGGCAGAGAGAAGTCTCTCGGAGTCGCGTAACCGTATCCGTACCCTGCAGCAGCAAAAAGAGCTGGAACAAAAAAAGTATGAGGTCTCCAAACGGGAGTTCGACCGGTACCACGAGCTGTTTAAGGAAAAAGTGGTGTCTGCAGCCGAGATGGGCCAGGAGAAAATCAAATTTTTACAGGCGGAACAGAACCTGGAAAACCTCAACGTAACGATTTCCCAGTTGCAGGAAAGTATGCTGGGCATCGAAAAAACGAGAAGCGGCGTGGCTATCAACGCGCAAAAGGACCAGATCAACCTGAGCTCACAAACGGCCCAGTTGTTTGAGCAATTGCGCCGGTCCGTGAAATCCTGGGAACAAAATTACCTGTTCACCTCTTCTGTAGATGGAGTGGTGAGTTTTCAGCAGTTCCTGGGTAAAAACCAGTTTGTAAAGTCCGGTGATATACTCGTTGCCGTTATGCCGGAAGATAAAAATACGCTGGTCGGCCGGCTGCAGGTACCAGCTACCAACTCCGGCAAAGTGAAGGAAGGGCAGAAGGTGTTGTTGAAGCTGGACAACTACCCCTACCAGGAATTTGGCTCGGTACAGGGAAGGGTGAAAAGTATTGCCAATACCCCCGACAAAGACGGTAACTATTACGTGAATGTAGTCCTTCCGGAAGGCCTGAAAACCTCCTTCCACAAAACGCTTTCCTTCGATAAGGAGCTGAAGGGCAATGCGGAGATTGTTACGCAGGACCTGCGGCTGATAGAACGTTTCTTTTACCAGCTGAGGAAGTTATTACGGTTCGAATAGTGTTTTGTTCGTTATTGTACAATTTCTGTTTGGTGAAAACTGCTTTTTTTGTGCAAAAACGATAGATGAAAAAACACTTTATCCTGGCTGCGTTGGTGTTCATTACCGCTGAGGCCAACACCCAATCTGTAAATGATCCATTAGCCGGTGTCAGAAAAACGATCGAGGCCAGTAACGCCATTTTTTCGGAGCTGGCGAATAAAAACGACGGTTCTATTCTGACCCGGTACACGGAAGATGCCTGCCTGTTGCCGCCCAATACTGCACCGGTTTGCGGCAGGGACAATATTTTGAAGTTTTTTAGCAGCGGCCCGAAAGTGAACAGTAAATTCACCATTCAGCATTTGTATGGTGATGGTAAGACGTTTGTAACCGAAGAAAGTTCTTATGAACTGACCGATATGGATGGCCATAAACTGGATGAGGGGAAAGTAATTGTTATCTGGAAACATACAGACAAAGGCTGGAAAATGTACCGGGATATGTTTAGCAGCAATCATCCGGCACACTAAAAGCCAATATTGACAGCTTGTTGATAGGCTTCTCCGTTTTTTGTCAGCGAGTGCCGGGCATCAGAAGGGGTAATACCCGTAAATTTCCTGAACTCCCGGATAAAGTGCGCCTGGTCATAATAACCACATTCATAAGCGATAGCCGTGAGAGAAGCGGGGGTATCCAGCACCAGCCGCAGGCTCCTGTTAAACCGCACTACGGCCACAAAGGCTACGGGGCTGATGCCCATATTCGTCAGGTAAAGTTTCTGAATATACCGCGCCGATAGGCCGCTACTGCCCGCCAATGCCGGAAGATCTACATCAGGGTACCCGTTCAGCAGTTCATGAGAGAGCTGCTGAACGAGGGTTACCTTTTTCAGTTGTTTTTCGTGTTGGGTTAACCGTTGCAGCAAATATCCTTCCAGCACACTGATTTTCTGTGCAATAGTGCCTGCTTCCATCAACCTGCTATACAGTTCCGTTCCTGCCACTGCGCTGACGTCATTCAGGTTGGTGGCGTAGTTGGTAAATTCCGACACCGGATGGGGAAAAAACAAAGCGCCGGCATACGGATAAATCCGGGCTATCAATACCACTGTGCCTTTGGTGGCAGCTACCCTGCTGGGTAAAGTGAGATGTCCCAGCAATTCTATGGCCGGGGTATCTTGCCTGTTGCCGTTAATGACGGTGGCAGCGGTGCCGGATATACGAATCACAAGATCGATATACCCGCTTGGGTAGAAAACTTCATTGTCAATATCCTGGTCAATGGTGACGAGCGTATAATTTTTTATATAAGGCGCCAGGAGGGCGGAGGGTGAAAACTGCATGGCAATGGGCGTATAGTCTTTCCTGGTAGTAAAGTTAACGTTTATCGGATAAACCCGGATATCCCGCTATCTTGTTTTTATCATTGCACCTAACCATCAGGAAAACTATGTCAGCAATACCTGCCCCGCGATTAGGGCGTAAGATATTTACGTAGATACGTGGCCGTAGCGGACGCTTTATTTTGAAGCAGGTCCGGTACCGTGCCCTCAAATACCAGGCGGCCGCCGTCTTTGCCGGCGCCGGGACCCATGTCAATAATCCAGTCGGCACAGGCAATGATATCGAGGTTGTGTTCAATCACAATCAGCGTATGTCCTTTTTGTACCAGTTTGTGAAGCCATGCCAGCAGTTTCTCCGTATCGGCCGGATGCAGACCGGTACTGGGCTCGTCGAGCACAATCACGGGATACCAGTGCTTCATTTGTGTACATAGTTTCAGCCGTTGCAGTTCTCCGCCGGAAAAGCTATCGAGCCGTTGGCCGAGCGTGAGGTAGCCCATGCCCAGGTCGTGCAGCAGTGCGAAACTTTTGTTCAGGTCTTTTTGCGCTGCAAAGAATTGGGTGGCTTCTTCCACGGTGAGCTGCATCACCCCGGCAATATTTTTTTGTTGGTAGCGGTATTGCAGTACCTCCGGCCGGAAGCCGCTGCCACCGCATACTTCGCAGGGTACTTCCACATCGTCCATAAAAGCCAGGTCAATTTTTTCAACACCTACTCCCTTGCAGTTGGGACACCCGCCTTCGCTGTTGCGGCTAAAAAGACTGTTACTAACGCCATTGGCATGGGCAAACAGGTTTCTGACCGTATCGGAGATGCTGAGGTAGGTCAGCAGGTTGGATTTGGAATGCCCTGCAATAGGCGATTGATCAATCAGCGTGAGCTCCGGGTATTGCGCTGGCAACACTTCGCTGATCAGGGTACTTTTGCCGGAGCCTGCCACGCCGGTAACAACGGTCATTATCCGCTGCGGAATACGGATGGTGACATGTTGCAGGTTATGCAGCGCTGCATTATGAATGGGGATTGTTTCCGTAAACGGCCGGGGATGCTGGTTGTAGCTTTTTTGCCGGGCGAAGTACTGACCGGTTTTTCCGTTGCTGCTGCGTAATCCGTCAAAACTGCCCTGGTAAATGATCTCGCCGCCGTGGGCGCCGGAGCCCGGACCCATGTCTATGACGTGATCGGCTATACGGATCAGATCGGGATCATGCTCTACCAGTAGCACGGTATTGCCTTTATCCCGTATTTTTTGGATGATACGGGAGATGTTGTCCAGGTCCTTGGGATGCAACCCGATACTGGGTTCATCAAAAATATATAACAGGTTTTCCAGGCTGCTGTCGAGATGACGTACCATCTTGATCCGTTGTGATTCTCCGCCGGAGAGGGTTGCCGTCACCCGGTCGAGGGTAAGGTAACTCAGCCCGATGGTGATCATATGCTGCAGTTTTTTTACCAGTTCAGCCAGTACGGTTTCATAGCCGGGCGCCTGAATAGGGCGGATAAACGCCAGCAGCTCGTCTACCGGCATAGCGGCACAGCCGGCAATGTCGAGGCCGTTAATTTTGCAGGACAGCACTTTTTCGTTTAGCCGCTTACCGTGACAGGAAGGGCAGATTTGTTCACCTACTACCTGGCCGATTTCCTTTTCCCGCATCCGCTGTTCTTTGGAATCTTTTTTCAGGATGTCTCTCTCCAGCCGGGGAATGATACCGGTGTAACGTACCGTCTTCCCCCATTTTGAAGAAGGATTCGGAGGAACGTGTTCTTCAGCGTATAATAGCATTTGCCATTCTTCGGGCGTATAGTCGGCCAGTTTTTTATCGTTGTCGAAGTATCCTGATTCGGCATACCGCAGCCAGCGGTATCCGCCGGGCTGGAAAGTAGGGAAGCGGATCGCGCCTTCATTGAGGGATTTGTTTTTATCGATCAGCCGGTCAGTATCTACCTGCCGTGTTTGTCCGATGCCGCTGCAAACCGGGCACATCCCCTGGGGATGGTTAAACGAAAAGATATTGGCATAACCCACGAATGGCTGCCCGATCCGGGAAAACAGGAGCCGCAGCGAGGTGTAAATATCGGTGGCGGTGCCAACGGTGGAGCGTACATTGCCTCCCAGCCGTTTCTGGTTAATGATGACCGGTACATTGAGGTGTTCGATGCTATCCACGTCCGGCACGCCCAGGTGTTCCATCCGGCTGCGGACGAAGCTATGCTGCATTTCGCTCATCTGCCGGTGTGCTTCGGCGCCGATCGTTTTAAAGACCAGCGATGATTTGCCCGAGCCCGATATGCCCGTGAAGACCGTGATGGTGTTTTTGGGAATGGTGACTGTCAGGTTCTTCAAATTGTGCTGCCGTGCGCCGGTGATCTTTATTGGATGCATGGTTAAACTTTGTTAACTTTGTGAATAGTTAACAAAGTTAATTAATTTTCAACAATGGAAGCAGCACAAAAAGCTTTTTTTGACACCTATACCGATTTCCAGTGTTTTATGATTGCCCAGGTCAATAAAGGCGATTTTAACGGGGTGGGCGCTACGCATTATAATATCGTGGAATACCTGTACCGCAACGGTCCCAACACCGGTAAAGACCTGGCCCGCAAATTCCATATCAGTGCCCCGGCTATCTCCCGTCACGTCAAATTCCTGCTGGAGAAAAAACTGCTGGCGCAAAAACAGACAGCGGAAGACCGCCGCGCCTTCCTGCTGGAAGTCACGGAGAAAGGCAAACAACTGGTGAACGGCTCGGAGACACAGCGTCATAGCGTTACCACCCGCATCAGCCGCCAGCTTCCCAAAAAAGAACTGGAACAGTTCACCCGCATGTTACAGAAGGTTGTTGACATCCTGAAGCAGGAAGGAGAGAACTAAATCCGTTTTTTGATTTATTTTTACGGCCGATTATTGTTAACCATATACACGCGCATGCCTAAGCACTCCGAGTACGAAAAAATGCCCAAAAACCTGAAGGGCCTTCACCTGTCAGAGAAAGCGATGCAAGACCTGAATAAATTAAAATGGGTGGTGACGGAGAAAATACACGGCGCCAATTTCAGCTTCGTTTACGAAGATCATCAACTGCTATACGCCAAAAGGAAGGACTACCTGCAATGGACCGACGATTTTTTCGGCTTCCAGGCCGTAGTAGCCGATATGGAGGACAAGGTGGTTCGCCTGTTTGAACAGTTGATGCAGGACATGCCGGCGCAACGGTATATCCTGTATGGAGAGTTGTTCGGCGGCCGGTACCCGCACCCGGATGTGGCCCCGATAGATTATGTACAGGCAATTCAGACGGGCGTGTATTACAGTCCGGATATACGTTTCTGTGCTTTTGACCTCGCGGTGGAAAACGCCGTTGGCGAAAAACGTTATATCGACTACGACACGGCAGTAGCCTATTTTGAACGCTTTGATATCTTCTACGCGAAAATATTATTCGCCGGTAAATGGAACGAGGCGCTGAACTTTGATACCCGGATCAATTCCGCCATCCCCGCGCAGCTCAACCTGCCGGACATCGGTTCCAACCTGATAGAAGGCGTGGTGGTCAAACCCCTGCGCCATTCGGGTCTGCCTGATCCCGGAACACGACCGGTTATCAAACTAAAAAATGCTGAGTTTGATGAAGAAAAGAAATTTCATGAGGCGGAGAAGTGGTCGTTTATTCCGGCCGTCAGCTCCCGCTCCGAACAGCTTTCTTTCCTGGTAACAGAACTCGCGCGGTATGTTACCGCCAATAGACTGAATAGCGTACTATCAAAGGTCGGCCGGCTGGATACCGCCAACGGCCAACGTATGGAAGAAATCAAAACCGCTTTCCTGGAAGATGTATACACCGATTTCAGGGAAGATAATGGTGATATCCTCGCGGAGCTGGATGCCGCAGATGCAGGATGGGTGCGGGACCGGGTAGCAGGGCGTATAGCGGCGCTGATAGAACAGGCCCGGTAATTACCGGGCCGTTAAGGTTATTATTGTTTCACCATCGTATACGTCAGCCTGTCACCGGTATGCAACGCATTCTCCACATAATACACCAGTGTTTTACAATCATAGCTGGCAATGGTACCCTGTAATTTCCCGTCGCTGGTAAGGGTATTGCCTTTTACCTGCCAGGTACCGTGGTCGGTGGCGGAAGATTCACAAACCGTTCCGGCATCATGATAGGTGTAGGTGCCGTCGTTTTTCAGTTCCATAATATCATCTTTTTCACAGTCTTCCAGGTAGGCGAGGTAGTCGACAGGGGCGGCAGTGGTGCTTTCCCGGTATTGTAAAGCGGTCAGTTTATAGGAACCGGACAGGCCGGCTACACTGATTTCGCAGGTAGCGGGACTGCTTTTTTCTTTTTTACAGGCGAACAGCAGCGAGGAAGCGATCATCGCGGCGGCGGTAAATTTCATGGTCATCGTTTTCATATATTTCGATTAAATGGATTTTACCTTAATACCCGGTAGGGGGGATGAAACGTTGGGTAAAAAGAAAAAAATATTTTTTTCAGGGATTACCCAACCTTTGTCAAAAAACAGGGGTATTGACACCGGGAACCGTATATGCGGTACTTTTACATATTACATTGATAACAATGAAAAACGCGGTTTTATTACTCGGCGGGATCTGTTTGATGGGCTGTGGCACCTCCATGAAACTGGCCGTGCCGGAGAAATTCAAAGAGCAGGCCACTATGCAGCATGTAGACGGGGCCAGGGGCAACAGGATGTCATTTGCGAATTTTACCACCTCTAAAATAAAGCGGGGGATGCAGGTGAGTTATCCCGGCTGGGGGCGGCCTTTTTTCCTGGAAAACCTGTTATGGAACCAGGTGGGTATCTCCAAAGCGGAGACCATAGAAAATGAAAAAGCTAAATTCCGCTATGCTATTACCGATGGCCGGAATACGGTGGAGGTATTTGCCCATGAGCGGCAAATGACCCGCAAACATGAATATGAAGTCATGGATAACCGGAGCATTTTGAGCGGTATGGAAGTATTACAGGAACACCGTTATGTTTTTTCCGCGCTGATTGCCGTAGATACCGCACAGGAAGCCAAAAACTGGGAACTGATGATGACCAATATGTACGACCGGCATGCGGAGCACGACAAGAATCCATTTACGTTTGTGAAACAGGAAGATGAGGGCCTGGCTACCAACGGTATCGACACGATCCATATAAAACCGCTCAGCATCAAAAAAACGGAGCTGTCCAACGGGAAAACCGGCCAGCTGCCGTTTAAACTGATGTCGGGCTACGAGTTGCGCACGCGGGACGGCGTTATTGCCATCGTTGATCTGATTGACCGTAATATCTGGTTTTATAATGAACTGACGCCTGCGGAGAAACTGAATGTGAGCGCGATAACGACAGCGCTTTTTGCAAGAAAAGTGCACGACACCAAATGGTAGTCTGCCAGTATTAACGGCTTTTTTTACACCACTGGAACAGGATTTACATCATATCATCGCGGAGTGCCGCCAGGGCAACAGGAAAGCGCAGGAACAGCTGTACCGGCAGTTCTATGGCTTTGCTATGACGATTGCCATGCGGTACGCCACCGATGAACACGAGGCCGGCGATATCCTTTGCCAGGCTTTTGTGAAGATGTTCCGTAGCCTGCATACCTACGATAGTACCAAAGGTAACTTCCACGGCTGGTTGAAAAAGATCGTGATCCATGAATCACTGGACCATATCAAACAGCGCAGCCGTTTTACCAGCCTGGAACAGGAAGTGGTGGAGGAGCCGTTTGTCAACAACAGCATTATTGAAAAAACAGATGCCGCCGCTATCCTGGACCTGGTGAGGAAACTACCGCCCGCTACGCATGCGGTCTTTGTGCTATATGCCATGGAGGGGTACGCGCACAAGGAAATAGCGGCGCAACTGAATATCAGTGAGGGTACCAGTAAATGGCATTTAAGTGAAGCCAGAAAAATTCTTCAACAAAAATTAACAATAAACAGGGTTTAGTGAATACTCCCACTCCATACGAAAAATTAATGGCAGCAAAGCTGGACCAGGTGCCTGTTCCCGATATGGCGGACAGCATCTGGGCCCGTATTGAGCTGCAGTTGGATGCCGTAGTGGATAACCCTGACGAACATACGCCGGAGGCAAAAAAAGAGCATACCCCGGCGAAAAAAAGTATGATAAAACACATCGGTAAGGGCTGGTATGGCATTGCCGGTGTGGCAGTGGCGGCTACTACGATGTGGTGGTATACCAGTCGCCCAACCACTGTCCCGGAAAAAACACCGCCTGTAAAAAACATCCCTGCTACCCAGGCGCCGGTAGATAGCGGTACCATCAAACCCCCGCTTGAAAAGAAGGAGGTCCCGGTCCTACCGAAAAATGACACAGCGCACCTCTTGGTGCCACCACCGCCGGTAACGGATTCCCCGGCAGCGCCGGTATTGTTGCCTCCCACGGCAGATTCCCTGTTCGTACCGCATTACCGGTATGCTCCGCCGGTAAAGGATACGGTGCACCCGGTTAAAAAACCAAGGGGCGTACCCGGTATTACGGAAGATGATTACCGGATATCGGTACAGAAGGATTCTGCCGTTAAAAACAATTGATGTAAAATAATCCTATCTTATCGGGATAAACCTATACGTATGTACAGAATTGGCCTGTTAATATCTATGTTCCTGTTATGGTGTGCCAGTTATACTTTCGGTCAACTCAACGGTAAAAAGAACCGTCAGGCGCGAAATGCTATATTCAACGATGTGACCGCCATTCAGCAAGGCAGGAACCTGGAATACGCCGAAGGGATGTCCGTCCGGGAGTTTGTGTTGTATTATCTCCGCAATAAAGCCAGGCAGGACCTGAAATACGGGAACATCTATACGGAGTTGTTGTATAAAGATTCCCTGTTCACCTATTTCGGTAAAAGAGTTCCCAATGATGGTCTGGTTAAGTTCTTTAAGGTGAGCACGCCGGAACTGGAAGGTGTTAATTACGAGCCGCTGGACACGGGGAAACTAACGGAGCGCTTTATGAGGGAAATATTTCCGGCGGCCGACAAGAAGCTGTTAGGGCGCGGGAAATTTCTGAGTAACTGTTGGGAGCACAGTGCGGTGTTTGACTATCAATATCATCCGGATACCAAACAGCTGGAAATGCTTTTCCGCTGGACGGTGGACTGCAACTACCGCTTCAAAAAAATGCGAAAACGTTATGTCGCGCGGTACTACCTGGCATCGGAGCAATTTGTAAAGTAGTCCCGTTATCGTTAACTTGCTTTTACCAAAAAACTACTCAATGTTTACCTACGAACGTAAAACTCCGGTAGACCTGGATTGTGGCATTACCGTATACATGCAGGTGTTAGGCGCTAAATGGAAACCCTGCATCATCGATCTGATTCATAAGGGCTATCAACGCCCCAGCGAAATACACCGTTTAATCCCTGAAGCTACGCCGCGGGTGCTGGACATGCAACTCCGTGAAATGGAAGCCATGGGCCTGGTACAAAAAGGCGCTGCTTCCGGTTTCCCGCTCAGGACCCATTATTCCCTTACAGACCTCGGACTGTCGCTGATCCCGCTGGTAGCGGCCATCGACGACTGGGGAAAACGATATGGCGACCAGGTAAAACAACATATCGCGGAGGCCGCTGCCTATACCGAATAATTTTTCGGTTATTGATTCTTGCAGGGCAGATACGGAGTTTTGTATCTGTAAACTGAAAGCATCATGAATAAAGTTATTACCGGCGGGACTTTTACCGTAAAGGATGGAATGTTTGTTTTACTTTGGCTGAGTATCCTTTTTGTTACCTGGACATTCATGCACGGAGCAGATCAATATCTGCAACTGACACCCGAGGCACTAGGAAAATACTTCCCCGTCAGATGGTTCCTGCTGGCCCATATTACTTCCGGTGGCGGCGCCCTGGTGTTGGGACCGTTTCAATTCTGGAAAAGATTATTAGCCAATAAACGGCTGCACCGCATTATAGGTTACCTGTACCTGCTGGCTATCCTCGTCAGCAGCCTCTGCGCCATCGTATTGGCTTCCACCTCTGCCTATGCCGTTAACTGGGCCTACGCTTTTTCCCTGCAGATATGGGTGTCTGTATGGATCACCACCACGGGTATTGCTTTGTGGCTGGCTATCAAACGGCAGTTTAAACAGCATAAGGATTGGATGATCAGGAGTTACCTGGTAACGCTGGCATTTGTAGTATCCGGACTGATACTGAAAATGCCGGTCATCTACCGGCTGGGTAATTTTGAAGACATCAGTCCCTCTTTCTTCTGGCTGGGCTGGGCTGTGCCCTTGTATGCATACGAGATGATCAAAGCTGTCAGATTAAAATGATACCTTTGTTGTTTATCCTGCTACCCAATGAACACGATAACTTTTCTGAGCAAAAAAGAGCAGCAGCGGCGCTTTCTCCTGGGGTACCAGCTGGCCTTTCAATCAGATGCTGAAGAAAAAGACTGGGACAATATTTTTGCCCTCTGGCAGGCTGCTGCCAGCAGTGGGCATAAGAGAGCGCAATTTTACCTGGGCACCTGTTATGATCATGGCCTGGGTTGCACGAAGGATATTGCAAAAGCTATCACCTGGTATCGTAAAGCCGCGAGGCAGGGACACATAGTGTCGCAATACAACATTGGTTATAGTTATATCAATGGGGATGGCGTGGAACAGGACTATGGGAAGGGCGTGAAATGGTATTTGCTGGCAGCCCAAAAGGGAGATACAGAAGCACAAAGAGAAGTGGGATACTGTTACTTTTATGGTCGGGGACTGGAGCAGGACCAGGTAATGGCCGTGTACTGGTACAAAAAGGCCGCCCGTAAAAACGATCCTAAAGCACAGTATAATCTGGGACTTTGTTACAAGGAAGGGGAAGGGGTGCCGATATCAAAACGTTGGGCCAGGTACTATTTTCAGAAAGCAAAAGAGGGTGGGCATAAAGACGCCGTGAGACAACTGAGGCGTTTGTTATAATAGAAAAAAATGCCAGTGGTAAGTGCGTCTGCAACACCACTGGCAATAAGATCATCACTAAAACTTAATCAGCAACTTCTCCGCTACCAACTGGTTCTCTTTATAGTGTTCAAAATACCAGTCTCCGTTCTTTTTTACCACCACACCATGCAGTGCACCGTTTTCAGCGATGAAACAATCCTGAACAGATGTTTTCAGCAGTGTTAACACGATCTTCGGTGAAGTATCGATCAATTGGTAACCGTTGGAAATAGCCTGAGCATACAGTGTACCCGCTGCATCTTTTACTGCCGGTGTAGCCGGTACAGGAGCGGGTGCAGGCGCAGGCGCTGTTACCGCTGCCGGAGCAGGTGCTGATGTTGCAGGGGCCGGCGCAGCAACAGCAACGGCTGTTGTCTGCGTATGAGCGGTACCGTTATAGGTGTAAGGTTCGTCTTTCAGGGAAGCAAAGGCATCTCTTAAAGCCAGGTTGTAAGAGGTGTTAAACTCTTTTTCCCTGCTTTTTCCTTCTTTGCTTTTGAAGACGATATTACCCTGACAATCTTTTAAAATAAGGGTCAGATTGGTGGCGAACAGCGCCTTACGCTGTGTTACTTCTGCTTTCAGTGCGCTACACTTGTTACCGGCCAGCTCCTTAGGCAAATCGGTATTGTCGAAATAGGCGGTAAACCCTTTTTCTTCCAGCAGTGACTTGGCCAGGGTATTAAGGCCATACTGGTTATCTTCCCGGGAGAAGTCAAATCTTTCCGGAATCAGTACGTATTGGTAGTTGTTGATCGTGTTCTGGGCATAGCCGGACAACGAAAACATTACAAGAAATAATAAGGCGTATTTTTTCATATTGAAATGTATCTGCTAATGCAGCGAATATATGTAAAATACCGGTCACCTTCACCGACAGTAATCGTTTTACGGTCAATTGATTACATTTGCCGCCATAACATTGAACTGTAGCCATGCAAATTACTCCGGATCATATCAGGCTGTTTCCTGCCTGTGAAGATGTTTTTGAGGATGATATCTCCCTGCATCAGCAACACTTTTTACCGCTCGTATCTGTTAACCTGGCATTTATGTACCCCGGCAAAAACGAGTGGCTGCATATTGTCAGCCCTAAAGAATTTTATGATGGCCCGGTAGGAGAACAGGAGGATTACCATACGGATTATACCCGCCCGGATATCATGGGCTTTGACGTTATCAACGGGAAATACCGTTTTGAGGCCGACTGGCGTTATTTCGGAGATTACCGGTCCATACCCGCCGGCCGCTACGCGGACGACTATACGGATATCGAAATCGAATACAACATGAATGAGGCCATGTATCAGCTGAAGAAAGCGTACTATCAGCAATACGGTGAGTTGTACGCCGGAGAGTTTAACCGCCCGGGATTACAGGTAGAAGACATCCGCCGGCTGGAACGGCTGCGGGCACTGACACCGGATATGCTGAAAAAGGATACGGTTTCCGGTTACCTGCTGGAAATACAACAGGAAAGACCCGCGGGGATCTTTACCGGCCTGGCGCCGGAGGAATTTCCGGGTGACTGGCCTTTGCCGCATCCCAACAACGGTTTTGATTACATCGGTACCATCGATGGCAGCGGTTTCCAGCATACGGCACCGGAAGAAATCAGCCTGTTTTATAGCCCAGCCCTGAAAAAGGCGATCGTTGTTTTGGGTAACTCCTGAAATCTTACTGCCGCCATACGAAATCGCCCACAATGGCGATGCCGAGCCCTCTGCTATCGGGTTTGCCTTTTTCAGCCGGCTGTATCACGCGGTTATCTTCCCCGGGATATACCTTGTACAGCTGCCCGTCAGCCGGCACCAGGCAAAGATGATAGGCGGTGCCAAAACCATCGCCGGGCGTATTGGCCCTGGAATTGGCCGCAATAGCAATGTACCTGCTGTCGGGGGAAAAAGAGGGACTTAGTTCCGTTTGAATACTTTCCGTAATCACATGAAAATCGCTGCCATCTGCATTCATCAGCCAGATATGGTTGCCTGCGGACAGCGCGATTTTTTTGCCGTCGGGGCTGGCCGTCACCTGCCCTTTCCAGTCGGTGAAAGGAATGTCCCGTACTTTGGAGGCACGGCTAAAGTCTTTGTTGGTGCGGTACAGTGCACCATTCATTTTAAAAAGCAGGGTGTTATCCGGCGCCCAGTTAACCGGGTCCAGGTATTGAAAAGTATAGGAGCCGTAACCGGAGAGACTTTTAATAAGCCGGCCGTTCATATCGATGATCACCAGGCCATCGTCGAGCGTAGGCCGCAGCGCCAGCATGCTGCCATCGGGGGAAATCATAGGCAGACCGCCATCGTGGTCGTCGCCGCTGGGAGCACTGTAATGAATGGTTCGGATCACGGAACTATTACTGGTATTGAATAGTACATAATCGCTACTGGCGGCGTTGCCGGTGGGGTCCATTTGTTTGACACCGGTTTTCCCATCCCAGCTGATATCCCAGCCGGGGCCTATCCAGTTAGGCGCTACCTGTGATATCACACCGGTAGGCATGTCCATGCGCCGGATACCGTCGGTCCCCTGTTTGAGGTAAATGGAGCCGGCGCCGTAATGGGAGTTGCCACCGCCACCGGGACCGTTGTTGTCTTTTTTGCAGGCCGCCAGGCTAACAGTGGCAAGTACCGCGAGTTGGAGAACAGAGATACGCATGTTGATGAGGTTTTACAAGATCAGACAGGATGAGTTTTTCACGATTCAAAATTGAGATAAAGCGTGCATCGGGGGAATACTCCCAAGGGAGTATTTTTTATTTTTTAGGCTGATAAATAGTAAATTAGGAATGGTTTGTTTTTAACTTCCCACATGTGAAAAGATTCCTGTTTATATGCATATGCTTGTATGGTAGCGTACCCCGGTCATCTGCCCAGCTTTATCAGCATCGGATAGACAGCCTGCAACGTTTACTGGACAAGGCGACCAGCGATACTACCCGTATCCGCCTGATGGGAGACCTTTCCAGCGCCTGGTTCAATATGGGTAAGCCTGCGGTGGCCCGTGAATTGAGTATGCGCGCGCTGCAGCTCAGCAGACAGGTGCCAGATCCTTACTACCAGGCCCTCGCGCACTACAGGCTGGGTTACGTATATGCGATGCAGTTTATCAATGACAGCGCCATTGCACAATACGACAGCGCAAGGCAAATCCTGGCTACAGACAGTACCTCCATCGCATACCGGTCGCTGTATGTAAAATGCAATAACAACCTGGCGTTTACATACGCTAATGAGGAACACATGGAGAAGGCAATGGAACTACTCATTGGTACATTACCTGTTGTCGCGTCCCTGAAAGATACGTTTGTATATGCGGTGGCGTTGCACAACGTGTCCGCCGGACTGACGGAGATGGAACAGTATAAAAGGGCGTATGCCTATTCGCAGCAGGATTTGTACTTCATACAACGCGCCGGTAAGCCGGAAGAAATTGCAGAGTCGTTCCTGAGCACAGCGCTACTGATGTTTTATATGGACAGCCTGGATCGCACCAAACGATACCTGGACACCGCTGCATGGCAGCTGCAAAAAGTTGGGAAAACCAGCCTCTGGGGGCGGTTTTACGGTTTACAGACCCGTTACTATGTGGAAACAAAACAATTGCCGGCAGCAGAAAAGTCCCTCCACCTGGGATTGGAGGAACTGAAGGCATATGACAGAAGAAGCAATCAATACGACGTGTATACGGCACAGAAAGAACTGCTGGAAGCCAAAGGAGACTATGCCGGCGCTTATAAGGCTTCCGAAAAACTGCTTGCCATGAGCCAGGAAGATGGGCTGTCTTCGTTTACCCTCAACTCCCTCGAAGCGCTGGCGCTGTTTTCCCGTAAAATGGGCAAAGCGGAAGAAGCCTATACCTGGCTTGAAAAATACAAAGCCGTCAAAGACAGCGTCGATAAAAAACAGATGGCGCTGAAAATAAATGAAATGGAGATGTCGTTCCAGGCATCGCAAAAAGAGCAGCAGATCCTCATGTTGCAGGACAGGGCCCGTTTACAGCGTTACCTCCTGTGGGGTGCATGCGCCATACTGGCGTTGACGGTGCTTTTTTTCCTCTACGTGATCCGTCAGCGTAAAATCAGGATGTCACAACAAATACGGGTGATAGATCAGCAACGCCAGGTAGAGATTACCGATGCTTTGCTGAAGGGGGAAGAGCGGGAGCGTGCCCGCCTGGCGCGGGACCTGCACGATGGGCTGGGAGGTACGCTTGCCGGGTTGAAACTTAACCTGGGCCGCATTGCACAAAGCAGTGAAGAACAGCAGCCTGCTTTACAACAGGTAGCGGAACAATTAGGCGGTTCTGTACAGGAGTTGCGCCGCATTGCGCGTAATATGATGCCGGAATCGTTGCTGAAACTGGGACTGGAGCCGGCGCTGAAAGATCTCTGCGAAAGCATGCTCACCCCGCCATTACAGGTAGTATTTAATACGTTTAATATACAGCAGGATATCCCGTCGCGTATACAAACCATGATTTATCGCATGGTGCAGGAGTTATTGCACAATGCGGCCCGTCATTCGGGCGCTACTAAAATACTGCTGCAATGCAGCCAGGAGGCAGCTGTCTTTTTTATTACCGTGGAAGACAATGGAAAAGGTTTTGATACCGCCAGCCCTCCATCGGGCGGCATTGGCCTGGCGAGCGTCCGCAGCCGTGTAGAACTGCTAAAGGGCCGCATGCAGATCGACTCCGGAGAAAATGGTACTGTCATCAATATTGAATTGTATGTTACGGATAGCTATCGTGGATGATCATCCCATCGTTGTAAAAGGACTAAAGGACCTGCTCGAAATGGAGCCGGAATGGACGGTGGTGGGGTGTTTTCATACGGGAAACAGTCTGCTGGCGTTTATGGCGGATAACGAAGCGGACATCATATTGCTCGACATCAGTTTACCCGATACCAGCGGTATCCGGTTGTGCAAAGAAATCCGCCGGCGCTGGCCGGACACACAGATAGTTGCGGTCAGCAATTTAAGTGACCGGAGTATTATTCAGCAGATGTTGCAACAAGGTGCTGGTGCTTATATCTTAAAAACGGCCACTCCGGAAGAGGTAACACAATGCATCACGGAGGTTATGGGGGGAAATATTTTTATCTCAAAAGAAGTACAGGAAATCATTTCCCGCCCCGGCTTAAATGCGCCTGCAACAATACCCGAGCTCACCAAACGCGAAAAACAAATCCTGCAACTGCTGGCGGAAGGAAAACGCTCAGCAGACATTGCCGCGGAGTTATTTATCAGTCCCCTTACAGTGAAAACCCACCGGGCTACACTGCTGCAGAAGTTCGGCGTCAGTAACATGGTGGCACTGGTGAAAAGTGCCCGGGAACTGCAGTTGATTTGATTTCCGGTGTTGGAAATTTCGTACATTTATACCTATAAGCGATACTTATGAAACGTTTGCTGTTAGCCATTATCATGAGTGCATCCCATATGACTGTTTTTGCGCAATCTCACAAAACGGACCTGGCCAAATTGCAGTTTGACGAAGCGCCTGCCACCATTCTGCAGGGTATTACCGGCATACAGGAAGGAAAACTCTATGATCTTTCCAATATGATCTCCTACGGGATAGATAACAAAGGGGGGATACTATTTGACCGCTATACGCCGCCACATATAGAGCTGCTGGCCTTCAATGCCAAAGTAGCCGGCTTTGCCTTCCGGATTATGAGTTACGCCGCGCAGCAGGAAATAAAAATCTACCTGAAAGATCATTACGCCCTGCAATTGGCTGATTCTTCCCGCTGGGGTAAACAATACGCCTATAAGGACAGTCAGGTGATCATCAACTTTCAGACGGTAGCCGAAGCAGATTTTAAGCAGGGGAGAAATGGTTACCTGGATATTAAAACGAGTGGCCTCAGCAAGGCCATCGCCATACAGGAGGAACGAACTAAAAAGGCGCACTGACAGTGCGCCTTTTTAGTTGATATAGATAGCCGTATTCATAGTCATGGGTCTTAAATTTCCGTCAAAATAAAAAAAGTTCCTTCTCCCTTCACCCTTTTTTTGCAGATGATTGCCTGTTATTAAATTACCATACACCAGTACCATAATAACATGTGAGTATATCTAACAGGATAAGATGGCAATAAATCCGGATTATTTTTTACTTTGTACGGCTAATTATGAAAGTACAAAGTGGCTTATGCATCAACCAGGATCAGGAGAGGCTGTTTCCTTTGAGGAGCAGTTCAGGCAGCACTACACCTTTTTGTGTACGGTAGCCTATTATATTGTGGAAGATGAGGATGCGGCCAGGGACGTGGTGCAGGACTTTTTCCTGTACTGCTGGCATAAGCGCCATCTCATCCGGATTACGCACGACTTTAAGCATTACGCTGTCCGTGCCGTCAAAAATGCTTCGCTGAATTATATCCGCAAGTCCGGCAAAACGCAGCTGGAAGAAATTCATGTCATCGAAGAGCTGACCCGCTATTTCCCGCTGGAAGACGAGGAAGAGGAAGAACGGCGCAATAAGGCGCTGTGGGCGGCTGTTTCCCGGCTGCCGGAACAACGGCAGCGTATTTTTCTCATGAGTAACCGCGACGGGCTTAAATACAAGGACATCGCCACCGCGTTGGATATTTCCATCAATACGGTGAAAACACAGATCAAACTGGCCCTGCAATTTTTAAGAAAAGAATGTGGATGGATGGCCCGGATGGTCTCTTTTTTATTTTTTTTATCCCGGTGGTAAAAAAGGCTTCACCCTTTTTTTTACATCGGTTGCCTTAATGATAACCAGCTATGAACTTAGATAATAACGAACATAATATTGACTGGGACAAGCTGCTGCAGCAGCTGGAAGATGGCCGTCCGTCTTCCGGCCTGGAGCCGGAGGAACTGGCAGCCCTGGCGGCCGCCAGGGAAATGCAGGCCCGGCTGAAAGCCGGGAGTTTTCCGGCAGAAGAAGGATGGCAGCGTTTTACCGAAGCCAGGGACCAACGGAGCGGCCGTATACGCCTGCTCATCAAAACCGCCGTGGCAGCTACCGTGGTACTCGCTGCCGGCGCCGCCTGGTGGACATTCCGCCCCAAGCAGGCGCCCATGCAGATAGCCGATGCCCTGCCGGAAGAAAAAGTGAAACTGCACCTCTCCGGTGGCCGCACAGTTACTTTAGGACTGGACACACAACTGATACAGAATAATACCGTCGCCCGTATACAAGCCAATACAGACCATCTGGAGTATGCAGCCGGCAGCGCATCCGAAACGGTAACGGCCATGGATACACTGGATGTACCCCGCGGCCGCCGGTTTTCGCTCCGGCTTTCAGATGGCACCCGGGTATGGCTAAACGCAGATTCCCGCCTCATATTCCCGGCAGCCTTCCACGGCGCCTCCCGCGAAGTGACGGTAAAAGGAGAAGCTTTCTTTGACGTAGCTCAACAGGCCACACAACCTTTTATTGTTCATGCGGGCGGCACCAGCATGAAAGTACTGGGCACCAGCTTTAACGTGAACGCCTATGGGCCGGATATGACGGCTACCCTCAGCAGTGGTAAGCTACAGGTGACAGCAGGAGCGCAGCAGGTGGTACTGCTCCCGGATGAACAAGCGGTGTTGCACCAGGATGGTGCATTGAAAAAACAACCGGCGGAAGCCCGCACCTATGCGGCCTGGAAAGATGGAGACATCTTCTATGAAGATGCCGCGCTGGAGAATATCACCACCGGCCTGGGACGTAATTATGACTATGATTTCGTTTTCGACGATGCCGGCCTGAAAAAAATGAATTTTACGATAGATATACACCAGCCTGCTACTTTGCAGGATGTACTCAACCAGATCATGAAAACACTGCCGGCGGTCCGTTTTGAAGTAAAAGACCGTACTGTGCACGTAAAAAGACAATCCTAAGGAAGTGGCTGTCCCTTCCCCGGGGTAGCCGGTTTTCGTTTAGGCCGAAGGAAGAATAAGTCTGGATTTGCACGGCTAACTATAACGGACGTACGGACCAGCATCCCGGAAAATGGTGCTTTTTTTTGTGAATGATGAAATTGTCTTCACCCTTTTTTGCCACTCAAGTGCCATAGTGATAGCCAACTATGAAGGTAGGGAAGCAGATGATCGTATTGTACATGTGAAAAAATAATAATAAACGAGGAAAACCGGCGGTGTCGCCGGGCAATGCAGTGACCAGCCGTTGCTCCCTTAAATTTTAATATCAACCACCATGAAACAGTTGCAGGATTTGCCCTTCCTGCGAAGGGCCTTATTACGCTATGCCGTGAAGGGATGTGTTATGCTGTCGTTTTTCCTGCTGACAGCTATTTGTACTGTTGTCGCGCAAGATGAGGGCGCCAAAGCGCTTCTTTCGAGGAAGGTATCTTACAAAGCTGCCAACATGCCACTCAGCAAGGTATTGAAGGAACTCCGCAAACAGATGGACGTTCGTTTTACCTATAACAGTGAGCTGATAGGCCGCCAGCCTTCGGTGACCGTGCAGATCGAGCAAGGTAGCCTGGAATCGCTGCTGAAGCAGGTACTGAAAGGTACCAATCTGATCTTCACCGTGGATATGGGCGGTATCGTGATTTACGAAAGCAGAACCACCTCCAACGAAGATCCTAAAGGTGTATTTGTTGTCTTACGCGGCCAGGTGACGGACCCCGGTGGTACGCCACTGGCCGGCGTAAGCATTAAAGGCCTGGAATCTAAAGAGATGACCATCACCAAACCGGACGGCCTTTTTATGCTGATGGCAAAGGAAAATGAAACGGTGAACATGTCCCTGTTGGGCATGAAACCCCTGAACTATCGTGTAAAAGCTGGTCAGGAGATGATCATCTTCAAAATGGACACTATCGCCCGCGATATCCAGGAGGTAGTAGTGACCGGTTACCAGAAGATCGATCCCCGTTTATCTACCGCTTCTGTATTCAAACTGAAAGCAGCACAGATACTGGAACCCGGTCAAACTACCGTAGACAAAATGCTCCAGGGAAAGGTGCCTGGCCTGATGATCATCAACAACTCGGGCGGTGTTAACGCTAAACCCAACCTGCGCATTCGTGGTACTTCTACCCTGATCGGCAACACGCAACCGGTATGGGTGATTGACGGGATGATACGCCCTGACCCTGTGGATATTTCCAACGCGGTACTGAATAAACTGGTAGATAATGCTGCCCAGTCCAATTTTGAATTAATGGGTAACGCTATCAGTGGCCTCAATCCTTATGATATTGAAAGTATTACTTTCCTGAAAGATGCCGCTGCTACGGCTATCTACGGTACCCGTGCCGCCAACGGCGTTATTGTGGTAACTACCAAAAGAGGTAAGGAAGGACCGGTACAGATAAACTATAACACCAATCTGTCCCTGCGTTCCCGCCCTTCCTATGGCCAGATGAACCTGATGAACTCCAGGGAAAGAGTACTCTTTTCCCAACAGTTACAGGAAGATCATGTCACCTATGAAGAAAGAAACTCCGGCCTTTACGAAGAATTAACGTACGAAGGGCTGTTGAACGCGCTGTATGCCCGCCGTATTACAGAAGCGGAATTCCACGAACGGGTATCCCGCATTGAAACCCGTAATACGGACTGGTTTAAAACACTGTTCCGTAGTCCCCTGAGCATGCAACACTCTCTGAGCCTGAGTGGTGGCAATAGTAAAACAGTATATTATGCTTCCGGTACCTATTCCATGAATAACGGACAAGCTAAGCAGGAGGGCAACCGGACTTATGGAGCATCCTTTAACCTGCGCTCACAGGTCAATAAACGCCTTTCGCTGGACGCGTCCATGCAATTGTCATATAGCAAAGCCACCAGTTATTACAACGGTATCAACCCACTGACCTATGCCATACAGACCAGCCGCGTTATCGGTGAAGATGATTTTTACCCGGTACAGGCAGTCATAGAGCAAGGCCCGACGAGTATACCGCTGAAACAAAATTATACGCCTATACCCATGAACTTTAAAAATGAAATTGCGCATTCAGAGAATACTACCACCCAGCGTGGCAGCTATCTGAATGTGGCAGTGGATTATAAAATTGCAAGGGGACTTGTTTTCCGAAACCAGTCCAACGTCAGTACCGACGCGGCGGCAGGGTTTAGCGCAGCCGATGAGCAAACCAGCAGGATTTCCATTATGCGGGGATGGGCATATGGAGAAACGCCACAGCCCTGGCAACTGAAATCGGCCCAGCTGCCAAATGGCGGTCTGGCTTATATGACCAGTATGCAGTCACTTGCATGGGGAATTAGAAATAGCCTCGATTATGGAAAGGGCTTTTTTAAGGAAAGAGATCAGTTCAGCGTTACCCTTGGAAATGAGATCCGCAGTATTAGTACCGAGGGTACAGTGACCACTGCTTCCGGATACTATCCTGACCGGGGAAAGACCTTTATGCCTGCTGATATAAGCCGTTCGAAATTCGATAATACCGTTATCACCAATGGGTTGACAAACTCGGTATCTTACTATGCCACCGGCGCCTACAGCCTGATGAACCGTTATATTGTGAGTGGAACGATCCGGACAGATGGCTCCAACCGCTTCGGTCAATTTTCGAATGCCAGATTTTTGCCAAACTATAGTATCTCAGCCCGGTGGAATGCCGCCATGGAGTCGTGGTTCCCGGCAGGGACATTGCTGACCGACTGGCAGATGCGTGCTTCCTATGGTACACAGGGAAATGTGGTGGACGCTGTGGGGCCCAGCCTGATAGCCACCTATTCCACAAACGCGGGCGATAGGGACTTCCTCACCCAGGTTCCCTTTCTCAAAATCAAATCAATGCCCTACCCGGACCTGCGTTGGGAAAAAACCTATCAGTGGAACCTGGGTACCAACTTCGCCATGTTTAATAACCGTCTTCGGGTAAACTTCGACTACTATACGAAAAGGTCTGTGGATGTGTTGGATATGATCCCTATTCCTTACGAATATGGTATGAATGTGATGTACCGCAACGGTAGCTCCATCACCAATAGCGGATGGGATGCCAGCCTGGATTTCACCGCATTCCGCAATAAAAAGTCTGGCCTCACTTTTACCGTCACTACCGGCGGCGTGTTTAATAAAGTATCCAATAATGCTTACCAGTATGACTTTCAATCGTTACTCTCCGGTTCCGGATATATTCCCGGCAGGCCCATCAGCGGTTTTTACTCCTATCAGTTTACCGGTTTAGACCACAATACGGGATTACCAACGTTTGGAAAACTGGACCGTAAAGGCGTTACGTCTAACCCGGATGAACTGCTGGTATACTCAGGGCAAATGTTCCCGAAAATAACAGGGTCTATCCAACCGGTTTTTCAATATAAATCCTTTTCTGTCTCCGCCCTGTTATATGTGAGTCTGGGCAGCAGCAAGCGCATGAACGATCCTTTCCCTACTACGCAGGTCGGCAACGGCGTACCGGCGCCCTATGTCAATACTACAAAAGAATACCTGGATCGCTGGCGTAAACCGGGGGATGAGTTATATACAAATTTCCCTGTTATCAGAGATGCCTCCAATCCTTTCGAATACATCCGTGTCCCTTATCAGCTGCCGCAGCAGAATATGGAGACCCAGGACTTGAAAGTGGATAGGTTCACTGCCTACAAGTGGTCAGATCTGAGAACTGTCAACAATAACTATATGCGGTGCAACTCCATCCGGATGGGTTATGGTTTTCCAGCTTCTATGCTGACAGGTACCAGTATTAAGAATCTGTCACTGGGCATGGGCGTGACGAACGTATTTACCATCGCCAATGGCAAGTTACATGGACAGGACCCGGAAATCGATGGCGTTGGTAGCAGCGCATTGCCGATAGCCAGAACATATACTTTGAGTGTGAATGCTTCTTTTTAACGTCAAATGGTTCAATCTAACAACATGAAAAAATTGTTTATCGTCATCATAGGCGCATTATGTATGACATCCTGCAAAAAATTTCTGCAGGAATATTCACAGTCAGATATCACACCAAAGACGACTAAGGATTATGAGGCATTGTTGTTAACGGAGGGATATCCACGAGGCGGTGTAGACCTGCAGCCATGGATGGTTTTCCTGGATGATGATACACAATGCTACTATGGTCCCTCTATCGCTAATTTATCATTGCCGCCACTGGTAGCCGGGGTCTTTCAATGGCAAACACAGTTCGCTAATTTGTTGACGGCTGCGGGTTTCCCTGGTAATATCAATGCCTGGGGAAACTATTACAAACTATTGCTGGGTGTTAACCTGGCGATAGAAAACGCGGATAATTCGCAGGGTGACCCGGTGGAGAAAGATTTGCTGAAAGGGGAAGCATTTCTGTTGCGCGCATTCTATCACTTTACACTGGTGAATATTTATGCAAAGCCGTACAACGACTCATTGACTACGCCAGATAAAAGTCTGGGCGTTCCCATCCGGACCACGGCGGGGCTTACCGATAAATACCTGGCGAGAAATACCGTAAAAGAAGTGTATGACCAGGTGGAAAAAGACCTGGATAGTGCTATCTATCTACTGGATAAACGAAATAAAAAAATGGAGCAATTCCGTATTTCTCCCGCTGCCGCACATTTGTTGGCCAGCAGGGTATATCTCTATATGGAGAAATGGGATAAATGTATTGAGCATGCCGATAAAGTGATCTTATTACATCCACAGCTGATGAACCTGAACTCCTGGGGCGGTGCGCCCGATCCGGACGGAAAACCATTAGTGGGTTTTGATAATGTGGAGACGATCTGGGCCTACGGTAGCCCCAGGGAACAGACCATTATGCCTTATATACTGGCATATGATATCTCTCACGACCTGGTTAACACTTTTGAGGACGATGATTTGCGTAAGGCGACCGGCTTTTATATCAACACACCAGCAGATAAAATAATGTTTGCACCTGATTTTAGTCAGATGAAAAATCTGGATCAGCGTAATGGAAAAAACATATACGGCACCAATTCCTGGCGTAGTGCCGAGGCTTACCTGAACCGCGCAGAAGCCTATATTCAGCTATACCGGACCAAAGGAGATGCGACTGCTGCTGCCGAGGCGCTGAAAAGTCTCAATACCCTGCGCAGTAACAGAATGGACGCTTCCTCTTTCAGGGAATGGAGCCTTCGCCCGGGCGCTGAACTGCTGCAAATGTGCCGGGATGAACGCCGCCGGGAACTATACCGGGAAGAGCTGCACCGCTGGTTTGATCTTCGCCGTTATGGTATGCCTTCCATCACACATAGTTATACACCGGACCAAACAACCACACAGATATTCAGACTGCCGGCCCGGGACCCGATGTACGTAATCCCGATACCTGACGATGTTCTAAGCCGTAATCCCGGACTGGTACAGAACCCATTGTTCTCCGGAACGAGGATGCCACAATAGTACATTTGACCACTCTTAATTACAACACATGAAAATATACCATGTTTTACTGGCCGCAGGGATCGCTTGCACAGCGTGCAACAAAAGCGCTAAGCTGGAACCTTCTCCGCAAAAGCCATTTTATACGCTGCCGCAGGGTAATCACAGCTATGACGATACGATTGTGGCTTTTCATAAAAAATATGATACTTATATCCTGTATAAATTCTCACAGGATGATTACGCATATGACTATACGAACAAGAGAGCGGATACCGCTTATGAAGCTAATCCGGCGTACATCGGCGCTTCTATTCGTTTTTTTTACGATCAGCTGCTGAATATCTATCCGGAAAAATTTGTACAGGCGACGATGCCTCTCAAGATATTTTTGGCTTCCGGGATAGGTGCTAAAGGAATAATGAATCCAAGGGGCTTTACTGCCACGAGGAGTATGCTGGCTATTGGCTGGGCCAATGACGCATTGCCCGGTAAAACGCCTGCCGAAATCAAACGGATGCGGGGACAACTGCACCGGTATTATATAGAGCGGGCTTTCAGAGCCAATATTGTGGCCATTCCCAATGCGTTTATTGCGCTGACGCCGTCTAAGAGTTATGAAGGGATTACGCCTTCGGAAAGGCTTAACAATGCGATCGTAGACACAGAAGAAGGAACAATGAGCCTGACAAAGGACTTTTTAGGATATATAGAAATGATCACCGGTAAAACCAAAGCAGAACTGGATGCTACGCTGTTAAGTCCGGTAGTGGACAGAACGGGCCTCATTAAACAGAAATACGAAATCGTGCTGACCTACTTCCGGAATGATTTCGGCATCGACCTGCAATCCGTCGGCGAACAGCCCTGATCTGTTTTTTACCGGTTAATTATCTGAATATATGAAACAAGTATTTGCTAAAAATATACCCTTATTAGGAATAGCCTGCGCTTTATCAGCCAGCTACTCCGCCGGCGCACAGGCGCCTGCTGACAGCACCACCTGGCCGGCATACCGCAAAGAGGTGATCTCCGCTGTTTTTAATAAAATCAACAAGACACATTTTGCGCCCAGAACACTGGACGATACCTACGCCGCCGCCGTATGGAAAAGATATATCGCCACCCTGGACCCCAACAGGTGTATCTTTTTACAGGAAGATATCCAACGCCTGTCGGCCTTTCAATCCACGATCGATGAGGAGATAAAATCATCCAATACCGCATTTTTCGATGAGGCGTACCAGTTATATACCCAACGCATCAACGAATTAAGCACCCTCTGCAATCAGGTACTGGCCCGTCCTTTTGACCTGAATGCAAAGGAAACGGTACTGGCTGCACGAAAAAATGCACCTTATCCGGCTAATAAAACAGAGCAGGCGGCATTATGGCGTAAGCTGCTGAAATTCTACACGCTCCGGTA
Organism: Chitinophaga qingshengii; assembly: GCF_014529935.1. Taxonomy (GTDB): domain Bacteria; phylum Bacteroidota; class Bacteroidia; order Chitinophagales; family Chitinophagaceae; genus Chitinophaga; species Chitinophaga qingshengii. The sequence goes on from NZ_JACVFC010000003.1 coordinate 270,215, forward strand.
CTATATGGAAATGCAGGATTCATCCGCCGGTACTGCCCTTAACCCGGCGCTGGAAACAAAAGCCCGCGAAAAAGTACAAAAATGGCATGCTGACTTTTTCAAGCAGGCTACCCGTCCGCAGGCGCCTAATGATAAGTTTTTCCAATACATTGCCGATGCGGCCCTGGAAATAGATCCGCATACGGTCTACACGGCGCCGAAGGAACTGACATTGGACGATGTGCTCAGCCGGCGCTACTATGGCCTCGGTATTGAACTGGGCATAAAGGAAGCCGATTTTTTTGTGAAAAGGATGATGCCCGGCGGATCGGCCTATCGCAGCGGCCAGGTGAAGGAAAATGATCTTATCCTCGCTATCTCCGACCATCAGGGCCAGATGAAAAATGTTACCGGTATCCCCGCTACGGAAGTCGCTGCCATGATCCGCGGCGAAAAAGATAGTCCGGTGAAACTGCAACTCCAGCAGCCGGGCGACAAACCACGGGATGTAGTAGTAAAAAGAGAAGAGGTGATCGATACGGAAAACCGCGCTAAAACGGCAGTGATTACCCGCGATGGTCAACGTTTCGGTTACATCTATCTGCCTATGTTTTATACCGACGATACGCCCACTAAAGTCAATGGCGCCTGCAATGATGTGGCCCTGGCAGTGGAAAAGCTGAAACAGGAAGAAGTGGATGGTATTATCATGGACCTCCGCGGCAACGGCGGCGGTGCGCTCGATGAAGTGGTACGTATGGGCTACTGTTTTGTACCGGCCGGCCCTATGACCTGGCTCCGGGGAAAGGAAAAGGTAGACCGCTATAATTCGCCTGCCACAGCGCCGCTGTATGAGGGACCGCTGACAGTGCTGGTAGATGAAAACAGCGCTTCCGCTTCTGAAATATTCGCGGCTGCTATGCAGGACCGCCAACGCGGACTTATCATCGGTACCTCGTCCACCTTCGGAAAAGGGACCGCCCAATCCAATGCTAACCTGGGAAAAATGGGAGATAAGACTAAGGGTACCACTGATGTGAGCTACGGCAGCATGCGGTTGACGGTAGAGAAATTCTACCGCGTTACCGGCGAATCTACCCAGTTGAAAGGCGTACGCCCGGATATCGTGCTGCAAAACAAAATGAACCTGGAATCCATCATGGAAAAGGATTACCCATCCGCCCTGGCATGCGATACCATGAAACTATTGCCATTTGACCGCCAGGCCTACAACTTTAACTATAACACCGTAGTAGACAACGCCCGCAAAAGGATTGCATCAGACAACGTGCTTACCGGCATCGTAAAAAATACCGGCCGGCTGGAACAGCTGAATGCGCAACCGGCAGCATTGGACCTGGCTTCTTTCCGGCAGCGGTACACGCAGGTGTCCGCCCTGGAAAAGAGTGTCAGGGAAGCTAAACTGCAGGGGGACACGACTGCTGTACAGGTCGCTGCACCGGTTGACCGGTCCATACATCCATCCCTTCGCCAGGAGGACAGAAGCACGTCCACAAAAGACTTCCATCAGCGAATAGCGAAAGATATCTACATCGCAGAAACCATCAAGGTAATGGAAGACATGATCAGCAACAAAATATCCAAATAATCCAATAAAAAAATTGTTATCGGGCTTCACCCTTTCCGCCATTCAGGGTGCCTGATATTTAAACGAAACTGCTATGAAAAGAATATTCTCTACTTGCATACTGGCTATAGGAGCTTATCATGCTCAGGCGCAGGCGGTGATCACCGCTAAACTGGATAAAGCGCCCAATGATTCCCTCGTCACTTTGCTGGAGCCCTACACCGGAGAGTTTGACACCACCCGTATAAAGAACCATGGCTTTACCTTTAAAAAACCGTTACCCAAAGGAGGCAGCGTTTATATCCTGCAAATCGGCAGCCAGGGAGAAAAGGGTGCCACGCTCGTTTACCTGGATAATGGTAAAATGAATATCACCGGCAAAGGCCCGTATTTCGATAAGGCGACCTATACCGGCGATAGCTGGGTGAAAGACTGGCAGGAAGTAATGGTGCTGACAGACCCTGAGAAAGGTGATGTAAAGCGGCAGAACGACCTGAATGAAATGATGATCAAAGCGAACAAGGTAGGAGATGAAGACGCTTTGGAAAAATACCGCGCAGAATATAATGAGATATCCATACGCCTGCAGAAGGTTTACCGGGAGTGGCTCGACAAACACCTTAACTCCGGACCGGCTGCTTATATGACGACCGTTTATTTTGCAAAGGAGATGGAGGAAATTTTGCCTAAACTGGGAGAAAAAGCAACGGCGACCCGCACCCTGCAACGTTATCTGCACCCTGGGAAAATAGATCCTGTTGGGGTGTCTGTTAAAATCGGCGAACCAGGCGAGGTACAAGGTCCATTGGGCAAAGTAAAGATCGGCGACCTGGCGCCGGCCTTCAGCATCCCGGATGCTAACGGTAAGATGGTGTCCCTGGCGGACTTCAAAGGAAGATACGTATTCCTGGATTTCTGGGCTTCCTGGTGCGGTCCCTGCAAACCACAGATCCCCTTCCTGAAAGCAGCGAACGACAAGTTTAAGGATAAAAACTTTTCCATGATCGCTATCTCCCTGGATTCTAAAAAAGATGCATGGGTAAACGCTGTCGGGAAGCATGAAATCAACTGGACCAGCGTATGCAGCATGAAAGGCTGGGCAGATGAAGCAGCGGCAGCTTACGGTGCCAGCTATATCCCCTTCAATGTACTGATAGGACCCGACGGTAAAGTACTGGCGCAAAATCTGTATGGAGAGCAGGTAGAGAAAAAACTGGCCGAGATCATTAAATAACTATCCCTATGAAATACATCCCGCTACTGATTTTATGGTTGTTGCCTTTGTCGGGCCTTGCGGAAGACGGTTTCGTAATCCGCGGCAAAATAACCGGCATCACCAGTGGTAGCGTGGCCGTTCTGGAGCGTACCGGGGAAGCCACCACTGAACTTTCCCGCGTACGTATCGAAAACGGTACGTTTACCTACACCGGTAAAGTGGATCATCCCAAACTGATGCTGCTGAAGATCAGCACCAAAAGGGTAGAGGTATTCCTCGAAAATACCGACTACACCATCGAATGCAGTTTCGATTCACTGACCGGCGCCCATCTCAAAGGAGGCAGGTACAATGAACAATGGTGGGCGTACCTGAACAGCGGCATGGTGCCGATGAAGTACTTCTTTGCGCATCCCGATCAATCCATCGCCCCCTGGATCGCCCAGCGCAATGCCGTTAGCTCGGCAGATGCTAAAGCGGCGTATGCCCTCCTTACACCAGAAGGGAAAAATACGGAGCCGGGAAAAGCGCTGGCAGAAAGAGTAGAGACCTACCGCAAAATGGAGTCCCGCTCACCGCTGCCGGCCTTCAAAACCGAAGATCCCGCCGGTAAGGCTGTCGCGCTGAACAATCTGAAGGGCAAAGTGGTGGTGCTGGATTTCTGGGCTTCCTGGTGCGCTCCCTGTCGCGCTTACGTGCCGAAACTGCGCGAGCATTACAACCGTTATAAAGATAAGGGCGTGGTGTTTGTGAGTGTATCTGTAGACGATGATAAGGCTAAATGGAAAAAAGCCATGGACGAACTGAAGATGGAATGGATGCAGGTATTGGCCGACGGTGGATTTAAAGAAGAAACCGGCGTTCGAAGGCTGTTTAATATTACCGGTATACCGCATCTGATCATTGTGGATAAAGAGGGTAGGATAGCCACTTCGATGGACTATTACCACCGCAACGATTTTGATGTGACAGTGGAGAAGCTATTGCAGTAATTAGTGATCAACCCATATGTTGGAGGCTGTTCCCGGAAGGGGCAGCCTCTTTTGCGTTTGGTTATTGGGGTGTTTTCTTTTACTATGGTTAGGATTCCTATTGAATGGTTGTTTTTTTTGTCACGATTGTCGATTATGTTAATATTTGCCTGCTGCAAGTGGGTTGCGGTCGTTGTTAATAAGGGCAGCGGCATTCGTATATTCCTGTCAGTGATAGGGGACACTGAGATAAAATCCCGGTACTGTAAGATTTAGCAGGGGTTGCTCATTAAATATAAATTGTTTTTTACCAATTTTAAAAATGTATTTGAAAAATAATGGTCAGCCGTACTGATGATATTAAATGATTGTTAACAACTGTGCTATAGATTCAATCTGCCACTGTGGCCTGGTTTCCATGCATTCTTTTACTGAATTAATATTTCACCGGATTGTACCTTTTATAATACGTTGCTTTTTTGTTTGGCTGTTATGACACCTGATAATTTTTTTTTGCTGAATAAAATATGTTTGCTAAATTCGGGCCACTGATAAGGACGATAGAAGTGCCGAAAATTGTACAACGATAAAACCAGTTAACGAAACCCTCAAATGATCAGCTTTTTCCTTAATGTTTTAGAGACTAAATTCAGAGATTAAATACAGGCTATATACTAGCTGATACTATCCGGAAAATTCAAAAGCATCCTGTTGGGTGTTTGGTGTTAACTTTATTTCGTCGTTTTAAATACTCATTTATTTTTTTATGTAGATGTACAGTAGCGGGAGTCACGCTAGCGACAGCTATGTCCGTTACTGAACAATTTCTCTTCAGGATAGTTGTGCGGAACCGCTAGTCTGAACGGAAGACCCGTTTTATTTGTATCCTTAAGAAAATACCCTCAATGAGCGACCCAGTAATTGGCTGGTATGTGGTGTATACCAAGCCCCGACACGAAAAAAAAGTGGCAGCTTTTTTGTCGGCTTCAAATATTGTCAACTTTTTGCCGATTGCAAGAGTTTTACGCGTATGGAAAGACCGAAAAAAATACATTGATGCCCCCTTGTTTCCATCTTACCTGTTTATCTATTTGGAAGACCTGGAGACCTACTACAGGGTGCTAAGCCTGGAAGCAGTATTATACTATGTCAGAACGGGAAAAGAAGTAGTAAAGGTAAAAGAAGAAGTTATTCATAGTATTCAGCTGATTACGCAACAGACGAGTGATATAGCGATAGAAGTTTCGGATGATTACTTCCAGCCCGGCAAACAACTGATGATCAAAGACGGAATATTATGTGGCCTGGCATGCGAGGTAGTAGAAGTAAAAGGTCAGCAAAAAATTCTGGTAAGAGTCAACATGTTGCAGAAGAATATCCTGGTAGCCGTATCCAGTGAATATTTCGAATCCATCGCGGTGTAAGCGGCCGGCCATTGTTATGCCCAAGTGGTAGGTATCAGCATGGAAACCTTGACTGGTGTTATTTTCAGCAGAACGGCTCCCCTCTGCTACAAGGCTTCGTCAGCCTGTAATTTCCCTGGTATGAAGTATGAACAGACAAACAGCATCTGTGCCTTTCAGATGCGGGCTGTCGTCATTCTTTTGCAGCATCTGGTACCGGACTCCCTGGTGTCGGACAGGGAACACTATGTCCATATTTTTTGAGAACGTGGAAACTTTGATACACATGGAGAAAATTAATCTTTTCTGTCTGCCTTTTGCCGGAGGTAGTAAATACTCCTACCGGTTGTATGAAGAGCACCTGCCATCTTTCCTGAACATCATCCCGCTGGAGTACCCCGGCAGAGGTACGCGGATGAATGAAACCCTTAAGGAAGATATAAAGCAGCTGGTAAATGACCTTTACCTGCAGGTAGCGCCTAAGCTGGACGCCGCTCCTTACGCCATTTACGGGCACAGTATGGGCGGATTGCTTTGTTACCTGCTGGCCCGCAAAATAAGCGAGGAAGGACGTATGCCGCCACTGCATCTTTTTATCACCGGTACTTCAGGACCCTCCGCACTGTCCAGAGTGGAGCGGAAAAGACACCTGCTCGATAAAAAATCCTTCATCGAAGAAGTGCGTAACCTAAACGGTAGCCCAGACGAAATATTGCAAAACGATGAACTACTGGATTTTATTGAACCCATTTTAAGGGCCGATTTTAAAGTGTCCGAAAATTACGCGCATATTAACCAGGAACCACTGGATATACCCGTCACCGTTATTACCGGAACCAAAGAAGATATCAAACCCGAAGATATCCGGCTATGGCAACGGGAGACAAACAGACCGGTGGACTTCAGACGAATGCCCGGCCATCACTTTTTTATCTTCAAGTATCCCTACGAAATCGTTGGCATCATCGCAAAAAAATTACTTGTACATCACAAATCATATCAGTTATGAGCGAAAAAAAAGTATACCTCAAGCCAAACGTAGTACTGGAACCATTGTATGACCGCTGGTATGCCTGGAGTCACCTCGTATCGCCGGCTACGGCAGCCATGAACACCATTGCGCGCCACCTGACTATCATGGATTCCTACCTCGACGATCCCACCATTCACGCAGAGGCAGTACTGAACCCCAAAATGAAAGGCGGTCCCTTTATGGATTTCAACGGCGGAAGGGTAGCGGAAGTGAAAGCCCTGAAAGAAGATATCCTCAAACGCCAGGAACGTACCCTCGAATTTGCGAAAGCATGCAAGGAGCTGGATAAACTGCTGGCAGCGGAAGGCAAAGGATTCGGACTGGAACCCCTGTACGAAAAAGTACCGGATATCCTGAAAGGATATGTGGAACTATGTTACGACCGTAACAGCAACGCGGATTACCGCTTCTTTGAATCACTCCTGTATAAAAGCGAATTCTATAATAAAGCGGCGCAGAGCATCGCGCTGTGGATCACCAATAACGACCATCGCCCTTTCTGTCTCAGTACCCCCCGCCTCGATGAACCGGATGTACTGCACCTCAATATCCCCTTCGATCACCCGGGTATCGATGCTATCAGCCAGATGAAAAGAACAGCCCGCCCGCTGTCTGAAATCAAAGCCATCTTCGATATTAAACCGGAACAGGAAGCCCTGTTCGATACCTTCTTTACGGAAACACCACCGCCGGTGTATAAACGTTACACAGGCGATAAAATACGGATGCGTTATTTCGGTCACGCCTGCATCCTCGTGGAAACAAAAGACGTGAGCATCCTGGTAGACCCGCTGATCAGCTACTATGGCTATGAAAGCAGCATCGATCACTTCTCCGATGCCGATCTGCCGGATGTTATCGATTACGTACTCATTACACACAATCACCAGGACCACATCCTGTTTGAAACATTGCTGCCGCTTCGCCATAAAATCAGGAACCTGATTGTACCGCGTACCAACAGCGGTAAACTGGAAGATCCGGACCTGAAATTGATGTTCAACAACATCGGTTTCGATAACGTGGTGGCTGTAGATCCGATGGAAACCATCGAATTTGTGGATACGACTATTACCGGCCTGCCTTTCACCGGCGAACACTGCGATCTGAATATCCTGACCAAAGCCTGTTTCCTGGTACAGATCAGTGGTTTCAAACTCTTGTTCCTGGCCGATTCCAGGATCGTGGAATCCGCCCTCTACAAACATGTACACAAACAAATCGGGGATGTAGATGTGCTGTTCCTCGGTATGGAATGCGACGGCGCACCACTTACCTGGCTCTATGGCCCGCTGCTGACGAAGAAGATCACCCGTGACCAGGATAGCAGCCGCCGGCTGGCCGGTTCCGATTGCCCGAAAGGCATGGCGCTGGTCAACATCTTCAAACCGAAAGAAGCCTATGTTTACGCCATGGGCATGGAACCCTGGCTGGAGTTTATCAGCAGCATCGTGTACACCGACGAATCCAATCCGATTATACAATCCAATAAACTGGTGAAAGAGTGTGAGGCCAAGGGCATTATAGCGGAACGGCTTTATGGAGAGAAGGAGCTCCTGTATAACAGAAAAGAAGCATTGGTGGCGGAAGTACAATAACGCCGGCCCTTTCTGTTGTTTGTTTATTATGCTCCTTTTTCTTTCCTGAAAATACCCATTACACCGCCAACTTCCTGTTACCTGCATCCATCTCCGGATGCAGGTATCCCCCCGGTTTTTTACCAAAAAAATTTTAACATGCTACAACAGCTTGAAAAATTGTCTGCTTTTATAGGCAATACTCCCCTCATTTCCCTCCGGAATACAGATACCCCGTTGTGGGCTAAACTGGAATACAACAACTTCTCCGGCAGCTCCAAAGACCGCGCCGGTTACAGCATTATCTACAACGGCATTAAAGCAGGACTGATCAACAAACATACTACTATCATCGCTTCCAGCTCCGGAAACCTGGCCATCGCCGTGGCTTCTATCTGTAAAATGCTGGACCTGAAATTTATTCCGGTGATCGACCCTAACATCAACAGCGCCTATGAATCGCTGCTGAACCTGTTATCCTACAAGGTGGTGAAGATCACGGAAAGAGATCATACCGGAGGCTACCTGCTAACCCGTATAGACACGGTCAATAATTTACATAAGACTATTGAAAACTCTTTTATCGCCGATCAATATGGCGATCCTAATAACTTCAAAGGATACTACGGACTGACACAGGAAATCCTCGCCTGCCCCGAGCCGATCGATTACGTGTTTGTGGCGGTTAGCTCCAGCGGCGCTATCACCGGCATTTCCAGCAGTATCAAAGAACACCGGCCCGATATTAAAGTGGTGGGAGTGGATGTGGAAGGCTCTGTGATCTTCAACGCGCCACCGGTGAAAAGATATATCTCCGGCATCGGCGCCAGCCAGGTGCCGCCTATTATTAAGAGCGCCCTGATCGATGATGTAGTGATCCTTTCCCAGACGGATATTATCAAAGGTTGCCTGGAACTGCTCAACGAACAGGTGATATTCGCAGGTGCATCTTCCGGCGCAGTATACCTCGCGGCGAAGAATTATTTCCGTCAGATATCTTACGATAAAACCCCCAATTCCCTGCTCGTTTTCCCGGATAAAGGCCACTCTTACCTGGATACCATTTACAACAAGGAATGGGCGGACCAACTGGCACTTAAACTGGAATCTGCTACCATCGCTTAAAACAACTATATATGCTTTATCTGAATGCGGATCATATCCGTGAAATTGGGATTCACTGGGAGGAGCTGACCGATGTTATCAGCAATGCCACCACAGCATTACACCAGGAAGATTATGCACAGCCGATTAAACCGTACCTGCGTTATGGGGACCCGAAAAACCGTATCATTGCTATGCCGGCTTATGTAGGCGGACAGTCGCCACTGGCAGGCATTAAATGGATTGCCAGTTTTCCGGGTAATATCTATCAGAATAAATTAAGAGCGCATTCGGTGACTATCCTCAACGAACACGATTCAGGGATACCATTGTGCGTGATCAATACCGCAACTATCAGTGGCATCCGTACGGCTGCCGTTTCTGGCGTGATACTCAAAAAGTACCTTGCCAACAGGAAAGATGACCAGCAGTTTACCGTGGGCATTATCGGCTTTGGGCCCATTGGGAGAATGCATCTCAGCATGGTCACTGCTATACTGGGGGATCGTATCGACAGGGTGCTATTGTATGATATCAACGGAGTAGACCTGACCACCGTGGACCCTGCGGTGAAAGATAAAGTAGCAGTGGCCAATTCCTGGCAGGAATGTTATTCGACGGCAGACATCTTTATTACCTGTACTGTGTCTGCAGCACCTTATGTGGACCTGCCTCCGGTAAAATCGTCCCTGCAGCTCAATGTATCGCTGCGCGACTATAAAGTGGAGATGGTACGCCACATGGATGTGGTAGTGGTGGATGACTGGGAAGAAGTTTGCCGCCAGAATACCGATATCGAAAACATGCATAAAGTGATGGGACTGGAAAAAACAGATACCCTTTCTATTGCTGATGTGGTGTGTAATGACGCTTTAAAAGGACAGAAAGAAGGGGTGGTGATGTTCAATCCGATGGGCATGGCTATCTATGATATTGCCGTAGGTGGGCATTATTATCAGCAGGCGCTGCACCGTAATGTAGGAGTGGTAGTGCCTGACTAATCCGGGGTATCAAATTTACTCAATCAGTGATCAGCTATAAGGAACTGGTGCGTTCTCGCATCAGTTCCTTTTCTTTTTAAAATAACCCCGGAAGAGGAAATTGTGACGCACGGCTTCCAGGTCTTCTTTTAATTTGCTACTGGAGGAGTCCAGATTGCGAAGCATGCTGCGTAATTGCCCGGCAGCCGCTTCATCATGCAATAATATTCCTGTAACATGCTGACTGCTGTTTAAGGCTTCGCTGGCCTGTTTCAGGTTCTCTGAAAACAAGGCGAGGGTATCCATCGTTGCCTTCAGCCGGGTAATACTTTCTGTAAGGTTGTCATAGCTGGTGGTGTCGGTCAGCAGATTGTTGATGAGTGTGCCGGAGCGGTTGAGCCGGGTGGAGAAGGAAGAGAGGTTGTCCATTACCTTACCGCTGCCATTATTCAGGCGGGACATGGTGTTTCTTGAGTCTGCCAGGGTGTATTTCAGGTTGGAGGCCATGATGGAATCATTCAGTAGGGTGGTGAGGGTACCTTTGCCTGATAATACCCGTTGACTGATTTCCTTAAGATTGGTAGTGATCTGTACCAGGTTTTTGCTGGCGGCGTCCAATAGGGTCATCATATCTCCTGATCCGCCTTTGTCGGTATACAGGTAGCCGTTGTTGGCAATCAGGGGCGCGGTAGTGGTACCTGCGGAGATCATGATGATCTTGTTGCCGATTAGCCCGTCGGTGCCAAGTTTGGTGCGGGAATCGATATGGATATGTTTACGGGCTTTGGTTTCAATGCTCATGGTCACCAGTACCTGACCATCATCGGTGAGGTCGATACTTTTGATAATACCGATTTTTACCCCGGCAAACCATACATTGTCGCCTACTTTCAGTCCGTTCACATCGGCGATGACCGTTTTTACCGGGAACTTATGCTCAAATGATTTATGTTGCCCGCCTAAAGTCCATATGGCGGCAGCCAGTATGGCGAGGGCGAGTATAGAGAATAGGATGACGACAATCAAATGCCTGTTTTTACCTGTTTTCATGGGTCTATGATAAAGTTGTAATCGTAGAACTTTTTTGCTTCTGTATCGCCGGTCCGGAATACCTCTTCGAAGGAACCCTCCCGACTGAATTTCCCATCGGTGATCAGCGCCAGCCGGTCGCCTGTGGCTTTGGCACAGGTGAGATCATGTGTAATAATTACGGAGCTGGTTTGGTATTTCTGCTGAACTTCATTGATCAGCGTGATAATATCGCTGGAAGTGATGGGGTCCAGTCCGGCGGTAGGCTCATCATACAACATGATGTCAGGATGCAGGATCAGTGTACGCGCAATACCCACTCTTTTTTTCTGTCCGCCGGATAACTCCGCCGGCATTTTGTCTATCGACTGCGCCAGTCCTACGTTTTCCAGCACCTCATAAACGGCGGCATCCCTCTCTTTTCGGGTGAGCGGGGGGCTGTTTCTTACCAGTGGAAACTCCAGGTTTTCGCGTACTGTCATGCTATCGTACAGGGCGCTGCCCTGGTAAAGGAAACCTATTTTCAGTCGTAGTTCCTGTAGCTCTTTGGGCGACAGCCGGTCTACTTCTTCGCCCGCCACACGGATAGTGCCTTTGTCAGGTTTTAATAATCCTGCAATAAGTTTGATTAACACCGATTTACCGCTGCCGGAGCGGCCCAACACGACTATGTTCTCGCCTTTGTATAAGTCCAGGTCCATGCCCATCAGCACGTCTAATGTATCGAATGATTTATATAATCCACGGATGCGGACGACGGCATTTTGTTTATCGATATCAACCGGTGATTTTCTCATAATATTTGCATTGTCTGATTTTCAATAACCCTCTTTTGTTCATCATCATCTCCTCATTTATCTTCGCTAATCAGCGAAATCATCCATCTACCGGAATTGATTCACCACCTGTACAATGATCATCTCCTCTATAAATATGAGAAACATGGAAACAACGACGGCCACGTTGGCAGCCTTGCCTACACCCTGGGTACCTTTAATAGCGTTATATCCCTGGTAACAACCGGTGATGCTGATGGTAAAGCCATATATCAATGCTTTGATAATAGACGCAAAAATGTCGAGGAAGGATATACTGGAGAAGCCATGCTGGAAGAAAGCGGCGAAGCTGGTGTTTTCGTGCTGATGTACATTGACGTAGGCGCCCAATAGTCCTATGAAGCCCATATAGCATACCAGTAGCGGGTTCATCAGCGTGGTGGCTACCACTCTGCTGACTACCAGGAATTTGAACGGGTTGGTGGCTGATACTTCCATGGCTTCAATTTGTTCCGTTACTTTCATGGAACCTAACTCCGCACCAATATTGGAACCCACCTTGCCGGCTACGATCAGGGAGGTAATCAAGGGCGCCAATGCCCGTACAATGGCGATGGAAATAAGCCCCGGCAGCCAGGAGGTGGCGCCAAACTCTGCCAATGACGGCCGCGATTGGTTGGTAAATACCATGCCTGTGATAAAGCCGGTAAGCGATACCAGCGCAAATGATTTATAACCAACATTGTAACATTGTTTGACCGTCTCTCTGAACTCGTATGGCGGACGGAATACCTCGGCAAAAAAACGGAGGATAAACCGGCATACGTTATATATATCAGCTAAAAAACTGGTACGTAACCTATTGTAAAATGTGTACTTGTGTGGGGTGGATGGCATACATACACAATTTACTGCAAAGTTATCGGGTTGCCCGGCAACCCCCAATGATCACAATCAAATTAATAGTTGACAATAGTCAGTATCCGGCAGATGGTTTCTCTCTACCTTTTCACCACAAAAAATGAGATATATGAAAACAATCATCGTTGCAACTGATTTTTCCCCGGCGGCCTGGAATGCTGCCTGCTATGCCGCAGATATGGCAAAGGCTATCGGCACGCAGGTGGTATTGCTGCACGTATATACGTTACCGGTATCATATGGTGAAATGCCGATCGCTTTTAATCCCGATCAGATGTTACAGGATATCCAGGAGGAGATGAGTAAGCTGAAACAGCAGTTGACTGAAAGAACGGCCGGAAAGGTAACAATCGAAGTAGTCGTGAAAATGGGTAATTTTTACACTGAACTGGAAGTGTTGTGTGAACGGTTGCGGCCCTACGTTGTTATCCTGGGAAGCCAGGGTACTACCGCAGCAGAGAGACTGCTGTTAGGCGGGCATACGGTATTTGTGATGCGCCACCTGGAATGGCCGTTGATTACGGTACCGCCTGAACGAACATTTACCGGCATTAAAAAGATAGGACTGGCCTGCGATTTTAGCCATGTCAGTGAAACGGTTCCGGTAAAACTGTTGCAACAATTTGCGGACGATTTTCATGCTGAACTGCATATATTGAACGTAGAAGCAAAAAGAGATGCAACACCTGCTATGGTGCATGAATCTGACCGCCTGCACGAAATGCTGGCGCCTATGGCACCTCATTATCACTATAGCGTGCACGCCGATGCCAACGAAAGCCTCATGGAGGACGCGGAACTGCTGCAACTGGACCTGCTGGTGGTATTACCCAAACATCATGATCTGCTGCATCGGTTAACGCATAAAAGCCACACGCGGAATCTGACGATGCATTGCCCGGTTCCATTGATGGCACTGCAGCCCTGAATTTAATAGCGGGTAATGAGCGCTATATGCTGATGCTCACTGAGCGCGCCGTTATTAGCAAAAATAACTTCTCCTTTTTTGCGCAGTACTGCCTGTATAATATCATCCACCGCATCTGCAATGGTGCGGTGACCTGTTTTAGGCGCCCTTATATAGAATTTTCCTGCTTTGTCGCCAATAAATCCGGGGCAGGCATAATCTTTTTCTACCAGGAGTTTCAACCCTCGTCCGGCCTGCACTGCCTGCCACACTTTTTTAGTTCCTTCAATAATATTTTCAGGCCACGTTTTTCCGAGTAATTGGGAGAGGGAAGTAGCCTCTTGTTTATCTGTCCATGCCCGGATGGTATCCCAACATTTTTCTTCCAGTTTTTTTAATGGCAAATGCGAATAGTTACCGGGTATTTCTCCGATAATGCGTTGCGTATGACCGGTTACTTCCCGGAACAGCGCAATGTCTTTTTCCGGACCGGCAATGATGATGGATTGCCCGTTTAATACAGCATTCAATTTGTGATCAGCTTCCCGGTAGAAATTGCGGGTGCGGATTGCTTTCAGTGTTGACTTATCTTTTTCGAAACTTTTGGTGCCTTCATATCCTCCGTGGGAAGTGAGTTGAGCGGGTTTGGAATATTCGTAGTCATCCCGGAAATGCAGGGGGAAATGCTGGTTAGTAATCTCTTCCAGTTCATTCAGTTTCCCGTTATAACATTGTACCGTTTGCTCATTGATATGCAATAACAGATACCCGGTAGCATAATGTTCCAGGTATAGCAGTTCCCGGATGGAGAAAGCTCCGGCGATATGTGCTTTTTCTTCTACCGGAAAAGGAAACAGGCACTGGTGATAATAGTCGGATGACACATATATACCGGCTCCCTGGGCTCCCGGATGATAATGTTTGTCAAATTGCAATAGCTGTTCTTCCAACAACGGTAGCAGCTGTACAGACTGTTCCGGATAAATATCTTCAAGTGTTTTCGCCACTTTTTTTATCGCTTTTTTTACCTGTGATGAAGCCGTTTGCCTGGAGCGGCCGGAAGCGTCGTCGAGCGGTACTATCAGGGAAATAGCGGGTGCGGTGGCTTGTGCCTGCATGGCAGATAATTCATTTGATAACATGAGACAGAATTTTTGTGGATAATGAAATGACTAACCTCTGCACAAATGTAGTAAGACGGCCAGTGTGCCGGTATGATGCGGATCATGTGTGTTTTTGATATCTGTCATTGTCTGGAACTACCTGTTTGTTGTAATTTGATATTATTAAATAAGCAGGATGGAAACGTATAGTAACAAAAAAGCGGCGGAATTGCTGACGTTGTCCGGGAAACTTTTAAAAGCAGTGAAACCGGTGCGCCTGGCGGATGTGAGTGATACATTACACGCGTTGTATGAAGTGATTCCGTATCATGATTGGTGCTACTATAAAAAAAATAATCCGGTTATCACCGACTTTGAGTATGACCAGTTATACAGTTTGCTTAAGCAACTGGAGAAAGCCCATCCGGAAATGGCCAGGCCCGGTTCGCCTGTGGAACACGTAGCCCCGGACCTGGAAAATCAATTTCCGGTTGTGCATCATAAGGTACCCATGTTAAGCCTGGATAATACCTATCATGCGGCGGTATTACAGGAATGGATGCAGAAAACGGGTAAAAGGGCTTACTGTGCGGAACCGAAATTTGATGGGACCGGTATTTCCCTGTTGTATGAACATGACAGACTGGTGCGGGGCGCTACCCGTGGCGATGGCGCCAGCGGCGAAGACATTACTGCCGCTATCCGGCAGGTGGCCGGTATCCCGGAAACGGCGCCGTGGAGCCGGTATGGTATTGCCGTTGTTGAACTTAGGGGAGAGGTGCTAATGAGTAAGAAAAGTTTTCGGGCGTACAACGAAGAAAGAGCGCGCAAAGGGCTGCCCCTGATGGCTAATCCGCGTAATGCGGCAGCGGGTACGCTGCGGTTGTTGCACCCGCAGTCCTGGGAGCAACACCGGCTGGAAGCGGTATTATACCAGGTGAGTTTTTATGCTATGGAAAAGGGCGTGGTGCCACCTGAATCGTTGCTGGAGCAGGGAAAGATACTTGATCTGTTGACCACACTTGGTTTCCCTGCGCCTTCCCGGCAGAAACTGGTGTCGCATTCATTTGCTGATGTTATCCGTTATTGCAGGGATTTTGAAGCAAAGCGGGATTCGTTTCCCTATGAGACAGACGGCATTGTCGTTAAGGTAAATAACAGCCAGGACCAGCGGTCTCTGGGAATGACCAGCCATCATCCCCGATGGGCTTTGGCTTATAAGTTTAAACCCCGTCAGGCGACCAGTAAGCTACGGGAAGTAGTTTTCAGTGTTGGCCGCATGGGAGCTGTTACTCCTGTCGCCAAAATTGATCCGGTACCTATCGGCGGGGTTACGGTGGCTTCTGTATCGCTTTTTAATGAAAAACAGGTGCAGTTTAAAGATATTCGTATAGGCGATACCGTTTTAGTGGAACGGGCGGGGGATGTGATTCCCTATATTGTAAAACCTGTAAAGGAAGAGCGGACCGGCCGCGAAAAAAAGATCCGCTTTCCGGTAAACTGCCCTGTCTGCGGTCATCCGTTGCAACGGCCATTTGGGGAGAGTATTTGGTATTGTGTCAACATGGGTTGTCAGGCACAGGTGATCGCCCGTATGGTACATTTTGCCGGTAAGGATGCTATGGATATTACCGGTCTGGGGGAACAGCATATGCGGGAACTTTTTGATCACGGGTTAATCACTGATATCCCCTCCTTGTTTGATATAAATTATGACAGGCTGGCATCGTTGCAACGGTGGGGCAAACGATCCGCCGGTAATTTGCGGGCTGCGGTGGAAAAGGCACGGCGACAACCATTGTACCGGCTGATATACGGTCTGGGTATCCACTACGTAGGGATAGCCACTGCTAAAACACTCGTGGACAACATCAACCGGCTTACAGACCTCGTGGGCGTCAAAGCTGCTGTATTGATGTCCTGGAAAGATATTGGGCCCACCGTGGCAGAAAGCATCTGCCAGTTTTTTAACAATAAAGCCAACGTGAAAATGCTGCAAAAACTGGCGCATTTAAACGTTAACATGCAGACCGGGAAAAGACGACCTGCTGCAAAACATACGCTGGATGGCAAGACTTTTCTTTTTACCGGTACTTTATCGGGAATGACACGTAAGGTTGCGGCGGCAATGGTGGAGGAGCATGGCGGAAAAGTATTAAACAGCGTGTCGCGCGGACTGAATTACCTGGTGGCAGGCAGCCACCCGGGGCATAAGCTGGCCCAAAGCCGTGCAAACAAAACAGTGAAGGTGCTCACTGAGCATGATTTCCTGGAAATGGTGGAATCCTGATGATGGTTGAACAGATATAAAATAGTTTGTTATGGCTCATACCATGGAAAATACTACAACACAAAATGCTGTTGTCGCAGGACTACTGCACCATATGGCAGCCTGTTACAAATACCTGGGCGCAAAGGAACGCTTCCGTGCTATTGCCTATGACGTGGCATCGAGAACGGTAAATAATCTTCAATGTGATATAGCGGTGTATAAGGATGATAAAAAAGCGCTGGATGAACTGAACGGAATAGGGTCCAGCATTGCGGACAAGATCGTTGAATTTCTGAAGACCGGTAAGGTGGGCAAATTTGAGCAGTTGAAGAAAAAAGTCCCCGAAGGTTTGCTGGACCTGATGGATATTATAGGGTTTGGACCTGCCCTGGTAAAGGTGATGTACGAAAAACTGGGTATCCGGACACGGGATCAGCTGGTGGAAGCCTTGAATACCGGTCGTTTTGAAGGGCTCCGGGGTTTCGGCAGCAAGAAGATTGATAACATGAAAAAAGGGCTGCAGCTATATAGTGAGGCGCAATCGAGGTTGCTGCTGTGGAATGCGCTAAAAGCCGGCAGCGAAATATTAGCGGCCATACAACTGTTTCCCGAAGTGATGAAAGCCGAACTGGCAGGAAGTTTACGTAGAGGGAAGGAAACAATTGGCGACATCGATATCGTGATAATGGCGGCGGTAGCAGATCAGGCGCGTCTTGCCAAAAAAATAACAAAGTTGCCGCAGGTGGCGGCCGTATTGGCGGGTGGTGAAACGAAGGTTAGCGTGAGGCTGGCTGCCAGCCACGCCCAGGTAGATGTGCGGATTGTGCCGCCTGATTCCTGGGGGGCTGCATTGCTTTATTTTACGGGTTCAAAAGAACATAATATCCGCCTGCGTACCATTGCCCGGGAAAAGGGCTGGAAACTGAATGAATATGGGTTGTTTGATCTTCATACGGAAAAATACCTCGCCGGAAAAACGGAGGAAGACATGTACCGCTATCTGGGGTTACAATACATACCGCCGGAATTACGGGAAGAGAAAGGGGAAATAGACATCGCTGCCAAACACCGGCTGCCGGTATTGCTGACAGCTGGTCAGATAAAAGGAGATATGCATTTACATAGCAAATGGAGTGATGGGGAAGAAGATATTGACACCATCGTGCAATATGTGAAAAAAAATTTCCCTGACTATGCTTACCTGGTAGTGACGGACCATTCGCCCAGCGAACGGGTAGCGCATGGGTTAACGGAAGAAGCATTTTTATTGCAGTTTGCAGCAATAGATAAACTGAACAAAAAACTGGGAACCGCCTTTGTGAAAAAGGGCGTAGAAGTAGATATACTAATGGACGGCAGCCTGGATTTACCGGACCGTTTGCTCCAACAGTTTGACTGGGTCGTCGCTTCGGTACACAGCGGGTTTACCCATGATAATACCGCAAGGTTGCTGAAAGCCTGTGAACATCCCTGTGTGAATTGTATAGGGCATCCCGGAGGCCGGCTACTGGGTACGTGGGAAGGTTATGCAGTGAACTGGGAACAGCTGATGGTAAAGGCGGCAGCTACCAATACGGCACTGGAAATTAATGCGCAGCCGGATAGGATGGACCTGCCCGATGAATTGGTGAAAATGGCCTTGTCAAAGGATGTACAACTGGTGATTGATACGGACGCCCACGCTTTGGCGCATTTTGATTTTATGCAGATAGGCGTTACCATTGCCCGGAGAGGCTGGTGCAGAAAGGAAAACATCCTCAATACCTGTTCCTGGAAGGAAATTCAGCAGTTCAGAAACAAAAAGCGGAAAATGAAGTGAAATAATTAGTTTTGGACTGAAATGTGCCGGATGTCCATGCTGCAACCTTCACTGTGCCGGCCGGTGAAATGTTAACCTTTGCAGCTCCATTGTTCAAGCATGCAGTTCAACACATACATGAAACAAAGTGAGAAAATAACACAGTCATATTTCGCTTTTTTAGATAAACATATCGCTGATGTGATCAGCGGGGATACGCCGGCGTTTATGGAGCTGAACCAGATCGCCAGCGCCTTGTTTGTGTCCCATGCTCATCTGACGGCCACTATCCAGCAAACAATGGGGCACCATCCCTGTCATTTTTATGATCAGAAAATTGTAGACGCCGCCCGGAAAATGCTGGCGGAAACGGATAAGCCTATTGCAGAAATCGCTCATGTGTTGACCTACGATCCCTCTAATTTTTCCAAGTTTTTTAAAAAGATGACCGGCGAAACACCCGGACAATATCGCTCCGCGCAGCGCTAACAGCCCTTTTGTCAAAATTCCGGAAAGTTCACCATGCCCCAAGGGGTGGTTTGTCAGACCTTTATCCCATCGTTAAACATTCTTAAAAAATGTAATCATGGGAAGAAACGATTTAAAAGGAAAAGTAGTGCTTATCGCCGGCGGAGCCAAGAACCTCGGCGGACTGTTGAGCAGGGAACTGGCAAACAAAGGGGCTAAAATTATCCTCCATTACAACAGCGACAGTACACAGGCGGATGCTGTCAAAACCCTGGAAGATATCCAGGCTGCCGGCGGCGAAGCCGTGCTGTTTCAGGCAGACCTTACCAAGGTGGAGAACATCCGGAAACTCTTTAACGAAGGCCGTAAACAGTGGGGTGGGATAGATATCGCCATCAATACGGTGGGGAAAGTGCTGAAAAAACCTTTCTTCGACACGACTGAAGCAGAATACGACAGCATGTTCGATATCAACTCCAAGGTAGCCTATTTCTTTATACAGGAAGCCGGCAGACAACTAAATGACGACGGTAAAATCTGTACGATTGTGACCTCGTTGCTGGCAGCCTATACCGGTCTGTATTCCACTTATGCCGGCGGTAAGGCGCCGGTAGAACATTATACCAGGGCGGCTTCCAAGGAATTTGGCGGTCGTGGTATCTCGGTAACGGCGGTGGCGCCGGGTCCTATGGATACGCCATTTTTCTATGGACAGGAAACGGACGATGCTGTGGCTTACCACAAATCGGCTTCGGCGCTGGGCGGACTGACTAAAATCGAAGACATTGCCCCGTTGGTAGAGTTCCTGGTAACGGACGGCTGGTGGATCACCGGACAAACGATTTTCGCCAATGGCGGTTACACCACCCGCTAAGGTATCTATCATCCACAGTATAAAAGGATCCCGCTTTGCCTGCTGGCGAAGCGGGATTTGTTGTGTACGGGAACTCCCGTTATTTGCGTTGTGTAAGGGTTTGTTTGTTATTCAGCGCAGGATACACCTGTTTGCCGTCTTTGAAAGTATACATTATTTTCACGGCATCTCTGATCATTTGGGGATTTACCTTTACCGGGTCGTGGCTCAGTACTACAATATCTGCCTTGTAACCCTTTACCAATTTCCCTTTGCAGGTATCTTCGCCCCATTGATAGGCTGCTTCTGTTGTGATAGCTTTTAAGGCATCGTAAACGGGTATACGCTGATCAGGACCGAGCGTAGTATCGCCGTCCAGCGTTTTACGGTTCACCGCGGCGTATACGGCTGTCAGCAGGTCTGGTGGGGTAATAGGAGCATCGGTGTGAATGGTGTAGCGTAAACCTTTTCGTGCAGCTTCCCCGAGCGGGGCAATACGGTTACAACGTGGAGTGCCCAGTACTTCTTTTTTATACCAATCGCCCCACAGGTATACGTGTGTTGGAAAAAAGCTCTCCATCACCAGCGGCATAGTGCCTCCGTCAAGGGGGGCTGCCAGTTTTTTCATGGAATCCAGTTGCTCCGGACGGGTGATCTGGCAATGAATGATCACATTGGGTATATTATGTGCCAGTTTGCTTTTCCCTGTTTTAGCGTTCTTTTGCTTTTTTAGATGGTTGAAGATGTTTAGTACCATATCGATGGCAGCATCCCCATTGCAATGAACGTGTACCGGCATGTCGAGATAGGTGGCCACACTGTCTATTTTCCGCAGCGCATCCGCATAAGCGTATATAGGCGTTCCCTTGTAGCTGTTGTTTTGCCCGATAGGGGGATGTAAATAGGGTTGGGAAAGATAAGCATCCCTGCCCTGAGGGGAGCCATCGAAGGTAAATTTCACGGCGGGGACTTTCATATGTTTATAATAACCAGGGAAGAATTTGTCTTTAAGCGCGCCCAGGTTACTGTTCTGATCATAGTCCGGCAATACAATAAAATCGCCTTTCAGGATATCTGCGTCGTTGGCGCCTGCAATCAGTTCAATGGTACCCGCACCGGCTCTGCCTTCGCAGATGGTGGTGACGCCATATTTGAACCACTCGTATTCTGCCTGCAATAGCCGGGAAACAGCGCTGTCTTTGGCTGCCTGTTTCGCGGCAGGAGAGGAGGCCGCGGTCTTTTGCGATATTTCCATCGCTATTTCCATGGCGTGCACATTGGCGTTTTCCAGCAGCAGCCCTGTTACAATACTGTCCTTACTGTTTTGTGGGCGTGTTTTCACAATCGTGCCGCCGGCATAGAGACCCGGTGGCGTGTTGTTATGGATGCCCATCATATTCAGGAAGCGGGTATTGGCCACACCCATATGGCCGCTTACATGCATGATATAAATGGGATGGGTAGTGGATACGCGGTCCAGTGTGAACCGGGTGGGTTGCTGGTTGCCGGCCAGTTGTGCATCATCATAGTTGTTACCGATGAGGACAGTGGTAGTATCACTGTCAGGCAGATTGTTTTTCCGCAGATAGTCCTGCATCGCCTGTACCAGGGCATTGGAGTCGTTGACATTCCCATAGGGACGGGCGGCCAGGTCTGCCATAGGCAGTGTCATAGCGGCTAAGCCTACGTGGGCATGTGCATCCACGAAAGCAGGCATAATCAGGGCGGAGTCGCCGTATTCCACGATTTGGGTAGTGCCTTCCTTGTAATGGTTCACTTTAGCTTCCTCAAAATTGCCGGTGAAAATGATGCGGCCGTTCCGGATAGCCACGCACTCCGCCAGTTTATTGGCATCATCGTGCTCCATTGTCCGCACATGCCCTTTGAGGATTACGTCCGCTATCTCATGATTGTCATTACATCGGGAAAAGGCCAGTACGGCCAATAGAGATAACAACAGGAATAATGGGGTTTGTTTCATGGAATGGTTATTTTGGTTGCTGGTAAAACAGCGGGGAAACAAAAATGTTCACCATGTCCCATAAAAAATTTCTATTATTGAGGCGTGAAATCTGAAGCATGGGGATCTCTATAGAAGTTTTACAGCATTTGTTACAACAGCTAAATGGCGTACCTCCGGCCGATATGGCGCCCTTGTTTGCGGCTACACGGCATGTGAAACTGGAGGCAGGAGAAACGTATATCCGTGAGGGTGATACCACCCGTAAACTCGCCTATCTGGAACAAGGCATTATCCGGGCATATGCTGTTCGTAATAACGGGGAAGAAGCTACGTTGTTTCTGCGCTGGGAAGGTCAGTTCATCGCTTCGCATGATGCCATCATCCGCCAGCAGCCGGCACGCTTTATATACCGGGCATTGGAAGACACGGTGCTACTGGAAATAAACTACGATCAGCTTGACCAGCTGTTGAAAGAACATCCCCGTATGGAACCGCTACGCAATTACTTTCTGCAGAAAATGCTGGCGGAAGCGCTGGATACGATAGAGGCTTTTGTAACGCTGTCGCCGGAGGAACGTTACCTGCAACTACTGGATAGCCGTGCCGATATTGTAAACCGCGTGCCGGATAAATACATTGCATCCATGCTGGGTGTTACGCCGGTATCCCTCAGCCGGATCCGTAAAAGAATTCATAGCCGCGGTAGAAAATAAGCAGAAATTATCTTTTGTTAACGTGATTTATTATCCTTTGTTAATCGGTGAAAGTGCCTGTGGGGGCTAACTTTGGGTTGTTTAACATCAAAAACGACCGGAACATGCAACTCTTGACCGAAGCCCTGGCCCGTATTTTCAGTGCCTCCGCCGTACGCTATTTTCTGCTGGCAGGTATCCCTTTTATTATGTTTTATAGGTTGTTTCCTGCCCGGTTACAACGGCTGAAAATTCAGCGGAAAGCCGCTTCCCGGAAGGATTTTTTTCGTGAGATCTGGCATTCCATGCAAAGTACGCTGGTATTCAGTGTAATCTCCGTGATCATATTTTTTACGCCGGTGCGCCAGTATACACAGGTATATACGCAACTGCATGATTTTCCACTGTGGTATTTAGGAGTGAGTGTACTGCTGAGTCTTGTGGTACACGACACGTATTTTTATTGGTTGCATCGCCTGCTGCATCATCCCGGGCTGTTTAAATTAACCCACCTGGTACATCATAAAAGCACTAACCCGTCTCCCTGGACATCCTATAGTTTCCACCTGCTGGAAGCCATCGGCGAAGGCGGAGTATTGTTGCTGGTGGTTTGTATCATGCCTATGCATCCGCTGGCTGTGCTGGCGTTTACCGTTGCAGGCTTTATCATCAACGTATACGGTCATCTGGGATATGAACTGATGCCCCGCGGCTTCCGCCGTAGCTGGCTGTTTGAGGTGCTTAATACCTCTGTGCATCATAACCTGCATCATAGCCGTTTCAAAGGTAACTACGGCCTGTATTTTCGTATATGGGACCGCGTGATGGGTACTGAACACCCGGATTATGTAAAGGAATACGACCGGTTGCAGGAACAGCGTTTCGGGAAAACAGCTGCTAGCAGTCAAAGTAAGAAGCCAGTCCCTGTAATGGATTTGTAGGGTAAAAACGTTGCTGTTCATGGATGGTGGAGGCGAAACGGAGCATCGCCAGCACCCTTTCCTTATCTGCGGCATCCGGTGTAGTACCCTGGTTGGGAACCCGTACCTGCCACCTTCGCAGCGCGGAAAGGCTGAATGACCTGATACCAGGATCTGCATCGATGGTGCATAGTACGATATCCGCCAGTACGGCCCAGCCACTCGCATAGGAATAGAAGTGAAGGATACCGCGTTTTACATCCACCGGACTATTCAGGTAATATTCCCTGGCTATCCGTAATACCGTATCGTTGGCCCGGGGTGCCAGGAAATCCAGTATAGCACGCCTGATCGTCATAACAGGATGGTCCATGTGCTCCAGGCAAAACTGATAAGTGGCGTTTTCATCCAGTTTTTGAAGTGTGAAGAAAGCTATCTTCACAATGATAGGATTGCTATGATTCAGGAAGCTCTCCACCACCTGGGCATGCTGACGGGCATTTGTTTCCGCCAGCCCACTCAATGCGCCGGGTAACTGCCGTTGGTTTTTTAACCGCTCCAGATAATAGGCAGTAAAGTCAAAACCCTGGTCTTTCAGCCGGTTGCGGACAAGTTCCCGGATATTAGCTTCCGGATCTGCGATAAAGGGACGCAGGCTGGATACAAGGTTGTCTTGCACGAGACGTAATGCCTTTAACCTGACCCTGGGAGAGGTGGCAGTCATGTATGCGCTGAAATCTCCTGATCGCAGGTGTTCCCTAAAATCTATCATCACTTCCCGTACTTCCGGACTGTAATCAAACTTAAAAAAAGAATGTTCTTCTGCATCTGCGTAGTAACTGAGCAACAAACGCGCTACCATCGCCCGTTGGGTGTCCGGATAAGTGCGATAATGGTCTTTTATCAGGGCGCGATGTTGCTGCAGAAAATCGCAGATGGTTTGCCTGATTATACCCAGGTTGTTTCTTGTCTGCCACTGTCGCCCACTTAGCTGCGGTAGCTTCATCACAAAAGCATCTACCATATCCTGCCGCAGAAACTTTAGTAGCGTAATTTCCGCTGCCTGGCGAACGGGTTTTAACGGATCGGCCAAACGTTGGAGCAGCACCGGTACAGCGGCGGCATCAGGCCACGCTGCCAGTCTGGATACCGCTTTCTCCCGTACATGTCCATTGATATTTAAGGCACAGATGATCAGTAGATAAGCTAACCTGTCAGAAGAAAAGAATGCCTCGAAAAAATCGATATCTGCCGGTTGAATGTCACATCGCTTCAGCCGTTTGTGTAGGGTTTTATAGACCAGATGTTTGGGGTATAGATAAATGATGGTATCACAAATGACCTCCCGGACACTTTCATTAAAGGATAACTGAAGGCAGGGTAACAGATGAAGGATAGACGATGAGTTGCCCGTTGCCCGGATAGTTTCCAGCGCCTGTAATTTGGCTGCAGTATCACCGGGTAAACGAAGCGTTTGCAAGTGTGGTTCAAGGTTCATAGGGAACTTTTAAAAGCGATCCAAGGTATCATTTATTCTCCGGAATACGTTATTCGATCTCATCTTCTCAAGCACTGCAAAAAATTTTTTTTCCTGCTTATTTTGATTATCTTCAGACTGCTCAAAATAATCGATCACTCATGCCAATTTAACCCATTCCATATAATATCATTTTTCAACCCAAATTTGACCTGTAAATCTCCTTCTTATGAAGAAAAAAACAATTGTCGGAAAAAAAATGTCTTTTAACAAAATCACGGTAGCCCACCTGAATGCACAGCAACAGTCGCTGATTGCCGGCGGTATGCCACCTTTTACCTTCCGTCCGGAATGTCTGGTTACCCGGGAGGAAACCTGTCAGACAATACCGTATACACAAGAGGCTTGTGTATTCTGCTAATCTGCTGTTAACTTTTTTACATCCGGAACTAAACTGTCACGGCCGCAGCAATGCCGGCACAGACCTCTATTGCTTCTCTTTTTTCAACCGAAAAATCTCTTTTTTATGAAAAAAAAAGTAGCCATTCCGAAAAAAATGTCTTTTAACAAAACAACCATCGCTCATCTGAATGCACAACAACAGTTGTTCATTGCCGGTGGTATGCCTCCTGTTACCAAACAGCTAACCTGCGATGCGCAAACAAGGCAAATTACCTGTGAAACAATACCGTTCACAGAGGACCATTGTGTTGTCTGCCGTGATTAATTCTTTTTAACCCGAAAATTAAGTAAACCCGTAAATCTCCTCCTTATGAAGAAAAAAGTAGCCATTGGAAAAAAAATGTCTTTTAACAAGACAACCATCGCCCATCTGAATGACCAGCAACAATCGCTGGTGGCCGGCGGTGTAGCCATTATTACCCTGCAGCTGAACTGTCATACAAGGCAGGAAACCTGCGAAACTATTCCGTACACACAGCGCACCTGCGTCCGCTGCCCGGATTGATCTGTCTTTTTATAACCCCGGACCCAAATTATCCCGGCTGCTATAACGCAGGCCGATAGGATTGTTTTGTCCTGCAAAATCCAAAACGATAATGAAAAAGAAAATTTTGAAAGCCGAAAAGAAATTGTATTTCGGTAAATCAGCTATTGCGGTACTTTCTGCATCACAACAGGAAATACTCGCTGGTGGCCTGCCGCCGGTTACCCTCGACCGGAAATGTTACACCCGCGATCAAACCTGTGAAACAATTCCTTACACACAAATGAACTGTATTTACTGTTAAGGCAATTTATTCACCTCTCATTCCATTTTCATGAAAAAGAAAAAAGTAGCTATCGGACGTAAGCTGTCACTCAACAAAGCAACAATTGCTGCATTAAATGCCGCACAGCAGGCTAAAATCGCAGGCGGATTCTTTATTACCCGGCCCATCGAATGCGAATCATTTGTAGAAACCTGTGTTACTGTTCATGTTAAAACAGGTTATTGCGAAATCTGCGAATAGTATGGTCATCTTTTAAAACTGTAATCATATGAAAAAGAAACAAGTCTCTCTCCAGAAAAAACTGACATTGGGTAAGTCTACGGTTGCTGCCCTGACTGCAAATCAACAACAATTGATCGCTGGCGGTAATGCAACAGCTACAGTGGTATGCCAATCCCGCCAACTCACCTGCGCGACCCGTATAAGGCCAACTGGTCCGTGCCAATTGTGTGAGCTGACGTTAGACATCGATTGTCAATGAGAAAGAAAAGTGCGGCCATCGGAAAGAAACTTTCCTTCAACAAGGAAACGATTGCTTCCCTCAATATGGCACAACAGCAGCTGGTGGCCGGTGGCTCACGCACCGTTACCAAACTCATTACCTGCACATCTAATGGCCTTAGTTGTGTAACCTACCAGGATACAGGGAACTGCAATACATGCCCCTGATTTTTAACACCAGGAATTTTTTTTTATGAAAAAGAAATCCGTCAATATCGGTAAGAAACTCGCCTTTACCAAGGAGACCATCGCTCTGCTGAATATGGAACAACAGCAAATGATCGGTGGCAAGGGAATCCCTACCGTCAGAGATTGCCCGACTTTTATCGGTCCTACCTGCGCTACGGAACAGGTGCCTGGCGGTCCCTGTGGTTTATGTCCTATCACTGACTAATCTATTACTGATGAAAAAGAAAAATATTGCTATCAACAAAAGGCTCTCTTTTAATAAGGAGACTATCGCAGCCCTGAACATGCATCAACAGCAACTGATAGCGGGTGGTTTGATACCGGTAACCCAATTGCCCCGTTGCACTACAGGGCAGGATAGAACCTGTCCTACTATCCCCGATACGGCGCACAACTGTGTTCGTTGCATGTAATCTCTCGTTTTTCAGCATAAAAATACAAGGCTATGAAAAAGAAAATTGCTATCAGTAAAAAACTGGCATTTACCAAAGCTACCGTCGCCGTACTCAGCGATGCAGAACGCAACCTGATTGCCGGAGGGAACAGAGGACCGATCACTAATCAGCCTAATTGCACGACTATCATTGTTACCTGTCAAACGGTACAGATGCCGGGTGAGCCTTGCATGGATTGCCAGTAATCTTTGTTTTTTCAGTTGCTAAAAAATGTAGCCATGAAAAAGAAAATTGCTATCAATAAAAAACTGGTGTTCACCAAAGCTGCCGTCGCTGTGCTCAGCGATGCAGAACGGAACATGATCGCTGGCGGGCTGGCCAACAATCAACGCTATCTTCCTACCGTGCGCATTACCTGTAATACGGTACGGTTTCCGGAAGAGCCTTGTGTATACTGTAAATAAACTATATATACAGGATCTGAAAAGCCGCATCAATCACTGCTGATTGATGCGGCTTTATATTTTTAAGGAGGTTTATTTTAATGCCAGCGGCCGTACATCCTGTACAAGTGTCAGTAAAAACTTGCCTGGCTCTTCCATCATCATCAGATGGGAGGAATTTTCAAACCATACTCCTTTTTTATACGGCGCCTTTACTTTTTTCAGCCAGGCATTCGTGGGTTCGGATGGAGTGGTATAGTCGTGCCGTCCCATGAACATCAGCACCGGTATGGGAAATTCCTTTACATGCTTAAAGTCCACTGCCAGGAATTCGTCCATCACCCGGCCCAGCGTGAAGATATTCCCCTCATCAATGGCGGCTACATCTTTTTTATCATATTCGGGCGATAACAGCGGGGCATTAAAGAAGTAGGCGGGCACCGGCCGGTAGGCGGCCAGCCCTCCATATTCCTGCGGCCATTTACGGGCAATAATGATCCGCTCCCGGGTAATGGGCTGGTTGCCCGGGTACGGGGCAATAGACTGCAGCTCCCGGATGGCCGCCGTGTCCTTCCGGCGGGTGGCTTCTTTCAGGCCAAATTCAAAACTTACCCGCTCATTGTCTACCGTGTTGATATTCTGGCCGGCTCCTATATAAACATAAAACAGATCGGGGCGTTTCAGGGCGGCGCGCATGCCGATAATAGTACCCCAGCTATGTCCCATCAGGATCAGTTTCTTTTTATGGTATTTCCGGCATAACTGTTCGGCCAGTTCAATGGCATCGTCTACATAACGGTCTATATGAAGGGTAGCGCCCAGGTTAGTGGTATCGTTGGCCAGGAAACTTTTACCGGAAGCACGCTGATCGTATTGCACCATGGTGAAATACTCTTCCAGTGGCCGTTGCCAGGTCCACATAACAGGCGCCATAGGGGAGGCGGGGCCGCCATGAATAAAAAGAATGACAGGGTTGCTGCTGTCCTGTCCCCGCACAAATACCCATTGATGGGTGCGGCCCAGGGTGGCTTCATAGTTTTCCTGGATGCCACGGGGACTGAGAATCTTACTCAGCTCGGTCACCAGTTTTTTGCCACCGGCATATTTGTCGGGCACATTATTGTTCTGTGCATGACTAACAACAGGGTAATAAAGGAAGATGATCAAAAACAGCAGCATAGCCGATATGCGCTGACAGGTGTTGGCAGACAAAAGATTTGGTTGCATGTGGAGACAGATAAAAGAATAAGCAAAAACGTAAAACGGGAATAAACTTATCGATTTTTATGTTAATGGACAAATACTGGTATAGCCGGGAACGAAAGGCTTCTTTTTTTGCTGCATTTAATATTAAATTTACCCCTGTCTCCGGAGTGGGGAGTTTGATTGTCTGATATCTTACTATAGAATGAATGAACAGGAACTGCTGAAACGACTTGCTATAGGTGACCAGGCAGCGTTTACAGCGATCTACATGCAATACCACGGGGGTATTTATACCTACCTGCTGAAGTTTACCAAAAATCCGCTGCTCACAGAAGACCTGGTGCACGATGTGTTCCTGAAGATCTGGGAGATCCGGGAACAGCTGGACATCCAGTCGTCCTTTGCTGCTTACCTGTACCGCCTGGCCCGTAATACAGCCCTTACCCAGCTGAACAGGCTTACCTTGTTTGACGCCGTGCGCGATGAGGTCATGCACCGCGTTTCCCTGGGCATTCATGAACAGTCCGTGTTTAATGCTGTTGAACAGAAACAATACGAGGAACTGTTACAGAAGGCAATTGATAACCTTCCCCCACAGCGCCGGGAAGCATTTATCCTTTGCCGCCGGCAGGGGAAAAGTTACGAAGAAGCGGCTGCGCTGATGAATATTTCCCGTAATACGTTCAAACAGCACCTGTCCCTGGCGGTAAAATCCATCCGGGAATACCTGCTGGAGCATGGCAATATCTCCCTGCTGATGCTGCTGATAGCCATGAAATAAAAAAAACGGAATTTTTTTTCCGGACCATCCACCCATTTCTTTTACTCATTAGTCTTATTAGTATGGAACCAAATAAATTTCCTGCAGACCTGTTGCAAAAGTACCTCGACGGCACCATCACGGAACCGGAGAGTGAAACGCTTTTTGCCTGGCTGAAGGAAAACCCGGCAGCGGTGGAAACGGATATGGAAGCGGTGCTGCGGGGGAATTATGACGCAGCTTTTGAGAATCCGATACCTTTAACAGCAGGGGGAAGCCAACGTATCCTCGACAGGCTGATGGTGTCTATGGCGGCGGAAGAAGAACCGGTTGAACACCGGCTGCCCCTGTGGCGGCGCACCTGGGTACGGTACGCAGCGGCGGCCATTATAACAGGCGTGGTAGCCGCTACGGGAGCGCAGTGGCTCCATAGCCGGAAACAAACGCAGGTAGCGCCGCCGGTGGTCATTGCCAGCGGCACCAACAGGGCAGTGCTGAAACTGTCCAACGGACAGGAAATTATGCTCGACAGTACCCGGGGCAGTATCGTACAGGAGCCCGGTCTCACGGTCCGCAACGACAGCGGGCGGCTGAATTACCAGGGAGCTACTGCGGCAGTGGAATACCATACCCTCACAACACCCAGGGGCGGGCAATACCGCATACAACTGCCCGACGGCACAGCCGTATGGCTCAATGCCGCCTCCAGTATCACCTATCCGACGGCTTTTACGGAGAAAGTTCGTGCCGTTATTATTACCGGCGAAGCCTACTTTGAAGTGGCCGCCAATACGCGCCAGCCTTTCCGTGTGGATGTTAATGGCAAAGCTACTGTGGAGGTGCTGGGTACCCGGTTCAACGTAAATGCCTATACGGATGAAAACAGCATTCGTACCACCCTGGTGGATGGCAGCGTACGGGTGAATCATAAACAGGCATCCGTGGTGCTGAAGCCGGGACAACAGGCGGCCATATCGGAAACAGGGCTGCAACTGCTGGAACATCCCGACCTGGATATGGCCATGGCATGGAAAAACGGCTCCTTCCAGTTTGACCATGCCCACCTGAAGGAAGTCCTGCGGCAAATGGCCCGATGGTATGATGTGACGGTGGTTTATGAGCCGGGTAGTGCAGATATCATCTTCAGCGGAGAAATTAAAAGAGACCTGGACCTGTCACAGGCGCTGATAGTACTGGAAAGAATGGGCGTCCGTTACCGGATTGAAGGAAAACAATTGATAATAATGCCATAAAGCAACCATAATAAAAATTCAGATCAACAAGCAACAACTGGTGAGGAGGTGAACATACCGGCCTTAGTGGTCAGGGCCTGGTATGTCCCGGAATGAAAAGCCCTTAAAGCTTACAGGCGGAGCCATGCCCGGCCGCTTCTGATACCAGGATTATTTATCAACCAAAAAAATGTTATGCCAGAATTGAGACATCCAAAGCGGTATATACCGTGGAAACAGCTGGGGCTCTTGCTGCTGGTGGTTTTCTGCCTGCCGCTGCGGGGATTATCCCAGACTATGACTTATAGCGGCAAAAAAGTGTCGCTGCAACAGGCGTTTGCAGAGGTGAAAAAACAAACCAACTATGCGGTGGTATTCAATCCGGAACAGGTAGACGTAACGTTGACAGTTCCGGTGAATGCCCACAACCAGCCGCTGGATGCATTTATGAAAGCGCTGCTGGCAAAAACGCCGCTGAGCTATTCGATCGTGGGGACCACCATCGTGATATTCCGCAAATCGGATATGCCGCCGGCATTTAATACGCCCCCACCACCGGCAGAAATAATGGGGGTGGTATTCGATGAAAAAACAACCCAGCCGATACCAGGGGTGAGTGTGTTCGCCAGCGCTTCCAATAAAGGCACGCAAACAAATGAAAAGGGATTTTTTTCCCTGAAGAATGTAAAGGACGCAGAAATACTCACTTTCTCCAGCATCGGCTATGAGAAGGTGAGTATGCCTGCAGGACAACCGGGTGTGAGCATGTATGTGAGAATGAAGACCGCCACCAGTGAGCTGGATCAGGCCGTAGTACAGGCCTATGGCGTTACCAGCAAACGCCTGGCTACCGGTAATATCACAAAGGTCAGCGGAGCGGAGATTGCTTCGCAGCCGGTCATGAACCCCCTACAAGCCTTGCAGGGCAGGGTACCGGGTTTATTGGTGACGCAGACAAGCGGTTATGCCAGCTCGCCGGTTAAACTGGAGATCAGGGGACGGAACTCCCTCGGAAAGGGTTTTTTGTCTGATCCGCTATATATCGTTGATGGGGTGCCGTTGACGGTATTAGATCTCAACCCATCGGTCAACGGTGTCTCCAGTGGTTTTGTACAGGGAGGGCTCGTGCCTACCGGCGGCCAAAGTCCGCTGTTTGGCCTTAGTGCTAAAGATATTGAAAGCATCGAAGTATTGAAAGATGCGGATGCTACCGCTATATATGGTTCCCGGGGCGCTAATGGGGTGATCATCATCACCACCAAAAGAGGTAAAATGGGAAAAACCACTTTGTCACTCGATGCAAAGGAAGGCATCGTAACGGTACCCCGCCGGTGGCAACTGCTGGATACCCGGCAATACCTGCAAATGAGACGGGAAGCCTTTAAAAATGATGGCATAGCGCCTACGGTCGCCAATGCACCTGACCTGATGCTGTGGGATACTACCCGGTATACCAACTGGCAAAAGGAGCTGCTGGGTACCGGCAAAATGACCTCCGTATCTGCCAGCCTTTCAGGGGGCGACAATCATAATACTTTTTATGTGGGCGCCAACTATGGCCGTCAGGTGGAAATACTGAGCAGAAGCGGCGCTTCGCAGAAAGCATCGCTCATGTCCCGTATCCGGCACAACAGCAATAATCAGAAGTTCAGCATAATGGTGGGCAGTACCATCGGCTATACGAAAGTAGATGCGATCCAGAACAATTCCAATGCCATTTACCTGGCGCCAAATGCACCACCGATTTTTGATAGCAAAGGTAATCTCAATTATGAAGAGTGGAACGCTTCCGGCAAAGCAACAGATCCATATCCGTTTGCCCCTTTGCTGTATAAAAGCAATAATCAGACAAACCAGTTCGATGGTAATATGGAGATACGCTATGAGATTATCAAAGGACTCACCTTTAGCACTACCGGTGGCTATTCTTATGTGAGTGGCAATAATCACAGCACCCAACCAATTGCCAGTCAGAATCCTATCACAAACCCCACGGGAATGGCGATTTTCGGGACAACCCGTAATACCAACTGGATCGTGGAACCACAATTGGCCTACAGCCGGTTTATCGGCAAAGGGGACCTTTCCGTGCAGGCAGGCGCCAGTTATCAGGCCGCCGCTACCAATGGCGGTACCATCTTTGGTTTTGGGTATACCGACGATGCATTATTGAATAGTGTGACCAACGCACCTTTCCAGCAGGCGAGTGAAAATGTGGCCCGTTATAAATATGCCGCCGTATTTGGCCGTATCTCCTATAACTGGGATAATAAATACATGCTGAACCTGAATGCCAGAAGAGACGGCTCTTCCCGTTTCGCGCCCGGACGGCAGTACGGTAACTTCGGTTCGGTAGGCCTTGGGTGGATTCTTTCGGAAGAACCATGGGTAAAAGCGGTATTGCCCTCCTGGGTGAGCTTCCTGAAACTGCGCGGCAGCTACGGTATCACCGGGGGTGATGGATCTATCGGTGATTACCAGTACCTGTCCCAATGGAGCACCATGTTAAACAATATACCTTTGGCCCAATATGGAGGTATTCCGCCTTATGTACCGATACATGCCCTGAACCAGGACTATCACTGGGAAGCCAATAAAAAAATGGAAGGTGCGTTAACAGCCAGCTTCCTGAATGACCGTATCAACCTGGAAGTGGCACACTACCGTAATCGTACCGGAGATCAGGTGACTGGCCTGCCTACGCCGTTTTATACCGGATTTAACTCCGTAATTGCGAACTGGCCGGCGGTGGTACAAAACAGCGGCTGGGAAGGTTTGCTGAGAGCAAATCTCATTCAACAAAAAGATCTGTCCTGGTCGGTATCATTCAATATCTCCCGTA
Source organism: Chitinophaga qingshengii (assembly GCF_014529935.1). Taxonomy (GTDB): domain Bacteria; phylum Bacteroidota; class Bacteroidia; order Chitinophagales; family Chitinophagaceae; genus Chitinophaga; species Chitinophaga qingshengii. Next base: position 304,045 of record NZ_JACVFC010000003.1, read on the forward strand.
ACCACAACAAACTGGTATCCTATCCCGGACTGGAACTGTCCCCTTATTACAACGTATACAAAATAGGGGAGTCCCTTTCTTCTCAGTACTATCTGCACTACCTGGGGATAGATCCGCTCACCGGTAAACACAGTTTTGAAGACCATAATCAGGACGGTTTTATCGATGTGGCACAGTCGGGTCTAACTACCGCAACGGCCGACCGCTACGTTGCCATTGATATAGCACCTAAATACTATGGCGGCATAGGTTCCCAGTTCACCTGGAAAGGGATACGCCTGGACCTCTTCTTTGATTTCAAAAAACAAATCGGCGCCGATCCTTTCGCCAGCATTGTCCCCGGCACGTTTACCAATATCCCGGTGAAAGCACTGGATAACCACTGGACCAAACCGGGCGACAACGCTAAATACGTCCGTTATACGTCGTCGGGTAGCAGCTATTTAAATACGTCTGACGGCGCTTTTACGGACGCTTCCTACCTCCGTTTACGCAGCCTCTCCCTCAGTTATGATGTTTCTGAAAAGCTGATAAAAAGAGCGCGCATGGAAAGTCTCCGTTTGTTTATGCAGACAGAAAATATTTTCACCATTACCCGGTTCCCGGGCCTCGATCCGGATTTGCCGAACCCGCTGGCGCTGCCCGCTCCCAGAACAATTACCGGTGGTGTCACACTTAATTTTTAAATGATCAGTTTATGCAGACCTATCATAAAATCATCGCTGTTTCCGGAGGCTTGCTGTTATGGGCTATGCTTCAATCATCCTGCGAAAAACTGGTATCCGTACCTGATCCGGTAAACACCATTTCCACACCACAGGTGTTTGGCTCTGAAAAACAGGCCAATGGCGCCATGGCTGGTATCTATACCCGTATGATCAACGGAGATAATCCCGTATCGGCGCCACCTGTCGGAGATCAGTCGTTTGCGGCCGGGCTTTCTACCGTTATGGGTGGCCTGTCATCCGATGAACTGTTTTTTTTCCGTACCACGGCAGATAAATCATGGTACCTGCCTAATATCAACAAACTCACCGTCTTCGATGCCGGCCGTTCCGGTGGTCTCTGGAATTCTGCTTATACCGCTATATACGGCGCCAATTCCGTGATTGAAGGTATTGCCGGTTCATCATCATCCAATGTGAAAGACAGTGTGAAACAGGCGTTAACCGGTGAAGCGAAGTTCGTAAGGGCGTTCTCTTATTTCTATCTCACCAACTTTTTTGGTGATGTCCCACTGGCACTGACCATCGATTTTAATAAAACGAGGATCATGCCAAGGACACCACAGGTACAGATCTATCAGCAATTGGTGAAGGACCTGCAGGAGGCGGCAGCCACCATGCCGGAAGCCTATCCTACCGCTACCGGAGAAAGAATACGCCCTAACCGTTATGCTGCGACCGCACTGCTGGCAAGGGTTTACCTCTACCAGCGCGACTATGCCGGCGCCGTAGATGCGGCCACCGCTGTGATCAACCACACTAGCCTGTACCAGCTGGAGCCCGACCCGGACAATGCCTTTGTTGTGGCAAGTAAAGAGGCTATCTGGCAACTGCAGCAGTCCAATACAGCGGTGCAGCGGAATAATGCTACTCCGGAAGGATATCTAATGCTTCCCACTATCCTGAAGACTGGTATTGCGCAATATTGTTTGACCGACGGGCTGATGAAAGCATTTGAACCCGGAGATAAACGCCTTATGTGGATAGACAGTACCAGGACTACTGCTGTGGTGGGTACCCCCGAAGTGACCGCCTATTATCCGGTTAAATACAAAATCGGCGTTCCTAATAACAGTTATGGCGCCCCGCCAAGGGAATATTACGTGATGCTGCGTTTGGCCGAACAATACCTGATACGCGCTGAAGCGGCAGCCAACGGCGGTCCGGGCGGACTGGCCGCCGCTATCGCCGATCTGAACGTGATCCGTTCCAGGGCTGGAGTACCGGCATTGCCTAATTCATTGAGCAAAGACCAGGTGCTGGCAGCAGTAGCGAAAGAACGGCAAACGGAACTCTTTGCGGAATGGGGCCATCGCTGGTTTGATCTGAAACGTACCGGCAAAGCGCACGAGGTATTATCAGCCATTACCTTAAAACAGCCATGGGCAGGCGATTACCAGCTGGTATATCCAATCCCGGTGTCTGAAATCAACGTAAATCATTTCCTGACTCAAAATCCCGGTTATTGATTATGAAACGGATCATTTATTCCGCAGGCTGCCTGCTGATATTATTACTGGCAGCCTGTTCCAAAGATAAAACCAAACCCGGCACCGCTTCGTTGACCATCATCAACGCGGTGCCCGGCAGCCGGCCCCTGGTCACCAATTTCAGTGGTACCCAGCCTATACAGTACAACATAGCCAACCAGGTGCAGTACGGTGTAGTGGAGCTGTTGCACAACTACTTCAGCTCTTACGCCGGCAGTCAGCCGCTGGCATTGTATCAGTATCCTGACACGACAGAAAAAAGCAAACCACTGTTTAACCTGATGCTCGACCTGCCGGTAGGCGCTATGCGCACCCTGTTTCTTACGGGTACGGTAGATGCGCCTGATACCTTGTTCACCACCGATGTGGTGCCCTATCATCCGCTGGGTGACAGCGTATGCGGCTTCCGCTTCGTGAACCTTTCTCCCGGCAGCGCTCCGGTGAAAATAACAATCAAGGATAAAAACGGCGTGCCGGAAGTGGCCAGCCTTCCCTTCAAAGGGATCACCGGTTTCAGGAATTACCCGGTCAATGCGGCGCAGGAAGACTATACGCTTGAATTCAGCGATGCCGCCACCGGACAGTTGATTACCAGCTATACTACGGTAGGGGTGCATAATCCTCCGCCCAACAGTATCGAAGCGTGGGCCTACCAGAACTATACTTTCGCCTTGATAGGCATCCCGGGTGGTACCAACGGACAGGAACAAAAAGTGTTGCGCATCAGGTACTAGCCGGCATCTACTTTCAATTATTCAAAACGATTATGAGCACTATCTTAAAAATTGACCGGCTCTCACACAGGTACAGCAGTGCCTGGGCTATCCGCGATATTAACCTGGAAATAGGCCATACCGGCGTTATCGGACTGTTAGGGTCCAACGGCGCCGGGAAGTCTACCACCATGAATATTATCTGCGGTGTGCTGAACCAGACAGAGGGCCACGTGTATGTGAATGGGCTGGATATACGCCAGCAACCGGAACTGGCCAAAAAGGAAATTGGTTTCCTGCCCCAGAACCCGCCGGTTTATACCGATCTGACAGTGGATGAATACCTGCATTATACGGCGCAGCTGCGTCACATAGAAAAAGGTAAAGTGCGCCAGGCAGTAGAAGAGGCGAAGGAGCGGGTAGGCATCTCCCACTTCAGTACCCGCCTCATAGGTAATCTCTCCGGCGGTTATCGCCAGCGGGTAGGCATTGCGCAGGCGATCATCCATAAACCCAAACTGGTGGTGATGGACGAGCCTACCAACGGGTTAGACCCCAACCAGCTCATAGAAGCCAGAAAACTGATCCGCGAAATAGGACAAGATCATACCGTATTGCTGTCGTCACATATTCTCTCAGAAGTACACCTGCTGTGCCGGGAAATTGTGATGATAGAAGGTGGCCGGGTGATCTTCTCCGATACCATGGATGCTTTCAATAACTACGTGCAACCACACAGCGTGCTGGTACGGATGGAACAAGCACCCACCGCAGCGGAGCTGCAACAGATAGAAGGCGTGTCCAGGGTAGATATGCTCAGCGATCGCCAGATACGCATCTATTTCGATGGCGATGAGAGCATCACCGAAAGAATTATCGCAGCCAGCGTGCAACACGGATGGCGGCTGCGGGAGATTAACCTCGACAAAGGATTGCTGGATGATATTTTCAAACAGTTATCTATTCAATCGCTTCAATAATTTTTATACATGAAGATAATATTCAGGATTGCGAAAACGGAGCTCCGGAACCTGTTCTATTCCCCGGTGGCCTGGTTTTTAACAATCGCTTTTATGGTGCAGTGTGCGGTGTATTATACCTATGCTTTGTTTAACCTCGCCAACTGGCAGGATATCGCTATCAAAAACAATCCCAAGTTTAAGGACTTCGGCATCTCCCTCACAGAGGCGCTCTTTTTGGGGCAGGACGGGATCTTCGGTAATGTGCTGCAAAACCTTTATCTCTTTGTTCCCCTGCTCACCATGGGATTGATCAGCCGGGAAATCAACAGCGGTTCTATCAAGCTGTTGTATTCTTCGCCTATCCGTACCCGTGAGATCGTGTTTGGAAAATACCTGGCTATCATGATCTATAATATGCTGCTGGTAGGCATTGTCGGCATATTTATGTTCATGGGAGCGCTCAATATTCAGGCGGTGGATTATGGGATACTGTTCTCTGCAACGTTAGGCTTTTATCTGCTGGTATGTACCTATACGGCCATCGGTCTGTTTATGTCCAGCCTCACCAACTACCAGATCGTGTCCGCCATCGGCAGCTTTATCATCATCTTCGTGCTGGGCCGTATTGGTGGCCTGTGGCAGAAGTACGACCTGGTAAGAGACCTGACTTATTTTCTCTCTATCTCCGGCCGTACCACCAAAATGCTGAAAGGGCTGATTACCACTACCGACGTGATTTATTTCGCGATGATCGTGTATATGTTTGTCAGCTTTACGCTGATTAAGCTGAAAGCAGGCCGGGAGTCAAGGTCCTGGTGGATGACAGGGCTCCGTTATGTGGCCGTTTTTGTGTCGGTACTGGCGATCGGTTATGTGAGTTCACGCCCGGCACTGATTGGCTACTGGGATACTACTGCACGCCAGAACAATACCCTGCATCCCAACACGCAGCAGATATTAAAAGAGCTGGGTAATGAACCGATGGAGATCACGCTGTATACCAACCTCCTCGGCGCCGGCGTTACCCGCGGACTGCCGGAGAACCGTAACGACTATATGTGGAATCTCTGGGAACCTTATCTCCGTTTTAAGCCGGATATCAAGTTCAACTACGTTTATTATTACGATACGAACGATGGCGACAGTACGCTGTACAGGACCTGGCCGGGAAAGACTTTACAACAGATCGCGGAACAGCTGGCAGACGGTTACCAGGTGAAAGTGACGGATTTTAAAGCGCCGGCGGAAGTGCGTAAAATGATCGATCTGCAACCCGAAGCATATCGCCTGGTAATGCAGCTGAAATACAAAGGCAGGACCACCTTCCTGCGCACCTTCGACGATGCCCAGTTCTGGCCGGAAGAAGGGCAGGTGGCACCAGCGCTGAAACGGCTGTTGCAGCCTCGTATGCCGGAGAACATTTTCCTCACGGGTAACCTGGAACGCAGTATTTATAAAAGAGGGGAACGGGAATACAATTTACATGCTATTGCCAAAGAAAACCGGCAATCGCTGATTAACATGGGCTTTGATTCCGATAGCCTCAACGCCGATACCCAGGATATTCCTGCCGGCATTGCCACGCTGGTGCTGGCTGATCCTAAGACAGCCCTCAGTACCACTGCCACTGAAAAAATTAATCACTACCTCGATAATGGCGGCAATATGCTGATACTGGGAGAACCCGGTAAACAGCAGATGCTGAACCCGCTGTTGAAACAACTCGGCGTTCAACTGATGGATGGAACGCTGATAGAAACCTCCAAAGATGAAATGCCGCATATGGTGAAACCTTTCCTCACCACGGCGGGTATGCATCTGGCGGAAGATCCGGCACTGATATCCCTGCGGGAATTGCAGTTGGAAGGAGAAGGCATGGGCCTGTTGATGCCAGGTGTCGCCGGTATCTCACCCCACGACAGCAGCGCCTATAAAGCTACGCCGTTGCTCACCACCTATCCGGGTAAAGTATGGCTTAAAGCCGGTACGCTCGTTACCGACTCTACGGCGCCGGTATTTAATCCGCAGGATGGAGATACCCGCCAGCCTTCCTACGCCACGGCGGTAGCGCTAACCCGTAACATCAAAGGCAAAGAGCAACGCATTATTGTAAGCGGCGACGCCGACTTTATGAGTAACATCCGGCAGGGCGGTGGTTTCCTCGGAAGAAACCTGTACGCCTGGATGGTAAACGATGCTTTCCCTATCTATACACCACGGCCTAAACCAGTGGATACCAAACTGACGATCACCGCCACTACGGCGGCCATAGAAAAGATGATGTTTGTTTGGGTACTACCGGCACTGGTACTGCTGGGAGGAACCATATTACTGGTGCGTCGTAAAAGACAATAAAACAGGAAACTATGTTTTTACAAACGGATGAACAAACCATAGATGACCTCCGGATATTCGGTAAACGTGACGTGAGCGGCATCTATGAACTGTATAACCACACGCATACACGGGGAGGGGAAACCCTGCTGCAGGAGATGTTCCGGAAACCGCTGTCGGATAAAACGGCGATCAACCGGAGAAGCAGTATCATTGCCCATTTCGCGCAACTGAAGATGGCCTTCCCGTTTGAAGCGGCGATGTTCGACATGGCCGAAAAATACCTGAAAAACGGTGACGAACAAACGAAAACCGGTGGCCGGGGAGTAGTGTTGGGAGAGAAGGATATCTATAACGGGGTGACGGCTGTCATCGGACTGATACAACAACTGCATCGTTTCGTGGAAGGTCCGGCTGTAGCGGCGATAGCGGCCTATAGCAGCGAGCGCACCGCGATTGCCCTGTTACTGGCAGAACCGGCACTGGAACCGGCGCTCAACGAACCGATGAAAGGAAAACTTTCCTATGGCGCGGTGACGGCCTTCGATCTGCTGTTCAGAACACGGGAGCGCCAGCGTATTACCAGGTTATTGGAGCATGTATATATGCTGGACGTCTACCTCTCAGTGGCAGCAGTGGCAACGGAAAATAAATTCGTATTCCCTGCCGCACTCGACAAGGGTAGCGCTACGCTGCAACTGGAAGGCGTTTATCATCCGGCTTTAAAAAATCCGGTGAGCAATAACGTGTCCATGCGACCTGACAGCAACGTTATCTTCCTGACAGGCGCCAACATGGCGGGTAAATCCACTTTCCTGCGTGCCCTCAGCACGGCGTTGTATGTGGCGCACATGGGCTTTCCCGTGGCTGCCCGGGCCATGTCCTTTTCAGTGCTGGACGGTATTTACACCACCATCAACCTGCCGGATAACCTGGGTATCGGCGCCAGCCACTTTTACGCGGAAGTACTGCGGGTGAAAAAAGTAGCCACCGCGCTGGGCAGTGGCCAGTCCCTGCTGGTGATATTCGACGAACTTTTCAGAGGTACCAACGTAAAGGATGCCCATGAAGCTACCGTGGCTGTTACCCGTGCTTTCGCCCGGCGCAGCAACAGCCTGTTCGTGATCTCTTCCCATATCGTGGAAGCGGGCGATGACCTGAAAGAAGCCGGCAGCGTGGCATTTAACTACCTGCCTACCCGCATGAACGGACACCAGCCCGAGTATACGTATACGTTAGAACAGGGTATTACGGACGACCGTCACGGGATGATCATCATCCGCAATGAAGGAATACTGGATATTCTCCAAAACGGTCGCAAGACAAAATAAAAACTACTGTTATGAACTTTAGTATAGACAGGCAAACGATGGATGAGCTGAACCTGCTGGGTAAATTCCGGCAAGGATCAGTATACCACCTGTTCAACCAGGTGAAGACAAGGGGAGGAGAACGTTTGCTGGACACCATGTTTCAAACGCCGCTGGAAGAGGTGGATGCCATCAATCAACGGAGCAGTATTTTCCGTTTTTTCCAGGACGCTCGGCTGGTGTTTCCATTCGACGTACAGCAGCTGGCACAGATGCGTGAATACCTGGATACCGGCTCGGGCAAAAACGTACTGTTCTCTATGGCAGATACGTTATGGAAAAAAGGCCTTTCTACCATTGCCCGTGATGAACGTTACCGCAAAAATGTGCAGGGGCTGCAAGCCACCATCGTCACCGTGAAAAAAAGCCATGCTTTCGTAGCGTCAATGGCATCCCTGTCAGGTCCCTACGATCACCGTATTGCGGCCATGAAACAACTGCTGGGTACCCGGGAGATGGAACAGCTGGCAGACATGGACATCTATCAGGCGCTGCCGGTGAAAACACTGGCTACCTACGATCATCTGCTCAAAAATAAACTCCGGCAGGCGATTGACGACCTGCTGGCTTTCATCGATGAACTGGATGTATACATTGCCGTGAGCGATGTTGCGCGGGCCAGAGGTTTCCATTACGCGGAAGCGCTCGCGCCGGCAGAAAACAGGTTGTCGGCCACAGGGTTGCATCATCCCTGTATCAACAACGCCGTCGGTAATGACATCGACATGAAACAAGGAAGTAATGTGCTGTTTCTCACCGGCGCCAATATGGCGGGTAAATCCACGCTGATGAAATCGGTGGGCATTGCACTGTACCTGGCGCATATGGGATTTCCGGTGGCGGCAAAACGTTTGGTCTTTTCCGTTAGAGAAGGATTGTATTCTTCCATCAACGTGTCCGACAATATCAGCCTGGGCTACAGCCATTTCTACGCGGAAGTGGTGCGGGTAAAACAGGCGGCGGAGGCGACGGCCAGCGGTAAACGGCTGTTGCTGATGTTTGATGAACTGTTTAAAGGTACCAACGTAAAAGACGCTTACGACGGAACCCTGGCGGTGACGGCCGCCTTCGCGGAATATACCGGTTGCCTGTTCATCGTTTCTACCCATATCATTGAAGTAGGGGAAGCATTAAAGGAGCAACCCAATATACAATTCCGTTACCTGCCGACGGTGATGGAGGGTAGCCGTCCCCGTTATACCTACCGGCTGGAAGAAGGTATTACTGAAGACCGCCAGGGTATGATGATCATCCGGAATGAAGGTATCCTGGAGCTGATTAATAGCAATAACCCGTAAAAACAAAAACATATGAATAAACTGTTGACATTTGGCGCCGGCGCCATACTGGGACTGTCATGCCTGCAGGCGCCAGCCCAGGAAAAGAAACTGGCCAACCTGACGAAAGAGGATTTTATCGCTGACTTCAGGCTCGCGGTTGATATTCTGAAAAAACAACATCCCAATCCCTATAAGTTTACCGATTCGGTTACATTCGCCCGCCGGGTGGATTCCCTGATGGACCGCATGGCCAAAGAGCCGGATATGCTCACCGGTCTGCAGTATTCGCCTATCTACCTGGTGCGGGATGTACATACCAGTCTGCGGCTCTCCAACGACAATTCCCGGGAACTATATAGCACGCTGCGTTTCTTTCCTTACCCGGTAATCATTGAAAGGGGACGTATATTCGTTAATATCAAAGGCGCTACCATTCCTTACGGAGCCGAAATTATCAGCATCAACAATAAACCGGCAAAAGAAATATTGCAGTCACTCTCTTCTTCCGCCTATAGTGATGGCTTTATTACTACCGGTATGGACAGGCTGTATCCTGATTTCCAGGTGACTTTCAGCCTGTTGTCGCCACATCAGGCTACCTATCCGGTGAACTGGATAGCGCCCGGTAGTAAAGAAACACGTAAAACGGTGCTCCCGGCTTCCGGTCCTACAGCCGCTTTCCATGCCGGCCGGCAATCAGTGTTCCCGTTTAACCTCCTGCAACGGGCTTACTACATCTACAATGACTATGACGACAGTACGAAAACCGGTCGCCTCACCGTCAATACATTTGCCATCAACGAACAGGAGGCCTACAAAGAGTTCAGCGAGTTTTTCCGGGAAGTAAAAAAACGTAACTACCAGCAGGTGATCATCGATGTACGCAGCAATGGCGGCGGTAATCCGGCTATCTCTGCACTCTTGTATTCGTTTATGGCGGCAGCGCCCTTCCGGAATGTATATAACTACCGCACCCGTAATATGGAGGTGGCCTATCCTGAGTATGCCGTAGCGGAAAACGGCAGACGCCTTTCCGATGAAGACATACAGGGACAGAAAAACTTCTTTTATCAACGTTTTGATAAAGACAGCGCCTCCGGTTTCTACGTCGGCAATGCCCGCCTGAAAGACGGACTGCTGGAGAATTTTCCGCCGGATAAAGATGCCTTCCACGGAAAAGTATATGTGCTCACCGGTGGAGGTACCGTATCGGCAGCCACCTATTTTGCATCGCTGGTGCAGAAAAATAAAAGAGGAATCGTGATCGGTAAGGAAACGGGCAGCGGCGAAGCCGCTACCACCGCCGCCTGGTTTATGAGGTACCTGTTACCGCGTACGAAATGTGTGCTCACCGTACCCCTGTCGGAGCTTTATTTCTTTAATGCCACTACCGATAATGGCCGCGGTATTATGCCGGATAAAGAAGTGCCGATGGATAAATTTATCGGGTATGTACAGGCCGATAAAGATCCGGAAGTTGCTTATACGATGGAGTTGATTAATGGAACGAAATAGTCTAAAAAGCTGGTGTTTTTTCGACACCAGCTTTTTTTTCTGAAAATAAAAACGTTTCTTTGCAATGAAAATAAGGTTCCCGACAAAGAGAACTTTTTGAATAAGATCTGTAGTATAATTGACCCGAAGTACCTATACCATTGCCCCGGTTAAATTCTTCCCCTATTGTAATGCTGCCCTGATTCCTGATCATCAAGTTTTTTAGTCATAACCGTATCGTTGGATGCTGTTGTTGATTGCTCCGATGTGGGCGATCCGGTCAACCTATACCCCAAAATGCACTTAATTTTTATGCTATGAATAAATATGAAAGACTCAAAAAAGAACTGGAAACAGTTGGAACAGGAAAAATGAAGGCCTTTGGTACTTCTATGTTGCCCATCCTGAAAAGTGGTACGCTATTGACGTTTCGGCGGGAGCAGGAATACGCCGTAGGCGATATTGTGTTTTGTAAAGTAAGGGGCCGTTACATTGATGCCCATAAGATTACTAAAAGAGATGCCGGCAAAGGGTACCTGATTGCCAACAACCATGGATTTGAAAACGGGTGGACCAAAGTGATCTATGGTAAAGTGATCCTGGGAGAATACGGTGACAAGGTCATCTATCAGAAAGCCTGACCGGCTCCCATTCAAACCCTGTTGTTCCCCGTTTGATTTTTCCCAAGCCCGGCCATGGCAAATGATAGGTCATGGTCATCCTCCCGCTCTCCGCCATTTCTTGTAGGATATCTTCCCGTATCCTGGCAGCCTGCTTAAAGTTTAAGTCATAAAACATACCCCATTCCGGATGTTGCAGCAGTATGGTAGCGTGCAACAGGTCACCGGTATGTAACAAGGTATCTTCACCCGAAAAAATCTCCACCATGCTATGCCCGGCAGTATGTCCCGGTGCGGGTATCAGCCGGATACAATCGAATAGTGTTGCCCGTGGGGGGACCAGTTTCAGCTGGGGCTGGATGCTGGTCAATATTTCCCGGATGCGGCTGGTCAGTGTCTCCTGTATCCCGGGAGCGGCATCCAGCGGGCTGGCGGTAAAATCAGGTGTATGAGCCATCCAGCTGTCATATTCTAATTGACTCAGGTGGATACGGGCATACGGAAATATAGGGGAACAGTCTGGATGCAAAAGGCCGCCTATATGGTCAGTATGTGCGTGTGTCAGTATAATATCGGTGATGGCTGTCGGAGAAATGCCTGCGGCGGAAAGTTTCCGGGGAAGTTGCCCACTGGTAACGTCTTCCGGCCCAAGGCCGCTGTCAATCAGTATCAGCCGGTTTTGTGCGCGAACCAGCAGTATGTTGAGGTCTAGCTGCAACTCCGCTGTAGATTGATCTTGTGCGCTGAGTGCCTGTTGAATAAAGTGCGGTCGTTCATAAGGCCCGATCATGGGATGGGCCGGCGCCAGCAGCTGGTAGCCGTCGCTGAAAATCATCAGCTCGAGGTTCCCCAGTTGAAAAGAAAAAGGCGTTTGCATATGTTTTATATTTGACCGCAAACCTATGGCAATTTCATACTTTTGTATAGTTGAAATATCTCAATATATACTTTAATAAAACTAAAGTATGAATACGGATGTATTGGATCTGGACCTGCTACGTACCTTCGTATTGGCGGTAGATCTGGGAAGTTTTGCCCGTGCGGCGGAACAGGTGGCACGCTCACAGTCGGCTGTCAGCCTGCAAATGCAGCGATTGGAAGAATTAACAGGGCATCAGCTGTTTGTAAAACAGGGACGTAGCTGGGAGTTAACCGGCAGCGGCGAGCTGCTGATGGGTTATGCCCGGCAACTGTTACGCCTCAACGATGAAGCCGTAGCGGCGCTGTCCACCCGGCAACTGGCTGGTATGGTTCGTCTCGGAATGCTGACCGACTTCTCCGAAGGGGGGCTAACACAGGTGCTGGCCCGTTTTGCCGAACAACATCCGCGCGTGCAAATGGAGGTAACCATCGATAAACAGGTGGTGCTGCAACAGAAACTAAAGGCGGGTCAACTGGATCTTATCGTTTGTTTTGGCACGACGTTGCCCGAAGGCGCCCTCCTGATCGGCAAGGTGCCGTTGCGCTGGATTGGCAACAATAACAAAGCGATTGCGCAGCAATCACCATTGCCGCTGCTGTTATTTGAACCGCCCTGTTTATTCCGGGCAGCAGGACTGGCAGCACTGGAAAAGTCGGGGAAAGCATGGAAACCGGTATTGACAGCCAGCAATGTGGCTGGTATGTGGGCTGCCGCCAAAGCCGGTTTGGGTATCACCATACGCACGCCCATCGGACTGCCGGCAGATTGCAAACTACTTCCGGTCTCCGGAACATTGCCGGCGTTGCCGCAGATTACGGTCTACCTGCTGATTGCACCACGAAAAAAAACATCAGCCGCCATACTCCGGATGATAGAGATCGTTCAGGAAACACTGAGCGCTGAACTGAAAAATATTCATCCCCCTAAAAAGAAATAGTATATGGACACATCCTGGTTACAGGAACTAAAATCCGCTGCCGGTGTGCACCGGTTTATTGTAAACGACAACCGGTACGGTATCCTGATTGTTGCCCGAGGCGAGTTATTGTTCTTTCAGGAAAATGACAGGGCACTGTTTTGTGAGATCTCCGCCCGGGAATCGCTCATCGAGCCTGGTTCCATTAAAAGATGGGACGATAAATCTCCTATATCAGCGGAGGAAAAAACAAGGCTGCTGCCATTGATACAGGAGTTGTATCAACGCGCATACAAAGATGAATTGCGCATTTGGAAGGAGTGAATTTTGTTAATCATTTGCTTTTTATGAATTCGTGAGAAGGTATATTCATACAATAGATAGCTTTGATAATAATTGTTTGTTCATCCCAAATCTATTGTTCTATGAGTATTACCACAATTGTTTGTTCACCACATGAACTAAAGGAAGAGTTGACCCTGGTGATGACGGAGGAATTCGCGGTTTCTCAAAAAAATGCAGAAAGCGCCTACGACGGGAGATTGGAAGAATTCTTTAACCGGCTCAAAGGCAGCGCGCAGTTCGTAATTGAGTATCCTTACGTGGATAAGGTGTACAGGGACAGTTATTATTCCTATTTTTCTTCCAAGCTCCAACAATACCAAAGAAATTGTATCCGGGTGTCTGTCTTCGATGGCTCTGTAGCCCCTGATCAATTCAGGAATGCAACCGGGGTGGCTGATTTACGGAGCCGTTATTGGGGATTTGTGATCATACGGCCAACGATACCCAATGTGCTTGGCAGAAGTGTAGTTTCACCCCGGGCTTTGCGGGAAAACGGCTTTCTCTGCCTGACCAGTAAATTTCAAACAACAGTTTGCGCGGTTAAGTTTGAAGCAGTGGGGTTTCCGCATGCTTCGCAGGATACGGAAACCATCACCTGTGCGGAAACTGCTTTGTGGGCGATGATGGAGTATTTTTCTTCCCGCTATACCGAATATAAGCCGTTGACAGCTTCCACGATCATGAATACATTGAGGAATCAGTCATACTTCCGCCAGTTACCGTCGGAGGGATTAAGTATTAAACAAATGAGTTTTGCTTTGCGGGAGTTGGGTTTTGGTACGAAATCCTATCTCAGGACCATGTACTCATCCGCTTCATTTACCAATTTATTATCCATCTATATTGAGAGCGGTATTCCATTGATACTATCCATATCTGATAGGTATATTGGTGGTGGAATTGGTCATGCAGTGCTGGCAATTGGTCGTACAGAGACGACCAGTGATGATATTGATCGACTAGTGGTGTCTATGGAGGAAGACGCTGTGGTAGCGGCAAGAATGTGTGAAAAGAATATCCGTATTGTGGAGTGTGCTGATATAGAACACCGCTTTGTTTTTATTGATGATAACTATTCGGCTTATCAATTGGCGTCTTTGGAAGAACCAATGGTATATTATAATAATGATAGCTGGAGAAGGTGCGAAATTGTTGAGTTCCTGGTGCCTCTTTACCCTAAAGTCTATATGGATGCTATGGCAGCCAGGCTATACATAAAGGATGTGTTGATGGGTGAGCGGTTTAATATTCCTTCGGATACGGAATTGTTTATTCGCGTTTTTTTAACTTCCAGCAGATCGTACAAAGATTATTTGGCAATCGAAGATAATTTTCCCGGGAAATTTAAGGAAGCGATTCTCAATTTGCCAATGCCTAAATTTATTTGGGTAGGGGAAATATCCTCAAGGGTGTTGATGAAACAGCGTATGGCAAATGGTTTGGTGATTGTAGACGTAACGGAAATTCAGACATCTGGTGATCATGCATTACTTGCCTGGGGGTATGGGGAATACTGCTATTATAAGAATGGTTTGGTGGTGAAATTAGTACAGAATACTATACCTTTGAAAATGTTCAATATTTTTATTAATAACTTAAAAGGTTTTTGATATGGCTATTAGGATAAACATATTTGAAGAGCTGGAGAGAGAGGGATATGCGATAACCGTCGAAGATGATCCTGCGTATATAAAAGAAAAGGAGGAACGACACAAACGCATGCAGGAATTGAGGCGGAAACAAATGGTGATAGCTACCCTTTCCAGGCTGGAATCTGAGAAAATTATACTGTGTATGTAATTGCTTTAACACTACAAATTTCCAGGCTGGCATCGCTGCCGGCCTTTTTTATATCATTAAAGAAAATGTAACATGACACCCGTTTTTTCACCTATAGATACAAACACCTGGCCCCGGAAACCCTACTTTGATTATTTCTACTACGGCGTAAAAACAAAATATAATATCAACTATAACCTCGACATCACCACACTGATAAAAAAAATTAAAGAAAGAGAATTAAAATTTTACCCTGTAATGTTATATGTCATCATGAAAGCGGTCAACCGTCATGAGGCCTTTCGTTACAGCTTTGATGCCAATGGTATATTGGGCAACTGGAATTATGTAAATCCTTCCTACACTATTTTTCATGAAGATGATAAAACATTTTCTGACATATGGAGCGAATACGATGAAGACTTTACTATCTTTTATGCAACCATCATTCGTGATATGACGTTGTACAAAGATGTAAAAGGATTAAAAGCCCGTGCTGACAGGCCACAGAATTTCTGCCCGGTATCGGCGCTGCCCTGGCTGAGCTTCGCGGGCTTTAGCCAGGATACCTATACGGAGTCGTCTTTATTGTTTCCGATTATCCGGTTTGGTAAATACTACACAGAAAACGAAAAGACCTCGTTGCCATTAACCGTATTTGTACATCACGCTGTGGCAGATGGGTACCATACCTGTGAACTGATAAATGATATCCAGGCCTTGGCAAATGAACCGGCCGCCTGGCTCAATGAATCCGCTTCCTGAAATTCCTGTGACTTTATTTCTTGAAATTGATATCTTTGGGCGCAACCAAACAGGGAATCCAGCCGGTACCTCCGGCTAATATGTCTGACGATAAAGATATCTGGAAACAATTTTGTGCTGGTGAACAAGGCGCATTCCGTGAATTATACGACCGGTATTATTCACGCATGTTCGTATGGGGATGCCGCTGGCTCGATGGGGAAACAGCCTTCGTAAAGGATCATTTACATGATTTTTTTATCTATCTGTGGGAGAAAAGAGCGAACCTGGCTCCCGAAGTGCAGGTGTCTGCCTACTTGCTGACTTCCTTCAAACGCAGGCTGATAGAGCAATGGGGAAAAGAAAAAAAGCTGAAGGACATTAGTAGCATGATCGGCCCGGTGCAGGAGGAGCAGGAGGAAATGGAGGATTTTACGCATCAGTTCAACCGTATTCAAGCTGCCCTGCAGTCACTCACCCCGGCACAACGGGAAGTAATAGAGATGCGTTTTTTACAGAATATGTCGCTACAGCAGATCGCTGCGGCTAAAAATACCAGTCTGCGGACGGTCTATAACCTTACCCACAGAGCCATTTTACAACTCCGGCAGGAGCTGGGCAAAAAAAACTTTTTATTCCTGTGGTAAATCTATCCTGGTTTTCCCTCTGTTTGATAAAAGTGTTGACAGGATGGACGAGATTTCGGTCGAAAAATTAATAGGAGAGGCTTCTTTCATTCATTACTGCTTTCGTAGTAACGAAGTGGATGTTGCCTATTGGGAGTCGTGGATTGAGGCGCATCCCGGGCAGGAACCGGTCATCCGCGAGGCGGTGGCGGCGGTAAAGATGGCATCATGGCTATTGGTGGCGGAAAAGGAAAAACCTGCCGCCATGGTGGCGATGGATGAATGGCTGCTGCAAACCAGCCGGCCCCGTATCCACCGCTATGCCTGGTACTACGCTGCTGCAGCGGTACTGTTGCTATGCCTGGGGGCCGCCTGGTTACTACGTCCTGCACTCTCACGGAAACCCGCTATAGCCGTTCATCAGGTCAATACTCCCCGGCTGTACTACAGCACCATGGGCCAGCCCCGCACCGGCTTTAACCTGCCTGATAGCAGTTACGTGCTGCTGGATGGAAATTCCATACTGGAACTGGACAGTGCTTTTGGCCAACAACATCGCCATATGCGCCTCACCGGTACCGCCTGGTTTAAGGTGCAACAGGACCGCCACCGGCCATTTGAAGTACAGGGAGACGATTACTTCGTCACCGCATTGGGTACCGCTTTCCGTATGACTGCCACCCACGGAAAAATACAGGTATTGCTGGAAGAAGGAAAAGTGAAAATTGAAAAGGACTACCAGGGTAAAAGAAACCTGGTGGCTGTATTGTCGCCTTCTGAAAGCCTGCTGATAGATCCCGCTGCACCGGCACATCCGCAGAAATCTATCTTCCCCAAAACAACACTGAACACCTGGAAAGCGCAGGAGATCGTATTCGAACATACGCCGCTACCAGAGGTGATACAACAGCTGGAAGCATGTTATAATATACATATTACCGTTACCGGCATGAACCTGCAACAGGAAACGTTTACCGGTAAGTTTAAAAACGATGCACTGCCAGCGGTGCTCGAAATACTTTGTTTCACTTTAAATAAACAGTACCGATTCACTGATTCAACCAATGTCGTAATTCAGTAACCAACCAAAACAGGACCGTTATTTTATGCATCTACCACACTGCCGGTTGTCCCTGTGGACAACGATCAGCCGAACTATTGCCTTGACGGTAATGACGGCGTTGATACTCACTACAACGCACCTTTCTGCACAGGAAAGAAAAAATGTCGCGATAGAGAAAGTCCCTGCCGAAAAAGCATTTAAACAATTGGAAGCTATCTTCCAGGTTCGTTTCTTTTACTCCGGATCATCGATCGACAAACAGGAGAATATCAGCATTCCACCTGCTGTCAGAACGTTGGAGGATGTGCTGCAATACCTGGCAGACCGCTACCGGTACGCTTTCCGGCAGCAGGATAATATGATCAGCGTCAGCCTGCGCCCCGCCGCTCCCAAAGAACCTATTATCCAGGGCCGTATAGGGCTGTATGAAGGTGACAATATCGCCTACAACCCCGGCATTACTGTCCGGGAGGAAAATAACCGCAATGCGGCCATTACGGACGCTAAAGGTTATTTTACACTGAAACTCTCCCAACCCAACAGCCGTATTCATATCAGCTGCGTAGGGTATGAACACCAGGAGCTGGACGTAAACGCCAATACCATGGTGAACCTGACGCTGCAACCGTCCCTGAAATCTATCCCCGAGGTAGTTATCTCTACAGGTTATCAAAACCTGGCCCGCAAAAATACGACCGGCGCCTATGGCGCGATATCTTCCCGGGAAGTGGAACGCAGGTCCAGCCAGTCCATTACCTCCGTGCTGGAAGGCAGTGTACCCGGATTAACACTGGCTTCAGGCTATGACCGCGTGAACGGTGTTCGTCGCCCAACGGGCATCAACCTGCAGGTGAGGGGTGGCAGCTCCATCGGCACGGACCGCACCGCGCCGCTGATTATCCTCGATGGGTTCCCGGTTAATCAACTCCCTGACAACCTCAATGATGTAGAGAAAATAGACGTGCTCAAAGACGCGGCTGCAGCGGCCGTTTGGGGCGCCAGCGCTTCCAACGGGGTGGTGGTCATCACCACTAAAAGAGGAAAGGAAGGTAAGATGCGGGTCAACTATGCTACCAACGTCTATTTCACCCAACGGCCGGATTACTCCCGCCTCGACCGGGCCAATGCCAGAGATCTGGTGGATTTTGATAAAGAGTCCTATGATAAAGGGTTTATAGACCGGATGTATTTTGATAATCAATCCAACGGTTATTCGCCTTCCTACGATCTCTTATTCCGCCTGAAAAGTGGTGAAATCACCCAGCAGGAGTTTGCCCGTAAGCAGGATTCCCTCGGCTCACTGTCCAATATGTCCCAGGTGCGTGATCTGCTGATGCGTACCGGTCTTCGCCAGAACCACTTCCTGTCCCTCTCCGGCGGCAGCGGCAAATACCGGTTCATGGTATCCGGTTCCTACGATCACAACCAGGCGACTTATATCGCCGATAAGTCAAACCTTTTCCAGCTCAATATGCGGAACGACCTGGAAGTAAACAGCCGCCTGCGTTTCAGCGTAGATATGAACGGCACTTTCCAGGATAACCAAACCGGTCCCACGCTGAATAGCGGTATCCTGCAAACACCGCCTTACCAGTTACTGGTCGATCCAAACGGCAAATACCTGTACGACTACACCGGTTTTAATAAAATGGAAAACGACCGGCTGTTATCCAAAGGCTATCTCGACAATGGCCGTAACCTGCTGGAAGAAGCCCGCCTGGCTAATAATAGCCAGAAAAAATTTGGCCTGCGTACCAAAGTCGGCGGAGAATGGAAAATCATCAAAGGACTTACCCTGAATGCCGATTTTCTGTACGACAAAATGAAACAAAACGGGAAAAACCTGGGTGATGAGCAATCCTACGATACCCGCAGTTTCGTGAACAGGTATGCCTCCGTGGATGGCGCCGGGAACGCTGTCTTTAATATACCCAAAGGAGCCATCCTGAGAACATCGGAAACCACCTTCTCCAACTGGGCAGTCCGCGGACAGTTAAACTACACCAATGTATTCCGTTCCGTACACTTCCTCAATCTGGCTGCAGGTACGGAAACAAAAAAATACATTACGGAAGGGTTGAATGCTGCTAAATTCGGATATGATGATGCGTTGCTGATCTTCAAACCGGTTGATCAGAATATGCTGTTGAAAAATACGCTGAAGTGGTGGAATGGCAGTTCCTTACCCAGTTTCGATGTCCTGGGTTACGATGGTTTCGATTTCAACGATGAAAGACAGCAATCCTTCTACGGCATGGCTACCTATACCTACGACGACCGTTATACGCTGACCGGTAGCTATCGTGTCGATAAGTCCAACCTTTTCGGGGTAGACCCTAAATACCGTAATAACCCGCTGTGGTCTGCAGGTGGTGCGTGGGATATTGCCCGCGAGAAATTTTTCCGCTGGGAGAAAATAAGCCTGTTAAAACTCCGCACTTCTATCGGGTTGACGGGGAACTTCGATCGTACTACCACACCGTTGCTGGTGGCTACCAAAAGGTTTCAGGGGGTTACAGGCGATTACAACGCCAGGGTAGATAGCTATAACCCCAAGCTCCGCTGGGAAAGAACGCGTACCCTCAACATGGGGCTCGATCTCGGCATGTTTGACAACCGCTTGCAGATTACGGCAGATGTATACCGTAAATACGGATACGGCCTCCTGGGTACCACCATCCTGGACCCGACTGTTGGCATGGCCAACATGAAAATCAATGCTGCCAAAATGCGTAACAATGGCATAGAACTGGCCATCCAGGCTACGGTGCTGGATATACGTTCTTTTAAATGGACCAGCCGCCTGAATGCCGCCTATAACCACAATATTATTGTTGAAAACAAGATTCCGGATAGTGCACCGGAAAGAAACAGGGTTTCGGGTACTACACAGTTTGTGGAAGGTTATTCCAGAGAGTCCGTTTGGAGCTACCGCTGGGCCGGGCTGGACAGCAAAGGCAACCCAACTGTTTATGGCGATAAAGATGAAAAGGTGAAAGTCCCGGTGTTCTCCTCTGTAGTGAATAGCGGTACTTACCGGGCGCCTTATTCCGGAGGCTTCACGAATATCTTCTACTATAAAAATTTCTTTGCCAGCGTGATGACCATTTTCAATTTCGGGAATGTGCTCCGTCGGGAAATGCCTTCCATGAATGCACTGGAGTTCTCCAATGCGATGAATTACCAGATCCGCAATCGCTGGCGCAAACCAGGCGATGAAGCCTTTACAGACATTGCAGCGATGACGCAGTCATTTAACCCGGATGATTTTTATGACGGAAGAGAAAATGCCATGCGCTATTCTACCAATAGCATTATCTCCGGCGATTATATCCGCCTGCGGGAAATACAACTGGGATATGACTTCCCCGCGAAAATGCTGAAGGGTAGTTTCCTGAAGGGGGTACATATCATCGGGCAGATGAATAATGTGGCGCTCTGGAAGAAAAATAAATATGGTATCGATCCGGAAGCGATCGACCCGATCACCGGCGCTTATTACCTGCCGGAGCCAAGAGTAACAACATTGACCGTAAGGGTTGAACTGTAAATCTCAAAATGTAAAGTCATGAAAAAATGGATCATATATTGCCTGGCAGGGGCAGCGTTGCTCACCAGCAGCTGCAATAAATTTATGGATGTTACCCCGAAGAGGAAGTTCATACCGAAGACAGTGGCGGATTTGGAGCTTTTTCTGAATGATGTGTTGCTGGCGGATGCCAGCTATGCCTATAACGAGGTGATGACAGATGATCTGGCGATTATAGATGCTTATCTGGTGGCCGATACCAGGAATACCCGTTCCTATCTGTGGAGACGGGAATTGCTGAAAGTAACGGAAGACGACAGCGAATGGAATAATATGTACAAATACATCTATAACTGTAACCTGGTACTGGCCAATCTCAGCACGGCTACCGATGGTACGGTAGCAGATGTAAACCGTATGACCGCGGAGGCGAAAATTCACCGGGCCTACTTTTATTTCAACCTGGTAAACCTGTACGGCGCCGACTACAGGGCTGTCAGTGCAAGCACAGATCCGGGTGTGCCGGTGCTGCTGGTTCCCGACCTGGAAGCTAAAACAACCCGGGCTTCGGTACAAACAGTATACGATCAGATCCTGAAAGACCTGCACGATGCCCTGGCCATCAGTGAATTGCCAGTCACCGGCAGAACGTATGTACACCCGGGTAAGGCCGCTGCCAATGCATTATTGGCAAGAGTATACCTCTATATGGGCAACTATGCCGGCGCGCAACAGGCTGCGGAAGCGGCACTGGCCCTGAACAGTACGCTGCTGGATTATAATACTTTCAGTTTTAGGAACCCGCTGATTCCTGCCAACGGTATCAATGGCAAACCGCTGCCGGAAAACAACCCGGAGAATCTATTCTCCAAAACGAATGGCGGTAACGGTACACTGGCCCGTTTTATGATCAACCCCGATCTGCTGAGTATCCTGGGTGAAAAAGACCTGCGCTATATCTATACGTTCAGCCGGCTCGATAGTAAAGGGAAACCGATTACCAGTCCCTATCCGGAATATTATGTGAACAGTGTCAACTATAGCATCGGAGTGCCGGAAATGATGCTGATCAAAGCAGAATGCCTGGCGCGCAACAATCATCCGGTAGAAGCGGTGGCACTGCTTAATATCCTGCGGCAAAAACGTTTTAAACCGGCAGACTATACCGAACTGACTGCCGCCACGAACGACGCTGCATTAGACCTGGTACTCCGGGAAAGAAGACTGGAACTGCTGTACCACGGTCTCCGCTGGTTTGATCTGAAACGGCTCAACCGTGATCCCCGTTTCCAAAAAACACTGACTCGTGTAGTCCAGAATACAACTTATACATTACCTCCCAATGATCCGCGCTACGTATTGCCGATAGCGCCCAAAATCATCGGTATCAATCCCGGCATTCTACAAAACCCTCGCTGAGTAAAGTCATAAAACCACCAACGGGAACGCGCCAACGGCGTTCCCGTTATCAATACCATGCAGATGAAACAATTACCATTTTACCTGGTGCTGGGACTGCTGCCAGTTACCGCCGGGGCGCAGCAACTGAAGCTATCTTCCGCCATTCATGCCGATGCGGCAAAGGTCACCATCTACCAGGAATGGCCGGAACGGAAACTGGTAGATACACCACACCTGTCGGCTAAGGTGGCGGCCAGTCAACTGCCACAAGCCGGCGCCGTGTATACCGTCTCTTTGCGCCAACCTTTTGTGAATGTGACCGTGCTGGGCGAAAAAGGGACCCCCATCAACATTACCATCGATAAAGATAGCCAGGTGATAGTAAAGGGCGGTACGCTCCAGCGGCGCCTCGACAGCTTCCAGCGTTCCATTGCTCCCGATGAAAAAGCCTGGAGTGAAGCCGGCCGCCGTTATGAAACGACTACCGATCTGGATACCAAATTAGCCATTAACAAAGAAATGGACCATTATGCCGGAAAAGTGCAACAAGCCCGCCTGCAGTTCGCCATAAACAACGCCAATAACCTCGCCGGCGCCTGGATGGCTTATTCCTACGCGTTCGCCTGGACACCGGCATCGCTGGAAAAACTGATGCCGCTGTTCCGGCCTCAGCCGGCTGCTAAGGTTACCTATACCGTCCTGCAACAGAAACAGGCTGCGGCTGCGGCTGTCAGCATGACCGGCAAACAGGCGCCTGTATTTGCCCTTAGCAGTATCGATGGCCATCAGGTAGCATTGGATAGCCTCTTCCGTCGGCATCGGTATGTATTGCTGGATGTATGGGCTTCCTGGTGTACCCCCTGCCGTGCCGGTAATCGCAAGCTGGCGGAGTATTATGAAGAGCTGAGCAAAAAAGGTATCGGCTTTGTGTCCGTGTCAGTAGATGAAAACAAGGAACTGTGGAAAAAAGCGGTGGCATCAGACAAGATACCCTGGTTGCAGCTTGTCAGCCCCAACGGCATGAAAAGCGATTTTGTACAGGCCTATAAAGTACAATCGTTGCCTGCGATGTTTCTCATCAACCGTGAAGGAAACATCGTTCAACAACACATCGATATAGAAGCATTAAAAAAACTGTAAAACGGATGAAAAAGATATTTTGGATAGCCGTGTTGCTGGCTTGTGTTAGCCAGGTTGTTGCGCAGCGTGGACGTACGCTGTTGCTGAAAAATGCAACCATCATTGATGGCGAAGCAAGCGTTGCTCCACGTAAAGGCGCGGTGCTGATCCGGGATGGTAAAATTGTTGAAGTAGTGTATGGCAGCGCACCGGCGGCCGATAGTGTCATCAACTGCACCGGGAAATTTATTACACCCGGACTCATGGACGCCCACGTACACCTGGCGACTATGAACATGGATCATCAGCGGGCGGCGGAACAAACCACGGATAGCATACTGCTGAATATGTTCCGCCACGGCATTACCTCCGTCCGTGATATGGCGGGCGATGCTATTTTCCTGGCGGGGTATAGCCGCCTGGCAGCTACCGGTCAGCTACCGGCGCCGGATATTTTTTACGCCGCCCAATTTGCCGGTCCGGGTTATTTTAAGTTGCTGGGTGGTGGCTCCAGGTCTTCAGCTGATTTGGGCACCACACCCTGGTATTGTGCCATCTCCCCGGAAACAGACCTGCGGCTGGCTATCGCGTCTGCCAAAGGCGCGGGGGTTACCGGTATCAAGGTATACGCAGATCTTTCCCGTCAGCAGATAGCCGATATTACAAAGGAAGCGCACCAGCAAGGAATACAGGTATGGAGCCATGGTAGCGTATTTCCGGCCAAGCCCGCTGATGCGGTAGCCGCCGGCGTCAACAGCCTGTCCCACGCCAATGACTTATGTTTTCAGCAATTACCGGGCGATACCCTGGCGATATCCAGCGCCTGGCAAAAACTATATAAAGGTTTTGTACTGGATACCAACGTACAGATAACCCTGCTGAAACAGATGAAAGAAAAAGGAATTTTCCTGGACCCGACGGTCTTTCACGCCGGGAATAACAAAATGGAAAACGCTTTTACGATTACGCGGCTGGCACATCGTTTAGGCGTTGCCGTGGTAGCCGGTACGGACTGGATTTATCCTGCCAAAAATGAGCAGGTACCACTGATGGAAGAAATGAAGCTGCTGGTGAGTCGTGGTGGTATGAGCCCGGCTGAAGCGCTGCAATGCGCTACACTCAACGGTGCGCTGGTGACCGGTTTGAAAGATCGCGGTGTTATCCGCGCCGGCAAAAAGGCGGACCTGCTGATTTTGGATAATGATCCTTTAAAAGATATATCCCGGTTGTTTGCACCGGAGATGGTGATTAAGCACGGACGGGTTAGTGTGGTGGCTAATTAACGTTGAAATTTCAGGTGGCGCCTGGGTTGTTAATTATCATATTGGAAAGTAACGCCTCGTTAAATTTCCTTATATTACCGCTCATCCGTCGGCTCCAACCGGCTGACCTATTCACTTTACAATTACACATATATATGACGACCCAGTTTTTTTACCTGGTGCTAAGCCCAACGGAAAAGAAACTACCTTATTTGTATACGAATGTTTTTAAGATCATCTACCAGCACAGTAAAGACCTGGTGATGCAACAAACAGCGCTGGAAGCCGCTTTTAGGATACATAATCACAATCCTGAGCATTACAAAGCCAGCTGGTCAACGGGAGCAGAGGGAGAGGAGCAGGCTGCGGCGGAGAGAAATGATGAAATTCGCGCCTGGCAGATGGATGAAGCTAAAATTGTAAGGATAGTCAATTGGCCCTGACAGCACCAGGCTGCCAGGGCATTGAAATATTTATTCGTGCTCGTGCTGATAAATTTTCTCTATCGCATTTTTGTATTTTTCGAGTACAACTTTTCTTTTCAAACTTAATTTAGGCGTCATTTCACCGCCTCCGATGCTCCATTCGTCGGGCAACAGTTCAAATCGTTTGATCTGTTCCACATGATTGAAGTACTGGTTGTAGTCGTCTATCACTTTTTGATAGGCGGCCTGTACTTCCGGACGGGCAAGGGCTTCTGCATGTGTGGTGAAAGGAAGGTTCTGTTTCTCCATCCAGTATTTAAGATATGGGAACGCAGGTACGATCAGCGCGCCGGTAAACTTACGGCCTTCGCCAACCACCATGATCTGCTCAATAAACGGACTTTCCTTGAACTTGTTTTCAATGGGTTGTGGCGCCACGTATTTACCACCGCTGGTTTTGAATAACTCTTTTTTACGGTCGGTGATCTTCAGGAATTTATTATCTACCCATACGCCGATATCACCGGTATGCAGCCAGCCATCGATAACGGTTTCGGCGGTCAGGTCCGGGCGTTTATAATAACCTTTCATCACTGTGGTGCCTTTTACGCATATTTCGCCGTCTTCTTCCAGTTTCACTTCAATGCCTTCAATAGGCGGGCCAACAGTACCGAATTTGGTACCACCGGGTTTTCTGCGGTTTACGCAGATAACCGGACTGTTTTCAGTCGGCCCATATCCTTCATACACCGGTATTTGGGCGGCATTAAAAATGCGGAGTAACTTCTCCTGGCATGCTGCGCCGCCGGTAACGATATAGCTGATATTGCCGCCGAGGGCTTCCCGCCATTTGCTGAAGATCAGTTTGTTGGCGATAGAGAGCTGGAAGTTGTACCAGGCGCCTCCACTGATGTTATTGTCATATTTACCGGCCAGGGATACTGCCCAGAAAAACAGCCGCCGTTTGATACCGGTGAGACTGTTGCCGGTGGCCATGATTTTTTCAAATACCTTCTCCAGCAGCCGTGGTACGGTGGTAAAACCATCCGGGGAAATCTCTTTCAGGTTTTCACTGAGCGTATCCAGGCTCTCGGCATAGTAGATGCTGATACCGCTGAAAAGATAAATATAGGTGACCGTCTTCTCGAAAATATGATTCAGGGGCAGAAAACTAAGCACTTTCTGTTGTGGCGCATCATCAAAGGGAAAGCTGGCTTTGGAATACATCACATTGGAGGATATATTCGTATGCGTTAGCATCACGCCTTTAGGGGTACCGGTGGTACCGGAGGTATAGATGATGGTAGCCAGGTGCCCGGGATCGATACTGTTTTTAAGCGATTCTACCTGCGACAGCAAGGCTGGCGTGGCCTGCGCCGGAATGGTGCTCCAGTGCGTGGCGCCGGGTATCTCATCAAAGGTGAAGATCTGTTGTAAAGTAGGAACACCTTCCCGTAAAGCCTGTATTTTTTCCAGCATCTCTTTACTGCTGACAAAAATGTACTTCACCGCGGCATCGTTCAGGATAAACTGTATTTCTGCCGGATTGGTGGTAGGATACAAGGGTACCAGCACCGCGCCGGTCTGTTGCACTGCCAGATCGGTAAATATCCATTCCGGCCGGTTATTGCTGATGATGGCTATTTTGTCTGCACCTTCGGGCGTAAAATCATTGCCGCCTATGCCCAGCTGTAACAGGCCGGCGCTAAAGCGGTCCACTGTTTCACTGACACTGGCGGTACTGAAAGTCTTCCAGCTGCCATTAACCTTGGCAGCCAGCATATCCTGTTTCGGGAATTTCTCCAGCTGAAACTTTACTGCGTCGAATAGTCTATGCCTCGTCGGGAGCGTACTCATAAGGTAGATTTAGTGATGTAATAGGTACCAGTTGTTATAAATATACTAAAAAATAGATGTCAGCCATATTGAAAATCTTTGCATCGATTATCCCCGATCCGCGGAACCAGTAACCATCCTGTCTACCGCAGCCGGTGTCAATGCATGAAAAACTCCCAGCAACTCGGGTAGGAAATCGGCAAAGGTTTTATAACGGTCCCGGTGCTGTTCATACTGCTGTATTTTTTCTTCGAGCAGCGGTAACAATACAAAATGAAACTCCCCGATATGCATTTTCCGCAGCCGCCCGGCTTCGGCCTGGTCATGCATGGCCACAGCTATCCTGATTTCACCCAGCCGCACCAGGTGTTCTATCACACAGGTCTTCCAGCTGCCGATATAGGAGGGTTCGAGGGCTTTCTGTAACGCCGGGGTAAATAAAGCGGTATCCTGTAATACCTGGCCTTCGATCTTGTTCACCGGAGGGTTCACAAAAGAATGTCCCATCTCATGAACGGTGAGAAATTGCATGGTGGCGGCGTTGCCATAACCAAAGGTGGTATAGTCTTTCATGGACGGTTTTACGGGTAACATGGTATTGACACTCATCACCATGGCCGATACATGGCCTTCCGGCCAGTAAAAATTCGGGCCAAAAGCCCTGTAATTATCATCCCCGGCAGGAATAGGCATAGAAGGCATCACATACAGCGCATATTTGTCAAAATGTTCACCATAGTATTGTTCCATGTACGGAAAAATATCCGGACGGATATATTTTGCGGCCTCTTTTAATACGCCGGTATAAAATCGTTTGTTCTCCTGCAAAAAACGCCCGACACCCGCCTGTTGATAAAAGGAACGGAGACTGTCCGTCAACTCCTGCAGCCGGGCCAATGCCTGCGGATGTTCGTCGCTGTGCAGCAAGGCTTTATCATCGAAAGGATACAGCGCGCCCCGGGCAGGGAAAGGCCGCTGATGCAACACATATTCCACGATCTCGGCGTTATCGTGGAACTGCTCCCGCAGTTCGGTGAGCAGGGCTGCCATACGGAGGACTACCGGACTATCCACATAATGCCCGAAACGCGCCGTGGCGGCCCGGATCAGCGGCTGATGCGCGTAAACGCTGTCTTTGCGGGTAAACACGATATGACCAATGTGCTGTACGGCGAGCTTCTCTACAATAAAATAGGTCTCTATATTACGATTCCAGGAAAGCGTCACTTTTTTGGAAAGCTGCATGGTCTCCTGGGCAAAGGAGGATAGGGTTACGATCGTACATACAAACAATAACGGGAACTTTGGCATATATCGAATGTTATCCTACAATATAAACAATTTTCGCTGCCGGCAATGGGCATCCCTTTTTATCTCCGCTAATCAGCGAAATCAATATTAATCATGTCCATCACAGTTGCTTTTCTACGGATCTTTTCCTATTTTTTCTGCTTTTAAGCCATATACGCCCGGCAGCCCGGGTATCAACATATCATTATGCTTACTGCACTTACTAACGGAACCATCTATACCGGCGCACAGATCGTCACCGGTAAATCGCTGCTGATGGAGCAGGGAAAAATAAAGGCCTTGCTCAACCCGGGAGAAATTCCCGGCCACGCTGCCGTGGTGGATTGCACGGGGATGAACATCGCACCCGGACTGCTGGACCTCCAGATCTACGGGGGCGGGGGCTATCTTTTTGCTGCCAGACCTTCTGTGGAAGCGCTTCATGCGATGACACAGGCGCTGGTAAAAAGCGGTACCACCGGTTTCCTGCTCACCCTGGCCACGGATACCATGGCGGTATTCCATGAGTGTATCGGTATCGTACGTAATCATCCGCATCCTGCCATACTGGGTATGCACCTGGAAGGCCCTTATATCAATCCGGTAAAAAAGGGCGCCCATCCGGAAGAATTAATCAAATACCCTGAGCGGGAGGAGCTGGAAAGCCTGCTGGCGGCCGCCGGCGGTGTCGTGAAAATGATGACGGTCGCGCCGGAACGATGCGACCCGGCCATTCTCCGCTGGCTCGATGAACAAGGCATTGTGCTCTCTGCCGGGCATAGCAACGCCACTTTCGCGGAAGCCATGGAAGGTTTCCGTAATGGTATCAAAGCGGCCACCCACCTGTTCAACGCCATGTCGTCTTTCCAGCACCGCGATACCGGTCTGCCAGGCGCTGTCTTCCGCGATAACAGTATTTACGCCAGTATCATCGCCGATAATATTCATGTGGATGACAACGCGCTCATCATCAGTAAAAAAATCATGGGCCCGCGCCTGTATCTCATCACCGATGCGGTGGAAGCCAATGACGTTGGTTATAACCAGCATGTGGCGCAGGGGGACCGTTTCACGCGCCCTGATGGTACACTTTCCGGGTCCCGCCTCACCCTGATACGCGCGGTGCAACGTTGTGTGCAATATGCGGGTATCCCGCTGGAGGAAGCCCTGCGGATGGCCACCCTGTATCCGGCTACGTTAATGGGACTGGCAGACCGTGGCCGTATCGAACCCGGCAGCCGGGCCGACCTGGTTGTTTTCGACCAGCAATACCAGGTGGAAAAAGTATACATCGCCGGCACACAACAGTGAGCTTTCGGAAAATGTTAATACTGGGAGATGAAAAAGAACTGTCTGATTTTTATAGCCTTTTTGTGGCTGGCCGGTCTCTGCGGAATGCAGGCGATGGCGGCCCCGTCATCCTGGATCAGGATCAACCAACTCGGATACCTGCCCGCAGGTATTAAAGTGGCTGTGTGGGCATCTAAAGGCACGGATGTACCGGCTGGTTTTCAATTGGTGGATTCCGCCACCGGTAAACCCGTTTTCACCGGCAGCGCCGGTAAACCGTTCGGTCGTTACGGGCCGTTTAAGGAAACGGCCCGGCTGGATTTTTCCGCCTGGAAACAACCGGGTACTTTTTACCTGCAGGCAGGGGAGACCCGGTCCCCGTACTTTCGTATAGCCGCCAACGTGTACGCCGGCGCGGCAGATTTTACGTTGCGCTATATGCGGCAGCAACGCTCTTTTTTCAACCCTTTCCTGAAAGATTCCTGTCATACCCATGACGGCTATACGCTGTACGGTCCCATGCCGGACAGCACACATATCGATGTGGCCGGCGGATGGCACGATGCGAGCGACTACCTGCAGTACTCCACTACGTCTGCCAACGCTACCTATCACCTGCTGGCAGCTTACCGCGATTTCCCGCAGGTATTCGGAGACCACTACGCGGTCAACGGACTGGAAGGCGGTAATAATGTGCCGGATATACTGGATGAAGCCCGCTGGGGCCTCGACTGGCTGCTGAAAATGCATCCCCGTGATAACTGGATGTTCAATCAGATTGCGGACGACCGCGACCACAACGGGATGCGCCTGCCTAAAGAAGACCCTTTCTACGGAAGAGGTTTCGAACGACCGGTTTATTTCTGTTCCGGCACGCCACAGGTAAGAGGTAAATTCATGAACCAGACTACCGGTGTAGCCTCTACGGCCGGTAAATTCTCCAGTGCTTTCGCCCTGGGATACGAGCTGCTGAAAAACAAAGATGCGGCCTACGCCGGTACCCTTCGCCGCAAGGCCCTCACCGCCTATGAAATGGGCCGTAAACAACCCGGCGTATGCCAAACGGCTTCGGTGAAGTCGCCTTACATCTATGCGGAAGACAACTGGGTAGATGATATGGAACTGGCAGCGGCCACACTGTACCGGTTAAACGGAAAAGAGGCTTACCGGCAACAGGCCATCCGATACGCCGGTCAGGAAAAAGTTACTCCCTGGCTGGGAAACGATACTGCCCATCACTATCAATGGTATCCCTTCATCAACCTGGGACATTATGAACTGGCCCGACAACTGAAAGGCCCTTCCCGCGAAACGATTGCCGGCTACTATCAAACCGGTATTGACAAGGTATGGCAGCAGGCAAAAAATAATGCGTTCTATCGCTATATCCCTTTCATCTGGTGCAGCAACAACCTCACTACGGCTTTTGCGATCCAGTGTTATTGGTACCGCCAACTGACAGGCAGCGATACCTACGCCGCCCTGGAACAGGCAAATTTCGACTGGCTCTTTGGCTGCAACCCATGGGGCACCAGCATGGTATATGGTTTGCCCGCCCATGGCGATACCCCGGAAGATCCGCACTCCGCTTTTACCCACCTGGGGCATTACCCGGTGGACGGCGCCCTGGTAGATGGCCCGGTTTATACGAACATCTACAAAAACCTGATCGGTATCACCTTGTCTAAGCCAGACGCCTATACGGAGTTTCAAAGCGACCTGGCCGTATACCACGATGACTTCGGAGACTACAGTACCAACGAACCCACGATGGACGGCACCGCTTCGCTGATTTATCTGCTGGCAGCCATGGACCAGGAAGGCAGGTATAAAAGAACTAACGGAAATGTCTATACGTATGCTGCCGGCGGTATTATCCGCGGAGATACCAGCCGTAAAACCCTGACCCTCGTTTTTACCGGAGACGAATTTGCCGATGGAGGCCAGTTGATACGCCGTGTATTAAAACAACAACAAGTACCCGCTGCGTTTTTCCTGACAGGAAAGTTTTATGCGAATCCCGCTTTTCAGCCACTGGTAAGACAATTGAAGGCAGACGGGCATTACCTGGGTCCCCATTCTGATCAGCATCCGCTGTACTGCGACTGGCAAAAACGCGATAGCCTTTTAATTACGCACGCCGCTTTTGAAAATGACCTCACCGCCAACTATCAAAAAATGCAGGCACTGGGTATACAAAAAAGTGCAGCGCCCTATTTTCTGCCACCCTATGAATGGTACAACGATACTATTGCACAGTGGACGCATGCCGCAGGATTACAACTGGTGAACTTCACGCCTGGTACCCGTTCCAATGCGGATTATACCACACCGGCCATGAAAGGTTACCGCTCTTCTGCGGAGATCTACCAGTCCATTTTACAATATGCAGATACCAAACCGGCTGGCCTCAACGGTTTTATGTTGCTGCTGCATATCGGCACCGATCCGGCCCGCACCGATAAGTTTTATAACCGCCTGAATGAACTGATCACCGATCTCAAAAAAAGAGGGTACCGTTTTGTATCCCTCCGGCAATTACTATCATAAAAAGGCTCCGGGCGAAAGCCCGGGGCCGGTAACCCAAGTTCTCGTTAGACAGAATAACAAATTTTACCAGGTCCTGCCTGTACTGAAGGCTTCGTATTCTATAGGTGAAATCGGATCATCCCAATGATGTAACAGGTACTTGCGCACTTTCTCGCTTTCCTTATGCGGCAAATAAAGAAAACTGAGGAAGCGATATGGCCGTCCTCCGTAATTGTCTTCATTATCTTTGCTGTTGTTGAGTCCAACCCGCGGTACGGCAAACAGGCGCGCCTGCCTGGTAAGCCCGAAGGTGGGAACGCTGAAGATGTCTGCCAATCCGAAATGCAACGGATCTTCCCGTAAAATGCTGCCGAACTGTTTGAAAATTTCTGTGCATACTTTCAGCGGACCGGCGATCGCCCCGTTGCGGGTAGGTATATGCCCCGTGTCTGACAAAGGGGCGATACCGCGGATTAAAATACCACCGAAAGAATGATCGGTAGTAAGGGTAATGTCCATGCCGGAACCATGAAAATACCATTCACCATAACTATTCCCGGGATGCTCATGCGAATGGGCGTACGGGTCGTTGTGGGTACTGCTGCAATAATAAAACTCACAATCTACAATACGGTAGTAACTGTCTCTTACCCGTAACAGATACTTGTTCATCAGCGTATTGGCAATGGTCCGGAAGGATGTCATACAACTTTCGGCATCCATATCATCGATGTGCAAAATATCTTTCATGACAATTTTTTTCGCAAAGGAAACGAATAGAAAGAGACGATGTTTCTATGTAAACAGAATCGATAGGAAAGGGAATTTAATGCTGATTGGTAAGACTTTGGTGGGAGAAGCAGCGAATCTTTTGTATAATATTTTTATTAAGCATGCTTATTGTAAGAATGAACATAGCATCCGCTTTCCGCGAATGAAGATAAGTGATAGCAATCGTTTCATGTCGCCATGAAAAAATATTTTTACTTTGCAGTAAATGGATAACATTGAACGGATAAAACAATTAAGGGAGCTGGTACCTGTTGGCTTACGGCACGCTGGTTTACTGCTGGATAAATCCGGTGGCGATATCGCTGTTGCCCGGCAATTGTTTATACAGGAAACGCAGGCGGTCATGCAGGAAAAAACAGGTGCTGCTCCCGGGATGGTGATTTCCCTGCTGGAACAGCATCACTACGATATCCCGCGTACCTTGAACGCCATTGAAGAAGCACGTTACAGTATAACGGAAAGGATACTACGAAAAATAAAGCATAACCCCGAAGCGGCTGTTGATAAAGTGGCGATCGCTATTGAAACGGCCACACCGCTGCACCGGGAATACTGGTTGCCGCTAAACACGATGTCGTTACCCAATTCAACTCAGCTGCATTTTATGGTGGTGCATGAATGGCTCTCCTACGAAGGCTATGAAGGATTTGATTCGGCCCTCTGCTTTTATCCGGAGCTGGTGAGTGATACGATACGGGACATACTGTTATGCCCCGAAGCAGCTGCTGCTATCAGGGAGGGCAATGAAACCGCTTTCAGGCGGCAATACGAAACGGTGATACAGCGGTTATACCGGCTGGTGACAGATCATGTCAGTCTTTTCCCGTAAGCTGTTGTATTTTTTGGGAGATGATTTTTTTATCTGCTGATGAATGGCTCATCGCCAATGCTTTCTCCAGGGCGTTGTGTGCTGAAACATTGTCTACGCCGGTATATAATTCTCCCAGTAACAGATGGTATTGATAGTGGTCTGTGAGCGCCAGTTTCTTCGCTTCCTGCAGGGCGACTGTTTTGCCATTGGCTCGGGAAAGGGCATAGGTACGGTTGAGCGCTGCAATAGGAGAGTATTCTATGGTCAGCAGATGGTTATACAATTGCAGGATATTTTCCCATTTCTCCGGAGTGTCGGCCTTAATAGTATGCCAGTAGGCAATGCCTGCTTCAAAATGGTATTTGGAAGCGGTATTGCCTTCGGAGGCCAGGTTGAGGAAATATTCACCTTGTTGGATCAGGTCTTCATCCCAGAGATCAGTGTCCTGGTCATCATATAAAACGGTCTCGCCATGGTCGTCGGTACGGGCTTCAAAACGGGAGGACTGAAAACTCATCAATGCCAGCAATGCGTTAACGGCAGGCTTATGGGTGGCTTCGTTTTCGGTCAACAGGAAAGTGAGCCGCATCGCTTCCAGGCAAAGATCTTTGCGAAGGGAATGGTCGTGGCTGGCGGAAAAATAGCCTTCGTTGAAAA
This sequence comes from Chitinophaga qingshengii, assembly GCF_014529935.1. Taxonomy (GTDB): domain Bacteria; phylum Bacteroidota; class Bacteroidia; order Chitinophagales; family Chitinophagaceae; genus Chitinophaga; species Chitinophaga qingshengii. The sequence continues at coordinate 338,369 of NZ_JACVFC010000003.1, forward strand.
GCAGGTAGAGGGTACGCAACACGGCTTCCAGCCGGCCCGGAATTTCACCGGCAGGCGGAAATTCAATCCGGATGTTTTCTTCCCGCAGCTTCTCCTTGGCCCGCAACAGCCGTTTATTGATAGTGTCTTTATTCGTCAGGAATGCGTCGGCAATCTCTTCGATGCCGAAACCACACAATACCCGCAAGGCCATCCCTATCTGCGATTCTACGGATATAGCCGGATGACATACGGCGAACATCATCTGCAGCTGGCTGTCTTTGATATGCTGCGCGGAGAGATCAATCTCCGGTATTTCGCTGGCAGGCGCCTGGCTGAGTTGTACGGATACTTTTTGCTGGAACACCGACCGGTGTTTCAGATGGTTTTTCGCTTTGTTTTTGGCTACGGTATACAACCAGGCAGCCGGGTTTTCAGGGAGTCCCTTCAGGCCCCATAATTCGGAGGCTGACAAAAAGGTTTCGCTGGCGATATCTTCCGCAACATCCAGGTGTTCAAACCCCAGCAGTTTACACAATACGGCCGTAATCTTACTGTATTCGGTCCTGAACAAATGGGGGAGCAGTTCTTTTTCTTGCATAATATGAAAGCCTATGTAATACTGCAATATTACACAGGCCTTTTGAATTTATCCTTCCAGGAGATTATAAAACACTGATTTCCCTTACTTCCACACTACCACCCATTTGCAGTATAGGGCAGCCATTAGCCATTTCAACAGCCTCTTCCAGGGAGCCGGCACTAACCATGGTATAGCCACCCAGGGTCTCTTTGATTTCAGTGAACGGACCATCGGTCACCACATTATTGCCCCGCAGTACCTTACCGGTGTGTTCCAGGCGGTTGCCCCGGTCTACCAGCTTGTTCTGGGCTGCAATACTTCCAATCCAGTCCATCCACTTTTTGGTGCTGGCCTGCATTTCTTCCGGTGAACGTTTGGCGGCTTGGGTGGAATCCGCTCTGAATAATAACAGAAAATTTTTCATGGCAATAAATTTAGTTGTTTATAATTGAATAACAACTAGCTTGTCATGAATAAGACACACCGGGACAAAAATTTTTAAATTTTTTATAAGATATTTTAAATCAGTCTTTTGGCGGACATTATATACTGAACTGGTGAACACTTAATCCGTTGTTGTCGGGATCATGCAGAAAAAATACCTTTCCAAAAGGTGATACGGCAATCGTAGAGACAGCGATGCCTTCCCGGCATAACCGTTCCCTTTCCTGGTCAATATCGTCCGTCTCCAGTACCAGTCCCTGTAAGGAACCTGCCCGCATATGACTATGAGGCCACTGCTGTACCAGCGAAATAGTGGTCACCTGGTTCCTGAACCCCAGCTGTATCCAGGTGTAACCATCGGGTAACACCACCTCCGCCAGCAGTTCAAAACCCAGCAACAGGTAAAACTGTTTGGCCCGCTGCTGGTTGGTAACGGGTACTGAAATATTTTCAATGGCTTTCATTGGGCGCCTCCGGATTCGCTGAATAAATACATCTTCAAAGATAACCGCAGCCACCATAAAGACCAGGGTAGGGATGCGACAATCGCTAAGGGGTATTCCGACAAAAAAGGCCCCCTGGGCATCTCCTCACTGGTGCCCGAAATGCACGCCGTTACCGTAACTTTTCTTCACCTGCCGTGTCTTCACCCAATCGCGCAACAGGTCAAAATATCCGGGAGCATGCCGCCCTAAAGCTTCCGGGCCTTGTGGTGTATCCGTTACTTCAATAATACCATGATCTGCATGAGGGAAGATGACCATATCGATGTTTTTCCGTGTGGTGATGGCCTCTTTCAGGATATCGATGGTGGCCCCATTGGGTGCTTCGGTGTCTTTGCCGGCAATCACCCATAACATAGGCACGTTAACACGGCGGAATGCGGGCAACGGATCATAATCAAGGTTGATGTCCAGGGGGAAAAGTTGTTTGAGCGTGTCCAGCTGCGCACGGCTGGCGTTGATAATGGGTCCGGTATAGTCTCCCTTGAGGGACTTATACCAGGGCGCCTGCTGATAACGGGCTTTCAGGGAATCGAGGGCGCTAAGTCCGCCGTTGAACTTTTCCCGTATCACCTGGTCGGTGGCAGCCACTACCTGCATGGCTTGTGCAATATCCTGTTGGTTATAACCTTCCAACTGCAGGTCGTGCAATACTTCCTGCCGGTTTTCTTCACGGGGCGGGATCAGCAGGCTGTAGCTGGCGATGATAAAATCAACGGGTGTCTGACTGGCGGTAAGCGGCACTATCCAGCCGCCCTGGCTTTCTCCCATTAAACCGATAGGAACACCTTTCACGGCTGGTTGCGCCCTGATAGCCTTTACTGCGGCTTCCATATCGGTAGCCAGCAGTTCAAAGTTGGCGGTCTGTTTCCCGGTAGACCTGCCGGTGCCTGGTTTGTCGTATACAAATACGGCTATGTCGCTCAGGGGCAACAAGTACTGCACATAGTTGTTAAATACGGCAGATTCCTGTCCGGAGCCGTAATGCAGTATCACTACTGCCTGTGGTTTTTTATGGGCCGGCAGGAACAGCTCCCCATACAAACTGGCGTCCTTACCACTAAAACGGACCGGTATAACCCGAAAGGGTATACGTTTTCCTGTCAGCGTTTTGCCATCCTGCCGGAAAAAGAGGGAGTCGTTATTGCAACCGCCGAAGCGGGCAAATATAGTCGGGGTTTTAGCGTTGGCCCATCCGGGGCCGGAGAGGTAGCTGCTGTCTGCCTGAAGAAACAACCTGCCGGTGGTGCCGTCCATCCGGCGATACCGGAGATCGTTGTCAAAGGAAGGGCTGATCACCAGCTGACTGCCGTCGCTGAGCGCATAGGCGCCGTTACGGCAGTTGGAAAAGTGTTCGTAACCCTGGGCGGCAGCGGTGAATAGCTGCCCGGAAACAAGTGCCGCTGTCAACAGCGCTAACAAAGGTATTTTCATATAGTCGTGACTGATAGTTGTTAAAGCGAAAGCTCGAAGATGGCAAACCCTCCTTCCCGGTAGTGAGCCGGCAAGCCCACCGGGTCCGGAATGTCTACTACGCCCAGGTAGGTAAACCCGCAGCTGACATAATAATTATTCAGCTTTTCATTACCCGCCCCGGTGTCCAGTCTGAGGTACTGCCGCTGGTGTGCCTGTCCGTATCGTATGGCCCAGTCTACAATGTGTTTTACAAATCCACGACCCCTGTATTGCGGATGGGTCGCTATCCGGTGAAGATACAGCGATGGGTCCTGATCCTTGCTACCCCATATCAGTGGGTCGCTGAAGGTAGTAACAAATACGCAAACGATTTTTCCGTCTGCTACCAGTTTCCATTGCCGCTGTTCTGCGATCTCCTGTTCTACCACCGACCGTTCAAATCCTTTCCAGTAACGTTGTACCCCCTGCTGTAACTGGTATTTGGTGCCTTCGTCATAGAGGTAAAAGATATCGTCAATGTCGGTGATATGGCTGTTGATTATTTCCATGGCTTATATGCTTTAGGTGGTTGTCTCCCCAAAAATAGCTACTTTGCAGGAGCTATAACAGATACAGATTTTGGATATTTTAGTGTAACAGATGAAGGACTTCCAATATATCGACATCGCTAACCGGATAGAATCGATGATCAACAACGATACGTATCCGTTGGGTGAAAAACTGCCCTCGCTGCGTGTGCTCAGCGGGCACTTCGGCGTGAGTGTAGGCACTTCGCTGAAAGCCTATGGATTATTGATAGATAAAGGGTTGCTGTCGTCCCGGGAAAAATCGGGTTACGTGCCCTTGCGTAAATCCACGGCGCATACGGCGCAACCGGTAGCTACAACGGCGGCTCCGGCTATCCGGGAAATAAATGTGAGTCGTATTATCAGTAAAATGCCCGTCGATGCGGGACCTTATCCACCAGGTTTTCTCTCTTTTTTCAACGCTTCGCTGGAAACCCACATGATCCCCTTTAATGCGGTGCGGCGCAGCCTGCAGAAGGCTTCCCGTGATCTTACCGGCGCACACCTGCAATATGAATCTACACTGGGTAACCAGCTGCTGAGGGAGCAGATTGCCCGGCTGTCGTTTTACTGGAACGGCAGCCTGTCGGCCAATGAAATACTGGTGACCAACGGTACCCTGGAGGCGCTCAGCCTCTGCCTGCGTGCGGTAACACAACCGGGAGATACGGTAGTGGTGGAGTCACCCTGTTACTACGGTATCCTGCAATGCCTCGAACAACTGCAACTGAAAGTAATAGAACTGCCCTGCGACCCGCAGGAAGGTATAGATACCGGTCAACTGGAAGATATCATCGATACCTATGATATTGCTGCCTGCCTGTTTATCTCCAATTTCAACAATCCCAACGGGGTACTGTTATCTGATGAAAAGAAAAAGTGGATTGCTGAAATGGCCCGGAAACGCCAACTGCCGGTGATAGAAGACGATGTATACGGAGAATTGTATTTCGGTCCGGCCAGGCCCACTACGATCAAAACATACGACAAACACGGCTGGGTGATGTTATGTGCCTCGTTTTCCAAAACGGTGGCCTCCGGCTATCGTATCGGCTGGAGCGCTCCGGGACGGTTCCTGGAAAAAGTGGCGCAGCTCAAAGCCACCACCAACGTGGCTACGGCAACGGTGTTACAGTTGTCGCTGGCCGACCTGCTGACCAGCGGCACCTATCAGCGCCATCTCCGGAAACTGCGGCCCCTGCTGCATAAACAGGTACTGCTCACCAGTCAGCACATCGAACAATATTTCCCCTCAGGGATAAAGATCAGTCAGCCGGAAGGCGGTATCGTACTCTGGGTGGAACTCCCTAAACAGGTAGACGCGCTGAAACTACAGAAACTGGCGCTGGAACAGGATATCAATATCGCGCCGGGACCGCTCTTTTCCAGTACCGGCGGCTATCGTAATTATATCCGCATCAGCTGTAATAAACAGTGGAACCGGCAGGTGGAACAGGCGATCCGTAAATTGGGTAAGTTGGTTGGGACCTTCTGAACATAGCAGGCTTCCATGATTCCCATAAATATTTTATCTTGTGATGCAGGAGAAACCTGCAAACTAATAACGCTGTCTTATGAAGCACGTATCTATTGTGATTCCACTAGGCGCTGCTATGACCGGTATCGAAGTCGCCCGTCATGTCTTTTCCGAAGTAAACGACTACCTGGTCTGTGAAGGCAGGGAACCACTGTTTGACGTACAACTGGTAGGCGCCTGGAGGGCTATACAGCTCAACAACGGTTTGTTTACGGTCCAGGCAGACGCGGTGGTACAGGAGCTGCACAAAACAGATCTTATCATCATCCCGGCACTACACAAAAACGTGGAGGAAAATGTGGCCCGAAACGGGGAACTGGTTACCTGGATACGGGAACAGTATGAAAAAGGTGCTGAAGTGGCGAGCCTTTGCGTAGGCGCTTTCCTGTTGGCCCAAACAGGACTGCTGATGGGAAAAAAATGTACTACCCACTGGAAGGCGGCGGAGCTTTTCCGCGATATGTTCCCCGATGTACAGCTGGTGAAGGAAAAGGTAATCACAGATGAAAGCGGTATCTATTCCAGCGGTGGCGGGCTTTCACTGGTAAACCTGCTGGTGTACCTGGTGGAAAAATATGCGGGCCGTGATGCGGCAATTTATAGCGCCAAATTCTTCCAGGTGGACCTGGAACGCTCTGCGCAACTACCTTTTATCATCTTCCAGGCGCAAAAGGAACACGACGATGACTCCGTTAAACAGGCACAGGAATTCATCGAAAATAACTTTCAGCAAAAGATTAAGGTAGACCAGCTGGCGGAAATGCTGGCCATAGGCCGCAGAAGCCTGGAACGCCGTTTCAAAAAAGCGACCTCCAATACTATGAATGAATACATTCAACGGGTGAAAATAGAGGCTGCTAAAAAACACCTTGAAGCCGGCGACCGTAAAATCAATGATATCATGTATGAAGTCGGCTATTCGGATACGAAAACGTTCCGCAATTCCTTTAAACTGGTGACAGGCCTGTTACCCCATGAATACCGCAACCGCTACAATAAAAAAATGGCGGAGATATAGCCTAAGGCAACGGTTCAAAATCAAGTGATACGGAGTTCATACAGAAACGTTTATGCGTAGGCGGGGGACCGTCATCAAAAATATGTCCCAGGTGCGATTCGCATCGGCCGCAGAGTACTTCGGTACGCTGCATGCCATGTGAATTGTCTTCCTTGTAAATCACGCTGCCGGCCCGGATAGGTTCAAAAAAACTCGGCCATCCGCAGCTGCTGGCAAATTTGGCGTCAGACCGGAACAGGGCGTTGCCACAAACGGCGCAGTAGTAGGTGCCTTTGGTGTCGGCATCCCAGTATTTGCCGGTGAAAGGCCTTTCTGTAGCAGCTTCCCGCGCCACGGCATACAAATCCGGTGGCAGTACCTTTTTCCATTCCGCATTGGTAACATGCAGTTTCTCGGTATCTGTCCGGGAATAAAAAGGATTGGCCGGGGCTTTGCTGGTCATGGGCTGCTGTTTTTGCTGCTGGCTCTGGCAGGCAGAACCGGTGATCAATATCGCCAATAAAAAAGTCAATGCTTTCATATCAGTGCTTTCGTTATAACAAGGTACGAATAACCGGGCAATTCGCCGAAAAACAGTCTACCGGCTGAATTTCTTCACCACCCACGGCAGCGACAGCCCCTGGCCCAGCAGGGAGAACAGTACCACGGCAATGGACAGGAAAATGATCTCGTTACGCATGGGAAAAGCAGCGCCGGAGTTCAGTACAGTAGGCAGACCGAGCGCGATGGCAAGGGAAACGATCCCCCGCATACCGGACCAGGTAATGATAAAACTGGTCCTGGAATCAAACAGCGCATGTTGACTGATACGGCGTTTGCCCTGGAAAGCCCGCTGCAGATTGAATTGCTGCAGGTATACCCTCACCAGCCGGATACCCAGCGCCACGATGGTAATAATGGCGGCATAGCCAATAAAGGGCCATATGTCCACAGTATTCATCTTCTTTAATACCAACGGAAATTGTAGGCCTATCAACAGGAAAATCAGGCCATTCAGCAGGAAAATAATGACGTCCCAGAAATGGCGGGACTGGTTCCTCAGCTCTTCCGGCAATTTAACCCTGCTCAGCCGCGACATGCCCAAACCCAATACAACCACGGCAATAACGCCGGACACATGGAAATGCTCCGCCACCTGGTAGGTGACAAAAGGCATCAGCAGCATCAGACTGATGACTACCATATCATTGTTGCGGAAAAAACGAAGCAGGAAAGCCAGCATTTTGGCTACCACAAATCCTATAATAAAACCGCCTCCCAATACCACGAGGAACTGTAACAATGCTTTCCAGGTAACGAAGGCGATGCCGGTAACGGCTGCCACGGCCACCCGGTAAGCTACCAGGGCGGAGGCGTCGTTCACCAGACTTTCTCCTTCCAGGATGGTGACGGTATTATGCGGTAGCCCCAGTCCCTTGGTAATACCGATGGCGGCTACGGCATCGGTGGCGGAAAGAATAGCGCCCAGCACAAAAGCCAGGGGCCAGGTCATACCAGGGATGAGGTAATAGGCGGTGACGGCTATACCGCCGGTGGTAAGAAACACCAACCCGATAGCCAGTGTACTGATAGTATTGATGTTGATCCTGAATTCCCGGAAAGAAATATTGAAGGCGGCATCATACAATAAAGGAGGCAAAAACAGCAGCATAATGATTTCGGGATTCAGTTCCATGGCCGGCATCGCGGGCAGAAAACCTACGGTAATGCCTACTGCCAGCAGTAATACCGGTACCGGTAATTTTATTTTTTCCGCCATCCCCGAGGCGCCGATCATGATGGCCATGATCACTAAAATGATGGTATAGTTTTCCATCAATGTTAAATTTTTGGGTGAACGTAAGGAAAACTATCACAAGACAACAATTTAAATAAAATTCTCCCGTTCTTTGCATCATGAAATCTATATCCTGCCAAACCGTATCGATAGGATCAATATATGATGGGTTAAACGGAAATAAAAATATAGGTCTCAGCCATATCTAACACTGTATTTGTCAGCACAAAGATCCATGTAGCAGATCTCCACAGAGCCTCGCCACCAACTTTTTTATTATCTAAACCTAAAACCTCTATTATGACGTACACCCTTTTAAAAAGGCGTGTGAAGGGCTATGCTATGGTGTTATCAGCTGTAGCCCTGCTCATGTCCTGTAGTAAACATGATGACCCCCAACCAGATCCGGACCCTCCGCCGCCGGCCAAAAAAGGGTTGAGCACCAAAATAACCGTTTCGGTGACCGGCTTTGTAAAAAAAGACCACACCGCTGCCTTCACCTTTATAGGTAAAGCCTTCGATAAACCGGATGATAAAACAATCTGGAAAGTCGATGGAACAGTAAGACCCAATGAAGACTCGATTACCATCAAAGATGATCAGTTCACCGCCGAAAAAACGACGTACGTCGTTGAAACAAATGTGCCCGTGGCTTCCATCCTGTTAAAAGTCAAAGGCGCTAACAACAGCAAGACCCAAAGTTTCAAAATTGTCTGGAACGGACCTACAGGAGGAAGCTATTCACTGACCCCAGGTATGTCTGTGGAGACGGAATCAGTGTACAAACCGTAACTGTGACAGACATGATTACCGCTGATTTCGCTGATTCGCGGAGAGGGATGGTATGTTGATGGCTTTTTGCCGCTGTTTTTGTTTTGACATTGAACATGTTTGATCGTTATTATCATTTCGCCGGACAGGCTGTTTTGCCTGCCCGGCTTTTTTGTGCCTGTAAATTTTGATTTAATTTTGTAGGCTGACAGTGATTTGTATGTATATGAATAATATGTGTTATTAATTAATTATCAAAATAAAGAGCAATGCCCGGAGCAAGCTTCGCGAATCAGCGAAATCAGCGGTAATCATGCCCATCACAGTTCCGGTTCAAAGTTGCTTCAAAATTCAACAATACATTAGCCTTTATATGAAAGTGTTAGTAGTAGAAGATAGTAAAGAAATCGCCAGCAGTATTCATGAATTCCTGGTGCGGGAAGGTTATATATGTGAACTGGCTTATAGTTTTGATGAAGCGCAGGAGAAATTGTTACTGTATTCATATGACTGTGTATTGCTCGATATTATGTTGCCCGATGGTAACGGGTTAGAGCTGTTGAAATTCATGAAGGAACAGGGCATTCAGAGCGGCGTGCTGATTATTTCGGCCAAAGACGCGATGGATGATAAAATACGCGGCCTGGAAGTAGGAGGGGACGACTACATCACCAAACCTTTCCACCTGCCGGAGCTGCATGCCCGCATCCGGGCCATTTACCGGCGTAAAAAACTGTCGGGCAGCAATATCATCACCTTTAATGAGATCACGCTCAACACGGATACCCTGGAAGCGGCTATCAACGGCATATTACTGGATATCACCCGTAAGGAGTTCGACCTGTTGCTATACCTGGTGGTCAACAAAAACCGTGTCCTCTCCCGGCAGTCCATCGCTACCCACCTCTGGGGCGACTATACGGATAATTTAGCTAATTTTGATTTTGTATATCAGCATATAAAAAACTTACGGAAGAAAATCAGCGCGGCAAACGGGGCAGACTATATCGATACGGTGTATGGCCTGGGTTATAAATTTAATGCATCCAAAGTATGAAACTGGTTGATAAATTTACATTGTGGTTCATTGGTGTGATTGTGGTAACCACCCCCATCACTTCCTATATCTGCCTGAATAATATTGAGAAGAAGATTGATGATGTGGAGATTGCCCGCCTGAAAGCGGTCAACAGGAAAGCCGCCGGCCGTATGACCAACGGCACCTCCGTTAATATCCCCAGGGACGCATCTTTTACCACCTTCACCTTGTTATCGGCGCTGCCGGCGGATAGTTTCCGCGTACAGAAAGAAGCAGACCCCGATGGTAACCATAAAAGCCTGGAAAGCCGCCTGACCGTCAGCTCTTTCCTGACCATCGCCGGCAAACCTTATGAGGTCACCACCTCCAGCTATGTCCCGGCTTCCCGCCAGATACTCAACGCCATCCTCGATACCGTAGCCTGGAAACTGGTGCTCATCATCATTTGTGTGGCGGTATCCGCCCGGTTCCTGTCACAACGCATCCTGCATACGCTACGGCTGACGATGAAAAAAATCCACAGCTTTGACCTGAAGAAAAAGATCACTTTTCCGCAGACCAATACGGAAGAATTTAAAGAACTGAACACCTTCCTGAAGAAGATGACCGATAAGGCCGTGGAAGAATATACTGCCGTTAAACAGTTCAGTGAAAATGCCTCGCATGAGCTGCAAACGCCGCTGGCGGTGCTGCGCGGCAAACTGGAACTGCTCAGCGAATCCAATATCGACGAATGCCAGGCCTCCCTCATCGGTGATATGCATCACGCCATCGAAAAATTATCGAAGATCAACCGCTCGCTGATCCTGTTGTCTAAAATGGAGAACAATGAATTTGCAGTAACGGAACATATCAAATTCTGCAGGGTCGCCAAAGACGTGCTGGCGGCGTATGAGGACCGCCTCGAGATGAAAAATATCGAGGTGAAACGGGAGCTGGACAAAAACATTCTGCTCAAAATTCACCCGGTATTGGCAGATATGCTCATGAACAATTTATTGGGCAACGCCATCCGTCACAACGTGCAGGATGGGATGGTACACGTTATCCTGAAACAACAGAAACTGATCATCAAAAATACAGGCCTCCCGCCGGAAACCCCGACGGAAGAGCTGTTTGAGCGTTTCCGTAAAAGCAACCAATGCAGCGACAGCGTTGGCCTGGGACTGTCTATCGTGAAACAAATCTGCGAGGTGTGCGACTTTAAAGTCTCCTATAAGTACAAGGCGCCGCTGCATATCCTGCAAGTGGATTTTTGTCCGGATAGTGTCATCAATGAAGCGGAACAAGATAAATTTGAAACAATGGAAGCAGTGCCGGTATAAGGAATATAGCGGGCTGTATTGCTGAAATAATCAATGGGCAAGGCTTTTAGTCTTGTCCATTTTTATTTTGAGCTGGAAAGAAGAAAATAGCGCTACTTCAAAATTACTTCAAAATGATGGAGTCTTTTTGTATCCGGATTCACAACTTTAGTTTATACCATGCTGCAAAATTCTCCCTACATGATTGGAAATAAATACTGGCTGATCCTCTTTTTGCTGATTGGAATTCATACTGCTCCCGTGAAAGCCCAGCAGGTACTTACATTGAAAGACGCTATTCAAACGGCTGTTAATAATTACGGTACCATCAAGGCTAAATCCAGCTACGCAGCAGCATCCAAAACCAGCGTAGACCAGGCTAAAAGAGATTATCTGCCCAACCTGAACGTCTCCGTTCAGCAGGACTATGGCACCATCAACGGCCAGAACGGCCCGTTATACGGCTTCGGTGGCCTGGCTGCGGCCTCCTCCGGCGCCCCGCTGCCGGAACAGAACTGGAACGCTGCCTTCGGCGGACTGTACCTTACTAACATCAATTGGGACTTCTTCGCTTTCGGCCGCGCCAAGGAAAAAATAAAAACAGCACAAGCAGTTGCCACCAGAGATAACAAAGACTGGCAACAGGAAATCTTTCAGCACGAAGTAAAGGTGGCAGCTGCTTATTTAAACCTGGTGGCAGCACAAAAGCTGACATTGTCCTACCAGAAAAATCTCAACAGGGCAGACACTTTCCGCCAGGTGGTGGTGACCCGCGTTAAAAATGGACTGAGCGCCGGCGTGGACTCCTCCCAGGCTAACGCAGAGGTATCCAGCGCTAAAATCGCGCTCACCAAGTCCATCGACTTCGAACAAACACAGGCCAACCTGCTGGCGCAGCTGATGGGCGTGCCACCGGCCCGCTTTTCACTCGATACGTTTTTCGTATCCCGCGTGCCGGCAATGCTCAACGATACCACCACGCTCGAAAATCACCCGTTGCTGCAATGGTATAAAAGCCGTATCGCGCTGAGCACGGAGCAGTCCAAATACTTCCGCACACTGATGTACCCTGCTTTCTCGCTGGTAGGCGTACTGCAAACAAGAGGCTCAGGTTTCGACGCCACCTATGGCGCACAAAACCTCAACGCCTATACGCATGCTTACTGGGACGGCGTAAAACCTACCCGTACCAATTACCTGATCGGGGTAGGCGTGACCTGGAACCTTACGCAACCGCTGCGCATCTCCCGGCAAGTGAAAGCACAGCAACAAATCAGCACCGGCCTGCAAGCAGAATATGACCTGGCCGATCAACAGCTGCGGGCACAACTGACACTGTCCGATACCCGGATCGCCAATGCGCTGGACAACTACCACGAAGTACCGTCACAGGTGAAAGCCGCTTCGGATGCATATCTGCAGAAGTCGGTCCTGTACCGCAACGGCCTCACCAACCTGGTAGACGTTACCCAGGCGCTGTATGTGCTCATCAGGGCGGAAACTGACCGCGACATCGCCTACAGCAATGTATGGCAGGCGCTGTTGCTCAAAGCATCCGCTTCCGGCGACTTCAACATGTTTGCAAAAGAACTTTAACGAATGGATATAGGTGAAGCCGGCGACGGCATCACCCAGCACAAATGACATTAAACAGATAGTATGAACCTTATTCGTTTCGCACTTCGTAAACCTATCACCATACTGGTGTTAGTTGCCGGCTTATTTTTCTTCGGTATCAAAGCGGTCACCACGATCAAAATTGATATTTTCCCGAAGCTGGATATGCCGGTGATCTATCTTTCACATCCATTTGGTGGGTATACCGCCACCCAGATGGAATCTTTTTTCGGTAAACAATACATTAATATCCTCCTGTTCGTGAACGGGGTGAAAAGTGTGGAAACGAAAAACATCCAGGGGCTGACACTGATCAAAATCAACTTCTATCCCGGTACCAACATGGCACAGGCGGCCGCGGAAGTGAGCGCTTTCTCCAATCGTATCCAGGCTATCTTTCCACCCGGGTCCAACCCGCCCTTTATCATCCGTTTCGACGCCTCTACCTTACCGGTAGGACAGTTGGTGTTAAGCAGCGATAAACGCAGCAACAACGAACTGCTGGACCTGGCCAACGTATATGTACGTTCGTCTTTTACCTCTATCCCCGGCCTGGTAGGTTCTACCCCCTTCGGCGGTAACATGCGTACCGTGGTGATAAAGGCAGATCCTGAACTGCTGCGCTCTCATAACATGACGCCCGATCAGCTGGTGGAAGCCCTGCGGCTCAACAACCAGACAGCTCCCTCCGGTAACGTACGTATCGGGGATAAAAACTATCTCACCCCTGCCAATACCACGGTTAAAGCCATCAAGGATTTTGAAGATATTCCCCTGTTCAAGAGCGGGGTGCAAAACCTCTATCTCCGCGATGTGGCTACTGTGGAAGATGCGGCGGACGTGAGCACCAGCTATGCGCTGATCAACGGCAAACGCTCCGTATATGTGAGCATCGCTAAAGCGGCCGATGCCTCCACCTGGGAAGTGGTGCAGAACCTGAAAAAAGCACTGCCCAGAATACAGGCCCAGCTGCCGGAAGACGTAAAACTAAGCTACGAATTTGACCAGTCCACCTATGTGATCAATTCTGTTAAAAGCCTGTTGTCTGAGGGTGTGATCGGCGCTATCCTTACCGGCCTGATGGTGTTGCTGTTCCTTGGCGATGCCCGCGGAGCGCTGATCGTCATCCTTACCATCCCTACCTCTATTATCTCCGGTATCCTGTTCCTCAGCCTGTTCGGTCAAACGATCAATATCATGACCCTGAGCGGTCTGGCACTGGCCATTGGTATTCTGGTGGATGAAAGTACGGTGACGATTGAAAATATACACCAGCACCTCGATCTGGGCAAACCTAAGCCACTGGCTATCTGGGATGCCTGTAAGGAGATCGCTTTCCCTAAACTGCTCATCCTGTTTTGTATCCTCGCAGTGTTTGCGCCGGCCTTTACAATGGGCGGCATCCCGGGTTCCCTGTTCCTGCCGCTGGCACTGGCGATCGGATTCAGCATGGTCGTGTCTTATTTCCTGGCGCAGACTTTCGTGCCGGTAATGGCTAACTGGATCATGAAGTCAAAACATCACCATAAAAAGGATGGCAGTGTGATGACCGATGCGGAAGAATTTGAACTGGCAGGTTTGAACGCTGGTGGTGAAGGTAATACCTGGGACCAGAAAAAAGCGCTGGTAGAGCGGGAAGACAGTAATCGCGACGGTAAAATCAGCCGCTTCGAAAAAATCCGCAACCGTTATCTCCGCTTTATAGACCGTATGATGCCTTACCGCAAAGTAATTGTGGCGGCTTATCTGTTGCTTACCTGCGTGGTGGTGGCTTTGCAAATGAACTTCATCGGCCGCGATGTATTGCCGAAAGTGAATAGTGGTCAGTTTCAGGTAAGGCTCCGCCAGCCGGACGGTACCCGTATTGAACAAACAGAGAAAAAGACCATCGAGGTCATTAATGCGGTCAATGATATTGTTGGTAAAGAAAACGTGTCCATTACCTCTGCCTTCGTCGGTACGCACCCGCAGCTGTTCTCTACGGCGCCTATCTTCCTCTGGATGGCCGGTCCGCAGGAATCCGTATTGCAGGTGGCCCTGAAAGAAGACTATCATGTGAACCTCGACCAGCTGAAAGATAAAATCCGCGATCGCGTGAAACAGATCGATCCGGTGATGAAATTGTCTTTCGAACCTATCGAACTGACCGATAAAATCCTTAGCCAGGGCTCGCCTACACCGATTGAAGTGCGTTTCTCCGGTAGAAATAAAAAACAGAACCTGGAATATGCGCTGAAGATGATTGACAAGCTCAAGGAAATTCCTTACCTGCGGGATGTGCAACTGGGGCAGTCTGTTAACTATCCGGCGCTGAATATCAATATCGACAGGGTAAGAGCGGCACAGCTGGGTGTTGACGTTGGTGATATCTCCCGTTCCCTGATTGCCAGTACTTCTTCTTCCCGTTTGACGGAAAAAAATATCTGGGTAGATGAAAAAGCGGGTATCAGCTACAACGTGCAAGTGCAGATCCCGGAAAATAAACTTACTTCCCAAAATGACATCGGTGAAATACCTTTGCTGAAGAATTCATCCAGGCCTATCCTCAGCGATGTGGCTACCATTACCCCCGAAAGCACCTATGGGGAAAATGACAACCTCGGCGCTATGCCCATGTTAACGGTAACGGCTAACCTGAATAACAAAGATCTGGGCGCGGCTTCCGCCGAGGTGCAGAAAGCGGTTAACTCCCTGGGTGAGCTGCCCCGCGGTCTGAATGTAGACCTGATAGGTCTCAGCAGTACGCTTACGGATACGTTGGGTAGTTTGCAGAGTGGTCTGCTGGTAGCGGTAGTCGTGATTTTCCTGATGCTGGCAGCCAATTTTCAGTCGTTTAAGGTATCGGCGATTGTATTGGCTACGGTGCCGGCAGTATTGCTGGGTTCTCTGTCACTGCTGATGATGACCGGCTCTACGCTGAACCTGCAATCTTATATGGGTATGATCATGTCCGTGGGGGTGTCTATCTCCAACGCGGTATTGTTGATCACCAATGCGGAAGAGATCAGGAAAACGAACGGCAACGCGCTGGTGTCTGCGAAAGAAGCGGCGGCGCTGCGTATGCGGCCGATCGCTATGACTGCCCTCGCCATGGTGGTGGGTATGATCCCGATGGCCAGTGGCCTGGGTGAAGCCGGTGACCAGTCCGCACCGCTCGGCCGTGCTGTAGTAGGCGGCTTGATCGCATCTACTTTCGCCGCCTTGTTCATTTTGCCGCTGGCATTTGGATGGGGACAAGGAAAAGCAACAACACAAAGCGTTTCGCTCGATCCGGAAGATGAAGAGAGTGTACATTATATTCCCCTGAAAGGATAAACCGGAAAAAGCAGTCAGATAAAAAATACCATGAGAATCACAGGAAATAAATATCATTTTATGAAACCAGCATCAAAATTTGCCCTTATATTTTTATCAGTTGGGGTGTCTGCCATGGCCCTGCAGAGCTGTAGCTCCTCAGAAGCTAAGGACGATAAAGAGCACAAGGAAGGCGCAGCAGCGCCAGCCCTGGAAGCTTTTACCCTGGAGCAGGGGCAACTGTCAACTTCTATAAAAATTCCCGGTGAATTGGTGGCGTTTCAACGGGTAGACCTATACGCTAAAGTGAGCAGCTTCGTTAAAAAGTTGTATGTGGACGTGGGCAGCGAAGTGAAAGCAGGCCAGCTGCTGGTGACCATGGAAGCGCCGGAACTCAATTCCCAGTTGTCCGGTGCGGAATCCCGCCTGAAATCGCAGGAAGCTATTTACCTGTCCAGTAAAGCTACCTACGATCGCCTGCTGGAAACCAGCAAAACACCCGGTACGGTATCCCAGAACGATCTCGATATCGCTTATGCCAAACAGAAGTCGGACCTGGCCCAGCTGGATGCTGCCAAAGCTTCTTACCGCGAAGTGGGAGATACCCGTAACTACCTGGAAATACGGGCGCCTTTCAGTGGGGTGATCAGCCGTAGAAATGTAAGTGCCGGCGCCTATGTAGGTCCGGCCGGTAAAGGCTCCGACCTGCCTATCTTCACCCTGCAGGAACAGAAAAAACTGCGTCTGGTGGTGAGCATTCCGGAAGCCTATAACAGTTACCTGAACAATAGCAGCGAAGTGCAGTTCACCACTAAATCCATGCTCAACCAAACCTTTACCGCCAAGGTAAGCCGCTTGTCCGGCGCCCTCGACGAGAGACTGCGTTCCCAGAGCATCGAAATGGATGTAAACAATGACAACAAGCAGCTGCTGCCCGGTATGGTGGCTGAAGTAGCCATCCCGCTCACCGGTAACCACACCGGCGCTTTTGTGGTGCCTTCCAAAGCGGTGCTCAACTCTACCCAGGGGGTATATGTGATCAAGGTGGTGAACGGTAAAGCGGTATGGGTACCGGTGAAAACAGGCCGTAAAGCAGACGATAAAACAGAAATATTCGGCGACCTCGCCCTGAATGATACCATTATCAAAGTAGCCAGTGAGGAAATAAGAGATAGCTCGGCCATCAAACACATCAACGTGACTGGCGCTAAATAACAGCCCGGATTTTCACTGGAACCTTGTGGCCCTCATGCAATGCATGGGGGCTTTTTTTATGATTGGGTGGGAGAGAGGTGGTAACGGCGGGAAAGGTGATGCATGAGTTTAGCCAGCAGTTCCCCGCATTGTAGCGGAGAGCTGAGCAAATCGTCATAATAATAATCCTGGAAGCGGTACCGTATGGTATAATAGTCCAATGTGTCACTGGAACAGGTTACATATAGAATACACCCCGGATGCAGGCGGCGGATAATATGGGTAGCCCGTTTTACAACGTCGAAATCTCCTCTGCTATTATGACAATGTAATACGACGAAATCGGGAAAGTGCCCCCGGAACAATGCTTCAAAATTTTCAGTTACTTCGGTAGTGAGTATTTGTAATCCTTTTCTGATGAGATGACGTGCCAGTATCTTTCCTGACATAGGGTCCATGGCAATGATCCCTTTTAACGGCATAAGTGGTTGATCCGGTAATTGGTGTTTTCGCCGGACAGCTAAGGTGCTGGCTAGTGATGGTAGAAGGGCCGCCTCCAGGTAATTGTCGAAAGAAAAATCACATGAAGAAAAAGGAATCTGTGTAAATAATTGAGACCAGGGACCGGAAGGGTAGTGGTGAATCATGATAAGACAGGAAGGACAAGTTTTCCTGATCGTGGTTATCACTCGTTTGGCCCGGGATATCTGCTGTAAGGAACGGGTATTACAGCTGATAAGAACAACATCGAATAAACAGTCCTTCAATATTTGTTGAAGAAGCTCATAGTTATCAGCCAGTATTGTTTGCGGATAGAAGGACTGAAGGCTGTAGATATATTTATTGGGGGATGCACCCGGATAAAAACAAAGTACCCGCATATTATGAATAAGATTGTTCAGGAGATGTTTGCATCTGCCGGATGAGATTTCGTATGCCGGTACAGAGCTGCTCCTGGTGAACAGATACCAGACGGATGGCTTCCAGCTGTAAGTCGGCGTCAAATGATGGCTTCTCTAAAGCACGGATAATATTCAGCAGATCGGTTTTGATGGTGTGCGCATGACCGCTAAACCGTGTACTATAAAAATGATAACATAGCCTGGAGTAAGTCGTGGCCAGATTGTCATCCAACTGGGACAGCTGTAGTATTATTTCATGTCTGTCTTCGGTGCCTTGAAGCTTATGAATTAATGTTCGCAACCTATCTTTTGTATATTGAATCACCATATTATACTGTTTGATGGCCTTGTTTAGCTGCACCACCTCCTTCGTATTCATTTTTGTATTGAAATGAAAGATATCACGGCCGCGGTGACAATCTTCCTGCAGCCGGATGGCTTTCCGTTGGCTGCGGGCTTGATAAACGTTGGTGAAAATGGTCTTCAGACCTTCGAGAAGTGGGTTTAAAAATTCCATATGACGTGTGGGGAATGAGTGTCCAGGTAAAGTTCCATCCTGTTGATCTCTGCATGGATGGAAGGCATGAGGGACAGTAAGGAAAGTTGAATTTGTAAGTAGATGATAATTACGGCAGACGCATTTACAGTGTCTTCCAACAGTTGTTTACGTAATTGTTCCACGCACTCTCTAAGTTTCGTTTGCCCGATATAACCCAGGTGGCCTTTGAGCTGGTGTAGTCGGTGTGCACACTCCTCCCAGTTTAGTTCTTCAAAGGAGAGCTGGGTTCTGGCCAAGAAGGAAGTAAGCATCATATATACTTCTTCAAACATTTGCTGTGCATACAGGATGTCATTTTCATATACTGATTGCAAAAAAAGGTTGTCAAAACGTTCGCTGAACTCAAATACAAAATCCTGATCCATTTATCCTCAATTTGATTCCGGCAATATCCGTTTTGATAATTTAACTTCTGTTTACAACATCATAATTTTAAGAGATTAACAAAAGGGACATAAAAATGCCCGGTTGCGTAACAGCAACCGGGCATCACACTTTTTTATAACCAGGATGATTATTCAGACTGCTCCAGCAAACTGATCTTCACCCGTTTGTACATACTTTTTTCATCCAGTGAACGTTCCAGTTCGCCCATGACCGTGAGTAAACTGGCGCTTGCCTCTTCCAGCCATTTCCGGTTCTCTTCCCGGATCACTTCCAGTATAGGACTGATCTTCCGGTGCATCTGTTTGCCGGCAGGCGACAGGGAGATCAGGCGGCGGCGTTTATCCCGGCTGTCGGGCGATGTTTTGATAAGCCCCTGCGTTTGCAGCTGGTCTACAAACTGCACCACGGCAGGATGCGTAAGCTGCAGGGATTCGGAGATCTCCGTCACGCTCAGCTGCTTTTGCCGCATAAGCAGTTCCAGTATCAGGAACCACCGCGCTTCAAACTCAAGCCCCGACTCTTTATATATCCTGCTGATATCCTGGGAAAGACGTTCGCTGAGCCTTTTGAGGCGCGTGGCCAACGCCAGTTCTTCCAGTTCGTTCACTAGATTCATAAGGCCAATTTACCAAAATTTATCCGGCCCTGCGTTTTTCATCTTCTGCGCCGCCAGTCTTTTTATTACCGCCGCCGGAGGTGTTACCGCCGAATTTATAGTTGAAAGTCAAAGTGAGTACCCGGCTATCCCTACGCTGGAAAAAGGTTTCGCCGTAACCGGTCAATCGGGTAACGGCATGGGTGTTATTGGTAAAGAACACATCGGACAGGTTGAGTTTTATGGACGCTTTCCGCTGCCAGAGCTGCCGCTGCGCACCCACACTCATAAACCAGAAACCCTGCACATCCAGGAAACCATAGTAGGAGCGGCTGTTATACGTAGCGGTCAACTCCATCGTCGTCACGGGGTTCAGTGTGATGTTGTTAATACTGTTAAGGTTAAACGAAACCCTGCTGGCATTCAGCTGTGTATTGGCCAGGTCGCCTTTGTACTCACCATAGTAGGCCTGCGCTTCGTTGGTACTGTTTAGCCATTTACCCACGGTGAAGGGTACACTGAAACTAAGACTGTAATAATTATACCGCGCCAGGTTATGACCGGTTTGGATCACACTGTTGGGCGCTGCATCGGGCGACAAAACGATCAGGATATTATCAGTCGTAGTACTGTACCCTATTTTGGTAATGTATTTCTCTTTAAAGGTATGTGTCAGTTCAAATGAATTTGTGATCTCCGGTTTCAGATAGGGGTTACCGGTAGCATAGGTCAACGGGTCCAGGAATACCTTGAAAGGGTTCAGGTCCCGGTAGGAGGGGCGGTTGATCCGGCGGCTGACACTAATACCCAGGTCATGTGTCTGGTTGAACATATAACCTACATAGCCGCTGGGAAAGAACTGCGTATAGTTACGGTCAAAACTTTCTTTATTGGTCACCTGTAACCCTTTGGCAATAGTGTTTTCCATACGTAATCCCAGTTGTAAGCTTAAGCGGGACCATTTTCCGGAGGCATTCAGGTAGGCTGCATTGATGTTTTCGTCATATACAAAACGATTGCTTTTGCCTGCGTCCAGTATATCGGTGCCACTGCTGCGGTCAAAGAACTGTACATCGTTGTCTGCTTTTACCCAGCTGCTTTTGATACCGGCATCCAGTTTGCCCCCCAGGGTTTTTAAGGGCTGTGTATAATCCGCTTTAACGGATTTGATGTTGAGGTTGCCGCGGAGATCTCCGAACAACACGTAGTCTGCTTTGGCGGGTTGCTGTTGCAGGGTGAAGTAGGCCGTCCGGTAGTTTTGCAGTTCATTGTTGTCAAACCGGGCGTAGTCCAGGTCTATCGCCAGTTCTCTGCCGCTGGTATCGAGTTTGTGTTTATAATTCAGGTTGATGCTTCCATTATTTCTTTGAGGATGATTGTCGCCACGGGTGGTGAAGGAACCGGACGGCTGTTGTGCTGCATCAAAAGAATGGGCGTTGCTGTTGGAACTGATATTGCCTTTGGTAAAAATGCCATTGGCTACTACGCCTACGGTAATATTTTGTGTGAGGTTGTAATCTGCACCCAGACGGGCATTGTGGGTGCCGTAGCCCATCCGGAAATAGTTGTCGTAGTTGTTGCCGCCGGTGTAATGGTCTGATCCGTCATAAAACTGCCGCTCAATTTTCAGGTCGTTCATAAACTGGCGGTAGTTGTAGTTATAGGAACCAAATACGTTGATCTGCTTCATTTTACTGTTGAAGCTAAAAGCGGGGTTTATTTTGGGGTATACACCCTGACCATAACTGAGCGACACGTTGCCGCTGGTACCGCTTTGGGTACCCTTACGCAATCGTATGTCTATGATACCCGCATTGCCGGCAGCATCGTATTTAGCAGAGGGGTTGGTGATCAGGTCTATCTTTTCAATTTGATTGGCAGAGAGATTCCGTAATAAATTAGCCAGTTCCTGTCCGGACATGGGTACCAGTTTACCATCCATCATCACCAGTACGCCTTGTCTGCCACGCATGGCAATATTATCGTTCTGGTCTATAGTGATGCCGGGCGCTTTTTCAAGCACTTCCAGGGCGGTGCTGCCGGCGGCGGAAATGGAGCCCGCCACGTTGAGCGTGGTTTTATCGTACTGTTGCTGCACAAACGGTTTGGCGGCCGTTACAGTGGCTTCCCGAAGGGTAGTAGTGGTGGGTTGCAGCCGGAGGGTACCCAGCCGTATATCCTGGTTCATCGTGATAGCGGCGGATAGCCAGGAAGTATAAGCCATGCTTTGTGTGGCTAACAGGTATTGACCTGCCGGCAAATGGTCAAAGCTGAAGTTGCCTTTGGCGTCGGTGTATTCCAGTTTGACCAGCTTCTTATCTGCTGCGTGTAACAGTTGTACCACTACATCGGAAGCAGGTGTATTATCTGCCGTGGTGAAAGTTCCCTTAATACTGTAAAAGGTATTGCCGGCTTGGCTGAACGCCTTATTTAGGTAAGTGGTAACGTAAATAAACAAGATAAAGGTAAGTAAAGATGTCCTTTTCATTTGGGGGTTTTAGGGCAAAAATAGGATTATTATGATCCCTTGTACAGGGATATAAGTAACTACTTACATAAATATTTATTGCCGGTAACCTTTGTGGATGAATGGATTTTTTTACTACTGTACAGGATTATCTTCTACACATTTATCCTTGCGGCGGGTATCAATAATATACTGGATCTTCCATTCCCTGCCCAGCTTAACCAGCTGAAAGGAATTCACGCCGCAATGATGGAACTTACCCTGATGGTAAAAGCGATAGGGTGTCCAGGCGGAAGCCAGGCGGTCATCTATCTGGATAGCGCCATAACTGATACGTTCATCGGCCTCTCCTTTAGGCATATTACCGACGATGGAAGCAAACCGTTCTACCGACACATTTTTGATGGTAGCTACGCCTTTATGCTCATCGATGGTCTGGAAAACGGCGGTGGGAGAAAAACATGCCCGTACGGCGGTGCTGTCGCTGTCATGCATGGCGGTAAACAGTTTGTCTATTGCCTGTTTCACGGCGTCGGCTTCAGATTGGGCCTGCAGGGAGTTAACGGCAAAGAGCCCCATCAGCAGGAAGGATAGATAGCGCATCTTTTTAAATCTAAAATACATTATTTGACCGGTTTCTGATCGCCTGGCTTGAAATGGCGGCGAACATGTTCTGCGAACTGCCGTATGAGCGGATTTTGCCGGTCCAGGCACGCGGCTTTCCAGGTACGCTTCCGTAAGGGCGACTGTAGCGGCAACGTCACCAGGTCCCGGTTTTTTAAATACGGGGCAATGGCCCAGGTAGCAAATATACCTACCCCCATACCGGCCTGTATCATTTCTATAATGGCTTCGGTCAGTTGCAGCCGCGTAATGGCCGCCGGTTGGAATTCCCGGAAAAACTCCTTCATCATATGATAATTGCCGGCTTCTTCTGCTACATCGTAAGTCAGCAAATGCTCTGTAGTAAAGTCTTCAGCCGTAAGCGATTTTTTCTTCCCCGCAAAAGGATGATGACGGGGAAGCACCACCACCACTTCATCGGAAAATAAGGTATAGGTATGCACCGCGGGCGGGGCCACGCTGTCGCTGATAATAGCCATATCCAGTTCACCGTTCAACAGGTAAGTCAGTGGTTTTTGTGTGGCAGCGGCTACAATACTAATCTCTACTTCGTGGTAACGGCGCTTTAATTCCGTAATCACACGGGGCAGCCAATGATAACAGGTGTAACATTCCGTGCTGATACGCAACGTTTGCAGTTTGCCTTTGCGATAAGCCTGTATATCTTCCTGCAAACGATTCAGCTGCGGCAGTATACTATTGGCGCTTTCCATGATACGCCTGCCGGCAGGCGTCAGCAACAGTTTTTTGTTGACCCGCTCAAATAATGGCAAACCCGCTCTTTTCTCCAGGTCTTTTAACTGATGGCTCAACGCCGATTGGGTAAGGTACATTTTATCGGCCGCCCGGGTGAGACTTCCTTCCGCTATTATATGCGTTACCAGCTGAAGATCGTTTGTGGTAATCATGAGTAATTTTCATCAAAAATAGGAAAAGTATTCATTTTTCTCATGTTAAGCCACGTGTTACCTTTGGCTTATAAAATTTAACCGTTTATGGAAACAGCAATCAAATATTTTACCGGTCAGCAGGCAGAAGCGGCATTTGAACTGGCAAAGACAACACAGCGGCCTTTGCTGATCGACATCTGGGCCGATAACTGCAAGGGCTGTCATAAGATGGATACCGTTACCTACGAAGCGGAACAGGTACGTGAATACCTGGAAGATCACTACGTATTGGTGAAATTAAATGTGAAGGAGGTCACCAAAGCATTCACCACCAAATACCTGCCGCATTCCCTGGTATGGACACCGGCGTTTTTTATGTATGCACCGGATGGTACCATTCTCCGCGAAGCAACGGGCTACCTGCCTCCACACCAGTTCCTGGCTGAACTGACCATCGGCAGGGCCCTGTTAGAAATGCGCCGGGGCAAACCGGCAGCTGCGGGCATACTGTTGGCTACCCTGGCAGCTGAAACAAAACACCCGGCACAGCACCAGGAGGTATTGTATTGGCAGGGTGTAATGGCCTTCTTCGCCGGTGGTAAATCGTTTGAGGCGCTGGTGCCTTACTGGCGGGAGCTGCGGGAAACATATCCGGAATCTCTATGGGCAGAGAGAGCGGATACCTTCCCGGCATAAGGAAAATTTGTATCCCCGCCACCTGGTGTGTGGGGATACAAATTGCCCTGATATTACCCCTGCGCCATTTTCATACACGACGCCAGAAAATTCCGGTATTCCGTTTCTTCGGCCTCAAAAAGTTGTTCGCCCCCGATGCTATAGGCTTGTATCATATATTCACGGGCAGCAGGACGTTCGTCAAGCTCCAGCATCACTTCACCCAACCGCATCAATACAAAGGCATTGGTATTCCCGTTCTCTGCGGTATTGGCTTTCGCAGCCTCCAGATAAACCCGCGCCTGCCGGTAATCCCGCAATTTGAAATAAGCATCTCCAATGGAAGCATTTAAAGCGAGGCTTTGTCCGAAGCCGGATTTAGGGGAAGGGATTTTCTTCAATGCCCTGGTCCAAGCGACGACCGCCTTTTCGTAGTTGCCTTCGGCAAAAGCCCGGTGTCCCAAATCAATCTGTTGTTGTATCCGGTCAACGATCTGCGGATGCAGTTCAAACGGTTCCTGCGTTGGGAGTGCCGCTGCCGGCGCAACGACTTCCTCCCGGAAACGTTCCATCACCACTTCATCACTCACTCTCGGATTACAAAAGAGGTCCCAGTAAAGTACCGGTAACCCTTTGAAATCCGCCCGTTTGGCGCCGTATTTATAAATCATACGCAGGATGATTTTAGCTTCTGCCGGTTTCTGTAAATGCATCAGCGAAGCGGCAAACAGGATGTATGCCCTCATTTCATAAACAGGTCTTGGACGGGATTCTGTTTCAGCCACCCAGAGACCGGCGATATTGCTGGCTTCATGTATGCGGCCGGCCTCCAGCAAACGTTGCACATGATCGTTGAGTACCATCAGTGTACAGTTGGTGTTGAACCTGGGTTCCGGTACCAGCGCCCAGGCTGCCGCTGTTTTGTCGGCCGCCAGCTGGATATCGGTGGACTGTAATTGGGTGGCTTCCTGTAAAAGATCATGCAACAGGTTTTTCAATGCAGCGGGTAGGGCTACTTTTTTTCTGGTTATTCTCGATGCCATAAATGCTGTGGTGGTAGTAAAACAATATCCTGAAATTAATGCATTATCCTGTCGCGTTTTGTCAATTACGATCAACGGTAAAACGGAATAACATGTTGTTAACAGGGCTTACTCGTAAAACGGGTGTGATTAACGCTCGGTTAACAGTACTATCGGCAAGGGATAAACGGTAATACTCATTGTATTTTGTTTATTGTAGCGATAATCTGTTTATCACCGTTTTTTTTCTTTTATCACCGTTATTCAAGTACCAGCGGTCATTCCGTGGGATGACCGCACAAACCGTTATCACTTATGATCTCTCCTAATTCAATTCCCTGGTTCGCAAAAATGAGAACAGAAAACCCGGTTATCTACGATCCGGAATTCGTTTTTTATTATGGCGTTAAAGGAGCATGGCAAATCTTTTCGCACAAGGAAGCTAAACAGGTGCTGGGCGATTACAACTCCTTTTCCAATCTTTTTATCCCTAACCTGGGACAGAACATTATGGGTAGAAACCTTAACCAGAGCGATCCGCCGGACCATAAAAAACTCCGCTCGCTGGTGGCGAAAGTGTTTGTGCCCTCAGTGATCTCCAAACATGCGGACTGGATCAGGCAACAATGTGAAGAGATCATTGATCCGTTACTGGAAAAAGGAGAGATGGATTTTATCCATGACTTCGCCATTGCCTTGCCTAACCGTGTGATCGCCCAGCTGCTGGGTATTCCGGCGGAAGATCATGCGCAGGTGCACAGCTGGGTAACCACTATTGTGACCAACGTAAAAACCATGGAAGAAATGCAGGCTTCCTTCGCTGCGCAACAACAAATTGCCAACTATCTCGACAAGATGATCGAGATGCGCAGGATAGAACCGAAAGATGACCTGATTTCCCACCTGCTGGCATCGGAAGTAAACGGTGAACGTTTGAATAACGACGATCTGCTGGGAACGGTAGTGGGCATGTTCCTCGCCGGTTTTGAAACCACTTCGTCTCTGCTGGGTAATATCGCTTATACTTTCTGTCACCATCCGGAAGTACTGGACCACTACATCGAACATCCGGAAGATTTTGACAATATTATCAACGAAGTACTGCGGGTATTACCTTCTGCCAAATCCATGACCCGTGTGGCTAAACATGATCTGGAACTGCGTGGTCAGCAAATTAAAAAAGGCGACTACCTGAATATCTGGCTCATTGGCGCCAATCATGATCCTGAAGTATTTCCTGAACCGGATAAATTTGATTTCCGTCGCCCGAATCACGCAGACAGCCTGAGTTTCGGACATGGTATCCACTATTGTTTCGGTGTGCCGCTGGCAAAGATGGAAACGGAGATTGCGTTGAAGGTAGTGTTTTCCCGTATCAGGAAAATCCGGATTAAAGAGGGTGCGAAGATTGAGATGACGCCGAGTACAATTATTACAGGCTTTACGGGATTACCGGTCACGTTTTCAGCCGTGGGCGTATATCAGTAAGGGTTATAGCGAGGGGTATCCGTAATGCTCCAGTAGAAGAACCCGGCAACCATTGTTTCCAGTCCGTCTACATACACATGTATCCGCTTATTCAGTTCTTCTCCAAAATCCGGTAACGCCGCTCTGCAGGATACTAATTCTTTCATTTCATCATCATGAATAGATGCCGCCATCAACACTGCCTCTTCAAGGGTAGTGTTGTGGTGGTATTTGAGCATCATCACCAGGTTGTGTTCATCGCCGTGTTCCAGTTCCTTGCGGAGGGAGAACAGGTCGTTGGCCCAGCATACCACTCTTCTCGCCAGGGCGGTAAGATGCACCATGGACGGATGTTGCAGCACATACATCGGTAACCAGATGCCTGTAGCCAGTTCATTGATATCGGTCCCGATATTGGCGGCGGAAAAGAACAGCCGCATGTGCATGTACTGGGCTACCGTTGGGTGCCGCTCCCTGTTTTTGTTGTTTTTGGCTTCCCAGATGGCGGCTTCAAAAGTGGCCTGTACACTGATCTGGAACTGCGATTGCCAGCTGGGCCTGCTCAGGGCGTCCAGCCTTACACAGATGTCGGCCAATGCATGAAAAAATTTGTTGTCAATAGGAGATACCTTGTACTTCAGTACATGGGCAAAGCCGTCTATCAGCTGTTGTAAATAATTCTCTTCCCGAATATAGGCGGTAGACGGCGTTACATGGTCCAGCTGTTCATCCAGTACAAACAGCCAGCTGTAAAGGTTATCAATGCAACACAGCAGTTCAAGGCCCGCTTCCGGCATGGTACGGCAGGTCATCCAGGCCATTTTGTACCGGGCAAAATAACGTTCTTCATCTGCATTGTTCAGCAATTGATACTTGTGCAGGAATGCAAAGGTGTCGGCCGCTACCAGTTCCACGTAGGGACTCAGCCTGGTTGGAAAGGGGCAATAAAGCCTGGGAATGACAATCTTGGCGGTAGTTTCGGTTTGATGCATAAGAATGTGACAATCGGTGATAAACAAAAAGGTACCTGTCGCGCCGGTAAGCGCGATTAAAAAAACAAACGGTTGATATCTGCTAAAAACTAATTTCTAACGAGTGTTCCTGTAAGAAGATTTTTGACCAGCACATCAATCAGGATATGGAAATCGATGGGCTTAATCATGTACGCGCTGGCCCCTTCCAGCATAATTTCTTCAATATTGGTTTCATCAGTATCTGCAGACGCGGCAATCACCGGGATATGCCTTAAAGCAGGATTGGACTTCAGTTCCATCAGCACATCTTTGCCAGACTTGCCCGGCAGGCTCATATCCAGGATAATGGCATCCGGATGATTATGCGCCTTGAGAAGCGCTTCCTGGCCATTGTCGGCATGCATAATGGAAAAGCCGCGTTTGCTCAGCAGGAGCGACAAATAACGTTGGGTCATGATGTCGTCTTCCACCACGAGTATTTTTTTCCCTTCAAAGGAGATCAGGTTGTTTTCCCGTAATTCAATAGTGGCTGATTTAATTTCACCGGTAAAGGGTACTAACGGGAGCGATACTACGAATTCAGTTCCTTCGTCTATTTCGCTGCGCACCTGTATGGTACCGCCCAATATACGCACCAGGTGGTGGGTAATGTTAAGGCCCAGGCCACTGCCCTCCGCAAAATTGATGGTGGTACGGGTAAACTCCTTAAACAGGGTGGCAATCCTGTCCGGAGAAATGCCATTGCCCTGGTCCCTCACGGCAATGTACCAGTGGGTATCGTCCCGGTAAATACGCAGGAAGATGGAAGTATGATTACGGGTGAATTTGATGGCGTTAACGAGGATATTGTTGACGATTTTTGTCAGTTTGATACTGTCCTCCACAATAGCTGTCGGAAAAGAATCCTGTACTTCCAGCTCTATTTTTACTCTTTTTTCATTGGCAAAATACTGGTAGATGTTGACAATATTGGTAATCCAGCTATACAACAACACAGACTCTTTTTTGACTTCATCCACATTGCCGGTATCCAGCTTGCATTTATCCTGTGTATTATTAATCAGTGTTTGCAGGTTACGGCAGGCAATGAACAGGTCTTCATCCACTTTTTTATCGGCCTGGGCCTTGTCCCGGTTAGACAACAATTTCAGTTGTGCAATGCTATAAATTGCATTCAGCGGGGTTCTTAACTCATGGGTGAGCTCCCGTACATAGATGTTTTTAGCGGTCACCGCTTTCTCCAGGTTCGCCGTTCTTTCTTTTACCTGATGTTCCAATCTTGTGTTACTGGCATGCAATTCTTTATTCAGTGCGGTCAACTGCTGGTTACGCAAATTGATGGTGTGAAATAACTTGGCATTGTAGTGAACCAGGGTCACCAGTGATATAGACGTTAACGTTAGTACCGTAAAAGCCGTGCAATAATAGATGAGGTTCAGCATTTCCGGACTGAAAGGCATGGGTGGGAAAATATGCAAGGCCCGGTTGATCTCCAGGAAAAGCAGGGTAGCAGCGGATACGCCCAGGCACCAGATCTGCGCACGTCCTACCTTCACAAAGGAAAGACAGGATATCAGCAGGAAAAGCGCCAGCCAGATCGGGTCCACGGCGGCCGACAAAATACTGCCGAAATACAACGTCGATAAGTTGATGGTGCTCTGTAATGTAACGCCGGCAGCCTGATACTTCCGCTTTTTATTCAGATACAACACCCCGCCAAACAATACGGAACCAAGCAATGTCGCCACCAGGATACCCGGGTAGCGGGAATAATACCAGTATGTCATACCGAAACCCGTACCGAGTATAATCAGGATCCATGCAACAATATTGATCTTGATGACCCTGAAATTCAGTTCTTTTTCGTTAAAATTACTCGTGCCTAAATGAGTGAGCGATCTGGGAAATACAGTGATAGCTTTCATCTGGATTGCAAATTTTTCATGGTGAGGTTACTCTCGAGATGTCTGTAATGGTTAGCCTGGGCGGCGTGGACTGGAGCTGATAATCTAATCTTCCATCCTCTATTGAGCTAAATTTAACAAAAACCGTTTATATAAATGATAAATATTTCAACATATTTAAAGATTAACAAATGGTGCCTGTGAAATGCAGCTGCCTGCCAGAATAATCTGATGTAAAAATACAATATGTTATTGTAATAAACTGAAAACCAAATTTTTATTTTACAGTGGGGCAATAAAAAAGCAGTCATAAAGACTGCTTCACTATTTTTAAAGGGGGTGTTTTACACCATCCAAAGGGGAAATACCGAAGTGTTACAACGCTGTAGTGGCGGTAATCAGTTGATGCAACTGCCGGTTAAAATCCTTTACCTGCTTTCCAAGCTTACGCCGGTAGCTGACAGATACCGGTGAAATAGGTCCGTGCATAACCGGCCATCTTCACGGTGTCACCCTCATGGGTGCAATACAAGGTTCCGCCACGATCGGACAGCTGCCTGGCGAGTAAGGTAGTTTGCTGCAGCCGCTCACTCCAATAAGGAATCAGGGAACAATGTGCGGAGCCCGTCACGGGATCTTCAAAAATAGATGCCTGGGGCGTAAAATAACGGGATACAAAATCACAATCCTCCCCGGGGGCAGTAATCACCACCCCGCCCGGATCAAGATTGATACGGTCCAGCAACTGCCGGTTGATCTGTATATTCCGTACATCCGCCTCCGTTTCATATACCAGTACATAGTCACGCGCCTGTAATACGGCTACGGGCATACGGTCCAGCGATTCCTGTATGGCGGTTGGCAGCGCGGCCGGCAGGGGCTTGCGGGCGGGAAAGGTCAACGTGTAACGGTCTTCTTCAAAATCTACGGTCAACAAACCACTGCGGGAATAAAACTGCAGGGAGCTGCTGCTATAGGCATGCAGGGTGCGGATGGCATGGGCGGTAGCCAGCGTGGCATGGCCGCAAAGGTCCATTTCTATCTCGGGGGTAAACCAGCGTAAGGCAAATCCATCTCCCTGGGGCATAAAAAAGGCGGTCTCGGCGACTGCATTCTCACGGGCTATCTGTAACATCACTTCGTCCGGCAGCCATTCGGTCAATGGCATCACACAAGCGGGGTTCCCCCCGAAAATATGATCGGTGAAGGCATCTATCTGGTAAAGCGGTAATTGCATGGTCTTATATATTATCGGGCTGCAAGGTACGACTTACGGCTTTATGCCGCCGTGCCTTTGTTATAGATATAACCCAGACCCACCACTGCAACGGTCAAAACAGGCAGCAGTAACACAACGGCCATTCCGGCCTGCGCCCACACGGAGTGAAAATGACCAAGAATATAAAAACTACCGGCCAGCAACGCGAGACTGAAAACCACCCAGCAGCCCAGCAGTATCTTGTAACCAAGGGATAATGGCCGGGTAGGGTGGGTGCCTTTCTCATAGGCTACAATTTCCGGTGTATTCCGGTAACTGCCGGAATAATCGTAGAACGTTTTCCGGCCAACGGCTTCCCAGCCGGTGGTATCGGATATGGCAGGTTTAAAATACGCTTTGTGCTGTGACACATGGTTATAAAAGTCCAGCAGCTCATCTATGAACTGGTTGGCATCGGAAAAAAAACTACTGAATTCTTCCAGGTCTATGTACAACATCTTATCATGAGAAGGAATAGTGGCCAGGTAAGCCCGCCAGTCATCATACAACGGGAGCAATGCCGGATACACGCGTTCTACGTAGGACCGGTGCGCTGCCGCATTGTTCAATGCTTCGGTCAGCGGGATCCGGATATCGGTATCTACATAGGTATCTTCCATGACGTCATCGGCATCGTCTGCACCGGCGGCATATAAACTCAGGAAAGCCGGCCTTACCTGCTCTATGTCTTTGCGGTTCAATAACAACAACCAGAAACAGGCAAGGCTGTTATTGCCTTCAAACAATACTTCGCGTTGCGCAGGCGCGGTCCTGATGGTTAAATAAGTCCTGTTGCCCATGGGTAGATGTTTGTCTTAGGGATTACGCATAATAAGATAAGCGGTGAAACCGGCATTTGGTTCACACTCGTCAAAAATAGTCTTTTTTTAAAAGTTTCTATGGCAGAAATGGCCCTGCGGGACTGGTTTTTGACACCATTGTTTAACAACGTTGGGTCGGAATAATAAGGGTAACGCGAACGCCTGTACGTCCTTCGCTGGCTTTGTCGGTGATGGTCAGCGATGCGAGTTTCCCGGTTTGTATGCTCAGTATCTTCAGCCGTTCCTGGGTAATAGTGCTGGACAGGGAATCTTTTTCCTTGTTCCTGGCAGGTTGCAGGCCCTGACCGTTGTCTTCTATGACACAGTGTAACAGGTCGCCCTGCAGCTGCAGCGTAATGGCTATATGCCCGCGATGGGCAATGTTACGCATACCATGCTGGATGGCGTTTTCCACGAAAGGCTGTAGCAGCATGGGCGGAATACAAACCCCGCTGCTTTCTTCGGAAGGGATGTCGTTTATCGTATAGGCGAAGAGGTTATCGAACCGGACTGCCTGCAAACTGAGATAGTTTTCCAGCGCTTCGGTTTCCTGTTGTATCCTCACCAGGTTGTGGCGGGAGTTTTCGAGGTTGAGACGCAACAGACGGGCGAACTTGTTAAGATATTTAACGGACTTTTCTTTTTCGTCACGGCGGATAAAACTCTGCAATACCGACAGGGTATTAAAAATAAAATGTGGTTCCATCTGGCTGCGCAGCAGGCGCTGTTCCAGCTCAATGCTCATTTTCTGGTTCACCAGTTTACGCTGCCGTATGAGCAGGAAAGTAATCAGCAGTCCCAGTATCACCAGGATGCCGACAATCAGCAGTATCACCTGTTGCTGCCGGACAATGGTAGCCTGGTTGTTATACTGCCGGCTCAGTCCCAGTGTTTTCTGTTGCTGTGCTTTGAGTTCATTCAGCGCCTGTATTTCCACGATTTTCCGGAGCTGCCTTTCCTCCTGTTCGGTCAGTGCCATATTGGCGGCGGAATCCAGGTAATGGATGGCGGTTTTGTAATCGCCTTTTTCGTAATATACCTGGTAGATGGCATGGTAAGCGGTACTCAGGTTGCCACTGTTATGGGCTTGCCGGGCCTTTTCCAGGGCGTTGCCCAGGTATTGCAGGGCAGTGGTGTAATCCTTTTTTTCCTGGAACAGCTGTCCGTAGTTGACATATTCCTGGAAGCTGACTTTATGGTGCCTTTCTTTGATACGGAAAGCTTTTTCCATCAGTGCATGCCCTGGTTGCTGCCGGCCCGTTTTTTCGTAGAGCACGCCCAAAGCGCTGTATACGCTGGCCAGCCGGATGGTATCGGGTTGCCGCGATGCATATTGCAGGGCGCTGTCCTGGTACAGGAGTGCTTCTTTAAACTGATGGCGGCGTTCAAAAATACGGGAGCGCTCTTCCATAAAAAGCGAGAGCCGGAAATAATCGTCGGGGTAGGGGTAGGAATCGCGGGCCATGGAGGCGTAGGTCTCCGCTTTGTCGTTGTCACCAAAACGGAAGTATATTTCTGCCGCCAGGTCGTATACCCGCCAGCTTCCGGAATACTGGTATTGTTCTGCCAGGGCAATCAGGTTAAACAGGCGGGTGAAAGTACTGTCATCTATTTTGCTGGCCAGCCTTACCTGTAGCTGTCCCAGTTGCTGGAGGATCATCAGATCGGCAAACTGACTGGTATCGGACAGTTTGCCGGGCAGCATCTGTGCGAAGCTGTTGAGGGCAGCCTGGTTACTGTCGGCATACCAATGGTGTAATCCTTCCAGGTAGTAGTAATAGCCGCTGGCCAGGGGGCCGGCATGCAGGGCGCTGTTTTTCAGCTGTTCCAGCCGGGTACTGGCTTCCGGTCCGTCCCAGCGGGCGCTGGAATCTATCAGGTGCTGCAATTCCGTCACCACCGGGGAAACGGTAGTAATGGTGTCTGATCCGGAGGGGGCCTGGGGGCCCGACTGGCACCCAAAGAGACCACCACATAAACACATGATCAGTAAAGCAGCAGATAAACGGATATGCATGTACGTTATTTAATGATCACCCATCAGGAATTGACGGACATACTCCCGTTTACGTGCGGAAACAGGGATCTCCGAGCCGTCTTTCAGAATCAGCATGCCATCTTTCAGAAAACGGTCTATGAAATGATGATTAACGATATACGATTGATGTATGCGGATAAACCAGCTTTCGGGTAGCAGCTCTTCATATTCTTTGATAGGCCGGGACACCATCACCTTCCTTTTGTCGGACAGATGGAAGGTGGTATAACTACCGTCGCTCTGGCAATACAGGATTTCTTCAAAAGGCACTACCTGCAGGTATTGGGAGGAGCGGAGCACGATACGGTTCTGCAGCCCCGTTTTTTTGGGTTGCAGGTGGCTGCTGGTGATATCCATTTGCGTACGGGTGTTGACGTTATTCTCCGACAATAACCGTTTCAGGGTGATGGTCAGTTCTTCTTCATCCACCGGTTTCAGCAGGTAATCGAAAGCCCCGAATTTGATGGCTTTAATGGCATGTTCATTATAAGCGGTGATGAAGACGATCCGAAAATTTCTGTCGGGAAATTCCTCCAGGAGGTCAAATCCGGTGCCGTCGGCGAGTTCAATATCCAGCAGCAGTAGCTCGGGTTCCGTATTGGGGATGATGATCCTGGCCTCTGCAACACTGCCACAGCTGCCCAGCACAACAAAATCGGGGTAGCGTTTCATCAGCCATTCCAGGTCTTTTCGGATGGCTGGTTCATCGTCTATAATCAGGGTGCGGATCATGTATTCGGATATGGGTTATGACTCATGATGTTAAAAGTAGCAAAAAAATCAGGTATTACCCGGGGGGTAATACCTGCAAGGGTATCTCAACAAAGAATAAAAGGCCGACCAAACAGCTTAAAACAGAATAGGGTCTCCCGGAGAAACAAACTCTCTATGACTGAACAATGTTGAGACTACGGGTATTTATCAGCACGTTTATTTCGCTTTGAAACTGCTCAAATGTTTCCCTGCGGGTGAATTTGAACAGTGCCCGGATCAGCAGGAATCCTGCTATTACCGGAACGATACCGCTGATGTTGATCGTCAGCTGCCGATAAAATATGCTCATGACCGCTGTACATACCATGAAGCCCGTCAGCACACCTGTTGCCAACCATCGGACAGGCGGAAGGAAATCCAGCCGCAGATGGTCTTTTTTGTAACGTAACAGAAACCGGAAACCCTGATGGTCTACCATAATAATGGGCATACCCCCCCATGGTTTACATAACCGGGCGCCGGGAAAACGTCGCTCTATTTCTGAAAAGATCTGTTCCGCACTTTTAGAGGCAGAGTTGCTGATTTTCATATGGACTTCAGTTCAATGGCGGATAAATAGCGGACGCCCAAAGATAACCGCCGGCTGCTATGCGATTGCAGCTGATTTAATATCCGTACCGGTTTTGTTTATATTCGTTTTGCTAATAATGTGTTTGAGATACAGGTATTTGTTTTAGGGAGATTAAATATTAGTTTTAGGGACTATATCCATACCTGATACCACCGCTATGCATTATCTGTCGCGTTTTTCCTGTTGTCTGGCCTTGCTACTGCTGTTCAATATTTCCATTTCCCAAGCTCAGGAATGCGGGGAAGCGCCCTGGGTATCCCTGGATGCCATGGGTAAACTGTCGTATCGCACCCTGGAGCGGGGCGATCGCATCATGGACTTCTCCTATGCCGGTTATGGAGGCGGGGGAGTGGCCCTGCCGGAGGTACCCGTGCAGGTGCGGTTACAGCCCCTGCCGGGCGATAATACCGCTGCTATCCAGGCGGCGTTGGACCAGGTGGCCGCACTGCCGCTGGTCAACGGTTTCAGGGGAGCGGTACTGCTGGCGCCGGGTGCTTACGTTTGCAGCGAGCCATTAGTCATTCGTGCCGGCGGTGTAGTACTGCGCGGTAGTGGTAGTGGTGAAAACGGCAGTATTCTGCAGTTATCCGGTAAACCGCATATGGGCGTTACCGTTAGAGGCGAATCCATTACCAGGACGGCAGGGCCAGGCACAGTAATAAGCAGCTCCTATGTGCCTGCAGGCTCCCTGTCCTTCACCGTGACAGACGCTACCGGTTTTAACCCCGGCGATACCATTCGTATAACCCGGCCCGTTACCCCGGAATGGGTACGCTTCATGGGCATGGACAGCCTGGTGCGGGATGGTAAAAAACAAACCTGGATAACCGGTGATATAACAACAGAGCGCGTTATTACCACCATCAGCGGGCATTCCATAACGCTTGACGTACCACTGCCGGATGCTTACGATGCCGCCTATACGAAACCGGGCGGGGTGACGGTCAATAAAATCACCACTGCCGGCACTATCCGGCAGTGTGGTATCGAACAGCTGCGCATTGTCTCCCCCGGACAGTCAGGTACCATCAATGAAAGGCATCACCAGGCTTTTTCTATGAGCGGTGTTACAGATGCCTGGGCACGGGATATCAGCATATACAACACGGTGAACAGTATAAACGTAACGGGTAAACGAATCACCTTGCAGGCAGTGAGTATCTTTCATGAACTGTCCACTATCGGCGCTGCTAAACCGGCGGATCTTAACGGCAGCGGTACCCAACTGCTGTTTGATCGTTGTTCCATTACAGGCGACAACGTTTTTTTCCTGGCTACCGGCGCTAAAGTAACCGGCCCTATTGTATTGCTGCACTGCACTTTCAACGGTAAAGGCTGGATACAACCGCATCAACGCTGGGCTACAGGATTGCTGGCAGACAACTGCACGGTGCCCGACGGCGGCATCGATTTTATGAACAGGGGAGAGATGGGATCGGGACATGGCTGGGCTATAGGTTGGGCGGTAGCCTGGAATTGCCAGGCGCGTTCTTTCCTGAACCAGCGTCCGCCGGGCGCAGCCAACTGGGTGATTGGCAGCACGGGCGAAAAACAACAACGGCCCATGCCATTTGAGCAGGGGCCGCTGGTACCGGAAGGGATATATAGTTCCCATGGAAAGCCGGTGCAACCGCAGAGCCTGTACCTGTCCCAGTTGGCGGAGCGACTGGGACAAGCGGCACTAAAGCACATCGGTTATTAAGGCGACTTATTTACGTTTGAAGGCAATTTCCATCTCCTTAAATTCTTTACCATTGTGCATGCGGTACATTTCCAGGTTGTAGTTGTTCGCATCTTTGAATTTAATGACCTGGCGCAGGTCCATCATTTTTTGAGTGACAGGGTCCCAGGATTTTCCATGGTAAACGATACCATTGATAACCGGGTCCCACTTGCCTTCCATCATCATCATACCGGTGCCCATGTTGTCGATCCAGGTATTGAGATACATTTTCCTGGCGTTATCATAGGCAGTGGTACCGAGGCCTTCAAAGGGCATGTCCATCATGTTGGACGTAAAGCGGCTTTCCTGGTAGCGGCCACCCATGATCATTTTGTTGGTGCAGCTGCCGGTCGCTTTCTCCGGCTGGGCGCCGGGACCTTTCCAGAAAGTCATGTCGGTGGTCCAGTCACCTTCCGTTTGGGCCATTTGCTGGTGTTCAGGGCCAGGTGTCATGTAGGTCATCCAGGCTTTGTGAGCGGCGGAATCCATTTGGGCAGCGGCAATGTTCGCTGTTAACAGGCAACCAATAGCGGTAGCCAACACGTACAGTGTTTTCATAGTCTGAGGCTGTTTAGAAGTGAAGTAATGGGGTTCCCGAAGAAGTGCAATTTAACTAATTATACCATGTGGTGCAGACATGCATGTTGTACCATGCTATTTAATTGTATTTTGCGACCGGAATGAACCATAAAGATGAAAACAGCCTCTATTACCGAATTGAAGAAAGAGCTGGCTGCCGTGCCTCCGGCGCAATTGGCGGCATTATGCCTGCGGCTGGCCAAGTATAAAAAAGAAAATAAAGAACTGCTCACTTACCTGTTGTTTGAAGCTGATGATGAGCAAGGTTACATCAATGCCGTGAAAACAGAGATGGACAATGGGTTTGAAGAGATGACAGGCAGTAATCTGCATAACGCCAAAAAACGTTTGCGTAAAATTTTGCGGCTGGCTAACAAACATATCCGCTATATAGGTTCCAAACCGGCAGAGGTAGAGCTGCTGATTTATTTCTGCGAACAGCTGGTGGAGTCCGGACTCCTGCGGCATAACAGTACCGTATTGCATAACCTTTATGCGGCACAGCTGAAAAAGATTGTCAAGGCAATTGTAGGACTGCATGAGGACCTGCAACATGATTACCGCCGCCAGGTAGAGCCATTGCTGGAGTTGCTGAAGTCGTGATCAGGAGGGAACTGTCTTTTCTAATGATTGAGTTTTGTCGTTGGGCTATGTACTGATGTGGGAAAGAGTGTGTCCCGAATTAATAAAAGCAAAGCCGCGTAAATCCGATGACTTATGCGGCTTTGATGTTTTCTATTGGGAGTATTATTTATCTTCGGAATGTCAGGCAAAAGTGGGCAATTACCCCTTAGCGCTTTCCTGCAGTGACTTTATGGTCCTTTTTAGCTGATGTAGAAGACGGACGTTTCTCTTTTGAATGTTTTCTGGCCTTGATAAAATCGCTGATTGCTTTTTCATCATCTTTTGTTAAGGGCCCCAACCCACCAATAAAGTCAACATCTAATTCTACCTTACGATGTTTCATTTTTTTAGTTTTTAAAATACTTATCAATCAGTTTTAATGCAGCTTTAGTTTCGATAATCATACGTTGACCTCCGATATGAACAGCATCCAAACTTTCAATATAATGCTCAATTAATTGTGTCTTTGACAGAAAGGAAACAGTCCCTTCAAAGCCCCTTCTAAATGCTACACGACAAACGAAGGCAACAAGATTTCCAGGAACACCTGCATAAACTTTGGTTTTTCCTTTGTTAAACGGTGCACTTTCTATCAAATGCATGTAAATATGATCACTTTTTACTTCCAAACTAACCAACCCTTGAATGATCGTAATATTATTTACGATTGTTAATTTGTATATTTCTCGAGCAGGTTGTTTGAATTCGTTCTTCCAATCAAATTGCCATCCGTTCTTTTTGGTTATTGTCTTTAGATCTTCCTTAGTAACAGGCAATACATCAGTAGGAAAGCTATCTTCCGTAATAACATTTTGAATTGAATTTGTAAGCTTATCAATCTCAAAATCCAAGTGAATTGCCTGTTTTCTTTTCATTAAACGAATTTACGAAAAAAAGTCTTGTTTAATGCAAAGATACAAGACAGATAATGCTGGTGGCAGCTATGTTTGAGCAACATATCATATTGGAAGGACTTAACTTCTACCATCACAAAAATCTCCCCGGACTTTGATTTCTCCCGGATAATGATTATTTTTTCCATCGCCTCCTATTCCCGGGGTATTCCACAATTATGAAAAACACGCTGATCGGTTTATTTCTCCTGGTATTTCCTGGTTTTATGCAATCGAATGCACAATCGAACAGGCAGTCGACTGCCGGGAATGATAAAAACCAGCCAGTGATTGGCATTGCTGCTTCCCTTGACAACGACAGTCTCGCTCATGCCGCCGGGTTCCAATACCTGGAGGAAACGGTGAAACGAATGTTATCGCCTGCCGTGAATGAAGAGACCTTCAACGCGAATGTAGCTAAACTCAAACGTACCCGCTGCAGGGTAACAAGCTGCAACGTTTTTATACCCGGTTACCTGAAATTAATGGGCCCGGAGGTGAATGAAACCTGGGTGCTGGGTTACGTAGATACCGTGATGCAACGTGCTGAAAAAGCTGGCATCCGGTTGATTGTGCTCGGTAGCGGCGAAGCGAGAAAGATCCCCGACGGAACGGACAGAGCGGCTGCGGAAGCGCGTTTTATCCGGTTGGCCCGCCAGATGGCAGATATAGCGAAAAAACATAACTGCCTGATTGCCATGGAAAATTTGAATACTACTGAAACCAACTTTGTAAACACGGTAGCGGAAGGCGCCCGCATCGTGAAGACGATCAACCATCCTAATTTCCGGCTGACGGCCGACATCTATCATATGCTCCGCGAAAATGAACCAGCTGCCAATATTGAACAGGCGAAAGAGATATTGGTGCATTGTCATATTGCGGAGCGGGAAAAACGTTCTGCTCCGGGAGTGGAGCAACAGGACTTCCGTCCTTACCTGGCGGCGCTGCATAATATCGGTTACCAGGGCCGGATTATGATGGAGTGTAAATGGACAGACCCGGCTGCGGAATATGCGTCCGCCATTGCGTACCTGGAAAAACAAATCAAAGAAGTATATCTCATCTCCGGAAAAAAATAAATTATTGTACAATGACAACCACTAAAAAAACAAGGCGGGAATTTTTGCAGCAATCCCTGATGGCAGGAGCGGGACTAACGATTACGGCTATGGGTATGCCGGCCAGCAGTTATGCCCGTATCATGGGGGCTAACGACCGTGTGAACGTTGGACTGGTAGGTTTTTCCGATCGTGCCCGGCAGGCGCTGCTACCTTCTTTCTTCAGTCACAATAAGGAACTGAACTTCGATCTCATTGCGGTATCTGATATCTGGAACCGCCGCCGCGAGGAAGGCAAGGCTTTCCTGGAAGATAAAACAGGACATAAAGTGCAGGCCTGCGTCAATAATGATGAACTGTACCGGATTAAAAACCTGGACGCGGTATTTATTGCCTCCGCCGATTTTCAGCATGCCTATCATACTATTGAAGCGGTGAAAAACAAATGCGACGTATACAGTGAGAAACCGTTTGCAGAAACCATGGAAGACGCCCGCAGGGCGCTGAAGGCGGTGAAGGACTCTGGCAGGATCATGCAGGTAGGCACCCAGCGCCGCAGCGGCACCAGTTACCACACCGCAGCCAAATTCATACAGGACGGCAAGTTCGGCGACATTACCATGGTGGAAATGACCTGGAACGTCAACCAGCCGGGACGCTGGCGCCGGCCAGATCTCGTGAAAAGTATCCGGGAATCGGATACGGACTGGAAACGTTTCCTGGCCGGCCGCCCCAATGATACCTGGGACCCGCGCAAGTACCTGGAGTATCGCCTGTTCTGGCCTTATTCTTCCGGTATCTTCGGCCAGTGGATGACACACCAGATTGATACGGTGCATTGGTTCAGCGGTCTGAAACACCCGCGTAGCGCGGTAGCCAACGGGGGCATCTATATGTGGCATGATGGCCGTAAAAATCCTGATACGCTGACAGCGGTATTTGACTACGGTCCGGCTGACAACCCGGATAAAGGTTTCCAGGTGATGTATAGCAGCCGCTTTCATAACTCCGCCGGGGGTACGAAAGAAATTTATTATTCCAATGGCGGCACCATCGATATGTCCACCAACAAAATCAGCAGCACCGGCGGCCTGACGGAAAGGGAAGCCAGCGAGATGGGCATGCACGCTAACCTGCTGCAGGAGATGTCGCTGAAGAGCCAGGAAAAAGTGGAGACCAGCGCCAACACCGGCGGCGATGCACTCACCAGCGCGCACGTCCGTAACTGGATGACCAGTGTGCGGGACCGTAAGCAGCCCAATGCACCTATTG
Organism: Chitinophaga qingshengii; assembly: GCF_014529935.1. Lineage (GTDB taxonomy): Bacteria > Bacteroidota > Bacteroidia > Chitinophagales > Chitinophagaceae > Chitinophaga > Chitinophaga qingshengii. Next base: position 379,491 of record NZ_JACVFC010000003.1, read on the forward strand.
AAGCGGCGTACTCCCATTCCATTGCGCTGATCATGGGCAATGCTGCTTATCGCACGGGGATGAAAGCTACTTTTGACGAAGCTACCCAGGAAGTAATGGTGGGCGGCAAAGTATTTACCATGTAATGAAACGAATTAACCTTCTGCTGCTATTGGTATTGGTACAGGCCTGCGCTTCGGCGCAGGCGCTGCGTGTAGCCGTGGCCGGTGTATCGCACGGCCATTCCGGCTGGATACTGGGCCGTGCCAATAAAAACGATATACAACTGGTAGGAATATACGAAAAGGATACCGCGCTGGCCGGCAAGGTAGCGCGACAGTATCATTTCCCACGGCGACAGCTGTACCACGACCTGGGTCAGATGCTGGATGCGGTTAAGCCGCAGGCGGTACTCGCTTTCGGATCGGTATATAGTCACCGCGAGGTGGTGGAAGCCTGTGCGCCCCGGGGGATTCATGTGATGGTAGAAAAACCGCTGGCTGCCAATTTACCGGATGCGCTGGTCATGGATTCGCTGGCCCGGCGCTTTGGTATTCATCTGCTGACCAACTACGAAACCAGCTGGTATCCTACGGTAGCCAAAACATTCCAGCTGGTGGAAGACAGCAGCTTTACCTGTCAGATTCGTAAAGTGGTGATCCATGACGGACATCAGGGACCACAGGAAATAGGCTGCAGTCCCGCGTTCCTGTCCTGGCTAACAGATCCTGTCCTCAATGGCGGCGGTGCGCTCATGGACTTCGGCTGCTACGGCGCCAACCTCATGACCCGGCTGATGAAAAACCGTATGCCCCTTGCCGTTACTGCGGTCACCCGGCATTATAAACCAGACCGGTACCCCAAAGTAGACGACGATGCCACCATTATCGTTGACTACCCCAATGCCCAATGTATTATCCAGGCCTCCTGGAACTGGCCTTTCAGCCGTAAAGACATGGAAGTGTACGGTGACAAAGGTTATATCATGGCGGCCGATAAAAATACCCTGTTGCTGCGTAACAGAGAATCGGCGCCTGCAACTGCCAGGCATATAACAGCCATGGATATACCGGTTTACGAAGATCCGTTCCGCTACCTGGCAGCCGTCATACAGGGAAAAGAAACGGTGCCGCCCTATGGAGTATACGCATTGGCCAATAATGTGCTGGTGCTGCGTATCCTCGAAGCGGCGAAAGAATCTGCCCGCACCGGGAAGACGGTGCGTTTGGTAAGCCCGTAAATCCACACGACCCCCGGAAAACCTGGGGCTAAGAGCTTTTTCAAGTATTTTAAAGAAACCCTTTGCTTAGTTTAAGGAAACATTTTCTTTAACTAAGTTCAGTTTTTAGATGCGTTCACATTTTGACGACATAAATATATGTTAGACGCAATGCCATCAAATGGCTCCTGAATAACATCTTAGCCCAGCCCTGGGTTCCTGGACGCGTTACGACATATATCCCCCAATCCCAACATTTTTCTCCCAAAAACACCTCATGTCAAATAAAAGTATTAAATTATATATGCAATGAAATCGATTGCAGTTTTCAAACCAAGAATCTGAATCCAAAACCCTCAAAACACGTATCACTTATGAAGTTAGTTATCCGCAAACCTTTGCATCAATTTTGGAAACCCGCTTTCCTGACAATGGCCGGCGCCCTGTGCAGCGCGGCTGGTCATGCCCAGGTTACCCTATCTGCCAACGGCCCCGGTAACACGTATGAACTGATTGAAAGCGTATTAGGCAGCGGCACAACCGGCGAAGTGCCGGATTGCGCCCATCCTTCGTTTGGACGCCATATTACGGAGGAATTTGACGCAGACCTGAACAAAAACGTCTTCGTATTTTTCCTGCATGCCACACCCGACAATGACCGTTGTGGTCCCAACACCGACCGGCAACGTAATGAAATCAAGACCTTTGGTCCTTCGCCGGCAAACGTAAAAGCTACCTATGGGGAAACGGTTACTTATCGTTGGAAATTTAAGATAGATGCGGGCTTCATTCCTACGACCAGTTTCTGCCACCTGCACCAGATCAAAGCCGGGGACGGAGACGACGGTGCGCCGCTGATCACCCTAACACCCCGTGCCGGCTCTCCGCAAAAGTTACAGGTGATCTATACACCGGGTAGCGGCGGCTCCGGTGGCGGCGAAAAGGCCAGTGCGCCATTATCAGATTTTAAGGGCGCCTGGGTGGAGGTAGAAGAAAAAATTACCTTCTCTACCACCGGTTCCTATAAGGTGATCATCAAAAAAGTCAGTGACGGCACTACCTTGCTAAACTACAGCAATAACAACATCGATATGTGGCGCGATGGGACAACGTTCTGCCGGCCGAAATGGGGCATCTACCGCAAACTGGCTACGGGCATCCGCGACGAGGCCGTTCGTTTCGCCGATTTCTGTATTGCGGAAGGCAGCGCTACCTGCGGCAGCCCCATGCTGGCTACTGCTGAAACCCCGCCGGTGACGACCGCCACCGACGCGCATGCAGGCGTTTCTTTCCAGGTATTTCCCAATCCCTTTCCCCAGATCGCCTATATCGACCTGGACGTGAAAGAGGCCGGCAACACTATGCTGGAGGTGTTTGATACGCAACAGAAAAGGGTAGGGCTGTTACTCAACAGCCAGTTGCAGCCAGGTAATCACCGCACGGCACTGGATACCAAAAATCTGCCTGCCGGCGCTTATATCGTCAAACTCACCCATAACGGGAAAGTCTATACTAAAGTGGTCACCAAACAATAAGTCAGCGGAAGAATTATGCGTCAGGGTTTCCTGATTCATAATTCTTCCTTATTTTGTGCAGATGAAGAAGTTGTTTTTTCCTTTTTTATTAACCCTGCTGATATCAGCCAATAGTCTGCTGGCACAGGAGAAAGTTCGCTATCAGGACGATGTGCAGACCATTAAGAAGTACGACAAAATGTTTGCGCCTCCGGCTAACCCCATCGTTTTTGTGGGTAGTTCTTCTATCCGTAAATGGGACGATCTGGAACGTACTTTCGCCAGTTATGTGGCAATGAACAGGGGGGTGGGTGGTGCTGTTACCACGGATATTATTCATTTTGCAAAGGAACTTATCTTCGATTATCAACCCCGCCAGGTGGTGATTTATGTCGGCGAAAACGACCTGCCGGAAGGCGCCTCCGCCGATACGGTATTTAGCCGTTTCCAGCAGTTGTATAGCCTGGTCCGTGCACAGTTGCCCAGGGTGCCGATCGAATACATTTCCCTGAAGCCAAGCCCTTCCCGGGTACAGTATATGAAAACAGCCGCGGAAGCGAATGCGCTGATCAAGGCATTCCTGGCTAAGGAACCCAATACCCATTTCATCGACGTATTTCCGCTGATGCTTGATAAACAGGGACAACCCCGGCCAGAGCTGTTTCTTGCAGATATGCTGCACATGAACGCCAAAGGCTACGCCATATGGCGTAAAGCATTACTGCCGCATTTAACCAAACCATCCTCCAAATAAGTATTTTTCACCAACATAGTCGCCCGGCGGCGACTATATTACCTATATTCACTGTTTACCTATATGCAAACCATTGTTACCTACTACCAACTCGCAAGCGAGTTTACCAACCCCTGGAAATTTGTTACCGGCGCCATTATCAGCGGACTGACAGCTTTTGCCGTAGCCCTGATACTTGTATTGTTGTTACGTAAATACATCCTGGTGCCCCGTTCCAACAAATTACTGAAAATGCTGGCTTACGCCTATTTTGTGGCCTTGCCACTGCTGGCAGGCTTCTTTGGCATGAAGTGGGGCTTCTTCCATAGTCTGCGTAAGGATATCAAAGCGCACACGGATGTATATGCCAAACATGTGCCTACCCTTTTTAATGAGCAGGCGCTGAAAGCCGTGGATAGCTTGCTGGGAGGCAATAACGCGCTCTCCGGCAAATCGCCCGATGAGGTGATGAATGTTGCCGCTGAAGCGATCTATAACGTATACGGCCGTACGCTGGAGCAACAGGTGTCTACCCGGGGCGTGGCCGGCAAGCTGGCATCCGCGGCGCTGAACATGACCAAAAGTAAAAGTGTGGCCGCCATCATGCGTAAGGCTGTCTATAACCTGTTGCATGATAAGTTGAAGCTAACGGAAGGCGCCAGTAATGAGCTGCTGCGCACAGAGCTGGGCACACTGCTGAATGGTAACCTGTTCGTAAATATCGCTGTTATCCAGGTAGACCAGTTCCTGAAAGGGCTGCAGCGGGGCATTCTCTATACCTTCCTGCTGATCCTGGCGGTACCGCTCATAGAGGTCCTGATTGCACATTATCGCCATCGTAAACAGGTAGCGGTGCGACTGCAGTAAAAAGTATTTACTTTTCTGTAATATTACAGATATGAATTTAATCGGAAATATTATCTGGCTGATTTTCGGCGGCTTTGCCGCCGCGATGGGCTATCTGGTATCAGGGGTGCTTTTTTGTCTCACCATTATCGGTATCCCTTTCGGCATACAGTGCCTGAAAATAGGCCTGTTTACGCTCATGCCCTTTGGGAGGGAGATACGGGATGGTGTGGGTTCTACGGGCTGCCTGGCTACTTTGTTCAACATCATTTGGATATTTACCGGCGGCCTGTGGGTGGCCATCTGCCATTTTTTCTTCGGCATTCTGCTGACGATCACTATTATCGGCGCGCCCTGGGGACGGCAGCACTTCAAGCTGATGAGCCTTACTTTTGCACCATTTGGAAAAGAGATCGTTTAACTGGCCGATTCTTCAAAAATAATCGTGTTCTGGAACGGGTCGATGACAGTCATTAATAATACTTCCGGGTCCCAATCTGCCCGTTCCAGGCCCGGATTCATATATTTATACCCCTTCTCGCCCAGCCTGTTGTGAAACGCCTTCAACCCTTTAAACTCCGTGATGCTGATCCGGGAGCCGGGTGTACCATCGCCATGATGCTCTGAAAGGTCCAGGTGTATATCGCCTTTGGCAATGCGCATGTATATCGGCGCGCCCTCGGGCTTATGTTCCCAGAGAATTTCAAACTCCAGCCAGTCAATGTAGAATTGTATGGCTTTTATATAATCGAAAACGCGGAAGATGGGAATGATGCGTGACATAAGTATCTGATTGATACTTAAATATAAAAAAATAAAGTGGTAACTGAAAATAGGCTTTGGCAAAACCCCGCCCTGTTTTTAGACGGCAGTGCAGGTCAATAAATATCACGTCTCTGAAACGCTCAATGCTTACGCGCACAAATCTTTCTGTCAGTATATAAATGAATACCGTGTCCTTTGTGCCGCTGGATAATGGGCTGCCGGTTAATATTCTCGTGGTAGCTTATGACTGTGGTTTTAAAACCCACGCTTCTTTATATTTATCACTCTAATTATAATGTTAGAGTTATTGATTATCAATATTTTATTTGTCGTCTTTGAAAATAATTACACTAATTAATGAAGAATTGTTATTCTTATTGGAATAATAATTAACTTTGGTGAAAATTATTGATATGGTAAGTATACAAATTGATCAGGAACTTTATCGGTACCTTCAGGTAAATGCGATAGCATATGTAGAGACACCATGCGATACGTTAAAACGATTACTGGGATTAACTGGTAGCGATGAGAAAGGGGAAGGGCTAATGATAGCGGAAACTAATCCTGATTATCTGACTGAAAAGTCTAAAAAGAAAAAAACTAATCTCCCTCAATTGATCCGTTCTGGTAAATTAAAGGAAGGTGAGAAGCTGATTTTCCGGGATTACCGGGGGAATCAATATCCTAAATATGAAATTACGTTGTCAAAAGGAGAGTTGAAATGGCAAAGTGGCCGTTATTCCATGAGTGGTCTGGCGCGGCTGCTGTTGAAAGAACTGGGGCATAATAATGATTTTGTGCGTGGACCTGTTTTCTTTATCACAAGTAAAGGACAAAGCATTGCAGAACTATGGGACGAGTATTTAGACGAAACATCATCACACTAAAAAGCAGTGATTATGGAAGACAATATTCCAAATGAGCCGGGTTCTGTAAGACGGCAACGGAAAAGCAGCTACCGGTCGGGGCGCCGGAGTTTTGACGGAGCGCCGAAAGACGTGGCCAGGTATGCCTTATGGGATCTGTGGCTTCGATGGGCTTTATTGATTTTGATCGTTATTTTCCTGATGATATATTGTTGGCAACATGGAATGCCGGAGAGTATTATTGCCGTCTTTTCTCTATTAAAAAAATGGATATAACATAACGTATATCCGTCAACGTTTGCCCATGACCTCCAGTACTCCCTGTTTCAATATCCTTACACTCTCCGCCGCCTCTTCCTGTGTAAAATGTCCAAACCCCAGCCGCATAGCGGTCAGCGCTTTATGCTGATACAACAATGTTTTAGGAATAAACAGGTTGTTGCGTGCGCAGGCTTTCCCCAGCTGCATCAGGTTGATGGGTTGTTTCCAGCGGGTCCATACCGCCAGGCCACCGGCGGGTTTACGCAGGTCGATAAAATCCTGTAGTTCCTGGTGCATCACGTCTACTATATGATCGCGGCGTTCGCGGTATACTTTCAACGATTTTTTCAGATACCGGTGAATTTCTCCGGATTCAATCATTTCGCCGAGTACCTGTTCCATGAGTACATCGCCCTGCCGGTCGATGATACCGAGGTGTTTGCGCATTTCCACCATCAGGTTTTCGGGTGCAATGATAAAGCCGGTACGGAAGCCGGGTGCCAGGGATTTGCCGAAGGCGCCGGTATACACGACCATGCCGTTGGTATCGGCGCTGGCGAGCGGGAGTACCGGGCTGTTGTCATAATGGAAATCGTAGTCGTAATCATCTTCGAGGATAATAAACCCAAATTCCGATGCCAGGTGCAGCAGGGCTATACGACGCTCGGCGCTAAGGGTAACGGTAGTGGGGTAGTGGTGATGTGGTGTGATATACAGCATACGGATACGCTGCCGTTCACAGATACGGCGTACCGCGTCTACATCAATGCCTTCATCGTCTATGGGGACAGACAGGATGCGGGCGCCTGATTTCTGGAAAATCATATTGACGGAGAAGTAGCTCAGCGACCCTACCAGTACAGTATCTCCAGGGGACAGCAGAATTTCGGAGGTGATGTATACACTCATCTCAGTACTGCGGGTGATGAGAATATTGTCTTTGGATATATGCAGTCCGCGGGACTGGTTCAGGTAATTGGACAGGTGTTTTTTGAAAAACTCGCTGCCATCCTGGTTATAGTAGCCCAGCCGGCGATGGTTGCTTTTACGTTTCAGATGCCCGCTATACAGGCTGGACAAGTGGCTTACCTGGGTGAGGCGGATATCGGGCGTGCCGTCGTTAAACACATAATCGCAGGAGGAGTGTTCAAACGGGTTATCGAGCAGACTGGATTTGCGGAAAGAGAAGCCGGTCTCTTTCGGATATGGCGCCAGCAGGGTATCAGGAGCGGTCCGTATTTTCTGCGGGCGGCCGTCTATTTTCCCGATAATAAAGGTGCCTTTATTAGGCCGGGTTTCGATCCATCCCTGCGCATCCAGTTCTTCGTATACGGCCACGATGGTGTTCCGGTTCACCTCCAGTAATTCGCTGAATTGCCGGGTGCCGGGTAGTTTGGTGCCGGTTACCAGGTAGCCCCGCTGGATAGCATTGATTAGCTGATGGGCGATCTGCAGGTAAATAGCGGTGGCCGACTGGCGATCTATCTGTACAAAACTTTTAAACGGAACCGGACTACTCATTTATTTGAAATTATTTTATTGAAATGGTCCGGCAAGTTATTTTATTTCTCCCTGAATAAGTTATAGTAATATTTTTATAATATTTATATAGGTGATATATAGTTTTAAGCAGATGTTGAAGCGGACTGTGAGTCTTGTTTGCCAGAGTGTCCGGTTAGCCGGACTAGCTTTTATGTGAAAACTGGCCCAGTTGAATCATCCGGTAAGCGGTTACTTTTGACCGGAAACCAATGACATATGCAAGCATTACTACAACATATCGTCGGGCACAACGACCTGCATGCCAAATGGCTTAACACGCTCTCTTTCATGGAGAATGCCGGCGCCAGGAAGATATCTGCCTGTGAACACCCTTCCCTGGTGGATTTTATACAGTTGAAACACGCGGCGGAAGAACATCGCCACGCCTATTACCTGAAAAAACAAATTGCGAAAGTAAGCGCAGATACCTGTAAAACCTACCAGCTGCACGAACTGCTGGCGCCGCACCACACACGGCATTACCTGCACCAGCTGGATACACAGACCTGCCGCTACCTGAAAAATACTTTTGGACTCGAAGGCAGTCAGCTTAAATATGCGGCCTACCTCTTTGTGACCTATGCCATTGAAGTACGGGCAGACGCGCTGTATCCGGTATACCAGTCGGAGCTGGACAAAGCCGGCAGCAAGGTAATGGTACGCTCCATTATCCTGGAAGAAGAAGGGCACCTGGAAGAAATGATCAACCAACTGAAAGGTTTTGCCCCTGATTGGGAAACACATGCCCAACATGTTCAAACACTGGAACAACAACTGTTCGATACCTGGCTGGCAGCCATCGGGCAGGAACTGGCACAATACGCCGCATAAAGACACTTACTATAACGTACTTAAATTTAATCAGGAAGCATGACATCAACAGCTATCAGAAACAACTGGACACTGGAAGAGATCCAGGCCATCTACGACCAGCCGGTACTGGACCTGGTTTTTCAGGCAGCTACCATTCACCGTCAGTACCACTCTCCCCGGGAAGTACAGGTGTGTACCCTTTTATCCATCAAAACAGGCGGATGCCCGGAAGATTGTTCCTACTGCGGACAAGCAGCCCGGTATCATACCGATATCAAAGTACAGGCCCTGTTACCCACCGAAACGGTGATTGCGCACGCACAGAAAGCGAAAGATAACGGCTCTACCCGTTTCTGTATGGCGGCCGCCTGGAGAGAAGTAAGAGACAACCGCGACTTTGATCGTGTAATTGACATGGTGAAAGGCGTCAACGACCTAGGACTGGAAGTGTGCTGCACCCTGGGCATGCTCACGGAAGAACAGGCCATACGCTTGCAGGAAGCCGGTTTACATGCCTATAACCACAACCTCGATACATCAGAACAATACTATAAAGAGATTATCTCCACCCGCAATTTCGACAACCGTATCAATACCATCAATAACGTCCGTAAAGCGGGTATCACCGTGTGCTCCGGCGGTATCATCGGTCTGGGTGAAACCCACCGCGACCGCATGTCTATGTTGCTGACACTGGCTACCATGCCCAAACATCCGGAGTCTGTGCCTATCAATGCACTGGCTCGGGTAAAAGGTACCCCACTGGAAAACAATCCGAAAGTAGATGCCTGGGATATGGTTCGTATGATTGCTACCGCCAGAATTGTGATGCCGGCATCCACCGTGCGTTTGACAGCCGGCCGTATTGAAATGACAGAATCTGAACAAGCCTGGTGTTTTATGGCGGGCGCCAATTCTATCTTCACCGGAGAAAGGCAAACCTTGCTGGTAACGCCTAATCCCGGTGTATCGGAAGATATGCAGATGCTGCAAAATCTCGGTCTGCAACCCATGCCCAACAAAAAAGAAATGACTTCCTGTACCACGGAAGCCTGAACATAAAAGAAGCATTAAAAGGCCTGTGCATTGCACAGGCCTTTTTTGTTTTATACCCCAAAAAGATGTAGGTTCGTATATGCCCGTACGTTATTAATGCCAATATTCTGAATTTCAGTTCACCATTATCTCACAAAGTTTACAAGTTATGAAATCTCGTGTTTCCAGTAAGTTTCTGCTGGTTTATTCCAGCATTACTACCGTCGCACTCGCCATGATGCTCATGGCATTTAAAAACATGAAAGAATCGTTCGAGGAAATTGATGTTAAAAAAATCAACATTGTCGATGAGAAGGGCAAGCCCGTGCTGATCATCTCCAACAAAGACAAAATGCCGCCGCCTGTCATCAACGGAAAAACCTACAAACGTGCCATCAGCCCGGCTGGCCTGTTGTTTCTGGATGAAAAAGGCGACGAATGCGGCGGATTAGCCATTACGGATATGAAGGAAGCTAATATACGGGCATTGGCCTTCGACTACAGTAATGCTGATGCTTTAGGTATGATCGTAAAAGATGGAAAAACTTCCAATACCTACACCGCTGGTCTTTTGATCAACGATAAAGATACCAGTGGCAAACCGGGCATGAATATTTCCAGGATCGCACTTACTACGGAAGACGGCAATGCCGGTCTTGTGATTAACGGCCCGGATGAAAAACCAAGGATCAAAATCCTGGTAGACAAACAAGGTAACCCGGTTATTAACGTGCTGGATGAAAAAGGTAAGGTGGTGAAAAGCCTGGTAAACCTTAAATAAGTTTTTTGCCTGAAATGAATTAAAAGCCCTTTACATCCACGGATGTAAAGGGCTTTCTGTTGTCGTTTATTCATGTACCTTTACCTGATAAAAATACTAAATGCAACGTATGAACGATATTTATCTCCATCAGTTTAAAAAGATATGGCAACAAACCGGCTGGGAATATTCAGGAGAGGTTACACCGGAGGCCATCGCGGATCACTGGAAAAGTTTCGTGCAAGGTTGCGAGGGTGTTTATACTGGTTCTGTTTTTGATTTTGATCAGGGAGTTTTGTTCAGAAGTACAATAGAAAAAATATTAACGAACGCTGAAATGGCGATCTATCCTGAATTTAAAGCCTTTGTTGAGGCCGTGTATGAAACGGATACGGATTTTCGCGCGCTGACAAGGGAAGGCAGGGTAGGGGAATTTTGGTGGGAACGCGCACTGCTACGCAATACCGGCGCACTTTACAAGGAACAGATACAGTTATACTATGGTATCAGTTTTCCCGAAGAATAATTTTTAACCCGCTACAGTAAAGCGTTTGAGTTAGTTTGGTAAACCCTTGTTAAAACTTTTGGCACAGGCTTTGCAAATAGCCAGCCAGTTCTATCAAATATAACAGTATAGACACAACGATAGTATGTTATAGATAGAATAGAAATTTAATTTAACCCAAATCAAAGGTTTTATGAACATGTTTACCAAACTTGGGAAGTCTCTCATGGTGACTTCATCTGTACTCGCATTGACTGGAACTGCCGCTTTTGCACAGAACCAGGATACCCTGAAAACAAATCGAGTTGTTCCCTTTACTGGCGTAAAAGATTATCGCACCTGGTCTATTGGTGCGTGGGGCGGTGGTTCTGCAGCATTAGGTCCGTTTGGTGGCCCTTATTACTTCAATAATTTCGACTTTAAGAATGTTGGTGTTGTATATGGTGCGTATGTGAAAAAACAAATCTTCCACAACTTTGGCCTGCAGGCAGACTTCATGCGCGGACAGGTGAAAGGCGCTACCAAAGCGGCGCAAACGTTGACGGATATAAACGGTGTAGCAACACCGGGTGGTATCAAGTCTTTCAAAACGGATATCGAATGGTCAACATCCCTGAGTGGTGTACTGAGCCTGGGATCTATCAACTGGATCAACAAACAAAGCTATGTGATTCCTTACGTGTCTGCCGGTGCGGGTGCTATTGCCTTCAAGCCAACAGTGACTGCAGCAGATGGTACTGAAACTGCAGTGATGAATAAAAGTGGAAAAGCCACTCACCACGAGCTGTATATCCCGGTAGGAGTGGGTGCTAAATTTGTAGTAGCTCCCGGTGTAAACATCGACCTGGCCTACAACGTGAACTTCGTTGACAGTAAAGTGTTTGACGGTGTTAATAGCGGTAACAAGGATAAATTCTCCACTGCGAAACTGGGTCTTGAATTTGCCCTCGGCAAGAAAAGAAAACCACAGCTGGCAGTTGTAAATCCTGCTGCTGTACTGGCAGAAGATCTGTGGAGTAAAAACGCTGCACTGAAGAATTCACTGGCTGAAAGCGATGCCCGTAATCAGTCTGCTATCAGTGAGCTGAAAGGTGAAATCGCTGATATGAAAAAAGATTCTGACGGCGACGGCGTTCCGGATTACCTGGACAAATGCCCGAACACACCTGCCAATACACCGGTAGACGGTGCTGGTTGCCCGCTGCCTAAACCAGTACAGGTAGTAAAAGAAAAAGTAATCGTTACTGAAGCAGATAGAAAAGTAGTAAAAGACGCGATCGACAACCTGGAATTTGACCTGGGTAAATCTACTATCCGTCCTACTTCCTTCTCCAGCCTCGATAAAGTTGCCAACCTGCTGGTTGAGAAAAACTTCAGCCTGAAACTGGCCGGTCATACCGACAATACCGGTTCTGCCGCTACCAACATGCGTTTGTCCAAAGCCCGCGCAGAAGCTATCAGATCTTACCTGGTATCCAAAGGCGCTAACGCTTCCCGTATCGAAGCTACCGGTTACGGCTCTACGCAGCCTATCGCAGACAACAAAACTGCTGAAGGCCGTCAGCAAAACAGAAGAGTAGAATTTACTTTGTACTAATCTTCCTAACTTGCCTTCAAATAGAGAGAAGCTGTTCCTTTTAGGGACAGCTTTTTTTTAGTCCGGTAATTGCCGGGAATATTTATTTCTATACTCTACCGGCGTCATACCGGTAATACGCCGGAACACTTCCCGGAAGGTTTGTGTATCGGTATAACCGGTGTAGGTCATCACTTCCTGGATAGAGCGGCGGCCAATCTCCAGTTGGGTTTTAGCGCCTTCAATCTTTACATGCTGCATGTACTCTGCCACCGTATGACGGGTCGCTTTTTTAAAACGTCTTTCAAAGGTACGGCGACTCATATTAAACCGGCGGGCCAGTTCATCGACTGTTAATTTTTCCCTGAATTGTTTTTCTATATAACCTTGTGCCTCTTTGATGGTCTCATCATCATGGTCTTTCAGCCCATGGAAAACGATAAAGGGAGATTGAATGTTTTTATCCAGGTCCACCGCAAAATATTTCGCTGTATAAATGGCCATCTCCCTGCTGGTATATTTTTCTACCAGGTGCAGCAGCAGGTTCCAATAGGCATTACCTCCTCCGCTGGAATATAGTCCCTGTTGATCGGTGATCATCCGTTCATCTACCACTTCAATGGCTGGGTAATAAAATTTCAGTTCATTGGCACAATGCCAGTGCGTAGTGCATTGCCGGCCTTTCAGTAGTCCCGAAAAGGCCAGCAGGAATACGCCGGAGCCCAGACTGGCTACTTCAGCGCCTTCCTTGTATTGGGCGGCCGCCCATAATGTGTATTCGCGGTTCAGCATCACCGCCGTATTCAGATCGCCGGTGAGTGCGGGGATAATAATCAGATCAGCATCTGTAACGTCTGGTAGTAGAACGTCCGGCCGGATGTTGATCATGCCGTTCTGGTAACGTACCTCTTGGGTGATGCCTGCCAGCTTTATCTCAAATGCCGGCGCCTGGCCCTTTTCGGCCAGAAAATCATTAACCATGCTGAACAAATGCTGGCAATCTGCAATGGACGCCACCAGGGCGTTGCGAACGGTGAGAATGTAAATACGGACCATGCCCAAAGATAATACGAACAAATGACGCATTTACCCACCTAAAGTTGCCGTATTCGCCCTTTACATGAAAGGGCCGTTGTTATTACCTTTACATCATTCTAAAAAGAAAATCATGCAAGCAATTACCACCTACTTTAATTTCATGGGCAATACGGAAGAAGCCATGAATTTTTATAAATCCGTATTTGGCGGTGAAATTACGGCCTGTACCCGTTTTAGCGACCTGCCTGGCAACGAAAAGATGCCTGCCCATGAACAAAACAAAATCATGCACATGGCCTTAACGACCAAAAGCGGCAACATATTGATGGCTACCGATTTCCTGGAATCGATGGAACATCAGCTGCATTTGGGTAACAATATTCACCTGGTGATCAATGCGGATTCAGAACAGGAAGTGGAGCAGTTGTTCGAGGTATTATCTGCCGGAGGCAAAGTAGAGGCGCCTGTAAACAAAACCTTCTTCGGAGCGCTGTTTGGCATGTGCGAAGACAGATTCGGTATTAAATGGATGTTGAATTACACTTACCCGCAAAATAACTAGAGCATGTCATTTCAAGCTTATCTGGACAATGTGCAGAAGAAAACCGGTAAATCACCGGAGGACCTTCAAAAACTGGCCGAAAAGAAAGGGCTGGTAGAAAAGGGTAAATTAAAGGCTGGTGTAAAAGCGGGCGATATTGTGGCCTGGCTCAAAGAGGAATATGAGCTGGGGCATGGTCATGCGATGTCTATCTACGCCTATTTCACCGGTAAAAGAGAATAGGGGACTTATATCAGTCCCCATTCCCTGGCTTTGTTGAGCAGGGATACGGTATTGTTGACTTTCAGTTTCTGCATCAGGCTGCGGCGATGACTGTCTACGGTTACTGCACTGATAAAAATCTTTTCTCCGATCTGCGGCGATGAAAGTCCCTGTGCAAGCCATTGCAGCACCTCTTTTTCGCGGCGGGTAATGGGAGGGATGGCTGTCAGAGCATCGGCTGCCAGCCCGGTAATGACCTGTTGCACGCCTTCGCCGAAGTAGATACCTCCTGCTGCCACTACCTGGATGGCTTTCTCCAGTTCCTCCATGGGCGCGCTTTTCAGCAGGTAACCAGATGCGCCGTTGTTCAACATGCGCAGTATCACACTTCTTTCGCTGTAGTTGCTCAGTCCGAGAATACGCAGGTCCGGCGCTGCTTTCCGGATACGGCTGCATAAATCTACGCCGTTTCCATCCGGGAGGTTTACATCCAGTAGCAGTACAGTAGCGGGTATTTCCTGTATCATGGTCATGGTTTGTGCTGCATTGGCGGCGGTGCCGGCAATACAAAAATCTTCCCTGCTGCGCAGGAAAGAACGTAATCCTTCCGTAATCAGCGGATGGTCGTCTGCAATCAGTATATCGATCATGGTCTGCATTCTATGTTGATCACCGTTCCGGCGCCTTTCCGGGAGATGATTTCTGTTTTACCATTGAGATAATCCACGCGGGCCCGTACATTGGTGAGTCCTGCCCCGTTGTATCCTGCGGCGGTATCGAAACCGGCGCCGTTGTCTTCCACTGTCATCAGCAGGAGTCCATTTTCCAATGTCAGCTGTACCAGCATTTCCGTTGCATGTGCATGCCGTACCACGTTGGTAGCCAACTCCTGGATGATCCGGTATATCATCAGTTGGGTAGTAGGATGGGAGATGTGTTCCAGTCCATCCTGATGAAACCTGACCTGGCAGCCGGAATGGCGCACGGTTTCAAAGAAGTCGCGCAGCGCTTCGGTGAGACCATAACGTAAAAGGGTTTCCGGCATCATGTTCCTGGAAATCTGCCGCAGGTCTGCAATGGCAGTTTCCAGCCGCCTGGCTGAAGTAGCCACTGCTGCTGCCGATGGGCGGGTAGTGATCTGGTCCAGTTGAATTTTTAAGGCGGTGAGCATGCCGCCCAGTCCATCGTGCAGGTCCCGCGCGAGGCGTAATCTTTCCTGTTCCTGTCCTTCCAGCATGGCGCTATAGGACGTAATCCTTTGCTGTTGCCGTATCTGCTCCAGTTCCTGCCGGATGATTTTTCTTTTATTGCGATAATAAAAAATGACAAAGAGGATAGCCAGTAACACGAGGCCGGCCATGCTGCCGAGCAGCAGCTGCCTGTTGCGGGCCTGTTGCAGCGTTTTTTCCTGTGCCGCTCCCGTAGCCTGCAAGGCCAGAATTTTTTTCTCCTGTTCCAGGGTGCGGTGTTGAATTTCCAGGTCGTTGATACGCAGATCCATTTCCTGCTGGCGCAGACTGTCCTTCAGCGGCTGGTACTGTTTATACAGGGTCAGGGCCTGCACAGCATGTCCCAGCTTGTCTTCCAGTTCGGCCATGTCTTTTAGTCCGCTGAGCTGAAAATAGGGCAGATGATCTTCTTCTCCCATATGCCTGAGCGTAGCAGCGGTAGTCAGCGCGGCTTTCCATTGTTGTTGCGTTTTCTGTTGTTGTAACAGGGCGGTGTAATAATTAAACAGGTTGGGCCGGTCGTTGAACTTGTCGATGACCTGGCGTGCCTGTGCCAGCAATGAATCCGCCATGCTGTAATGCCCGGTGGCGCTGGCGTGCATGGCTGCATAAATGTAGTAGGTTCCCCATTGTTTTGCGTTGGGAAGCTGATCGAGCAGCTGCCGAGCCTTATGAAGATAGGCCGGCATGGCTGCAATGCTATCCATCTTGTACAGGAGGGAAGTCATATCAATGTAGGAGCCGGCGGTATTTTCCGGGGCATTGCTTTTTTCCGCTACGGCGATGTTACGCAACATATAACGGTAGCCCTGTTCGTAACGCCCGATGTTGATCAGTTTGGAGGAGATATTGTGCAGGCAGACCGCCAGGGCGGCGGAGTCGTGCAATGCTTCAAACTCCGGTACCAGGGAAGTGAGCAGGGATAGTTCCCGGTCGGGCAGCCCTTTTCTGCCCAGGGCGACGGAAAGGTTGCCGGTGGCTTTGGCCCTGGCTTTTCGGGCAGGTAGACTGGTATCATTTTCCAGAAGTTGCCGGGCGGTTTCAAAACTACGAATGGCATCATCCAGGTGGTTGGCACGCATAAAAATAGTGCCTTGCATGGCGTTGGCCCTGGACTGGTACAGGCGGTTGCCGCTCCGCCGGCTGACGGTTACCGCTTCTTTGGCATAGTGCAGGGCGCTGTCACCGGCTCCCGCGCGGGAACTGGTTTCCGCCAGTTGTAAAAGAATGCTGGTACGACCGGTATCAGTACGGCTGCGTAGTGAACTGTCGCTGCCCTGGCTGTAGACAGGATTGGTTAACCATAAAAACAGTATCGCCGGAAGTAGGACGTTTTTCATGACCGGGAGATTGAGGGCAATAATACAAATATACCGGGGAGGGTGGATATACGGCGAAAGAATTCCATAAAATCAGGGAGATGAAAATCCGTACATCTGTGAATTGCCCCGCGATGTTTGGTAGCAGACCTTTGTGAAGCAGCTCCTTTCGGCTGTTAACCCTTCAAATATTACCATCATGAAAACGACCATTCTTTCATTGATCAGACTGTGTGTACTGGTTTCACTAATGGCCTGTTCCAAAGACAAAAACGGCGGCGCTGCCGGAGGAAAAGCCCAGGGGACGCTTTATTACGCATCTTTCACCGGTTTTATGAAGCTGGATCTGCGCGGCGGACAGCAGCAACGATTGATTGACATCGGCAGCATGTCGCACCAGGAGCGGTTCGACGTAAGCCGGGACGGCAGTGAAATTGTGGCTTATGAAGAAAGCCTGTCCTCCGACCAGGTGACGTTTAAATTATACAATACCAGCGGGCAGGTGACCGGTTCCTTCCAGGTACGCCAGTATGTGAATGGTATTCCGCGTTTTTCGCCGGACAAAAGTAAGATCGCTGTTATCTGGCAGCCAGCCAGTACGTATCCCCGGAAGTTTATGGCTGTATTTACCCGTAACGGGCAGCAGGTGGCTGGTTTTGAAGATGTGTCAGACTATGCCTGGCTACCGGACGGCCGGATGATCCTGACCGCACCCGGAGGTTTTTACCTGAGCAATCAGCAGTTAAGCAGTGCTTCCCGTTTGGCGGCGGTCAACCAGTTCCCCGATGTACCCGGCCAGCTGGACGTGAGTCCTGACGGCGCTGCGGTACTATTTACCAGCAACTACCATATCTGGGCGATGAATATGGACGGCAGCGGTATCAGGCAGCTGACCAGCAGCGACGTGAAGGAGTGGTACCCCAGCTGGTCGGCAGATGGAAAGCAGGTGTTTTTTACCCTGGACTGGAGTGGTAACTGTAAAGAAGTACGGGTGATGGATGTTCCGGGTCAGACCGTGACCATTGACCCGCATTCTGATGCGGTAGCGCCGCGGGTGCTGGTGGATGGTAACCGTATTTGCAGCGCCGGCCGGCCTATGGTGCGGTAGTGCGTATTTTTTCCAGGAGTTTATTCAGTTGTGTTACTTCCTGATCGGAGAGTGCGGCATATACGTTGTCCAGCTTATCGAGGTTGCGGTCTACTTTTTTCACGCGTTCCAGTCCTGTTGCGGTGATGCTGATCGCCACCAGGCGTTTATCTTCCGTATGGGCTTTTTTATGCACGAAACCTTTAAGTACGAGCCTGTCTACCAGCCGGGATACGCCGGCGTTTTTTTCTTCCATCTGTTCCAGTATTTCAGAGGTAGAGAGGGGATGCGCAGCGTTGTGGAGTATTTTGAGCACGTTGTATTGCTGGGAAGTCAGCTCATAGTTGGCAAAAAACAGCTGTGACTGGTCGTACGACCAGTTGAAAGTCCGGAGAAGGTTGAGTCCCAGTTTTCTCCGGACAGGTATTTCCATGTTTTTCATAGCCTAAAACTACAAAAAGTTGTTTATTGGCAGAGATATCCGCCATCTACCGGCAGGTAGGCGCCGGTGCAGAAGCTGGCGTCGTCGGAGGCGAGGAAGAGGAATGCTTTTGCTATTT
Source organism: Chitinophaga qingshengii (assembly GCF_014529935.1). Lineage (GTDB taxonomy): Bacteria > Bacteroidota > Bacteroidia > Chitinophagales > Chitinophagaceae > Chitinophaga > Chitinophaga qingshengii. The sequence continues at coordinate 397,904 of NZ_JACVFC010000003.1, forward strand.
CTTCCGGTTTGCCGAGGCGTTTCATGGCGTGTTTAGCTTCCATGTAGGTGCGGCTTTCTGAAGATGCATTGTCCATCAGGAGCGGTGTTTCGATATAGCCGGGTCCGATGGTGTTGATGCGGATATTAGCCGTGCCGTTTTCCAAGGCGGCTACTTTAGTCATTCCTACGAGGCCGTGTTTGGAAGCGGCATATGCCGCGATGCCGATTTCGCCCACCTGGCTCATGATAGAGCCGATGTTAACGATAGCGCCGCCGGCGCCTTGTTTGCGCATTTGTGCAATTTCATATTTCATACCGTAGAAAACACCATTCAGGTTTACGCTGGTGACTTTCAGCCATTCTTCGATACTTTTCTCATGGATGGGGGAGGCGTCTACGATACCGGCGTTGTTAAGTGCCACATCGAGTCGACCAAATTTCTCCACCGTAGCAGTTACTGCTTTTTCCATGTCTTCCGCTTTGGATACATCACATTGTACGAAGGCTGCCTGCGTGCCTTCCTGTTGTATTTCGTCCAGTGTTTGTTGATTGAGCCGCAGGTCGGCAATCATGACGTTAGCGCCTTCACGGGCCGCCAGTATGGCGGATGCCTTGCCGATGCCGGAGTTGCCACCGGTGATCAGCACTACTTTGTTCTCAAAACGTTTCATAGTCTGTCAATTTTTATCAAATTTAATGATTAGTCATTAATGATTAATCATTGAATTGTTAAAGTTTGTATGTTACAACGGCTAACAGGCTGATAAAACACTGTCAGCAGTTTTCACCGGCTAAATAAGGGTTTTTACCGGCAGGTGCGGGTATTTTAGCCGGAATCTGCTTTCGGGCAAGGGGAATGGTTGTACCTTTAACAACCTGATTAAACAAAAGAAGCCATGAAAAAAGCATAACACATCAAACCGCGGAATGAGTTAATGTATCGTCTTTTTCCGTATCCACTATGTATTTTTGTTCCCCGTTTTTTTTGAAAACGTCCTGATTTAGCAATTGACTACTACTATGCATACCACTTCCAAAAAAGCTGCCATCAGCTTTATTTTTATCACTTTATTGATTGATGTGATGGGTTGGGGGCTGATCATTCCGGTGATGGCTGATCTGATTGCCCAGCTGAAGCACATCCCTGTCAATGAAGCCAGTACCTACGGCGCGTTGTTATTATCTGTTTTTGCCATTACACAGTTTTTATTTGCTCCGGTAGTGGGCAATCTGAGCGACCGTTTTGGCCGACGGCCGGTGCTGTTGCTTTCCCTGCTGGGCTTCGGTATCGACTATATCATCCTGGCCCTGGCGCCGGCTTATGGCTGGTTGTTTGTGGGACGTGTGATTGCCGGTATTACCGGCGCCAGCTTTACCACCGCCACTGCTTACATCGCAGATGTGAGCACGGACGAAACCAGCAAGGCCAAGAATTTCGGTTTGATTGGTGCTGCCTTTGGTCTCGGTTTCGTGCTGGGTCCTGCGCTGGGCGGCCTGTTGGCCACCTGGGGTATCCGGGCGCCGTTTTATGCCGCAGCAGTGCTCTGCCTGCTGAACTGCCTGTACGGTTATTTCCTGCTCCCTGAATCGCTGAGCAAAGACAACCGGCGGCCGTTTGACTGGAAACGGGCCAACCCATTCGGCTCCCTGAAATTCCTGACCCGTCACCCTGAAATCGGCGGATTGGCACTGAGCTTTTTCCTGATTTATCTGGGTAGCCAGGCCGTAAATGGTAACTGGAACTTCTTTACCATTTACCGTTTCGGCTGGAGCGAGAAAATGGTGGGTATTTCCCTCGCCGTGGTGGGCGTACTGGTAGGCGGCGTACAGGCCGGGTTAACCAGGGTTATCAACCCAAAAATCGGGAATGAAAAAAGCATCTACCTGGGCTTATCGCTTTACGCCCTCGGCCTGGCACTTTTTGCCTTCGCTACACAGGGTTGGATGATGTTCGCCTTCCTGATTCCTTACTGCCTGGGCGGTATCTGCGGACCCTCCCTGCAGTCTGTGATTTCCGGTCATGTACCACCTAACCAGCAAGGGGAACTGCAAGGAGCCCTCACCAGTCTGATGAGCCTTACCACCGTAGTAGGACCGCTGATTATGAATGGCACCTTTGCATACTTCACCTCCGCCAAAGCACCGGTTTATTTCCCGGGCATGCACTTCCTTATCGGAGCGGTATGCATGATGCTGAGCGTTATCATCACATACAAAGTGCTGACCCGTGAAAAAAGAGAGAACCCTGAATTGGCCAGTGTAATCAAAGGTGCTGCTCCTGTGGGTGACACGCCGATGCATTGATAGCTTATTTATTAGTTGCACAAAAAGCCGTTTTCTTACAGGAAAGCGGCTTTTTATTTGGGGGCTGTCTACCCGCCAGGTGCGTTGGAGAGGGCCTTGCGGGTTCTCATGGCAATGAAAGGAATTTAACCAGGGACGATAGCGCCGTATTTAAATGCCTAAAAGTTGTTGTACTTTCGTAGCTTGAAATAGTCGTATATAATGAACCCGTTGTTACAGAATCACCCGAATGAGCTGAATTTTCCCGTTCGTGCCAAATGGAAATATTTTGAAAAATTTAAGCACTCCCTGCCACTGGCGTACGGCCTCGCCGTTCTTACCGCCTCCTTTGCACTCATCGGTGTTTTTTTCCTGGTGGTATTGATCCAAAAATTGCTGCGTGAACAAACGGCGCCTACTGCTGCACAGTGGAACCTGGTACTCGGTTTCGTGGCATTGCTGGGTATTTTTGCTCTGCTGGCACGATACATCTGCCGCTTGCCTATCCGTGAACAACGCCGCTATTATCAGACCAGCGGCGCTACCTGGCTAAGCGAAGATAAAAGACAGGCGCTGCGCCTGCACCTGGTAGACATCTACCAGTCCGGTTTCTGGAACGAAACGCTGGAATATTACCCACTGGCGGCTTTTCAGGGCACCGGAAAATATCATTCGCTGAGACTGATGGATGCCAACGTCTATAAAAAAGGACTGGACCAGAGCTGGGGCATTCTCACGCCGGAAAACTACCGGAAAGTCATTCAGCAACTGCTGACGAAAGGATATCATGCGGAATCTTTCGCTACGGTGCTGTCCGTGCAAAATGGAGACAATGCGGTCAGTCAGCGCCTGGCGGCACTAACCGGTTTACCGGAATCTTATGTGTTATCCTGCCTTGAACACCGGCCCAACGGACGCCCGCCTAAACTGATCTGGGGATATGAATGCTGGCGCGTAATCGTGATCGCCCGTGATGCCTATATGGCCGGACATATCACGGCAGACGAAGCCTGGAAAGATATGCTGCAGGCGGCCAGTTATGTGTTTGAATTATTTGACAACTTCGAAGACTTTAATCATAACTACCGCCTGGGTAACGCTTTCTGGAGCAATGCCTATGAAGTGTCCAACGAAAGAACGGTAGCTTACGAGCAGTTCGTACAGAACTGTAACTGGCCGATGGCTAAGTTGCCCTGGCCGGCGCCCAAAGGCATACAACTCCCGGCAGCTATGGCCAGCGGTTATGCGACCGAACTGGCTATCGCTAAAAGCCTGCGGCAACAACCCGGCGGACTGAATTAATTTTGATATTTTTTTATTTTGATATTTTTTTATTGGAAGGGTATCCTCTCAATAAAAAAATATCAAAATAAAAAAATAACCAAATGGTTAGGGCCATTGGTTTAATAATGCTTCTCTTCCTGTAAATAACCGGCGCACAAACGCCAGCAGCTGGTCTCCCGCAAAGGTGAGCGTAGATTCGTGCGAACCGTATAACAACCAGTTATAGTGCTCATCGCAATACACGGTTTCATAACACAGTGTATCCACTTCTTTGCAGCTAATCTCCGCATCAATATTTTCTTCCGTGATCTCAAAAAGATGGGGCGTTGCGTGTTGACAGATATAGTCACAGATAGCGTGGCGGTCTGTTTCTGTTAATGCAGATTGTGCAATGAATAAGGTGTTCCAGGGACTGCTGTTCGTGATAGGGTCCCAATAACCGCCGTCGTAATGCCAACGTGTTTGTAACTGCTGCCGGACCCTCCGGCTTTCTTCTTCGTTTAGCCGTCTGCGATAAGGCAGCGGCACCACCTGCATCAATATTTCCGGCGTCAGGCTTTGCAGGTATTGTATGAATTGTGTTCTTTCCTCTTGCATAGCGGCGATGGCGACCGGGTGATCGATAGCGGTGAACAGGGACTGGGCAGTGCGGCCAATTTGTATAAGCGTATCCCGGCAGGCATCCAGGGAGGAAAACGGTTGGCCTACCTGTTTTTCTACTTCTCCCAAAATGGCGGCCAGCAGCTGGTAGCGGGGAAATAAATTGTAATCCTGTTCCGTATAGGCGTATACGGGATAACCGGCGCCGGTACGCTCTTTCGTGTAGCGACTTATCCACCGGGTGTAATGTGTCTTACAATAGCGGCGGCATGCCGTGATCATAGCTTCCGTCAACGTCATATGGCAAGTTAACGAATTGGCGGCTGCTGACGGTGACCTGGATCAGGTATCGGCGATTTTAGCGCTGAGGAATGCCTGTTCCTGCTGTGCGGTGGTAAGCTGCCGGGCCTGCTCAAAACAGGCTACTGCCTTATCTTTTTGCCCCATCCGTTTGTAGATTTCCCCGACTACGGCATGGTAGAGGTAGTAGCGGTTGAGCTGCCGGTGGTTCTCCAGCACCTGTAACGATTGCAATGCCGCCGGCGGGCCGGCATATTCCAGCAGCGCCACGCTGCGGTTGAGCAGTATCACCGGATCTTTGGTGAGTTGCAGCAGGGCGTTGTAGTAAGCAAGTATCCTTTTCCAGTTGGTGGCCGCATAGGAAGGGGCTATGCAATGTTCATAGGCAATGGCGGCCTCCAGGTGAAAGGACGAGAAACTGGCGCCGTCAGCGGCTTTGTTGAGCCAGTTATTGCCCACGGCTATCATGGCGGTGTTCCACTGTTGGCGGTCCTGCTGCGATAGCGGAATAATGGTACCATCCCGGTGCAACCTGCTGTGAATACGTGCGGCATGAAAACAGAACAATGCCATGAGTGCCGCTGTGCGCGGCTGCCGGGTATGTTCGTGGTTGAGCAGCGACTGGCACAGGTACATGGCCTGGTCGATGATGTCCTGCCGTATCAGTTGTTCGTGCTGCGTAGCGCTGTAACCTTCGTTGAATAAAAGATAAAGACTGTTGAGCACGGCGTCCAGCCGGATAGGAAGTTGCGCTGGCGGCGGAATCTGCGGCCGGATATGATGCGCCCTGAAAAATTCTTTGGTGCGGTATATTCTTTTGGAAATAGTGTCTTCGGAAGTGAGGAAGGCACGGGCTACTTCCCGGGTACTGAAACCACACAAGGATTTGAGGATAAAGGTGACCTGGTTTTCGGGAGAAATATCCGGGTGACAACAGGCAAACATCATCCCCAGGAAATCATCCTGTATACTTTCTTCCTGCCAGTACTGATCGAGAGTAGCAGGCTCAATAGGGAGTGATTCAACACTGGAAAAGTCAATATGGTGCTGGTGCTTTTTTCTACGGATAATATCAATGGCTTTGTTCTTCGCTACGCGGTACTGCCATGCTTCCGGGTTGTTTGGAATACCGTTGAATTTCCAGGTTTCCAGTCCGCTTAGCAGCGCGTCCTGTACCACATCTTCCGCGAGGGTGTAGTTTTCCGGGCCGAATATTTTTACCAATACAGCCACCATCTTTCCGGACGCCTGTCTGAAAAGATGATGGACTGTTTGATCGATGTGGGAAGAATCATTCATGATCAATGAAGCTGTCTGATGCCGCGTATTTCCAGCGTACAGCCGTAGGGGAGACTGGGACAACCTTTCATCAGTTCTGCTACAGCGGCGGCGTTAGCGGCCCGTATCACGAGGTAACCGGCTACCAGTTCCTTACCTTCGGCCAGCGGTCTGTCGGTGATGGTATGGTTGCTGAGCACGGTCAGTCCATCCGTTTCCAGGTTTTGTCCGCCGATATAATGACCGGCATCCATCAGCTCATGCAGCCAGCGTTGCCAGTTTTGCAGGTGTTGCTGCATTTCCTGCGGGGAATCGGGGCCTCTTTCTTCTCCCCGGATGATCACTAAAAAATCCTGCATCGTTAAACTGTTTTTATTTGTGCCACTATGCTGGCGGGATTGAACGCAAAATGTTCCGTGGCTATTTTCCCCTCTTTTATTTCCAGCAGGTCGATCCAGGGAAACGTTACCTGTTTGCCGGTAGCCGGAATTCCGTTGAACTCGCCTTTGTGCGTGCCTTCCCAACGGCCTTTCAGGGTTACGTAGTTGCCTTCTGCGAGCACCTGTTCCAAAATGTATGTTCCGTCGAAAGCGGCGGCGCGTTTTTGCATCATGCCCAGGTGACCGGGAGTATTCAGCGGCGCGTCTGTAACGGGATTGTAGAACAGGTGACCGGCGGCCAGCCATTCGCTGATGGCATCAAAGTTATTGCTATTGATGCTGTCAAAGTACTTTTTTGCGATGTCTTTGTTTGTCATAATTATTGAATTTGTAACTATGACGTATGTGGTGTTCCGGATTTGGACAGCGCTCTGAAATATTTTTTAAGATTGTTGTAAGATGTTGATCTCCTTTACCTTAGCGTTTAGGTCCAGTTCCGCGTGGATGGTAGTTCCGGCGCCGGGTTGGCTTTCCAGTTCCAGTTTCCCATTGAGGTAACGGGCGCGGTTTTCCATACTGGACAATCCGATACCGATACGTTGCGGTTTTTTGGGATCGAAGCCTTTTCCATCGTCTTCTACCGTAATAAAAAACATGTGCTGGTTCTGGCTGCATTGTACCAGGATGTTTTTAGCTGCTGCATAACGCAGGGCATTGGAAAGGGCTTCCTGCACAATACGGTAGATCACCAGTTGAGCTGCCACCGGAATATCTTTCTGCAGATCGAAGGCTTCAAAATGAATAGCCGTTTGCGGTGTTTGCAGGGATTCGCACAGTTCCTGCAGAGCCGTCTCCACGCCGAAGCGGGTGAGGGTTTCAGGCATCATATTATGGGCAATGCGGCGTACTTCGGTGACTGCGTTATCTACCTGGGGGATGATTTTAAGTACCTCCTCACCGGGGGCGGTGATCCCGCTTAGTTTTATCCGGATACCGGATAGCAGTCCGCCTAAACCATCATGCAGCTCGCGGGCCATGCGCCGGCGTTCGCGTTCGGCGCCTTCCAGCATGGCTTCGGTAGACAGTAGCTGTTGCTGATGTTGCATGGCTTTCACCTGTTGACGGTAGTTGACTTCTTCCTGTGCCGACAGTTTTTTCTGGTTGCGATAAAACAGCCAGGAGAAGCCGGCCAGTACCAGGAGAAGGGAGGCGGCTGCGCTCAGCAGCCAGTTGAACAGGCGTTGGCTGTTGGCTTTGGCGGCAGCTTCCTTTTGTTCAGACTCCAGCAGGGCAATTTTTTTCTCGTGTTCCGCATTGCGATATTGTATTTCCATTTCCTCCACCTGTTTGCGGACGGCCTGGTTGTTGACGCTGTCGTTTTGTTGTTTGTGGGCCATCATCAGCTCATAGGCGCTTCGGTAGTCGCCCAGTGAAGCCATGGTTTCGGCCATTTCCTTTTTGAGGGTCAGTTGATTTTTTTCATGCCCGATGAAGCTTTTGTCCTGCGCCAGGGTATCCAGGATACTTTTTGCCTCCCGGTATCGTTTCATGTCCTTTAGCAGCCCGTATTTACGGTACAGCAATTCACTATAGCGATGCGCCTGGTTGAGGTGTCGCGCAGCTTTCATGCCTGCATCGATGGCCTGCAGGGCGGCTTCATATTGTTTCATGGCGCCGTAGTAGCTGGCATACACCGTATAGTAGTGGGCGGTATAAGCGCGTTCTTCCCGGGATTCGGGCATAGCCGACACGATATCGAGGTTCTTTTTGGCTTTTGCCGGTTCGTTTTTATAGAGATAACAATTCGCTATCCGGAGGTAGTTCCAGATGATAAAGTCATCTTTTAATCCTTCCTGCCGGTATTTGTCGATGGCTTTTTGCTGATATTGGATCGCCTTGTCATACTCCCGTTCATTCATAAAGGCTACGCCTACCGCGGAAAAATATTGTGGCAGGAGACCGTTTTCCTGTGATTTTTCACCATAGGGGATACAACGTTCGAGGATGATGCGTAGAAAATCCTTGTCGTGGCCTTTGCGTTGTTCTATGGTTGCGTAATTGTACCAGAGGCGTGCCCGTTGCCCGTAGGCGGCGGGCGTGTTTATTTTTTCAAAGATTTTTTCTGCGGCCATTAACCGTTGCCGGGCATTTTCAAAATCGTCTGTAAATACGCTGGCATTGGCGCGTACGGAGGTGATCAGTCCTTCGTAGTAGGGGTGTCCATCGGATAGCGGCGCTACCTTGTCCAGTATAGCCATGGCTTTAACGGTATCGGTATATACCCAGTAACTGGATATCTGTACGGCTGCGCGTATTTTTTCACTGTCGCTGCGGGCATGGTTAAAAACCTTCAGCAGGCTGTCGAGGTACCGTGTATCAGTAGGGCTTTGCGCGTTAACAACAGCAGCAAGGAGAATACAGCAAAGAATAATGGCAGTCCGCATGGGATGATGGTTAATTCCGGTCATAAAAATAAGTAAAAAGCCTTTTGTGTTGGTGATGGGGCGGTAAAAGCGGCAGATTTATTATCTTGGCATAAATGAACAACCCGAAAAAACTATGACGATCAGCAAAATTTGCGCAGGACTGACCCTGGTACTGCAACTGGCGATAGCCGGCCATGTGGCGGCACAAACGTCTTCTGCTCCGCCGGTACAGGACGTGAGCACAGCGTTGTTGACCTGGGTCAAACACCTGAATAATGACGTGGAGAAATACTACAAGCCTGAGAAAGGAGCGGACCTGAGCCAGCATCTGGGTGGGTTGAAGGATGACCTGCAGGTATATATGAAAACCCGTAAAAAATTGTCTGACAGCTTGTTTCGGAACAATATCAAACCTGGTAAAAAAGATCCTGACCAGCTGGAGGACCTGAAAACAAAGATGAGTGCCGTGATGGGGCATATGCGGGATGTGAGCGACCTGGTGAGCAATGATCTCCGTAAGGAAGGGGATAAGCTGAATGAGGAGATGTATGAAGCGTTGTATGGGCAGCAGCCCCGTTATCTTTCTTTCCTCGAGGCTTTCCTCGATGGCGTGGAGGTCACCAAAAAGGATCTCGCTGTTGATGGCAGCGTTCATTATCAGCGGTTGGAAGAATGTATTGGGGTGATTGCATCGCTGAAAGATAAAATTGATAGAAAAACGAAAAAATAGGGACGCCGGGCAAGCCTGCCGCCGGATACAACGTTTTGTTAATATTCGCCGGATGTTTGCTTATGTTTTGATCCTGTGTTAGATTGAGCCGGAAATGAGCACTTTTTATCCCGTTAAATGGCTGATATTATTCCTGATGATGGTCCTGTTACACACCGTGGCTGGGGCGCAGGTACGTGTGAGCGGAACGATATACGACCGCAGCGGCCGTTTCGGGATGCCGGGAGTGAGTGTGATGAGTACTTCCGGCGCCGGTACTGTTACCGATTCGCTGGGGCGCTATAATATCCGGCTCGCACTCACGGATTCCCTGAGCTTTTCCTACCAGGGTAAGGCGACCATGAAGTTCCCCGTTAATGAGATCCATCCCAACCGTCCGTTTGATATGAAGTTGCATGTGGACGTGACTACCTTGCCTACGGTGGTGGTTTCCACGAACCGTGTAAAGGACTATTCTGCTGATTCTGCCGCTTTCAGAGACGAATACCGGAAGGTATTTGATTATGCCCCGTCGTTGTTGGGGGGCACCAATGGGCCAGGGGGCGTAGGCATCAACCTTGATATGATCTTCAATGCTAAAAAGATAAAACGGATGGAGGCATTCCGGGAATTCCTGGAGCGGGATGAACAGGATAAATATGTAGACCACCGCTTTAACAAAGCGCTGGTAAAGAAGATCACCGGTCTCGAATCGCCGGCGCTGGAAGCGTTTATGAAGCAGTACCGGCCTAGTTATGAGATGTTCCGTTATTTCCGCAATGAATACGAATATTACCTTTATATCCGCGATAACGGCCGTTATTTCGCCAGGGTGTGGGCGCTGGAACATCCCACCACAAAAGATCCTGCGGGTTTACAGATTCTTCCGGGAAAATAATCCGGGGATTTACATTTTTTTACTATCTTTGCGGCCGCTGCTGACATCTTGCTAGGGGCAGATGTTTCCTACCACGCCCCACGATATAATCTTTTTTTACCCAAATTAAGGAACATGCGATCTATTGCATTCTATTGTGATGCACATAGTGTTGAAAGCAACGCTATGGAGCAGTTGCAACAGTACTCCCAAAAACAGTTTGTAGACAGCATCTGTGCGTTTACAGACATTCACTATTGCGCCGAAAAAGCCCTGCCGGTAGGGGTGGCGTTTAAAACTACCGATCATTTCTACCCGCTGATTACCGGTAAAGACATCGGTTGCGGCGTGATGTATCTGAAAATTGATAAACAACACTGGCTGCGGCCATTTGATAAAGACGCTCATTACCGGGCTTTCAGTCACGCACATACGCAGATGACCGACGACGGACTGGGTGGCGGTAACCACTTCCTCTCTATTGAGGAAGATAACGGCGCCGTATATATTATTTGTCATACCGGCACGCGCGACAGGGGCATAGCCCTTTATCAGCATTGTATTCAGCTGACGAGGGATTTTTCCCGCGCCTACGGCCAGGAAGTTGATTTTGTACACCGTGATTTTGTGCAGCCGGAATTTTTCCGGTACTACCAGGATATCCTGCAGTTCGGCTATGAAAGGCGGAAGAATTTCTGTGTCAAAACGCTGATCTTTTTGCAGAACGCGAATTACCTGGCTTGTAACAAAGCGGCTATCGACAGGAATTATTTACAGCACAATTTTAAAGACCTGGACGCAGCGGGTGTATTACATGGAACACCGTATTTACTGGAAGATTCCATCCACAACCACCTGCATTTTGAAGACGGGCATATCCTGCACCGCAAAGGCAGTACAGCGTTACAGGCCGGCAAAACAGTGGTGATCCCGCTGTCCATGTCCAGGGGGAGCCTGCTGGCGAAAGCCGCCTATCTGCCTGGCGCCGCGGATGCGCTGTATTCCTGTTCCCATGGCGCTGGCAGACGATTGTCCCGTTTTGACGCCATGAAACACTGGAAAACCGTGCTGAAAGAAAAACAACGCAAAGCCTATAAGGAGCAGTTCAGCGAACTGTTGGACCGGTCCGGCAATTTCCCCTCCGGCTATATCCAGGAGTTTGATTTTGCCTACAAGGACGCGTCCGATGTGTTCCGCTACCAGCCTTATCTGGCTAAGGTTACACAGACTACACCGGTTGTAACGGTGAAGTATACTGAGATTTAAGGAAGGCCCCGGGTGAAAGCCCGGGGTATCTTTTTAAATATTATATACCGATTGGTATATAATATTGTAGTTTTGTCTTCCAGATCAATTTTAAGCTTATGGAAAATCAATATGATGTTGTTGTTATCGGCTCCGGTCCCGGTGGTTACGTAGCTGCCATCCGTGCTTCCCAATTAGGTTACCGGGTAGCTATTGTCGAGAAATACAGCACACTGGGAGGTACCTGTACCAATGTAGGCTGTATCCCGGCCAAGTCGCTGCTGGACAGTTCGGAACATTATCACCAGGCGGAGGTGCAGTTTAAAGCGCACGGCATTCAAACCGGCGGGATCAGCCTGGACTTTACCCGGTTTATCCACCGTAAAGGGGAGGTGGTAGCGCAGAACACCGCAGGACTGCTATACCTGATGAAGAAAAACAAGATACAGGTATATCACGGTGTGGGCAGTTTTACAGATGCTACGCACCTGAAAGTAACCGCAACAGATCAAACAGAAACGGTGCTGACAGGCCGTTACTTTATTATTGCTACCGGTTCCAAACCCTCCACCATACCCGGTGTAACCATCGATAAAAAAAGGATTATTACCTCCACGGAAAGTCTGTCGCTGCCGGAGAAACCCGCGTCCATGGTGATTATTGGCGGCGGTGTGATAGGCGTGGAGCTGGCGTCTGTATATGCACGTATAGGCACCAGCGTTACCATTATAGAATATACCAATAACCTGATTCCAACGATGGACAGTGAATTGGGTAAGGCGTTGCAGAAGTCGCTCCGTCAGCTGAAAATCAATATCCTGCTGGGCAGCAAGGTACAATCGGCCACGAACAACGGCACCAATGCCACGGTGAAATTCCTGGACCCGCAGGGGGCGCCACAGGAGATAACAGCGGATTACTGCCTGGTAGCGGTAGGGCGGAGAGCCTATACGGACGGGCTTAACCTGCCCGCTGCCGGTATTCAGGCGGAGAAGAATGGGAAGATAAAAGTCAATGCGAAACTGCAAACCAACGTACCGCATATCTACGCCATCGGCGATGTGATCGACGGACCGATGCTGGCGCATAAAGCGGAAGAGGAAGGCGTTTTTGCCGCGGAAACCATACACGGCGGGCATCCGCATATTAATTATGCCCTGGTACCCGGCGTCGTATATACGTGGCCGGAAGTAGCGGCCGTAGGCGCTACCGAAGAGGAACTGAAAGCGAAAGGCGTAGAATACAAGGTTGGCAAATTCCCGTATATGGCCAGCGCCCGTGCCCGTGCCTCCATGGATACGGATGGTTTTGTGAAAGTGCTGGTATCGCCGAAGTATGGAGAAATACTGGGCGTGCATATCATCGGGCCACGCGCTGCTGATGTAATTGCACAATCTGTACTGGCTATTGAACAGGAGATGACCGCCGAAGAGTTGATCCGTTCCTGTTATGCCCACCCGACTTATGCAGAAGCATTAAAAGATGCTTACCTCATTGCTACCGGTCAGGGTGCTATCAATATCTGATTTGTTTTATCTTGCCGTTACAACAACCTATACTGTAATGGCGATAGACGGAATAAAGATAATTGACAGCGATACGGCGCATGATGCTTACTGGGGTATCATGGATATGTATGATAACGGCGTGGCAATACCGGACATTGAAACCGCTTATCCACTGGATAACGAAGCATACCAGTCCGATGCACTGGACTTTGAATTATATGTAACCGCCTGCGGGCTTGCCTTTTGGGAGATGGGCCTGATGGATGCCGGTAAACTGGCCTTCATCAGGTCCATCATCGATAAAGGCGCTTTTGTGCAGGCATGGGGAGAAGGAGGAAAAGCCCGGCAAAAAGAACTGGACCGCTACTGGAAAAAAATCAGTCAACCTAACGGAAAAATCAGGGCTCCCAAAAAATACCGTAAGGTATCCCGGTTCTATTTTCAGCAAAATGATTTGCTGGCTTTCCGGTTGGATGATGGACATTACATGGCAGTTGTTTGCGCAGAAATATTTCAGCAACGTGGTACCTGTGAATACATGCTCGTGCCCACTACGTACTACGGCAAAAAGTTGCCTACTGAAGAAGACCTGCACCGCTGCGATATGCTGGGCAACACCATCCTGTCTTTCTATGACAAGGCCACTACCAGCAGTATGCAACCGGGTATAGAACGGATCTGGCAATACCTGGGCGGTGATGTGAACGTTTTTTTCGGGTTAGCTAAATATGGGCTGTTACACAAAGATGCGGCCACCTGCCGGCAACAATTGACCAAAGTAGGTACGCTGAAGGTAATCGAAAGTCTGAATGATACTGCTATCCGCGGCGCGCTGAGCGGATTTGATTATATGAAGAAATATTTTTATGGTTTGGTGTTTCCGCCGGAAGGCAAAAAGTCTGTACTGCGTTGGCCGGTAAACCTGATCTGTCACATCGATTAATGATATGGAACCACTAAAAGAGATGTTTAACCGTGATTTTTACCGGCATTTTGCGGATGTTTTTGCGAATGCTGATAAAAAATTTGACCGGGATAAATTTTACAAAGACGTCACTGACCAGCTGGATACCCGGGAACTGAACGCCCGCCTGCGACACACGGCGGTTACGCTGGGCCTGCATCTCCCTAAAGATTATAAAAAAGCAATAGCTATATTATGGCAAGCGGCGCCTTCCCTAAAGACCGGCTACACTGCCCTGGTGCTGCCTGATTTTGTGGCGTTGTATGGAAAAGATCATTTCGATATTTCTATGGAAGCGTTGGAATACTTTACCACACTGGGCTCCGCAGAATTTGCCATCCGGGAGTTTCTGAAAAAGGATTTTAACCGTACCCTCACGGTGATGAAACAATGGGCGCAACACAAGGACCATCATGTAAGGAGACTGGCATCAGAAGGCAGTCGCCCCCGCCTGCCCTGGTCTTTTAAGCTCGATGCAATCATTAAAGATCCTTCCCTGACAAGGGATATCCTGGAATCGCTCAAAGCGGATGAAACGCTGTATGTGCGGAAATCGGTGGCCAATCACCTGAACGATATTTCCAAAGATAACAGCGCCTATATGCTGCAATTGGTGAAAAGCTGGGATGTAGCGCATCCGCATACGGGGTGGATTATCAAACATGCCAGTCGCACGCTGATTAAAAAAGGTGATAAGGACTCCCTATCGGTATTTAGTTTTGAAAAACAGGTGAAGATAAAACTGGACAAATTTAGTCTGAGCGCCTCTAAAATTAACCTGGGTGACAGTCTGAGTTTCAGTTTTCAGTTGACCAGCGAAAAATCATCTCCCCAAAAACTGGTGATAGACTACGTGGTCCACTATCCGAAGTCATCCGGAGAGGTGTCGCAGAAAGTATTTAAACTAAAAGAGGTGGTATTACAACCCGGAGAAAAACTAACCTTCAGCAAAAAGCAGGTATTTAAGGATATGACCACCCGGAAACACCATGCAGGCAAACATTTGATCAGTATACAAGTCAATGGTAAAATATATGGAGAGCAGGCATTTCAACTAAAGATAATATCCTCAAAGTGAACAATCTGATGAAAAAGTTGTTTCTTAGTGGTTTGTAACCCAACATTTAAACCACTATGAAGTTAACTTTCAAAACCCTCGCCCTCACGGTTGTTGCCTCCTTGATTGCCATCGGCATTATTTACCCCGGACATGCGTGTACCCGTGTCGTTTACAAAGGCCTTGACGGTTTGTATCTCACTGCCCGGTCTATGGACTGGAAAGAAGATACGCAGACGGACCTGTGGATTTTTCCCAGGGGTATGTCCCGCAATGGCGAAACCGGTGCGCAGACCGTTAAATGGAAATCGAAGTATGGCAGCGTGATTTCCGCGGCATACAATATTTGCAGTACTGACGGTATGAATGAAAAAGGTTTGGTGGCCAACCTGCTTTGGCTGGCAGAATCGAAGTATCCTGATTGGGATAAAAGCAAACCTGGTTTGAGTATCGCCGCCTGGGTTCAGTATGTACTGGACAATTTTGCTACCGTAAAAGAAGCCGTGGACGAGCTGCAACAGGAGCGTTTCACGATTGTATCGGATAATGTGCCGGGTCAGGCCAGACTGGCTACCCTGCATCTTTCCATCTCCGACGCCAGTGGCGACAATGCTATCTTTGAATACATCGAAGGCAAACTGGTAATCCATCACGACACTGCTTACCAGGTAATGACCAATTCACCGGCATACGAAAAACAACTGGCACTGAATGAGTACTGGAAAGAGATTGGCGGCACTACTATGCTGCCCGGTACTAACAGGGCTGCCGACCGTTTTGTGCGTGCCTCCTTTTATACCAGTGCGATTCCTAAAACAAAAGATTATCGTTTGGCCGCTGCCAGTGTGTTTAGCGTGATCCGTAACTGTTCCGTACCGTTCGGTATTACCACCCCTGATCAGCCCAATATTTCTTCCACCCGTTGGAGAACCGTATCTGATCAGAAGAACCTGATCTATTATTTTGAATCGGCGCTGACACCAAATACTTTTTGGGTGGATTTTAAAGACGTGAATTTCTCTTCCAAAGGAGGTGTACGAAAACTGACACTGACGAAAGGGGAGGTTTACGCCGGCAATGTAGCCAGGTCGTTCGTTAAAAGTTCACCATTCCGTTTTCTGGGCCCGCAATAGCGAGCCCTTTTTTTTGCCCTGTTTTTTAATAAAATGTTATCAGGGATGCCTATACGCAATTTAACCAGCCATTTTTACTAATTTGCCCTTTGATCAACCGAGGGGGAATGCCTGATATTTTACAGTTACAGTTAGGGGATGCAGCCGCTTTTGAAGCCGTATACCGGGAGTACCACACCCGTGTGTATGGGTTTCTGTGGCGCTATACCCGTGAGACGACGATATGTGAGGAACTGGTACAGGAGGTTTTTGTAAAGCTGTGGTCCAGCCGAAAAAGTTTGAATCCCGCGATAGCACTGACGACACAGTTGTTTCAGATAGCCAAGACCGTATTTATCGATTATCACCGCCGCACGAGCAGGCGTATCCGTTATATTCATAT
The DNA here is from genome assembly GCF_014529935.1 of Chitinophaga qingshengii. Lineage (GTDB taxonomy): Bacteria > Bacteroidota > Bacteroidia > Chitinophagales > Chitinophagaceae > Chitinophaga > Chitinophaga qingshengii. The sequence continues at coordinate 414,311 of NZ_JACVFC010000003.1, forward strand.
GACCGAGCATCTGGCAGAAGATGCTGCCATACAGCCAGGTGTACGGGATATCGCCCTGATGCGGCAGGTATCTACCGTGATTGACACGTTACCGCCTGTACGCCGGGAAGTGTTCCTGCTGGGCAAAGTACAGGGGCTCACCTATCCCGAGATCGCCCGGGAGTTATCTATCTCTCCTAAAACCGTAGAAGGCCATATGTCCAAAGCGCTGAAATTTCTTCGCCACCGCCTGGGAGGCTTGCTGCACCTGGTTTTGCTGTGGTTATGCCAGCTCTGAATACTTTTTCCTGAAAAAATATTTTTCCGGCAGTAGGGGTGTTTTACCTCATCCTACGTATAACCTTATCAAATGCCCATTTCAACCGAACAGATCGCACGATACCTGGAAGGCCGTTGTGCACCGGCCGAACAGCGGGAGATCGCTGATTACCTGCAAGCCCACCCGGAGGTACTGGAGCAATTCCTGGACCAGCAGGGATGGGGCGCAGAGATCACTTTACCCGAAGAACAATCGGAGCGAATGCTGACAGCTATCCGTCGCCGTACCGTGCATACCCGCAGCCGCAGGATACTGTGGCCGCTTGTGGGCGCCGTTGCTGCGGCGGCCATTGCCGGGATCATGATATGGTACAGGCCTGTGGGAGAACAGCCGGTCCACCGCGCATCCGCACCCATAGCGCAGGCGCCTGTAAAAAAAGCGCCGGCTGTCACCGTACTGCATATATATAATAACGCAGACAGTGTGGTACGCCTGCCGGACGGTTCCCTCGCCACTTTGCGGTCATCGGCGGAACTGCGCTATGACAGCGATTATGGCCGCCAACACCGCAACCTGCAACTGAGCGGCGAAGCGGTTTTTGATGTGGCGTCGCAGGCAGCATTGCCTTTTACGGTGCATAGCGGCAACGTCAGCACTACCGCACTGGGCACTGTATTTATGGTGAGTGCACCGGAACATACACACCGGGTGAAAGTGAGGTTGCTGAGTGGTAAAGTGGTGGTGAAAATGAAGGACAGTCCCGGTACCTACCTGGCGCCAGGACAGGAATTGGCCTGGAATGAAACCAGTAACAAACTGGCGGTATATGCCTGGAAACAGCCTGTGAAGCCGGCGGCAGCTACTCCGGTAGCGATGCCGGAAGCAACAGTGCTGATGCATGACGGACAGATAGAATTTGTCAAATGTCCGGTGGGAGAGGTGTTCAGCGTATTACGCCGGGAATACGGGTTGCAGATAACAGCCCGGCCGGAAGACCTGAAAGGATGTTTCTTCAGTGGAACACTGATCGGGCAACAGGAAGCCGATGATGTTATATATACGATAGTAGCATTAAACCAACTAACATTGACAAAAGATAACACCGGTTATCACATCCGTAAATAGTCCAACTTTTTAAAGTCACCTACAGATAACAGGTTATTCATGCATGGCTGAATAGCGAGGCAGTGCTATGCCATAAAACAAACGTTATGATGATCAGATTTACAAAACAGTCTCTCCGCAGAGGCAGCTGGCTTTTTATTTCCCTATGGCTGCTGGCACTGACGGTACAAGCGCAAACCGGTGGCGGCACCATCACCGGCGTAGTTAAAAATGAGAAAGGCGAAACATTGCCCGGCGTAACCGTTGGCATTATGAACGCGGATTCCACTTTCCGCAAAGGACAGGTAACAGACGCCCAGGGCGTGTTCCTCATCACCGGTATCCCTGCCGGCGGTCCTTACGCAGTTTCGTTTACTTCTATCGGTTATATCAAACAACAGTCGAGGAATCACCGGCTGGCCGAAGGAGAAAAAGTATCCCTGCTAATCCGTCTGAAAGAATCCGCCACAGAGCTGAACCAGCTGGTGGTGATCGGTTACGGTACGCAGAAAAAAAGTGACGTATCTACCTCCATCACTACCGTCAACACCGATTTTATTGGTAAACAGTCTATCCTTCGCGCTGAGCAGGCCTTACAAGGCAGTGCTCCCGGTGTACTGGTACTGAGCCCTTCCGGTCAGCCTGGTGAAAAACCGATGATCCGTATCCGTGGTACAGGTACCAATAAAAACCCAGATCCGCTGTATATCGTGGACGGTTTCCCGGTGAATGACATAGAATACCTCAACCCTAATGATATTGAACGGATGGATGTGCTGAAAGATGCCGCTTCCGCCGCTATCTACGGCGCCCGTGGAGCCAACGGCGTAGTGCTTATCACCACTAAAAGCGGCAAGAAAGGTCCTGCCCGTGTCAACTACGACGGCTACTATGGCATCCAGAATGCCTGGCGTAAAGTGCCGGTGCTGAATGGTACCGAATACGCGGAAATGATGAATGAAGGCGCCCGCAACGCCAACCAGGCAGCTCCTTTTGCCAATCCGGCCCAATACGGTCAGGGTACCAACTGGCAGGATGCTACCTTTACCAAAAACGCACCCATCACCAGTCATAACGTATCCGTGAGCGGCGGCAACGAAAACTCCACTTACTTCACCTCGTTTTCCTACTTCGGCCAGCAGGGTATCGTAGGTGGCGACAGGTCACAGTTTGAACGTTACACCATCCGTTTAAACGGTGATCAGAAAGTAAAAGATTTTCTGCGAGTAGGCGTGAGCTTAAGTTATATGAACACCACCAGCCGTGGTATCAATGCTAACGCGGATTACGGCGGGGTACTCAACAATGCCATCAACCTGGACCCACTCACACCCCTGTACGAAACAGATAGCAATAAACTGAAAAATCCGGTACTGTACCCGGTAAACGCCATCCGCAACCGTGGTCAGGTATATGGTATATCTTCTATCATTACGGATGGTCCTACCAACCCGGTAGCCGCTATGCAGCTGGCTAACGGCAAAAACAAAAATGACAAGATCCTGGGTAATGCCTACGGAGAAGTAGATCTGATGAAAGGATTAAAATTCCGTTCGTCCCTGGGTATTGAAGTCAACAACTACAGCAGCAGCAGTTTTACGCCGGAGTATTATCTCAACAGCGGTTCTAAAACCGATGTGAGCCTGGTTGGTAAAGGTTTCTCCCGCCGGTATACCTGGCAGGTAGAAAACGTGTTATCCTACAATCGCAGCTTTGGTAAACACAATATCCAGGCGTTGTTGGGGCATACCGCGCTGAAATCCACCTTTGAAAATATGAACGGTTCCCGTCCGGACCTGATCACCAGCGATCCGAACATGGCCTACATTGACCTGGCTACCAACGAAACGCTCAACAAAGTAAGCGGTGGCGCAGATGTACGCGCCTTGCTCTCTTACTTTGGCCGTGCTGCCTACGACTATGATGGTAAATACCTTTTGTCCGCTACGCTGCGCCGTGATGGTTCTTCCCGTTTCGGCCGCAATAATCCGTTCGCAACCTTTCCTTCCGTATCCGGTGGATGGGTATTGTCCAAAGAGCAGTTTTATACCTCCAATACCGTTACTTTCCTGAAGCTGCGTGCTTCCTGGGGACAGAACGGTAATGAAAACATCGGCGACAACTCCTTCCCCTGGGCAGCCGGCATGGTACTCGGTAACGGCTATACGTTTATCAAACCTACCGGAGAAGAATATTATCTCAATGGCGTAGCATCCGGCGCCGTGCCTAATCCGAACCTCAAGTGGGAAACCTCTGAGCAGACAAACTTTGGTGTGGACATGGAACTGTGGAAAGGTAAACTGGCCGTAACAGCAGACTATTATATGAAGAATACAATCGGGTTGTTGTTCAACCCGCCGATCACCGCTATCGTGGGTAACCCATCGCCCTATGTGAATGGTGGTTCCGTCTCCAACAAAGGCGTGGAGCTGGGTATCACCTACAAACAACAGGTAAATAAAGACCTGAGTTTCAATGTAACGGTAAATGGTGCTTACAATAAAAATAACGTCACCGCGATCAACAACGCCGCCAAAGCAGTGGCGGGTACCGGGTTTATCGGCGCAGGCGCTGTTACCCGTATGGAAGTAGGTTATCCGATCGGTTACCTGTGGGGCTACCGTACCGCCGGTATCTTCCAGAACCAGAAAGAAATTGATGAATATGTAGGTCCGGACGGTAAGAAGATCCAGGCCAAGGCGGTACCCGGCGACCTGAAGTTCGTGGACCTCAACGGCGACGGTAAACTGGATATCAAAGACAAAACCATCATCGGCGATCCTAACCCGGATGTAACCGCCGGTTTGAACCTGAACCTTACCTACAAACGTTTCGACTTCAGCATGTTTGCTGTAGGGATGTTCGGTCATCAGCTGCTGAATGGCCTGTATCGCTACGATATCAAAATGGCCAATATGCCGCGTGAATACCTCGATAGATGGACCGGAGAAGGTTCCGCCGCCAAATATCCCCGTTTCACTTTTGCTGACAACAACGGTAACCACAACAACGTGTCTGACGTGTATGTAGAAAACGCCAGCTTCGTACGCATCAAAAACATCCAGATCGGTTATACACTGGCAGAGAACCTGGTGAAAAAAGCGAAACTGAACAATCTGCGTGTATACATGGCCGTAGACAATCCTTTCACTTTCACGAAGTACACCGGTTTTGATCCTGAGATCGGCGCGCGCGATGCCCTCAACCTGGGCGTGGACCGTGGCGTGTATCCACAGGCAAGAACTTTCCGTGCAGGCGTAAACGTTAACTTATAATTCCTCTTACAAGTATGAAAACAAGATTCCGTTATATAAAACACGTATGTGTGTCGTTGTTGCTGGCAGGCAGCGGTTGTACCAAATCCTTCCTGGAGCTGGACCCGCCTTCCCAGATCGTGGAGAGTAACTTTTTCCGTAATGAAAAAGAAGCCAACCAGGCGTTGGCAGGTGTATACCATGTGTTGCAGTGGAACCAGTGGATGGGCTTCCATCCCAGTCATTGCTGGAGCGAGGCTGCATCTGATGATGCCTACTCCGGTGGCGGCAGTCAGAGCGATGGCGTAGGTATCAAAGGTATAGATCAGTTCAGGACCGTTACCATCGGCGACCAGACCTACCGCGGACTGTGGTCTATCTATTACGCCGGTATTGCACGCGCCAATGTGTATCTTGATAAAATCGGCGCTGTTACTGCTTCCGATGAGTTTAAACGTGTAACCACCGCAGAAGCGAAGTTCCTGCGTGCCTACTTTTATTTCGAACTGGTACGCTGGTACGAAAACGTGCCGCTGGTGACCGCTCCGTTGATCGATGCCAACCAATATAACCAACCGCAGGCCAAGCCGGAAGCTGTGTTTAACCAGATCGCCAAAGACCTCGAAGAAGCTATGGCAGATCTGCCGAAAAGCACCCAACGCGCTGTGGGCGGGCATGCCACTCATTGGGGCGCTAAAGCCCTGATGGCCCGTGTATATCTTTTCTACAAAGGGGTATACAACCAGGATTTACAGGCCGGTTCCAGGGTGATCAACAAAGCCATCGCGAGACAATATCTCGAAGACATCATTAGCCAGGGCGGCTTTAAGCTGGCCGATGATTTTGCCGGCATGTGGCGCAGAGCAGGGGAGTTTGGTACAGAATCGATCTTTGAAGTGTCCCATAGTGGCCTGATTACCGTAAGCAACGTGAATGATCAGCGTTTTGGCCAGGGTAACCTCAGCGTACATATGTTTGCACCGAGAGGTATCAACGATCCGGTGTATACCGCAGGTTGGAGCTACAGCACTATTACCCAATCGCTGTACGATGAGTTTGAACCCAACGACCCGCGCCGGGATATGACCATCCTGTATGGTAACAGCTTTAGCGCTATTGCCAAAAGCTGGCAGTATACCGGTTACTTCAACAAAAAATATGCGACCCATATTGAATACAAAGCAGGCGCCAACAGTGATGCCAACTGGGGCAACAACTACCGTGCTATCCGTTATGCCGATGTATTGCTGATGGCAGCGGAACTGTGGCTGGGAGAAGACCAGGGCAAAGCAGATACTTACCTGAACCTGGTAAGAGCCCGTGTGAAGATGCCTGCGGTAGTGGCTACTACAGAAAGCATCCGACACGAGCGCCGGGTAGAGTTTGCCGGAGAAGGTATCCGTTACTGGGACCTGCTGCGCTACGGTCTCGACTATGCGAAAAAAGCGATCGATGCTTCCAGCAAAAGAGGACCGGAATATGACGGTGATCAAAGCCGCTTTACCATGGATTGGGACGTTTCCAAGCGGGGCAGATTGCCTATCCCGCAGCAGGAAGTAGATATTGCCAACGGAGTGTTAATGCAGAATCCCGGGTATTAAAGACCGGATGTTTGGATTGGATAAAGCTACCAGCGTTTGCTGGTAGCTTTTTTTTATCTTTATTATAAATGATATTCCCATGGATGACAAAAACGCCCAGGTAGTACAGCTGTTTGGCAAAAATGCCCAACTCTATGAGCAGAAGTTCATGAATGTGCAATCCTACCACGATGCGCTCGATATTTTTTGTCGCAGTATTACCCGGGAACAGGCGTCTATTCTGGAACTGGCCTGCGGCCCGGGTAATATCACGCAGTACTTATTGCGGCAACGGCCCGGTTTCAGGATACTGGGTACCGACCTGTCGCCCGCCATGCTGGAGCTTGCCCGTAAAAACAACCCGGGGACAACGTTTCAGTTGCTGGATTGCAACGACATCACCACCTTGCCGGACCGTTACGACGGTATTGTAGTCGGGTTTCTATTGCCGTACCTCTCCCGGGAGGCAACGGACAAGCTGTTCCAGGATGCCGCCAGCATGCTGCACCCCGGAGGAGTATTATACCTCAGTACCATGGAGGACGACTATACGAAATCGGGCTGGCGGACTTCCAGTACCGGGGACCAATACTACCAGTATTTTCACGACGCCGCCTGGTTAAAGGAAACCTTGCACAAACGGGGCTTCCGCCTGATTGACGAGCAAAGGAAAACTACACCCGGTCCGGACGGTGCGCCGGTGACGGATCTTATACTGATTGCAGGAAAGCTGGAGTGTTAAGCAGCGAGGAGTCTTCTCTCTGCCGGGCGGAAGTACCAGGATATAACGGTCAGGACCAGTAACAGCAAGGACGGAAAGGTATCTTTCATCGTGTCGCCTGTGATGAGGTGGGAGCAGAAAGCGCCGGACATCATGAAGAAAAAGCCGGCGTATGCCCATTCCTTCAGTAGCGGGAAGCGTGGCGCCAATACAGCGATAACACCCAGTATTTTCCATACGCCCAGTATCTTCAGCGAGTAGGCAGGATAACCCAGTTTGGTCATGAAATCAGTTTCAGCTTTAAGTGACAGCAGTTGTACGATGGCGGTAGAAGTCATTCCCAGGGCGAGCCACAGGGTAGCGATCCAGTAGATGATTTTGTTTACTTTGGACATGATCAATATTTTAAGAATTTAAATGCTGCTTTTTCGAGGCGGTTGTGCGCCAGTCCCATACCCCGTGCCATGCCTATCTGCAGGTATTGTGCGCGTTCTTCCAGTGTTTTATAAATGATATGCATCCGTAGCTTGCTGGTGTTGTCCGTGAGTTGTTCGAACTCCAGGAATTCCAGTTGTACGCCGAAGCCGCTGTTTTCCATTTCAAAAGTGCGGACGATCTTTTGATTCGGTACAAAGTCGTGGATAGTGCCGCTGAAGCCGTGTTTGTTGCCCTGTGGGTCGGTGGTTTCAAATCGCCAGCTACCGTACTTTTTATTTTCCAGCTTCAGTACTTTGGTGCCCATCCATTCTGCTACAAGTTCAGGCTCCGTGTAAGCCCTGAAAAGGAGGTCCAGCGGCAGATCAAATTCACGGGTGACAATCAGTTCCTGTTTGCCTTCTTCGGCGGTGACTTTGGTTTTCAGTTCCATATGCTGTTATTTTTTAGTTTGATATTTTTTCATGACAGATTCCAGTTTGTTAAACCTGTCGTCCCACATTTTGCGGAATGGTTCGATGAAGTCTGCTATCTCTTTCATTTTATGGGGATTTAAATGATAAATAACTTCCCGTCCGTTTTGCTCCTGCCGCAGCAGTTCGCATTCGGTGAGTATCTGCAGATGTTTGGAAACGGTAGGCCTTGCCGTATCAAAATTAGCGGCGATGGCTCCGGCCGTCATGGCATTGGTAGCTACCAATACCAGTATAGCCCGCCGTGTTGGGTCTGCTATGGCCTGAAATACGTCTCGTCTTAAATTCATTATGTAGCTATTTGACTACAAATATATGTGTAGTTATTTGACTACGCAAATTTTTTTTGAAGGGGCTGGAAATAACAGGAAAGGCCAACCTTTCGGTCAGCCTCTTTCATTGTAACAGGATAAAAACCGGATTAATCGAGGAAAACAAACTGGTTTTCGAACATTTTGCCTACTACGGGAATGGGCTTTTTCTGTTCATTAACAGCATTGATAATACCAAATACCCAAAGGATGAATAAGGCCAGGCCGATATAGCTCAGAAAGGAGAGGGTGGGGATCACAAACACAATAGTGGTGAGAATGATATTAATAATAACTGCCAGAATGAAAAAACCGAGACCTTGTTTCAGGTGATAACTCACCAGGTCGCTTTTAGGGGAAAGCTCTTTGCTTTTTACATAGGCGATAATCCAGCCGATGATGGTGACATAACTCAGGATGGAAATTGTTTTGTTGCTCATTGTTTCAGATGATTTGAAACCAAAGATAGGGCGGTACAACAGCGCAGATACCCGCGCTTTGTCTGCTGTCACTTTGGCTTTGTATCCGCCGCTTTTGGGTGGATATACCCATCGTCATCCTTCTTTCATGAGCTTAAAAAAGGCTTCTTTATTACCCCTGGATATAGGAATGCTGGTGTTGTCTTCCATTTGTACCAATCCTTCCCGGGAATAGCTGCTGATAAAATTGACATTGATCAGGTGTGACTGATGTACCCGGAAGAACTCCGGCGGCAGCAGGATATCTTCATAATTTTTTAACGGTTTGGATACAATGATCTTTTTTCCCTGTACCAGGTAAAAGGTAGTATAGGAGCCGGATGTTTCGCAGCGGATGATCTGATCTGTTTTTACCACATGCATGGCTTCCTGGGTTGGGAGTACCAGTCTTTTCGGCGTTTTTTCGAGGTTGTTACGTAGTTCGCTTAATTGTTTTTCTGCCAGGAAACGTTCCTGCAGGGTATCCATCCGGTCCAGCGCCGTTTTCAGCTCTTCTGCATCGATGGGTTTCAACAGGTAATCGATGGCGCTGAACTTAAAGGCGCGTATGGCATGTTCTTCATAGGCGGTGGTGAAGATCAGGTGGAAGGCGCGGTGTGCCGCCTGGTTCAGTACATCGAAGCCTGTTCCGTCTTTCAGCATGATGTCCATAAACACCAGGTCCGGTTTGAGCCGGTCGATCAGTTTAACCGCTTCATCGGCTCTTTCGGCGTAGCCAATAATTTGCACGGTTTCCGGCGCTACCATTTCCAGCAGGATAGAAAGTGCTTCCCGCAGGCGATATTCGTCTTCTACAATGATGGTTCTGTACATGATATTATATTATGGGGATGTATAAAGTGACCACGCAGCCTTGTCCGTCTGCTGCATCCTGTTCCCGGATTTCCAGGCGGGTATGCGGATTATCCTTCAGCATCAGCTGCAGGCGTTCATCTGTAATTTTAGTGGAGAGGGAGCGGTGAGAATCATCGGTTTTGCGACGCCGGGATTCGGTGAGCCCGATACCATTGTCGGTGATGGTGCACACGAGGAGGTGGTCAATACTGTTTTCTGTAAATGTGATGTGTAACAACCCGCGTCGCCCCACCGGCAAAGGTTTTAGTCCGTGCTCAATGGCATTCTCTACAAATGGTTGTATCATTAAAGGAGGGATCAGCACATGCGTATCCACCGTGGGATCACATACAATATGATAATCGAAGCTTTTATTGAGCCGCAGTTGCTGTAATTCGATGTAGTTTTTCAGTGTCCCGGTTTCTTCTTCCAGCGTAATTTTTTCCATCCGGGAATGTTCCAGTACCTGCCTGCTTAGTTTGGCGAATTTAGACAGGTAAGCTACCGCCAGCGCTGTATCCTTTTGAAGGATCATCCCCTGGATATTTCCCAGCGCGTTGAAGATAAAATGCGGGTCCATCTGCGATTGCAGCAACCTTCTTTCCAGTGATAATTTTTCGGCCAGGCTTTCCAGCGTTTCTTTTTCCATCAGTTGCAGGCGCAACTCGTTGTTGGCCTGTTGCTGCTGCAAAATATCTTCCCGGTTCTGGTGGTACCGTTGCCGGAAATAATAGGACCGGTACATAAATATAAGACCGGCCAGCAATACCGCGGAGATACCATAACCCAGCAGTTTATTTTTCTTCTGTAGTTTGTTCTCCTGTTCCAGCTGTGTGATCCGGGTGATCTTTTTATCGGATTCAAACCGGGCATCAGCATTCTGCAACATCTGCTGCGTAGATTCATCGTATTTCAGCTGGTTGTACGTTGTGAAAGGAATATCGTAGGCGTAATACGCTGCATAATCTTTCTGGCGGGCGGCCAGGTCTTTCAGGCAGGCGTAGAAAGCAGCCAACAGGTAGTTGTCCTTATAGGGGAGCGCCTGCTGATAGGCGATGCCTGTCTTAAACAGGTTTTCAGCAATGCGGTATTCACCTTTCTGCATGAAAAACTGTCCGCGTAACCCGATAGCACTGCGGTAAACGTTTTTAAGATCATAACGCCGGGCGATGGCGCCGGCTTTCTCCAGGCAGGCCAGAAAGGCTTTTTCATCCACGGGCGGAGCGCCGCTGATGTAGAGTACTGCCAAATTAATATAGGCGACACCGATATTGCTTTTGCTGATGATACTATTATGTTCTTTTTCCGCAAAGGCGATGGTCTGCTTAAAAAAATCAACGGCAGTTTGCCATGTATGCGGGTCGCCGGAAGCGCAGCGATCGGACAAATAACTGCCCACGGCCAGGCGTGCATGTAATATGCTTTCCGGATCACCTGATTTTTCTGCATATACCAGCGCTGCATCGGCGTACTTCTTCACTTTTTCAGCTGATCCGGGAGAGAAGAGATAGGATATATCGGCCCCTATACGGGCACACAGATCATTGGCTTCCAGTTGGGTAAACAGCCGGTAGGCTTCCAGCAGGTAATCCAATGCCCTGGATTTATCTTCTATATAAGATTTCAAGGCGCCCATTACCCAGGAAGCATAGGCTTTCGCCCGGTTGTCGGTAATAGTACCGGCAACATGATAAGAAAGCTCTGCGTATTTGGTGAACTCCTGTAAGTGCAACAACCGCCGGTGCGTGAGGGCGAGATAGGCATAGCAGATAGCCTGATCGGCCCGGTTGTGCGATGCTTCCGCCTGATGCAGCGACTGTAGCTGTAACTGTATGCTGGCGGTTGAATCGGTAAAGCGCTGTGCATACGCTGCCCTCGCCTTTTTTTCAATAGCGGATATTTCCTGTGCCCGCACCGTGCCGCACAACAGGATACTACAGCAGCATATAACCAAACATCGTTTCAACATAACACTAAGATATTGATTGTATCAGGACCGGCAAAATACACAGGGGCTTCAAATGCCCGAAAATACGGGTATGGATGTACGTTATAGCCCCGAATTCCGAAGGGAGTTATCCAAACAACAATCCAAAGCATACAAATACCAATTACCGGCAAAATACCCTTTCACAAATCTTTAATCTTGTTTTACAAAATATGTTTTATGAAGAAGATGATTAACCTGAAGTTATTGTTTTTTGCGCTGGCTTTTCTTTATCTTTCCACCGGAACAGTGCTGGCACAGCAGGAGGAAGGCAAGCGGATGAAAATTGAATTGACCGTGAAAGCGGGCAATGAGCAGGTGACCTCCGCTATCCGGTCTTTCACGGTGGCATATAACCGGGCTTTGAACGAAACAGGAAAAGATTCCATTGCCGAAGCGCCCAAAGGACATTACCTGTCGATCGATCTCGAAAAACAAAACATCCCGCTGTTACGGGTGTTAATACCTAACCGGAAAGGATTGGACGGGCAGATCACCGTTGTGGATACCTACGGTAAACTGCCGCCACGGAAAATTGAATTTAAACTGGCGGTGATGGAAACCATGAATGACCAGGTAACCGGCGACTATGGCGGCGCCTTTATGACGCTGCATTGTGCTACCCTGATTATAGACGGTGTGAAGCTGGAGTATTAAAAGTTAGTAGCATGCAATTTAACTTTCAGGAGCCGGAAAACCTCGGCGTATTCAGTACTAAAAACTTTATCGACGACCTGCAGCCGGTGTTGCGCGTGGTACATGAACATGACGGACGCTGGCAGTTTTTAACAGCGGAGTTCCTACTGGCAGATACAGAAGAAAAATTAATCGCCGCAGAAGAAGGGGCTATGCTGGTATGCCTGAAAGATGTAGTATCCCGGGACACCACCCTGAATGAAGTAGCTGACCTGGCTCCCGGCGAATTTGCAGACCGCGGATTCGTGGGAGATGAGTGGATACGTGCTTCATTTGATGAAGAAGCTGAAGAAGAACAATAAAATCGACTTTAAATGGAATTTTTACCAACCGTTAGCAAACAAGATCTCGACAACGCGAGAGAAGACAACTGGGACTTTATTTATGCCATATTGGAGCCCTACCAGGATGCTATTGAAGAAGCAGAAGAGGAAGAAGACATCCTGGACCAGCTGACCGATGATCAGCATGTACTGCTGATCTATGATGCCTTGTACGGACAAGTCACCAATGGTGGGTTCCTGCAGCTGATACATAACGGTTATGGACAGTTTATTTTTGAAACGGGTTTCGATGAGGACCTGGAAAAATGGGGATTGAAGGAGACCGCAGAGATCGTACGAAAAGCGGAGGCAATCTTCGTGGAGCATAAAGGATTACTGGAAGAAGAAAGAGACCTGGAAGCATTTTCAGCCCTGTATAAAACATTTACGCATTTTGAATCGTTGGATAACGCCTTCTATGATGTGATGGATGAAGAAGTGGCGACATTCCGGGCGTATATAGAAGCCCATCTGGATACATTTGCGAAAATCGTGTAAAGGATACCGTTATGGATATTGAAACATATAAAAAAGAGTTCTCTGAAGAAGATGCGGTAGGATGGGATGCCATTGATCAGTCTCTTGAAAAGCTGTATCCGGGCCAGCAGCCTAAACACTATGCGCCGGGGTTATATTATGCATTGGGGGGTGATAATCCCCTGGATGGTATCAGCATCTACGAAAGTAAACAACAGGAGGACCATTTTCATTTTGTGACTTATGGCTTTTCTGAATTGTACTACGATGAAGAAGCCGTAGGTAAGGACTTTAGCAAGTTCGGATTTGAGCTCACTTTCAGGCTAAAGAAAACCAGCGAAACAGATAACGAAAACTGGGCCTGCAACTTGTTACAAAACCTCGCCAAGTATGTATTCAGTTCCGGAAAATGGTTTGAGGAGTTTCATTTTATTCCGGCCAACGGCCCGATCAGACTGGGATATGATACGGACATCACAGCGCTTGCTTTTGTGAAAGACCCTGAATTGGGAACGATTAACACGCCGCATGGGGAGGTCAATTTTCTTCAAATGACAGGTATCACCACCGCAGAATATGAAGCATTGAAACAACATCCTTCCACGGATGAATGCGCTAAACTGTTAGCGCAGCTTCGTAAGGGCAATGAGCTGCTGATTACGGACCTGGACAGAAAGTGACCAGGATTTAGCCTGCTTTGACTTCCCCCTAAAAATCAGCAACCTTCAGATCTATGACCTGAAGGTTGAACTGATATATAAAGACAGCCGAGAGACTTGGATGAGGAGGTCTTACTACTGACCTGCCTTCATAGATTGCATTGGGGTAGCGATCACTTTATGGAGCCGTTGTTATTTTGATAACCGGCGTATAGTTGTAATAGCCGGCAGGATTGTCTGCACCGCTGATACGGGCTGCTGCGCGGATATAATACACCGCGCCGCTTTTGAGGCCGGTAAATACCTTCTGATAAGTGGTGCCTTCCACTGTGGCATCAGGTACATTCTGTACATCCTGGATATCATTAAACGAATAGCTGTTCACATCGATACCTTCCGTTGTGCCGATGATAGCCACCAGCCGGGATATCTTCTGCGTATTGTCGTTGTGTTTCACCGTATACTTTACCGTTACACTGTTGCTGGTAATGTCGCTGGTGACGGCTGATACCTTCAGGAAGGGCGTCACCGGGATATCCCTTTGTGTGTTACCGTTGATGTCTACCACCAGTGTGTCTTTGTAATAAAACGGTCCTTCCGCCACGATCCGGTATTTGCCGGCAAATAACAGCTTATTCGTATAGGAGCCGTCGTTATGAACGGCCGTATTGATCGGATTGGGATTGCTGCTGCTGTATCCCTGTTGATAGTAGCGGAGTACAGCGCCGTTGAAGGTCTGCACCGGAACAGGTTCGTTGGTCTTAACGTCTGTCAGCCTGCCTTGTATGCGGGCATCAGGCGCTGCGTAATTGTCTTTTTTGCAACCGGTCAGCATAGCGCCGCCCAGCAGGAGGGCCATACAGCTGTTGATGATATGTTGTTTCATGAGTAGTCCTTTTGTTTTAGTTAGAAGCCCGGGTTTTGCACGAGATTGCTGTTTTTGTCGATCTCGCCGGCAGGAATGCGCTGATAGTACATCCGGGAGAGGAACGTGCGGGTGTTTTTGGGCGCCGGCACTATCTCGAAGGTGTATTTCATATCAGCGGGAACTTTACCATTTTCCCACATGAGCCAGGGATATAAAGCATGGAACTGGGTATTGTTCAGCAGGTCGGTAGCGGTGCGCCAGCGGCAGATATCCCACCATCTGTGGTTTTCAAAAGCCAGTTCCACCTGACGTTCGTGCCTTACCTGATCACGCGTAACGCTGCCCAGGGCTTTGATACCGGCGCGGTCGCGCAGTTGGTTGATGGCGTTGAGTGCATCCGGTGTTTTACCCAGTTCTATTGCGGCTTCTGCATAGTTAAGCAGTACTTCACCATAGCGGAATACGATCCATGGTGTGGTAGAACGGCCGTCAGCCACCCGGTTGACAGGGTCCATGAATTTTTTCACGTAGAAACCTGTTTTAGTAGGATCGCCGCCTAAGAGCGGACCGTCCTTCCCAACGCGGGGGATGCTGTTGGCGCCACTGCCATAGGTATCCGTCAGGTTGGCGGAGGTGAACTGGGTGCCGTTGTCGATTACGCCTCTTCTCAGTTCTATGTTGCCACCCTGCCAGGGAGCGCCCGGATACAGGATGCTAGCGAGAAAACGCGGGTCTTTGTCTTTGAACAGGTCGGCGGTGCTGTTATACAGGATGGGATTACCGGCGCCGTCTTTTATTTTGAGTTTGCCGGGAGTACCGTCGGTGTATTCGAAGCTCTCTACCAGTTCCAGGGTAGGATTGGTAGCGCAGCCATAATCTATTTTAAAGCTCTGTGGCGCGTTGTAGAAATCGAAACCATGCGCCAGATCGGGCGACTGGTATGTTTTTACGAAGATCACTTCCTTGTTTTTGTCCAGATCAGCGCCGGTGAGGAACAACTGTTGGAAGTTAGCGGTTTTATCGCTGTAGCCTTTGAACAGTTCGAATTTTCCGGAGTTAATGATTTTTTGGGCAGCGTCGTATGCTTTCTGCCAATAGCCGTCAGCGTTAGCGGCGATGCCTACCACACCGCCGAGTTGTACGGTACCGTATTTGGCGATAGAACCGGCATATAGCATGGCGCGGCATTTCAGCGCCAGCGCAGCATAGCGGGTAGCGCGGTAACGTTCATCGGCGCCGTAGGATTCCGGCAGTCCGTCCTGGATAGCGTCCAGCTCGGAAGCGATGAAATCGTATACTTCCTGTTCCTTGTTACGCGGCACTTTCAGCTCTTCCAGGTTGCCGTTGTACTGTTGTACCTTAGTGATCAGCGGAACGCCGCCATAACGTTTTACGAGGGAGAAATAGTAGAATGCCCTGATAAAACGGGCTTCTGCGAGGAAGCGGGCTTTTTGTTCTTCTGTTACATTTTTCGCGTTCGGTACCTTTTCGATGAAGTCGTTCACATTCCGGACGAGGTTATATCGCCACCAGTCAAACATGGCATCACCGAGGATAGGATCGAGGGTGGCGCCCCAGCTATAAGAGCGTACGGCTTCATCGGAGGCTTGTGCCGGGAAGGCAGCCTGATTACCTTCCGCCCAATAGTCGAAGGCTTCTGTTTGCATGCTGCTGTACAGGTTGGCGGTCAGCGCCTGTACGCCGGATACGGAGCCATAGGCCGCATCATCGGAGATGATGTTCTGCGCTTTTCTCTCCAGGAAATCTTTGTTGCAGGAGGCCGACAGGGTCAGCATCAGTGCAAAGGATATATGTTTATGTAATTTTCTCATGACGAATAGTTAAGGTGGATCAGAATTGCAGGTTCATGCCAAATGTCAATACCTTCTGTTGCGGATAGTATTTACCGGTACCACCAGCATTGCTATCATCATTGGTCGGTGTTTCCGGATCAAGCACTTTCAGGTTATCGATGGTGAACAGGTTCTGTGCGGAGAAGAAGAATCGTACTTGTTCGATACCTGCTTTGCTGAGCATCGGTTTCGGCAGGGAGTAACCCAGTTCTATTGTTTTCAAACGCAGGTAGGATGCATCTTTCAGCCAGAAAGAAGATACGCCTTTGTTGTTATCCAGACCGTTCACGATGGTAGAAGGGTATTTACCCGGTATCCATGCGCTGTTGGGATTGTAGGGATCTTCGCGGTGCCAGCGGTCGGTAAAGAAGGCGTAGGTATTGGAACCATTGCTGAACGGATCTCTCATACCGTCTATGATCAATACGTTGTAGTTGCTGGCGCCCTGGAACAGCATAGAGAGGCTGAAACCTTTCCAGGTAGCGGCGAGGTTAAGACCGTAGTACAGTTCAGGATCGTTGCCACGGCCAATAACGGTGCGGTCGTTGCCATCAATGATACCGTCGCCGTTCAGGTCTTCATATTTAATATCGCCTGGTTTGAGGGTGGTATTGCCTTTGCGGTCCTGGATGGCCCAGCCGGCAATTTCCTCCTGGTTCTGGAACTGACCGGCAGCTTTGTAGCCCCAGATCATATTGGTCCACCTGTTGGTAGTATTATCTTTCCAGTTGGCGAATGCGGTGGTGGAATTGGCGCGTTCCACATACAAATTACGTGTGCGCGTCCAGGTTACATTGGGCGATACGTTCAGGATCACATCACCGATTTTTTTGTTGAAGCCGAGCGCCAGTTCAAAGCCTCGTGTGCGGTCACTGTTCAGGTTTTCAGACGGCAGCTCTGCTCCATAGGTGCCGGGGAGGGACAGTTCTCTTTTAGCAAACAGGCCGGTGCGTTTGCGGGAGAAGTAGTCCAGCTCGATAGTGAACATATTTTGCAGGAAACCTGCTTCAAATCCGATATTGGCGGTGGTGGCGTTAAACCAGGTGATAAGCGGATTCGGAATACCGGAAGGAGTTAAGCCACTCACGATGTTTTTGCCGAAGATATAGCCGCCTTCGGGATAACGATAGCCGGTGAGGTACTGGAACGGATTGACGATACCATCATCACCCATCTGGCCCCAGGAGCCTCGGATTTTGAGGTTGTTGACCAGGCGTGCCATCGGACGGAAGAAGTTTTCATCGCTGATTCTCCAGCCTGCTGATACGGTGGGGAAGAAGCCCCATCTGTGGTCCGGCGCCAGTTTGTAGGAACCGTCGTAACGGAAACCCAGTTCCAGCAGGTAGCGGTCTTTATAGTCATAGTTGACTCTGCCTACATAGCCCATATATGCTTCTTCCCTGGCCTTGCCGTCGTTGTTTTTGTTGGTACTGGCCCCGGCAAAAAGCTGATCGAGGGCGTCCAGTACAAACTCGCGGGAAGCACTGAATTCATTGTAGAGCAGTTGCCGTTGTTCAAACAGCAGGAGGCCTTTGACGTGATGATCGCGGGCGATGGTTTTGGTATAGTTGAGGGATAGCTGTGCGAGTGTATTTTCCGTTTGGTTCTGGTCCTGCTTCAGATTAGAAGGGGAGTTACCAACGTAACCTACGTCGTATTTATTCGTAGCGGCGTTATAGTTATACAGGTTATATTGTTTTACCCATTTTTTATTGCTCTCGGTACCGGATTGATAGGAGTAGAGGGCTTTGGCGCTCAGTCCATCCATGAAAGGAATATCGTAGGTAAGGGCAGCGATACCACTCAGGTATTTGTATTGCTGGGCCGTATAGCCGGAATAGTCGCTGTTCATAGAAGCCAGCAGGTTCTGGCTGAAGTTGGTCACGGCATAGTATTCCGGGTTGTCGTTGGCATACAATTTATAAGTAGGATAGGTACGTTGTACCATGCCCATCAGGGTTACCGCGTCCGCAGCCGGGTAGTGGCGGTTTTCGAGGCGGCCACCGAGGTTCAGTTCTGCAGTCAGCCTTTTGGTGATTTTAGTGCTGATATTGCTGCGGAAGTTATAACGGCTGAAACGGGTATCGCCGCTTTTCCACATACCCTGCTGGTTGAGATAACCGAGGGAGAAGAAGTAACGGGTAGCTTCCGTACCCCCGTTGACGTTAATGTTATGGTATTGTTGCGGCGTGCTTTTGCGAATGGCCGCGTTATACCAGTCGGTGCTTTCATAGCCGGGCTGGCCTTCGCGGTATTGCTGTACTTTTTCTGCGCCATATATAGGAGCGAGGCCCTGGTTGATCTGTGATTCGTCGTTCAGTTCCGCGAATTCCGCTGCGTTCACCAAACGAGGGTAGCGGGTATTGCTTTGCAGGCCGAGGTAAGTATTGTAGGTGATTTTAGGTTTGGATACGTTGCCTCTTTTAGTCGTAACTAATACCACGCCATTGGCCGCTTTGATACCATACACTGCCGCCGCCGCGTCTTTCAGGATAGAGATACTTTCTATTTCAGATGGGTCGAGTTGTTCGAAGGAAGAGGGTACGCCGTCCACGATCACCAGGGCAGCGCCGAAGCCCCTGATATCGATGCGGGCGCCGTCTTTACCGGGTTCGCCGCTGTTTTGTATTGCGCGGATACCGGGGAGCCTGCCGGCGAGGGCGTTACTGATATTGGTCACCGGTGATTTGGCAATTTCCTGGCCTTTAACGGAGGCCACGGAGCCGGTCACGTTCACTTTTTTCTGGGTACCATAACCTACCACCACGATCTGGTTGAGATCACTGATAGCTTGTGTAAGCGTTACCTGTACGGTGTTTTGCTGACCTACCACTATTTCGCGGGGTGCATAACCGACCAGGGTAAATACCAGTACGTCCGTTTCGCGGGCATCCAGTTTGAAGGCGCCGTTTTCGTCGGTATGGGTACCGCGTTGCGTACCTTTTACGCCTACGGTCACGTAGGACAGCGGGTTACCTTTTTCATCCGTCACGCGGCCGCTGATGCTGGCTACGGTCACCGTAGGAGCAGGAATACCAGAGGAGGTCTTGCGGGTCACGATCACTGTTTGATCGATGATTTCGTAGGAGAGTGGTTGCTGACTGAGGGCCGCTTTCATCACCTGTTCGATAGAACCGCGGGAGATGTTCAGGTTGACCGGTTTGGTACCAGCGAGCCATTCATCGCGGTATACGAAGGTGTAGTGACTTTGTTGCTCTATCAGCGCGAATACGCTTTCGAGCGATTTGTTTTTAACAGACACCGTGATCTGCTGTGCGGATACGCCGGCAGATACATGGAGGTAGCATAGTGTGAGCAGTATAGCGGTTAGCTTCATAACCCTGATAACTTTATTACGGAGGCAACTGCCTTTGGGCGTGGTTGCCTGTCGCCTTTCCGGGCGACCGGTGAACAAAAACCGTGTTACGGGCACGGTTTTAACATAACAATCCAATTGCATAGATTTGCAGTGTTTGGGTTTAGGAATCAATAATCTTAGTCGGATATTGTTTTTCATGATGGCCCGGACATTCAGCCAGGGGCGGGTCCAAGCGCTCCTGGTTTTTTTGTGGGACATCTTTTGGCGCGGGATGGGCCGCGCTTTTCATAACGTTGATGATTTTGGTTAATAATGACTGGTCATACCATTGTTTTTTTAAGGTGAATAAATGTTGGCCATAGTAATCAGGATGAGGGAAATATAAGGAGCCTGCCAGCTTCCTGTCGGCAACGGATGCCGCTGAGTTCCAGTATGCGGATCACGCCGGACAGTTTCATATTTCGTGGCACCTTGCCCGTTATATGTCCCTGGGGGATGTTGCCCTGGTATACGATATCGATGTTGTACCAGCGGCTGATCTGGCGCAGCACCATAGGGATGTTGTTAGCGGAAAACCGGAACTGGCCGTCTTTCCAGGCTGTGGCGAGGGCTGTTTCCGTTTCTCCGACGGTGATGGCGCCGTTGTTGTTGTTCACTACCGCTTGCTGACCGGGAGCAAGCATTTTTTCTATTGTTCCCTGTTTTATTTTCACCGCGCCGTTGAGCAGGGTGGTATGGATGCCCGTTTCATCGGGATAAGCCATGATGTTAAAGCTGGTGCCCAGTACGGCGACCTGGGTGTGGCGTACTTTTACCAGAAAAGGATGTGCAGCGCTGGCGGCCACTTCGAAATAGGCTTCACCGTCCAGTTCCACTGTTCTGTCCCTGTTGCTGAAGGCCACCGGGTATTTGAGCGTGCTGGCAGCGTTGAGCCATACCCGTGAGCCATCGGGGAGCACCAGTTTATATTGACCGCCTTTGGGAACGGACATGGTATTGTATAAAGTATCTGTGACTGCGCCGGTTTGATCATCCACGTAGAGGAGGGAGCCGTCCTCTTTTTTCACGATACGCACCCCGCCTTGTTGCGCGAGGGCGCCGTTGCCGGCGCTGTCGAGTACTATGCGCCGGCCGTTGCTTAAGGTGAGTATAGCTTTGTCGGATCCCGGCAATGCGTCCGATACCTGGGTCGTCGGTGACGCCGGAACATGCGTATGATGCTGATGGTACCAATAGGAGCCGGCGGTAACAATGGCGGCTGTTACCGCAGCGGCAGCCCACCAGCGGCGACGGCGCAAAGGTGTGGCCGTTACCGTATTATTCCCGAAACCAGCCCGGGCGGCTATTTGACGCCATATTCTTTCTTCGTGTGTAGCCTCGTCGGTAGCAAAAGATGCTGGTATGTCTACCGGTTCCGCTTGTCCGGCGTTGTACCAGTCGGCATATTCATTGGCTTCTTCCGGTGTGATAGTACCTTTCAGCCATTTTTCGGCCAGCGTTTCATACCGGCTTTGTTCTTTTTCCCCGCTCATACAAAAGAGGTCTTTTATATTAAGTCAATCGAAAAGAACAAATCCCCATACATTTCTAAAAAAAATTAAAAATTATCTGGATTTCAATAAAAAAAATTAATAAATGGGAAAATTGTATCAGGGGAGTACCGTGAAAAGCAGGGCGGAGAAGTGTTTTAACCCGGTCTTCAGCGTTTTAACGGCGCGGGCAAGATTATGTTCCACTGCTTTTTCGGAGATATTCAGTTGTTGGGCGATTTGTTTATGGGAGAGGCCCAATTCCCGGCTCAGCTGATAGGTGATCCGGCATCGTTCCGGCAAAGCGGCTACCAGACCGGAGAGCTGATCCCTGAGGTCTTCAAAACGGAGCCATTGTTCGGTGGAATGGTCTTCGGGCGACATATTTTCACGGGCATAGGAGGAATAAGCCCTGGCTCTTTTTTTCCTTGCCTGGAGATTGATAACGCGGTACTTCATGGCGACGGCCAGGTAAGCCGGCAGCGGACCGGTAAGGGTTAGCGTTTCGCGGCGGTCCCATATATCGGAGAATACATCCTGTACCAGTTCTTCCGCTTCCTCCAGGTTATCCAGTTTATTGGCCGCTACTGTAAACAACAGTTTCCAGTAACGCTTGTAAATAGTGGTGAAAGCATTTTCATCTCCTTCACGGAGCAGTTGTAACAGTTGTATGTCTGCCAGTTCGTGCATATCGTCTTGTAACTGCCAAGGACGATAAAATTCAGCAAATAACCAAATGCATGATAGGATTTTGCCTGCCTTATGATATTACCAAACAGGAACCCCGGGCAGATGCCCGGGGCGTTATTTTCATGCAATCCTTATTACGGGCG
This sequence comes from Chitinophaga qingshengii, assembly GCF_014529935.1. Lineage (GTDB taxonomy): Bacteria > Bacteroidota > Bacteroidia > Chitinophagales > Chitinophagaceae > Chitinophaga > Chitinophaga qingshengii. The sequence continues at coordinate 436,305 of NZ_JACVFC010000003.1, forward strand.
GGGCTTTTCAGCGACCGCCGATATATCTTAGCCCAGGGCTTTCACCGTGGGGAAATCCGGAGACGCAAAATTTGTTTAATTTAAGATGATCCGGATGATCCAGTTTTAACGAAAGTTGCTGGTCCAGTGAGGAAGGGTTTTTGTTCGTATGACCGGTACCGTTATAGGATAATCATGATCATAAACTTTACTCTTCAATAATCCGGCCTGCCGTTTTCTGCTTCGCCCATTGCCAGGAGACATATTTCCGGGTGCGATTAAGACTATCGCCTGCCGGACTGTAGTAGTATAGTTTCCGGGTTCTGGTGTCCCCGATGTAGATAAATGGATGGAATCCTTTGTCCACGCTATGCACACCGGAGAAGAGGAACAGATGGTTATCCAGCCATACCGCTTCTTCCGTCCAGGAAGAGGCGCCCATGTAAACAATGCCGGTACTGATGCCGGTTGTTTTGTCGCCCAGATCGACTGCCTGGTCTGCATCGATATAGGCGCGGTAACGGGCTTTACCAACCTTCTCCAATGATACCTGGTAACTGTAAAAATCAATCCATTGTTTTTTATCCGGTGAGAAACTGATCAAGGGGAGGTAGGTGTTAAAGTAAGTCCCGGCCTCCTTGCCACGGAGTGTATCAGGAGAATGATTCTCAAAATCACTGACCCGTTCCAATACAAAAGCATCGGTACTGAACCCGGGGATACTGCGGGACCATTTGCGCATAGCGGAATCCTGCTGAAATACCGCACGATAGTCAGCCGGTTTAGGTTGGGCATTAACGGTGCTGACAAGCAGCAGTAACAAGGGAAGAAGGAGGCATTTCATATCATTAGACATTTGAGATTTTTTAATTTACGATTTTTTGAAAGAAAGGGAGCTCATCATCTTTCAAATCAGGAAAACGTATATCAAAAAAGCGTACATTAGTAAGACGGAGATGGCCATGAGACCCCGACAAATCATTTAACACAACGACCCCATTTTTGCACCCTCCGTACGCATTACTGATCACAAAACCCCGACCGCGATGGAATTACAAGGAATTGTTTCAAAGGTAGGCGTTATGCCTGCACATGCTCAAACCGCCGTTTTATTATCCGCTATTGCCTACAGTACGCAGGTGAAAATTGACCTGGAAAAACATTTACCGGGCTGGACGCTTGTATGGGAAGGTTATGAAACCGTCGATGGTAACTTCGGCTTTATCGCTGAAGATCCTACCGGGGAGTTTTATGGACTGGCCTTCAGAGGTTCTTTGCCGCCGGCAGATATTTTTAATGACTGGGACGCTTTCGCCAATTGGGTTCTGGAAGATCTGGATGTGATCTCCCTGTCTACCTGGCATTATACCAGCGACGGTACCGCTAAAATCAGCGCGGGCGCCAACCGGGCCTTCAACAACGTGGCCAGTATGAAAGATGAGTTGCGGGTGGGTTCTTCCCGTATTTACAATTTCTTAAAAACACAGGTTGTTTCCCAAAACAAAAGAGTGATCATTACCGGGCATAGCCTGGGTGGCAATATCGCCAATGTATACACTTCTTACTTTGTGACAGCCTTACAGCAGGAAGGTATTCATTACGAGGGTACCTGGTTGTTCACCTTCGCCGCGCCGGCCGCAGGGGATGCGGCCTTCGCTACCGATCTGGATAATAAAGTGCCGAACTCCTGGCACTATGAAAATGTAAATGATGTGATTCCCAAGTTTCCGGTGATCTCTACCATGCTGATGGCCTCTCTGCTGTATATTCCCACCCCTTCCTCAGGGGATATCATCGTCACCTATGATGGTTACCAGATGAGCCTGCGGGATGGATACCTGCTGATGACCGGATTGTTATATGGCTTCGGTTATATGCAACAGGCACTGCATTATGTACTGTTCAACTCGACGCTGGACCCGCGGTACCTGAGCAACACGCTCTCTGATTATTTCCATCAGCTGGGTGCACAACATGCGCTCACACAATATGCCGGTTACCTGGATGTACAGGTAGATGCGGCTTTGCTGGCGCGCAGCAGTATGGTGCCGTTGTGATAGTATAGGGGATATACCCGTTAATGTTTATATTTACCGGCATATCCATTTTCTATAGCTTATGCGATCCATATTCCATGTAGTACTGCTACTGTTATGTGTGGGATGGCTGGCCGCTGGTGCCGCTCCTGCAAAACCGATTGTCACCGGTGCTGAACAAACCCAACTGTATGTGCCTTATCTGAAAAATAAACGGATAGGGATGGTTATTAACCAGACAGCTGTAATAGGCCAGCGCCTGCTGTTGGACAGCCTCTTAAAACTGGGCGTGAAAGTTACCCGTGTTTTCGGGCCGGAACATGGTTTCCGTGGTAACGCCAGCAACGGCGCCCATGTGGGGGATGAGATAGATTCTGCCACCGGTATTCCGGTGGTGTCGTTATATGGAGCCCGTAAAATGCCGCCTCAGAAAGACATGGATGCTATTGATATCATGATCTTCGATATCCAGGATGTAGGTTGCCGTTTTTATACAAACATCAATACCTTGCGCGACATCATGGAAGCCTGCGCAGAAGCAGGTAAGGAGCTGATCATCCTGGATCGTCCGAATCCTAATGACTATATTGATGGTCCTGTTTTAGATATGAAGCTGAAGTCCGGTATCGGGCAGTTCCCCATACCCATTACCCATGGCCTGACTGTCGGTGAATTTGCGCAGATGGTGAATGGCCAGGGGTGGATGACTACTAAAAAGAAGTGCAAACTGAAGATCATCCCCCTGAAAAATTATCATCACGGGATGGACTATACGTTGCCTGTGCACCCTTCACCTAACCTGAATACACAGCAATCCGTACTGTTGTATCCTGCCCTGTGTTTGTTTGAAGGAACGATCATCAGTCAGGGACGTGGTACCTATATGCCTTTCACGGTGCTGGGAGCGCCTGCCTTAAAGGGTAAATATGCCTTCTCTTTTACACCCGAAAGTATCCCCGGCAAGTCGGAGTCGCCTTTGCATATGGGAGAGGCCTGTTATGGGCTGGACCTGCGTAATTTTGATACCGCGCCCATGCGTAAAGCGGGCAAAATCAACCTGGGCTGGATGATAGAATTGTATAACGCGTATCCGGATAAAGCAAAATTCTTTGACCGATCCTACAGCAAACAGATGGGCGATATCAATAAGCTGGCCGGCACCACCGAATTTATGCAGCAGATCGTGGCGGGTAAAAGCGAAGCCGAGATCCGCCGCAGCTGGGAGCCAGGACTGAGTAACTACAAAAAGATGCGTACCCGTTATTTGCTGTATCCCTGAGTTTTAACCCTGGATTTCAGGTACTGATAAATTTCTTCATCTTCCCGGGAACCGGGCTTGTATAACTGCAGGTAGCGCTGGTAATATTTCATCGCTGTACGGTCGTTATGCAGCCCGGTTTCGTATATTCTGCCCATGCTGTACTGCCGCAATGGTTTGCGCGACAGGTACCAGGAAGTATCGAGGTTGGCCAATGCCGCTTTGTATTGCCGCATGTTTTCATAGTTGACAGAACGGCTGCCGTAGTAGTCTTCCAGGCTGGAGGATTTGGCCATACCGATGCAGCGCTCCAGCAGTTCATTACTTTCAGTATACTGACGGAGCGCAGTGTAGGCGAGCGCCGCATAATAGGTAATATGCTCTGAGGCTGCATTGTTGTCCAGCACATACTTATAGAGCTCAACGCATGTCTGGTATTTTTTGAGGGAAAAGTTAGCGGCAATGACATAAACAAATGTATTGGGCGAAACGACGTTGAGCCGTTGCAGTTGTTCCCCGATGATGGCGGTACGTTGATAATCCTTTACCAGGTAAGCCGTTTTGGCGGCGACCATCAGCACAGAAGATACGGTCGAGTCTACCGCCAGAAATGCGCGGGTAATAGAGTCGGCCCGTTGCCAGGCTTTACGGTCTATCCATTCTTCCGCCATGCGGGCGGCTACGCGGGCGTCGGCAGGGTTGAGGCGGTAGGCGTGCTGCAACCAGGCAAATCCCGAGTCCGGCAGCTGCGCGATAAAACCGGAAAAGGCGAGTTGTTTCCAGGCCAGGGCGCTGGCAGGTTTCAGTCGTGTGATCCGTTCATAGCGTGTGACCGCTTCGTGGTACTGTTCCTGTTGTGTGCGGATAGTGGCGAGGTATTGTAATGCCGGAACGGAGGTGCTATCGAGGACCAGTACCTTTTCGTAGGTATTGGCGGCTTCGGACAGTTTGCCTCCCTGGTAATAGGTATATGCCAGCAGGGACAGGTCGCGGGGCTCGCGGGGATTGACTTTCGGTTGCAGGTAGCCTACCGCTTCGTCATATTGCTGGTCCTGCAGGTATTCCATGACTTTGTTCCTGTCTATTCCCTGTGCCGCTGCGGTGGCGGACAGGCATAAGCATGCCATTATTCCGGTCAGGTTTCGCATCGTGAAATTATTTCTATAAAACTAAGTATTTAGTTTTAAAACTAAAAATTTAGTTTGTGTATATTTCCGGAACGGAAACATTTTTTATGGTGACTATTTCTTCGCTTGCCGGTCTAACGGCCATGGATATATTACAGATGGGGCATTACGGTTATACCTCCGCCCAGGCCTATGTACCGGTACAGCAGCCGGAGGGAGATCAGATAGGCTTTGCTTTTCGCCTGGAGACATTAGCTACCCCGAAGCAGAAAACCTGGCATACCAACGAAACAGAGTTGGAGGAACTCAACGAGGAGATAGCGGCGGGGCATTCTTTTGCAGCTTATGAAAACGGCCGGTTAACCGGATTTATCATCGCAGAAAAACGGGATTGGAATAATACCTGTTACATTTCCCAGTTAACGGTAGCGGCATCGCAGCGGCGCAAGGGTACCGGCGCACAGCTGATGGCTGCTATGATAGCGCATGCCGGAACGCTGAATGTACGGTTGCTGGAACTGGAAACACAGAACACCAACGTGCCGGCAGTGAATTTTTATCTGAAACATGGTTTTCAGGTATCGGGCGTAAATCTCCGGTTGTATGATCCGGTATGGTGTCCAGGCGAAGTGGCTTTTTATATGACGTATACGATATAGTGTGCCCAGGGCAATAAAGCCCCGGGCTAAGAAAGATCATTGATGTTCCAGTACCGCTTTTAAGGTGAACTCCTTCCGTTTTGGAAAAATACGACAAAATAACACCGTCCTATAACCCGGCTAAACGCACCAGAAAATCAATTCAGTTGTTCGGTGCTGCATACTGTACAATATCGATTCCTACACCATTAGGGTCCGTAATTGCAAAATGGTGATCTCCCCAGGGCTCTTCCCGCAACATGACCCGGATAGGTACCCCTTTGGCCTGTATCTCCGCATAGACAGATTTTACATCTTCCACTTCAATCGTCAGATAAATACCTTTGCCGGGAAAGGCAGGCTGGAACAACGGCTGCTGTGTGGCATGTTCCGGTAGCAGAAAACTGATTTCCGCTTCATGGCCAGGCGTATGTAACAACAGATAAAAATCATTTTCGAACGTGACGCCAAAACCCAGTACACGGGTATAAAATTCCTTGCTCTCCTGTATTTTATCGGTGATAATTCCGGCATTCATTTTCATAAGCTGCTATTTTTTGATGACGATACAAAATTGAAGGATTTTACCGGAAGGGTATTGTAAAAAACGGACAAATTCAGGGCAGGGCGATGGTAGGAGGAAGGCCGTACATGGTTTTGAATTCTTTGATAAAATGGGCCTGGTCGTAATAACCGGCATCATAAAACGTTTTGCCGGCGCGCAGGCTATCGGCGGTGGGTATGGTATGCAGGAGTTGCTGAAAACGTACCACCTTGCTGAAGGTTTTGGGAGTATCGCCAATGTAAAAATCGAACAGGCGTCTCAGTTGCCGGGGGCTAACACCTGCCTGTAGATCCCTTTCCAGCCGGAGGTTACCGCCGGCGTGCAGAATCAGGTCCAGTGCATGTAAGAGCCGGTTATCCGTTGCCGGTGTTTTTTGTGCCAGTATGGTTGTCAGGTATTGGTCCAGTACCGGCGATAGTTCGGAGAGGTCATGGAGGCCGGCGACAACGGATGTAAGTCCGGATGCCAGTGCCGGTACGACTGCGTCGAGTGGTTCAAAGCGGTCGGTAAGCGAAGCGGCGTCTACGCGAAACAGCGATGGAAAGGCGGCCGGCAGAAAACGTACACCGATATAATTGAACGGGTTATCCAGCGGAAACTCTGTGTAGGTGGTAGAGAAACCCATGACATACATTGCTTCCGGCTGGCGCGTATGAAAAAACAGGTCGATACAACCATCGGCTACTACCCGGTATACAAAGGGTTGCGACAGTGCAGGGAGGGAGCTCAGCTGCCAATAACAATATACATACGGCATCAGCGGCAGCGATGGCAGTTGCTCCGCATAGGAGGCCTGGTCTCGCTCCGGATGAATGGCCGGTTGTACAGGTTTGAACAGTTGCCGCATGTAATAATTTTGTTACTTTGTTAATCGCGCTCACAAAATACTAAATAAACAAATGTTTGATGTATTCGTTGCCTATCTCCACAGCAAGGGGACTTTCACAGAAGCGGACCTGGCGCTGATACGTTCGCACAGTACGGTGCAACTGTTACGCCGGCGGCAGCTGTTGTTGCGGCAGGGAGAGATATGGAAACACTATGCCTTTGTATGCCGGGGTTGCCTGAAATCATATTTTATTGATGATAAAGGCGTGGAGCGTATCATGCGTTTTTCATCGGAGCATTGGTGGGCGGGTGACCGGCAGAGTATTACCTGCGGACTGCCATCTATCATTAATATAGAAGCCCTGGAAGACAGCACTTTGGTGATGTTTACCCGCGATGGTTTTAATTTGTTACTGGAGCAATTACCGGAGATGAAGAAGATGGCGGAAACATTACTTAATCGCAGTTTGCTGGCGGCCAACAATCGTATCCAGGCCGCGATTTCCCTGGGTGCAGAGGAGCGTTACCAGCAATTTGCACAACAATATCCTGACCTGGTTAAACGGGTACCCCAACATATGATAGCCTCTTTCCTGGGTATTACGCCGGAAACGTTGAGCCGTGTCCGTGCCACCCTCACCCGCCGGAAGGCTTGATATTAATCAATCTTTTTTCTTATCATTTGTCATTGGTGGCGGCCAGCCGGTGATACTAATTTTGTGGCATTCAATTAAATCAATGTCCATGAAAAGTATGACAATCGGCGTCATCGGCGCCGGCGGCATAGGCCGTGCTTTTGCGATAGCTGCCGCTGCGGCAGGCTATGCAGTGATGATCAGCAATAGCCGTGGACCGGCTTCTTTAGCGGAGTTTGCCGCCAGTGTAACCGGTGTTACGGCTACTGACCGGCAGACGGCGGCCACTGCCGACATTATCCTGTTATCGGTACAATGGCAGTACCTGGAAGCGGCCACTACAGACCTGCCTGATCTTTCCGGCAAGATTGTGCTGGATGCCATGAATCCTGTGATTATTCCTGCCTTTACATTCCCTGATCTGGGAGGCAGAACATCGAGTGAACTGGTGGCTGACCGGGTGCCGGGTGCTGCGGTAGTAAAGATATTTAATACGTTACCTCCGGAGCTGGTGCGCACTCCCGGTACTGCGGAGGGGGGCCGGCGTGTCGTATTTTTTTCGGGAGATGATCAGGTGGCCAAAGGAAGCGTGGGGCAACTACTGGACCGCCTCGGCTTTGCCGGCGTGGATTTGGGAGGGCTGGTACAAGGCGGCGTCATGCAACATTTTCCCGGAGGACCGCTGGCGGGCTTACATTTGATACAAGTAGCCGTAAACGGGTAAAGCGGGAGCTACACCTCCGCCGATTATGGCAGTTTGGCTACCAGTCTTTCCGGCATCCGTCTCAATACCTGGTAGATTATCTTCCACTTAAATCCTGGTACGATGGTAAAACGTTGTCCGGCATTCACCACTGCCCGGGCTATAAAAGCCGGTTCCAGCATCAGGGATTCGGTTAATGGCAGTCCGGCTGTCATTTTACTGCGGATATAACCGGCTACGATCACGTTGACGGTTATACGCCGTGCAAACAGGTGTTGCCTTAAACCAGCCAGGTATTGTGTAAAAGCCGCTTTGGTGCTGCCGTAGATGAAGTTGCTTTTTCTGCCCCGAACGCCCGAGAGGGAAGATAGGCCTATAATACGTTCCAGGTGGGTGTTGGATAGATCGGTGGCGATGATATTTAAGATAGATACTGCTCCGCAATAATGCACCTGCATCATATTGAAACTACCTTCCCAATCCTGCATGGCAATGGTATTGTCTTTCAGGTAGCCGGCTGCATACAGTACAATCTGTGGCCGTGCAGGAAGGCTGTCATAAAAAGCGCGGTGACTGCCGAAGTCGGTCGCATCGAAATAACGGATGGTGACCAGTTCCGCAGGTAGCTGCTGTTGCCGTAGAAATGTTTCCAAAGCCGCTGTGCTGCGGGAAGCCGCCACCACGGGATAGCCCTTGCTGACGTACATTTTTAAAGCTTCTTTGGCCACATCGGAATTGGCGCCGAGTATAAGGACTTGTTTCATATACAGTAAAAAGATGACAGGATTTTTCGCAGGAAGGGTTAAAACAGGCACGAAGATCCTGTTTTTAAGCCATAAGAAAAAATCCTGTCATCTGTAGTACTGGTTAGCGTTCGTAGAACGGCACCGGTTCCAGTCCGAGGGAGCGGAAATACACGTACATCTCTCCCCGGTGGTGGATTTCATTATCGATAATATACAACATCAGGCTATAGACTACCCCTTCGTACATACCAAATGCCTTGTCTGTTTCCTGGAAACGTTCTTCCGTGATCTGCGGCCAGTATTCGTTGATCAGCTGTGTGTTTTCGTCCCACAGGTCCAGGATGGCCTGTTTGGTGGCGGGCTGCTCTTTTTTGCCAACGGTTTGCCAATTGTGGGTAGCGACGCCGGTCACGCCCATGCGGGTCATATTAATGAACTCCATGGCCATAGCTGCAATAGGACGCATGCCACCTACGGAGTAATGAAAGAAATGTTCTTCCGGAAATGCTTCCAGCATGCGGCGGGTGAGGCGACGGTGTCCCTGGTAATGTTCCAGTAATTGTGAACTGCTGATGGCGGTTACTGGCTTGGTGCTGGTCATGTTTTCCATATCTGTTCTCTTTAGGATGTTGAATAATGTTGATGATCCAAAGATAGCAGAGGGATGATGACAACCCTATGTCAGCAGGGTCGAAAAATATTTTTAATCCGGGAACGTCAGCACGGTCTTGCCGGTATTGTGCCGGTTTTCCACGTCCTGATGGGCGAGCGCAGCTTCCGTGAAAGGGTAGCTGTTGACCTTGCTGGTTAACTGGCCGGTAGCGATGAGCTGCACCAGGTAGTCGGTCCATTGTTGCCGTTGCACCGGTGGAATATTGTATACCGTAGAACCTACCACCCTGGCTGATTTCATGATCAGCTCCCGGGGATTGACGGAAGAGGGTTGAGCCGAACTGTTACCATAAATAATCAGCGTACCATTCACCGCCAGCGCTGTAACCAGCCGGGAAGGGGTATCGCCGCCGGTAGCATCGAGGATCAGATCAGCGCCTTGCGGACCGGTAATGTTTGTCAGCTGCTGCAGCCAGTCGCTATCACGGTAGTTGATGGCATGGGTAGCACCGAGGCTGCGAACGTATTGCTGTTTGGCAGCGCTGCCGGTCAGGGCGATGATCTGCGGTATACCTTTGATCCTGGCTAGTTGTACCACCTGCGATCCTACACCGCCGCCGGCGGCAGTAATGACAACGCTGCGGTAGCCGCTGGTTTGTTCCAGCAGATGCTGAGCGGTGAGGGACTGCGTGAGCAGGCCTTGTGCCGGTACTACCGCTTCGGGCAACACAATAACGCCTGCCACCGGCATCGCTGCATAGGCGGCATATCCGGCAGGGGCATAACCGCTGACCCGTTGCCCCGGTTGCAGGTGTTGTACTTCACTGCCGGTAGCCGTAATGACACCGCTGATTTCTCCGGGTAATATGGCGGGGAATTGTTGAATCATGGGGTACACTCCCTGGCGGACCAGCAGGTCGGCGTAGTTAACGGCCACTGCCTGTACTTTCACGATTACTTCCTGTGGAGCCGGATGGGGCATGGGGAGTTCCGCTACCTGCAGCACTTCGGGAGCGCCGTAAGCATGAAGGGTAACTGCTTTCATATGATGATGTTTAGATGATGGCACAAAGATGGGGTATCCGCGTTGATGCCACATCATCCGTTTCATCGGGGAAAGTGGGTTGTTTTTTTCTCAGATTTTTTTTAGGGTCTTGCCTTTATGCGCTGCGATATGGTCAGTCTTATCGCTTTTAATCTCGTATTGCGGATCTTCGGGCGTGGCGTGATGGGTGTATCCTTTGTATTGAAAATCGGTGGTATGTATCCGGATGATGGTGCCGGTTACCCAGCCGGCTTCGGAATTCCAGGTAACATGGTCGCCTGTTTTGAACCTTTTTTCCATAGTAACCGTTTTTAGCGTGTTATCGTAACCGTAGCCGCCAGGTGGTTTGTATTTTGCCTCTCTGCCGTAATTTTTCCAATGTGGCGGGACCGGTGTTTTTAAGGAAATAGTCGAGCGTGGTGAGCCGGGTATAATCCGGCTGGGCTTCCTGGTCGATGGTGAAACCGGCATCGTGAAAGAAATCAGCCGCCGCTTCGAAGCTGTCGAACATATTATCATGGATGCGGTGCTGCAGAAAAAAGTTGCTGAGCTGGTCGTTACCAGTCAGCACCTGGTTCAGGTCTTTATTGCGTTTGAGGTAGATATCCGCTGTAATCCAGTATCCGCCGCGTTCTTCCAATGTATGGCGAATCAGTGTGCAAAGTGTTTTTTTCTCCTGCTGGTCCAGGTACATGAGCAGTCCTTCGTTGACGATGGTCAGCGGACCGGGTTCAAAGCGGCTGGTTACAGCTGAAAACTGTTGTTCGTCGAGTACGTTCAGGGGCAGCGTTTCCAGTTGACCGGTGGCCGGCGGCAGCTGCTGTTGCAGATCATGCAGGAAGCCTTGTTTGGTAACGATGAGGTCGGGCAGGTCGGTATCGATATAATGTACCGCCTGCCGTTGTACAGCTGCCAGTCCCCGGAAAGAGAAGCCGGAAGACAGTTCCAGGATGTTTTTACTGTGGAGGCCCTGCAGTAGCTGATCGATACTGTGGTACCGGTTTTCAAAATGTACCATCCGTCCCCAGAAACCGGGTTCTGTTCTGTTGTAATCAGGTATATAAGGCTCCGGTGCCAGCATCAGCTGAGCCGCCTCACGGGCGAAGGGGATGTCTGTCAGTCCCTTCATCAGCAGTAATCCCCGGGCTGAAGGGCTGATGGTGCTATAATCGCGTTGCGGGTTCTCCATGTTTTAAAATTACGTTTTTTTCATTTTTTATCCGGATGACGCAGGTTGTCCGGAAAGCCACTAAATTTATCTCTATGAAAAAGATAAAGATAGTTCTGGTAGCCTTGTTATTGACCCAGGGACTCCGGGCGCAAAATAAAATCGTCGTATTTCAATCCGATTTCGGGTTAAAAGACGGGGCTGTCGCCGCCATGAAAGGCGTAGCCAATACCGTTTCCACCGAACTAAAGCTATATGACCTGACCCATGAGATCTCGCCGTATAATATCTGGGAGGGAGCCTTCCGGCTGGAACAGACGGTGCCCTACTGGCCGGCGGGGACCGTATTTGTGTCGGTAGTAGATCCCGGCGTAGGTACCAGTCGCAAGTCCGTTGTCCTGAAAACGCATAAAGGACATTTTATCGTGACCCCCGACAACGGCACGCTTACGTTGGTAGCCGCATCAGAGGGTATTGCCGAAATCCGGGAGATCAACGAGGCGGTCAACCGCCGCCAGGGCTCCGGTAAGTCCTATACTTTTCATGGCCGCGACGTATATGCCTACACCGCCGCCAGGCTGGCCGCCGGCGCCATCACTTTTGAGCAGGTAGGTCCGGTACTGCCCGCCCGGGTGGTAACGTTGCCTTTCCAGCAGGCCGTCAGAGAAGGGCAGGAGCTTAAAGGAAATATTCCTATCCTGGACATACAATACGGCAACGTGTGGACTAACATCGACGCCTCACTGCTGGAGCCTTTAAAGCCGAAATACGGGGATGTCATGAAAGTGACGTTTTATCATCAGCAGCAGGTCGTGACCACGCTGGAAGCGCCCTACAGCGAAACATTCGGCGCCGTGCCTGGAGGTAAGCCACTGGCGTATCTCAACAGCCTGATGCAGCTGTCCTTTGCGCTGAATATGGGCAGCCTGGCAGAACAGTACCATATCGGCAGCGGGAGCGACTGGAGCGTGCGCGTCGTCTTGCTACCCAAGCGGAATTAAATCCTTTTAAGTAATTTGCGCCCCATATGGATATCAGTATCAATAAATATATCAGTGAGACAGGCTTCTGCAGCAGGCGGGAGGCAGATAAATACATAGAGCAGGGCCGTGTCACCATCAATGATAATATCGCTTCCAAAGGGAACCGCGTAAAAGACGGTGATGTAGTAGAAGTAGACGGAGAGCCACTGAAGAAAAAGAAAACAGCCGTTTACATCGCGCTCAATAAACCCAAAGGCGTTACCTGCACCACCGATCTGAAAGACAAAACCAATATCATCGACTTTATGAACTATCCCTCCCGGATATTTCCTATCGGCCGGCTCGATAAGCTCTCCGAAGGGCTCATCTTCCTGACCAACGACGGTGATATCGTCAACAAAATCCTGCGTGCCGGTAATCAGCATGAAAAAGAATACATCGTATCCGTTGACAAGCCTGTCACCCTGGAGTTTATCAAAGCCATGCGTAACGGCGTGAAAATACTGGGTACCGTTACCCAGAAATGTTTCGTGCAGCAGGAGGGGACAGACCGGTTCCGTATTATCCTTACCCAGGGCCTTAACCGCCAGATCCGCCGTATGTGCGAAGTACTGGGCTATAAGGTAGTAACGCTGAAGCGGACCCGTATCATGAATATGACACTGAAAGATCTCGCTCCCGGCAAGTGGCGTTATTTCACCCGCGAAGAGATTGCCAATATCAACGCGATGGTAGCTACCAGCAGCAAAACCGCGCCAGGGGATAATAGCGGCGGTATGGACGAATAACGTAGGTGCTTTCCCGTTATACTTTAAAAAATTTCTTTGAAAAAATTTGGAAGTGAGGATTTAATTACTACTTTTGCACTCCCTTCAAAAAGGGAATGATTCCGTAGCTCAGTTGGTAGAGCAATACACTTTTAATGTATGGGCCCTGGGTTCGAGTCCCAGCGGGATCACAGACAATTTACAAACCTCGCGCTAGTCGCGGGGTTTTGTTTTTTAGTTGAGCGTTTAGTCGAGTTGATTATGTATGGTGTAAAATATAGAATTTTCTAAAGGGGGAATTTGAAGCCGAATGCTTATTGGGCTTTGTTCAAGTTTGCATATGACATGGTTCCCGGTCACATAGAATACCTTTCTTTGCAACCTTGGTATTGTTGAAAGATTTTATAAACCAATCGTTCCCATCTTGTGGTCATATTCACCTATATGTTGGCTTTAAGATCAACCACAAAGCGTGAAGATCTACCGCAATTTATCTTAAATGTACTATTTCTGCTAATTCCCGCAAATCGGATATTAAAAGGTTTGGGTTTTGTATCATGAGGATCACTAAAAATTGTCAAAATCTGTGCTGGTCGCAGGTTTTATGTTTTACGTCTACTGAATAGTCTATCAAAGTGTAGATTTGTAGTCACTTTTATATCTTTGCCAGCAATTGTTTTTTCCTATGAAATACTTTTTTCTTCTCTATTGCTTACTGTTGCAGCTTACTACAAAAGCGCAAACCCTCTTTTCTTACAAAGATTCGATCCATAGATACGTCATCGGAATTCCTGAAAAATGGAAATACTGGAAAAAAAACGATAGCACTCATATCAATCTGTTGGTGTATGATATGGAGAAGAATCCCACCAATGATTTTGCCGATAATTTTAACATCACCATTTTTCACCACCCGAATATAAATGTTGATAGCGCCCTTTATATATTGGCATCTCTCACTGCTCACTCGCGCTTATCAATGCTGGATACAGGTAGTTATATGGTAGATGGAAAAAGGATGTTATGGTTTGATGATGTGCATATAGGTCCGAAAGCCCAGGATACACTATGTGCCAGTGATTTTATCGTTTACAATGATAGTAAAGTGTATATAATTACCTGTACCACGACCCCGCAACGCTTTGCTACATCCAGGGACTTGTTTCATCGCGTGGCACAGTCATTTAAGGTATCGCTTCCTCCGGCATATGAGTCCTTAAAAATAGATTTCCCGACGGATGTAACATGGAAGATTCAGAGTGAAACTGATGATTCCACTACACATGCCATGCAGCTATTGCCGATCGATGAGTCTGCAGAACAATGGACGCGCTGTATCAACCTGGTAACAATAAAACAAAAGGTGCAACAAAAGATTGAGCAAACAATTTTATCCTATAAGACGCAGGTGAAGGAAAGTTACCCTGACGCGCATTTTACCGTATTGTCGAAGGGTGGGAACTGGGGACTATTTAAGGTCGAAACTAATCACCCAAAACCGGAAGCCAGTTTGTTTTATGTTTTGCAGACGGATGCTTCTATGCATACGATCAGTATTACATTTCCTAAGCCTACGCTATCTGATGACTTGTTAGACAAATGGACGAAGATTTTTCGGAATGGAAAATTGGTAATGGAGTAATTGGTATGGTGGACAGAGCGACAAATGAATTATGGAAAATATAATCGAAATATTAAACAGTCATTTAAAAATTTTACAAGTTGCCATTGAGAATTTTACCATCCTGGATAGCGACCTGGAAATACATATTAAAATACACTCGACAACGTTTGGTATAAGGACAATCATCTTTGATCACGTATCTAACATCAATATAAATTCGAAAACCTATGTTTGGTCAGACAAATCCTCTATCATAATAGGAGATTTGTCTGCTGCACAGTTGGAAGGTGTTACATATCAGGTAGCTATTGCAGAAGGTGCGATGAGCTTTTATTGCAGAAATATTATATTGAATAACGAATGTTGTTGGCACTGACACCTCATCTCCGCTACCACGGTATCTCTCCCGTTTTCGGATTATTCTCCTCACTAAAAAATTTCCCTGTCGGGCCATTATCGTCGATCAACACGTATTTAACGATCCGTTTTCCGGCATCTTCCACACTTCCCGGTCCCCTATGTCCGTTAAAGTCTGTTTTGGTATATCCCGGGCAAACGGTATTTATCTTGAAGCGGGTGTTTTTTAATTCGTATGCCAGTACGACGGTGTACATATTCAGGGCTGATTTTGAAGAGAGGTATACAGCGCCTTTGTAGTCGTAGTATTTATAGGTGGGGTCGCTGTGCAGGGTAATTGAACCCTGACTGGAGCTCACATTGACGATACGCGGTGCCGGTGACTTTTGCAATAAATCAATAAAAGCCTGAGTAACGCGTACTACGCCGTAAACATTGGTATCATAGGCTGCTTTAAACTGGTCGATAGTGGCGTCCAGTGCACTTTGCGGGTAACCGCCATAAATACCGGCATTATTAATCAGTATATCCAGCACTTTTGTTTTTTTACCTATTTCTTTACGGGCTTTCCTGACTGAATCATCATCTGTAACGTCAAGCTGAATAGCTTCTATATTGTTTAATCCCGTTGCTTTAAGTTTATCGACGGCTTCATCACCATTTTCTATATTACGGCTGCCCAGGTATACATAAATTCCTTTTTGGGCGAGTTGCTGTGCAACTTCATAGCCAATACTTTTGTTAGCGCCTGTTACTAATGCATATTTCATTTTTTGTGATTTTATGAAGCAAAAGTAGCCGGCTGAAAAATAGGGGAAATGGACAAATCATTTTATTTCCCTGACAAATCTTGCCGGGGCGAAAAATCACTGGCACTTTTTCCGGTGCTTTTTTTGAAGAGCCTGGAAAAATAGTCCGGGTCATTAAAGCCCAGTTCATAGGCCAGTTCTTTGATGGAGATATTAGAGTAACGCAATTTTCGTTGCGCTTCGGCCATCAACCGGTTAATAAAATAATCTTTGGGTGATGTTCCGGCATATTCCTTTACAATCCGGTATAGACTGGTGGTGGATAATGCTAGTTTTTCTGCAATGGCGTTGATGGAAGGTTGCTCAGTAAGAGAGGTTTCCACGACTAATTTGAACTCGATAAACTTTGAAAGGTTGGCGTTTAAGCTATTGAGAGGCTCTTTGTTTTTGAAATAGGCGCTGTTTAATTCTGACAGCAAAAGGTTTAAATAAGCTAATATTATTTCAGTATCGGTCTCCTGTTTATCTAAATAAAGTATCTGGTTTAAAATGCCAAAAACCTGTACGACCCTATCTTTTGCAGCATTGTCAAGAACGATGACGGGTGCGTTTAAGGGGTTGACCAGAAAGGGAAATTGTTGTGGCAACAATGCCAGTGTATTTTCATCAAACAACAACTTGAAATATTTAAGATCGTCTGTTTTAGCCGGTGGTATAAAAAGTTGATTGGGCATGGCAAAAAGCAGGTGCCCGTCGGTAAGGGTGAAGTCTTGTGCGTCTAAATTGTATGTAATGGAGCCGCTTTCAATTAGTACTATAAAATAGGAAGATAGTCTGCGGGGTTGCAGTTGTTTTTGTTGAATGTCAGCTGAAAGATAAGGATTGTCGTTTGAACGAATCTTTAATCCCAGCTCATCACGCTGTGAGTCTTCGTGTTTCTCTTGTTCCTGCATATTATTGGCTAAAAAAGTTTTAGGGTGACACCGTAAATTTCGCAATCTTTTTGCTATTTTATCGTTACTTTTTATTCCTTGAAGAGAGTAGTTTATAAGCAGATCCGGCCTTTTCCGCAAGAATACCGCCGTTTTAATATTATAATTTGTTTTACTATTTCAGATAATTTACGGTATATTGAAATAATTAACCGCAAAAGACTGAAATATGAAAAAAGCCCTTTTATTCCTATCCGGAATGTTTGTATTCTCCACAACAACTCTGGGACAGGGGCTCGAGCCCAAACCCTCGCCGGCAGATACGAAACTCAGCAAATTCATTTACCAGCAGCTGGACTCCACCCTGCTGGCAGACACGCTTTCCCATGCATTTTCAATTAAAGGTTTACTGAGTGGTAATCGTATTTCTCAGGTAAAATGCTCGAATGGGGTACCGCAGCAGCTAAGGGCAAAATTGGAACGCCTGCCTCATCAGGATATCGACTGGAGCCAGCTATTCGGCAAAACCGTTTCTGGTACAACGGTCATTATCCCGGTATTGGTAGTTAAGGATGGGCGTTCTGTTATGTATGTAAAATATTTCGATGATCTTTTTGATGACATTTTTTCTTTTGAGGATGAAAATGCGGTGGGCTCAATGCGTCACTTCAAGAATACTATCATGTTAAACCCGCTGGTGATGAAAAAGTATATCGGAGGCAGGCTGCCCTGATAGGCAGGATCGATCTATCCCGCCGGATTATTGTATATTAGATCAGCGGAGTGCTGAGGTAAAATATAGAACACAACGAAAAGGAATCGTCTGATTTTAATCAACACATGAACTATTACCGGCAATATTATCCATCTGCTCAACTGGCTGATTTTATAGAATGCTACTGGGTACTGCATGCACCGGCCAGGTTCATGGATGTGCCCGACCGCTTAATACCCGGCGGCCGTGTGGAGCTGATCTTTAATTTTGGATCGCCGGCAGATTGGTTGATCACAGCTGACAACCCGCAGGGGGTCCGTCAGCACGGGCCGGTAATAATGGGACAGCGCAATCAGATTTTTTATGTAAAAGGTTGGGGGAAAGTTAATATGCTAGGCATCCGTTTTAAGCCGGGAGGACTGGCGGCATTTACCAATGCTCCGGTGGCTGACTTATTAAATACCCTGTTACCGGCGGAGCTGCTGTTAGGAAAAGCCGTGAAAAGCCTGGAAACACGGTTGTCCGATTGTCAGGATGATGATGAACGGGTACAATTACTGGATATTATACTGAAAACCGAACTAAAAAATGCACCGGCGGATCTACAGATGGTTAACCACTCCATAGACATACTGCGAAATACCCCGGATGATGTATCTATTGACACCATCTGCCGGCAAACAGGCTGGTACTATAAAAAACTGGAGCGGGTTTTTCTGAAAAGTGTCGGCTATACCCCTAAGCATTACCATAAAATACTTCGTTTCAATAAAGCGGTCAGGTATATGCGAACTACCCACATCTTAACGGATGTCTGTCACGTATGCAATTACTTTGACCAGGCACATTTTATTCGTGATTTCCGGCTGTTTACCGGCACTACGCCCGGTCAGTTTAAAAAGGAGGATAATAGAGTAGCGGATTTTCTCATAAAGTATCAGCCTGTCTAAAATATACAATTCTACGCCGGGAAAACCGCATAGCTTTGACAATAATACTAAACTCATATCATGTCGGACTTAAAACCGGTTTCCAAAGCACTGTTGGGCGCAGGAGTGCTTTTGGCGGGAATTTGCTGGTATTTATCCTTTAGCCTGTCAACACACATTTGGTGGTTATTATGGGTGGCGCCGGTTCCTATACTGTATTTTTCTTTACGGGTTAGCAGCAAATGGGCATTTTTAATCGCGTTTACCGGCTACTTAATAGGCAGGCTTAGCTGGGTTCCTTATTTACAAAGCGTGATGCCTCTGCCGCTGACGCTGATGTTTACCCTGCTATTTCCCCTGATTTTTGCCTTACAGGTGATCGCTGCGAGAAAGCTAATGCTTAGTTATCGGCATTGGTCCACCGTATTTGCACTTCCTGTTTTGGTTACTACGATGGAGTATATCACTTGTCTTACCAGCAGGGATGGAACGGCAGGCAGCATTGCCTATACACAATGCGATTTTTTACCAATAGTGCAGGTGGCGTCTTTAACGGGCATACATGGCATTACCTTCCTGGTTACTTTTTTCCCGGCGGCGGTTGCGTTCATCATCTATCGGTATCAGCGAAAACAATCTATCCGGACACTTTCCCTGGTAACCCTCGGTATTCTTCTGGCTGTAATGGTTTGGGGTGTGGTGCGTCTGAATCACACTTCTCCTGCTCCCCAATCATTGCGGGTGGCTATGGTAGCCATCGATAAACAGGCTTATCGCCGCAAGGATACAACAGGAGAAGACAGGGAGGCATACCTGGCTAACCTCTACCTGGGCCGGGTAGGGGAATTGGCAAAGCAGGGTGCAAGGATGGTGGTGTTCCCTGAAAAAATGTTTACCGTAGGAGACAACCGCCGTACGGGTTTTATACAGCAGTTTAAAGATACGGCCATGGCGCATCACGTAGGCATCGTAGCCTGCGTGACGCAACAAAAAAACGACTATTATGAAAACAGGGCCTGGGTGATCGGGGAGGATGGGGCCTTACTGGCAGATTATCAGAAAGTACATCTATTTGCAGGAGAATTCCTGGACAGCCTGAAACCTGGAAAGGAACCCGGTTTGTTTCTCCGCAATGGTACCACCGAAGGAGTGGCCATTTGTAAAGACATGGATTTTCAGCAAGACATCAGCAGGTATGGCAACGCAGATTGTAGTGTTTTATATGTGCCGGCCTGGGATTTTGAGCGGGATGGCTGGCTGCATAGCCGGATGGCAATAATGAGATGCGTGGAAGGCGGCTACGGAATGGTAAGAAATGCCCGGCAGGGCAGGCTGACGATCAACGACTACTGTGGCAGGGTGTTGTATGAAGCCAATAGCGACAAAGGCACGCCCGCATTGTTGTCAGGCAATATCGACATACAGCATCATACTACCCTGTATAACAAATGGGGGGATTGGTTCAGTTTATTAAATGCCATTGCTGCCCTGGTAAGCCTTTTACTGTTGGGTTACCCAGGTGTTAGATCAGGGAGAGAGCGGTAAAGGATTACAATTCCGGCGGGCTGTTTCAGGGTGATCAACCGAATTGCTGCCGGAAAGTCAACGGGGTCAGTTGTGTTTTCAGTTTAAATAATTTGTTGAACGATTGGGGATGCTCAAACCCCAGCTTGTAGGCTATTTCGGCCACGGATAGGGAGGTGGAGGAGAGTAAGTCTTTGGAACGCTCGATCATGCTGTTTTGTATATATTGTTGGGTATTCTGCCCGGTGAGGCAACGAAGCATGTCGCTTAAATAGCGTTGAGAAATGCACAGTTGTTCACAAATGTATTTTACGGATGGAGTGCCTGTTTCCAGGCCCTGGGCTGCATGGAAATATTGATCCAGCAAGTTGTCCAATGCTGCCACAGTCTGATGGTTGGTCGCTTTGCGGGTAATGAACTGACGTTGATAAAACCTATTGCTGTAGTTGAGCAGCAGTTCGATTTGAGATATCAGTATAACCTGGCTGAAGTTATCGATAGGGCCGCTGAGTTCCGCTGTCATCGCCACCAGCAAGTTGACCATGGTATTTTTCTCCGCTGCAGACAGGCACAGGGCTTCGGTAACATCATAGGAGAAAAAACCGTACTGGCTGATCGAATTGACGAGGGAGGATGACCGGATAAAATCGGGATGGAAGTATAACGCTATTCCCTCATAGCTTTCCAGGGAATCGGGAATGGTGACGTCCTGGTTCGGTTTCAGGAACGCCATTCCTCCTTCTTCGAAATCATAATGTGATTGCCCGTATTGGATTTGTCCCCGGAAGTGTTGCTTGAAAGAGATTTTATAGAAATCGAGGCTGATCCTCACACCATGCTCCGGCGCCGCCGCAGCTGCCATATGGCTGTAGTCTACCAGCGTAATCAGCGGGTGCTGAGGTGCTGGCAGTTGCAGGTAGCGCATCAGGGCGGCTATACTGCTGAAATGACGTGTAGCGGGACGATGTTCCATTTTTGTAGCCTGTAACAAATTTAATCAATTTTGGGCTGAAGGCCTGATCACGATATCTCCTATTTCCACCTGCGGAGGCTGGCTCAGCGCATACACAACGGCCCGGGCGATATCGCCTGGTGCTATCGCGAATGCCGCCATATTCTTCTTAATGGCAGTTTTCATGTCCTGGTTTTTGATGCCTTCGGCGAAGTTGGTGTGAACGAAGCCGGGTGAAATACCGGTAATCCGGATAGTGCCGTCGGATTCCTGACGGAATGCTTCTGTGAGCGTGCGGACGGCATTTTTGGTGGCCGCATAAACACCCTGCGCGGGAACAATTTTAATGCCCGCCGTGGAAATGATATTGATGATGTGGCCCGACCCCTGCTTCCTGAATTCGGGGATAGCACTCGCCATCCCATACAATACGCCCTTTAGGTTTACGTCAATCATTTCCTCCCAGCCATCCACGTCCAGCTCGTCGATCCGGCTAAGCTGACTGATGCCGGCATTATTGATCATCACGTCCAGTTTCCCGTATTGCGCCATGGCGGTATCAACGAGTCGCCGAACATCGTTCTTGTTTTTTACGTCCATGGTTACCGCCAGGGCTTCGCCTCCGTGTTGCCGGATGTCGGTTACGACGCTTTCCAGTTCCGCAGCCCGGCGGGCGCCCAACACCATTTTTACGCCATGCGTTGCCAGTTCCAGGGCGATGGCTTTGCCGATTCCGCTGCTGGCGCCGGTGATGGCGGCTATTTTGTTACGTATATTCATTATCTATGGGTTTAATTTTCGGGAGATTGTTTAACCCTGCAAATTTGAAGGATTACCCGGAGAGGAATGTAGTCGGATTGGTAAATGTTGTAGTGAAGTTGGTGCCGGTATGCACGATTGGTAAGGCGATGATAGGAAACGATCGCTGGAAACCTGTATGGCCCGAGAGGAATGTTAGGATTTTTTTAAAGTAAAAATTATATTTGGAGGATATATATAGCCTTAAAGTAATATAAGCGTTGCAAAATAGTGAGACAGATTTAATTTTTAGTATAAGCGAAGGCGATATAACAGCATTCGACCAACTGTTTATAGAAATGTATCCGGCGCTATGCCTGCTGTCGAACAGGATTGTAGGCGATGAAGCGGCCGCAAAAGATATCGTGTCCGAGGTTTTTTTTCAGTTATGGAAAACCAGGACCGCTTTGAACGAGGTGAAAAATGTGAGCGCCTATTTGTATGTAGCTACCCGCAATCATTCGCTCAACCACCTGAAAAAACTTAGGCGGAACGAAAAGAAAGTACAGGCGGCTTACGAAAATCAACTAACGGAAAAAACGTATGAAGATATTTTGCAGCATGTCTTCCATGCGGAATCCGTCCGTATATTGCATGAAGCGATATTAACCCTGCCTCCTGAATGTACCAAAGTGGTACAATTGAATATCGAAGGACTAAGCACCAACGAAATTGCCCAAGAGCTGGGGATTTCGCCCTCGGCAGTAAGCCATCAGAAAGCCAGGGCCATTAGATTGCTACGGGGAAAAATAGCTCCCGGGGTAGCGCTGTTATGCCTGTTGCTGGCAGAATAATTCCCTCATTTTACTTTTTTTAAAAAAATTTTAGGAAGGAAGTCAAATCCGGTACCTGACTGTTGTCCTATACGAAATAATTATTGTGTGATGATAAATGAGACAGATTTACCGGATGATGAATTGTCTGCCCTGTTACGGGCGGCAAAACTGACGGTTTATGAAAAACTGGACCAGTTATCAGCCGCAGAAAGAGCAGCACTGATGGAATGGCTGCAACAAAAGGCAGAACACTCCGAATGGCGGGACCAGCTAAACGATAGGGATAGCCTTGCTGCCTTAAATAAAGAATATGCCACCTTTAAAGCGGCGGCGCCGGAAGCACTGCAAACCTTTCACCAGCAATACCTGCAGCCGTCTGCAATAACTGAACCTGCGCCGCGTATTCCATTCCTGCGCCGTCCGTGGATACGTTATGCAGCCGCTATACTGTTACTGATAGCCGGTTCCTGGTACTTCCGGCCGGGTAAACACGCGGCGCCGGCTACACTGGCATCGAAAGAAGTTAAGCCGGTCATGCCGGGCCAGGATGGCGCCATTCTCACCCTGGCAGATGGTTCTACCATCCTGCTCGACTCTGTTGGCAATGGTATGCTGACCCATCAAAGCGGCGCCGACCTGTCCGTAACGAATGGTCAGCTGGAATACAAAACAACCGGCAAAGCCGCTGCGGAAGCAACGTTTAATACATTGACCACCCCCAAAGGCAGGCAGTTCAAAATACTGCTGCCGGATGGTACTACCGCCTGGCTGAATGCTGCCAGCGCTATCCGTTTCCCCACACAGTTTACGGGCGATACCCGCCGGGTGGACATCAGCGGAGAGGTCTATTTTGAAGCGGCTACTATGCAAAAACAAGGGAAAATAGTCCCGTTTATCGTCAATGCTGATAACCGGTTTGAGGTAACGGTGCTGGGCACACGCTTTAACGTAAACGCTTATACGGATGAACCATCCCTGAATACCACGCTGCTGGAAGGGAAGGTAGCAGTTACCATGAACCGGCAAAACGGAAAGCAACGGGTCATACTCAAACCCGGTGACCAGGCTTCCCTGACCATGCAGGGAGATAGGGTACAGCAGATGGTGGTCAAACCCGGTGATGTGGGAAAAGTAATGGCCTGGAAGAATGGTGTTTTTGATTTTGAAGATGCCAGAATTGATGAAGTGATGCGCCAGCTGAAAAGATGGTATGATATAGAGGTTAAATATGAATCCGGCGTGCCTGACATTGAGTTTGTCGGGAAAATGACGCGGGATATCCCGCTGAGCGGGTTATTAATTGCATTGGAAAAATCGAATGTTCATTTTCGTCTTGAAGGGAGAATACTGATTGTCATGCCCTGATACCACTAAAATAAAATGCCGGAAACGATTGGCCTCGTTCCCGGCGGTATTTTAGTTGATTTATAAAAGGTCTCGCGAACCGTTTTTACTAACAACCAAAATTAGCTCACAAGTTATGCAAAAAACTGCTTGTGGTAGCCTGTATTTTCCTGCACGCCAGGGAAGCAGGTTGCCGGCACAAATTTCAAAAGTAATGAGGCTGCTACCTGTATTTATGATCACGGCGCTCGTTTCCGTGAAAGCGGCTGTTTCTGCCCAATCTGTCACACTTTCAGGCAAAAATATCTCCCTAAAAAAAGTGTTTTCGGAAATCGAAAGGCAAACAGGATACGTATTATTCAGCAATAAAGAACTGTTTTCAGGATCGGAGAAAGTCTCCGTTTCCGTGAAAGCTGCGCCCTTAAACAAAGTACTGGACCTGGTGCTGAAAGACCAGGACCTCGATTATGTGTTGCAGGGAAAAACCATCATCCTGTCGGGAAAGCCTTCCCATGCTCCTGCTACCGGCCTTTCATCCATTGTGGCGGCTACTGTTATCACAGGCCGGGTCACTGACATGGAAGGGGCTGCACTGCCGGGTGTGAGCATCCATGTAAAAGAAACCCAAAAAGGACTGGCCACAGCGCCGGATGGTAGTTTTTCGGTGGCTGTCAATGAAGGCAATACACTCCGGTTCTCCTACGTAGGATTTACCCCCCGTGAGATAATCGTTACCGCCGGTATGCTGAAAGCCGGTCAACCTGCACTGGTGGTTAAGCTCAGCAGGGCGGCCACTAAACTCGATGAAGTAGCGGTGACCACTATCAATACCGGGTACCAGACTATTTCCCGGGAAAGGATGACGGGCGCTTATTCTTCCCTGCAAACAAAACGGCTGGAAGGTAAACTGCAGCCCAACCTGCTCTCCTTACTGGAAGGACAGGCTGCCGGTGTGGCTATTACCAAAGGTGGCAAGGTGGAAGTACGCGGCAGATCTACTTTCCTGGCCAACGGCGAACCGCTGGTGGTGATCGACGGATTTCCCGCACCAGGAGGACTGGAGTCCGTGAACATCGATAACGTTGAATCCATTACCGTATTAAAAGATGCGGTGGCTGCCTCCATCTATGGCGCCCGCTCATCCAACGGGGTGATCGTTATCACCACTAAAACACCTAAGATCGGGAAGCTGCAGGTAGGCTATAAAGGCAGTATGGGCGTAACGCTTCGTCCCAAATTATCCTACCTCAACCTAAGCAGCGCTGCCGACTACGTGGATGCTGAAATGGCTTATTATAACAGTGATGTGCCGTCCATTACCGATGAATATGACGCAAACGGGTTTTATGGACGTGCGACACAGCTGATGATCATGAAAGAACGTGGCCGGCTGTCAGAAGCGGAAATGGAAGCGGAACTCGACCAGCTGAGAAAAAACAATACCCAGGGCCAGCTGGAAAAGTATTTATTCAGAAGAAGTTTTACCCAACAACATAACCTTTCTATTTCCGCCAGCTCAGATAAATTCTCTACCAATGCGGCGGTACGCTACATCACCAATCAGGGTAACATGAAGGGTGTCAGCAGCGACCGGCTGATCCTGGATCTCAAAAACGATTGGAAACCGGTGAAAGGAGTGACCGTGAAGCTGTTGTCCAATATCAACTTTAACAACAGTAAATCACCCATGGAGGCAGCTGATATGCTGGATTACACCAATTGGAAAATCATGCGGCCCTATTACGATATTGTGGACGAATTTGGTAACCCGCAGAATATCCCGGTGGTGAGGCCCGAACTCAAAGAGCTCTATGCGGATTATGGAGGACTCAAATCTATGGAGTACAATCCGCTGAATGACCTGGGAATGTCCACCACAAAGAATCAGGCATTCCTGGCAAGATTGGGCGGTAGTATCTCCGTCAATATTCTGGATGGATTAAGTGGGGAAGTTGGTGGTTCATGGACCAGAGGAAGTGGTATTCTGCGCAACATGCGTGGCGCCAACTCATTCTATGTACGGTCACTTTACAATGCGGCTTCTTCCATCTCCAACCCGGGTAAACATTATTTGCCTGAAGGTGCTATATTGAATGAAACCCGTAGCCAGAGCGAGGCTTATACCTTGAGAGCGCAGGCCAACTACGGCAAAACATTCAATAAGGTACACCGGATTTCAGTGATTGCCGGTAGTGAAATCAATAAAGACCTGATAGACAATAATGCCGCCCCAAGCAGAGTAGGGTATAACGACCAGTCCGGCACCTTTGCTACTTTCAACTACCTCGACTTCAACAGCTTCGCCTATAATACGGATGTGCTGTTCCCCGAAGGCATTGATCCTGTTAGCAATGGGTCCTATTCCTTACGTGATAACCGCTTCCTTTCTCTATATGCCAACGGTTCCTATGAATATAATAATCGTTTCATCGTGAGCGGTAGTGCGCGTATTGATCAGGGTAATTTGTTCGGTACGAATCCTAAATACAGGTATAAGCCCAACTGGTCTGTAGGCGGCACCTATAAACTGGGGCAGGAAAAATTCTTTAACGTTTCCTGGATAGATAAACTGGATATACGTGGTTCTTATGGTATCAATGGCAATATTTCGCTTACACAGGGACCATTTCTGTTGATAGCACCAGGTGTCTATTCTCCTATCACAGGAGCTATCCCTTACACCATCTCTTCCCTGCCGGATAACAACCTGCGCTGGGAGCGTACCATAATCACCAATATCGGAACAGATATCCGCTTGCTGAATGGAAGGCTTAACCTGACTGTCGATTATTACAACAAATTGAGTAAAGACCTGCTGTCACCGGATTTTATCGATCCTACCTATGGAAGGTTCACGATCACGAGGAATGCAGGTTCCGCCAGGAATACCGGTATTGAGCTTTCACTGGAATCAGATGTAGTGAAAACGAATAACTTCGGCTGGAACGTATTTTTTAATGGTAGTTACAATAAGAGCAAGGTATTACAGTTCAATTATGATTATCTCAACCCCAATATCCTGACCTTCAGCTATTCCAATAACGTACTGGGAAGCAATGGCGGTGCCGTGTTACGGACCGGATATCCGCTCGACGCGATTTTTAGCTATCGCTTTGCAGGACTGGATAATACCGGAACGCCGCAGTACTACTCCGAAGAAGGGAAAAAAATCTACGGAAGTGATTTGGCGGTGAAAGACATGGTGTATTCCGGAACAGCCAGACCTAAATTTATTCTTAGCCTGACCAATACGTTCACGTATAAACGTTTTGATCTCTCCTTTATGATGATTGCCCAAATGGGAGCGGTGTTCCGTAGAGATTCCTATAATGGCGATAACATAGATCATAAAGATGTTTCCCTGCGCTGGCGTAAACCTGGCGATGAAGATCACACCGTTTATCCCAAACTTGCTGCTTTCAGCACAGATGCCTGGTATTTCCCGTATTCCCAGATGATGATCGAGAAGTCCGATTTCCTGAAACTGCGGGACCTCACCCTGTCTTACAGACTGGATAACAAATTATGGGGTAACACCGGGCTCAGTAATGCCAGAGTTTATTTCCAGGGCCGCAATCTCTGGCGCTTAACCGCTAATAAGGTAGGGGTAGATCCTGAAACTATTGAGCAAAGCGTGAACATGAGCATTAAAAGAACACTTCCATTGAGACCTGAGTTCTACCTCGGATTTTCCGTAAACCTGTAATCCAACTATTATGATCAATCCAAAATATTTTATATTTCTTCCGGCCGTTTTCCTGATGAGTTCCTGTAAACGGTATCTCGATGTAAAACCTAAAGGAAAGTTGATTCCTTCTTCTGTAACAGATTACGATCACCTGCTGGATGCCACCAGTACAGCGGAGTACAATTTCCTGGATGGTAACAGAGGCTCCATGCTCGCCAATCTGGGCGATAACCTGGAAATGACGGAAGGGCAGGCCAAAGTAGGTTTCCTGCTCACCAGCCATCCCAATGTGGAACGTTATTACGCGTATACTTACCGTCAGCCTTATAAAGATCCCAATAAAGACGATCAGTTCTGGAGTTCCGGTTCACAGGGCATGTATCCCCAGGTGTCTATTTTCAACAACGTTATCGAAGGAATTCGTGGTCTCAGTCAGAAAACGCCCGAGGAAGAGGCCTTAGGCCGCATCTCCGTTGCCCAGGCGCTGATAGCCAGGGCGTACTGTTATTTCAATGCGAATATGATCTATGGACCGGTATATAAACCCGGTGCAGACAACTCTACCAAAACCATTCCTTATGTAGTGGATGTTGATATCAATAAGCCTATTCCCGATTTGTCTACCAGTGCTGAAGTGACCAGCCGGGTACTCGGTGAGCTGCATACGGCGCTGCCCGATTTGCCGGCGAAGTCCAGTTGGCCTACACGCGCCGGTAAGGCTACCGGTCATGCTATGCTGGCGTATTACCATCTCTTTACCCATCAGTATGATAGTGTGGTGTATTATGCCAACCTGGCCTGGACGGCGGCAGGCAGCCCGGCGAACGTGTTGTACGACTATAATAAATTCAAGCTGGCAGATCCTTCCAGACCGCTTTTCTCTTTGTTTGTGAGTCCCCAGGACGCCTATATGAATATGGTGAACAGCCGGGAGATTTTGTTCTACCGGGCTTCTGAGATAGAAGCCGGCGTGGCTGGCAGGCTTTCCTATCCTTCTGCAGAGCTGATAGCCCTGTATGATCAGGCTACCGATCTCCGCTTCAGTTTATTCTATCTTAATTCTCCCGGATATAAAACAACACAGGGCGGTGGTTACGACGATGGTATGCGTATCAGTAATTATAGTTCCCGGAAAATGAAAATCACAGATGGTTTCTCCTGGCCGGAAGTACTGCTGATGCGTGCGGAAGGCTATGCGAGAACAAACAGGACTGATCTGGCTATTGCCGATCTCAACACCCTTCGCCAATACCGGTATAAAACCGGTACCCCGCAATTAACGGCCGGTACACCCGATCAGGTGCTCCAATGGGTACTGGAAGAAAGAAGACGGGAGCTGCCTATCGGTGGTTTCAAAAGATTCCTGGACCTGAAACGGTTTACACTCGATAAAGGTAAGCCCTGGTCCAAATCGCAGATCAGTCATAAAATTGGTGGTCAGACTTACACCGGCACCATTGACTCGAAAGATTTTATTGTGCCTATCAGCAACGTGGTACTGAGGTTTAATCCTAACTGGGGTATTCCGCTGGAAACCCGGTCCTATTAATTGTTTTATTGTATGAAGAAACGAAAGTTATTGTTGGTTTTAATGATGATTGGACTGACCGTTGGCGCGGCGGCCCAGTCGAAGGTGGTGATCAAAGGCACCGTGAAAGGAGATCTGAAAGGTTATACGAAAGTATATGTGTTTGGCGATGGTTTGCCGGAGGATTCAGTGGAAATTAAGAACGGTCGTTTTACCCTCAGCATTCCCTGGGTAAAAGATGCGCTGCCCCATTTCTATTCTGAGTATGACTCCAAACTGAGATCCGGTCCGCCGGCGTTTCCTATGGTGATCGATGCACCAGGGACTATTTATGTCGATGTGGCGGATGTTACCCAGGGGCTTCGTTCCGGTAAGATTCGCGGAAACGCGTCCGCTATCGCTTTTCAGGCTTTTGAAGAAGGCCGGGAGAAACTGCGCATAGACATGAAAGCGGCGGCAGAAGAACGTTTTAAGAACAACAAATCCAAGGACTCTACCTTTAGTATGGTCTTTATGCAGGAAGTACAGCGACGGCTGATACCCTACATCTGTAATTTTGTGGAAACACATGCAGATAGCTATATCGGTGCGTTTATACTGGGCCGTTACCAGTCTGTTTTGCCGGATGACCTGGAAAGATTGTACAACAAACTGGGACCGCTGCAAAAACGTACTGCTCCTGCGGAGGAAGTGAGCGCAAGGCTGGCGGGCTTAAAACGCGCTGTGACAGGTTTTGAAGTAATAGATTTTACTTTGAATACACCGGAAGATCAGCCCACCGCTTTCAGCAGTTTTCGCGGTAAATATCTGTTGGTCGATTTCTGGTCGAGCTGGTGCGGGCCTTGTAAAGCTTCCTTCCCGCATATGAAAGAACTGTATCAGCAATATCGCGGCGATAAATTCGAGATCCTCGGTATTTCCATTGATGAAGACAAAGCGGCCTGGCTCAATGAGCTGAAGAAACAACAGTTGCCCTGGCCACAGGTACTGGATACCAAAAAAATATCTGTCAACAGCTTTGCCGTAACTGCCGTTCCTACTGCTTATCTGATTAGTCCGGATGGGAAGATTATGATGAAGCAGGTAGGTTTTGGTGAAGCGGGAGATGGGGAGATAGAGAAGAAGTTAAAGGAGCTGTTGGGAAAGTAAAATGACATATCCTTCCGCCAAAAAGAAGCATCAGTCTGTGATAGAAGCAGATTGGTGCTTTTTTGTTGATAGATGGAATTTATCAGGTATTTGCCGATCTTTTGTAAATAGGCTGTGAAATATTAATTTCAAAGGATAACAAATTTGTTGAGATACTATGACCGACTTATGGACAGTACAAACAGCCGATATGTTTGTAAAATTCGCTGTCAGTGAGCGATATGTAATTGGCAGTTTGCATGAAAATGGCTATTTGTTCCATTTGGATACCCATGAGGTAACTTTTATGAATTGGTTCTATGGAGACCCTACATGCGCTATTATTGGGCAAAACGATCAATGGGCAACGATGGGCGGGGCTAATGGACTAACGATTTGGCAACAAGGAGTTACATCTGATATACACATTGAAAATGTTTTCGCTCTTCGGGAATTTGATCCTGTAACAATACATGTTTTAACGGACCCATGGCGTGAAGAAGCTGCCGTTTGGGAGATTAATCTCGTTACATTCTCCATTCAAAGGTTAAGATCATTTCCTGATTACTTAAATCAGGAATATACTGATGATGTTAACTGGTAGAAGTGATGTCGGAGAAATTCGGTGTTCTAACACTTTTATCATCAACTTAAAAACCACTTAAAAAGCAATTAAAATCCGCTTAAAACCAATCTGGAAGATAGTTTACACTACTGCTATTCCACTACTGTTAAAAACAGGTGTGCCCATTTAAAATATTTTTTTTCGATACAGGAAAGCTGTAATATTGGCAAGCAATCACGATAGAAAACCCAAACGCCGAGCCATAATCTTTAAGCAAATCTGAGTAACCCGCATTTCCGAATTTTAATACGAATGATGATGAACTTATTTGTATATAAGTAGTCTGAGTTTTCCTATCATCGTAAATACGTATATACTTCAACGTTAGTCGTTCGGTACGGCTATAGTAGCACTGTTTTTTCATGCATACACGATAACAATCTAAAACCCAAAATCTTAACCGATGAAAAATCAAGTATTTATTTTATTGATCTGCCTGTTGGCAGGGTCACTGATCACTTCATGCCGGAAAGACAACAAACAAGGCAGTACTGACCAGCCCAACATTTCCAACGATGTATTAGCTCAGATCAAGGCAAAAGGTTTCAGTACCAGGAATGTACACGCCGTAAATGGCGGCTATCTTGTAGAAGGGGATATTTTCCTAAGTTCAAAAGAACTTAGCCAGAGAGCCAAAGTAAATAAAGTTAGAGTTGCCAAAACGGAACAGTATTCTACGAACAACCTGTTAGCCGGTTTGCCGCGCGTGATCAAGGTGAAGGTCAGCGGTCTGGGCAGTGCCTTCGTACAGGGCACCAACCTGGCTATTCAACGTTACAATGCATTAGGCCTGCGTATCCGGTTCCAGCGTGTTACCAGCGGTAATGCGGATATCACCATCCAGGGTTTTTATGAAGGACCTAGCGGCGGTTACATCACTTTGGGATCATCCGGTTTCCCTACAGATGCCGGCGATCCTTTTAACGAAATACAGATGAATACCCACCCGGCCGCTTATGGCTCCAATCCGAATGTACAGTATGTTGGTTCCGTAATTCAACATGAAATAGGCCACTGCATTGGTATGCGTCATACCGACTATATGGACCGTTCCTATAGCTGCGGCGGTGATCCGGTAGATGAAGGGGATGGTGGTGTTGGCGCTGTGTACCTGCCCGGTACCCCCAGCGATCCTGACCCGGATTCCTGGATGCTGGCCTGCTCCAATGGCGGTAACCGCACTTTTAACAGCAATGACATCATTGCATTAAGCTATCTCTATCAATAAGCCGTCACTGGCTGTATATGCATGAAAAAAGAAAGAGGCCATCTCATTTATTTTTGAGATGTCCTCTTTCTAATAGCCGTTAATCAACCAGTTAACGGCTATTTTATTGTCTGATTACTTGGTGTTCATGCTGTTGATGAGGGCAACGAGCGTAGCTGCGCTTACAGGCGCCGGGTTAAAGGTAACAGTAGTGTAATTGGTACCCGCCGCAGGTGCGCCGATCGTTACGGTTTTCTGTTCAGCATAGAATTGTCCACCGATAGAAGAGATGGCGAGGAAGGTGCCGCTCTGTCCAACAGGGATGGCGTTCTGATAGCTCAGGAAGCCTTCAAAGCCTGCCGGTGGTGTGAGAATGGTGTTGTAGAACTTGATGATGCTGTTGATACCGGTAGGTTTGAAATACAGCATGGTAGGTTCTTCGCCAACAAAGCTCTGACTGGTGGCGGGATTGTAATTGCTGTTGAAGTAGGCCAGTACAGTGGTTTTAGGGTTGGGAAGACTCATTAACCGGTCGCAGTTGGTCCACTTGATCAGGCTGTCCAGCCGGAAGTTGAGCGTACCGTTGGTACCGTCAAACAGCGCATAGGCCGAAGCCGGATTGGTTACAGGGTCCCAGTCCATGCCTTTATTGGCGGAAACAGTAGTAGACAGGGTAATCGGCTGGTTAATGTACGTAAAGCCGGATTGGGTAATAGTGATACTGGTATCGCCATACCACATGGGTATTTTCCGGTCATTGGCTCCTTTGGGCGCCGGTACCTGTACCGCAACGGCGCTGTCCTTACGTAAGCGGAGCGGCGCAGTACCCTGTTTGGCAGCAACAAAAAATTCGCCGAAAGATTCCAGTGGCGCACCGGTACTGGTGGCCGTAGGTTTGTCGGCGAAGATCATAGCGGCAGCATTACTGATTTCCTTTACGGTAACCGTAATGGAACCGACAGCCGGGCTGCCGTCAGGTCTGATCAGGGAGTTGGGGGAAAGGGTATATTTCCGTCCGTTCCTGGTGGTAAAGGAAGCATTCTCCTGGGAAAGGTTTACCGTGTAGGTTTCATACTGGGGGCCATTGGCTCTCAGGAAATCATGGAGCTTAACGCCGTCAGGATCAGGACCTGCTATCCCATTGGCAACGAGTTTGTCTTTTGCAGTAACAGAAGGATCGGTGGGATCGTCTTTCAATTGTTTGGTACAGGCGCCAAACAGCAGGAGCGCAGCGATGCCGCCTGCAACGTAGATGGAATGAATCTTCATAACTTTTGTGACTTGAGGGATTTAGAATTTGGGTTTCAAGTGATCAGATTTTGGAAAGGGTTGATAGGTTGAGCTATGAAATTACCGTGTATAACTGCTATCATAATTCAGATGGGAAAATATTTTTAAGCGATAGGAATTGTAGGGTAGTGGTGGAGGCCGGTATTACGGGTGTTTAATGGTTGCCGGATCTGAATTTCGATAGGGAGTAGAAACCTATGCTTTGGAGGGCCGCACCCAATAGCAGCCAGCAAAAGAAGTATATTCCCATTTCCGGTGTAAACATGAAATAGTAGGAGGGGCTAAACTGATAAGCGCAAACTGCGGTAAAAATCAGCATTGTCAGTATAGCCCATGTTACTGTATATATTGTTAAACGGCTTAGCGTAATAGAACTTTTTCTATAAAAGATGAAATTTAATGCGAGGGTACCAATTATGTAAAAGATAGGAAGTATTAAATAATAGCTTCCTCCCGCTATCATAAATCTGCCCGCAGGTCTATGATAGGGGAAATAGTTGTAACACATGCGATAGAGGAAAAGAAATAGAATTATTTCTATCACGCTTACAAGGACTGTATTCAAAAATGCTATTTTCATTTGGCTAATCTAAAAAATTTCCATTCAGAAATGTTTACATATCTATCAGCTGTAGCTCCCCATCCACATCGTTCCTCACCTTGGTCGCCCGTGCTATGACCAGCACCACGCGAGCAAAATGAGAGGTTTCCAAAAATACTTTTGCTACCGTCAACACTTGTTACAATCTCTACATGTTCTCCTCCTTTATACGTACATACATCCCCTCTTCTTACTCCTTTATCTTTATCCACCAGCCGAAAACCATTTACTCTTCCCATCCAAAAGTCTTTGGCTGAATGATACTTGCCGTTATTGCTGTTAAACCCACAGTAATACATACAATCGCCAACGAATACACTACAGGTGAAAGCTTCGGCATCGCCGCCTCCCCAGTAAACCGGATATAAACGGGGTGGCCAGAACAGGTAGGCATGTTTTAATTTGTCATAATCTTTTGGTCCGATGCTGGTCTCTTTTAAGTGTGCTCTCTCAATAAGAAAGCGTTTCTGATTTTGTGACAATTGATTCCAGTCAGCCCAGGTGTTAAAATGGATAGGCTTGCTGGTAGCGCCTGATAGGCTACCATTGGGTGAAAAGAACCACGGTTGTCTTTTAGCCTGAAATCTTGAATAACTGTCCATGATTTCGGTCTGTTTTGCCAGGAATTCAGCTGCATCCGCTAAGTTGTTGAAATGGGGCATGTTTCCGGTTTTCTATGACGGATTGGGTCTACTTAAAGATAAGTCTTTATTTTAAAACCGGAGCGTCCCTCCGTAAATTCTTCCCTATCAGAAACGGAAATAATATATATTTACACATGTCAACCATGTCATAGATTATTATGAGGTATTGTTATGATGTGTACACAGATGAGCAGTTGATTGCCCTGCTGAAAGAAAGCGACGAAGCTGCTTTTAGCGAGATTTATGATCGTTACCGGCAACGGTTGTACAGGTCTGCCTCTCGCAAGCTGGCGGCGCCTGAGCAGGCGGAAGAAATTGTGCAGGACGTATTTCTTGATATCTGGAAACGGCGGGAGCAGCTGGAAATAAGGCATCTGCCGGCGTACCTGGAACAGGCGGTGCGTTTCCGGTTGATCAATTTTGTCACCCGTCAAAAGATACCGGCATTCTTTGATCTGTTTGATACCGTACTCTTTTCTCCCTATGAAGCCGATCAGCTACTGAAACAAAAGGACCTTGTCAACCTGATTAAAGCGTGGATTGATGTGCTGCCGAAAAACCAGCGGCATATTTTTATTCAACATTACCTGCAGGAGCTGTCTGTAAAGGAAATAGCCCATGCTATGGCGTTGTCTCCCAAGACTGTTCAAAATAATCTGAGCCTTTCCCTCCAATATTTACGTACCCGCCTGTCGTCTCTCACCACCATATTGCTGGCCATGGGTATCTGTTTGACCGGTGTTAAGCTGCCTTAATTTTTTCCGGGAGAAAAAAAGTTTAGGATTTTTCGGGAAACTCCGTTTTTTTTTGTGACTATATTAACAAAGGGTAATTATGCGACTTTCCGATTGGTACCGGAAACATTTACTATCCATATTGAAGCGTTATGAAAAGGGGCAGGCAACCCCATCGGAGCAGCGGTTCATAGATAGTTATCTGGATAGTCTGGACCAAACTAATAATGTAGCCGAACTGCCGGAAGAAGCGGAAGCGGCCCTGCACCAGCGTATGAAAACACAGTTGTTGCAGCGGATGCGTGAGGAGGAACCTGTTCGCCGGCGGGTGGTAAACATGCAACCTGTATGGCGCTGGAGTGCGGCAGCGGCAGTGCTGTTACTGCTGCTGGGCAGCGGAATATATTGGAGCAACCGGAAAAGTTCCCGGCCCGCGGTGCTGGCACAACAGGACAAAGCGCCAGGAGCCAACGGAGCGGTGTTGCAATTATCCGATGGCAGTACACTGGTGCTGGATAGCGCGGCCAATGGTACCGTAGCCAC
Source organism: Chitinophaga qingshengii (assembly GCF_014529935.1). GTDB lineage: Bacteria > Bacteroidota > Bacteroidia > Chitinophagales > Chitinophagaceae > Chitinophaga > Chitinophaga qingshengii. The sequence goes on from NZ_JACVFC010000003.1 coordinate 472,083, forward strand.
GCAGGGAAAAGTAAAAGTGGTGAAAGTAAATGGCGCCATACAATATGAAGGACATCCGGATGAAATAATATACAATACCGTTACTACGGGCAAAGGCCGGCAATGGAAAATGATACTGCCGGACGGAACAGAAGCATGGCTGAATGCGGCCAGTTCCATTCGTTATCCGCTGAGCTTTGATGGGAAAGAACGGGTGGTGGATATTACCGGCGAAGTAGCTTTTAAAGTGGTGCACAATGCGGCACAACCGTTTAAGGTAAGGGTAGAAGGGCATGTCGTGGAAGACCTGGGCACCATTTTCAATATCAATGCCTATGAAGATGAACCAGTAGTGAAAACCACGCTGGTAGAAGGACTGGCGAAAATGAACGGGGTATTGCTGCATCCGGGGCAACAGGCGCAGGTGGTGAAAGGACAAGCGGAGGTGAGACTTAGTCAACAGGAAAATGCAGCCGGTATAATGGCCTGGACAAACGGACAGCTGTTATTGGAAAGCGGCGATGTGGCGGAGTTACTGCGTAAAATAGCACGCTGGTACGACGTTACCATAAAAATAGAAGGCCCGCTGCCTACCGTGAATTTTACGGGTGTGATAGATAAGAATGTCTACCTGTCCAGTGTAATGAAAGCACTGGCTGTTTACGGGATAGATGCGCGGCTGGAGCAACAAACATTGATCGTTTCTGCAAAATAAATATACTAATCAACCAAACTAAACCGACCAAGAAACCATCTACAGCGAAAGAACCAAATTAATGTCATAGTGATAGCCAACCCACTATAGGCTACCGCATTTTATTACATCTTCCACCAAAAAAAGTATCGTATGATAACAGATAGCTGTTAGGGGGAACCGTATGCCCATAAAAAACCGGAAGTGATCACTACTCACTCCCGGCGAGTCGGGCAGACTAAAAAAATATCGCTTTTTCAACGTACCCGAACAAACCAAATCTATGCATTTTTTCGCTAATGTAGACGCCCCTGAGGGCAGGGGCTTTTTATTGCCATCCTTAACGCGTAAGATTATGAGGCTGATGATCGTGCTGCTTGTTATTACTTGCCACCTGAGCGCTAAAACCTTCTCCCAAACGGTCACCATTCAGCAGGAAAACATCAGCCTGCAACAGGCCTTGCTTGAAATCAAAAAACAGACCGGCTATTCTTTTATTGCAGACGGGAAACAAATGGAAAGTACCCGGCTACCCGTTTTGCAGCTTAAAAACGCCACCCTGAAAGAGGCGCTGGATGCCTGCCTGCTTAATTTGCCTTATACCTACACTATTACCGATCGTTTGATTATCATCAAACGGAAAAAGGAGGCAGCTGCTTCAGTAAATTTTATCACACCACTGTTTGCACCACCGCTGCGTGGCCGGGTGACAGATAGTACCGGCGCCCCTTTGCCCGGCGTTAGTATACGGGTAACAGGCAATGCTATGGGAACGGTGACCAATGAAAAAGGAGAATTTACACTGGCTAATGTCAGGGAAGGCGCTGTGCTGCTGATAGGCAGTGTAGGATTTGAATCGGTGAGGGTAAAACCGGAAGGACGGGCATTCCTGGATATCGTTTTAAAAAGACAAACCAGTACCCTGGAAAGCGTATCAGTGGTATCTACAGGGTATCAGACCATTTCAAGGGAACGTGCCACCGGCTCCTATGACGTCATCAGTAAGTCGCAACTCGATAAGCCCGCCATCAATATTGCGCAACGCCTCATCGGCGCCACTGCCGGTATGCAGGCAAAACTGGATGTGGATGGAAACCCGACTTTCGAAATCAGGGGTAAAACCAGTCTGTACGCCAATGCCAGCCCGCTGGTGGTTGTCGATGGTTTTGCCGTACAGGGCGACTTTAATACCATCAACCCCAATGATGTGGAAAGCATTACCATCCTCAAAGATGCTGCTGCGGCTTCTATCTGGGGGGCACGGTCAGCGAATGGTGTAATCGTGGTCACCACCAAAAAGTCCGGTAAAAATACCCCGCTGAAAGTGGAGTTTTCTGCTTTCACCCGTGTGGGAAGCAAATTCGACCTGGGTTATGTCAATCCGCTGGCGACTTCCGCAGAAACAGTGGAGTATGAAAAAAAGACTTTCAACAGATGGGGCTCACTGACCAACTCCGGCAGCGTGATGGACGTGCAGCGCCAATGGTCACAGGCATCGACAGCCCTCAGCGAAAACTACCTGGGGAAACTTTCCGATGCTGACCGCGACGCCACCCTGGAGAGATTGAAAACACAGGATAACCGCGCACAGATATCCCGCTATCTGCTGGCTAACCCGGTTGATCAGCAGTATAATCTTACGTTATACGGCGGTAGCCAGCGCATGGGCAATGTATTGTCGCTGATGTTCGGAAAGAACCAGTCCAACTTCAAAGGTACCGATCAGCAAAACTATCTGCTCAACTATCGTACGAATGCGAATGTATTCAGGTGGCTGGACTTTAACGCAGGCCTGATGCTGGCTTATAAGGATGCCCGTAATAATGGTGTTTCACTGGGTGATATCCAGGGACTCTCGCCTTATGATATGCTGGTAAACCCTGATGGGTCTTATACAGACATTAACCAATATTACCGGCCTATCCTGGAAAGGCTGGTGCCTATGAATAAATTTCCTTATGCTGACTGGACCTATAATCCCATACCGGAGATAAACAATCGCAACATCACCGCCCAACAGCTGAATATGCGTGTGCAGGGCGGACTTACCTTTAAACTGATGAAGGGGCTATCTGTTGACAGCCGTGTACAATATGAGCTCTTTAACACCACTAACCGTGGACTGTATAATGATCAAACCTTTTATGTACGTAGCACCGTAAACCAGGCTGCCAGCTGGAACCAGACCACCAATGCCATCACGCCTAATCTTTCTAAAGGCAGCATACTTACACAAAGCCGAAGCAAGGTGGAGTCCTACAACGTTCGTAACCAGATCAACTTCAACCGGCGGTTTGGCAAACATGAAATCAATATGATTGCCGGTTCAGAACTGACAAACATGGTGAGTCAGACTTTCGGTAATCCTACTACCTATGGTTATAATGACCAGACGCTCACCCTGGGTATCTTCCCCAATGGGCCGGGCGGGACTTTTAAGCCCATTACAGACTGGATGGGCAATAATCAAACCTTTGGTTATTCCAATAGCTTTTCCTACAAAACGGAGCGGTATTTCTCCCTGTATGGAAATGCATCCTACACCTACAATAACAAATATACCTTGTCCGGCAGCTATCGTACCGATGCTTCCAACCTGATCACCGATGATCCGCGGTACCGGTTTGCGCCTTTCTGGTCTGCCGGCCTGGCCTGGCGGCTGAAAGAAGAATCTTTCCTGGCAAACACACGCTGGATAGACCAGTTGAGCCTGCGTGTTACCTATGGATATAACGGAAACGTTGACAAGAGCACCGCCTTCCGTCCGTTGATATCCATGGGAGGTACCCCGGATGTGGTCACCCAGGATTTTAAAGCGTCTATCTCCAGCTATGGCAACCCCACCCTGCGTTGGGAAAAAACCGGTACCTGGAACCTGGGTGCGGATTACTCCTTTTTCAGGGACAGGCTGCACGGTAAGGTAGACGTGTACAATAAAAATGGTAGAGACCTGATTGCGGTATTGTCCATTCCGGCTGTCAATGGTACTACTTCCCAGAAGTTAAACAACGCCTCCATGAATAACAGGGGTATTGAGCTGACGGTGGGTACCACGGTGAATATCAGTAACGATAACATTGTATGGCGGGGAGACGTGAATTTTGCGTATAACCGTAACCGTATAACCAAACTCTTTGTGGCCAACTATCCTGCTTCTACGCTCACCAGCGGGGGCAGCGGGGCCTATGTGGAAGGAAAGGACGCCAATACACTCTGGAGCTTTGACTACGCCGGTGTGTTTGATAGACAGCCGTATGTAAAAGGAGCAAAAGGGACGAAGTACGATTTCACCGGCTGGACGCCCGGCGATGGCAGGGACTATATGCTGGCGATGGGCACCCGGGTAGCTCCCTATACGCTGGGTATGGTCAATACATTCAAGATATATGATGTTGATGTATCCTTTATTATCACCGGCAAGTTCGGTCATGTGTTCAACCGGATGTCGTTTAATTATCCGGTGCTGTGGGGTGGTCGTGTATTGCCCAATAATAAGCTGAACGAGGTGTCACAAGGCGACCCCATGAAGGTGGTACCACTGCCGATGAACGATGACGAACCCAGGTTTTATTTCTGGGACCGCTTTTATCCTTATCTGAGTTACCTGGTGGAAAATGCCTCCCATATCCGTATGCAGGAACTGAACGTTACCTACAACCTGAAGCGCCGCTTTGCGCGGACCCTGCATATAGGCGGTTTGCAGGTATATGCACAGGGCAACGACCTGTTTACCATACTGGCTAATCATGCAGGGGAGGACCCGGAATATCCTTTAGGAACGATGAAACCTATGCCCAAATTCACGTTTGGTCTTAAACTAACGCTTTAAACTACTGCTATTATGTTCTCAAAACACATACAACGTTTATTCACGGGCGTCGCTTTGGTGGGTTTGGTCAGTTCCTGCACCAAATTCCTGGATGAACCCATATCCAAAACTTCGTCCCTGGTGGTCACTAATACAGACCAGCTTTCTGCGCTGTTAAATAACTATGGTAATTTTTATTCGGAAGGCAACCGCACTGCTATTTACAGCACCGATGACGCCGGCCTGCCCATCCCGCTGTATAATGCCCGGCCGGGTACTTTCTCCATGGCTGCGGTTCAGTTTTATCTCTGGGATAATCTGTACCTGGCCAATGATAACCGGGAGTCTTTCTGGAGCAACGAGTATAAAAAGATTTTCAATGCTAATATGGCATTGGCTTACGTTGACAAGGTAACCGGCCCTGAAGACGTAAAAGCAGCTATCCGCGCAGATGCGCATTTTATCCGGGCCTACAGCTATTGGGTATTGGCTAACACCTATTGTCTGCCCTATACAGATGCCAACAAGCAGGAGGCGGGGCTGCCGTTGAAATTAACCACCAGTTTTGACGAACCGGTGGCAAGGCAACCACTGGATAAGGTATATGCCCAAATTGAAAGTGACCTGGCGGAAGCTCTGAAAACATCCGTACCACTGGTGCAGAATGGGGTACCGCGTCATTGGCGGGCGAGTAAAGCGGGAGTGAATGGTTTTGCGGCGCGTTACTACCTGAACCGTAACAACTATGCGGAAGCGCGTAAATATGCGGAAGCAGCCCTCGCAGAATATGACCGGCTGGTGAACTACAATACCGAAATGAAGTATGGCAGGGACCAAACCCTGACGATCAATCCCGGCACCGCGGAGGCGAAAACAGTCACCATCCAGTATCCGTATACCCACAACAATCAGAGTGATATGACGGATATGATCGGTTGGAAAGAATTCCTCTACTTCCGGATGCTGAATCATGAATCCTGGTGGTACATTCCTTCCGAAGCCTTGCTGAACCTGTATGACCAGGCACACGATCTGCGTTACACCTATCATATGGTACAAAACTATTCCTACGATCGCGGGCTGATCAAACCAGCGTATAGCTATCCGGGTTATATCTTTTTCTTCAAGGACAGAATTCCATCCGGACCAACGGTGGCGGAAATGTTGCTGATCAAGGCGGAATGCCTCGCCCGGCTGGGAGATCCCGGTAATGCCATGACCGCCGTTAATACCTTGCGTACCGCAAGGATGAAGCCTGGTCCCTGGGTGAACCTGACAGCAACCGATAAAAATGATGCTTTAAAACAAATACTGGAAGAACGTCGCCGGGAAATGCCGTTTTCCCAACGTTGGTTCGATATCCGCCGGTTCAACAACAACGACGATCCAAATGATGATGTAACTTTAAGCCGCGTCTTTTATCCATATAACAGTGCGCAGGTGGATATGAGCCAACCACCGCAAACCTATACGCTGCCGAAAAACTCACGGCGTTTTGCGGCGCCTGTGCCCAATACGGAGATTATTTCCAGCAATGGTCTTATTGAACAGAATAAATACTAAACTGCATATATGAAAACAAAAACCATTTTAGCTTGCTGTCTGCTGTTTGGATTCGGAGGGGCCCATCACGTTTACGGGCAAACGAAAAAAGCAACAGATGATCTGCAGCAGCTACGTGCTGCTGTGGCTAAAACTCCGGATAGCCTGAATGTACATCATCAGTTTATCGCTGCTTTTAAGAAGAGCATTCCCAATGCTTCCTTCCGCAACACAGACTCCGTAGTTTCCTTACTGCAGGGCCAATATGCCACCTGGATGAAACAGTTTCCCCGCTCGGCCACTGTTCCTTATGCTATCGGTGAAGCGTTCGCTGATGGGGAAAGTCCCAAAGCCAGGACCTACCTGTTGAAGGCAGTGAAGCTGGACCCTAAGCTGGCTGCGGCATGGCTCGATTTAGCATTTGATGCTGAACGCTGGGGAGACCAGACAAACGGAATAGAATATATGAGGAAGGCCGCTGAAGCCGATCCTGATAATCCTTCATACGCCTTCTATCATGCTATGAATTTTGAAGAGACGGACCCGGCTAAATGGCGCAGCAGTTTATATGACCTGGCCAAACGTTTCCCTCAAAGTGAAAGAGGAGCCCAGGGGTTATACTGGCTGGCTACCAGGTCAAACGATACCATCGAGAAAATAAAAGTATATGAGCAACTGCGCACATTGTACCCGCCGGAGAAATTCAGTTGGTCGTCAGGCGGTATGCAGGGATTATTCAGTGTTTATATAAATACTGATCCTGCCAAAGCAGTGCAGTTAGCAGAGAATCTGGCTAACCTCGAAGGCTGGAAATCACAGGATACGCTGGCCCGGAAGTTCCTGTCCATACGGCAGGCCCTCGGAGCAAAACAATACCAGCAGGCGGCTACGCTGTTGGAAAATGTACGGCTGCCCCGTTATTCCAGTCTAACCAATACCCTCGCTTTGCTCAAGGCACAGGCAGCCCATGGGTTGGGTAAAACAGACGATGCCTATAAAGGTCTGGTGGCGGTGTTCGCGAAAGACCCTACCGATAACATCAGGTCAGCCATCGACCAATACGCAGCAGTACTGGGTAAGAACGGGCAACAGGTCATGACAGATGTCTGGGAGATAAGGTCTAAAACGATGAAACCTGCGCCGGCATTTGATCTGCCTCAGTACCTGAAAGCTGGTAACCTAAGCCTGAAAGACCTTAGCGGAAAGGTGGTACTGCTCACATTCTGGTTTCCGGGTTGTGGACCTTGCCGGGGAGAGTTCCCGCATTTTCAGGAAGTGATCAATAAATTCAGTAAAGAAAAAGTAGCCTATGTGGGCATCAACGTAGCGACCGACCAGGACCCCTATGTCAAACCTTTCATGAGTGGAACCGGTTATTCGTTTATCCCGCTGCGGGATGGCGAAGGCACCGCACAAAAAGACTATAAAGTCAGAGGCGAGCCTACCAACTTCCTGATTGACCAGAACGGGCAAATGGTGTTCACGGATTTCCGGACAGATGGCAGCAACGGACGTACGCTGGAGCTAATGATCAGCTCTTTGCTGGAGAAATAACGTCTTCGGTAAAATGAATAAAACCAACCATTGAACCAATAGCGAGGCCGGCCTTCCTGCGAAGACCGGCCCGCTTTTGATGACCGTCTCTATATCCTCAAAAGTTTATTAATAAAGATCCCAGAAATGTTTGCCTGCTTTACTGTCTTTCCCGCCGATAGACTGCACTGCCTTATCGTAATTAGCTTTGTTCAGCTGTTGTTCATCTACGGGATAGGTCATGCGGGTGGGTACCATCGTTACCTCGCGGTCCAGGGAACCATCTACCGGCGCTACAAACAAATCTTGTCCATTGGGCTTTTTGATATCGAGGCGAAGCCTTTCAAACCAGCCTTCCAGTCCCTGCATATAAAGGGCGATCCACTTTTGGGTACCGATCACGTTTTTCCATTGACCGCCATTGTAAGGTACACCGGCGATATAGCTGTCCACGTCGGAAGCTGCTACACCCTGGTATTCCAGGGAGGCCCTGATGCCCTTTTTGTAGTGCTCTTCGGCGGAGCCGGAGAGTATATTCCGTTCTATTGCTTCAGCCAGGATAAATTCCACTTCGGCATAGTCCAGGTACACACCGGGCGATTTGGCATCCAGCACGGCGCTGCCGGGCAGGGAAACGGCGCTGTTGGGAATGGTTTCCCCGTTTTGCTGGTTTAAGCCGTATGCTTTTCCGATATATTTACCACTCCCTTTTGCAGGGGCGGCATAAATGGGTAATCGCGGGTCTTTGGTATCCTGCATATAGTCGACCATCGTTTTACACATACAGAAGTCTACGCGTGATTTAAAGGACTCGTTCAGCGGATTGTTGTTCGGCGGCGCGTCTACATAGCGGAACAGGGCATTATCTGCGTTGGAGGTAAATACGCCGGAGGTAACGGCATCGTTGATGGCTTTGTTGACCAGCGTTCCCATGGATGCCACATCACTTACCCGGATGGCTATACGGAGACGGAGGGAATTGGCGAAACGTTTCCATTTATTGACGTCTCCGCCGTAGATGATATCCGTTTTAGCAGGGAACGATGGTTGGGAAACATCCAGTTTGGTGACCTGTTCACCGAGTATTTTTAAAAGATCAGTGTAGATGTCGATTGCCTTGTCATATTGACTGCCAGGCCGTTCCAGGCCACCTAGCGACGATTTATAGGGAATGTCTTCATACACATCCACCAGCATATGATAGGTCCATACTTTCAGGATTTCCGCGATAGCGATCTGGTTAACGGAATAATCGAATGGTTTGGTTGTATTGATCTTAATGATCTCGTTCAGATCTTTGAGGGTACCGGCATACATGATATTCCAGAAGGTGTTGTTCACGTTCTCCCGGATCTGGTAGCGGCTTTCATTGGAATACGTGGTGGCCGACCAGTACTGGGCATAATGCATGCCCGTACGGCCATTGTTCCATTCATTCAGAATATTATCCATCGCTTTTTTCTCAGCAGAAACCAGCAGATAACCCGGATCGGTTGTTTTAGGATTATTGGGGTCCTGGTTGATCTCATCGAACTTTTTGGTGCAGCCTGCCAACAGCAGCATCAATACTGACGCGATATACAGGTGCTTATAGAAGGTCTTTTTCATGGCTTGTTTTTTAGAAGGAAACGGATAAGTTAACACCGAAGGACCGTACAGAGGGCAGGGCAGCGGCTTCTATGCCCTGTACGTTACCGGCGGATATAGCCAGGTTGGTGGGATCAAGATGCGGGTTGGCAGTGCTGATCAGCCATACGTTCCTGGCGGAAACAGAAAGACGGAGTTTCTGCAGCCGCAACGCGGATACAAACGATTTCTCAAAAGTGTATCCCAGGTTGATCTCTTTCAGGTAGAGATAACCGGCATCCCACATGTCCAGTTCCTGTACCACATATCCGTTGTTGTTATTAAAATGATCATAGGCGGAGATCACTTTTGTATTTACCTTGCCATCTTCCGTATAGCCTTCTGCGATAGTGCCTTTCTCCCGGATACCGTTTTCGGCGGTTTCAGCCAGTATACCGGACTGGCGGCCAAACATGGTAGTGGTGGAGAAATACTGGCCACCTACCTGGAAGTCGAAGTTGACGCCCAGTGACACACCCCTGTAGCTGAATAAGGTGGAGAACCCGCCGGTATAATCAGGCAATACGTTGCCCAGCACGGACTGATTATCTGCCCTGATATAAAACCCATCGCTTCCTACAAGCTTGTTACCGTTAGCATCCCGCTTGATGGCATAACCCACGATAGAGCCATAGGTTTCTCCTTCGCGGGCATTCACAGATACGGCAAACGGGGCGTTGGCCAACAGCAGGTTGGTTACCCGTATACCTTTCTCCGGATTGTCGTACAACTTCTCAATTTTATTGCGGTTGCGGGCGATGTTAAAACCCAGCTCCCAGGTGAAACCGCTTTTGGTACTCACGGGCATGCCGGTCAGCGCCAGCTCAAAACCTTTGTTCCGGATCAGCCCCGCGTTGATGATGGCGGAGGTATAACCGGAGGAGGCGGATATCGTCAGTGGTATGATCTGGTCTTTCGATTTTTTATCGTACACACTGAGGTCCACGCCCAGCCTGTTATGCAGGAAACGCAGTTCCAGCCCGGCTTCCACTTCTGTAGTGATCTCAGGTTTGATGTTGGCATTGTTCAGTCGGTCGGGGACCGTAATATTGGCGGTGGAACCAAAGTTTTCTTCTGCCAGATAGGCCAGTGCAGTACTGTAGGGAAGGGTGCCTTTACCGACCTGCGCCCATCCGAGCCGTAGTTTACCGAAAGACAACCAGCCCGAGTTCTTGAGTGTCCCTACTTCGGAGAACACAAACGATCCGGATACAGAAGGGAAGAAGTAGGAGTTGTGGGCGGCCGGTAAGGTGCTGGACCACTCATTTCTACCGGTAACATCCAGGTAAAGGGTACCTTGGTAACCCAGTGAGGCGCTGCCGAAAACCGCATTTTCACGCAGCTTTTCCACCCGGTCATAAGTCCGGGCCGGCTGCCGGGAATTGGCCAGGTTATACCACCCATCGATGTTTAAACCGTCTTTACTTTCACCACCGGTGAATTTGAGATAGTTCTCCCGCCGGTTAATACCGGCAAAGGCTGATATCGAGAAACGGCTGCCGATACTATGATTAAAATTAATACGTCCTTCGTAGTTGTTCTCTTTTACAAAACGGGTGGCTTCAAGATAGGAGGCGATACCCTGCGAACCAATCGCTACTCTTTCCTGCCGGCTGTCGGTATAGAAGTCGGTCATGAATTTACCGGTAACACTCAGGTAATCGGTGATTTTGAAGTTAACGCCTGCGTTACCGAATACGCGGTCACGGCGGTCGGTTTCATAGTTCTTATACCGCGTCCAGTAAGGGTTGTCGGTATACCTGGGCGGCTGATCGTCCCAGGCGCCGCGGTTCCAGGAAACCTGGGAACCATCATAGTCATAGGCGTAATTTTTTAGTTTGTTCATATCCCAGTCGCGGTGACCGAATTCGGTAAAACCCTGCATCACGTTTCTGCCATGGTAGCCGGTGCCGGGCCTGCCCAGGGCGCTGGTGCTAACATAGTTCACGCCTATAAAGGCTTCCAGCCGGGACGAGATGGAATAGTTACCGTTAAAACTGAGGGAATTGCGTTTAAGTTTGGAGTTGGGCAAAACGTATTTCTGATCCAGGTTAGTGTAAGCCATCCTGAAAGCGCCTTTTTCATTACTACCGGTAACGGCTATATTATTGGTCAGTGTGAGGCCGGTTTCAAAGAAGCTGCGGTTATTGTTGGGATGCGGTTCCCAGGGAGCGGATACGCCGAAATCAGGGTTTTGTTTGTTGGGATCCCAGGACCAGAAGTGCCGAACCAGCCTGCCATCCAGCTTTGGTCCCCAGGAAACATCGGGCTCATAGTCAGGCACCAGGTCATACGGACCTTTCCCGTCATTATCATCATAGCTGGCTTTCCCGTCTTTAAAACCTTCCGGATGTTCTTTCACATACAGCTTGGTGAATTTATACCCACCACCATATTCATTCTGGTATCGGGGCATGATGTACACTTTTTCCATCTGTGCACCAAAGTTGTAACTAACACCGATACCGCTGCCAACGCCGGATTTGGATTTTTTGGTGGTGATGGCAATCACCCCGTTGGAACCACGGGTACCATACAACGCAGAGGCGGCGGCGCCTTTCAATACGGATAAGGACTCAATATCATTCGGATTGATATCCTGAATGGCGTTACCATAATCGTATCCACCGCGACCACGTTCCTGGTCCAGGCCCGTAGCGGGGTCGCTGCCGGTAAAAAAGCTGTTGTCCATCGGAACACCATCTACCACGAACAACGGATTGTTGTTACCAAAGATGGAATTGATACCACGGATCGTGATCCTGGCAGAACCGCCCATATTTCCGGAAGAACCTGTAACCTGTATACCGGCTACTTTTCCGCTGAGCGCGTTGATAAAATTGGCATCCTTTGATTCGGTCAGTTCCGCACCTTTTACTTCCTGTACGGAGTAACCGAGTGATTTCTTTTCTCTTTTTACGTTGAGGGCTGTTACTACGACTTCCTGCATGGTCTTGTCATCGGGCTGCAGTTCAATGTTGAAGCTGCTGGCATCGCCTACAGGGATTTCTTTGAGCAGGTATCCGATACTTCGGACTACCAGCACGGCATCCCTGCCTGACACCTGTAGTTTGAAATTCCCCTGTTGGTCTGTAATAGCGCCGGAACTGGCGCCTTTGAGCTGAACGCTGGCGAAAGGAACAGGCCCGTTGTTACCTGTCACTTTCCCTGTTACCTGCCGCTGCTGTGCAGGCAATAGGAGGGTGATTGCCATGAGAATGGCAATAAGACACAATGTCTTTTTCATAATGGTTTAGATTTGGTTGAAAAATATAGAGGGACCGGTCATTATGCTTGAGTCATAATTGTCTTGGGTTTTTCGTTGAAAAAAATGAATAGCTGCGTAAGGTCTTGTTTTGGTACTGGGTTTTCTTACTGCAATTGGGTTGCAAACGGGCTACAGGTAAAAGGTTCGTCTGTTTTAAAGATAGTGAAATAAACGCTGTAAAATATTTATTCTTTTCATGATTTTGCCGTCCAAACAAGGCCGTTTTGCAGACAGGCCGCAGTTCGCGGCCTGTTTATCTAAAACGGGGTTATTGATCAATTCCGGACATCGTGCGCAAACCTGCGCTATTGGTGGTATTCACCGCAGCGGGTTGTTTTTTTAAGGCGCTGCTTACCCGCCACAGTATAATGGAAGTGGCTACAATAAGCAGGATATAGCTAAGTGAAAGAGACTGCTGATTTCGTATAGTGATGACGCTTGTAATCAGGAAGCTGGCAATGGAAAAGATAATATAAGACCCGCCACTGACAAGACCGCTCGCCGTGGCTGCATATTGGGGAAACCTGGTTACGCAGTAGGTAAAATAACTGTTGTACGTAAATCCCTGGAACGAGTGTATGAATACTACGAATACCATAATCGATGCTATGCTCATATATATACCACCGGCTACATACATCAGCAGCGCTATTCCTAATTGTGCACCATTGGCAATAACCAGTTTATGCAGGAATGGCTTTTTGATGTAACGTTTAGCCAGTAGTCCCCCGGTGAAAATGGCGGCCCCTGAGCCTAATGCGCAGTACCCTGTCACTACCGGCGATGCGTGAAAACCCTGTTCTACGATAAAGGGAATGGTCATGCCGAATACCATCACCATACCATAACTAAGCCCCAGTATCACCATACCCAGACTGAAATCCATGGTGGAGAACAGCGTCTTATAGGTATTCCATATCGTCCGCGGATGAAAGGTCATTCGCTCCTTAATTGTCTCCCCGCCATAGATCAGTTCAAACAATAACATCACCAAACCATAAACCGCCAGGAAGTAGAAATTAGACCGCCAGCCGAAGGCTGTCTGCAGATAACCGCCGGCAAAAGGAGCAATGATAGGGGCGGTAGACCAAACAACATTCAGCATACTGGTATATTGGGCTCTCTTCTCGCCGGTATACACATCTATAAAAAACACCCGCCTGGATACCATGATCAGCGCTATTGCAATACCCTGTATACCTCTTAAAAACAATATCAGGGGTAAACTGCTGGTCAATATGATGCCGATATTACTCAAAGTGAATACGGTTAATGCCGCCAGGTTAATGTGGTATCTGCCGTAACTATCCACCAGGCTGCCCAGCAACAGTTGTGAGAGCCCGTAGCTGATCAGGTAAACCGTCATCGTGAGTTTTATCATCGCCGCAGTCGTATGCAGATCTTGCACCATGTTGGGAAAAGAGGGGATGTATACATCGATCGCAAAACCGGATATGGGAATCAGTGCAAAAGCCATGATAGTGCAAATCCGTTCATTTTCCTTCTTCAGTAGTTTCATTTGATAATCTGTTGGTAGCGCAAAACTACCGCGTCAATGGACTATATTTGTAGTCCATCACCGAGATAATGAGTAGTCCATTTGTACAGCAATTATTTAAGGAGATAAAAATAAAGCGGGCTGTAAAAAAGCCGGTTTACCTGCAATTATCGGATGCCATCATGTGGATGATAAAAGAGGGCCGCCTCCACAGGGGACAGGAAATTCCGGGTTCGCGGGAAATGGCACAGCTCTTAACAATCAACAGGGTAACGGTTACCCGCGCACTGGACGATCTTCAAGCCCAGGGATGGCTGAACAGGCTGGTAGGGAAAGGCACTTTTGTCTCAGCACATATTCCGGAAGTCCGCCCGGATAACAGTCGCCCGGCCAAACCGCCCGAGAAGGTAGCGGGATTTTCCATTCCGGCTATGGGCTACATCAATCATCAGCTGAATATCCCCAATACCACCCTGCACCTGGATGATGGGTTTCCTGACCCGCATTTAGCGCCTTTGAAAGAGCTATACCGCTCTTACCGGGCCCAACTTACCCGGGGAGGCATATACGATAAATTTGGCCGTTATAATTACCCGGAAGGGGCAGTCTATTACACGCAGGCGTTATCAGCCTATCTCAATCATACCAGGGGACTAAACACCCGCTCCGGTAATCTGTTATCTATACGGGGAACTATTATGGGCATTAACCTGGTATGTAATGGCCTGATCAGTCCGGGGGATGTCATCGTGTCCGGTATTCCCGGCAAAATCAGGGCGGAAGATATCTTTGTGCACTACCGGGCAAAACACATCGGCATACCGGTTGACCGTCACGGTATCGTGGTGGAAGCGCTGGCGGAGATTTGCCGTAAAACCAGGGTGAGGATGGTATACGTTACTCCTTACCACCATTATCCCACCACGGTTACGCTGTCGGTAGAACGAAGAACACAACTGCTGCAACTGGCGGAGAAATATAAGTTTATCATCTTCGAAGATGAAAACGATTTTGATTTCCATTACCAGCGGCGTCCGTTGTTCCCATTGGCGGCGGCCGATAAACACGGTATGGTAATTCATTGCGGCTCTTTCAGCAAGAGCTTATCGCCCGCATTTCGTATAGGCTACCTGGTAGCTGCTGAAAACGTCATCGATCATTTGAGCCAGGTACGGCTATTGCTGGACCGGCAGGGGGATCAAATCCTGGAATACGCTATGGCAGAGTTGTTAAGAGAAGGAACGATACAGCGGTACCTGCGAAAGGCCATGACCGTATACCAGGCACGCAGGGATTTTTTCTGCGAAAAACTCGCACAGCAATTAGGAGATAAAATCCGGTTTGATATCCCCGAAGGCGGATTGACCGTATGGGCCCGGTTTGACAAAGCCATTAACCTTGAAAAAATGGCCCAAAAAGCATTGCGCCGGGATTTGTACCTGTCAAACGGGAACCTGCACAAATACCCGGGCTTTCATGAAAACGCTACCCGTCTGGGGTTCGGCTCTTCTACCATCGATCAGCTGGAAAAAAGCATAGCGGTGTTAAAGAAGATCATTTGAATCCCGGTTTTCTAATGGATTTCTAAGAAAATTCTGTTGTTGCGCTAATAACGACTTTCTGTGGATTGACTAATTTCGCAACGCCGTTGATGGCAATATGCATAACCCTGGAATCCTTTCTTATGGCAATCGAACAAAAAATAGTGATGGTTATGGTCGCCTTGTTCCGTTTCATACCGATAGCGGGCGCCCAAAACGGTGGCTACAGCACGGCGCACGCATCGAACTGGAGCTTCCATTTTCAGACAACGGTGATCGCACAGCAGCACTCGGGGTTTAAATCTCCCTATAGGGGCGATAACAGCCTGGCAGATACCGTGGAACCCTCTGCCCAGAGCCTCACCGCTACGTTGTTCATTGGCCGGAGATTATGGAAAGGGGCGGCCGTTTATTTTAATCCGGAGGTATCCGGTGGCAAGGGGCTTAGCTCCGCTGCCGGCGTGGCCGGAGCACTGAACGGGGAAACGTACCGCGTAGGCGCTGTGCAGCCACAGGTGTTCATCGCAAGGGCTTACCTCCAGCAGCATTTCCGCCTGGGCGATGCAAGTGAAGCCGTAACGGACGATGTGAATCAGGTAGGTGGCCACCTGCCGTCGAGCCGGATTACGGTCAGCGCGGGTAAGTTTTCTATCGATGATTTTTATGATAACAATGCCTATGCAAAAGACCCGAGAACGCAGTTCTTTAACTGGTCGGTGTGGGCCAACAGTGCCTGGGACTACCCGGCCAACACCCGGGGATATACCGAAGGTGTGGTGGTGGAACTGATCAAACCGAAGTATGCCATACGTTTCTCCACGGTAGCTGTGCCTGAAATAGCCAACTACCACCTGATGGAATATAATATCAATGCCCACTCGGAAACCATCGAATTTGAACATAAACTACAGTTCGGTAAACGCTCCGGTACCATCCGTTGCTCGGCCAGCGGCACCTATTCCCGGGCGCCTTCCTATAAAGAAGGGATCGACGCCCTGGCAAGTAAGGATACCTTCCTTTTGAATGTAATTCGCGGCGCTTCGGAAAATACATCGTTCGGTGGTCATAAATATGGGCTGGGTCTGAATGTCGATCAGGAACTGAATGATAACCTGGGTGTTTTCTGCCGCGTAGGCTGGAATGATGGCAGATATGCCACCTGGGCGTTCACGGAAGTCGACAGAACCGTTAGTGGTGGCCTGGTATCCAAAGGCGCCAAATGGAAAAGACCCGGTGATGTGGTGGGCATCGCAGCTGTGGTGAATGCCATCTCCCCGGAGCACCGGGACTTTCTGGCCGGCGGCGGCTATGGCTTCATCCTTGGCGATGGACGGCTGCATTATGGCCACGAGGCAATTCTCGAAGCATATTATAATGCCCGGCTCAACCGTTTTTTTCAGTTGACGGTAGACTATCAGTTTGTCAATAATCCAGGGTATAATAAAGACAGAGGTCCCGTGCATGTTTTCGGTCTACGGGGACATATTATGTTCTAACTACACGGGAAAAAAATTATCTTACAATATCATTTTAAATCCATCATCTAACACAAGTTTATGAGCAAAATAATTTTTGACAGCGGCATATCGCTGGACGGTTTTTTAGCAGGTGACCACAGAAGTCCGGCCAATCCCATGGGAGACAATGGACCTTCCATGCATAAGTGGATGTATAAACAAAAGGCATTCTGGAAAAACATCAATATGGAAGGCCACGGTGAAGAAGATGGGCCGGATGGTAAACTGATTAACGACGTGTTTGCCAGAACAGGCGCATACATTATGGGAAAACGTATGTTTGAAGAAGGGGAAGTGCATTGGAAAGAGGATTTATATAAGGCAGACGTTTATGTGCTGACACACGAAAAACGGGAGCCCTGGATACAAAAAGGCACCACCGCTTTTTATTTTATCAACGACGGCATACAAAGCGCCCTGGAAAAAGCAAAACAATCAGCCAAAGGAAAAGATATCAGAATACAAGGCGGCGCCAATACGATCCAGCAATTTCTTCATGCCGGCCTGATAGACGAATTTTTTATTCATATTGCGCCTATTTTTTTGGGAAGCGGTATCCGGTTGTTTGAAGGTATGGACAAAAGTATGTATGATGTTCAAATCATGGAAGTGATACCATCAGACTTAACAACCCATATCAGGTACAAGTTAACGAAGAAACCGTAATTAGTATGTAATTAACCTGATCATGTGGACCCAACCCGCCATACTCCCGTCTTTAAAGGACCTCCCGCCGGGAAATAACTATTACATCATCGATGGAACGAAAGTCTGTTACAATGTTTATCCCATCAAAAATGCAGATCGGGAGACATTCGTTTGCCAGCTGGGATTTGCGAAAGATAAAAATAATTGTTACCGCCTGGGAGAGGTATACAAAGGCGCAGACCCCGAAACATTTGAAGTGCTGAACATCTATTTCGCGAAAGACAAACAATATATCTATAACCTCGCCGGTATCGATAAAAAAGTGGACTATGATACTTTTACCGTACTGGATACCGGTTATATCATCCATACCAATAACCGGCAGGAAAAGATAACGTCTTACGCAAAAGATAAAAACGGATTGTGGATGATGGAATACTATTCACAAAAGCCGGTAGCCATCAAAGGTATCGATACCGATACGTTCACCACTATTGATACCTGTTATGCGAAAGACAAGCAATATGTGCTTTGGCGGGGGAAGAAGCTGAAGAAGGCCGATCCGGCGACGTTTGAGGCGCTTAACTTCAACTACGGGCGCGATGCCCGTAATATCTATGCACAGGATACCGTTCTGGCAAATGCCGACTACGATACGTTTGAAATAGTGAACAACCAGGTATCGCTGGCGAAAGACAAACGGGCTTTTTACCATTTTGGGGAGACGGTGTCGGAGGAGGAGTTTAATGAATGGATGGCGTAGAATATCAGGAGCTGCGCAGCTTAGCTATTACCGTGCCTCGAAAGAGAAACCTTTTTTAAAATCATCAAAGCTTTGATAAAACCGGATCATCGGATACCTTGGGTCTGTTTCCGGCCTGCCTGTCCTCGTAAGGCGTATGACTGCAAATGAGCAGTCGCTGTTACCGGCTACATAGAACAGAACATCGTCATTGGGTCCATGCTGTGCCAGGGCTAAGAACTGATGATCCTGTAAAAATAGTCCGGTTTCCCTGCTTAATCCTTTTTCAATAGCTAACTTAGTCTCAATCGTTAATGGATACCATGGGGGAAAAACAAATGGCCTGTTGCTATTATCAATAGCGTCAAAAAAAGTAAAAAAGTTGGACCCCACCACCTCAATGCTAATTTCGTCCGGAAATGCTGCTGCGTCCAGGATGGAGTATCCTCCAACGGCATGCAGGAAACAACCATTTTCCAGTTGAATATTCAATACCAGTTGTTCAATCTCTGCGTTATGCGCACCCGCACATTTTCTGAATATGGCCTGTAAAGCAAAGTATTCACTCGTTGGGGTAAGTATTCCACCCACTACACCCATAGATTCATCTGTTATTTTCAAGTCGATAGTGCCGAGAAATTGTGTGTGAGAATAAAATGCTGCTTTCATATAGGTGTCGACGTTGTCCTTTTTGTTGTTTCCTGCTTGAGTTTCACCATCCTAAGATAACAAAAGTTGATTGAAGAATTTTAATACTATATTTGTCGGGGTTTAAAGCCAGCCATGACGCATGACATTGCCTAAAAAGGGACATAGAAAAATTACAGTGGAGGGAAAGAAATACGTCTGGAACGTAACCGGTAATGATGGATGGCTGAGTCTTTGCGTAGTCCCAATGAAACAACAGGGCAATTTATTAACAGCCAATTTTAGCTATCACTCCGTACCCGTAGGAACTACCAAAGATGGAGAGCAGGTTCATTATTTGAAACAAGGACTGATTATCACTGGTTATGTGGTGAGACAAGTGATTTTGTATGCCTTGAATGCTGGCTGGCAACCATTGGTAAAAGGATGTTTGCTGAACCTGGTAGACATAGAGCAACATATAGACCTGCGGCTGGAGAAATAAAATGAATCCTGAATTGTAAATAATATTTGACCGCAAAACCAAAGCGGCTGCCCGGATGACCAGGCAGCCGCTTTTATTTTAACGGATAGTGACTTACTTAAAAAGATGAAGCGTAGCGCCTATTTCATAGGTACCATTCACATAAGTTTTAAGTCCACCGGTCTGAAAGGTATACATGGCCTGGATACCCAGTGTTTTCATAACGTTGACGCCTATACCGGTGGTGACGTTTTGTGAGCTATGGTACATCACCATGAAATTGGCTACCTTTTCCAGGAAAACCAGCTTTAAACCGGCATCCAGGATATTGTCATAACCTCTCACACCCCGGAAACACAGCTTCGGTTCTATCACAGAGAGCACGCTGCCTTCCGGCAGGAACCGGTAAGACACGGCAGAGAAAAAGATGCTGCCGCCGTTTACACCTTCATCGCGGTGGGTGACCAGATTCCGGATATTGGGCAACGATGCCTGTATATTCAGGTGCTGGTCCGTATAGGCCATACCGTATTCCGCTTCAAAATAGTTGTCGCGGCGGTTGAAAGCGCCGAAGGAAGGATCATTCATGTCACCGTTGACGGTCTTCAGATCGAGGCGTTGTACGTTCCATACAGCAGAGAGCCCGAAGCTCAGCTGCTGCCGCCGTTGTCCCAGCGGGATACGGTAGGCGTAGGAGAGGGCTACGCGGGTGCGGTTGATCAGACCCGCTACATCGTTGAAGATGTTCATACCCAGGCCCATGCGATCTGTCGCCTGTATGTCTGCAGAGAGGAACTTGGTGACCGGTGCGCCGTTCATTCCATTCCACTGGTTACGATAGGCCGCGTTTACATGCAGTCCTGTATCCAGACCTGCCATCGCCGGATTGGCGAGGTATTGGTTGTGGAAATACTGCGTACCGGAAGGTTCCAGCAATGCCTGTGAATTACCGAAGTTCTGTCCCTGGAGCGCCAGGGACAAACACATACCGGTAAATAAAAGGAGCGATGTATATAATGTCTTTATCATGATGTTATTGTTAGTCCCTGATGATGGTAATGAATCCTTTAGCCACTTTATCGGTACCATCCATTTTCAGCAGGTAATAATAGGTGCCTTCCGCGAGCGGGTGGCCGTTGAGTGTGCCATCCCAGTCATTGCTGTAATTCCTGCGATGGAAGATGACGCGGCCGGTACGGTCGTAAATAGTCACCTCGTTATTGGGATAGCTATCCAGGTTGCGGATTACCCATCTGTCATTTTTGCCGTCACCATTGGGCGTAAGGATGTTGGTCGCATCTACCTTGAAGTCGGATACCACGTTGATATGGATCTGCTGTGTATTCGTACACCCGTATGTGTTGGTAGCGGTTACTTCGTAGGTAGCAGGCTGTAAAGCCCTGATCCGTAGGGTGGCAGTTTGTTGACCGTCGAGGATACCCGTAGCGGGGCTCCAGCTGTAGCTGTTACCACCGGTAGCAGTCAGCGTTATGATATCTCCTTTGGAGATATCACCTGTTTTATCCGGGGTGATGCTGATCTGTGGCAGGGCGTTCACGGTGAGCGTGAAGGTGCGGCGAAGCGTATCTACGCCACCGTTGGCGGTACCGCCGTTGTCTTTTACGGTTACGGTGATATGTGCGATACCGCTTACATTTGATTTCAGGCTATAGGAGAGAAGACCGGCTGCATCTACGCTGAGTGTACTGAAGAAGTCCTTGTCGGATTGTACGGCATAACGCAGCGTCTGACCGGCTTCTACCGGAGAAGCGCCTGTAAGCTGGTAGGTTTGTTTATCCGTGATGTTACACATAGCCTGGTCGGGGACGATGTCCAGGGTAGGCGCCTGGTTGACCTGCAATACCTGAACAACGAATGCTTTCTCCGTAAATAACCCGTTGTTTTGAGTGGTACGGATTCTTACGCTATAAGTATGCTTCGTGGCATATACCAGTACCGCATTGGTCTGCAATTGATCGCCCACGATACCGAAGCTGTTATTGTCATCATCGCCGCTACCGGATACAAGGGTGTAGGTGAAAGTCGCTCCGGGTTCCGGCGTAGTGGTGGTAAATTTACCTACTACCGAACCTGCCGGCAGATTTTCGCTCACTGCAGCACGATCGATCGCAATTGCAGTAGGCGCCAGCGGCACATATATTACACTGATCTTCACCTCCTGTGCAGTGCCGGTATTCAGCCCGTCGCTAACGGTAACGGATATCTTAACCGTGGTGTTGACCTGTTTATTCAGCAGCGTGGCATCTTTTACACTCAGCTTACCGGTGATAGGATCTATGCTGAAGGCGCCGGACAGATCAGAAACAATGCTCCAGTTTTGGAGTATGCCGGATGCATCGGTAGCGGCTATATGCCCGATTTCAGTACCGGCAGCACTATACTGGTTGATGTTAAACTGCTGGCCGGCAGCCACTACCGGAGCTGTCATATCGGCCGTGATGGAAAGTGTATTGGAAACCTGGTTACCGTTGCTGCCAATATTATTAGCAGCATCTGCGGCTACAAATACACTGACATTGCCATCGGTAGCAGGTGCTACGGTGAAGGTGTAGGTAATGTTATCAATAGTTTGTAACGCGCTGGCGGTACCATTGGTGACCCTGATACCACTGAGTCCCATTCCTGTAACGGCCTCGCTGAATACAGCTTTCACGGTAAACGGCGCGTTCACACGGGTAGCCGTGGTAGTTAGTGTCGCTGCAGGATGTGTAGTATTGATATTTACCTTATGCGTATTCTGTATGCCATTCAACGTCAGTACGGCATCCAGTCCTGCCGGATCTTTGACGGTGCCGCCATTGAGCAGCAGGGCGGCGCCCAGGTCGATACCGTCCATGTCTGTATCTCCGTTCTGAACGGTGTAGCTAAACGAGAGTGCGGTAGTACCGGAGCCGCCGGTATAGGTAGCACCCACGGTGCCGGTACCAATGATCACCGGAAGGGAAGGTGTACCGGTAACGGTTACCGGCTCATTGAAGGTGACCGCAAATGTCAGCGTTTTTGTGGCATTATAGTAACCATCTGCCGGTAAGGTTACTTTCGTGGTAACCGGCGGAATGGTGTTCACCAGTACATTGTTGGTGGCTATAACGGGTATGGCTGCTGGTGCAGCATTTCCTGCCAGATCGGTGATGTTTCCTGTTACGCGGTTCGTATAGGCGATGCCGTTCATGTCCTGATCACCGTCTTTCACGGTATAGCGGAAGGTCAGTTTGTTGGTGCCGGTACCGGCGGTATAGGTAGCCTCTGCATTTGCCTGACCAATCTGTAACCCGATAGAAGGGATGCCGCTGTTGATTTGAACAGCTTCATTGTAGGTCAGCTCAAAGTCAAGCTGATCACCGGTTTTGTACCAGCCATTGGCGGGTACTTTGAGGTTTTGCAATACCGGTGCGGTTGCATCGGCTATCACGCTGAGGGTATTGGACAGCTGGTTACCATTGGCTCCGATATTGACGGCCGCATCGGCGGGTATGAAGATGCTAATACTACCGTCGGTAACCGGTGTGACGGCGAATGTATAGGTAATGTTATCCGAAGTTTGCAGGTTGCTGACCTGGCCATTGGTGACGTTGATATCCCCGGTTGTCAGTCCTGTAACGGCCTCACCGAACACGGCATTGACCGTAAACGGAGCATTTACCTGGGTAGTTGTAGTAGACAGTATAACGGTAGTGTGCGTAGTGTTCACCTTTACCAAATGGCTATTCTGTATGCCATTCAGCGTCAGCACGGCATCCAGTCCTGCCGGGTCTTTAATGCTGCCGCCATTAAGGGACAGCAAAGGACCGATGTCGATGCCGTCCATGTCCAGATCCCCGTTCTGCACGGCATATTTAAACGAGAGGGTGTTTGTTCCTGATCCGCCGGTATACCTGGCACTCGCAATGTTAGTACCAATGATCACCGGCAGGGAAGGCGTACCGGTAACTGTTACCGGCTCATTAAAGTCCACCGTGAATGTCAGCGTATGGGTGGCGTTATAGTAGCCATCTGTTGGTAAAGTTACTTTTGTCGTTACCGGAGCAATGGTATTCACCAATACGTTGCTGGTGGATATAGCCGGTATAGCCGCAGGGACGGCATTTCCGGCGATGTCGGTGATATCGCCTGTCAGAATGTTCGTATAGGCGATGCCGTCCATGTCCTGATCTCCGTTTTTCACGATATAACGGAAGATGAGTTTGTTGGTACCGTTACCGGCGGCATAAGTGGCCTGCACATTTGCCTGACCAATCTGCAACGCGATAGAAGGGGTACCTGTGTTGATTTGAACAGTCTTATTGTAGGTCAGTTCAAAAAACAGCTGATCGCCGGTTTTATACCATCCGTTGGCGGGTACTTTAAGGTTTTGCAGCACCGGCGCGGTGATGTCTGCCGTGCGCTGTAACACATTAGAGGCGATATTACCATTGTCCGCTATATTGGTAGCTTTATCAGCAGGTATTGCAATAGTGATATTACCGTCTGCGATAGGCGTAATAGTGAGCGTATAGATGATGCCGCCGGTCGTTCTTAAATTAGTCATCGTGCCATTGGTAACCGCAATACCTGCCGTTGAAAGCCCGGTAACTTTTTCACTGAAGGTAATCGTTACGTCAAAGGCGCCATTGACCAATGCCGGTGCGGCGGAGGTCAGGATGACAGTAGGATGGGTAGTGTTAACGATTACATTTTTGAAATCGGGTACATTACTCAACACCAGGACGGCGTTGTTGCCGGCCTGGTCGGCGATCAATCCACCACCGCCCAGGGAGATACCCCCGCCCAGGGTGATGCCGTTCGGGGCGTCATCCTGGGGCTGTATGGGATAGCCGAAGGTGAGCGTGTTTGTGCCGGAACCACTCATATAAGCCGCCGGTACTACGCCGGAGGAGAGGTTGATGGCCATATATGGCGTACCCCCGGCTGTATTTACCTGCACCACTTCACTGAATACTACCGTGAAGGTGAGTTTTTTCGTTTCATTATAATAACCATCTCCAGGGCCGGTTACCGCCACTACGGTGGGGGATGTAAAGTCGGCCGTCAGTTGCAATTCATTGGAGGCGTTGTTGTCGTTGCCGCCTATATTCTGCACAGCTCCGGCTGGCAGGGATAATTTAACCGGACCGTCGGTAGCGGGTGTTACATCGATAGTATAATGAATGTTGTCTGAAGTACTGAGGTTGTCAACCGACGCATTGGTGGCCGTAAACGCACTGGCCAGCAAGCCGGTTACAGGGTCAGTGAAGGTAATATCAGCGGTGAAAGTACCATTAACCGGGGATACAGCAGCGGTTGAGATAGTAACATTGGGTATAATGGTATTGACTTTTATACCAGCGGAACTACCCACACCATTTAACGCGGGATTGGTGGCATTGCCATAACCATCGCTTAGTCTTCCTCCTGCATCTACCAAAGGCTGGTTCAGTGCAATACCATCTGCGTCATTATCTCCTGCCTGCACCGTATAGGCAAATGTAAGCGCGGAGCTACCGGAACCGCTCTGATAAAGCGCCCGTACAGTGGTAGATCCAATGGTGACCGGAAGGTACAGCAGGCTGGGGCCGGCGTTGACGGTCAGCGGTTTGCTGAAGTTGACCGTGAAAATCAATGTCTGTCCTGCTTTATAATAACTATCTGCCGGTAGATTCACAGAAGTTACTACCGGTACGGTATTATCAAAAGTGAAGTTCGGCGCGTCAGCCATCAGGTTCGTATTCTGTGTGGTAACACTGGTGACAACGTTGGGATATAATCTCACCGATATAGTGCCTTTATTGTTCGGCTGGAACCACATGTCGAAGGTATAGTTATCGGTAACCGTCGTTTTATTCGGTGTGAAATTAGTCACGGTGATACCGTTAGGAGCACCCAGCGCCGAGATGCCGGTAGCGCTAAGCCCGGTGACAGGTTCATCGAACGATACCGGCATGCGCACCGTTGTTGCATTAATGATCACCGGCGTGCCGAAAGTGACTACCGGCCGTTTACTGGTGACTTTTACAATATTACCGGCTATGTTATTCAACGTAGGGGCGATACTGTTAGCAACGGCGTCGGTTAGAATAATGCCATTAGTGTATAGTGTATTGCCTGCCTGGATGCCGTCTGCATCATTGTCGCCATCGGTAATGGTATATCTGAAAGTCCATGCATTGGTGGCGGCACCTGCATGGTAATAGGCCTTCCTCGTTACGGAACCGATGGTTATTTCCAGGTAAGGGGAGCTGGTGGCGTCAGGCGTGAGATTAACATTAGGATACACTATTTCGCTCATATTCACGGTAAAGTCTAATGCCTGTCCGATATGATAGGTGCCTGGTGCGGGCAGGGATACACTTTGTACAGCAGGAGGGGTCAGATCTATCGTCCAGGTATGTACGGCGTTGGCAGAAATGTTTCCAACCGCGTCTGTGCCGGAAACGGAATAGGTGTGTGTGCCTTCTGTCAGTCCTGTTAAGCTAACCGGACTGGTAACGTTGTTGGAGGCGCCGTTATCCAGTTTGCCCTGATAAACCACATTCGGTTTATTTGCCGTAAAGCGGAAGTTGGCTGTCTGCCCGTTGGTTATAAGAAGGGGAACTGATGTGAATGACACGGCAGGTGGCATTCTGTCGATGTTATACGTTTCTCCTGTATAGGGAACATTGCCAATAGCCGGGGTAATCCCGGTGGAACCTGCTTCCAGCTGAACACTACCCGCGCCATTACCGGTACCGGTGTTAACGGCCACATCATAGGTGGTGCCTGAACCAGAAACACCGGTAACAGCCGGCGCCGGAGATAAATTACCGGTGGATTTTACAGTAAAAGCATTAGTGGTAACGCCGGTAACATTGTCGGCGTATACCACTTTAAAATGAACCGTACCCGCATTGGTGGGATCGGGATTCATCCTCGTGATACTGGCTACAGTCGTGGGAGCGAGCAGTTTGAGCAGCCGCCCGTTGCCCGGCGCTGCGCCGTCTCCGGCGAAGACGGTGCCGTTATTGACTACTGCCAGTCCCAGGGCATAGGAGGGAGCACTGGCGGTTAAGCTGGCGTCAACCTCTGTTCCCGCCTTTGTTGGGTCTGTATACTTCACTATACGGGAAGTAGTAGGTGTTGCTAATTCTGTGGTATAAAGATTATCTGCCTTGTCCACCGCCAGCGCGGTCACATTTTTGCCGGTTAGCAGCGGGGTAGCGTTGTAGACAGGCCAACTGAGTTTAAACACACCTCCACCGTTGTTTTCGAGGAAGTCGGTGATATAAATGTCTTTAGTGGAGGTAATGGCTATTCCCCAGGGGTAACTGGCACCACCGCCGGGAAGGGGAACACCGCTGCTAATCAGATAGCCCGACAGGTGTTCAATGTCCTTTTTATACTGCATTACCTGGTACCTGGAACCACCATCCCATTCCAGCGTATAAATGTTGTCAGTATTATCTACGGTGATGGCGGTAAAGTACCTGCCTTTTTGCACTACTTCGGGGGAATTATAGGGTGGCCGAAGCCGGATGATCTGCCCGTTTTCAGACTCAAAGGAATTGAGTATAAAAATAACTCCACCGGAGTTGACCGCAATTCCCCAGGGGGCGTCAAACTGACCATTGGTGCCATGGGTAAGACCGGCATAAACGACGGAGCCGGTACCGGCGCCTCCCTGGAACTTTACAACGTCGTAAAGTTTGGTAGTAGGATTATAACGGGTAGCATATACGTTATCGGCGTTGTCTTTGGCTACCGCGGTGTAAACGCCGCCGGCTTCAAGCTGGGTAAGGGTGTACTGTGCCAGTGCCTGCACACTGCAAAGCATTACTACGCAGGTGAGCAGGAATAGCCGGATATTCCAGGTATAGCTTTTTTTCATATAACGCTGTTAGATACAGAGAAAAGGATTCTGCCAACCCGATACACAACCATCATGTATGGCTTGAAGTGTGTCGTCGTTGAAACGGATGCCTTTATGTTGATCGAGAATAATCTTATTTATTTTATTGGCGGTGGTATTAATCTTCACCAGGTGGGAGGTCGGTAAACCCAGTCCCGAGGAAGGGTGAAAGCCCTTTTCTCCACGCGGGCCTCTGATGCTGGAATGCTGTAGCTGTTGTTTCACGGTGTGCCAGTCCCTCTTTTGCGCATGCGGCAACAGTTCTCGCCAGACAAGCCCTGCTTCATAACCCATCAGGGCATAAATATTGGCCGGCTGTTGTGCTATCTGTTCAAAAGTCTTTACAAACAACCGGTTCTCTTTGCTTTCATCTTCGCGTAACCAGGTAAGGGCGCTGTATAGCTCCATTCCATGGTGCTGTACGTCGCTGAGTACATCATCATAAGCCATGGATTCCACCACCAGCAAGGGAATGGTTTTATGGAAACGGCTGTTCTTCCAGGCGTCCAGGAAACGGGTAGCCATTTTGCCGGTGAAGACAGCGTGCACATAAGGAGGCTTCTCTCTTTCGATCGTCTTAAAAAAATTGTCGAGGTACAAGGTACTTCCGTTGGCCAGCGTTTCCGGCAATACAGTTGCCTGGATAGTGGTGCCTCCGGCGGCGGCAGCGCCATGATAAAAAGCGCTGTTTAAGTGATAGCCCGCTTCATACAACGGCATGATCACATGACCGCCATCCCCAAATTTTTGTTGCGCCCATTGGCCTAAGGCATATTGGGATTGCCATATCTGGTGAGAGGCATAAAACAGGCTGGGACTGATATGCGGAAAATAGGGGATGAGCTCTCCCATATCGAACAGGAAGGCAGTAGCGCCTTGCGATTCCACAATGGGAATGAGATCAGGAACAGATTTGTAACTGACCATCCCCGACAATATATCCACCCGGTTAAAAAACACCAGTTTCTGTGCCGCGTCTTTGGTAGCGGATGGTTGTCCGCTCCTGGTAAATTCCGGGACAAATTGAATCGTTTGCTGGCGCGCCGGGTCCAGTCCCATACCGATCAGCCATCCGGCAGTCAGGTGGGCGGAATAATAGGGATAAACGCCTGAATAAGGCATCAGGAATCCGATGGTCAGCGGCGGCTTCATATGCATCATTGTCTGGAGGGGTAGATGCCTTGTGTAGCGATGATGTATGTCATGGCCAGGAAAGGAGATTGAATGGGAATGGGCATATTGCTACCTGCCGGATCGCTTATCAGTTCACCATTTCCCTTGAATGGCAAAAGGGTGGTATTGGGAGTAGCATCGCTGTAACCTTTGATGGGCAGGGAATTAGGTCCTGCGCCGATAGTTGGTAGCGCAGCCGGTACCATAGTGGGGCCAGGCGTACTGCTGGTTCCTGCCGCATTACTGGCAGGTATGGATACCTGGAGTTTGGTAAGGTCTATCCTGTGGGTGTGGATGGGCAAGTTGGCGCTTGTCAGCGTCACATTTTCGACGCCTCCCATGTTTCCCACAAAATAGTTGACGCCTGACGCGGTTGACTGGCCGGTACCAATAATCGAACGTCCCTGAAGGTTCGGCAAGCCAAAAGTGACCTGACCATTACCGCCATAGGTAGTGCCCAATAGCGCGAAGAGTGCTTGATTCTGAGAGATAGCCATCAATGCGCCATTACAAAGTGCGTAGCCTACAGGCGCGAAATTGCCTCCAAAGGCAAAGACCATAGCAAGAATCGGATCCATTTTATCTGGTAGGTTTAGATTGTTTTAAATATTTCGGTTGATTTTTTATCCTATAATAGTAACATCCGGGACAGCCAGTATTTTACCTCCCAGTCGGGCAGATTCAGCTGCCAGCAAGGTAATCATGCTGCTGTTAGCAGCAGCATAAACCGGCAAATAAGTCGACTTGTTTTGAATGACATTGACAAAATCGGCTAATGCGTGTGATATCGCTCCGGGTGTGGTAACGGTGTATTGATGAAGGTAAGGGGCTGCGCTTTCCCAGCAGTTTTGCGGTTGCGCATTGTTTTGCAAATACAATGAACCGGTATAGTCTATCCAACTGCCGGCACTGCCTTGTAAGCGGAATCCGGTGCTGTGACCGGCTTCTGCCTGTACTCTTACCTGCTGGCCGGCAGCTGTGTGCAGGCAAATAGTGGTGATCTCACCTTGACGGATACTCGTATAAGTCTTGCCGCTCCGGGGATTTTTTACAGGTACTACATATTCTTCTATTCCTTTTTCTACCCGCAGCCTAGTATAACGATTCCCGTTAGACATGCCCAGCAGATGGTGCATCCAGGCTCCGGGATATAGCGGATACCCCGTTTCCTGCTCCGGAATACAGGTGGTGCATACGCCAGCGTACAGGCTTTCCAGTTGGCCCAGCTGTCCGTCCTTTACCATGGCGCTCATCGCCAGCAGATCGGGCCGGTAGCTCTGTTCATCCAGGGTAAAATACTGTTTACCGGTTTGGCGGCTTAACTGTACAATATGCCGGTGTTCTTCCAGGGTACGTCCCATCACAGGGCCGCAGGCTACGTGTTTGCCCTGCTGCAAGGCAGCGGCGGCAATGGGGTAGTGCTGTTCTGCCGGCGTAGCAATGATAACGGCATCCAGCGCGGGGTTGGATAAGAGTTGCCGGTAGTCGTCGTATAGTGCCGGTTTCGTATATCCGGCTGCGTTAAATAACCGCAAGGCTTTCTGTCGTGCGGTTTGACTGGTTTCGCAGACGGCGCTGATGTTCAGCTGTTTATTGGCCAGGGCTGCTTCCAGGTATTGCCGCCCCCAGGGGCCGGTACCGATGACGCCTATACGTAAACGGTTGTTACTGGCTGCTTTTAATAGGGAGGATGGCATAAATGTCATCGCTGGTAGTATTAAAGCAGCATTTCTGAGAAATAATCTCCTTCCTGATGGCATCGAAGATGGTAATAAGGATAATGTAAATAATTGTAGGCTCTTCTATAAGTTAGGGCTAAAACATTTGGTTGATATATGCCGCAA
Organism: Chitinophaga qingshengii; assembly: GCF_014529935.1. Classification (GTDB taxonomy): domain Bacteria; phylum Bacteroidota; class Bacteroidia; order Chitinophagales; family Chitinophagaceae; genus Chitinophaga; species Chitinophaga qingshengii. The sequence goes on from NZ_JACVFC010000003.1 coordinate 502,489, forward strand.
ATATATATTTATTTAAATTAAATCTTGATAATTTTTCATGATTGACAATAACGGACACAGTGAAGTATTATTCCTCGCTTTAATCTTCGCTCATCAGCGAAATCAGCATTCATTACGTCTATCAGCGGTTCCATTTCTCCTGCAGTAACTGTTCCAGTTGCCCGATTTCCTTCTGGTACATGGTCTTCTTCCGGGTGCCGAAATAAAGCGTATTCTCAAGAGGGTTAACACCTTCCCAGACTATCTTTATTTTACCGGAGGCAATGGCTTCTGTACAGAGGAAGTCCGGCACCACCGAAAATCCTTTACCATCACTCAGGCAACGGATAATAGAACTGATGTTCGGCACAATAAAATTCGGACTGAAATCCGGATGTTCTCCAAAATGCCGTACCCAAAAGTTCTTCAGGTGTTCCATGTCTGCTGCCGTACTATACCAAAGCTGTTGCTTCAGGATACGCGTCGCTTCTTTCATTTTTCCCCCGGCAAGTAAATTCTCCGGTTCAGCTGTTTCCGTTTTGTTGCCGGCAATCAAAACAATCCTCTCTTTGGAAAATGGTACATACTGCAGGTTCTGTTGCTGCCCCTTTTGCGGCGTAATAATCAGGTCCAGTAAACCATTGTCAAGATCGTGCTGCATCTGCGGATATTCCCCGAATTTGATAATGAGATTGAATGGCAGATTGGCGATATGTTCTTCCAGGGTGAATTGGAATGTTTCAAAACACATGCCCACACTGATCGTGGCACGCTCTTCTTTTGACCGTTTATGAAAATGTTGTTCCCCCGTTTCCAGTTTTTTCAGCGGGGCCAGTATGTAGTTGTACAGGATCTTTCCTTTTTCTGTAGGAACCATCTTCCTGGCCGACCGGTCAAATAACTTATACCCGGTAAATGCTTCCAGTGAGTTGAGATGAAGGCTTACGCCCGGCTGGGAAACAGATAACTCCTGCGCCGCCGCCGATAATGTTCCCGCTTCGTAGATGGCCTTAAATGTTCGAAGCCATTCGAGATTCCATGGCATAACTATAATTTTTATGATACAATCATGCAATTTAAGTTATTTGTGTGATGTAAAAAAGTAATAGATCTTTGCGGTATCAATAATTAAAATTATAAAAATGAAGATATTCATTATCAATGCAGGACAGGTCTTCGCCCACTCCGGCGGCAGGTTTAACAATCTGCTGACGAGCTGGACGGTAGCGTTCCTGGCCCAAAATGGGTTCGAGTATCGTGTGACCAATATCAATGATGATTTTGACGCCATGGCCGAGGTGGAAAACTTTAAATGGGCAGATCTGGTTATTTATCATACCCCCATCTGGTGGTTCCAGGTCCCCAACCGTCTGAAAAAATATATAGATGAAGTATTCACGGCCGGTCACCAGAATGGCATGTACGCCAGCGACGGCAGAAGCCGTAAGAACCCCGCTATCAACTATGGTACCGGCGGACTGCTACAGGGTACCCAATATATGGTCACCACCACCTGGAACGCCCCTGAGACCGCTTTTACTCTCCCGGATGAATTCTTTGACCAGACATCGGTGGATGACGGCGTGCTGTTCGGTTTTCATAAAATGAACCAATTCGTAGGCATGGACAGAACAGCCGGTTTTCACTTTCACGACCTGGAAAAAAACGCTACGCCGGAAAGGATCAATAATTATCATCAGGACTATCTCCGGCACCTGGAACAAGTGCTGAAGCTGGAAAAACAATTGTCCTGATATACATCTCACTAAAAAAATATACAACAATGGAATACAGAAAACTGGGAAATACTGACTTGAAATTATCCGCTATCACTTACGGCGCTTTTGCTATCGGCGGTAATATGTGGGGCGGTAACGAGAAAAAAGACTCCATCGCATCCGTAAGAGCTTCTATTGATAATGGCGTTACTACATTGGATACCGCACCATTCTATGGCTTCGGTCTAAGTGAAGAAATGATCGGCGAAGCCATCAAAGGATACGACAGAACCAACATACAGCTGTTAACCAAATTCGGCCTGGTATGGGATGGCAGCAACCAGGGCAAAGGCGAATTTTTCTTCGATGCCGAAGAAGCCGGTAAAAAAATACCAGTGTATAAATACGCTTCCAAAATCAGCGTAGTGAAAGAAGTGGAAGACAGCCTGCGGCGCCTGCAAACAGACTACATCGATCTGTTACAGATCCACTGGCCGGACAGTACCACTCCCATCGCTGAAACCATGGAAGCGCTGGAACAGCTGCTGCAACAAGGAAAAATCCGCGCTGCGGGCGTGAGCAACTACAACGTAGACCAACTGGCGGAAGCCCGCAAAACCGTTAATATCGCCAGCAACCAGGTAGGTTACAGTATGCTGAACCGCAGTATTGAACAGGACCTGGTGCCTTACGCAGGAAAAAATGATGTGGGTATTATCGTCTACAGCCCCATGGAAAGAGGACTACTGACCGGCAAATACTTCAGGGATGGTAAACTGAAAGACAACGATCATAGAAACGGATACTTCCAGCAATTCGATTTAACAAAAGTGAAAACATTCCTGGACGGGATCACGCCGGTTGCAGCAGCTAAAAATGCAACGTTGTCCCAACTGGTATTGCGCTGGACCAGCCTGCAACCCGCTATCACGGTCGTGCTGGCAGGTGCGAGAAATGAAGAACAGGCCGTTGCCAACGCGAAAGCAATGGATATCCAACTCACTGCGGAAGAAATGAATTTTATCAATACCGCGCTTGCAAAAATTTAAGAAAATGAAACATCGCTTTACGAAGCATTGACCGGCGTCAAAATATCCGGCAAGGATGAAATTGGTGGGCCAGGAATGGCTAAAACACAGAGGGAACTTATCAGAAAAGGCTGGAAGAGAATTTTCTTCCAACCTTTTTATTGTCTGTTATTCTTTCTCAGCTGCGCCTACAGTAGGCGCTCCGCTAACAGGAACGGGTATACCGAAAAAGTCCCTTCCACCGTTATTGTTGATGAAAACCCCTGCCCCGAAAGCCGGAGAGCCGGCGGATAACTTATACCCGCTAACGGTTTGCATGCCGCTGCCGCCGGTACCAGGGCCTGCCAGCAACGGATTGCCTGTCAGGGCATTGCTGTCGCTTGCGGCCTTCAGCCCGGGATAATACAGGTTGTGGTTATATAGGATGTTGGCCTGATCGTCGAATTGCAGTTGCGGCGCGTAAAAGATATTGTTCCGGAACTCCAGTCCGGGGTGAATACCTGTGCCACCGCCGCGGTCCATCACACCAATCATAGTGTCGTTATAAATTGTATTGTTATAGAAATAGATGGGGACCACCTTTCCATTAGGATGCCCGTGTAGTTCAAATACCCGGTGATCAAAACCATTACCATCATTCTGACTGATATTATACCGGACAAGGCCATAGGTGAAATCTGGTCCGGGATCGCCCATATGCAGGAAGAATCCACCTGCATTGTCATGGGAATAATTGTACTGGATGATGGTATAACCCGGACTGCTCAAATCAATATCGAAGGCTTCCGAGTCCATGGAGGCATAGGGGACGGGGTTGGTCAGCCGCGTATAGGCCACCTCGTTATACTGGATGAGCATATTTTTGCCCCGGCCCCATAGGCCTGCCAGTACAATATTCATGTTTACCCCCAGCGTATAGGCACCTGCGTTAAGTACCCGGTTGTGTTCTATCAGCACATTTTTGGCGGTATACACGATGATGCCCTCCAGCGCGGTGTTGTCGATCATGTTTTTGCGGATGGTAACGTGGTTATTGTAGAAAGTGGTGTCTTTGTTGGTGCCGTCGCCCATCATAATGCCCCTGGAGGAGCAGCGCTCCAGGTGGTTGTTTTCAATCAGCAGGCTGTCGAAATAGGCCTGCGTGGCATTGGAGCGGACAAAAATGCCCGCCTGCATATGCCGGTTGGTAATGGGCATACCTTCTACGTCGTGTATATCGTTGTTTTTGATGCTGATGCCCGGATAGGCGCCATTGGTCGCCAGCGCCACATAAATACCGCAGAGGGCCATATCCGGTGGACGCACTGCCCGCGGGTGACTGATATCGAAGTTTTCAAACGTCAGGTATCTGGCATCCTGGATCAGTACAGCGGAGAGCGTGCTGTTGTTGCCCGTAATCCGGGGCTTGTCCCCGGAGCCATAGGCGCCGAAAGTAATATTAGCACCTGCGGCGCCTGAACTTTTAATGACCAGCGTGCCGGTCCAGGAACCGCCTCTTTTGAATAGCACGGAATCGCCCGGCTGAAAGGTGACCGTGTTTACCTTCGCCAGCGTTTTCCAGGCGGTAGCCGGCGACCGGCCATTACTGGTATCGGAGCCGTTGTCATCGATGTAATAGCGGTTGGTGGTGACGACGTCGTCGCCGGGATGGGGACCGGGGCCGTCAACAGGCCATGGCTTGTAACAGGAACTTAATAACCCGGTTTGCAGCACAATAGCGCCCAACAGACAAGGTAACCGCCGTAATGCGGATGTTTTCGTGTTTTTCATATGTGGAATACTTAAGTGGAAATGATAAAAAGAAGCCGGCTCAAATCTAAGGGGTGGTCATCGTGTCATGCAAAAAGAAACGCGGAAAAAGTGGAGATAAAGTTGGGATAAAATACAAACAAGTTTCTTAAAGAATTAAAAGTCAATATGTTAAAATGTCATGTATTAATAAGGTTGCTCTCATCATATCCTGGTATCAAAAAATTCAAAAACAGGAAAAGTTAAAATTTTTACTTGTTAAGCTCCTTCATAAGAGCGCTTTTAGCCGAACAGTGATAGATTTTATATCTTTATCTATATACCAATATCGTGTCATGGAAAGTATTACCAGTAAGGTAACCATAAAAGAGGTGGTAGCGGAAGCCCTGCAAGCGTTACAGCAAAATGGACAGGCGGCTTTTATCACCCTGTTGCATGATACCCTGCTGATGAAGAAGGTAAAGTTCCCCTTGCTGGAGTATGCCGCTAAGGAAATAGCCGCTGCTATCCCCACTTCCGAACAGATTGCCATCACTGATCGTATTATCGGCTTAGGGGAAATAGGCAGCCAGGTGCTGGCCGGTATGATCCTGCAACTACGTTTGACGCAGGATTTTGAAGGGGCGATCGGTAAAGCCGGGGAGTATATACAGTTCGGTGATCAATGGTATGTATGTGATATCATTGGGGAGCGGGTGGTGGGCTATGCCTTGCTCACGCATCCGGAGCAGACCATCCCGTTGTTGCAACGGTTAGCCCTGCACGAAAATAAATGGATGGTAAGGACCGTTGGAGTGGCTGCGCATTACGCGGTTAAAAAAGGACTGAAGCCGGTTTTTGCAGAGCCGGTATTTCGGCTGTTATTGTCATTGTCCACCACTACTGATTTTCATACCCGGAAAGGGATCGGGTGGGGCGCTAAAACACTAGCCAGGTTTCATCCGCAGCTGGTAGCCCGTTATAACGCTGAGATTGCGTCTGCTGCCACCAGGCAATGGTTCCGGACAAAAATCAATATAGGTCTTCAATACAGCCGTAAAAAATGACACGCAGCATCGTTGTAACATCTGTACTCAACAAAACAAAACGCCGGGACCCCTGGTTCCTGGATGACTATACGGTGAACCCGTATAGCGGCTGTTCTTTTAACTGCCTGTACTGTTATATCAGGGGGAGTAAATACGGCATCAATATGGAAGAGAAGCTGAGTGTTAAAAGCAATGCGGTGGAATTGCTGGAGCGGCAATTATCGGCGAGGGCCCGGAAAAAGGAATACGGTATCATTGTGCTTTCTTCCGCTACAGATCCGTATCTGCAAATAGAAAAAACACAACGGCTCACGCGGCGCCTGCTGGAAGTGATCCTGCGGTACCGGTTCCCGGTGCATATCATTACCAAATCAAACCTGGTGAGCCGCGATTTCGATTTGTTACAGGAGATTAACCAGGCGGCCATATTGCCGGATGATCTGCGGGATAAACTGGCCCATAAGGCTTTCCTCACTTTTTCTTTTTCGACAACGACTGATTCCATTGCACATATTTTTGAACCTGGCGCCACACCACCCTCACAGCGCCTGGAGACATTACGGCTGGCGGTAAAAAGTGGTCTTCACAGCGGCGTTAGTCTCATGCCACTGCTGCCTTTCATCACGGACACCGGTGCACACCTGGATGTAATGTTCAGCACTTTTAAGGCCGCCGGCGCGGCGTATATATTCCCCGCCACGCTCACCTTATTCGGCGCTGCCCCGGCCGACAGCAAAACATTGGTGTTAAACGCAGTGGCCAAACACTATCCTGATTTACTGGAAAAATATCATCGTTTTTTTGTAACAGGATCGCAGATGCCGTTGTATTACCGGCAAGCGTTTACGCGGAAAATGGAAGAGCTATGCCGGTATTATCAGCTGCCTGACAGCCTGGCATAAAAGAGGCTGCCCGGTCATACTAAGCAGCCTTTGTTGTATGTTCAGGAAGTTTATTGCTGCTGTCCTGCTTTGATAAGATCGGCCGGGGTGATAGGATTACTCAGCAGATACCCGAAAGCGTCCCATCGTTTCTCCGGTTGGCTGGCCGGCGTTTTAGCATCAATATAATGTTTGATCAGATCCTGTCCGTAGTTGTAGTTGATCACATAGCTGCGGTTGGTCCGAATAAACTGTAACCCTTTGGCAACGGCCTCCTGGTTGAGCAGGGTATAGTTCCGCAGCCATGCTGCGGCAGTGGAGTCAGACATGGTACCGTTCAGCATACCCCTGGCAACTTCATTCCGGGCGTAGTTGAGCTGACCTTTAATATCCAGTGCCTTGAAATAGGTACTGATACCAGTGGTGTCAACGCCGGCCAGCGGGAGTAATACTGTACGGGTATAGGTAGTTTTTTCTTCTCCGGGAAACGCCAGTTCAATGCCATAGTTGGCGCTGCCTTCTGCAATCAGCGACTGTGGACTGAAAAGGGGGTACAGGGAGATCTCCACCCATCCTTTGTCGTGATACAGATTTTTTTCCAGCAGCATATTGTATACGTGATGCCCGGGATATCCTTCGTGACAGCTCAGGTCAATGGCTTTCTCTATAAAGATCTTAAGATCGGCACTTACCTGGATGAGGCTTTGATAGTTGCCTTTGTACCAGTTGTAACCCATCCACGGTTTACCGCTCACATACTCCAGGGTAAAACGTTCGTTAGCCGGGAGGGGATAGTGCTGTAAGGTCCTTTTACGCGCCTCTGCTATAGCTGTTTTAAAAACGGTGTCCAGTTTTGCCGGCGGGATAATAAAACGATTGGCCAGTTGCTGGAAACGCTCCGCTACCGCACCTTTGCCAGGCAACAGGCTATCCAGTTTTCCTGCTAATGCGCGGTAGTGTGCTTCCGGATATACCGGGGCTACGGCGCCAAACAGTTCCTTCGACTCTTCATCGAATGTTTGATATTCACCTGAGAATATTTTAATACGCCGGCTGAAAGCTGTGAGCTGCTGTGTAATCCAGTTGGCCCGCATACGGATGGTATCGTTGGTGCTGCTGTCTGATAGTTGCTGTAGGGATTTTTTCAAGCCATCCACCACAACCAGGAAACTGTCTTTGGGAAAAGAATCCCTTTTGGAAGCCGGTTTCAGCGAGTCCGGCCCGTAGTAGGCGTCCACAAAGGCGCCGTCATACTGACCGATGTCCAGTCCGAGGCGTACGTATTGTGCTGCAAGATGATTCAGCCGTTGGCGGTCATTGTTTTTCTCCGGACCATTATGGCAGGAAAATAGCCACAGCAGCGGTAGGAGGTACAAGGTTTTTTTCATGTACAAATACATATTTATTGAGCGATCAGGTCTTCAATTTCGGAGGCTGTTCTGGCGAAGGGGCGTCCCAGCAGACGGCTGCCTTCAGCGGTGATGAGGAAATTGTCTTCCAGCCGCACGCCGCCGAAGTCGTCATAGGCGGACAGTTTATCGTAACAGATAAACTCCGTGTGTTTGCCTGCTGCTTTCCAGGCGGCGGTCAGCAAAGGATTGAAGTAGATACCCGGTTCTACTGTGAGTACGAAACCGGCTTCCAGCTCGCGTCCCAGGCGGAGCGATTTTAAACCGAAGGCAGTGCTTTTTTTTAGTTCATCGGTGTAGCCAACATATTCTTCTCCCAAACCTTCCATATCGTGAATATCCAGTCCGAGCATATGTCCGAGGCCACAAGGAAAGAAGAGGGCATGAGCGCCGGCGGCTACGGCTTCCCGGGCATTACCTTTCATGAGGCCAAGAGAAATCAGGCCTCCTGCAATTTGTTCACAGGCCAGCAGGTGCACGTCTTTAAACCGGATACCGGGGCGGATGGCATCTGCGGCGGCTTTGTAGGCCTGGTACACGATATCGTAAATTTCCCGCTGTGCGGTGCTGAACTTCTTATTGACCGGATGGGTGCGGGTAAGGTCGCCGGCGTAGCGCATAGCATTTTCAGCGCCGCAGTCGCAGAGTACCAGTTGCCCGTCCCGGAAAGCGGCCGGATGCGGATGATTATGCAGAAACTGCCCGTTAGCGGTAAGGATAACGGGAAAGGATATATTACCACCGGCAGCAATGGCTACGGCTTGCAGGCGGCCGGCTATCTCCGTTTCAGTAATGCCTGCTTTTGCCAGTTCCATGGCTTTCAGCTGCATGTCAATCGTTGTGTTAACGGCTGCTTCTATCTGCACCATTTCTTCAGCCGATTTAACAGCCCGCTGGCGGATTACGGCTTTTATCAATGGAACGGATACGCGCTTTGTTACTTCCGCTGCCGGAATGTCCAGCCAGGCAGAGAGTTTCAGGATATGCTCCGGCCGGTAAGGCGGCAGAAAATGAAGGGGGCGTTGTTGCCGCACGGCCTGAGCCAGGAAGCTGTCCAGCTGCGACAAAGGCCTTATGTCGGCAATGCCCGCCCGGGCGGCATGCGAAGCCAGCGAATCTACGGGGCCGGTCCACATGATCTCCTCTACAGTGGCTTCATTGCCAAACAGGATCTCCTGGTTATTGTCAATATCCAGCACAAAGGTCAGCCCCGGCCGGTCGATGCCCGCGAAATACAGGAAGCTGCTGTCCTGCCGGAAGGGATAGATATTATCCCGGTAATTCATGCCACTGTCGTCGTTGCCAGGCAGCAAAACAAGGCCACTGCCCATGTCTGATTGTAATCTGTTTCTTCTGCTGATATAAGTCTCCTTTGAAAACATACGATATTGATTGAAGGATTAGCCAATTATCTGCCTAAAAATAAACAACAAACGCAGATCATCATCATTCCTGTTAAAATGAGGATAGAGGTGGTTAATAACCGGGTATCGGTCTATCGTTTTTTTTAAAATTGGTCTATAACGATCAGCCGGCATTCCGGTACTTTTGTACTGCTTTAATTATCCGTTATGTACGTACCACATCAGTTCCGGTTTAAAGATAACGCCGAAATGGTTGCCTTCATGAAAAAGTATAGCTTTGCAACCATCGTAACGGTAAAAGATAATATCCCCGTAGCTACCCAGCTGCCTTTTTCGATTGATGATAGTAACGGGAAATTGTTGCTAACGGCACATTTCGCTGCCGCCAACGAACAGGCGAAGTATATAGAGGGAAATACCTCGTTAGTCATCTTCAATGAGCCACACGCCTATATATCCCCGGTGCATTATGATAAAAAAGAGAGCGTGCCTACCTGGAACTATATAGCCATACATGCCTATGGCAAAGCCAGGATTGTTACCGATGAACAGGCGGTGACCAACGTGCTGGAACAAACGATCCTGTTCTATGATGCGGCTTACATGGAACAGTGGAACAGCCTGCCGGACAAGTTTAAAAAAGGTATGATAAGGGGGATTGTTGCCTTTGAAATAGCGGTGACAGACCTGCAGGGGCAGAAGAAATTATCGCAGAATAAAACGGCCGTAGAAAAGCAACGCATCATAGCACACCTGGAGAAAAGCGAAAACAGCGTGGAAACGGCTATTGCAGATTACATCAGGGAGTTATAATCATCCGGGAGTGTCCGCCCGCTTCATCACCTCCCTTTGTAAAATATTATATTTTATCATACATTTATCTTACTGGCAGGCACCAGCTTCATGAATTATTTAACAAACGGGTCTTTTCTTTTTTAATCTTCTATTTCTTTTCTGAGTTTAAACATAGTTGTCGGGTATATTGTCAAATGAGTAGCTAAGATGATAAAATGCATGAATCATTTGGTGAAAACAAACAAATGCAAGGCAGTTGGTAAAAGTATCTTTTTGATTCTTTCCTGTGTTACTATTCCCCGGGTGGCCTATTGTCAGGATAGCACCTCCGCGTTATCGCTGCAGCAATGTATCGGTTATGCATTGCAACATCAGCCCGCGCTGCAGCAATCCATGATCCGGACAGACATTACCAGGGCTTCCAATGCCATCAGCCAGTCAGGATGGTACCCCCAGGTTGGACTGACCGCCAACCTGAACCATTACCTGAAACGTCCTACGGCACTTTCCAATATCAACGGCGTAGAAACCCCCATTCAAACCAGCGTGGTGAATACCTCCACTCCAGGTATCGGCGTTACCCAGAATATTTTTAACCCCAGTCTCCTATATGCGACGCGGTTAGCGCCGCTGAACCTTAAAGCAGCGCAACAGGGAGTGGACAGTACCAAAATTGAACTGGTAGCCAATGTGAGCAAATCGTTTTACAGCCTGCTGCTGACGCTGCAACAGATCGAAGTGCTGAGGGAAGACACCGCCCGCCTGGGCGAAAGTATGCGTACGGCCTATCATCAGTATGTTGGCGGTATTGTGGATGAAACGGATTATGAACAGGCACAGATCACGCTCAATACTTCCATGGGCCAGCTCACGCAGGCCGTTGAAAACGTACAGCCCCAATATGCGATCCTGAAACAACTGATGGGGTATCCACAACAACAGCAGTTCAATGTGGTGTATGACAGCACGGAGATGCTGAGAAATATTGAAGCCGATCTCACCACACCGCTACTATACGAAAAAAGGATAGAGCTGAAACAACTGACCGTTCAAAAACAAATGCAGCATGAGTTGACGCGCTACTATCAAACCACCGCCATTTTTCCTTCTTTGTCTGCCTTTTTTAACTACAACGCTGCTTTTCAGAATAACCAGTTTGGTAAACTGTATGACGTGGCGTATCCTAATTCCATCGTCGGGCTCACGCTGAGCCTGCCGTTGTTTACCGGTTTTAACCGTACCCACAACGTGCGGCGGTCCAGACTCCAGGAGCAGTTGCTGGACTGGGGCGAAACCGGTCTCCGGTCCAATATCTATTCTGAATACGCAACCGCACTGGCCGCCTACAAAAGCAATGTATACAATATGCGACAGATGAAAGACAATGTGGCCCTCGCTAAACGTGTATACTTTGTAGTGGACCTGCAATACAAACAGGGCATTATTCCTTATCTGAATGTCATCACGGCGGAAGCTAACCTGAGAACGTCTGAATTAACATACCTGAATGCTCTATTCCAGACACTTTCCAGCAAAATCGATTGGCAAAAGGCCATGGGAGACATTACGTATTAGTATTATTTCTGCATAAAAGTAAAATAGGCTCTATGCATAGCGTAACCAGATACGTTATTATACTTTTGGGAGGCATCCTCTTTTTCTCCTGCCGGCAGAAACCACCTGCTGCTAATCCGCCGGTGCCGGTCAACCTGTTTACGGTAAAAAGCGAGATGGTCCGCTATTATGATACCTATCCTTCCACCGCCCAGGCATTGAGCCAGGTAAACATCGTTCCCTCCGTGGTGCAGGGATATGTGACCGGTATCTTCGCAGCAGACGGCGCCCAGGTACGCAAAGGCCAGCTGCTGTACGAGATAGACAAAAGGATCTACCAGGCTGCCTACGATCAGGCGCTCGCCAACCTGAAAGTGGCCCAGTCTAACCAGTTGCAGCAACAACAGGATGCGGACCGCTACGTGTACCTCAACAAATACAACGCCGTGGCCAAACAACTCTACGACCACGCTATGATCGCGCTGGAAACAGCGAAAAGCCAGACTAAGGTAGCGCAGGAAGCAGTGAAGTCAGCCCAGACAAACCTGAACTTCGCCAGTGTGTACGCCCCTTTCGATGGTACCATCGGTATCAGCGCCGTCAGATTGGGCAATGTAGTGGTAGGGGGACAAACCATCATGAATACCATTTCCACCAACGACCCGATGGCAGTGGATTTCCTGGTGAACGAAAAACAGCTGCTGGCTTTTGAACGGTTTAAGACAGATAGTTCCGCGATGCCGGACTCTCTCTTTACCCTGCAGCTCCCGGATAATACCGGGTATCCTTACCCGGGGAAGATTTCCGTGATAGACCGTGCGGTAGATCCGCAGACCGGCACCATTCGTATGCGACTGGTATTCCCGAATCATCAGCACCTGCTGAAAGTGGGCATGAGCTGCGTGGTACGGGTACGCAACCAGGAAAAAGGACCGCAGATGGTGGTGCCGAATAAAGCCGTCGTAGAACAGATGGGCGAGTACTTCCTGTTTGTGGCGAAGGATACCGTGGTGGCCTCGAAAAACAAGCCAGGAAAAGAGGAAGTGTCAAGGCTACACGCTTATCAGAAAAAGATACAGATCGGACAAACCATCGGCGCCGACGTGATTGTATTATCCGGTGTGACCGATGGAGATCGTGTAGTGGTGGACGGTATACAGTCCATCCATGATGGCTCCGCCATTACCCTCGCGGCTAAAAAGCCTCACACCGGGGCAGATTCCGGCAAAACGAATAAATGATTCCAGCATCGCATGATTGCAAATACATTCATTAAAAGACCCGTAACAGCCATTGTGGTATCCATTGTACTGGTACTGACGGGGAGCGTTTGTATCCTCAATCTGCCGGTGGACCAATACCCGGATATTACGCCGCCGGTGGTGCAGATCAACGGGCAGTATATCGGTGCAGACGCACAAACCGTGGAGCAAACCGTTGCCACGCCGATAGAACAACAGGTGAACGGTACGCCCGGTATGGAATATATGCAAAGCAACAGTTCCAACAATGGCAATATGCAGGCTGCCGTTACTTATAGCATCGGTACCAATATCGATGTGGCTACACTGGACGTACAAAACCGGGTGAGCATCGCCACACCGCTGATTCCCAGCGCGGCCACCCGTTTGGGACTGACCGTCCGTGCCGTAAATCCAAGCATGCTGATGATGGTCGCCATCTACTCACCCAAAGGCACACACGATATTACCTTCCTCGACAACTATACCAACATCTTTATCCAGGACGCGCTGTTACGGGTGCCCGGCGTGGGTACTATCAACAGTTTCGCCGATAATTTCAGTATGCGGGTATGGATGAACCCGGAGAAAATGGCTTCGTATAGCCTTACTCCCCAGGATATCATCGGTGCGCTCAATGCGCAGAACGTACAGGTGGCGGCTGGCTCCGCCGGTGTGCCACCACAATCCAAACAACAAACTTTTGAACTGGGTATCCTGGTAAACGGACGGTTAAGCAAAGTGTCAGAGTTTGAAAACATCATCGTTAAAACAATTCCGGCCACCGGAGCATTGGTGTACCTGAAAGATGTAGCCCGTGTAGAACTGGGTAAATTCAGCTTTTCCAGCAACTCCTTTGTGGACGGCCATCGTGCTTCCTACCTGCGCATTTACCAGGCGCCGGGCAGTAACGCCTTAAAAACAGCGGAAGGGATCTATAAGGAACTGGAACAGCTGAAAACGTTTTTCCCGGCAGACGTGGATTACAAAGTGCCGTTCGAATCGGTGACCGTCGTGAAAGTGTCCATGAGCGATGTGGTGGTCACCCTGTTAATGACCCTGGCGCTGGTGGCTATCGTAGTATTTGTGTTCCTGCAAAACTTCCGTTCCACGCTGATTCCCGTACTGGCGATACCGGTATCTATTTTCGGAACTTTCTGCTTTTTTATACCACTGGGATTTACCATCAATACCCTGACCATGTTCGGCTTTGTGCTGGCTATTGGTATTGTAGTGGATGATGCCATCATTGTAGTAGAAGCGGTACAGCATTATATGGATGAAAAGGGCATGTCGCCGAAAGAGGCGACTTATTATGCCATGAAGGATATTTCCGCGCCGGTGGTAGCCATTGCGCTGATATTGGCGGCCGTGTTTGTACCGGTAGGATTTATTCCCGGTATCGTTGGCCGGTTATACCAGCAATTCGCTATTACTATTGCTATTTCAGTGCTCATTTCTGCTTTTGTGGCGCTGTCGCTGACGCCGGCGTTGTGCTCCTTGTTGTTAAAACCTTCCGACCCTAACCGGAAGAACAAAGGTATTGCCCGCTGGTTCACCGGCTTCAATCGCTGGTTTGACCGTATCACCGGCAGTTATGTGAAGGGTGTGGATAATAGTATTAAACGCTCGGCCCTGGTGATGGTACTGCTGGTGGTGATTTGTGTAGCCGCCTTTTTTATGCTGAAACATAAATCATCCGGTTTTATTCCCTCCGAGGATGATGGTAACCTGTATGTTACTTTCCAGTTGCCGCCGGCATCTTCTACTACCCGTGCGGTGCAGGTGATGAACCGGCTGATGAAAGTAGTGACGGAAACGCCGGGTGTAGGCCACTATGCGGCTTTGTCCGGACTAAACGTCATCAACAACGCCTCTAATTCCAATTGCGGTACTATCTACCTGCAACTAAATCCCTGGGATGAACGTTCCCGTAAAAGTGAACAGGTGCCGGGCATTATCACGGAGCTGCGTAAACGAATTGCAGACGCCGGTATTAATGATGCCAATGTGGAAGTCGTACAACCTTCCCCGTTACCCGGTGTCGGCGCTACCGTTGGTTTCAGCCTGCAGATTGAACAACGCAGTACCAATGATGACATACATGCTTTTGAAGCGGTGGTCAATAAATTTGTCACCGAGGCCAATAAAAATCCGGCTATCTCGGGCGCCTACAGCTTCTATAACGCGCATACACCGGGCTTCGGCGTAACCGTTGACCGGGAAAAATGTGAGCGAATGGGCGCCGATGTGGGAGATGTTTTTACGACCATACAGGCATTTATGGGCAGTATGTACATCAACGACTTTACAACGTATAACCGTACTTTTCACGTAGTGGTACAGGCGGATACCGCCTACCGCAATGTAATATCCGACCTGAATAAATATTACGTCCGTAATACAGCCGGACAGATGTTGCCTTTGGGGACGCTGGTTAGTTACAAACCGATTGAAACATCGCCGCTGATTTCGCATTTTAATATCTTCCGTTCAGCAGAGGTAGATGGCGTTTCAGGATCGGGATACAGCACGGTAGAAACGATTGAAGCGCTGAAGGAAGTCGCCGCCAGGGTGCTGCCGCAGGGCTATGCCTATGAGTTCTCCGGACTGAGTTATGAAGAAATAAAAGCTGGTTCCACCACGATTTACATCTTTATTTTCTCGATCACCTTTGTGTTCCTTTTCCTGTCGGCTTTGTATGAGAGCTGGTCGGTACCTTTCTCCGTGTTGCTGGCAGTACCCATCGGCGTGATGGGCGCTATTCTCACCCTGTGCCTGGTACCCAGTCTCACGAATAACGTATATGCACAAATCGGTATGATCACCCTGATAGGCCTGGCGGCTAAAAACGCTATCCTCATTGTGGAGTTTGCAAAGGTGCGGGTAGACAGGGGAGAGGACCTGATACAATCCACCCTGGAGGCCGTGGGACTGAGGCTGCGCCCTATCGTGATGACGTCCATGGCCTTTATCCTGGGTGTATTACCATTAGTGCTGGCTACCGGTGCAGGCGCCGTTTCACGCAGGACCATCGGTTTTACCGTGTTGGGAGGTATGATTGCCGCTTCTACCATCGCTATTTTCGTAGTGCCGGTGCTGTTTGTACTCATTACCCGCTTGTCATACGGCGCCAGGAAGCTGGCCTGGTTGAAAGAGCACCACGAAAGCCTGATGGAGAAAGCACAGAAAATAGAGCAACAGGATATTGACCCCGAGCTGGAATTTGAAATAAAACGTTCCCGCGATTTTAATAAACCTGACAGCGAATGATTGCCAATACATTCATAAAAAGGCCGGTTACCGCGATCGTGATATCTGTCGTACTCATGATCTCCGGGCTGATCTGTATGTATAATCTTCCGCTGGACCAGTTCCCTAAAATTACGCCGCCGGGTGTCAGTATCTCCGCCAACTACACCGGCGCCGATGCGCAGACAGTAGAACAAACGGTGACGATCCCCATAGAAGAGCAGGTGAACGGGGTACCGGGCATGATGTACATGCAAAGCACCAATACACAAACCGGTTCTGCTAATATCAGTGTAACCTTTGACGTAGGAACGAACGTTAACATCGCCACGCTGAACGTGCAGAACAGGGTGGGACTGGCAGCGCCGGTATTACCTTCCGTAGTCGGGCAGCTGGGCGTAACAGTACGCGCCCGTAACCCGGACCAGCTCATGAACCTGGCTATTTATTCACCGAAAGGCACCCATGATATCACCTTTCTGGATAACTATACCAGTACCTTTATCGTAGATGCGTTACTGAGAGTGCCCGGCGTAGGGGATGTACAATCCCGCGGAAATCCTTTCAGTATGCGTATCTGGATGGACCCTAAAAAAATGGCCTCCTACGGCCTGATGCCGGCAGATGTGATCGCCGCCCTGCAAAGACAAAACATTTATATCGCCGCAGGCGCAGTCGGCGCTCCGCCGCAATACCACGACCAGACACGGGAATACACCCTGGTGGTGAATAGTCTGCTCACCAAACCCGCGGAGTATGAAAAAGTAATTGTGAAAAAAATACCCGCTACCGGGGAGATGATATACCTGAAAGATATCGCGCGGGTAGACCTGGGTAAATTTAACTACGGCAACCAGGGTTTTGCCGACGGGCATCCGGCTACCACCGTGATGGTGTATCAATCACCTACCAGCAACGCTTTGCAAACAGCGGAAAACGTATATGCGGCGCTGGCGGCGCTTAAAAAATCGTTCCCGCCGGATGTGGACTACGCCGTGCCTTTTGAAAACGTTACCATTATCCAGGTATCCATTGCGGAAGTAGTGAAAACCTTGTTTGAAGCGCTGGGACTGGTAGTGATCGTAGTGTTCCTGTTTTTGCAGAACTGGCGTTCAGCGATCATTCCCATTATAGCCATCCCGGTGTCTATCATCAGTACGTTTATCCTGTTTATTCCACTGGGTTTCACCATTAACACGCTGACCCTGTTTGGCTTTGTGCTGGCTATCGGGATTGTGGTAGATGACGCCATTATCGTGGTGGAAGCAGTGCAGCATTTGATTGACAAGGAACAGATGTCGCCCAAAGAAGCAACCTACCAGGCCATGAAAGAGATATCCGGGCCCGTGGTAGCCATTGCGCTCATCCTTGCATCGGTGTTTGTGCCGGTTGGTTTTATTCCGGGTATCACCGGGAAACTGTACCAGCAGTTTGCGATTACCATCGCTATCTCCGTTGTATTGTCGGCTTTTATTGCGCTGTCGTTAACACCGGCCTTGTGTACTTTGCTGCTGCGGCCGTCGCCGGTAGGGCGCGAGTCCAAAGGCCTTAACAAATTCTTTTTCCGCTTCAATGGCTGGTTCAACCAGTTAACGACGCGGTATTCCAATGGTGTTAAATATTGCATCAAATATACCGGCCTGGTAGTGCTAACGTTGCTGGTGATTTGCCTGGGCGCCCTGCTGCTCTTCAAAAACAAACCCAGTGGGTTTATTCCTTCAGAAGACGGGGGTCGGGTGATGATCGGTATCCAATTGCCCGAAGGCGCCGCCACTACACAAACGGAGGAGGTGCTGAAAAAAGTGATGAAGGTAGTCGCGGAAACGCCTGGCGTCAAACATTATAACGCCATCTCCGGCATGAACGTGCTCGGCGGCGGCGCCACTTCCAACGGCGCCAGTATCTTTTGTATGCTGCAACCCTGGGACCAGCGCAGTACTCCGGAGATGCAGATCCCCGGTATTATGGACGTTATCAAACAGCGGATCATAGCGGCTGGCGTTAAAAACGCCCGTATTACCGTGAATGCATCGGCGGCTATCAGGGGACTGGGAACCGCTGCGGGCTTCAGTATGCAGGTGGAGCAGGGAAACACCAGTGATGATATTCATGCCTTTGAAACGGTGATGAATAAGTTTGTGGCGGCGCTGAAAAAAGAACCGGCAACGGCGACTGCCTATTGTAACTATGCCGCACACACGCCGGCATTTGAACTGTTGCTCGACAGGGAGAAATGCCAGAAGCTGGGAGTGAATGTGGCCGATGTGTTCAGCACCATACAGGGATTTATGGGCAGCCGCCTGGTCGGCAATTTTACATTGTATAACCGTACCTACCGCGCCATTGTGCAGGCGGATACAGCCAGCAGGGCGCTGATCAGCAACCTGGAAAAATACTACGTGCGCAATTCCGCTTCGGAGATGTTGCCGTTAAGCACACTGGTCGGCTATAAGCCTATTTCCACCGCGCCATTGATTACGCATTTTAATATTTTTCGTTCAGCCGAAGTAGATGGTTCTACACCGCTGGGATATAGTACGGGACAGAGTATCGAAACACTGAAAGCCGTGGCCGCTAAGGTATTGCCAAGAGGATACACCTACGAATTTTCGGGACTGAGTTACCAGGAGATACAGGCAGGCTCTATGACAATCTACATTTTCCTGTTTTCCATCATCTTCGTTTTTCTTTTCCTGGCGGCGCTGTATGAAAGCTGGTCGGTGCCTTTCTCCGTATTGCTGGCGGTGCCCATCAGTGCTTTCGGGGCTATTTTTGCGCTCACCACCATGCCGGCGTTGTCCAATAACGTATATGCGCAGATCGGACTGATCACGCTCATAGGCCTGTCTGCCAAAAATGCCATACTGATCGTGGAATTTGCCAAGGTACGGGTTGACCGCGGCGAGCATCTCATCAAATCTACCCTGGAGGCCGTGAAACTACGGTTACGCCCCATCATCATGACATCGCTGGCTTTTATACTGGGTGTAATGCCGATGGTGCTGGCTTCCGGCGCCGGCGCCCAATCCCGTAAAACCATTGGGGTAACGGTGCAGGGCGGTATGGTAGCTTCTTCCTGCATCGCCATTTTTATTGTACCGGTACTGTTTGTGTTGTTTACCCGGTGGAGCTATGGTAAAAAGAAGCTGGCATGGCTGGCAGCCAATCATCAGCTATTAATGGAAAAAGAAAGAAAAGTAGAGGCGCAAAGTATAGATCCGGAACTGGAGTACGATATTGCACAAGCACGAAAAGAGAAAAACGAAGGTGTTTAATGTTTTTTCAATTTCATCAGGTTATTCCTGCCATCTTCATTATCCGGATTTAGCTGTAATGATTTTTCATAGTTTTCAATGGCGTTGAGGGTATCTCCCTTGATCATATATGCTTCTCCCATACTATCATAGGCATTATAGGAGTGAGGGAAATGTTCCACATTATACCGGAACAACCGGATAGCCTCGTCTGTATGGCCCGTCCGGAGCTGTTTGTAGCCGATGTTGTTGATAAATTCTTCCGGAGGAAACAGGGGATAGCCATATTCTGCTGACAGGTGGTTAAAGCGTTGTTCCACCTCCTGATAGGTTAATGGAAGGTCGCCATAGTAATCAAAGAACCAGTTTCTGTAGATGAATTTTAACCCGTCATAAATGCCTTTAAAGGTCATGGAGAAATGATTTTCGTCGGGGTATTGACGGTAGTCCCATTGCATGGTTTTGGGAGCGCTCGTTTCCAGTACTTTCGTCAGCGCCCGTACCTGCCGGGTATCTTCATGACCAATGGCGACAAAAAATTTCTCTTTGGAGGTTGGCCGTTGGCGAAGGAGCGTGGCAAATCTTGCCGTCAGCACGGTGTCAATACCACCGATCGCCGGACTGAGCAGCACGGTAGCCTGAAACAGGTCCGGTATTTTTTGTTTGGCGTAGAACGCAAAGAGTCCCGCCAGCGAATGGCCTACCAGTATACGATAGGGCACCGTCTTATATTGCTGATCGATTTTGGGTATCACTTCTGTTTTCATAAATTTCAGGAACCTGGCAGCGCCGGTGTTTTCCAAAACAGCGGTATCGGGCTTTCCATCTGCCCGAAGGGCATGTTTGATATTTAAGTCAGCGCCTCTGTCAGGGTGTACGATGCCAACTACTATAGCTTTGGGCATGCGGTTAACATCGTAGGAGGATAAATATTCCACCATGGCGGATACATAGTTAAAATGGACTTGTCCGTCCAGCAGGTAAATAACCGGGTAACGTTGGGAGTCCGCAGGGGAGTAGTTGGACGGAAGATGTACCCACAGTGTCCTGGGAGTTCCCAGGGCCGGCGATTGCCAGCTGAGGGTATGTTCGTTACGCGGAGCAATGGTATCTATCTGCGCCTGCAGTATTAATGATAACAGCAACAGGATAGTAGCTACAACAGTTATGCGCATAAGTGGAATTTATACTAAATTTCAGTAAAAAAATCCATTAAACAGCTTATCATGTACGATAGTCTTCGCCTCGCGGATAAGTTTTGTTATTTTGGCGGGAGATATTTAAAAGTGAGCAACATGGACAATTATTTTGAAAGCCCGTTTCGCGGGAAATTATTATCTGAACAAGTTACCAATCCTAATATTATCGTAGGCGCCTATAGTTATTACTCCGGCTACTATCATGGTCATTCTTTTGACGAATGTGCCAAATACCTGATGCCCGACAGAACGGATGTAGATAAGTTGATCATCGGCAGTTATTGTTCTATCGGCACCGGTGCGGCGTTTATCATGGCTGGTAACCAGGGGCACCGCCACGACTGGGTGTCCAGCTTCCCTTTCTTTTATATGTCGCAGGAAGTAGCGGCTTTTGAAGGCAGTGTAGACGGATACCACGCAGCCGGAGATACGGTGATTGGCAACGATGTATGGATTGGCATGGAAGCAGTGATTATGCCGGGCGTAAAAATAGGCCATGGTGCTATTATCGGTACGAGGGCGCTGATCACCAAAGATGTGGCGCCTTACAGGGTGATGGGTGGCAACCCCGGTAAAGAAATCCGGAAACGTTTTGCGGAAGAAGACATTGCCCGCCTGCTGGAAATGGAATGGTGGAACTGGCCGGACGATAGGCTGAAAGCTGCTATGCCACTACTTTGTAACAGTGATATCAAAGCATTGTATGACTTCTATAAATCTCAGTCATAATGAAAAGAACAGCCTGGTTTGACCGTTCCTTTCCGGCGATGACCGATAACGGGGTGATGCCGGGTATTATCGAACGGCTCAGCGGTACACCTGCCCGTGCGGAGGAACTGACCCGTGGCATCGCGGAAGCGGTGCTGGTCCGTAAATCCGGCGACGAATGGTCTGCCAAGGAAGAGTTGGGACACCTCTCTGATCTGGAACCATTGTGGGCCGGCCGTCTAGGGGATTTTATCAACGGCCTGCCGGAGTTGCGGGTAGCTGATCTCACCAACCGGCGTACCCATGAGGCCCATCACAATGATACGGGTCTGGCGGAGTTGTTACAACGTTTCCGGCAGCTAAGAACTGCCTTTGTACAACAATTGCTGGCGCTGGATGATACGAAACTGGATCATACGGCTTTACATCCACGGCTGAAAACACCGATGCGCATCATTGATCTGGCTTACTTTGTAGCCGAACATGATGATCATCACCTGGCAGGTATCCGGGAAAAAATATCAACCCAATAAGGCTTCTACAGTAGCGGCGGTGAAGTGGAGTACTAACTCCGCCTCATCGTCGTAATATTTACCGGTCAGCGTAAAACCCAAACGCTGATAAAAAGCCAGCGGACTGGCTTCTCCTTCGCCACAGCTGGTATATAGTTCAGATATGCCACGGCCTATCAGTTGAGACAGTACGATGGCAATCGCCTTTTGACCATAATGGTTTCCCTGGTAAGGCCCGGCAATCATCAACCGCCAAAGGAAAATACCCGGAAATTCAGTATAGTCGCCCCGTTCAGCGCCGGTATGCAACATGATAAAACCCACAGGTTCATCGTGGGCATAGATGGCCCTGAACCAGGCATCCGCTGAATAGTGGGCTACCGCAATGGATTCACCATTATCGGCTACTTTATTGCGTTGCGCCGGACTGAGGGTTTGACTCAAATCACAAATATCTTCTACATTGTCTGCCGTTATATGGCGAAGGGTTACATCCAGATGTTGCATGGTTTGTTCGTTGTAATGCTACGCTGCTAAGGTAATACAGTATGTTCATTAAAAAACGTATCTTGACCCCGGATATAAAATTACGTACCATGTCTGACTCTACTGTCCTGACCGCGCAGGACCTCATCGCACAATACGGCGGTATCGCACTGGATAAACAGAACGATTTGGCCGCTGTTATCGGTGACAATAACTGGAATGCTGATCTCGAACAAGGAGTGATCAGCTTCGGCGAGCACATTGTTTTTCCCATCCAGATACTGGGCACCTTTTCACATTCCTCTGAAACGTTTCTGTGGGGCTGGGCCAATACAGCATCGGGTATTCCCGAAAACCTGCTCCAGGATGCTTTACAGATCAAACAATACGGCGAAAAAACAGGACTGCCGTTATTCACCACCAGCCAGTTTGATGCGGCGGTAAACGATGTACATTATATCGGGCTGATTGCTTCCGGTATGTTGGGTTCCAGCGCTTACTACGTGGCAGATTACGGCAGCGGAGCGCTGCTGGTGACCATCAAAAGCCCGCTGATAGACGAGGCCCGGACCGAAACACCACAGCGGGTGCTGACGGTTTTTCCCCAGCTGATCTCCCTGTTTGAAATGAACCATCAACAAGCATTGGCAGCCTACCTCAAAGCGAAAGGATTTGAAGTGACTGCGAAGGACAAGGAATTGTCTGCCACCTATAATAGTAATACCATCGTAGCCACCTTCGATGAGCTACACCGGCTCGCCAGTCTAAACGGTAATCTCTCTTAAAAATACAATCCGGGAAATTTTCCCGGATTTTTTTTGTCCGCACATAAGGGTTTTATTCCATCATCGTGTATTAGTGGCAGTTAGTTAATATAACTGACCCTGCGCAGGCTACACCACTAATATTTTTTGACGATGGAACGTGCTTTTTATTTTGCTATACTATGCTGGAAAGCTGCCGTTAGGCTCTTTTTCCTTCCCTGGTACCTGCTTGTGGTGACCTGGAATTTTTTAGGGAGATGCCTGCCGTTTGTCAACAGAAAGAAAGCTGACAGAAAGTGATGATTCCGCTTCGCTATTTTGCTATGACAAACAAAAAAACTGCGATTATCATCGGCGCCGGCCCTGCTGGCCTTACGGCGGCTTATGAACTGCTCACCAGAACAGATATTAAACCCATCATTCTGGAAATGTCTGCCGATATCGGCGGTATTTCCAAAACAGTCCGATATAAAGGTAACCGTATCGACATCGGTGGTCATCGTTTCTTTTCCAAATCAGACCGGGTGATGGACTGGTGGCTACAAATTATGCCCATCGGCGCTCCTGCGGAACAGGTACGGATTACCTACCGCCGGCAGCAGCGTATATTGCCTGTCGATTCAGCTGTGAACAAGGAAGAGCAACCCGACCTGGTGATGCTGATCCGCGACCGCCTGTCCCGGATCTACTATCAGCGCAAACTGTTCCTGTATCCGCTCACCATGTCTATGAGTACCATCGCCAAACTCGGACTGTTCCGGCTTTTCAGGATCATGGTCTCTTATGGCTATACCCGTGTCTTCAACCATAAAAAGGAAAAAACACTGGAGGATTTTTTTATCAAACGCTTCGGGAAAGTCCTGTATAAAACTTTCTTCAAAGACTATACGGAGAAAGTGTGGGGCAAACCCTGTCATGAAATAGATGCGGCCTGGGGACATCAGCGGATCAAAAAACTGTCCGTGTCCAAAACCATCAAACATGCGCTGCAAAAGCTGGTGGCCTCCAAATCCCGCGACGACATCCACCAGAAAGAAACGGAAACCAGTCTTATCGAACGTTTCCTGTATCCTAAATACGGCCCCGGACAACTATGGGAGGAAGTCGCTGCCCGTATTACCGCCATGGGAGGGGAGATACACCTGCTCCGGGAGGTAAAGGGAGTAATACTCAAAGATGGCCGGGTAACAGCAGTAGAAACAGCCACCGGCCGTTTTGAAGGCGACTACTTCTTTTCCACCATGCCGGTAAAAGACCTGGTAGCAGCCATGGATGGACAGGTACCACCACCGGTGAAGGCAATAGCGGCCGGACTGGAATACCGCGATTTCGTTACGGTAGGACTGCTGCTGGATAAATTGGTGCTCGAACAACACCATGGCACTGTCAAAGACAACTGGATCTACATACAGGAAAACGATGTTAAAGTAGGCCGCCTGCAGATCTTCAACAACTGGAGTCCCTTTATGGTCAGTGACCCCAACCTGGTTTGGATAGGATTGGAATACTTTTGTAATGAAGGCGATGAATTATGGAGCATGGACAATCAACGCTTCGTTAACTTTGGCATCGACGAACTACAGAAAATTGGTATCATTCGCCGGGAACATGTGAGAGACAGTACCGTTGTGCGCATGAAAAAAACGTATCCGGCTTATTTCGGTACCTATCAACAGTTTGATAAGCTCCGGGCTTTTACGGATACTATCGAAAACCTGTTTCTGGTAGGCCGCAACGGCATGCATAAATACAACAATGCCGATCACTCTATGCTCACGGCCATGACAGCGGTAGATAACATTATACAGGGCATCACTACCAAGGATAATATCTGGGATATCAATACAGAACAGGAATATCACGAAGAAAAACAGGCAGTATGAAAAAATGGAAACAATACGATTATCTGATCTGTGCACTGGTATTCATACTGGTGGGGCTCTTGTGGTCACAGTTGTCCAATTATACCTGGGACGATGATGCCATCAGCCGCTTCCTGAATGTGCAGGACGCACGTTATCACCCGGCAGCATTTTTTTCTTCCTGGAACAGGCCTTTGTTTGTAATCCTGTTTTATCTGCCGGTGCAACTGTTTGGCAGAATGGGCGTAGTGGTGGGGATGCTGTTATTAACTGCGGCATCGGGTATCTTTCTATACAAAGGCCTGAAACATAAAGGTGTGCCACATGCGCAGGTGGTCATGGTTTTCCTGCTTTTCCAAACGTTCCTCTTTGGTATTTCACGGGATGCTATGACAGAACCGCTGGCTTCTTTTTTAATTTCATTGGGTATTTATTTTTTTTACCGCAAACAGTTCGCCTGGTTTGCCCTGATCGGTGGATTGTTGCCGCTGGCTCGTTCGGAAGGATTGTTACTATTGCCTTTCTGGTTGTTTCCGTTGGTGCAACAACGTTTGTACCGCTATATTCCTTTGCTGGGTGCCGGGTTGCTGGCATGGGGACTGGCATTGTACGCCTATACCGGTCATCCGCTGGCGCTGATGCAGGAAGTGCTGGCCAGCGGAGAGAAGAAAAACCGTTATGGGCATGTGAGTCTGACCCATCATATCGGTAAGTATGTGTATGTACTGGGGCCGGTCACTTTTTTCTTTTTTCTCTGGGGTTATTTGGATAATCTGAAGAAGATGTTGACCGATTATTTTATCGTGTTGCAGTTCACCGTTGGTTTCCTGATCTATATCGTTTTTGCCGCTTTCCTGGACCTGGGCCAGTCGGGCGGGGCATTGCGTAACCTCATCACGCTGGCGCCCTTCGCAGCAGTGATAGCGGTATATGGTTTTAACTACTGGTGGGCGCTTTTTACGCCGGTGCCGGCGGGTAAAAACAATAAAAGGAAAGCGACCAACCCCGGCCGGCAGGAACTATGGATATACGTCGTTTTTATCATCCTGATGGCCTGGATTTGTTTTACCAATGAGTTGCTGATGCGGCAGAATTACGATCCCGGGAAAAAAGACTATACTATTTTCAACGCGTTGTTGGTTTGTTGTCTGCTGGCGGTGTTACCGGCGCTGTCGAAAAAATGGAAACCTCCTTATGGCATTGCCAAGGTATTATTGGGCTGGCAGGTGTTGTTTTCTTTGTATTATGAGAGTCCCGGCAGCCACGGTAACCAGGAACGGGCAGGCATGAACGACATGACAGCCTTTGTAACCAAACCACCGTTGCAACAGCGCAAGGTGTATTGCAATCATCCCTGGTATTTTTGGGCGGCAGGGATTCATCCAAACGATACATTACATGCCGGTGGGATATCGCTGAGCGGCAAGCCCGGTATACAGCCGGGGCAACTGGTCATCTGGGAAGGGCACTATACCGGTGAGAACTATACGAATACGCCGATCCAGGTGTTCCTGAATGACAGCATTTTTTCGCCGGTGTATGTGGTGCAAAACAGAGAGCGGGAAGCCATTGCCGTGTTGTTTGTAAAATTGTGGCCACAGATGGCAGATAATGACCGCTTTTTCGCCTCGTTGTTACAGGTCTATCCGAAAAATGAAAGACTACTGTATTTTAAAGCGGTATACGAGCGTGATCGCCGTAAAAATGTACCTCAATCCATTACTGATTTTACCGCAGCGATGGCGTTAAAACCCGGCGAGGGCGATGTGTACCTGGGCCGGGGGGTAAGCTGGCTGATGCTCAATGAAAGGGCTAAGGCCTGTCAGGATCTGCAAGAGGCGGCCGCCCTGGGATCGCTGCAGGCAGGACCGCTGCTGAAAAGTTATTGTCAGTAACTGGACTACTGCCCAGTTGCATACTGGACTACCAACAGATAAAGAGATCTGCTATTTTTGTGTTCTTATGGAACAAGACGAAAAACATATTATCGGGAACCTGTTTGAACATTGGGCGTACGTAGGAGAGCGGGCTGGCCTGCTCACTACGGCGCCTTCCTATAAAGCAGTGATGCCGGACGGCTCGGACTGGCCACGGCGCGTATTTGATGTAGCAGGTGGGGAAGCACTGAAAGACATTGCCCATCAGATTAAAAAAGAACAATTGCCGGATGCGGTCACCTTTACTGCTTCGGTGGCCGAAGCCTATGCACCCCAGCTGGCTGCTGCTGGTTTTCAGCCTAAAATGACGCTGCAAGGTATGATCATCTACCTGCGGGAAAATCCGCCGGGTAACTATCCGGGCAATATCAGTTTCCGCATTGCGGATAAAGAAGCTGATGCGAAGGCTTTTGCCAACATCGCAGCGGGGTCTTTTAATTATCGTGTAGACGGCGCCGTTGTAGCTCACTTACTCGGGCAGGAAAATAAAATCAAGGTGTTTACCGGTACGGTAGGTGGCGTCGCCGCCTGCAGCGGACTGATATATTATGATGATAACGGTAATGCAGGCCTGCATTTCATTGGTACGCTGCCGGAATTCCGGGGCAAGGGACTGGCCGCCGCTATGACGACACGTTTATTACAGGAATGTACACAGGACGGAAAACGTTATTGTGTGCTGCATGCTTCCAAAGCAGGACTGCCTATCTATACCCGCCTGGGTTTTGAACCGGTGAAGGAAGTGATTACCTACGCACTGGTAGCGTAAATGACAGATGTCTCAAAGGTCGATCACAGCCTGCTTTTGAGACATTTGTATTATTCTATGTCCAGGTTGTGTTTATACAACAGGCCGGCCAGATTAAATGCAGAAAAGCGAGCTTTCTTCATTTTGTTGAACTCCGGATCTATGCCGAAATTTTGCGCCATTCTGAAATCTGTTTTTTCCAGAATAGTATTGGAGAACCGGGCCATTGTCAAATCCGAATTTTTGAAATCTGCTGCTGTCAGATCTGCTTCTGAAAAGTCCACTTCTTTTAGGGAGCAGTCCAGGAAAGGCGTTTTTCTTAACCTGGTTCCTAAAAAGGTGGAATAATCCAGTATACATTCCGTAAATGAAAAAGAAAACATAAGGCGGTTGCAAAGGGTAAAATTAATCCCCAGCATTTTACAGCCGGTAAACTGCGCATCTCTGAAGCCGGCGCCGTCCAGGGTTGCCATAGAAAAATTGCATTTTCTGAAATGACAATCTACAAAGTCGTTACCCCGCAAATCACTCTTTGAAAAATCGCAATCGATAAATTCACAGTTCACAAATTCCCTGTTCGCCAGTTTTTTTTCGGCATAGTTCACCCCGGAGAATGTTTTATGCTGATGTATGATAGGACCATTTGACTGATTCATAGTGGATGTATGATTTTTGCCTGTATGCTGCCTGGTTTCGTTGTTTGCTTATCGTTTTTATATCCTGTAAAGATACCGATTGTATGGTTTGTTTTAAGGTTTTCAAATGGTAATCGTTATCTTAGTACAAAACCTGTCACACTATGTACAAAATGATGCTCTGTTCCCTCTTGATAACTATCAGTCTGGCTGCTGTAGCACAACCTCCAAAAGGAAAGGCGACCCCCAATACAACTTACGGCGCCGGTATTACGGCGACTGACGCTATTGATGCTGCCAAACTGCCCTCCCTGCTAAATAACGACACCAACAAACTGGCGGTTAAGATAAAAGCGCAGGTGCTGGACGTGTGCCCTAAGAAAGGTTGCTGGATGCAGCTGAAAATAAATGATAGCACGACAGCGTTTGTGAAAATGAAAGACTATGCCTTCTTTGTACCGCTCGATATCAAGGGTAAAACCATCGTACTGGATGGAGAGGCATATCAACATGTTACTTCCGTGAAAGAACTGCAGCACTACGCACAGGATGCTGGTAAACCGCAGGCAGCTATTGATGCTATCACCCAACCCAAAAGAGAAATACGGTATACCGCCAGTGGCATACGGGTGGTACAACCATAAAAAGAGAAACCATGCAGGATAAAGCTTCAGAAAGGGCAGCCATGCCCAAAGGGACTTCTGTGATATTAGACGACAGATCCCTGGAACATAGTTATGCTACCTTGATACCTTTGCTCAAACCCGGTATGCATGTACTGGACGTGGGCTGTGGCACCGGCGCCATCACTGCCGGTATCGCCGATTTTGTAGGACCGGAAGGCAGTGCAACCGGCATCGATAGCAGTGAACACCTTATCGCCAAAGGCCTGGAAGATCAGCAAGGCACTGCTAATCTGGAACTGATCACCGCTGATCTGTATACCTGGCAGCCCAACAGAAAATTTGATCTTATCGTGTCCGCAAGGGTGCTGCAATGGCTCAACGATCCGCTGGCTGCGCTGGTTCGTTTCCGTGAATTGCTGCAGCCTGGGGGGCATGTATCCATACTGGACTATAACCACACCAAACTGGAATGGCAACCCGCTCCGCCGGCCAGCATGCGACGTTTTTATCAGGCGTTTCTCCAATGGCGTGCAGACGCAGGTATGGACAACGAAATAGCGGAACACCTGCCGACCCTTTTTGAAAAAGCAGGTTACCGGAATATACAGTCCTTTAACGCTGATGAAACGTATAGCCGTGCGCAGGCAGGCTTCACCAACAAAGCGGCAATATGGTCAAAGGTGGCGGAGCTGAGAGGCCCGCAGGTAGTGGACCATGGCTTTATTACAGAAGCAGAACGGTTACAGGCCATCGAAGAATACGATGCCTGGACGCTCAGCACCGCTCAGTCGATGATCATGAAGCTGAATGACGTGCACGCTTCTTTGTAAACTAACGGTCATTGTCGATTTTTTACTACTGGTTTACCAGTATTTTCCGGGTATGTGTTTCCGTATATAAGGATATTGTAGCATTTTTACAATAAACCGTATTGCACATGTCGCTGATGAATGACCATGTTGTCCTGGCCATCGTAGAGGATCATCCCATCGTTATCGAAGGTCTGAAAACACTGCTGAAGGAAGAACCGCAGATAACTATCGCGGGTAGCTTCACGCGGGGCAGCGATTTTATGGAATTTCTGCGGCATCATAAAGTAGACCTGGTATTGCTGGACATCATGCTGCCGGATACCAGCGGGATGGACCTCTGCCGGGATATTAAGAAACTGTCACCAGACACGGTGGTACTGGCGCTCAGTAATCATACCGAACGCAGTATCATCCTGCAGATCCTGCAGTACGGCGCCAGCGGCTACCTGGTGAAAAACGTATCCTCCACGGAGCTGCTCAATTGCCTGAAGGAAGCGTTGCGGGGTGAAATCACTTTCAGTCAGGAAGTAAAGGAAATTATTACCCGTCCGGCGCAACACGAATTTAAACAGGTACCCACCCTCACCAAACGGGAAAAGCAGATCCTGCAACTCGTGTCACAAGGCAAAACCACGCCCATGATGGCGCAGGAGCTGAATGTCAGTCCGCTCACCATTGAAACGCATCGCCGTAATCTCCTGCAAAAATTTGATGTGAAAAATGTAGCGGAGCTGATGATGGCCGCCGTTCAGCACAAGATGATCACCGGTTATTGAGAGGTGCAGCTGTATGCATAACTGAATTTTTTTTCTACTTTGTATCAGCTGAATTAAATGTATGACAATATTCTCAACTTTATCCAGGTACGCCCGGTGTATAGGCTTATTCCTGGTATTATGTATTCCTGCTGCCGTTTGGGCGCAACGTTATGTTTCACTGGAAGGAGCGCCCCTGACCCATGGCAATCCGGTCGAAAAAGACAACCTGGTCCATCTTGTCAGGCAACCGCTGTTGCAACTATTCCTGTCTGATCATCAGCCGGCCAAAGGCACGGTGTTATTGTTCCCCGGCGGTGGTTACGAAGTGCTGGACGTAAAAAGGGAAGGAGCCAACACGGCTGCTTTCCTGAATAAACTAGGCTACGATGTAGCGATGCTGGAGTACCGTATCGCGGCGGGGAGCGATACCCGCGAACTGGCGTTGTCAGATGCCTTGACGGCCTACCGGCTGTTGCAGGACAAAGCCGGTAAACTGGGCCTGCTGAGCAAAACGCTGAGTATCATGGGATATTCTGCCGGTGGCCATCTGGCGGCAAGGACCCTGCAAAGGCTGCCACCTGCTCAACAGCCGGCCAACCTGATGCTGATATATCCCGCCTATTTGCAGGAAACCCTGCAAGGCTCCGTATATCCGGCGGTGTTACCCCCGCCGGTAGTGAAATCCAGGCTCTTTACCGTTATCGCCGCAGACGACCAGCGGGAGTGGGTGAATAGCTGTATCCAATACGGCAAGGTTTGGAAAGGATATGACGGTAAAGGCAGTTACCATGTATTGCCTGACGGAGGTCACGGTTTTGGTATGGATAAAAACCTGCCTGGTGCGGCGGCGAAATGGCCGGCCCTGTTGCAGTCCTTCCTGGAAAAGCCAGACCCGGCGCCTGCTGCTGTTAACTCCGCCGCGGTACCCACCGCCTGGGGCAACGGCAAACGCCATGCACAGAAACTACTCGAAGTGGCGGCACGACAGTACGACCTGATCATGATCGGCAATTCGATCACCCATAACCTGGAAAAACCAGACTATCAGGCGGTATGGAATCAGTTCTTCGCGCCCCGCAAGGCGCTGAACCTGGGCTTTAGCGGTTACCGCACTGAGAATATTCTCTGGAACCTGGAAAACGGAGAACTGAAAGGGCAATCTCCGAAGGTGGTCACGCTGGAAATAGGGACCAACAATATCGATGAAAAAAATTACCCCGTACGCCATACTGCCGGTCAACTCGCAGGTGGTATCAAAGCTATCGTGCAGTTATTACGGCAGAAATTACCAAACACCAAAATTATCCTCCTGCGCTGTTTTCCCGGCAGCTACGACGGACCCAATCCAACCTCGCACCGCATGATACTGGACAGGGCTTCTGACATGGTAGCCAAACTGGCAGACAACCAGCATGTGTTTTTCTGTGATGTAAATCATGTATTTCTGAACCTGGATGGAACTATCCGTCATGAGCAAATGCCGGATTGGCTGCATCCGAGTCCCGCCGGGGCGCTGGACTGGGCCAAAGCTATGGAACCGCTGCTGTCGCAGCTGATGGGAGATGCCAGCAGGGACACGGCTTTACCGGCGAATACAGCTGTTGTGCCGGTACCCAAACTGGAAAATGACAGCTACGATTGGTGGGCCCGGCACGCAGAGGTGCTGCGGATAAAGGATTCCATCAATCCGGAAATCGTGATGGTCGGCAATTCCATCACCCACTTCTGGGGTGGATACCCGCTGTTACGGGGTACAGACGGGCAACTCCGTAAAGCCAATGGTCCGGACGCCTGGGCTGCTTTGTATGGCGGGCACCGGGTACTCAACCTGGGATTTGGCTGGGACCGTACCCAAAACGTGTTGTGGCGGCTGGACCATGGTGAGCTGGATGGATTGCACCCGCAGACGGTCGTACTGGAAATAGGGACCAATAATACCAGTCAGACGACTAACGCCCGCGCTAATACGCCGGCGGAAATTGTGGAAGGTATCGCTGCGATCTGTGGCCGTATCCGCTCCAAGGCGCCACAGGCCAAAATACTGCTCATGGCGCTCTTTCCACGGGAACAACAACCGGATCACGCCCGCAGGGCTGTTATCCGGGAAACCAACCGGCTGCTCACTGCTTTCGCTACAAAAGAACATATCCGTTTGCTGGACATCGGTCCCCAGCTGACAACACCGGAAGGAGTCCTGCTGAAAGAAATTATGTATGATTTCGTGCATCCAACAGAGAAGGGGTACCGCATCTGGGCAGAAGCATTAAAGCAGGAGGTGTTTTAATGGCAGACACGACAACTTCGGGCACGTTAATTGTTGCGGCATACAACCGCTAACATAATTAAGAAGTTGAATATGAAGAGAATAGTTGCTTTGCTGGTTGTCCTGTTGTTTGGTTGTACCGCCTTTGCCCAGTTCAGTGATTCTACCCACTACCTGGTCAAATACGCGTCTACCGGTTCCATTAATCGCACCAACGATGGTAACTCTTACCTGCTTAACAACAATTTCGGCTTCAAGGTCAGCAAGAAAAAAATCACGTTCAATGCCGGCGCCAGTTACGTATATGGCAAACAAAATGCATCGCTCACCAACAACGACGTGTCGGCGGCGGTGGATTTTAACCTGTA
Source organism: Chitinophaga qingshengii (assembly GCF_014529935.1). Lineage (GTDB taxonomy): Bacteria > Bacteroidota > Bacteroidia > Chitinophagales > Chitinophagaceae > Chitinophaga > Chitinophaga qingshengii. The sequence goes on from NZ_JACVFC010000003.1 coordinate 535,419, forward strand.
TACGGACACGGCTCAGATTTATTACTGGGGGCTGGCCAATTACGATAAAAGTTATTCCCTGAAGATCAATAATCGCTTCCAGGGCGGCTTAGGGATCGGTTACGACCTGATTCGCCTTCCCAATGCGGTGCTGAATATTACAGACGGGTTGCTGTTTGAGAACAGCAACCTGTTTTTGCATGATACGATACAGGATATCTACAGTACTGTACGTAACTCCTTCCGGGTGCAGTATAAATGGACCATTCACAACATCATAGTGCTGGAAGGCAACAACTATTTCCAGAACTCCCTCATGCATGGAGACGACTTTACGATCCGCTGTATCAATAGTATGTCTGTGAAACTGCGTAGCTGGCTTAGCCTCACGGCCGCTATGACTTACAATAAACTGAACCGTACCGACAGGGAAAACCTGCTTTTTAACTACGGGATCACCTTCGAAAAATACTTCTAGGTAAAATATTGGTACCCTTCAGCAATTTGCTATCATCAATTGATGGGTGAGCGGGATATCTTGGTGTTTGTCAGTAAAACATTATCTGTATGAAACGCCTTTTCTCCATGTTATGTTTCGGCCTATGCGCTGTAACCCACCTGTATGCCTATACGAACCGTAAGGACACCCTAACTGTAAATTACCCCGCCATTGCAGGCGCTGCAGACCTGGATTATACCCGGCCGGTAACGCGCCCGGAAGAGGGGATGCCTATCGGCAACGGGCGCATGGGTACCCTGGTGTGGACAGTGCCTTCCTCGCTGAAGTTCCAGCTTAATCGTGTGGACGTATTTGGTAACAGCTCCGCTTCCAATAGTTTTTTTGAGCGCAATACGGATTACTGCGGAGGGACCGGTTTCGTGGAGGTAGACTTCGGACGGGACGTGTTTTCCGCGCCGGCTTTTCACCAGCATTTATCCTGTTATGAGGGGATGGTGACTACCGCCGGCAGGAAGGTGGCTACCCGTGGACTGATATGGGAGCGGGAAGATGTGCTGGCATTGGAGATCAATGACCAACGGGAAACATCCTTACCTGTGACCACCACCTTACAAATGCTGCGTATGCCGGTCACCCGCAAGGGTAGCCACCAGGCGCTGTCTAAACTGCGGCAGGAAGGCGATTATATTATATTGACACAGGAATTCAGGGAAGATGATTATTACTGTAGTAGTGCACTGGTGGCGGCTGTAGGAGGCCGGGCGGTAGAAGCAGAACAAAATACCGCTACCTCCATCCGGTTGCGCACTTTGCCGGGAAGTCCTGCGTTTACCGTGTATGCCGCTACTGCTGCCAGTTTTAATCCTTCGGAAGATGTGGTAAAGGCGGCGGTATCCAAACTGGAAGCCGCCCGCCAAAAGGGGTTTACTGCCTTGCTGCAAGACAATCGCGCCTGGTGGCAGCAGTTTTGGCAACGATCCTATATTAAGCTGCATAGCGCCGACAAACAGGCCGATTATGTATCACAACACTATGCCTGGTACCTGTACATAATGGGCAGTAGCTCCCGTGGCCGGTTCCCGGTGAAATTTAACGGTATGTTATGGTCTACCAACGGCGACGACCGCAAGTGGGGGCATCTCTATTGGGGCGCCAACCAGAGTTGTCTGTATAACGCGCTGTTCCAAACCAATCATCCCGATTTGCTGGACCCTATGTTCGATATGTACAGCCGGGCATATGATTCCTACGCTACGGCAGCGCGGCAGCAGTGGGGGAGCCAGGGTATCTATATTCCGGAAACAACAGGATTCGATAATACGCCGGTACTGCCGGACAGCATCGCCGCCGAAATGCGGGACCTTTACCTGGTACGCAAGCCCTGGGAACAGAGGTCTTCCGCTTTTATGGAATACGCCTATACGAAAATGCCTTTCCTGAGCCGTTGGAACTGGAAAAAAGATGAGGGCTGGAAAGAGGGGCGCTGGCATACCGGCAGCAAGAGTAACAGCACTTTCGGGCATGTGAGCCATATATTTTCGCGGGGTGCTAAAATAGCCTATCAGTACTGGCTACGCTATGAGTATACACAGGACACGGCCTGGTTGCGGCAGCGCGCTTACCCGATGCTGAAAGGCGTCGCGGAATTTTACCGCAACTTCCCCAATGTGCGTAAGGAAAAAGATGGCCGGTATCATATTTATCATATCAATGACAACGAATCTATCTGGGACGGGCACAATACGGTGGAGGAGATTTCCGCCATGCGAGGCATCTTTCCTGCCCTGCTGAAAGCCGCCCGGTTGCTGCATACCGATAGCGATATGGTGCCGGTATGGCAGGAGTTCCTGGATCATCTGTCACCGCTGCCGGAACAAACGGCCGGCGGACAAACCACCTGGACCCGTTCGCTGTTACCCGTGCTGCAAGGCAAACCTGACTGGCATCCGGACGGTAACACCATGCCGGTATGGTTCTTCGATCTGTGTACCCTGGAAAGTACGCCGGCAGTACAGCAGGTAGGTAACAATACCTACAACACCTACTTTGATAAGGGTATCGACAGTACGGCGGGCGTATATGTGCTCTCCAAAATACCGGCTACCGGCGCATTGCTGGGGAAACCGGAAGCTATACAATACCTGGTGCCTAACCAGCTACGCCGTCGCCCCAACGAAGAAGTGCTGCGCAACCGTATGGACCTGAGCGAGGGATATCAAACTACCAATATTCAGCGATTGGGCAGGGCAGCAGAGGCTGTGCAACTGGCTTTGTGTCAGAGCGTACCCGCCGGTCCCGGAGAGGAGTCCGTGATTCATGTATTCGCTGCCTGGCCACGGTCCTGGGATGCGGAGTATACCTTGTTATGCCGTGGCGGTTTTTTGGTTACATCCGCTATGCTGCAGGGGAATATTCCTTTCGTAAAACTGGAGGCTACACAAGGAGGGCAGTGCCGGATACGTAATCCATGGAATGCACCGGTGGTGCTGTACCGTAACGGTAAAAAGACACAGGTATTAAAAGGCTCATTGCTGACGTTTGCCGCCACAAAAGGGGAGCAGGTTACCTTACAACGGCAACGGTAATACGAAGTAATAAAAAGCCGGAGCCACAGCGCTCCGGCTGATCCATCCTAAATAGATTTCAGGGCGCGTTTTACCGCTTCAGTGTAAGCCTGGTTAGAGTTACAGGTATAGATGAACATACCTCCTTTTTTCCCTTGTACGGGAATCCATTTGGCGGTGACAACGTCTTTACGCTGACTGGTACCACCTTCTGCGTAGGAGCCGAATACCATCCGGTTAGCCGTATTCTTATTGGAGTCTGCCAGATACCAACGTGAGGGATAAATGTGGGGATACGGACACTAATGCCGCCATCGCCGGACAGATTGCCGGCGCACTGTTGGGAAGAACGGGATTGCCGGTGTCTCTCCTGCAACAGTTGGAAGCCTTACTTGAATATCCCTGGCTTCAACAGGTAATCACCGATACCGGAAAGGTGCTGTTTGACAGGTGATGGGATCCTTTTTCCCATAAATCGCTTACCTTTAAACCGGCCATACGGAAGCTGGCCTTATCTTTGCGCTAGAACCAACAAACTGTTACACATGAAAAAGATCCTTTATCCGATAGCGGCCCTGCTGATACTGATGACGGCTGCCTTTACCTTCATTACCACTCAAAACTGGAAAATCAACAAAGGGTACTCCATTAAATTCACCGGCAAATACGCAGATGGCACTTTTGAAAGCATGAAAGGCACCATCTTGTTCGACGAAAAGGACCTCGCCACCGCCAAATTCGATGTACAGGTGGAGGTGGCCTCCATTAATACCGGCAACGGGCTTAAAAACAGGCATGCACGCGGGGAAAAGTGGTTTGATGCGGATAAGTACCCTTACATTCATTTTGTGTCTTCAGAAGTGGTTAAAACGGCTAACGGCTACGATGCCAAAGGTACCCTCGATATGCATGGCATTAAAAAGCCGTTTACCATTCCTTTTACGTTTATCCATAATGGCGACAAGGGCAGCTTTCAGGGGACTTTTAAAGTCAACAGAGGTGACTTCGGCATTACCACACCCCGGGGCGATGAATCTGATTATACGGAGTTGACTGTCACCGTTCCTGTTTCCTCTAAATAATATGCGTCCTGTTCTTTTTTGGACCGGCATAGCTACCGGCATTATCGCTGCCGCTTGTTCCGTAGGGTATGCCGCCTTTTACCAGTCGGCCTTCGGGGTTGATTTTTCACGCGTAGCACCGGTACCCGCTATTATCAGCGCCAATATGATAGGAGCGGTGCTGATCATGCTGGTTTGCTGGCTGCTGGAACGATGGAAAGGACGGGTGCCCCGCAGCTTCGGCATTAGCCTGGTAGTGTTATCATTACTAAGTGCCGGTATTCCTTTTATGACCAGTCTGCCGCTGAACGTACCTTCTCCGGAGCTTTTCCCTGGCCTGACCGCACCCATGCACCTGTTGCCGGCGCTGATCTGGCTGGCTTTACAGCCCTGGTGGAACGATGAAAACCGTACTGGTAGCGGTGGATAACTTTTTGATCACGATGGGGTTTTATTGCTCCGGTATCCCTATCTTCGTGACTGAACTTTGTTTGTATACCGAAAGAATTTAGAATGGATTTGATTATTAATGCCAGGCAAGCTGGCAGAAAACATGCACTGATAGAGAAACAAAAGATTGTCATTGATGATTTGCCCGTTAACCCGTCACTCCGCGATTTGCTGACAGCTGTTGTAAAACAACAGGTGACTGCCTATAACGACAAACCTTTAGAGAAAAATCTTTTGCCCTTTCTCTCCCAGGAACAAATTACCGACCAGGCCGGCACCGGAAAGGTGGGCTTCGGCAGTATTTACAATGAAAATAAAGCTGATCTGGCCAAAGCGCAGGAAACGGCATTACTGGCCTACGAAGATGGGCTGTTCGCCGTTTTCGCTGATGAAGAGGAGTTACAGGGCCTGGAAAGTACCTTTGTATTACAGCCGGAAACCGTGATCACCTTTATCCGGTTGACTTTCCTCGCTGGTAGTTATTGGTAAAACACTTATGCTGACATTCATTTTTTAACCCGATTACCATACCTTAATTCGTTTGACCATGGACGTTAAAGAATTCCTGAAGACCAGGACCAAACCCCATTACATCGAAAACCTCACCGCAGCGCTGAAAGCTGTTTACGGCGGTGAAACCACTGATCCGTTGCTGACAAAGGAAACGGCGGAAATAGTCCTGATCCTGTTCAATGAACTGCTGACCGTTGAAAAACAACATGGCTATTACCAAACGTTCGCTATCACTTATAAAGACCAGAAATATATCCGACTGGAAGAACTGATACAGAAGGGTTTTTGGGACACAACAGAAGGCGGCAATCTGCTGGAATACCTGTTTGGCAAGGAAACGGCCGCCTATGTGAAACATGCCTGGGAACAGATGCCTTACCAGATGTACCAAACCGGTTACGCACGCCGCTCATTCCGGGCGCCCAACGATCCGGAGGTGTATTTCGTGCTCCAGCTCGAATTCCTGCGGCAAATTATTCCACAAGCCTGCCAGTACGCCTATTACCCGAAATCGGAGTATACCTGCTTTGACCTGAGCCTGGAAGAACAGGTGCGTTATGAAGACAATCTTTTCGGCGCAACATTATACCGTATATGGTCTGCCGCAATTGACCTGGGCAACGAGTCGTTTTTTAAGGTATGTGAAGATATCATCTACAATAAAGATCCCCAGGGCAAAGTAAGCAAGGCGCTGATTAAAGCGCTGCTGAACAGCAATAAACCGGAAGCATGGCAACTGGTGGAAAAGCTGCTCCTCGCTGCACAACGCCAGGAAGGCCTGCGCCAAACGATTATGGAATCGCTGGATGAAACTTCTGTCGGCGCCCTCAAGTACATGCTGAAAGTGGTGCTGGATAATAAACTCACCCGTTTCTCCGCTGTGGTCCGCGCACTGGACGTATGGACAGGCCTCTTCTGGGAAGCCGAAAAAGAAAGCACCGTCCGCGCTTTCCTGGAAAAAGGCAGTGAATACCTGGAAACACCCGCTAAAATCCCGGAGGCTGTAAAAAGTAAAAACAACACGGATGTATATATGGCGCTGTGGGCATTAGGGGTACTGGATGTAATGGCCACTTACCCCCTGGTGTTTCAGTTGCTGAAAGACAAAAGCGCGGAAAAACGCGGCCTGGCACTGAAGTTTGCCGTAGAAACCAGTTACTACAATGTGGACATGCCGGCGGCCTATGAAGGTTTGCTGGACCCCAGCCTGGCGGTGAAAGCACGCGCACTGGTGATCATCAACAATAAAATACATTTCAATACAGAACATTACGATAAGCATTACCCTGAACTGTTTGACAGATTGCATGCGATTGTACAACAGATACCGGAGAAAGAAAAAACATTTGAGGGAGATATTTTCTCCTGGCATTCCATCAAATACGACCGTAACAATGTATTCAGTGGCATGATCAACCTGGTCAATGGCCGGGAAGACCGCCTGAATATTGTATTGGGATATTTCGATGAAATGAACGTAACCCTGCGCGAACAGTTGTCCCGCAATCTGCTGAAAGGATATTCAGCTTATGGTTCTAACCAGAACGACTATCCGGAGGAACCGCTTACACCGTTTCAGCGAAGTTTCGCACTTCGCTTGTTAAAAGACAGGGGAGAATATGTGGTGTCCATCGCTTTCCACGCGCTCAGCAGGGAACAGTTCAGTCTATCCGAAATGGAAACGTTTACGGACATACTGAAACGCAAATCTGCTGCAACCAGAGGTAAAGCCATTGAAATGATCCTCCGCCAGCAGGACGATACCGTAACGGCCGTAACCGAAAAACTCCTGCAGGGCGATGTGGAACAACGCCTCGGTGGCCTGGACGTGGCACTCCGCCTGCAAAAGGCCAACCGTCTGGCAGCGCAGCGTACCAGCTGGATCACTACATTCAGGGAAAGGAAAAGCATCTCCCAGAAAGAAGAAATATTACTAAACCAGTTGTCGGAAGATAATAATGTACTGTCTTTCTCCGCAGAGAATGGTTATGGGTTATACGATCCCGCTGCCATTTCTCCCATAAAGCTGCCGGCGGCAGATGCCAATGATTATTACAGCAAATGCCTGGCGGAAGGGCCATTCGGTTTCACGATGCCGTTGGAAACGCTGCATGAAAAATTCATTCAACTCAATGAACTGCTTCAGCAACATGCTGCACATGAATACGAAGTGGAGAACTATGACAATAGCCGCGTGATGGTATTATTGGGCAACAACTTCCGTAACGTCAAATTATACAACCATAAATTTGCGTCCAAAGAAGAAGAGTATAACCATTATCCGCTGCCGGAAGTATGGGAGGGGTGGTATCAGGCAAGTGGCCTTCAGCCGCGTGATCTCTACATCCTGTCTCATTTGGTGAAGGATGTGTATGATCTGCGTGAAGGTGCATTGGGAGCAAGTTTGCTGGATAACTACCTGCCTACCTACGAACAGGTGATGCCGGAAGTGCTGAGAGGCGAACGCCGTCACAAATCCGGTGACCCGGTATTAAAAGTTCTGCAGACACTGGAACTGATCCATCCGTTTGAACAAGCAGTGGCATTTATGTTGGGCGGTTGTAAACAGGTGTTCAACGCGCTCACACCGGAAATACTGCAACACCAGGAAAAAACGTACAGAGGTATCACTGGTTGGCAAAGTGGTACGCTGTTGGGAACTTTCCTGATGTATATGAATGATATGCCCAAAGACAGGCAACAGGCAGAAGATTGCTGGAACCTTTACCATTGGCGGCAGTTCTCCGGTTTACCGGAACTGGCGCCAGGCTACCTGCCTCCATTGGATGTATTTTTAAAAGCTTATGAAGCCAACGTTATATCGGAAAGTGAGATGTATCGCGGCCTGATCAGTGCGGAGAATATACGCGTCCTTTCCGGAAGTAAACATGCTTACCGGCGGCAATCCAGGGAAAATTATTTTGAACAATATTCTTTTCTGGAGAAAATGTATACCAAAGTCCGGGAACACTTCCTGGATATTGAACTGAAGAGGGGAGACTCCGCAACACCTGTGACCAATATGGTACAGGTACTGCAAGTTATTTATGGTGTACAACGTTTTGGTGAAATATGGGCCGGCTTGGGTAAAACAACGCTCCATCGCGGTTATGTCTATAGTTACAGCGGTGATGCATTAAGCAAACAACAGGTGTTCAGCCTGCTGCTGAAACGCTGTTTCCCACTGCCGGAAGATACCCAGGCCATGTTCGACGAAACAGTGAAAAAAATTAAACTGACGGAAGCGCAGTTGGTTGAAGCTGCCGTATATGCGCCGCAGTGGCAGAAGTTCGTCAGCCAGCACCTGGGCTGGAAAGGCCTGGACTCCGCTATCTGGTGGATGCACGCCCATACCAAGTCAAACAGCAACGAAGTAAATGCGGAAGCGGAAAGTGAAATCGCACGTTATTCCGCAGTGGACCTGCAGGACTTTAAAGATGGCGCCGTGGACAAAGACTGGTTCCTGAAAGCCTACAAAGAATTGGGCAAACAACGCTGGCCTATCGTATATGAAGCAGCCAAATTTATCAGCGATGGTAATGCGCATCGCCGTGCGCGTTTATACGCTGACGTGATAACCGGTGATCTGAAGATCAAGGAAGTAACGCAGAAGGTAAAAGATAAACGCGATCAGGACTATCTGCGCCTCTATGGCCTGATTCCACTGAGCAAAGCCAACGCGGAAAAAGATGTGCTGGCACGGTATGAATACCTGCAGCAGTTTAAAAAAGAAAGCCGCCAGTTTGGTGCGCAAAAGCAGTCCAGCGAAGCGCTGGCACTGCGTATAGCCATGGAAAACCTGGCGCGCAACGCCGGTTATGCCGATCCACAGCGCCTTTCCTGGGCTATGGAAACAAGGCAGGTACAGGGTATCCTGTCTAAAGAAACGCAGGTGCAATATGATGATGTACTCATCGGCCTGGTGATCGATGAAGAAGGACAGGCGGATGTAGTGGCTTTCAAAGGCGATAAACAGCTGAAGGCCATCCCGCCAAAATACAAGAAAGACAAAAAAATAGAAGAGCTCAACGATCATAAGAAAACGTTGCGGGAACAGTTCCGCCGCTCCCGTAAAGGCCTGGAAGATGCTATGGTGCGCGGTGACGTGTTTTCTTTCGATGAAATCAGTACCCTCTTCGATCACCCGGTGATTGCCAAACACCTGGAAAAACTGGTGTTTATCACCGACAAAGGACATGGGTTCTATCAAAGCGGCAGCCTGATAGACGCTGCCGGTAAACAAACGAAGCTCGCCGCGAAGGACGGCATCCGCATTGCGCATAGTGCCGATCTGCATCAGGCCGGCGTGTGGAGCGACTATCAGCGTTATTGTTTTGAAAAATCTGTTCAACAGCCTTTCAAACAAATCTTCCGTGAGCTGTATGTACCGCTGGAAGATGAACTGAAAGAAGTATCGGTATCCCGCCGCTATGCGGGCCACCAGGTGCAACCTATACAGACAGTCGCCCTGCTGAAGACAAGAGGCTGGAAAGTAGACTATGAAGAAGGCCTGCAGAAGGTATTCCATAAAGAAGGCTTCGTGGCTAAAATATACGCGATGGCCGATTGGTTCTCTCCCGCGGAAGTGGAAAGTCCAACCCTGGAAACCGTGAAGTTCCATAACCTCAAAACATATACGCCGGTAGCATTCAAAGACATCTCCCCGCTGATTTTCAGTGAGGTGATGCGCGACCTGGACCTGGTGGTGAGCGTGGCGCATGTAGGCGGGGTAGACCCCGAAGCCAGCCATTCTTCCATTGAAATGAGGAAAGTACTGCTGGAAGAAACGCTGCGGCTGTTTAAACTGAACAACGTGAAGGTAAACGGCAATCATGCTACCATCAAAGGTGAAATGGGCGAATATAGCGTGCACCTGGGCAGTGCGGTGGTGCACCAGCTGCCAGGCAGATACCTCTCTATTTTGCCGGTACATTCCCAGCACAGAGGCCGTGTCTTCCTGCCGTTTGTAGATGACGACCCTAAATCAGCTGAACTGATTTCCAAAGTGCTGCTGCTGGCAAGGGACCATGAAATACAGGACCCGACTGTACTGGAACAGATTTCGAGGAATTAAGGACTTAAAAACATAAAAACAATATTACAAGGGGACGACCGGGAGGCCGTCCCCATTTTTTGATTACGGAATACCCGCCATGCCTGATTGTTTTTTTATCAGTAATATTCAGTATGTTTGATTTTTACCCGTAACCGGTAGGTTTAATTAATGTCTGCTATGCAGGGACTACAGGACGTTTCCAATGAATTAATGAACCATTTCTCCTTCATGCTGAATTATGTAGCTGGTTTAAAAACCAATGCTGCCGTGCCCTTGAGTCCCTACCTGTTGCTGGTATACACTGCGGATCAACAGATCCTGGAAGCACCCTCTCCAACGGAGGCGGATGAATGGTTTGATCAATCACTCCGGGGAAATGCCCCCCTGTATGCGGTGTATGTAAAAGATGCCCTTTATACCGACGATCAAATGCAGCTTTCGGGAGAAGCATTTATGTTTGTACTCTACGATCAAAACAGCCTGCACCGTTTTATTCTGGCACAGCCTTATTCCGGTAGTACGATAACCGGTACGCCGGTGTGGTTAGGGCTGCTGTCCAACGAATTTTTATATACACAAACGCCGGCTTTACCGCGTCCTGAGCCTCCTTCCGGAAAGCCTTTATGGAAATTCCGCTGAATTGTGCCTAACTTGCAGTCGCATGGGCCACCGTTATTTCATTATATACAAACCTTACGATATGGTTTCTCAGTTTATCAGTCCGGATAAAGGAAAGGTAAACCTGTTGAGCGACCTTGACTTTTCATTCCCCGAAGGCACGCACGCTATTGGCCGGCTGGACAATCATTCAGAAGGATTGCTGCTGCTTACTACCAACCGGAAGGTTACCCGGCTGTTGTTTGAAAGCAAGCGGCCGCACCTGCGTACCTACCTGGTACGCACCAAGGGGCATATCTTGCCGGAAACACTGCAACGGTTGCAAACCGGGGTGTCTATCCATCTCTCCCGTGAAGAGTACTACACGGCGGTGCCGCACGCAGTATCGATTGTAGATAAACCGGCGGGACTGCCGCCACGGGCGTTTGAAACGCCGGAGCGGGCGCCGCATACCTGGTTACAGATGACGCTTACGGAAGGTAAATATCACCAGGTACGCAAGATGGTGTGTGCCGTCAGACATCCTTGTCAACGGCTGATCCGTGTATCTATTGAGGAAATGGAACTGGGTGACATGCAACCGGGAGAAGTAAGGGAAATCGGTGAAACGGAGTTCTTCCGGCGCCTGAAAATAGATTTCCCACCTGTAAAATAAAACCCGAAAAAGGGAATATCCCATTAGGAAGCGCTTTCTTTTCTTGTTAGGTTTGCTTGTTGGAAATCATGCTATAACAAGAATTTTTTATGAGAAGAGTTTTCGTTCTGACGCTGTCACTGGCGTTGGGTATGGGCCTTTCTGCTGCTCATGCCCAGGAAAAGGAGAAACGTTACCCGATTATTCCCTACCCGCAACAGCTGGTCCCCCTGGAGGGCACTTTTACCATTAGCGGCAGTACGCGGCTGGTGGTGCCGGCTAATGTCAAAACTTTTGCCAATGAGGTAGCACAGCTGCAGGCGCTGGTGAAACAAGGGATTGGCGCTACGCTGAAAACCACTGCCGTACCGTTTGCCGGCAATGCTATTGTATTGAAGCAGGACCTTACGCTGCCGGGTGAAGAAGATTACACCTTACAGGTAACCCCGCAGCAGTTACAGATTGGCGCTAAGTCTCCCGCAGGCTTTTTCCGTGCTATCGTTACCCTGCGTCAGCTGATGCCTGTTACAATTGAAGGGCATACAACCGGTCAACTGAAGGCGGTTAACATTCCGGCCATGCAGCTGAAAGATCATCCCGTGTATGCCTGGCGTGGCATGCACCTCGATGTGTCCCGTCACTTTTTCTCTGTCAGCTACCTGAAAAAATTCATCGATCTGCTGGCATTATACAAAATGAATAAGCTGCACCTGCACCTGACCGACGACCAGGGCTGGCGTATCGAAATCAAAAAATATCCGCTGCTGACAACCGTCGGCGCCTGGCGGGAGCTGAACAACCAGGATTCTGTATGTATGCAGAAAGCCAAAGAAAATCCGGATATGGCGATTGATGAGGCGCATATTATCCATAAAGATGGTAAAACGCTCTATGGTGGCTTCTATACACAGGCACAGATGAAAGATGTCATCGCCTATGCCGCCGCCCGTCATATAGACATCATCCCGGAAATAGATATGCCAGGCCACATGATGGCCGCCATCCGTGCATATCCCTTCCTGACCTGCGACGGCAAATCCGGCTGGGGCAAGGATTTTTCCACGCCTATCTGCCCTTGCAACGAAAGTACTTTCCGTTTTGCGGAAGATGTATATACAGAGATAGCCGCGCTTTTCCCTTCCAAATACATGCACCTGGGGGCCGATGAGGTGGAGAAGACCAGCTGGGCTGCCTCTCCGCTTTGCGCCGACGTGATGAAGGCCAACAACCTGAAAACAGTGGAAGAGTTGCAAAGTTATTTTGTGAAGAGGATGGAAAAGTTTTTCCATGCCAAAGGGAAAGTGCTGATCGGCTGGGATGAAATCCTGGAAGGCGGTATCAGTCCAACTGCAGTGCTGATGTACTGGCGTGCCTGGGTGCCCGATGCGCCCATCAAAGCAGCCCGCCACGGTAACCAGGTAATCATGACGCCCGGTAACCCGCTGTACTTCGATGCTACGCCCGACCGGAATTCCCTCGGTAATGTGTATCACTTTGAACCGGTACCCAAAGGACTCACCACCGAAGAAGCCAAATCTATCATGGGCGCTCAGGCTAATATCTGGACAGAATACATCCCTTCGGAAAAAAGGGCCGATTATATGTTCATGCCCCGTATGACCGCGCTGGCAGAAGTATTGTGGACACATCGCCAGGATTATGCCGGCTACCTCCAACGGTTAAACGAACAATACGCCCGCCTCGATCAGTTGGGTGTACATTACCGCTTGCCTGACCTGGAAGGCTTTACGGAAGACAACGTATTCGTAGATAAAGGGCTGCTGGCGGTAAAAGCGCCGTTAACAGAAATGACTATACGGTATACTACCGATGGCAGCATCCCTGGTGCACAATCGGCTGTTTTACCGGCAACGCTGCCGGTTACTGCGCCGCAAACCTTTAAGGTGGCTGCTTTCAGCCCGAAAGGCAACCGCGGTGATATTTATACGCTGCGCTACCGCCAGGAAGCCTATGCCAAAGCTATAGTCGAAAAACCGGCTAAGACAGGGTTTCAGCTGGACTATTTCCGGGGCGCCTTCAAAAAAACGACGGCTATAACAAATACGCCGGACAGCACCTTGCATACTGATAAGGTGGAAATTCCGGAAGGGCTGGGCCACGGCGAAGCCTTCGCTGCCCGGCTGCAGGGTTATTTTTATGCCCCTGAAACAGCTATCTACAGCTTTTTCCTTACCTGTGACGATGGTGGCGTACTCTACATCAACAACAGAGAAGTGGTGAACAACGACGGCTGGCATGCTCCGTTGCAGAAGAGCGGACAGATAGCATTGGAAAAAGGATGGCATCCGCTGAAGGTCGATTTTGTGGAAGGCGGCGGCGGATACACGCTGAAACTGGAATATAGCCTGAAGGGAGGCGCCCTTCAGAAACTATAACGGTGATGGATACCCATGAAACCCAGGCTGACACCCCGGGTTTCATGGGTATTAATTATATTGCAGACTGGATATCATTTTTCAGCAATGATGGAATGTATGGACGTTAACTCCGGGCTTCGTGCCTTTCTTCGCTTTTGTCTTCGCGCATCATGCGCATCAGCGATCATCATGACGATCTCCATGATGGTATTTGCCCAAACAACGGACTATGATCTTGCCCGTACTTTATCGGGACTTTCAGTCTCCCAAAAGAAGTTGTTATATCAATACGGCACCTTGCAGACCTATGCGGGTCAACCGGTGGCGGATAGTTTCTGGCAGCAGCATACAAAAGAATTACAGGGAATAGACCCTGCCGCTGCGGGAATATTGGCGAAAGAATTGCTGGCCAACACCGACCTGGAATATACGGTAAAAAAGCCTTCCCGCCTGCAGGCCTTACGGGGTGTATTCACTGCTTCCCGGCTGCTGATTGGCCTGGCAGCCCTTATTGCTGCCTACTCGTTGATTCATTTATTGAGCCGTTTTTGGAGCCGGATATATGCCTGGTTGTACAGAAAGCTGTACCGCGTGGTTCACCTGCTTTTTTCGCCGCGGATGCTTACCTGGGAGCTGTTGTTGCTGAGTGTGGCCGGTATTTATTTCGGGGTAGGTATAAACGAACTGCTGCTGCGGACCGTCGTGTTGCAGGTATCCGTTTTCACGTTGTGGGCCCAGCTAACGGCGGTGGCTACACGTCAGGACCGGATCAAATACTATTATGAACAGGTAGTTGATCATCTGGAGCGGCGGGGCACTACCAAAGAAGCGATGATAGCAGTAGGGTTGCCTGCCCTGGGTGCTACGCTGGCATTGGTATGGCTGATGTTTCATGCACCGGAAAACTGGTACGCCTATGAGGTGGTGGTACCAGGTATGGTAGCCTTGTTTACGTTGCCGCCGGTGATTTACCTGCATGCCGTATTAAAACGGATCGTACTGCCTTTTCCGGTCCAGTCCCGGCGGGCCGATAAACTGCTGGCTGTATACACGGCAGCCACCTTGTTGTTGTGGATCGTGCTGGTGTTATTGCCCCCGGTACAACCGGCAGTACTGGTGGCGGTGTCGATCGTGCTGACGTTCATGTTATTACCGATGTCAATTGAAGAAGTGACCCGCTGTGAAACGCGGAACTACATCTGGCTGCAACTGGTGACGGTGAGCTGGTTATGTGCCTGCGTGCTGGCCGGGGGCCAACGCGCTATTCCCATGCTCAACTGGACCGGCCTCGGCGGGCTGTTGTTATACGTGATTTTTAAATACTGGGAAGTGCCGGTATTACTGGGTTATTCCTGGAGAAACCGTAAGGCGCTGGGCAGCCTGGGTATGGCCATCCTGATTTGGGCGGTTGCTATGCTCGCACGATGGCAGCCACAATGGTTTATCTGGTTTTAGTTGAAAATTTATTTTAATTGTTATATTTTTGCGCTCCGAATAATCTGATTTAAGATACGCGCAGATCTGAATAACGTACTAAAAAGGCTTCTCAGGGCCTCCAAGGCGTTTGCAGGGTCTGCGTTTTTTTTAATTTTTCTTTTTCTCCATTTCTGCTATCCGGCTTTCAAGTGTTTCGTTCTTTTTATTCAGCTGGATGATATATAAGGTCAGTTCCTCTACTTTCTGCAGCAGCGTCGCGTTTATATTTCCAACATCGAAACCATTTTCCTGAACTTCTTTTTCTGTTGGAACATCGGGGAGATGTTTGTGCTGTTGGATATATTTCTCCAGTTCCGGTAAGGAAG
This sequence comes from Chitinophaga qingshengii, assembly GCF_014529935.1. Classification (GTDB taxonomy): domain Bacteria; phylum Bacteroidota; class Bacteroidia; order Chitinophagales; family Chitinophagaceae; genus Chitinophaga; species Chitinophaga qingshengii. The sequence goes on from NZ_JACVFC010000003.1 coordinate 550,934, forward strand.
GCAGCTGATAGTTGTCATGAAATACAAAATCGGCCCAGGAAGATTGTTGTGTAACCTTTATGCGCCTTGCGCCCACAGTGCCTTCAACGGCGAGTTTATAAGTACCGGGCTTTGAGGTGCCTATACCCACATTGCCGTCTGCCCGCACAAAGAGTAGGCTTTTGATTCCGTTATTGTTGGCGCCTGTTCCCGTTGGACTAACGTTACTACAAACATTAAGCGCGTAATAATTGGAAGAAGTATCCTGAACCGCCGTCATAGTACCAGCCAGTTGTCCCCATAACAAAGCAGCCGCCCTGTCGGAATTGTTATAAGATACCGTGTGCAGTATACATTGTGGTGATGGAAGTCCGATGCCTACCTTCCCGCTGCCGTCTTGTTGTAATACCAGATTACCACCGGCAGTGGAGCCATTGGTGAAAGTTTGTATGATGCCATAGCCGGCAGCTCCGGCTGCAGTGCCGGCGATCCTGATATTAGACTGGTTTGCATCGCCGATCTTCAGGCCGAATGTATTGGTATTGGTGGCTATGTCCAGGTTGGCAATGGGAGTGGAGGTACCTATACCAATGGAACCATTACCCTTTACCACCAATCTTTCGGTGGGCGTACTGCCGGTTACAAAGAGAATATCCCGGCCTTGCTGGCCGGCTTGCAAAATAAGGTTATCGTAGGCATTAAACGGATAAGCCATCGTTGGCGCACCGCTACGGTAAATAGTCGGTTGATTGGCATCAGCTCCCATAGTATAGGCTTGCGCAGCCCCCAGCAATTTTATCTTGCCACCGATGTTTAAGGCATTTTCGGTAACTCCTCCTCCGGGCGTCATGCCTATCCATACATTCCTGGTGGTGTGATTGCCATCGGTGGCTTCGGTAACAGACTGAAGAGTTGGCAGCGTCTGTGAAAAAGTACATAAACTACAGCCTACAGCCAGCATAGTAAGGGACAAAACTTTCATAATAGGTTATTTTTCAGGAGGAAATATAGCATTTTATTTTTACCCTTGGCAATAGACTTCCTTTCATTTGCCGTCATTCCGGCTAAATGAATGCGATATAATGTATACCCAATATTATCATCTTCGCACAGGTCCAGGGGATAAATAGCTGTGCTCCGGTCTCCAATGGTATCAAAATCCCACTGGTCTCCCCTCTTAGCCCAGGGTTTTAACCCCTGGTTACCGGTAGTCATTTTTTTCTCCGCTTTTCAAAAAACCTTTTTATTTTTCATAACCGTAAAAAATACGCTTAATATTCCCGTTATGAAGAAGATTCTGGTCTTTTTATTGGCAGGTATCAGTGGATACCCGCTCCATGCCCAGCAGAAGGCGCCCGCTTATCCGCTGATTACCCATGATCCTTATTTCAGCGTCTGGTCAGCCAGCGATACGCTGAACCAGTCGGCTACCGTTCATTGGACGGGCGCGCAACAGGCTTTATCCGGTTTGGTGAAAGTGGATGGTGTGACCTACCGGGTGTTAGGCGTGCCTGCCGGCGGGGCAGAGACCGGCATCGTGCCGGCGCAGCAAACCGATCTGGCTATTCACGCTACGCAAACGGCCTATCAGTTCCGTTGTGGCCAGGTGGCGCTTACCCTGACTTTCACCTCGCCTTTGCTGCCCAGGGACCTGCTATTATTGTCCAGGCCGGTGTCTTATGTTTCCTATTGTGTGCATGCTACCGACAACCGTCAGCATGCGGTGGAAGTGTATTTCGGCGCTTCCACAAATCTGGCAGTGAACGGACCCTCCCAACCGGTTACCACAAAGCAGTTTACCAGCGGACAACTATCCCTGCTGAAAGCCGGAACGGTGCTGCAGCCGGTGCTGCAAAAAAAAGGCGACGACCTGCGTATCGATTGGGGTTATATGTATGTGGGGGTGCCGTTGGCGGCTCATCCTACCCAGTACATCAGTGCTCCGGCGGATGCGGAGCTGCGTTTTGCCCGTAAAAAGACCGGGGCGGCCAAAGGGGACCGGGAGCAGATGCTCAGTACCAGCATATCGTTGGGAATGGTAGGTAGCCAGCCGAAAGAACAGGTGTTTCTGCTGGGATACGACGACCTGTATGCTATCCAATACTTCCATACCAACCTCAAGGCCTGGTGGAAGGGTACACCCGGCGCTACAATAGAAGGTGTTCTCAATACCGCCTGGAAGGATTACAACGTCATCAAACAACAATGCGATACGTTTGATCAGGCACTGCACCAGGATGCTGTGGCAGCTGGTGGAGAGCAGTATGCGGCACTATGTGAACTGGCGTACCGGCAAAGCGTGGCTGCTCATAAACTGGTAAGAGGCCCTCAAGGTGAACTGCTGTTCCTCTCCAAAGAAAACTATAGTAACGGTTGTATCAATACAGTGGATTTAACTTATCCTTCGGCTCCTCTTTTCCTCCTTTATAACCCTGATTTGCTCAAAGGTATGATGACCGGTATTTTCCAGTATTCAGAAAGTGGCCGTCATAATAAGCCTTTTGCAGCGCATGACCTGGGTACTTACCCGTTGGCTAACGGGCAGGTATATGGGGAAGATATGCCTGTGGAAGAATCCGGTAATATGCTGATTTTGGCTGGCGCGCTGGCGGTGACGGAAGGTAATGCCAATTACGCCAAAGCACATTGGAAAACACTTACCACCTGGGCGGAGTATCTGCTGCGGTCTGGTTTTGATCCGGAGAATCAATTATGTACGGATGATTTTGCCGGTCACCTGGCACGCAATGCCAACCTTTCGCTGAAAGCGATCATGGGGATTAAGTCATACGCCTTGCTCGCCGGTATGCTCGGAGAAACGGAAACGGCTACACGCTACAACGATCAGGCCCGTGATATGGCGGCCAGATGGCAGGTGCTGGCCGCTGACGGTGACCACTATACGCTGGCGTTTGGTAAGCCTGGTACCTGGAGTCAGAAGTATAATATGGTTTGGGATAAAGTGCTTGATTTTCATCTCTTTCCGGAGGATGTTTATAGAAAAGAAACAAACTATTATCTCAGTAAACAGGAGATTTTCGGACTGCCGCTGGATAGCCGGAAGAGTTACACTAAATCGGACTGGATTATGTGGACGGCCGTATTGGCAGACGATGTATCGCCTTTCATAAAACCGTTGTACCGGTATATAACTGAAACGCCTACACGTGTTCCGCTGAGTGACTGGCATGAAACCCTCGATGGGAAGAAAGTGGGCTTTCAGGCGAGAAGTGTGGTGGGTGGGTATTTTATGAAGATGCTGGATGTTAAGTTACACCAGCGTAAATAATGTTGTAGTAAGACATAAAAACGGCCCGGATATTCCGGGCCGTTTTTTTATGAACACTGGTCCTATTTTCCTTTACGGTGTTCACCATGTTTTTTAGAAGTTTCGATGGGTTGTTCCCGGTTCTGCATGTTCTGTTCGGACGGCGGGTTGTTCAACCGCTCGTCCTGCTCGTGGTGAGAACGGCTCCGGTTCATCTTTGCCGTTCTGCTGTGACGATTGCGTTTCATAAAAAACGAATTTTTATAAAATACCGGGAAAAACATGCCGAAATGAAACCAGCTGAAAATGAATTATTTACAAAGAATGATGCCAATTCAACTGATGCGATAATTGCACAGTATACTTTCTACAGTTCCCGTTTCAGGTTGCTGCCGGTCAGTGATGCGAAGTATCCGGTTACCACACAAATCACCACGGCGACTGCCGGGTACAGGAAAAAATTGATGCTGGAATACCGCTGTACAAAATACAGGCTTACCGCACTGATCGTAAAGCCAATGATAATACCCCGGGCATTTACCTTCGGGAAGAAAATACCGGCCAGGAACATACCAGCCAGGCATCCGCCAAACAGGCCGATGATTTTCAGGTACTGGTCCCAGATAGAGGTATTATGCAATGATACGAGGTATAATGCAATGCCACAGCCCAGTACTCCCAGTAGAACGGTGATCCGCCGGGCAAATACAAACCGCTGGCGGTCGTCGGCCGTCGGCCTGAATAACGGATAAAAATCCGTGGTCACTACAGTAGCAATCGCATTCATGCTGGAACTGATGGTAGACATGGTAGCGGCAAAAAGACCCGCAATCACCAGCCCGGCAAGACCGGACGGTAGTTGTTGGGAGATATACCAGGGAAATACATCATCGGTATTGCCATGCGGATTTAACTCCGCCGGATGATGCCGGAAGTACACCCATAACGCTGTTCCCACCAGGAAAAAAATCAGCGACGCCGGTATTACCAACAACGCATTGGTATAAATGGATTGCCGTGCTTCTTTTTCGGTGGAAGTAGTGAGATAACGTTGTACCACCACCTGGTCCGACGAATATGTCACCAGCTGCGTCAGGAAACCGCCTACGAAGATCACCCACAACACAGGCTGCGTGATGTCCCATTGCAGCATCGCCAGCCGGAACTTGCCATTGGCAGCGGCTTCGGTAAATACTTGCCCGAAACCACCGTCCAGCGAGCGGGAAATAAATACCAGGCTTAACAACGCGCCGCCCAGTAATACGCCCACCTGCATCACTTCTGTCCAGATAACGGCCTCTATACCGCCGGAGGCGCTATACGCCGTGGTGATGGCGCTGGTAGCCACTATACAAATAATAATGTTCACACCGGTGACAGCGCTCAGCACCAGCGCCGGTAAATAAATAACGATGCCCAGGCGGCTGATCTGAAACACGAGGAAGGTGAGGCTGCCCAACAACTTTACACCCGGACTGAAACGGATGGCCAGGTATTCGTATACGCTGGTCAGTTTCAGTTTACGGAAATAAGGCAGGTAAAAATATACGATGAGCGGGGCCACTACTACAATCATCATGTTGTTGAGAAAATAGACCCAGTCAGTGGCATAGGCTTTCGCTGGTATGGCGATAAACGTGAGTGCGCTGAGTTTGGAACCGAAGATACTCAAACCGGCGGCCCACCAGGGTATTTTACCACCGCCCAGGAAAAAGTCGCTGGTAGTGCTTTGCATGTTACGTGTCACCGCCACACTGATGCCAATTACCAGCAGGAAGTACAATCCAACCACCAGCCAGTCGGTAAGCCGGAAGGCGCTGCCTGGTTGTGTAGGCGTGGCCGTTAGTACTCTCGGTGTCCGGGTGGCGGGCCTCACTTCTCCGCCGGGAATAACCAGTTTACCCTGCCATACCACGGTAGGAGTGGTAACCGGCGCCCACGTACTACCGTTAGGGTTAGTAACGCTGTCAGCCGCTTTTTGTACCGGCATCTGTCCGGTTACAGCCCAGCTATCGGTAATGGTATTGTAGCCCAGTACCTGGTTGGAAAACCCGGGATGTTGTTCTTTTAACTGGCCGGCCTGATCGAAATACCGGCCATCATCGCCGCCGAAGATCTGGAGCTGTGATTGTCCTGTAGCGAAAGCCGGCGTGGGGGCGGCCGCCACGGAATGCGGCAGGGACGCTATGCTATGCCAGCCTTTGCCAGGTTCGTAACGCCAGGCATCTGTCAGAAAACGGCGATGGATAGTGGCATCGCCGGGTAACGTATATGTATGTACGCCGCTGAACAGGTAAAACTGGTGCTGCTGTATACCGGCTACAGCCAGCATACGCGCTGGTCCGGGAAACGGAGGCAGCGTTTGCCAGCGCCGGCTGGCGGCGGGCTGGGAGAGGTCTATGGACCAGCCGTACTTATCTGCCGTGGTGTCTGCCGGCGCTGCGGTACCACCGGCGATATACAGCACATCTCCATCTATGGCGCCGCAGGCGTTGGCATTGGCAACGGGCAGGTCCGGCAATGATTCCGTTTGTACCTGACCGTTAGTATAGCGCAATAAAAATGCTTTCGTGGTATGACCATCCTTGTTGCTGCCACCCACACATACGAGGGCATCGCGCCAGGTGGCGGATACGCCGTAACCCAATGCCATCGGTAATTTGCCCGCCTGTTTCCACTGCCCGTCTGCTTTCTCCAGTACCCATACCTGGTCGTGCCATTGTTTAACACCACCATTCCAGGGAGCGCCGCCGTCAGGGAAATTAGCCCCCCCGGCTACCAATAAAGCATTGTTGGATACGCCGGCGAAGGCGCCGGCAAAACCCCAGGCATCCGGCAGGACAGGGAGCTGCTGCCAGGAAAAATAATCCGATGGCCGCTCCTGGCCCTGACTGACAGTTGAACGGAGAGACATACCCAATAACAGTAATAAAGGAAGAATCAGTTTTTTCATCACATGTGTTTTACGCCGGTCATTGTATCCAGCCGTTGGCCTGCATCCAGTGCAGACATCGTTCGAACCAATCGTCCTGCGTGGTTTTGTTATATAGGTCGAAGCCATGCCCGCCGTTTTGATAGAGGTGCATTTCGGCCTTTACGCCGGCATTGGTGAGCGCGTTATAGAACAGCAGGCTGTTTTGTACAGGCACCACTTTATCATCCTGCGCATGCAGCAGAAAAGCAGGCGGCGTATTGGACGTTACCTGCATTTCATTGCTATACAGTTTTACCAGTGCGCTGTCGGGGTGTTCGCCCAGCAGCGCCTTTTTAGAACCGGCATGCATATACGAAGTAAAGCTGATTACGGGATACACCAGTATCATAAAGTCCGGCCGCAGATTAAGCTGAGCGGGATTAGGAATGACAGGGTGTTCAAAATGAGTACCTACCGTAGAAGCCAGGTGCCCGCCGGCGGAGAAGCCGATGATCCCGGTTTTACCAGGCTGTATGCCCCATTCGGCAGCGTGTTGCCGTACCAGTTGTAAAGCCCGTTGAGCGTCCTGTAGCGGGCCTTTGGACTTATCAGGCATAATCCGGTCGTCCGGCAGACGGTATTTGACTACGAAAGCGGAGATACCGGACTGCTGAAAACGCCGGGCCACCCGGTAGCCTTCGCGGCCTATTACTACGCTGCCGTAGCCACCACCGGGATAAATCACCACTGCCGTACCGTTGGCTTTTCCGGCGGGCGCCGGAAAGGGGATGAGCTCCGGCTGTGTAACCATCCGCGCCCGGTTGCTGTCCAGGTCTTCCTGGTAGCCCGCGGGTGCAGGTTTGGCATTGGGAACTCCTTCCGGATACAGGGGAATAGGCTTGCCCTGCTGAGCTTGGGCCATATACGCGGTGGTGGTCAGCATGCTGATCAAAACGAATTTTTTCATAAACGTGGATTTTTATGGTCTTGACACCTGTGTGCACCAGTCGAAGAAACCGATAGCGCGCAGGTCTTTTTCCATCGAAATATACTCGTTCTTTTCAAAAGGTTGCAGTGGCAGTCGCACATTACCACAGTCGAGACCTATCATACGCATCATGGCCTTTTGCGCACGCAGGCCGCCATATTTAACGATGATACGCACCATCTCCACGGATTGCAGCTGGCATTGTTGTGCCTGATGCAGGTTTCCGGCGGTAAAGGACTGTATCAGCTGATTATACAACGGCGCTGCGAAGTTATAGGTACTGCCGATAAAGCCGTGGGCGCCGGTGGCGAGCGCGCTCAACAGCATTTCATCGGTACCGTAAAGCAGTTCGTACCGTCCCTCACTGGCATGCATACACGCCTGGAAATCGTGGATGAGGGGAGCAGTATATTTGATACCGGCCAGGGTAGGCAGTTTGGTGGCTGCCTGCTCCAGGAAGGCGACCATATCGAGCGAGATGCCTGTCAGTGCCGGAATATTGTAATAGAACAGCGGGAGGCCGGGGGCGCCTTCAGCGATGGTGGCGAGGCTCTGTATCAGTCCGTCGATGGTTTGTATTTTAAAATACGTGGGCAGGGTGGCGGAGATATAATCGGCGCCGTGCTCCTGGGCATGGGCAGCCAGGTGCCTTGCATCCTGCAGACTATTATGTCCTACGTGTACAAATACTTTCAGTTTTTTACCGGCTGCGCGGATAAAGGCTGCGGCTGTCTCCATTCTCTCTGCGGTGGTCATAGACGGCCCTTCGCCGGTACTGCCGCATACAAAAATGCCCTGGATACCATTGGCGATCAGTACCTGTACCATTTCGTGTATCCGTTCGGTATGGACACTACCGTCTTCGTGCATGGGTGTAAATGGCGCGGCTACCAGTCCCTGGATACGTGTTGCTGTCATGTCGTTCATGTGTTCTTTTGTGCTTATTGTTGAAGGATATGGCTTAAACTCTTTTTGTTTATTTTTTGGAAGATGATAGCGCTATAGGCACTTTTTTCGCCGGCTTCGTAGAGACAGCCGACATCACCATTGGGCAATACCGCCAGTGCGGAATAGGCGGCCGGTCCGGCATGCAATACGCGTAACGGCTGCCAGCTGCGGCCATCGTCGGTACTGGTTTTGAGCGTCATGTTCATCCGGCGTTCGCTGTCGGGATTGAGGAATAGCAGGATGCCGCTGCGTTTACGGGAAGGCCAGCGGTAACGTATCAGACTAGCCTGGCAAATGGGGTCGGTCAGTGCAGGCACGTCTGCCGGTGTGCTCCAGCTGCCGCCGCCATCCTGGCTGATGGACTGGGTACGTAATCCGCGTCCGAAGTAGGAGCGGAGGCTCATCAGGAGACTCCCTTTGCCGTCCGCCAGTTCGGTTAACTGACATTCATTCACTTTGGGGCGGATGTTGCCGCCACGTTGCCAGGAACGGCCGTGGTCGTCGCTGTAGATGATGTGGGAGCCATATTCATACGGACCTTTGGCTACGCGGCCGGTGCTGTCGTCATAACTATGGTCGCAGGGGATTACCAGCCGGCCTTTGTGGGGACCGTGCTGTACCTGAATCCCAATACCGGGACCGGTAGCATACCAGCCCCAGGACGGGTCCTTGGTAGTGGCGGTGATGTCTGCCGGCGCCGACCAGGTAGCGCCGTTGTCTTCACTTTTGCAAACCCAGACGGTGCGTGTATGCGTGGCCGTTTTATGAATGATGTCGTGTTCCTTATCGATGCCTTCGTTACGGGTGAGCAGCAGCCAGATGGTACCGGTGCCGGCATCTACCACAGGGCAGGGATTGCCGCAGGTGTTGGCGCCGTCGTCCCATACTACCTGGGTGGCGGACCAGGTCTTGCCCCCATCGGCAGAGCGTTTCAGTAGGATGTCGATATCTCCTGCATCGGAGGGGCTTTCTTTTCTTCCTTCGCAAAAAACCAGCAAATGGCCGTTGGGCGCGGTGAGCAATACCGGGATGCGGTAACTTTTATAGCCATCGCTGCCACCGGTGAACAATGCCAGGCTATCATTTTGTGCCAGGGCTGCTGCAGGAAAAATCATCATCCATAACAGGCAGGCATATTCGGTAATCTTCATATCTCGCTATTTAAAATCGGTTACAGGTATTACTTTATAGGCAATGCCCTCGTACGGCTTGTTATAGCCGGCTTCATAAAAGATGGCGATGTGTGTGTCGGACAGCATCACGATGTCTGAGTAGGCAGCCGGACCACTATACACTTTTACCGACTTGCTCCAGTTGTTGCCGTCGTCGGTACTCATTTTAATGGTCATGTTTTCCCGGGCAGTACTGGCCGGATTGGAGAAGAACAGCCATTGTTTATAGGACAGCAGGCTACCCTGGCAAATGGGTTCCACCAGCGTATAGTCGGCCCTGACAGGCAGCCAGGAAGCGCCGCCATCGGTACTGTTGGCCACCAGCCTGGCGCCTCCGGCACTATTGCGGATGTTAAGCATCAGTTGACCGTCTGACAGTTCGGCTACAGTGCTTTCAGCACCCCGGTCTTTGTTGGCGATACCGCCCAGTTTCCAGGTAGTGCCGTGATCATCGGAATAGATCACATGCGCGGAATCACGGGAAGGGCTATCCGCTGTTTTAAGTGACATGTAATCGCAGGGAATCACGAGGCGGCCTGCATGGGTACCGTGTTTGAGCTGTATACCGTGACAGGGACCAGTGCCATACCAGGCCCATCCTGGTTTCTTTACATCTTTGGTGATCTCTTTGGCAGGCGCCCAGGTAAGACCTTCATCATCGCTGCTGGTCACAAATACGCGACGGGTATCTTTACCGGTGCCGGCGTTGATGGCGCCGATATTGTCCTCGCCGAGGTTCCAGGTCATCAGCAGATAAATACGGCCTGTCTGTTCATCCAATACAGGTACGGGATTACCGCAGGTGTTGCTGCCATCGCTCCATACCATCAGCGCATCGCCCCAGGTTTTGCCTCCATCGCCGGAACGTTTTACCAGCAGGTCTATATCGCCTTCGTCCTTGCAATTGTTTTTGCGGGCCTCCGCGAAAGCCAGGAGTACGCCGTTTTTTGATTTAACGATAGCGGGTATGCGATAACAGCTATAACCACCGGATTTCTCTTTAAAAATAAACGGGATGGTATCCGTCGTATTGCCGCCACCGTTATTACCCGGCGGCGGTGCCGGTGTGACATGGTCGCTGCCACCTCCCTTACAGGAAGCGAGCAGCAACAGGCAAGCCGAAAAAAGCAATATGGTCCGTTTCATAAATAGTACGTTTATTGGTAACCAGCGGTTTGTTTCAGGTTCGGGTTCAGGTCTATCTGTGTTTTCGGAATAGGGAAATAGAGCGGTATGTTTTTACCGTTGAGATTGGGTACTTCCGTATACACATTGATGGTGCCGGCAGTATGAAAACGAACCAGGTCGGGCCATCTTTTCTGTTCCAGCCACAGTTCCCGGAAACGCTCGTCCAGTATTTCCTTCTCCACACTGGTTTTATCCATGGCGCCGCTGTAGTTACCGATACCGGCGCGTGTGCGGGTGCGGTTGAGTGCTGTAACGGCCTCGGGTATACGATTTAATGCTGCCAGGGCTTCTGCCTTCATCAGGAAAATCTCAGCAAAGCGATAAATCACGATATCGGCATCATAGAACCAGTCGGTGTCTTTGGTACCCCTGAACTTATTGTCAAACACACCGATTAATTTGTTATTAGGCCCCATGGCTTTGATAAAGGAGGCATTTTTCCTTTTGTCTGCCGCGTCGCTGAATGTGGCTTCCAGTTTAGGACTGGGCATGTACTGGCTACGGGCGCCGTTTTTAGCGGCTGCGATATCATTTTTGTTGATAGCATCCTGTACAAAGATATCCCTGGGTTTCAGCTGGCTGCCATACATGTCGCTTCTTTCATCTTTCTTAAAATAAACAGAAAAAATGATTTCTGCATTCGCCCGGTTGTTGGTCGCAAAAATAGTGGCGAAGTTATCCAGCAGGGTCAGTCCGGGAACGCTTTCTACCTGTTGCAGGGCTGTCAGCGCTTCCTGCAGGTCGGTATCGGAACCTTTGAGCACTTTGGTTTTCCAGAGCAGGGCATCGGCTTTCAGCGTAAAGGCAGCGGGTTTGGAAGCACGGCTCTTGCTCGCAAAAGTGCCTTCGGGGAACAGGCTGATGGCGGCATCCACGTCTTTGAGTATCTGCGCCATCACGTCGGCCGCGGCAGCCCTGGATGGTTGTTGCTGATTACTGCTGGCTACCGGGTCCAGCATGAGGGGCACATCGCCCCAGGTCCGTACCAGCCAGAAATACGTGTAGGCACGGATGAAATATGTCTCTGCCATGGCCCGGTCCCGGTCAGTACCGTTGGGGAAGTTGATGCCCGGCGCATTTTTCAGCAACAGGTTGCAGTGATAGACAATATTGTAGAAGTTAAGCCAGTTGGGCGCATTGGCGCTGTTGAGGTTCTGCTGCCAGGCAGTGGACATACCACCTTCCAGTCCTGCGATAAAGGCATCACTTCTGTCTTCCATATAATAAGTGGTGTTGAAGTAGTTTTTATCGCCGTTGGTACCCCGCAACAGGGCGTAGATACCGGTCAGATAGCCCGTCACGTCGCCGGGCGATTTCCAGTAGCTGGCATTGGTGATATCTGAAACGGTATTTACTTCCAGCACTTTGTTACAGGAAAAAGAGGGTAGTAAAGCGATCAGGCAGCTATATACTAAAAAACGTTTATTCATGATCGTTAGGTTGTCGTTAGAAATTAACTTTTACGCCAAAATTGTACTGACGGGGACGTGGGTACAAACCCGGATCTACGCCGGTAAATACTTCAGGAGAGAGGCCGTCATATTTGGTGAAGTAGCAGATGTTGTACACGCCGCCAAATACATCGATGCTGCTGATGCTGGCTTTCTGCAACAACGCTGCCCGTATGCTGTAACTCAGTGATATTTCACGCAGCGCCAGGTAATCGCCCTTTTTATAATAAAGGGAACTGTTACTGGCGGTACCGTCATTGCCTAGGCCGTTGGAGGCGCGGTTATGGTTTTTGAAGTTATAGTCGTAATCGCTTTGTACGGTGTATTTGGGAATGCTGGCCTGGTCGCCATCTTTTTTCCATATATCGTTGCCGGTCACATCGGTGAGCGCCTGGTTGTTGTTGCGGGAGCTGCCATTGGCTTTACCTCTGAAACCGTTGTCTATCACATGTCCCAGGGCATAGTCGGCCACAATGCGCAGACTGATACCTTTGTAGGTCAGTGTATTCACGATAGCGCCCTGTTTATCCGGACGGATGTAGCCCATGAAAGTCATGTCGCGGTAATCGATGGTATCGTTGCGGTCGAAATCGTGCCAGATGGCATCGCCACCGGTTTTTTTGCGGCCATTGGCTTCTATATCGCGCGGTGCATTGGCGGCGTCTTTATCAGAAGCGTATACCCCATCGAGTTGGTAAGCCCATCGGCCGCCGAAACGTTCGCCTTCAGCGAGACCGCCTACTTTCACATATTGACCGCTGTTGGGATCGAAGATATAGTTACCGCCAATACGGTTCTTCGCTTCGCCGTTAGCCGGCAAAGACACGACGGTGCCGCGGTTGAAGGCAAAGGTGATACCGGTGTTCCAGGTGAACTCCCGCGATTTGACTGGCGTAGCATTCAGTTCTATTTCTATACCACGGTTACGGATAGTGCCGTAGTTGCTGCGGATTTTACTGAAGCCGGTAGTGGCATCCAGCGGTTTATCGAACAGGCGGTTATCTGTGATTTTATTGTAGAAGTCCAGCAGGATGGTGATACGGTCTTTGAATAAACCGATATCCAGACCGGCATCTACAGAAGTAGTGGTTTCCCAGACGAGATCGTTGTTGGGCAGCACGGTATTGAGAATACCGGTATTACCCATATAACTCAGCAGATTGCCGTTTAAGGAAGGACTGTATTGCCCTTGCGAATCGAAGATAGACAGCGCGTTGTTACCAGCCTGGCCCCAGCTGCCCCGGATCTTCAGCTGGGAAACGACCGGTTGCAGGGAGGCCCAGAAATTTTCATGGTGCAGGTTCCAGCCGGCAGATACGCCCGGGAATGCGGCCCAGCGGTGATTGCCGGAGAAACGGGAGGAACCGTCGCTGCGAATGCTGGCGGAGAACAGGTACTTATTATCGAAGTCATAGTTCAACCTGCCGAAATAACTCATCAGTATTTCTGTGGACATGGAAGTGGACGTACGTTGTGTTTCCACTTTAGTCGCGTTGAGCGTCGGAATATTATCATTCGGTGCGCCGTAGCCGCTGCCGCTCATGTTGTAGTCGTAGTCGTTGATATAACTGGTACCGGCCATTGCGTTGAAGTGGTGTTTACTGCCGATGGTTTTATCGTAGTTGAGCACCGCGTCTGCCTGCGTATGCCTGTTGAGGTTATGCGCCGCAGAAGCGTTCCTGTTGGGATTGGTTTCATTAAAAGCTTCAAACCGGTTCTCTTTGCCTTCGGTGGTAAACCAGGCAAAGGAAGGAGAGAAGCGCAATCCAGGGAGGATGTCCCAGTCGACTCCCAGCTGGAACGTAGTACGGTATACTTTGATATCGGTGTAACGTTCCTTGTAATACACTTCGTGCAGGCGGCTGCGGAAGGAGGTCACACCTTCTCCCGGGGCGGGCGTACCGTCTTCATAATAGAGGCGATAGGTAGGCGGCATGGTCACCGAGCGGCTTAATACGTTGATATCATTGTTGGGTGAGTTCATGTAGCGCACCGAGTAACCGATGTTGGTATTGAATGACCACTTATCGCTGATTTTATAGGTACCGTTGAACAAGCCGTTGTAGTTTTTATAAAACGTACCTGTGATGATGCCGTCCTGGTTGCTATGGCCCAGTCCGAGGTAATAGGTGCCTTTATCGCTGCCACCGCTGACGCTGACATCGTATTGTTTTTTGGTACCGTTTTGAAAGGTCACGTCCTGGTAGTCGGTGCCTTTGAAGAGAAGCTGTTTATTGGTTACCGGGTCTGTCATGGTTTCCCAGCCTTCCTCCTGGAGGAGGTGGTCCACATAGGCCTGACCGTAGTTTTGTACATAGGTGTCCAGGAACTCCAGGGTATTTTTGGAGTTACGCGGATTACCGGTAGACATGCCATAGCGGCCACCGGTGAGATAGAAATCGGGGTTGGTTTTGTTGTAGTCCATCGTATTCTTGCGGCTTACATAGATGTAGTCGCGGGCGTTGAGGAACTTATATTGTTTCGCCTGTTGTTCCAGGCCGTAGTTAAAACCGAAGCTGACGCGAGGTTTGCCGGCTTTTCCGGATTTTGTTTTGATGATGATGATACCGTTGGCAGCTCTTGCACCGTAGATAGCGGTGGAAGCGGCGTCTTTGAGTACCTGTACAGATTCGATATCATCGGCATTCATATCGGAGATGCTGCGCATGCCTTGCGACACCATTCCATCGATGATGAGCAGGGGTGCATCTTTTTCCGGCGAGGAGGTGGTACCGCCGCGGAGGAATATCTGTGGATCGGCGCCGGGCTGGCCACTGTTGACCTGCAGCGTAAGGCCAGGTACCTTGCCCTGCATTTGCAGCAGCGGGTTTTGTCCGGGTGCGTGTTCAAACTCTTTGGAGTTGACGCGGGAGATAGCGGTGGTGAGTGTAGCGCGGGATTGTTTACCATAGCCGATGGCGACCACTTCATTCAGTGAAGTGGATTTTTCCGACAGCGCTACCGATAGTTGGGTGCGTCCGTTGACCGGTATTTCTTTGGTGTCCATACCGATGATGCTGAAGAGGAGTACAGCGTCGGCGGGTACCTGCAGGCGGTAATTGCCGGCTGCGTCGGTGACGATACCGTTTTGTGTGCCTTTCTGTAGTACTGTTACGCCTGGCATGGGGTGGTTAGCTGCATCCGTGACTTTACCGGTGACGGCTATCTTTTTTCCCGTGGTTGATTCCTGTGGCGGATGTTGTTGTGCCTGTACCGGTAAGAAAGAAAACCAGGTAAGGGCTACCAGTAAGCAGCTGGCGGGCCACTGTAAACGTGGTAGATGTTGTTTTTTCATAACCGTGAATATTTTAGATGTTGGTTGGGTTTTGTGCATTTTAAGTATTACATATGTCGCTGCAGGTGGATGAAATGGGTGGTTTTGCAGGTATTTCTTTAATATGTAGTATTTAAAATCACAAAACAGGTGGAATATTGGCTCATTGTTCCTTAAAAGTATATAATTTAATTTATTTGTAGTACATATTAATCTGAAATAATAGCTTTATTGATAGAAAATTGTCTGTAATTCAGTAAAAAGATTATTTTTAGGAACAATTAAAAACAATAAATACTACTTAATCGATGCAAAAAGACCTCACCCTGGCGGAGCAGATTGAACGTAAAATTCTCAAGTACATCTCGGAGAAAGGCTATCAGCTGGGAGATGCGTTGCCGAAGGAGAATGAGTTGGCAGAAATACTGGGCGTAAGCCGGGTAGTATTGCGGGAAGCCCTGAGCCGGCTGCGTATTTTGGGTTTTATTGAAACAAAGCGTAAGCGGGGTACGGTGTTAACGTCGCCGAATATATTTTACGGGTTTAAGACGATCCTGTCTTCCGGCACGCTGGACAAGGATTCCATGAAGGACTTGTATGAAGTGCGGTTGATGCTGGAAATAGGCATGGCCGATTTTCTGTATCTGCATAAGGAGGAACGTTACCTGAACGATTTACAGCGAATTATTGAGGAGGAGAATATGACGGTGGATTCGGAGCAGCTAACGAAGCTGGATATACGTTTTCACAGTACCTTATATAAGATGTCCGGCAACAAATCCCTGTATGCTTTTCAGAACCTGCTCAATACTTTGTTTGCCACGTATGCACCACGTCGTAAGGACTGGAAAGTAAAACAAATTATCTCTCATGAGTCTCTGCTGGAAATTCTGCGATGCGGTACCCCGGATGCTTTCCGGACAGCGATGCGGTTACATCTGAATACACGGTTTGAGAATATGGATACCCTGTTTCCGGCAAAGGTGAGCAAACCGGTAGAAGAAGAGGAAGAGTAATTCGCAAATATAACATAAACGGGTATACGTTATTTGTTGCAAACGTATGCACTTCCTGTTACCTATAATGCCCCTCGCAGGGATGGCGTGTTATTACTATAACACGTTTTTTTTGTTGCAGAAATACTTCTTTTTCCTATCTTGTATGTCTGTTCCATTTTAAGATATTGTCTAATTAATTAACTGCCAATTGGTCTAGCTTAAAAATAAAATTATTACAATCGATTGTTTTTTATATTTTTGAAAAAACAGTACCACGTTTAGAAAAGCACAAAGTGTAGCATATACGCTTAAAAATACGTATCAGCCAAAAACAAACATTGCCGGGAATGAAAGCCTGGCAGGATTAACAGCAAAAATTTTATCATCATTCGTAAAACAACCAAAGTTTAACTAGCCACTATTAAGGACTAACGGTAATCATTCAGAAAAAAGAGGATTTGTAAAATCGCGGATTTTAAATGCAAACGTTTGCTGACAGGTGGGGATCTATTCTCCGTCCGGCCCGTGCATATCCCTTATACAGCTTTAAATAAATTCCAATTATGAATAATCAATCACCACGTTACCGGACTTTCCGTAACGACCGCGCCAGCTGGTGTTTGGTAGCCCTCATGGCTACCGCCGGGCTTTTCTGTGCAGGCACGGCTAAAACCTATGCAGCTGCGGCATCAGCTTTCCAGACGCCCCAGGAGGAGCAACGGTTCATCACCGGCGTCGTAAAAGATGAAAAAGGCCAGGTATTACCCGGCGTCACGGTAACGCTGAAAGGTACTTCCGCTGGCTCTGTCACAGACCCGGAAGGAAAATTCACGCTCAAAACAACTGCTAAAAACGGTACCCTGGAATTCAGTTCCATGGGCTTCGTGAAACAACAGGTAGCCTACACCGGTCAGAAAACCATTAACATCACCCTGACGACCGATCAGAAAGCACTGGGAGAAGTGGTGGTGGTAGGCTACGGTACCCAACGCAAAGTCAACCTGGTAGGCGCCGTTTCGGCCCTTAAAGTGGATGAGAAAATTACCAGCAGAGCATTACCCAACGCCTCTTCTGCACTCTCGGGACTGGTACCCGGCCTCTCTGCGGTACAATCTTCCGGTATGGCCGGCAGAAACAGCGCCAGCCTCGTTATCCGCGGCCTCGGTACGGTCAACAACGCCAATCCCCTCATCGTGGTGGATGGCATGCCGGACGTGGATATCAACCGTATCAATATGAATGATATTGAAAGCATCTCGGTGCTGAAAGACGCTACCTCTGCTTCGGTATACGGTTCCCGTGCAGCCAACGGCGTTATCCTCGTTACCACCAAATCCGGTAAGGGACAACGTAAAACGGCGCTCAATTTCAACGGCATGTACGGTATTCAACAACCTACACGCGCCTACGATTTTATGGCCAACTACCCCCGTGCCCTCACGCTGGAACAACGACTGGGCCTCGTGAGTACGCTCCGCGATAACCTGACTTTTAAAGACGGTACCATCGATCAATGGATGGCCATGGGGATGATAGATCCGCTGCGTTACCCCAACACCGACTGGTGGAATATTATCATGCGCACCGGTACTTCGCAGAACTATAACCTCTCTGCTTCGGGTGGCAACGACGTCTCCAACTTCTACCTGTCCATCGGTGTACAGGATGAAAAGGGCCTGCAGATCAACAACGACTTTACCCGCTATAACGCACGCTTCAACTACGACTATAAGCTGCGTAAAAATATGAACACCGGTATCCGCTTTAATGGCAACTGGTCCAAGTTCACCTACGCTTTGGAAGATGGTTTTACCGATACTTCTTCAACGAACACGGCAGGCTTCGATATGCGTTATGCTATCGCGGGTATTACTCCCTATGATCCTGTTACCGGTAAATTTGGCGGTGTGATGGCCTACGGCGAAGACCCACAGGCATATAACCCCTATGTGGTGTACACGAATTCGCTCAACCGGCAAAACCGCCAGGAGGCAAACGCCAGCGTATACCTGGACTGGACGCCGCTCGCCGGCCTTACCGGCCGGGTGGATTATTCGCTGAATTATTACAACCAGTTTGTCTACGGTGCGCCTATCCCTGCTACTGCCTTTAATTTTCAATCAGGCATCAACGGTAGTCGTGTATACGTAGGCGATAATGCCGGCATCAGCAATATGACCTCTACCGGGTATAAAACCATGCTGAATGGACGGCTCACTTATCACAAAGCATTTAACGCCAATCATGACCTGACCATCACCGGCGTATACAGCGAAGAGTACTGGTATGACCGTTTGCAGGGCAGCGGCCGCAATGATCGCCTGTTTCCCGGTTTACATGAAATTGACGCTGCGCTTACCTCTATTCAAACTACCAGTGGCAGCAGCTCTACAGAAGGTTTGCGTTCCTATATCGGTCGTGTTAATTACACCGCATATGACCGTTACCTGTTTGAAGCCAACTTCCGTTATGATGGTTCTTCCAAATTCCTGCCCGGACACCAATTTGGTTTCTTCCCCTCTGTGGCCGTGGGCTGGCGCTTCACCGAAGAAAGTTTCCTGAAGCCTTTCCTCGATCGTTTCCTTACCAGCGGCAAGTTCCGCGCTTCCTACGGCCAGCTGGGTAACAACAGCGGCGTAGGACGTTACGAACAGCAGTCTACTTTATCCGGCAGCCATTATTATATCGATAATGCGGTGGTAAAAGGACTGGTATATAAAAAGATGATCAACCCGGATTTCACCTGGGAAAATACTGCGGTCTTCAACCTGGGGCTGGACCTGAGTTTCCTCGATGGCCGCCTCAATGCTGAACTGGATTATTACAACCGTCTGACTACCGGTATGGTAAGGCCCTCTGATATGTCGTTGCTGCTGGGCGGCGCGTATGCAGCCCCGCGCAAAAACATCGGTAACCTGCGGAACAAGGGCGTAGAGCTGAACCTCAACTGGTCGGACCATTTCGGGCCGGTAAAGTATGGTGTGAACCTCAATGCATCCTATAACCGCACTACGCTGGAGAAGTGGAACGAGTATCTCGGTCGCGGCTATACGTTCCTCGATATGCCTTACCACTTTCTGTATGTATACCAGGACAAAGGCATTGCACAAACCTGGCAGGACGTTTACAACAATACACCGCAGGGCGCTTCTCCCGGCGATGTTCTTCGCAAAGACGTAAACGGCGACGGCAGAATTGATGACAATGATAAAGTGGCCTATCCCAATGTGCAACGCGACAGGCCTACTACCAACTTCGCCATGGGCTTCAATGCTTCCTGGAAAGGATTTGACATCGCGTTTTTGCTGCAGGGCTCTGCCGGCCGTAAAGATTTCTGGCTCAACAACTACAATGATGTGAATTTCAGCAGCAGCCGTTATGCGGCGTCGTGGTCACACTGGACCAATCCCTGGTCAGTAGAAAACCGGGATGGCGGCTGGCCTCGTATAGGCGGTGGCGGTGGTAACAGGGAAGAGTCTACGTTTTGGCTGGATAACCTCTCTTACCTGCGCCTGAAAAATATCCAGCTGGGTTATATGTTACCTGCCAGCCTGATGAAACGCATTGGTATCAATAGTTTCCGCATCTACGGTTCTGCTGAGAACATTGCCACCATCACTTCTTTCCGTGGCCTTGATCCGGAACAGACCGGCAACAAAAGCAATGCTTATCCGCTGAATAAATCCTATTCTATTGGTGTAAATGTGGGACTCTAAAGTTGTAATCATGAAAAAGTATACTTCAACCATACGTATAATAGCCGCACTGACCGGCATGGTGATGTTGGGTGGCAGTTGCACCAAACACTTGCTGGATCAGGATTCCACGATGGAGGTAGGCGACAATGTTTACTGGAAAACAGATGCCGACGCTACCGCTGGTATCATGGGAGCTTATGCCGATGTAAGACCGCTCTTTGACCGTGACTATTATTTCGACGGCCAGGGAGAGTATGTGCGTACCCGTGGTACCAGTACCGTAAAGGACGACCTGCAGCATGGCGGCGCTTATGTAGTGACCACCGGTGGTACAGGTTACAGTCCATCCGGTTTTGGTCAGCAGTTTGATGCCATGTACAAATACCTGTATGGTGGTGTGAACCGCGCCAACTATGTGATTGAAAACGTTAATAAAATGATCGCAACAGGTTCCAACGTTTCCGTACCCAAGCTGGAACGTATCCTGGGAGAAGCGCGCCTGTTACGCGGTATGGTGTATTTCCGGCTGATTTCCATGTGGGGTGATGTGCCTTATCTGAATCATGTAGTGACCGATAATAGTGAAGTGCTGACACTGTCGCGTATGCCGATTGCACAGATCAAAGATTCTATCATGGCAGATTTTACCTATGCCTTTGATAAATTGCCGGCGAAATCCGACCAGGTAGGACGTGCTGCCAAACCTGCTGCACTGGCTTTCCGCGGTAAGCTCCAATTGTTCTGGGCTTGCTGGAATAAAAACGGATGGCCTGAGCTGAGCACCTTCAAACCAAATGGATCTGCTGCCACTGCCGCTTACCTGGCTGCTGCAGAGGATTTTAAACATGTGATCAACGATTTTGGGCTGGACCTCTTCCGGGGCGGAGCACCGGGTAATGTGGGTAAAATGGGCAGAGCAGATACATTACCAAACTATTATTACCTGTTCACACCGGCAGCCAATGGTGACGGAGAGATGATCATGTCCTTTGCCCACGGCGGCACCGGTACTTTCCAGGGAGAAGAGCTGATGCGTGATTTCGCGGGCCGTTCCCATGAAGGTTCCCAGTGCTGGGTATCTCCACGGTATGAAATCGCGGACCGGTATCAATCTACTGTTACCGGTGACTTTGCGCCGAAGATGATTCCGCTGAATCCATCTACTGTGGCGGATGCGCGGACCAGGCTTAATTCTGCGGTGAATCCCAACAGTTATGCCAACCGCGACTATCGTATGAAAGCCTCCATCATGTGGGATAATGAAGTCTGCGTAGGGATGGCCTCCCTCAAATCTACCGGCTGGGTACCTTTTATCTATAAAACCTGGGCGCAGCCTATCGTGATAGACGGTGAAACATTTCTTTCCTATAATACGGATGGAACCAACTCTGGTTATGTATTCCGTAAGTTTGTGCGTAACTATGCCGGTCAGGGGCGCAGTGATGGCGACTATGCCTTTCCTGTAATGCGGTTGGCCGATGTATATCTTATGTATGCCGAAGCCACCAACGAAGTGAATGGTCCGCAAGCCGATGCCATTGCGTTGGTAAACCGCATTCGTAATCGCGGTAACCTGCCACCGCTGGCAGGCAGTAAAACAGGCGATAAAGTATCATTCTTTGCCGCTATTGAACAGGAGCGCATCGTAGAACTGTATGGTGAAGGTCAGCGCCCGTTTGATATACGCCGCTGGAGAACACTGGAGAAAAACTGGAACCCGCCAGGGGGCGCCGGCGTATGGCGTATAGACACCTGGGGCGCACAGCAGCAGCGGTACTTCCAGAACTCCACCGACAGGGACATGGCGCAATGTTACATCTTTAAGATACCGCAGAGTGAGCGTGACCGTAACCCGAATCTGACACAGAACACGCCGTGGATGTAGTCATTATCTATCTACCTAAAAAACGACAAAAGATGAAAAAATATGCCATCATAGCCAGCCTCCTGTTCATAGCAGCCCTGATGGGAAGCAGCTGTAAGAAAGAGAAACCCATAGATGAAGATGGTCTGCTGATTACCACCCGTGCAGAATGTTATGTCAGCAATTTCGAACTGCTGGGCGCCGACTTCCAGACAGTACGTTCCAAAGCGCCGGTAATCGACACAGTAGCTTGTACTATTAAGCAGGAAGTATTCTTCGGCACCGATTTAAAAAATCTCTGGCCGCAGTTCACCCTCGTGACTGATGCCAAGCTGGACCCGAAGATCACCGGGAAAGTGGATTTCTCTGACCTGGCCAATCCGAAAACATATACCGTGATATCCGGCAATCGCCAGGTAAGGAAGACCTATACCGTTATTATCACCGTGCAAAAGTGAGTTGCATTTAAAACATGAATTATGACAGGTAAATATTTTTCATATATCTCCCTGCTGGGTGCAGCGCTGTCGCTGATGACCGCCTGTTCCAAAGATGGGGACTATACTATACCTACGCCTAAAAATGAGTTGCAGAACGATTGTATCAAACGTTCGCTGGGACCCAATATCGTAGGGATCAATATCGAATTTGCCTATGCGATGGCCATACCGGCCGCCAAAGGGAAACTGGTATCAGCACAGGTAGTAGCGTCTATTCCCGGTGTACAGGTGAATCCCGGCGACAAGCCAAACTCCGCTACCTATCTGCAGGACAGCTCCTTTTATACCAACGGCAGCGGAGTAGATGTGCCTATCAAAGTAGGGGACCGCTCCGTGACCAAAGACGGGGCCAACGTGGTAACGTTTACCAAAGATACCAATGCCGTCACACTTCGTTATTTTTACCGCATACCCGAAGAGGCAAGAGGTAAAACGGTAAGCTTTACTTTCTCCGCTACCAGCAGCAATGGGGAAACTGTGACCTATAAATCAGGTCCCTATACCATTGCGAAGATGGACATGGCGCTGAACCTGTTGCCTACCAATAACAACAAGTGTTACCTGTCCGTCGCGGATATGAAGTTGTACACCGCTGCAGAAGCCGCCGCCAATCCTGATAAGATAGACCTGGTATACCTGTACCGTAACCTGGCTGTTCAATTTGGTCATGCGCTGGTAGCGCCGGCTGCGTCCAAAGATTATCTGCCGGGCGTAACACTTCCGGCTAACGTGAATAGGGATACGAAGTTGAGCAAAGCCTGGAACGTACAGGATTTCCACCTGGCAGGACTGAAATACGGCACCACTTTCGTAGATGATGTGGACTTTGAACAACGCGATATGTCCACCTCGCCTGATTTTGCGCTGGGATTAAAAGAAGAGGCCGGCGTATGGGTAGAAACCGGCGATGGTCAATACCGTGCGTATATTTTTGTCAATAAGCTGGATAATACCGCACAATCGGCGCGTATCAGTATCAAGCGCTACAAGGTGAAGTAATGTCCTGCTGTACAGCGGATAGTGAATGGTGAGCCATATAGCCGTTCATTATCCGTTGTTTTTTTATAAAGAGAAATTCCACATATGAAATATGTTCTCCTGTTAAGTTGTCTGTTGACAGGCATGATAGCCAACGCACAATCCTTTGTACATCCGGGCCTGAACCAGACGGCTGCCGATCTCGCCTATATGAAAAGTTGCATCCTAAAGGGGCAGGAGCCCTGGAAGAGCGCTTATGAGCGGATGAAAGCCGCTACGGATACCATGCATCGCGCCGGCGCCTACACGCATGTGTACCGGGGGCCTTATGGCAAGCCCAATATCGGCGGCGATGCGCTTTCCCATGATGCCAACCTCGCTTATAATGCCGCATTGTTGTGGTATATCACGGGTGAACAAAGTTATGCTGACAAGGCTATCGGGGCCATCAATGCGTGGTCGGAACAGTTGTGGGATTTTGATTACAACGATGCCAAACTGCTGGCAGCATGGACCGGGCATGTGTTCTGCAACGCAGCTGAATTGCTGCGCGACAATCGCTCCGGCTGGAAAACCGCCGACAGGGAGCGTTTCCGGCATATGTTACAGACTGTTTATTATCCGTTGTTACGATTTTATTATCCGCAGGCTAATGGTAACTGGGATGGAGCTATCATTCACACCCTGCTGGCGATTGCCGTGTATACCGATAACCGGGAACTGTTTAATAATGGCGTAGATCATTTTTTACATGGATCGGTGAATGGTAGTGTCTTCAAATATATTTATCCCAGCGGCCAATGCCAGGAGAGTATCCGGGACCAGGCGCATGTGCAGCTGGGACTCGGAGAATTTGCCGGTGCCGCGCAAATCGCCTATACCCAGGGTGTTGATCTTTTTTCCATTGCCAACAACCGTATTGCTTTAGGATACGAATACACTGCTGGCTTTTTGCTGGGCCAGCCCACACATTGTTATGGCGTCATATCCGAGCGTGCGAAAACCTTGCGCGACGATTATGAATATGTATACCGGCATTACCAGGCACAAGGCATTTATCTCCCTAATATCCAAAAGGCGGCAGACAGCGTGCGTGCAACGGCTTCCCGCAGTGTGCTGACAGCTACCAGGGTACCTGCCGGAAAAGAAAACCAACGCCATGCAGCACCGGTGGCTAGTGTTATTGGATATATCGCAGGCGCTACCTTTCAAGGCGGTAATTTGTTGAAGGAGGTGATCCGCGTATCACCGGGTGCTTCTATCCAGGAGGCGCTGGATAAAGCCGCGCTCAGTAAAGGCACGGTACTGGTTACCAAAGGGATTCACACCCTTCCCGCCACTTTACGTATACCCTCGGGCGTTACACTGGCCGGAGAGGGCCTGGGTACCGTATTATTTCTGGACCCCGCTTCCGGTATGCGTGATGCGATCGTAAATGCCAGCGAAGATTTGCATGATGTGACCATCCGCGACCTGGTGATTGAAGGCGCCGTAAAAACCGATCCAGGTACAGACCCTAACGGGAGCCGTTCCTTTAAACCTGCCGGCAACCGAGGTGGTATCATTTTTCGTGCATCCGATGCCGTGCGTATGCGCGGTCTGGGATTGCAGCGGGTGACGATTCAGAACTGTACTTTCAATGGTTTGCTGATCAGTGGGGCGGACGATGTACAGCTTGACCGTTGCGACTTTAGTGAGAACGGATCTTCCGTAGTGCCGGGTCCGCGGTTACAACATAATGTGCTGCTTACGCATTGTAATCGCATAGCGCTTCGTAGTAGCCGGCTGGCCACGTCGCCTTTCGGCAGCGGTTTGTCGCTGAGCGAGTGTACGCAGGGAATGGTTGACAGTTGCGAGATAGCGCGTAATGCGTGGTATGGGGCTACGCTTTCCGGCTGCAAGGATATTGTATTACAGCATTGCCTGGTAGAAGGTAATGACAATGGCGGTATCTTACTGGAATCACTGTATACCGGCAACGAGCAGGTACAGATCAGCAATAATCAGATGCAGTTCAATGCCGGTGAAAGTGTGGCCGCTACCGGCTGCATGCGTTGTCAGCTACAGGATCATCCGCAAACGTTCCTGTTAAATCCGGCGGTATTGCAGCAGCATCTGCAACGGATACAAAACGGAGATACCGTGTCGCTGGCTGCTTTAAATGGTGTGAAGAAGGCCGCGGAGAAGATTTTGCAGCAACCTGTCTATTCCGTTATGCTGAAACAAAAAACACCACCCAGTGGCGACAAACATGACTACATGAGCGTAGGGCCTTACTGGTGGCCGGATTCTACCAAACCTGACGGGCTGCCGTATATACGCCGGGATGGTCAAGTCAATCCTGAACGTTTCGGGATACAGGATGCGGAGTATTATACCGCGTTATGCAAAGACGTATATACGTTGGGGGTAGCCTGGTATTATACCCGTGATCCGCGTTATGCTACACATGCCGCAAAGATGGTCCGTACCTGGTTTTTGGACCCCGCTACCCGCATGAATCCTCATTTGAATTTTGCGCAGGCTATTCCCGGCATCACCGAAGGGCGGGGGATAGGGCTCATAGATACGCATAACACACCCTTGTTACTCGATGGGTTACAGTTGCTGAAACCCGCTCCGGAACTGCCGGCGGCGGATTTCATCGGCATACAGACCTGGTACCGTCGTTTCCTGGAGTGGATGCGTACCAGTCCCATAGGGCTCGACGAAGCCGATGAGCTGAACAACCACGGCACCTGGTACGACGTACAGGCGGTATCGATAGCCTTGTTTACCGGTCAACCTGCACTGGCGGCAAGTATTCTCGAGCGTGACACCAAATCGCGCATCGATCGTCAGCTGGAGCCAGATGGCCGTCAGCCGCTGGAGCTGGCGCGTACACTTTCGTGGAACTATTCCCAGATGAACCTGCAGGGGTTTCATCAACTGGCGCAGCTGGCAGAGAAGGTGAACATCGATTTATGGCATTACCAGAGTCCCGGGAAAAAGAGCCTCGAAAAAGCTTTTACGTGGATGCTGCCTTTTGCAGTCGGTCAGCACCCCTGGATTTATCAGCAGATAAAGCCGATGAGTACCGGCGGATTCCTGGAACTGGCCATGACAGCCCGGAGCCGGTATCCACAGGTGGACCTGTCTGCTTTATGGCAACGTAATTCTTTTGTACCCGGTGATTTATACCGTCTTACTTATCCGCTTGACTGATATTTTATGCGATCATTTTTTTGTTGGATGATAGGGCTGCTGCTGTCTTTGCCCGCTGTTTCACAGGATTTGCTGAGCAGTAAATACACTACTGCGCAGTTGGAGCAACAGCTGATTCCCCGCGCGTCCTGGTTGCCGTTCCCGCCTGCGGGAGACCCGGCCTGGAGCGCCATTGCTGCAGATGTAGTCCGTAAGGCAGAAGGTTATCTGCGTTATGAATGGCCGGGTATCCCGGCCACCACCTCACTGCTGATTGTCCGTACCGGTAACCGCAGCGATTACCAGGCTATTGCCAACCGTAAACGCGATGTGCTGGCTACACTGCTGCTGGCGGAGATATACGAACACAAAGGCCGTTTTATCGATGATATCATCAACGGTGTATGGTCTGTTTGTGAAGAATCTTTCTGGGGCGCCTCGGCGCATCTGCCCAAAAGTGGCGATTATGCTGGTCTTCCGGATGTATCAGATCCTTTTGTAGAGCTGTTCTCTGCTGAAACTGCCACCTTGCTGGCGTGGGTAGACTACTACGTCGGTCCTCAGTTAGATGCCGTTTCTCCCCAGGTACGGAAACGCATATACTACGAAACCAATCGGCGTATCTTCGAACCGCTGGTAGCCAAACATCATAGCTGGATGGGTAGCAGCAGCAGCGCCGGCCGCCGGCCCAACAACTGGAATCCCTGGATCTGTTCCAACTGGCTGAACGCTGTACTATTGCTCGAAAGGGATGAACACAAGCGGGTGCAAACCGTGCAACAGATCCTGCAAACCCTCGACCATTTCCTGAATCCTTATCCCGCAGATGGTGGTTGCGATGAAGGTCCGGGTTACTGGGGCGCTGCCGCCGCTTCCCTCTATGATAACATCGCCCTGTTGAACCTGGCTACCCACGACGCTTTCAACTATGTTTTCCAGGATGCTAAAGTGCGGAAGATGGGACAGTTCATTTACCTGTCGCAGATCAGTGAACGTTATTTCCTGGATTTTGCCGATGCTGATCCGCAGCCGGGAATGGATGGTATGATGATCTATCGTTTTGGCAAAGCCATCAACGATCCGGATATGATGCGTTTTGGCGCATATTACTACCGCGAAGGAACAGGATCAGGTACCTATCATTTTTTCCGGCAGTTCTTCGCCATGTTCATGCAGCAGGAGGTGAAGGCCGCCGCCAAAGGGCTTCCGATGCCGCAAAGCGTCTGGTGGCCCGATCTGCAGGTGATGGCAACCCGTGATCATGGCGGTAACGCCAAGGGATTTTATGTGGCCGCCAAAGGTGGTAACAACGATGAGAGTCACAATCACAACGACGTCGGCAACTTCATCGTATACTATGACGGCTTACCGGTTATTATCGATGTGGGGCGTGGTACATACACCGCCCGTACGTTTAGCAGTAAACGTTATGACATCTGGTTTAACCGTTCCGATTATCATAACCTGCCGGACGTAAACGGATATACGCAGCAGGCAGGTCCTGAGTACAAAGCAACAACAGTGACTTATACGCCGTCAGCCTGCCGCTTGTCCCTGGATATTGCCAGCGCTTACCCAGCCGCAGCCGGTATCCGGCAGTGGGAGCGGAGCGTGCAGCTGGACCGGGGCAAGGCAGTACAGGTGACCGATAACTTCGCGCTTCAGGCTCCCGGTACTTTTACTCAGTACCTGATGAGCTGTCATCCGGTTAATATTATAAAACCCGGACAACTGTTGATACACACGCCGGAAAAGGATTTTCTCGTTGCTTATCCGGCAGCGATGCTGCAAGCATCAGTAGAAAAAGTCCCGCTGAAAAACATGGAAGACCAGGGGATTCAGCAGAAGTGGGGAGATAATATTTACCGGGTGAGTTTGAAAGCCGCTGCGCCTATACAACAGGGAAAAATACAGCTTCGCGTAATGACACGATAAATATTTCAGGTAACTGGTTGCAAAATATGTGGTTATATATTTGGTTGGAATAAATAATTTTATATCTTTGCACTCCCTTCAAAAAAGGGAATGATTCCGTAGCTCAGTTGGTAGAGCAATACACTTTTAATGTATGGGCCCTGGGTTCGAGTCCCAGCGGGATCACAGACAACTTACAAACCTCGCGCTAGTCGCGGGGTTTTCTTTTTTAGTTGAGCGTTTAGTTGAGTTCCTTTTATATAACCCCGATTTCTTTCCCGTACTTTATACAGGTTAATCAGCTTTTACTAAGATACAAAATATCCATATTGATATTTACTCGCCTTCTTAGTTTGTCGAGGTATCTGAACACCAACCTATCTAACTATCATATTAAATCGTTTTGTTAACAATTCATTGTAAAAGTAGTTTATGGATTCATTTCATTGTTATATATTTCATTTAATGTCTCAACAAAATCTATTTTCTTGGTTTTAATTAATACCTGGACAAATACGTTTACGAAAAATGAGTTAGTGTACGCCAACTAAAGGAACACGCCGATAAAAATCTTGGTTGATCATTCAATCAAGATTTTTTTACCCCCATAGCAAATCGTTTTGGTAACCTCTTCAAAGCTTTACGTTCTGCTTTCAGCATATTTTATCATGCCCCTATAAACAAAGCAAATTCGGTCTTCTGAACAAAGCCGTCCACAGATGCGCATTCTATCTTTGTTTCATCACAAACAAAAAATAAGATGATACAAACAAACAACAATGGTGCACTTCAACACCCCATCAACACAGGGTATAACGCCCAATCCACAACAACTGATGTCATCAAAGGAATTGATCTCAGCGGAAAGATCGCTATAGTCACGGGCGGCAATACCGGCATCGGATTAGAAACTGCTAAAACAATCGCCTCAGCGGGTGCAATAGTGATTGTTCCGGCAAGGAATGTAGAAAAAGCAGAGAAGAATTTGGAAGGCATCGCAAACATTGAAATCGAAGAAATGGATATTATGGACCCAAAATCCATTGATGCGTTTGCCGACAAATTTCTCGCATCAGGAAGACCGTTACACATTCTGATCAACAATGCAGGCATTATGTGGGTTCCGCTTCAACACGACAGTCGAGGAATTGAATCACAGTTAGCAACAAACTACGTAGGCCAGTTTCATCTTACTTCAAAATTATGGCAGGCGCTGAAACAAGCCAACGGTGCTCGCGTCGTGAATGTTTCTTCACTCGGACACCATAACGCACCGTTTAATTTCGATGATCCCAATTTTGAAAATCGCGATTATGAGACACTTCAGGCATATGGACATTCCAAAACAGCCAGCAATCTTTTTACTCTGGAATTGGACAATCGTGCCAGAGAATTCAATGTGAGGACATTTGCTGTTCACCCCGGCTCTATTGCGGGAACGGAATTAGGAAGAAACGCCGATGCGGAACAGTGGAAGAACCTGGGATTCCTGGACGACAACGGCCATATTCGTCCGGAGGTACTTACATCCTTAAAAACCATCCCACAAGGTGCAGCTACAACTGTTTTTGCAGCCACTAACCCATTGCTCAACAATATCGGCGGAGTCTACTGCGAAGACGGTGATATCGCCGAACTCTTATCTGATGATCCATCTGTACAGACTACCGCTAAACTACATCAGAGTGGTGTGCAGCAATACTCCTTAAATGACAATGCCGCAAAACGATTATGGAAGCTTACCGAAGACATGACAGGTATTCATTTCAACGTGTAGCATTCGGCCGATTGCAATAAATATCAAAAACAATTGCTTATAACACTTCAGAAATCAAATCAATTTTTTTAACGCAATTAATTCTTGAACTAAAATGGAAAATTCTAAAAAAATCAATCCGGAGGAACTGTTATTTATAAACGGTAAACTCACACCTTCCGTAAGCGGTGAAACTTACGACGTAATTAATCCGGCAACCGAAGAAGTTGTGGGTAAAGTTGCCGCCGCCGATGCGACAGATGCAGACCTTGCTTTGACTGCCGCAAGACGTTGCTTTGATGAAACAGATTGGGCAACCGATACTGCCAAACGTGCGAGGGCACTGGTGCAGTTACGCGACGGATTATTAGTCGTTGCCGATGAATGGCGTCATCAACTGGTAGCGGAGAGCGGCGTGCCGCTTGCGTTCACCTATGGCCCGATGCTGAACAGCTCCGTAGCAGATATAGATTATTCGCTGGCCCTGCTTAACAACTATAAGTTTGAAGAAGAAATTGAGGATTTGGGTTCGCCGATGGGTGGGCCTGCACGCAGAATTATACGCAAAGAGGCCGCCGGCGTAGTGGTAGCAATTACCCCCTGGAATGCCCCTGTACAAACTAATTTACAAAAAATCATTCCCGCACTTGCTGCCGGCTGTACCGTTGTACTCAAAGCTGCTAATAACACACCTTGGGCGGCAACCATGATCGGACGGGTGGCTTCACAATGTCCCGATTTGCCGGCAGGTGCATTGAACGTGTTAACTTCCGGTCCGGGTGGAAACATCGGTTCCATCCTTACCTCGGACCCGAGAGTAGATGTTATCTCTTTCACCGGTTCTACCACCACCGGAAGCCGTGTGATGGAAAACGCAGCCAAAACGATCAAGAAAACCCTATTGGAACTTGGCGGTAAATCTGCCATGGTAGTACTCGATGATGCAGATTTCGCGCAGGTTCTGCCTGCTGCCGGCTTTGTTTGTTCCAATGCCGGACAGGGCTGTGTTTTGAACACACGATTACTCATTCCTCGTTCACGCTACGATGAAGCTATTGCGATCCTTGAACCGATCTATCGTAACATCCCTTATGGCGACCCCAATGATATGAACAACGTTATGGGCCCTATGATCAGTGCTGCACAGCGAAAGAACGTGTTAAACTATATTGAAAAAGGAAAGGCAGAGGGGGCACGTTTAGTTGTAGGCGGCGGTATCCCGAAAGACCGGACAAAGGGTTTTTATGTTGAGCCGACACTATTTGCTGACGTAGATAATAAAATGTCCATCGCACAGGAGGAAATTTTCGGCCCTGTTTTATCTGTCATTCCATTTGACGATGATGAAGATGCCATTCGTATCGCCAATGATTCGATATACGGCCTTTCGGGTTCGGTGCTGTCCGCATCGTTTGAACGCGCCATGAACGTGGCCCGCAGGGTTCGTACCGGTACCATGAATGTCAACGGTGCTTTCTTCTTTTCAGCCAACGCTCCGTTCGGCGGTTATAAACAATCCGGTATCGGCCGCGAGAATGGTGTAGCCGGATTCGAGGAATATCTTGAAATAAAAACTATTGCGATCCCCGCCGGACAATAGCGTTCGGTAATTGTAAATAATACCTGAGAAAATGCTTACTACTCTGTTTTTAATACTAAAATGGTTTTTCAGAAGAAAAGGAAAACCTGTAGTCAAAAGCCACACATTCAACCCGGGATTGCCAACCATTAAACCGGATTGGAAGGGCACTCCTTTGGATCAGAACGGACTGTTCATTTATGAAGAACAGCCAACAGTCAACCGTATGGGTGATGTTGTGAAATTCATGTTCCAGAGAAATCCGCAACGGGCATTAAAGAAAGCAGATACCTGGCGAATTACCGTTCGCCGAAATGCGGATTGGATCGATGATCCTTCGGACAAAATTGTTTGGTTGGGGCATGCAAGCTTCTTTCTTCAATTATCAGGTATCAGCATTCTGATAGACCCCATGTTCGGAAAACTACCTATTGTCAGACGATATTCGGTACTGCCCGTTTCACCCGATAAATTTTCAGACATCAACTATATACTGATTTCTCATGCGCACTACGACCATTGCGATAAAAACAGTATTAAGTTATTGTCAAAGCGCAATCCGCAAGCTAAAATACTGGCAGGCCTGCAACTAAACCGGCTCATTTCCCAATGGGTGAAAAACCCGGTATTAACAGCAGGTTGGTATCAACAATATAATTTAACCAATGACTTAACAATAACTTTTTTGCCAACAAGACATTGGGCAAACAGGAGCCCGTTTGATGGCAATACAAGTCTTTGGGGAAGCTTTATGATTCAAACCGATGCGCAGTGTATTTATTATGGTGGAGATTCAGGCCATGGTTCGCATTACAAAGACATTGCCTCTCTTTTCCCTAAAGTGGATGTGGCATTAATAGGAGCAGACGCTTATGCGCCTGCTTGGTTTATGGCGCAGCACCATCAAGATCCCTATGATGCAGTGAAAGCGTTCAATATAATTGGTGCCCGATACCTGATCCCTTTTCATTACGGGACCTTTGATTCTGCCGATGAACCGATGGGGGAACCGGAGCAAATTCTCAAAGAACTTGATAAAAAAGGGAACATCAACGGACGTCTTAAAATATTGGAATTAGGTGAAGTCTTTTCGTTAGAACAAAATGAACCTTAAAGGAATTGCTGCCGTCGAACTGACATGAGATCCGATCGACTGAACCTGATCTTTCAAACAAAGTAAACCGGTGTTTAAAAAATAAAGGAGCTAAGAGTATCTTTTTTAAATGCATCTAAGATGTTTTTTTATGCTACAGGGCATTTGGATTTCCACTGATAAAATGTCGCCTGGGATGACAACCAAAACATACAGATATGGCACGGTTGGTGCGTTACCTGACTTATTGGTTAAACCTGTTTCCGGCTTTTCGAAAATTTGTGTTCCTGGTATTCTTTCAGCCGGCGATCCAACAAGGCAGAAGCGATATTGTAGTGTTCCTGGTCAATTGGTATTGCGTCTAGTACAGCTGTTGCAGCTTCGCCCCGATAGTTGCTTCGCTGTGTGGGGTCATTCAGGAAGGTAAGTGCCAGGTCACGGTCGTAAATCACATCGTGTCCACTCAGATTTTTAATATAAGCCTTGATAAATGCATGTTCGGCGGCAAAATCTTCTTCTGTCACATAGCCTCTGTGCAGGCTTTGCGCCCAGTCCAACGCGGTATTATAGCCGGAGCCGGCAATAAGTTTCCTGTCAAGCGCCCATTGCAGGAACATCAGGGCGGAGGTCTTGTAAAAGGTTTGCTCTTTCACAAATTGCTCCAGGGTACCGTAATCCATTTCGTTGTAGAGGTGGAATAGTGGATTTCTGTAATCCAGTCCCAGTACAATATCCTTAACAACTTGTTCGTCGGTGAATTCCGGTCCCCAGCTAATGTATTTCTGTTTGTCCACCGGAATGCGCCAGCGATAGAAACTTTCACTGCCATCGTCGTTTAGCCATATAGGTGATATCTCGCTGCTTTTGAGCGTTGGAGCGCCAAGGGAGGCGTTCAGGTGCTCAAAAGTGGCGTTGAAGTCTACCTGGTCCGGGAAAGTGGTCGAGGATTTATTGTTGTACCACCTGGCACTTGCCAGTCGCGGTACAAATATGCCTTTTTTGTTGCCCTGTACCAACGGGTATGCTGCCAGGTATGGCTGCGCATTGAACAACAGGTCAATTCCCAGTTTCTTGTTTTCAATCCAGTAAGAGGTTTCTGTTGAACGGTTGGAGATATAGGGCTTCTTTGGATATTTAAATCCGTGCTGCTCCAGGAAAGTAATGATGTCTGCGGAATCAATAGCGGATCCCATGAGGCTTACCAGTGTATTGAACATTCGGTGAACATTTTTCGGATAAAAATGATAAAGGCTGTAAGATAGTGAATTTTGCCACAGATCCGGAAATGCACAGGGTAGAACCGTGAAGAATGGCTTTAGCACAACTTTTGACACAGTCCCGGCGGGATTACCGCAAGATGATCAAAGATATTAAAGCCGCTTAAATCACAGGATTTATGCGGCTTTTCTGTTTTATCAGGAATATCCGGCTTAACTGAGAAAAGCTTTCTTTTATTGCTCTATGGCTTTGTTTCTCCGGTAATTCAATATCCCCATAAACAATGCTATCAGTACAAAAATACCACCTACCCATGGTGTCATATCTAGTGAGAAACTATTAACAATAATGCCTCCAATCAGCGAACCTAAAATCACTCCAATATTGAATGCCGAAACATTTACAGCAGATGCAATTCCACTGCTGCCCGGTTTGTGTTTTTCCGATAGCTGAACCGCCAATAATTGCAACGCCGGGACATTTCCGTATGCCAGAAATCCCAGCACCAAAACTAGTGCAAAAACCAACGGTTTGTTACCCAGTACAAAAGAAAGTATGAATAATATAATAGCGTGAAACAAGAAAAAATATACGAGAATTTTTGAGGGTTTGCGATTGGATAATCTTCCTCCTGCAAAATTTCCCAAAGCCACGCCAACTCCAAATATCAACAGTACCAGATTAATAAGGTTCTCCGAAAATCCTGTAATATTTTTTAAGACAGGCGATATATATGTAAATAGTATGAAAGTGCCGGTGTAAGCAAATATATTTGATAGTAACACGATGAGCACGGACGTGTTTTTGAAAACATCTGGTATATCTCTCAACTTTAATGTAGCGATTGGTTTGGGTTGAGCCGGCAGTTTAATTCCCAGGGCTATCAACCCTACCAAAGCCCAAATAATAATGGCCATAAAAGTTGTATGCCAGCCAAAATGCGTACCTACGTATGTTCCGGCGGGTGCTCCCACCACGGTGGCAATCATAAGTCCGGAAAAAACGAATGATATGGCAGTAGCTTTTTTATGCTCCGTAACCATATTGCTGGCCACCACTACAGCCTGGGCGAGAAACAAACCATTGGTTGCGCCGGTGATTACCCTGCTGATCAGCAGGGTATAGATGTTATCCGAAAAAAAGGCAATTAAATTTCCGGAAATGAATAGCAGTAGTGCTGCTATTAAAAGTTTCTTAAGCCCGATACCTCCTGTCAGCGCTGTAAGAAGCGGTCCGCCAAGGGCAATGCCCAATGCGTACATCGTAACGAGGAGACCTGTGTAGGAAACAGGTACGGATAAATCTGCCGCTATGGAAGGCAACAAACCTACAGACACAAATTCTGCGGTACCAAAGCCAAAAACGCAAAAAGTCAGGGCCCAAATGGCCGGAGGGATTTTGTTGGATATAGCTCGCGCTGTCATAAATCTGATTTTTTACTCAAAATTCAGTTATGCAGAACGGCTGCCAAAGGAAACAGATCACAAAGTGAGTGTGATAAATGTCACGGCTGTGAAGAGGTAAGCCTGCTTAATGTTTCTCGCGTGATTCCCAAATAGGAGGCTATCAGGTTTTTGGGTACACGTTGTAAAAGATCAGGATATAGTTGTGTAAAATATTCATAGCGTTGCCTGGCATTGAAGCTGATCAACGACAAAATTCTTTTTTGTGAAGCCACATAACCCGCTGTAGTTTTCTTACGAAAAAAGTATTGCATTTTTTGCATATCAGCGCATAGTTTCTCCCTGTTTTCGAGAGAAATAAAAAGTGTTTCGCTATCTTCAAAACAGTCAATGTTTAACGTTGCCTGTGTTTGGTTGTGGAAAGCCTCCGAATCGGAAATCCACCAATTCTCCGTAGCAAACATTAAAATATGTGTACCGCCTTTGCCATCAATATGCCAGGATTTCAATAAACCGTTTATGACAAAATAGTCGTACTTCACATAGTCACCTTCCTGAACAACGTATTGGTTTTTTAGAAATTTCCGATACGTAAAATGAGACAGGATGTATTCAAATTCTTTGTCAGTCAGGGTAGTAATTGTTTCTATCTGTTCTCTTAGTTTCTGACTCATTGTTATTGTCGTATACTGGTCCCGTTTCTATTTACATAATTGACCGGGGCAGCCCGGTCAATTATATTTATTTTACAACTTCACTCACAAAAATGGTAGGAGTGGCATTAGTATACTTTACAATATCCGCAAGAATCTCATTTATATGCGGAGCAACAGCCGCGCGGTATTCACTTAAGCTTTTTACATAAAATACACCAATAGCCATAAATGGTAAAGGGTCTTCAGGGGCACGACCGGAAAGCCCTTTTTCAATCGTATATTTAACCAGGTTTGACCCTATAAAGCCTGCCATCATGGGCATGTGCCTGGTTTCATAGTACTCCATATTGAAGGTTTTGCCCTCAGCATAAGGATACATAACGGATATCTTGATTAAGCCTTTTTCATTAACTGTCATGTCGTGTTGTTTAGGTTTCCCGGATGGCTTTTCCTGACTAAATGCAACCAGACAAGTGGTTAAAAGCAAAAACGATAAGATTACTTTAAACTTCATGGTGTTGTTAGCTTTCGAATTTAAATGATCAATTACTTCCGTGTGTGGAAGCTGACTGAGCAATCAAATGTAATAAAACCTCCGGCATTATTCTTCTTTCATAAAATTCATTCCTAAACCGGAGGCAGAGCAATTGCTGAAGGAATCGGGCTTGCCGGTTATTTATCTGCATAACCTGTGCAGTATGTATATGTGACATCTGCAATTCAGGTTATTTTGAACTCACCCCGGCGCCAGGGTCGCCATCGGTGAAAAAGGGCAGCAATTTTTCGAATAGTTCTCCCGCTTCGCTGTTATTAACAAGAAAAACAAAACCGGATTTTTTTTCCTTATAGATAACGAAATAGGCCGTGAAGTCGCCATTGTTGCCACTGTGCATGTACCTTACGCCATAAGGTGTTTGTTTAATGGCGAGTCCCAGTCCCCATGCCTCTCCGGTTTCAGCTATCATGGCGGTGTCTGTAAGATACACGCCAGGCTTCAGCATTTCCCGGAAGGAACTTTTCTTCAGACCTTTTTCTTCCAGTAATGCTATCAGAAAGTTCGCATAATCCAGGGCACTGGTACGCAGACCACCAGCTGCGCTGAAAGCTTCGAATTTTTTTAATTCTCCGGGTGTATTGATGCTGTCCTGCTGTAGGCGGTAACCGGTGGCACGGTGTTGCTGGAGATAGTCGTTCCAGGAAAAATAGGCATGTTTCATTCCCAGTGGAGCGCAAACTTCGCGGTATACGATATCACCTAGGTCTATAACGTTGGTGTGCAATAAATGGGCTATTACATCCGTCAAATATTGATAGGCTTCGCCGGAGTAGGAGAAGGCCGTTCCCGGCTTGAACTTGAGATAGAGCATACCTTTTTTGATATGCAGCGATGAGTCTGCCAGATCATATTCACGCCAGTTGGGCATGCCTGTAGTGTGTTCCAATACCATCCTGGCCGTAATGAGCTTATATCTTTCATCATAGGCGATATCCGGATTAGGAAGATAGGTGTACAATGGAGTGTCCAGCGCAATTACTCCTTTTTCCGCCATTTTGAGAATGAAGAAGGCGAAAACTGTTTTACTCATAGAGGCGGATTCAAACAACGTTTCGTCATCAACTTTTCTAGCTGAGGCAATGTCAGCATAACCCAGGGCATGATGATATACGATTTTATTATTATTAATAAAAGCAATCGATAATCCGGGAATGTGGAAAGAGTCAATTTCTGCTTTGAGAAATTGCGTCATGGTTTCAGCCGGAATTATTTTTCCATTGAGGGTTTTTATCTGTGCAGAGACAGTTGTTACGTGGAATAGCAGCAATATTACGCTGCCGGCAACGGATAAGTATCGCATGGGTTACTTCTTTGATGAATGATTAAATGAAAATAGTAAAAAATGACAAACAAAAATTTATAAATGCTGTCCTTAAAAATTATCTCTGGGTAAAAATGTGTTGGTGGTTGCATGTGTGAGCGCCCTTTTTATGTTATAATCCCATAAATACATTGTATCTTCAGCGCTATAACGTAAACGAGCAATGGAAACCGTTAACCTGGAAAAAATCAAAGCCAATAAACAGCAGATCATACGGCAAATGTACACAGAACTGAAAAACACCGCTGAAGCGGACCGGTTCTATACAACCCGTAATATCGAATCCTGTTCTGCCAATCTGGACGCCTACATTGAAAAGCTGTCAAAAAATCCGGATAGTAAGAGCATCGCCAAAAGTATCAAATGGATATTCCGCTCCCTATCTACCTTCCAACAGGAGGAGGAGAGCCCTGAATTTTTATGGGGCTTTATCTACAACGGATATACGAATGAGTTGACCGGCTTTATCCTGGATACCGCCTTCGCGTTCGGCCTGGAGAAGGGAAAACCTAAGACGATCAAATCGAATTTTGTCCATCTTAAACATCATCCGCATTCTATAGACAGGTTCAGGGTTTACATTGGCTCCACCTGGAACAGCGGCGTTATCCTGGATTATAACCAGCGCACCGCACAGTTCGAATACCTCGAAAACCCATATGGAGAAAGCTATGGCCTCCCGGTTTTTAATCTCGTTATCAATGAGGACCATACAACGCTCTCTTTCGAGGTATTGGCCTCCGGGGCTTATAAGACCATCTTGTTAAAAGCCCTGCAGCCGACAGACAGCATCCTGTTCGAAACCATCCATCGCCTCCACAAAAACGAACAACTAAAAAACGCCCCCCAACCAGATTATTGCAGTCTGGAACTGGAATTGAGCAAAGGGATGTTAACGAGGCTCACCACCACGAACTATGACGCTGATAACCATATTATCAATATGTACACGGAGGGAGCGGGAATAAAGGTATTTACGCAGGAACTCGACGCGAACGGCTGCTTTCAGAACAGTGAGGACACGGCCCCCCATCCGGAGATCGTGGCAGAGAAGTTCGTCCTGGTGGATGCGGTACCACGTTGGAAATATTATGAAGTTGATAGTTTGAATATGCAACAGGATGTGATCTCCGTACGCACAAAGAACCGGCAATTTGAATATGAGAACGATGAGCGAAAGAATGTCATATCCCATGAAATCACCGGCAGAACGATCAATTATCCCGTTAAATCGTACGAGTTGGTAAAAGTGCTGCTGCGTGAGCTGCTGGATGTCAGAAAACCTTTCATGCCCCGTGATATATAATATTCCCGAATGCATCATATAACCCATTTTATAGCCAACTATTGTGATCTGTCTGCTTCGGACCTGGAGAAGGTAATCTCCGCTTTCGTCTACCAGGAAATAGAAAAGGATGCCATTCTCCTGAAGAAAGGCCAGGTGGCTGAAACGATGTCTTTTATTGCCGCCGGCTGTTTTCGTGTATACGCACTAGCGGAGAATGAAAAAGATGTCACTACCTGGATTGTATTCGAGAATACGGTCGTGACTGAGCCGACCAGCTTTCTTACCCGGCAACCTTCCAGGTACTATGTACAAGCACTTGAAAGAAGTGAGGTGTATACAATTACCCATGATAGCCTGCAGCAATTGTATAATGAAATACCTGCATTCCAGGAGTTTGGCCGTAAACTGATGGAGAAATTACTCGTCAGCAGTATGTGCAGGACGACTTTTCTTTTATTGGATACGCCGCAGGAACGGTATGAGCGGTTACTCCAACTGCCGGAATATATGCAGCGTATTTCCTTAAAAATCCTGGCTTCCTATATTGGTGTAACCCCTACTTCATTGAGCCGGTTGCGTGCCCGTAAGCTTTAAGGCATTCCTTTTCTTATCCAAAGGCAATTTTTTGCGTGGACATTTACAGGACATTTGAAGTATAAAAATATTTCAAATGCCTTCAACTGAAGTGGTACTTATTACCGGCGCTAATCGTGGATTAGGTTTGGAAACCGCCAGGCAGTTACTTAAAAAGGGATATGTTGTTATGCTATCCTGTCGTGATAGCAGCAAGGGAGCCGAAGCTGTTCGTCTCCTGCGACAGGAAGGACTGGACCCGGATTTTGTGCCGCTCGATATTAGTGATCCGGAACAGATACAAAATGTATATCGATGGATCAGTGACCATTATGGTCACCTGGATGTGTTGATTAATAATGCGGCGGTCACCAGTGCAACGAATAAGACTACCGGAGACCGAATGGCCAATACCATACTGAATGGAGATATTGAAGATTTCAAAGCAACATTTGATATCAATGTTTGGGGAACACTGGAGCTAACCAGGGCTGTATTGCCGTTACTAAAGAAGAGTAACCATGGCCGCATTATTAATCTGAGCAGCGAATTAGGGAGTATTCAGTTACATGCTACCACTACATCACCAATTTATCACATCAAGAAATTCGGATATAGCAGTTCCAAAACACTGGTTAATTTAATCACTATCTACTTACAGGAAGCCCTGAAGGACACCAATATTTCGGTGTACGCTGTTAGTCCGGGTTGGGTAAAGACTGAAATGGGAACTGCTGCCGCCATGCTGGAAATTCCCGAAGGCGCCGGTATTATTGTCAGAGCGGTAACTGAAAATATGGATAGGGGCAGCTTTTTTACGCATGGATTACAGGAAATACCCTGGTGATGGCATTTTTTGAAAATGAGGATGGAAAGCCATAGGAAAGAAATTCAGGCTGGCAGTTCTGTATGGCCAATCACGGTTCTATAATTTTTTGTCAAAAATTTATCTGTTTTTTTTCCAACATTTGTTGCATTTTTATGCTTCAACTAAAACAGGGCTGCAAACTTGTCGCGTGAATCTTCTTTTAATGAGTACCAGCTTTTGCGGGGATTAACTTCCGGTGACACATTGCATTACTCTTATATATTTAAAGAGTATTACAGCGCGCTTTGCCACTACGCAGCCACCATCATCGGGGAGCCCGGGCATGCAGAGGACATTGTGCAGGACGTTTTCGAGAGATTATGGCAGAAGCCATACGCTTTCGAAGACCTCCGGCACCTAAAGGATTTTCTTTATAAGGCCACCCGTAATGCGGCCCTGAATTTTTTGAAAGGGGCGCAGCATAGCATGGAACGCCAGGCCAAATTTCTCGGCGAACAGGAAGATACTACCACCACCGAAGACCTGGACATCATCCGCATGGAGGTTTTCAGGGTGGTTTACCGCGAAATCAGCAACCTGCCCGAACAATGCGGCAAGATCGTCCGCATGAGTTATATGGAAGGACTGAAAAACGAACAGATTGCCGAAGCTCTTTCCATTTCCCTTCAAACAGTTAAAAACCAGAAAACCCGTGGCATGAAGCTGCTGAGAATGCGCCTGTCGCCGGGCGTACTTTCCCTATTTTTGTTTCTTTCCCACCATTCATAATTTTTTTTCAATTCTTTTAGTACGATCGGTACATCATGTTGTAATAATATAAACACAACAGACATGATGTCTTCTTCAAACGATCCTTTCATCATTGCAGCGCTGATCTCCCGTTCCCAACAGGGGATGCTGACGGCTGATGAACAGGATAAGTTGGATGCATGGATCGCCGCAAGCGGGGAAAACCGGCGGTTATGGATGGAATTGAACAATCCTGACATACAACAGGAAAACGTTCGCGCGATGTCCCGGTTTGATGAAAATGCAGCACTGGAACGCTTTCTAGCCAACAAACCTGCTACCTCCAACATACGCCGTCTGTGGCGCCAGCCTGTCCTGAAATGGGCGGCCGCTGTACTCATACTGGGATTGGGCCTGTCGGCATATTTCCTGCTGGCACCGCGTACTCGAAATGTGAACCTGTTCGCCGGAAAATCTGCGCAACATGATATTGCGCCGGGTAAAGATGGTGCCATCCTTACACTGGCAGATGGTACGCAGCTGGTGCTGGACAGTTTGGGTGAGGGAAAAGTTGCTACACAGAACGGTACCCAAATCTCCCTGAACAATCACGCGCTTACATACGACGCTTCTGCTGCAACAGACGGCACGGCCCATAACACTATTACCACACCCAAAGGCCGCCAGTATCACGTCATGCTGCCGGATGGTACGGAAGTGTGGCTGAATGCAGCATCTTCTATACAATACCCGGTCGCTTTCAAGGGCCGGGAACGAAGAGTGAAAATCAGCGGAGAGGTTTATTTTGAAGTGGCCAGTAAAAGCTGGCAACCCTTTATCGTGGAAACCGATCAGATGAAACTGGAAGTCCTGGGTACTTCTTTTAATGTCAACACCTATGATGATGAAAAAACAATCCGCACCACCTTGTTGACCGGTGCGGTGAAAGTAACGCCCATGCATACTCATACTACGCAACAAAAGGTGCTGGTACCTGGACAGACGGCGGTTTTAAACAAACCGGAAGCAGCGGAAGGAGCCTTGCTGACAGTAACGGAAACGCCTGATCCGGGGAAAATAATCGCCTGGAAAAACGGCCTGTTTAATTTTGACGGTCTCGATTTATACAGCGTGATGCGGCAACTGGAACGATGGTACAATATAGAGGTACAATACATTGGAAAACCGGAGAATGTGATCTTTAAAGGGAAAATGCACCGTAATACCAACCTGTCCAATGTACTGGAAGTACTGGAAACAATGGACGTGAACTTTGAGTTAAAAGGGAATATTTTGTATGTGAAATAACGGGTAATCATAAACGAAAACCGGGAGTGCTTGCGACACTCCCGGTGGATGTTCAAGTAATGTAATCATCACAATCAGGTAAAAGACTGCTTATTGTCCACTTAAACATGCCGTCCCTTATGAGGAGAACGGATACAGCGAATTTATGCCATTTATTTTTTATCGCATACGGATTCCGGAAAGATGGAAACGTAGCTCAACCAAATCTCTGTTAGTCATGAAACTAACATGCTTTCTCCTTACCGCTGCACTGTTGCAGGTGTCAGCCAAAAGCCTCTCACAAAACGTCAGCTTTAAAGGTAAAGACGTTGCATTGGAAAAAGTTTTCGCAGCGGTAGAATCGCAAACCGATTATGTTTTCCTGTACAAGGCTACCGTCTTATCAGTGGCCAAACCGGTGACCATCAATGCCCGGGAAATCGATCTGGGTACCTTTCTCAACAAGGTATTCGAGCGCCAGTCTCTGACCTACAAGATCATTGACAAAAACATTCTCGTAGCCCGAAAAGAGCCGAAGCCACCGGTAATCAGCCCGCCCGTGGATTCGGTACCATCAAAACAGGTGATGGTGAATATCTATGTCCATTCGTCCGGTTACACACCGCTGGTCAGTGCTACCATCAGCAATCTTAGCGACAAACGGAATTACCTGACTGCGGCAAGCGGGTCGGTTAAGGTACCGGTAAAGTTGGGTGATCAAATAAGAATCACTTATATCGGGTATGTGGACCATATATTTAAAATAACAGAACCGATACTGCTAGCCCAATACTATGATGGGGAGATGGCGCTCTCCCAGAACAAACTGGATGAGGTTCAGATCACTGTGTTGGGTACCACCAATAAAAGAACCGGTACTGCCAATATCGCCACGGTGAAAGCCAGTGATATTGAAAGGCAACCCGTCGTCAATGTACTGGATGCGATCGCAGGCCGTGTTCCCGGTCTCCGGATCAGCCAATCGGCCAACACGGCAGGGGCCAGAAAAGTAGAGCTGCGCGGACGGAATGTGTTGGATGAAGGCATGTTTACAGATCCGCTGTATGTTGTTGACGGATTACCAATTGCTACTTTATCCGTTAACCCGTTGGGAGCAGGGGTGCCTGTAGCCGGCGGATATTCCAGTGGGGAAAGTCCTTTGTACATGATCAATCCCCTGGACATCGAAAGTATAGATGTGCTGAAGGATGCGGATGCTACGGCTTTGTACGGTTCCAGAGGTGCTAATGGAGTGATCCTCATCACTACCAAAAAGGGGAAGCCGGGTCCTACCAGGTTTAACGTAAGCTACTCCAAAGTGTTTTCAGGCGTGCAACGTTATATGAATTTGATGAATACAGCGCAATACCTGGCGGTGAGAAGGGAAGCCCTGTTGAACGATGCCGCTTTACCTACCCGGGAAAATACCCCTGATCTCACGATATGGGACCAGAAAGGCTATACCGACTGGCAACGCACTTTTTTCAAAAATGCGCAATCAGATGATGTGCAATTGAGTTTGGAGGGAGGGCTATTGCAGAATACCTACCGCGTAAGCGTAGGATATACCTCCACTACAGAAATGTACAACCAGGGCCGGGGGAACAAGCGTCTAACAGCAGGATTGTCTTTTAATCACCGTAGTGCAAACGGTAAACTGATGGTGGAACTTTCTTCCAACAACAGTTACTCCAACAATGAAACTGCCGCTACAGTGGACTTTTTCTCCCTGCCACCCAATGCGCCATCGATCTATGACGAGAATGGAAAGTTTAATTTCATTCCCTACAGGTACTCAGGCGGGTCCATTTATCCATTCGAGGGTATTAAAGACTGGGGAGAGAATCAAACGCTGAAAAGTCAAACCAATATCGGGTTTACCTACGAAATCGTAAAGGACCTGACAGCAGGCGTTCATATTAGCGGGGAGTTTTTCTCCAACAAAAGCGGCTACTACAGGCCTAAAGCGGCCAGAGACCCGCTGACTTTTCCCATCAGCATGGCGATATATGGCAATGGTTCCGGAAAGAGCCTGCTGATAAGGCCCAATATCAACTATGTTAAGTTGTTCGGCGGCGCCAGGATATCTGCTTCGTTGGCAGCGGACTATAGTTATGCCGATCAGGAAGCGGTTATGATATATGGGGTCATGTTCTCTAATGATAACCTGCTCAAAAGCTACGCGAATGCCCAGAGTGTGACTCCCTTTAATAATTAT
Organism: Chitinophaga qingshengii; assembly: GCF_014529935.1. Lineage (GTDB taxonomy): Bacteria > Bacteroidota > Bacteroidia > Chitinophagales > Chitinophagaceae > Chitinophaga > Chitinophaga qingshengii. Next base: position 595,757 of record NZ_JACVFC010000003.1, read on the forward strand.
ACGCAGCTGAAAGTGGCATCCCTGTTGGCGACCGTATCCTTCGACTGGGAAAATAAATACATCGTTAATTTAAATGGCCGAAGGGATGGCTCCTCCCGCTTCGGTGACGGGGCTCGTTTCGGAAACTTCGGATCGGCCGGGATTTCATGGATTATATCTAATGAGGAATGGTTTAAGAAGGCGAATATGGATTGGTTCTCATTCGCCAAAATCAGATCTACTTATGGGGTGACGGGAAATGCCAATGTGGGCGATTACCAATACCTCTCCCGCTGGTCCAACATCCCGCTGGTTTCCACGGAAAAATTACCGGATTACGATGATCAGACTATTTATACTCTTGTACAACCCGTTAACCAGAAATACAGCTGGTCCAGCGCCAGCAAATTTGAAGTGGGCGCCCGGGCAGGTTTTTTTGGCAACAGGTTGAACATTGAAGGAAACTTCTACATCAACCAGGATGGAAAACAACTGACCAACATTACCACACCGGCATTCACCGGTTTTCCATCGGTGGTGGGCAACTGGCCCGCTGTTATCCGGAATAAAGGGGTGGAGCTGATGTTGGACGGAACCATCCTCAATACCAACACCTGGGGACTGAATGTACGTTTCCAGATCAGTAGGAACAATAATACACTGGTGGCTTTCGATGGCCTGGAGAATTCGCCCTACAGAAATATGTATAAGATAGGGATGCCGGTAACTGCCAAGTCCTACTCGCACTATATTGGCATCAACCCGATGAAAGGAATACCTGAATTTGAAGATTATAACGGAGATGGGATGAAACCTTCCGGGACGGGCCCGAATTTTCCGGATACGGAACTGGACGATCATTACCGGGTGATTGACCTGAATCCCAAATACTTCGGTGGGATGGGTTTTCGGGTTGATTTTATGAGGGTATTATCGCTGGATGCACAGTTCGCATTCGAGAACTCCCTGGTAGAAGACAAGCTAAACGACCTCGGGTACGGAAAGCAGGCTAATATGGTCATGTATGAGGAAATCAACAACAGGCACTGGAGACAGCCGGGCGACAAAGCACTTTACCCCGGGTACACTACTATCAACAGCGGCTTGTTTTTCGGATCGGACGCCTACTATGCCAAAGGAGCTTATCTCAGCCTGGACAACCTAAGTTTGTCGTACCTATTGCCTGAAGCCTGGTTAAAGAAGATGCATATGAAACAGGGAGCATTCTCAGTGAATGCATCCAAGATTTTCAAACTCTCACAGTACCGGTTGTCGGATGTTGAACTGGGCACTGCGCCACAGATTAGAAGGGTAGCGGCTAACCTGAGATTAAGTTTCTAAAATCAATTGTATGAGAAGAATAGTTTTCAATATAACTACCACCGGTGTTTTACTTTTAACCCTGTTGGGAACGGGTTGTAACAAACTACTGGATATAAAGGACCCAATCAATTCCATCACTACCAACCAGGTTTTCCTGAACAACGAACAGGCTGCCACTGCGCTCAACGGTCTGTATTCTTATCTGATCAACGGAGGAGTATCTGAAGTTAATTCGCGTGAGGCGCTGGGAAACGATTTGTATAGCGCCGGGGGAATTACGCTTGCAGCGGGACACTCGGCGGATGAATTTTATCATCCCTCGCTTAGCGGCGACTACCAGTACTACGTGGAAATGGCTGCCAGAATTACCCTGGTAAATCTTGGCTATTCACCGAAAGTATGGAAGTCAGCATACAAGGGCATTTTTAATGCCAATGCGCTAATTGCGGGTGTAAAGACGGCTACGTCCAAAGAGTTTACGGAGGTTTACCGGAAACAGGTGCTGGGGGAGGCATTGGCAGTAAGGGCCATGAGTTATTTTTACCTGGTAAACCTGTTCGAAAAAATCCCCCTGGCCTTATCTATCGATTTTAATGATACCAAAAACCTCCCTTCTGCCAGCCCCGCCGCTGTATACCAGCAAATCATCAACGACCTGGAGGAAGCGTCGGGGTATCTTTCTGAAAGTTATGATGGTAACAATGTGGAGCGTATCCGGATCAATAAATGGTATGTAAAAGCAATGCTGGCAAGAGTTTATCTTTTCACCCGGGACTATGAAAAAGCCTGGCAACATGCGAATGATGTGATTAACCGGACAGATTTATTTAAACTGGAAAACCTGAACAAGGTGTTCGACAAATCCAGCCACGAAGTTATTTTCCAGTTGAAGCAGGCCAACAATATCTCGCCACGAGGTAATGCTACGCCGGAAGGATATGCGATGACAGCCAAGTACCTCACTCCGCAGCTGCTGAATGCTTTTGAAGCCGGCGATAACAGAAAAACGGAATGGACAGCAGCTTTTGGCGGTAGTTCATCCACACCTGCCGGTTTTATGCCGGCCAAGTATAAGATTAATGCCGGCAATCCGGTATTTGAAGGATACAGGTCTGAGTATTATGTTGTGATGCGGCTCGCGGAAATATACCTGGTAAGGGCTGAAGCCAATATGCTGCGGAGCGCGGCCAATAAAAACGCGGTGATCGACGACCTGAATGCCATCAGGAGACGTGCCGGCTTGAATGATCTGTCTTATAGTTTAACAGATGAGCAGATAAAGGAGGCTATTGCCCAGGAAAGGCGCATAGAGTTGTTCGCGGAATGGGGACATCGCTGGCTGGACCTCAAGAGAACGAACAAGGCTACAGAAGTACTCTCACAGATAGCTTACAAACAGCCCTGGAAGCAGCACCAGTTGCTGTATCCCATTCCTCCGGAGGAAATCCTCTGGGATAACCATCTCTCCCAGAATAACGGCTATTAATAAAAATCACTATTAAAAAAAGAAAGATGTTTCAATTCGGTTATAAGAAAGCATGCAAAATAGCTATGGCGGCCTGTCTGATGTGGGGGAGCGGGACTTCCTGTAAGAAGGAATTACGGGAAGAGATATTTCCGGCATCGTTAACGATTGTGAATGGCCTTAACGACAATACCTCTTTTCTGAGCTTCTATTTTGGAAAATCGCAACCCAGGGTTTATAACAAACTATCTCTGATCAGCAGTGGCAATTCCATGGACTATGCTACTGATAAAATGGACCTTCCGGTTACATGCTTCAGAAACAACGATACGCTCCAACCTGATAAACCCTTTCTGAAAACCAATATAGCACTGGAGCCTGGCGGGATTTTTACGCATTTTGTATATGGAAGCCCCGCGCAGGTGAAACAGAAAACAGTGAAGGAACAGTTGCCTTCCCGCAGCCAGCAGGACAGTGTGGTCAACCTCCGGTTTATCAATCTCTTCGATAACAGGCCTATCGATGTGGTACAGCTGGAGCCGGTACCGGGAACTATGGTCACTAATCTCGCCTATGAAGAATTGTCCGGGTTTATGAAAGTCACCGTTAACGCATCGGTTGCGCATTTCCGGTTTGAAGTAAGAGACCATGCCACCGGCGTTCCGCTGACTACGTTGTCCGTGGACAATATTTTGCCTGGTACTACTACGCCCAATAACCAATGGTTGTTTAAGGCACGTACGATGCTGGTTACCGGAACGTGGACCGGCGAGGGTGTTTTTTCTGCCAGGGCAACCAGTATCGGCCATTTTTAATCCAAGTTTTAAATTCATAAGCAACTGTATATGCAACCTATATTAAAGGTGGAAAACCTATCGCATAAGTATGCCAGTTCCTGGGCCATACGCGAAATAAATTTTGAAATCAATGATACCGGTGTAGTAGGGTTGCTGGGCTCAAACGGAGCCGGCAAGTCTACCACGATGAATATTATCTGCGGTACCTTGCTGCAAACGGAAGGCAGTGTTTCCATCAACGGGTTGAACATCAAAGACGATCCTATTGCATACAAAAAGCAGATCGGATTTTTGCCGCAGCAGGCGCCCCTGTATATGGATTTTACCGTGCAGGAGTACCTGGAATATTCCGCACAGCTCCGGTTGATGGACAGGCGGCTGATCAAAGGTGCTGTGGAAGAAGTACTGGAAAAAACATCCATTACACAGATGCGGTCACGCCTGATCAGGAACCTGTCTGGTGGTTATCGCCAGCGGGTGGGGATCGCACAATCCATCATCAATAAACCGAAGGTGGTGGTCCTTGATGAGCCTACCAACGGTCTCGACCCGAATCAGATCATCGAAGCCAGGAAACTGATCAAGGAAATTGCGCAGGACCGGGCGGTATTGTTGTCGTCGCACGTACTGTCAGAAGTAAATCTGCTGGCTAAAGAGATCATCATGATCGAATCGGGGCAGGTGGTGTTTGCTGATACCCTTGATGCTTTTAATAACATCCTCCAACCCAATACCCTGGTGGCCAGAATGCTGCATATGCCAGCACCCGAAGAATTGATGGCGATAGAAGATGTACAGAAAGTAGAGATGTTGCCGGACCATAAATGCCGGATCTATTTCCAGGCCAATGATGATCTGGCGGAAAGAATCGTGCGGAAAAGTACTGAGAAAAACTGGAGACTTACTTCCATTCAGGCTGAATCCTCTGGTATGGACGATGTATTTAAACAATTATCATCAAATTCTTCTTCAATCTTACACTAATGAGAGTAGTTTTTAATATAGCCAGGGCGGAATTGCGGTATTTTTTCTTTTCTCCTATCGCCTGGTTTGTTTTGATTTTATTCCTGATGTCCAGTGCCGGCCTTATCATGGGAAACCTGGCAGATACCGCGCTGAATCAGGATGCGATGCTGGAGCTGCAGGGGAGTGCTTTCAGAGGGTTCATCAATACGCCGCTCACTAAATCGGTCATTGGCAGGGGGCTCGAGACCATCCTGATGATTTTCTTTCTGTTCATTCCATTGCTGACGATGGGCGTGATCAACCGGGAATATGCCGCAGGTACGATTAAGCTGCTGCATTCCTCCCCGGTGAAAACGCGCCAGATCATCCTGGGTAAGTTCCTGGGTGTATACAGTTTCGTATGCCTGATGATCCTGATTTTCCTGGTGGAGGTGATTATATTGACTTTTTCCGTTAAGCATGCCGAATTCCCGCATATCATGTCGATGGTGCTGGCCTTCTTCTTACTGGCAGCGATGTATGTAGCCATAGGAATGTATATCTCCAGCTTAACCTCATACCCTATCGTGGCCGGAATCGGAACATTTGTGGCGCTGACACTGTTGTCCACGCTACGGATGATGTTTCAGGGAACAGATTATCTGCGGGACGTTACCTATTTCCTTTCCAGCTCCGGAAGGGCAGAATCCCTGCTGGGTGGCCTGATTACCACCAAAGACCTCATTTATTTTTTCAGTATTATTTCTCTTTTTATCGTATTCACCGTTATCAAAACAAAGTCCGTTACCGAGTCGAAGTCATGGCGGGTATCAGCCGGCAGATACCTGTTGGCGTTCCTGGTAACCGTGGTGACGCTGGTCGGTACTTCCCGGCACGGCTGGATCGGTTATTGGGATGTGACGAGAAGTAAGGTAAACACATTGCATGAAAACACCCGGGAAGTATTGAAGCAGCTGGACGGATCGCCCTTGAAGGTAACACTGTATGCCAACCTCCTGGGAAATAACCTGAGTAGTGGTGTGCCTACCGCGCGCAATAACTATTTGTGGAACTTCTGGGCTAAATACCGCCGCTTCTATAATAATATGGAGTTTGAGTACGTGTACTATTATGATGTGATCGAAGGAGACAGCTCCATATACCGGGCTTATCCCGGTAAGTCGCTGGAGGAAATAGCGGAGAAATACGCGGAGATGTATAAAACCGACCTGGCTATCTACAAAAAACCGGCAGAAATCAGGAAACTGATAGACCTCAGCGGGGAAGATAAAAGCTTGCTGATGCAGGTAGAATATAAAGGAAAAAAGACCTTCCTGAGAACCTACATGGACCCTATAGTTTTTCCGGATGAAATACAGGTTTCCGGTAGTTTGTTACGGTTGATGAAGGATACCACGCCCACATTTAAATTCCTCACCGGCCATTATGAGCGGTCACCCCTGAAGTTCGGCGAACGGGAATATGGGAACCATACCGTCAGTAAAACATCCAGGACCGCGTTGATCAATATGGGGTTGAATTTCGATACCATCTCCACCCTGAGTCCTGCTAACTTTAGTCACGACGACGTACTGGTGATATCCGATCCGAAATCCATGTTGGACAATGCCCTTATCGATAGCGTAAAAAAATATATCGACAACGGGGGAAATGCCATGTTCTATTCCGAGCCCGGCAAGCAGTCTATTATGAACCCGATTCTGAATCATGTGGGCGTGAATGCAGAACAGGGCACCATTGTACGGGTAAACCCGCAGGATATGCCGCATAAATTTGCCGGATTGATCGCTAAGAAAGGAACGGAGATGGCGGACGAACAACCGTTTTTTTATCTCCGGAACGGTGTGATGGATGCTTGTTTCACCTATATCACCGGGGCCAGCGTATTAAGTTATTCTGATACCACCGGATTTAAGGCGGAACAGATTACCACTTTGCACAACGATGCTAATACCTGGGTAGAGAGAGGCGTGCTGGTAGTAGACTCCGCAGCGCCTGTATTCAATATTGCGGAAGGGGACTACCGGAAGGAAGCGCCTTATGTGGTCGGCCTGCAACTCACCCGTAAAATCGGTAATAAAATACAGAAGGTCCTTGTCTCCAGCGACGCAGACCTGATGTCTGCCGCCAAACAAAACGGAAAGGACTATGGCAATGCGTTCTACAGCTACACGGTGGATAACAAATACCCTGTTTACCACAATTTAAAAGTACCTATAGATATATGGCTGACCATCAAAAAGGCGCCGGCAGCAACACTGAAGATGATACTTCAGTATGTGATACCAGTCTTCATTTTACTGGTGGGTATTGTGATACTGATCAGAAGAAAACGCAAGTAGCGGGTACTTTCATTTTTTCATAAAAAGTATATTATGTATTTGCAGACAGATACGCAGACGATGGATGATCTGCGCTTGTTTTCGAAGGCGGACACACCAGGTATCTACGATATTTATAATCACTCCTTTACCCGTGGCGGCCAAACCATTATGGAAGCCATGTTCAGAAAACCGCTGAACAACCCGGAGGCAATCATCAAACGGATCAATACCATTGCTGCTTTCGTGAAAATGAAGGCCACTTTTCCTTTCGACGGGGCCATGCTGGACCAGGCAGAAAAATACATCTCTTTTGATGATCATCCCGGTGGTGGTACTAAAGTGTCGCTCAGCGAAAAGGAAGTACAGCAGGGGGTGATGTCGGTCATTACACTTTTTCATACGCTCAGGCAGTACCTGGAGTCGGCGGGAATGGACAGCCTGAAAGAGCTGGAGGAAGAAAGGCAGGCGGTGATGGCGGTGTTGAATGATCCGGCTTTTATACCGGTGTTTAATGAACAGCCGGATGTGCGGATTTCATTCGCTGCTGTTACCGCGTTTGATGTATTGATCCGTAACAGGGAGAAAAAGAAAGTGTTGCAGCTGCTGCATTTTATTTATCATATCGATGTGTATGTTTCGGTGGCACAGGTAACGGGGAAGCATAACCTGGTATTCCCGGTAGTGCACCCGAAAGGGACCGGTATTTTAAAAGTGGACGGCGTATATCATCCACTTGTAAAAAATGCGATCGCCAACAGTCTCCATATGCCACCTTCCCGTAACCTGGTTTTCCTTACAGGAGCCAATATGGCGGGGAAGTCCACTTTCCTGCGTTCGTTCAGTACCGCGGTCTACATCGCGCATATGGGCTTTCCCGTAGCGGCGGCCTCCATGGAGTTTTCGGTGATGGACGGCGTGTACACAACGATCAACCTGCCGGACAACCTGGGTATAGGCGCCAGCCATTTTTACGCAGAAGTGCTGCGGGTGAAAAAAATAGGACAGGAACTCAGTGAAGGAAAATCATTGTTTGTATTGTTCGATGAATTGTTCCGGGGGACCAATGTGAAAGACGCGCTGGAAGGAACGCTGGCTGTTTGTAATGCGTTTACCAACCGGAAAGACAGCAAGTTCATCGTTTCCTCTCATATTATCGAAGCAGCAGACGAGCTACGAAAAAAGGGAAGTGCTGCGTTTTATTTTCTTCCTACCCTGATGAAAGGGACGGTACCGGAATATACGTATATCCTTCAGGAAGGCGTTACCAATGATAAGCATGGGATGATCATCATCAATAACGAAGGCATACTGGATATTCTGAAGCGGGGCAACAAAGGCGGTAACCGGTTAAATAAACAATTATGAGTTTTAAAATAGATCGCCAATCGGTAGGGGAGCTGAACCTCCTGGGGAAATTCCGTCAGGGATCAGTATACTTTTTATTCAATAAAGTAAAAACGCGGATCGGGGAAAAACTGATGGATGAGATGTTCGCTCATCCGCTGACGGATGCTGCCGCTATCAACCGGCGGACGGCGGTTTTTCAGTTTTTTGAAGAGAAGGGTGTTGTCTTTCCTTTTGAGGCCGACGAGGTTGCCCTGATGCGGGAATTTATTGATACGGCGGCAGGAAAATCGCCCTGGGCGGTGATGGTGGAAGTACAGCTGCATAAGCTGCTGGCGGGCCTCACGAAAGACGGCCGTTTCAAAAACAGGTTATTGCAGTTGCAGGCGACGATTGTTACGCTGAAGAAGTGTTTGGGGCTGCTGGAGTTGCTGAAAAGTGAAAACAGTCCTCTGCAGGGCCATGTAGCCGCCTTATCGGCTATCATGCAGCAAAAGGATATCCGGAGTATTCTGGACTGTGATATCTACAAACCGATGTCTACCGGAACGGTATCCCGGTTTGACTTCCTGTTGCGCAACCGGTATAATGAAGCCATGAAGGATGTACTGCAGTTCATTGCTGAAACAGATGTGTACATCGCTGTGAGCAATGTATCGCGTGAAAGACGTTTTTGTTACGCAACCGCAGTGGCAAAAGAAGAAAATCTGTTCCAGGCCCGGAATCTCCGGCATCCCTGCATTACAAAAGCAGTAGGCAACGATCTGCAAATGAAGGAGGGCAGTAACCTCGTGTTCCTGACGGGGGCCAATATGGCGGGTAAGTCTACCTGGATGAAATCTATCGGTATCGGTATGTACATGGCGCATATTGGTTTTCCGGTTGCGGCTTCCGAAATGGTGTTTTCCGTACGGGAAGGTATCTTCTCCAGCATCAATGTGGCCGACAATATGGGGATGGGGTACAGCCATTTTTACGCGGAAGTAATCAGAGTGAAGGACGCTGCATTGGCAGCGGCTACCGGGCAACACCTGCTGCTGCTGTTCGATGAATTGTTTAAGGGTACCAATGTAAAAGACGCCTTTGACGGTACCCTGGCTGTTACAGCAGGATTCTCCGAATACAATAATTGCCTGTTTATCGTATCTACCCATATCATTGAAGTGGGAGAAGCGTTGAAAAGCTTGCCCAATGTGCAGTTCCGCTTTATGCCTACTGTCATGGACGGCAATGTGCCCCGGTACACCTACACCTTACAGGAGGGTATCACTGAAGACCGGCAAGGTATGATGATCATCGAAAACGAAGGCATCATTGCGCTGATCAATAAAATGTAACAGGATTACCATAATCAAAAAATGATCCATCATATGAAGCAAATATTTGCCTCCGGGATACTTATGTCCCTGCTTTCCACAGCAGCCCTGGCCCAGCAGCAGCCTTTTACGGGGTTTACCCGGCAGGATTTAAAAGATGATTTTAAATACGCCGTAGAGCTGTTGAAGAAACAGCATCCGAATCCTTATAAGTTCACGGATACGGTTACGTTTAACCGTAAAATGGATTCGTTGATGAACCGGCTGGATAAAGACCCGTCGCCGTTGAGCGCTTTACGGTATTCTCCCATGCAGCTGTTCAATGATGTGCACCTGAAACTGGATTATGATGATGACCGTGTAGTGGACGTATTTTATGGCATTAACCACTTCCCGCTGGCTATTACCACTTTTAAAGACAGGATCATTGTTAACGCTAAAGGTGAATCCATTCCTTTCGGAGCCGAGATATTAAGTATTAATAAAATGCCGGCAGCAAAGCTGCTCGGCGAAATCGGGTATGCTACTTACAGCGACGGTTTCATCAAAACCGGTACTGACCGGATGGCCTCCAACCTCGGTTTGTTCGTCAGCCTTGTTTTCCCGGATGCCGTCAGCTATGAGGTCGTATACAAGGAGCAGAGCGCTAAAAGTCCTGTTACCATACAACTGAAGGCCGTAGACGCCAAGTCCGGTTACCATAACCGGAGCCTGGGAGAGCTGCCGTTTAATACTTTCCTGAAACGGGCCTATGTAACAAAGGAGTACCAGGACAAGGAATCTACCGCCATCCTGACCGTTCTCACCTTTATGCTGCAGGAAAATGCCATGTATAAAGAGCTGAGCGATTTTTTCACGGAAGTCAGGAAACGTAAAATCAATAATGTCATCATCGATATCCGGTCGAATGGCGGCGGCAACCCGAATATGTCCGCCCTGCTGTATTCCTTTGTAGCGTTGCAACCGTTTGACAACGTGTTTAATTACCGGACCAAGAACATACAAATGAATGATCCGGAGAATCTGTTGAATGGCTATGGAACCAAAATGGGAGAGGAAGAAGTAAAACAAACCGAGAACTTCCTGAAACAACGCTTCGATTACGACAGCGCAGCCGGGTTTTACTATGGTAATGCACGTCTGACAGAAGGATCTATTTCAAACTATCCGCCCGATAAGAATAACTTCAAAGGTAACGTGTATGTACTCATAAGTGGTGGTACCGTGAGTGCTGCCACTTACTTCGCCGCACTGGTAAAGAATAACAAACGGGGTGTGCTGGTAGGTACGGAAACTGGTAGCGGGGAAGCCTCCACTACAGCTGCATGGTTCAATACCTATACGTTGCCTAAAACGAAAAGCAAGTTGACCGTGCCTATGAGTGAGATATATTTTATGAAGGCTAAACAGGATAATGGGCGAGGCTGTCAGCCTGATAAAGAGCTGACTTTCGAGGCGTTTCAGCAATATATCCATGCCGGTAAAGATCCGGAGATTCAATATACGCTGGATATGATCCGGTCGGGGAAATAGTATCAAAAAAGAGACGGTCTCTTTTAATTTCCACATTGTCATTAGCTTACATGATTTTTGTTAAACCTGCGCCTGGCGCAGGTTTTTTTATTTAAAAACCACCATACACCGCTCCAATCTTCGCAAATCAGCGAAATCAGCAATAATCATATCCATCACAGTTTTTTTTGTTCGATTATGAATTTTATTTACCTTCATGCCGCAATTTTAGTGTTAGACTAAAAACATGCTAGTGCCAATTCCGAAACCCGATTTAAGTATTACGGAACCTTGTTTTAAAAGCCCTGGGCTTATGAGAAACTTTACCATTTTTTAACAATGACTTGTTGTTCCCTGACTTAAAAAGTCATGTGTGTTTCAGCAAAGAAATATCAGCTTAGCCGCGATCCCTGACGTGTTGCAGATGCAATAACGGGGTCCTTATTACAATGTTATGATATCATACACCAGACACCATGTGTAGTGGAGTGAATTCTCGTGCCTCTCATCAGCCGGTGGATGATTACATAACCAGTGACAATTTTTCCTATTACAAAATACCCTACAGTCATGAACTCAAAATTACTATCCGGAATTTATTCATCGTGCCCGTTCGTTTGAGTGGGCCGGCAGCACAACGATTACCATATCAATGGCCATATTCATTGACAATGTAATACGATTACCTGCATCATCTTTTTTATTACTTTTTAACCTGTTGCCAGCTGCTGTAGCCTGTTGGACAAGCATCGCCATGGCTTGTTGTAACAACAAATGACAGCATACTCAGGTGCATACCTGAGTTATTTCCTCATTAATTAATGACCGTTAGACCATGCCACTCCATGTAACACCCATTCATCCTGCGCAGCGGGATATCCTGATGGATTTGTTGATCAATGCCGAAAACTCCACTTATAATGTCGGAGGTGTAACCCGGCTCACCGGCCCTCTTCACAAAGAAAAATTTATCGCCGCTGCAGAAACATTGCCGGCAGTATTTGATGTATTCCGGATGAGGTTCGACCTCAGCGGTCAGGCGCCACAGGCCTATGTAGACGATAGTTTTACCACACAACAGGTAGTGTGCCTGGATTTTAGCGGCATGCAACCGGATACGGTGGAAAAATGGATCAGGGAACGCCTGGAAATACCTTTCCTGCTGGAGAAAGAACATGCGCTCTGCGAACAATACCTGCTATCCATCGCACCGGATGAACACCTTTATTTCTGTAAATATCATCACCTGATAAATGACGGTTATGGACTGGCGGCAAGTTACCAGTACGTGGCCCGTAAATATAAATCGTTGTTGAATGGAACAAACCTGGATTGGTCGCCCGTTTCCTATGTGGCGGCTGCCGGTGAGGCGCTCGCCTATCAACAATCGGATGCCTGTCAGGAAGACGCTGCCTACTGGAAAAAACTGATTGATAAAAAGCCGGCGCAGTTGCTGGAACGCCGGTACCGGCGTACAGACGCCCATCCACGCCAATGCCAGAGTTACCTCCTGGAATTTACGGCTAAGGAAAAAGCTGCGTTGGAGGACCTGCAACAAGCTACCCGGGCTAATCTGCTTCGCCTGACACTGGCGGCGCTCACTATTTACTTTGCCAGAACTACCGAACACTCCACGTTTGTATTCGGTACACCCGTCCACCGCAGAAAGGAAAAAGCACTACAGCAAATTGCCGGTATGTTTTCCGGCATCATGCCATTTCAGGGAGGGTATCAACAAGACGATACGGTCGCTACGCTGCTGGAAAATATCGCCATTACCAGGAAAAATGACAATCAGCATCAGCATTACCAGATGGCTGATCTGGTCCGCTCTCTGAAACTCAACGGTACAACAGAACAACTGGTGGATATACTGGTTAACCACGCCAACCTTGATCTCCACCTGGATTTTGGAGCAGGAATACAGGCCGTTACACAGGAACTGACCAGCGAAATCACCCGTTACCCGCTGGAGCTGATCTGGCGCGACTATGGGGAAGGACAGCCGCTGCAACTAAAAGCAGATTATTATCCGTCGTATTTCACGGAAACGGATATACGTTTATTCGTGAAACGTTTATGGCATATCATTCAACAATTCAATAACGGATTGCAACATACGCTGGAAGAAATCAGTATCCTGCCGGAAGAAGAACAAACGCTGCTGACTACTTTTAATAACAACAAGGTTGCGCTAACACCTTATCCTTATATACATGCACTGATAGAAGAGCAGGCGCGGCTTCAGCCGGCAGCGGAAGCGCTGGTATTCGAAAACCACGCGCTCACTTACCGGCAGCTGGATGAGAGGGCCAACCAGCTGGCGCATTACCTGCGTGAAAAAGGCGTGCGGGAAAATACATTCGTGCCCGTATGTATGGAGCGTTCCGCAGAGATGATCATCGGCATCCTGGCGGTGCTGAAAGCCGGCGGTGCCTATGTGCCGGTAGATCCTGCCTATCCGCAACACCGGATCACCTTTATGCTGCAGGATACCCGGGCGGCGGTGGTGGTCAGTAATGTGGCTGACAGCCTGCCCCTGGATGAATGCACCAGGGCTGAAATTATCGATGTCCGCCAACTGGCGGGCGTACTGGAACAGTACCCTGTAACGCCGGTAGATACGGCCTTACAACCGCAACACCTCGCTTATGTGATTTATACCTCCGGCTCTACGGGCAATCCGAAGGGCGTCACCATCGCTCATCAGCAGCTGGTAGCTTCCACACAGGCGAGAAAGGCCTGCTATGGCAACACCGGTACGGCGCTGCTGGTACCCTCTTTCTCATTTGACTCTTCGGTAGCGGTCATATTCGGTACGTTGTGTACGGGCGGCACGCTGATCGTATGCCGGGAGGAAACGTTGAAAGAAGCGGAAACGGTGAAAAAAATGCTTACCCGTACGGATATGATACTGTGTGTACCTTCCTATTACCGGTTTCTCCTGGACGAAGGACTGTTGCGGGGCGCTGCGTTGTCTACCGTTATCCTGGCAGGGGAGGCACTGGAGCTGACACTGGCCCGGCGTCATTTCAAAGAAGTAAAAAAAGCGGCGCTGTATAACGAATACGGGCCTACGGAATGTACGGTATGGTCGTCTGTAGCGCAAATACAACCTGGAGATAAACTGATCACCATCGGCAAGCCGGTGGTGAACATGCAGATACATATACTGGATGCACGGCAACGTACCTTGCCAGTGGGGGTAGCGGGAGAATTATATGTCAGCGGTCCCCAGGTGGCTGACGGCTACCTGCACCTGCCGGCCATGACGGCGGAAAAATTTATGACCAGCGCCGAAGGCGACCGGCTGTATAAAACCGGCGATGTCGGACGCTGGCTGCCGGATGGCAATATCGAATACCTGGGCCGTATGGACGACCAGGTGAAGATTCGTGGTTACCGTATCGAACTGGGTGAAATCGGTCATGCCCTGCAGGAGTGTAAGGGCGTTAAACACGCTGTGGTAGTGGCATGGACGGACGAGCGCCATAACAAGCGTCTCGTAGGATATGTTACTACTGAAGCCGGTTACGATAAGACGGCTGTATTAAACCGGTTGAAAGAAACACTGCCGGAATATATGGTACCGTCGGTACTCATAGAGCTGGCACAACTGCCGTTGTCTGTCAACGGTAAAGTGGATAAAAAAGCGCTGCCAGCTCCGGAAGCAACTGACTTCCAGCTACAGGCGTATGTAGCGCCGCGTAATGAGACGGAACAACAACTGGCCGCTATCTGGCAGGCACTGTTGGGACTGCAACAGGTAGGGATATACGATAATTTCATAGAGCTGGGAGGCGATTCCATTATCTCTATGCAGGTAGTAAGCCGGGCGAGGAGACTGGGATATGAACTAAAAGCAAAAGACCTGTTTAAACACCAGACAGTAGCGGCACTCGCGCAGCTGTTGGCCGTAAGAAAAGTGGAGCGGGACAACGGAGAACAAGGCTTGCTGACGGGTAAATGTGGTTTACTGCCCATTCAACATTGGTATTTTGAAGAAAATGGCAGCGGCCAACCGGCATTGTTTACTCAACAGCTATTGCTGGAAGCAGATAAACAACTGTCACCGGTAACGCTGGAAGCGGCACTCCGGCAGCTGGTACAATATCATGATGCGCTCCGCTTTTCCTATCAGCAGGATGCTGACGGATGGCGACAATCCTACGGTACTGCCGGGGCTACTTTACATATGAAGGACCTGCGCGGGGAGCAGCAAACCTGGCAGCAACAAGTCCCGGCTTGTGTGGTAGCATGCCAGATGCGCCTGGACGTCAGCCATGGTGAGCTGCTGCAGGCTACCCTGATACAAACGCCTGCTGCAGAAACGCACAACCGTTTGTTGCTGGTGGTACATCACCTGGCTATAGACGGCGTATCCTGGCGTATTCTGCTGGAAGATCTCAACCGTTTACTGGAGCAACCCACTGCAGCAGCAGACAGTATATTGGGAGCTAAAGGCAGCTCTTATCGGCAATGGCATGATGCCCTGACCGGTTACGCGCGTCATCAGGGTCAGCGGCAACAAGGTTATTGGGAAGCCGTGGTGGCAAAACATACGCCATTACTGACAGATTTGCCACATAACGGCCATATAACCCTATCGGACATACGTAAAGAAACGGTACGCCTGGATACAGTAGCTACCCGCCGCCTGCTACAGGAGGTCCCCGCAGCTTATCGCACTGAAATGAATGATATTCTGCTGGCCGCGCTGGCAATGACTCTCACGGCCTGGAACAAAGGCGCCGGCGTGCTGGTTGGCCTGGAAGGGCATGGCAGAGAGGAGATTGCACCCGGTATAGCGGTTAACCGCACTATCGGGTGGTTTACTTCCCAATACCCGGTATGGCTGGAAGCCGCTGCCGGAGCCTCCACCGGCCGCCTGATCAGAGACATCAAAGAACAGTTACGCCAGGTGCCGGATAAAGGTATCGGCTATGGTATCAATAAATATATCGGCCGGCAAACTGCCCTGCAAGGTGCAGTACCCTGGGAAGTGGGCTTCAACTACCTCGGTCAGGGCGATAACATGCCAACAGGGCAACGTGCCATTAAAACATCGCTGTCTTCACTGGAAGCGGGAGGATCGCCGCAACGCATCGTTCCGGAAAAACTGGCTGTCAATAGTATGATTCGCGACGGAGAACTCGTCATAGAGTGGAGCTACAGCCAGCTGCACTTCCATACCGCTACCATAGCGGGCATTGCGGCAAACTACCTGTATCATCTGCAAACAATCATCGCGCACTGTGCGGATCGTAGCCGGCAAGCACCGGTAACTTCGCCTTCCGACTACGGGTTAGGCGCCGTTATGACCAATGATGAACTGGACCAGTTCCTGGATGCGACGGTAGAAGGCGTTTCCAGGAGGTCCCGGGTTGCCGGGTTATACCGGCTCACCGGTTTACAGGAGGGTATGTTGTTCCATGGACTGTATGATGAAAAAGGTGGCGCCTACATCGAACAGTTTGGTTGTGAACTACCCCATTTGCAGGTGGCGGCATTTCAGAAAAGCTGGGAACACCTGGTACAGCATCATACTATTTTCCGCACTGCTTTTTATGCGAAGATTTGCAGTATCCCGGTGCAATGTGTATACCATCACGTTAGTGTGCCTTTCATTGTGCTGGACTACCGGCACCTGACGGAAACGGCGCAGCAGCAAGCACTCGAAGCCTGGATGACCGCAGACCGGGAGCAGGGACTGGACTTTGAAAAAGTACCCCTGATGCGTATCACGCTGTTCCGCCTACAGGACGATAAATACCGTATGCAATGGACTTATCATCACCTGCTGATGGATGGTTGGTCGTTGCCGGTATTACTCGGGGAATTGGTGGAGACCTACGAAGCTATCCTGACCAACCAATCCCTGCCGGCACTGAAGATAGATGAGTTCGGAGATTACATCCGCTTCCTGGAAGACAGGGACCTGCCAGCGGAAGAAGCGTACTGGCGCGGTTATCTGAAAGAAGCAGCAGAAGGGTGTTTGTTACCCTTTGTTACTACCGCCGTATCCCGCACCAAAGGAGCGGGGCGCTTCCGGGAAACAGCGCTGTACCTGGATACTACGGTCCGCCAGCAACTGGAAAGATATACGCAACAACAACATATTACGCTCAATACACTGTTACAGGGCGTATGGGCGTACCTGTTATCCCGTTATACCGGTAAGGATACCGCCATGTTTGGCGTAACCGTCGCCGGCCGGCCCGATGAAATGCCGGGAGCAGATAAAAAAATTGGATTGTACATCAATACCCTGCCGTTGTATACCACATTGGCAAGAGAGCAAACAATAGCCGGCTGGCTGCAGGAGATGCAAACCGCGCAACTGCAAAGCCGTGAGCATCAATATGCGGCGTTGAATGATATACAGCGGTGGACAGGCATTAGAGAAGAGTTATTTGACACGCTCCTGGTTTTTGAAAATTATCCGGTGAATCCAGCCTTGCAATCTCCCGACTGGAAACTGCAGCTGCAACACTTCCAGGTGCAGGAACAGGCTAACTATCCACTCACCATACGGGTGATGATGGCGGAGGGACTTGACATCGGCCTGGTATTCAATGAAACGGTGCTCGATGAAGCGCATGTCCGGATGATAGCGGCCCATTTTGAACAGGTATTAATACAAATAGCTACCCAGCCCGTTCATACCATCTCAGACATTACCTTGTTGACGGCGGCTGAGAGAACAGAACTATTGTATACATTCAATCAAACTGCCCTGCCTTATCCTGCAGATAAGAGCATCACTGCGCTTTTTGAAGAAATGGTGGCTCAAACGCCGGATGCCATCGCTGTAGTATACGATACGACGTCGTTTACATATAAGGCATTGGACGAAGCGGCTAACCGGCTCGCACATCAGCTACGCAGCAAGGGGGTAAAAGCGGGCGCATATGTGCCCATCTGTTTGAAACGCTCGGCCGGTCTGATAGTGGCGGTATTGGGAGTATTGAAAGCCGGTGGTGCCTATGTTCCGGTAAATCCTGAATATCCTGCTGAGCGGATATTACAGTTACTGGAAGATTGTGATAGCCCGCTGATAATAGCTGACCATGATTGGAAAACGATCGATGTTGACAGGGAATTACTTTATATAGATGATAACCCTGATCTGCTGCATTATCCGGTGGATGCGCCGGCAGAACAACCAACGCCGGCGGCAGTGGCATATGTGATGTACACCTCTGGGTCCACCGGTAAACCTAAAGGGGTAGCGGTAACGCATCAGAATGTGGTGAGCCTGGTGAAGTCGCAGGAGTACATTACGCTGACAAAAGACGATATCATTCTTTCTGCCGGCTCTCTTTCCTTTGATGCTACTACGTTTGAATACTGGGGCCCGCTGTTAAACGGCTGCTGCGTGGTTTTAAGCAGGGAGAGCAGTTTGCTGGACATTACATTATTGAAGCAGGAGCTTTATCAGCGCCGTATTACCAAAATGTTCTTTACCACCAGCTGGTTCAATCAGTTGGTAGATATGGATATAACGGTATTTGCCAGATTGCAGGAGGTGCTGACAGGAGGGGAGAAAATGTCGGAAAAACATGCTGATAAATTCAGACGTGCTTACCCGCATATTGCGCTGACTAACGTATACGGTCCTACGGAAAATACAACTTTCTCACTTTATTACCGCATAGAGGAAGCGACTGTTAGCGGTAATGTACCGATTGGCCGTCCGTTGAAAAACAGGACAGCGTATATCCTGGATAGCGCGGGACAGCCGGTTCCGGTAGGAGTAACGGGCGAGCTGTACGTTGGAGGGGATGGCGTTGCCAAAGGGTACCTGGACACGGAACTAAACGCGACACGGTTTATGCCGGACCCTTTCATCGATAACCCGGTGGCAAGGATTTACCGTACCGGTGACCTGGCCCGCTGGCTGCCCGATGGCAACATCGTTTACATGGGGCGTATCGATGAACAGGTGAAGATCCGCGGATTCCGTATCGAGCCAGGTGAAACTGCGCGGGTGCTGGAAGGCTGTCCGGCTGTTAAACAAGCCGTAGTAACCGTTTGGACAGATAAACAACATAACCGGTACCTGACCGGCTATGTGGTGCCGGAAAACAAATTTGATAAGGAGGCCATACTGGCCTATCTCAAAGAAAGATTACCGGATTATATGGTGCCCTCTTTCCTGATAGCCGTGGAGACAATGCCGCTCACGGCCAATGGGAAAGTAGATAAAAAGGCATTACCGGCGCCGGATGATACCGCTCTGTCAGATGCTGCGTATATGGCTCCCCGTAATGAAACCGAAAGCGCACTGGCAGCCATCTGGCAACAGTTGTTGGGACGGGAACGTATTGGCATACGGGATCATTTCTTTGAGTCGGGCGGGCATTCCCTGCTGGCCATGCGGCTGCAATCTGCCATCAGAAAACAATTGCAGGCGGAGGTGCCGGTAAAGGCGGTCTTCAGTTATCCCACGATAGCAGGACTGGCAGCCTATATCATTCAACAAACAGGGCCTGTACAACAAGGGATCACAGCAGAAACATATACCGGCCCGCAGCTATTATCCTTTGCCCAGGAAAGACTTTGGTTCATTGACCGGCTGACCGGCAGCATACAATATCATATACCGGTGGTATTCCGTCTGACGGGAACCGTCAACCAACAGGCGCTGGAAGCAGCCATCCGGGAGATAGTCAACCGGCATGCTGCATTACGTACTGTCATTTCCGTTATTGATGAACAGCCATATCAGCAGGTAATGGATAAGGATGGGTGGCAATTGGAAACAGTCAGCCGGTACGATCTTTACGCTGATGTTACTGCTTTGCATGCCTATGTGAAAACCCTGATAGATGCGCCGTTTAATTTGTCTGCCGACCATATGTTACGTGGACAACTAATTGAATTAACAGAACAGGAGTACATCCTGGCACTGACGCTGCATCATATTGCCGGTGACGGCTGGTCTGTCAGCATCCTCCTCAAAGAGCTGACGGGGCTATATACAGCATTTGATCGTCAGCATTTACCAGTTTTGCCACCACTGGATATCCAGTATACAGATTATTCCCGCTGGCAGCGTAGGTATATGCCGGCAGCTGTGCTGGAGCAGCAACAAGCCTATTGGAGCCGGCAGTTGGCGGATGTAACCACTTTACAGTTGCCCCTCGACTATACCCGTCCGGCTGTATTTTCCAACCGGGGCGCTATTATGCCATTCCATATCGATGTCACCCTGCAACAACAGTTACTGGTATTGTCGCAGCAGGAGGGAACCACCTTGTTCATGACATTGCTGGCGGCATTTAAGGTGCTGTTATACCGTTACAGCGGCCAGGAAGATATTACGGTGGGCACTCCTGTTTCCGGCCGTACCCGGCAGGAAACCGAAAGCCTGATCGGGTGTTTTGTGAATACCCTGGCCTTACGTACGCAACTGCAGGATAATCCCACCTTCGCCAGCCTGTTGCAACAGGTGAAAAATACCACCCTGGATGCTTACGAGCATCAGGATGTACCTTTTGAAAAAGTAGTGGAGGCGGTTGTGAAGGAACGTGACCTGAGCTATAGCCCGTTGTTCCAGGTTATCTTCACGTTACAGAACATGCCGGTGGTAACGGATCATGCCCTGGGCGCAGTGCAGCTGCAACCGGAAAAAATCGCTTATACCACTGCCCAGGTAGATCTTAATTTTACGCTGGAAGAGACCGCAACAGGATTATCCGGCAGCGTGGAATATTGTACGGACCTTTTCCGGGAGGAGACGATCGGGCGGATGATCACGCACTTTAAACAACTGCTAACCGCCATCGTTGATAACCCTTCTATGGAAGTAGGCTTTTTACCGATGTTGAAGGCAGCAGAAGAAGCGCAATTGCTGGAAGGCTTTAACCAGACAGATACTGCTTATCCTGCTGATAAAAGTATCACAGAACTCTTTGCTGCACAGGTAGCCCACACGCCGGATGCAATAGCCCTGGTATTTGCAGGTAAGGAAACCACCTACCAGGCCTTGGATACGGCTTCCACACAACTGGCGCAATACCTCGTGGAGACTGGAGTGATGCCTGGTATGCGCGTGCCTGTTTGTATGGAGCGTTCAGATACACTCATCACCGCTATCCTGGCAATATTAAAGGCAGGAGGCGCTTACGTGCCGGTTGATCCGCATTATCCGTCAGAACGTATCAGTTATATGTTGGCCGAAAGCAACAGTACATTGCTGCTCACTGACAGCATGCATCTGGCTGCGCTGGAGCGGACAGGTACCGCGCTGAAGTGTATCTGCCTGGATCAGCTGAATACAACAACTGCGTTGACGCCAATACCCTCCGCCCATCCGCAGGACCTGGCTTATGTTATTTATACTTCCGGTTCTACCGGCACCCCCAAAGGGGTGATGGTCAGCCATCAGAATGTAGTGAGCCTGGTGAAGGGAGCGGACTATGTTTCTTTCAGTCCGGATGACCGGCTGTTATCTACCGGTGCGCCTTCTTTCGACGCTGCTACATTTGAGTATTGGGGAATGTTGCTCAATGGCGGCCGCCTCATTCTCTGCCCGGAGCAACAGCTACTGGACAACGAGGTATTGAAACACGAAATCCGTACACACCATGTAAATATGATGTGGTTTACCGCCAGCTGGTTCAATCAGCTGATCGATACCGACATCAGTATTTTTGAAACCTTGTCGGTGGTACTGGCCGGGGGAGAGAAATTATCAGAAGAACATATCAGTAAGTTAAAACTGCGCTATCCTGCATTGGCCGTTATTAACGGGTACGGCCCTACGGAGAATACTACTTTTTCCATCACTTACAAGGTAGAAGCAGGTGCAGTGAAAATCCCGGTACCGGTAGGCCGCCCGTTGAGCAACCGGAAGGTGTATATTCTGGATAGCCGCCGTCAACCGGTACCGGTGGGCGTTACCGGCGAAATTTATGTAGGAGGAGCGGGTCTTTCCTTAGGCTATCTCCATTTACCGGAGCTGACAGCAGAACGTTTTATCACCCACCGGTTTGGTCATCACGGTTCCGAAAAACTATATAAAACCGGGGATCTGGGATGTTGGCAGGCCGATGGAAACGTGCTTTGCCTGGGCCGCACCGATGATCAGGTGAAGATTCGGGGCTACCGTATTGAGCCCGGTGAAACGGAAAGGATACTGCAGCAATGTGAGTGGGTGGAACAGGCCGTGGTAACGGCGCGTACAAATGAGCAAGGCAGCAAATATCTGGTTGCTTATATCGTGCCGGCAGGGGCCTTTGAAAAGGAAAAAATACAAACGTACCTCAAACAGTTGTTGCCGGAATACATGGTACCGGCTGTCCTGATGCCATTGGAAAAGCTGCCGCTGACCAGCAACGGTAAGGTCAATAAACGCGCCTTGCCCGAACCGGACCAATCGATGATGCCGGCTACGGCGTATGTGCCTCCGCGTAATGCTACGGAACTCGCGCTGACAGGTATCTGGCAACAATTACTGAAAGTATCACGGGTAGGTATATACGATAATTTCTTTGAACTGGGTGGGCATTCCCTGCTGGTGACCCGGGTGGTATCTGCTATACGCCGTGAGCTGGAAGTAGAGATACCCATACGCGACCTCTTCACTTACCCGGTGGTGGCTGCGCTGGCGGACCATATCCGCCGTCAGCAGCCGGGTACCGTGCTGCCGGCTGTTACCGTATCTCCAAGGGAAGGTAAGCTGCCACTTTCTTCTGCCCAGGAAAGACTGTGGTTTATAGATCATATGGAGGGCAGTGTGGCCTATCATATGCCGCTGGTGTTAAAACTGGAGGGCCACCTGGACCTGAGCGCACTGGAGGCCGCCCTGAAAACAATTGTAGACCGGCATGAGGCGCTGCGTACGGTTTTTCTGGAAGAAGAAGGGATTGTTAGTCAGCATATCCTGCCTGCCGGCGGATGGCAGCTGCCGGTATTGGATAGGACCGGGGAAGCCAACCTTCAGCAGATATTGGAAGAAATAACCGATAGTTATAATAAGCCTTTTAACCTGGCTAAAGATTATATGCTGCGTGTACAGTTGGTACAACTGTCTCCCCATGAGTATTTCCTGGTTATAGTACAACATCATATTGCGTCCGACGGGTGGTCTGTATCCATATTGCTCAAGGAATTGATACGGCTATACGAAGCTGCGCACCGGCAAGAGCCGCACCAACTGGAACCATTGCCGGTACAATATGTGGACTATGCGTTGTGGCACAGGCATCACTTACAGGGAGCCCTGCTCGACCAGCAATTATCTTACTGGAAAGAAAAACTGGATGATACCGCTACGCTGCAGTTGCCCACGGATTTCCCGCGTCCTGCCACGCAAAGTACCCGCGGCAATACCTTGTACTACGAGGTGGATAGCGCACTCACTGCCGGATTAAATCAGCTGTCCAGGCAAACGGGGGCTACCCTGTTCATGACGATGCTGGCGGCTTTCAAGGTGTTGTTATACCGTTACAGCGGACAGGAAGATATCTGCGTAGGCAGCCCTATTGCCAACCGTACGCAGCAAACCATAGAACCGCTGATTGGTTTCTTTGTGAATACCATTGCCCTGCGCAGTAACCTGGCCGGTAATCCCGATTTCCTGTCCCTGCTCAAACAGGTAAAGGCTACGCTGTTGGAGGCATATCAGTACCAGGATGCGCCGTTTGAGAAAATAGTGGAAGCGGTGGTGAACGACCGTGATATGAGCCGTACACCGCTGTTCCAGGTGATGTTTATTTTACAGAACCTGCCGGAAGTTCCGGACCTGCAGCTGGATGACGTACAGGTAACCATACAGCCTGTTTCTAACAGCACCGCCAAATTCGATCTGACGGTGGATGTCACCACTACTGATACCGGTCTGCGTTTCCGGGTGGAGTATTGCAGTGATCTCTATAAAGAGACCACTATCGCCAGGATGATGGAACATTACCTGGTACTCCTGGAAGCAGTCGTGGCGACACCTTCCCGGCAGATAGGCGCATTACCGATGCTCACAGCCGGGGAAGAAAAACACTTATTGCAAACCTTTAACGATACGGCCAGTATGTATCCCGGTGACATGGCGGTGATAGACCTGTTCGAAACACAAGTCCGGCAAACACCCGATGCTACCGCCGTTGTTTTTGGGCCGGCACAATATACCTACCGGCAGCTGAATGAAAGGGCCAATCAACTCGCCCATTATCTGCTGGAGAAAGGAGTGGTGGAAAATACACTGATACCCGTTTGTATGTCACGCTCACAGGAGATGATTATCGCTATTGTGGGCATCCTGAAAGCTGGCGCCACTTATGTACCGGTAGATCCGGCTTATCCGGAGGTACGTATCCGTTATATTCTCTCCGATACCAACTTTACTTTGATGCTCACCGATACGGTGGCTCAGCAGCTCCTGCCGGCTGATATTGCAGCTGCGCGTATCCTGGTGTTATCAGGGGATGCCGGGGATGATATCTTGTCAGGGCAGCCTATCATCAACCCCAGCCGTCATACTTCTCCGGACAAACTAACTTATCTTATCTACACTTCCGGTTCCACCGGACAACCAAAGGGCGTGGAGATGCCCGACAAGGCTTTGTTTAACCTGCTTTGCTGGCAACAACAGGAAATTGATACCACTACGCCTAAACGTATACTACAGTTTGCCAGCATCAATTTCGATGTGAGCTTCCAGGAGATATTCTTTACACTCAGCTTCGGTGGCAGTCTTCACCTGGTGGACGAACAACGCCGGAAAGACATGGCTATCCTGATGGAACAGATCAATGCGGAAAAGATCAATTGCCTGTTCCTGCCTTATGTGGTGCTGAAAAACCTGGTGGAATACGCACAGGAAAGTGGTATCTATCCGCAATACTTACAGGAAGTGATTACAGCCGGTGAACAGCTCAAGCTGAGCCATGACCTACGGTTATTCCTGGAAAAGGGCAACACCCGCCTGTATAACCAGTACGGACCTACGGAAGCGCATGTAGTGAGCGCTTATACGGTACAGCCTGAAGATTATACCGAACGGGTATTACCGCCTATTGGTAAACCGATTGCCAACACCCGGTTATATATTTTGGACGCCAATGGCAATCCTTGTCCGGTAGGGGTGCCGGGAGAACTGTTTATCGGCGGCGTACAGGTGGCGAAAGGATACCTGCATTTGCCGGAGCTAACAGCGGAGCGTTTTATGGCCGATCCGTTTGATGCAACCGGGAGCGGCCGCATGTACAAAACCGGCGATGTCTGCTGCTGGTTACCGGATGGTAATATCAACTACCTGGCGCGTAAGGATGATCAGGTGAAGATCCGCGGCAACCGTGTAGAAATAGGTGAGGTGGAAAGTGTATTGGGACAATGTGACCTGGTGGCGCAATGTGTGGTGCTGGTTAAAAATGATCAATACGGTAATAAGCGGCTGGTCGCCTATGTAGTGCCGCAGCGGCACTTCGGAAAAGAGGAACTGCGCACCTGGATGCAGTCCAGGCTGCCGGATTATATGATCCCCTCTCTGTTTATTACTTTACCGGAACTTCCATTGACCAATAATGGTAAGATCAATAAACGCGCGTTGCCGGAAGCGGACCTGAACGCGCTCGGGGAAGCTACGTATGTGGCTGCACGTAACCTCACGGAACAACAGCTGGTGGATATCTGGCGCGTTTTATTGCAGGTGGAAAGAGTGGGTGTGCATGATAATTTCTTTGAACTGGGAGGTCATTCGCTGTTGGCCATGCGCTTGCAGTCGGCCTTGCGTAAACAGATGGAGGTGGAAGTGGCCGTGAAATCCATTTTTGCCCATCCTACGGTCGCCCGATTGGCGGCCTTTATCCGCCAGCACGGTAAAGGTTGGTTGCTGCCGGCGGTAACACCACAGCAACGGCCGCAACTGATTCCATTGTCGTATAGCCAGGAACGTTTGTGGTTCATTGATCAGATGGAAGGCAGTGTTCAGTACCACATGCCGGTCGTATTGCGGATGAACGGCGCCCTCGATAAAATTGCGTTGGACCATGCCTTCCGGGACCTGGTGACCCGCCATGAGGTACTGCGCTCTGTTATTGTGCAGCAGGACGGGCATTCCGGCCAGCAGCTGTTGCCCGCACAACAATGGGAACTGCAACAAATAGATCTGCGCGGTCACCAACAGGCAATAGCGGATTATCGCACCCTCGTACATACGTTGATAAGGAAACCGTTTGATCTCACTAAAGCATACATGCTGCGGGTACACCTCATTGCATTGGACGATACGACCCATATCCTGGTGATGAACATGCATCACATTGCATCAGATGGTTGGTCTATCAGTATCCTGTTCAAAGAACTGATTGCCCTGTACAATGGATATGCTACCGGAGAAAAGGTGAAGTTGCCGCCATTGGACATACAATATGCGGACTATGCCATCTGGCAACGGAAATATATGTCCGACGAGGTATTGGCAGCGCAGCTGCTGTACTGGAAAGAGAACCTGAAAGCGGTGCCTCCATTGCAGCTGCCAACCGATAAAATGAGACCAGCTGTAAAAGGCAGAGATGGCGCGGTGGAATACCTGGAACTCAACCGGGAGCTGACAGATCAGTTGCTGGCCTTGTCGCAGCAGGAAGGAGTAACCCTTTTTATGACCCTGCTGGCAGCCCTCAATGTGTTGTTGTACCGCTACAGCGGGCAGGATGATATCTGTGTGGGCAGCCCTATTTCCGGCCGTACACGCCAGGAAGTGGAAAGTCTGGCCGGCTTCTTTATCAATACCCTGGCCCTGCGCAGCAGCCTGGCTGGTAATCCCGCTTTCCTTTCCCTGCTGCAACAGGTAAAACAAACTACACTCAGCGCTTATGAATACCAGGAAGTGCCGTTTGAGAAAATAGTGGATGCAGTAGTGACTGAGCGCGATATGAGCCGCAGTCCTTTGTTCCAGGTGATGTTGGTACTACAGAATACACCGGATATTCCGGAGCTGACGTTAGGCGCGGTGCAGTTGTCAGAGGAGCCACTGGATCATATCAACGCCATATTCGACCTTAACTTCTGTCTGAAGGAGACCGCGGCAGGGCTTTCCCTGATTATTCAATACAGTACGGATTTGTTCTATCCTGATACAGTGAGAAG
Source organism: Chitinophaga qingshengii (assembly GCF_014529935.1). Lineage (GTDB taxonomy): Bacteria > Bacteroidota > Bacteroidia > Chitinophagales > Chitinophagaceae > Chitinophaga > Chitinophaga qingshengii. Next base: position 622,872 of record NZ_JACVFC010000003.1, read on the forward strand.
AATAGGTAAATATTTTGAGCAGCTGCTGCGTTCCGTGACCCTGCAACCTGCTACCCGCATATGTGCGTTACCGTTATTGGATGCAGCAGAAGAACAGCAGCTGCTGGAAGACTTTAACAGCCAGGTAGCAGCAGTGCCGCAGGGTATGTCGCTGCCGGGCTTATTCTCCGCCATGGCAGCGGCAAACCCGGATGCCCTGGCCTTACTATTTAAGGATGCGACCCTGTCTTACAAGGAATTGGATGAACGTTCTAACCAGGTAGCGCACTACCTGCGCGATAAAGGTGTTGGCCGGGGTAGCCTGGTGCCTTTATGTATGGAACGCTCACCGGAAATGATTATCGGTCTGTTTGGCATTATGAAAGCCGGCGGTGCTTATGTACCGGTAGATCCTGAATATCCGGCGGATAGAATACAGTATATCCTTGAGGATACCGCCGCAAGTATAATGGTTAGCAGTCCTGCTGTCAGCGAAAAGCTGGGAAACGCCGCAGCTGGTATAGCACGGGTAATGGTTACAGACGCCGGCCTATACCCGGTAGCGGCGTTGCCGGATGCCCCGGCCGCCAATGATCTGGCTTATGTAATTTATACTTCCGGCTCCACCGGTAAACCTAAAGGCGTGTTAGTTGAGCATGGCGGTGTGGTGAACCTGGTGTGTCAGCAGGAGCTGTTACAAATAGACAGTGGAAGCCGCGTGCTGCAGTTCGCATCTATCGGCTTCGACGCCTCCTGTATGGAGATATTCGGCACGCTGTCGCAGGGCGCTACGTTGGTACTGCCCCGTAAAGAAGACCTGATGTCCGCCGCCGGATTTGCAGCGCTGATCAATAAACGAAAAGTGGACGTATTGTTTTTGCCGCCGTCTTATCTGCATAGCATGAAAGAAATGCTGAGCCGGGTGAAAACCATTGTATCCTGTGGGGAACCGTTAAACAGAGAGGATGGAAGATACCTGCAGGCCAAAGGAGTGAGATTGATCAACGCGTACGGACCTACGGAAAACAGCATCTGCACCACCATGACCATTGACCCTATCCGGGAAGATGACGTGGTAGTCATCGGAAAGCCGGTGGCTAACATGCAGGTGTATATCCAGGATATCCATGGTGGACTGTGCCCGATAGGCGTGGCGGGAGAGATTTGTGTAAGCGGTGCCGGTCTGGCCCGTGGTTACCTCAACCGCCCCGAACTGACCAGGGAAAAGTTTGTCATCAATCCTTTTACGGGAGACGATGAAACCCGGATGTACCGTACCGGCGACCTGGGCCGCTGGCTGGCGGATGGAAGCATTGAATACATGGGACGCATCGATGAACAGGTGAAAGTGCGCGGCTACCGGATTGAACTGGGTGAGATAGAAAATGTACTACAGGAATGCGAGCTGGTGAACGAAGCGGTAGTGGTCGTGAAAGGAGGGGAACATGATAATAAGCTGCTCGTAGCCTACGTGATACCGCAGGATGAGTTCAATAAAGACGCTATCACGGCCTATCTGAAGAAAAAATTACCGGACTTTATGGTGCCGCCGGTGATGATAGAAATGGAATCATTCCCGCTGACGCCTAATGGTAAGATTGACCGGAAAGGGCTGCCATCGCCGGTATCCGGGATGCTCGACGATCAGCTGCAGGATGCTGGTCCTGCCAACGAAATTGAAGAACAGCTGCTGGAAATCTGGAAGGAGGTGCTGAACTTGCCACAGTTAGGCATACACGACAATTTCTTTGCGGTGGGTGGTAATTCCATCACCGCCATCCGGTTGATAGCCAAGATGAAAGTGGATTTCCAGGTCTCCATTAATGATCTCTTCCAACATCCTACCATCGCCGGTATCTCCAAATATGTGATTTATGAAAAGGATCACTTCAAAAATAAACTGGCGGCATTAATGTCGAGGTTTGATCCGGCACAGGTGGACCAGGAGGCCATGGAGGCGCAGGCAGCGCATAGACAGCAGTTGATGGTAATACAGCAACAGCCTTATCTGGAAAAAGTGAAAGCCTGGCAACAGCTGGATGTCAGCAGTCCGGTTACCTATCAGCAGATCTTACTATTGGGAGCTACCGGTTACCTGGGTATTCACTTGTTGTATGACCTGCTTCAGCGAAATGATACGCCGGTATGTGTGCTGGTGCGGGCTGAGAGCGATGAAGCGGCTTTCAGCCGGTTGTCGGAAAAGTATGCCTTTTACTTTGGCAAGCCTCTGCCCAAAGACCAAACGAAGTTGCAGGTACGGAAAGGAGATATTGCTTTACCACAGCTGGGAATGGATACTGCCGCGTTTGAGGCGCTGATGGCTGAAACGGATTGTATCCTGAATACAGCAGCCAACGTAAAACATTACGGCAGCTATAGTGAGTTTGAAGCCGTGAATACCCGTTCTGTACAAACGATCCTGGATTATTGCAAAATAGGAAGAACGAAGGTAATCCATCATATCTCTACCACCAGTGTGGCGGGTATGGCTGAAAAAGGCAGCGCCGATTATCTGTATACCGAAGCCGATCTGTTCAAAGGCCAGGCAGTACCCAACTTCTATGCAAAGAGTAAACTGGAAGCGGAGCGATTGCTGGATGCAGCCAGAGCCGAAGGGGTAGCGGTCAATATCTACCGTGTAGGCCACCTGTCATTCCACTCGGCTACCGGCAGGTTCCAGGAGAATATTGACAACAACGCTTTCTATAACCAGATCAAAGGATTTATTTCCTTCCAGGTGATGCCGGAAGAGTTCAATGAGCTGGAATTGTCTAATATCGACCAGGTGTCTGCTGCGATACTGCAAATTTTTGATAAGCCGGCATTGCTGAACAGGAACTATCATGTCCGTAATCCGCATCTGCTCTCTGCTGCCGAATTTGTAGCTTATCTGAACAGTTACGGCTACGATATGGAGCTGACCAACGTGTATACTTATCTGCAACGGATGCTACAGTCCTACAAAACTAAAAAAGACCTGATAGACCGGTTATTCCTGCAAGCCGACTTGTTTGGCGATGATAACCAGGATATGGGACATCCATACCAGGTATGTTATGAGGCAACGAATGCTATCCTGAAAAAAATGAAGTTCAGATGGGCATACCCCGATGAAGAGAAAGTGCACCTGATGATCCGGTATGCGGAAGAAGTGGGCTTCTTTGAGCCGGTTCGCAGGGAAGTGGCGTCGCTGAAAGATTATTGATACTTTTATAATGAATGAGGAATTGCCCTGGAGGAGACAGCCGTAAATGCTCTTTCAGGGCAATTCTTCATTAAATAAGGAAAGTATTTCCGCGACCTGATTGTTTTTTTTAAATTGGCTTTCTTTTTTATCATCATGAATATTTTATGTGGAAGAGCATTAGATCATTGTTATACCTTTTTTTGGCCGGTTTAGCCGGCGGGATATTAATACTGTCATATGGACGATGGGTAAACAATACCCATTTTAAGCAATTCAATGAAAGTAGTATTCAGGGTGTATTAACCGCATTTCGTTCAACCAGTACCGGAGTTGCCATATATATCAATAATAATAGAAAGTACATTTTCCTTCCCAACGAGTCAAACCATTTTCAAAATACAGCGGCTATAGGGGATTCCATCATTAAACCGGCTTTCTCGCATTTATTGATCTTAAAGAAGAAAGATACAACATACCAATTTAACTTTAAGGGATTTGCGGCGAAGGAGTAGACCATATAAAAGAGACAAATAAAGTATGAAGCCAACAAAAGAACTCATCGGAATGCTGTTTCAGGAGATCGATGAACACCTGGATAGTATTGTGTCTGACAAACAAACACTGGTATACTATAATGAAATAATGGGAGATACTTCTTTCCTCCTGGCGGGAGTATTGGAATCCCTGTTGAAAGAAAATACGGCTGAATGGGATCATGCAAAGTGGATGGATGATAGCCTGTTAACCCATGTTGAAATAGAAAATGATCTCCTGCGGATTAGTGGCATTATGATATGGGGAAGGGGAGGGACGACGGAGCAATGGGTAGCCCCGTTTTCTTTTGAAACGGCATTGCCAGGAAACCAACACCTTCCCCGTAGGTTTTCCTTTCTTTTTTCTGATTGGGATCAACCGGAATTATCATATGGGGACTTCAATAAAAAGCGCCATTATTGGGAGGGAAGCCAGCGAAACTGGCGGTATGTTATCCACTCCGATGAGCATTTTACAGCATCATAATGCTCTATTAAGAGGATTAATTACAGTATATTACTGAAAATACCTTTGCATGGAACCCTCCACCGTACAATTCAGAACACACCGCGTCGGCTATTCTGTGTCGGCAATTATTGGGCTTCTGGCTGCATGCCAGGGCTTATACTGGCTGGTAAGTGGAAGTGTAGGCTCCTTTTTCGGCTGGCTGTTTTTGGTGATCGGTTTGATAGCTTGCATTGGCTGTAGCTGGACCGCTATTCAACACTCCCTGGTACTGGAACTGAACCAGGAAGGCATTCTATACAAAAAGCATACTTACAGCTGGCATTCTTTGCGGAGCTATGCTATCCGGAAAGAGATCGCGGAGGGAGGCCTGTTCGTGTACCTGATATTGTTTTTTGTGGATGACAGAGCACCCCTGGAGATTCAACTGGATTGGCTGGAGAATAACGAAGCTATCCCGGATCAAATGGCGGTTTACACAAAATCTTTTGGGATTCAGTTTGAGGGGGTAGAAAGGAAAGAAGTATAAATTTTATCTTCAGTTAATCTCCGTGTCCTGATAGAAAACGTTTACTCCATGGCGGGAGTTATATTACTAGATAAGATGGTAGGTGTACACCCCAATACCGGCCGGTTTTTTATGGCATCCACTTTCTTTTTTAGAAAAATTATCGCACTTTTGCTGCCCAAATATTCATTCATTTATGTTAAAGTACCTATCCCTGGCTAGTTTGTTGTTTGTAGCCCTTTCCCTGAAAGCAGACCCCGGAAGAGATTCTGTAGACGTCTCCCAACAACAGATCAATCATGTAGTGGATTCTATCCGCCATGCGCAGAAGTATGAAACCGGTGTTATTAAATTGCCCGGTGGTAAGGCGGAAATTAAGATCCCTGCAGGATTTAAGTTCCTCAACAAGGAACAAAGCAAATACGTATTAACCAAGCTTTGGGGGAATCCTGAAGCCAATGCGGCCAATACGCTCGGTATGATCTTCCCTGAAAATTCAGACCCCTTCGCTGATAGCAGCTATGCTTTCATCGTAGAATACGAGGATGTGGGTTATGTAAAAGATGATGATGCTGAAAAGATCAACTACGACGATATGCTGAAAACCCTCCAGAAAGACGAGAAGGAGGAAAACGTACAGCGTGCAAAAGAAGGGTATCCCAGTATTCACCTGGTAGGATGGGCCCAAAAGCCTTACTACGACAAGCAAAACAAAGTACTGCACTGGGCTAAGGAAATTCATTTCGGTGACAACGATGACATCAATACACTGAATTACCAGATCCGTATTTTAGGCCGCCACGGTATCCTGTCGCTGAATGCGGTATGTACCATGCGTGAACTGCCCCTGGTAAAGGCCGACATCGATAAAGTACTGCACATGGCTACTTTCACGGAAGGTAATACCTACTTTGATTTTGATCCTAAGATCGATAACGTAGCAGCATGGACCATCGGTGGACTGGTGGCCGGTAAAGTACTCCTGAAAGCAGGTTTCTTTGCCATGCTCCTGAAATTCCTGGCAGCCGGCTGGAAATTTATTCTCCTGGGATTTGCTGCCCTGGCGGGAGTGGTGAAGAAATTCTTTGGTCGTAAAAAAGAAGCGAAAGAACTGGAAGGCGATACTACGGTAACGCATACTGATGAACCTACTTCTACGTTATAATCTGCTTAAAGCTATTGCTGACAGAGGTGATACCGGTGTAACGGTATCACCTTTTGTTTTTATGTAACGGTTCTGCCCTACATTAAATTATTGTAAACTGCTACTACTTTACCTTTCAAACCAGAGCTTTGCGGTTGCTTTATAAACACCTAACTGCAAGCAGGATGCGCGGACCAGATAGCAAAACAGGCAACCGGCCTCATTTTGATGAAATCTATGAACTGTACTGGAAAGAACTGTATGAAACAGCCTATAGGCGCGTACCTGCGGCAGATGCGGAAGATATCCTGCAGGAACTGTTCCTTTCGCTGCTGAAAAATCCGGCTATCATCACCAGTGAGGGATCTATCCGCGCTTACCTCCATAAAGCCCTGAAAGGAAGAATCATCGATTTTTACCGGAAGAATTTGTTGAAAGAAGCCTTTGAGAGAAATGCCGCGTTTACGGCTCCCCGTTATATCACCAACCCCGATGCGCAGCTGATGCATAAAGAGCTGGAAATAGTACTGGAAAATGAAATCAGCAGCATGCCGGAACGTATGCAAACAGTTTTCCTGATGAGCCGGAAAGGTATGCTATCCAATGAGGAAATTGCCCATGAACTGGCGATCTCCCATCAAACGGTGAGAAACCAGATCAGCGCGGCTATCAAAAGAATACGTAAGGCACTCCACCAGTATAACCTCGCCAACGGCGCCGGTACCTATACCATCATTGCTGTCACTACCGCGCTGTTAACCCGGCCCTGACCAATGTTACGTTAATGTTAAGCCTTAAAACGGACCGGTACATCCTTACACGTTGTTCGAGTATGTTCATAAAGACCGCAGGTGAACAAACGCGAATTACTCGATTTACTACAGAAAGAAACGCAGGGAAACTGCACGCCGGAAGAAACCGCCCGGCTGGATGCCTGGTATAATTCCTTTGATAACAAGGCCATGCCTGTATTTCTGAACGAGGCGGAGGAAGCGCTGGTGCGTGCCCGGCTGCGTAACCGTATCTATCAGCAGATAACAGCGGAGATGCCCGACCTGCCGGCGCCGGTACCCAAAAGAAAAACGATGCCGCTCTTCCGGATGGCAGCGGCCATACTGGTACTGCTCGGACTCGCCGGAGCTGCATACTTCTTCGGACAAACGAAAACTGTTCCGCAGCCCGAAACAATATTGCTCAGCAGCGTTTCGCCCGCAGGTAAAATGCTGAAAGTAACGCTGGCAGATGGTAGTGAGGTATGGCTCAATGCAGGCAGTACCCTTCGTTATCCCGCTGGTTTCAAAGGCCGCTACCGCGATGTATACTTACAAGGCGAGGCATTCTTTAATGTAACCACGCAGCCGGAACGGCCGTTCGTCGTACATACGGACACGATCCGCACGGTGGTGCTGGGCACCTCTTTTAATATCAGGGCCTATCCTGAACTCGGAAATATCCGTATCAATGTAGCAACGGGAAAAGTAGGCGTTGTAATGGGCGGTAATACACTGGCGACCTTGTTGCCCGACCAGCAGCTGACCTACAATAAGCCTGACCACACCTATCATACCGAAACAAAAGATGCCGCCGCTGCCAATGCATGGAGACAGGGAACTATCAGCCTGGACGGCGTTTCGTTCGATGAGCTGGCGTCGGTACTGGAACATAATTTTAACTACCGCCTGCAATCCAAACGGACGGATGTCCGCAAGGTGCGCTTTTCTATGAACATCATGACCAACAACAAAATTGACGACGTGATGCGCATCATCTGTAGCGTGACTCAAACACATTACCGCATTCAGGGAGATATCATCAGCATCTATTAAAATAAAAACGGAAGCTGCTGCAAACAACTTCCGTCGATCATTCAACACGGTATTCAGTTCCCGGGAAGGTCTGTGAATATCGTAGTATTCAAACAGTTTATCACCATTTAAACGATTCGAAATTATGAAAAAAAACCTTTCGGGGTCCATTAAACATCTTATGAGAGTTTCTGTACTGCTACTAGGTATTATGATGGCCGGGACGCTTTGTTTACAGGCTGGCGCCGGTGCTGCCCAGGACCTGAGCCATATCCGGCTGCAGATCCGGCTGAAGGGTAAAACACTGGCTGCGGCGATTTCAGAACTGTCTGCTGCCAGCAAATTATCTTTTGCCTTCGATAAGGCTGCACTGGACGAAAAAACGGTCGCTGAAACCAGCTTCAACAATATGGCACTCAGCGATATCCTGCACCGTTTACTGCGGAACAGCGGCTACCGCTATGAAATGATGAACCAAACGGTCGTTATTGTGAAAGAGATAAAACCCGTGAAAGTAAATCCGGGAAAGATCTCCGGAAAAATAACGGACGAAAAGGGCAATGCCCTTCCCGGGGCCAGTATTCGCATTCCGGAGCTGAATAAAAGCACGGTGAGCGATGGGGAGGGGGGCTTCAGCCTGGTGGCAGATCCCGGCGTATATACGCTGGAAGTGAGCTTTATTTCCTTTGCTACGCAACGGATCATGAAAGTGCAGGTAGAAGAAGGAAAGACCCGGGACCTCTCCATCGTCATGAAACAAGCCTCCAGCGCCCTGAACGAGGTGTTGGTGATCGGCTACGGTACCCAGGAGAAAAAAGACATCACGGGATCAGTAGGCTCCATCGCCGGTGATCAGATCAACAACCGGACTGTCGGCAGTCTTGATCAGGCGCTGGTGGGAAAAGTAGCGGGCTTAAGTGTTTCCAATAACTCCGGCGCACCGGGAACGGGTATGATGATCCGTATCCGTGGCGTAGGAACCATCAATAACAGCGATCCGTTGTATGTGGTGGATGGTAACCCGTTTGGCAATATCAATAATCTCGACCCGGAAGATATCCAGTCGGTAGAAATCCTGAAAAGCGCCTCCGCTGCTGCGATCTATGGCTCCCGTGGCGCCAACGGCGTGGTGCTGGTCACGACCAAAAAAGGCAGCGCCGGCGCCATGAAAATAGACCTGCATACGTTTACCGGCATGCAGCAGGTGTATAAAAAACTCAAACTGACGAAAGCAGCTGCCTACGCCCGGTACTACAACGCTGCCCTGGCGGCAGGCGGGTTAGCGCCGGTATTCGATAACCCCGATAGTTACGGCGACGGCACCGACTGGCAGGATGCTATTTTCAGAACCGCGCCGGTGAGCAAATATGAAGTGGCGTTTTCGGGCGGCAGGGAAGGCTCGGTATACCGTATGAGCGCCAGTTACCTGAAACAGAAAGGTACGGTTATCGGAACAGACTATACGAAAACAGGCGTGTCGCTGAACAGTACCCACCAGCTGAAACGCTGGCTGAAGTTCGGTGAAAACCTGAACTACGCTTTTACCACCCGAAACAGCATCTCCGACTACGACAGTGACGCCAGAGGTATTATCAGCACTGCTATCCAGATGTCGCCTACGGTGCGGGTAAAAAATGATGATGGCAGCTATGGCGTGTCGCCATTTGCCAACACCTACAACCCGGTAGCGGCAGTGGAAAATATTCAGCGCCTCAATAAAAGATGGTTGCTGATGGGGTCTGTATACGCACAGGCCGACCTGCTACCGGGACTGAACTTTAAATCGCAGTTTAATATCAACGTAGGCAATGGCCGCGAGCGTTCCTATATCCCCGTATATTTTGTAAGTAATTCGCAGAAGGAAGATGTGAGCAGCCTGGAAGAACAAGCGTCCAACGGTACGGACTGGGCCTGGGAAAATACGCTGAACTACAGCCGTAGCTTCGGTAAACATCATTTCGACGGACTGCTCGGCGTAACGGCACAGCATTCCTATGATTCGTATATCCGTGCCTATGGGCAAAACCTCCCCGCTGATGCCAGTCTGACCCGCTCGCTGCAATACCTGGACCTGGCTTCGTCCGGTATGAATGTAGGCGGTGGCGGCGACGAGTGGGGCATGTTGTCCTACTTCGGCCGGCTGAACTACAGCTACCGGAACACTTACCTGGCCACCGTGAACGTACGCCGCGACGGATCTTCCAAGTTCGGCGCCAACAACCGTTTTGGTACTTTCCCTTCTTTCTCGCTGGGATGGCGCTTGTCCAATGAACCTTTCCTCCGCAACGTGAAATTTATCAACGACCTCAAACTACGCGGTGGCTGGGGCTCCCTGGGCAATGAAAGCTCGTTGTCTACCAGCGCAACCGTTTCTACCCTGAAGGTAAACATCCCTTATCCGTTTGGCCGCGGCAAGGAACAGGAAATATGGCTCGGCGCCACACCTTCCAGTATCGGTAATATGAACCTGAAATGGGAAGCAACGAAGGAAACAGACTTCGGCGTGGATGCAACGTTGTTTGATAACCGTATCACCGTGGGCGCGGATTATTATCATCGCGCTACTTCCGGTATCCTGGTACGTTTGCCCATCCTGGCCTCTGTAGGCGTTTCGGAAGCGCCTTATGTAAACGGTGGTAATGTGGTGAACAAGGGTTTCGAGTTTACTATTGGGTTCCATAGCAACAAAAAGAAAAACTTCGGCTATGACATCTCCCTCAACTATGCTATCAACCACAATAAGGTAACCAGCCTGATGAACGATGGCGCGGCCTTCTTTGCGGGTGAAATCACCAGCGGCGTGAAAGTAAGTAAAACCATGGCAGGCCATCCTATTGGCGGGTTCTTCGGATATGTGACCGATGGAGTCTTCCAGAATCAGAAAGAGGTAGATGAGGCGGCTAAACAACCCGGCGCAGCCCCGGGTGATATCCGTTACAAAGACCTGAACGGAGACGGCGTTATCGACGACAAAGACCAGACCTATATCGGCAACCCATGGCCTACCCGTATTTACGGCCTGTCCGCTTCTTTCTGGTATAAAAACTTTGACCTCAACCTGAGCCTCAGTGGCCGCGGCGGAAACCAGATCTATACCGGCTGGAAACACTATACCAATTCCTCCGGTATCTCCAACTACTTCGCGCCGGATAAGGAACAATCATGGAACGGTGAAGGATCTACGAATAAAGAACCCCGTGTGAACATGCTCGATCCCAACAACAATATGCGGCCTTCCGCCCGCTTTATACAGAGCGGTAGCTTCCTGCGCCTCAACAGTCTGCAGCTGGGCTATTCCCTGCCACCATCGCTGCTGAAAAGATGGGGTATCGCTAAAGTAAGGGTATATGCAGGTGGAGAAAACCTGTTTACCATTACTAAGTATGATGGCTTTGATCCGGAAGTGGGCATGCGTGACGGTAATGACGGCGATCCACTGGATGTAGGCATCGATCGCGCTTATTATCCGCGCCCACGCACGCTTTCCGTTGGCCTGAACGTAAACTTTTAATACTGAAAATATTTGAACATATGTTGAAACGAATTGGTATAACGACGCTTTTGCTGGCCGCCGCGGTCTTCTCCGGGTGTAATAAATTACTGGAAATAGAACCACATGGCAGGCAAACCACTGCGACTTTCTTCACCACGCCGGCTACCGCCAGACAGGGATTGATAGCGGCTTACAAGGCATTGCAATCAAACTACCGCACTAACTATCCCGGCTATGTGAGATGGGTGTTCGGTGATGTTTGTTCAGATGATGCGAGAGCCAACGGAGGCGATAACCCTGACATGATCCAGGTAGAATTTTTTACCGCCAACGCCACGAATCCTTTCTATGAAAACGCCTGGTCTACACTGTATCAGGGCATACACGCCGCCAATATCGTGATCGAAAAAGCGCCTGGTGTAAATGGTATGAACGAGGAAACAAAAAAAGTATACGTGGCGGAAGGCAAGTTTTTGCGGGCCTACTATTATTTCAACCTGGTGCAGATTTTCGGAGGCGTACCACTGATGCTGAAGGAAATGCTGACTGACTACAACATCCCCAGAAACAGCAAAACCGAAATTTACCGGCAGATAGAAGCCGATCTGCTAGATGCGGAGCCGGTACTGCCGGAGAAAAGCGCACAGGATAAATCGGACTATGGCCGCGCTACGAAAGGAGCCGCACAGGCGCTGCTGGCCAGGGTTTATCTCATGCAAAGCAAATTCGCGGAAACGGAAATCTGGACTAAAAAGATCATCGATTCACATCAATACAGCCTGGACCCGGTGTATTACCACAACTTCACCATCGACGGGGAATACGGTGTGGAAGCCATTTTTGAAATAAATTTCCAGTACGACGCCCGTTTTTATGATGAAGAAGGTTCGGGAGACGGTGATGGCAGAACCCGCGGACCATTGTCCTACGGCTGGCAATATGATAATCCTACCCAGGACCTGGTAGATGCTTTTGAGCCGGGCGATCCCCGTAAAAAGGCTACCGTTTACAAAACCGGTGATGTATTGCCGGATGGCACCATCGGCAACACCGGCACCAGTGCTACCGGTTACCTATGTACGAAATACCTGATCCTGAAAAATGAAATGACAGATCAACCTAAAAGCTCGGCAAAAGACCAGATCGTTTTCCGCTACGGTCATATCCTCCTGTGGTATGCAGAGGCCGCCAATGAAAACGGGCATAGCCAGGAAGCGCTCCAGGTGCTGAACCAGGTGAGAGCCCGCGCCCGGGAAGGTAATGCGCTGATCCTGCCGGATGTAACCACCACCAATAAAGAACAGCTGCGGCAGGCTATCTGGCAGGAACAACGGGTAGAATATGCTACGGAAGTTTTCCGCTTCTTTGACCTGGTGCGTACCAACAGAGCTGCAAAAGTGCTGAACGATTTTGCCAAAAAATACAACAGTCAGAAAGGTGCTTCTTTTAAAGAAGGGGTGCATGAAATATTCCCGATACCGCAGTCCCAGATTAATCTGAGCCAGGGCGTATTAACACAAAATCCCGGATTTTAAAAACAGACGTTGTATATTATACCATAAAAGAACTACATGAAAAGAACCATTATAGCAGCCTTCATGTTGCCCCTGCTGGCTATATCCTGTGCACAACCTCCGCAGCCGGAACAACCGGCGGCGCCCACCATCAAAAATATCATTTTTATGGTGGGAGATGGGATGGGTACTACACAGATCTATGCGGGACTTACAGCCAATAAAGGTTCGCTGAACCTGGAACGGTTTAAATGTATCGGTTTCTCCAGGACTAATTCTGCCAACAACTACATGACGGAATCTGCTGCAGGCGCCACTGCTTTTGCTATCGGGCAGAAGACGTATAACGGCGCTATCGGGGTGGATAGTGCAGGCCGTCCTCAGCCCAACATACTGGAGATTGCCCGTCAGCATGGCCTGTCCACCGGCATCGTGGTCACTACTGATATTACGGACGCCACACCCGCCACTTTTGCGGCGCATCAAAAGACCCGCGAAATGCAGGCGGAGATTGCAGCCGACTATGTGAAGTCAGACGCAGATGTATTGATAGGCGCCGGCCGTGAACATTTCGATCAGCGAAAAGACGGTCGTAACCTGCTCACAGAATTCATGCAGAAAGGCTACCAGGTGAAGTATACAACGGACGATATCACACAGGTAAAACAAGGTAAGCTGGTGGGACTTGTGAAAGAAGAACGGGTGGCCGGAAGAGGCGATCAGCTGGCACGTACCACCAATACTGCGCTTCAGCTGTTACAACAAAATAAAAAAGGCTTTTTCCTGGTGGTGGAAGGTTCCAAGATCGATGATGGCGGCCATGCCAACGATCTGCAATATGTGACCGAAGAAGTCATCGATTTTGACAAAGCCATCAAAGCCGCGCTGGACTTTGCCGATAAAAACAAGGAAACCCTGGTGATTGTAACGGCTGACCATGAAACCGGCGGCCTTACCATTGCTGAAGGAGATCTGACTACCGGTAAAATCAGCGGTAAATTTTCTACAGATGACCATACCGGGGTGATGGTGCCGGTGTTTGCCTATGGCCCCGGAGCAGAAGCGTTTATGGGTATCTATCATAACAATACCATCTTCCGGAAATTTATGCAGGCATTAAAATTCTGATGATTTTTTAAAAAGCAATAGGGGCTGACTTAAAAGTAAAAATCGCTTTTGGGTCGGCCTTCTTTTTCAGGGGATAAATTTTTATTTTTTGTGCCGGCTTCATTTGTTTTGCGGCCCGCAGCCCGCTTACCTGCTAATACAGCTGATTCCGCAATATCCGCTTAATCATCTGAATAGTACCTCTGCTAATATGACCGCTATACTTCAGAAGTATGCTACTCTCGCTTTCACCATCGCTAAGTTCCTTGACAACACGCATCCATTTGCCGAGGAATTCAGAATTGGGGGTACGGTATTTCAATAATCTCCTCACCGTTTCAATAACGGATTTATTAATCGTGCCCTCGTGCAGCTCAAACAATTCATCGTTATTCAATCCCAGCCGGATATCATCTGCAATGCGGGAGTAATCCTGCAGGTATTTCTCATTCGCCTCCATCACCTGTAACAGCGGATTGTCGGTGAAACTGATATCCGAATACCTCCTGGCCTGCTTCTGAAGTGATTGCAGGGCAGAGCTTCGGGCAACGTTGTCGCAAATGATCAGGTCGCTCTTGCTGAGTTCAAACCATTCACCTTTTACACGCTTATGCTGAAAAACGATATGCAGGCTTTCCTCCAGTTCACTCATATTTTCAGCTGCATACTGGCGTACTACACGGAACAGCACAGGGAGATGTGTATGGTAAGCAGCCAGGCGCTTATGAAGATCCTGCGTTTTGCCAATCTTATACAGGTTTCGGCCCGTATTGAGAATATATACACATTTACCTGTTTGTACTTGCTCCATGAGGTGGTTTCGCGATAGTATCTGATAATTATGTTGTCAATTTACAACTATGCTTATTATATACAAAATTGAATATTGTATCTGGTTTTAATGTGTTGACAGGATAATAGCGTGGATATAGGAAGATGAGATAATGAAGAGACCAGCCCCTATGCATGATGGTTTGAATACAACGGGTGTTTTTATATTGATATATGATTATTTTTTTGTTACATTTAGATAAAGACTGTCGATCACCCAATAACCTATACGCTGTTCAGAATGATAATTAAAATCGCCGATCAACCCAATGAATTTGAACAAATTCACCGGCTTAACTATAAGCTGTTCGTAGAAGAAATCCCGCAACATCCTGCCAATGATGATAAGATCCTGGTAGATAAGTTCCACTTCAAGAATAAATATGTGATTGCATTGAAAAACGATCATGTAATTGGAATGGTTTGTTACAACGAAGTCCGGCCGTTTTCCCTGGATGGAAAAGTCCAACAGCTGGATGAACACATTCCTCCCTATAAAAGATTGGCGGAGGTGAGGTTGCTGGGCATAGAAAGATCGGAGAGAAAGATTTCCGTCGCTTACCGCCTGCTCCGGCAGCTGATTGCCGAGATGTTGCACCAGGGGATCGATAGCGCTGTTGTTTCCGGCACTACCCGGCAAATTAAACTGTACACCAAACTGGGCTTTGTTCCCTTTGGCAACCTGGTAGGCGTGGAAGGCGCCTTATATCAACCTATGTTTATTCATGTAACTAATCTGCGAGATGACTTTGGAAAAAATTAATCTGAGTACCGGACCTGTACATATTTCTGATGCAGTAAGAAATGCTTTAAGTGAACCCGCTGTTTCTCACCGGTCACCCTATTTCAGGACCCTGTTGGATGATACCCTGGCAGCCCTGTGTAACCTGTTTTCGGTTCGCCATACCTTTGTCATGAATGGTAGCGGAACAATGGCGAATGAAGTGATGCTGCATCAGATAAAAACACTGGGATCAAAAGGACTGATACTGTCCAATGGTGAATTCGGCTCCAGGCTGAGCCGCCAGGCGAAACGGATCGGCATTGATTTTATACCTTATACGCTCGATTGGGGCCGGCGTTTTGACCTGGCAGCGATAAAGCAGTTGTTGTCCACCGGAAACATGGGCTGGATACTGTGCTGTCATTGTGAAACCTCTACCGGGGTGTTGAATGACCTGAACGCTATCGCCGACCTTTGTGAGGCACACCAAATGCACTGTTTTGTGGATTGTATGAGCTCTGTTGGGACCACCCATTTAAACTTATCGAAGGTAACGATGGCCACCGCATCATCGGGTAAAGGCCTGGGAGCCTATCCGGGCCTGGCGCTGGTGTTTTCCAATGTAGCTCCCTGGAGGAGTGATAATACACCTACTTATCTTGATCTGACCAACTATGCTCTTAAAAACAATATTCCCTTTACAATTTCTTCCAACCTGATCAACGCCCTCCATACGGCTATCTTACAAAAACAAACAACGGCGCATACCAGCATGATCCACCAGTACTGCCACCGGTATTATGATATCCTGCAGCGTTATGATGTTGTTCCTTTCGGCGACCGCCAGTCAAAGGTTTTTACCCTGGTGCTTCCTGACGGAAAAAAGCCGACTTTTACAGCGTATATGGATGAAAAACAAATCATCCTGAGTTATGAAAGTGAATACCTGGTGAAACGGAACTGGGTGCAACTGGCGGTGTTGGGACATTACCGGGAAAATCAGCTGGACTACGCCGCGGCTACCCTGGAACAATGTTTGGAGCGTATTTGCTGACGTAACGTTCGCAAAAAAATTGACCATGCTGCATCAAGAATTTGATCCCCCTGAAGCATTGGGAGGTGTTGTGAAATGCTTTTGGTATAACCGGGCCGACTTCGGCCAGGGGCCATCGGATTTTGTGATTATGCCGGACGGTTATACGGAGATCATTTTTCATTTTGGCGGCAGCTGCCGGATTGCGCATGATAGCAACCCACTGCCATCGCCCTTTATCATGGGACTCCTGAATCAGCCCCTGGTTTTAAATGCAAAAGACCGTATGGAAATCCTGGCTATCCGGTGTTTCCCCTGGACAGTGTTCGATTTGCTGGGATTGCCTTCCGGTAAAGAGGGCGTACATATATTGAATCATCCTGTTTCCGGCCTGCAGGCTCCCTTAGCGGGCTGTGTACAGTCGGGTAG
Organism: Chitinophaga qingshengii; assembly: GCF_014529935.1. GTDB lineage: Bacteria > Bacteroidota > Bacteroidia > Chitinophagales > Chitinophagaceae > Chitinophaga > Chitinophaga qingshengii. Next base: position 639,625 of record NZ_JACVFC010000003.1, read on the forward strand.
GATAGAAGAGGCGCTGGAGCTGATAACGCAGTATTGTCTGCAGGTAAGATCAGCGGTGAATATCGACAATATGCTGCTCAAAGCAGGGGGCGCCATGAGAGCGGCAAAAGGCAGCATGCCGGTCAGCCAGGTGGCTGCTGCTGCCCACGCAACGGTACGCACCCTGGAAAGAAAATTCAAAGAATCTTCCGGTTATACAGTAAAGGATGTGTCGGGCCTGATCCGTTTCGAACAAGCACGCAATCAACTCTGGCATTACCCCGATACCAACCTGGCCGGCCTGGCAATGGAGCTGGGCTATACTGATCAGGCCCACCTTAGCAGGGAATTTAAACGTTATAGCGGCACTTCTCCTGCGGCCTTTGCCCGGAAAGCGAAGAAAGGCGAACGCCGGTAAACCATTATTTTGTCGCGTTTATACAAGACTGACGAAAGTGCATTCCGGAATTTTGTGGTTCAATCATGCTATATGAAGACTACAAATGATGTTATTATTTCCGGAGCAGGGCCTGTTGGCCTTTTCCTCGCCTGTGAACTGGCCCTGGCAGGATGTTCTGTCCTGGTGCTCGAAAAAGCGGAGCACCCGTTATCACCCCTGAAACAACTCCCGTTTGGTATACGTGGACTCTCATCGCCCACTATCGACGCCTTCTATCGTCGCGGATTATTAGACGAACTGGAAGTGCCCAAACGCCTGAAAGACCCCCATGCCGGCGCTGTAAAAGGTACACGCCGCCAGGTGGGGCACTTCGCCGGTATCCCATTCCACGAAGGAGATGTTGACACTTCCCGGTGGCAAAACCGTTTACCCGGTTCGCCGGATACTCACGTTATTGCGGAGATGGCGGAACTTGAAATGGTACTGGCCCGTCGCGCCGAAGCCCTGGGCGTGGTGATTAAACGTGGCATGCCGGTTAGCGATTTTATTGCTGATGCAGATAAAGTGGTGGTCCATACAGGTGGACAATCTTTTACCAGTCAATGGCTGGTGGGCTGTGACGGCGCCCGTAGCATTGTCCGTAAGAACGGTGGTTTTGAATTTGCCGGCACCGAACCCGCTTTCACCGGTTATTCCACCCGGATGGATATCGCTGATCCGGAGAAACTCCGTCCCGGCAGGAATATCACCGAAAGAGGCATGTACCTGCAGTCGCAGCCCGGTTATGTGATGATCCAGGACTTTGATAAAGGCGCCTTTCACCAGTCCGAAAAGCCCCTTACCCGGGAGCATGTGCAGGAAGTGCTGCGCCGTATCTCGGGCACAGATGTGACGATTGAAACGCTGCAGGTGGCTACCACCTGGACAGACAGGTCCAGACAAGCCACTGCTTACCGTAAAGGCCGGGTACTTTTAGCCGGCGATGCAGCGCATATTCATTCACCGTTGGGTGGCCAGGGACTTAATCTCGGTCTTGGCGATGCGATGAACCTGGGCTGGAAACTCGCTGCCACAATCCATAACAAAGCACCGGAGGGTTTGCTGGATACCTATCACACAGAACGGTACCCTATCGGCGCACAGGTGCTGGACTGGTCACGCGCGCAGGTGGCTATTATGAGTCCCGACCCTCATGCCCGCGCATTACAGGCTATCATCCGTGATCTGATCAATACGCCCGACGGCGCTACCTATATGGCGGCCAGGGTATGGGGTATCTTTACCCACTATGATACGGAGGCCGCACATCCGCTGGTGGGATACAGTGTACCCAACTTTACGCTTGAAAACGGTACCGACGTGGGCGCATTGATGCAGGATGGCCGTGGACTGCTGCTTGATTTTGACAGGCAAGCGGTACTGGAGAATTTTACGAAAGCTTACGATAATCAAATCCGGTACGTTGCCGGTGACGTGAAAGAGCGGATGGGCGTAAGTGCGGTATTGGTACGCCCCGACGGGATAGTGGCCTGGGCTGCAGATAACGCCGCTGATAGCGCTGAATTACGGCAGGCTGCCGCACGTTGGTTTGCTGGCAACACTCCTGGCGGAAATGTTTTTCAACCTGCCGTCTAATTCGCTAACTTTAGTAAAACGATCCACATGTCATCTATCTCAAAGTTGTTTGTGTTAGCCTGCTTTGTACTGCTGTATCATGTTAACGGGCAGGCGCAAACGAAAATGGCCTATTCCAAATTGTTGTACAACGGGAAGGAATACAATGAATTAATTGTAGACCGCTTTCCGCAGTACGGTTTTGCGGGTAAAGACGGTTGCGTGGTGCAGGGGCAACTGGTGCTGGAATTAAAGGATACCGGTGCACAGGAAGTGGAGGGGCTGGTGAAAGATGCCGAAACCGGGGCGGTAATATTTGCTGCAACGGTTCAGCTGAAACGGGCAAATGGTACCACGGAAGAAATAGCGACGGATGAACAGGGAAAGTTCCTGGTACATAAAGGTTCTTATGTGAAAACATTGCGTATCGCGTATATTGGTTACCGTTTGCTCAATATCAAAGCAGCATCCGGTAAGCTGTTTTAGCCAACCGCTTTCAGGTATACTACCAGGTCTGTTTCTCCATCCAGTTCAAATTTTTGCTTCAGCCGGTATTTGGTCATCCGGACGCTTTTGGGTTCTACGTTCAGCAGCTGGGCAATCTGTTTGGTATCCATCCCCAGATACAGATAGGCACAGTACTTCATATCCAATGCCGTCAGTTTTTGCCTGGTTTTTTCGTTCAGATTTTTGAAGAAATTTGGATGCAGTTCCTGGATTTGAAATTTAGCTTTTTCAAAGTCGTCATCCATCAGGGATTCTTCGCGCAGTACCTGGTGGATGCCGACAGCATCAGGCCCTGAAAGTTTTTCTTTCAGCTGTTGCAGTACTTCAATTTTTCGTTGCAGGTGCAGTTGGTTGGCCATCACTTCATCCTGCAGTTTCTGTTGCTGTAGTGCCAGCAGTTCCTGTTCCGCTTTCAGCCGGCCTTGTTCTTCCTTTTCCAGCTTTACCTGCATTTCTGCCTCATTCTTTTCGGCACGCAGTTGTTTCTCCCGGGTGAGCGAGTACCGGAGGTTGTAATGATAGGAGCGGAACATAAAAAATCCGCCGACTATGCCTGCCGCTATCAGTCCCAGGAGCAGGTTTTTTTGTTTTTTATGACTGGCGGCTTTATCCATCATCGCCTGCAATTCCTTATCCTTATTTTTGAGATGGTATTGTGCTTCCAGTCTTTTAGCGCTTTCCGCTTCACTTTCATTAAAAAGCAGCTCTTTGTATTGGGTCAGTTTCTCCTGGAATTCATAGGCTTTTTTATAATCTCCTATACGGGAATAGAGCCGGGCCAGGTCCTGCGCTACATTTGCCAGGGTATAGTAGTAGGGCTTTTTGCGTTGCAGCATTTGGGTGTAAGCCATCAGCAGGTAGTTTTCCGCTGCTTTGACGTTGTTATCTTCCAGGCTTAGCTGACTTAAAATACCGTAGCTGCTGGCTACAAACCGGTCATTGTCTTCCATAGCCTTGGCCGTGTTCAGTGTTTCGTTGATGTTTTCAACGATCTGTCGTTTTACAGCCGGGTTTTTGGTGCCCCAAAAGGTGATCAGGTAGCTGGCTTTGTTGATTCGCAGGGTGGCGTAGGTATTGGTGGCCACTTTCCCGGGATTGGCCTGGTATAGGGCGATGCCTTTATCTAAAAAGGACAGGCTGCTGTCGATGTCTTTTTCCTGGTGGGTCCTCTGCTGGCGGGTTTTGTAGGCTACTGCCATAGCGGCATAGGCATTGGCCAGCAGGTTGTCGTTACCGGATTTGACGGCAAAATCCAGTGCTTTCCGGGCGTAATGAAAGGTCTCCGATTCGTTGTCCCATTCACTATAGACCCCATACAACAGGTAATAAATACGGGCTGTGAGCAACGGTTCCTTTTCCGGATCGGGTATCCGGGACAGTGCCTCATGAAGGCTCTTCACTGTTTTTTCATTATCATATAACGTACTATGCAACATGGCTTCTGCATAATGGGCATAGGCCATCGGGAGCGGGTTGGATTGAGCCCTGGCCGATTGGTAGGCCTGGTTGATATACCGCTGCGCTTTCTCAAAGTCTTCCGTGTTGGTGTAGATGTTGGACAGGGTCCAATAGGCTTTGGTAACACCCAGGTTGTTGCCGGAAATTTTCAGGCTGGTCTCCAGGCTTTGTTCCGCCATCCTGATAGCTTCGGGGTATTTTTCGTTGGTGCGGTATGCATCGGCGATCTGCTGTTGAATGTCGGCAGTGCGCGCGGCATCCGGATCTTGTTTTAACAGCTGTTGAAGACTGTCGATGTACGTTTGTTGTGCAACAGCGGAGAGCGAAAATGTCAGTAGAATAGTCAGGTGTAATAATCTCCTCATGCCGCAAAGATAGAAAAATCTGTAGTCGCCCTGGCGTCAAAATTGATCATTAGTAATAAATACTAAATATATAATATGATTATTGTCAAACAAAAATGAATTATGTAGTCGTTTTGTAGTTGCTTGTGTAAAGCGGTCGTAGTCAATTTGTGGTGCATCAAAACAAGGGAACGGAAAATATTTCGGTCATTTTTGTGACATCAAAAAAACAAGACTATGAATAACAAAACGCTATCCATCGTTTCCTACATTACTTTAATTGGTTGGCTGATAGCCTATTTCTCCGGGAAAGAAAAAGCAGACGACCTGCTGAAATATCATTTGCGGCAATCCCTGGGCCTTGTCATCATAGGCGCCATTGTCGGAATACTCCTTAACGTTGTGCTATGGATAATACCTGCCCTTAGTTTCCTGACCTATATCGGATTGGTCATTTTGGCATTGATGATCATAGGAATGATCAATGCCGCCAATGAAGCGAAGAAGCCGTTGCCTGTTATCGGAGGTCTGTTTGAAGATAAATTTGCCTTCATCGGATAATGCCGTCCGGTTAACCGGATGGCAGGAACTGCCGGAAATCAAAATTGTTTTATGAAGCATTATAAGCTGTTGCTCCCCGATGGAAGTGATTATATCATCGGTACTTTCAGGGGAATGGAAGCTATTGCTGGGGGACTATTATGCCTGGTCGCTGTGGGATTGATAGCAGGCGGACATATAAAGGCCGGCCTCATCATTTTGGGAGTTATTACCTTTTTTATTATCTTGTTCCGGACAACGTATAAGGTTAACCGTAGGGTTGTCATGGAAAATGGCGTTCCCCGAGAGATAACGATCCGTTTTGCCAAATTCGGAAAAACACATGTTTACCCTGTAGCAAATATCCTGGGTTTAAGTTTGAGAACGGGCAGCATTGCAGGCATACCACTGCAAGCGGAATTGCCGGTGGAATACCGGGATGCGGGCAAGGTAAAAGTACTTCCCCTGGCCGGGTCATTAAAAGCGAAGGATATGCAGGAACTGTGGAATGAGTTGGAAGACCTGTTACAAATAAAATAGTATCAAACAAAAAAGAACATATCTATGGAACAACCGAAAAAGTTTATCAAAGAAGGTAATGTGTACAAAATGAAACCCCAGCACACCTACAATGCAGTGGCAATAGGCTTATGCCTGGGGCTGGCCTATCTCGGTTTTCGCATTCATTCATCCATCTTTATGTGGGTGTTTATTGTCTGCACGGCGATTTTTGTCTTAAGCGCGCTCTCTAAATCATTGGTGGTGGATATGGACAACAAAGCCATCAACGTAAAAATGTCTTTGCTGAAACCAGCCATGGTAATACCTTTTGAGAGCATTCAGCATTTTGAGCTGTATACGCTCAAAACCAACTTCATCACCACCAATGTTACGCTGAATGTATATTTCCTGAAAGACGGAAAGGAAAAGTCAGCCGGACTGGCGCAGGGTTTTACCAAACGCTCCATGCAAAATCTCTTAAATGACATCGAAGATATAATCGGAACAAATGGACATTAAAAAGCAGCTCAACGTAGAAGTGGCGCCTGACCGGGTAATACTGCAACCCAACCGCCGGTTAAAGACCAGCCTGATATGGATGGCGGGGATCGCAGTGGTAGTTGGTATCGGGGTAGCGATTTTTTTTCCGGTGCTCAGCGAAGGGCCGAAAGTGCTGGGCTTAGCCCTGGTCGTATACCTTGCAGGGCATGGTTTGTACGACTACCTGTTTCATTATAACGTAGGTTATGAATTTGATAAATACACGAATACGGTATACAAGATCAACCCGCCTTTCGGGAAAAAGAAAATCATGAGGCTCGATGAAATGGTCCTCTTTACCCAAATGGTTACCGGTGAATGGTATTATGCCATCGGCATTAAGAAAAAGCAGTTCCTCAAAAATTATAAGATCAGTCCAAGTTTTGACGACGGAAAAGCGTCCAAAAAAATGCTCATTGAATTTGAGGAAATGGTACTAAACCCCATTATGGCGTTGGTGCCAGAAGCCTTGTAGCATCTTATTCTTCTTTATTACGGTCCGGCGGTGTGGCCTTTAACAGCTGACGCACAAAAAAGTCGTTGCGTCTGCTGCGTCCATAAGGCCCGCCGTCGCTGTGCAGATATTAACTGTTTTCCAGGAGGTATACATACTCGAGCCCGTCAGTTTCATCCATGGCTTCGTCTACCTTCACAAACCCCAGCGTACGCGCCAGTTCCAATGAAGGCAGGTTGTCCGGGGCAATGGATACAATAAAACGACGTGTATGGAAATATTCGGTAGCCCAATCCAGCATACCCTGGATAGCTTCGCGTGCATACCCTTTTCTTCGATGGGCGGCAAAGATATGGTAGCCTAATTCCGCGGCGCCCAGCCTGTATGGCTGGTCTGGCGTTTCTTCGGGCCTGCTGTGAAAACGTATCAGCCCAATCATTTCATCCCGCAACAGGATAGCCCTGGAGGCCCAGGGACGGTAGGCCGGATCGGCCGATAGTTGCCGGCGGTCATGCTGCAGGCTACTTTGTTCCCGCTGAAATTCCGTTGGTATAGTGGCTTGCAGCAATTGTGCGGCTGTTGTAAAATCGTATTGCAGACAAGCTTCCGTAACATCCGTTCCCAGTAATCGTAGTGTTAATCTTGATGTGACTATATCCTGTAATGTTATATCCATGCGTTTAGGTGTTGAAAAATTTTACCAGCAGGCTTAAACCCATGCCTGATATAAGACAGCGCTCTTTCCGGTTGCCGCTGAGTTGTTGGGTCCAGTCGGTAAATCCGCCATCTGCTATTTCCATTTCCGGGCCTTGTCGGGGCTGTATATACATTTTGAACTGAACGCCTTTATAATAGTTGTTTTCCGCAATGTGGCGGGCAAGGGTGGTGGTCATGGGCAGTGTGGCACATAATTCCTGTATCCGCGTGAGCAAGCCATCGCCGTTGTAACCGCCGCGGGGCATGAGTTTGACAGACACCTGCGACGCGGTAAAGATGCTGGTAAGCATATGATACAGATGTAATAGCTGCTCCTTGAGACTATTGAGTTCAAAGGCGTAGTCGCCGGTATCTTTCCCTGCAGCCACCATACAGGCTATTTTAAAATGAGGAGTATAACCTTTTACGGGGGGCCTTGTCGCGCGGATATGCCGGTGAACAGTGCTGTACCGCAGGATTTCATGATTGAAACCGCTGGCTTTCCGCTGGCCGGCCATATGTAAAGCCAGAGCGTTGGTGGCATCTGCCATCACTTCCGTATGCCGGATGGCGGAGATAATCTTTTTCTGACTAACGGTACCCACTGCGGCACAACTGCCGAACTGCCCTACGGGCGATAGTTCCAGCGGATAGTAGTGATGTTGCTGCAGATAACGCAGTATTTCCAGCTCCTTTTCCAGCATCAGGATCATGTCCGTATCGGCAGGTTGGGCAAAGCTGTTTTGTTGGTAGTGCTGCAATAAGGAAGCGGCTGATAGTTGAGCGGCACGCTGCTCGTATACTGCCATCAACAACGATGAAAGATCTGAACTGCTGAGGGAGCCCAGCTGTTGCAAGATATCAGGTGCGCCTATTTTCTTGCAGATTTTTCTGGCAATAAGGTCCGGCATCAGGTATTCATTTAAACTAAGATACTGCTTTATTGCTGAGAAGGAAGAAACACTCATGCTTTGTTTGTAATTTATTTCGACCGAATTTGGTTTTTGGTCGAATGTTTTATTATCTTTGCACCATGGCATCAGATAAAAGGACGCATATACTGTCAACGGCACAAAAGCTTTTCCAGGAGAAAGGCCTGGGCATGGTAACCATGGAAGATGTGGCAAGAGCTGCGGGCATGGGAAAGAGTTCCCTGTATTATTATTTCAAAAGCAAGGAGGAAATATTTGACGCCGTACTGGAAACAGAGATCAGTGAAATTATACTGGAAACGATGAAGCGGATGAGCAGCCGCTCCGGCCTGCTGGAAAAACTGATGGCCTTTGCAGCGGTAAAGTTTGAGATGGCCAGGAAACGAAAATCCTTATACAGGGCTATGGAAGCGGGAATGGATGCGGTGGCCTTGTCCCGGTATAATGAACTGAAAAAAGGAGTACACCTCAGATATCTCGAAAAGGAAAAGGTGATCCTGCAACAGCTGCTCATACAAGCCGCCGGCGACCGCAGTATTAAAACATTGCATCCGAAGGAACTGGACCAGGCGGTGATGATGTTCCTGTCGGCCCTCCGGGGTATGAACCGGGAAATAACCCTGTTTGGTTCGGCGGAACAGGCCGATGAGTTGTTGCCCGCATTTTGCAGGCTTTTCCAGCGGGGATTGCAATAATTTTTTACATGAATTTCGACCGAAAATTGATTTTAGTCTAAAAATGGAGATGTCAAACACTTTCAGGGTTTTTAAGTCGCGTAATTATAGTTTGTTCTTTTACGGTCAACTGATATCGCGCATCGGTATGTGGATGCAGCGAACGGCGGTGATCTGGGTGGTATATACGTTGACACACTCCGTATTCCTGGTGGGACTGGCGACTTTTGCGGAACAGTTCCCCTCGTTTTTATTATCGCCGGCCGGTGGTATAGCGGCCGACCGGCACGACCGCTACAAGGTGCTGATGATTACTCAGATTGTTTCTGCCTTGCAGGCAGTGGGGCTCACACTGGTGTATCACTTCAGTGCCCGGCCGCTGTGGGGACTGCTGGGCTTAAGTGTAGTCCTCGGACTGGCCAACGCTTACGACGTACCGTCCCGCCAGGCGATGGTCAACGATATTGTGCCTGATAAAGCGGACCTGCCCAGCGCTATCGCTATGAACTCGTCGCTGAATAATTTGTCGAGATTGGTGGGACCTGCCTTGTCCGGTATCGTACTGGCCAAATACGGCGCCACGGTATGTTTCATCGCTAATGCAGTGAGTTTTGTAGCGGTGATTATTTGTCTCACGATGATGGACCTTCCCCGGAAACAGCATCATCAGCGCACTAAAAATGCGTGGACAGATTTCAGGGATGGGCTGAATTATACCCGCGCCCAGAAAGAGATAGGGCAGATCCTGCTGTTGCTGGGACTGGTCTGCCTGTTTGTGCTTCCTTACAATACATTACAGCCTTTTTACGCCCGCGATGTGTTTAAAGGTAATGCGGCTACCTATGGCTTTATCAATGCGGCTACCGGCATCGGGGCGCTAACCAGCACCTTGTTCCTGGCGTCGCAGAAAAGTAGCCTCCGTTTAAAACAGATACTGTTGGTAAATCTCATTGTGTTGGGCATTGGTTTGATGGTGATGTCTTATGTGCCTGTATTACCGGTATACCTCTTGTTGTGTTTTGTATGCGGTTTTGGTACCATGTCGGTGATGCCTATTTCCAACACGATCATACAAACGGTGTCTGCTGCGGATATGCGTGGCCGTGTGGTAGGCTTCTTTGCCATGGCAGCCTTTGGTACGCTGCCGCTGGGAAGCTTATTGGTAGGCTGGATGGCTAAAATCATTCATCCGCAGATATGTACGTTTATAGAAGGAGTCGTTTGCCTGCTGATTACGGGCGTGTTTTATCGTTTTCTGAAAGCCGGATATCAGCCGGACCGGTCTTTAACGAGATAATTTTTAAAACTACAAATAATGATATCACAAAAGTCAGACACTGCATTACTGGTGATGGATATGCAGGAAGCACTGCTGGCGGGCCTGCCGGGCAGCGACCAGCTTTTTCCTCAGATTGCTGCGGCGATTAAGCATGCCCGGGAGACCGGTATTCCGGTAATTTATTGCGTGGCGGCCTTTCGGAAAGGTTATCCGGAAATACATCCGGACCATAAAAGTTTCCGGACCTTACCATCGCGTTTGCCCGATGCCGTTATAGAGCAGATGATGAAGATCGTCCCGCCGCTGGCGCCGGCCAACGAGGAAGTGGTGGTGGTCAAAAAAAGGTACAGTGCCTTTACCGGCAGCGACCTGGAAGTGGTGTTACGGTCAAATGGTATCCGTCACCTGGTACTGGCCGGCGTTATCACCAGCGGAGTAGTGCTTTCAACGCTGACGGAGGCCGCAGATAAGGATTATCGGTTGACCGTGCTGTCGGATGGCTGTATGGACCGGGATCAGGAAGTGCATCAAATACTGGTGGAACGGGTGTTTCCAAAGGTGGCAGATGTCTGCACCTGCGAAGAATGGACTAAAAAATAACAGTATAAAAAAAGCCTGGCAGCTTAACTGCCAGGCTTGGAAAATTTTATTTTACATACTCCTTGAATATCCGGTTCAGCCAGCGCAGCATCAGGAATATCACCGCGGCAGCGCCACCCAGTAACAGGAAGTTCACCAGGAAGTAATTGGCTTTGTTATCATAGGTATCCCACAAAGTGGCGAGGATACCGGATAGTTTGTTACCGATGGAAGTGGCCAGGAACCAGCCGCCCATCATCAGGGAGGTAATGCGGGCCGGACTGAGTTTAGACACCAGGGATAGTCCCATAGGGCTCAGGAAGAGTTCCCCTACCGTAATAATACCATAACAGCCGATCAGCCACCAGGGCGAGGCTTTGATAGTCCCGTTGCTGCACACATATACCGCACCCACCATCATCAGCGTGGAGATGGCCGATATCAGCAGGCCCCATGCAATTTTCGATGGAGTGGAAGGTTCCTGGTTGCGTTTTCGCAGCATGGCGAAAAGTAGCACGATCAGCGGTGTCAGCGTAATCACAAAGAAAGGATTAATGGATTGGAACAGCTCTGTATTAAAGAGACTGACGCTTTTCCCCTCTGCCGGCATTTTCTCCGGCGCCACATTTTTAAAGTACACTACCTTATCCCATACTTTCTGCGGTTTGCCGGCTGCATCCCTGATTACCCTGAATTCTTCATCAAAAGCGGTAACGGAATCTGCTTTGTTCACCACCGTTTCTGCCAGGTAAAGACGCTGGGCCGGTTGTTCAATCACGGCCGGAATTTCTCTGTCCGTATAATATTGGGCCCAGGTGGTCAATGCGGTACCATTCTGTTTGAATACTGCCCAGAAAACGATCGACACGGCAAAAATAGCCAGCAGTGCAGAGATGGGCTTACGGTCCTTCGCATCTGCTTTCATCAGCAGGGACACAAAAAACATTAATATCGGGATACAGGCAAAAATGAAAGCGTCGGTGGAATCAGATCCGAAGATGTTGCCCGGAATAAACCAGGCGCCCAGTCCCACTACGATAGCCGGTAAAAACACTACGGAGAATATTTTGCTCAGCGACATATCGCCTTCCTGTACCGGTTTACGTACATCCGCATGCCGGTAGTGTTTCATGCCAATCACGAATATCAATACGCCCAGGAACATGCCAATACCGGCGGCGATGAAAGCCGCGCCCCAGCCAATGGTATTGCGCAGGAAAGCTGCAAAGAAGTTACAGATAAAGGCACCAATGTTGATGCCCATGTAAAAGATATTGTACCCCGTATCTTTCCGGCTACGATATTGATCATCGCTATATACATTGCCCAGCAGCGTGGATATATTGGGTTTGAAGAAACCGTTACCAATACAAATTAAGGCCAGCGACAGGTAAAACACCGTGAGATTGTGCACCGCCAGACCAATGTAGCCGATGCCCATCAGTATGCCGCCGATAATAATAGACTTGCTGTAGCCCAGCTTGCGGTCGGCTATCAGTCCGCCCAGAAAAGGTGTCAGGTATACAAAAGCGATGAAGGTGCCGAAGATATCCGCAGCCGTCGCGCGGTCCATACCCCAGCCACCTTTGGCCGTGTCGGTCAGGTACAGTTGGAAAATACCCAGGATCAAATAAAAACCAAAACGTTCCCACATTTCAGAAAGAAAGAGGAACGGCAATGCTGCCGGGTGGTTGCGTGTCTTTTTCATGCCAAGTTTAGATGTACGTGATATAGGTTGCTTATCTGGCAGCCACTGCCAAATCGCGAAAATAAGGGAAAGAATGGAATATCAGCGCAATGGCATAAGCGATTATAACCACTCAACCATTTGTGGTGAGATTTATTTTGATATATCCTTTATTTAAAATTATCTTTGTAACTAAGATAATCAGTTAATAAGATAATTATGAGCAACGATCTTATCCTTCGCGTCCGGAAACTCAGCGAACACTACGCTTATACCTCCATCCAGATGCACGAAGCAGTCGGCCGTAAGGCCGGGCTTTCAGGAACAGACCATAAATACCTTGGGTTTTTAATGAAACAGGGCCAGATGACTGCCGGGGAACTGGCGGTATTATCTGGCCTTACCACCGGCGCGGTAACGGGACTGATAGACCGCTTTGAAAAGAAAAACCTGGTGAAAAGGCGCTTCGCGGAAAACGACCGGCGTAAGGTGATCATCGAACCCATCACAGAAAACATTATGGCACTGATGGTACCGTTGTACAAAGATTTCCGGGCGCAGTCTGAAAAACTGATGGCCTCTTTTTCCGAAGAGGAACTAAAGGTGATTGAGACCTACTTCACAAAAGCACTCGACATCATGAATGAAAACATCACTCATCTGCAAACAAAGTAAAAACAGCATATGACCCGTAGACATCCATTCGTATTGGGTTTTTCTGAAATTGATAAAACCCTGGCAGGACTGGTAGGTGGTAAAGGCGCCAACCTGGGAGAACTGCGCAAAATCGATGGCATCCGCGTACCGGATGGTTTTTGTATCACCACCGATGCTTTCCGGAGCATTGTCAAAGAAATACCCGCCATCGATGAATGGCTGGATCAACTGTCAGGGCTGAAGGCGGAAGACCGGGACCAGGTGGCCCGGTTGAGCGGGGAGATCCGTCAGGCGATAGCCAGCCACGTTATGCCGCAAGGTATCCGGGAGCAGATTACCTCCCGGCTGGAGGAAGGAAAGGCCTATGCCGTACGCTCCAGCGCTACAGCGGAAGACTTGCCCGCGGCCTCCTTTGCCGGTCAACAGGACAGTTACCTGAACATTACCGGAAGCGGGTCTGTCTTGCGCCATGTAAGCCTGTGCTGGGCCTCCCTGTTTACGGAGAGGGCCGTGTTTTATCGTATGCAGCAAGGCTTTGATCATCGTCAGGTGCAGTTGTCTGTGGTGATACAGCAGATGGTCTTTCCACAGGCTGCCGGTATTATGTTCACCGCCGATCCTGTCAATGGCAACCGGGAGGTTGTATCCATCGATGCCGGCTTGGGACTGGGAGAGGCCATGGTGTCCGGCCTGGTGAATGCAGATAATTATAAAGTACGGGATGGCAACATTATCCATAAAAAAATCGCTGTACAGAAAAGCGGCGTTTATGCGTTACCGTCAGGCGGTACGGCAGAACAGGAATTGGAGCCGGCATTACAGCAACAGCAAAAGCTGACGGACGAACAGATGCTGCAACTGGCGGATATAGGGAGAAAAATAGCGGCGCATTTTGCTTGTCCCCAGGATATAGAATGGTGTTGGGCAGATAATATTTTTTACATCGTTCAGAGTCGTCCCATTACCACTTTGTTTCCGATACCGGTAACAAACGATCTGCAGAAGCATGTCTACCTATCCGTCGGCCATCAGCAAATGATGACGGACCCTATTAAACCACTGGGACTTTCGATGTTTCTGCTTACTACCCTGCGCCCGATGGCTACGGCAGGCGGAAGGCTCTTTGTGGATGTGGCGGGGTTCCTCGCTTCACCTGCCGGCCGGGAAAGACTGATGATGGTGGTGGGGCAGTCAGAGCCGCTGATAAATGATGCACTCAACACTATCATTGAACGCGATTTTATTCCGTTAACGGTAGAGGACAAAGAGCCTCCTGTCATCCCCGCGCCGGTAGTGCCGGAAGGTGAAAGCAATCCGGCCATCGTTACGGAACTCATTCAGCAAACACAGGCATCTATCGCAGCTTTAAAGGAAAATATCCAAACAAAATCGGGAACCGCTGTCTTCGATTTTATTGCGGAAGATCTGAAAGCCTTGCAGAACCTCCTGTTTGGCAAAGAAAGTGCGAACGTATTTTTGAGTGCCATGGGCGCTTCCGCATGGCTCAATGAAAAAATGTATGAATGGCTGGGTGAAAAAAATGCGGCAGACGTACTCTCACAATCCGTTCCTAACAACATCACTTCCGAAATGGGCCTGGCACTGATGGATGTGGCAGATGTGATCCGTCCTTACCCGGAAGTAATCCATTATCTGCAACAGGTAAAAGATGAAGATCTGTGGGAGGGTTTGCGAGCACTGCGGGGCGGCAAAGAAACACAGGCCGCTTTAATGGACTATCTTAATAAATACGGGATGCGCTGCGTGGGAGAAATAGACATCACCAAAACCCGCTGGAGTGAAATGCCTGCCATCCTGGTACCCATGCTGCTGAGCAATCTGAGAAACTTTGAACCGAACGCCAGTCAACAGAAATTTGAGCAGGGTAGAACAGCCGCCATGAAAAAGGAACAGGACTTAACGGATCGTTTACGCCAACTGCCGGATGGCGAACAAAAGGTGGCAGACACCCAACGCATGATCCGGACGGTACGCAACTACATCGGTTACCGGGAATACCCGAAATACGGTAAAATCAGCCGCTACTATATTTATAAACAGGCGTTGATGAAAGAAGCGGAACAACTGGTACGGGCCAACGTTATTCCGGAGAAAGAAGCGGTGTACTATCTCACTTTTGAGGAATTCCGGGAAGCGGTGCGCACGCAGCAACTGGATATAGAGACAATCCGTCAACGGAAGGAGGAGTACCGTTTATTTGATAAACTAACGCCGCCCCGGCTCATGACTTCAGAGGGCGAAATAATTACCGGCCGTTACAACCGGAAAAATATTCCTGCCGAAGCGATTGTCGGGCTGCCGGTATCAGCAGGCGTGGTAGAAGGAAGGGCCAGGGTAGTGCTTACTATGGAAGATGCCAACCTGGAAACCGGGGATATTTTAGTCACGCCCTTCACCGACCCCAGCTGGACACCGCTGTTTGTATCCATCAAAGGGCTGGTAACGGAAGTCGGCGGACTGATGACACACGGAGCCGTAATTGCCCGGGAATATGGTCTGCCTGCGGTAGTCAGCGTAGAGAATGCCACGCGGTTGATCAAGGATGGCCAGCGGATTCGGGTACATGGCACAGAAGGGTATATAGAAATATTATAATCCCGGATGGTAACATTTTTATTAAACCCTGGACAGGTGACTGTTCAGGGTTTTCCTCATTATTCGGGTAATATCCACTGCAACCCTTTGATAAAAGTGGGTACCTGTGTATCCATATGGTCCAGGTTGGAATAACTTTCTCCTTTGAAGGTAATGTTTGTTTTAAGTGAGATAGCCAGTGTTTGAAATATGCTATCCGTTGTAAGACCATCAGCCTCTTTTTCACTATTCTCCAGTCCTCCGAAAACCGTATATACTTTGGTGTTACCTATCCTGCGGGAGGCTTGATGACCCAGGGCGTTTAACAAATAGTAATGATTGTAATGCAGGGAAGGACTGGCAGCTACATACCCTTTGAATAGGCTATCTCCTGATGCTAATTGTTGTTGAAGCGCATACAGTGCAAAATAACCGCCCAGTGAATGACCCGCTAAAATTCGTTGGTGTTTGTCCACCTGGTAACGTTTATCAATATCGGGCAGCAATTCATTTTTCATAAAGGACAGAAACTTATCTGCCTGACCGCTGATACTCATTTCATACTCCGGGATGGCAACAGGATAAGTGTAGTCTCTGTTGCGCAGGGAATCCATCGTAGGGAAATCTTTGTATCCGATACCCACCAGTATCGCTGGTGAAAGTAAACCTACCTCGCTGTACTTTTTGAGGATAACGGCAAAAATGTCAAAATATAAGTTGGCATCCAGCATATATATCACCGGATATTTTTTACCGGGCTGGGTAGCATAGTCATCCGGGAGACTAATAAAAATGGAGAAAGAATCCTTTACGGCATTGGAATAAACGCGGGTAACCACGTCCGCTTTTTTGTCGGCAGGCCGTATGCAACCAGCCAACAATAAGGCGTACAGTACAACAGATGATTTTATCATGATGAGAACTTTGTCAATGAATATAATAGCAAAGCCGGCTAACAAAAAGTTAAAATATGCTGGTAGCGCGCGTGAGCCTGGTCGCCCGGGAAGATAGGGCGGTATCCATGCGTGATTATACGCTGCACATGCGGATGTTTGCGCTGCCGTGAAGGAACAACAGCTGCGTAAACAGGATGCCGCACTGGCACAATTTGAAGCTAATATGCTGCGATAGCCGCCGGCGATTAAAAAAATACCTACATTGGAGCTGGTTAACAAGATAGGTTTATGGAGATAGATAACAGGCTGACCAGCTTTTTTGCGGCCATAGCTCAATATGCTGTACTCTCTGCTGATGCCGAAAAAGCATTCGCGGAGCAGCTGCATTTCAGGAAGCTAAAAAAACGGGAGATCTACCTGGCACAGGGAGACGTGCCGCAAAAGATTGCCTATATCAGTCACGGCCTGCTTTCATATTATTCGATACAGGAAAATGGAGATGTGGTTATTAAACGTTTTTTTGCTGACAATTCCTTTGTCGCCTCTACAGCGGCACTGATAACAAAGAAGCCCGGCGCCTTTGCCATAGAGGCATTGGAAGACACGTTACTGGTCGAGTTTCAGTTCGATCAGTTTAAACAACTCATGCATCATCATACGGAACTTGCCTTTTTCTGGATCAGTTATCTCGAAATAAACTGGGTGGCAGGAAAAGAAGAGCAGGAAATCACCCTGAAATACCTCACTGCCAAAGAACGTTACCTGGATTTTATGGCGAAAAATCCCGGATTGATAAAGCGCCTCCGCCAGCACCATATTGCGGCCTACCTGGGTGTTACTCCAACCCAATTGAGCCGTATCCGTAAGGAAATATAAGTTCTCCAGTATCAACATATGTAAATGTTTGTTCCCCGTGGCCGTTTTAGTTTTGCCTTATGCTTTTTTGAAAAGCAGTTAAAACGGTTTATATGAAACATTCAATGTTGTTACTATGGTTGTTGCTGCCGCTGATGGGGATGGCTGCCACCGTTGATACGCTTGCTGTTTTCAGCAATGCGATGGGTAAATCTGTCAGGACCCTGGTGATCTCTCCGGAAGCTAAAAAGGCGGGACAACGTTTTCCGGCTGTATATGTATTGCATGGCTACAGCGGCAATCCTGACAGAACGTTAAAAGAAGATATTCCGTCATTGCCCGCCCTGGCAGATCAGTACGGTATCCTATTCATTCTCCCCGACGGTGCTTTCGATAGCTGGTATATCAATAGTCCGGTTAAAAAAAACAGCCAGTATGAAACGTTTATAGGGCAGGAACTGGTCAGTTATGTCGATCAGCATTATCCAACCCTGGCCACGCGTGATCAGCGGGCGCTCATGGGCTGGAGCATGGGTGGACATGGCGCCTTGTATGTAGGCGTAAAACACGCGACTAATTTTGGTGCGCTGGGTAGTATCTGTGGTGCGGTAAACTTTATCCCGTTTGCCAGGGATTTTGGTATCGATAAGCTGGTCGGACCGGACAGTACCCAATGGAAATACTATAATGTGTTGGATAACGCGCCCTATTTCATTTTCAGTCAGCAGCAGCTGGTGATCAGTTGCGGCGCGGGAGATCCTTTCCTGGCCTATAATCGCAGGCTGCATGAATACCTGGAGCAGCAGCATGTACCGCATACCTATATAGAAGAACCGGGGGTGCATGATCATGACTATTGGTCAAAGGCTGCGCAGTACCAGGTGTTGTTTATGCATCAGTATTTTACACGCGGGAAGTATTAAACCCGCTACCAGTCATGGTTTGAGAAACCATGATAAAAAAATGCTGGTTTCCCGGTATTGTCTCAGGTGTTGTTCCCCGCCTACCTTTGCTTCATTCATTTTCACCTTCAATTCATAGAAATGGGAATCAAAAAAGTAAAAAACATTGTTTGGGGACTATGCCTGGCCGCCATCGCCAGTTTTACCTTCACCGGCTGTAGCAAAAAGAATGATCCGGCGCCGGAGGAAAAAAAAGTAGCGGTGAAGTTCACTGTCACAGCCACCTCCGCCGGTGTTATAGATGAAACTGATATCACCATTCAGGCTGCAGCAGCGAATGGCGATGCCAGTCAATATGGCGCTCCTGTCTGGAAAATAAATGGTGTTACCCAAAATAACGAAGATAATATCTTCCTGAAAGGAAATCAGTTTAACGGTAGTACTAAAACCTATGTGCTGGAGACGGTAAAACCTTTTGGTATGGCTACTATAGGAGTGGAATGTACCAACAGGGGAACAACGCCTATTACCCTGACTTTTAATACACAGGTAGATGGCAAGGTACAAACGAATGTTGAAAACCTAAAAGTAATGCCTGGTGAGGGCTACGACAAACAGTTCACCTATACGGCCAACTAAAATTCTCATAAAGGTTTAGAATAAACACCGAAAAGATCAGGCGCACGTCTGCGCGCCTTAGGTTTTTACCATTCATCCATTTTATTGAAATAAAAAAGGTGCGGCATCCCGCGCCTTTTTCGTGTATTCGTATCGTTTATGCCGGCCGTATAGACAAGGCGTGGTGAAATATATTCAGTGGGTCCCATTGTTTTTTCACCCGTTGCAACCGTGGATAGTTATCCTTGTAATACAGCGTGTACCAGGGAATACCGGACTTGTTCCAGTCAGGATCGGCGAGGTCGGTATCCGGATGGTTGACCATAGCGCCGTCGGTTTGTTCGTTGGGTACGGGTACACCTCCGGAACCGGCGAAAAGATCCCTGAAGAAATGCCGGACCCAGGTCAGACTGGGAGCAGCGCCCTGAGGGTCCAGCCAACCTGTATTGCAGGCTACGTCCATAATACAATCCCGCTGCGCGGAAGCGGTAGCGTCCGGAGCAATGCTGTTGACCTTTCCGCCGTAGGTGGCCATGCCTAACATGCCCCCAATGGGTACCTGTGCGGTCAGGTAATGATAGGCCGTAGCTATCTGATTGTCAGTAAGCGGTTGACGGAAAAATGCATCCTTTACTTTGGCCGCTACGCTCTCCATTCCGGGTTGAAACAGCTCCGGGAAAGGGTTGAGGGCAAACCGCAGCCAGGGCGTTTCTTCCACTTGCAGGGAGTAAGGAATACCTACCGGCACGGCCACTGCTGCCAGGTGATCGTCGATCAGCTGACGGGCATGGGCGCCTGTGCACAGTCCTTTTATATCGAGTTTGCCGATGTTGCGGTGATTGAGGAATAGTATGCTGAACAACGGAAGATAAGAGGAATCGGGGCTGCTGTTTTGCTGGCACCAGGTCCCGAAATTTTTGGCCAGTCGCTGGAAGGCTGTCTCATCAAAGTCCTGCCAGTCCCACGATACACGGAAAGTCGTAACACTGGATGGGGCTTTAGGCAAAGCGCTATGCGGATCATTGCCTGTGGCATCGGGGGAACGCAGCCAGTACCGGGTAACGATGCCAAAATTGCCGCCGCCGCCGCCGGTATGCGCCCACCACAGTTCCCGGTTGGCATCATCGTTTTCCCGGGTAGCAATAACGCTGTGGGCTTTACCGGAACTATCTACCGTTACTACTTCCACGCCATAGAGATAATCTGCCGCCAGTCCATATTCCCGGCAGAGAAAACCAAAGGCGCCGCCCAGTATATGTCCGCCGGCGCCTACTCCCGGGTGTTCGCCGGCAGGAAGCACCACGCCCCAGCCCAGGAACAACCTGCGATACATTTCGCCGACGGTGCAGCCAGCTTCTACCATAAAAGCTGCCCGCTGTTTGTCATAACTAACTTCGGTCATCAATGACATATCAATCACTACCTGTACCGCCGGGTCTGCTACAAAACCTTCCAGGCAATGCCCGCCGCTACGGACCACCAGCCGCCGTTTACTGCTGACCGCTTCCTGTACGGCATTCACTACTTCAGCAGTAGAAACAGGCAGACCAATATATTCCGGTTTACCCAGGTAACGTTTGTTGAATCTTTTTTCAGCGAGATCAGTATAGCGTATATCCGCGGGGGTGATTTTCTCCATAGAAAGCAAATGATATGGTAAGATACGTATCTAAATAAAGATAAGACATGCCTGGTAATTAACAAATGCTAACATTATCTTGCAATGGAAAATATTTTAAGCATCCATCTAAATCATATGCTATGGCGAAAACCGGCCCTGAAAAAGTAGACGCTTTTATGGAGAGAAGCGATCAATGGCGGGAAGCGTTTGAAAAACTAAGAGAAATCCTGCTGGACTGTAACCTGACAGAGGAATTGAAGTGGGGAAACCCCTGTTATACCTACCAGAACAACAACATCGTTTTAATGCACGGGTTTAAGGAATACTGTGCCCTGCTTTTCTTTAAAGGCGCGCTGATGGCAGATCCTGAAGGTATTCTCGTCATACAGACAGAAAATGTACAGGCTACCCGTCAAATCCGGTTCACGGATGTGAAACAAATTACGAAGCTCGCGCGGACGATAAAGGCTTATGTGTATGAAGCCATTGAAGTCGAAAAATCCGGGATGAAAGTAACGTTTAAAAAGACAGCAGAATTTGAGATGCCGGAAGAGTTTCAGCAAATACTGGATAAAAAACCTAAGCTGAAAAAAGCTTTTGAGGCGTTAACACCGGGGCGGCAACGCGGCTATCTGTTGTATTTTGCGGCGGCCAAACAATCGAAGACCAGAATATCGAGAATCGAAAAATATACGGAGCATATCCTGGAAGGAAAAGGGTTAAATGATTAAAAAACAAAGCAGCCTCCACTACGGAGGCTGCTTTGTTTAATGTTGTGATGATTATTTATGAAGATCAAAACGATCCAGGTTCATCACCTTCGTCCAGGCTGCCACAAAATCCTTCAGAAATTTATCCTGTGAATCCGTGCTGCCATATACTTCGGCCACTGCTCTGAGTTCTGCGTGAGATCCAAACACCAGGTCCGCGCGGGTGGCGGTCCATTTTACGGCGCCGGTAGAACGGTCGCTGCCTTCGAAAACTTCCTTGTCCGCCGATGTCGCTTTCCAGGCTGTTCTCATATCCAGCAGGTTTACAAAGAAGTCGTTGGTCAGCTGACCCGGACGGGCAGTGAAAACGCCATGTTTAGACCCGTCGTAGTTGATATTGATCCCCCGCAGACCCCCCAATAATACTGTTAGTTCAGGAGCTGTGAGGGTAAGCAGATGTGCTTTGTCAATCAACAGTTCTTCGGTAGATACCGGTACTTTAGGTTTGCGATAGTTGCGGAAACCATCTGCCAGTGGTTCCAGGTAACCTACAGATTCCACGTCTGTCTGTTCCTGCGAGGCGTCCATACGGCCTGGTGTGAAAGGTACGGTGATAGTTTGTCCCGCATCTTTGGCGGCTTTCTCTATGGCAGCACCACCAGCCAGCACGATCAGATCGGCCAGGGAGATTTTTTTACCGCCGGCATTAAATTCTTTTTGGATGCCTTCCAGTTTATCCAGTACTTTTTGCAGCTGTGGCGGATTGTTGACCTGCCAGTATTTCTGCGGAGCAAGCCGGATGCGGGCGCCATTGGCGCCACCGCGTTTATCGCTGCCCCGGAAGGTAGATGCCGCTGCCCAGGCGGTAGATACCAACTCGGACACGCTTAAGCCGGAAGCCAGAATTTTTGTTTTCAGTGTGGCAACATCGTTATCATCTACCAGTGGATGATCAACCCCCGGGATAGGATCTTGCCAGATCAGTATTTCTTCCGGTACATCGGCGCCCAGGTAACGGCTGCGGGGACCCATGTCGCGGTGGGTCAGTTTAAACCAGGCCCTTGCAAAAGCATCGGCAAATTCGTCCGGATGTTCCAGGAAACGCCGGGATATTTTTTCGTAGACCGGATCAAAACGCAGGGAGAGATCGGTAGTGAGCATTGTCGGCAGGTGTTTTTTCTGGCTGTCGTATGCGTCGGGAATGATGCTGTCCGCAGTTTTAGCTACCCACTGATGAGCGCCGGCAGGGCTTTTGGTAAGCTGCCATTCGTAGGCGAAAAGATTTTCGAAGAAGTTATTGCTCCATTGGGTAGGTGTTTTGGTCCAGATCACTTCCAGACCACTGGTAATGGTATCCGCTCCACGGCCGGTACCATGGCTGTTAGCCCAGCCAAGGCCCTGTAGTTCCAGATCGGCGCTTTCCGGCTCTTTGCCTACGTTGGTAGCAGGGGCTGCACCATGTGTTTTACCAAAACTATGACCGCCGGCTATCAGTGCTACGGTTTCTTCATCATTCATCGCCATCCGGCCAAAAGTATCGCGGATATCTTTAGCGGCAGCAACAGGATCGGGATTACCATCGGGTCCTTCAGGATTTACGTAGATAAGCCCCATTTGTACCGCTGCCAGTGGTTTTTCCAGGTTGCGGGAATGGATGTCGCCATCCGGTTTCTCGTCTGTTACAGTAACGCCATGGTTTTCCACTACACCGGAAGAGCCGTGCGCGTAGCGGATATCGCCACCCAACCAGGTGGTTTCGGAACCCCAGTATACGGATTCATCTGCCTCCCAGGCGTCTTCACGACCGCCGGCAAATCCAAATGTTTTAAAGCCCATGGATTCCAGGGCTACGTTGCCGGTGAGAATCATCAGATCTGCCCAGGAAAGGTTACGGCCATATTTCTGTTTGATAGGCCACAGCAGCCTGCGTGCTTTATCCAGGCTCACATTGTCGGGCCAGCTGTTCAGCGGCGCAAACCGTTGTTGCCCCGCACCGGCGCCGCCACGGCCATCACCTACACGATAGGTGCCTGCACTATGCCATGCCATACGGATAAATAACGGACCATAGTGCCCGAAATCCGCCGGCCACCAATCCTGAGAGTCGGTCATCAGCGCATGAAGATCTTTTTTCACGGCCTCCAGGTCAAGGCTTTTAAATGCTTCTGCATAGTTAAAATCTTTATCCATCGGGTCAGACAGGGAAGAGTGCTGACGGAGGATGTTTACCTTTAATTGGTTCGGCCACCAATCAGGGTTCCTGGTGCCGCCACCGCCAACGTTATGCTTCATTGAGCCATTATGAAATGGGCATTTACTGATGTCTTTTACTTCATTTTCCATTTTGTTCAATTTTGGTATGGAAGGAATATATGCTTGCACCTGTTCAGTGCGGTCGGTAAAATTAAAGGTAACAGGGATATAGGAAAAATCAATTAGTTCTATAATCTAATAGTCAAAAACTATTCTTACGGTGTGGTGCCGAACTAACATTCAGAGAAACAAGCGGCACTTGCTGCCGCTACTTCTAATATACTAAAATTTCGGAGGAGCAACAGATAGCTGGTTTTTTTTCTATATTTAGGCTGATTCCACTTTATTCCGCCCGATGATGAAAAAACTACTGCTCTTTTGCTGCCTGATAATTGCCATGCCCACAGTTTGGGCACAAACAGGGATACAATTTTTTAAAGGTTCCTGGAAAGAATTACTGGACAAGGCCCGCCGGCAAAACAGGATGATATTTGTGGATGTATATACGGAATGGTGCGGCCCCTGTAAGTACATGGATAAGTTTATCTTCACCGATACGGCTGTTGCCGGGAAATACAACCCGCTTTTTATTACCTACCGCCTGGATGCGGAAAAAGGTGAAGGCCCTGCAATATCGCGTAAGTATAACGTAGGCGCCTACCCGACATTTTTATTCCTGAACAGCAATGGTTACCTGGTACACAAAGTAGTGGGAGAGAAGGAAAAAGAACCTTTTACAGCCCTGGCTGATGCAGCCGTACAAGCGGGTGCGGATAAAAACAACCTGGGAAACCTGGAACAAACATTCCGCGAAGGTAACCGCGATCCGCAATTTCTCCGCGCTTATCTGGGCCGGCTGGCGGCCGCCGACCTGGATAACAACGAAGTGCTGGACGCTTATTTTAAAACCATTCCTGCCGCGCAACTGCAACAGGACAGTACATGGCTATCCCTGGCGCAGTATATCAACAGTCCCAATTCCGCTACGCTGGCGTACCTGGCGGACCACTACGATAAAATAGGCGCTGCTGCCCAAACAAAGTTGACCAACCGCCTGTTTGAAAAACTGATCAGAAACAACGCGGGCATCGCCCTAAAGGAAAAACGGATGATAGAATATAACGGACTGGTAACATTTGGCCGGCGGCTGCAGGGGTTAAACGAAGCGCAACTATCTTTCCTGAACCGGCTGGACCTGCTATACGGCAGCGAGACCAGAAACTATGATCAGTTAAAAAAAGCAGGCTACATCCTGGCTGCCAGTCCATTCACTATTCCGGAGGATTCCATCAGGAGAGAAGATAAACGCCGCTATGAAAAAATAATGCAGCCGTTTTTAAACGGAGAAAAAGACAGCACCAAAATACCGGACTTTGAAGAAGAGCGGAAAATGGTAACGCATATCTACGCCCGGGATATCAGCGACCGGCTGTATACGGCTGCACGCGCCTTTGCACAGCTGCCTGCTACGGAAAAACAGGCATTGGCGGATGCATTGCAGTGGGCGAAACGATGTAAGGCATTGCTGCCGGAAGTCAAAGCATTTGCCGATTTAATAAAGGAACTGGAGGAGAAAAAATCATGATAAAAGAATTGCAGTTAGTTCGTACGCAATATGCTGAACGGTATTACTGGGATTATGCAGTCTCCGGTCAACCGCTGTGGCAATACTTAAAAATGCAACAGCCCTATGGTGTTACGCCGTTTGGTTTCTTTCCGATCAGCAGGAACAAATGCGCGCATTGAAAGAGTTCCGCCTGCAACAAAAGACTTATCTTGCCGATAGCCGGATAACACTTTACATCTGTACCTGTTGTGGAGATATCGGCTGCGGCGCTGTCACAGCGAAGATCATCGATAACGGTAGTCAGGTCATCTGGACAAAATTT
This sequence comes from Chitinophaga qingshengii, assembly GCF_014529935.1. Classification (GTDB taxonomy): domain Bacteria; phylum Bacteroidota; class Bacteroidia; order Chitinophagales; family Chitinophagaceae; genus Chitinophaga; species Chitinophaga qingshengii. The sequence goes on from NZ_JACVFC010000003.1 coordinate 664,805, forward strand.
GCCAGTCAGGATGCACGCGAAGCGGAAGATATCTATATCATCCCAACGGTTCCTGATCTTATATTTGACCGGGCCCATTATTTTAAAGCCTTGTCCGTAATCGGAAAAATGTAATTGTTGACTTTTGAAAAACGAACCATGCAAAACGAATTAACCACACTTGATCAATACCTGTCCAAATTACGCCCGGAATACTACGCTTCGCTGAATGCACCATTGACGGATGCCGAAATAGCCGCGTTGGAAAAGAGCTATAACATCACCTTGCCGGCCGATCTGAAAGCGCTTTACCAATGGAAAAACGGACAACGCGACGATAGTTTTGAAGCGCTGGTCAATAACTCCGGATTTCTGCCATTACAGGAGGCATTGGAAATCGCCAAAGAAATGACCGGTATGATCGGCTATGATTTTGATATCGAAAACTGGTGGCATGCGGCGTGGATACCGCTTTTCCATAATGGAGGAGGAGATTATATCTGTTACGATAGCGAGGGGCTGTTCACCGGACAAAAAGGGCAGCTGCTGGAGTTCTGGCACAGAGACGGTGACAGGAATGTAATAGCACCCGGACTGGAAAATTTTCTGCAGATGATCAATCAGTACTACGCTACTACGGACCCTGCTTCCTTCGATGAATTTTTTTCCCTGGAGGAATATCCGGACGGATATTTTCTGAAGTTTTATGTAAAATAGAAAAGTGAATTAACATTTTCTTAAGAGCGTTATACGCTAACCTGGAATAAATCTTCGTATATGCGTTCACGTTTTACCCGTTGTTTTGTCCTGTTTTGCGGCTTGAGTAGCACAGTCTATGCCCAGCAGTTTGAAAGGGTGGTGGTTGATTCCTCCGCTGCTGCTGCCGGCTATTACATGGCCTTACAACCCGGCTCCGGCCATGTTCAGGGTGTAATGGTCCTGATGCCCGGCTTTGGAGATCCTCCGGAAGCAGTGTTCGCCAGCAGTAAATTACAGAACGTTGCCTGGACCAACGATATCCTGACGATTGCGGTGAGTGGCGGACAGAATCTGTTGTTGACGGACAATTTGCAGCGACAACTTAACGCGGTGATGAAAGATGTAATAAAACGTTACCGGGTAGCACCTGAACGGTTTGTAATTGGAGGTTTCTCTGCCGGTGGTACACTGGCACTACGTTACACCGAGTTATGCAAGGAACGTCCTGCGGACTTTCCTATTCAACCAAGGGCTGTATTTTCTGTGGATGGCCCGGTAGATATACCGGACCTGGTACGACGGTTTGATAGGTTTATTAAACGGGACTTCAGTCCAAGGAGTACCAACGAAGCGAAGTCGGTTAAAAAGATGATGGCTAACCAACTGGGTGAACTACCAGCCAATATGCCGCGTTATGTGGCTGCATCTCCGTTCTATACAGCTGCCGATACACCAGGCAATGAACATTTCCTCCAGCAGGTAGCTGTTAGAAGTTACCATGACCTGGACATGCCCTGGCAACTAAAGGAACGACGCAACAGTCTCTCAGATCTTAATGCTGCCGCCGCTTCTGAAATGATCAGCCGCTTATTACAGCAGGGGAATGAAGAGGCAGAATTTATACAGACTCAACATGCCGGTTATAACCTGGACGGCACGCGTAATCCCCATTCCTGGTCTATTGTGGATGAACGGGAGCTGGTGCAATGGGTGCGGCGTAAACTGCGCTTCCTGCCCGAAAATGTACCAGGTAACTATCTCCTGGGGGAACCCGCTGGCTGGTCTGTAGAACGCATGAAATTTCCCATCGAATTTGCGCCGTCTATTAACTATCAGGGTTATGAAGACCTGCGCTTTCTGCCTGGGTGGGGAAATCAGCAAAGCGAAGAATACTGGAGCTATTGTTTCCTCTGGTGGCTGGAAGAACAACCACAGTTAGATAAAACAACGCTGGAATCATACCTGAAAGCATACTACGAAGGGCTTGTAGACCGTAACATCGGTCGCAGACAAATTCCGGCAGACAAGATAGTCCCCGTAAAAGTACAGCTGACACCGGCTAAAATTACCCCCGGTGACGCACAAACGTTCAACGGGGACATTGACATGCTGGACTATATGGGTGTACAACCTATACGGCTACACGTGATACTGCATATAAAGGACTGCACCGTGCCGCAGCGCAAAGCATTGTTTGTGGAACTATCACCCCGCCCCGCCGGACATACAGTCTGGCGACAGATGGATAGCCTTTGGAAATCATTTGAATGTGGCAAATAATTGTCCTTATAACAACCCCAGTTCACCTGCCTTTTTAATCAGGGCGGCCGCGTTGTTGACCTGTAGTTTCTGCATCAGGTGATGCCGGTGGGTTTCTACTGTCTGCCGGCTGATAAACAATTTAGCGGCAATGACGGCGGTGGTGGCGCCTCCGCTTACCATTTGCAGTACTTCTTTTTCCCGGGCTGTCAGTTTGGGAACGATGGCTGCAGGGTCGGGTTTAAAAAGCAATTGTTGGAGGTGCTCCGGTAACCGGTACTCATGGCGAAGTACCTGGAAGATCACTGCCAGCAGCTCTTCTTTGGGAGCATTTTTTAGCAGATAGGCGTCAGCACCATTTTTCAGCATATTCAGGATAATGCTTTTTTCGGTATGGTTGGTCAGCGCAACGACATAGGTGCCGGGATGAAGTTTTTTGATGGTGCTGCATACTGCCGGGCCTTGCATACCCGGCAGGCTGATGTCCAGTAAAACGATGTCTGCTGTATGCTTTTCCAGGTACTGCAACGCTGTTTCTCCATCGGTGAAATCAGCTACTATCTGTAATTGATCGCTGGGTTGCAGCACACTGCGTAACCCTTCAATAAAAATGGCGTGATCTTCAATCACTACGACGGATATACGGTTGTTGATTTGCATGATAATTCAATGTTAATGACGGTGCCTGCACCGGTACCAGACCGGATGTCCATTTTACCGTTTAAAAATTCTACCCTGTGCCGGACATTTTTCAAACCAATACCTTTGGTTTCGTCTGGATGGGAAGGTGAAAAGCCTTTTCCGTTATCTTCTATCGTGATATAAAAAGTAGGGCCAAGTTGACTGCATTGCACCAGTACCTCATCTGCCCCGGCATGTTTGCAGGCATTGGTCAGCAATTCCTGCACAATGCGGTACACAATCAGCTGTATAGGTAATGGAAGGTCCGGCTGAATGTTTATTGTTTGCAGGGTGATCTTCAGCCGGCTGGTTGTGTGTATTTCGCAGAGATCTTCCAGGGCTGCAGTTAAGCCCAGTCGCAGCAGCGCTTCGGGCATCATATTGTGTGCAATGCGTCGCAGCTCGGTGATGGCCTGGTCCAGTTGAAGGCTTAGACGGACAAGGGGGGCTGCAGGATCGGCAGTCGCTTCGGCCAGGCGCATTTTCATACTGGCGAGGGTGCCGCCCAAACCATCATGAAGGTCGCGGGCCAGGCGGGTACGTTCTGTCTCTTCGCCATGCAACAGCGCTTTTGCAACAGCGATCTGTTGCCGTTGCAGCACTTTGTTTTTCCTGGACCGGTAAAAGTATACGGCTACGAAACCCGATAGGATAAACAAAGTGATAACACTCCACAGCAACGTTTTTTGTTGTGCTGCTTTCCCACGCAGTTGCAGCAATACTTTTTCCTTTTCTGCATAGTTGTATTTTGCTTCCAGCTCATTGATCTGTTGACGGGTTTGTCTTTCGGTCAGCGTGTCTGTCAGGCTGGAGTATTGCAACAACCACTCATAAGCCTGTTGAGGATGATGAAGGGCAGAATCGGTGCTGGCCAGCTCCCGTAAAACCAGCCGCATATTTTCCGGCATTTCCCTGACGTAGGGCCGTTTATAGATGTCAAGCAGTAACTGCCTGGCAGTATCCATAAACCCTTGTGCTTTATAGGTCTCGTACAGATCCATGCTCATCGTCGTCGCATCGTACTGGCGGTTAATGCTGTCCGCCAGTTGGATACCCTGGCGAAGGCTGGACAACGCCAGCGGCCATGCCCTGATTTTATTGTAATACCTGCCAAGAATGCCGTAGTATCCCGGAACAAGACGGGAGTGCGGATATTGTTGTATATAAACGGCAGCACTGTCCAGGTATGGTTTGGCGGCCGTTGTTTGCTGCAATGAAAGATAATTGGCGGCAATCGTTGTATAACTGGCTATCAGAAATTCCTTGCGTGCTGGTTGCTGACGGAAGAGGGCTGCCGCTTTCGCTGCATAGATACTGGACCGCTCATAATCGAAAATGTTGGAGAACACGCTGCTGAGGCTCAGATAATAGTTACCCAGGTAAAGTGTGTCTCCAGCCTGCTGTGCCAATGGTATTACCTTGTTCAGTAATATATCTGCAAAATTCTTTTCCCGCCCTTGCCGCTGTTCCAATACGCCGTAGTTGTGCCATGCTTTGGACAATAGTCTGACGGCCTCGTTTTTTTTATCTTGTTGGAGCAGCGGGATCGCTTGTTGAAACTCCTGCTGAGCGCGGGGAATATCATAGTCAAAAAACGCACTGCCGAGGAAATAATGCCCCTGGCCTTCATGGTAAGCGTCATGGGGATTGTATTCCAGCGCCTGTAAGGCATAATTAACGCCCCTGGCACTGTCCAGGTCGGCCCAATACTGTGATAGCTGAAAAAGCACCGCTGCTTTCTGTTCCCTTTTGGTGGTGTGTTGTAAAAGCAGCAGGAGGCTATCGGCAAACGGGTGTTCGCTTTCTGCCAGGCTCAGTAATGGTAACAGCAGCAGGTAAAGCAATATGCTTCGCCTCCGGTATTTAACGAGCCCTAACGGAAGGCCGGATAATGGTTGCATGTATCTAAAATACCAAGAATACCTGATTTCCCCATCAGGGAAAACATGGAGATGCTAAAATCCATTATTTCCCGGATTGTCTGCCATCCTGCTAACGGAGAACTTTGTATCCGGAAAAACTGGATGTTAACCATCAAAAAAATTAACCACTGATGAAAACACGTGTCACCACCCTGGTTTGCCTGGCTGTGCTGCTGCTCACGGCAGCCTGTGGCAAGAAAGACAACCCCGGTCCGGGAAATAATGGCGGTTGGCAGCTGCCGGGCAGCATTTACTACGATTGGTCAGAAGGCAGCGGACTGGCTATCGCTTATCGCCTGGACCTTAGCAGTGGCGTGCGTTCCAAGGCGGTGGCGTATAACGCCAAACGCCACGCCTGGGATATCAGCCGCGATGGCAGTATCATGCTTCAGTCGCTGGACGACCCTAATGATTATGACGGGGAGATATACCGTATTATCAATATGCAGAATGGGCAAACGCTCTCCGAATTTCGGAAAAAAAATTCTGAAGTGTCTAACTTTACCGAACCATTGTTATCACCGGATAAGTCCCTCATCGCCGTGCCTCCCACATTTGACAGAGGTTTGATCGTTATGGACCTGCAGGGGCGCCTGCTAAAGGAAGTGGTTACCATCGGCGGAAAAAAGGTAAAAGGAAACATTGCCTGGATGCCGGATAACAGTATCATTTGTGTGGCAGATAATATTGTGTACCGGCTCAACAACCAATATACCTGGGGGGATGTGGTGACCCAGCTGAACTTTAACGACTGGAATCATATTACAGCCAGCTATGATGGTCAACGCCTGGCTTTTGGCGCCGGAAAACATATATGGATGATGAATGCGGACGGCACGAACAAGGTGCAGGTAACCACCAGTAATGATGAAGAAGGATATCCTGTATTTTCCCCTGATGGGAAACACCTGCTGATGGGCACGGACTATGAGCCTGAGAGCTCGGCAATACGGAACTGGATACTGACAATCATTCCGGCAGACGGCCGACAATATAACGTTACCGAAGGAGCAGATGACCGTGTGGTAATGTTGAAGGTAAATGGTAGTGATACCCGGCTGGAAAGCAGCGATGGCGCTATGGAATGGAGATAGCTATGATGAAGGAACTTTCCATGTCTGAAATAATCCGCCAGGGGCGCTGCTTTATCAATATATTCAATACAAAAAATGCGCCCCTGTATCTTGTCACTGCTACTGCTGCTGCCTTTCGCAGTATGCGCCCAATCGCTGCAAAAACGCCTCGATACCCTGCTGCAAGGATATCATCACCGTGGACAGCTGGAAGGTACGGTATTAGTCGCCCGTAAAGGTAAGGTGGTTTACCAGGGCCATTTCGGATATGCTAACCGGCAGTTTAAAGTACCCATTACGCAAGATACCCGTTTTCCGGTCGCTTCTATTACTAAACTATATGCAGCCATACTGGTACTGCAATTGCAGGAGGAAAAAAAGCTGGACATTCATCAGCCGGTATTTACCTATTTGCCGGATTTGCTACCGGTGGTGAATAAACGAATAACCCTGCAACAGTTATTGCTGCATAGCTCCGGCCTTCCGGGCGATAAGGTGCCGGATTACTACGCCCGCTCTACGCCACGTCCGGCAGACTTTATCCGGAAAAACGTAAAAGACACGCTGTTGTCAGAACCGGGTAGCCGTTTCCGTTATAACAATGTCGACTATATCCTGTTGGGCGCCGTGATAGAAAAAGTAACGGGTAAACGCTGGGAACAGGTACTACAGGAAAAAGTACTGGCGCCGCTGCAGTTAGTCAATACCGGTGTGGTACGCCAGCAGGATGTGATCCCTCAACTGGCTTATGGCTACCATAATTACACCTTCGGTACCGGTACTGCACAGGACACCCTCTTTAACGACGAAACCCCTTACTTTGAAAACTACGCCACCGCAGGCGCTATCTATGCCACCGCAGCGGAGTTACTCCGGGTAGACCAGGCTTTGTATGGTAACCGGTTATTAAGCCCCGCCGCAATAACGCTCATGTATACACCGGTAAAGGAATTGGGCTATAACAAATATGCCAGGGGCTATCCGGCATTAGGCAGTTATATTAATTCCGTTACCCTCGCATCAGGGAAAACGCTCACGGTGATCGAAAGACGCGGCAATATCAACGGGTTTAACAGTAGCCTGCTGCGTTGTGTGGAGGACAATAACACGATCATCCTGCTATGTAATACCGATACCGGAAATATGGAAAAAATAGGCGATGATATCCTTCGTCGTCTTTATCCGCTATAATGTTATATTATACAGAAAGTCCAGTTGCCGTTTGGCACTGCCGGCAGGTATGCTGCGCACCGCGAAGTTCCTCACTGCCACCGCGAAGGCGCCTTTCCAGTTGGTGAGCTGCGCCAGCTGCCAGGAGAGGCGAACGATCTTGTGGGCGCGCTCTACTCTTTTGGTAACGTAATGTCGGAAGGCGGTCTCATAATCGCTGTGGCTGCACAGACTGTCAACCAGAACATAGGCGTCTTCTATCGCCTGGCTGGCGCCTTGTCCCAGGTTGGGGGTGGTGGCATGGGCGGCATCACCCAGCAGTACAACCCGTCCTTTGTGCCAGGTGCTGATAGGCGCCAGGTCATACAGGTCGGACCGGATCAGCTGTGCCGGATTGATATTCCGTGCTACTGCCGGCATATAGCCACTAAAATCAGCCAATTCCTGTTGTATCAGTGCTAATGCCTGTTCATTCGTGTAGGGCGTATTTTCCGGTAGTTTTTTGGTGAACCAGAAGTACACCTGGTTGCCGCCTACGTGCATAAAGGACGCCCGTATGCCATTGCCACGGCCCCATACTTCAGCGGTGTTGTGGCGCTCGGCGTCAGGCAATTCCATATTGACCGTAGTACGCCAGCAGATTTGGCCGGAATAGCGGTAGCCCTGGCTGCCGATAACTTGTTCCCGGACAGCGGAGCGGATACCGTCAGCGGCCACCAGGATATCGCCCTGGGCCTCGCTGCCATCATCAAACCGGGCAATAACGCCTCTCGGTGTTTCTGTGACAGCGATACATTTTTTGCCGGTTTGAACAGGCTGCTGTAATTGTTCCAGCAAAGCGGCCTGAAGAGTAGCCCGGTGTATGGGCAGACTACGGGAACCGTATTGTTGTTCCAGTTGGTTGCCATCAATGTGCTGTAATATCTTCCCTTTATAATCCTTGATATACAGTTGCTCGAGGTGACCGCCCCGACTGGCCAGTATGCTGGCAATACCCAGTCGTTCGTACACCTTCATGGCGTTGGCTCCCAGCAGGATACCGGCGCCTACCGTTTTGTATTCCGGGGCTGCTTCAAATACCTCGTATTGCCATCCGCGCTGTTGCAGGGCAATAGCGGTGGTGAGCCCGCCTATGCCGCCACCGATGATGATTGCTTTCATAAAAATGTAAATTTAGGTCAAATGTACTAATTTTTTTGAAAACAACACATGAACTGATTTTTATGTCTCAAAAATCAGGCGCACCAAATTAGCTGCGGGGATGTTTAAAAATATCATTCCGGATAATCCGCTGTATGGAATCCGCTTCGGTGATCATGATCATATGATCGGCATCTTTAAACCAGTACAACTGTTTATAGGGTGCTTCCAGCTTTTGAAAATAGGTTTTGGAGATTTGTGCGTTGGTTTGGGAATCCCGCCCGCCCAGGAAAAAATAAACCGGGCAGCGAAGTCGCGGTAACGACACCAGCAGATTGTCTTTTACGGCTTCATTCCAGGGAGGCAACCAGATGTTAGCCCACGCATCCAGGTAAGACCGCACCATGACGGTGTCTTTAAACGGGGTACCGTCCATTACGTGCATCCATTTCCGTGAGTAATAAAGATCATTGCCGTTGGCGAAAGGGACCTGCACGGTATTTAATTCCCGTAAGGCGGTGGTATTATTATTTTTCTTAGCCCATATTTTCAGGTTGTTGAGCACCAGCACTTCGCTGGGTTGCTGGTTAACCACCGGACACACCACCAGTAAGGCCTGTAGCAACTCCGGATGGGTAGCGGCCATATGAAAGCCCAGTACAGTACCCCAGGATTCGCCCATCAGGTAAAGTTGTTTCCGCTTGAAACGTTGTAGCAATGTTTTTACAACTTCATAGGTATCCTGCTCAAACTGCTGCAGGGTAAGCGGTAGCGGCGCATGGTTCAACTGTAGTGTTTTTCCTGTCTCGCGCTGGTCCCACAGGATAACGAGCGCATCTTGCAGAAGATCGTGGGAGATGGTGTTTGACTGGGGCATACGCGATTCACCCGGCCCGCCGTGAAGGAACAGCAGGATAGGACCTTCGGTATTTCCCCTGACAGAAATTACCTGGTTGATACCATTAATATGGAGCGTATCATAGTAGTCCGCTTGTTGTGCCTGTACGGCAACGCTGCCTGAAAGCAGCATACAGAGAGAGAGGAAGTTCTTCATATCGACATGATTGCTCCTCTACAACAACCAGTCCCGGACAAAGGTTCGTCAGGTCAGTTTATAGTAGGGATGCTCGTGGGTGACTTCAAACCCCAGCTGCGCGGCGAGTCTACGGGAACCTGTGTTGCCGCCTCTGCAAGCCCATACCGGCTTCAGGTGCTGCTCCAGGAATAAGTTGTCAATCAGCGCTGCACAGGCATGATAAGCGTATCCCTTTCCCCGGAAAGCGGCAACGGTTTCGATCGCCAGCTCCGATATGCCGTTGCTGCCAAATGCTTCAAAGGCCATAGAGGCCAACTGGTCCTGGTAATATAAACAGTAGCCGGTACTACGGCTTACAAACTCGTCGGCATTTTTCCAGAACTGACGCGGGATCACGGTGCCGCTCATATTTTCGTAATCAGCTGCGGTGGCGCGGACCACTTTTATAGCGGCGTCAGTTGGCTGCGGTTTGCGGCGCTCCTGGTATTTTTGGGGGTTGAAGATGAGATTCAGCCGGGTATCCCGCTCAATATGGAGCGTCAGCGCGGTTTCGCTGAACAGCCGATCCAGTATCGGGTCCCAGGTGGAAGGGTAGGCCTGTAGCCATTCATCGCCCTGTCGCCGGCCATGTACGTTGGTAACGTATTCCTTTAACTCCTGGTGGAAGGATTTGTTGTCACTCTCACCATACAACAGCGACATACCGTACGGGTGAACGATATAAAACACCCGGGGATTGTCAGGATTGTCCGTATATACTTTGCCGTTAGCCTGCTGTTCCAGCACAGCTTCCGCAAAGAGTGTATTGATGGGTAATGTTTTTAAACTGGCTGCCAGTTGATAATATTTCGTTGGGTCAAATACTTTCATCGCTGCAAAAACTGATTTGCTGCAAGTATAAGACTAAATATAGCAGGGCCGGTAGTCCGATGGAAAGAAGGAGGGTAGTCCGCTACTGCAATCGTGCAATCACGGGCGCCAGCTGTTTTTTGATATCCTCCACAATACTGTTAATCTTCGGCGTATAGCCACTAAAGTGAGTGTCGATATCCAAATAGCGGGCAGCGGTTTGTTCCGGTGTTATCTCCTGTAGTAATAATTTCAGCGGCGCTTCCATCACGGCTGCGGCATCCTGTTGCCACAATGCGTACAAATACTGCGGATGAAAGAAAAACAACTGTCTCGCTTTGGGGAATATGTAACCATGACCAGCCAGTATCTGTTGCGGATTAATTTCATGGAGCAGTAACCAGCCATTGTCCGTGATGGCTGTCCGGGCTTCGGACAATACGGTGTCAAAAGGTTTGTCCAGCAATAGGGTCTGATATTCGTTTTTCATCTTCCGGAAAAAAAATTATAGAGGATATTTTATACATATAAGATAGTAGTTTTATCATTAACGGCAACATTAAATTGTCCGGTTCCGGACAAATATTGTCCACGCGCGGACAGCCAAACGTGGAAGGAAAGCCCGTTAATGCCGGGAATACCGTATTTTCAGGAAGCGGCAGTATTCTTGTTGTCCATCTTACAAATCCTCATCGTCATGCTAAGGAATTATTTCAAGATCGCCTGGCGTAACCTGCTGCGTAACCCAGGATATTCCTTTATCAATATATTTGGTCTGGCTATCGGACTAAGCTGTTTTATCCTGATTCTGTTGTTTGTGCAGCATGAATCGACTTATGATCGTTTTCATCAGAAAGCCGACAGGATATTCCGGGTCATACAAAAACGGCCTGTCTCCAAAGGTGAAAGCTATTGGGCTACCACCTCTCCGGCGCTGGCTGGCACACTGTTGCGGGAGTTCCCCGAGGTAAAAGCCGCTACAGCTGTGGAAACGGCAGAAAACCCGTTGCTGACCCTGGGAGACAAACAGTTTCAACAAAAAGGCATCTTCGCCGACACGACCTTTCTGCAGTTCTTCGACTTCCCTTTGTTACAGGGTGACCGGGCAACAGCGCTGAAATCTCCGGATGGCATTGTGTTAACGGCATCGCTGGCACGCACTATGTTCGGTAAGCAGGACCCCATGGGGAAAACGCTGTTGTACCAGGACTCGCTGCCGCATATAGTGACTGGCATCATGGCGGACGTACCCGCCACTTCCCATATTCATTTCGACTATGTGCTGCCTGCTATGGCTAATCCGTTTTATCGTGATTGTGTTACCCGGGAACCCTGGTTTAACAACGATTTATACACCTATGTCTTATTAGCCGATGGAGCCACTGCTGCGCAGCTGGAACAGAAAATGCGTACCTACATCGATGAAAAGTTGGCCCGCTGGCGGCCGGAAGACCGGCTCCGTTTTTTAACGCAACCACTGAAAGACATTCACCTGAAATCACAACATCTCGATGTCCGGGAGATAGAACAAAGTGGCAGCGATAAATACGTATATCTTTTCCTGGGCATCGGATTTATCATTCTGCTGCTGGCTTGTGTAAACTATACCAACCTGGCGGTAGCCCGCGCCGCAAGAAGGGGCCGGGAAATAGGGCTGCGCAAAGTGGCCGGCGCGCTTCGTGGTCAGCTGATGGCCCAGTTTCTGGGTGAGTCGTTGATCATGACTGGTATTGCGCTCGTACTGGCGTTGGGGTTAGTACACTTGTTGTTGCCCTATTTTAGTCTGTTGATGGACCGTCCCCTGCGGATGGAATACCTGGCTAATCCATACCTGGTACCGGGATTGTTACTGCTCCTGTTGCTGGTAAGTGTGTTGTCCGGCGGTTACCCGGCTTTCCTGATGACGGCCCTGCGTCCGGCGCAGGTACTCAAAGGCAAACAACAGCTCCGCGCCGGCGGCTTCAATTTGCAGCGGGTACTGATTGTAGGACAGTACGCGGTATCCATTGTATTGGTAGCCGGCAGTTTCATTATTTACCGGCAGATGCAGCTGGTACAACACCAAAACCTGGGTTACAACCGGGAACAGGTGCTGGCGGTGACGGTGAACGACGAAGAACTGAGCCGTAATTACAATACTGTCCGTAAAGAATTACTGAATCATCCCGGTGTAGTGTCCATGAGTTATTCCTGGTATCTGCCTACCGCTATTAATACGAATCAGACCATGCGGGACTGGCTGGGTAGTAACGGCGAACGGCTATCCAACCGTATGACGAGCATCGACTATGATTTTTTGGATGTATATGGCCTGCATATTGTGGCTGGACGGGGTTTCTCCCGGGACTTCGGAACAGATACCCTGGGTGCGCCCGTGGCAATCTTGAACGAAACAGCGGTGAAAGCACTGGGCTGGACGCCCGAAGAAGCCATCGGACGAACATTTGACTATTCCGACGGTCGCGGTAAAAGAACTATCCTCGGGGTGGTGAAGGATTTTCATTTTAATTCTATCCATCAGGTGCTGTCACCACTGGTGCTAACATTGGATAAGGGATCAACAGGATTTATCTCTGCCAGGGTACGGCCGGAAAAACTGTCTGAGACGATTGCACTGTTTGAACATACTGTTAAACAGTTTTCACACTATCCGTTTGAGTACCAGTTCCTGGATGATAACTTTAATAAACTTTATATAAAAGATATCCGCCTGGGTAAGATGTTTGCCGGCTTCACGCTGCTGGCTATCCTCATCGCTTCCCTGGGCCTGTTTGGGCTCGCTGCCTACACTACCGAACAGCGACGCAAAGAGATCGGTGTACGGAAAGTACTGGGCGCTACAGTGGCTAATATCGTCACATTACTAAGTAGGGATTATATCAAACTGGTGTTCTTCGGTTTTGTGATCGCGGTGCCGTTAGCCTGGTATATCATGGACCGCTGGCTGGAAGATTTTGTATACCGTATCCGTATAGAGTGGTGGATGCTGGCCCTGGCGGGTCTGTTGGCTGCTGTAATAGCTTTGTTGACGGTGAGTTATCAATCTGTAAAAGCGGCGTTGATGAACCCGGTTAAATCGCTGAAAACGGAATAATAAAGTATATTGGTGGAATTATCTGTAGCTATGAATACACAATTATCCGCCCTGTCCACTTTTAGAGAACGGGATAAGTTCTCCCACACAGCCTTCCGGGAGAGAGGCCTGAATCCTTCAGATCCCCTTATTATAGAAGGCATGGAAAAATTTTTTAACGATTTGACAGATCAGTTGATCGCAGCAGCCCAACAAGACGCGAAGGAAAAAGTCTATAAAAAGATGCTGAAAGATGCGCTTGATAAGATAGAGAAGGACGATTTCGATACGGAGGAAAGAGAAATGATCTGTGATTATTTTTATGATCTTGCCAATATAACGGGTGTTGATTTTAAAGACCAGCTGAACAAATGGTTGTACGGCGGTTTTTTAGTCAACATGTTGAAAATGGCTTCCTTTATCAAAGGAAAAGAAAAAGTCGAAGAGGTGTATGCGCAATCCTGTACGGGATGTAATCAATCGCTCGAAGTACAGGTGATGCAGAAACAACCGGGGATACCAGAAGGAGACTGGTTAATTGGTCAATGCGAATCCTGCAAAGAATACAACCTCCTTACTTTTGGACCTGGCGCGAAAAACATTCGGTTTATCGGTTTTCATACAGTAGAAAGTCTGGGGAGGGATGAGTACACGGAAGAGCAGGCGAGAACACGCCTGGAACAAATCAAATTTTTCAGATGACCATGCTGGTAGACCAGACAACGAACGAAGTATTTAATGCGGTGAATAATGTATGTGGCTGGTGGTCTGAAACTGAAGAGTTTACAGGACCTTATCACCACCGGTAAAGGACACCCCGATCTCAAAGCATAACAGTTTGGCCGGGTAACATAATTTCAGGATATTCGTTCCTGTTTGTTATCAGGAACGAATATCACTATGCAGATAGAAATTACAGATACCCGCTTTGCCATCAACGGCGTTGAGATGCACTTCCCACTGGATATTCTACAATTAAAAACGTTGCTGGGAGAGCCGCGTCATGTCATTAAACAACATAACCAGATTTATACCTGGGATACGCTGGGTATGCTGGCCTATTCCAAAAAAGGCCGTGAAGCGGAAGGGCTCACCTTCGACCTCAGGGTCCGTGATTTCGATTTCTCTCCGGCTTCGCCGTTTACAGGGCAGTTGACCATCAAGGGAATGGACTACCAGGCTTATTTTCAGCAAAACCGTAAATCGGCCAGAAAGGCCAGCAAATGGGATGAAGGCGGTACGCTTACCGTCGGCAACATAGATGTTTGGGTAGATATGGAAGAAGGGGTGATGACAGATGTGGAACTGAGTCAACATACACCACCGGAGCCGAAAGTATATTCCGATAAATACAAGCATCAGCCCATTAGTGGTGAGAAAATCGAATTCGCGGATTTTAACTTCAAACTGGCCGTGATACAGGAGCTGTATGATAAAAACCTGCTGACGCCCGTATTCGACTTATATGAGTTTGTAAAGAATTACCAGGGCCGCGAAATAGATATCGAAGCAGAAGGATATGAATTTATTCCGGAAGTCACAGCCTATTTTGAAGCATTGGAAATCGACCGGAAGTTAGCCCCTCACGTCACTGAAATTTACCAGGATGGCGGTAACGACATCTATCTCCAGGTATTAAGGTTCTGGGATGGGGAAGACGATACCTTCAATATAAAGAATTTTGAAGATGTCAAACATTTTCCCAACCTGAAGCGGATGACCCTTTTTTATGCAGATAATATGGCGGAAATACAGGCACAGCTGGCAGAGAAGGGAATTACTGCAGAACCGCTGTAAATCATCCCCCTGGTTTTATCCTTTGATTTGTATAGTTTTGGAAGATGGCAAAACAGGAAACCATCGCAGCGTTTTACGATGACAGGGGCATCCTCCGTGAAGACGCCCGTATGTTTAATGTGTTTGAAAACGGCGATCACTGCACGGTACCGCATATCTATAACCGGCGCGACTACTATAAGGTATCCCTGTTACAGGGGAAAAGCCGGTTGAGCTGGCATGACCAGGAAATCGTGATAGACCGGCCGGCGCTGGTGTTTTTTAACCCGCTGACGCCTTTTGGATGGGAACCTGTTTCTGCCGCGCAACCCGGGTTCTTTTGTATGTTTCAAAAATCCTTTTTACAGGAGTTGCAACGCAACGAGAGCATACAAAATGCGCCGCTGTTCAAGCGGGGCAGCAGCCCGGTATTTTTCCTGGACCGCTCCCGGGAAAAGCGGGTCAGTGGAATCTTTCAACAGATGCTGGCAGAGGTGCGATCAGACTACATCTACAAATATGACCTGTTACGTAATTACCTGCAATTGCTCATACATGAGGCGCTGAAGATAACGCCCCATACCATCAGTATCCGGCATCAGAACGCGGCGGAACGTATTACCGCACATTTTTTTGAACGCATGGAACGGGAATTCCCCATCGATGCACCGGGGCGCTCGCTGGAGCTGAAGGCTGCCGGTGATTATGCAAAGGAACTGGCCGTGCATGTCAACCACCTGAATCACGCGGTACGCGAGGTTACCGGTAAATCCACCTCCGTCCATATTTCCGACCGCATACTGGCAGAAGCCACGGCGCTGCTACGGCATACCGATTGGCCGGTGGCTACCATCGCCCATAGCCTGGGTTTTGAAACCCCTAATTATTTCTATCACTTCTTCAAAAAACACACAGGACATCCCCCTGGACATATACGTTCTCATTCTCTTTGATTTTTATACTATTCTCTTTGATGTAAATAGTTCTGACGTTGCCCGCCGGTGTAATTTTACAACCTGAAAAAATGTTGTAATATGACGAAAGTTACCGGCTACGCGGCACCTGCGCCTCATGGAAGGCTAGAGAAATTTGAATATGAATTACCGGAGATAGGCCCGGAGCACATAGATATCCGGGTGGCTTACTGCGGACTTTGCCATTCAGACCTGAGCATGATCAATAATGACTGGGGCTTTTCACAGTATCCGCTGGTGCCGGGCCATGAAATAGTAGGAACAGTCATCAGAACAGGAGACCGTGTAAAAGGCATCCGGGTAGGCGATAAAGTAGGCCTCAGCTGGTTCTCCGAATCGTGTATGCATTGCCGTCATTGCCTGGAAGGTAACCAGCAATTATGCGGAGAGGCTGAACAGGTAGTGGTGGGCCGTCACGGCGGCTTTGCGGATGTGGTGCGCGGACATTGGTCCTGGGTAATTCCATTGCCGGAGAACATTGATATGGCGAAAGCCGGACCGCTGCTCTGTGCGGGGCTGACCGTCTTTAATCCACTCTTACTGGAAGGGGTAAAACCGACCGATTGTGTAGGCGTTATCGGTATTGGCGGCCTCGGTCATCTGGCGCTGCGTTTCCTCAAACACTGGGGTTGCGAGGTCGTAGCCTTTAGTTCCAATCCTTCCAAGTACGAGGAGATCCTGCAGATGGGCGCTTCCCGCGTGATAGATTCTACAGATGCTGCTGCACTACGTTCCGTACAAGGTCAGCTCGATTTTATCCTGAGTACGGCGAATGTATCGCTGGACTGGAATATTTTTCTCAGCTGCCTGGCGCCCAAAGGGAAATTTCATACGGTAGGCATCATTCCTGACCCTATTTCCGTTCCTGTTTTTGATATCATCGCCGGACAAAAATCTGTTGCCGGCAGCCCCGGTGGCGGTCCCGCTGTGATCCGGACCATGCTTGATTTCTGTGTGCGCCACAATATTTATCCAACCATAGAGGAGTTTCCGATGCACCAGGTGAACGAGGCCATCCGGCATCTGGAAACCGGACAAGCCCGGTACAGGATAGTGTTGAAGAACGATCAACGGTAGAAAGTCGGTGGTAATGTATTTAGTTTTCGTAAATTGAATGCATTAACCACCTACTATGTTAAACCAGTCTGCTTCTGCGAGTAAGGAGGAAATGGAATATTTCCGGAAGTTTTTTTTATTGTCCAACGATTTGTTCTGTCTGGTAAGCGGCGGCGGAACTTTTGAGCATATGAATCCCGCTTTCTCAAAAATACTCGGCTGGAAACCGGAGGAAATGGCGGGCCATCCTGTATTTGAGATTATCCATCCGGATGATGTAAACAGTTCTGCGGAACAACTGAAAGGGCTAAACGAAGGTAAAGACACGGTTAATTTTGTTAACCGGATGCGTAATACCAGGGGAGAATACATCTGGCTGCAATGGATGGCTTCTCCGGATGTGGCTACCGGCAACATCTTTGCCGTAGGCCGCGATATCTCGCAGGAGATGCGCCAGGAACTGCAGTTACAGGAAAGTGAACACCAGTTCAGGGTGTTTTTTAATAATTCCCGTGGGATGATGTGTATGCATGATCTGGATGGAAAACTGCTGGCGGTGAACAGGGCCAGCGCAGAAAGCCTCGGCTACCAACCGGAAGAAGTGATCGGCAGAACGCTCTGGGATATCGTACCAGCCTCTTTCTCAGAAGGAGTTTATGAATACCTGGACGCCATTAAAAAAGAAAAACAGGTCAACGGTATCATGCATACACGCCACCGGGATGGCAGCATCCGGATCTGGCTTTACAATAACGTACTCGAATATTCTATCGATGGAACGCCCTATGTAATCGCCAATGCATTGGATATAACGCTGAGGCATAAACTGGAAAAAGACCTGAAATGGACCACACAGATGCTGGAACAAACCAACAGCGTAGCCAGGATAGGTTTCTGGCACTTTGATGTGGCAAAGCAGGTTTCATATTGGTCGGAGGTGACCCGGCAAATCCATGAAGTATCAGCCGATTTCATACCTGAACTGGAGACAGCCCTCGATTTTTACAAAGGTGCCAACCGCACGGCGATGGAAAATGTGGTCAACAGAGGCATACAGTTTCATGAACCCTGGGATATCGAATTGGAAATTGTGACCGCTAAAGGGAGACAAATATGGATACGCTCTATCGGTAGCGCCGAAATACGCGATGGTCAATGTATACGGCTCTATGGTACTTTTCAGGACATAGACCGGCAAAAACGGCTGGAAGAAGAAATACAACGGGCCCGTAAACTCGTGGAAGACATCCTGCAATCGGCCAGTGATGTGAGTATTATCGCCACCGGGCTGGATGGGACCATCACCCTGTTCAATAAGGGCGCAGAAAATCTGCTGGGTTATACTTCCCGCGAAGTAGTCGGAAAACAAACGCCGGCAAACTTTCACGAACCGGGTGAACTGACGGAAAGGGCGGCCGCCATGGGCATAAATCCCGATCAGTTGTTTGCCGTAGCAGCCACCCGGCAACATAATGCGGCCCAACAGCAATGGACGTATATCCGTAAGGGTGGTTCGGCAGTGAATGTGTCACTGGTGATATCTCCCATTCGCAACATGGATAATGAGTTGACAGGTTACCTGCATATTGCCACGGATATCACCGATCAGAAAAAAGCAGAACAACTGCTGCTGGACGAAAAAGCCAAACTCTCCGCTTTCGTGAAACATACGCCGGCAGCGGTACTGATGCTGGATAAAAAACTCCGCGTAATCGCCTGCAGTAACGCATGGCGGGAAAACAACGATCTCCGTGATCAACCGGTGGAAGGCAAAATCATCTATGACGTGCTTCCCGGTATCCCCGATGAATTTAAACAGGTATATCATAATGCACTGAAAGGCAAAGGGGAGAAGAGCGGAGAATTTATCTGGAGACCCCAGGGCTGGACACATGATCAGCATATACATTGGGAAATAAGGTCCTGGTTCCACCACGACGGCGCAGCTGGCGGCGTTACCATTCTCACGGAAGATGTTACAACCCAGGCTTTACACCAGGAAGAACTGCAGCATGCCAAACAGCTGGCCGAACAGGCCAGTGTGGCCAAATCGGAATTCCTGGCCAATATGAGCCACGAAATCAGGACCCCGCTGAATGGTATCATCGGCTTTACTGACCTTGTACTGAAAACCCGCCTCAATGAGGTACAGCATCAATATCTCTCTATCGTCAATCAAAGTGCCGGCACACTGTTAAATATCATCAACGATATCCTCGATTTCTCCAAGATCGAAGCGGGTAAACTGGAACTGGACAATCAGCAACTGGACATCTTTGAAGTCAGCAGCCAGGTAAGCGATATGGTGAAATTCCAGGCCCAGAGCAAGGGGCTGGAAATGATCTACGATATTTCGCCGGAGCTGCCCCGCTTTATCCGGACGGATCAGCTGCGCCTGAAACAGATATTGGTCAACCTGCTTTCCAATGCGGTGAAGTTCACTGAAAAAGGGGAAGTAGGACTGAAGATCTATCCGGTTTCCGCTGCAGACGCCAACAACCGCCGTATGATCCGGTTTGAGGTATCCGATACCGGTATTGGCATCCGGGAGGAAAGACAGGCAAAAATTTTCGAAGCGTTTTCCCAGGAAGATATTTCTATTACCAAAAGATACGGTGGTACCGGATTGGGACTCACTATTTCCAATAAGCTGCTGGCGCTGATGAACAGCCGCCTGCAGCTGCAAAGTACGCCGGGAGAAGGCAGTACTTTCTTTTTTGAAATCAACCTGGAAACGGCTGACGGACCGCCGATCTCCTGGGCGAATATCGATTCCGTAAAAAAGATACTGGTAACGGATGATAATGAACACAACCGCACTATCCTGCAACAAATGCTGCTGCTGAAAGGCATTGAAACAGATATGGCCCGCAGCGGTTTTGAAGCGTTACAGCTGCTGATGGAAGGGAACACCTACGATGCCGTATTGATGGATTATCACATGCCGGTGATGGATGGACTGGAGACACTGCGTAAAATGCGCCAGATGGCCGATGAGCTGGGCACCTGGACGCCGGTAGTGTTGCTGTACAGTTCTTCCGACGATGAAACGGTACAACGGGTATGTGAGGAACTGAAAGTAGAACAACGACTGGTGAAGCCCGTCAAGATGCATGACCTGTATAATGCGCTGGCACACCTTTCACAGGCTGCTGCCGGTTATGATCAGTTGAATACGGCGCCGGACCAGCATCGTCAGTCGGAACGCACCTCCCTGAAGGTGTTGCTGGCGGAAGACAATAACATCAACATGCTGCTGATTAAAACCATTATCAGCCGTTCTGTACCGGCTGCTACTATCCTGGAAGCCAGAACCGGCCTGGAAGCGGTGGAGCTTTACGTGCAGCAACAGCCTGACCTGATATTTATGGATATACAGATGCCGGAAATGAACGGCTATGACGCCACCCGGCATATACGGGAACAGTTCCCCGGAAAACATACACCTGTCATTGCCCTTACCGCCGGTAATACCAAAGGTGAGCGGGAAAGATGCCTGGCCGCCGGTATGGACGATTTTTTGTCGAAACCCTTCGTGGAAGAGGATATCCTGAACCTGGTCAATAAATGGGGAAACAACGGTATGCCTGCATCATCACCTGTGGCCACAGGTATAAAACCGCTGGACCTCTCTGTATTAATGGGTTATCTGGGCAGTGAATCCAACCAGGACCCGCTGCTCCGGGAAACACTCACCCTGCTGCTGGAAGACTGTAAATCTGTGAGCAAAGAGCTGGCGACGGAAGATATGACGAAACATCCCAAAAGAATAGGGGAGATATGCCATAGTATGCGCAGCGTGACTACGTACGCCGGGTTGAGCGATCTGCAGCAAGCTATTGCAAATATCGATACAGCCGGGGTTACCACCGAACGCCTGGCAGTACTGGAAACGGAGCTGGATAAAGCCATCGTGGCTGTTCAGCTGGCGTTGGACAAGCTGCCGTAAAATTTATTGTACATATATTTCGTCACAGCAGATCGCGGGCCTTTTGGTTTCGGGCGCTTCCCGCCATACCGGGATCGCTGTCGGGCATACGCCGGTAAGCCTGATATAGCGTACAGGCTTACCGGTTAGCTTAAAGGACACCGGTGTCTGTTTAACTGCATAGTCTTCTGCGGATAATGGCGGAATCGTTTGTGTGCCGGCATCAGTAAAATGGGTGCCATCTTCAGACACCGCTATAGTAACGCTGGATGGATGAAAGATATAATGGCGGGCATCCTGTAAAAAATGAGTGGATACGCTGTTCACTGGTTTGCCGGCGCCCAGGTCAACCACGGCTACCAGGTCTTTACCATATAAATACAGCCAGTTCAGGCTGAAATCATTTCCCCCTTCCAGACCATCAGTGAGGGTTTGGGCGCCTTTACCCGGAAACTCCGGTGGCGGCGGATTTACCAGCGATACCCTGGCCCTGAAAGCGATACTGTTGACCCAGGGACGGGCAAACAGGTTATCCCATTCCTGCTGATAGGCTTCCGGACTGATACCACCTTCGGCCAGGGTGGTTACACCGGACTCTTTACACAGGGCGGTGAATTTTTTTACCCGCTCCGGCCAGCGCGGATTAACCGTATACGTATTCCCGTTAGCCACAAGATAACCATTGGGTTCTGTGCCAAAGAAACGTGACTGCTGAAGTACCGTATATTCCAGGGGTAACCGTGCCGTATACACGCGTTTTAATAACGCTGCTTGTCCTTCCACTGCTGCCTCGGCTTTATCTAACAGTTGGCTGTAACCATCGATCGCGATGGGTGATAAATAGTTGCTGTGGTTATTAACAGGGTTGCCGTAGATATCAAGCGGGGCGTGTGTCTGTTTAAGTGTGGCCGTCAGGGCATCCATATATTGCCGGATATTTTTGCCTGCCTTGCCATAATACCCATCCAGGAAATCGTTTTGCAGTTTGCTGGCATCTGTCTTTGGATTCCACAGGTATTTGGCTTGCACGTAGGCGTTAAATTCCGCCATATCGCTGTGCGTGTCGCCGCTACCCTGGGAGAACACGCCGCTTACTTTATGACCTGACATATATTGCAGGTTAGGCTGCAAATTGGCGTAGTCCGGAAACGGCGCCAGGTAGTTAGTAAATTGGGTGGTATAGTCCCACACAAACAAATGCGCAGTAACCGCACCCCAGGTATCCAGGTTTTTCCGGAAAGCCGCTGCAGAGGGGATAGTAGCCAAGGGCTCCTGCCGCAAAGCGTCAATAGAGCTGAGCATGATCACCACATTGGACGCAGGCTTGGTATGCAGGGGGGGCTTCGAGGAATACAGATAAGACAGTGTGGTGAATTGTTGCTGCGGAAACTGCGCAGCGACTTTGTTCACAAACCGTATCAATGAACCGGAGGGGCCGCCTTCTTCCGCATCTGTTTTACTACATTGGTCGCAAGTACAGTATCCACCGCCATCTTCCTGGGAAATGGACCAATACATGGCATCGGGATTGGCGGCGATGGCTTTACGCAGGGAGTCCACTACCAGGTGGTACACCGCTTCATTACTGAGACAAAGTTGTGTAGGTTGCCGTATACCTTTTACCTGTGCGAAGTATTCGGGATGGGCCGCAAACCAGGTACGCGGTGGCACCAGTTTAAAGAAGGAATGTCCCCACAGGCCCCACAGGTCTTCAAAGCGGTGCAGTTTGTGCCATTCCAGGTATTCGTTGTCAAATGCAGCAGGGTAGTAGGTTTCCCGGTACGTGAAAGCTGGTTCCTGTTGGTCGTGTAACTGCGCGGGTAAGCGAAGTTCTTTACTGACAGGCACTGTAGCGGGCGACTGGCTGTATTTGCGACAGCCGAAATATTGTTCCAGTAATGTATATACGCCATATACCACCCCTTTACCACTGCCGCCGATAATGTACAGGTCACGGGCATCGGTAGCCAGCATAAAGCCTTCCGGCTTTATTTTCCCGGTATTGATATTGGCGGCATGATCGGTACGCCCGATAAAAATGGCAGGCTGTGTTTTGTCCTTATAGGCGTTTTCTTTGATGATAGGAAGCGTTGCGCCGGACAGCTGCTGCACATAGCTTTTCAATACGTCTGCCGCATGTTGATCGTTTTTGCCGCCTTCTGTGGGCAGCACGATCACGTAATTGCTTTTGCCGCCGGATACCAGGGCGATATCGCCGGTGAGGGACTGGCAGCCATAGCCAAACAACGTCATCATGTATAGTAAGTATGTCATCTTCCTGCGCATAAAAGTGTTTAGAATTTTCGTTGTATCGTTACAAAGATATCATACTGGTTTTGAAATAAGGTAGGGCTCACTTTCTGGTTTATCCAGGTGCCATATAATCCCAGTGTGGTGCGGTACCGGAAGGTTTTCTGGTAACCGGCGCCTACGCTGCGGGTCAGCAATCCGGCCAGTTGAGGGAACTGTACCAGCCGGCTGCGGTCATCGGGTGAGGTTCCCAATGCTGCTACCAGCAGCAGGTAGTCCTGGTCACGGTTCATATAATACCGCGTAGTGAGATTAAACGAAGTATAAAAATGTGGCTGGTCGCTGATGAAGTAGGCGCGCAGGTTCACGTAAAAATCACTGAACCGGTTGGCGACAGATACAACCCCGGAATATATGTTCAGGCTGTCTGCCTTGAGGTAACGGCCGCCCAGCTCTGCTTCAAAACTTTTACCAAAGGTATGGAAGATAGAATAAGCCAGCCTGGCGGTAGGGAATACGGCAGAATTGGCATAACCGGCCAGGGCATACGAATAGGTACGGCGTGTATGCGTGTAGTATAGTTCCGCTTCTCCCATAACACCGGTACCTTCTTCGCGGCCGCCATAGTTGAGCCGCGCAGCATAGCTGCCCCGTTTCATAAAGTGACGGTACTCGGCCGTAGCGATGTTATACCAGCGGCTGGTGCCATAGTCGTAGCTGGATCGAAGGAAAAACAGGCCGAACTGGTTCTTCAGTGTTTTGCTGCGAAGATAATCGGCGTAGTCTGATGTTGTGGCAGTGTTGCTGCGTTTGAGCAGGGAATCAGCTGCCAGTGAAGCGGCGTTATAATCTTTTTTATTTTCCAGGGTTACCACCCGTTTCTCCAGGAAGGTTGCATTGTCCGGATAATAGCGAAGGCCCTGGTCTGCATAGGCCAGCGCACTGTCGTAATTACCTTTGCCATTGTATAGGTTGATGCTATAGAGGAGGGCTGCCGAGTCTTTCCGGTTGATACTGAGTACCTGCCGGAATACCTGTAGGGCGCTGTCGGGCTGCTGATTGCGCTGTGCGTCGATGCCGGCTGCCAGCAGATTGTCCGTATAGGCGTTACGGTATTTGAGCGTAAAAGGATACTGTTGCCGCAGGCTATCGAGGATATTGCCGGCGGCGGCGTATTGGTGTTGGGTACTCAGGATACCGGCTTTTTTAAAGAGCAGTTCCCGGTTATGCGGGTCCTGCTGTAATGCCTGGTCAATCCTGGCCAGGGCGCTATCCGGCTGTTGCATGGCGCTTTCTGCATTGATCAGGTACTGCAACGCCTCCGGCTGGTGCGGGTCCCGCGCCAGTACCGCCTGGAACTGTTCTTTGGCCTGTTCGTATTCTTCATGCTGCATCAGTATCCTGCCTGCGCTGAGGTGGATATCCTGGTATAATGCATGGTATTGTTCGTTGACAGGGTAACGTTGCAGCAGCGTTTCCATGATCGCGGAAGCGGCGTCATATTGGCCCATGTCTGCGAGGATATTGGCTTTCTTCAACAGGAGCCGGGCATTGTCCGGATGTTGTCGCAAGGCCTGGTCCAGCACGGTAACAGCCTGGGCGGGCTTCTTTTGTAACAGGTAAGTATTAGCCAGCAGGTCTGATGCGGTGGTATCCGCCGGCGCTATACGCAAGGCGCTTTCAAAGGCGGTCAGCGCTTCGGGATACTGTTGTTGTACAAGGTAGTCGCGCCCGCTGGCGATATATAACCGTACCAGGCGCTCTCGTTCGGTTGCGTTGCCGGGTTGCCGTTGCAGCAGTTTCTCCGCCAGCATAGCGGCTTCTGCAAATTTGCGATCACTTTCCAGCATATCGGCTTTCAAGCTCAGTAACCGGGTATCGTCCGGGTGACTTTTAAGTCCCGCGTTGATCCAGTTAAGGGCTTCCCGGTACGCGCCACGGGATACGCTCAAACCAATCAGTTTCTGCAATGCTTCCTGGTTACCCGGATTTTTCTCCAGTATACTCTGGTACAGGGCATAAGGGTCGGTGTTGGTATAATAGGCGGCTGCCTCCATGCGCAGTGGTACCTGCTGACTACGGGCTTTGGCGTCTGCCGGGAAACGTTTGGTAATAGCTTCCAGCTGACTGATCGCTTCAGGGTAGCGGTGCATTTCCTGCAACAGACTCAGTTTGCTCATCTGCAGCTCATAGGAACCAGGATGAGTGGCCAGTTCCGCTTCTACACGTTCCAGGGCGGCCCTGTAATTATTATCACGTATATCCATGCCCGTGAGTGCCTGCCTGGCTTCGGGGTTGGAAGGGTCTATCATCAGGGCTTTTTCATAGTTGCTGCGGGCCAGGCTGTTGTACCCGTTTTTACGGAAGTAGGCTCCCGCCAGCAGGAAATGGCCGGTGCTGGCTTTTTGCACGACGGTATCACTGCCGTATCTGTCCAGTAAGGAGTTGGCGTAATTGCTGCCCTGGTAAAATTTGCGGGCCTCGTCCATCACGCTTAGTTTTTTTAACATAAGATCCCGGTCGCCGTTGAAATATCCCAGCGCCATATCTGCATAACATTCTGCTTCTTCGTATTGTTGTTGAGCCAGCTCTACATTAATGGCGTACAGGTAAGCATCGCGGTAACGCGGCGCTGTAGTGAGTACCTGGCGGATGTACTTCCGGGCGCTGTCATATTGGTTGGTAAGCAGGTACAGCCTGCCGAGCAACAGCTGCTGGTCCACAAAATCAGGTTCAGTAGCCAGTGCCTGCCGGGAAAGCCGGATGGCTGCTGTGTATTGTTTCGCCCGGGTGGCTTTTACAGCGTCGTCGTAAAGTGCTTCGGCAGCTTTGCCTTTGCGCCCGGACTGTGCCATGGTCTGCAAAGTGGCTGCTGTAGCGAATGACAGGAAAACATATTTCAACACGGATGTCCTCATCTATAAAAAATTTGTACTAAGCGTTCGCGGTATTTTTTTTACCAAAGCCCTGCCGTTGCATATTACCCCAGGAATGTTTTTTGCCGGTCAGGAAGTAGTAATAACCCCTTAAGGCAAAAAAGACAATGAGCGGATGATAGAGCAGCGGCTCCAGGAAAGCCATCATGGCCAGCCCTATTACCTCCCTCCAGGTCTTATAATAATGATAGGTCATATGGTCCCACCAGATGGCCAGCGTGGTGATCATCACAGCATACAGATATACAAACAGCAACAGTACTATGGCATATTGCCAGTTAATCTGATGGGTAGCAATCAGGTAGATGTAAAACAGGATACCGGTAAACTCAATAATAGGCGCCAGGAACTCAAAAAGGAGATTGTAGGGCAATACCACCATGCCCAGTTGTTTGTACCGTGGATGGAAAAGTACCCTCCGGTGCATGGTGATGATCTCTGCCAAACCGCGTCCCCAGCGGGTACGTTGGCGGCTGAACACTTTCATCGTAGGTGGCCCTTCCGTCCAGCATTGGGAGGTAGGAATATAACGGACGGCATATTTCAGCTTATTGTCGATCATATAGGTGCACATGCGGGTCACGATGTCCATGTCTTCTGCGAAAGACTGACTGTCATAGCCGCCGGCTTTGATGGCAATTTCTTTATCGAACAGGCCCAGACCACCGGACACGTTGGGGACGCAGTTGATCAGGCTCCAACCCATTTTACCCAATACATAGGCCCGGATATATTCCATCTCCTGGAAACGGGGCAATAGTTGCCGGGGAGGCCGTACCCGGGTAATCACGCCTTCGTCCACATCGCAGGAATTAGCCAGCCGTAAAGTGGCGCCGGTGGCAATCACCCGCACACTGTCTTCCACAAAATGAATGTAACCACATTCCGGGCAAGGTTCTCCTATGGCTTTCACCCGCTGATGCTCTTCATCCATAAAGGGTTTGATCAGCCGTAATAGGGTATCTTTCTCCAGTATGCTGTCTACATCGGTACAAAGAAAATAGTCATAGCTGGCGGCATTGATGCCCGCATTGGAAGCATCTGCCTTGCTTTTACCATTGACTTTATCGATGACCAGCAATTTATCGTAAACATTATTGACGGATTTAAAGACCCGTTTAACAGGCTGGGACTTGATTCTTTCATTATAGGCAAAATCCACTTCCTGCAATTCAAACTCCTGTATCAGTTTTGCCAGCGTATCGTCTGTACTGCCGTCATTGATGATAATGACTTCATACTTGGGATACACCAGGGTCAACAGCGAGCGGACGTTGGAGATGATGGTCACGCCTTCGTTGTAGGCCGGCGCAATTACTGAGATACCCGGTGCCAGGGGGGAGTCCAGCATTTTCGTATAGTCGACATAGTTCTGGCTGCGTTGAAAGCGCCGGATACCGCGGAGCGATAACAAAGCCAGGGCTCCGTACATGAATAACATCATGCATCCATATACGAAAATGAAGCTCTCATAGAAATTTTTTAACCATTCCACTATAGCTGTAATTTAGATGCTGATCAATGTGCTGCCGGTGTACTGGAAGCCTGTTGCTGAAACCCGCGCCGCTGCATATTTCCCCAGGTACTTTTCCTGCCGGTGAGGAAATAAAAATATCCCCGCAAGGAAAAGAACACGATCAGCGGGTGATACAGGAACATCTCCATCAACGGTGTCATGCAGAGATACACTACCTCCCGCCAGCTCTTGTAATACCCGAAGGTGAGCTGGTCCCATAGTATGGAAAGGGTGGTGATCATCACTGAGTAGGTATATATAAATAATAACAACAATAAAGCAGTAGGCCAGTTGATGGCGCCGAGGATAGCACCGGTGATGTAGAAAATAATACCGGCGGCTTCCATAATCGGGGCCAGCAGTTCGAAGAAAAAGTTGTAGGGAAATATAATCATGCCCATACGGCCATAGCGCGGATGGAGGAACATACCAAAATGCGCATGCATCAACTGTGCCAGCCCTCTGGCCCAACGGGTGCGCTGGCGGCCGAAGATACGGACGGTCACGGGCGCTTCTGTCCAGCAAAGTGTACGGGGAATGTAACGGATGGCGTAATCTATTTTGTTGTCGCTGGCATAACGGCACATGCGCGTCATCAGCTCCATATCTTCTCCAAAGGAACTAAAATCATAGCCCCCGCAACGAATGGCGACTTCCTTGTCAAATAATCCCAGGCCGCCGGATACATTGGGTACACAATTGATCAGGCTCCAGCCCATTTTTCCCAATACAAAGGCACGGATATATTCTACTTCCTGGAAGCGGGGTAACAGCTGCTTCGGTGGCCGCATGCGGGTCATCACGCCCTGGTCAAACTCGCAGGAATTGGCAATGCGCAAAGTGGCGCCGGTGGCAATCACCCGTTTGTGCGGCTCCTGCATCACAGGTTTGATGAGCTCCATCAGGGTATGTTCGTGCAGGATACAGTCCACATCGGTACATACAAAATAGTCATAGGACGCGGCGTTGATACCGGCATTCACGGCATCCGCCTTGCTTTTGCCGTTTACTTTGTCGATGATCGTCAACAACGCATAGGCCGGATTGGTGGATTTATAAATTTTACGCACCGGCTGCGTAGGGATCTTCACGTTATAAGCGAAATCTACCGGTACCAGATCGAATGCTTCGATCAGTTGCTCCAGGCTGTTGTCGGTACTGCCATCATTGATGACAATGATTTCATAACGGGGATAGATCAACGTCATCAGGGAGCGGACGTTATAAATAATGGTCAGCCCTTCGTTGAAAGCCGGCGCGAGTACTGTAATACCCGGCGCCAACGGTGATTTTAGCAGGATATCTGCCTGCTGGGAGTCTTCTTTCCTGGCATAAGCCCGGACGGCGATCATGGAGAATAACGCCAACAGGGCATAGGTTGCCAGCAACACCGACCCATAAATAAAAATGCCGGTCTCGAATATTTTCCTGAATGTTTCCCAGAATGTACTATCCATCCGCTGATTAAAATTTGATTAACGGGTTCATACAATGTTTCAGGATCAGTTTATTCTCACGGGTAGCGGTATCTACCAGCTCGTTAATAAGATTACCCGCCGCCCACTGATTATTGATCAATGATTTGGCAGCATGTTTACGGATTTCAAAATCGGAAGAATGCAGGAATTCCTGCCGCAGAAACCCTATATGTTTCCCGGTACTGATACGACCCAGAGCCTTGAGTATTTCGATACGGCACTGGTGAGGCTGACTGTCATACATACCGACCAGCTTATCTTCCACGCTCTCTATCCGTAGCTTCCCCAAACAGTTAATAGCATTAGCCCGCAGGTAGTGGTCCCGGGTATCCAGGAGTTTTACCACCGCCGGTACCGCGCTCAACTGCTGGTAGTGTTCCACCAGCTTGAGACAGAAAGACACGATACTTTTATTGGAAGAATAAGTGATCCACTGTGCAAAATTGGGAATGGAAATACGGTCGGTGGTGGAAATAATGCGGAATAGCTCTACCTGGTCCCATTGCAGTAGCGGCTCGGTAGCCACGTCAAAAAATTTGAAGGGTTCGTTTTTACTGAGCTTAATATAGGCGTGCCGGGCCGTAGCGCGTAACTCACGGTTGCGGCTATTGGTCAACGGTAAAATAATGACGTCGGCAATGGGAATGTCCATATTGGTCAGCTCGCCAAGCGCCTGTATTTTATGGTCCCAGCGACTGGATTTCAACTTCCGGAGCGAATCCTTGTCCAGTCCCAGTTGCAGGTAAAGGCTGCGAAGTTGTACGCCCATGGCGCCCTGCACATTGTCCCGGTATTGCATCAGGCGTTGAATCAACACCTGCCGGGCCCATTTTTTTTCAAATATGGGTTTGTCAAAAACATCCAGGGGGATGGCAGCATCTACCGGCTCGTCGGTATACAGTGCCTCATTCATGAGGATATGCTCGGTGAGCAGGTCGTCAATCATAGGATGCAGGACTGCCAGTTTTTTATCCCGCCGGTAACTACGGTACCGGTTCAACAGGATGGAAATATAGGCGATGGCGGTGAGTGAAACCGCAATAACGGTAAAGGACACCGCTATTTGTATGACAAGCGGGGCATAACGGAACTGGTCCACGGTAGCCGAAACAAATGCCGGTAAGGTCATCATGGGAACAGGAAATGGTCAAAAAAGCAACTACAAAAATATTACTGGTACTGCATCAGCAGCCTTTTTACACGGATCAGCAACTCGCCGGGAATAACCGGCTTTTTAAGAAAATCATCTGCCCCCAGCTTAAAACCTTCCAGGATCATATCTTCATTACCGGCATTGGAAACAATGATAACGGCAATGGGTTTGCCTTCCTTGCGGTTCTTCACCCGGCTCAGGATTTCAAAGCCATTGGCGTATGGCATCATAATATCCGTAATAATCAGGTCGTAACCATAATTGGTCTCTTCCAGCTTGCGGATGGCCTCTTTTCCGTTAACAACGTGGTCCAGTTGATAAGCTTCTTTATGAAGTATGCGCTCAATAATTTTGGGCATAACTTCGTCATCTTCTATAACAAGTATCTTGTGCATATACGTGATTGGCGGTTAGTCATGGATGTTATGGTTCACTATGGTTACGGTAATAAAGATAGGAATTATAGGTGAATGTCTGCATATTTAAGCCCTATATTTGCGAATAGTTTTAGCCATGACTGCGATGTTTAAGATACTATTGGTAGATGACCACAAAGCTAACTTATTGGTGCTGCAGCGTATGCTGGAGGCAGAAGCACGTACTTTCCTGCTGGCCACCTCCGGCCAGCAGGCGCTGGATATAGCCAGGGAACAGGAAGATATCGGACTGGTACTCCTGGATGTACAAATGCCGGATATGGATGGATATGAGGTGGCACGGCTGCTGAAAGCCCATCCGCAAACGAAAGATATCTCCGTTATTTTCGTTACGGCTACCAACAAAGATGAAGAGGATATGCTGAAAGGCTTCGAAAAAGGGGCGGTTGACTATCTCCCCAAGCCCTTGCATAAACACCTGACCCGCGCTAAAGTCGATGTTTTTGAGAGATTATATTATTACCAGCGCGAGCTGAAAATGGCGCTGAAAGCTAAAGAGCAGGTGAACGGCCAGCTGGAGCGTTTTATGCACGTAGTGGCGCACGACCTGAAATCGCCGCTCTCCGGTATTACCAGCCTGTTATTAATATTACGGGAAGAAGAACAATTGCAGCAATCGGAAGAACTGCTGTCATTCGTAGATATGGCCGTAGGTGCATCCAACAAACTGGCGGATATGATCTCGGCTATCCTGGAATACAGCCGTCAGCACCAGGACGATCAGCCGGAAGAAATGGTAGAGGTTCGGGAATTACTCAAACAACTGGTGCAACTGTTGTTCCCGCCTGTAAACGTACATATCCATATCCAGGAAGAACTGCCCAGCCTGTATACCAGCCGCCAGAAGCTGCAACAGGTATTTCAGAACCTGGTGAGCAATGCCATCAAATACGTCGATAAACCAGTCGTGGAAATCAGCATAGGCGGGAAAGATGAAGGCGAATATTATCAGTTTTATGTGAAAGACAACGGCCCTGGCATCGCGGAAAATGACAACGAAAGAATTTTCCGGTTGTTTGAAAAAGTAGACCGTGATGATGGTAAAGGTACCGGTATCGGCCTCAATATCCTTAAACTACTGGTAGAAACGCAGGGAGGGAAGGTATGGGTGGAATCGGTAAAAGGAGAAGGCAGTTGTTTTTATTTCCAATGGAGAAAATAAAAAAGGCGAAGCAAGTGCTTCGCCTTTTTTATAATACGCTATTATTTGGAATACCGGATAAAAGAGCAGCCTTTACCCTAATCAATACGGTGTAAAGGCCCTGCGCGGGCGCAAAACCTGCTGCTTTATCCATGGACCCGCTACTATAACGGTGATCAATATACTCAACCCGACTATCATCCAGGTATAATAATCCATAGAAGCACGCAACATAGTCTGCTCCTGCATTAGCTGCCGGGTAGCGCTTTCAGCCAACTGTCTGGCGGTAGCCATATCGCTGCCCCGCGCCAGAAAATGTTGCCGGAACTGCTCCGTCATATCATCCCGCATGGGATTGATATCGGTAAACTGCTCCCTGAATTTGTTATAGTGGATGCTTTTGGCATACAGCTGGAAATAATTGGCAAAGGCAAGCCCGCCACATAACCCCATAAAGCGTGCTGCAATGCCGATGAAGGACACCGTTCCTGCCATGGCCGTCGGAACGCTTGATACAACGTACATCACAATAGGCACAAACAAGGCCCCTGTTCCGAAACCCTGTATCCACATCGGTAACAGAAACTGGTGGGTATTGGCTACCCTGGAAAACAGGAAATACATCCACACATGAAATACCAGCAGAAACAAAAAACCACTGCCCAATATCCAGCGTGTACCCGTTTGGTTAAGGACCATCCGGGAGGCGACCAGCATGCCCATCACAATACCGGCGATGTTGCAGAGCCATACCGGCGTAAGATGTACCGGATCAACCAGCAATATACCCTGCATATAGGCATATACGTTACCTGTAGTGCCTTTAAAAAAGTAATAGGCCATCAGCAACAATAATCCGTTTCTGAAACCGGAAAAGCGGAACAACCGTAATTCTATCAGCGGACGTTTTAATGCATATTGCCGCAGACAGAAAAAGAAACCGCTGCCCAGTGTCAGCAGTAAGAACCAGCGCAGCTGCGGACTGGAAAACCAGTTGAGCTGCTGGCCGTATACCAGTATGTAGCCCGTCAGGCATAACATGGTGGCATACAAAATAAAACTGGCCCAATCCAATTGATACAACGGGATTTTTTTCCGGAACCGTACATGGTTGGTGACAATCAGCATCAGCACCACCCCCGGAACTTCCGCCAATACCAGGAAATAAAACAGGTGGTTGAACTCAAAGTAATGCAGTATCCAACTACAGAACAGGGCGCAGGCGGGAATGGAAACCTGCAGGGTACCGTAGAATACGGAGTAGCCGATTACCCGCGCCCTGTCGGAACGCAGCCGGGAAAAGATCATATGCAGACTGATACTGCAAAAGGCAGCACAGGAAAGACCTTGTATAAAACGGCAAACCATAAACACGGTTACATTGCGACTGCTGGCGCAAATGAAGTAGGTCAGCGTATTGATGGCGACCCCGGTCAGAAAATAGGTCCTCGGCTTCAGGTATTTGGACAGGCGGTCGTCTATAGGCAAAATAGCTACCAGCAGGGCATACATGAGCACAACAGAGTATTGCATGTCTGCAGGCTCAATGCCATAGTACCCGATTGTCTCAGCGCCATTGCTGAAGTACAGGGCGAAGATGCCCAACGCTGGTATCAACACCAGGAAGATGGTCAGGCGAATGAGCCATTCAGGTACCCAGGGTTTGAAAAATGAAACAGACATAGATCGTTATTTACTGACAGATACGTTGGCGTTCATCCCGGCTACCAACCTGGATAATACGGAAGGCGTTTCCAATATGCGGATACGTACAGGGATACGCTGGATGATCTTTACAAAATTACCGGTGGCATTGTCCGGAGGTAACAACGAATAGCGGGAACCGGTAGCAGGGGAGAGGGAAATGATCTCTCCGCGGAAAGTCTCGCCGGGAAAGGCATCTACGGTAATATTCACCGGTTGGCCGGTCCGGAATTTTTGCACCTGTGTCTCTTTAAAATTGGCCACAATCCATTTCGGCGTTTCATCATTGGAGATAAATGTCAATGGTTGACCCGCCTGTATAAGCTGCCCTTCCTGGATGTTTTTACGGCCTACCCGTCCGTTGTAGGGAGCACGGATAACGGTATAGCCTACACTGAGCTGATGCTGGTCGGCCACGGCTTCGCGGCGTTTGATTTCGGCAGCTACGGCAGCGGAT
Source organism: Chitinophaga qingshengii (assembly GCF_014529935.1). GTDB lineage: Bacteria > Bacteroidota > Bacteroidia > Chitinophagales > Chitinophagaceae > Chitinophaga > Chitinophaga qingshengii. The sequence goes on from NZ_JACVFC010000003.1 coordinate 698,772, forward strand.
TGACGGCCGGTTTCTTCAATACGGGCGAGGGCCGACTGATGATCGCGCAAGGCAGCCTGGTATTCAGCAGTGGCAATATCCAGCGCAGCTTTTACATTATCGAAACGTTGGCGGGTAGTGGATTCTTCGGCGAGCAAATTGGTAAACCGTTTGTACTCCTGTTGCTGATGTTCCATGCGTACTTTAGCCGCATCGATGCGCGCGGAGGAAACGGCAGCCTCATTTTTCAGTGTGTTGATACGCCCCTCCAACAGTGTTGTTTGTGCCCGCGCATTGTCCAGTGCGGCCATCGCTTCGTTGGCCTGTGCCCGGTAGTCCCGGTCGTCGATGATTACCAGCGTATCGCCGGTTTTAACGGGTTGGTTTTCTTCAAAACATATCTGGCGGATATACCCGGATACCCGGGCGCTCACCGGATTGATATAGGCTTCTACCTGCGCGTCGTTGGTTTCTTCATAGCGCATCATGCGCAGGCAATACCAAACTCCCCAGCAGCCCAGTCCGGCAGCGAGGAGCAGAGCGGCCATCCGGGTAAGGCCGATAATAAACCGGTCGGTAGTGGTCAATTGTTTAGTCATATTTTTCCTGTTAATCTGAGTAATTGATAATGTTGCACCTGTACTTTCACGAGTGCGGTGGTGAGGTTAAATTTGGATTGTAATAGTTGTGTTTCTGCATCCAGCAGATCGCTGAACAACGACTGCTGGTTGAAATACGAACTGCGCAGGATACGCAGGCTTTCGGTGGCATGTGCGAGGTTGTTGCGGGCTACGATCGTCTGCTGCACAGCCTCCTGGTAATGCAGCCAGGAAGCGTGTATATCCTGCCGGAGCTTGTCCTGTATGCTGGCGGCTACCGTTTGCAGCCGTTGCCAGGCCATGTGCGCTTCCCGCGTTTTATGCCTGTTTACGTAAAATGCGGAGAGGGGGAGACTAACGCTGACGCCTGTCTGTCCCCATGACCAGGGTACACGGGAATAAGGATAAAACGCCGTTTGCGGATAGGTGTAATGGTATTCAGCGAAGAAGCCGACTTTAGGCAAGGGCGCTGCTTTTACCTGGTCCAGCCGCAATGCGCCCAGTCCGATGTTCTTTTGCGCCAGTTTGTATTCAATGGCCTGCTGGCTGCTGGTATCCGGCGCGGCGCCGGCCAGTTGGGGCAGTTCCACGATTGGATACAGCGCGCTGGTGTCCGGCCTGCCCATGAGATAGTTGAGCCGCTGTGTGCTGATAGCAATCTGGTTGATGATTTCCGTGAGCGACAACCGTTGATTGGCAATCTTCACTTCCTCCCGCAATACGTCGCTTTTGAGTACCAGGCCGTTTTTATACAGCTGTTGTATTTCAGTTAGCTGTAACTCACTGGCATGGATATCCTGTTCCAGCAACGTCTTAAATTGATGGTGACGATAGAGTTCCAGGAAGTGTAAGGCCGACTGGTAGCGGGTTTCGGCGATGGATTGTTGCAGCCGGTCATTGGAGATATCCTGTTCCGTTTGGGCCATACTGATTTCCCGGTTCGTTTGACCTCCGTTATACAGGTTGAGGTAAAGGTTGCTACCGGCGGAATAATGCTCATGGGAAACGGGAAACTGTTGAGGGGCATGCAGGATGCCGTCTACATAAAGCGGCATATTGGCCAGCCGCGAATAGACGCCATCTACGGTAAGAGCAGGTAGTCGCGTATCGCGGACTGCCAGTACTTTTTCTTTGCTGCCGGCCAGCTCCTGTTGCTGTAGCCTGATCTGACGGTTACCTGCCTCCGCTTGTTCCCATACCGCTGTCAACGTCATCGCACCCGCCGGGGGATTTTGACCTGAAACAGGCCGGGGTAAGGCAGTAGCCAGTAACAGGGATAATGGTAAAACATAGTATTTCATCATCTTTAGAAAAATAATTAATGCAAAATTGGGCACTCGGAGGAAGTCTTATTTGATATAATAGGCCAAATATTTACTAATTTTGGCCACGTATGAATGAGTTCAAAAAATTCAGGAAGGAGATCGATAGTAACCCGGTTTCCATTTATGTGTTGAATGAACCGCTGGAAAACCGCTTTCCTATGCATCGGCATGATAAAAGCCAGATATTGCTGGTTGAAGGAGGTATTGCTTATCTGAATACACACGACAAGCAGTATTATATCCCCGCACGGCATTATGTCTGGATTCCGCCGGGAGTGGACCATAATATTAAATTCAACAGTTCTTCACTGGTGATCCATAATATTTATTTTATGGATGAAGACGATGCCCGACATCCTTTTTATGGGCGTCTCAGCATTTATCCGGTAACGGGACTGGTGAATGAAATACTGCAATACTCGGCTTCCTGGCGGGGGAATATCCTGCCGGGTAATTGGCGATATGAACTGCTGACAACGTTGAAGCATATACTACCGCACACCAGTAGGCAGCCTTTTTCCATCCTGTTGCCTACTACGGATGATAGTCGCATCCAGGATATTCTCCGCTACCTGCATGAGAATGTAAGCGAGCCCCTTATGTTGCCGGATGTGGCGGTCCGCTTTGGTTACAGCGTGCGTAACCTGACCCGGTTGTTTAAACAAACATTGAACACTTCTTTCCTGCAATACGTTAAAATGCTGAAGATGATAAGGGCGATGGAACTGTTGTTACAAACAGAAATGAATGTGAGTGAAGTGGCTTATGAAGTGGGGTATTCGGGTATTACCGCTTTCAGTAATACTTTTCAGCAAATGATCAACATGCGGCCCAGCGATTTCAGGCTGCTGAAATAAAAAACTTCCATGGAACTGCAAGACGCAATGCAATTAATTAAGGGCGCCTACAGCGCCGGTACATGGGCAGATCTGGGTTGTGGCAGCGGATTGTTTACCTATGCGCTGGCAAACCTGCTGCCCGCCGGTAGCACGATTTATGCGGTGGATCAGGCGCCGGTACGGCTCAGTAAGCATGCCAATCCGCAGCAACAAAAAATCATTCCCCTGCAACTCGATTTTGTACAGGGAAAACTGCCGGCCGACCTGCAAGGTATACTCATGGCTAATTCCCTGCATTATGTAAAAGATAAGGCGGGATTGATAATGCGGCTCTCGAAGCAACTATTGCCCGGTGGCCAATGGATTATAGTGGAATATGATACGGCTGCTGCTAATCCCTGGGTGCCTTATCCCATCCGGCGGAAAGCGCTGCAACAGCTGTTCATGGATACCGGATTCTCCCATATTTCTTTCCTGGGTGAACGTCCTTCCGTTTATCGTTCCGGTGGGATGTACGCTATTACAGCGCAATATCATACAAAAGAAAAAGCATAGCTGATAGCGCTATGCTTTTTTGTTGTAACAAGTCATCGGTTAACCCTTATTATCCATACTGACTTTTCTTAGGTTCTTCGGTTTTTCCAGGTGTGGCATGTATTATTTCGCACCAGCCTTTTCCAGGATACTGGCCATCTCTTTAAATCCACGCTGCCGGGCATGCGCCGGAGAGGGTATGGTGTTCGTCCCTGTACTGTGCTCACGTAGTCATGGCAATCGTCATTGAAAGCATCAAAAATAAAATTCGCATACAGGGAGAATGTTTATGCTGGGTCAAAATTACCCCGGTTTCTTACATCAAAAAGGTAATAATTATCACTATAATGGTACTTTTTATCACTAAGCAGCAATGCGCGTTTTTGTGGAATGGAATAACTTGGCTAACATTGCAGCTGCCTGCACGCACATCAAATCCTGTTAATCATGAAACGATTTAAATATATACCGGGCATCGCCCTTTTAATAGCCATGCTGCCAGCACTGGCGAAAGCGCAAACGCCCGCTGAACCACTGAAGATCAGTCGCCTGAAGGGTAACTGTTACGTATATACGACATACGGTACCATGGGAGACGGCTCCCGTTTCCCGTCCAACAGTATGTACATTGTTACCCGGAAAGGCGTGGTAATGATAGACGTACCCTGGGACAGTACGCAGCTTGTTCCCTTATTGGACAGTATTCAGCAGCGTCATGGCAAAAAAGTGATCGCCTGCATTGCGACACATTTTCATGAAGACCGTACCATGGGGCTCACCGCCCTGGCGGCAAGAGGGGTGAAGACCTATTCTACTGCACAAACACTGGAGCTTTGCCGGCAAAAGAAAGCAGAGAAAGCTACCTACGTGATACCGGACAACACCGTGCTCCGCTACGGAGACCGTGCTGTGGACGTGTTTTACCCTGGCGCCGGTCACACGACGGATAACATTGTTGTTTGGGTGCCGGAAGATAAAGTATTGTATGGCGGTTGTTTTATTAAAGGCACGGATGCCGGGGACCTGGGTAACCTTTCAGATGCCAAACCCTACGCCTGGCGGAATTCCATGCTTAAACTGAAAAGCCGCTTTCCGCAACCCGCCGTTATTGTACCGGGCCACGGCGCATTGGATGCCGTTCATAACGCGTGCGACTATACGCTGGAGCTGATTAAAGCATACGAAGAAAAGCATCCGCGGAAAGGCGACTAATGTTGTCCTGTATAATCTTTTATACTGATGGGTCTCAGCTGTTTTCCCTGTAGTACGGTCGTCTTGGCGGCGTCGGCATTCAGCGCATCTTCCCGCGTGGTGACTTCTTTGTAAAGTACCCAGTCCTTTTTGGCCGGCACATAACAGAAGGTTGTCTCCAGGCGGGTTTTTTCCCGGCTGCCATAGCTTTGTTCTATGGTAATACAACCACGGTCCAGCGTTATTCTGCCATAAGGATCGCCCATGGCGCCGCCAATATCGTTGGGGAGAATTAGATGACTGTTGCTGGCGGCGAGTGACCAGCGGTGCTGTGGGTCGTCTACCAGTATCACAAGGGTACGGGATGCTGCAGGATCCTTTTTTTTGGATTGTAGCACCAGGACCAGGTCAGTCAGCTGATCGCCGTTAAGATCACCAATGGCCATATCCCGCACGTCGCATCCGCTGGGAATGAACCGCCTGTAGGCATAGTTGCTGACGGTACCTTGCGCCTGTACTGCTGTACAGAAAAGTAATACGGGAAAAACGAGTGATAATATTTTCATCTGAAGATCGTATAGCCGCTTCCGTAGCAGTGGTTAATGAATATCATAGTTTTTCCTGATCCGTTGTTGTCAGCCAGTTGGATAACGCCGGTTCGCAATTACCCCAAATGGCAGCGGCCACCAGCCGGCTTTGATTTTTTCCATGAACATTTGCTTTCCCTTGTCGTACAATCGCTCTGAACTGATCGGACCGAAAACCGGCCAGTAACAATAACTCCAGGTCCTCTACAGACGGACGGTAACCATGTTGTACCAGCAGTAATACCATTGCAGCCTTTTTGTGTTGGATACAATCAGCATTATTTTCCGGAGAACAACCATCAGAAAAATGATTCCCTGGTGTTTTATGATCGTCCATGATGTAACTAAGCGGCGTATAACGTGTAAGCCTTACCGGTAGATTACCCCGGGTGCCATAGTGAACAATACTGTCAGAGCTGATAATGACGTTAGTCCTGTATCCCTGCTTCACCAGTTGTAATAATTGCGTGCTGTCGCCGCTGTCAATCGCTCTTATCCAGGCTTCGGCATGCTTGTGCTGAGCAGGACTCTTAAAAACGAAACATAGCAGCAGGAGTAATGTTGGTACGGTACGTTGGATAAATATCATCTTCTTTTAAGTTAACTATCTCATCCTAAAATACGGATTTTAAAAATAAAAATTTGCGCAAGTGAATACTTGCGTATATATTTGCAAGCAAATGCTTGCGTATTTATGGAAGTCAGACGAGATGTTTTTCAGGCGATAGCCGATCCTACACGGCGGCAGATCATCGCCATGGTAGCCCGCCAACCGCTGCATGTAAACGCGATTGCGGAAAGTTTTAACGTAAGCCGTCAGGCGGTATCCCTGCACGTTAAAATCCTGACGGAATGTGGACTGGTAGTGATTAAAAAGCAGGGGAGGGAGCGGTATTGCGAGGCGCGGCTGGAACAACTGGAGGAAGTCACCACCTGGGTGGACCACTGCCGGCAATTCTGGGCGACACAGTTTAAGGCATTGGATAATTATCTGCAACAAGTACAAACGGATAAAAAGACAAAACGATGAGTGATGCTATTTTTCGCGCGGAATACCGCTTTAAAGCGCTGCGTACCCTGGTATTTGAGGCATTTTCCGATGCAGCGGCGCTGAATCAGTGGTGGGGGCCGGTAGAAACCCGTAACAGTGTAGTCAGCCTGGATTTCAGACCCGGTGGTATTTTTCATTTCCGGATGGAAGGTAATGGTACGGTAAGTTATGGCCGGTTTCTTTTCCGGGATATTCAGCCTCCGCATTTGCTGGAATTTACCAACGCGTTTGCAGATGAAAATGCGCAGGTGGTGAAAGCGCCCTTCGACATGCCTTTCCCGCTGGAAATCCTTTACCGGATTATACTGCAGGAAGAAGACGGGGAAACGCTGCTGTCGATTACTGGTCGGCCGGTGAATGCCGGTCCCGAAGAAACGGCCGCCTTCCTGTCCATTAACGGCAGCATGCACGAAGGTTTCGGAGCTACCTTCCATCAACTGGATCTTTATCTCCATCAAACAAACAACATATGAGAAAACTGAAATTGCAAATGCAGATTTCCCTCGATGGTTTTGTGGCGACCGGTCCAAATGATGAACAACATTGGGTTACCTGGGCCTGGGAAGAAATTCGTCCGCAGGTACTGGACCTGTTTGACACCTGCGATACGATTCTGATTGGCCGTAAACTGGCGATGGATTACATCCCGTACTGGCAGGATGTTTTTACCCGGCCGGAAGATCCTATGCATGAAGTGGCCACGCGTATTGTAGCGGCCAATAAGGTGGTGTTCAGCAAAACAATGGATCACTCCATCTGGGAAAATACCACGGTGGCCAATGAGCTGGCGGAAGTAAACCGCCTCAAACAGCAGCCGGGAAAAGACATTATTGTGTATGGCGGCAGCTCTTTTGTTTCCGCGCTCATAAAAGAAAACCTGATAGACGAGTACCACTTTTTTGTGAACCCCGTGGCATTGGGGCATGGCGATCCGGTCTTCGGTGGCCTCTCTCATTACCGGCAAATGACGCTGAAAAACAGTATCCGGTACAACTGTGGCATTGTATTGATGCAGTATCTCCCTGGTTGATAACGTCGTATAGCGTATCCCGTTACACGGATTATCTTGTTGGTAAAAGGCATAAAAATGTACGTTTTTATGTCTAATATTGCGGTCTGTTATTATATGTAGCATTTGCCTGCAATCTGTTTTAACCAACTTTATACTGTTATCAATGAAAAAATGGTCCCTTGTACTTATGATGAGTGCGCTCGCATTGGGCACACAGGCACAGGATGCGCCCCGTTTCCGGTTGGCCGTCAATGGCGGGTATGCCTACCGTCTTGGTAAAATTGCTTCCGGTATCAGCGGAGAAACCCGTGATTATATGAAACGATTAAAATCCGGGTTGAATATCAGTGCGGATGCACAATACTTTTTTAGTGAGGAATGGGGCGCCGGTCTGAAATATGCCCGCTTTCAGTCATCCGGTAGTGGTGTTATGCCGGTACAAACACCTAATGGTGTGCAGCGGGGCAATGTATCAGACAATATCGCTATCAGTTTTTACGCCGCTTCCATGGGCGGCCGTGTTTTCCTGACCAGCGATGACAGCCAGGCATTTCATGCCAGCCTTTCGTTGGGGTATCTCCGTTACCATGACAAAGGTATGGCAGCTAACAGGCCTGTGGAATTAACCGGCGGTACCATGGGTTCCGGTGTGGACCTGGGTTATGATATCCGCCTGGTACGTAAACTGTATGCCGGCGCACAGCTGTCCTATATCGGCGGGGTACTTAGCAGCTATAACCAAAGTGTTGATGGCGCTACTACCCGTGTGGACCTCAAGGATAACAAGGAGAACCTGGGTTATCTCAGCATCACGGCAGGACTGCGGCTGAACCTTTAATCAGTCTCTCCAGTTGTATTGTGTAAGCTGGTTGGTAAACCGCTGGCTCACAACTTCCAGCTGAAGTTCCTCTTTACTGTATTCCAATATTAACATACTCCCTTCCGGTAAAATGCCAGTGGACCCATATTCCAGCTCACTGACCTTCACTGACCGGGTAATACCATTGAGGTCCTGCTCTTGCCGGAAGGGTTCTCCCGTATGCCCGTAGAAGTGATAACGGACCGGTACATTATCCAGTACTTCACGGATGGCCCGCATGCCATACCCCCGTTCACTGCTGTCGTCTTTATCGTGCGTGATCAGCACATCGATGGCATCATTTGTTTTTAGCAGTTTTTTGATTTCCCGTTGTTCATACTCCTGGATAAAACGTTTGTCTGTTCTGCCTTTGGCGTCGCCTATACGACCTATGCCCACCAGGCGTATCACCTCATCGGGAGTACGTAGTTCCTGTTTTATGCCGGAACGGCATACGAATATCCGCTGATATATATCAATGGGAAAACGGGGCTGCCGTGCATGCTCCTGTTCTAATTTATCCAGGAAGTCATGATCTTCGTGATTGCCACGTACACAAATCATATCAATATTAAGCTGGTCAAGCCACTGCCGGATGGTTTTATCTTCCTTTACAAAATGATCATGAAACCCCAGCTCGTCGCGGTTATGCCGCGCATGTTTCAGCGTGGCTTTATCGAGGTTGTGGAGGTCCGGATAGGCGCCCATATCCCCGCACTGCAGGATAAAGTCAATTTTTTTCCCGGTTTGTTGCTGGTAAAGATCCACCAGTTTAAAGGGTAACAGCAGTTTGCCGTGAACATCGGCGAATATGGCTAGTCTCATCGTGAAAACAAACAATTAATCTGCAAACATACGAAACTCAGCCAACAGATAAGGTACTGCCGTAGTGAATAAGACCTGCTTTCCTGGCGACACTGCGGGAGGCCTGGTTTTGCCAGGAGGTGCTGTACAAAGGAAGTGCGCCGGTATCGCGTACCAGCGCAGCCCAGCAAGCCAGGGCTGCGGCAGCATATCCTTGTCCCCGGAAAGAGGGAAGTGTTTCAATCCCCGCTTCATGTGCTTCGGCACTAATACGTACACTCCGGCAAACAGACACCACTTGTCCATTGATCACAACACCTGCGCAGGGCTGTACGGTGCCCAGTTCCGGCAGCAGCCAGGCAAATTCAGGTCCCAACAGGGGCGCATGTGCCGTTGAGAGAGGAATGCCGGGAATAACCGCCGTGAAATTTTCCGGTACCAGGAAAGCCGGACCACCCTCGGTTTTATCCGTTTGCAGCAATTGTTGATAGGGTAGTGCATCGGTGATCGTAACAGCCAGCGTTTCCAGCTGTTGTACGATCGTTTCCGGCACATCGTAGCGGTATTGGCGTATATACATGCCTGTTACTGATTGCCCAAGAAAAAACAGCGGGGCGGGACCTTTATCCGCCCAGGGCTCGTTGGCCTGTAGCATGCTGCCGTTGGTATCGTAGGTGAAGAGCACGGCTGCATGTAACTGTAACAGGGCATCAGCCGTGAGGTTGATCATGGATTTCATCCCTGCAAGGTATCCTAATTATTTATCTTTCCCTATATACGCGGCGGTAATCCCACCGTGTCTGCCGTATAGGGCTGACACGGTGGGGTATCTGTTATAATAAAATATCGATATCTGCCGAACTGAAATACCGGGGAGAATCGTGTCCTGAAATAACAACGCCATACCGTAGTTTGAGTGGTAGTACGTATTGCAGCGGAATACGCGCCCAGCTTTGCATTTTTTCTATGTTGATGGCCAGCAGGGATGATAACTGTATCCCGATAGAAGGCACAAAAACAAAAGTGGTCCTGGCGCGGGTAAACATAGCGCCTGCTTCTGTATACGTGTACAACCCGATGAACCGTTTGTTGCTCACCCAATAGTCAAAGTTGCCACGGATACCCATGCGGACCTGTTGTGCCGCCTCGGTGATTTTTTCCGCTTTATCATCTTTCAGGTTCGCGAAACTGGCCGAAACCGTATAGCCGATCCAGTAGTCCATCAGTCCTCTTTTACCGCCATCACTGTTGTAGTCAAAGTGTCGCAGGAAGTTGCCTGCATTGATGCGTATTTCGGGACCTTTGAGGTAACGGTCGCTGAAGAAAGGATTGATAAGGCCTACCACAAAGGAATTGCCCACCCGGCTACGGACAAAGTCGCGGTAACGCAACGGTTCATTAGCCTTCCGCATAGCCGTGGTAATGCTGCCGGAACTATCAAACAGCGCATCCATATTGGAGCGATACGGAATAGGTACCCAGGCCAGGCTGGGGATGTGATGGATCAGGTAAAGCGGCTGATCGGCTTTGTTATCGGGGATTTTATCCAGGAAACGGGTGAAGGATGCCCCGGTAACACCCCGTTGAAAGGCATCGCTCAGGTCCTGTAACGATAGCTGCACGGCATGAATGATACGTTCCGCCTCGGGAGTGAAGGTAGTGTAATGTATACCCGTCAGCGTACTATCGCTGCGCCAGCTGTGCTGAGGGTTGTTGAATTGCCCGTCGCCATAGGCATGCCATATTTCGCCTTTACGGTTCACCACCGTACAGCCGTTGGCGCTATAAAAGTCATGCAGTGACTTGTTGTTGGTGATGGACTCAAACACGGTGCGGTTCACCACCAGGTGCCCGGCCGAGAAAGCATCTTCCAGAAAATGATCGGCAAAAGCATTAAACAACATAGCATAGAAAAGCAGCTGCCGGGCGGCTGTTTCATTCTGTTGCAGGAGCAGCCCGCTTTGTTCCGCCAGGTCAATGGCCAGCACATGCAGGGTCACATACATGTTAATAGCGTTGGTGCGTCCCAGTTTGTTAAAAATACTATCTACCAGGGAGGGGTTCTCACAGAGGCGGATCGACTTTTTGCTGAAGTGCCGCAACTGTTCCGGAAAACCTTTGCGGTATTCATAAAAATGGGAGAGGTTCACCGCTGCTTTCAATGCGTAGCTGAAATCCAGTTTGGATAACTTCCCATCCGGCGCCGCGGTATAACCCATTTCGATGTAGTGGTTATGCAGCCGGATAATCCGCTCCATCACGGAATGCTGGTAGTGAAGCTGTTCTTCCAGCAAGAGTGGATTACGTTCATGATCGCCGCTAAGGCCGTTCAGTACGCCATAAGAAATAAGACTCTGATCCGGCCCGCAGAAGGTGCCGAAATAATAACGTCCTTTGTCGTCTGAGCGGATGTCAAGATAACGTAGCAGTTGCGCTTTACTGTTGTCAGGCAATGATTGAATAAACCGCAGAAATGCTGCGTCGCCAATCAGTTTGTGTTCTCCGTAGTTGTAGGCCAATAATCTACCGGATAGCAGGAAAAATGTAACGGTAACAAATAGTCCCTTCATATATTGGGTTATGGTTCACAGAATGGAAACTTGGAGACAGTTAAAGGGACGAGGCTATAAAATAAAGGCTTTTTTAGCGGATAGCGATCGAAATAGCTGCTTTTTTTTAACCTACGGGAAAAATCCCGGTCTTCATACCCCTTTTCACCGCAGCGGATAAGTATATTGGTGGTTATCTGAAAAAATAGTACATTTGACCTAAAATAATAAAACGATGAACGAATACACCACAACGAACGAAGAGGACAACGAGAAAAAATCCTTTCTCCAACGGTTGAGGGAAAGTGTATTGCCAATCAAACCGGACGATTCCCTGGGCATGAAAGCGCTGAAGCAGGCAGGTTTTGTGGCCTTTCTGGGCGTAGCCGGCACGGTAACAGCCCTGCTGGCCATTGCGGTATCTTTTGCATTGTAATATGAAACGGTTATTATACCTATCCGGTATCAGTGCCAGCCTGTGGCTGCTGGTGCATATTTTCCGATGGCGGGGCCAGCCGCTCCCTTATGTGAACGGTCATCTGACGGATCTGATCGTGGTACCCCTGATAGCGGAAATTTGCGGGGTAGTGCTGCGGCGCTTCATAGTGAAGCATAGTGATTATGAGCTGCCACTGGGATATGTACTCTTTATTGCAGCCTACGTGGCGGTTGTTTTTGAATGGGTGATGCCCGCTTACTCCACCCGTTATACGGGCGACTGGCTCGATGTAGCCGCTTATTTTGCCGGTGGTATGGGATATTACGTATGCATAAAGTTATCGCAGTCCCCGGCTCCGGCCCGGAGGAACCAGGAACTGCGATGTGTGGATCAGCCGTGCTGACCTACCTGATATCCACCCGGTACCGTATGGAATGCAATATTCAGCTTATTCCAGGTGCCTATCATGGCTACTGCGAGGGAAATATCAGCAATCTGTGCTTTGCTGAAATGTTTCGCTACTTCATTAAAAATTTCGTCATTCATATGGCTGCCGTTCAATGCTTCGGCAAACGCCAGCACAGCTCTCTCTGCTTCCGTATAATACGGGCACTCCCTCCACGCCGGTAATGAATAAAGCCTTTGCGGATCTTCACCCAGATGCACCGCATCCTTGAAATGCATGTCCAGGCAATAGGCGCAGCCATTGATTTGGGACATACGGGTATTAATCAGTTCAATCAATTTCGGGTCAAGTCCTGATTGACGAACATAACCACCACTTTTAAACAGCCCGTCTGTAAAACCTTTACCAAGATCTGTGTAGGAAATTCTTGCTTCCATTTTTTATCGTTTAAATTTTGAATAATATTGTTTGGTAAGATGACAACCCACTATTTCTATTTAGGACAATTATTTTATAATCTTTTAAGTATAATATAAAATATATTGATTATCAATATTTATTACAGCGATGCAAAGGATATTGATCTGCTGTGCTAACAGTCACGGCTATAGGCGATTTTTAATATCTTTGGTGGCTACACTAAAAGCAGCCACCCATGAAACTTCAGACAATTAGGGCCTATACCGCAACCATATCCTGGTGCGGAAATACACTCATAGACTGGGCGACCGGTAGCGCAAAATTATACGGTGACAGGCCTGTGCCGGCTAATCTGCCGCATTACGGTTCCCAGTTCAATGCTGCTATCACTTCTGCAGATGGTCAGTACGCATTCATCTGTACCAATCTGGGAACCAAAGGAATATTACTGAAAAACGGCCGGCAGTTGAGGGAAATAAACCGCTCTTACTATCAGGCAGACGTATACGAATATCCGGCAGCGTTTTTTGTCGCCAACGGGCGAACCTACCTGGCACATTGCCCGGAAGAATACTGCCAGCTGGACTTTGAAGATGTGGAAACTGGTGAGGTGATCACCCGTGTGGAAGGCCGCGATCCGCAGGACTACTTTTTCTCCCGCCTGGAAGTAAGCCTCGATAACAAATGGCTGATCAGTAAAGGCTGGGTATGGCATCCCTGGGACATGGTATTGGCATTTAATATTGAAGCCTGTTTACAAAATCCGTTGTTGCTGGACAAGACGGATAAATACCCGGACGTAACCGCAGAAGCAGGTGTAGCAGGGTTTATTAACAATCAGGAAGTGCTGATCGGCGCTGTCCATAACAGTGACCTGATGGATGAGGAGGCGGACAATGCCGGCGCGCTGCAACCCGGACAGCTCGCGATCTGGAATGTTGAGACGAATAGTTTATCAGCACCGGTAACGGTAGACGGGGTATTTGGCAATATCTTTCCGATAGATGATACCTATACCTGGGACTTTTTTCAATTCCCCAAAATCATCAACTACCGCACCGGTGAAGTGGTGGACCAGTTGAAGGAACTGACTACCAGTGAACAGACCTCCGCAATTATCCATCATATCAAGGCGCAACAAATTGTTTGCAGTCCGCAACGGGATATGGTGGCGATATATACCGGCAACGACCAGATCTCTTTACTTACCCGCTGATACCGGTGTTCGGTCAATCATCACTTTGTAGCGGAATGCGCGTTCATAATCGAACAGGATATCGAGGTAAGTGACATATTCGTCCGTCACCACATAGTCAAACTCGTATTGGGTAAATTGTTTGCGGAAGGAGATATACCGCTGTTTTCGCAGGGCCACAGTATCCGTCACCCAAATACTACGCCGGCGGGATAGCTTCTCCTGCCTGCGTACAGCCGGATTACGGGATACGTTGGAATTGACTTGCAGGTATTCGAACCGGTCCCGGTAACGAAACCGGAAATGGATGGTATCTCCTTTACGGGCCTGGATAATCCCTTCCGCCGGAGATATTAGCTCCAGGTCGGTGATGGCAGTAGCGGAGATATATGGGGCAGCTTTAAATTTGTCCTTCGTATAACTGTTTTCAAATACCCATTTTTTATCCTCCGGATAATGATTCCGGTGAAACTGCTTGTCGGAAGCCTGCCAGTAGTAATTGTTGAATTCCCGTTTGAAGGGCGTCAGTTTACCGGTTTCTTCATCTTCACCGCAACTACCTGCCGCCCAGGTGGGGTCCATGGTAAACCAGGCAGTATCCAGGTATACGGCATTCCAGGCATGGTCTGCGATACCCAGGTTCCCGATTTGATATGGTTTCGTTTTCGTATAGCCGGCCACCACTTCACAACGGATGCCGGCTATGCTGCACAGCTTCCGAAACAGCCGCGCATAGCCTTCACAGACAGCTTTCCTGCGCTTTAGCACCCGGCGCAGGAATTCTTCTTCGGTTTCCTGCCGGCGGGACTTTCTGTCCTCTTTGAGGCGGTTATATCCTTTGTAGTCGTAGGCAATGTTATGGGTAACCCAAATAAACAGCGCCCTGGTTTTCGATAGCTGGTCAGGGTATGGGTCTGTCAGCTGATGCGTCAGCGTATATAGCTCCCCGTGATACCGGACGGTGCGGGCGGTACTGTCAATCTCCGTAAAATCCTTCATGGGTAAAGTAGACTGTGCAAACAAGCAGCAGGGCATCAACAAAAAAATCAGTAATAATCGACAGTACATAGGTATAACAATAGCGGCTACACGATAATGTAAGGTACAACTTTGCATTAAAGTGAATGAATTATATTTAGGGGTATGGAAAGCGTTATGGAGTTGCTGATGTTTCGTGATCAACGGGGCATGGGCACAAAAAATACGATTGTATCATCAGATAAACAACTGATAAATAAGCCGGTGCGGGGCCTGTTTGAACTGTATTGGAAGGATATGCCCCTGGATGCTTTTATTACGCCGGAATTATACCGGGAAATGGCCGGGGATCCCATCACAGAAGACATGCTCTTCCTCTCGGAAGTGTTGCTGGATATATTCCGCTACCGGAAAAAGAAAAATCTCATCGATCAGCGGTTAAAGTTATTTTGCTTCAAGCAGATGATTCTTCGGCAATATTTCCGGGATACCACGCTCTTACGCCGGATGCTCTTTTTCCACCCCTGCGCAGAAGATTTTATAGCACGGTTTTCCCTGGAGGAAAGCGGCTTTTTTTACCAGGGAAAACCGATAGACCTGCCTGCACAAATAACGGCGATGTTCAATCAACTATCCGGCTATAAGGCGTTGGCGGGCTTCCCGGAAGCTCATTTGAAAATCGCCCAAAAACTGGTGCTGGACCTGTTGCAGTTAATGCGCACCGGTATTGAGGAAGATACTGATCTGCTGCCGGAAGTAACACGAACGGATACACTAACCACGGTCTTCGCCCGTCCCTGGACCTTCCTGGACCTGTATAGCAACCAGCAGCGAAAGTTTTTTCAGCTCCTGGAAAAAAGTCTTCCGTTTTATGTGATGAAAAGCTGGGAGAATGACCCTGGCGGACAGGCATCGTTATACTATGGCAGCATCACCGATCAAAATATCGAGGCCTGTTTCGCTCATCCGGTTCGCAGGCGCCGTAAACACAAATACATGGCGGAGTTTTTCATCGATATGTATGTGTTTTATGTGCTGCGTGATCCGGAGGGTGTGAAGGCAATGTTACAGGAGGTAACGACGCAGCGCTTACAACAGCAAATACTGACGATACTCTTTTCACATCCACTTTATGATGTATCGGCAAAGTTACGATTGATACAGGCAGGAATAGATCAACAACTGCCGGAAGGTTACTGGAACGATCGGCTCAAAAGGCTGGCTGCCAACAGATCATAAAAAAAGACGCCTCCTTTACAGGGAGGCGTCTTTTTATCGTTATGCCATGTTGTTATGGTTGTTTGTAGATAATCCGGTAGATAGTACCCATTTTATCATCAGACACGTACAGGGAGCCGTCCGGGCCTTGTGCCAGTCCGCAGGGGCGGTGGGCGGCATCACCAGGAGCAGCGATATTGTCTTTACCTGCAAATCCTTTGGCAAATACTTCCCATTTACCGGAAGGAGCACCGTCTTTGAACGGCACAAAAGCCACGAAGAAACCTTGCTGTGGTTCCGGAGCCCTGTTCCAGGAGCCGTGGAAGGCTATGAAAGCGCCGTTCCTGTAACGTTCAGGGAACATGTTACCGGTGTAGAACAACAAGCCGTTAGGCGCCAGGTGGCCCGGGAAGGTGGCTACCGGATCGTCGTATTTGTCGGTGACGGCCTTTTTACCGTCGCCGCCATATTCAGGGGCAACGATCTTTTTCTGCTGGAACTGATCGTAGTAAATATAAGGCCAGCCGCAGTTAGCGCCGTCATGCAGTTTGTACATGGTTTCGGCAGGCAGTTCGGCTGATTGTTTAGCGTCATACAGTTCGGGGTAGAAGTCATGCAGGTTATCGCGGCCATGCTGCATTACGAAGAGGGTGTTGGCCTGGTTGTTCCAGTCGAGGCCTACCACGTTGCGCAGACCGGTAGCGTAGCGTTTACCATTATGATAGCCCTGGTGGAGCTCGCCCGCTTTAAACTGCCAGATACCGCCGGCAGAATCCAGCAGGGGACAGGGCTGCATGCCCGGAGAACCTTTGGTACGGTCTTTTTCCTGGCAGGCATTGGATGGGGCGCCGATATTCACATACACGTTACCGTTATTATCGAACGCAAGGGATTTTGAATTGTGTTGTCCGCGGTCAATCAGGCCGCTGACAATGGTGTCCGCATGTTGGGGATCGGCGACTTCCTGCTGCTCGTTCAGCTTGTAACGGAACACGCTGGTGTTGGAAGAGGCATACAGGTAGCCGTCTTTAATACCGATACCGGTGCCAACGTAAGGGCCAAATGAATTCCGTTCATCAGCCCGGCCATCGCCGTTTTTGTCGGTCAGCACTACGATACCGTTGCCGTTAACCAGGTTTTCCAGCTTTACATATACCACGCCGTTTTTATTTACGGCCAGGTGCCGTGCGTTGCCGGTGCTGTCAGCAAAGCGGAGGGCGCCGAATCCGGCAGGTAATTCCAGGCCTGCGTTGCCATTGTCGGCGGTAGGCCCTTTCGGTGTTTCATGCTGAGGGGTGTTGTTGCAGGCGTGTAACAACAGCATGGCGGAAGGCAATAAAAGGCCCAGGGCTATGGTCCTGAGTATCCGTTTGTCAGCCTTCGTTGGCCGTAATCCTGTTTTCATAGTATTGTATTTAGTGCAAATTAAGTGGATTTCCTATGCGCATGACCGTAGTCAACTCTAAAAAGTACGAAAATATTGGAAGATCACTAAAAAAATGTGTTTCACGGTTTTACCGCTGAATTTGTTTCAATTTGTTTTATTTGTTTTCTTTTATGGTTTTTATTTATTATTTTTCTATTCGTATTCAACCAAAAAGCGAAACGCCTTTCTGTGGGTTAATGTGAATTTTACGTTATGAATAGGCGTAGTGGTGTGACTTTCACAATGCTGTAATTATTTTCACCCACCTGAAAAATTTCAAAACCATATGAAACCTGTCTGTCACTTTCTTTTTTTCTTGTCTGTATTGACATGTAGCCTTTTTTTGCAGCCAGCGGAGGCCCAAACCACACAGGCGTCCATACAGGGCACTATTACGGGCGAAAATAAACAACCGGTGCCCGGCGCTTCGGTGATCATCCGCAACGAGTCTACCGGTTTTACCAGCCGTACCATCTCCAATGTCAAAGGCGATTTTGTATTCAAGGAGCTGCCACTGGGCGGGCCTTATACGATCGTTGCCCGTTACATGGGCTTTGAAGACGAGAAAAAGACCGGCTATAATCTCAACCAGGGCGATGTGATAGGCGTCAACTTTACGCTCGGTTCCAGCGTAAAGCAGATAGCAGGGATCACGGTGACGGGCAATGCCAATGCAAAAGGCAAGGTGGAGAACCTGGGCGCGGCCACCTCCGTGTCTCCCAAGCTGATGAACAAGATGCCTGTTAACGGCCGCAATTTCGCCAACCTGATGGACCTTTCCCCGCTGAGCAGAGGCGGAAATATATCCGGTCAGCTGGGCTCTTCCACCAACTTCTCTATCGACGGTATGACCGCTAAGAACCCCACGTCAGCCGGCGCCACTACCAGCCGCAGCGGCGCGCCGTATTCCATTTCCATTGAGGCGGTACGTGAGTTCAAAGTGGTGACCAACCAATACGACGTGACCTATGGCCGTAGCGGCGGCGGTACCGTAAGCGCTGTTACCAAGTCCGGTACCAACACCCTCACCGGTTCCGTGTTCGGTTTTGGCCGGGCTAACTGGCTTACCAGTCAGTACGACATTAAAGGGAACAAACGCGCCAACGACTATTCTACCTACCAATTCGGTTTCTCGCTGGGCGGACCGATCATCAAAGACAAGCTGCACTTTTTTGTTACCTGGGACCGCCAGGTAGACAAGCGCTCCCTGGTGATTGCAGACATACAGACGCCCGCAGATGAGGACTTTTTCAAAATCACCCGGGCCAAACTGGATTCCGTGGTACAGATAGGAAGGGAAAAATATGGCATATCACCTACGCAGGCACAATACGGATCTTTTGATAAAAAGCGTATATCCGATGCCGTATTTCTGCGCCTCGACTGGCAGCTCAACAAAAACAACCTGCTGACCATCCGTAATAACCTCACCAATGATAACAACAAGCTGGGCCTGGTAGATAATACGCCTATCAATCTGTATGAATCAACCGGGAATGATTTTAACTTCGACAACAGCTTCCTCGTAACGCTGCGTTCGTCCATCAACCCTAAACTGACGAACGAACTGAAAGTTCAGCACCTGTATACCCGTCAGAGCAGCGAACCCGGTGACCAGCTGCCTAAGTCCAATATTCCCCGGGGCATCATAGAAAACATTAGTTCTGTTACCGCCACCGGCAACCGCTCTACGAATGTTGAGTTCGGCGGGCATCGCTTCGCGCAGGAAACTTTTACAAACAACGTTTTGCAGCTGGTAAACAACCTGTATTACAACACCAACAACATCCGCTATACATTCGGGGTAGACTTCATGTACACGCATGCCCGCTCCCTGTATGGCAGTGAAGTGAACGGCCGTTTTCACTATAATACCATTTCCGCTTTCCTGGCCAACACACCCTATAATTTCTATCGTGAAGTACCGTTGGTAGACGATCCCAGCGTGGTTTCCAAAATCTTCAATGTCGGTTTTTACGGACAGCTGCAGACGAAAATCGCCACCGGTATGGAAATTACAGCCGGTCTCCGGGGCGATTACGCACATTACCCTACTTCACCGTTCAACCAGTTGGTGTTTGACGAGCTGGGGGTGCGGACAGACAATAAACTGCGCTCCTTTATCATCCAGCCACGGTTCCAGTTGACCTGGGACGTGCAGGAAAAACACCGTGACTATATTCGTTTAGGCGCCGGCGTATTTGCCTCCGACCTCAACAACTATGTGGTGATCAACAACCTCACCTTCGACGGCAAACATTTCGGTACCGTGGACGTAAGAGGCGCCGACGTTCCGGCGGCGGACTTCACCGGGTTCCGCAATAACCCCGCTTCAAAACCCACAGTGGCGCAGGCCCAGATTCCTACCATCAATACTAACGGCCCCGATGCAAAAGTGCCGGTAGTATATAAAGCCAATATATCCTATACCCGCTTCATTACCGAAAGGCTGAGAGCCGGCATCACCGGATACCTTACACTGGCAAGGAACAATTACTTTTATGTAGACCGCAATATGGCTAAAACACCTTTCTTTACCCTGAAGGAGGAAGACAACCGCGGCGTATTTGTTCCGCTCGCCACGATGACTAAAGACGGTATCCCTAACTGGAAAGACGGCCGTATCAGCAACAAGCTGGGCCGCGTACTGGAATTGAACAGCGATGGAAAGGTGAATCAGATGGCAGTAGTGGTGGATCTGTCCTACAACTATTATAAAGATGGGGAAGTGTCCTTCAGCTACACCTGGAATGATACAAAAGACAATACTTCTTTTAATGGCAACGTGGCCAATTCCGCTACGCTTTCCCTGCCTGTTAAAGACGACCCGCGGAACCTGAGCAATATGACTTATTCAGACAACCAGTTCCGGCACAAAGTGGTGTTCTATGCGGTGTCTCCCACCTGGAAAGGATTTAACCTGGGCATACGTTATTCCGGTATAGGCGGTACACGTTATAGCCTGCTGTCCGGCGTGAACAGCAACGGTGATTTTGTCAACGGTACCAACGATCTCGCTTTTATCTTCGATCCCAACAACAGCGCCGTACCCAAGAACGTGCGCGATGGCCTGCAGGCAGTGTTGAACAATCCCAAAGCCAGCCCCAGCATCAAGGACTATATCCTGAGGTATGCAGGCAGAATGGCGGAAAGAAACGGCGGTATCAACGGCTTCTATGGCACTTTCGATCTGCGGGCGAGCAAGAAGTTCTCCTTCGGCAAAACAAAAAAACAGGGCTTCGAAGTTTCGGCCGACCTGTTTAACGTGGCCAACTTCTTCAATAAAAAATGGGGGACGTATAAAACCCTCGGCAACCAGGGACTCTATAAAAGAGAAGGCTTTGACGTGGCTAATCAGCGCTTTAACTACGGCGTAAATACAGACGGCTCCGTGGAGCCTACCGGTACTCCTTTCCAGTTCCAGATCGGCTGCAGATACAGCTTCTAGTCTGCCTGAAATAATAAGATCCTGGTTAAATTGTCATGATGCCAATGGACGATTTAACCAGGATCTTAACGTTAAGTCAATATACGACGAATGCGGTGGATACATTTATTTCTGACAGATTTGGTATCAGTATCGGGAAGCAGGATGTCTGATGTGATCGTTGATCTTCGTTACAATGCCGGTGGCAACCTGACGGAGCTGGACCGCCTGGCCAACCTGCTAACCCCTTTTGGCGCCGAGGGAAAAGTGATGCGCAAAGAACAATACAACCTCCTCGTTAAATCAGGAAAGACCTCCCTGCTGTTGAAACAACCTATTCCGGGAGCCGACGGTTTACCGATTTATTATAATGGGAAAGCAATTACCTGCGGAGAGGTGGATTATACGGAAGAAAAAAATACGGTATACTTTAATAAAGTTGGCGGGGATAAATGGCTAAATTTGTAATGGACCAATACAAACAGCTTTTGGAAACTATAGATGAACAATTACTGGACAATCCCGTCTGGAGCGCGCTGACGACCGTGCATGCGTCCTGGGCGGAAGGTACTTCCCATGCCAAAAGGTACCGCAGGGAATTCCTGTCTTTTATTGCATACGACCACAACGTTCCAGAACGTCTGGCCGACTTACAGCCATGGATAAACGAAGGTGAGTCCTTTTTCCTGATAGGCAAATTGCCGGAGTTACCGGCCAATTGGCAACCGGTATTTGAATTGCCCTGCGCACAGATGGTATTGCGGCAGAAGGTGGATATCCCGGCCCAAACACCGGCGGACATTGCCATGATGACCGCTGCTGACGCTGCGGATATGTCCGATCTGACGGGCCGCGTGCAGCCGGGTTATTATCAGCCGGACACACGTTTGCTGGGCACCTACTATGGTATCCGGCAGGAGGGACGTCTGGTGGCTATGGCAGGAGAACGGATGCGCATGAAAGGCTTCACCGAACTGAGCGCCATTGTTACCGATCCGGCCTATACGGGCAGAGGGTATGCACAGCAGCTGATCACCCGGTTGTGCGCGCAACACACCGCCGAAGGCATTACCTCCATGTTACATGTGTCTTTAGCCAATGAGCGGGCCATCCGGCTGTATGAGCACATGGGCTTTGTTACCCGCCGGGAAATCGTTTTTACAAAATTCGTTAAAGGGTAAAGTTATTTTTTATCTTCCCTGGGATACATGAAGGCACTTACCTGGTAAGGATACATCTCATATATCTGATTGTCTTCCGGGATAGTGTAACCTTGCTTGAAATCATCGTGGGCTTTCTGCATTGCGGCTTTTGCTTCGGCTGTCCGTTGCAGCCGCTGCAGGCAAAGCGCCTGATAATACCCGGCATCCGAAAATTGCTGATATAGTAATAAGCTATGGGTAAAGTGATTCAATGCTTCCGTGTACTTGCCTTGTTCATAGTCCACAATGCCCAGGTAGAAGGGATAGAGGCAATGTAAAGGCGCTTCCGTACCGGATTGCTGCCAGTTGTCCACACATTGCCGGAAATACGCCCTGGCGCTGTCATACTGGTTGAGTTGCAGGTAACACAGTCCCAGGTAAAAGTTATAGGGATGGTCCATCACGCCACTATGATAGCGGGCACGCTGCGCTTCTTTAAAATCTGCAATCGCCGCTACATATGACTTCTGAAAAATACACTTGATAAACGCCCGGTAATCGAGGTATTCTGCCGGATTGTAGGCGACGGCCTTATCAAGGTACACCATACCGGCTTCATACTTACGCTGTTTGAATAAAGGCATGCCTCTCAATTGCCACATGGTGGCATCCTGTGGCAGGAGTGCGAGACCACTGTCAAGCGCCTGTCCCCATTCCGGGGCAAAATAATGGTACCGGGTGGCGGCATCAAGATAATGTTTGTGAATGGAATCCCGTTGTTGAGGGGTGAAAAAGGTTGACTGGGCCTGGATTTCCGTTGCAAAAAAGAATAGTACCGGCAGGGAACAAAAAATGTATTTCATATGGATGTGCTTATGGATAACTATCCGGAAGTTAAACAATTGCCACAATTTCACAATAAGTAATATCATAACATGGAAACACCTGCGGTAGACTCATCTCCTGCAGGTGTTTCTGATAAAGTATATCCGTGACCGTTATTTTACGCCGACGGGTGCTCTATAGGCTTCTTCTATAGCTTTCAGCTCTATTTTCTTCATTTTGAAGATGGCATTCATCACCCGGCTAAGACGGTCTTTATCCTTGTCCATCAGCATTTCCTCCAGTTGTACCGGCGCTACCTGCCAGGAGAGCCCGAATTTGTCTTTCAGCCAGCCACATTGGTCTGCCTTGGGATCGCCGCCTTCCCGCAGCTTTTCCCAGTAGTAATCTATTTCTTCCTGGTTCGCACAGCGTACCATAAACGAAACCGCCTCATTGAATTTAAAATACGGACCGCCATTGAGACCAATAAAATGTTGCCCGTCCAGGGTAAAGTCAACGGTCAGCACAGAACCGGCCGGCATCCCGTGTATATCATGACCGGCATCGGTATAATGCGTGATATTACCGATGGAAGAATGTTGAAAAATGGAAGTATAAAACTTCGCGGCTTCTTCCGCTTCATTTGCGAACCATAAATGAGGTGTAATGCGTTGCGTGATGATTTTGTTTGCCATAACGATGCTATTTAGGAGAATGAGAAGTGTTTTAATGACATCCTAAAGGTAAAATGCTTCTCCCGGTCAGCCGGGGGGAGCAGGCGACTTTGTGAAGGGGTATTTGCGACATCCGGCGGAAATTTATACTTTAGACGGATGAACCGGCTACCCGAAAGACATTATACACTTATCAGCGCGCTCACTCCGGAAGAATTGCTGGTGGCGTTGAAGACGAGTCTGCGGCAAGAAGCTCCCCGTTGGCATAAATGGGGCTTCTCAGGCCGGCGCAGTTCTTTTAAAGGAACGATTAAAGGGAACACTTTCGTTATCAGTCGCGTACCCGCCGGAACCCGCAAGAATATAACCGTGCTGTTAACTGGTACCATAAAGGAATCTCAGTCGCAAACGGAGGTAGTCCTCCATGTAACAATGAAGCAGGAGGATGCAGGCTTTTATAGGGGCGGATTATGGGTGTTGATAGTGCTGTGTACAGCTCTCGTAGGATGGATGTATGTTCAATGGGGAATCCTGGGAAACCATAGCATGGCACCGTTGGGGTGTGGCTTGTTAGGGGCGTTGATGTTGATTTTATGGACTAGTCAGTTTGAATATGAGGAGTGGTTAGCCCTTAAGTTTATGCGTCAGGTAGGAGCGGTGAGGTTGAAAAATCGATGGCGATATTAAAGTGCTAATTAGAAAATAAAAATCTTACAAATAAGAAATAGATGTATGAATAGGCGTGTATTACTAGCCGGCTTTTTATTTGTTTCCGCATCATCGTTTGCGCAAACGTTTAAGAATGATAGCGTGAAAGCTTTTGTGGACAAGACAATTAGCCTGATGAAGGAAAATGCGATCAACCAGGAAAACATAGACCAGGTTAAACGCGACCTGTATAATAAATCCTCACAGCTTAGTTCCATGGATGAAGTGGCGCCTTTATATAAAGAAGTGTTTGAACAACTCAATGATCATCACGGAGGGTTGAAGTATAAGGGCAAAACATTCGGCTGGAGCAAGCCTGCAGCACTCAGTAACACCTATCTGAAAGAGAGAATTAAAGATGATAAAGTTGCCAGTGAGGCCATCAATGGGAAGATCGGCTACATCAGGATTCCTGGTAATAACGATTTTGCCTTTAAAAAAGTAGATAGCCTGGCCAATGACATTGTTTCGCATATCAATAGTATTGACAATGATAAAATCAAAGGATGGATTATTGATCTAAGGTTAAATACCGGGGGGAATATGTATCCTATATTACTGGGACTAAAAGAGTTTATTGGCGATAATATTGTCTTCGGCGGCTTTAGAAACGCTCAACATAAAGCGACCGGTAACTGGGAAATTAAAAACGGTAAAATGTTGATAGATGATGTTGAATTGGAACGGAAATCGGCTTTGAAGTACCCGGTAAAAAACAATATGCCCATCGTTATTTTATCTGGCTGTTATACCGCGAGTGCTGGTGAAATGACGGCTATCTCTTTTATAGGAAGAGCTAACACGTATATTGTAGGAGAGCCCACCGCCGGTTATACCACCGCTGTACAAGGATTTAAAATAAATGAAACTGCCGGGATTAACCTGGCTACCGATTATGTGGTGGATAGAAATCTTAAAATGTATAAAGCGAACATTATTCCGGATGTAGAGATTATAGGAGGAGATAATTTAGAAAATCTAAAAAAAGATCAGAAAATAAAAAAAGCTTTAACGTTGATTAAAAAATAGCGCAAGTTACTGGAGGCACAGGAAGAAAAAGACAGCGTCCATTAAAAATTCAACGGTATTTATACCAGGACCCGGTATTAAACAGCAACACCTGTTCGTCTTCCTGTACCCAATCCTTTTCAATCAGTTTTTTCAGGCCCATATAAGTAGCACTGCCTTCCGGAGATAATAAAATACCTTCTGCAGCAGCAATTTCAGAGATGCCTGCTTCCATTTCTTCTTCTGTAACGGTCAGGGCTTTGCCATCGCTTTGGCGGATGACTTCCTGCATCATGTCTTTGGCAAAAGGCTGCGGAACAGCCAGTCCATAAGCTTTGGAGGGATAACCATTAAAGTTATCAGGTAGGTTTCCGTTGTTGATATGCTGTACCATGGGAGCACAATTTTGAGATTGAATAATAATCATTCTGGGTAGTTTTCCGGAAATCCAGCCCAGTTGCTGCATTTCCCGGAAGGCTTTCCACATGCCTATCAGACCGGTACCGCCGCCGGTGGGGTAGATGATCACATCCGGCAGTTGCCAGTGCAGCTGTTCGGCTATTTCATAGCCCATTGTTTTTTTGCCCTCCAGCCGGTAAGGTTCTTTTAAGGTAGACATATCAAAACCGCCGGTTTCCTGTACCAGCTGCCGTGCCAGGCGGCCACAGGTGTCTATCAGCCCATCGGTGAGCAGTAATTCCGCGCCGTACAGCCGGCATTCTTCCTGTAATGTGCCCGGCGTAAGCCTTGGCATAATCACGGTCGCTTTCATGCCCGCTTTGGCACAATACGCACTGAGGGCGCCGCCTGCGTTGCCGGCAGAGGGCATGATACAATGGGTAACACCCAGTTCCAGCGCCTTGGAAACCGCTACGCTGATACCCCTGGCTTTAAAAGAACCGGTAGGATTTACACTCTCATCTTTCAATAATACGTGTACGCCTGTACGGGCGCTTAAGGTATGTAAGGTAGATAATGGTGTCCCACCTTCGCCCAGGCTTACAATATGACGGGGATCTGCTACCGGCAGCATTTCCCGGTACCGCCAAATGGTATGGTCCCGTCCTTTCAGGAAAGAAGGGTTCGTAAGGTCGCAGGAATAAGCGGTAACCAACGGTTGCTGGCAACAGGTAGCATAAGACTGCAGTACAGTCGCGTCATATGACTGCCCGCAACGGGGACACTGCAAGGCAATAGCGCGTGATATGTTTTTCCGTGTAAATGTCATTCCGTGTAAATGTAGGAATGACCTATAACAAATAGATGGTCTATTTGGTTATAACCTATAACTATTGGTTATATATGCTTCTGGCGTAGCGAATCAGTTTTTTATTCAGCTCACTGGTCTCACCCTTCCGCTGAATAAAGTAGAAACTTCTTTCTATATGTAATCCCTCGAAAAAAATTTCGGTCAGGTCGCCCTGCTTCAACTCCTTGAGGACAGATCGTTTGGGCAGGAAACCAATACAGCCGGATTCAATCAGGAAGTTTTTGAGCGCCTCAGTGCCGCCTAACCGCGCTTTTATCTGCAAAGCATCAATACCGGTCTTGTTTTTCTGCAAGGCGTCTTTCAGCGCTTCGAGGGTCCCGCTGCCACGCTCCCGCAGCGCCACAGGCATATGCAATACCTCTTTCAACGGATAGTGGCGCGTTTTAGAGAAACCACTCTTTCTGCCACAGACGGCAATTACCTGATCATTGATAAAAGGATGATACACCACATTGGTGAGTTTTCCCCGGCCTTCAATAATCCCCAGGTTAATATCCTGGTTCAGCAAGGCTTCCAGCACAATCTCGGCATTACGGTTCAGCAGGTTAATTTCTACCTGCGGATATTCCTGTTGAAAAACAGAGAGTACCTTAGGCAGAATATATAACGCCACGGTGGTACTGGCGCCCAGTTTCAGCAACCCCTTTGCCTGGTGTTTATCACTGAAAGCAGCCATTTCAAATTCTGTGTCCGCTTGTATATTAGCTACCTGCAACAACCGTTTCAGTAAAAAATGACCGGCGTCGGTCAGCGATATCTGAATACCCTTGCGCTCGAACAAACGCGTTCTGTAATATTCTTCCAGGTACTTCACATGTTTGCTGATGGCCGGTTGGGAGATAAACAGGGTCTGACTGGCTTTAGAGAAACTTTTCTCCCGGGCCACTTCTATAAAAACCTGATGGTGGGTAGAAAGCATATCGCTGAATTTATATTTACAATTTACATGAATGGTAGTGGCTGAAAAAAAATTTTTTCTACTTTTAACTGCACAAAAAATTCTCCCCTTTTTATTTATGTCTACCCATTCCCGGAACGCGGTACACGCGTTGCTGCCGAAGATCGCATCGCTGGATCATCTCCGCGCATTTGCTATTTTTTTCGTGTTTTACTATCATTACCGCATCTTCCCGCATCCGGATTGGCTCAATACGCCTGCACGTTTCGGCTGGACGGGCGTGGACCTGTTTTTTGTGCTCAGCGGCTACCTCATTTCGGGGCAACTTTTCAAGGGAATAGCTATCACGGGAACGGTACGACTAAAACCGTTTTATATCAAACGTTTTTTCAGGATTATACCGCCTTACTTGCTGGTACTGGTTTTGTATGTTTGTTTGCCCTCTTTTAGAGAGAAGGAAATGTTGCCGCCGTTATGGAAGTTCCTGACATTCACACAAAACTTCGGACTGGATCTTAAAACTTATGGGACCTTCTCCCATGCATGGTCCCTGTGCGTGGAAGAACAGTTTTATATCCTTTTTCCCT
Organism: Chitinophaga qingshengii; assembly: GCF_014529935.1. Classification (GTDB taxonomy): domain Bacteria; phylum Bacteroidota; class Bacteroidia; order Chitinophagales; family Chitinophagaceae; genus Chitinophaga; species Chitinophaga qingshengii. Next base: position 726,722 of record NZ_JACVFC010000003.1, read on the forward strand.
GCCTGCTTTCCTTATTGTTACACGTGAAAGCGGGGCATCGTGCTTTCTGGCTGATACCGGTACTTTTTATAGGAGGATTTGTCTGTCGTTGGTGGATATATACCTACCAGGTGTCTCCCATGGAGGAAAGCCCGGTTTATTGGGTAGTCTGGTACAAAGCAATTTATTATCCTGTCTACAACCGGTTAGATGGATTACTGGCGGGCGTGGCGATTGCGGCTTTGTTCCAGTTTAAACCACTGGTAAAAGAATGGGTCAATAAATTCGCGAACCTGTTTTTTGTGGCAGGGCTCGCGTTACTCACGGCAGCCTGGTTTGTGACGGAAAACAGTTTTTCGCAGGTAGCTACCGTATATGGTTTCCCGTTAGTATCTGCTGGGTACGGCCTGATCGTAGCGGCTGCCGTTTGTCCGCGTTGCTGGCTTTACAGCATCAATTCCCGCATCACCGCTTTCATCGCTGCACTATCTTATGCCATCTACCTGAGCCATAAAGGCGTAATCCACGTTACCCAGGAACTGCTGGGTTCCTGGGGGATGGCAAAAAACAGCGGCTGGATGATGTTGATCTGTTCCATCACCTGTATACTGGCAGCCTGGCTGATACGTATTGTGGTGGAAAAACCGGCGCTAAAAATAAGAGATCGTATTTTAGGTAAACAGGCGGTGACTTACGATGCGCCACAGTCCCGGCAGAAGGTCGCCTGACTACCCGGCAATCCTGCCATCTACCAGGTGAATCACCTTGTCGGAACGACGCGCAAAATCATCGTCATGCGTGACTGTTAAGATGGTCTGGCCTCTTTCGGAAGACAACTTCCGGAACAGGTCAAATACGATGGCGGCATTCTGACTGTCGAGGTTGCCGGTAGGCTCGTCACCCATAATAATCAGCGGATCATTGATCAGTGCACGGGCAATGGCTACGCGCTGTTGCTGACCACCGGAAAGCAACGACGCCCGTTTGGGGGCCTGGTCGCCTACGCCAAGCAGCTGCAACAGGTCTATGGCCCGGTACTCAATTTCATCGGGGGTATAACGGCCAAGCTTCAACGCTGGCAACATCACGTTGCGAAGCACACTGAATTCGGGCAACAGGTAATGAAACTGAAATACAAAACCGATGTGATGATTCCGGAAATCGGCCAGCCAGCGGTTGCGTTTGCCCTGCATCTCTTCGCCATTGATACGGATACTGCCTTCAAAAGCGGTATCCATGGTAGATAACAGGTACAACAAGGTGGACTTGCCACTGCCCGATTTGCCGGTGATGGATACAAAATGACCTTTTTCTATGTCGAAACTCAGGTCGGCCAATACCTGCATCCGGGTGGGCTGGTCAAAGTATTTATTGATATTCCTTACTTCTATCAGATTCATGATCATCCTCTTAAAATAGTGATAGGATCTACCTGGGCGGCTTTGCGCGAGGGCAGGTAACCGGCCAGGGTAGTGGTGAGAATGCCGAAAGTAAATCCGGTTACATAATACATGGCGCTAAAGCTGACCGGCAGGTGGTCCAGGGTAATCATGACATCACTCTTATACGGCATTTTGGAGATGCCATAAGCTGCCAGAAAACCAAATACCAGTCCCAATAAAGCACCGGTGAGACCAATAAACAACGCCTGCACCAGGAATATCCAACGGATGTCCGAATCCGAAAATCCCATGGCCTTCAGGATAGCGATGTCTTTCATCTTCTCGTAAATCATCATGGTCAGGATGTTGAAGATGCCAAAACCTGCCACCAGCAGAATGGTAACGGCTACGCCATATACGATCATTTTACGGAGTGCGTCCCCTTCCAGTAAGGCGGCGTTGTCCTGCTTCCAGTCGGAGCCGTGAAACCCGTATTTAGCCTGTAATTCCCGGGACATCGCCGGCGCCAGCTCCATATCATGCAGTTTTATTTTGATGTCGGTGATATAGGATACCGGCACTTCCAGGAACCGTTGCACGGTATTCAGGCTCGCATAACTCTGCTGCTTATCGATATCAGTCAGACCGGTCTTAAAAATGCCGACTACCTTCACAGAGAAATTGTTCCCCTTTTCGGTGGTGACTTCCATCCTGTCGCCGGTTTTTACGTTGAGCCGTCTCGCAAGCCCTACACCTAAGACGATGCTGTTGGGCAACGTCGACAGCTCTTTGAAGCTGCCATCCACCAGTTTGGCCTGTAGATTAAACAACGCGTTTTCCTGCTCGAAACGGATACCATTGATACTGCCGTTGATGGTGCTGGAACCGAGGCGGTAAAACACCTGGGTGCTGACAGCACCGGAAATAGCCGCTACGCGAGGGTCTTGCTGCAATGCCTGTACTATCTGCGGCCCATCTTTCAGGCTCAGCAGGATATCTTTGGGTTTTACATGGCTAACCACATTCACTGCGCCGGGATCGGCCCTGTCCATAATACTGGAGGAAGCCGTCTGTATTTCGTTGTACAGCCGCAGGTGAGGCGACTGTTCAAACGCTACCGCCTGTACGAAATCATTGGAGCCCTGTATAAAACTGACCATAAAAATAAACACAGTGATACCAAAGGCTACGCCGGCGGTGGCGATCACTGTTTGTTTCAGCCGGGCACGCATATGCGTAAACGCGATGGTGGCTGCGAGTTTAATATTGGTGAATATTTTCATCGTCCTTCTTTTATGGCAACTACATCGCCTGCTTTCAGACCGGATTTTATTTCTACCCAATCGCCACTGCGGATGCCGGTCACCACAGCGGTTTTATGCAGTTCCTTGCCCTGTTGCAGGTATACGCTGTCGCCCTTCATTAAATAATCGGAAGGCACCACCAGTCCGGTGACGCGCTCTCTCACCACGATGTTCGCTTCAACGGATGACTGCGGATAAAAAAGCGCGGTGTCCTGTACTGCAGCTTCTACCTGGAAGCTGCGACTTTCTTTCTGCAACAGCGGAATGATTTTATTGACAGTGGCCACAAACTGTTTGCCTTTGTAGACATCGGTTTCGAAATACACTTTCTGGTCCAGGCGTATTTTGCTGATGTCCCGTTCATCCACCAGCAGTTCCAGTTTAAAGCGGCCTGGTATGCCCACCATTACGATGGGATCATTGAGTTGGGCCAGTTCACCGGTTTTTAAGTATACTTTGTATACGCGGCCGTCTACAGGGCTTTTCAGCACTTTGCCTTCGCGGCTCTGCGAGGTGGCTGCAAGCTGTTGTTGAGCTTGCAGCAGTTTACCGGACAGGTCGTTTTGCAGGGACTTGTACTGGTCCTGCAGGGTTTTGTACTGTGTAGCGCTGCTGGCTGCCTGCACCCGGGCTTGCTCGGCGTCTTTTTCGGAGACGGCCTTGCTTTTGGCTAACTCCGTATAGCGATCAGCGTTAAGCGCATCCTGTTCCTGCTGGGTTTTGGCGAGTGCAATACGGTTTTTCAGTTCCGTCAGGGCTGCGGAACCAGCCTGAGCATTGCTGCCGGCCAGGGCTACCTGGCGATGGAGAATGTCTACCTGTTCCAGTTGACTGGGAGTGCCCAGCACGGCCAGTATTTCGTTTTGTTTTACGTTGTCACCTTCTTTTACTGGTACTTTCAGCAGCAGATCGGCGGAATTGGCTTTCAGAAAATAATAGGCTTCGGGCATGATTTCTCCGGAAGCATATACCGCTTCATTTAGTGTGCGGGACTGCACCGTATAGGTGGCCGTTTTGGATTTGCAGGCAAGGAGCAGCAGGCCTATTCCTGCGAGGGTGAGCAATGTTTTCATGCAGATCTTTATTGATGTTGCAGGTAATTGAGTTCTGTATAATGTTTAAAAAAGTCGATACGGGCATCGTTCAGTTTCAGCTGTGCATCGTACAGGTCCTGTTGTATCTCTTTTAATTGTATCATATCGATGATGCCCTTGTTGATCTTTTGTGTGCTCAGAGCTTCGTTTTCTGTAGCCAGCACAATGTTTTCCTTTTGTGTTTGTATATCGCCGGAGGCTTTTTCCAGTAGTAACTTTTCCTGCAGATATTTTTTCATCTGCTCGCTTTCATATTGTTTAAAGCGACTGGAAGCAGCCTGCCATTGCGCTTTCATGCTGCGTGGTTTGGCGGCGATGTTGGACCAGGACAATGGAATGCGTAGTTCAATCCCCGCGAAGCCTACGGTATACCAGGGAGAATGGGTGATAAAGTTCAGTTGATCGCCGAATCCCAGTTGCTGATAAGACCCTCTGGCATGCAGACTAGGGTAGTAGGCCGCCCGGGTACTACGGTACTGTTGCCCGGCGATGGCTACCTTCAGTTGTTCTGATTCATAGTCAGGTAACTGTGTGGCACTGTAGTTCACCATTTCCACCGGGGGCAATGGTCCGGCAGCCTGGGTAGTCATTATACTATCCAGCGGAAAGCCCATCCAGAATTTCAGGTCCAGGTAAGCTTCCTGTAGTGAAGCATGTGCCTGTTGTACGGCCTGCTGTCTGTTTTTTAATAGGGTAGCAGATTGGTTGAAGGCAATTTTATCTGTCAGCCCTTTATCAAACTGTAGCTGGATAAGGGCATGAATTTGCTGGTAGTTGCTGTACAATTCCTGTGTTGTGGTAAGATACGCTTGTTGCAGTTGTGTGCTGTAATAGGCCATGCGCACGTTTTTCAGCAGGGAGCGTTGCAACGAGCGATATTCACTGGCGCCGGCCTGTTGCTGCAATCTTGCCAGTTTGATGTGCTGCCAGGTTTGTACATCTACCAGCGGCAGATTTACTTCCGCGCCATAGTTACCCATCCAGGGTGTTCCCATTCGTATAGGCACAAACGTGCCCGCGGGCTGACCCACCAGTTCTCCGGGAAACACCTGCACGGGTATCTTCCAGTAATTGTTGATCGCAGCAGTAACGGTGACGTCCGGAAGAAGCCGGGCTGAGGCGGCTTTGCGGTCCTGTGCAGCGGCGTTGGCGGTTTGTGCTTTGCCCAGCAATTCCTGGTTGTGGGCGGTGGCATAGTCCATACATTGTTGCAGGCTCCAGGTGAGGGTGTCTGTTGCTGGCCTGGCCTGGCTATCCGCTGCGGAAACATAGGCAGTCAGCAATAGCAAAATGATACCTGTTTTCATCTTAAATGATTGTTATTCTTTTAGTTCTGAACGTGGAGAACCAAACTCAACAAAAAAAAGCCGTATTAAGAACCGGCTTTATTGAGCGCGATGGTTCTCTGCCATCTTTCCATAATCAGCGGGAGTTCCACCAGTATCATCTTATACAGCAGGGAAACGTCTTCCAGCTCTGCACTGAGATCATCTTCCGTTTCACGAAGGGATTTCACTTCATCCAGAAAACCAAAGAACACCTTGATCCTTTCGGACATTGTATCGACATTAAACAAATTAGTCAACCCAGGAGAGAAATAACGTTTCCGTTGCCCGCCCATGGTCCTGGAAGTAATCATGTTAGCGGTTTCCAGCCACTTCAGCGCATTGGATACCGCGCTTTTACTTACGCCGAAGTACTCCACGATCTGCTCAAACGTAGCCTGATGGCCTTCACAAAGCAATAGATAAATATATGCCCGCGCGGCCACGGGTGAAAAGCCCAGGCCCTCCAGCGGTGTACTCAGTTTTTCTATCCTGTCCCTGTATTTTTCCAATGCTGATGTTTTGATGAAACAAAGTTGAATGAAAAAAGTTGGTTCTCCAAGAAAAGAACCAACTTTATTTTAAAAGGAATGACCACTCAGACGCTCTCCACACTGGCCAATCCCTTGGCCACGGCGGTATCCCGCGTGGCGGTCATGCCGGCGCCTTCAATACGGTAGGTGCTAACGTCTGTAATGCCGAGGAAACCCAGTATATACCGCAGGTAAGGTTCAGCGAAATCGTACGGGCTCATCGGGCCTTCGGAATAGATACCATTGGAGGCGATCGCGAGGTATGCCTTTTGACCGGAAAGCAGGCCGGCAGGCATCCCGTCTTTATAGGCGACTGTCTTCGAAGGTCTCACAATATGATCTATCCATGCTTTCAGCGCAGCAGGCATCTGGAAGTTATAAAGTGGCACGCCAATCACGATGATGTCTGCTGCCATCAGCTGTGCTACGGCTTCGTCGGAGACCTGCAGCAAACGCTGTTGGGCATCCGTAAGGGATGGCTGTGGTGTCCTGTAAGCGGTTACCAGTTCACCATGCAGTTGTTCATAAGGTTGCCGGGTAACATCGATGGTGACCAATTCTTTGCCGGGGTGTCGCTGCTGTAGTTTTTCAACGATACGATTGCCCAGCATAATACTGTTGGAGGCTTCGCCACGCGCGCTGGATATGATATGCAGGATATTTCCCATGTTCTGTTTTTTTAGATACTTTTGTTTTTATAGAATATCTTTCTGTCCGGATACAAAAGTACTGTTCGTTAAAAGCCATCGTATCAACGTAACCAAGAGGTTAGTGCTATCCTCGCGGTTAGCAATTCTTGTATATGGAAACAATAACTACCACCACCCATAACCCGGCAAGATGCCTGGAACTGATTCCCGCAGCGGAAGATGCATTGTATGTGATTGCCAGCAAATGGACTATGCGTATCCTCCTGGCACTGCGCGGCGGAGACAAACGTTTTAATGAACTGCAACGCCACCTGTCGGGCATTTCAGCCCGGGTGCTCTCCAATGAACTGAAAGGGCTGGAACTGAATGGCCTTATTGCCCGGCGAACACTCGATAACGGCACTGTGCTGTATATGCACAACGATTATGCAGACTCTCTCAAGAGCGTGATAAGGGAGTTGTCATTATGGGGAATACAACACAAACAGAAGATCAGAAATAAAGAAATCTGACCGATAAAAATAACGTATGATCAGACCGGAAATCATTATTGCCGTCAAAGACGTAGAGAAAAGTTCCCAATGGTATCAACACCTGCTGGGCTGTGAAAGCCGTCACGGCGGACCAACATTCGAAATCCTCGCCGATCCGGAAGATGATACTGTTGCGCTGTGCCTGCATAAATGGGGCGCCCATGAACATCCTACCATGATGAACGCCGCCATCACGCCCGGCAATGGACTCATCCTATTTTTCCGGGTCACTCACTTTGAAACGGCCTGGAAGAAAGCACAGGAGCTGAAAGCAGTGGTAGCAGAGCCGCCACACGTCAACAACAACTCCGGCAGAAATGAATTTTCGCTTCGGGACCCGGATGGGTATTATGTGTCTGTTACAGATTAACCAGCATAAAAAAGCCCGGGATATTTAATCCCGGGCCTCTATTGTTCACCGTTTTCAACCACCGGTATATTGGCGGTATCTCATCAACGCCTCTACGTAATAATAATCGGCATACGACAGCGGTACATTAATCTCCACGCCATGGGGTAAAGAACCTACGCTTTTCATCAGGATAAAATTATTGTTATCTCCTTCTTTGGCGCGGTAGGCATCGGATGACAGGCCGGTAATAATTTGTTCTGCGGTAGTCCAGTAAGCGTCTGACTGTTTTCCTTTGACCATCGTACTTAATTCCAGCAAGGCAGAAGCCATGACGGCTGCGGCGGAAGCATCGCGGTAGGCATGCGGTATATCTGCTGCGTTAAAATCCCAGTAAGGAATTTTGTCTTTTGGCAGCGCCGGATGATGCAGGAGAAAACCCGCTACGGCAACCGCCTGTTGCAGGTATCGCGGATGGTGCGTTTCCCGGTACATCATGGTATAACCATACAGTGCCCAGGTTTGTCCTCTTGCCCAGGCGGATGAATCGGCAGCACCCTGGAAGGTCTTTTTCGCAACAGGTTGACCGGTCAGCGTATCATAATCGATCACATGCCAGGTGCTGAAGTCCTTGCGGAAATGATGTTGCAGCGTAGTATTGGCATGTTTTACCGCGATATTGTAGTAAGATGAATCACCGCTTTCGCGGGTGGCCCAGGTCAGCAGCTCCAGGTTCATCATGTTATCGATGATCACGGGAAACTGCCAGTTGCCATGGTCCCAGGAACGGATACAGTTTACTTTCGTATTAAAACGGGATGACAACGAACGGGCACTGTTCAGCAGTATCTGCCGGTAGGCCGCCTGTGGCGCAATCCGCAGGGCGTTACCAAAGCTGTTATACATCATAAAACCCAGGTCATGCGTTTGCCTGTTGTATTGTTCCTTTTCCAGCAACTGCATCCGTTTGTTGGCTTCTGCCAATATCTGTGGATCTTTGCTGTATTCATACAGATACCACAGCGTCCCCGGATAAAAACCGCTGGTCCACCAGCGGGATTCGGCGGTCATCAGCGAGCCATCTTTGGCCGTGGTACGGGGCAACAGGCCCTCGGGCAGCGTTGCAGCCATATGTTTATACTGCCGCACGGAAAATGACAAGGCATCTTCCACTACCTGTTTCATGGCTGGAGGCATACGCCGTTTTTTCGTTTGAGCGTGACTGTTATAGGCCAGCAACAGGCAGCTAAAAGCCAGGCACCAACTCCATTTGAGCTTCTTCATATCACATTATTTCAGGTAGTTGTATACAGAATCCAGTTTGAACTGCTTTTGATAGGTCGCATTGGGCGTCGGTGTTTTATCGATCTCCGAAAAATAATCGGTATGGTCCCAGATGAGCTGTTTGCCGGTAACGCGTGGGTCGCCGGTGGCGACAAGGTGCGCCTGCATCTTCGCGGCCAGCGAATCTTTCAGGTGCGCATAATGCTGATCTGCAGCCAGGTTATGCAGTTCATCCGGATCGTTTTTAATATCGAATAACTCTTCTGCCGGCCGTTTGGCGAAGCCGAGTTCAAAGAAAGGTTTGATAGCCGCACTGTCTTTGTGGGCCATGATATAACATTTGGCCAGACCGGGATAATGCAGCATATAAGGATCGATGTCCCCATACAGCGGTGGATCGCCGGCCGGCCATCTGTCTGGTTCATAGTTACGGATATAGAGATAATCAGGGGTACGGATAGCCCTGCCGGGATATCCCAGTCCGTGTTGCCGTACAAAGGCATGCCGCTCCCGGCCGAGTACAACGTAATCGCGTGTGGTGGCTGTTTGTCCTTTGGTGACAACGGGTAACAGGCTTCGACCGGTCATTTCCGCGGGTACCGTTACCTGTCCCAGTTCCAGGAAAGTAGGGGCAAGATCATTCAGCGTTACCAGGTGATCGGAAGTTTCGTTCTCTCTGAACTTGCCGGGCCAGGAAATAATCAGTGGTACACGGGTACCAAAGTCATACAGGTTGGCCAGGCCACGGGGCATTTGCCAGCCATTGTCGCTGCATACAATGATAACGGTATTTTCCAGGTCACCGCTTGCCCTCAGCTGTTGCAGGATTTCGCCCAGTTCTTTATCGAATGTTTCTACGGCTGCATAATAATCTGCAATATCGGTGCGTACGTCCTTGCAGTCTGGCAGATAGCCGGGCACCTGTACGCTGTCAGCGTGTATGCCTGCCCGTTCGCCGCTGCCTACTTCATAAGGGCGGTGTGGTTCGTGACTGCTCACCCAGTAGCACCAGGGAGCGCCTTTGCGGGCATGGAGGAAATCACCGAAGTTTTTGAATTCGTTGCCGGCAGGATTCCTGCTGCGTTTGTTGGCGGTGAAACTGCCAGGTCCCCAGCCTTTCCCCTGGAATCCCAGTTCATAACCGGAAGCCTCCAGCAGATCGGTGTACAGTTTAAATTTAGTGGGAAGAACCCCCCACAGGTTAGCGCCTTCTTCTATGCGCCAGATATCCTGTCCGGTAAGCATGGCGGCCCTGGCGGGTGTGCAGGAAGGAGAACTGCAGAAGGCGTTGGTAAACCGTACGCCCTGCCGGGCTATCAGGTCCATGTTGGGCGTTCTCACGGTCCTGTCGCCGTAACAACCGGCATGGTTCCATGACTGGTTGTCAGACATGATCATCAGGATGTTGGGCCTTTTTTTCTTCGGCGCACAGGCTGCGGCCAGCAGGCATAACAGCAGGCTGGCGGCCACGTTGCGGATCGTCGTTATTTTCATGTTAGCGGGTTTTAATGATGGAGGGTAGTATGTCAATAGCTTCGGTAGATTGACCGTTTTCTGTCAGTACGGTGCTTTGCTGGTATTGGTGTTTGCCTTGCCGGAAAGGTCCACTGCCGTAATGAAGTGCTGTTGTTTGATCATCGCTGAAGATGTATAACAACGGCGCGTTGTTTTCGTCCAGTTCCGCTATAATATGCCAGGGACCAACACGCCATTCCTGGCCTTGCTGTATCACCGGCTGCGCTGCCGATATGCCGACCTGCATCACGGTAAGCAGGCGGGCCTGCTGTTGCGGGATAGTCGTCACGCCACAATGCCATTGTTCGGTAAACGGTACAATGTTACCATCGTCATCCGTTTTGCCTTTCCAGTTGAGTGCCGGGGAATTGAAACGCTGATGAACGACGGGAACCGTTTTCGTATGGGCGTATACGTGTACGCCCGCTTTAATGCCTGGCTCGTTGATGGTAAAGGTGTTGCCATCGCCCTGCTGAATGGCAAAAGGACTGTGGGCCTGCCAGGTCCATTTGACGGGCTGTCGCGCTGCCAGCTCATCATACAGAACGATAATATTGCTGTCGAGCATCAGCATATGGCGGCGGTAAAGGGTTACGCCGGCATCGCCGAAACCATTTTGCCTGTCGGGTTGCAGGTTGTTCTGATTAAAATGCCCTAACCAGAAAGGCGCAGTCACCGGACCGTAAGCATTAGAGGCATCGCCCAGCGTGTATTGTATCCGTTTGCCGGCAATATGCCGGGGCATCCAGCCATAGCCGTTTTCGCCGATACGCTGTCCCAGACTGTCGGCCAGCACCGTGCAATAAGCGCGGGAGCTACGGTAATGCAGCAGGTTATGCGCGTCGCTGAAATTGCTGTAAAAGCCGCTGCCACCAAAGACCAGCTTTCCACTGTAGTTGATAGTGAAAGCATTTTGACTGGCATGCCCGTGACCGGAAGAACCAAAAGGATTAGCGCTTAAGGAAGCCATCAGATCTTTGCGGGTATCTTCCAGGTGCGAATGCATCATCGTCAACCCTACATCCGGAAAGGTGCGGGAGGCGGGCAAAGCAGCAGGAGAGCTGATGTTGTTGCCTTCCCTGGCGGGTGTAAGCAGCCGGAACAATACAAAATCTTTATCCCGCCGGAAGTAGTCAGGGAATTGCTGCTGTATCGTATGTACGTACCAGTTAAAATACGGATTGTGCACTTTGCGGGACAAGGCTTCTGCGAAAACAGCCGGTGTCCTGGCGGTGGTGGACAGGTTCTCGTGCATATCACCCAGCGCAGTGGAAGCGGATGAGGGCGGATAGGAATACAGCAGGTAGTAAGGGAGGTTTTGCATCCAGGGCGTGGCGAAATAATCCACTCCGCTCAGGTTGCTGAATAACAGCGATAAATAAGCCAGCGATACAAAATGCACCCGGAAATAACCGTTGCCTTCATGCCAGCCGCCGTCTGTTGAACCCAGCACGGGGAAACGCGCACTCCATACTTCGTAGGCGTATTGTAACCACCCGTTGGTCTGCGGCACATCATGCGCCAGTGCCATGGCGGTAATGGAAAAATTACGCAGGATATGTTGCCATACGTGGTTATCGCACAGCTGCAGTTCAAAGCGGTTGACGAGGTTACGGTAAATACCGGTTCCACGGCGCAGGATGGCCTGCTGCAGCGTGTCACGCTGGGCAGCCGTTAGTTGCTGGCAGGCCATGTCATAAGCCCAGGCCATGCCTTCCATCACGTTGCCATTGTTAAAATCGTCACGGCTGCCGTAACCGGAAGGGTCCAGACGGGTAAGCTGCATGGCACGGCGTACGGCTTCTGTGGCATATTTATTTTCGCCACTGAGCCAGTAAGCGATGCAAAGCTGACGAATAGGTTGCGCTACCTTTTCTCCGAAGCCATGATACATGAACTCCATCATTTTTTCCTGCTGCCGGGCGGTCATGCCGGTAGTGTCGCGCGGACGGGTGGGCTTTTCTTCCGGCAGTGCGGCGTTGATGAGCTTATCGGCTGCATGCAGCAGTGCCACCGCTTCGGGATCACGGCGGTTACGCTGCCGGAAAACAGAAAGCTGCGCCTGCATGTCCCATAAACGGGGATGCTGCTGGTGGGCTTTCTCCATCATCTGTGGAAGTGTAGGCGTTACCGTTGGTTCGGCTATATAAAAGTAACGGCGCTCCGACCAGCTCCAGGCATCCTTTTTTTGTGCACGGGAGGCATACTGCCAATACCATGTACCCTTTTGAAGCGGTGCATGGATTGCATACATGGCCCAGGGCAGCGTGTCGCTTTGTTGGGTTCGTCCCGGGGAGAACAGGCTGTCCTGGCTGTAACGAACCAGGTATTGTACGTTTTTACCCGCTACACCCGGCCACAACAACGCGGGGGGATCGGTGGCGCCATTGGCCGGAAAAGGCCAGCTGCGCTCCCGGGTATGCAGGGAAGACGCCTGAATATATTGATTGGCATCGGGCAACTGCTGCGCGGTAGCGCTCAGCGAGAGCATCACCGCCATACAGGCCGGCCAGCGATAGGTGAGATGCATCTTATGGTTTTAAAGGGTGAAAAGAATCGTCGTTGGAAGCACACCACTGACGCAGGTATCGCCGGAATTGTTCCTGTAGGGAACGGAAACGTTTGTCAGTAGCGAGGCTGTGCATTTCGCCAGGGTCCTGCTGTAAGTCGAAGAGCTGCTCCCGGATCGGGCCTTTGTCATACACGATGTACTTGTATCGGGGAGTGATCACAGCGCGACCGTCGATATCAAGTGATTTTTCATTGTCGGCAAAAGTGGTGGCAATCACCAGGGTGTCGCGCAGCTGCTGCTGCCGGCCGCTCAGCAAAGGCTGAAGGCTGCGGCCTGCCAGGTAACCCGGCTTGGCGGCGCCGGCATAGTCACATAAGGTGGGCAGTATATCGGTGCCGTTGCATACCAGTTGATCATCTGTAACACCCACGCCTACACCCGGACCGGCAATGATCAGCGGTACACTGGCGGATTCTTCATAGAGCACCTGTTTCTGGTTCCAGCGGTGCGCCGCATAGCCGTCCCCGTGATCACTGGTGAAAATAACGATGGTATTGTCTTCCAGTTTGTACTTACGCAGTGTTTCCAGTACCATGCCCACGTATTGGTCCACCTGTTCGGTCAACCGGTTGTAGGCCCAGCGGTAAGCCCGCCATTGTTCCGGCTTCCATTGCAGGGTAGGATAGGTGCGATAGTTGGAATGTTGCTGTTCCCGCACAACAGGCGGTTCCTGCTGCGGAATCTCAAAATTGGCCGGTAAGCCGGGCCAGTGGCTGCTATCAGGCATGGGGGGCAATATATCCATCTTCATATCATCACCCCGGGCCCATTCACAGATATCATGCGGGTTTACAAAAGATGCGATGAGGAAAAAAGGTTGCCGGCTGTTTTGTTTCATAAAGGCGGCGCAGTCAGCTGGGGTGGAGGCGTCCATCCAGTCGCGCATCTGTATATTTTTCATATACTGGAAACCGTGGCGGGCGCTGTCGGCTGTCAGTAGCGGGATATGCCACTTACCTACGTAACCGGTGCGGTAGCCTGCTGCTTTCATCAACCGGCCGGCCATTATCACGGTATCGGGCCAGCGGTTTTCTTTGTCCGAAGCATTGGTGGTCAGCTGCATCTGGTGCGGCATACGCCCGCTGAACATACTGATGCGCGACGGTGTGCATAGTGGCTGGGCACAGTAGGCCCGGGTAAAACGTACGCCCCGGGCTGCCAGCCGGTCCATGGCGGGTGTATGCAGTTCCTTATTGCCGGCAATGCTCATCGCCTGCGCGGTTTGCTGGTCGGTGATGATCCACAGGATATTGGGGCGTGCAGGCGTTACCGTTTGTGCGGTAACCTGGAGACTGCAACAGATCCCCAGGCAGCATAACCATCGTTGAATAATCAGGTTCATCGTTCAGTGGGATTTGTGTCCTTGTATTGCTGCTGTAATGTGAGCAGCTGTTGTTTCAGACTGTCTGTTACTTTGGCGTAGGCTGCGTTGCCATACTGGTTTTTCATCTCGTGCGGGTCCTGTTGTAAATCATACAGTTCCCATTCATCGATGTCGTTGTAAAAATGGATCAGCTTATAGCGGGCGGTACGGATGCCATAGTGCCGTTTCACCATATGCCACGACGGGTACTCGTAATAGTGATAGTACGTGGCGGTACGCCATCCGGCAGGGGCCTGCCCGTTATGGTCCAGGATGGGTCGCAATGATTTTCCCTGCATGTCTTTTGGAATACGTACACCGGCATAGTCCAGCAGGGTAGGCGCAAAGTCTACGTTCATGGCAAAGGCGTCACTACTGCTACCCGGACGGATGCCCGGCGGGTACCGTACCAGCAGTGGCATCCGGTAACATTCTTCATACATCATCCTTTTATCAAAGAAACCATGCTCTCCCAAAAAGAAACCCTGATCGGAGGTGTACACAATGATGGTATTGTCCAGCTCACCGGTTTGTTCGAGGTATTGCAGCAGCCTTCCTACATTTTCATCTACTGCTTTTACACAGGAGAGATAATCCCGCATGTATTGCTGGTATTTCCAGCGTACCAGATCGGCGCCTTTCGGTTGCAGACGGTTGTATTCGGCCACCCGGCCGGCGTAAGCCTTGTTCCACTGTTCTTTCTCGGCGGGTGTTAACCGGTTGTATACCTGGAAAAAACGATGCAGGTCTTCTTCTTTGTTGTTGGCCTGTTTGTAATCATCGCCCTTGGAATCTTTAAAAGTACGGCGTACCGGTTTTTGTTCCATACTCCGCAACGTATCTGCTGCGGCTATTTTCAGGTCCCATGCGTTCCACATATCCGTGCTGATGTTCATCAGCTGCTCTTTGGAGGCCCGGCTCCGGCTGTTGAAATCGTCCAGCAGATTGGGTGGCTCAGGAAACGTGGTACTGTCGTACATACCAAGGTGACGAACCGCCGGCATCCAGTTACGATGCGGCGCTTTGTGCTGATAGATCATCAGGTAGGGCTTTTGTTTGTCCCGGTGTTCCAGGAACCGTATAGCCTTGTCCGTGATTACATCAGTAACGTAGCCTTGCTCCCGGATGGTATCGCCGTTCTCGATGAAATCAGGCTGGTAGTATTCTCCCTGGTTAGGCAGAATACTGTAGTAATCGAAGCCTACCGGCAACGAACCAAGGTGCCACTTGCCGATCATGGCCGTTTGGTACCCTGCCTGGTGCAGCAGCTGCGGATAAATCACCTGACTGCTGTCGAAAGTTTTGGCGTTGTCGGTCAAGCCGTTGATGTGATTGTATTTCCCGGTGAGGATCGTCGCACGGGAAGGACCACATACGGCGTTGGTCACAAAACAGTTCCGGAACAACATACCTTCCCGGGCCAGCCGGTCCAGGTTGGGCGTACGGATCAGGGAGGTGTCATAACAGCTCATCGCCCGGGTGGTGTGATCGTCTGTCATGATGAAAATGATATTGGGCCGTTTCGTCTCCGGCTGCCCGGACTGGCAACTGCATAACATGGCTAGCCCGGCACAACAGCCAGCAGCGTTGCGAAAGAGCATGGATAGCATATAATTCGTTTATGGTTTCAGGTTATATCCCAGTTCGTATATATGTTGGTCAATGGTAACGGTAGCGCTTAAATGATTTTCGTCGGCAGCCTTGATATTGGCTTGTATATCAGGCGTTTTGCCGGATACGGGATAGATGACAGTGATGAAACGCTGTGTTTTACTATCCTGTTTGACAGACTGAAATGCATAAGCATCCCTGGGTTCTTTCTGCCGGTACTGATAGGAAACAAAACCCTCTTCTTTTATCATCTTAGCCGGTTGTGCCGGGAAACACTGTAACACCACGTCGTTATGATCATCAAAACCGGTAATGGCTTTAAATGCTTTCAGATCGGCGTTAACAGGGCCTTCTTTAAAACCATAATGTATGGCTACATCACCGGTGGCATCACCAATGGCTTCATCAATGATCACAAAAAAACGCTGGTCTGCGAAGTAAACGGAGCGGCGGTGGGTAAGTCCTTTGTAACTGGGGTTTTCATATACCAGTTGGTCCAGCTTCGGAGATGTACTCCACTGAAGCCGTTTGGCATTGACTTCCATATCGGCGTTGTTCAGCGTCAGCGTATTGTGCACCCGGGTTTGGCGGAACCAGTTACGTTCTTTCATCACTTCTTCATCGCCGCCGTATACGTAGCAACCGGCATCGGGGAAGAAATTACGGCCGTTGATATAAAGCTCAAAAGTGCCGTTGTCAGGCTGGCTGTGCCAGAAAGCAGGCGGACTGGCTTTGAGTACCATCATGGTGGCCTCCGGCGCCCAGCCGTTGCGGAAAATATAGATACCGCCATCTTTTAAAGCATAAGACTGATGTGCCGGCGGTGTACCTTTTTTGAAGTCGGTAGCGAAGTAACGGATCACTTCATTGTCGGGGAACACTTTGGCCCAGCCACGGAAACTCTTCAGCAGCCCGGATTTCTTTTCCAGCTTGGCATCGCTGAACATAGGATAGGTGTAGTCCGGGAAAGTGAATTCCGCTACAGCCATGATCATGTTTTCCACGGTGGTTTTATAGGAAGCAGGGAACTGGTCTTCAATGCCATTGATCTGTAATACCTCCAGTGCCCGGCAGAAAATCTGTATAGCGGCGATGTGATAGTTGAAGGACAGTTCAAACTGCAAGCCATCAGGATATACCTGTACGCCGATTTCCTTATTCAGGATGTTGATGCCGGAAGACCGCCAGGACGCTGCATCACGGAACTCGGGGAAAAAGGTACCGGCAGTAACAATACGCTGGGCCTCAAACAACAGGTGGTTGCCTTTGTCGGAATAGTGGTGCAGGATGTAATCGGCGTGGTTATAATAGTTCTGCAGGAAGGCCAGCAGGAATGCGGGTGTAAAGCTGGGTGAATGCAGGAAATACTGGAACTGGGCCGTCTGGCTTTCTACGCGGTGACTCACTTCCAGCGGCCGCCAGGCAAAGCGGTCGTTGTCTTCCGAAAGACCTTTAGGATTTTTGGCGATCCAGTCCAGGTACTGACTGGTCCAGGCTTTGGCATATTGTTCGCCGCCGCCGGCGCGGTATGCCTGTCCCATCGGTTCCCACCAGTACATCCGGTGCAGCTGCCAACGCAGTTCATTGTCTTTCACCGGCCATAACTGCCAGTTGATGTCATCACCATAGAAGTAAGGTTTGTATCCTTTATGGGCGAAGAAAACATGCCGCAGGCCGTCTTCTGCTTTTTTGAGTTCTTCTCCTTTAGGCATGTCAACAGGACCGGAGGCTGTTACTTCAGGATGATGTACATCCTTACGTTGACGGTAGTACGTTAATAGCTGCGCTGCTGCCTGTTGATAATCTTTTTTCAGCCAGGCGGCTTTTACTTTTTCCAGTCCTTTGCGGTCCAGGTCCAGCCTGGAAAAGACGCTTGTATCCGATTGAGCCCTCAGTTGCTGATGCCCTGCGGATAGCAGGACAAACAGCAGCGGAAGGAGAGTCTTTATGGAACGTATCATGTGTTAGTATTTTGGGTTCTGGGTGAGGGAAGGGTTTTCGTCTCTTTCTCTTTGTGGGATCGGAAACAGCTCGTGTTTGTTATCCTGGAAGTTATCGCCGGCCACATAAGGGAAGGCTGCCCGGTAGGCTTTCAGCGCGGTTTGGGTGGCGCGGATTTTAGTGCCCAGCATATTCCAGCGGATCAGGTCCCACTTACGGAACCCTTCAAAACACAGTTCATGCGCTCTTTCGTCTACCAGGGCGTTAAAGAAAGCGGTTTGTGAAAGCCCCGGTGTAAGGTCCGGCAAACCGGCGCGGCGGCGCACCTGGTTCACGGCATCGTAGGCTACCTGGGTGGGACCGTTCACTTCGTTCTCTGCTTCTGCCTGCATCAGTAATACATCAGCATAACGCAGCAGTACCCAGTTGATATCTGTATTGTTGGGATCTTTGGGAGAAGTACCTTGCCAGTTGCGGCGCCATTTTCCGGGCGCCCATTTCGCGTCGTTCGTACCGGTGAGTTGTATGATAGCGCCGGTTTTATCAATCTGGAAGGTGGCAACGGCTACGTCTCTGCGAAGATCGTTTTTCTCGAATGTTTTCTGAAACAGGGGATGGGTAACATAGAAGGAGTTGGCGCGGCCATATGGACTGGCAGCATCGCACAACGGGCTGTTCCAGGTGCCGATCACACCACTGTTGCTGGCCTGCCCCAGCGGATTAAAGAGCGCTGCTTCAAACATACTTTCCTTCGGCTCCAGCTTCAGAGAACAATAGTTACGGAATATCTGCTCATAGCTGGTATTCAGTACATGTTCGCCGGAGGCGATGATCTCTTTGGTTTGTGTGAGGGCGCTATCGTAGTACTGACGGTACTCCGCGGGCCTTTTCATAGTTCCATCCTGGCGCAGGGAGTAGCCACCGCGGTAAAGATATACACGGGCCAGGATGCCTTTTACGGCGCCTTTGCTCACGCGCTCATCCTGCGCTTTGACGGAATTCCAGGGTACCGTGGCGGCGGCTTCTTTCAGGTCTTTGATGATCTGATCATACACCAGCTCTCTGTCTGTACGGGGCAATTGCAGTTGTTCGGAAGGAGACTGGGTAGGGGTAGTCTTCAGCGGCACATCTCCCCATAATCTTACCAGGTCAAAGTAATACACCCCCCGCAGGAACTTCGCTTCGCCGAGCAAACGGTCCAGTGTTTTTTTCTGGTCTTCTGAACCGTTTTTATAAAGGTCCATTTGCGGAATCTGCTGAATAACGAGGTTGGCGCGGTCGATACCGATGTACAACATACGCCAGGTTTCCCGCAGCCAGGGATGGGTGGGCGATACGCCATAATGCGCCAGGATACGTTTTTCATCGTTGAGTACATTCCCCTGTACCTGGGCAATATCGGTATCAATGGCATAGGCCAGCGAAATGTAAAAACCATAGGTGCTTTGTTCTCCTAAAATGTCATATACGCCCATGGTGGCCATGGTGGCCTGGTTTACGTTCTTAAAGAACGTATTGGCGGCATAATAGGAGTAAGGATCTTCTTCCAGTTGCTTTTCACAGGAAGCGGTCATCATGATCAGTCCGGCGGCCGCAACGGGCATTATTTTCCGGCATATGGCACTCAGTTTATGATAAGTCATCGGATGCGTGTTTAAAGATTTTTAAAATGCAACATTGGCGCCTACGGTATAAGACCGGCTTCTGGGATAAGCGCCAAAATCAACGCCCGGCGTGATACCACCCTGGTTACGGGTACTTACTTCGGGATCATACCCACTGTAGGAAGTGAAAGTGTAAATGTTGTACGCCGTGAAATAAAGCCGGCAGCTACTGATCTTAGCCCGTCCCAGTAAGGTTTTAGGCAGATTGTAGCCCAGGCTGATATTGTTGATGCGCAGGAAGGAACCATCTTCTACCATCTGGTCATAGAACTTCAGATCGCGGCCGCTGCCTTCGAGGGAAGGGATGGTCTTACCCTTGTTTACTTCGGCCAGTTGCGCAGGATCGGTAATTTTGTTACCACTGCCGTCGATGGTCGTCCACCTGTCTTTGATATAGGCGTAAGCGTTACGATAGGCGAGATAAGTCTGGCTGTTGACGAGTTTATTGGCATTGTAAATCTTATTGCCATACATCCAGTTGATGAAGATGCTTAGATCAAATCCTTTATAGGAGAAGGTATTGGTAATACCGCCATAATGTTTGGGAGTGGCGTCTCCGATAACGGTACGGTCGTCGGAAGTGATCAGTCCATCGGGTTTGCCATCCGGACCGGCAACATCTGCCAGTTTCAGGTAACCCGGTTTAGGATAGTCGTTCGGGTTATAGGGGATGCCGGGTTTTAGTGTGTATTTTTTGGTAGCGGCATCGTAGTCAAAATCGCTCACCTGGTATACACCGTCGGATTTATAGCCGAACATGAGGCCTACGGGTGAACCTACCCGTACCAGGTAATCGCCCTCTTTTAGTGCGCCATAGCCGGATTCGCCATAGAAGAAGCTCGGACCTGCCAGCGCCACTACTTTATTTTTATTGAAGGAGATATTGAAGATAGTCCGCCATTCAAATTGTTTTTTGCTGATGTTGACGGTGTTTAAAGTCAGCTCCAGTCCCTGGTTGCTGGTTTCGCCGATATTTTTTAATACGGAGGTGTAACCGGAGATATAAGGTACCTGGGCATTCAGCAACAGGTCGCGGGTATTGTTACGATAATAATCTACGGTCAACTGTAAACGTTGATCAAAGAAACCGATGTCTGCTCCCAGGTTTTTGGAAACGGTAGTCTCCCATTTCAGGGCAGGATTGGGGAGGGTAGTAGAACCTACGCCAATCACCGGCTGATCGTTGAGCGGGTAGTAATTGGTACCCAGCAACGACAGGGAGAGGTAGTTATTGATACGGTTGTTACCGGATTGTCCATAGGTGAGCCGGAACTTCAGATCGGAAAGCAGGTGCTGCTGTTTCATGAAGTTCTCTTCAATGGCGCGCCAGGCGAGGGCTACAGAGGGGAAGTAACCGAACTTGTTACCCGAACCGAATTTGGAGGAACCGTCGGCACGCATACTGGCGGTAACGAGGTAACGGTCTTTGTAACTGTAGTTAGCCCTGCCGAAGAAGGAAATCAGTTTCTCATCATCGCGGAAGGAGCGGGGAATACCAGCCAGTGCGCCTTGTGAGAGGTCGTCCAGACCGATATCGCCATTGGGGAATTTAGCGGCGCTGGCTTCCACAAAACGGGAAGTGGCATACAGCTGTTCCTGTCCCAGGAGTACGTTCAGCTTATGTTTTCTTTTGAAGGTTTTATCGAAGGTAAGCGTATTGGAATAGTTCCAGCTACTGCCTTGAGTAAGACCAATAGAACCGTTAGGGCCGCCGGTACGACGGGCATTGACAGAGCGGTCGCCATTGAACTGGTTCTGGTCCCGGTTGTTGGTTTTGACGCCTACGATACCTTTATAGGTAATGTTCTTCAGCAGTTTGTATTCCAGGGCGCCGTTGAGATATAAGGATTTAAGGTCGGTGCTGCGGTATTCGGCAAAGGCGTTGGTACGCGGGTTCTGCATCACATTGCCGTTATCGTCCTGCAGGGCGGGGTCTTCGTCCATGTTCACCAGGTCGATGTCGTTACCGGTTTTACCAATGGTGGGGCGGTATTGCAGTACATTCATCAGTTTATTGAACCGGTTTTCTCCTTCGGAGGTACCGCTGCCATAGATATTCTGTGTGGTGTAAGTTACGCTGGCGGAAACTTTCAGCTTATTGTTGTCGCTGTGGTCTACACTCAGTTTGGCTACATTCTTTTTAGCGCCGCTGTTAATCATGATACCCTGTTCGTTGTTGAAAGAGTAGAACATATTAAAGCGGGTATTCTTATTGCCGCCACTGGCGCCGATTTTATGGTATTGTGTGGTAGCGTTGCCGCCAAACATCTGCTGTTGCCAGTCTATGCCGGCCCGGTTGCCATAAAGACTTTGCAGGTCGCTGAAAGCGCCATAGCGGTTGGTGAATTTCTGTAACAGATCGGCATCGCCCATGCTTCTTTCATAGTCCATGACGGTGTAGTCATAGGGTGTCATCATGGCAATATTGCTGGTCACCTGTTTGGTGCCGTAGTACATGTCATATGTCAGCTGCGTGCGGCCGGTAACGCCTTTTTTTGTGGTCACCAGTACTACGCCGTTAGCGCCCCTTGCGCCATAGATGGCGGTAGCGGAGGCGTCTTTCAGTACTTCAATGTTTTCAATGTCGGTGGGGTCCAGGAAACTAAGACCGTCGGTTTGCGGGAAACCGTCGATTACGTAGAGCGGCTCATTACTTTGGGTGATAGAGCCGCCACCTCTTATTTTAATAGAGATGCCTGCACCCGGGGAACCTTCGGCAGCAGATACCTGCACGCCTGCTGCTCTGCCGGCGAGGGCCTGGGCTACGTTTTGTACGGGTACTTTAGCAAGGTCGCTGCCTTTCACGGAAGCAATGGAACCGGTAAGGTCACGGCGTTTAACGGTACCGTAACCCACTACCACTACTTCATCCAGACCTTTCACATCTTCCTGTAATACCATGTTCACCGGTGCATGATCGGTAATGGTGAGGTGCATCTTACGGTAACCCATCAACGAAAATACCAGTACTTCGCCTTTGGGCACTACTATTTTGAATTGCCCGCCGGCAGTGGATGATACGCCTTTGGAAGTGCCTTGTATGTGCACTGCCACACCGGGTAATGGATTGCCTGCGGCATCGGTGATTTTACCGGTAACGGTAATACCGGTATCAATCGCCAGCGGAATGTCTTTGGATAATGCCTCCAGTTCCGCGGCTGGCAGGTGTTCCAGCCCGGTAGCTTTAGGTTTGGCTTTCAGGATGATGTACTGTCTTCCTAACGGTTCAAAAACTACGCCGGCAGGAGCAAGGACTTTTTCCAGTATGGTGCTGAGTTTCTCGTTGGTGAAAGAACCATTCAGCTCGGGATAAGACAGAAACAGATTGTTGGTGTAGGAAAAACGAAGGCCTGTTGCTTCGGTAATATGTTCCAGCGCCAGTTCTACCGGCTCGTGGTCCAGTGTAATGGTGATACGCGAGTTGAGCGATTTCTGCGCGCGGGCATCCCTGCCATACAACAGGCCCGCCCCCAACATCACGATAAGTAAAGGTAGAATGGTAGTACGCATAATTATAAGCAATAGCTTACTTATACAATCATTTAATTGCATAACTTCGTAGTGGTTTGGTTAATAAAATGTAGAGACTAAGCCGTTTGCAGGGATGTTGACGCATCCCTGTTTTTGTTTTGTTTACATGTTGACGCTGGTTGTATTATTCAGGTTGATTTTCTTTGGTTGATGATGATTGTTTTACTTACAGCCTTCTCCGCTCCAGGTGACCTTTCCTTCCTGCATCTGGTATCGGCCATTGCTGGTGGCGGCAATGAGTTCCAGTGATTGTTGCAGGGACTGGTCCGTCAGATCTACCGTCAGGCTGCAATACTGTAATCCGGTTCCCTCCAGTTGACAGCTGATGTTAAACTTCTCTTCCAGCCGGCGTAATACTTCCGGGAAAGAAATATTGTGAAAATTCATGTTGTATTGTGTGCCGGCTTCCAGGGCTGATTGTTCCCTGGGCACTACGGCTTGCACCACATACTGGCTACTGTCTGCTACCAGTTTCTGCCGGGCCGACAATACAGTGGTTTTCTCCGGTTGACTTTTACTACCGCCGGCTACGGCTACTTTTCCGGTGAGTACGCTCAGTTCCATCCCGTTGGCAGCGGGCAGTACCCGCAGGTTAAAACTGGTGCCCAATACTTTGGCGGTGTAACCACCCGCAGATACGACAAAAGGCTGGTGCGCCCGCTGGGTGACTTCAAACAGCGCTTCGCCGGTAAGCTGCACCTGCCGGGTATCTTTTGGAAACGGGTCCGGATATTGCAGGTGGCTATTGGGTTTCAGCCATACGATACTGCTGTCGGGCAGTATGATTTTCTGCATGGCTACGCCGCTGCTGACCTGCTGCACGGTGGGACGCCACCAGTGATGATGTTGTCCGGCCAGAAATACCAGGGCGCCGAGACAGGCTGCTGCTGCCAGTCCATACCATACGCCTCGCCTGGGTCCTGGCCGGGAAAAGGAAGGCTCTTCCTGTATCCTCGCGGTCAGTTGCTGCAGGATGCGCGTCTTTATTACAGCAGGCGTGTCGCTGTCTGCCGGTAGTATCAGTTTTTCATCGTCAAACTGGTTGTACCAGTCGTTGAATTCTTGCAGTTCGGCAGCTGAAATATCGCCTTGCAGCCATTTCTGCGCCAACTCACGTATCCTTGGTGGTGGATGTTGCATTGGTGGATTTATGTATAATGACAAATAAGAAAGACAGATGTCCTAGCGGGTGAGAAAAAAAATTATCAGTATCCTGAAAATTTCGGTGAAGGTGCCCCGGAGACTCTTTAAGGCACGGGTAAGATGGTTGGCAACGGTTTTTTCTGAAATAGCCAGCGTGGAGGCAATCTCTTTGCGGGAGTAACCGGCTTCCCGGCTTAAACGATATACCAGCCGGCATTGCTCCGGCAGGGCTTTGATCGTTAGCTGCAGCTGTCGCTGCATGTCGGCTACCTGCAACTGCTCGCCGGTGGATTCCTCCGCCGCCGCCCCGGTATATACGGTATGTTTTTCATAACGCTGAAAACGTTTCTGCCTGGCGAGGGTGTTGAGCACTTCATACTTCACGGCAGTAGCCAAATAGGCAGGAAGCGACAGGGTGACCGAGATGTCTGCCCTTCGCTTCCAGATATTGTAAAAAACTTCCTGTACCGCTTCTTCCGCTTCCGCAGGATTGCTCAGCCGGTTGACGGCAATGATGTACATTTTATCCCAGTACCGGTTGTACAACTCGGTAAAGGCTGCTTCATCATCGTGTTTTAGTTTGTCGAGTAATACTGAATCCTCCAGCTCTTTCATACGCGTTGAACATTCCTCTTAAAGGACCAAGATCGGTTGACGAATGCTCTAATGTACAAAAAATCAGTCTTTTTGTGCAAACGTTTGAATTACTTTATGAGAAACGTTTCCAGTATTTCGTTAAACCGATCCGGCAGCTCCATCATCGGAGCATGGCCACAGGCAGGCAACATTATCAGCTCCGAATTGGGTAACAGCTCATGAAATTCACGGGCTACATCCGGCGGCGCGATTTTATCTTCTTCTCCCCAAATCAACAGGGTAGGGGTCTGCATCTCGGGTAAAATAGCGGTGACATAATTGCGCTGAGCGGATTTGGCTGTTTGCACGATACGGAGGCATTTGAGACGGTCCCGCGTAATCTGGAATACTTCTTCTACCAACGCATCGGAGGCGGTAGCAGGATCATAAAAAGTATAGGCTACCCGCTCGCGGATGTATTCATAATTGCCGCGTTTAGGGAAAGTACCGAGACTATTGTTTTCATATAATCCGGAACTGCCGGTGAGTACCAGGCGGGATACTTTGTCGGGATGCCGGTGAGTAAACAGGATGGCTACATGTCCTCCCAGGGAGTTACCGATAACAACAGATTGTTCCAGCTGATGCTGGTGAACATATTTCTCGAGGAAACTAACCAGGTACTCAAGGTTGTCCTGCAGGTGATAGTCAAAAATAGGGAGGAGTGGAA
This sequence comes from Chitinophaga qingshengii, assembly GCF_014529935.1. GTDB lineage: Bacteria > Bacteroidota > Bacteroidia > Chitinophagales > Chitinophagaceae > Chitinophaga > Chitinophaga qingshengii. The sequence goes on from NZ_JACVFC010000003.1 coordinate 751,801, forward strand.
TGTGAATATCATAGCGTGATTCAAAATGCTGTACAACACCGTCCCAATTGCTAAGCCCGCCGAAAAGACCATGTAATAAAATCATGCTTTGCTTCATATATCTTTTTAAAAGCAAAACTAACGGTTCAGCTGGTCAGCGTCCGTGATCTCAATCACAAAAGTTGCGGGACTGGTCCAGCAGGTATAAACGCGCTCTGCTGAGGGCTTCCCGGCTGGTGTACAGGTAACGGGCAATATTGGTCAGGGATATTTTCTGAATAATAGCCGGACGTCTTTCCAATAGAAAACGATACCGCTGCAGGGGCGTCTTCAGGGAAAGAATATACTGATGCTCAGATTGTTGTTCAGATAGCTCCTGGAACAATTGCAGGTTCACATGCAGCAGGTTCATGTGCAGATCGTACAACGGCTGCAGCTTTTTAATGTTAATCCGCAATATGACTGCATCTTCCATCGCGATAATACTCACAGCGGAAGGGGCCTTTTTATTATAGCTTTCACAGTTGGCCAGAAAATCATCGGCAAAACCAAAACGCACTATTTTTTCATTGCCCTCATCATCCAGGATGGAGAATTTGAACATCCCCGAAAGCACAAATGCAGAATAACGCGCCACCTTGCCATAACGCAGGAAAGATTCCCCCTTGCGGATATGTTTCACAACAGCAATACTGTCCAGCAACTGCCATTCTTCCTGTGTTACCACAGGATATTTTGTTTTCAGTCGCTCGTACCAGGCAGGCAATTCATAAGTTGTCATGCCGTAAAATTAATGGAAAAATTTCGGAATTATTTACCGGGTGCCTTCGCCAGTAATATGATATCTTTTCCGTTGATGATCTGCCTGGGATAGCCCAGCAGGGTAACGTTTACCATGGCTTGACCCAGTTCCCGCAGGGTACAGAAGTAGTTGGCGCTTAATATCCGGCCAACGGGATACAGCCAGTTGATGAACCGGTAGTAGGTATGCGTATTTTTTAATCCGGGAGTAGGTTTGATATAACCAGGCCGGAAGGCATACACCTGTCCGAAGGGCAGCTTCATCAGATCATTTTCGGTTTTGCCCTTCACACGGGCCCAGGCACTGCGGCCCTTTTCGGTACTGTCTGTCCCAGCCCCTGAAACATAGCAGAACACCATGCCCTTGTTTCGCTCGCTCAAAACGCCTGCTACCCGCATAGTCAAAGTATAGGTAAGATGATAGTAGGCATCCTGGCTGATACCCAGGGAAGATACGCCCAGGCAAAAATAACAGGCATCATAACCCTGGAGTTGCTCCGCTATGGGAGATAACTCCAGGAAATCATGGTGAATAATTTCTGTTAATTTGGGATGAGTAATGCCACAGGGTTTGCGGCTCAAAATCAGCACAGCGGCTACCTGAGGGTGCTGCAGGCATTCATGTAATACCCCTTCACCCACCATACCGCTGGCACCGGTAACAATTACTTTCAGTTGCCGGATTTCATTCATAATAGTAAGTTAACTGCTTTTAGCCAGTTGCCCAAATCAAAGCGTTACCCAGACAATACGCGCTTCCTTTTTCTGCTTTGTCCGCTCAATCATCATTGTAACAAAAGATTTACCATCCTTACTCCGGGCGGTCGTTTCCAGCTGGGAAAAGCGGTTGGTATTGGTTTCCGGGGCGCCGTAGAGATAGGTTTGGGTGATCTGCCCGTTTTCATAAACCGCACAAACAGTTTGTGTCCGGCTCGCCACAAATACCGGTCTTTGGAACGATAGTCCTCCTGCTTGTCAACATCATTATAAAAAATATAATCTTTTTCATCTGCATGAAAGAAGGTGCGTTAACAGAGGCATCCAAAACAACTCCTATGCCGCAGACAACGAAATTATCGAGCGTGGAAACATTTCTCCGGTTACCTTTTATTCTCTATTTTGCGGCGATGGAAAACAAGATCAGGTTAATTTTAGAAAGACTGTTGGACAGGGAGTTGGAACCGGAAGATGGCGTCAGTGAAGCAGTGATAGCGGAAACGGAACAACGCCTGGGAATGGCGCTACCACCGATATTACGGGCGTTTTATCAATACGCCGGACAAGAGGAAACCGTGATGGATTCCTTCCAGCATTTCGCACCTATAGAGAAACTGGAAGTGGAAGACGGCAAACTCGTGTTCCTGGATGAACACCAGCATGTTTGTGTATGGAGTATAGCCGTTACTGATGCCGGTAACGACAATGCGGTGGTATACCAATGCCCTTATCCCGATGAGGAATGGTATGCAGAAGACTACAATCTGAGCGCTTTCCTGGAAATGAGCCTGTATTACCAGTTTGCACAAGGTGGCTGTGAATGGGTAGGCGTGCTGGATCGCGGGATGGATGATGAACAGATCGCGGTGGTACTGGCAGCTGCACAACAATGGGAGAAGGTGATTGATCATCCCGGCAACCTGATCATCTATTGGCATGAAGGCACAGTGCTGTGGTACTTCCCCGATGCGGAAGGAAAAGTGAGTGAAAATCTTTTTGCATCCTGTGTCAGCGAAGAAGCCTGGGAAGAAATGGAAGAAACCTACGGATTCAACGAGCTATAAATTCCCCGCAATCCTGCCGAGTTGCTGCAGTTTCTTTTGCAGTTGCTCCGACCAGGGCAGCCCCAGCGACAACCGCATGCAGTTGTCGAATTGTTTTTGCAGCGTAAACATACGGCCCGGCGCAATGCTGATCTTCTGCCGGATAGCCTGCTCATAAAGCTCTGCAGTATCAATATCTTTTTGAAGCTCTACCCAAAGCGATAACCCGCCTTGCGGCCGGGATATACGCGTGCCTTCCGGAAAATACCCGGTAATGGTGTTCGTATAGTGGATACAGTTAGTGTGCAGGGTGTCCCGCAGTTTACGCAGATGCAGGTCATAACCGCCGTTCTCCAGGAAGATAGCCACCGCCTCCTGGGTAACGGCGGTATTGGATAACGTATGCAGGTATTTCAGCCGGAGTATTTCTTCCTTGTAACGCCCCGGAGATACCCATCCCACGCGGTATCCGGGCGCCAGCGTTTTGGAAACGGAACTGCACCACAATACATTACCGGTTTTATCAAATGCCTTGCAGGATACCGGCCGGGAAGTTCCAAAATACAGATCACTATACAGGTCATCTTCTATCAGTGGTACCTGGTGTTCATCCAGTAACTGCACGACCGCTTTTTTATGCTCCTCCGGCATACAACATCCCAATGGCGTACTGAAACCGGGGACCAGTAAACACAGCTTAATCTGCCGCACAACGGCTTTCAACGCCTGAACGTCGATGCCGGTCTGCGGATGCGTAGGCAGTTCCAATACGCGCAAACCCATGCTCTTCGCCAGTTGCAGGATGCCCGGGTACAACGGGCTTTCGGTAGCGATGGTGTCGCCTGGTTGGGTAAGAGCCTGCATACAAAGACTGATCGCATTCATGCCGCCGCTGGTGGTGATCAGATCATCGGGAGCCAGTCGGCCGCCCCACATAAAACTACGCCGGGCCACTACCTGCCGTAGTCTGGCATTGCCTGTCAGCGGCTCATACGCAGTACCGCTGCCTTTCAGTTCCCGCGACGCTTGCAGCAAACACTTGTTGAGTTTCGCTACCGGCAGCAGTTCCGGCGATGGCATGCCAATAGAAAAAAGTGTCAGGCCTTTACGGTCCATTTCTCCATATACTTTACTGATCAGTTGATCCGGTAGGGTGCGGCTGTCTTTTCCCGATGGTTTGCTGACGGTAGGTAAGGGCAGTCGCCGGTATGGGGCTTCGGTCACAAAATACCCCGATTGCGGCCGTGAGATAATCAAAGCTTTATTTTCCAGCTCCAGGTATACCCGCTTGGCGGTGTTCATACTAATACCCTGTTCCTGGCATATCGTCCGGATAGAAGGCAGTTTGTCACCGGGCTTCCAAACGCCGCCCCTGATCAGCTGTATGATATTCTGCGCTATCTGCTGGTAGATATAGTCCTTCTTCATATGTCAACTGTATCCATCAAAAATACAAAAATTGTAACTGTATCCGTGTTTCGTTTTAGCCGATTTTTGTTGAAAATTATTACGGATGATGAATCATATAGAGATTAAATCAGGGATAGAACAGATGGATATAGTGGCTATACATCATTTCCTGAGTCATGATTCCTATTGGGCGAAAGGAATCTCTTTTGAATTGGTGAAAGCGTCGCTGGAGAACTCATTTTGTATGGGCGCATTCCTGGATGGGCGCCAGGTGGGCTTTGGCCGCGTGATCACAGACTATCACACTTTTGGCTGGCTGGCAGATGTGTATGTATTACCGGAATACCGGGGCAGGGGTATCTCTAAAGAAATGATGCGTTTCATGACGGAGCAGCCATGGGTGGGTAAACTACGCCGGCTGATGTTAAACACACTGGATGCGCATGAGTTATATCGCGGATATGGTTTTAACAATCTGACGAATCCTGTTATGCTGATGGAAGTATATCGCCCGGATGTACATCTTGCCAAATCATCATCATAAAAAAAACAAGCTGGCGACCACCAGCTTGCTTTTATATGATTCGTTAAATGGTTTAATCTTTACGTACCGGTATCAAGCCACGGATAGTATTATCCTGCAGGTACAGCGCTGCCCATGTCAGTATACCAAAGAGGACCGGGAACCAGAAAGGTTGTGCTACCCTGATCATAATAGCAACGGCCCCGCCGAGATAGGCGGTAATCAAAATAGCGCCCAGTACAGCCGTACGCGGAATCGCATAGAGAATAGTAGCGATCAGTAATACAAAGCCTATGAACTGTACCTGTGAGGCGGGCCATCCCAGGGCTACAGAGCCTTCCATGGAATAATGGTTCTTAATGATCTTCATGATCGCATCAAACAGTGCAAAAAGAATAACGATGATGCTGATGATTCTGCCCGTCAGACGTACGGATTTAGCAGGTGCGGGTATCGTTGTTGTGTGTGCCATTGTTGTTTTGTTTAGGTTTTAACAGATAGTGTTTATTGGTTGTCGTCATCCCTAAAACACTCCCGGAAAGCCTTTGGGTGATTGACTGATACAAAACTACAACCATTAACGATAACCTATGTTGTGTAAATCCGACAATTTAAGGGGGGATTTGCGGCGAAGCGGATATACGAAAACGACTAGCCCTGGGCAATCGCAGCGATATGCTCGTTGGAGAAAGTAATTTCATCACCTGCTTGCACCGTCTTCAGATGTTGTGTGGACGAAAGCAAAATACCTTTGTACTGATGGGCTTCTACGGCTGTAACCTTTGCCAGCAGCCGCGCTGCTTTGCGTCCCGAAGTACTGCTGAAACCATAAATACAAAACAGGCACACGGTGTCGCCATGGGTTAAACGGGATAATTCTTCTGCTGCGGGTTGACTGAATACTCCAGGATTTTCTGCGAGCATGGCAGAAATATTCTCGAACTGTATAGACATGGTCATATGGTTAATTGATATTGGTTGCTGCAACGAGGAATAATACTAAGATAATAAATATTTAGGGATTTTTTGATTTACGATTTTGGAATTTAAGGCAGCCTGATCCTCTTTAAATTCCAAAATCGTAAATCAAAAAATCCCTAAATATGCTAGCGGTCCACCGGTGTAGAAGTATGAATATAGAAAAGTCCGTCGAAGATATCCGGCCAAATGCCTTTCAGAGGTATAAAGTCGAACATAGTTGCCTGCTGTTTTTGTTGCAGCCAGCCTTTGGCAGTGCGGTAGTTGACAAACGCTTGTTCGTAGCCGGCTGTATCGAGTCGCCCTTCTACACTGCCCGGTACCACCGGCGGTACATTGACTGTGTTGCCGTTACCGTAATCAATGTAAGTGCCGGCAGAGCCGGAGAAGCCTACTACATAGGCCTCTTTCCCAAAATGTTTGCTAACAGTGGCGCCCATGGGCACAAATGTTTGCAGGAAAGGTATAGGCTTGCCCGTGAGGTCTTCCAGCGTATTGGTGTTTTTAGCGATATGAATATTATGCGCCCACACAATGATCTTCTTACCGGGAAATGCTTTTTCCGCCAACCAGATCAGATTCTCCGCCATTTGTTTATCACGTACGCTAAGCTCATTGCCACTTACCAGTCCCCAGTACCGTTTGGCCTGCGACTCAATGCTCTCTGTAACCTTCAGCCAGAAACCGGGAGAAGTGGTGAAGTGCCCATCCTTGTCCCTTTCGCGGGATAAACTGTTTTTAAGCTTGTCCAGTGTCCGGAAAAACTCCGTTTGTTCGGCAGCGGCAGGTCTATAGGCATTGGAATTAAAGGTGGCCAGCGACACCCGTTGGAACAACGCCCAGCTGCTGTCAGACAAAGAGAGATGTTTTTGTTGCAGGAACTGTTCAAAATCGGGGAACAGTTGTTTTTTAGCAAACTCGCCGGTATGCTGACTTTCAAAACCGCTCAGGGTCAGTGGTGTAGAAGTTTTTAACTGCGTTTGAATATAGTTAAACAGCGGTTGCATCTGTTGACTGGTAGCGTACATATAAAACAAGCTGCCAATCACTTCCTTTGACAACTGCCCTCCTTTTACGGTATTGTCCCAGATACGGGCGCAGTCATACAGGCCACTTTCAAAGGCGAGTACTTCAAATCCCATTTTCTCATGAAGAAACTGGATGAGCCTTGTCTTAGCCAGGAATGTAGTAGCTTCGCCATGTGTCTGTTCGCCGAGTAGTACCACCCTCGACTTACCGATAGCGGCACGTAGCGGTTCCAGGTCTGCATACCGGGTGTCTGCCGGATCGATGGAACGGATTTCGGCGGCATGGGGAATATTGGGCGCCTGCGCCGAAGCGGCGTGGCTGTAGAAGGCAAGGGCCAGCATCAGCGGCCGGAAGGATTTGCGTATAAGCATAGCTGTTAGTACGAAAAATGATGGATACAGGGAAGTCGGTCTGTCGGCGTAAAAGTACTATCGGCCTCACCAACCTCCCGGTAATTTAATCATTTTCGCCTGATAAGATATACCCCCGGCAAAGGAAGTTCATCCAACGTTGCTTGTCCGCCTTCCCGTTGGAAACGATGTCGTTCAAAGTAGGGGAGCAGCGGGCTGTCAGCATATTCGTGCATCCACAGCGCATCATAAGACTGGCCAACCTGCAAACACTTCTGTAACAGTGCTTCCGGGCAACCACTGTCTGCATATTGTTGCAGCACCCCATAACCGGTGAGCCGTTTTACTTTTTTTTCTGTCAGCGTATCCGGGCGTTTACCCTGGGAAGTAATCAGGGCGTAACCTGCCGGCTTGCCACCCGCATATACCATCAGCCATTGATTGGAAAAATTATTAACGTCCGATGCCAGCTGTTGCGGTGTATAGCGATGGAGGTAGGTGTTCAGTTGGGCATCAGATAGTACAGGTCCGTATTTTTCTTTTGCCAGCGTAGTGATCAGCTGAAGCAGGTCCATGATATTGGCTTCGTTGACTACCACAAACTTCGTCGTAATATCCATGTCTTAAGCAATTAGTGCTGTATAAAGGTAGCCCGATGCCTGTAACCAATCACAGTACAGCTCCTGAAAAAAGAACCGGTACAGTCAATCATTGTAGCGCCGCCCCAGCTTTTTTGATGGCCCGTTTCCGGGCAGCGGTATAGGTATCAGCGAAAACAAGCCGGAAACAATACCGGAAAGTATCGGAAAAGGAAAATACGCTGCCGGGTGTAAACCGGACACCTATCTGCTCGCAGGCCTTGTAAAATGCATCCATATCGGTGCGGGAAGGTAACTGTATCCAGCAATGATAGCCACCTGCCGGCATCGTTAAGGAAGTACCTTCCGGAAAGGCGCAGCTTACCAGATTCAAGGTAAGCCAGGCATTTTTCGCCAGCTGGGTCCGGAAGGAACGCAGATGCCGGTCGTAGCTGTGTGTCTGTAATAACCGGGTGACTGTCTCCTGAAATACGGGTGATACGCTACTGCCTAACGCAAACCGTACCTGTTCGGCCCTGGATAAATAGCGGCCGGCAGAAAGCCACCCAAGCCGGATGCCGGGGGCCAGTGTTTTGGCATAGGAGGAAAAGGTCATCACCAGGCCGCTATCGTCCAGCGCTTTGATGGTAGGCGGACGGCTACCGCTGAAATGGAGATCGCCATAGATGTCATTTTCAATGAGGGCTATATCATGCCGCTGTGCGATAGCCAGCAATGCCTGCTGCTGGTCAACCGATAAACAGGTGCCGGTAGGATTATGGAAATTAGGCGTTACGATAATGGCTTTTATCCTGGTGCGGGTACATACTTTATGTAAGACGTCCACATCGTAACCATCGCGGCCAACAGGAATTTCCACCACGCGCAATTGCAGAACGGAAATAACCTGCAACACGGAAAATACGCTGGGACTTTCTACGGCCACTACATCACCAGGCATACAGGCGGCCGACAGGGCAATATACAATGCCTGCAGCGCGCCATCTGTTATCAGCAGTTCGGCAGCCTGAAATAAGGTGCCATAACCTGCTGCCCGTTGTATGATCTGTTCTTTTAATGCAGGTGAGCCGCTGGCAGGGTAATAACGCAACAGGCCGGCGCCTTCGGAACGCACTACCTGCTGCAGGGTACGCAGTAACAACTTCTGTGGTATCATCAGATCGCCGGGGGCGGCTACATGGAAGGCTGACAATTGAAGACGGTTGCCTGGTTGTGCGGTGGTCGCCGACAGCCCATGCTGGAAAACGGCATCTCTCACTACCGGCTGCCGTACCGCCTTTGCGGGCTTTTCCGTTACCTGCTGCCGGGCAACGAAATATCCCGAACGCGGCAGGTTCTTTACCAGTCCACGCATCAGCAAATCTTCGTAACCCCGCTGAATGGTACTTACACTGGCGCCATACTTTTCCTTTAATGCCCGCACGGAAGGCAGTTTGTACCCGGGTTGCCAGATACCTTCCCGGATATTTTTTTCAATGTCCCGTGTAAATATTTCGTGCCGGTATGTTTTGATAGCCAAATCTGTACTGTTTATTTTCGTAAATATACAACCTGTACCGAAATGGGAAAATTCGTCGCATTTTACCATCAATATTGTCGGTATTGCACGTGCTCAACGGATATAATTCGGACTATGTTTGTATGAACAAAAAACGCACAAACTATGGCTAAACAGATCTTTGTCAACCTGCCCGTTAAGGACCTGCAGAAAAGCATTCAGTTTTTTACACAGCTGGGATATTCTTTTAATAAGGAATTTACTGATGATAAGGCTGGCTGTATGGTAATTTCAGAAGCGATTTATGTAATGCTGCTGGTGGAACCATTTTTTAAGACATTTACCAACAATGGTATTTGCGATACCAGCCGCCACACTGAATGTATTAATTGTTTGTCTGCCGATAGCCGTGAAGACGTGGACGCTGTTGTAGCGAAAGCGGTGGCTTTAGGCGCTACTACACCGAAGGCGCCGCAGGATCATGGTATTATGTATGGTCATGGATTCACCGACCTCGACGGGCATCATTGGGAATACATGTTCATGGAACCGGATGCCGCAAACTAATCTGTACTGCAATTTATTTTCCGACAGAAAAAGCCCGCCTCTATACAAGGCGGGCTTTTCCGTTGGAAAGCATTATACTACTATTCCACTTCAATTTCTTTATTATACCGGTTGCGGTATTGTACCGGCGACATACCGGTAATTTTTTTGAAGGTGATCCGGAACGCTTTCGGATCGGTATAACCAACGTTATACATCACTTCATTCACATTCTCCCGGGAGGATTCCAGGCTCTTTTTAGCGGCTTCTATCTTCACCCGCTGGATATATTCTACCACAGTGTTGGAAGTAGCTTTTTTAAACCGGCGTTCCAGGTTCCGCCGGCCCAGGGTGAACATACCGGCCAGCTGGTCAACGGTGATTTTTTCGGTGAAATTCTTTTCGATAAACTCCTGGGCTTTGCGGATGGGTTCATCTTCATGATCTTTCTGGCCGCGGAACACCATAAAAGGAGACTGGCTATCGCGCTGGATGTCTATCTGGAACGCTTTGGAACAGAAGACAGCGATCTGCCGGTCACAATATTTTTCAATCAGGTAAAGAATAAGATTGAGATAGGAGAAAGCGCCTCCGCTGGAGTAGATACCGTATTCGTCGGTGAGGATTTTATCTTCTACCAGTTCTACCTGGGGGTACATCTTCCGGAAATCGTTGGCGGCCATCCAGTGGGTGGCACATCTGCGTCCGGTAACGAGACCGGTAGCGGCCAGCAAAAAGGCGCCTACACATAAACTACCTACTTCGGCCCCGTTTTTATACTGTTGCACAATCCAGGGAACAAACTCCCGGTTTTGTTCCATCAGCCTGGGCATGTCGCCATCCAGCGCCGGGATGATGATCAGGTCTGTTTTAGACACCTCCTTGATGGTAGCATCTGCAAAAACAGTATATATACCCCCGCAAGCGGGTACCTCTTGGGTGAGCCCTACCAGCTGCACCTTAAACATGGGGGCATCACCGTTGTTTTTCAACATCTTGTTTACCTCGGTAAACACCTGACGGGGCCCTTCAATACTGCCTAGTACGGCTCCTCTGGGAACCAGGATAGATATGTGTTTCATGTTGTAAAGATAAAAGCGGGATTTGTCGGGATCAACCCCTTCGTTTGGCGTATTTACACCCCCACCAGGTGCCGTATGGTGAAAGGCTTTTACAGTTACTTAATCCGCTGCCAGTAAGCGTTAAAGGGGTGAATACCCACTCCCCGGGTTGCGTTCTTGCCATTTTCTGTTATCTTTGCCCGATTGAATGGTCTTTCGGATAAACAGGAACTATGAGCTTTTTAACGGTCTCCAACCTCAGCAAAAATCAGCTGGGCGTACCCGTAGTGAAGGATGTGAGCTTCACGGTGGAAAAATTTCAAAAAGTGGCGATCGCCGGGGAAACCGGTTCGGGTAAAAGCACGCTGCTGAAAATGATCGGCGGCTTCGTACAACCCGATGCGGGCAAGACCGCTTTTGAAGACGTCAGGGTAGAAGGCCCGCTGGAAGTGCTGATTCCCGGACAACCGGGCATCGCCTACCTGTCGCAGCACTTTGAACTGCGCAACAACTACCGGGTGGAAGAGATTCTTTCCTTTAACAATAAGCTGACGGAAGAATCTACCGCTGAACTGTTTGAACTGTGCCAGATCACCCATCTCCTGAAAAGAAAGACCGATCAGCTCTCCGGAGGCGAAAAACAACGGATCGCACTGGCCCGCCTGCTGGTAACCGCACCCCGCCTGTTGCTGCTGGATGAACCTTTTTCCAACCTGGACCTCATCCATAAATACAAACTGAAGGAAGTTATACACGATATTTCGGAAAACCTGGACATCACCTGCATGCTCATTTCCCACGACCCGTTGGATATCCTTTCCTGGGCCGATGAACTGCTGATCATGAAAGATGGTGAGATTGTGCAGAAAGGCACGCCTCAACAGGTATATAGCCAGCCGGTCAATGAGTACGTGGCCGGATTATTAGGCCCCTATAATCTCCTGAGTCCTGCTAAAGCGAAGAAGTTCGCCGGTCTGCCCGGAGTGACCGCCAATGGCAAAAGCCTTTTCCTCCGTCCGGAAAGTATTCACCTGGTATCAGAAAATGAATCGCCGGTCAAAGGAAAAGTCAAACATGTTCATTTTTATGGCAGCTTCTACGAAACGGCGGTCACAATGGCTAAAGACACCGTGCTGGTGAGGACTGCCAAATCCCAGGTAAAAAAAGGAGACACCGTTTTCCTGTCCACCCATCCGGATGAAGTCTGGTATCTCTAGTATTTCGGGGACCGTTGATCCGTTAAAAATCAACGGTCCCGGCCGTTAATTCACGTTTTTTTGTTAACTTCCCTTTCTAAGCAACTCCCACAGTTGCCCCACGTCCTTTTAATCGTATTGTTTAATCGCATCTTTTAATCGTATCAGTAACCATCAGTACTGTAAACCCGCTATTGTTTACTTAAATCAGCTATCCGTTATCATGCGCCGATCCATTACCGTATTTTCCGTAATCCTCTTCCTTACAGCATTTGCCATTGCATGGTTATTTAATTATGGGTATGATGTACACCAGCGCAGTGCCGGTAAACTATTGCAGTCGGCAGATACGCTCTCCCGCGATCATCCTGGCATCCGGTTGATGGATAATGCCCTGTTGACCCTGAATAAGGCGGAAAACAATTTCCGGATGTTCACGATCACGTACAAACGAAATTATCTGCAAACTTTCTCGATGCAGCTAGGCGAAGTATTATCCGCCGTTGACAGGGTGGCAGGTATGCTCACAAAAGCTACTAATCATGAACAGTTCAGTACCCTGGTGGCTAAAAAAACGGAAGTCTCCGAACGTATCGCCCAAATGAAAAAGGCAACCGACTCTATGTTGTCTACTTCACTGACAGATGACCGTATTGATAAGCTGCTAAGCAGTATTCCTGCCTATAAAGTCACTCAAATCAAAAAAGATGAAGTGACCATGGACACGGTCAGCAACGTGCAGGCCGCACCGGAAAAAAAGAAAGGTTTTTTCAAACGCCTGGGCAATGCCATCTCCAACAAAAACAAAGGCGATACGGTAAAAGCCCAGATGGCCGTGATGGTAAAAACTAAAAGCGGCAAGGTCATCGATAAGGAGACCTATGATGCACAGCGCATGAAGGATATCATCACGGATGTAAATGGCTACTATAAAAAAATCCTGCGCACGCAGCTGTCCAACCGCCTGAAGATTGATGCGGATGAACAATCGCTGGCGGGTACCAATATATCCATGCTCGCTGAACTGGATACGCTGATCGTAGCCCTGCGCGACAACGCCGCCACCGCGGAGGCGCAGCAAAAACAACAGGCCAAACAGCAAATTACCAGCGATGCCGGCAAGATGCGTAGTATTGCTTTATGGGGCTTTGTGGCGGCGATCACCGGACTGTTGTCGTTTTTGGTCACCCGCTTGCTGTTATTTAAAAAACAACGGCAGGTGGAAGCTAATGAAACGGCCGCCAGGGAACAGGCGCGCATACGTACCGAGTTCCTGGCCAATATGAGCCATGAAATCAGGACGCCGCTCAATGCGGTGGTAGGATTCAGTGAACAACTGTCGTATTCCGATCTCTCCGCCGGCCAGCGTGAGCTGCTGCGTTCTGTGGAAACCTCCGCAGATATGCTGATGCAGGTCGTCAACGATGTGTTGGATTTCTCCAAGCTGGAAAAGGAGTATATCTCCATCCTGCGTGAACCCTTTTCCCTGTATGATACTTTTGAAGATGTGGTCAATACCACGCGTATATTGGCAATACAGAAAAATCTCGAATTTAAGGTCAACTTTGAAGGCACACATCCTGAAGTAAAAGGCGACGCCTTCCGGTTAAAACAGATCCTGTTAAACCTTATCAGCAATGCGGTGAAATATACGGCTAACGGCACTGTAACGGTCACAGGTAAGGTGGACATGCAACAGGAACATCACGCCTTGTTTACCTTCACGGTAAAGGATACGGGTGAAGGTATCAGCAAGGAGGCACAGGCGAATCTGTTTGAACGTTTTTACCAGGCAGCGCCTACACGGACCACCATCAAGGGTACCGGCCTGGGACTGGCTATCACTAAAAAACTGGTGGAGATGCACGGCGGCAGTATCGGGTTTAGCAGCGAAGTGGGACAAGGCACCGAGTTCGTTTGCCAGATTCCCTATGAGCTGGCCACCGGCAGCAGCCACGCGGTGATGACGCCTTTGGAAACAGAACATCCGCTGGGTGCGTTTATGGAAGGCCGTTATGTATTGGTGGCAGAAGATCAGGACATGAACCTGTTACTGCTGAAAATGATGCTTACCCGCTGGAAATGCCGCTTCGATATGGCCAAGGATGGGGAAACAGCAATGCGTTTATTTAGCCAGCAACACTACGACCTCGTACTGCTCGACCTGCATATGCCCAAACTGAGCGGATTAGAGGTAGTGGAACGGATCCGTAAAGATGCGGACCCCCAAAAAGCCGGGGTAGTAGTACTGGCCCTGACGGCAGATATAACGGAACAGGATGTACGCGATTTTAAACGCGCCGGCTTCAACGACTGGCTGATGAAACCTTTCCGGGAAATGGATATCTATAAGGTAATCCGGAAAAACCTGAAGCTGGGAGAGAAGATTGTTCCGGAAAACAACTGATGGCGTAAATTCAAACCCCGTGCTGAGGGCCGGTGAGAAAATTTGTTTCACCGCTTTATAGCACGGGGTGTAGAAAGGCTTCCGCCGCTGATTATTTCCCATATACACTTTCAATCGGGCGTCCTACGCAACCGTTCGGCATCTGTATACGCAGCATGGCGGCCAGGGTGGCGGCGATGTCTGTCATATGCGTGGTTTCATTGGTTGTGCCATGTTGTACATGCCATCCCATGAATACCAGCGGAATATGCACGTCGTACAGGTTCCAGTTACCGTGCGTAGTGCCTTTTTCGAAGCCCTGGTACCATCCTGGTTCAGGGATGATCATCACGGAGCCGGTACGTTTGGGGTTGTACCCGTTGGCGATCATGCTTTTGATAGGCTGTGGTATCGGGCTGTTGCCGAGGTTGTCGATATCTGCGGCAAACTGAATACCCGGCTGCCGTTGCAGGAATTTCACGGTTTCTTTTTTGATGGCGTCGTAATCCAGTTTATTGGATTCGATCCTGGCGATGTCGTAGTTTACATGGTAGTTCATACCGGAGCGTACGAGGCCTTTTACACCAAAACGAGCTGCCAGCAGGCTATCCAGGCTAGCCATCATGGCTTTGTCTTTTACAAAGCCGGCAGGTACGTTATATTCCTGCATAAAACCTACAGAGTGGGCGGCGCCATGATCGGCGGTGAGGAACACCAGGTAGTTGCCTTTACCTACTTTTTTGTCGAGGTAGCTGAAGAAGCCGGCCAGGTCCTGGTCGAGGCGCAGGTAGGTATCTTCTACTTCGATGGAATTGGGACCGTATTTATGTCCTACGTAGTCGGTTGAAGCGCAGTTGATGGTCAGGAAGTCGGTCGCTTCACCGCCGCCGAGGTTATAACCTTCTACGGCTGCCATCGCAAATTCCAGGGTGAGGGTATTACCGGCGGGTGTGGTGCGGATGCTACCCGGATCTTTTTTGTAGATCTCTTTCATGTTATGCGGGAACACGGGCGCTTTCTCACCACCGAAGGTACCTTCCCAGGACACGTTATCGGCAGTGCTTTGTACGTAGGTGTTGATAGGACGCATTGTTTCCCATGGTTCGGACATGAGTTGTTCCGGCAGTTTTCGCGCATTGAAACGTTTCACCCATTCCGGCAGTTCTTTCATGTAGTAGGTGCTGGTAATGAAAGATGCATTGGCATCATCGAACCAGAAAGCGCCGTTGGGTGTATGTCCGGCAGGCAGGATGGAAGCGCGGTCTTTCAGGGATACGCCTACTACTTTAGAGCGGAAGTTGGTGGCAAAACGCAGCTCGTCGGTGATGGTGGAAGCCAGCAGGTTACGGGGCGACATTTGTCCGGCTTTGGAATTGGAGCCTACGGATTGCACAACGGTATCTTCGGTGCAATACCATTTTCTGCCGGTGAGTTGGTCAGTCCAGTCGTTGCCTGTAATGCCGTGAATGGCGGGTACGGAACCGGTATATACAGTGCTGTGTCCTACAGCGGTAAAGGACGGGAGATGGCTGATGGTGGTGTTTTCGCAGGAGAAACCTTCTTTCAGCATCCTGGCAAAACCGTCGGATTCATAACGGTCAGCGTAGCGGTACAGGTAATCCCAACGCATCTGGTCCACAACAATCCCTACAACAAGTTTGGGTCTTTCCGGTGCTTGTGCCATGGCTGACGGAGCCTGCCCCAGGGCGAGGGCGCCCATCATCAGCAGGGCGGAGAGTTTTAGTCTGGTCATGTTTTTTTAGATTTCTATATAGCTGTAAATACTTAGCGGTCCTGGGCCCTCCGGCCAGAACCGCTAAGTTTATTCCGTTTCAGCAAAAATGCCGCTTTTTATGTATGAACGGACAAATAGCTGGATGAATATTAGTATCCGGGATTCTGCTCCAGATTAGGATTGAGGTCCTTTTCCGTTTGCGGAATAGGCCACCAGTAGTCGCGTTTAGGATTGAATATGCGCTTCTCCACTTCTTTGCCTGCGTAGTTGTAGATAGGGCCATTCATTTCCACTTCCGCTGTTTTCCAACGACGGAGGTCATTGTAATATAGTCCTTCACAGGCAAATTCCACCCGTCTTTCGTGGCGGATTTCTTTACGCATTTCTTCTTTAGACAAACCAGGTTTAAAGTGCGGCATTTTTACGCGGTCACGGATCTTATTCAGTGCTTCATATACAGTCGCATCCGGTCCTACAGCCTCATTTTGTGCTTCTGCATACATCATCAGGATATCGGCGTAACGGAGTACGATGAAGTTAATATCAGATTGCCCGCCTTTCAGGTCCTGGTCTGCTTTTGCCGGTACGATGCTGTCGTAGACGCTGAATTTTTTTACTCCATAGCCGGTAATAGCAAAACGTTTGGTATCAACCACTTTCCCCTGATAGATATCTGTCGGGTAGGTAATGGTCCCTTGCAAACGGGGATCGCGGTTTAAATAAGGGTTTTGCGGATCATAGCCGGAAGCCGGGTCTGCAATAGGCAGGCCATTTTTCATGTAGTAGGCTTGTGCCAGGCCCAGTACCGGTGCATTGGAATTGTACTGTGAGCAAATCAGGTCAAAAGAGTGGGCCTGATTGGGAAACAGGTACTGTACGTCAAAGATGACTTCCTGGTTGTTTTCGTTTTGTTTCATGAACAGGTTCCGGTAGTTGTTGAACAACCCATAACCAGTACCGCCCAGGTCCATCACAGCCTTAGCTGCAGCAGCAGCGTTGGCCCATTTGGTAGCGTCATTGGCAGGGTTCAGCAAAGGACTGGCTTCAAACAGCAGCACTCTTGCTTTGAGTGACATTGCAGCGCCTTTGGTAGCCCTGCCTTTGTCGCTGGCGCCATAAGTAAGCGGTAACATCGCAGCGGCGTCTTCCAGGTCTTTCAGTACCTGCGCTACCACTTCTTCCCGGGTATTGCGGGGCAGCTGGCTTTGGGTGTCTTTATTCGGGAGGTCCAGAATCAATGGTACGCCGCCATAATAATTCTGCAGCATGAAGTAATATAGGGCGCGCAGGAACAGCGCCTGTCCCTTCATCAACTTTTTCTGGCTATCATCCAATCCCGGTACCTGGTCAATTTTGGCGAGCAACGTATTACAGCGCCCAACACCACCGTAGCAATCGCTGTACCTGGCGCTGATAATACCGCCTGTACTGGCCATGTGGGTGCCGTTGGCGACATACTTATATTGCAGGGACTCCCCATTGTTCCAGGCATTGGGAGAAAGGGTTTCATCCCATAATGCGGTGGCATTGTTAGATCCCTTACCTCCAAATACGCCATCATTGCGCAGGACAGAGTAACAACCTGTTAGTCCGGCATTGGCCGCTTCGGGAGTGGTCCAGAAGGTAGCTTCGGTGTATTTGTCATGTGGCGTGGTATCCAGCAGCGCTTTGTTGCAGGAAACTGCCACTATTCCGGCAAAAGCCAGTGTAATATATGTTGTTTTCATTGATGTCATGGTTTGATACATTAGAACGTTACGTTTAAGCCTCCGTTAAATGTTTTCAGCATCGGATAACGGTAAATGGTGGTTTGGTCCAGTATGGATTCGGGATCAAAATCCTTGTAACGGGAGAAAGTCAGCAGATTCTCACCATTGATGAATACACCTACTTTGCTGATCTTAACTTTAGACAACCATCTGTCAGGTAAGGAGTAGCCCAGCTGAATATTTTTCATACGTACGTAAGCGTTATTGCGCAGCCAGAAATCGGAGCCACGGAAGTTGTCGCTGGCGCCGATGGTGGCAATAGGCAGACGGGCATTCGGGTTCTCCGGTGTCCAGGCGTCTGTCAGCCACTCTTTGGTGGCATTGGCACCATTCACGAAAGGAACAGCCAGGTTGCCGGTGGGATAGGCTTTGATACCGCCAATACCCTGGAAAGAGGCATTCAGGGTGATTCCTTTGTAGCCCAGGTTAAAACCGAAACCAAACGTCCATTTAGGTACGGAAGAAGAACTGTTCAGTATCACACGGTCGTCGCCATTGATGATGCCATCTCCGTTGATGTCTTTGTACTTGATATATCCGGCCCGTGTGTTGGGATTCTGGGTCGCACTTTTAGCCACTTCTTCATTACTCTGGAAAAGGCCATCAGACAGCAATACATAGTAGGCATCGATGGGATACCCTTTCATGGTAATGGTATTACCGCTGTATATTTTCTCACCTTTCAGGTCCACCACCATATTCTTGTTGTAGGATACGTTACCGTATACGCCATAATCCAGGTTACCGAAATTATCACGGTACTGCAACACTACTTCAATACCGGTGTTATCTACGGTACCAACGTTCTGCTTGGGACCATTCAGATTACCTACCTGTGAAGGAATAGCAACAGTGCGTAAAATACCGGTAGTCCGTTTTTTATAGGCATCTATAGTCAACGCAATGCGGCTTTTCCATACATTGATATCTACGCCGGCATTGTAGGTTGTAGTTGTTTCCCAGCTGATGGTGGTATCTGTATAGTTTTTAGTAGCGCCGCCGGAGCTAAGTGTACCGCCAAAACTGTAATCCTCTTTCAGGTCAACAGACGGTGTATAGCTGTAAAGTGGTACGGCCTGGTTACCCATCTGACCAGCGGATACACGCAGTTTTAAGACGTCAATGAATTTAGAATCGAAGAAAGATTCTTTGTCAATACGCCAACCTGCAGACACAGAAGGGAAGAAGCCCCAGCGGTGTCCTTTGGCAAAACGGGAGGAACCATCATACCGGAAAGTCGCTTCCAGCAGATATTTCCCATCATAGTCATAGTTGGCACGTCCAAAATAGGACTCCAATACATCACGGGTGGTATTGCCGGTAGTGGCGTTCCATACAGTGCCAGCTGACAAAGCGTCGAGTGTGGCATCCAGATAACCATACATGCTGGCATCAAACTGGTCACTGTCAAAATTGTCATAGCTGGCGCCTACCATCACGCCCAGATTATGTTTGGAAGCAAAAGTTTTTTTCCAGTCCAATGTGTTGTAGAAGTGGATGTTCATATCATTGTAATCCGTCTTGTACGAACGTGGAGCGGTGGTCTGGTTGTTCCAGTTAGTGACTTTATTGGTCTTGGGATCGTAGGTAGACATGCGCGGCGTGAACTGCGTTAATTGTCCATCATACTTATCTACCCCAAATTTGATATTGTAGTTAATATCAAACGGTAACTTGTAATCGGCAAAAATGGTAGCCAGGAAACGCTGTACTACTTTGGTTTGCAGACCATTGTAAGACAACATACGGGGATGTTCCCAGTTATTGCGGCCAGCTGTTCTCAGCCAGGAATTGCCATAGCGGCCATCTGCAAGCGTATCGGTCAATATAGGCAGTGCTCGCGCCAGATATTCCCAGGTAGAGTTGTAGAAAGGCTGTGTATAGTTACGGTAATAACCATCCAGGGTGATGCCCGCCTTTAACTTACTGGTTACCTGCATGGAGGTATTAAGACCTACGGAATACTTTTTTTCATGATTACCAGGCCCAAACAAAATACCGTCACGGTCAAGATAACCGAGTGATAACCGGTATTGATATTTCTCACCACTGCCCGCTACACTTAGGTCATGCTTTTGAATAATCCCGTTTTTGAGTGCAATCTTATACCAGTTATTAGCCGGATAAGTAATCGGATCTGTCAGCATCCCCTTTTCATATTCGGCTATCTCTGCATCAGAATAATCCAGCTGCGTAACACCGGTGTTAAGATTGGCCTGGTTCTTCAGCTTCATATAAGCAATCGGATCATCGATGATATCCGGCAGATAAGTAGCTTTCTGCATTCCGCGATAATAGCTGTAATTAACTTTGGAAGCGCCTTTGCCTTTCTTGGTGGTTACCAGGATAACGCCATTGGCTGCACGGGAGCCGTAAATGGCTGCAGCGGCATCTTTCAATACGGTAATGGTCTCAATGTCATTCGGATTCAATTCATCCATGGAATATTCGATACCATCTACGAGCACTAACGGAGAGGAGCTGCTTAGCGTACCTACGCCACGAATGCGGATGGTGGCACGGTCTACACCCGGCTGGCTATTACCAAGATTCGCAAACACTCCCGGCACCCCCTGCAACGCATTACTGGCGTTGGTCAGCGGACGGCCTTCCTGTTGTGCCATAGACACAGTGGTAATGGCGCCGGTGAGCGTAGCTTTTTTCTGGGTGCCGTAACCCACTACTACAACATCATTCAGCTTTTGTACATCTTCTTCGAGGATGATCTGTAACGGCGTGGCATTGGCGACTTTAATCTCTTTGGAGAGATAGCCGATAAAAGAAATTTTTAACGTGGCACCTACAGGCGCATTGAGTTTAAACTGACCATCAGCGCCGGTGCTGGCGCCTTTACTGGTACCGGCTACCTGGATGTTAACGCCGGGAAGTGGCGTTCCGCCCGCCCCGGTTACTTTGCCGGAGAGGGAAATGTCCTGTGCATACAGGGAAACGGTCGTGGAAAGAATGACCCCGAGGCATAGCAATAGCAGCCCTGCCGGACGCAATGCCCGGAATCGTGTTCGCAATTTCATAAGCTGTTTTTTTGTGTTGTTTTTTTTGGTTGACTTTATTTTATCGCTTCTTCCAGCCTGTTGGGATAATCTGTGATGATACCGTCTACGCCCATGGCTTTAATTCTTTTCATTGATTCAACATCCTGGATAGTCCAGGGAACAATCAGCACGTTTTTATCATGGCATTTTTTCACCAGTTCCGGCGTTACCAGGCTGAGATGCGGATTGTAGAAAGCAGGAGTGAAACCCAGCTGTTCTATATGTTTTTCGAAAGACACGTTTTTGTCGCCGGTCAGGAAACCCAGTCTGATCTTCGGATGCGTTTTGTGCAGTACCTGCAACGGACGCATATCGAACGACTGGATCAGCAAACGGTTGCCCAGCGGTTTCAACTGTTTGACGGCCATCATGATCTTCATGTATTCTTCCGGAGCCGGTTGTTCAGTACCGTCGGTCTTTTCGGAGGATTTTACTTCCAGCAGGTAATACACCGGCGGCAGGTTATGTGTTTTCGTATAGTGCTCCACGGAGTCGATCATTTCTCCCAGCAACGGCGCATAGGAGCGGAGCCGTGTTTGTTCCGGGAACTCCGGGTAGGCTTTTTCACCAATGATAAAACGACGGATGTCGGCATAGTTCATATGGTAAAAAATGTATTTGTTGCGCTCCGCACTGGGAATGTCTTTCCCGTCAGGCATCGTGGTGTAGGACGGTGTAAAGGACGCATCGTGGTATACTACTACCTGCCCGTCTTTGGTGATGTGTACATCAAATTCAATGGTGTTGGCGCCTGTCTCAATGCCTTTGTACATCGCCGGAATGGTGTTTTCAGGCATCAGTCCGCGGGTACCGCGGTGTCCGACTTTAAAGAAAGCGGGCAGGTCTTTGTGTTGTGCAACAGTGGCAGACCTGCTTGTTTTACAGGCTGTAAACGCAGTCGCTGCAGCTGCCATGGCGCAGGCCATCAGCCGGAGATTCATTTGTTTTTTCATTGTTGATAGTTGTTACAGGTTGTGATCATTTTTTCTAACGTGCATACGTGATGGTTATTTCAGCAACAGGTACAAGGCCGCTGCGAGTACGCCGCCTGCCAGTGGACCGGCAACAGGTACCCAGGCATAGGCCCAGTCGCTATGACCTTTACCATTCATCGGAAGGATGGCGTGCATGATACGCGGACCTAAATCCCTGGCTGGGTTAATAGCATATCCGGTGGTACCGCCTAAAGAAAGACCGATGGCCCATACCAGGAAAGCCACGGGTACAGCGCCCAGGGAACCCAGGCCTACAGGTGTTTTTTCGGTACCCAGTTCCGCATTGGTGAAATAAAAAATAGTGAACAGCAGCACAAAGGCGCCGGTCACTTCGCAGATAAAGTTGCGCAACGGTTTACGTATAGCCGGCTCCGTGCAGAAGCAGGCACGCTGTAAACCATTGTCAGGCGTAGCATCGAAATGGTCTTTGTAGTTGTACCACACCAGCGAAGTGCCCAGCATGGCGCCGCCCATTTGTGCCAGCACGAACATAGGCACGTCTGCCCAATTGAACTTGCCGGCGGCGGCGAGTGCCACGCTCACGGCGGGGTTCAGATGTGCACCGCTGTATGGACCAGCCACAACTACGCCTACATATACGGCCAGGGCCCAGCCGGTGGTAATAACGATCCATCCGCCGCTGTTGCCCTTGGTTTTGTTGAGTACTACATTGGCTACTACGCCGTTGCCCAGCAACAGCAGTAAAGCGGTACCGATGAATTCAGCTAAAATCGGAGACATAGAGATTGGTAGATATTTTATGTTTGGTTAAGGATTGCATGATTTCCGTCTACGTTATTGCTGTGCCCAGTGTCTGGCGGCATCTACGGCTTTATGCCAGCCACTGATCCAGGTATCGCGGTGTGTTTGTTCCAGGTTCGGCGCAAAAGTTTTTTCCATCTGCCACTGGCTGCGGATCTCTTCGAGGTTCTGCCAGTAACCGGTAGCCAGGCCGGCCAGGTAAGCGGCGCCGAGGGCGGTAGTTTCTGTAATGCCAGGGCGTACTACTTTCGCCTGCAGGATATCCGATTGGAACTGCATTAGCAGGTTGTTGCCGGTGGCGCCGCCATCTACGCGTAATTCCTGTATGCTGATGCCGGCATCGGCTTCCATGGCCTTGAGTACATCCATGGTCTGATAGGCAATGCTCTCCAATGCGGCACGCGCAATATGCGAGGCATTGGTGCCACGGGTCATGCCCACAAGGGTACCACGGGCATGCTGGTCCCAATAAGGAGCGCCTAGCCCGGCGAATGCAGGTACCAGGTATACGCCGTCGTTTTGTGCTGCTTTGGCGGCGAGTGCTTCTACTTCGGAAGAGGAACGGATAATGCCCAGTCCATCACGCAGCCACTGTACGATGGCGCCGGCAATGAAGATGCTGCCTTCGAGGGCGTAATGGGTCTGACCATTCACTTTCCAGGCGACGGTTGTCAGCAGGTTATTTTTGCTGATGATTGGTTTAGTACCGATGTTCATCAACATAAAACAGCCGGTGCCATAGGTGTTTTTTACCATACCGGGCTCGGTACACATCTGCCCGAATAAGGCGGCATGCTGATCGCCGGCCATACCGGAAATAGGTATCTGTTCAGCGAAAACACCGGGAGCGGTGAGTCCGCATACTTCGCTGGATTCTTTTACTTCCGGCAGCATAGAGACAGGGATGTCCAGTAATGCCAGCAGTTCTTCGTCCCATTGCTGCGTGTGGATATTGAACAGCATGGTGCGGGAGGCATTGGTAATATCGGTGGCATGAACAGCGCCATGGGTAAGGTTCCATACCAGCCAGGCATCTACGGTGCCGAAAGCCAGTTTGCCTTGTGCTGCTTTTTCCCGGGCGCCACTAACGTTATCGAGGATCCATTTTACCTTGGTGCCGGAGAAATAGGCGTCGATCACGAGGCCGGTTTTAGCCCGGACCATTTCTTCCTTACCGCTGGCTTTCAGGCTGTCGCAGAAAGCGGCGGTGCGGCGGTCCTGCCATACGATAGCGTTGTGTACGGGTTTGCCGGTTTCACGGTCCCATACAATGGTGGTTTCCCTTTGATTGGTGATACCGATAGCGGCAATGTTACCACCTTCCAGACCTACTTTGGCCATCGCTTCGGTAGCAACGCCTATCTGGCTGCTCCATATTTCTGCAGGGTCATGTTCTACCCATCCTGGTTGTGGAAACAACTGGGTAAATTCTTTTTGTGCTACAGAAATAACGGCCCCTGTTTTGTCGAAGATGATGGCTCTTGAGCTGGTAGTACCCTGGTCCAGCGCCATTACGTATTTGGTCATGTTTTTCTTTTTCTGCGTGGATAATTGTTTGATCGTATGTTAAGCGCCTACAGGCAGTTGTTCGCGTGTACGGATGTTTTTCAGCAGGTAGTTTTGTGCTACGGCGGTAAAGGCTGCCACCTGCTGTTTTTGCCAGGTTTCGTCTTTGCCCAGTTCTGTTGCCATGAGGGATGCTACTTCCGGCGCCATGTCAATGGCTGCCTGTGCATCGAGGAACAGGGCCCGGGTTCTCCTGGCAAGGGTATCTTCTACGGTGCGCGCCATTTCCTGTCTCACCGCCCAGATTACCTGTGCTTTGATATAAGGTAACCGCGGATGTATGATTTTGCCCAGCTCCGGCTGCATCGCGGCCAGTGCCTGTACCTGCGCGGCGTCGCTGCCATATACATCTAATGGTATCTGTGTCATGGGCTGCTTCTGATAACCATGTATGCGCAGGTCTTTGGTGTTGCATTTGGCGGCTGTGATGTTACCCTGACGGATAGCTTCGTCCACCGTGTCTTCTGCCATCTTGCGGAAGGTGGTCCATTTACCGCCGGTGATGGTGATCAGTCCGGAAGGGGCGACGATGATTTTATGGCTGCGGGAAATCTCCTTGGTGCTGTTGGTATCTTTCTGCGGCGCTGCGAGTGGACGTAAACCGGCAAATACGCTCAACACATCTTCACGTGTAGGCGTACGGGTGAGATATTGTGCGGCCGTGCTGAGGATAAATGTTATCTCCTGTTCCAACGCTACCGGCTCCATGCTGTGGGATTCCAACGGGGTGTCGGTGGTACCCAGCAACACTTTATTGTGCCAGGGCACGGCAAAGAGTACACGCCCGTCTGATGTCTTGGGTATCATAATGGCGCTGCGGCTTTGCAGGAAAGAGGCGTCGAGTACCAGGTGTACACCCTGACTGGGGCGTACCAGCGGACGGGCGCCGGGATTATCGAGTTGCAGGATCTCATCCACAAATACGCCGGTGGCGTTGATCACCGTGCGGGCAGCCAGCTGGAAGGTTTCGCCGCTCTCCAGGTCGGTGGCGGTGACACCGCTCACTTTCCCGTTTTGTTTCAGCAGACCATCTACCTTGCAATAGTTGAGCACTACGGCGCCGTTCTCTGCGGCTGTTTGCGCGATATTGACAGCCAGCCGGGCATCGTCAAACTGTCCGTCATGGTATACGATACCGCCTTTAAGGCCATCGGCCTGTATATTCGGTAGCCGCTGGGTGACTTCATTTTTACTGATATGTTTGGACTTGCCCAGGCTTAAGCGGCCGGAAAGCAGATCATATATTTTAAGACCGATGGTATAAAAAGGACCTTGCCACCACGAATAGTGCGGAATAATAAATTGTTGGTTATGTGCGAGGTGAGGAGCGTTGTTGAGCAACAAACCTCTTTCATAC
Source organism: Chitinophaga qingshengii (assembly GCF_014529935.1). Classification (GTDB taxonomy): domain Bacteria; phylum Bacteroidota; class Bacteroidia; order Chitinophagales; family Chitinophagaceae; genus Chitinophaga; species Chitinophaga qingshengii. The sequence continues at coordinate 777,154 of NZ_JACVFC010000003.1, forward strand.
AAGGCTTCTCTTACCAGGGCTACGTCGCCCTGAGCCAGGTATCGCACCCCGCCGTGTACCAGTTTGGTAGCGCGGCTGGAAGTGCCTTTGGCAAAGTCGGCCTGTTCCAGCAATAAGGTTTTATATCCCCTGGAAGCAGCGTCCATGGCTATTCCCAGGCCAGTGGCGCCTCCTCCTATAATGATCATATCCCAGGTACGGGTGGACGTGGATCTTAGGCTTTTGATTGATTCCGGTCTATTCATATTATTACAATGTTCCTTTTAAATACTTTCAAATTGTTATATTTGAATGTAAAATAAAAGAAAATAAAACAAATCGAAACCAAAATAGAAAAATAAACCAGAAAGTGAAATATTTTTTGGATGAAAGGGAAAATGGCTGTGAACAGTGGCGGAACTGTTTCAATATCTTCCAAATGAAAGTTTGTCTGGATAAAAAGATAAGAATAGAAAATAGATTGAAATAGAAGACGCTATGTGCTTTTGTTTTTTCATCACTCCTTTGTTTTCCCCATCCGCTTCTTTGCTCCTTCGCTTTCTTTAAAAGCTTTGCGTGCAAAAAAACTTGTCAATAGGTTTTAATACTTTATTTTTATGTGATATGTCTATGATTAATATAGCTGAACGCCATAAGTTTATACTGGATAAACTCGCAGAAAAAGGATATGTGAATGTAGTCGATCTCTGCAAGGAGCTCGATGTATCGGGAGTGACTATACGTAAAGATCTGAAGCTGCTGGAAGACAAGGCGCTGCTGTTCCGCTCGCATGGCGGGGCTACGGTCAACAATCCTTACACCAACGATAAGCCGGTCAATGAAAAAGAAAAGCTGCACAGTGAAGAGAAAAACAATATCGGCCTGGCGGCGGCGGCACTCATAGCACCCAACGACGCGATCATCATTGCCTCCGGGACTTCTGTACTGGCACTGGCGAAAAATATCCATCCCAAAGGCCATCTCACCGTCATCACCGGCGCACTCAATGTGGCACTGGAACTGATCCGTATCCCGGATGTGGAAGTAATACAGCTCGGCGGCCAGCTCCGCACCAGCTCATCTTCGGTGACAGGTCCCTATGCGGAAAAAATACTGGAAGACTTCTCCTGTAGTAAACTATTCCTCGGTGTAGATGGTATCGACCTTGAATTTGGCCTCACTACTTCCAATATCGGAGAAGCGCATCTCAATCAGAAAATGATCGCTACGGTGCAGAAAATTATCGTGCTGGTGGATTCCTCCAAATTCGGCAAAAGAGGCTTCGGCCGTATCTGTGGCCTGGAAGATGTAGATGAGGTGATCACCGATACGGGCATTTCCCCCCACCTCGTAAAAGCGATGGAAGATATGGGCATTAAAGTGACAATCGTATAACACTTTCCCCTTTTTGAATATCTTTATGGCTCATCTATCTTTATTTATCAGCACATGATTCTCGACACCATCAGCAATGCCCATCGCTATCACTGCCTGGGACCCAGATTTGTCAAGGCTTTCGAATACCTCGCACAAACCGATTTTCACACACTGGAAAAAGGAAAATACGAAATCGACGGCACCAACCTCTTCGCCATTGTGAATGAATATGATACCGTAGATCCGTCAGGTGAACAAATGGAAGCGCATAAAAAATACATCGATATACAATATATCGTACGCGGCGCAGAACATATCGGCCATGATTTTCTACAACAACAAACACCTTCCAAAGCATACAGCGAAACGGAAGACTATATGCTATTCGCAGAAAAACCGGCGTTTTTTACCCGCCTCGATCAGGAACATTTTTCGATCTTTTTCCCTACAGACCTGCATATGCCTAATCTGCAGATTGATCGGCCAGGCCCTGTAAAGAAAGTAGTGATCAAGCTGGCCGTTCAATAAATCATTTGTTCATTTTGAAATTTGGTTATTGAAGGAACGCCTCAATAACCAAATTTCAAAATAACTAAATATCCCAATGTAACAGTCGTTCGAGCAAAAAGGCTAACGCCGCTGCTATTACCGTACCCACGGCATAACATACACAATCGCTCCATAAAAAGCCATGCCCCAATAAAATCCCCAACGGCGTGTTACGCAGCTTCACCGCCCATTCCGCCTGGTACAACTGCTGTACTTCAATGGCAATACATACCAGAAAACTGATCAGGGAAACTTTGGGAAGTGACTTTAAAGGATATAAAAAACGGAACCCGAAAAAAATACAGGTGGCTGAAAATACATCTCCGCCATAAATACGGATCAGGGAAGGGAAGTACTGTGGAGCCCATCTGGTGGCTAATCCTAGGGGTATGTTCAACAATATCAGTACAAAATACAGCCAGCGTCTTTTAGCTTTCATGTGATAAAAATACACGTAAAAATAGTATTATTACTATAACCCAACATGACAATGAGATTGAAAAAAATAGTTTTATTCGGCGCTTTACCATTGGCAGCGCTTATTGGTGGCGGATTATGCCTGACCGGCATGCCGGTAAAAAAAATACAGCAGCAGCTGCCGGCCACGGCACACGCAGGCGATGTTATCTTCCAGGAGTCCATGTCTGATCTGAGCACGGCGATTAAAGAGGCCACGCATTCAAAATACAGTCACTGTGGTATTATCCTGCCAAAAGATGGTCAGCTATACGTGTATGAAGCGGTACAACCTGTCCGGTACACGCTGTTGAAGGACTGGATAGCACGGGGCCGTAAAGGACATTACGTGATTAAAAGACTAAAAAACGCGAACAGCGTTATTACACCTGCTACGGTGGAAAAAATGGTGGAAGCGGGCAAAAAATATAACGGTAAGGATTATGACTTTTATTTTGGCTGGTCCGACGAAAGAATGTATTGCTCTGAACTGGTATGGAAGATCTATAAAGAAGTGACAGGATTGGAACTGGGCGAACTGCAGCAGTTAAAGGATTTTGATCTGAACAACGCGGCGGTAAAACAACAGATGAAACAAATCTATGGCAACAAGGTACCGCTAACGGAACAAATTATCTCCCCGGTAAGTATGTTTAATTCTCCGCTGCTCATCACGGTAACAGAAAAATAAAAAAAAGGTGCAGGGGCTATTGGCCCTGCACCTGGTTTAATGCTTTCTCTTTTTCGGCCTGCTCTTTTTTCTCGCGCTTGGCCTGTTTCCGGAAATATCCTCTCAACAGGAAGTTATGTTTTAATGCTTCCATGTTTTGGTCCAGTTTGGAAGAGCTGGATTCCAGGTTGGTGATAATTTTTTTCAGTGCGGCCGCTGATTCCTGGTCATGTAACAACACGCCGGCAGGGGATTGGTCGCTGGTGAGGTTTTCGCTCACGGAAGCGCTGGCCTTTTTCAGGTCAGAAACCATGCCGTTGGCTTGTTGGGCAGCGGCTTCCATCTGGGTAACGGTGGAGCGTAAACGATTAAACACGATGGTGTCGGTAATCAGGTTGTTGGTAAGGGAACCTTTGCTCTGCAACTTGCCGGCATAATCCGCCAGCCGGTCGGTCAACCGCTGGGTGTTGGCGGCAGTGATTTTCAGGTTGTTCAGGGTCGCCTGTACGTTGGTGTATACAGAATCATCCTTCAACAGTTTACCAATAGTACCCTGGCCCTCCGCAATGTGTTTGGTAATCTGTTTCAGGTTACCGGTAATCTCTACCAGGTTTTCATTATTCACCTGCAAAGTAGCCATGATGTTATCCGGACTTAAAGCGGCTTCGGCTACAATTACATCGCCATTATCCACGGCTGGCGTAGTTTCGGTGCCGCCAAACAATACCACAATTTTGTTGCCTACCAGTCCGTCGGAACCTACTTTGGCTTTTACATCTTTATGGATAAACTGGCGGGAACTTTTTTCTATATTCATCACGACTTCGATCACGTCATGCTGCACGAAAGTGATTTTTTTAACGGTACCTACTTTCACACCGGAATACCAGACATTGTTACCCGGCGCCAGTCCGTTGATATCATGGAACATGGCTTTCACCCGGATAGAGGACACAAACGCTTTGCGTTGTCCGCCCAGGAATAGGATGCCTACAGTAAAAATGATCAGTCCAACAAAAATGAAGATGCCAACTATTACTGTGCGTTTGTTGCTTTCTTTAATCATAGCTTACTGTATGAAATTGTATTGATAAAAACTTTTGATCAGATCGTTGTCTTTCCGGAATACTTCGTCGAAGGAGCCTTGTGCCACAAACCGTCCTTCCTGCATTACCGCAATGCTGTCGCCGGTTTCCTTGGCGCAGGTAAGGTCGTGCGTAATGATGATGGAACTGGTGTTAAAACGGCGTTGCACTTCGTTGATGAGATTATTGATTTCGATGCAGGTGATAGGGTCCAGACCGGCGGTAGGTTCGTCGTACAGCATGATCTGAGGTTTCAGGATCAGGGTACGGGCAATGCCGATACGTTTACGCTGGCCACCGGAAAGTTCGGCGGGCAACTGGTTAATGGCCTGTGACAATCCTACGGCGTCCAGTACGATATCTACCATACGACGCACCTGGTCGTTGCTGATTTGTTTGTTGTTGCGGCGCAGGGGAAACGCCAGGTTTTCGCCCACCGTCATACTATCATACAGGGCGGCACTCTGGAAGGAGAAACCAACCTGCATCCGTAGTTCGCGGAGATCTGCTTCGGTGAGTGAATTGATGTCTTTGCCCAGTACATTGACGGAGCCGGCATCGGGATATAACAGTCCGACAATGATCTTGATCAGTACGGACTTACCGGTACCGGAGCGGCCCAGTACCACTACGTTTTCACCCCTGTGGAGGTCCAGGTTAATACCGCGCAGTACGTGATTGGAACCAAAGGACTTGTAAAGGTCCTGGATCGAAATCACGACATCATTCATGTCTATTTCCGGGTTACGTTGTTTCATCCTACCTGATTGAGTTTACTACCTGAACAATGATTACTTCTTCTATAAATATCAGGAACATGGAAATTACCACGGAGATGTTGGCCGCTTTACCCACGCCCTGTGTGCCTTGTGTGGCATTGTATCCCTGGTAACAGCTTACAATACCGATGGTGAAACCATAGGCCATGGCCTTAAAGGTGGAGGCGAACAGGTCCAGGAAAGTAATATCGCTGAAGGCCTTCAGAAAAAAGAAGGTGATACTGGTCTGTTCGTTGAGATGCACGTCCAGATAAGAACCCATAAGGCCTACCAGGGCGGTGTATGCCATGAGAATAGGGAGGCAGACCGTTGTGGCCAATACCCGTGTTACCACCAGGTATTTAAACGGGTTGATGGCCGATACTTCCATCGCGTCTATCTGTTCTGTTACCCGCATAGATCCCAATTCCGCGCCAATGCTGGAACCTACCTTACCGGCGCATATCAGCGCTGTTACCAGCGGCGCCAGCGCTCTGATCACGGCAATAGCTATCAGGGAAGGAAGCCAGGAGGTGGCGCCAAATTCAGACAAGGAAGGCCTTGACTGTTTGGTAAATACCAATCCGGTGATGAAGCCGGTTAAACTAATGAGCGCCAGCGATTTATAACCAACCATATAACATTGCCGTATAAATTCCCGTGTCTCAAAAGGAAACCTGAAAAGTTCCCGGAAGAACCGGGCTACGAAAAGAAAGGTGGTATGTACGTTGACGAAAAAACGATCAACTCCGGGTGATATGACTGGTTTGTCTGGTTGTCCGTTGCTGGAATCCATTTGCCGATTTTTAACTGCATGAAACTAAATCAGAGCTCAATAATATTACAAAAAACGGTCTTTTTTGTTATTCGAATCAGAACTTAATGTACATATTTTCAGGCCGGTAGCGTAGGATGCGGCCTGAAACGGGCAGTGGAGCAGGTAGAAGGGGTAACGGGGAACCTTATACGATTGGGGATTTTTTTCCGCTATTTGCAGGCGGAAAGCAGCAGCCGGTGGCGGTAATGGCCCAATTACCGGCTGCCAAAAAGTTTATGACTGGTAGTGATAAAACACATCATCTACCGCCATCCGGGGAAAAGCCGCCGGCAACTGATCTGCTGTTACCTCGTCAAATCCCTTTTTTTCATAAAACCGGCGGGCTGCGTGAAGGAAATTCACAGTACCCAGATAAATATGCCGGATACCCTGTTTATCAGCATAGGCCAGCAACGTGTCCAGCAGGGCTGTGGCAATGCCCAGCTCTTTGCCCCGGTATGTTTTGCGTACAAACATTTTGCGAAGCGCTCCGCCATCAGGGGCATAGGCAATCAGTGCAATCGTGCCTACCAGCTGATCGCCATCAAAAGCGCCCCAAAAACCACCGCCCGTTCCATGATAGAACTGGTCGATGTTCAGGAGGTCCTGCTGCTGGGAGATGTCTGTCGGCACGTTAAATTCCTGCTGCTGTATCGGTAGAATCAGGTCGATTACTGCTGTTGAATATTCATTGCCAATCGGTCTATAGGAAATTGCCATGGGATGATTGTTTTTGCAAAGATATGTAGTTGACTACATAAATTGTAAAATTTTTTATTTCCCCCCTTTCTGCCGGTGAATTTCTTCTGCTCTTTCAAAAAAGCTCTTCTCGCGGAAACGGGCCTCCACTTCATTAACGGCCTTCATGATATTATTGGTACTATTGGTCAGATCGGTGAGCGCGGCGGTGATCAGCTCCCAGACGGGTTGCATCTCTGTCACCAGCTGCTGGCCTTTTTCGGTGAGACTGATCATCCGTTTCCGGGTATCTGTCTTGTCTTTCCGGGAGCGCACCAGCTTTTTGGCTTCCAGTTCTTTCAGCAGGCTGATGGTGGAAGGGTGGGTATAACCTATTTCCTGGGCTATCTCTACTACGCTCAGCGCTTCATTGGCATGCAGACTGTACACTACCGGAAACCATTTGGGCTCAAAGTCGATGCCATGGGCTTTATAGATTTGCAGGCCGTCCTTGCGCAGCAGTTCGCCCAGCCGTTGCAGGCGCGTGGAAATAGCTAAAATGCCGGATTGATCGATCGCGTTAATCATACGGCGAAAATAAGCAGTCACTGCTTAAAAAGCGGCAGAATCTTACAATACATTGAATTGGAAGGCGCTGGAACCATCTTTGGCTGTCATAATAGTCAGCTGCAGCGGTTGCCCCGGTTCTGCCAGCATGGCCTGCGTACTGGGAAACAGTTGCGGCCCGATCCTGTACCAGGTATAGGATAGTTTACCGATCCTGCCCTGTAGTTTCTCGGTCACGATACCCTGTACTACTTTTCTATGAATGATGCTTTTCAGGTAACGCTGATACCTTCTTAACATAAAACACAAACCGGCTCCAACAATGGCGGCGGGCGGCATCCATCCCAGCAATACAGCAGGCATGCTGATATGGTCTGCCATACCCATTACATATAACAGTACAAATAAAATCACCGCAAAAACCAATGCTACCAGTACCGTATCTTTTAACAGGGAAGAACGGGCCGCCGTAAGGATTGGCTGCTCCTGCGAAGAGGCGGGATGGGCTTCATATAATACCGGCGGTAGTAATATCGTATAGTCGTTACAGTGAACAATTTCCAGTCGTACCGGCTGATGTACCAACCCTGTTACATGGGTTAGCTGCAGTAGGGTAGCAGTACCCTGTTCAGCAAACAACGGGAAGGCCTCTACGAATTGGCCATCTTCAAAATAATAACGGAGGACATGGTTTTCGGCGAGTTCCATTCTCACCAGGTGGCCGCTACAGACAGTCTTTTCATGTATGCCTGGAGTCATCTCCAGTTCTTTCAGCAGTTGAGCGTCGGCAGCAGACAACGGAACTTGTTTCTGTTGCATCTGTGGGTTGGAAGCGTTAGGTGGACAAATAGGATGTACGCTTAATAACAACAAAATACGTAAAAATATTATGAAAATGCAGCGGCCTGCCTGTGTTATTTTATAATAATTGCTTCCAGCTTACCAAGTGTGGTTTGTTTTGCTTTATGGTGATCACCGCCTTCAATGATAATGTTACTGCACTGATCCCCTTCTGCCTGCAAAAACACAGCAGCAGGAGAGAGCAGGCGGGTGGCCGTACATAGGATATCCCGGCAGTTGATGAACCGTAGTGCGGTTGCTTCCGGATGCCCTTGTATACTCAATGACAGGATAGCGGCATCGCTGACATGGTCCAGTACTACAGCTGGCCGAACATCTGTTTCCCGGTAGGTGAGTCGTACGTGTTGCAAGGTAAGTCCTTTCACATTCCGGGCGTACAGCCCATAGGCGACCGCACCAACAGGCGCAGTGCCCCATACCCCGAAATATTCGGCAGAAACTGCCGGTACTTCCTTGGCTGCCTGGGCGGCTGTTCCGCCACCGGCGGCAATTACCTGCACATCGTTAAAGCTGATATCTTCCAGGTAACTGTTGCCCACGCCATTCAGGGTGATACAACTGTTTTGTTCTCCGTCGAAAGGTTTTACGTCAAAAGGAATATCCGGATGGTTAACCGGCTTAGGCACCAGCGATGCCCGTATATGATGAAAGGAAATATTGCGGACAAATGTATCATTATTATCACCGGCATTAAAACCTATGCCAATAGGGCCGGTAACATGCTCCATCACAATATTGCTGAAGAGCAGGTTCTCGATCCTGGATTTGCCGGCGCCAATTTTTATCGGACAACCATACGTGTCGTAAATGATACAGTTGGAGACGGTAATATTTTTCGCCTCGCCGGCGCCAAAACGAAAGATGGACCAGCGGGTACTAAAAGTGCAGTTGTTGACTGTCACAAACTGGTTGCTGCCAAACAGCGCGCATCCATCGTCCTGACAGGCCACATCACAATCACTGATATGAATATACTGGCTGCTGTTAAAATGAAAACCGTCGTTGTTGCGGTTCACGCGATTGTATATACGAATCCCGTGAATGTTGATCTGCTGGCATTCAAGGATGCGAAAACAGTGATAGGCGCTGCGGGTGAAAAAACTATCCTCTATCCTGATATGCCGGCAACGATAGAAGATCACCAGATGAGGCCGGTCAAAATTGCCGGTTTTAATGGAACCACCCGGACCAGTGTTATCCCCTTTGCCGTTGTTGAAATGAATACCGTCGCCATCGATGGTGCCAGGGCCCTCAATGCTGATGTTGTCTGCGTTGGCGGCGTAAATAAACACCACGTTCCCGTTGCCCGGTGGAATAGCCGCCGGCGCCTGGTAATCTTCCCGGCGAGGACTACCCAATAGGCGGCCACTTACTGCCAGGTGCAGGGTGACATTGCTTTTCAGCTCCAGGGTACCGCACAGGTAATCGCCCGCAGGCACCAGTACGATGCCGCCGCGCTGCTGGTGGCAGGCGTCTATTGTGCGTTGTACAGCCTGGGTATCGTTGGTGCTGCCGTCACCCCGGGCACCATAATGCCGGATGTTAAAAAGGCCGGGCTGATCGCCCTTGCTGTGAGCGGATGCCGCCTGTGCAACAGTTGGGAGTGTACTGGCCCCGGCAACCGCGAGGGCAGGCATGGAAACTTTTTGCAGCCAGGCACGGCGTGTCAGCCCGGATGCATTGCTGGTAGGGTCGTTCTTCATAACAGTGAATTTATGCAAACGATTGCATTATTCACCAAAATAGTAATTTTTTTGGTGAGATTTCCACTGTTTTTAAAAAGAAAAAAATTAACGCCGGCGGCTATCCTCTGAGCGCCGGTTTAAGGCGGTATAATAAGGGCGTGATGGCATCCCTGAGTTCCTGAGCTTCGGCGGCGGTAATGCCCAGGCTATCGGCAAGCCGCAGCGGAATCTCGCCTGCCTGCTGTTGTAATGCGGTGCCTTGTGCAGTCAGTTGTATATTCACCACGCGCTCGTCTTCTTTACTGCGTACCCGTTTGATCAGCTTCTTGGCCTCCAGCCGTTTCAGCAACGGCGTCAGCGTGCCGGAATCCAGCATCAGCGTTTCCCCCAACGTCTTAACGTTCATGGACGTATGTTCCCACAACAACAGCATCACGAGGTATTGCGGATAGGTAAGATCCAGCTCGCCCAGTAACGGCTGATAGTGCGAGGTGATAAGCCTCGACAGGGCATATATCGGAAAACAAAGATGTTGGGAGAATTTTAGCTGCTTCAATACTAACGGTTTAACGACGCAAAACTACGCTAATGTTTCCAGTAAAATACGGGCTACTTCTTCTGATGATGCCGGGTTCTGGCCGGTGATCAGCAATCCGTCGCGGAGCGCATAGGAAGCCCAGTCCTTTCCTTTACTGTAAATACCGCCCAGCTGTTTAAGTTCATCTTCTACGAGAAAAGGCACCACCTTCGTCAGTTGAACGGCTTCCTCTTCGGTATTGCTGAAACCTGTTACCTCCTTGCCTTTGACCAACGCTTCACCATTGGGTGCTTTTACTTTTTTTAGTACACCCGGCGCATGGCATACCAGGGCAACCGGTTTGTTTTGTTTGTAAAAGGTTTCTATCAGCGCAATGGAATTGGGATCATTGGCAAGATCCCACAGAGGGCCATGACCACCGGGATAAAACACGGCGTCATAATCGTCAGCTGCTATTTCATTGAGCTTGGCTGTATGAGCCAGTTTGTTCTGTAGCGCCGCATCTTTATCAAAACGTTGCGTCGCCGCCGTTTGGAAGTCGGGGAGGGCGCTCTTCGGGTCAATCGGCGGCTGCCCGCCTTTGGGCGATGCAAGGGAAACCTCGGCGCCGGCATCTGCCAATGCGTAATAGGGCGCCGCAAATTCTTCTATCCAGAAACCGGTCTTTTGCCCGGTATTACCCAATTCATTATGGGAGGTCAATACAATTAATACTTTCATAAAACAGTTTTAAATCACTTCAAGATCAACAGTTATATTACCACGGGTAGCCAGGGAATAAGGACATACCTGGTGCGCTTTTGCAACCAGTTCCTGCGCCACCTCGGCATCAGTTCCCGGAATATGTACCTGTAGCTTTACAGATAACCCATAAGCGCCTGTATTGTTCTTACCGAGACTAACTTCCGCCGTAACGGCAGTCGTACCGGTTTGTACCCGCTGCGTCCGGATAACCAGGTTCAGGGCGCTGTCAAAACAGGCGGCATAACCTGCCGCGAAAAGTTGCTCAGGGTTGGTATAAGCCCCGCCCTGGCCGCCCATTGCGGTAGGTATTTTCACTTCCAGGTCCAGCACGCCGTCTGAACTGCTTACATGTCCGTTTCTTCCGCCGGTTGCGGTGGCTTGCGCCGTATAAATAATCTCCATGTCTGTAAATTTTAATAGTGTAAAATTAAATTGTGTACAATATATTTCCAAATATTTTTTTAGTGAGAGATGATCGTGTGCTGTGAAAAAAATCTTGCGCATTCAATTTATTTTATTTTACTTTGCGTCAGAATGACGTAAACGAAAAATATCAGCATCGGAAGCGAACCCCATATATGCTTTCAATTACCTGGTGTATAAAAAAGACTACATGAATAAACAAGCAAGAACCCGTGTTGCCTGGGAAACAATGGATATCCTGACCAATGGCAGTTATGTTAATTCCCGAAAGGAAACCATATCTATCCGGCCCGCCCTGCAATACGCCGCAGATAACACCGTGTTATACCGCCCTGAAGACTTCGAAATGGTATATCGTCAACGGGATCAGTCACCGGCTCAGGAACCGGGTGTAATTGAAGTGACAGGGGAAAGCACCTTCGCCGCTGCTTATCGGCTGATAGTGGCAGAAAAACAAAAAGATGTTTGCTGCCTCAATTTTGCTTCGGCTAAAAATCCCGGTGGTGGCTTTCTGAGTGGCGCCCATGCACAGGAAGAAGCCCTGGCCAGGGCCAGTGGCTTATATACCTGCCTGCAACGCAAAGTGGAAATGTACCAGATCAACCGCAACGATGGTAGCTGCCTCTATACGGATCATATGATCTACTCTCCGCTGGTGCCGGTATTCCGTAACGATGCCGGCAAGTTGTTGGATGATTATTATACTGTATCCGTTATCACAGCTCCAGCGGTGAATGCAGGCGCTGTAAAAGATAATGAACCGGCAAACGTACATCGTATTGACACGGTGATGGCATCCAGGATGGAGAAATTGTTATCGGTAGCAGTAGCACAGGGACAAACAACCATCATACTCGGCGCCTGGGGCTGCGGCGTTTTCCGGAATGATAAAGCAGCTGTGGCTGGTGGATTTGCTTCGTTGTTGAACAGCGATAAATTCCGCCACCGGTTTACAAAAATAGTGTTTGCAGTATATGACAACACAACCGGTCAGGAGACTATTCGTACATTTAAAAACAAACTGACACATGACTTATAATAACCAGTGGTTAATCGACAGATACCAGCGTAAAGATAAAATCAAGTACCTGTTTTTCTGGGGACACCAGGTGGGGCCTGATGGAACGGTCACCCAGGGCTGTTTAAGCCAGTGGTGGGTAGCTCCCTTCCAGGAAAACGGTATTGTATATCCTACCGCGGAACATTGGATGATGGCCGGTAAAGCCAGGCTGTTCAAAGACGATGCCACCTTACAGCGTATCCTCAAAGCGAAAACGCCCGCAGAAGCTAAAAAACTGGGCCGGCAGGTACAGCGTTTCAATCCGGTCATCTGGGATGAACATAAATCGGATATCGTAACGGAAGGCAATGTCCTGAAGTTTTCGCAGCATCCGGAACTAAAAACATTTTTATTAAACACTAAAGACCGCGTACTGGTAGAAGCCAGTCCTGTCGACTCCATATGGGGCATCGGCATGAAAGCCGATAACGAACATGCGGAGAATCCCCTGCGCTGGAAAGGCCAGAACCTGTTGGGTTATGCGCTCATGGCCGTCAGGGACAAACTATCAACATCATGAACGAGAAAAGAATTAAAAATATCAGCAAATTTCTGAGTCTTATACTCCGGCATAGCCCGGAAACCATCGGCCTGCAACTGGATAGCCAGGGATGGGCCAGTATACAGGAACTGATGAGCAAGGCTGCCGGAAAAGGACAACGGTTTACAGTAGATGAACTGCTCATCGTAGTGGCAGAAAACGATAAACAACGTTTTGCACTGAGTGAAGACAATACCCGTATCCGGGCCAACCAGGGGCACTCCGTTAAGATTGCGCTGGATCTGGAAGCCGTTGCGCCACCGGAATACCTGTACCACGGCACCGTTGGTAAATTCATGCCAGCCATCCGTAAGGAGGGACTGCTTAAAATGAGCCGGCATCACGTACACCTTTCTGAAAAAAGGGATACAGCCGTGGCCGTAGGCTCCCGTCGCGGCCTGCCAGTGATACTCACTGTCCATAGTGGCCGCATGTTCCGCGATGGTATGCCATTTTTCTGCTCTGCCAATAATGTTTGGCTCACAGACCATGTACCCGTGAAGTACATCGAATTTTAAAATGCGGATCTTTGCCCACGGCATTAGCCGTGGCTTCCCATCCGCCCCGTTTTTGACGATTTGCCGCCGTTTGCCTACCTTTAATCAAGAACAAAACCAGAAGGATATGTCAATTACATCAGAAGCGGAATTACAAGGCATGAAAAGAATCAGTGAGGTGGTGGCCACTACATTGAAGGAAATGCGCAACTATGCCAAACCGGGCATGTCAGCGCAGGAAGTAGATGAATTTGGCGGAGAAATGTTGCAAAAATATGGTGCTAAATCTGCGCCGAAGCTGACTTATGGCTTCCCTGGCTGGACCTGCATCAGCGTTAACAATGAAATTGCGCACGGTATTCCCAAGGCATCTAAAATCCTGCGGGAAGGCGATCTGGTGAATATTGATGTGTCTGCGGAACTGGATGGCTTTTGGGCCGATAATGGCGGCTCTTTTGTATTGGGCGCAGACCTGCACCAGCATCAACCCCTGGTGGATGCGTCACGCAATATTCTGCTCAAAGCGCTCAGCCAGATCCGTGGTGGCGTAAAAATCGCTGATATCGGAAAACTGATAGAAAAAGAAGCGGGTAAAGCCGGATTTACGGTGATCCGCAACCTCGCCGGTCATGGGGTAGGCAGAAGCCTGCATGAAGCGCCGGAAGATATCCTCAACTGCTACGAACGCCGTAATAAGGAACGTTTCCGTAAAAACAGCGTGGTAGCCGTGGAAACCTTTATCTCCACTCATTCCAATTACGCCAACCAGGCCAATGACGGCTGGACGCTGATCGGTAATAAAGGCGGTTTTGTTGCCCAACATGAGCACACGATCGTCATTACCGATGGTCAACCCATCATTCTGACTGCTAATAACGAAATTTAGAAATTTAGCTATTTAGAAATTTACCTATTTGTTTATTGGGAACATTATAAATATCCAAATAACTAAATAGCTAAATTTCTAAATGCCTAAATTTGCGGCATGACGTCTTTATACACGAAGAAAGCGCCGGTAACGGTTACCTGCCACAAAAGGCTGACACCTTACCTCGAACAGGAAATTAAAGAACTGGGTTTTACAGTTGAAGAAACTTTTGTAACAGGTGTCCGCCTGTTTGCTTCCATCAATGAATGTATCCGCTTAAACCTCCAGCTGCGTTGCGCCAGCCAGGTATTATATAGCCTCCGGCAATTTGAAGCCCGCGATGCAGATGATATCTATCGCGAATTGAAATCCCACCCCTGGGAAACGATCCTGCCGGAAGACGGCTATTTCTCCATTACCAGCAACGTACAGAACGAAACGATCAATAACAGCATGTTTGCCAACCTGCGTGTTAAAGATGCGGTGATAGACCGTATGCGGGAGAAAACCGGTAAACGGCCATCTACCGGTGCGGCATTAACCGGCGCCGTAGTCCATCTGTTCTGGAAAAACGAAAACGCTGAAATATTCATCGATACCTCCGGCGATTCACTCGGCCGCCACGGATACCGTAAGATACCCGGTAAGGCGCCTATGCTGGAAGGATTGGCTGCTGCTACTATCCTGGCTACACGCTGGGACCGTCGCTCACCTTTCGTCAATCCCATGTGCGGCTCCGGAACGGTGGCCATAGAAGCAGCGCTGATAGCGACCAACAGCCGACCCGGCCTGTTCCGCGATAACTACGCATTTATGCACCTGCAAGGCTACGATGAAAACATTTACCTGGAAGAAAGAGGACGCCTGGAAAGCCAGATGGTGGACGTACCAGGATTACGCATTATCGCAACCGATTTAAGTCCGCTGGCAGTGGACAACGCCCGCAAAAACGCCAAAGCGGCCGGAGTTGCTGATCTGATCTCTTTTTCTGTCTGCGATTTTGCTGCGACACCGGTACCTGCCGATGCTGCCGGAGTGGTATATATGAACCCCGAATACGGGCTGCGCCTGGGAGAGATCTCCGCCCTGGAAGAAACGTATAGCCGTATCGGTGATTTCATGAAACAACGTTGTGGCGGTTATACCGGTTATATCTTTACCGGAAACCTGGACCTGGCCAAGAAAATAGGCCTCAAAGCCAAACGCCGCATAGAATTTTATAACAGTACCCTCGACTGCCGCCTGCTGGAATACGAACTGTATGCCGGTACCCGCGATGCCCGTAAACTGGCGCAGGAACAGGAATAACATCATCATATGCTGCATAAAAAAGCCAGGAGACCTATGCTCCGGGCTTTTTTATGCAGACAACACAGGGGTCATGCTCCTTTCTTCAAAAACGCTTTAATCAATCCCGCCACCTCATCATTGTATTCCTCCAGTAAAAAATGGCCGCCGTCAAACAGGTGCAGTTCCGCATTCGGCAGGTCGCGCAGATAAGCCGTGGCGCCTTCTCCCGGGAAAATGTTGTCGTTCTTGCCCCAGGTAATGAGGGTCGGTGGCTGGTGCTGCCGCATCCAGTCCTGCCATAGCGGATAAGCAGGGAAGTTGGCGCCATAGTTGGCGAACAACGCCCGTTGTACCGGTTTGTCAATAACGGCGGCGTCGAAGGTCCAGCCGTCCGGCGAAAACCGGGAAGGGTCCTTTGCACCAACCAGGTTAAGCGCCCACATCCCCTCCAGGCTCAGCATATTGTCAACAGCCGCCGCCAGGGCGGCAGTGTCTCCGGATTGTTGCAGCCGGCCTATTTCCTGAACAACTGGTCCCAATCCCTCCGTATAGGCGTTGGCGTTTTGAATCAGCAGTGAGCCTACCCATTCCGGGTGACGGGTAATGATCCGGAAGCCAATAGGGCCGCCATAGTCCTGCATGTAGAGGTGAAAACGGGTGAGCCCCATTTGTTGAATGAACTGCTCCATCACAGCGGCTACATTGTCAAATGAGTACTCAAATGCATCAGGAGACGGTTTGCTGCTGTAACCAAAGCCGGGATAGTCCGGTGCAATTACCCGGTAGTCTTCCGCCAGCGCCGGTATCAGGTTGCGGTACATATGAGACGAAGAAGGGAACCCATGTAATAACAATATTACAGGCGCTTGCGGCTTGCCCGCTTCCCGGTAAAAAATCTCCAGGTTGTTGACGGTGATACTGCGATAAAAAGTAGTGGCCATATATGAAAATTTAAATTGTACTATTCGGTACAAAATTGAAGAAAAAAAAGTACTAAAAAATAGGAGCGAGGTTGAGCGCTATCAGCTCCGACAAGCCGCTGGCCTGAGGATACATCCGTCGCGTAATATTGAGTCCATTCCACAGGTTCACCAGGTGCCGCGCCAGTAGTGGGGCAGGGGTGGTGGTTTTCAGTCGGCCGCTTTGCTGGGCCTCTTTGATGACTTTGGTGAACAACTGTTCCATCTGCTGTAAGCGTTGTACAGCTTTCTTTTCCAACGCAGGCTCGGTATGCGACAACTCGGCGATGGTATTGCCCATAAAACAGCCCTTCATATGTACCGCGCGGCTTTCCTGTGCTATATCCCGGAAAAAGGCCAGTACGGCGGACAGGGGATCATCGTCAGCGGCAACGGCAGCTTTCAGTTTGGTAAAGGCGCGGGTGTTGAACTGCTCCAGTGCTTTTTCAAACAACTCCTGTTTGCCGCCGGGGAATGCATTGTAAAAACTGCCTTTGCCTATGCCCATGGCGGTCAGCAAGTCTTCTGTTGACGTGGCCTCATAGCCCCGTTCCCAGAATACGGCAGTAGCCTTACGAATAACTTCTTCTTCATCAAATATGCGATTGCGTCCTGCCATAATTAAATTGTACTATTCAGTACAAAAATAGGAAAAATATCCGCATAACAAAATTTCCTGCCGGAACAAAGGGTTATCAAGGGAGAAGAAGGAGGTCGAAAAAAAGAATGAAGGCTGTAACGCCTTCATTCCGATATATTCATTATTGAATTTCGCTTACATTAACCGGCCGCGAGAAACTTTCTTCCAGGGAAATAATCGTTTCCGTACGCTCAATCCCTTTGATATGCTGCAAATCGTCCTGTAATATCTTGCGCAGCTCTGCACTGTCGCGGCAAATAATTTCTGCAAACATACTATAGGAGCCGGTAGTATAGTTCAGCCGCACAATCTGCGGTATCTTCAGCAACTGTTTGGCTACATTCTCATACAAGGAACTTTTCTCCAGGTAGATACCAATAAAAGCCAGTACGTCATATCCAATCGCACGCAGATTTACCTGCAACCGGGTTCCCTTAATCACGCCCATTTCGTGCAGCTTCTTGATACGGACGTGGATCGTGCCCCCCGATACAAAAAGCTTTTTTCCCAATTCGGCATAGGAAATACCGGCATCTGTTGACATTTCTGAAATGATCTGTAGGTCTAATTTGTCAATATTTAAAGAGTGACTCATTTTCGCTGGGCGATTTAGATTATTTTCTAAAAATATGCTTTTTATTGCAATAATCGCAAAAAAATATGAATTCCAAGTCTGTCAGACCCGTTTTTTCCGGAAAGATGTATTACAGCCGCACACCAACGACCGCTTCCGGACATTCGCTATCGAATACTGGTAATTAGTTGCTTGAAAATCAGCCTGAAAGATATTCGGCATGTTTTTACCATCCAGGTTACAAACTTTTTCCCCATGAAAATTTCTTCTCTGCTATTGGTATGCCTGCTCTCAGTTACTGGATTTGCGCAATCTATCCGTCGCCTGGACAAGTCTACCATAACTCCGCAGGCCCTGACAGCCCGCATACAACAACTCATGGACACCGCACAGGTGACAGGTATGAGCATCGCCATTTTTAATCAGGATCAACCCGTTTATGTAAAAGCCTTCGGCACCGCGAATAAAACCAACAGTACTCCCATGGATACCAACACCGTTTTCTGGGCCTGTTCCTACAGTAAAGCGGTATTCGCCTACTGTGTCATGAAACTGGTAGATCAACATATGATCGACCTCGATACACCTCTGGTAAAATATCTCCCTAAACCCTTACCGGATTATGTGTTCACCAAAAAAACAAGAGGTTACCAGGATCTCCGTAATGACCCCCGCTACGAAAAAATCACTGCCCGCATGTGCCTGGACCATACTACCGGATTCCCAAACTATCGGGGATTTGAAGCCAATGGGAAAATATGCATTAAATCAGACCCCGGTACCTTGTACGGATACTCCGGCGAAGGCATGTATCTGCTGCAGTTCGTCCTTGAACAAATGACCGGCAAGGATTATGAAAGCATAGCCAGGGAACAGGTATTCCTGCCGCTGGGCATGACGCACAGCAGCTATGTATGGCAACCCCGTTTTGATAATAACTATTGTGTAGGTCACGATACGGCACAGCATCCTTATGAGTTCGACGCCAGAACAAGCGCACATGCGGCCGGCTCCCTCTATACCAATATCACCGATTGGAACCGGTTCCTGGTAGCCATGCTTACCGGTAAAGGACTTAGCCGGCAAAGCGCCGCAGCCATGCTGCATCCCCAGATACCGATCCTCTCGAAAAAACAATTCGGTCCTGATGCCTGGGTGTATGATAAAACACCTGCTACCACCACTATTTTTTACGGCCTCGGCGTGGGACTATTAAAAACACCTTATGGTATCGCTTTCTTCAAGGAAGGACACAGCGAAGGCTGGGGGCATTACAGCATTGTTTTCCCGCAGAAACATACCGCTATTGCTATCATGACCAACAGCGATAACGGTGAACGCATATTTAAATCATTGCTGGAAATAGCTATCGGTGACGTATATACGCCGTGGTTCTGGGAAAACTATATTCCTTACAATTACGCGACAGTGAAGTATTGATAATATCCTTCCAATGATGTAAATTGTCTTTCTCCAAAAAGACACACTATGAAGGAATCTGCCTCGAGTAAAACGGCGCAGTATATGGCGTTATTCCGTGCAATGGAAACTACCCGTTCAGCATCCAAAAGACTTTTCGCTGATAAATATGCGCATCTTTTCCTGCCACCAGGATTAAAGGTCGCTGCCCGGCTCAGTCACCTGCGCGCGTTTCGTAAAATGGCAGAAAACATCATTCATAAACGTATCCCGGGCGCCTACAGTTCCGGTATTGCCCGCACCCGCCTGATAGATGAACTGCTGGAAGAGGCGGTCGGCAAAGGCGCCCGGCAGGTGATGATACTTGGCGCCGGCTTCGATACCCGTGGCCTGCGGTTGCCCTTCCTGCATGGTATGCCCGTCATCGAAATTGACCATCCCAACACCGCCAGGTATAAACTGTCCAAACTAAGGGCGCACCATATTCCCAAACATGTCCGCTATTACCAGATAGATTTTAACCGCCAGAGCCTCGATCAGCTGGGGGCGCAACATCATTTCGATTTTTCGCTGCCCACCGCATTTATCTGGGAAGGCGTCACCAACTACCTCACGGAAGAGGCCATCGACAGCACGTTTGCCTTCCTGCAACGTTTTGCTGCCGGTTCCCATGTCATCTTCACCTACGTCCACCAGGAAGTGCTGGATAACCCGGCCGCTTTTACAGGGGCAGAAAAATTACTGAAAGATGTGGCCGGCCTGGAGGAAAAATGGACGTTCGGATTCGACCCTGCGGCCCTGGCTGCCTATCTGCAGCGCTTTGGATTTACGCTCATCAAAGACCTGGGCGCCGACGAATACCGGGCACTCTACCTGAACGGACGGGAAAAAGAAGAAGGATACGAGTTTTACCGGGTAGCTTTTGCCCGGTTAACAGAAAACCGCTAATGTAAGGAGGTGGTGCCTTGCACCAGCACCAGCTGTAACAGCCTGCAAAGCTCATCAAACCGCGCCGGTTTGGTAATATAGTCCACCGCACCCATAGATCGGGCCGCGGAGATCTCCCGGGGTTCATCACTGGTACTGTAGATGATCACCGGGATATCTTTTAAATGATCAATGTCTTTAATCCGCTCCAGAAACACTATACCATTCATCAACGGCATATTCAGATCCAGAAAGATCAGATCTGGCCGGTACGCATGGGTACAAAGATTTTCCAGCGCCTCCTGGCCGTTGCCGGCTGTGAGGCATTTCACAGGATGATTCAACTCGGCCAGCGCCAGTTTGAAAAGCTCCTGGTCGTCTGCATCATCATCTACCAATAGCAGGGTTTTTAGTTCCCTTTGTTCTTTGTATTGCATAAAGCGGTCGCCAGGGTATAAATGTACGGTTAATTATCTGAATAAAAGGTGCTCAAAATACTATATAATTCATTCACGCTCACGGCTATATGCAGCAATTTAGCCTGAACTTTTTGACTTTGTGGGTGTTATCTAATCAGATGGCAAGCTGCTTCTCCCATGATCGTTTAAAAATTATTTTATGCATACACTATCTGTTTCCTTCGGCCGCCGTTTCGGGGCGTATATGGCCCTGCTGGCAATGACACTGTTGGCGGCTGCCTGCGGTACTACGGTGCATATGACCGGCACCTGGAAAGATCCGGAAGCCGGAACCGGTTATCACAATATTCTGGTGGCTGGCCTCAGCTCCAATGCCACCGCACGCGGCACCGTTGAAAATAAACTGGCGGCACAACTGCAGCAACACGGCGTGGTAGCCGGTAAAAGCACTGACCTGTTTCCGCCTAACTTCGATCCAAAGAAGGAAGAATCTGTAAAAAGCGCTTCCGGCAAAATTGAAGCTGCCGGCTATAAAGCGGTGTTAACGGTGAGTCTGGTCAACAAAGAATCTGAAACCCGCTATGTGCCGGGCACTATGTATGCGCCTTATCCTGCCTATGGCTGGTATGGCCGCTTCTGGGGCTATTACGGCTATATGTGGAATTCGGTATATTCTCCGGGATATTATACCACCGATAAAGTCTATTTCCTGGAAAGTAACCTGTATGACCTTACCAAAGACGGTAAACTGGTATGGTCCGGTCAGTCTGAAACCTACAACCCCAACAGCCTGGAATCGTTTGCGACTGCCTACGCTAAAAAGGTGACAGACGCGCTGGAAAAAAGCGGCCTGTTACAGCGTTAATAGACAGGCTCGTGATAGTAGGTCCGGTCCTGAATGATCTTTCCATTTTCAACGGTAAAAACCACGCAGATAGGGAGCCGCCATTTTTTGCCGCCCTCACCGGTGGCAGTGGACACAAACTCTACTGTAATGTGGTTTTTATCGCCATAAATTGTTTGTACGTCATCCTGAACATCGGGGAACTGGCGCTGTAGTTCCTGGTATTTTTTGACCATCTGCGCACGCGTGAGCGTCACCATGTCTGCCCCATGTTCCGGGTCCAGGAACCGGGCGGTGTCTGCATAACAGGCGGCCATCTTCGGCCAGTCATGGGCATTAAAAGCTTCAAACATGTCCTTTACGACCTGGACATGCGGATTAGCCAGGCTGATTTTTCCGCCGGGTTGTACACAGGCAGTCATGAGGGAAAAGGACAAAAGCGCACAGTACTTTTTCATAGCAGGATAATTTGATGCGAATCAAATCAAATTACGAAGAAGAACGATAAAAGCATAACTTGCCGCCTTTTATAATTTTTTTATGGAGATGAACCAACCCAACCCGGAAATACTGCAACAACTGGTAACCATGAAGATGCCCTTCGGGAAATATAAGGATGTGATCTTGTGTGATTTACCGGTGAGTTACCTGGAATGGTTCCAGCGTAACGGTTTCCCCCAGGGCAAACTGGGCATGATGCTGGAGACCATGCTGGTCATCAAGATGAATGGGCTCACCCATTTGTTGACCCCGTTGAAAAAATAGGAAAAATACAAGCTTATCATATGCAAGCTAAGATCGGTTAACCGGCCGGTTGAGCTGAATTGAAAAGAGGCTGCCCCGTTTCCGGGCAGCCTCTGCAAATAACGTTTAAGTATATACGTTGTTTAGTCAGGACATTGTTAAAACCAGCTGGTGGTTTGTTCTTCTTCATTGGCTGCGGGCGCAGCAGGTGCGGTTACAGCAGAAGCGGGGAGGGTATCTCCCGTCACCGGAGGATGAAATTCTGCCGCAGATGGTGTTTCCGTTTTTGGCACAGGCAGTACATTTTTACGGATGGCGCCTTCCACAACGGCGCCCTCTTCCAGCTCAAGGACAATGGCGTTTACGTCGCCTTTCACAAAGGCCTTATTGCTGATATGTGCTTTATTGCTGATATAGACGTCTCCATACACTTTTCCGTGTACAACGAGGTCGGCCGCGTAAATATGTCCTTTGATACTGGCGGTTTCGCTCACCACCAGCTTGCCGGTTGTTTTTACGTTGCCTTTTACGTTTCCGTCAATCCGTCCTGAAATCGTAGCATCGATGCTGCCGTTTACGGATACTTCTTTAGGGATACGAAATGCTCCCGGTACAATGATGTTTCGGAAAAAATGTCTCACACTTATCACACAATCAAATTAGAGGGTTATGGGATTATTTACGACTGGTTGATGCTCGTCATCGAACGTAGAAATAATAGAACTGGAGTTACCGAGGTCCAGACCTACACTCCTTTGTGGTTTGTTGTCAGATATCCGAAGACTGTTATAAAGATAACCAATACTCATGAGTTTTTCCGGATCGGGAGCTACTTCTACCGGAATAAAATCACGGAATTCTTCTACAAAGGCATCAGTTAACTCCTTATAGTAAGCGCCACCGCCCATCAGGTATATTTTTTCGCAGCTTTCAAAATCCAGGTCGGTGAAGTAACTGCGCATCAGCGGGGATACCACCTCCTTGTAATACTGTGTCAGCACCCCTTTACGCATTTCCCGCAGATCAATGCGTTTGCGGTTGGTAAAAATAGAGCCTTTCATGAAAGCATCATCTACCTGGTGCTCGTTTTTCATCTCCAGGTAATGTTTCTGGTTCAGTTCACGGGTCAGGTTGTTGATAGCATAACGAATGCCGTGGGAGCTGAAGCAGGTACGGTGTACCAGTCCGTCACCGGTGGCCATACCGCCTTCTATGGTACCAAAACCAAAGCTGATCGCGATGAAATTGTCCAGCTGAGGTTCGTTAATTGTCTTTTTCAGGCCAATGATACCGCCCACAATCTCAGGGATGACTTCATATTTTTCGATGTCGAACATCGCTTTTTTGAAAGACCCTTTGGTATTGTACGTTTGTGTATCATAGTCGATCAGGAAATGTCTTTTACTTAAAAACTGCTCTGCGGCGGTTTTATAAACATTATAGGTAGAGAAGGGAAAGCCCATGGTCAGCGCAATCGGCTGCTGTACTTTGTCGGCCGTATTGAGCAGGGC
This sequence comes from Chitinophaga qingshengii, assembly GCF_014529935.1. GTDB lineage: Bacteria > Bacteroidota > Bacteroidia > Chitinophagales > Chitinophagaceae > Chitinophaga > Chitinophaga qingshengii. Next base: position 800,634 of record NZ_JACVFC010000003.1, read on the forward strand.
TGCTTTAAACAGGATTTCATAGTCTTCTTCAGTCGGCGCGGCGTTGGTAATCCTTCCCGGGTTAATTCCTCCTCGTTTGGCCAGGTTGCCTACCAGATACCAGGTTTCATCTTTTTTGATCTTCAAGCCGTTGAGCAGGTCTTTGCTTGAATTCTCCGTGTTCCCAAAGGCGGTCTCAAAAACGCTGGGGAAACTGGTTGTAGTTACTTTCATAGTGTGTTGTTGATAATAACGATTGTTTTCTCAATTTAGCCGGGATGAGGGTTTCATCTGTTACTAAACAGGGCTTAAATATATAAAATATTCATAAACAAGGGGATGACAATCACTGAATGTAAGTTAAATTTAATACAGCTCCCCGGAATTTCAAAATGCGGGTTCATACTAAATACAGGAGATTACCGTTTTGTAAATGTCTTTTTGTTCCCCTTACCTGGAGTCACTTTTTATCCGGTTTTTCATGCGATCCATGCAATATGCCTGGCTGCTATCAGGGCTGCTGTCGGCTTGTCACTCCTCCCAGAAAGTCTATACCGCTCCGGCTATGGGGGCGGAAGCGCAATTCGATAAAGGGTTGCGCCCTGAAAAACACCCTAAATACCTGTTCGATAAAAAGACCATGAAAGGCATGAAACGGGAAGGCATGGTCTCAGATTATACCAGTAAACGAAGAAATACGGCGCCTACTGCACCGGTAAAAAAATCGGGAAGCGCACCCGTCACCGCAGACTCGCTGGCGTATAAGATTGATAGCACAGGCGCCGCCGCACCCCATCCGGCAGATAGTATGCGTACACAGCCGGATTCCACACATGGAAATCAATAAAATTTAACGGAACATTATTTCCCCCAGTTCCCACGGCTTCAGCCGTGGACGGGTTTCGAAGGAGAAAATATCCATTCCTAAATCCGGGAACCTGAAAATCCCTATTTTTGAAAAACAAGCCCTTCTGTAGAGCCGTGTTTTTACGAACGATGATTGACGTATGATGACAAAGCGAATTCTCTTTTTACTGTTGCTGGCAGGATGGCAACAGGTTACAGCACAATCCCTGTTTATGCCGCGGAATATCCGTCAGGCTTATGATAAACAAACACGGAGCGAGAGCGGAGCACCGGGTTCCCGGTACTGGCAGAATAAAGCCAGCTACGATATACAGGTGAAATTTGAACCGGCTACAAACCTGGTGTCAGGCTCGGAAACGATCGTTTATACCAACAACAGTCCCGACACGCTGCGCCTGCTCAATTTTAAATTATTTGCCAATCTCTTCCAGCACGGCGCCATCCGTAACATGGTAGTTACTGCGGAAGACCTGCACAAAGGCGTGTCGATCAAAAATTTTAAAGTGGACGGTACGCCCCGCACCCTGTCCGCTGTTACAGGGACCAACATGCCGGTGAGCGTAGACGACCTGGCACCTGGTCAGCAGACACAGATCTCCCTCGACTTCTCCTATGTGCTGAACGAAAATACCCATATCCGTACCGGCTCGGTAGATACCGGCGCTTACTTTATCGCCTACTTCTTTCCCCGGATAGCTGTATACGATGATATCAACGGATGGGACATGCTTCCGTATAATGGCGTGACGGAGTTTTACAACGACTTCAGCGATTTTCAGGTAGCGATCACCGTGCCGGGCAATTACCAGGTATGGGCTACCGGAGACCTGAAAAACCGGCAGGAGGTATACACCGAACCTTACCTGCAGCGTATCGCCGACGCAGAAAAAAATGACGACATCATCGATATTATTGATACTACCGATATCCGCAAGGGGCATATCTCTCCCCGTAAAGCCTATAACACCTGGCGCTTTGACGCCGTTAATGTGGTGGACTTTGCCTTTGCCACCAGCAATCACTACTGCTGGAAAGCATCCAGCGTGGAAGTGGACCCCGTCACTAAACGCCGTACCCGTGTAGATGTGGCGTTTAATGCCAATCACCGGGATTATTTTGATGTAATCGGTTATGCACGGGCAACGGTGGACAAAATGAGCTACCGCTTCCCGAAATGGCCGTTCCCATACCCGCACATCACTGTATTCGACGGGCTGGATCAGATGGAGTATCCCATGATGGTAAACGATAATCCGGTGGCCAACAAGGCCTCAGCCATTGAACTGACTGACCACGAGATCATGCATACCATGTTCCCGTTTTATATGGGCACCAACGAAACCCAGTACGCCTGGATGGATGAAGGCTGGGCCACCATAGGGGAGTGGCTGATCTCTCCCATGATCGATTCCACGATCGTGGACAATTACGGCATGCCAAACTATAATGCCATCGCCGGCAGAATGCAGGACCTGCCCATCATGACGCCCTCCAATCAGCTCACAGATGCCTATATGACCAATTCATATCCGAAGCCGGCACTGGGATACCTGTATGTAAAAGATATGCTGGGAGATGACCTTTTCTTTAAGGCATTGCATCATTATATCCGCACCTGGAACGGGAAACATCCGCAGCCATACGATTTCTTCAACAGCATGAACACCGGCTCCGGTAAAAACATGAACTGGTTCTGGAAAAACTGGTTCTTTGACAACGGTTACCCTGACCTGGCCATCGAAAAAGTAAGCCGCAACGGGCAGCGCTGGGATATCACCATCCTGTCTAAAGGCACCAAACCAGTACCGGTAGATGTGACCGTGTTGTTTGAAGATCAGACTACGCTGAAACTGCATAAAAGCATCGAATGCTGGGAAAAGGGGAACAAGACCGTGACACTGGGGTTCACATCTCCCAAAAAAATCAGTAAAGTAATACTGGGCAGCACCTGGGTAGCGGATGCAGATCCGTCGGATAATGTGAAGGTGTTGTAGGAAAGCAAACAATATTCATATAAAAACCCAGGGCGAATAACCCTGGGTTTTCGATTTATCAGCCTTTAAGACGTTTTACCAAATCGATGTACTCCTGCATCGCCGCCTCTTTGGTTTTACCTTTCAACCCGGCCCAGGCTTCATATTTGGCCTTGGCCACAAAGTCAAACGGATTGGAAGGCGGATCGGTATCCACATCACCGGTGGAACCTTGCTTAAAAAGGCTGTATAATTGCAATAATATCTCGTTGGAGGGTTTCTCGGAGAGGGTTTTGCTTTCGGCAACAGCTTGCTCAAATTGTGCGGTCAGGTCCATATCATCAGGTTTTAGATCAAATAATGTCCCTCAGGGGGATTTATATCTAATATATGAAAAATTGACAATCCGCATATAGCATGTTTATCAAAACATAATCGCCCGAAACTGCTTCCAAATCAACTAATTTTAATACCTTTGCGGCCTGAAAAGGCTTAACGCGGCATTTTACCCGCCAGCAGCCAGTAAATCAACATATGAAGAATATTCGCAATTTTTGTATCATTGCCCATATTGACCACGGTAAGAGCACCCTGGCTGACCGATTATTGGAATTTACCAAAACCATCTCCGATAGAGACATGCAGGCCCAGGTATTGGACGACATGGACCTGGAAAGAGAGAAAGGCATTACCATTAAAAGTCATGCCATCCAAATGAACTACACCGCCAAAAACGGCGAAAAATATACTTTTAACCTGATCGATACCCCCGGTCACGTGGACTTTTCCTACGAAGTATCCCGTGCGCTGGCTGCCTGCGAAGGCGCCCTGCTGCTGGTAGATGCTGCCCAGGGTATCCAGGCGCAAACCATCTCCAACCTGTACCTGGCACTGGAGAACGACCTCGAAATTATCCCCGTTATCAACAAAATTGATATGCCGGGCGCGATGATCGAGGAAGTGAAAGACCAGATCATCGAACTGATTGGCGTAAAAGACGAAGATATACTGCTGGCATCCGGTAAAACCGGCATCGGTATCGAGGAAATCCTGGAGGCGATTGTAACCCGCATCCCCGGTCCAACCGGCAGCCTCGAAGCACCCACACAAGCCCTGATCTTCGATAGCGTGTTCAACTCCTTCCGTGGTATCATCGCCTATTTCCGCGTGTACAACGGTTCTATCAAAAAAGGCGATAAAATTAAATTCGTCAATACCGGCGAAGAATATGAAGCCGACGAAGTAGGTATCCTCAAACTGGGACTGGAGCCCCGTAAAGAGGTGTTTGCCGGCGACGTAGGTTATATCATCACCGGTATCAAAAGTGCGAAAGAAGTAAAAGTAGGCGATACCATCACCCTGGCTAACGCCCCCTGCCAGGAAGGCATTAAAGGTTTCCAGGAAGTAAAACCAATGGTATTTGCCGGTATCTTCCCGGTGGTGACCGAAGACTTTGAAGAGCTGCGCGAATGTATGGACAAACTCCAGCTCAACGACGCTTCCCTCACTTATGAACTGGAAACATCGCAGGCGCTGGGCTTCGGTTTCCGTTGTGGCTTCCTCGGTATGCTCCACATGGAAATCATCCAGGAACGCCTTGAAAGGGAATTCAACCAAACGGTAATCACTACCGTGCCCAACGTAGGTTTCATTGCCCATACCACCAGAGACGGTGTGGTAATCGTAAACAACCCGAGCGAAATGCCGGATCCTACTAAAATGGATAGGATCGAAGAACCTTTCATCCGCGCACAGATCATTACTAAACCGGAATATATCGGTAACATCATGACCCTCTGCCTGGGTAAACGTGGTATCCTGCTCAACCAGAGCTACCTGACCACTACCCGCGTGGAACTCATGTTTGAATTGCCACTCACGGAAATTGTATTTGACTTCTACGATAAACTGAAGAGCCAGACCCGCGGGTATGCCTCTTTCGACTATACGCCGATCGGTTTCCGCGATAGCGATATCGTGAAAATGGATATCCTGCTCAACGGTGATAAAGTGGATGCCCTTAGCGCCCTGATCCACCGCAGCAGAGCGCAGGACTTCGGCCGTAAACTGTGCGAAAAACTGAAAGACCTGCTGCCCCGTCAACAGTTCCTGATCGCCATTCAGGCAGCGGTAGGCGCTAAAATCCTCGCCCGCGAAAACATTAGTGCGATGCGTAAAGACGTTACCGCTAAATGTTATGGTGGTGACATTTCCCGTAAACGTAAATTACTGGAGAAACAGAAAGAAGGTAAAAAACGTATGCGCCAGATCGGTAACGTGGAAGTACCCCAGGAAGCCTTCCTGGCCGTACTTAAACTGGACGACTAAATTTGTAAATTTTAAAATTTATAAATTTTCATATTATAACAGCGAAGGTTCTACGGAGTCTTCGCTGTTTTTATTTTCCGTAAAACAGGAATTTTTCGTAAACTGTTTACGTGTTCGTATGTTATACCCTTTAAAAACATCCATTACATGCGTAAATGGCTCAAAGTTGTGCTGATTGCAGGAGGTAGCCTCATTGCCCTGATCATACTTATATCTGTCGGATTAGCCCTGTACATAAAAGTAAATAAAGCCGCTTTCCTGAAGCAGATCACCGATCAGCTGAATGATAATATCAACGGGGAAATATCCGTGGAGGACATGGAACCATCGCTGTTCCGGAGCTTTCCCAATATGTCCATCGCCCTGAAAAAAGTAGTGCTGCGCGACAGCCTGTGGCAACAACACCATCACCCGTTACTGGACCTGGACTATGTTTTCGTACGGGTGAATACGTTATCACTGTTACGCAAACACGCAGATATACAGGAAGTCGGCCTCGAAAAGGGTAATATCTACCTGTATACCGACAGTACCGGCTATACGAATACCTCGGTGCTGACCGGCAACAGGCCCGCCAAAAAGCGCAGCTCCCGCGACGCCAATATCCGCAGCATCGGCCTGTCCCATATTACCTTTACGATTGACAACCGGCAGAAGTTCAAACTTTTTGAACTGGACATACAGGAAATGGAAGGCCGGTTGAAAAGTACGGATTCCGGCATGCACCTGGATATGCGCTCCAACATCCTTGCCCGCAACTTTGCCTTTAATACCGCCAAAGGCAGTTACCTGAAAAACAAAACCCTGGGGCTGGATATGTCGGTGTTCTTTAACAAGATCACCAAACAGCTGATCATCCCGGAACAGCAAATGAAGATAGACCAGGTACCTGTGCAGATAGCAGGGGTATTTGATTTTTCACAAAAGCCACCGCCATTCCGGCTGAAGATCAATGCCAACCAGGTTACATTAAAAGATGCTTCCTCCTGGCTGCCGCCCAATATTTCCGGCAAACTAGCCACCATTAACCTTAGTGCGCCATTGGACGCAGAGGCTAACCTCGAAGGACATATGAAATTCAGGGATACGCCGCACGTGGTGGTGACCTGGAAAACCACTAAAAATACGCTGGTAACGGCGGTGGGCGAGTGGACGGATTGCAGTTTTACGGGTCGCTTTAATAATGAAGTGATACCCGGCGCCGGCCATAACGACGAAAACTCAGCCGTGACGCTCTTCGGTCTGCAGGCTTCCCTCGGTGAAGTGCCGCTGAAGGCAGATACCATCCGGGTGGTGAACCTGAAACAACCATTGCTGCGGGGGCATTTCCAGTCGCAGTTCCCGCTATCGCACCTGAACACGGCTGCCGAAGACGTCCCCATACTATTCAGCGCAGGTAAGGCTGCGGCTGATTTGTATTACACCGGGCCGGTATTGAAAAACGATAATACGCCTTCGGCGCTGGAAGGAACAGTACAAGTACAGCAGGGCGGCTTTACCTACCTGCCGCGTGATATCACCTTCCACGATTGCAGCGCCACGCTGCAATTTACCGGGCAGGACCTGCTGGTGCAGAACGTGCGCATACAAAGCCAGAAAAGTACCTTGCAAATGGAAGGTACTATCCGTAACATGCTGAACCTCTATTTCACCGCACCGGAAAAAATAGAACTGAATTGGAAAATCAGGAGCCCGTTGGTGGACCTCAATGAATTCAAAAGCTTCCTGACCGCCCGTCGTAAAGGGAAAAAAACTCCCCATAAAGCGGCGAGGGCCACAGCCGGCCGTGTAGGCAAACAGCTGGATGAAGTGCTGGCGGCCAGTAACGTAAAAATGGATGTGGCATTGGATAAAGTGGTGTTTGAACGGTTTACGGCGCAAAATGTAAAAGCACTGATTGCTATGACAGCATCTGATCTGCTGCTCAATAAGATGGCTTTCCAGCATGCCGGGGGAGCGGCCCAGGTGTCGGGTACCGTGCATCAGCAGGGTGTCAACAATACTTTTAAAGTAAACGCCAACGTTACCAATGTACATATTGCACAACTGTTTTACGCGTTTAATAACTTCGGCCTGGATGCCCTGCAATCCAATAACCTGCGGGGCATTGTATCTGCAAAGGCAGATATTAAAGGGAATGTGCTCGACAACGGAACACTCGCCAAACACTCGCTCTACGGCACGGTGAACTTTAACCTGCGCAACGGAGCCCTGTTGAATTTCGGCCCGCTGGAGGATATTGGCACCTTTCTGTTCCGCCGCCGCCGGCTGGATAGTATTACGTTTGAAAATCTTAGCAATACCTTGCAGATACAGGGAAACAAGATCAACATACCACCGATGAGAATAGCCTCCAGTGCGGTGAATATAGATGTGAACGGTGTATATGGCCTGGCCGGCGGTACCAATATTAACATGGATGTACCCTTGCGTAACCCCGCCAAAGATTCGGCGATTACCGATAAAGACGAGAAACGGCGCAGGAGCAGGAAAGGTATTATCCTGCATCTCCACGCCGTTTCCGGTAGTGACGGAAAAGTAAAGATCAAACTGGGCAAAGGCGATTAAGCGCCAAATGCCTGGCTGATATCTGCTTTAATGTCATCAATATGTTCCACGCCCAGGGATATACGTAATAAGCCTGGCTCTACACCGGCTGCCCGCTGTTCGGCTTCACTGAGCTGGGAGTGGGTAGTGGTGGCAGGATGAATGATCAGCGTTTTGCTGTCGCCCACATTGGCCAGGTGGTATATTAACTGTAACGCCTGTACGAATTTGTCTGCCGCTTCCTTGCCTCCTTTTATTTTGAAGCTCAATACGCCACCAAAGCCATTTTGCAGATATTTCAGCGCCTGCTGGTGGTACCTGTTTTCCGGTAAGCCCGGATAATTCACATATTCTACCTGTGGTTGCTGTTGCAGCCATTGTGCCAGTTGCAGGGCATTGTCTACGGTCCGTTGTACACGCAGAGAGAGACTTTCCAGTCCCTGCAGGAACAGAAATGCATTTTGTGGCGCCAGGGCAGGGCCCCAGCTGCGCAAACCGGCCACCCGGGCACGGATGATATAGGCAATGTTACCAAAAGGACTGTGGGAACCAAATACTTCCCAGAAGTTCATGCCATGGTAGGCTTCATCCGGCTCGCTGAATTGTTTGAACTTTCCATTGCCCCAGTTGTAGTTGCCGCCATCCACAATGATGCCGCCAATACTGGTGCCATGTCCGCCGATCCATTTAGTGGCCGCTTCTACCACTACGTTGGCGCCATGATCCAACGGACGGCAGAGATAACCACCTGCGCCGAAGGTATTGTCTACCACCAGCGGCAGATCATGCTTACGGGCGATGGCACTGAGTTTTTCAAAATCAGGAATGGCAAAGCCGGGGTTCCCGATAGTTTCTACATATAATGCTTTGGTATTTTCGTCAATCAGCTTTTCAAAGCTTTCCGGGTTATCAAGATCCGCGAAACGGGCTTCTACGCCTATTCTTTTGAAGCTCACCTTAAACTGGTTGTAGCTGCCGCCATAGAGGTAGGAGGAAGTCACAAAGTTATCACCCGGCAGCGTAATATTGTGCAGGGCAATGAACTGGGCCGCCTGTCCGGAGGCCACTGCCAGCGCGCCTACACCGCCTTCCAGGGCAGCCACCCTCTTCTCAAACACGTCTGTAGTGGGATTCATGATGCGCGTGTAAATGTTCCCGAACTGTTTCAGTTCAAACAATTCAGCCGCATGTTCCGCACTGTCGAAAGTGTAGGAGGTTGTCTGGTAAATAGGTACTGCAGCGGATTTGGTGGTTGGATCGGGGCTATACCCGGCATGTACCTGCAGGGTCTCAAAATGTAACTTCCTGGACATAATCTGGTGTTTAATGTTTAGGTAGAAAAATAAACTAGTCTACAAATATAGTAGACTAAATTAGATTTCCAAATGATCTGTCCCCGGGAACCAAAATAATCTGTTATCTTCGGAGGATATTTTGACGATTGTTTTTTGTGAACCTATGTTATTGACGATTACAACTACCCGTTACCCCGCCACAGACCTTGGCTATTTACTGCACAAACATCCGGCTAAGTTGCATACCTTTCCTTTGACAGCCGGTGAAGTACATGTTTTTTACCCGGAAGCTACGGAAGAGCGGTGTACCGCAGCATTGCTGCTGGACCTCGACCCGGTGCGGCTTACCCGCAAAAGTGCTGCGGGAGGCAACGATTTTGCCCTGGAACAATACGTAAACGACCGGCCTTACGTAGCCTCGTCCTTTATGAGCGCAGCCCTTTCCCAGGCCTATTCTTCGGCCATGAATGCCCGCTGTAAGGATAAACCGGAACTGGTAGAGCTGCCTTTACCCCTGGAAGTTAACCTGTCCGTACTGCCGGTCAACGGTGGCGAAACGCTGCTGCGCACCTTATTTGAACCACTCGGTTATGAAGTAAGCGTACAGTCCTTCCCGTTAGATACCCAATATCAGGAATGGGGACAAAGCCGTTATTACCAGGTAGCCCTGAAAAATACACTGCCGCTTTGGATGCTGTTATCGCAGCTATATGTGCTGATACCCGTGTGTGATAATGATAAACACTATTTCATCGGTAACCATGAAATTGAAAAACTCATGGAGAAAGGGCGCGGCTGGCTCGACAACCATCCGGCTAAAGAACTGATTGTACGCCGTTATATGAAGCACCTGGGACCGCTTACCCGGCAAGCGCTCGGGCTGATTATGAGAGAAGAAGCGGAGCCGGAAGTAAACGATGAGATTCCCGTGCCAGTGGAAAAAATCCGCCTGCACGACCTGCGCCTGCAAACAGTGCGGGACCTGCTGCTGGAACACCAGGTGACCTCCGTGGCGGACCTGGGTTGTGGCGAAGGTAAACTGCTCCGCCTCCTGATGAACAAACCGGTCTTCACCCGTATCCTGGGCATGGACGTGAGTTACCGCGCGCTGGAGATCGCACGCGATAAACTGAAACTGGAACGCCTCTCTGAACGCCAGCAACAACGACTGACACTGATACAAGGCTCTTTATTGTATAAAGATAAACGTCTGTCAGGTTTCGAAGCGGCCACACTGGTAGAGGTAATCGAACACCTGGACCCGCCGCGCCTGGCCATTTTGGAGAAAGTAGTATTTGAATACGCCCGCCCGTCTATGGTGATTGTCACCACCGTGAACGCAGAGTTTAATATTAAATATGAAAGCCTCACGCCCGGCGCTTTCCGGCACAACGACCACCGCTTCGAGTGGACACGACCGGAATTTGAAGCATGGGCTACTACCATAGCCGATCGTTTTGGTTATACTGTTACCTTCCGGCCGCTGGGCGAATGGGACGATGCCGTAGGCGCACCCAGCCAGCTGGCCCTGTTTATAATTGCAGCTGCATGATGACATATACAACTTTAAAAGAACACCGGGAATACCTGCTGCTGGAATGTATCAGCGGAAGTAAGGCTTATAACCTGCACGTACCAACGTCGGACACCGACCTGAAAGGCGTGTTTATCCTGCCACAGGCAGAAGTATATGGTATGAGCTTCACCGATCAGGTGGCCAATGAAAGCAACGATGAAGTATACTTTGAAATAAAACGTTTCCTGGAACTGCTGGAGAAAAACAATCCCAACATCCTGGAACTGTTGAGTACGCGGAAAGAAAGTCTGTTGTTCCGTCACCCGCTGATGGACCTGATCAAAGCGGAAGATTTCCTGTCACGCTTATGCATGGATACTTTCGCCGGATACGCTCAAACACAGATCAAAAGAGCGCGTGGCCTCAACAAAAAGATTAACCAGTCATTTTCGGAAACACGAAAAGACATCCTCGAGTTTTGTTACGTGGTGCAGGGCAGCCAGAGCGTACCGCTCAAACAATGGCTGGCGGCTAATCAGCTGCAGCAGGAAGACTGCGGCATTTCTAAGATAGATCATTTCCGCGATGCCTATGCCTTGTTTCACCGCTACCAGTTTCCGCGGCCGGTAAGCCTGAAAGGACTGGTGTCCGGTGAACAGGCCAATGATGTGCAGTTGAGCGCTATTCCCAAAGGCGTAGAACCGGTGGCGGTCATGCATTTTAACAAGGACGGCTACACGGTGTATTGTAAAGAGTTTGCTTCCTACTGGGAATGGGTGGAGCATCGGAACGAAGCCCGTTATCAGCATAACCAGCAACTGGGCGCAGACTACGACAGCAAACACATGATGCATACCTTCCGGTTATTGACCATGGCAGAAGAGATAGCCCTTTACCGCGAAGTAAGGGTGTTCCGGGAAGACCGGGATTTCCTGCTGCGCATCCGCAACGGGGAATTTACCTACGACACGCTGTTGCAGATGGCCACCGAAAAATTAACGAACATACAGGAACTGTATGCAAAATCAAGCCTGCCGGAACGCCCGGACCCGGCTTTGGCGCAGCAGCTCTTAATTAAGATCAGAGAAGAGTTTTATGGCAAGAAGAAATAATTTGTCTCATATATCCATTCCGGAATTGTCGCTGGTATTGCTGGTAGGCCCGTCAGGCGCCGGCAAATCCACCTTTGCCCGGAAATATTTTAAACCTACGGAGATCATCTCTTCCGATGTATGCCGTGGTTTGATCAGCGATGATGAAAATAATCAGATCGTATCCGCAGATGCTTTTGAAGTGGCGCGTATGATCGCGGCTAAACGGCTCAAACATGGTTTACTTACCGTGATCGACGCTACCAACGTACAACCGGAGAGCCGTAAGGACTGGATAAAGCTGGCCCGTGAGTACCATGTACTGCCGGTAGCCATTGTATTGAATTTACCGGAAGACGTGTGCAGTAAGCGAAACGCCGTTCGCCCTGACCGTAACTTCGGTAAACACGTCATTCCGCAGCAGATCAGTCAGCTGAAACGTAACCTGCGTCACCTCAAGGAAGAAGGCTTTCGCCACATTTATGAAATGCGTTCGGAAGAAGAGGTGAGCGCACTGGAAACTATTACCCGTACGCCTTTATACAACAATAAAAAGGATGAACACGGGCCGTTCGATATTATCGGCGATGTACATGGTTGTTATGACGAACTGTGTACACTCCTGGAAAAACTGGGCTACGGCATAGACCGGGAACATGCGGAACTAATCAGCGCACCGCATACAACTAACGAAGACGGATATACGAGAGTGCGGAAGCCTTTGTTCGTCGGCGACCTGGTAGACAGAGGACCGGCTTCTCCGCAGGTATTACGCCTGGTGATGAATATGGTCAGCAATGGTACTGGCCTTTGTGTACCCGGCAACCACGACGCCAAGTTGCTGAAATGGCTCAACGGCAAACAGGTACAACTGAAACACGGATTGGAAAAAACCGTGGAGCAGCTGGGAGCAGAGCCGCCGGAATTCCTGGAAGCGCTGAAAACCTTCCTCGATGGCCTGATCAGTCACTATGTACTGGACGACGGTAAATTGGTGGTCGCCCACGCTGGCCTCAAGGAAAGCATGCAGGGCCGTGGCTCCGGTGCTGTACGGGAGTTCTGTATGTATGGTGAAACTACCGGGGAAATTGACGAATTCGGTTTGCCGGTACGTTATAACTGGGCGCAGGAATACAAAGGCAAAGCCATGGTGGTGTATGGGCATACGCCGGTACCCGAAGCGCAGTGGCTGAACCGTACCATTGATATTGATACAGGCTGTGTTTTCGGTGGTAAACTAACCGCTATGCGTTACCCGGAACGGGAACTCATATCCGTTCCTGCATTGGAACAGTACGCAGTGCCGGCCCGTCCCATCGGCTACAACGCCAGTAGCAGCCTGAGTATCCAGCAACAATACGATGGCGTGCTCGACATTGCTGATTTTATCGGCAAAAAGTTGGTTGATACCCGCTTCAGCCATACCATTACCATACGGGAGGAGAATAGTATTGCGGCACTGGAAGTGATGAGCCGTTTTGCCATCAATCCCCGCTGGATGATTTATCTGCCGCCAACGATGTCGCCGGTAGAAACGGCGACCCTGCCGGGATTACTGGAACATCCAACGGGTGGACTGCAGTATTTCCGCGAGGCTGGCGTGGAGAAAGTGGTGTGTGAAGAAAAACACATGGGCTCCAGGGCAATCGTAGTGGTATGCAAAGATGAAGCGGCAGCCCTGCAACGTTTTGGGGTGGATGGAGAAGGTATTGGTGTGGTATATACCCGCACCGGCCGTAGTTTCTTTACCGACAAAACATTGGAGCAGGCTTTCCTGGCCCGTGTGAATGCGGCACTGGAGGCATCCGGATTTTATACCGATTTCGAAACGGACTGGGTATGCCTGGATTGTGAGCTGATGCCATGGAGCGCTAAAGCGCAGGCATTGCTGCAACAACAATATGCAGCCGTAGGCACCGCAGCGGGACAGGCATTGCCGGTGGTGAATGCGGCGCTGGAACAGGCAGTTCTCAACAATGTTCCTGCTCAGCTGTTATTGGAGAAGTACCGCAGCCGCCAGGAGCAGGTGACGGACTATATTGCCGCTTACCGGCAGTATTGCTGGCCGGTCAACAAGCTGGAAGACTACAAGCTGGCGCCTTTCCATATCATGGCCACCGAAGGCAAAACCTATTTCGATAAAGACCATGAATGGCATATGAGCACTATCCGGAAAGTATGTGAAGCTGATCCGGCCTTGTTGCTGGCTACGTCTTACCGGGTAGTAACTATCGGTAATGAAGAAAGCGAGCAGTCGGCGATTGACTGGTGGGAAAAGCTCACCGCAGCGGGAGGAGAAGGTATGGTGATAAAACCGTACACCTTCCTTTCCAAAGATGCCCGCGGATTAATACAGCCGGCCGTAAAAGTACGGGGCAAAAATTATCTTCGTATTATTTATGGTCCGGAATATGATGCGCCGGAGAACCTGGCCCGTCTGCGCTCAAGAGGCCTGGGAACCAAACGCTCACTGGCTTTGCGGGAGTTTGCATTGGGACTGGAAGGATTGGAAAGATTCGTGGGAAAGGAGCCACTGCAAATGGTGCATCAGTGCGTTTTTGGTATCTTAGCGCTCGAAAGTGAGCCGGTAGACCCCCGGTTGTAAAAGTTACTATTACATCAAACAAAGAAGCATATGAAAGCCATTGCCGTATCTGAATTTAAAGGGATTCCTACCCTGATGGATTTGCCCAAACCCGCCATAAGACCAGGCGCTGTATTAATTAAAGTACAGGCTGCCGGCATCAACCCGTTCGACTGGAAGATGATAGACGGTATTATGAACAACGGAAAAACGCCGCATCAGTTCCCCCTGATCATGGGTGTTGACGGCGCCGGTATCATCGATGAGGTAGGAGAAGGGGTAACCCGCTTTAAAAAAGGTGACCTGGTATATGGACAGTTCATTCATATGCCTATCGGCGAAGGTTCTTATGCTGAATATGCTATTGTGCCGGAGAAATCCGGTCTTACGATGGCGCCCATGCGGATAAGCCCCGAAGAAGCGGCTGCAGTGCCTACTTCAGGGATGACCGCCCTGCAGATGATTGACAAACTCAAACTGAAAAAAGGCGATGTCATCCTGATTAACGGCGCTACCGGCGGCGTGGGGTCTTTCGCTACGCAGATAGCTGCCGCCAAAGGGCTGAAAGTGCTGGCCACTGTAGGAGATGATGCCGCAGCCAAACGTATGCATCACCTGGGCGCTGCTGTCACCATCAACTATAAGAAGGCCCCGGTTTTTGACCAGGTGAAGGCGAAGTACCCACAGGGTATCGACGGGCTTATTGACCTTGTCAGCAATAAAGAGGACTTTCATCACAACCTGGACCTGTTAAAGGAAGGTGGCGGCGCATTCACCACGGTGTTCGTGGCCGATGAAGAGGGCATGAAAGCGAGAAACCTGCACGGCGGCAATTTTGAAACAGAAGGCGGTCCGCAGGCGCTGGATCAGCTGTCCCGGCTGATAGACCAGGGACAGATCAAAGTGCCGGTAGAGAACCGTATTAAGCTGGAAGATGTACCCGGCGCGATTGAGGCCAGCCGGAATGGAAAGGCTACCGGGAAGACCGTTATTGTATTTTGAAATTTGACTATTTAATTATTTAAAAATTTAGGGAGCTGTTTATAATAAGCAGCTCCCTAAATTTTTAAATAACTAAATAGTCAAATACCTAAATTTTCACCGGAACCGTTGCCTTGAATATTTCTACGCTGTCAGTCGTAGTGATCTCATAGCTTTCGCCATAGGCAGCCAGTATACATTGTCCTTTATGGAGAGACAATGTATCAGAACCTTTGGCAGTAGCGCTGCCGTTCATGACGATCATGATTTCAGCGGCTTTAGCAGTGTATTGATAGGCTTGTCCTGCTTTCAGATCGATTTTGCTGACCACAAAATCAGGCGCCGGTGTAGGATAGATTTTTTCCAGTCCGCCGGAGATACTATCACCCTGGAGCACGTTCGGATGTACTGCCTCAAAGCGTGTATGTTTCAGCAGTTCAGGTACGTCCACATGTTTGGGGGTAAGACCGCCGCGCAGCACATTGTCTGAATTGGCCATCAGCTCTACGTTCTGGCCTTCCAGGTAGGCGTGCGGGATGCCGGCGTCCTGGAACACGGCTTGTCCGGGTTGTACATGAACGATGTTAAAGAAATAGATAGAGAAGATACCTCTGTCGATAACGTCCGCACTGTTGGGATCGTTGAGTACCGCGCGGGCAGCCCAGAATCCCGGATCAGACTTAGGCAGTTTACCGGCTCTGTAGTCCGGTATCAGGCGGTCGGTGAGCGGACGGAGAATGATGTTTACCAGTCCCTGTGGCATTTCCATCACACTTTTGTAGAGACCGAAATAACCTTCTTTTTCGTATATACCTACCAGTGAGGTGAACTCCGCTACGTCCTGTAATACTTCCTTGAGTTTATCTTCCGGCAGGAAACCATGCAGCAGCCAGAATTCGCTGAGGGCCACCATGATTTCCGGTTTGTGGTTGGCATCTTTATAATTACGGTTTGGTGCATTGAGCGGGATACCTGCTGCATTTTCACGGGCGAAGCCTTTCTCTGCTTCTTCTTTGGTTGGATGCACCTGGATAGAGAGCATGTCTTTTACATCCAGTATTTTAAACAGGTAGGGCAGTTCCTGGAACTGTTGCCATACCTGAGGACCGACGATGCCTGCCGGATCTTGTTGTATCAGCTCATTCATAGGCACCGGACCATTGCTGGTCGTGATGGTGGACGGTGCACTGGGATGTGCGCCCATCCAGTATTCTGCACTGGGTTTTTCCGATGGGGTTATTCCCAGCAAAGAAGGGATGTAGGTAGCACCACCCCAGGCATAATGCTGAATTTTTCCATCCAGTCTGAATAATTTCATAAAGACGATTTACGGGTTTATGTTTAATGCATTTTCAGGCCACTCCGCCGCGGCGGAAGCTACAATCAGCGTGCACTGATAACGCACTGCAAATTACCGTCAAATTATTCAGATTATTAAACGCCGGAGTGCTAAATAGTTGAAATGCAATAGGAAAATATCCCTATCTTTCCGGTGTTTGTTAAACCATTTCTCCTGATGAACAAGCTGGAAACGGGCCGGGAAGGTGAACGTATCGCACGGGAATATGTGCAGCGCAGTTGTCGTATCCGTCATACCAACTGGAAATACGGCAGAAAGGAAATTGATATCATCGCCGAAAAAGGCCAAACCATTTATTTTATTGAGGTCAAAACCCGCAACAGTAATCGTTTTGGCTGGCCGGAAGAGGCGGTGGACGCCGCCAAGCAGGAACATATACAATCGGTGGCGGAGGCTTATCTGTGGCAGTTTAAATTATATCCGGAGGCCATCCGGTTTGATATTATTGCTATCACCTTTACTGACGATGGGCACGAATTAATGCATCTGCGGGATGTATTTTAAATATTTACATCGATTGCAGAAAATGAAAGAGCCGATGGACGTGTCGTTTCGCGCTGGGCATGTTTTAGCAACGTATTACGTTAACTAATACTTAACAAAATAAACACTTATAATCTATGTTTAATAAAAGATATTTTTATATCTTTGCCCTGCAAAAAAAGAACCCCTGTGATGTATCATTAACCCGTGTAAAAATGGGGCTGTTATATCCGCTTATATCTCCGCTCATCAGCGAAATCAACTTTAATCATGGCTGATCGGCGGTTAATCATCTCCCTGGAAAAACTCCGTACAACACCTGGTAAGGTTTTGTTCATCATATAAATCAATTATTATGAACTTATGGAGCTTAGTTTTCTTTATTCAACAGACGATGGGAGTGGTAGCCTTCAGCAACAGCCATAGTTTACCGTGCAGGATCATTCAGGAGCAGCCTTATAGTGACCGGCTCTTTGTGCAAATGGAGGGAATAGGAGAAGAGGGGAATCCGGTACTGACAATACTAGACAATCATCACTCACCTGTGCGCATCATTCCTATTGCGCCAAACAGCATATCAGCGGGGCAACTGGTATGTCTGCCCGGATTATCAGCCGGAACATATACTGCCCGTGTAACCGTGGCCGGAAGGGTCGCAGAAAAAAATATCGAAATAAGACAGTAAGCTGTCTTACGCTTTCGGGAGTCATATTGATTTAGGGATTTTCTGATTTACGATT
Organism: Chitinophaga qingshengii; assembly: GCF_014529935.1. Lineage (GTDB taxonomy): Bacteria > Bacteroidota > Bacteroidia > Chitinophagales > Chitinophagaceae > Chitinophaga > Chitinophaga qingshengii. The sequence goes on from NZ_JACVFC010000003.1 coordinate 818,378, forward strand.
TTTTGATTTTGGGGAGATGTAACTTCCTGTACATTAAAAATTCGTAAATCAGAAGATCCCTAAATATTTTATATTTCCCCAAAATCAAAAATTCGTAAATCAAAAAATTCCTAAATGTTATGTTTTATTGCCACAAGCCGGTATAGCTATGCGGGGTAATTGCTTTCAGCTCTTTTTTCAGCGCGGCGCTGATTTTCAGGCCATCGATGAATTTATGCATGCTCTTCTGGGTGATATGCTCACCGCCACGGGTCAGCTCTTTCAGCGCTTCATAAGGCTGCGGATAGTTCTCGCGGCGCAACACGGTCTGAATAGCTTCTGCTACCACTGCCCAGTTGTTTTCCAGGTCTTCTTTCAGTTTGGCCTCGTTGAGGATTAATTTGTCGAGTCCTTTCTGAATAGACTTGGTAGCCAGCAGGGTATGACCAAATGGTACGCCTACGTTGCGTAGCACCGTAGAATCGGTCAGGTCACGCTGTAAACGGGAAATAGGCAGTTTGGCGCTCAGGTGCTCAAACAGGGCATTTGCCAGGCCCAGGTTACCTTCTGCATTTTCAAAGTCAATCGGGTTCACTTTGTGTGGCATGGCAGAGGAGCCTACCTCATTCTTTTTGATCTTCTGTTTGAAATAATCCATGGAGATGTAAGTCCACACGTCACGGCAGAAGTCAATCAGGATATTGTTCACCCGTTTGAGGGCATCAAACTGGGCGGCGATGTTATCATAGTGTTCAATCTGGGTAGTATACTTCATCCTTTGCAGGCCGAGGGTATTGTTCACAAATTTCTCCCCGAATTTCTCCCAGTTTATTTTAGGGAAGGCTACATAGTGCGCATTGAAGTTACCGGTAGCGCCGCCGAATTTGGCGGCAAACGGTACTTCCCCGAGCAGCTTGATTTGTCCTTCCAGGCGTTCTACAAATACCAGTATTTCCTTCCCAAGGATGGTAGGAGAAGCCGGTTGACCGTGGGTACGGGCCAGCATCGGTATTTTCATCCATGACTGTCCCATTTTTTTAAGTGCCAGCACCATATTGGCCAGGGCAGGCATGTACACGTGTTCTACCGCATCTTTCCACAACAGGGGGGTAGCGGTGTTGTTCACGTCCTGGGAAGTAAGTCCAAAATGTACCCATTCCAGCTTGTCTTCCAGGCCCAGGTTTTTGAGCTCATTTTTCAGGAAGTACTCTACCGCCTTCACATCGTGGTTGGTGATTTTTTCGGTGTCCTTGATCAGTTGGGCGTGTTCGATGGTAAACTCCTGGTAGATTTTGCGCAGGGCAGGAAACTTGGCCTTGGGTAAGGTAAACAGCTTCTGTTCAGACAGCGCAATAAAATATTCCACCTCTACCATCACACGGTAACGGATCAACGCAAATTCGGAAAAATAACCCGCCAGCTCGTCCAGTTGCTTGCGATAGCGCCCATCCAGCGGGGAAATGGCAGTTAATGGTTGTAGTTGCATAATATATATGTATTCCAGTTTTTACCCAAAAAACACCCTCAGAAAACAAACCTGCCTTTACCTCCTGTTTCCGGGAGGAAGGTAGGATTTGAACTTGTTATCCGGGATTTAGTTACTTTTGCAGCTTCAAAATTACTGAAATTGGAACGGAAAGTAAAAGTTGCGGCTGTAAGTTATTTGAATACGAAGCCTTTGTTATACGGATTCAGGAATCATCCGGTAATGGACCAGATGGAATTGTCAGTGGATTATCCTGCTAAAATCGCCCAGCAGCTGATAGATGGAGAAGTAGATGTGGCCCTGGTGCCGGTGGCTATTATCCCTAAACTGAAAGAACATTATATTATTGCGGACTACGGTATTGGCGCGGAAGGCCCGGTAGCCTCCGTCTGCCTTTATAGTGATGTACCCCTGAACGAAATTAAACGAATCTACCTGGACTATCAAAGCCGGACTTCCGTAGCGCTGCTCAAAATACTGGTGAAAGAACACTGGAAGCTGGATGTGGAACTGGTGGCTACTTCCGGCGACTATGAAGATAAAATTAAAGGTACCGACGCCGGTCTCGTTATCGGCGACCGTGCCCTGGCACAGCGGAAAGTATCCCCCTTCATCTATGACCTGGCAGAACACTGGGTGCGCTTTACGAGCCTGCCTTTCCTCTTTGCTGCCTGGATCAGCAACAAACCACTGCCGGAATCATTTACCAGTCAGTTCAACGATGCAACCAGCATCGGTATCAAAAATATACCAGCCGTAGTGGCGGAAAATCCGTACGACCTGTATGATCTCACCACCTATTACGTGCACAACCTCAGTTATCCCATCACCCCGGCCAAACGTCAGGGGATGCAGAAATTCCTGACCTATATCCGGGATCTAGGGATTTAGAGATTTACGGATTTTGGAATTTAAAATGCAGCGAAGATCACATTATATAACATGATCTTCGCTGCATTTTAAATTCCAAAATCCGTAAATCTCAGTAACTTCATAGCTCAACAAAATGTTTCCGCGGCTATGAAAATCGGCATCCTTGGTAGTGGTCCCGTCGGACTAACGCTCGGCAAAGGTCTGATCCAGACTGGCCACCATATTACGCTGGGAACCCGTAATCCCGCCAGGGAAGCGTTGCAGCAATGGGTGAGACAACAAGGCGAAAGAGCTGCTGTCGGTACTTTCCGTCAAGCCTCGGAATTTGGAGAACTCATTATTATCTGCACCAGCTGGGTGGGAACTAAAAGAGCCATCGAAGCAGCCGGCATCTGGAACTTCAAAGGAAAAACAGTCGTTGACGTCACCAACCCGGTAGATGACAAAGGCCCCGATGAAAATGGCCGCCTTAACCTGCTCATCGGACATAACAACTCCGCCGGTGAGCAAATACAAGCCTGGCTTCCCCCTGATGCCAGAGTGGTAAAAGCCCTCAGTTGTATCAGTTATATGCATATGCTTTCCCCCAATTTTGAGGAAGGTTCTCCTACCATGTTTATTGCGGGTAATCATCCCGAAGCCAAGGAAACGGTTGTCTCCCTGCTCAACGAATTCGGCTGGAACGATATCGCCGACATGGGGCGCATAGAAATGAGCCGCAGCATAGAACCCCTGGCTGTATTATGGACCGCCTATGGCTACCTGCACAACAGCAGCGGACACGCGTTTAAGCTGTTAAAGAAGTAAAACAACAAGTATAAATAATAAAGGGTAGTATCCAATACTACCCTTTATTATTTATATAATTCATCTCTGCAAATCGGTCATGATGGCAATCAGTGGTTATCGGTGGCCTCTTTCTTCTTCACATTAATATAAAATCCCTTATCCACCTCAAACTGATTCGGGTCAGATAAGCTGAGAACAGCCGTACGCCAGGAAGTAGCGGGATAAATTAGTTTCCATCCATACTCGCTCAGCTTAACTCTCACGGGCATATTAAAATCTTTGATACAGTTAGTCCAGCGATACTGCACCTGCTGGCCGATGATACGATACTCCAGTGTAGGAATAGTGGTATCCCGCAGGTATTGATCGAAGACGCGGCTCAAATCTATGCCGGCGGCGTTGCTCATATAATTTTCTATCTGCCCGGTGGTAACGGTCTGGTGGTAGAAGGTTTTGTTCATGCCACGCAACATCTGACGGAAAGCCTCATCATTATTCATGATCAGCCGGATGTTATTGATCATGTTGGCGCCTTTATAATACATATCGCCACTACCTTCTGTGTTTACGCCGTAAGGTCCGATAATAGGAATATCATTTTTGATGTTCTTCCGGATGCCGGCCACATATTCTTCGCCGGCTTTGATACCATACTGGCATTGGGTGAACAGTGTTTCGGAGTAGTTGGTGAAAGATTCATGTATCCACATATCGGCGATATCTTTGCTGGTAATGCTGTTACCAAACCATTCATGCCCGCTTTCGTGGATAATGAGAAAGTCCCATTTCAGTCCCCAGCCGCTACCAGAGAGGTCACGGCCCATGTAGCCCATCTTATACTTGTTGCCATAAGCTACTGCGCTCTGGTGTTCCATACCCAGGAAAGGCGATTCCACAAGCTTATAGGAATCTTTATAGAAAGGATATTTCCCAAACCAGTACTCAAAGCACTTGAGCATAGGTTTAACTACTTTAAAATGTTCTTTGGCCTTGTCTTCGTTATAATCCAGTACCCAATAACTCAGGTCCAGCTTACCGCCTTCACCGGAGTAGCTGTCTTTTATCTCGGTGTAGTGGCCTACGTTGACTGCCACATCATAATTATTAATCGGGTTGCTGACGTACCAGGTATAGGTAGCGGTACCATCCGGGTTATCTGTTTTTTTCTTCAGTCTCCCGTTGGACACGTCGGTGAGTTCGGCGGGTACGGTAACGTTGATCGTCATGTTGTCCGGCTCGTCGCTCTGATGATCTTTATTAGGCCACCATGCGCTGGCGCCGAATCCTTGTACTGCCGTGGCTACCCAGGGACGGTTTTTTTCATCGCGCGACCAAACCACGCCGCCATCCCAGGGAGCGTTTTTAGCTTTATGGGGCTTGCCGCTGTAGAATACGGTGATATGTTTGGTTTTATCTTTTACCTGGGGAGATTTCATCTTCACGAACCAGGCATTGCCCTCGCGGGTAAAGGGAAGCGATTGTTTGTCCTGCAATACGCTGTCGATGATCATCGGCACCTGCAGGTCTATCTGCATAACGGAATCTGGTTTAAGTACTTTGTACGTGATGGTGTTAAAGCCACTGAAGACGCTGTCTTCCAGATGTACCTGTACGTGAAGATCGTAGGAGGTAACATCCCACCAGGCTCTTTCCTTCGTGATGGTACCCCGCAGCGTATCTGCTTTGGTGAATTGTTGTTGGGCGCTGACACTGCCGGCTGTCAGCAGGGCCATACAAAACATGGTGATGCCACGCATAATTAATGATATAATTTATCCGGAAAGATATTAATTTACCGCCAAATGAAAAGTTGTTATTGTCAGGCGGTTATATCCATTCTTTGCCTGGGAGGGCTCTGCAGCTTATTGCTGGCTTCCTGTGGTCAAACGGAAAACCGCCATCAGCAGGTATTCCGGTATAATCAAACAGAAGGCATCAGCAGCCTGGACCCTGCCTTTGCCAAAAGTCAGGCTGTTATCTGGGCGGTCAGCCAGTTATATAATACGTTGGTAGCCCCGGATACCAACCTTGTCATCGGTCCCTCGCTGGCTAAAGGATGGCAGGTGTCGGAAGACCATCGTACCTATACTTTCGCGCTGCATACGGACGTGTATTTTCATGATAACGACGTGTTCCCCGGCGGCAAAGGCCGGCGTATGACCGCACAGGACGTGGTGTACAGCCTGCAACGGATCGTAGACCCGGCCACGGCTTCTCCGGGCGCCTGGATCTTTAACGGCCGTATTGCGGCCGACAGCGGCTTCCGTGCGGTGAACGACTCTACTTTTCAACTCACCCTGGTCCGGCCTTTCCACCCGATACTGGGTATCCTTAGTATGCAGTATTGTTCCATTGTACCACATGAAGCGGTGGAGAAATACGGAAAAGACTTCCGCAGCCACCCTTGTGGTACCGGGCCTTTTACCTTTTTCTTTTGGGATGAAGGCCAGGGATTGGTATTCCACCGTAACCCGAACTATTTTGAACGCGATGCCCATGGCGCCCGCCTGCCTTACCTGGATGCCGTACAAATCAGTTTCCTGGATAGCAAGGCGTCTGAGTTCCTGATGTTCCGCCAGGGGCAACTGGATTTTATCAACGATATCGATGCTTCCTTTAAAGACGAAATTCTCACCAAACAGGGAGCGTTGAAGCAGGAGTGGAGAGATAAAATGGTGCTGGACCAGAAGCCGTTCCTCAATACTGAGTACCTCGGATTCCTGGTTGACAGCAATAATACGCTGGTAAAAAATGCTCCCACCCGCAGCAAAAAAATACGCCAGGCCGTCAACTACGGTATCGATCGTACGAAAATGATTACCTACCTGCGTAACGGAAAAGGTACACCAGCCTTGTCGGGGTTTGTGCCGGCAGGACTACCTTCTTATGATAGCGCCAAAGTAAAGGGGTACAACTATGATCCCGCCAAAGCCCGTCAACTGCTGACGGAAGCAGGGTACCCCGGCGGGAAAGGGCTGCCGGTGATTAAATTATTGTCTATTCCCATTTACGCCGATATGGCCGATTATGTAGCCAACCAGTTGCAGGAAATCGGTATCCGGGTACAGGTAGAGGTGGTACAGAAAAGTCTGCTGCTGGAACAAACGGCCAAATCACAGGCGCTGTTTTTCCGGGGCAGCTGGATAGCCGACTACCCGGATGCGGAAAGTTACCTGGCCATGTTTTACAGCCGTAACCCGGCGCCGCCCAACTATACGCGGTATACCAACCCGGTTTTCGACAAATTATATGAGCAGGCGCTGGAAGAAAATAATGATAGCCTTCGGTATACGCTCTACCAGCAGATGGACCGCCAGATTATAGCAGACGCTCCGGTAGTACCCCTGTTTTATGATAAGGTAGTACGCCTGATACAGCCTCATGTGTCCGGTCTGTATAATAATGGTATGAACCTGTTGGAGTTACGATTTGTGCGCAAACAGCAGAGATAGGAATTTTTTTTAACATTTCATTCACTATACCATTTTGCAAAAACGTTTAACATCCAGGTATTTAGCATACCTTTGGTGATTATTTGTCAATTTTAAAGCATTCTAATGACGGCGATCCTGATATTCTTCTGTGTACATTGGTTCTTGTCACTGTTCTTCCACACGTTTTATCTGCATCGTTATGCATCTCACCAGATGTATACCACCAATAAATTCTGGGAACGTTTCTTTTATTTCTGTACCTGGTTCTTCCAGGGGTCTTCCTATCTCATCCCGCGTGCTTATGGGGTGATGCACCGGATGCACCATGAGTTCAGCGATACAGAGAAAGACCCGCACTCTCCGCATTTCTTTAAAGACGTTTGGACCATGATGGTGCAAACCCGTAAAATATACAACGGCTTTGTAACCCGTACCAGCACCGTAGATGCGGTATTCTTAGAGGAGCCGCTGCCGGAATGGGAAGCCATGGATAAATTTGGCGACAGCAATTTTGTGCGTGTAGCCTGGATGGCTATCTATGTCGCCTTCTACGTGGCTTTTGTTCCAGCTGGTATGTGGTATCTGTACCTGTTGCTCCCTGTCCACTTCCTGATGGGACCCGTACAAGGCGCTATCGTAAACTGGTGCGGTCACAAATATGGTTACAGCAACTTCGATAACGGTGATAAATCCAAAAACACTTCTCCCTGGGGTATTATCCTGCTGGGCGAACTGTTCCAGAACAACCACCACAAATTCAAAGACAGTCCTAACTTCGCTAAAAAATGGTATGAGCTGGATCCCAGCTACCAGGTGATGAAACTGTTCAATGTGCTGGGTATCATCAAGCTGAAACCAGCGATGGTTACGCCCGCCCGCATGAAAAAAGCGGCGTAGTCGACAATGTACAATCAATCTGTTACAATAGAAAAATGTCTCACTGTCATGGTGGGACATTTTTTTTATGGGTCTATGGAGAACCGGATTAGGGAATAAATTGTAATTTGGCGGGTCAACTTTACCCTGATCCCCATCATGAAGTACATTCAATTACTCCGGCCTGCGCACTGGGCGAAAAATGCCTTTCTCTTTATCCCGCTGTTTTTTGCCGGAGAAATCTTTAATGTTACCAAGGTGTTGGAACTGTTGCTGGCGTTTATGGCTTTCAGTATCACCGCCAGCAGTATCTACATCATTAATGATTACCAGGATATAGAGGCCGACCGTAAACACCCGGTGAAATGTAAGCGGCCGCTGGCATCCGGCGAAATATCCCCGACAGCCGGATTGTTGCTGTTTTTTGTGTGCCTGGCGCTGGGAGGCGCCCTGTCCTGGCTGGTGAGCGCCAAATTCGCCTTTGTGGTGGGCATCTACTTTATATTAAATCTCCTGTATAGCTTTGGCCTGAAACATATTTCCATCCTCGACATCATTATTCTGGCGATTGGATTTGTATTGCGGGTGAAGGCCGGAGGTGTCGCCGCTGGTATTGCCATCTCTGAATGGCTCATGGTGATGGTTTTCCTGCTGGCACTGTTTATGGCCATCGCCAAACGCCGGGATGATGTATTGATCAAAATGCAGTCAGGCCAGGAAATGCGGAAGGCCGCTAAAGGGTATAACCCCGACTTCCTGAATGTGATGCTCTCCCTGGTATCGGCGGTGATTATCGTTTGTTACCTGATGTATACCATGGACCCCGAAACCGAGGAGCGCTTCCATACCTACCGCCTGTATTATACAACCCTTTTTGTAATTGGCGGATTATTACGATATTTGCAAATAACCTACGTGGAGAACAATACAGGTTCTCCCACCAAGATCCTATATAAAGACCGTTTTATTCAATTAACCATAATCCTGTGGGTACTTAGTTTTTATGTGCTGATTTATTGGCCCACTAATAAAGTTTTTTTTGAATAATGCAAAAGCGGTTAGCGAACTGGGGTAATTACCCCGCTATTACATCTGAAGAAAGTGCGTATTCGCAGGAAGAGCAGCTACGATCGTTCGTAGTAGCGAACCATGGGTTTATTGCCCGTGGTAATGGCCGTTGTTATGGAGATGCCTCCCTTGGGAAGCACAGTTTATCCATGCTGAAATACGACAACATCCTCTCTTTTGATACCGTGGCCGGTGTGCTGGAAACACAGGCTGGGGTCACCCTCGATCAGATACTGGATATCATCGTCCCCAAAGGCTGGTTCCTGCCGGTAACGCCGGGGACCAAATTCATTACTGTAGGCGGGGCGGTTGCCTCCGATGTACATGGTAAAAACCACCACGTAGACGGCGCCTTCTCCGGTCATATTATTGACATGGATGTGATCACAGGCGATGGTACTACCATTACCTGTTCCCCTTCACGGCATACGGACCTGTACTGGGCCACCTGTGGCGGCATGGGCCTCACCGGTGTCATCACCCGGGTGAAGTTCGGCCTGAAAAAGATAGAGACAGCGTATATCAAACAGAAACAAATCAAAGCCCGCAACCTCGAAGAGGTGGTGCGCCTGTTTGAAGAATATAAACATTACACCTATTCCATGGCGTGGATCGATTGCCTGCAGAAGGGCGATGCTTTCGGTCGCAGTATCCTGATCGTGGGAGAGCACGCCACAAAGGAAGACCTGAACGCCAAACAAGGGCAGGCACCATTGCAGCAGCCAGCCAAACCCCGGTTGACAGTACCGTTCAACCTGCCTTCCTTTATACTCAATACCTTTACGGTCAAGGCGTTTAACTGGCTTTACTACGGAAAGAATTTCAAGAAAGAAATCAATAATGTGGTGCCTTATGAACCGTTCTTTTATCCGCTGGATGCGATCCTGCACTGGAACCGCGGTTACGGAAAGGCTGGCTTTATACAATATCAGTTTGTGTTACCCCTGGAGCAGAAAGAAGGATTGATCGCCATTCTTCGCCGTATCAGCGATAAAGGATGGGGCTCTTTCCTGGCCGTGTTGAAAGTGTTTGGTCGGCAGGAATCCCTGATTTCTTTCCCAATGGAAGGTTATACGCTGGCGCTGGATTTTCCGGTACGCAAAGGGCTGTTCGCTTTCCTGGACGAGCTGGATGATATTGTGTTGCAGTATGGAGGCCGTTTATATCTGTCGAAAGATGCCCGCATGAAACAGGATGTTTTCTGGAAGAGTTACCCTCATGCAGATCGTTTCGCTGAAATTGTACAGACTTACAATCCGGGCAAGCGGTTTGAATCACTGCAATCTGAAAGATTATCACTGACAAAATAAAATCCCTTATTAACCAAGCACCTTCGATGCCGACAATACTCCTTTTAGGCGCAGGATCGGATATGGCTATCGCCATTGCACGCCGGTTTGCCGCCGCTCAATATGATATACAACTGGCTGGCCGTCAGGTAGCTGCCTTGCAGCCCTTGCAGCAGGACCTCCGGATACGGTACGGTATTACCGCTACTGTCCATCATTTTGATGCTACCGCCTACGATACACATGTTGCCTTTTATGGGGAGTTGCCGGTAAAACCGGATATCACCCTGTGTGCTTTTGGTTACCTGGGAGACCAGGAGAAGGCGCAACAGGATTGGCAGGAAGCCGCCCGCATACTGCAGGCTAATTTCACGGGTGCGGTATCCATCCTCAATGTGGTAGCCAATGATTATGAAACCAGGAAGGCTGGAATGATCATCGGTATCAGTTCCGTTGCCGGAGAGAGAGGGCGGCAGAGCAACTACATTTATGGCAGCGCGAAGGCTGGTTTTACTGCTTATCTCAGCGGACTGCGTAACCGTCTTTTTCGTAGTGGTGTCCACGTAATGAGTGTACAGCCGGGGTTTGTAAATACACAAATGACGCAGCACCTGAACCTGCCGCCACTGTTAACTGCGCAGCCCGAATTGGTGGCTGGTGCGGTGTTCAAAGCGGTGCGAAGCAGGAAAAACGTATTGTATGTAAAATGGCCCTGGAAATATATTATGCTGATTATTAAGCTAATACCTGAGTTTATCTTCAAAAAATTAAAACTGTGACAGGCATCGCATTCTTTGATTTTGACGGTACCATCACCTGCAAAGACACCATGTGGGAGATCATCCGTTTCCAAAAAGGAAGCGCGGGGTTGTATGCGGGCATCGCCCGTTTGCTGCCGGGACTGGTCCGTTTTAAACTGGGCCGGCAAAGCGCGCAGGAAAGCAAGGAACAGGTACTGCAACATTTTTTTGGGGGCATGAGCGAGGAAGCATTCCGGGAGCATTGTACCCGATTTTGCCGGGAGCAGCTGCCTGCTTTTATACGGGAGGCTGCCGTGGCGGCGATCCGCCGGCATCAGGAACAAGGCCGCCAGGTGGTGGTGGTAACGGCTTCCGCGCGTGACTGGGTAGCACCCTGGTGCGAGACCCTGGGTATTGACTGTATTGCCAGTCAACTGGAAATAAAAGACGGACGGGTTACCGGTAAGTTATCGGGTGTTAATTGCAATGGCCAGGAGAAGGTAGTCCGTATCAGACAGCAGTTTAACCTATACGACTATACGGATATATACGCTTACGGTGACAGCAACGGCGACCGGCCTATGCTGGCGCTGGCGCAATACCCATCATTTAAACCTTTCAGAAAATAAGATATGTTGAATGAGTTGAATTTGTATTCCAGGGCCCGCAGATGGGAAGTTAGGTGGAATTCGATTTCCAATGCCCGCAGATGGGCGGTTTTAGAAATACTGATCATCGTGTTGCTGGCACTGGTACCATTGTTTACAGCGTTTCCCTATCGCGTGAATATTTTCCTGTCCTGGGAAGGAGCGTATCGGCTTTCATCCGGGCAGGTACCGTTTAAAGACTATGGTAGCCCGCTGGGCTACGGTTTCTGGATTATTCCAGCCTTGTTTTTTAAGTTGTTTGGTCCGCAGATGATCACCCTGGTGAAGGCACAGGTGTTCATTAATATTATAGCCGGTTTGTCGTTCCGTTCTATATTAAAAAGTCTGGGTGTAACACCGGGCGTGCGGTTGCTCTCTGTGCTGGTGTTCGTAATGTCGTATTCCTTCTTTAACTTCTGGCCCTGGTACAACCATACTGTTATTGTATATGAACTGGTGGCTATCAGTTTTTTACTACGGTCTTTTTTCGCAGGCGGCGACATAGGACGTTATGGTTTTATGGTGTTGGCGGCGTTGTTTGTCTTCCTGTCGCTTTTCACCAAACAGGATGGCGGCGGTATGGCGCTGATGCTGTGCCTGGCTCTGCTGGCCTATAACTCATTGGAAACCCGCCGCTGGCTGGATATACCGGTGTTCCTGGGAATGTTTGCCGTGATCGCGGTGTTGTTCATCGCGCCGCTGATGCCCGGTTTTGCTTACTGGTTTAACCATGGGCAGGCGCCTCACAGTTCACGGTTAGCCCTAAACGATTTTACGGACGAGATCATGGGCGCCTCCAACTGGATCAAGATTTATGTATTACTGGTAGCGCTTTGCCTGACTGCCGGGGTGAAACAATGGAAAACCTGGATACATGAACGCCGCGAAGTATTGTTTGCGTTGCTGACATTGGGTATCCTGGGTGAAGCGGCTATCTTCCAGGTAACGAGTTATACCCCGCCGGATAACAATATATTCTTTCACAGTTTTGCTTTTGCTTTCATCGCCAGCTGGTTATGCAGATTGTTGTCAATACCGCTCAACACGGGCAGCTCCATAACCTTCGCTACAGCTTTGATTTTATTCTGGTGGTCCGGTACCTGGTGGAAATATATTGGCCGCTATACCGACCGCTTGTTCCCTGTAAAGGAAGCTGTTTACGCCCCAAACGATAGCACGCATGAAAACGTGGTATCCCGTCGCAACTATATGCTGAATAACGATACGACCGATGTGCCGATGTCGCAGTGGACGTTCTCCAAACTGCCGGTCTTTCATAAAATATATATGCCGGCGCAGACGGTAGCGGGTATTGATCGCGTACTGGCGTTACCGGTAGTGCAGCAGAAAAGAGATAGTATCCGGGTGCTGAATATGACAGAGTTGACACCATTGGCGGAAGCGATGCCTTTCAAACTGGAAACCGGCGCCGATTATCCACTATGGTACCACCTGGGTGTGGGTATGTTTAACCGGCAGTTGGCGGCTTTTAAGGAAAAGGTACGGGCCCATCATTATGATGTTGTGCTCTTCGAGTATGCGCCAACGTTAAATAACTTTTTTCCTTTTGCATTGAGAGATGAGTTGAAACAACGGTACCAGTTGGTGGATTCATTCCTGGCGCCGCGTCGACCGACGAACGCCATGATTGAAGTGTACGTACCACAAACCGAACAGCGTTCATATACGGACGCGCTGATACAAAAATCGGACACGTTGAAGTAGAATGTAATATTTTATTATTTGTATATAAATGTTTTGAAGAACGGCACCTTCCTTGGTGCCGTTTTTATTTTATCTTATTGCTATCTGAAACCGCGTTATTATGTTTGTCAACTATCTGCTGATCGCCTGGCGTAACTTATTGAAACACCGGTTGTTTACCTTACTCAATTTAATTGGTTTGTCTACCGGGCTCGCCTCTACGTTATTGATTTGTCTCTGGATCAGGGACGAGTGGCGCATGGACCGCTTTCACGAAAAAGGTGACCGCCTGTATACTGTCATGGAGACCAAACCTCACGCCAACGGCTTACTGACGACGATTGAATCGCCCGCGCAGCTGGCAGCTGTGTTGAAACAGGAGATGCCGGAAGTGGAACAGGCGGTGGTGAGCACGCCGGCTAACTGGTTTCCGGGTTTCACGATGACGGCAGCGGACAAACATGTAAAAAGCCGCGGACTGTTTGCCGGCGGGGATTTTTTCGATCTGTTCAGTTATCCATTGCTGGCGGGTGATAAAAAGCAGGTGCTTGCAGATAATAACAACGTAGTGATCTCCGAACGAATGGCCATGCGGTTGTTTGGTACCATTGATAATGTGGTCGGTCGTCAGCTGGAATGGCAGATCGATGTGTTCAAGGGACCGGCCGTGGTGGCAGGCGTTTTCAAAGACATGCCGGGTATCTCTTCCCTGCAGGCCGATTTTATCCTGCCGTTCGGGGCTTTCAAATCGTTGATGCGTATCGGCGATAACCTGGACCCGGTCGGCCCGTTTGTAACCTGGTTGTTATTGAAGGAAGGCACGCAGGTAGCGGCTTTTAACGATAAACTCACCCGGTTCATGCAAGAGCGGACGGGTAACAAGGCCCGTATTTCCTTTGTAGCGCCGTACGCAGATAACTACCTGTATGGCACATACGAAAACGGTCGGCAAGCCGGTGGCCGTATTGCCTATGTAAAACTCTTTGGGTTGATCGCCCTCTTTATTGTACTGATTGCTGCAGTCAATTTTATGAACCTGTCCACCGCCAGAGCCGGCATCCGGATGAAGGAAGTCGGCGTACGTAAAACACTGGGAGCCAGCCGTTGGTCGCTGATGCAGCAGTACCTGGGCGAGTCGTTGTTACTGGCAATCATAGCGCTCTTACTAGCTGTATTCCTGGTATGGATATTACTGACGCCCTTTAATGTGATCACCGGAAAACAGCTGCAGCTGGAATGGAGCTGGTCACTGACAATGCTGTTTACAGGCATAACAGCACTTACCGGACTATTGGCGGGAAGTTACCCGGCATTTGTCCTTTCTGCTTTTAAGCCCGTACAGGTATTGAAAGGTAAGGTAATGAACAGCGTCAGTGATCTGTGGGCCAGGAAAGGACTGGTAGTTTTCCAGTTTGGGCTTTCTATTGTATTGATAGTAGCCGTCATCGTTGTGCAAAAACAATTAGCGTATATCCAGCACCGTAACCTGGGCTATCAGAAAGATCATGTGGTATATTTTATGGCAGAAGGAAAAGTACCGGAGCATATGGATGCTTTTCTGGAGGCCTTACGGCAAATGCCGGGGGTAGTGACTGCCTCCAGTATGGTAGGACATGTTTTCGGCGAAGCCGGTCAGCCGATCAGCTGGGAGCGGCAGGGGCGCTCAGAGAACATCTTGTTCCGGCCGTTTCAGATGGGGGAAGGCATGCTGGAAACGTTGGGCATTCAATTAAAAGAAGGGAGCGGTTTCAGCGGTAACTATGCCGCTGATTCCACGCGCATTATATTGAACGAGGCAGCTGTTGCCGCCATGGGGCTGGATAATCCGGTAGGTAAAACTATCCTGTTTGCCGGTCTTCGCCGTGAGATCGTGGGGGTGGTGAAGGATTTTAACTTTCAATCGCTGCATAGCCCTGTACAGCCGCTTTTCTGCCAGATAGAACCCAGAGGTGGTACTGTTATGCTGAAAATCAGGGGTGGAATGGAACAGGAGGTGTTAAAACGCATCGAAACTTTTTACCAGTCCTATAACCCCGGATATATACTGGAAAGCCATTTCCTGGATGAGGATTACCAGGCGCTTTATGTAGCAGAAAAACGGGTAGCCCGCTTAGCTGGTTACGCCGCCTCGCTGGCTATCCTGATATCCTGTCTGGGTGTGTTCGGCCTGGCAGCGTTCACTGCTGAAACCCGGCGCCGGGAAATTGGCGTCCGCAAAGTGCTGGGGGCCGGTACTGGTCAACTGATGCTGTTGTTGTCCAAAGATTTGTTGCGGCCGGTAGGTCTGGCCATCAGTATCGGATTGCCGCTGGCCTGGGTGATAATGCACCGCTGGCTGGATAACTTTGCTTACCGGATAAGTTTCGGTTGGGAAATACTGGCGCTTGCCGGTGTGGCTACTTTTGTAGTAACATTCCTGACGGTCAGTGTACAGACAGCGCGAGCGGCGCTGAGAAACCCCGTGGAAGCGCTGAAGGCGGAATAACGGAAACGCCTGTATTTAAGTCAGGATTTTAGTGTAATCTTATGGCATTAGTTGACCTGATAACCTTCAAAAAATGCCCAGATTTTTTATTATCCTGTTACTGTGTTTGACCGGGCACGCGATGGCCCAGCAGCCCATCTTTTCCCGGCAACAGCTCCAACAGGACCTGAACTACCTGGATACTGCCCTCCGGGAATTGCATCCGGGATTGTTCCGCTACCAAAGCCCCGCACAATTTGACAGTGCTGTACAAGCTACCCATATGGCTATACGGGACCAGATGCCGCTTCGGGATGCTTATGCATCTTTTTCCTCACTGGTAGCGGGTATCCGGTGCGCGCATACGGTTCTTGTTCCCCGGAGTAACTGGGCCGATACCCTGCGCACAGCAAAGTTTTATTTACCTTTTCAGGTATTTTTTATCCGGGGAGATGCTTACCTGGTAGTGAACCGCTCCTCCAACCAGGATGTTCATCCGGGAGATAGGTTATTGTCGATCAACGACCGGCCGATAACGGCCATTCGGGATGAGATCTTCCGGCATCTCTTTTCCGATGGTTATATTGAAACATTGAAATATCGCCAGATACATGATCAACTGTTTTCATACTTCTACAATTGTTTCATTGAACAGGCGGATTCCTTTCGGGTGACTTATCAAAACGCCGGGGGCGAAACGAAGACGATCACAGTACCTGCGCTGGACATGACGGAAATGAACCGGAATGTGTTCGCTAATCCGGTGAACCAGTTTTTTCTGCAGGAAGCACGTAAACAAAAGCCTCATTCACATGAGCTGTCACTCGATAAAGAAAAGAAAATAGCTACCATCTACCTGTGGCAGTTCTTTGGTGGAAAGAACGGCGCTCAGGCGCGTGCCGCAATGAATCGTTTTATGGACGAGAGTTTGGCAAAAATCAGCAGGAGCGGGATTACCGACCTCATAGTGGACCTGCGGTACAACGGAGGTGGGTATGATAACCAGGGACAGGCCTTGTTATCGTATTTCATTGATCAGCCAGTGTTGTATTACCGTAGCATGCGCACCGTTACAAACAGTTCACCGTTGCTGGCGCATTCTTCTTTATCCCCGGATGACCTGAAGCAGGTCAGGGATAGTCTCGTACCGCTGCCTGACGGAACTTATCGTGTACCCGTTTCCGTGAATCCTACGCTTGATAGTGTGCGGCCGGCAGCTCAGCGTTTTAAAGGGAACGTGTATTTCCTTGTTAATGGCGCCACCGGGTCTACCACAGCGGAATTTACCGCAGTAGCGCATCATCTTCGGGTGGGAACGTTTATTGGCGATGAAACAGGTGGTAACTACACCGGGGGCAACGGTGGTGAGTTTGTCGGATTGTTGTTACCCAACACGCGTATGCATGTAACCATACCTGTTGTACGGTATGAGAACGCTGTGGACCATCCGGCACAGGAAGGACGTGGCACTATACCGGATTACCCCGACAACTATACCATCACGGAAGCGGTGAGTAACCGGGATACGGCCCGGGAACTAGCGTATCGGTTAATAGCGGAAAAGCGGGCAAAGGGTCAGCAATAACCGCCAGGTATTGTACTTTGCAACTGAAAACCAATTAGTACCAAAAGACAATGCCATCAAAAGAAGAAAAGGAAAGACGAAAAAAACTGCTGGCGCCGGTATTGTGATTGTGAAGTGCTGGCCAATGTAGAGGAATATTTTGAGTAATAAATCCGACCTATATGAAAATCCTGATGATTGGCACCACCGGCGCCATTGGTAAACAAGTATTAAAGGAACTGCAGGGAAGAAAACACGAAGTCATTACAGCGGGTCGCAATAGCGGTCATATGCGTGTAGACATCACCGATAGTGCTTCTATTGAAAAGTTATATCAGACAGTGGGGAATATCGACGCCGTTGTAGTCACTGCCGGATCTTCCCCCATGAAAAGTTTCCAGCAGCTTCAGGAGTCCGATGTGATGGAAGCCATCCATTCCAAGTTAATGGGACAGGTGAACGTGGTCCTGAAAGGGCAACACTATCTCAACGATAAGGGCTCGTTTACCCTGACCTCCGGTATTCTGGCCGATGAACCTGCCCGGGGCACGGTAGCGGGGGCTGTTGTGAGTGGTGCTGTCAATAGTTTCGTGGTGGGCGCCGCTACTGAATTGCAACGTGGCCTCCGTATCAATGTGGTCAGTCCGGGACTTGCCGAAAACTCTGCGGACGATATCGGTCACCTGTTCCCAGGGTTTAATCCGGTACCGATGCGTCGCCTCATAAATGCTTATCTGAGATCTGTAGAAGGAGTAATTACCGGTCAGGTGATCCGGGTACACGAGTAAAACCGGGACATTTTTAAGCAGCCGGAACACTGCTGAAAACGGCAGATAAGGACATTCTGTCATAGCATAAGCATCGTTGCATGGACAGCCTTTTCATCTCATTAAATTATTTTCATTATCTAATTATATTATTTGTATATTTAATAATATAAAATAAATTTGTATTTGTAAATTTATATAGATACCTGGGTTTTTTACCGTAATATTGCTCCTGCCCGCTATTTGGAGAGGGAGTGAAGCAGTCCTTCTAAAAATCAATCTTCCCTGTAGAGACATCTACCTTAAAATACTATCATTGTTAAACAAAAACAGCCGCTGTAGTGGCTGTTTTTGTTTTTTATAACTTATTGATTTTAATTTTTTTAAATTGATAATATTAAAGAGATGGTAGAGGAGACGAAAATCCTTTCCGACCCCCTGTATTTTATTAACCACCAAAAATAGTTTTACCGGTTAATTTAATAGTTTACATTTGTATAGCAGACACGTTAAAGCCACGATTTTATGTCTACGAAAAACAACATTAACACCATACGTTTAGATGGTGGTGTCCTCTGTCTCGACTTTGTTAATACTATCAGCAACCGAAACAAACCGGAGCTACTCGATTACCTCGTCGGTATGAAGGAGCTGCTGGAATGGTACAACCGTATGGATGTAATGTCTGCCAAAGTGTCCCACACTTTGGAACGGTTAGCCAAGGGGTATCCACAGAAAGCGGCCATCGTTTTCGATAAATGTATCGTGCTGCGGGAACTGCTGCTGAGACTGTTTGCCGCTGCTATCCATCGGAAAGCACCAGACCCTTCTGACATCCGTTTGTTCAATACTTATGTAGCGGATGCCTACGCTAACATAGAAGTGAACTGGAAGCCCTCCCTGCGTCAGGGCGAACTGCTTTTTAACGCCCCGGCACTGGAGCAACTGATTTGGTGGCTGGTGAAGTCGGCCTTAGAGTTATATACCGGAAACGGGTTGCAACAGGTCCGCCAATGCCCTGCCTGCGGCTGGCTGTTCCTGGACAAAAGCCGTAACGGCTCCCGTAAATGGTGTAGCATGAGTGTGTGTGGGGATCTCCATAAAGTACAGCAATTCCAACAGCGCCATAAAAAGAAACCAAAATGACCAACGCCGTAAAACCTGCCAGCTACCGTACACATACCTTCCTGTATCTGCTGGCCGTATATATTATCTGGGGATCTACTTATCTGGGAATAAAGTTCGCTACGGAAAGCGTGCCGCCATTTTTACTGTCAGCCTTGCGGTTTTTCCTGGCCGGTTGTATCCTGCTGGGCATTGGTTACTGGAAGGAGAGAAGCATCCCTGCCTGGCAACAAATAAGGGCTGCTATTTTCGTAGGGGTGTTACTGATAGGTGTCGGTAATACCACCGTAGCCCTGGCGGTACACTATATGCCATCCGGACTGGTAGCCCTGATCGTGGCGGCTATGCCGGCCTGGTTTATGGGGCTGGACTGGGCTTTCTTTAGTAAGAAAAAGCCCTCGCTGCTGACAATACTGGGGATTGTGCTGGGATTCCTGGGGCTGTTTTTACTCTTTAACCCGTTCTCCGCCGCTCATGCCACCAGGAGTTTTCCTTTGTGGCCTATTCCGGTGATCGTAACGGGCAGTATTTGCTGGGCTACCGGTTCCTTGTTTGTACAACGGTTACCCATGCCTGCCCAGATGACCAGTACCGCCATACAGATGCTGGCAGGGGCCGTCTTCTCCCTGTTGGTCAGTTTTTGCCTGGAGCCCGGCGCCTGGAGTACACTACCGGGAATGTCTCAACGTAGTTTGCTTGCTTATATTTATCTTGTCATGATAGGTTCGCTGGTCGGCTATACTTCTTATAGCTGGCTTACCCGCAATGCGCCGCCACGGCTTACGGCCACGTATGCCTATGTAAACCCGGTGGTGGCTATGTTCCTGGGATGGGCTGTTGGTAACGAAGTGATCGACAGCATGGTAGGTGTGTCAGCTGCGATTGTTATTGCCGGTGTGGTACTGATGACATTAAAGAAGTAATGTGTATTTTGTTGGCTCAATATAGTTATCATGGACAGGATTAATTGGGGCATCATCGGATGCGGTAATGTAACAGAAGTAAAAAGTGGTCCGGCTTTCCGACTGACTGCCCATAGCGATGTGACGGCAGTCATGCGCCGGAATCGCGAACTGGCGGCAGACTATGCCCAACGCCATCAGGTAGACCGCTACTACGACGATGCTACCGACCTTCTGAACGATCCGCATGTAAATGCCATTTATATTGCCACTCCGCCGGATAGTCATGAAGCCTATGCCCTGGCTGCTATTGAAAAGGGTTTACCTGTTTATATAGAAAAGCCGGTAGGTATCAACCTGGCTGCTGCCCGTCGTATAGCGGCTGCTGTTAGTGCCAGTGGTGTTCGCGCCAGTGTGGCCCATTACCGCCGGCGCTTACCTGTATTTGTGCGGGTCAAAGAGTTACTGGAAGAAGGATATATTGGTCAGGTGCGTCACGTAGACCTGCGCCTCTGGAAAACATCGCCTACGGAAAATGCCGGATGGCGGCTTGATCCAACCTTGTCAGGTGGTGGTTTTTTCCACGACCTGGCGCCGCATCAGCTGGACATCCTCCTGGATTATTTCGGTAAGCCGCTGAAAGTGAGCGGTATCGGCACTGGGGAAGATCCGCGTGTAGCCGGCCAGGTTAGCGGCCAGGTACTATTCAACAACGGTATCCTCTTTAACGGCAGCTGGAACTTTATCGCGCCTCCCCATATGAATGCCGATTACTGCACCATCACCGGAGATGCCGGTACCATACGGTTTCATTTCTTCCGGGATTTTCATCTACTGACCGTGGAGACAGCCACAGGCACCGAAAACTTTAGTTTTGATACCCCTGCCCATGTGCAGGCGCCCCTGATTGCGGAAGTCGTGCAGTATTTCCGCGGAGAGGGACTTAATCCCGTTTCAGTAACCGACGCCGTTACCGGTATGGAGATGATGGAACAACTCCTGGGCTTATAGATACCTTTTATTTTTATATGTGCTGAAGCCCTGCGTAGCAAGTATTTCGCAGGAAGGGGAGATATTTCCCTTCCTTTTGCCCCTGGAAATCATTATCTTGTGAAGATCACCCGTTACAGGAAAACCCATTATCCCACTTCGGATAAGCCCTGTTTGATGAACCACAGCCACTTTTAGCAGCATTATATTTATTTATATATAACGGTTCCGCTCTTTTGGGTGTGCTATTTGTTTTGTTGCTGCACCATATACACGTCATTTGATAATTAGAGATATAAACTGACTATGAAGAAGACTATTATTGTTTCGAACAGGCTACCGGTAAAAATTACAGAGAAAGACGGTGAGTTTTCACTGCAGCCCAGCGAAGGAGGATTGGCTACCGGTTTAGGATCTATTTACAGAGATGGCAATAACATCTGGCTGGGATGGCCGGGATTGGAAATCGAAGATCCCAAACAGCAGGAGAAAATCACGAAACAACTAAGGCAGATGAACCTCATGCCGGTTTTTCTGACCCAGGACGAAATCAACAACTTCTACGAAGGATTTTCCAATGAAACATTATGGCCGGTGTTCCATTACATGGCGGTATATGCCCGTTACGACCAGGGCTACTGGGATGCCTACTACCAGGTAAATAAAAAGTTCCGGGATATTGTCATGCAGGTGGCCGAACAAGGGGATACCATCTGGGTACACGATTACCAGCTGCTGTTACTGCCTGGTATGCTGCGGGCTGAAATGCCGGAAATATCCATCGGCTTTTTTAACCATATTCCGTTCCCTTCATACGAATTGTTTCGCCTTATTCCCTGGCGTGCGGAGCTGATAGAAGGGATGTTAGGCGCCGACCTGATGGGCTTTCACACTTTCGACGATACCCGGCACTTTCTGAATGCGGCCAGTCGCATCCTGCCGGTCAATACCACGGCCAATATCGTTTACTATAATGACAGGGCCGTAGTGGTGGAGACTTTCCCCATGGGTATCGACTTTAATAAATTCTCCGGCCTCGCCAATGATCCGGAAGTAAAACACCAGATACAAAGTCTGAAGGAGAACTTCCAGCAGGATCGGATGGTGTTGTCTATAGACCGGCTGGATTACAGCAAGGGTATCCTGCAACGGCTGCAGGCTTTTGAACTGCTGTTACAGCTGCATCCGGAATATATCGGCAAAGTTGTCTTGTATATGATTGTGGTGCCTTCCAGAGATACCGTACCGCAATACAAAGAGCTACGCGATGAAATCGATAAACTGGTAGGTAACATTAACTCTCGTTTCCGTACTCTCAGCTGGCATCCGGTGCAGTATTTCTACCGGTCCTTTCCGGTGGAAGTGCTGGCGGGACTCTATAACTACGCCGACATTTGTCTGGTTACGCCGATGCGTGACGGGATGAACCTCGTCAGCAAAGAGTACGTGGCCAGCCGGAATAATAATGATGGTGTACTGATTCTCAGTGAAATGGCCGGTGCATCTAAAGAACTCATCGACGCGATCATCGTAAATCCCAATAACATCGGGGCCATTACCCGGGCTATTGTAGATGCACTCAATATGCCTTTACCGGAACAACAACGGCGCATGAAGCAGATGCGGCAACTGGTGTCCAAGTTCAACGTTCATCACTGGGTGAAATTATTCATGACCCGCCTGGAAGAAGTGAACCAGATGCAGCAGAATATGCTGGCACGCCGGGTGAACCAGGAAACAGCTGTCATGATAAGACAACAATACCGGCAAGCAAAAAAACGCATCATCTTCCTGGACTACGACGGCACGCTGGTCGGATTTCAGAGCAATATAGACATGGCCGCACCAGATCCGGATCTGTACCAGCTGCTGCGGGAGCTGGCGGCTTATCCCGGCAATCATATTGTCATGATCAGCGGCCGCAAACACGAAACGCTGGGAGAGTGGTTCGGGCATTTGCCGGTAGACCTGATCGCCGAACACGGTGCCTGGCAAAAGACCCGGGAAGGAGAGTGGTACCAGTTGCCCGGTCTCACCGATAAATGGAAACAGGAAATCATGCCCATGCTGGAGCAGGCTACAGACCGTACCCCTGGCTCATTTGTAGAAGAAAAAAGTTACTCCCTCGTATGGCACTACCGTAAAGTGGAATCAGGTTTGGGCGAACAACGCGCCAATGAACTGATGAACACCCTGCGTTATTACACAGTAGAAAAGGGTTTGCAGGTATTGCCCGGAGATAAGGTGATTGAAGTGAAAAATATCGAGATCAATAAAGGCAAAGCTGCCCTCAGCTGGTTAAATCATAAGAAGTATGATTTTATTATGGCGATGGGAGATGACGTGACCGACGAAGATATCTTTAAAGCGTTGCCACCAAAGGCGATCACAATTAAAGTGGGAAGTCAGGTGTCGGCCGCGCAGTATTACCTGCGAAGCCATCATGAAGTCCGGCATTTGCTGCGTACCCTGAAATCCATTTAGAAATTTTGAAATTTTGGGATTTTCAGATTTACGAATTTCTGGGATTTGATTATGTGATGTTGATCATGTTATAATGAATTATATATGAATTATATATTATTTATATATTTAAACAACATCACACAATCAAATCCCAGAAATTCGTAAATCCCCTAAATCCGAAAATCCCTAAATAAATATTGGTTTATCCAGTTTCATCGCTATGCGGTAGGCCGCATTCATCAGTCCCACATGGCTATAGGCCTGGGGGAAATTACCCCATTGGCTGCCGGTAGTGGATTCCACATCTTCACTGAAAAGCAGGAGGTGGTTGGAATATTGCAGCAGCTTACTGAATTCGCGTTGTGCATCATCCAGCCGGCCTACGCAGGCGAGCGCTTCTACGTACCAGAAGGCACATACCAGGAAAGTTGTTTTAGGGAGACCAAAATCATCGGAGTGCCGGTAACGGTAAAACAGCCCTTCCGGTGTTTTCAATTCTTTTTCCAGTCCTGCCAAATGATCCCGTGCCTTTTCAGAAGCAGGGTCCAGGTAGTTCATCATAATCAGTTGCAGCGTGCTGGCATCCAGGTGCTGACTGCCGGCGGCATTGGTATATACTTTCCGTACCGGATCATAGCAACTTTCAATATGAGCCGCAGCGCGGTTCTTCAAAGCAACGGCGCGGTCAATCAGTTCTTCATTGCCGATAGTCCTGGCCATTTTTTCTGCCGCATTACAACCCGCCCACTGGAATAAGTTCGTGTAGCAGTGAATGTTAGCCATGTTCCGGAACTCCCAGATACCGGCGTCTTTTTCATCGATGGTCTTTTCTATTTTTTTCAGCAGGAGGTTGATCCACCGGTCAGAGTCTTTCCGTTCGGAGAAGATAAAACGGTGGTCGGTATATAATGGTAACATGGAAATCAACACCTGTCCATAGATATCATTCTGGATATGTTCATAGGCCTGGTTACCTATGCGGACAGGCTGATTGCCCATATATCCGTCGAGATGGGGGAGTATGGTTTCCACCAGGTCCTTTTTTCCGGTGATACCGTACAAAGGCTGATAGCGGAAATCACCGGAGAAAGAGATGTCAGTGATATAACCGAAGTACTTCTCCATTTCCTCAAAATGACCGATATGGTTCAGTGCGGTAATTACATAATAGGTATCGCGCATCCAGCAGTAGCGGTAGTCCCAGTTGCGGCCACTGTCCGGGAATTCCGGGAGACTGGTGGTACTGGCCGCAATGATGGCGCCGGTATCTTCATTTTGGTGGATTTTCAGCGCCAAAGCGGCCCGGATTACATAAGGCTGATGGTAATTGGCAATGGAAGAATGTTTGATCCAGGTGCGCCAGTAGGTGGCGGTTTCCCGGAGAAACCGTTCGGCTGTGCTTGCCAGCGGCGCTTCCAGGGGCAGGCCGTAGGTGAGTATCAGGTATTTGGTTTCATTCAACACAAAATATTCTTCATCAAAAACATAGCTCACGGCAATATTGGTGGTCAGCCTGATATTGTCCTCGCAGCCGGTGAACTCGATGTGGCTGCTGCCTCTGATGGGATGTAACTGGGCGGTGCCATAATCGCAGGTGGGTGTACACCGCACACGGATGCGGGGTGAGCCATCCAGTGGTTCCACTTTCCGTATCAGCATCAGCGGTTTGAAAAAACGTTCGTATTGCTGAAAGCGGGGGGCGAAGTCGGTCACCCGGTAACTACCTTCCGTAGTGCTGATTTCCGTACAGAGAATATTGGTATTCTCCATATAATATTGATGGGATGCATAATCGCCGGTAGGCAGGATGGAAAAGGCACCCCCTTTTTTACGATCCAGCAGCCCTCCAAAAACGAAAGAGCTGTCCATCCGGGGCCAGCAGAGCCAATCTACATTCGTGTCTTTGTTGATATGCGCCAGGAACGCGCAATTTCCAATAAGTCCAGTCTGATAGGTATGTCTTTCCATTAAAAATCAATTTATTGGGTTTACATTTTTTTCAGAAAATTGTTCAACGAGGGGCAAATGCTGTTCCAATTTGACTATTTTTAGGAGATAAGTTTACGATGTTATGCAGACAATCAAAAAGCAGCACTATTTGCCTAGGTTTGTAGCACCCGTATATGAGCAGGGGAAAGAACTGTATTTATTGGCCGGCGACCTGGGTGGCACAAAGACCAACCTGGCCTTGTTCCGCCTGGCCGAAGGGGATTTCGATGTAGTGCGGGAAGACAAATATGCATCGAGGGACTATGCCAGTTTCTCAGAAATTATTCAGCATTTTATTAGTCAGGGTGGGGAAAAGCCGCAGCGTATATGCATTGGGGTAGCCGGACCGGTTGTGAAAGGGAAAGTGGAGCTTACCAATTTATCACGCGAGCTTAGTGAAGATGAAATCCGGCAGGCAACAGGTATCCAGGCGGTAGCACTCATCAACGACCTGGAAGCTACGGCATATGGATTAGCTACCTTATCACCGGGACAGTTAACTACTTTACATCGCGGCGCTGCCGATAATAATGGTAATATGGCCATCATCGCACCGGGTACAGGGTTGGGCATGGCCGGCCTGTATTGGGATGGCAAGCATCATCATCCTTTCCCTACGGAAGGTGGTCATGGTGATTTTGCACCGCGTACGGAACTCGATATATCTTTATTAAGATATCTGCAGGAGAAATATGAGATTGCCAGCTGGGAGCGCGTTATTTCCGGTCCGGGTATCGTGACCATTTACCAGTTCCTGCGGGATATAAAAGAAATGGAAGTGCCGTCGGCACTGGCAGCGGAAATGGCAGCCGGCGACGATGCCGCCGTTATCAGCAAAGCAGCCATGGAAGGCAAAGTGGCGATCTGTGTAAAAACGATGGAACTGTTTGTCCGGTACCTGGCGCGCGAATCGTGCAACCTGGTGCTGAAGATGAAATCCACCGGGGGACTCTTTCTGGGAGGCGGTATTCCGCCCAAGATAGCCCGGTTACTGGAGACCGGCGAGTTCTTTCATCACTATATGCAGGGCGACCGGATGGCTGAACTGCTGACCAGTGTGCCTATTCATATTGTCAACAATGATAAGTCTGCGCTTTGGGGCGCAGCATATTATGCTGGATTATTAGCAGATTAATTTTACTTTTGCATCACAGGAAATGGTGTCTTCCTGCTCCGAACCGTTTCGGGTCCTCCGAAACTGATGGCGCCTACAAAACGAACCAGGTGATACAAAGTGGTGTCACCTTAAACTGCTGTTTGTAGGACATGATACAAAATAGAAATAAACCGGAACAAATTACAGTAGCGTATCAGCTGCTGAGATGGACAGTGTTGGTATTACCTGTTGCCCTGATCGTGGGCAGCCTGGTAGCCCTCTTTCTATGGATGCTCGACAAGGCGACGAAGATCCGTTTTGAAAATGGATGGTTGTTGTACCTGTTGCCATTAGCAGGTATATTGATTTATTGGTTATACCGCGTGGGAGGCAAGAATGCCGAAAAGGGCAATAACCTGATCATGGATGAGATACACCAGCCCGGAGGAGGTGTTCCCGCGAGGATGGCGCCCCTGGTGCTGCTCACCACTGTGATCACCCACCTGTTTGGCGGTTCCGCCGGACGGGAAGGCACAGCCGTGCAGATTGGTGGAAGTATGGCCGCCTGGATAGGAAAAACGCTCGGACTCACGCCCAGGGATATACGTATATTATTAATGACCGGTATTGCCGCAGGTTTTGGAGCGGTATTCGGAACACCCATTGCAGGTACTGTGTTCGCCCTGGAAGTACTGGCTATTGGCGCCATGCGTTACGATGCGCTGGTGCCTTGTCTTATTGCAGCCGTACTGGCAGATGTAGTTTGTTCAGCCTGGGGAATATCGCACACACATTATCAGATATTATACACAGGTTCGCACCTGACGCCTTATATCCCTTTTGTGAAGGCTGATCTGTTTCTGTTACTAAAGGTGATAGTAGCTGGCGTCGCTTTTGGCTTGACCGGCTTTTTGTTTTCCTGGATGATTCACGCGATCAAATATAACGCCAACGTCTATATTAAAATTCCGTGGCTTATTCCTGTTGTGGGCGGTTTGGTGGTTATCGGTATGACTTTTATTCTCGGCACCCGTGATTATCTGGGTTTAGGCGTGTATAGTCAGTCGCCCGACGGCGTCAGTATCGTTAATGCCTTCAGCGGCAGCAGTAATATCTCTGACTGGAGCTGGCTATGGAAGCTGATTTTCACCGCTGTAACGCTGGGAATGGGTTTTAAAGGGGGAGAGGTGACACCTTTATTTTTTATGGGCGCCACCCTGGGGCATACGCTGGCCTTGTTGCTCGGCGCGCCGGTTGACCTGTTCGCCGGACTTGGTTTCATCGCCGTTTTTGCCGGGGCCACCAATACACCGCTGGCGTGTACACTGATGGGCGTTGAACTTTTTGGCACTGACCACGTACTGTATTTCGCCGTAGCGTGTTTTACCGCGTATTATTTCAGCGGGCACTCCGGAATTTACGCTTCCCAAAAACTTGTAGTCTCAAAATTTGATCGCTAAATTGGCTCTGGTAGCGGATTTGGGAGCTAACAATTTTGTTAGCCCGATAGTCCGTTACTTATCATGTTGTAGTTTTGCCGCATGAACAAGACGAATATCACGGGCATCCATCATTTGGCCATTCAGGCCAATGATTTCCAGGCCACCTGCAGGTTTTATGAGGCGCTGGGACTTGTACCATACCATTCCTGGACATTACCGGAGTTTAATATTACAGATGCGGCGTTGCTGCAAATTCCGGGTACCGGGTCCTTTATCGAAATATTTGACAAGGACGCCAATGTGGCCGCGCAGGGGCGCCGCAGACAGCCTGGTGAGACGCCCGTCACCGGAGCGATATTACACCTGGCATTGACCGTTGAGGATGTGGATGCTGCGTATGTCCACGCATTATCACTGGGCGCTGTGAGCTGCATCGCGCCGAATGATTTATCGCTCGGTCAGCCGCCGTTAAAAATCCGTAACGCACTGGTGTACGGGCTGGATGGAGAAGTCATTGAATTTATTACCGTATTCGCATAATTTTTTGCTGCTGGGAGTGTAGGTTACATTGCCGGCAGCTTTTTTGTCCCCGATAATTCCTGCATAAATTCCCAGAAACCCCAGAATTTCCCATCAAAATGAAGGCGCTGAGAATCGCGTATTCGTGAGAGGCCTTGAGGTGTATTCGTACAAACCAGCCACAGTAGCCTCATTCGAATGAATTTCCACCACCGTTTTATAGAGACTTTTTCGCTTCGATGAGCTTAAAGTTTATAGCCGCAGATTATTCCTATAATTTATGTTATGTTAAATAGATAAACCTATTAAAAAGAGAACGTTGTATATAAGTCCTCTTTTACATGTGATTTTTATTTAACTTAGTTGATAACCAGTGAGTTAAGGCAATAAGCGGCCCTTTTTAGCCACTACTCCACTTGCACAGCACGGCTGTCAAAGAACTAGTACTAATTAAGCTAGTCAAAAAATCAATACCAACAAAATATCTATTAAACGGGTGCGATCCAGGAGGCTCCTGTTACCCTATTGGGCCTTATTGTCAACAAGCAATATTCTAACGCTTACATCTAAAACGTCAGCGATTATATTTAGGGTTGGAATATCTGGTTGCGCGTCGTTCCGGCACCAGGCGGCCACGCTGTTATACGAAATTTTTTTTCGCTCGTTAACGCGGTTATATAAGTCTTTTTGGTTCATCCCAAGTTCAGCCAAAACGGCCTTGATTCGATTATACAGCACTTTCTCCATTCGGGTAAATTTAATATCAGCGCGATAGCGCCCCTTAAAAACTTATACTAGGTTACCTATTCTGATTCGGGACTTAACGAGTAGAAACAAACAATGTTACTATACAATACTTAATATCATCCTGCACAGCTATTCCTTAATAGTAGCCACTCTCCGGCCTATCTAAGGCGTCTTAATCTTTCCGTTTATTATCGACGATTAACGAACGTACACTTACATTTAGAACTTCCGCGATCAGCCAAAGTGTTGCCAGATCCGGTTGCGCGTCGTTCCGACACCAGGCTGTCACGCTGTTGTATGAAATCTTTTTTCGTTCATTGATGCGATTAAATAAATCCTTTTGATTCAGCCCGGCTTCAGCCAAAACCGCCCGAATACGATTTAACAGTACTTTTCCCATTTTCTTCAATTGGATTCACAAAGATAACCACATTTAATTTATTGTAAACCACCAAAATACAAAGTTCAAATATAAATATTTACAGTTGAACCATAATTTTACACAGTTTATCTTTGTATTTTAAAAGTTTAACTTACATTTACTATAGTTACCTGAAACAACACACCACAACGCGAAGCCGCCAGTAACCACATACTACGGCAATAATGGTAGTATGTTCAGTAACCCACTTTTTCCATAAAAAACATGTGCGGGGTATCTACCCCGTACAACTTATAAAGCATCAATAAATATAAATATAAAAACCTAGATCATGAGAAAAAAGAGACCTGTAAAAAATCTATTGAGCGTTGTTAATGAATGCCTAAATGGTTATGCAAACTTTTTCAGAACACGCGTTTGCGAAGAATGCAGATTTAGCACACCAACATTTTATCGAAAGTTACGAAGCATTGACCAGGTAAAAGATGGTAAACTAGTGGAGGTACTAACAGGTGCTGAAACAAGCAAAATCAGGGAATTGGTACGCGAAGTAAGAGACCGATTTGTCGGGGAGCTTGACCATTTAATTAAAGCATACTAAAGTCTTCAACCATCCATTAACCATCCATTAACCATCACTAACTCGAAATTTTCGAGTATTAATCGTGTGACTATCAAGTCACCAGGTTTCAACCTGGTGAATCCCTTTACCTTTCAAAATACCTCACAGACCGCAGAAAATGGCCAATGTAACAAACCGGGGTTTTTACCCCGGTTTTTATTTTATATACCTCTATTACTTAAATAACCTCTTCTACCCAATCATACCAACTTTTAGTCCATAGACGCCCCGAGGAATCTCTACAAAGACATCCAGGTTTTGTACTCACTACAGATGTACCATCTGGCAAATAATCCTGAAACGGCAATGTTTGAAGGTGATCTCGTTTTTGAAACTTACGTCGTCTCCCGGGTAAACAAAAATACCCACCATCAGAAATGGTATAAAGCAGAACTAAATTATTACTCATACAATTGTTTTATGAAATAATAGATTTCTATCCTTATTACAGAAATTTACGTTTAATTCAAATATCGACCAAAATAATATCTATAATCAAGATAATCCAATGGCGGCGCTGGTATTGCCGTATTTGCGCTATACTCGCTAACCCCTATTTTCTTCAAATCATCCTTAATGCGGTAGTAGGTAGATTTGGGTATCAACTTAGCCTTATATAATTCCTGCAAATTAACGTACTGACTTAAGACAGCAAGTATCACCATTCTACTGTTAACCAGTTCAGAGCCTACCTTCTTACCATCATAAGCCCGGCGGATTTTATTTTTAAGCTCACAGCTTTTGTTATACTCCGAAATATTTTCAATAACCTGTCCTATGCTCATTTTAACGTTCAACTGATACTGCTTAACACGCGCCCAAAATTGCTCATACAAGATGGAAAAAATACTATAATCAAAACTTACATTGTAGTTGTCCTTATATAGTTCAAAATTCCTTCTATTGCTATTGTAGGAGTCGTAGTCACTGGCAAGGCTAAACGTTTTTTGCTTAGTCTTAAAATATGAGTAGTACTTACTGAAACCCATAGTTACAAAGGCTTTTAGAACTTTATTAACTGGGTGAGTTTGTATATCTATTCTGTTACCTCGCCGCTCCGAATCAAAAAAGTAGCTATTGAACAGGTAGTTAATGTAAGACAGCCTAAAGGTCATCTCATAGCGGAGAATTTTATCCGATACCTCTTGAAAATATCCCAGGTCATACCCCCTACCGTTACCAGACTTAACCAGAGCCTTATAATCATGCTTCGCAAATTCCGTGCCCTTGTGATAAATTTTAAACGAGTAACGGGCCGTTACATACATCAAGGAGGTTTCATAAGACCTGTAGTTATTCTGGCTTTTACGAGCATACTTAACTAGCAGTGTTTTTTGATGATCGAGATACTGTAAAGCATCAGACTTACTGTTAAAAAACTGATTATAACAAAGGTCAATCCGTCTCACCTCCATGTCCTGGGCTTCTGGTAGCTGTATAAAGTATTCTCTAGCAAAATCAAAAATATACCGGATAAAGAAACTAAAGGTCACACTACAACTTTGATCGTAGTAATCGACAAATTGAAACAAATTTGTTCCGTACTGGGTTTTGGGCAAAGAGAAATTGAAATCTACGTAATTGCCTTGTACATTAACCACGTAAGATACGCTATAATGGCTACTGGGAAGATCAAGACTACTACGCTTATTAAGAGGGATAATATTATTATTGTCATGGTAGATAAGAGAACGAATAAAATTGCGGTTACCAAGTACCTCGCCAGTTGTCTCATCAATAATATAGGCTTCGCTAACTGAATCCCTTTTAATGGTATATAACTGTTCATAAAGCATGTTATATTTTGAAATATTGTTAATACGAAGATGAATTGTATCTATCATTACTCACGGTTTAAAATATATGCTTTTCTAATATCCATCCACAACGAATAGGTAAGACTAGAAAAAGAAGCGGACGTTTTAGCTCCGGTTTTATCTACCTCATAAATGACGACATTAACCGGCTGATACTGTTTATAAAAAACTGTAGCCTCATAACGCTTTCCAAGTATGTAGATGTTTTCTTTTTTTTTGAAAGTACCGTGCTGAAAGTTCGCTACACGGCTGTTTAATGCGAATTGTTTAAATGCCTCCATCTTAGAATATTTTACTACGTGTCAAAGACAATAACAAGACTGCCAAAGGAATAAGAAGTAACGGCCATTTACTTGTACCACCAGGAGAATCACTCACCTTTACACCTATACGTTTTTCAAGGTAGGCTTTTACATCATCCCGCGTTATTTTGCCATCCTTGTTCATGTCCATTCCCTTGTTTGACGCATACATCGAATCAGGTAACGCAAAATCTTTTCCTTTCCGTACCATAGCGGGATAAAACACCAGGATATAGCAATCAACCACGCTTTTAGGGACACCGTAGACAGATATTTGTACTTTGAAATATTTCTCTACATAATCGAGCTGCTGTACATTCGACATTTTCAAAAGCGCATCAGCACTGGTTCCCAGGGATTTAGCCGTAGATCGGGTAAATTGAATTAACCCTACGGCCCCAATACTATTAACAGCTATATGGCTAAGCCCGGATTCAGAGTACATAACATGTTGTAACCATTCCGACGGAATGCCTAAACGGCCCGCAATTTCAGCGAGCCGTTTAAAGAATTGTTCTGTATTGGTCTTCACCAAAGATTTATATTCCATATTGAAATTTATTTTAATACCAAAATCCAGGAAGATCCTGGAAACTTGATGAATGTAACACGGGCGTCACCTATGGCGGAAATTTCTATCCTTTCCACATAACCGAAGGCTTTACCTGGTGAAGGCTGTAAGGAAATCCGATGGGTACCAGTACCTCTAGGGATAGTCACATCAACGATTGCATCAGGATCACCGGAGCCGCTACCAGGTTGAACCCCATAACAGTAATTAAGGCCAGCACTGGTATTCGTAACGCAACGAGCAATTTTAAACGTAACATCAAAATCGAACTGATATGGCAATGTAAACTCTACTACTGTGCTGTTATAGATATCATCCTGATCCGTCAAATAGGCATTGACAACTATCTCCCGAAGAGGCTCTACTGTATTACGGTACAACGTGACGTGTCTTTCCACGTCCTGGCTACTATCAAAATTAAACACCTGGTCAAAACTGGTGTAAGGTATGCTCACCCCCTCGCCTGCCGCCGCTTCCCTACTTTCCAAAAAAGTATTATCAGGAACCGGAACACCAGGAACAACGGATGGGCTAAACCGAATACTCGTAGGGCCGCGTAAAATACGTATTCCAATATCCCAATCAGAATTAGGCGAGGTATTGGGTACCCGGTAATTATTGACATACACCGCCAGCTGTACACCTGTCCGATTGTGTAACATCAGTTGAACAGTTTGCGGCTCTGGTGGCTGAGAAGGAACGTAAAAGTCTGGCATTTTACCGGTATCCTCTATCTGTATACGATACCCAACAAAATGAACATACACATCAGGAACAGGGTTTTGCAGAGTTATAGCATTAGCCAAAATTAAGAACTGGTCAACCTCATAACTGAAGTTCTCCCACTTCACAACGATCATTGAATCGTTGGTAAACGTTACCGTCTGGGGAGTATCTCCATTTTTGCTGACCAAAAAATAACCATAGTACAAGTACCACCGCCTTTCTTCCAAACTTTGCAATCCAGCTTTATTAAATGTCCTGGTAAACGAATAGGGTATAATATTGGTGATCTTCTTATTAGGACTTACCAGCGTTACCAGGTCGTTGATATATGACTTTTCAAAAACAAAGTTATTTATTATCTGCGGGAGCATATGACAACACAGTATTTAATAAGGCAATAAAATCGCCTGTTTGCGACCGATCTTGGTCGAAGATGCGTTCTACATGCTGGATCAAACTACCAGACGAAAAACCTACACCAAAAATGTCAAAGTCGATCCTTTCGGGCAATTTTCGTACGCCGTAGGCTTGATAAATCAAGGACATATCAGAAACAGAACGAGGTACAGTACTACCCTTAAAAAGCGCCACAATTCTATCTTCGTTGCTATCCTTAACAATAGCATGATTAAAATTCTCCCATATCTGATTGGCAATAGCGACATGAGCAGCCGACGGTTTACCTATTCCTTTCGCTGTATTTTGTTCTGCCAGCCGTTTAAGTTCTGTAGCGGAATCCAGGGCAAACGCTTTCTTTTTAAAAAAAGTGTTGTATACTAAAAATCCACCAGCAGCAAAAAGAAGTACTTTAATTATTTTTTCTCCATTAACCATAGCATTAAAATTTAAAAGGTGCGGGAGTA
Source organism: Chitinophaga qingshengii (assembly GCF_014529935.1). Lineage (GTDB taxonomy): Bacteria > Bacteroidota > Bacteroidia > Chitinophagales > Chitinophagaceae > Chitinophaga > Chitinophaga qingshengii. The sequence goes on from NZ_JACVFC010000003.1 coordinate 852,617, forward strand.
CCCGCACCCCGAACAGTGGGTTAACAATTGTTAATAATCGTCGTCATCCTCATAGTCATCCAAATCACCCAAATCGTCCGGCCTATCAGAGCCGGCAGACCTATTCCAATAGTCTTTAATTTTTGGGACTACGACAATAAACAGGATCGCAAGAGATGTGCGAAACCACCAGGATTCAGATGCGATTACAACGCGGTCGATTACCGACACTTTTTCCATTAATGCGGCCTTGTCATCCGTCTCAATGCTGGAATCGGATTGTACATTATCGTTATGGACTTTTTTCCGAAAACTGCCCTCCTTTGCCTTATTATAGGCAGCTGTAGCATCCAACTTTAGCGAGGATTTAGTTTCTTGGTCCATAGGCGCAAATCGGTCGATTATTCCAAAAAGAAAATCTATTACTCTCATGATAATTTGAATTAAAATAAAATGGGGGCGCAGCCCCCAATATTGCCTACCTTCTTTTTGATAGGAGAATAAGTAAAACACCCACCGCCGCCAGCGGTAACCACGAGGGTAATGGCGGATTCTTTGCGGTGACGGTGACACCTGGAATATTGCCCACCATACCACCTGCTGAATTGTGAGTATAAACAATACTGGTAGCGGGTTGTTCGGGTTCGGGCGCTGGTGTTTTGGGAGGTGGTGGTTGTTGCGCCTGTATGCCGGCCATAATAGCCTGTACACGTTGTCCGGCCTCACTATAGTAAGGCGTTGTGGCGGTGTTAATGGCACCTCCGGCGGCTTGCGTAACGGCTACAACTTTACCACCAATTTTAAGCACCTTCCCCACTACTTTTAAAACGCCGCCAATGGCAGCAAAGAAAGGCATTTACACTACTTTTTTAAAAGCAACAGAACGGCCAAGCCAGCGCCTACCCATACTAAGGGGCTAACGCCCACTTGCGCCTGTACCGGAACTTGTGGCAGTTCCAGGTTAAGCCTGGCCTTTCCGTTTTCGTCAACCTGGATCGGCTGCCAACCTGGGGAGGACGGAGCATCAGGATCAGAACTAGAACCGTTACCCAATAGGCTACCAACAACATTTTTTGTTGTTGTAGTAACCTTATTTTCGGTGGGTGGCGCTACCATCATAGGAGTACCGCCAGCCGCGGCGATAGCCTTCGCCTCTTTCATCAGTTGGCGGTTAGTTTTGGTCTGTCCGACTTCAATACGGCTCATACCTTTGCCCAATAAACCACCAGAAACGGCACTACCGACACCACGTAAGAGGTTACCGAAGAAAGTACCACCGGCTTTTTTAGAAAACAGGCCCATAGTACTAACTTAGTTTTGCGGGAAGGGAGGCCAACTTTTCATTAATATGCTTAACCTCTCGCTCCTGGCTTGCTACAATAGTATGAACGTCTGTTTCCAAACGTCGGCAGACAATATAGTTCTGACTAGCGTTAACCTGCTGACCATCGAAGCTAATATCTAACGAACACTGGTCAACCTCTATGCTCGATTGCCCACCATTGAAGATCATACAGGACTGCGGAAAAGGCGGGAGATACTTATACGTTTTACCTGTTCCCGTATGTTCATCAGGAGGGGTTAAAGACGTGGTAAATCGATAGTTCATTGCAGCCGGGTAATGAATCAAATTGCGAATCATCAGCTCGTGGAAGTTCAGGCTCAAATCAAATCTATCAGATGACAACTGCAAATTATTTACCACTGGTTTTTCCCAATCAGTTCGATCAAAATTCAAAAAAGCGATTGACAAAACATTATCTCCCAGGTTATAATTTTCCTTGGTGGCCTGGCTCTGCACAACATTTGAAAACAGGAAAGGAATACCAACCTCATAAGCCATAGCTGGATTTATAGCATACTCTATATAACTCAAACTTTCATCAACATTGCTTGAGAATGCGGACTTACTAACGGTTACCTCCGTGTACAATTCGTCATCACCTTTCAAATTCAACGGTACTCCAAAATCAAGGAAAAAATAACGCAAGTTCTGGCACTTGGTTGATGTTCCTGGTACCTGTTTATAAAAGCCGAAGAAAAATTCATCCTGTCCTCTCAAGAGGGTACTAAAAGCACCCAGGAGTAACATGTTATCCTGAACTATCGTATAATTCCGGCCCGCTCTACGCAAAATAACTTTGATATTTACCTGCCTGGGATCGAAGTCATTCATCCCAAGAAATACATTATTTTCCTTGGCTTGCAAGAAAATACTAAACATAAACCCGTCAATTGACCGGGCGCGGGTGGTCATTTGGCGCGATTCGCTATACCTAACAATCATAAAGAGCGATTTTTAATGAAACAATAAATCGTAATTACAGAAGCAATTATCTGTAAGTACAACACTACCTTACCCATCCTCATTTAAACAGGGATGTTACTTTTTGAAAAAGCGGCTGCAGCTTATTGCGGAAGACAAACGCCAATCCACCGAGCAGAAACAATGTAGGGATACTTAACCCTAAAATAGAACTCCGTCTACGACCAACATGTAAAACGCTTCTATGTGAACGCGATGAGTGAAAACGACGGCGAAAGAAGCGCCGACGGCGACGATGAAAACGAGCCATAAAATATATTTTTTATGTAGATGTTCCCACTACCGGGACAAGTTGCACCATGTTATAGGCACTGGTGCAATTAATGTGAGGAAGTAGCCAACCTCAAAATAACTTCTCTCTTAATTGATTCGTCTGCGGAGAACAACCAAATGAATTGCCTTAACAATTCGTCCGGTGTCATCTTGAGAGAAAGCGCATGCGAAGCGAAGCGCGAGAAAGATTCTTCATCGATGTAAAACACACACCGAGTAGCGTTAGAAACAATTACAGTCCTTTTAAGACTTAAACAACCTAATTTCTGTACTTTAACATCAGTACCAGGTTGCCAGCTTGCCTGGGCGTTATACGCCGTTTTTTTTTCGCTCATAAATTTTTCGATGTATTAATTGTGTGAGGAAAGAAACAACAACCGCCATCAATCCTTTTATTAGCTCATGGGTAAGATCAGTACTAGAACCCAGGTTAGTAGCCAAAGAATCAACCGTATTGTTAGACATTACTAAAAAACTACTCAACGCTCCGGAAAAGAGAAACTTTGTTTTGTCTAGCATTTTTAATCGTTCTAATGTACTTTTTAGACACTTCTCCGTAAATGAGAACATGAACCCATCCAGGGCGGCAGGTGTCTAAATAATGCCTAAAATTGGTAATATTGGTTATGTGTCCATAAGACACATATTTAACAGCGTTAGGCAACTGCTGTTTAACTATGCAAATCATGCTATACGTGCTTAGTAAAAAGAATACAGACGTTAAAGAAACCCGCCTGCCTTAATTTGTCCTGGTGGCACAAAGCCTGCCCATACGTAAATACGGACGCTAAGGAATGATCCTTTGTAAAAAAGTAATGTTTGACCAGGAAATCGTAATAAACAAAGAGGCGGCTATTTGCCGCCTCTCCTTCGCTACAAATAAGGAAATACATTTATTTCAGGGAAATGGTCTATACCGATTTTTCGAGCAAGTAATAATTCTACGTGCCTAGCGGCCTGTAAATCTTTATCCAGTTCATCAAGATAATTGCTTATCGGCTCACCATCGATAAAAATACGATCAGCCCTATTTTGAAGATATCCCCTAATATATTCCACTTTCTGAAATACACTAGGAATCCTGGTATACATTCCCTTATATACCTGGGTCATCCTAAACCCTACTGGTTTTGCTGTTCCCCGTTTGTTTTTCATAGTGAAAAGTGTTTGTTTCTAAAATGCGTTTAATTGTAAAATTTGATGGCGGAGCAACATACATATAAGGATTTTCAAACAACCGCTTTCGCCTATACTGTTTTACTTTAACAGTGCCATCTATCAACCTGGATAAAAGGTTATCAAACCTAATACAAGCATCAAGGTCGGCGGAACTCAAAAGCAATTGTCTTTCGCCAGCATTTTTAACAGTTTTAACATAAGCCTCCCCTTTTATAATATGGTCATCGGCTTGTGTTATAGTCTGTTTTGCGTACTCGAAACGCTTGCGGGCATCCTCGATAAGTAGGGGCATCCTGGACTTCAAAGAGAGGAAGTCATTTGTGCGCAGTTCTTCCATAGAAAAAGGTTGCTTTAACGTAAAAGAATAGCTGTCCCATATTCATGGGAAAAATGAAAACATGACGTTTTAATTATTACGGGTCAACCGAAATACAAACTCTCGGTTAGGCATTGTATAGCAGTTCAGATAACGAAAACCCTTGAGGTTATTAGAACACCACCGCAAAAGGCTTTTAGGATTGGTCACATTGCGGTATTTAGTTGGGTTACCGTCGTAAAACGCGATACAGGTATAAAGTTCTTTGGGCATTAAAATGCTACATGTTTAAGTTAGACAAAAAACATTTGCCGTGTTTGCTTTTGGGAGAATGTCCACGGCACCAACACCGGCAGCTGCCGGCCCGTTTACCTATGCAAAGTGTTCAAAATACAGATCAGTCCTCATTAAGCTAAAAAGCTGGTATGGACAAATAAAAAAAGAAAAAATATTAAAATAGCTAGAATGGACAATTAAAGAAAAGCTAAAATGAAAATTAAAATTTTCATGTCTTAACTACCTCATTCTATACTTATCTAGCAATCCGATTTACAGCTATTTCATATGAAAAATGTATCTTTAAGTATGGCTAAAAAAGCGTCTTTATTACCCTCTTCTCCCCTCTTGATTATCAACAACTTACAAAGTTGAAACCCGGGTCTCCAACTTTTTATGTTATGTTAAATAGAATAACGCCATTAAAATTGATTGTTGATACCTAAAGCCACTAAGCCGTGTTTTCGGCGGCCAGCCAGGGTGTCCTATATCCCGCGAAAATGATGCGACTCCCGGCGCTGTGAGGCACCAGACTCATTTTGCAGTCTGGTAATGCATGGAATTCGCCACTCTCCCATATTCGTTCTGTTTCGTATAACGGCAACAGCGCTGCAAAATCAGCAACGACAGACTGTTCAAAGAACAAGCTTTAGGTGGAAACGCTAGTGCGTCCCCCTATTGGGTTTTAAGCAGCAAAAAGATTAGAAAAATGTACCGGCGGGAAAACGCCGTGGATGGTGAAGTATGGGGTTACTTTTATTTAATTGCCTGCAAATATAAACAATCAGGGCCTCTTTATGAAGGCCCTGAGAATGAATTATTTCGAGTAACGCTTTAGTATATACGAAGTACGGCATTCACAATGCTTTGCCAAATTGATCAATCCAGCTACAGCGTTCTTAACACTCCACCATCGACCCTCAGCGCGGCCCCGTTGATGGCGGAAGACAACGGACTGGCGAGATACGCCGCCAGGCTGGCTATTTCAGCGGGTTCAATAAAACGCCCCAGCAAGGAGTGCGGGTTAGTGCTTTGTATAATCTGTTCCTTTATTACCCCCACCGGCTGTTGATGCTGTGCTGCCAGGTGTTCCACCGCCGCCGCAACGCCTTCCGAATAAGCAGGACCACCCAGGATTGTATTGACTGTTACTGCGGTACCTTTGGTCAGTTTTGACAACCCGTTACCCAGGGCCAGCATAGCAGCTTTCGAGACTCCATAATGAATCATATTGCCCGGTATGTTCATGCCCGACTCGCTGCTGATAAAAATAATCCGGCCTCGGTTCCGGGACAGCATCCCTTGTAATACCTGTCTGGAGAGCCTTACAGCACTCATTACATTCACCTGGAAAATATCATTCCACTCATCGTCTGTGATCTGTTCAAAATCCCTTAGCTCAAATACACCCGCATTATTGATCAGAATATCTACTGCAGGCAACTGCTGCAACAGCCTTGCTGTTTCTTCGGGGATACTGAGATCCGCTGCCCGCCCACTGACGGCTGCCGCTGGAAATTCTGCATAGAGCTTTTGCACTGCGGTGTCCACTTTAGCAGATGTTCTTCCATGAAGGATCACTTCCGCACCTTCCTGCACCAGCTGTCGTGCAATAGCAAAGCCTATTCCCTGGGTAGAACCGCTGATAAAGGCGGTCTTACCATTTAACTGTAAATCCATAAATATATTTTTGTAATGATCGTTACATAATTAAGTAAAAAATTTTTAGCGCAATATGCCTAGTTGCATTTCGATAAGCTCCTTCAGCTTTTCTTTATGGGGATGCATTCGTCTGGTAACATTAAGACCATTCCAGCAGGTCATTAAATATCTGCCTAAAACAGCAGCATCCGCGGGATTGCTTACAGTGCCTGTTCGCTGGGCTTCCCGGATGGTGTCAGTAAACATTTTTTCTACATCCTTTAATATACCAACAGCTTCTGTTTCCAGGTCGTTATCGATAAAAGCCAATGCTGTCACTGTATTGGCCACAATACACCCCTTCAGGTGTGTATGTTCGTCAGCCATTGCCACACTGCGGAAGAAGTCCCTGATCAGGTCCATCGGCGAAGCACTTTGTTTCAGTTCCTTCTTAAAGGCCTGGAAAGCCTCCCGGCGCTGCTGCAATGCCTTTGAGAAAAGTTCCTTTTTACCGCCCCTGAAAGTATTGTACAAACTGCCGCTGCCCATCTGTGTAGCATTTTGCAGGTCTTGTAAAGATGTAGCGCTGTACCCCTTTTCCCAGAATATTTCCTGGGCTTTGAGTACCACCGCATCGTTATCATACGTAGCTGGTCTTCCTCTCATTTTATTTCTGTAATGATCGATACAAAAATAAAAACTCCAATGAATCTATCCAAAATTTTCTCTTATCCTGCGTAAATATTACCCTATCAGGATAATAAACGGGAAAATTTCTATCTTTAGCCTTGCTGATGGATACGCATGACGAACGGAATATCAACATTATTTTTAATGCCCCGGATTCCTTAGCCGCAGCCGCCGCTTATAAATATTACTACCGGCAGCTGTATAACTATGGCAGGAAACTGACGGACAACAACAGTCTCATCGAAGACGCCATTCACGACGTATTTGTATCCGTGTGGCAGGCCCATAGCCGCAACCCGGCGTTAGATGCCAATAAAAGTTACGTATACAGCAGCTTCCGTCGTAAGCTGTTCCGCTATCATGAAGAGGCCATCAAACGGATGCAACGGGAAGAACGCGCCACACAAAACTCCACACCGGAGTTCGGCGCCGACCATTTCCTGATTCACAAAGAACAGGATCAACAGCTGAAAGAGAGCATTCTACAGGCTTTACAGCAACTTACTCCCCGCCAGCGGGAAGCCGTCTACCTCCGCTTCTATGAAAACATGCAGTATGATGAAATTGCCACGGTGATGGATATCTCCGTCAAAGCCACCTATAAACTGATGGCCCGGGCACTGGAAGAACTGAAACAGCTGGTTAACATCCCCTTCTATCTGCTGCTGCCAATGCTTCGGTTACTATTGATGAAACTCTGACAAAAATTTTTTGAAAAAACTTTTGTTTTCATGGGGTAATATCTCCCCGTGCTGACTTATATATCGTAAACAGCTAAAAACAGGATGCAGCCCAACAAACCGGACAATGAAAAATATAGCGTAACTACCCTGGTGGCTGATCCCTCCTTTGTGAGCTGGGTGCTGCAAGGCAATCCCGTTGCAGCCGCCCGGTGGACCAAATGGATCGCTGCCAGCCCGGAAAATGCTGCCACCGCCAATATCGCCCGGCAACTGCTGTTACGGATCGGATTTAAGGAACATGTGCCAACGGAAGATGCTATCACGGCATCATATGACAGATTTACAAATACGATAGCCGGCCTCCAACAAGCGCCGGTTCAACGGAGACGATTATACGCTGTTTTAAACTGGCGCCGCGCCGCCATCTGGACTGGCCTGCTCATCTGCGTGGGCGCCGCGACCTGGTATACCTGGCAACAACAAAACACCTGGCAGGCGACAACAGGCTTCGGAGAAACCAAACAATTACAACTTCCCGACAGCTCCAGCGTTACGCTTCGTGCCAACTCCAGCCTGCATTACCGCAGGTCCTGGAATGGACAGCTTCGTGAGGTATGGCTCCTGGGAGAAGCTTTCTTCCGCGTAAACCCGGATAAAAAAGCAGCGGCATTTGTCGTACATGCGGCCGACGCCGATGTCACTGTACTGGGAACAGCCTTTGATTTGAAACAACGGAATCATCATACAGCAGTGTTCCTCCTGTCAGGGAAAGTACGGGTTGACTTTCACGATAAAAAAATGGGTAGCAAGGTCTTGTCCCCCGGCGATTTGCTGGAATACGACCAGCAGCAACAAAAAGTTTCGGCATCCCGGAAGGACAGCAGCTATAGCAGCTGGGTACACGGTAAACTCACCCTGGTGGACGCTCCCCTGTCTGACATCATAGACATACTGGAACATAATTATGGAGAAAAAATTGTGGTGGACGATGAAAAAATAAAAGAGCGGAAAATAGAAGGTACTATATACCTGGAGAATAAAGAAGACATACTCTTTATTATCTCCAATGTGCTGGATATACAAATCAGCCGTAGAAACGATACCATGTATTTCAGTAACCGAAAATAAAAATAACAAACAAACCACCATTCAGTCCGCGTACCCACCACAACGCCAACTGCATGCAAAACAAGGAATAGCGACAGCTAACCAAAATCATATAAAACCAACTTAACGATGAGGAAAGTCTTATTCTTCCCTATGGGAATGGTATTGCTTTGCCTGAACGCCACTACCCTGCCACAACAGGCCATGGCACAGCAAAACAGACCAGTCAACAAACAGCGGCAGGAAAAAATGACCGTAGACGCGGCATTAAAGAAACTGGAAAAAAAGTATGGTGTCACCTTTGTGTACGATAGAACAATGGCCTACATGAAGTACACTGCCTTCAATCCTGATATGGCAGGCAACCAGAGCGTGGAAGATCAGCTCAAAGCGATCCTCTACCCTAACGGCCTGCTGTTTCTCTATATTAAAAAGGATTACTACGCCATTACTGTTAACAAAGACAAAGGCAATAATATTCTTCATCCGGAAGACGCTACGCCCCGAAACCAAACAGCGTCACCCCGTAACCCGCCAGATTTTACCCAGCCAGCCCGGGGACAGGTAACAGACGAAAAGGGAACGCCCCTGGAACGCATCAGCGTACAGGTAGTGGGCACCAATACCGGCGCGTTTACAAACGCAGATGGGGCATTCAATATCCCCCATGCCATGAATAAAAAACTGCTGATATCCGGTGTGGGTTATAAACCGCAGGAGGTAGTCGTTAGCAGCATGACTCCACTCGGCGTGAAACTGGTCGCTTCTTCCAAAGAACTGACAGAAGTTGTAGTAGTAGGTTATGGTGAACAAAAACGCGCCAAAGTAGTAGGCGCTGTCAGCACCATTAACAACAAGGAACTCACCGAAGCGCCCGTAGCCAGGGTTACAGACGCGTTAGCCGGACGGGTTCCGGGTTTGTTTGTTACCAAAAACAACGGCGCTCCCGGTACCGGTTCTACAGTCTATGTACGTGGTATCAGCACTACCAATAACTCCGAGCCACTGGTAGTAATAGATGGTATCCCCAACCGTAAGATGGATGACATCTCCCCTGCTGATGTGGAAACCATCACGGTCCTCAAAGACGCATCCGCCATCGCGGTATACGGCGCCAGAGCGGCCAACGGGGTTATCCTCGTAACCACCAAAAGCGGCGGCACCGGTAAACCGGTCATTTCCTTTAATGGTAACCTGACGGTTCAACAACAGACCAGACCACTGAAACCACTGGGCTCTTACGATTACGCAGTATTGTATAACCAGGCGCTCAAAAATGAGAACAGCTTCAATCCAGCTGCAGGAAAGGGTTATTCAGACGAGGTGCTGGAGAAATACAGAACAGGCAGTGATCCGGACCGTTATCCGAATACTGACTGGTACCACGATGTACTCTCTCCTACTGCTATACAACAACGATACGATCTGTCTGTCAGCGGCGGCAGCGAGAAAACACGCTACTTTGTATCTGCAGGCTACAACCAGGAAGGCGGCTTTTATCCGGCGGTAGACTTTAAACGCTATAACCTGCGCACCAGCCTTCAATCCGAAATCGCCAAAGGATTGCTGTTCGATGTTAAGATGGCGGGCATTATGTCTGAAGCGAAGAACCCGCGGCAAGGCAATGCCACCATTATGAAAATTGCGATGTCCAGCCCGCCTTTTTATGCCAACCAGTTCAGCAATGGATTGTATGGTTTTGTACCTGCGGCCAAAGGTAATATCTATCAGCAGTCCAGAGGCGCAGATGGTTACAGCCGGTCCAACATCGGGACCTTCAACGGGAACCTCTCTCTTCAATATAAGATACCCTTCGCGCAGGGCCTCTCTGTGAAAGGTACCTATGCCTATGATCGAATCATGAACTATGGTAAATCCTTCTCTACACCGTATGCCCTGTATAACCTGGATCTTAATACCGGTGAGATGAAGAAGGCCAATAATACTCCAACAGCGCCTGCGTTGACAGAGAACTACCGCCAGTCTTACTATTCTACCGGCGAATTTTCTGTTAACTATGACCGTGACTTCAAAGATCATCATGTTGGTGGCATGTTACTATATACCCAGACTATCTATGGTGAACGTTACTTCAACGCTACCGGCAATAACTTTGTATCTTCAGCGCTGGACATCCTGGATGCAGCGGACCCAACCAACGTATCTATAGGTGGTACTGCCAAACGTCAGTACAGACAAGGGCTGGTAGGTCGTTTCACCTACGACTTTCAACAGAAATACCTGCTGGAAATGAACTTCCGGTATGATGGTTCCGATATCTTCCCTCCCGGTCATCAGTTTGGCTTCTTCCCTTCTGTCGGTGCAGGTTGGGTAGTGTCTAAAGAAAACTTCTTCCCCCAAAAAGGATTGGTGGATTACCTTAAACTCCGCGGCTCCTGGGGCCAGCTGGGTAATGACCGTGTAGATCCTTACCAGTTCCTGGCTTCCTACAAACTGGTAGGTGCCGATATCTATGGTGTTAGCCATGGTTATTCCTTTGGTGGTACTACCCCGGTGTACTATCAGGGTTTACAGGCAAACGTGTTACCTAATCCGAATTTCACCTGGGAGAAAGCTGTCATGAGCAACATCGGGTTTGATATGACGCTGTGGGACAACCGGATCAACATCACGGCAGATTACTTTTACAAACGTACCAAAGATATCTTAGCACCCCGTGTACAGGCTGTTCCAGATGTTATCGGTATCGACCTGCCAGTGGAGAACGCTGGTATTGTAGATAACCGCGGTTTTGAAATCAGCGCTGGCTACAATGGCAAAGCGAATAAATTCACTTATTATTTCAGACCCAATCTGACCTTTGCCCGCAACAAAGTAGTGTATTACCCAGAGGCCAATTCTATCCCTGCCTGGCAGCGGCTTACCGGCAGATCTGTTATTATGAAACCCGCCGGCGCTACCAAAATAGAACCGAAATTTATCTCCGACGGATTGTATCAATCACAGGATGAAGTAGAGAAAGGGCCTAAACCACTGTATCCTACTGTATCTGCCGGCGATATTCGTTACGTGGATATCGATGGCGATGGTAAAATCACCAACAATGATAAGGTACTTACCGATAACGGCGGCTATCCGGAAATACAATACGGTATTGCAATGGGCGGCCGCTACAAAGGCTTTGAAGTGAGCCTGCTGTGGCAGGGTGCTGGCAACGTACAGGCCTATGTGTATGGCGCCTATGCCTTCCCCTTCAACGCAGACGGCCATGCCCAGGAAATGCACAGGAACTACTGGACACCGGACAATCCCAATGCAGCTTTCCCACGCTTGTCAATTGCCTACGTGAACAACACACAGGAATCTGATTACTGGCTGCACAACGCTTCCTATATCCGTCTGAAAAATGCCGAACTGGCCTACAATCTGCCTGGTCAGTGGATGCGCATCGCGGGCATCAAAGGAGTAAGAGTTTATGTAAACGGTAACAACCTGCTGACATTCAGCCGTCTGAAACAAATAGATCCGGAAGCGGCAGCTTATAACACCATTGCCTATCCGATTATCCGGAGCTACAATGCCGGCATTAACATTCAAATGTAAACACTCAACAAGCGTCATCATGAAAAAATATGCATACCTGCTTTTGTTTACCGCCTATTTCCTGACGGCCTGCCAGAAAGGCTTTCTGGAGAAAGGTCCGCTGGACAGGTTCACCGACGAGACCGTATGGAAAGACAGTGCCCTGGTAAACCTCTATGTAGCTAATATCTACTCCGGTATTATCTCTGAATATGACAGAGCCGGCGACGCGCTGTCTATGAGCTACACCGACGAAGGCGAAGCAAACCGCCCTTACCTGGATTGTCAGCTGGTAAATTTTGCGCAATACAACGCTGCTACCGGTGTGTTCTCAAGCTCCTGGACCGACAACTACACCAGCATCCGTAAATGTAACACCCTGCTGGAACAGCTGCAGTCAGCCCCTTTCAGTGCTGCGCTGCAACAACGTATGCGTGGTGAGGCCTTCTTCCTGCGGGCACTGTTTTATATGGATATCTACCAGCATTTCGGTGCATTCCCGATTATCGACAAAGCACTGGGCCTGAACGACGAACTAGCCGTTCCAAGAGCTACCAATAAAGCCTGCGTCGATTTCATCCTGAAAGACCTGGAAGCAGCAGCAGCTATTCTTCCGGCTAAATACACCGATCTTGCGCAAACAGGCCGTGCTACCAAAGGCGCCTGTTATGCCATGAAGTGCCGGCTGCTGCTCAATGAACTGGATTACCAGGGCGCAGCTGCGGCGGCCAAACAGGTGATGGACCTGAACCAGTACAAACTGTTTCCTGACTTCAAATCCATGTTCCAGCCAGCGAATGACAACAACGTGGAAGTGATTTTCGACAAACAGTTCGGCAGCCTGCAAAGCAAACAAAAACATGATCTGAACAGCTATGAATATCCGCGTAACTTCACCGGTTTTGCAAGTGGTGTAAATGATCCTACCCAAAATATCGTAGATGCGTTCCTGATGAAAGATGGTAAACCCTGGGATCAATCTCCCCTGTATAATCCTGATCATCCTTATGATAACCGGGACCCGCGCCTGTATGCCAGCGTATTGTACGATGGTATCATGTTCCGGGGCGAAATCCTGGACCTGCGTTTAGGTAGCGCCGCCAATCCTACCGACAGAGGCACACCTACCGGTTATTACCTGAAAAAATTCCTGGATACGACCTATGACCTCAAAGGCTTATCTGTTCCGAATTTCAACAACTGTGTGATCATGCGCATGGGTGAAGTATATCTCAACTACGCAGAGTGTCAGTTGAAGTTGGGCAATCCGGAAGAAGCCCGTACTTATGTGAACCTGATCCGTGCCCGTGCCGGTATGCCGGAAATCTTACCGGGCGAAATGACCTGGGATAAATACGAGCGGGAAAGAACCGTGGAACTGGCCTTTGAAGGACAACGCTGGGCAGACATACGCCGCTGGAAAAAAGGACCTGAGATCATCGGTCAGCCTACCTACGGTATGGTAATAAGTGTGGTCAACGGTAAACGTACCTACACCCGTACCAAAATTGAAGACCGGGTATTTATCGCGCCGATGATGTATCTGTTCCCCATTCCGCAGACAGTGTTAAATAAATATCCAGCTGGAAAAGAATTAGTTCAGAACCCGGATTGGAAGTAAATTACAACATCAACCATTAATTAACCAGCATGAATAAAATGACAACCAGCGCCCGTATGCTGCTGCTATTCACAGCATTGAGCACAGGCGCCTATGCCCAGCAAAAAAACGTTATCATTAAAGGTACCGTTATCGGTGATACCAAAGGACACAACCGCATTGACATGTACAGCCGTAATCCTGACCGGTATGACACCATGACTGTGGTAAACAACACCTTTGGCGGCGAAACCACTTTCGATGCGCCTTACCGCTTGCTGTTTGCTTCGCAGTATGACACGAAGGTAAGAGGCGGCTATGCACCACAAGGCATTCTGATCGACAAACCCGGCACTTATCATGTAGTAGCCCGTATCGACAGCACCGGCACCCACTACTCCTCTGTAGATGGCGCTGCGCAACAGGTATACGCTGCTTTCTCCGCTGCGTTTGACAAAGTGTCTGACGCCAACGAAGCGGCGCTGAAAAAGAAATACGGTCCGGATGTTATCAAGAGCCTCTATAGCAAAACGCCGAATGAAGCCGCCGCTACAGAACTGGAAGAGATGGAAATGAAAGCCGCCAGCAAACTGGTATCCCAGTATGTAAGCAAAAATCCGGGCTCCTATGCCGCCGCTTTCATTCTGCAACGCAACAGCCGTTCACTGGATAATAAAACACTGGCTGCCCTGTATGAGCGGCTCACACCGGCGGTAAAAGCCCTGCGTGAAGGAGAAGCCGTTAAAACAGAACTCAGCGCCCGTAAGCTGAGCAGCACCGGTTCCACCCCTGCAGACTTCACACTGAAGAATGAAGTGGAAAAAGCGGTTAAACTGTCCGACTACCGCGGTAAATACCTGCTGATTGATTTCTGGGCCAGCTGGTGTGGTCCCTGCCGCGCGGCTTTCCCACATATGCGTGAGCTGTATGCACAATACAAAGACAAGAACTTTGAAATACTGAGCATCTCCACTGACCGTGATAAAGCTGCCTGGCTGAAAGCGGCGAAAGATGAAAACAACCCATGGCCGCAAGCCCATGACGACAAAGGCGAAGTATCCAAAAATACGTTCAACGTACAGGTATTGCCTACCTTGTTCCTCCTGGACCCCAAGGGTAAAATCATCGCGCAAAAACTCGAAGGAGAAGCACTCGACAAGAAGCTGAAAGAATTGCTGCCGTAGTAAAATATCAAACCAACCAATTTAAAAAAGAAAAGACGCAGTTCATGCGTCTTTTCTTTTTTACAGGATATCATTTTCAAAATCAGCTGATTATAAAACCGCTATTCACACAATGCTAGAAGGTAGCCGCAGCAGGCTGTTTGGCTTTAACGTCAATGATAGTACGATTTATAAACGGCGCCATAATAATCAGTAACATCACCCCCAGAATCAATATCACTACCATCTCGTTATAATCCATCGCGTATTTCAGGAATGCCTGTTTCTTAATAGCCTTGTCCAGTAAACCGGTAGCGGCACGCGCCGCCATGTCGGGCTGCATACCGCGTGCATGTAAGGCAGACTGGTACAGATTCAGCCTCTCCTGCAAACCATTATCTGCCCGCGAAACATGATCGCTCAACCGCATATCATGGATACCGGAATAATACAGCGAGAAGTAATTAATGAGTGCCGTACTGATACCGAAAAAGGCAAAGCGGATAAATACGCCTACTGCTGCGGCCGACTGGCTCAGGTCTGTGGGTACAGAAGAAATAGTAAACAACAGTATCGGCGTAAACACCATACCGGCGCCCATTCCCTGTATCATCAACGGTATAATGAAGGTGTTCATATCAGCTTCGCTGGCAAACAGAAAATACATTCCACCATGAAATAATAAAAGCAAGGCAAAACCGGCCAGCCAGATGAACTGAAGCGGCCTCTTTTTGATAATCAGTCTCCCGGATATCACCGCACCCATGATAATGCCCGCGATATTATAAATCAGCAGCTCGTATAGGTTGATCGGGTCCAGCCCCAGCACCGTAGAGAAATAGGTAGTCGTAATAGAAAAAGCGCCCCGGATCAGGTACAGCATCCCGATCAGAAAAATACCAAACAAAAATGCCCTCGACTGAAATACTTCCTGGTGAATAAAAGGGCGCTTCCGCGTAAGTTGCCTGGCAACAAATATGATCGCCAGAAAAACAATACCGATAATACTCCACACAATGGTATCATCCTGCAGCCAGTAGTATTGCTGACCGTAGGTAACCACATAAGCGATAAGTATCAGCATGGGACTATACAGGAAGAAGCTGGCCCAATCCAGCTGGTACAGGGGTGTTTTCCGGACCAGGTGTACCTTGTTCATCAGCAGCAGTAACAATATACCACCGGGTACAAACGTGTAGATGATCAGTTTGTAGAGTACATTGTACTCATAGTTATCGACCAGTGGTGCCGTGACCAGGGAGGTGAGTGAAGCCGAACACAGGATCATGGTATAAAAGATAGCGTACCCTGTTTCCCTGGCATGCTCGGATTTTAATCTCCCGAAAAGCAATGTCAGACAGATACTGGTTACTCCGCAATTGACCACTCCCTGCAGGAAACGGCAGGCAAAAAGTACGGGTAATGTACGGGTATGATAACACGCATAGCTGATCACTACCTGTAATACGAGGCATATGAGGAAATATTCTTTAGTAGATACCCGGCTGAAAAAGCGGCGCTCCAATGGCGTGAAGCTGGCGAGGGCAGCGTAATACAACAGCATAGAGAACTGTATGTCCGCCGGTTCCACACCGTAGAAACCTGTTGCCGCACTGATGTTGGCGGTGGACAATGCAAACAGCATCACCGTTGGCAGCATCACCAGGAAGATCGTCAGCCTGATGAGCCATTCCGGAGCCCATGACCTGAATATGGGGTTGCCTTTACTCATGATCACTGATGGGCTTTAGATATAGATACGTTTACACTCATACCGGCAGAAAGGGCTTGCAGTTCTTCCGGCGTACCGTTTAGCCGTATCCGTACGGGAATACGCTGCGCGATCTTGACGAAGTTACCAGTGGCATTATCCGGCGGCAGCAGCGAAAACCGGCTACCGGTGGCTCCTGACAGGGATTCTATCTTCCCGGTAAAACTTTTACCAGGGAAAGCATCTACCACAATATGCGCATCTTCTCCAATATACATATGCCGGATCTGTGTCTCTTTAAAATTGGCCACTACCCATTTACCGGCTTCCCAGTCCACGATATAAGCCAGTGTTTGTCCGGCTTGTACCAGCTGTCCCGGTTGAATGGTACGGCGGCCCATTTTACCATTATAGGGCGCGGTGATGATGGTATAAGACACCGTGAGGTTTCTGTTTTGCACCACCGCTTCTCTCCTTTTGATTTCCGCTTCCAGTGCGCTCTGCTGTACCCGGGCATCGTTGATTTTAGCCAGGGCTGCGTTGTGGGCATCGATAGCCGTATTGTATTCGGAGCGGGCTACGGCCAATGCGGCTTCCACTCTTTCCAGCTGTTGTTTGGTGGCAGACTCTGCGTCATAGAGTTTTTTGTAGCGGTCGTATTCCTGTTCCTGGTTCTGCAGTTTCGCTTTGGCGGCCGCTATCTGCGACTCGTATACTTTAGCCGTTTGGCCGGAAGTATTCACGTTACTCTGGATAACGCTTACCTGCGCTTTCGCATTGAGTAATGCTGCATCTGCTTCCTGCTGCTGGGCCGCATATTCGCTGTTGTCGATAATGACCAGCGTATCCCCTTTCTTTACCACCTGGTTTTCCTCGTAACGAATGGACTGCACATAGCCGGTTACTTTAGCCACGACGGGGTTAATGTATTCGTCTACCTGGGCATCGTTGGTTTCTTCAAACTTCCATTGGTGCAACAGTGTTCTAATGCCCCATATGGCCAGGCATATCACCACAATGGAGGCAACGATAGTGGTGATCCTCGAAATAATCCTGTCTGTTTTGTTCGTGTTCGTGTTCGTGTGTGTGTTGCTCATATATTAAAGGTTGCCTGTTGCTTTCAATAATTGATAGTATTGCAATTGCGCCGTCACAGCGGCGTTGGTAAGATCAAAGCGGGATTGCAGCAGCTGTGTTTCTGCATCCAGCAGGTCGGTCAGCAGGGAAAGCTGATTGAAGTAGGTATTGTTGACGATGCGGAAATTCTCCTGTGCCTGAAGAATGTTTTCCTGCGCCACCCGGATACGCTCCAGCGCCTCGTTGTAACGGAGATAGGCAGCCCTGACCTCCTCCCTCACCTGGTCCTTTGTATCAGCGTGTTCTATTTCCTGGCGTTCCAGGTCTATTTTCGCTGCTTCCTTTTTATGTTTGTTCTGATACAGGGCAGAAATAGGCAGCCCCGCCTTCACACCTACCTGTCCCAGGCCATACAGGCTGATAGCATAAGGGTAGAATAAAATCTGCGGATAGGCGTAGGAGTATTCTGCAAACAATCCCACTTTAGGTAGTATGTTCGATTTTACTTCCTTGAGTTTCAGCTCACTCAAGGCTGTTTCCTTTTCCGAAATCTTAAAAGCAAAAGCATGTTCATAGGCTTCTGCCAGGTAATCATCATAATCTCTTTGTGGAATAGTGGCCATGGACAGGGTGTCCAGCGACAGTTGGTTATTGATGCTATCAGGCTGACCAATCATAATATTAAGCCGTTGATTGGCGATGATCAGGCTGTTCCTGATTTCCAGCAGTGTCATTTTTTGTTTGGAGAGTTTCAGTTCCGCGCGCAGTACGTCACTTTTCAGGACTACGCCGTTTTTTAACAGTTGCCGGATTTCTTCCAGTTCCTTTTCCCGGTCGCGAATATCCTGCAACATCACTTTTTCGTACATGCGATACCGGTATATATCCAGGTAATAACCGGCGGCTTTGTATTTTATTTCCGCGTTCGTCAGGTTGCGCTGTTCTTCCGCCAGCTCGCTTTCTGTTTGCCGGACGGTGATTTCACGGGATGTTTTCCCGCCGTTGTATACGTTGAGGTAAGCATCTGCTCCTACCTGGTAAGATTGATGTACTACCGGAAACTGGGTAGGCGCATTCAGGAGGCCTTTCTCATACATGGGCAGATTGGACACCCTTGAATAAGAGCCGCTGGCTTTTATTTCCGGCAAACGCTCGTCTTTTGCTGCCTGTACACGTCGTTGCGCGCCAGCCACCCGCAGGTGTTGCATCTGTAATTGTTTGTTATACACGGCAGCCTTATTCCATACATCCGTTAACGTTAAGGGGCTCTGCTCAGGGCTCTGACAAATGGCTGTTTTGCCGGCTAACAATGCTGAGAGCATGATAGCTGCAAACCATTTATTACTAATTGAAGACATATTTAATCTGATGAAGATGCAAAGTTCCACTCATCCCGGTTAAATTATTTGTTATAAATTGCCATTAATTTGCTAAATCCGGCCAAATGGAAGAATTTAAACCAGAACTGATCATCGAGCAAGTGGATAGGATACCGGAATCCGCCTATATATGGCACTGGAAAACGGAGCATCACTTTCCCTTTCATAAGCATAACAAAGGACAACTCACCTATGTTGAGGGCGGCGTAGCTTTTTTGTATACAAGAGATAAAACCTATTTCCTTCCCGCACGGCACTATATGTGGGTACCCGCGGGTGTAGAACATTATTTTGCCCACCGCTATCCGGCCAATTTTGTCCGCACGATTTATTTTTTCCAGGATGAAGATGACCAGCTGGACCCTTTTTACCAGCGTACCGGTATTTACCCGGTAAGCAACCTGTTGCTGGAGATGATCCTTTATACCACCAAATGGGACAAGGATGTATTACCCGGCTCCAAAGGCTACCGGTTTGTGAAGTCCATCAAAAACATACTGCCGGACATCAGTACCTCCCCGCTGCCTATCAACCTGCCCACTACCGACAATAAGCGGCTGCAACCCATATTACGCTACATCAATGAAAACCTGTCCGAGCCGCTGACGCTGGAAAATATCGGCACTGAATTCAACATCAGTGAACGGACGCTGACCCGCTTGTTCCGCTCCACCATGGATATTTCCTTCTTCCAGTACCTGAAACTGGCCCGCATGATCAAAGCTATGGGCTACCTGCTGGAGACGGAAAAAACCATCAGTGAAATAGCCTGGGATACCGGCTATAACAGTGTTTCCGCTTTCAGCAATACCTTTTTCAAACTGGTCGGCAAACGCCCTTCCGATTACCAGGTGCGTTAAACCGGGAAAGGGATGACCGGTTTGGATTTACGGATATTTGGTTATAAATAGCATCACAACAATGCTTATCACCAAATATCTGATCTACTTATGAGCGTAATCAACAAGGCCTGGATGCCGCTGTTTCTGGCCGGTTTAACCAGTCTCTCAGCCGTACAGGCCCAACCGGCGCCTGCCTCCGGCAAACCGGCGCCTAAAACAGAGCTCACCGGCGCCAACCCGGTACTCACCCTTAGCCCGGACACCACTGTCACCAGCTACCATGATGTCGTCGTTAAAGGACAAAAAATTCCTTACAAAGCAATTGCCGGCACCCAGCCTGTATGGGACCAGGATGGAAAGGTCATGGCCGGACTTTTTTACACTTATTATGAAAGAACCGATGTAAAAGACAGGGCTTCCCGGCCGCTGGTCATCTCTTTTAATGGCGGGCCAGGTACCCCTTCCGTATGGATGCAGATCGCCTATACCGGTCCCCGCCTGCTCAATATCGATGACGAAGGTTATCCGATACAACCCTATGGCATACACGAAAATCCACAGTCCATCCTGGATATTGCGGACATCGTATATGTAGACCCCGCCAATACCGGCTTATCACGGATTAATAAAGATGCACCCCGGGAGAAATTTTTCGGCGTTAACGCAGATATCAAATACCTCGCGGAATGGATCAACACCTTTGTTTCCCGGTATAACCGCTGGGCATCACCGAAGTACCTGATCGGGGAAAGTTATGGCACCACCCGCGTTTCCGGGCTGGCACTGGAACTACAAAACGCTCAATGGATGTACCTGAACGGCGTGATACTGGTATCGCCCACCGACCTGGGTATCGCCCGCAGCGGTCCTATCGACGCCGCACTCTCCCTGCCGTACTTTGCTGCGACCGCCTGGTATCATAAAGCCCTCGCTCCCGACCTGCAACAGAAAGATCTCACTGCTATGCTGCCGGAAGTGGAGAACTTCACCATCCAGGAGCTGATACCAGCCATCAGCCAGGGCGGTTTCCTCGATGAACAAAAAAGAAAAGACATCGCAGCCCGTATGGCCCGCTATTCAGGTCTTTCAGAGAAAGTTATCCTGCAACACAACCTGAACATACCGGCAGACTTCTTCTGGAAAGAATTACTGCGGGACCGTGGTTATACCGTAGGCCGGCTGGATTCCCGCTACCTGGGGCAGGACAAGGAAGATGCCGGCGCCGCTCCGGATTACAATGCGGAGCTGACTTCCTGGTTACATGCCTTCACACCGGCAATGAACATCTATCTCCGCGATGAGCTGAAATTCACGACCGACCTGAAATACATGATGTTTGGCGCGGTGCATCCCTGGGACCGCAGCAACGATAAAACCGGCGAGAACCTGCGTCAGGCCATGGCTGCCAACCCATACCTGCATGTGATGATACAGTCAGGGTACTACGACGGCGCCTGTGATTATTTCAATGCCAAATACAGCATGTGGCAGCTCGACCCTGGCGGAAGGCTGAAGAACCGGCTGTCCTGGAAAGGGTACCGTAGCGGACATATGATGTACCTGCGGAAAGACGACCTGGCAACAGGCAATGAAGATATCCGCGAGTTTATCCGGAAATCTATACCGAAAGCTGGTCAGCCTGCGAAGTATTAATCTATCTATATAAAAGAAAAGGGCGAAGACAGTTGCTGTCTTCGCCCTTTTCTTTTATGCCTTATTACATCAGATTTTATAAGCCACTCCCAACGTCAGGTATATATTATACAGCGGAAAGTCAAGGCCTTTGAATTCGTTGGCAAATACTGGTCTCAGGCCCCAGTTCAGGTTACCCATTACTTCCAGTTTGTTGCCTACTTTACGCAGGGCTCCGCCTTGCAGGCCAATATCAAACTTGCGGACATCCGTTCCGAAGTCGAAGGTAGCGTGATCGATCATCACTTTTTCGCCGGTAGGACCGCCATTGCGGATATAGCCGTCGGATACGCTGCCATAGAAATTGGAACTAAACAGCCAGGCAGCATAACCGCCGAGTTGGAAGCGCCATTTGTTACTCGGTGCAAAAGTGGCGCTAAGCGGGAACACCACATACGCATTGCGGACAGTCGTTTTGTTTTTCCCGGTGAACTGACCGGCGAAAGTGCCACCATCTTCCGTGGTAATGATAGTAGAAAAATATTGTACCTGGTCTTTTGTGCCCATTCCTTTATAGTCGAGCTTTACGCCCAGGGAAGCGCCCCATTTCGGAGTGATGCGGTATCCCAGTTCATAGCCCAGCGAGGGACTGAATTCGGGCCAATAGCTGTTGATTTTGCGGATAGTGTTAGGTAAACCTACCGGCGCCGTGGCGCCAAAGTTAAACCCCGCCATGATCCTATGTTCCAGGTGAGGTGTAAAGTCAGTCTTTTCTTTATCGTTTTGCTGGGCGGAAAGCTGTCCCGCTGTCAGTAACAGCGCGGCCAGCAGCCCTTTCATTTTTATATTCATGGGTTGATTGCGGATCTTTATTGGTGAACAATTTCGAGGTTGTCGAGTACCAGGCGGCTACCGATAGCGCCTTTGTAGCTGTCGCCATCCTTGCTGGAAGAAGCTACGATAGCCATCATCAGCTTTTCTTTGCTGCTGACCTGTCTTTTCAGCACGAAAGGAATATCGAATCGGGTCCAGTTTTCCCTGGCAGAGCCGTCGGGCAGGTAGGCGGTGCCGATGATCCGGTCAGAATTGTGGATGTTGGTCGCATCGAGGCGGGAACTACCGGTGTACAATACCGCGTAAATGGAGCAGGAATCAATCATACCCGGGATAATAGTACCGGACTTGTCCTGGTAGTTGGCCCCGGGGGTGTATTTATAGTACCCGGTGAAACGCAAAGGTTGGCCTATATAAGGTTGTCCGAACTGGGTTGCCTTCAGCGGTTCAAAAAGCGCATTCTTCGATTCAAATACCCCCAGGAACAAGGAACCTGCGAAGAGCTTAATACCCACCAGGTTGGACAATGCCGTGCCCTTGCGGGTCACCATTTCCGCTGCATACGCGCCATGATAGGCTTCTGTAGTAGCGCGGAGCGGGTATTCCTTCGGATCTTTGGGTACACCTGACAAGGCGATACCAGGGTTACCGGAAGACCAGAACACAGTACTGTCGTCGTTGATCACATACTGGTATTTGTCTTTCGCATTGAGCATCCATTTTTCAAAGTCCCATTTCCATACCCCGATATTTACCACCTCCACTTTATAGGTCTTTTTATTCAACCCGTTGGCGGAAGTCACCACATACTGGTGGGTGTCGGCGGTATTAAAGCGAAGGGAATCTCCGGATGCCGGTGTTACTGTAGCGCCGGCAGAGAGTGTTAGTCTGGGAGCGATCCCCTTTTCGTATGCATCAGGAGTCAGGTACAGCATAATAGCGCCGTTGGCCTGGTCAATAAACACATCGCTGGCCATCTGGCTCTTGTCAAATGTAAACGTTTCAATGTCGGCCTCCGGGTTGATCGGCGCATCCTTGATACAGGCCTGCATCGACCCCGCGAGTACCGCGACGTAGCATAGTTTCCGTAGTCTCATGGTTATCAGTTGGTTAACGAAATAGCGCCAAAGGTAGCAAAACTAAATTTCAATCCCCTATATATATGTTAAACAGATATGTAACAAAAATCCCTAACATTGTGGTATGATGAATAAAGTGCGCGTTCAACGGATACTGATCTATGCAGCTAAGTGTGTCAGCGGTGTATTGATAGTACTGTTACTGTCCTGGTTGCTGGACTACCGGGATGTTGTATGGGTATTGATTTCTGTGATGCTGGTATTGTCGCCGGACGGCTCCGATGCTCTTACGCTGGCCGTTACCCGGATCAAGGCCAATGTAATTGGAGCAGCATCGGGATTTCTGTTGTTACTGTTTCATCCCAACCTGCTGATCACCATGAGTATTGCGGTATGCATTACCGTGGTGTTGTGCAATCTGTTTAACCTGGAAGCGGCCACCCGTACAGCTTTAGCCGCTACTATCATTGTGATGACGCATGAAGCAGGCGCCCATCTGTGGGACACCGCCGTAGGCCGCGTGATATCCGTACTCACAGGCTGTCTACTGGGACTGCTGATCACCTTTATCTTCCATAACCGCTATACCAAACAAACAGCAGAGATGATCCTTTCCAAAACAACAGACCGCGGCGGTGAGTAACTACAGAATTGCTCCAGAATCGGCCTTTACTTTTGAATGGTCAAGGAGTGATGCATGAAAAAGATGATACTTTCTACTGGCCTGGCCCTGGGCGCCATGACCAGCCCTGTCAAAGCCCAGTTACAGACAGATACCCTCGCTACAGCCGTTAAAGATTCCTTTCATCTGGAGATAAAACCGTCACCGGTACCGGCTTTCCGCACAACAGCTACCGGGCTGGTAGTACCCGCCGTGATGATCGGATATGGTGTGGCCGCCCTGCGATGGCATCCGCTCTCCGATCTTAATCATACTACCAACAAAGAAATACAGGAAGATAATACCGGGTTTCACACTACCATAGACAGCTACCTGCAATATGCGCCGGTGGCAGCCGTGTATGTACTCAATCTCGCCGGCGTAAAAGGTAAACATAACTTCCGTGACCGTACTATTATCCTGGGCATCTCCGCAGTACTGACTGCCGGTTCAGTGGAACTGGTCAAACACGTATCTCACGAAACACGCCCCGATGGCAGCGATAACTACTCGTTCCCTTCCGGGCATACGGCTACCGCATTTGCTTCCGCCGAATTCCTGCGCCAGGAATACAAGGATGTTTCACCCTGGTATGGCGTAGCAGGTTATGCAGCGGCTACCGCAACAGGTGCTTTAAGAATGTACAATAATAAACATTGGTTCAGTGATGTGGTGGCGGGAGCCGGATTTGGTATTCTCAGCACCAAAGCGGCCTATTGGATTTATCCCTGGGTACAGCGTAAACTGTTTAAAGATACTAACAAGCACGCCTCTACGATGATCTTGCCTTACTACAATGCCCAGTGGCACAGCGCCGGGTTAAGCGTCGCTTTCTTTTGCCGGTAATCCCGCCGGTTTTTTAAATAACCAACAGATAATTTAACGGCAACAGCGCGGCTTCTCCCGGCGCAAGCCGGTTACAGGCACGCATGTAGCGTAGATTCCGTTTATCCGGAAGCGTTAACGACAAACATTCATAAAAACAGGGGCAAATACAGACATTTACATCAAACTAAAGACAGCACAAGGTTACAAACACCCTAAAAAAACGTCAGGCAAAATTGGGGGTTTCTGTTTGTTTATTTTGTGAGTCAATTGTTAATCCCGTTAAAAAAGTAGAAGCGTTAATTCTACACCTATTATTAAGAAAATAATATTATCAAATCCCGATACATTAACATCGTATTTACATTTGGAGAATCTGGTAGTAGTATATTTGATACCATACTGCGAATAAACCCAGACCCATTTATGTACATTGTCCTGACCCTCACTTTCGTGTTTGCCGGTATGGTGGCTTATGCCATCTATAAAGCCCGTACGACTGTATCTGCAGCGATATCGGCACTTCCGGTGCCACCCGAAGGTGAGAACGCTATCGCAGCGGTACTCATCACCGGTATCACCAACAGCACTTTCACCGTTACCAGGTACCTGCGCAATATCCGCAACGCCTCAACGGACCGTTTTGTGACGGTAGCTATCCGGCAAATTGTTAGCACACCGGTAGGCACCACCACCAGCATCCGGGTCATGGAAAACCTCGCTCCCGGCACTGAACGGACGCTGGGACATGTTGACAATGTACAGGACGGAAAATCTCCTATCTATATTGGCTATGAAATTATCTGGGCGCGTTATACGCCTGCACCGCTTTGTTACCCGCACACGCAGCCATCAGCACCACATATGGGTTGGATAGACAACGCAGAACTGAAACCAGGCCTGCTTTACCAGATACTGATGCTGGAACAATAGTTATTTGGCCGGCACTTTATCTTTGATCAGCGTAATCAGCAAGGTAGTGAGCAGCACCGCTTCCGTAGCACCCGCCGTCACATCTTCCAGAAAATGCTGGCTCATATACATCCTGGAATAAGCCACTAAAGCCGCCAATAACAGGAACACCCATGACCAATACTTGTTTTTGACATAATACGACAACACCGTTGCTGCCGTAAAAGCACATACGCTATGCCCGGAAGGGAAACTCCTGAAATTATCGAGTACCGTTACACCAGGCACAAAATAAATATCATACAACCGCTCAATAAAATAACGGCGGGGCCTCGGAAATGCGATCATGAACTTCAACGCAAAATTAACCATGGAGTTAAACAGGTATGCTGCGGCCAATACAATACTCTGTTGCCGGTTGATGAAAAACAACCATACCGTCAGCACCACACAGGCTGCTGTACTGCCCAGCTCCGTGATATGCGGGAACAGCCAGTCCCCCCAGCTGGTGTGTAGGCGGTTTACATAGAAATACACCTCTTCCCGGCTGTAAATACTGCGGAAAATAAACACGATCGTAACGAGGCCAATAAAAGGCCATATCAGCATTTTTAATTGCTGGTACACCTGCAGCAACCGCTGCGCAAACGAAGGCTGCAACATATAATTATTGGATTAACCGGCGATGGTAGTTGATCTGTCCCAGGTGATAATTCAGATGCCCGTATAAATGCACGAGGAATTTATCGGTAGACATCTCTCCCAGGACTTTTTCCGGAAATGGCTGTGATAAGCTCTCGGGAGAAAGACCCACGATAACGGTCAATACCGTACGACGGGTAACACTCACCAGCGCCAGCAGGTCCTGCCGCGGTACATGCTTATCACTGAACTCGCGGTCGCGGTCGCGTACATAGCCCGTCTTACCTAATATAGCGCCAATAAAGTGCTGCAGGTTACCACACAGGTGCAGACACAAATTACCGGCTGAATTTTTAATACCCTCCCTTACCTGCCAGATGGCCGCCTCGTTTTCATAAGCAGCTATTTCATCTTCCAGTTTACTCAGGTCCCGTTCAAATAAGTTGATTAATATTTCTGTAAGCATAAAGCTAAGATAAGGAACTATTGGCTACGTCTGATATACGGGAACGGATATACTATTTGACTATTTTGTCTGACATGGTTTTTGCGGGATGGCGGAGGATAAACATAAATTCCCTTATAATTGTTGATTCAACATAACAATAACTGATGGCAAAACAGGACCGGAGAACATTAACCCCCTTTCAGCAACGCTGGCACAATATCATTTTTGAGGCAGACACTCCTGCCGGCCGGCTGTTCGACATTATCTTGCTGGCCGCCATTCTCCTCAGCGTGATTGTTGTGATGATGGAGAGCGTGGCCAGTATGCAACAGCGGTATGAACGGCTGTTTACCCTGCTGGAATGGGCATTTACCATCGTGTTTACCCTGGAATACCTGTTCCGGGTCTGGTGCAGTTACCGCCCTAAAGCCTATATTACCAGCTTTTACGGGCTGATAGACCTGCTCTGTATATTACCTACCTATGTAGAATTTATTTTCGGGGGTGCGCATTTCCTGCTCACCATCCGCATACTGCGTCTGATGCGTATTTTCAGGATCTTTAAACTGGTGCCCTTCCTCAACGAAAGTAAACAACTGGCGCTGGCACTGGAACACAGCCGGCGCAAGATTGCCGTTTTTCTCTTTTTTATTTTATTGCTGACAGTCGTATTGGGATCGCTGATGTATGTGATAGAATCAGCGCATAACTCCGGATTCACCAGTATACCCGTGAGCGTTTATTGGGCGGTGGTAACCCTCACAACGGTCGGTTATGGCGACATCGCGCCTGTAACGCCTTTGGGACAGGCCTTCTCTGCATTGATCATGATTATGGGCTATGCTATTATTGCGGTGCCAACAGGGATTGTGACGGTGGAAATGAGCAGACTGAAGGACAAGGAAGATGTGGACTTGAGAGTATGTCCGCATTGTATGCGTGAAGGACACGATGCCAATGCGGACTATTGTAAATTCTGTGGTTCGAAATTATAAGGCTATTTTACCGAGAAGAGTGGTTTTACATCGATCATTGCTTTCTGGTAAGCAGCGTCAAAGATCTCCCATTTACCGGTGATCGCCATCCGTACAGTAGAACCGTCGAACAGTTCAAATACGGCTACCTTTTTATTAAAGCCTTGTTTGCCTCTGCTGAAATTGGTAATATCATTCAGGGCAAATTCCTTGAGGACCTTTTTACGGGTGAGCAACCAGCCTATCACACCAAACAATAAAAATGCGGTGGTTGATTTACCTTCGATGACAATCCTTTCATTGGTGAGGCACAGGGCGCCGGGTTTTGCAACCCATTTGCTTTTGAGGTAAGATCCGTCTACTTTGAACAAAACGGTTTCTTCCGGGTTAAGGGCAAACTTTACTTTGTACTGTTTCATATTAAATTGGATATGATTAAGAGCGTAAAAATACAATATTATTGTCACACAAATAGCCGGTCATGAAGCTAAATTCCATTCTCGACAACGACTTCTACAAGTTTACCATGCAGCACTGCGTGATAAAACTGTTTCCGAAGGCCCGTGCCCGTTATAAATTCATCAACCGTGGCCACCATGCTTTTCCTCCCGGATTCGACAAGCTATTGCGGCAGGCTGTAGACGACATGCGTTATCTGCAGCTAAGCCAGGAAGAAAAGGACTTCCTGGCAGTTACCTGCCCCTACCTGGACCCAACCTACCTGGATTTTCTGCAGGGTTACCGGTATGATCCTGCGGAGATACATATTACCCAGCATGGCGAAGCCCTGGAAGTACATGCCGACGGCTACTGGTACCGGACCATCCTTTGGGAAGTACCGCTTATGTCGCTGATATGTGAACTGTATTACGAAGCCACCGGCCAGCAACGGGTACCGGATGAAGAAGTGATAGCGATTACCCGTGCCAAAATAGAACGTTACAAAGACCTCCATATTACCATCGCCGATTTTGGCACCCGGCGCCGGCACTCCCTTGCCGTACAGAAACTGGTGGTACAAACCCTCCGGCAGTATGGAGAAAAAACCTTCATCGGCACCAGTAACGTGCACCTGGCTATGCGCAACGGCATTAAACCGGTGGGTACCCATGCCCATGAGTGGTTTATGTTCCATGCCGCCAAATACGGCTTTAAAATGGCCAATATGCTGGGGCTGGAGCATTGGGTACAGGTATACCGTGGCGACCTCGGTATTGCGCTGTCCGATACCTATACCACCCCTGTTTTCTTTGAGCAGTTCGATAAAAAGTTCGCCAAGCTGTTTGACGGTGTCCGGCACGATAGTGGCGACCCGCTGCAGTTTGCAGACAGCACCATCCTGCATTACCAGGAGAAAGGCATCAATCCCTTGTCTAAAACCATTATTTTCTCTGATGGCCTGGACTATGACAAAGTAGCCACCATTGCCGCCCACTGCCGGGGGAAAATAGGGATGTCGTTTGGCATTGGTACCAACTTCACCAACGACGTGGGCCTGACACCGCTGAATATTGTGGTGAAAATGTATGAAGCCCGGCCGGAAGACGCTCCCCGCTGGACGCCGGTGGTAAAACTATCGGATGAAAAAGGAAAATATACCGGTGATGAAAAGATGATCATGCTGGCAAAAGAGATGCTGGAATTATTTTGATATTTTGAAATTTGGTTATTGGGGTGTCTATATTTTGGAGGGACTTGGTAAGTGGGGCTTCTCATTTGGCTGCTGGCTTTTTTATTTGGATATTTTGATAGTTAAATATCAAAATATCCAAATAAAAAAATAACTAAATTATCTGGCTTGTCCCAGCCCGATACCGGTGTCTCCCTGTGACAGATCGCCCGTATCGTAACCTTTTTTAAACCAGAACATTCGTTGCTCAGATGTACCATGTGTAAAGGCATCCGGTACTACGCGTCCGGTGGCAGCCTGCTGCAGCTTATCATCGCCTACGGCGCTGGCAGCACTCAGTCCGGATTCAATGTCTCCCCTCTCCAGGATGTTACGCATTTGCTGTGCATGGTTAGCCCATAATCCGGCGAGGAAGTCGGCCTGTAATTCCAGTTTTACAGAGAGTTTATTATATTCCGTTTCGCTCAGTCTGCTTCTCATAGCCTGTACCTGCCGGCTGATACCCAGCAGATTTTGTACATGGTGCCCTACTTCATGGGCAATCACATAGGCTTTGGCAAAGTCGCCTTTTACACCGAAACGGTCTTCCAGCTCTTTGAAGAAAGACACGTCCAGGTACACTTTCTGGTCAGCCGGGCAATAGAATGGTCCCATGGCTGATTCGGCAGCACCGCAACCGGATGTGGTAGCATCTTCAAACAATGCCATTTTAGGCGGTTCATACTGCATACGGAGCTGTTGAAATTCGGCAGTCCATACATCTTCTGTACTGGCCAATACCTTGGAGGAAAACAATTCAATAGCAGAAGCATTTTCTTTGGTAAGCTTCTCCACTTTTTCGGAGCCACCGGGTCCCTGCACCTGTTGCAGTACCTGGTTTACCTGGTTGGGGTCTTGTTTAAACAACAGCGCGAGCACTATAACGATGACGCCGCCAATACCGCCGCCAATCAGTTTCCGCGTTCCGCCACCGGAACGTTTCTCGACATTGTCGCTTAATCTTTCATCATCCAAACGCATAGACAGTTAGGGTTTAGTGGTTAATTACGGCCCTAAAATACATTATTACCGGATAATTCCCAGCAGTGGGTCTATAGAACCATCCATCATTAAACAAAAGTTGTTTTTCCCCGTTAAAGAGAATATACCTATAAACCAGTTTTCATGAAAATACAACAGATCTTACTGAACGAACGGCCGGAGGGATTACCCACCGCTGATACCTTTAAAACCGTTACAACTGAATTGCCGGCGCCTGCCAATGGAGAAGTACTGCTGCAGCCGCTTTACTTTTCTGTAGATCCCTACATGCGCGGCCGGATGAGCGATGCCCGCTCCTATATCCCTCCTTTCAGGGTCCGGGAACCGATAGAAAGTGGTGGTGTGGCTACTGTTGTAGAAAGTAAAGACCCCCGCTTTACTGCCGGCGACCTGGTAATGCCGGGTGGTGGCCGTAATTTCTTCCCCTGGGCCACTGGTATCCTTTTTCCCGGCGATCATCTCCGTAAAATAGACGGCAGTATTTCTCCCTCCTACTACCTCGGCGTGCTGGGTATGCCAGGCCTTACCGCCTATTTCGGACTGATGGACATCGGCAAACCCAAGGCCGGCGAAACGGTGGTGATTTCCGGCGCAGCGGGCGCGGTGGGATTGGTAGCAGGCCAGATAGCCAGGTTACAGGGATGCCGCGTAGTAGGTATCGCCGGCGGCGAAGAAAAGGTAAAAATGCTGACCGGCGAGTTTAACTTCGATGCGGCTATCAACTACAAAGACAATAAACACCTGGACGAGGCCATTGCCGCTGCCTGCCCTAATGGCGTGGACATCTACTTTGATAACGTAGGCGGCGAAATTTCCGATGCCGTTATGCAGCACCTTAATTTCTTTGCCCGGATACCGGTATGCGGACAGATCGCCTTATACAATAGCACAGAAGTCCCCATGGGGCCGCGAGTACAACCCACGCTGATCAAATTCAGCGTGCTGATGCAGGGATTTACTATCGGCAACTATGCCCCGCGCTATGGCGAAGGCATGCAGCAGCTGGGCGAATGGATACGCGCCGGTAAAATAAAGTATGCCGAGACCGTTATAGAAGGATTTGACCAACTGCCCACCGCCCTGCTGGGATTATTTTCCGGTAAAAACAGCGGTAAGATGATCGTGAAAGTGTAATTTTAACTATGACGAATCCCGTAGTGCATACCCGTATCAAAAAAGTAACTGCCGCCGGAATTACAGACACAGAAGACGTACTGGCTGCGGAAGAACCGCTGGAAATAAGGCTGGAACATGGTCCTACCCATAATCGCCGCCAACAGAATATCGCTGTTACCATGCGTACCCCAGGGCAAGATGCCGAATTGGCTACCGGGTTCCTGTTCACCGAAGGTATCATCCCTGGCCCGGACGCCATTAAACAAGTGGTGCTGGCCGAAACACCTGATGGCAGCCTGGCTACCGTATCGCTCAAAGAACAGATCATCCCTTTTCTGGATAAAAGCCAGCGCCATTTCCAGGCGACTGCCGCCTGCGGTATGTGTGGTAAATCATCCATCGAAAATATTCATACAGGCGTTAACGTTAACCAATCCGCCCGGCGTACCCCTGGTACCTGGATATCACAGTTGCCACAGCAGCTGCGTGCCCAGCAAGCACTTTTCCGGCATACCGGTGGGCTCCATGCCGCTGCACTGGTGGATGACGACGGACAAATTCAGCTACTACGCGAAGATATTGGCCGGCACAACGCAGTGGATAAAATCATCGGAGCTGCCCTGGCGCAACAGTTCCCGTTGCAGCAAAGCCTTTTGCTGCTGAGTGGCCGCGCAGGTTTTGAACTGATACAGAAAGCCGCTATGGCGGGCATACCCATGATAGCAGCCATCGGCGCGCCTTCCAGCATGGCCGTAAGAATGGCGGATCAATGGAATATCACCCTGATCGGATTTTTAAAAGAAGACAGGTATAACCAATATACCTAAACTATTATTTAAGCAGCAGAAAAATTAAATCATCCACCATAAAAAGATAACTCATGGGACCAATAGTATGGCAGGCTACCAAATGGCCTGCAACGGAATTTTTGACAGTAACGCAGCAGGAACACAACAGCATGGCCAGCGGTATCATCAACGGCTATACGGAAAGACAACCGTTTTCTATCCGGTATGATATTGAAATCACCCCGGACTGGAAAGTATCCTCTTTTCATATTCAGCGTGACGGCCTTCAGCCCACCGCGCTGAAACTAACCTCCGATCTGAACGGACACTGGTTCGACAAAGACGGGAATCACATAGAAGCATTCGACGACTGCACCGACATCGATATTTCCCTGACACCTTTTACCAATACACTCCCTATACGCAGACTGGACTTTGAACCCGGTGAAAGGAAACTGCTGCATATGCTCTACATCAAGTTACCGGAATTTGAACTGCAAAAACTGCCGCAATACTATACCAAACTGGAAGACAGGCTGTATCTGTATGAAAACGGCGACAGTGGCTTCCATGCGGAGCTGCCGGTTGATGAGAACGGGGTGGTGAAAGATTATCCGGGTATTTTTACACGGGTTTATTGATACGGGTTCCCAGCCCCCAGGGCTTTAGCCCTGGGTTCCCCCGGTATCCAATATTTTCTCCGTCGCCTTTCTGATCTCCTCCATGATTTCCGCTGCCGGAAGTTCCCTCGCCATCTGAGCTGCCTGACCGGCATACATCACAATAAATGCAGGATCGTCCAGTTCTTTGGCGACTTTACGGACCGCCTGTGTAAGCGCATCCTGCAGCGGATATACATTCAGCGGCAGGCCGGATGCTTCCACAGCGTCCATAAGCGTATTGCCGATTCCTCTGGCCCAGCGTCCGGAGAAAGCGCGGGTAAGGCGTGTACCCATATCCGTAACCGCTCCTACTTTCGCTTTGTGACGGGGAGTAGCGGCGCTTTCCGGACTCCTTAACAGCACGCTGCCACATTGCACGGCGCTGGCGCCCAGGCAGAAAGCTGCGGCTGCGGTGCGTCCGTCGGCAATACCGCCGGCGGCAATAACGGGCAGACTTATACGGTCTGTTATCTGTGGTACCAACGCCATAGTGCCTATCTGCGGTAAGGCTCCAGGTAAAAAAGTGCCGCGATGACCGCCGGCTTCTATACCCTGGGCTACCGCTGCGTCGCAGCCGGCTGTTTCCAACGCTACCGCTTCTTCCACCGAAGTAGCGGTACCCAGCAACAGGCAACCTCGCGCTTTCAACTGTGCGATGCTGTCCGCATCGGGGATGCCGAAAGTAAAACTCACCAGCGATACGCCGGCGGATAACAGTACCGGCAGCTGATCTTTATAGGAATAAATTTTTATGGCATCATAGTCCACCAGCGGCACCGTCAGGTCGCTGGCGGTATACAGCTGTTGCAGAAACCGTTGCATCGGCTCAAATGTGTCCGGTTGGCCGGCAGGCGGTATCTCGTAAGTAAACAGATTGACGGCAAAGGGTTTGGAGGTAAGCGCTTTCACTTCCTGTATCAGCGCGGCGACCCGCTCAGGCGCCAGCCCGCCGACCGGCAGGGAACCCAGTCCGCCGCCATTACTCACCGCCGCTACCATGGCCGGTGTGGTAATACCTAACATGGGCGCCTGTACGAATGGGTATGGTATACCCAACAAAGAGGTTAGTTTGTTTTGCCATTCCATACACTTCATTTTTTCCGTTAACGATTATCAAAACTCAGGAATGCAGGGGCTTTCAACGCCGAAATATCAAACCTGAAATCCACGATAGTAGTAATTTCCAGTAAGGTCCTGGGTTGAAAAGCCGGTGCATTGGGATAATAATACCCAGACACCTTGATGGTATTGAGCGACAGGTTTTCATTCTTCACTCTGAAACCACCGCCCACACCCAGGTAAACAGGGTTGCTGAACAGGTTGTCATTTTTGGCAGTAATCATAGACGCCTGCAGGGAAGTAAAGAAATTAAACTTGAATCCCAGGAACCGCAGCGGGCTATAGTAAACGGTTTCCGACCCGAAATTCAGACGCTGGTAACCATTCAGCTTGGTATAACGGTATCCCCAGATACCGTCGTCGTTATTAATGTTCAGCGGTTTATAGAAAAATGGATTGGGGCTTTCCAGGTAGTCCAGGTTAATAAACTGGCGGAAGCGGGATTTGCGGATAGAAAACAACCGGCTATAATATTCCGCCCGTCCGTGGATAACCGCATCTTCTATCCTGCTGCCTTGCCAGAACGTACTGATGCCAAAGGTGGTATTAAAAAGTCCCTGCCGCCGTGTGGTCCAGAACTTCTGGGCTTCGATACCGGTGTACCAACGGTGCCGGTCTTTCCAGGTTTCCCAGCCGGTAGCGGCTTTCAGGTTATACCCCAGCGGGATATCCTCCGTTCGGCCAAAACCAAAGAACTGGTGTGCCTTGAAGAAGTCCAGCCGGTACATCTGCAGTTCCAGCAGGTAAAAACGATGGTCATTATAGACCGGATCTATCTTAAACTGCTCCTGGTCGGGGGTTTTGGAGAAGTTGAGATTATAGTGCCGAAACAGGGCCGCGAAGTTGGGCTTACTGCTGCTGGTGCCGTTATGCTCGTAGTTGTTGATGAAGTTGTACCCTATCCAGCCATCGAGAACGGTATAACGGTAATCGCGGTATAAGAGGCTGTCCTGCGTCTGGCGCTCAGTACCATGAATATTGATAGACCAGTTGTTGGCCGCCGTGAACCCGCCAACCCATTTGGCCGCGTTGCGGTATAGCGGCCGGTTCAGGCTGATGTATAAGGAACCTTCGTATACATTGGTATCCAGCGGCATCACCGGGGTAGTACTGTACAAGGTAGAATAACCGACACTCACGTCCACAAAAGAACCCAACACGTTGTACTTCGTATAGCGGGCCTCGGTATTCCAGGTAGGCGAATAATCGCTGCGCCACTGAAAGCCCAGCTGTAGCGCCTGTCCGGCGCCCAGGAGGTTATTATTGGACACCCGGGCCTTGATATCTTTAGCGCTGAACTGCGACAGGTCCACACCATACTCGAATACATCTTTGGTAATCACCTCCACGTCTACCGAATCGGAATCGGGATTAGCATTCCGTACATGGATACGGGCGTCGGAGAAGAAGGGCCTGTTACGCAGGTAACGTTCGTTGTCGGCCATTTCGTATGGGTCCAGCCTGGAGCCTTCCCTGAAAAACAGCGACTGGCGAACCACCCACTCTTTGGAATCAAAGTGGAGCCTGTTAGCCAGGTGAATCAGCTTCATGCTGGTGGTAAACGTTGTATCGTTGATGTTACGCGGACCGAAAACTTTCACCTTGCGGTAGTATATGTTCCGGATCACTTTACCTACAAAAGGGGTAAAATACGCCTCACTTTTGGTAATCACACTGTCCGCATCCTGGTCGGGGGTTTCCACATCCTGCCGGGTAATACGGCGGATAAACGACTGCCGGTAGTCTTTATTCCGCAGGGAATCACGGTACTCGCCGATCTTTTTCATCAGGCTATTGCCTTTTTTACCAACCGTGTCCGCTACCGGCGGTTCCTGGGCAAACGTCGTCTGGCACCAGCAAAGGAGCCAGCAGGTAACAGCAATAGCAGCTAATATTTTTAGTTCCGTCCTCAAGGGTTGATTGAAGGTGACAAGTATATTAAAAAAAAATGGTATTGCGCTTAATGCAATTATTGTACTGAGCCGGAATAATAATTGAATGAAGCAGTACAGAAAGGAAAAGTTCATTGTTCACCTAAAACCTTCTGCTATGTTACGTTGGGCTTTAATATTCTTTATTGTGGCCATTGTAGCCGCCCTCTTCGGCTTTGGCGGGATTGCCGCAGGCGCCGCGTCCATTGCCAAAATACTGTTCTACATCTTCCTGGTGCTGTTCGTCATTTCACTGTTATCCGGTCTTCTCAGGAAATAAAAAAGCAGGGAAACTTTCCCTGCTTTTTTCCTTTATTTTACGATGCTGGTTTCCCAGCCGTCATATTCCGCATTGACCTGCTGTGCCAGCTCCCAGAGACTCATGACCACACTGTCTATGGTTGCTTCACTGGCTTTGTCAGACCTCGATATACATAATTTAAACGGAAACTCCGGATTGTCATTGGCCATATCGTGGGCTATGACAAAGCCGTTTTCCCGGATATGTTCCCAATAGGCTGTTTTATCTTCCTGCGTCCGGAAATGTATCCAATGCTCAATAGGACGTTCGCGGTCAGACATGTCACCATGCTGACGGAGCATCCGCAATACTTTCCTGTTCTGTATACGCTGGAATTCGTAAACATCGGGAAACAGGAAATCGAAATAAAGCTCCCAGTTATTGTCTTCCTTTACACCATAATCATAACGGTAGTCCGGAAAACTAATCATTGCATCTGCAATGAATTTATCATGCAGTAATGTATTGCCTGTATAAAAATAGAAGTCACGTACGCCATTGGAAAAAGTACGTCCCACAAAATGCGCGTCCAGTTTGGTTGTTAGCTGTTCTACCAGAGCATCCTCTATCTCGCCCATAATGGCGAATTCATCATTTTGTGGAAATCCGTCTTCCCGCGGATTGTTCAGGTATACCGTAATATATATGGCATTCGGCTTTTCCTTCAATGGTGCAAATCGTCTCAGATCAAGGTCAAGGCCTATTACTGCTGGACTTTCTTCAATATGGCACGTGTAAATATCCCAGTCCGGTCGGTAATCCTTATGCATATAAAAAAATTAAAATAACGCAACAGCTGGCTGTAAAGATACGTACCTATATGTTATCTTCGAAATCATAAAACAATTATCCCGCTTTTTTTTCTCGCAAAGAAAATTTAAGGCCTGCATTTTTTGGTAAGAGCGCTAAGAAGCGGATACTGCCTGTTTTTTCTTAGCGCTCTTACCAAAAAATGCAGGTCTTATGCTCCTCTGCGTGAGCTTAACACTAATTAACATTCGTGGATTTTCAGGCACACCCTTTGTGAAACCATTACCTGCAAAGAATCCTGCTCGATTCTGAAGTTAAAACATGTTACTGTAAAGGGTTCTATCACACCTTTCATCCTAAAAAAGTGATTTTCTTCCTGCATTAAAACTAAATTTACCCCCGCTATAAATTGTTGGACGCTAGTAAAAGATATTATGAGAAAAGTTGTATTGCTATTGACAGGATGGATGCTCTTGTTTAACCTTGCATTGACAGCACAGCAACCCGGTGCAAAAAATGCCGCTGCTACTGCCGGAACGATCTACGGAAAACTACTGGATGCACAAACAGGCAAACCGGTAGAATATGCTTCTGTAGCGCTCCTGCGCCCAGACTCTTCCGTGCTCACCGGTATGTTATCCAAACCAAACGGTGATTTTAATTTTGATAATCTCGCTATCGGTAAATATATCCTGAAAATTAACTTCATCGGTTATGAAGCCTTCTTCAAACCGGTACAGCTGAGCCCAAAAAGTACCAGCCTGGATGCCGGAAACATTAAACTTCACCCTAATGTAAAATCACTCGCTGCCGTCAACGTAGTGGGAGAAAAACCGGCCTTTACCATGGCCATCGACAAAAGAGTGTTTAACGTAGAAAAGAACCTGGCCAGCATCGGTGGCACGGCAACGGATGTACTGAAACAGGTACCCTCTGTGAATGTGGACATCGACGGCAATGTGAGCGTGCGCAATGGCGCCCCTACTATCTTTGTAGATGGCCGTCCTACCACCCTCACACTCGATCAGATTCCGGCAGATGCAATCGCCAACATCGAAGTAGTCACCAACCCTTCCGCTAAATACGACGCAGAAGGCATGAGCGGTATCTTAAACATCGTTCTCAAAAAAAATAAAAAAGCAGGCATCAACGGCCAGCTCAGCGCCGGCGTTACGTCGCTCGGCAGTACCAACACAGGCATCGACTTTAATCTCCGGCAGGAGAAGTTTAACTTCTTCATTAACTACAGTTCCCGTAACCGCAGATCCCCCATGACCAGCCGTATCTCCCGGAAAAATATACTCGCTGATACGACTAACTACAGCGACCAGCTGCAGGATGGTACTTTCTACCGTAACTTCCAGACCGGCCGCGTGGGTTTCGACTGGTTCATCGATAACCGTAATACCATCACCATCTCCGAAGGCCTTACCGGCGGTAATTTCAACCGTTATAACGACCAGACCCAAAATGATATGGACATCAACCGGGAACTGGTCCGTTATGGCACAGGTATCAACAATACTAAAAACGGTTTCCGCAACTACGCTACCCAACTGGGTTACAAGCACACCTTCGCCCGCGAAGGCGAAGAACTGACGGCCGACTTTACCTACAACTACGCCACCGGCGATAACGCCTCCGAATATTCATTACAATACCATAACCTGAAAGGTGATACTATCAACAGCCCGATTAAGCCGCAAAACCGCTACGGTAGCGGAGAAGGTAAAACAACTTATATCACCGGGCAGATAGATTATGTACGTCCTTTTAATGAGAAGTCAAAAATCGAAATGGGCCTGCGCACCAACACCCGCAAGTTTGACAACTTTACCAATACTTTCGGCCAGAACTATCCCAGTGGTGCATTCGTCATTGATTCTGCCTTGTCCAACAACTATCACTACCAGGAGCAGATCAATGCAGGATATGTAAGTTATACCGGCGCCCACGGCGACTTCGGCTACCAGGCCGGTTTACGTGCGGAACAGTCTAACTACAACGGTGAAACGCGTTTCGGAGAAATGGCATCCTATAAGATCAACTACCCGATCAACTTTTTCCCCAGCGTGTTCCTGTCTCAGAAATTCAAAGGGGACCATGAGTTACAACTCAACTATAGCCGCCGTATCCGTCGCCCCTGGTTCCGCGATCTGCTGCCTACCATCGATTACGGCGGTCAAACCGCCAGCCGTGGTAATCCTGATCTGCGTCCTGAATTCACCAACTCATTTGAATTATCTTATCTGAAAGATTTCGCGCATAAACACAATATCCTCGTGTCGTTGTACTACCGTAGCACCGATAATGCCATTACTGATTTTTATGTAGATACCACCCTTAACCTGAACGGGCAATCGCAAAGGGTATTATTGTCTTACCCCATCAATGCCAGCACCCGCAATTCCTATGGCGCTGAATTTACCGTGAGAAGTCAGCTGACCAAAAACTGGGACCTGACCGCCAATGTGAACCTGGCACAGACAAAAATCAGTGCCAGCAACCAGGGGGATAACCTCAGCAACCAGGGCTTTACCTGGTTCGGTAAGCTCAACAGCAATACCAAGCTGCCCTGGAACCTTACCCTGCAGGTGACTGGTGAATACGAGTCGCGCCAGATCCTTCCACAAGGCGAACGTAAACCACAGTACTCAGTAGACGCGGGTATCAAAAAAGATATGCTGAAAAATAAAGCACTGTCAATCTCCCTTACGCTGAACGATATCTTTAACTCAGACCGTAACCTCAGTTATACCACTACCGCATTCTCCGAAACAGAGAACTATCGCAAACGCCTCACGCGTGAGCTACGCCTCAATGCTACCTGGCGCTTCGGAAAGATGGACTACAATCTGTTTAAACGGAAGAACAATAAATCCGGTAAGGAGAATGGTAACGATATGGGCGGCGGCGACAAAGGCGAGTAGTTCACGCAAAGACGCAAAGCAGCAAAGAAAGCAAAGGCGCGAAGATCAGCATTTGATCTTCGCGCCTTTGCTTTCTTTGTAATCTTAAAAAAAAATTTGCGCGCTTTGCTGCTTTGCGCCTTTGCGTGAACTTCAGTACATTAGTACCCACAAACAACACCACATGGACTCTATTTATCACACTATTACCCTGCGTTTTTTAGCGGAACCCTCTGATGTCAACTTCGGTGGCAAAGTACATGGAGGCTCTGTGATGAAGTGGATAGACCAGGCAGGATATACCTGTGCGGCCAACTGGAGCGGGCAATATGCCGTGACCGTATATGTAGGCGGTATCCGTTTCTTCAAGCCCATTGCTATCGGCGACCTGGTGGAGATTACCGCGACCATTATATATACCGGCAATACCAGTATGCATATATCCATTGATGTTTTCGCCGGCAATCCCAGGCAGCAGCAAAAGCAGAAAACCACCCACTGTGTCATGGTATTTGCAGCCGTAGATGACAACGGCAAAACCATACCGGTGCCCAAATGGACACCGCGTACGGCCAGTGAGATCAGTATGGAGACCTACGCCAAAAAGCTGATGGACCTCCGGAAAGATATTGATGAAGAGATGAAACCTTATATGTAACGTTAATGGCTGAACTGCATTTCACTTAACATGCGGTACAGCCCTCCGTCCACTTCGATCAGTTCCGCATGGGTACCTACTTCCACGATGCGGCCTTTATCCAGTACGATAATTTTATCTGCCTGCCGGATCGTAGAAAGCCGGTGGGCAATAACGATGGAAGTACGGCCTTCCATCAGTTTGTCCAGCGCGTCCTGTACCAATCTTTCTGATTCAGAATCCAATGCGGAAGTAGCTTCATCCAGGATGAGGATACGGGGATTTTTAAGCACCGCCCTGGCGATAGCGATACGCTGCCGTTGTCCGCCTGATAGCTGTATCCCTCTCTCTCCTACGATCGTGTCCAGTCCGAGCGGGAAATGCCGGATAAATTCCCAGGCATTGGCCTTACGCGCTGCCGCTTCCAGTTCTTCTTCTGTAGCATCGGGTTTACCGTAGGCAATATTTTCGCGGATCGTACCACCGAAGAGGAATACGTCCTGCGGTACTACGGCCATTTGGGAACGCAGCACCGACAAGGGAATAGAAGTTCCGTCCTTGCCGTCGTACAGGATATTGCCATCAGTAGGTTCGTAGAGGCGTAACAGTAACGACACGATGGTACTTTTACCGGCGCCGCTGGGCCCTACCAGTGCCACTTTCTGGTCTTCCTCCACTTCAAAGCTGATATCCTGCAGGATGGTCAGGTCCGGCCGGGAAGGATAATGAAACGACACATCACGGAAGGAGATCTGTCCGCCGAGCTGGTCGGCCAGCGCAATCTGTTCCACCGGCGTGATAGCTTCTTCCGGTTCATCCAGTATTTCGAGCAGGTTCTCTGTAGCGCCGATGCTTTTCTGCAGACTGGTATATACTTCCGCCAGGCCCGCAATGGAACCGCCGATAAACACCGAATACAGGATAAACGACAACAGTTCCGGCGTACCCATACCCATAGACACCCCTCTCCAGATCACTGCCACCAGGGCGCCGAAAATACCCAATATGATAAAGGAAGAAAACGCGCCACGGTATTTACCGCTTTTCATGCCGATGCGGGCCGCTTCGTTGGTGCGTTTACGGTAGCGGGCAATTTCAAAATGTTCATTGGCAAAAGCCTTTACATTGAGGATGCCCTGCAGGGTTTCTTCTACCACCGTATTGGCGGCAGCCACCTGCTCCTGCACCTGTTTGGAGAAACGGCGTATAAACTTGCCGAAGAATACGGCCGCCACCATCATGATGGGCAAAATAG
Source organism: Chitinophaga qingshengii (assembly GCF_014529935.1). Lineage (GTDB taxonomy): Bacteria > Bacteroidota > Bacteroidia > Chitinophagales > Chitinophagaceae > Chitinophaga > Chitinophaga qingshengii. The sequence goes on from NZ_JACVFC010000003.1 coordinate 894,548, forward strand.
CCAGCATAAAGGCCGTGAGTTTCCAGGAGGTGATCAGCAGGATGATGACACCGCCGATGATGATGATCATCTGACGGATGAATTCCGCCAGGGTGGTGGTAAAAGTGTCCTGTAACAAGGTGATGTCGGAAGAAATACGGCTGCTTAGTTCGCCAACCCTTCTTTCCAGGAAAAAGCGCATCGGCAGCTTGATCATGTGACTGTAGACATGCTGCCGGAGAGCTGCCAGCGTTTTTTCCGTCACATTCACAAATAAGACAGTGCGGATAAACGAGAAAACGGATTGTGCTATCAGCACCACCACCAGCATAAGGCCGGCTTTATTGAGGCCATGCAGCAGATCTATAGCGCTTTTGGGGTCCACCAGGTTGCCCAGCAACTTGGGGAAAGCCAGTCCGGCCAGGCTGGAAAACAGCAGGAACAACATACCAAGGGTAAATTCTCCCCAATAAGGTCTTACATAACGGAAAAGGCGAAAGGTCTTTTTCAGGGATGTCCATTTCAGATTTGGTTTGGGTGCTGGGACAGCAGTGGTTTCATTTTGCATTAGGATATATACTTTGTTAATGGGGACGATATACCTGCAAAGATATTGTATAAAAAAATGCCTTACTGCGGATAAAACAATTTTATTCCGTAGTAAGGCATGAACGCGGGCTGATGGCTTATTGTGATTTATGCCCCGGATTTTTGGAGGAATCTCCGGCCCCGGTTCCAAAGCGGGCTGAATCTTCGCCCGGATTAATGGCTCCCGGAGGCGTTTGCGCCGCCGGTGCGGTGTCTGGTATGATGGCCGCCGTGTCAGTAGTGCCACTGTTGTTCAGGTTCATGGAATCCTGGTTTTCGTGTTGTGCACCATTGCCACAGGCCGTCAGCATGGCGGCCGAAATGCCGGCTACCAGCAACAAATACGATACTTTCTTCATGATCCGTTGTTTTAAAGGGTGAAGTAAACAGCTACAAGGGTATAAAACGAAGCTTCACCCGCTAAAAACTTACCGGCGCATCGTATCTGGTTTGGTAAGGGCACTGTCCACCGGTATGACACTGGTGCTGTCTACCTTAGGGACGGATACTGCAGCGGAATCTGCTTCTTTGGAAGCTTCCTTGCTGCTGTTACAGGCAAATAGCAGGATACATAACCCACCTGTAATACAGGTCACCATAAAAAATTTATATATGAAAGGCTTCATATGGCAGGTATTTATTGTCTTAATCGACAACAAGCAGGAAAGAATTGTGCCAACCCTTACATTTGCAGGAACATATTTTCCCCCTTCAATATGAAACATGTATTACAAGTTATTCAGGAAGACCAGATACTGAAAGTATGCGTTGCCCTGCTGATAGGCGCTATACTGGGACTGGAGCGGGAGTATAAACGAAAAGCCGCCGGCATGCGCACCATGACCCTCATCTGTGTCAGCAGCGCTATCTTCACCATCCTGTCTGCCGAACTGGGCTACCCCAACAGCCCCGATCGCGTAGCCTCCAATATTCTCACCGGCGTAGGTTTTATCGGCGCCGGCGTCATCTTCAAAAATGATTATACCATCGATGGGATCACCACCGCCGCCTCCATATGGATTGCCGCAGCCCTGGGAATGGCCGTCGGCATGAGTCAGTATGTGCTCGCCATAGGCGGACTGGCAGGCGCTTTGATTGTATTAATCCTGATGGAGTTCACTGAAAAGAGTATTGCAGAAGTCAATGATAAAAGGTATTATGTCATCTATTTTCAGGAAGACAAATTTCCACAGGTAGATATAGAACATATCCTTGTCACCTTTGGCTTAAAATATAAAAGGATGCTTATCGTCCGCAAGGCGGACCTGATAGAACTCAGTTACACAGTCCGTGGAAACCGTGCTAAAATGGAACGATTAGATGAATTTTTGCTACAGAACAAATTTATCACCGAATTTAAGGTTCAATTAAATCCACTCTGATATTACATGCCTTCTTATGCAGACATGCCTTTACATTATGGTCACGTACCACCCTGGCTGGCCAAACGAATGGCACTCCTGGGTGGCGCTATCGTAGAGGCTATTGTGACAGATTACGGTAAAAGTGAAGTGATAAGGCGGCTGAGCGATCCATGCTGGTTTCAGGCCCTGGGCTGTGTGCTGGGCATGGACTGGCACTCTTCCGGCATCACCACCAGCGTGATGGGAGCGCTGAAAAAAGCTATCAATCCCCGTTCTTCCGAGCTGGGTATTTATATTTGCGGTGGAAAAGGCCGCCACAGCCGGGAAACACCCGCTGAACTGATGCGTATCGCAGATAAAACCGGTCTGCCTGGCGAACAACTGGTACACAGCAGTAAACTCACCGCCAAAGTAGACAATACTGCCATACAGGATGGTTTCCAGTTATACCTGCACTCCTTTATACTTTCCCTGGATGGCGATTGGGCCGTGGTACAACAAGGAATGAACGACGCCAGCAGCATGGCACGCCGCTATCATTGGCACTCATCCGCGTTTAGCTCCTATACCGAAGCGCCGCATACGTTTATCTATGGCCGCAACCAGGGCCTCATCCTGAACCTGACAGACACTCAGGCGGCTGCCACCAAAACCGGTATCCTCCAACTGCTGGAAGAAAAACCAGCGCACCTGCTGCCCGAAATACGCAACCTGGTGATGCCCTCCCATCATGACGTACGCGCAGAAAACGTGAACCTCAAACGGCTGGGCAGCGTCCTGGCACTGGCACATGAGGTACACCCGGAAAATTTTGAATCCCTCCTCATGCTGGAAGGTGTAGGTCCCCGTACCCTGCAATCACTGACGCTCGTCAGTGAAGTCATACATGGCACTCCTTCGCGTTTCGAAGATCCGGCACGTTTCTCGTTCGCCCATGGAGGAAAAGACGGTCACCCTTTCCCGGTGCCCACACGCATATATGACGAAACCATCGAAACCTTACGGGATGCGCTCAACAAAGCGAAGATTGGTCATACCGACAAACAGGAAGCCATCCGCAAACTGTCGGTCATGGCTCAACAAATAGAAAAAGACTTTGAACCTAACGCTAATTTCGATAAGGTAATAGCCCAGGAAAAAAAAGACTCCTGGAAATATGGAGGACGCACGGTATTCGGGAAAGCGGCGCCCCCCAAAAACGGAGACCAGTTATCATTATTTTGAACCAATAGCGGACCTGCATGAAAGATTACAATACCCTCACCGTGCCGGAAGCCACCCTGCTACAGCAGGAGATGCGCAATAAAGTGATCACGGCGCCTTTCAACGGGAAGATAGCACTGATTGGCGGCGCAGATATCTCGTTTAATAAATTCAGCACCACCGTATATGCAGGTATCGTACTGCTGCGTTTCCCCAGCCTGGAGCCGGTTGGATACAGCCTTGTACGCAAGGAGGTCACCTTTCCATATGTGCCGGGGTTCCTCGCTTTCCGCGAAGTGCCGGCCCTGCTGGATGCCTGGCAACAGCTTCCGCAAAAACCCGATGTACTGGTAGTAGACGGGCATGGCATCGCACATCCGCGACGCATGGGCATCGCCTCCCATTTTGGGGTGCAGACAGGCCAGGTGACCGTGGGCAGCGCCAAGAAAAAACTGTATGGCATATACGAAGAACCCGGAGAAAAGCAGGGCGCCCATACACCGCTGGTAGATAGACAGGGTGTGGTGATGGGCACCGTATTACGCAGCAAACAAAAGGTAAAACCCATCTTCGTATCCCCCGGACACCTGATCGATGTGCCGGGCAGCCTCGCCCTCATTGAACAATGCATCCGCAAATACCGGCTCCCGGAACCTACACGGCTGGCGCATAATGCGGTCAACCAGTTCAGGTTGGGTACGCTCCCGGAAGGTTATTCACCCGCCTGATCATTAAAATTGTATCCAGGCCACACAAGCTTTCTTTTCCGTGCCCTTACGGCTGATCATCACGGTAGCGTATACACGCTGACTGGCGTCATAGTCTGATGCCCCCATCATACAATAGTAACCTTTGGTAACTTCCGGCGCTCCGAACAGGAATAGCCGGTCGCTTTTGTTGTTATAGAACCGGTAACAAACGAAGTTAGCGTCTGATATGTATTTCAGCGGTTTCTTCCCCTTGTCCTGGTTGCCATCGAGGTATTGCAGGTAATCATTGAATAATACAAAGGTAGCATTGGGCGCCTGCACATAATCGTATGACAGGTAGGTGTTGGTATTCAGCGCAGCAATCTTGTTGCGAAACACCCATTCGCTTTTCGTGCGGCGGTACAGGGAAAAAGGCTCACACACGCCGGTGATGGACTGGTATTTGGCTACAGCCACCGTTTCATCTTCTCTTCCGGAGGTATCCAATGTAGCCACGCCGATATCTCCCATATTGGTATGCAGCTTATTGATCTGGTTATTCCCTTGCTTATAGCGGGTCAGCGCTTCCAGCTGAATGGTGAAGCTGCCATCAGGCCTGAAGGTTAAACGTTGTGGTACACCTTTGTAGTCGTCTTTATAAGCCAGATTGGCCCGTACATTTTTTGACAGCTCCGGGAAGAACAGCTCATGATGCTTGCGCAACTTGCCAGAGGCCATCATCGTATTCAGGAAGATACCGCTGCCGCCGTCTGACCGCTGTCCCGGCGCATACAATACCAGTTTTATTTCATCCCTGGCCGGCAGGTACGCCTGGTAACCGCTTACATCACCGTAGTTGCCCGTATAGGCGAGCACGTGGTGCGCGAAGGTGGTGGAATCGGGCGACAACATTGAAAAAATCACCTTGGACCAGGGCTCATTGCCTTTCCGTTTGGTATTAAATCCTACCGTGCTCAGGTATACTTTATTTTTACCCTGTACCGTCAGATGGATATAACTGAAATAGCTATACGACGAATCAGGCAGATAGTACATCCCGGTGTTGATCAGTTCATGCGAAGGGGAAAAATGCATGACCCTGATACGCTGCCGGGCGCTGTCGTTGCGCTGTATCTCGGCGCCATTAAAAAAAGCTACCGCATAGTAATCGCTGTTGGGATCTTTCTCCACATAACAATCATGGGAGGCCACGTTCTCCTGTACATAAACGCTGCGGTGCTGTACAGTGCCTAGTTCACCGAGCTTGTCTTCCCGCAGTAATTTACCGGTTTGCGGGTCCAGTATCAGGCGGTAAAATACCGGAACGTACTTCACCAGCTGTTGCAGGAAGATAACCGGTTGACCGTTGATTTCATAAATCCCGTCTATCTCCGTTGATTCCAGGTCGGTAGCGTCCCATAGACTGCAAGCCACAGAATCCGTTGTTACCAACTCCCGTTTGTAGTTATATACCGCTACCCGCAGGCCTTCTTTTTTGGAGAAATGTAACCAGAAAGTATGACCGTTTTTTAATTGCATCAATTTGTCCCATCCATCTAATGGCTCATCTACCGCGGGGCCCAGCGTAACTACCGGCACCTGGCCGTACAAACAGGCAGGGATGAAAAACAAACATAACCAAACAACTGATCTGATATAGGACATCATTTTATTAATTAATAATTTCAAATATATGTAAATATTCATAATTATTAATTATATAGATGTGGTTTAACGGAAGGTTATTAACCCGCGGGGTTCCTGGCAACAGCTCCCTCCCCTCTTGGCGCACGAATAAATTTTTCCTGAAAACAGCAGCCACGAAGGCTTAACAGGAGTCATTCATGATACAACAAAAAGCCCGGGATGATCCCGGGCTTTTCCACCTGTTTAATGTCCATGTTCTTCGCCACTGTTCTTCATTTTGGCCAGCAGGTCGTATGCCCCTTTGACCACAATTTCTTTGGGCTGTACACCCTCGGGAAAAGTAACTTCGGTATATCCTTGTTCGCTACTCCCCTGCTGCACTTCCAGCATTTTAAAATGAAATGTACTGTCAGCACCGGCAGTATCTTTTACAAACACATAAGCCTTGTTTTCAAAATTCACGACGGCAGCTTCGGGCAAGGCCTGCACCTTAGCGGCGCCGGCTTCTATCATCGCCTGAAGATAAGTACCGGGCAACAGCTGGGTGTCTTCCTCTTCCAGGTGGCAGTGGACCCTGACGGTACGTTCCTGGCTTATTTCCCGGCCAATGAGATGCACGGTGGCAGTCCGCTGCCGCGTTTCATTGGCAAGGGTAAAGCGTACCGGTTGACCTATCTTCAACCGGGGAATATCCTTTTCAAATACAGTCAGTTCTGCGTGCAGGTGCTCGGTATTCACAATACGGAACAACACGTCAGCGGGATTTACGAACTGGCCCAGGTTAACGTTCACCTGCGTTACATAGCCGCTGATAGGCGCATATACATTGATACTCCGCTGAATGGTCCCTTTCTCCAGGGCTGCAGTATTGATGTTGATGAGATTCAGCTTTTCCCGCAAACCTTTTACTTTGGCCTGTAGTGATTCGTAGGTAGCTTTAGCCTGTTGCACGGTTTTCAATGCGTTGACATTCTCCCTGGACAGCTCCTGCTGACGGGTGTACTCCGTGGAGGCATATTCCAGCTGGCTACGGGCATCCAGGTAATCCTGCTGCAATTGTATATAGTCCATGTTTTCCAATACGGCCAGTACCTGGCCTTTTTTAACAGGCATACCCTGCAGCATGGTGGTTTGCCGGATAAAGCCGCCCATAGGCACAGAAATGCTGACAGCCTGCTGCGGCGGTACATCTAGCAGTCCGTTTACTTTAATAGCACTGCTGATATCTCTTTTTTCCGGAAGACCGAAAACAATACCAGCTGTTTTGAACTGCTCAGGGGTGAGGGTTACCGTGTTTGGTTCCTCTTCATGGTCATGTTCCTTCCCTTGTTCTTTTTCGGCTGTTGCCGGTGCTTTTTTACTGCCGCAGGAGGCCAGGCCCATACCGGCTACCAGCAGGATAACGGCTATGTATATATGAGATGAACGTTTTTTCATACGAGGTTGGTTTTTAAAGTTGATGCCCACTGAGGTAAGCAATATATAATTCCGATTGTTTGATGTCATGTCTTGTTTGCAGATACCCTTGCTTCACTGCCATTACTTTCTCCAGGTTCATAAAATATTCGGCATAGCCGATATCTCCCAGCGTAAAGGATTTCACGGTCTGCAGTTGCAGCTGGTCAGCATTCGGCAACGCGTTACCGGTATAATAATCCAGGCTGTTACGCAGTTTTATAAACTCCTGTAGCGCCTGCCGGTATTGACTTTTTAATTGCAACACGCTGTTATCGTAAAACAATCCTGCTGCCTGCTGCTGTTTTTCTTCTGCACGTACCCGGGCCTTCATAGGTCCCATCCACAGCGGCAATGCCAGTCCCACCTGGAAACCCTGGAAACGGTTACTACCCGTAGCCAGTGGTGATCCGGCAGCATTCACCGGTGTACCAATGAGCGACTGATTAAAGTATCCCACGGTAAGATCCGGCAGTATGCTGTTGCTGATGACCTTCTTTTGTTTTTCTGCAATCGCGATATCCTGCTTTGCAAAATGCAGCTGCGGATTATCGGCTACCGCCATTGAGTCTTCTTGTATACCTACACTGGCAGGCGGAATACTGGCGCCGGCAATAGCTACGGATGTAGTGCTGCCTAACAGCGCCTGCAGCCTGGCCATAAAAATGGTTTCATCGGCTTCATTCTGACGCAGCAGATTGCGTATTTCCTGTACCCGTACCTCGGCAGCTGTTTTCTCTATCAGCCGGCTTTCACCTGTTTTATAACGGAGGTCCGCACTGCGCGAGAAGCTGGTGAACAGGCTATCCTGACTGTTTAACAGGGCGCGTTGTTCCCGCAGGAACAGCAACTGCACATACACCTGCTTTACCTGGAATACCAGTTCATTCTGAGTGGCCGCTTTCTGCCACACTGCTTTTTCCGTTTGTGCGTTGCCTAAGGCTTTCTTAGCACCAAACACCGTGGGAAAAGGAATACTTTGCGACACGCTGAAATTGTTATCGTTGCGCACATAGCTGTTATATTGCCCGTATTGCAGTGCTACGTCTGTTTTAGGTATTTCGCCGCTGGTACGCACCAGGTCTTTGTAATACGCTATATTGGCGGAAGCCGATTGTAGCCCTTTATTCTGGGCCAATGCTATTTGCACCGCCTCTTCCATCGTCAGCGGTTGCGATTGTGAAAATGCCGTTATCGGAAATAACAGGCATATGATTATCCGGAAATTCATGAGTTACGCTTTTGAAATAATTTTTCAGAATAGATGTACAGGCAGGGCAACACCAACAACGTGAGTAAAGTGGATGTCACCAGTCCGCCTATCACCACGGTAGCCAACGGTCGCTGTACCTCCGCTCCGGCACTGGTGGCCAATGCCATCGGCAGGAAGCCCAGTGAGGCCACCATAGCGGTCATCAGTACCGGCCGTAAACGGGTAGCCGTCCCTTGCAATACAATCTCGCGCAGGTCTGTCAACCCATCTTTTTTCAACCGGTTAAATTCTCCTATCAATACAATACCATTCAATACAGCTACGCCAAACAAGGCAATAAAACCAACGCCTGCGGATATACTAAATGGCATTCCCCGCAGCAACAGCGCAAACACGCCACCAATGGCGGCCATGGGGATAGCGGTAAAAATGAGTAAGGACTGTTTTACGGAGCTGATCGTAAAATAAAGCAGCGCAAAAATCAGCAGCAGCGCGATAGGCACGGCAATGGATAAACGCGCATTGGCTTCGCGGAGATTCTCAAACTGTCCGCCATAGCGGATAAAGTAACCGGTAGGCAGTTTCACCTCTTTTTCAATGGCTGCCTCTATGTCTTTTACCACACTGGCAATGTCTCTTCCTCTTACATTAAAGCCAACGATGATGCGCCGCTTGGCATCTTCCCGCTGTACCTGATTGGGACCAGTAGCAAATTCAACGGTAGCCAGCTGCTGCAACGGTACCTGGTTGCCGGATGGAGTGGTAATATACAGTCCCTGTACATCCCGGATATCCTGACGGCTTTGTTTGTCCAGGCGCACGACCAGGTCAAAACGTTTCTCACCTTCATATACCAGGCCGGCGCTTTGTCCTGCAAAAGCCGTATTGATAGCCTGATTCACGGTAGCGATATCCAGTCCGTACTGTGCAATGCGGTTACGGTCTATAGATACCACAATCTGCTGTAAGCCGCCAATCTGCTCTACGTACAGGTCGCGTGCGCCTTCGGTGCGATTCACGATGGCGCCTATTTTCTGTGCCAGCGATGCCAGCGTAGGCAGGTCTTCTCCGAATATTTTAACGCCCACATCCTGTCGCACGCCGGAAATCAGTTCGTTAAAACGCAACTGTATCGGTTGCGAGAACCCGAAGCTAACGCCCGGTATGGCTTCCAGCGCTTCCTGCATTTTATTCGCCAGTTCCTCCCGGTTGGAAGCGCTGGTCCATTCTTTCTTCGGTTTCAGCAGGATGGTCAGGTCACAGGCCTCCATCGGCATTGGATCGGTGGGTATTTCGGCAGCCCCTATTTTACCAATCACTTCTTTTACTTCGGGGAATTTTTTGATAAGGATGTCTGAAGCCTTGCTCACCTTGTCCACCGTTTCCGTCAGTGAACTGCCCGTCAGCAGCCTGGTTTCCACGGCGAAATCGCCTTCCTCCAGCGTAGGGATGAACTCCCCGCCCATGCGGCCGAACAGGAACAGCGCCACCACAAATAATGCCACCGCTGAACTGGTCACGATACCCTTACGGCCCAAGGCCATGCGGATAACGGGATCGTATATACGATGAAAGAACCGCATGATTTTATCCGCCACGGTAGCCTTGTTGGTGATCGTTCGCTTCAGGAACAGCGCCGACATCATCGGTACATAGGTAAGCGACAGGATAAAGGCGCCCAGGATGGCGAAAGACACGGTCTGCGCCATAGGCCGGAACATCTTCCCTTCTATGCCTACCAGTGCCAGTATAGGCAGGTATACAATCAATATAATTATCTCGCCGAAGGCGGCAGAGCTACGGATACGGATAGCGGAAGTATAAACTTCCTCATCCATTTCCGTTTTCGTGAGTTTCAGCGGTGTGTTACCCGTCACCCGGCCCGCCAGGTGATGCAACGTGGCTTCCACGATGATCACCGCACCATCTACAATGAGTCCAAAGTCAATGGCCCCGAGGCTCATCAGATTTCCCGATACGCCAAACAAATGCATCATCGCGATGGCAAACAGCATCGCCAGCGGGATCACGGAGGCTACGATCAGCCCTGCCCGCATATTACCCAGGAACAACACCAGCACAAAAATCACGATGAGCGCCCCTTCTATCAGGTTTTTCTCTACCGTGCCAATAGCGCGACCCACAAAATCGCTGCGGTCCAGGAACGGTTCTATCACCACGCCTTCCGGCAAGGTCTTGCGGATCTGCTCCACGCGGTCTTTCACCGCTTTCACCACCTCATTGGAGTTTTTACCTTTCAGCATCATCACGATGCCGCCTACCGCTTCCCCGTCGGCGTTACGGGTAAGGGCGCCATAGCGGTTGGCACTCCCGATCTGCACCGTGCCGATGTCGCGCATCAATACCGGTATTCCATTGGGAATGTTTTTGACCACAATGCGTTCAATATCGGCAATGCCGCCAATCAAGCCTTCACTGCGGATAAAATAGGCATTGGGCTTTTTATCGATGTAGGCGCCGCCGGTATTTTCATTATTCTTTTGCAACGCTTCAAACACGTTGCTGATGCTCAGGTTGTGGCTACGCAGCTTGTCGGGGTTGAGGGCAACCTCATACTGTTTCAGCATACCGCCAAAACTGTTCACCTCCGCAATGCCCGGAGTACCGAGCAACTGCCGCCGCACGTACCAGTCCTGGATGGTGCGCAGTTCGCGGGCATCGTATTTTTTTTCGTAGCCTTTGGCAGGATGTACCACGTACTGGTAAATTTCTCCCAGACCGCTGGATATAGGTGACATCTCCGGCATACCGATGCCTGGAGGGATATTGGATTTCGCCTCTCCCAGCTTCTCGTTCACCTGCTGGCGGGCCCAGTAAATGTCCACATCGTCATGAAAAACAATGGTCACCACCGACAGGCCAAAGCGGGAAATAGACCGTACTTCCTTCAGTTCCGGTATCACGGCCATCGTTTGTTCAATAGGGAACGTGATCAGCCGCTCTACTTCCTGAGCTGCCAGGGAGGGTGACAGCGTGATCACCTGTACCTGGTTATTCGTAATATCCGGCACCGCATCTACGGGTAGCCGTGTCAGTGAGAAGATACCCCAGATGGCCAGTGCCAGCGTGAGGATTCCCACAATAAGCTTGTTTCTGATAGAGAAACGAATGATCTTATCGAGCATAAAATGGTTGGAATAAAATAAAAGAGGGTATGGTGGCCGTGCCATGCCGGGAAGCATCACATCAGCGCATCATCAAACACAATAAGGACGGGGAAGATTACAACCGGGGCGGTTGCCAGATGGTGGTATACAACAATGGGAGCTGTGCTTCCCGCAGCACAGGGAATTCTATCAGCACCTGATGATGGATATACGGGAAATGGATGACAGTGGCAGGCGTTACCTGTACGTTGCAGCAGCTGCAGATACAGAGCGGGGAACAGAAATCCGCCGCCTCATGGTGATGCTCACCGGCAGCCGTTACTTCAGCCGATTGATATACCGCTGCCCGGGCGTCGTCGCAGGGGATGCAGGACAACACCAGGATATAAACGCTTAACAGGTATATCAGCCATTTCATATCAGCAAATGTAAAACTTAAAAAGAAAAACACGCCCGGAAAAACTGCATCCCTGTTGCGGAGCAGATGATTTTATATTACGATTTGTTCCTAAATTAGCCGCATGAATTGCCTGATAGTAGACGATAATAAGCTGGCTCGCACAGCCATGAAACAACTGGCCAGCCATGTGGAACAGCTGCATGTAACCGCTGAATGCAGCAGTGCCATGGAGGCCTACAACCTTATCCAGAAGGAAAAAATAGACCTGTTGCTGCTGGATATCGAAATGCCCGGTATGAGTGGACTGGAACTGACCCGCAACCTGGGCAAAAAAAGGCCGGTCATTATTTTCACCACCGTCAACAAAGACTACGCGGTGGAGGCTTTTGAGCTGAATGTAGCCGACTATCTCATTAAACCGGTAAGCCCTGCCCGCTTCATCCAGGCCATCGAAAAAGCCCGCGAAATCATCGACAGCAACCACCGCGAGATACAGGTATCCGATACAGAATTTGTCTTCATCCGCGACAATGGCATCCTCAAAAAAATCCGTACAGAAGACATCCTCTTCCTGGAAGCCATGGGCGACTACGTAAAACTATACACGGCACAGAAGTTCCATGCCATACACACCACGCTGAAGGCCCTGGAAGAGAAACTACCGCCCAGCAAGTTCATGCGCGTACACCGCTCCTACATGGTAGCCCTCGACAAAATAGAAAGTATAGAAGACGGCAATATCATCATCCAAAAAAACGCTATTCCGGTAGCCGATACCTACAAAGCGGCCCTTAATAATAAATTAAACTTTCTTTAACACTTTAACGACCATTTATCGGTTTTGACCGATAGCTATTGCCCGTTGAACCATAATTTACCAGAGCGGACCTTTATTATCGTATTTTGAACCGCCTTTCCTTCATCAGCGTTAATAATGTCATGCAGCCGAAAAGAATAAAATATTACCTGCTAGGCCTGTTTATTACAGGAATGATTTTATTTGTAGTGCTGCAATTCAATTCCGCCAAGAATATCCGCAAGCTGATTTCCGGTAATGAACAACTGCTGCAGGAGCTGAACGTAAAAAACGAAATACAGAAACTGCAAACCTCCCTCGCCAAGACGGACAGCAAGGTACGCGGCGCCGTGATCTCACAGGATACCACCCATGTTACCGGTATCGAAATAGAGATAGCCATCATCAAATCCGACCTGAAAGAAATCAATAAGATTGTTAAAAACGATAGCACCGAAAAGTTGCTTACCCAGCTCAATTACCTGGTAGATCAGAAAAACAGCTTCAATCTGCTGATACTGGATACCTTCTACAGCAGCGGGAAGAGCGCCGCTGAAAAGATGATCAACAACCAGCGGGGCAAAAGACTGGGAGAAGCGATTACCGGTATCCTGCATCAGCTGGACACTACCCGGCAAACGGAAGTCAACCGTACCACCCGGCTCATTGACACCAGCGGACAAAAAGCGCAAAGCTGGGGCACCGTGCTGGTGCTCTTTGCCTGTCTTACCAGTCTGCTCGCTTTTTTGTACATCACCAGCCGCATTCACCGGCAGGAGCAATTGATTGAAGCATTGGATGAATCACAGCAACAGGAGAAAAACCTGGCTGCGATAAAAGACCAGTTCCTGGCCAATATGAGCCATGAAATCCGCACCCCGATGAACGCCGTGCTGGGCTTCACGCACCTGTTACAGGCCCAGCCGCTCAACGACAAATCAAAAGAATATGTTAACGCTATTGCCGGTGCGGGCCGCAATCTCCTTGAAATCATCAACGATATCCTGGATATTTCCAAAATAGAATCCGGTATGATGCGCATCGAGGCCACCTCTTTTAGTCTGCGTGGCGTACTGCATTCCATCGATACCCTCTTTCGTGCCAAGGCGGAAGAAAAACACCTGCATCTCAGCATCAGTATACAGGACGAAGTTCCTGACATCCTCTACGGTGATGTGATGCGCCTTACCCAGGTGCTGGTCAACCTGACCAGCAACGCCATCAAATTCACGGCTGATGGGAATGTGAAGATACACGTCACCAAAACATGGGCAGAAGATAAAAATGTTCGTTTGTTGTTCACCGTTAGTGACACCGGTATCGGTATTGAGGCCGTACAGCTGGACAGTATCTTCGACCGGTTTAACCAGGCAGAAGCCTCTACCACCCGTAAATACGGTGGTACCGGGCTGGGGCTGACCATCGTTAAACAGCTGGTAGAGCTGCAAAACGGCTTTATCTCCGTAGAAAGCCTTCCTGGCAAAGGCACCACCTTTAAAGTGGAATTACCCTATGCCCTGGGCGAAATGACGACAGAAAATCCAGATACCCACTACGCTGAAAACGAACCCCATCCGCTCCATCCACATACCTGGCTGCTTGTGGCAGAAGACAACCGCATGAACCAGAACCTGCTACGGCATTTACTCAGCAGCTGGCAATTACAATTCAAGGTAGTCAACAATGGTAAAGAAGCCCTGCAGGCACTGGAAAAACAAGTGTTCGACCTGGTGCTGATGGACATACAGATGCCGGAAATGGACGGGTATTCCGCCGTAGCCAAAATCCGTAAGGAAATGCACTCCAATATCCCGGTAATTGCCATGACAGCCCATGCCATGGAAGGCGAACGCGAAAAATGCCTGCAAATGGGCATGAACGATTATATTTCCAAACCCATTGATGAAAATACCCTCTATCGCATGATACAGGTGTATACCGGCAAATTCTCCGCCCGGGAGTTAGTACCGCCGGCCCCATACACCACAGAAAACGGGCATTCACATCTGCTCAATATGCAATACCTCCGTGATCTTTCCAAGGGTGACAAAACCTTTGAAAAGAACATGTTGCAACAGTTTATCTCCCAGTTGCCGGAAGACCTGGCCATGCTTAAAAACGCGATCGTGATCAATGATCCGGGAAGTATCCGGGCTACCGCACATAACCTTAAAACAACCGTGTCTTTCACCGGTCTGGAAACACACCTCTATCCCATTCTGGAACAACTCGAACAAACCGACGAACATAACTACAACGCCGATACGGCCAACGAACTGTTCTATACCTTGAAACAGCTGTGTTTACAAGCGATACAGGAAGCCATTGACATCACTATTTGATCCGGTTATCCGCAGATACGACCGTTCATTTTTCCTTTTTCAACGACAGTAATACCCTGTTCACCGAAACAGCCCCCATTTGCTTCACTCCTGGTATTATTTTTACATCACAATACTGAACAAAACATCTTTAATCATTTAAAAAGACAATCATCATGAAAAAAGTTATCGCTGCTGCACTGGTACTGAGCATTTCTGCTGCTTCTTTCGCACAGGCTCCTGCTGCTAAACCTGCTAAAAAAGAAAAAGCTAAAACTGAAGCTAAAGCAGAAGCTAAACCAGCTGCAGATACAACTAAAAAAGCTCACGATCACAAAAAAGCTGAAGCTAAGCCTGCTGCTAAAAAAGCTGCTTAATTCACTATATACAGCGTTTGAGTTAAGAAATAGCTCCGGGTATGCCCCGGAGCTATTTCTTTTATATGACTACATGATTATAAGCGCTTGTTTAAAGGCTTGGCTTCAAACATAAAGCACAAGGCATAATACATCAATTCCCTGCTCCTGTAAACAAAAAAAATCCGCCGTTGCCGGCGGACTTTTTTTTCAATTATAATGTATATGCTATTTACTATTTCAGTGCATCCAGTTTCTTTTTCACTTCTTCTACTTTCGCAGTCTGGTTTTTGATAGCGTAGATTTTCTGCAGTGCATACAGGCAGCTTTCGTAAGTCTGTTTGTCACCGGCATCAAGGCTGCTGGCTTTAGCAGTGAAGCTGGCATCAGCTTTCTCGAAGAAAGGCAATGCCTGGTTCATCAGGCCTTCTACCTTACCCTGCAGTTCTTTTGCTTTAGGAGAAGTCTGCTGTTTGCTATCGAGTTCGTTCAGTTGTTTGTTGTAAACTACTGCTTTGTTGAAGTACAGTGCGCCCAGCTGGAAGTTAGCAGTAGCGTCGTTTGCATTCAGTGTCAGCACTTTTTTATAGGCATTTTCTGCTTTACCGATCAGCTCTTCGTAGTTAGCTGGTTTAGGAGCGTCGTTACCTTTTTCGTCACGGGGATTAGCCAGGTTGTCTACACGGATAGCGTAGTCCAGTACCGCAGCTTCGTCATTAGGATTGTCGGCCATTTTTTTCTCCAGCATAGACAGTAATTCGTTGGTTTTACCGGTTTTGCTATAGAAAGCCATTTCCATATCGTTGAAGCGTTTATCCTTAGGGAATAAAGCTTTACCTTGTTCGATGGTTTTGAGCCAGTTAGCCTGGTCGCCTTTTTCTTCATACAGTTGGCCCAGTACTACGTACAACGCAGGTTCACCTTTGAATTGCAGCTCAGCGGCTTTTTTCAGGTAGGTTAATGCATCGTCTTTTTTATTGGCCTGGTTAGCAGCGTAACCGGTGTAGAAAGTCAGTGCGGTATCTGTTGGGATGGTAGAGCCCAGGTTTTTGCCGTTGTAGAATTCAGCGATTTCAAAGGCGTGTTTAAAATCTACCAGAGAAGAATCCCATTTTTGTTCGTTGAGGAAGCCGTAACCAGCGTTAGCTACAGTGGCGTATACATTGAACATAGGTCCACCCATTTCCAGGATGGCTTCTTTCATTTTCGGATCGATTTCCAACGCTTTTTTGAAGGAGTTATAGGCGTCAAGGGCCAGGGCAGCATTTTTTTGTTTAGTGCCCATTGCCTCGAGGATTTTGCCGTTTACCAGCCATGTCTTTGCATCGTTTTTGGTTTTGTCGTTCTGTAACGCTGCATCGATATCTGCTTTGGCTTTCTCCAGATCTTGTTTCTTCAGGTTCTCATCTGCGCTGCTTACTTTTGCTCTTTGGGCCATCACCGATACGCCGGCCGTACAAAAGAGAAGAGATACCAATAATTTTTTCATGTCTCTAGTTTTTAGTTGCTGATTACAATAAGAGTATGGTGCTCCCGATAAAGTAATACAATCGAACTCATCGTTACCACTAAAGCCGGCTGTATTTTTTTTATCAGTTTAGGCAGGAGGCGCCCTTTGCGGGGGCATCTCCTGCCATAAGCGGGTTAATTTTTTTTGCAGTATGTGGTGAACTATTCCTGCGGCGTTTCAGGCTCTTCTGCGGTTGCAGTATCCTGTTGTTCGGTAGTGTCGTTGGCTACAGTACCTTCTTCGCCGGCTACAGCTTCCATTCCTTCTTCTGTTTCTTCCTCCTGTTCATCCAGGCGGGCAACTGCTGCAATTTCATCAGCATCGTCCAGGCGGATCAGGCGAACGCCTTGTGTAGCACGTCCTGCTTCGCGGATGTCGGCCACCGCCATGCGGATGGTGATACCGGACTTACAGGTGATCATCAGGTCGTGTTTCTCCGTTACGTCCAGAATAGCGATCAGGTTACCGGTTTTCTCAGTGATATTAATGGTTTTCACCCCTTTACCACCTCTGTTGGTGATACGGTATTCTTCAATATTGGTACGTTTACCGAAACCTTTTTCAGAAACCACCAGCACGGTCCGTGATTCGTCCTCTTTGTTCACACAAATCATACCAACTACTTCGTCTTTCTCGCTGTCTACTTCAATACCTCTTACACCGATAGCACCGCGACCGGTGTCACGCACGGTATTTTCCGGGAAGCGGATAGCGCGGCCACTCTGGATAGCCATCATGATCTGGCTGTCGCCGGTGGTCAGTTTAGCTTCCAGCAGCTGATCGCCTTCGTTGATGGTAATAGCGTTCACGCCGTTCTGACGCGGGCGGGAGAATTCTTCCAGCAGCGTTTTTTTGATGATACCTTTTTTGGTACAGAGAACGATATAGTGATTGTTGATGAAGTCTTTATCACCCAGGTCCTTGATGTCGATGATCGCACGGATCTTATCGTCACCCGGCAGCTGGATCATGTTCTGGATAGCGCGGCCTTTTCCGCTCTTCTCTCCTTCCGGAATTTCGTATACTTTCAGCCAGTAGCAACGTCCTTTCTCGGTGAAGAACAGCATGGTATGGTGCGTAGAAGCGACGAACAGGTGTTCGATATAATCTTCATCGCGTGTTTTACCACCGATGGCGCCGCGGCCACCACGTTTCTGCTGACGGTAATCGTATGCGGAAGTACGTTTGATATAACCCAGGTGGGAAATGGTGATCACCACATCTTCTTCTGCGATGATATCTTCGATTCTCATTTCGCTGGCGAGGTACTGGATTTCGGTTTTACGTTCGTCACCGAATTTCTTTTTCACCTCTTCCAGTTCGTCCTTGATGATTTTCATCCGGAGACCTTCGTCGGCCAGTACGTCTTTTAACCAGGCTATGAGTTTCATGATCTCGTCGTATTCAGCGCGGATCTTATCACGTTCCATACCGGTCAGGCGTTGCAGACGCAATTCCAGGATGGCTTTGGCCTGTATTTCAGAAAGACCGAACTGGCTCATCAGACCGTCTCTCGCTACGTCCGGCGTATTGGAAGCACGGATCAGGGCGATCACTTCGTCCAGGTGGTCCAGGGCGATGAGATAACCTGCCAGGATATGTGCTTTTTCTTCTGCCTTGCGGAGATCGAAGCGTGTTCTTCTTACCACTACCTCGTGACGGAAATCGATGAACTCTGCCAGCATATCCTTCAGGTTAAGGATACGCGGACGGCCTTTCACCAGGGCCACGTTGTTGATACCGTAGGAAGTCTGCAGCTCGGAGTATTTATAGAGCTGGTTGATGATCACGTTGGAAATAGCATCCTTCTTGAGATCGATCACCAGGCGCATACCTTCACGGTCACTTTCGTCGCGTACATCGGTAATTCCTTCAATGATTTTATCGTTGACCAGCTGGGCGATTTTCTGGTGCAGCACCGCCTTGTTGATCTGGTAAGGCAGTTCATAGATCACCAGTCTTTCGCGGCCATTTTTAGCCGTTTCCGCCATGATCTTGCCTCTTACCACTACTCTGCCCCTTCCGGTCTCGAAGCCCTGTTTAACGCCTTCAAAACCATATATAATACCACCGGTAGGGAAGTCGGGGGCTTTAATGTGTTTGATCAGTTCTTCAACGGTGATTTCCCGGTTGTCGATATAAGCCACGGCACCATCCACCACCTCTGTGAGGTTATGGGGCATAATGTTGGTGGCCATCCCTACCGCAATACCGGAAGCGCCGTTTACCAGCAGGTTCGGGATACGGGTAGGCAACACGGTGGGTTCTTCCAGCGTGTCGTCGAAGTTGTTGGTAAAATCTACCGTTTCTTTTTCGATGTCTTCCAGCATTGCTTCCGCAATACGCTGCAGACGGATCTCGGTGTAACGCATCGCAGCGGGCATGTCACCGTCTACGGAACCGAAGTTACCCTGACCGTCCACCATGGGATAACGCATACTCCAGGGCTGGGCCAGACGTACAATGGTATCGTAGATAGAGGCGTCACCATGCGGGTGATACTTACCCATTACCTCACCCACCACACGCGCTGACTTCTTGTAGGGCTTGTTGCTATGGTTGCCCAACTCATTCATTCCAAATAAAACGCGTCGGTGAACAGGCTTTAAACCATCTCTCACATCGGGCAAGGCACGACCCACGATTACAGACATCGAGTAATCGATGTAGGCCGTCTTCATTTGTTCCTCGATATTAATCTGGACAATTCTCCCTTCCTGCTGATTTTCCGTGTGCTCTGTCATTTTGTGTGTTGATTTACAGTTTTTTCTGCTGAAAACAGATAAAGGCAAATATAGCCATTTCGGCCCTTATTCAGGCCTAAAATCGAAGAAATGTGAATAAAAACATCATTGTGTTAATCAATTATATAGCGCATTCGATATATGACTGATTTTTCCCATAATCAACAACCATTTTTTACTTTTCTGCGTTAGTATGTGTAATGGTTTAATTTTACTTTATCTAAAATATGTATAAATACGGAAATATATCGGAAATTAAATATTGGCAAAGTATTTGTTTTTAATAGACTGATAATCAATAGATCCAATCATCCAATGTTATCTATTGGGCGGAATATGCACCGAAATTTACTGTCTGTTCGAACATAAACATCACAAATGCTGTTATTCCCCTGATTCTTAACCTTTTCTAAAAAAGACTATGAAGAATATATTGTTGTTTGGGGCCGGAAAATCGGCGACCAGCCTGATCGATTATCTGCTGGCCAATGCTCCTAGACAAAAATGGCATATCACGGTAGCGGACCATGACCTGATGCTCATCAAATCCAAAACCGGCAAATCATATTATGCCACCCCGGCTGCTATCGACATTAAAGACCAGGCTGCCCGGCAACAACTCATCCAGGAAACGGACCTGGTAATCTCCCTGCTCCCGCCCCACCTGCATATCACCGTGGCCAAGGATTGCCTCCAGTTCCATAAAAACCTCCTCACCGCTTCCTATATAGACCCCGAAGTACGTAAACTCGAAAAAGATATTGAAAAAGCCGGCCTCCTGTTCATGTATGAAATGGGGCTGGATCCCGGCATCGATCATATGTCTGCCATGAAACTCATTCACTCTATTGAGAAAAAAGGCGGACAAATATTCTCCTTTAAATCTTACTGCGGTGGACTCATCTCCCCGGAAAGCCTGGATAATCCCTGGCAGTACAAAATTTCCTGGAATGCCCGCAACGTAGTACTGGCCGGCGCTTCGGGGGCCATTTATCGCGACAAGGGCAAAACCCGCGAAGTAACTTACGAACAACTGTTCGATCATAATAAAACCATCCAGGTACCCGGACTGGGCAAACTCGCCTACTACCCCAACCGCGACTCCCTCGGCTACATGGAAGCATATAAACTGGAGAACATCGCTACGTTTATGCGCGCTACCCTCCGCTACCCCGATTTCTGCGAAGGCTGGAACGCCCTGGTTAAACTCGGGCTCACTACCGATAACGGTAAATCACAAACAGACAACCTCAGTTACTTCGATTGGGCCATCCAACACATAGAAGGCGCCGATAAACACACCGGACATGAAGAAGTAATGGCTAAATTCCTGGGAGTGAGCAGTAAATCCAAAGTGATCCGCCAGCTGAAGTTCCTCGGACTGCTAAACGGCGACCAGATCAACCTGGGAGAAAAAACCAACGCGGAAATACTGCAACATGTGGTGGAAGATAAACTCAGAATGGAACCTTCCGATAAAGACATGATCGTAATGATGCATGAAATTGAGTTTGAACGCCGCAACATGGCTACCCGCATGCACAGTTATATGATCACCCAGGGAGAAGACAACGTCCGCACAGCGATGGCTAAAACCGTAGGCCTGCCGCTGGGTATCTTCGCCAAACTGCTGCTGCAGGAAAAGATTACGCTCACCGGTCTGCAAATACCCGTAATGCCGGAGGTCTACAACCCAGTACTGAAAGAACTCGAAGAATTTGATATCCGTTTTGAAGAAAGTTTTGAGTAGAAGATATGGCTTCCTATGATAAACACTAACGGAGAAGTAAGGATTTAGTGAGAGCTCCCCGCCTGAACGGGGAGCTTTTATTTTTACAATAGCGTGAGCAGTTCCGCTACACCGGTCGTAGCCGGCTTTTCAATACAGATCAGTTTATCGTAATCTTCCACTGCGGGCAGCTTTTTATCGATCAGATAAATCGCCGTTTCCGGCCGCACATAATTCAACAGACTGGCTGCCGGATACACCTGCAGCGAAGTGCCGATCACCACAAAAATATCAGCCCACATCACTTCACGCACGGCCTGTTCAATCATCGGCACGGCTTCCCCAAACCACACGATGTGCGGCCTTAACTGGCCCCCGTCTTCCGCCAGGTCACCCAGACGGATATCGTCCTGTATATCAAAAATCGCTTCTTCGTTTTTCACACTGCGCATCTTAAAAATTTCTCCATGCAGGTGCAACACACGGGAAGAACCACCCCGCTCATGCAGATCATCAATGTTCTGTGTGATGACACGCACGTCGTATTTCTCTTCCAGCCGGGCTAACCCTGTATGCGCGGCGTTGGGGTGCGCGTTTTTCACATCACGGCGACGGCTATTATAAAAGTCCAGCACCAGACCTGGATTCTTCTCCCAGCCTTTGGGAGAAGCTACTTCATACACATCATAACCTTCCCATAACCCGTCGGTGTCACGAAAAGTCCGGAGGCCACTTTCTGCGCTGATGCCGGCTCCGGTCAGCACCACTAATCTTGGTTTCATATGTTTGTAACGTTTAAATGAATCAGGCTGCCAGGGCTTTGTTTTTCCTCCGGCGCCTTCTGATAAATATAAAAAGAAAAACGGCAACAAGTATCAAAGGCCACCAGCTCATTCCGTCAATTAACAGTCCCAGTACATTGTTCCAGCCTTCATGAAGAGCCAGCCAGGCTCTCGGAAAGAAGCCCGGTGCTTCCGGTGAGGACAGGGCCAGTACCTGGTAATACTCCAGGTGGATGGTGCTATAACTGGCCTGGCGGTCCATGTATTGCAGTCTGCCTTTGGCCGCTTCAATCTCTTCACGGATAGATTTCAGCTGGGCTTCCACTTCCAATACCTCTTTTACGTTATGCGCCTGTTTCAGGATTTCCAGATAACGTTGTTCGGTAGCTACCCTGGTTTTCATACGGGCGTCCAGATCTACATATTCCGTAGTGACATCCTGTGAGTTGATGCTTTTTTCATCCAGCCGGGACACCCCGCTGGTCAGGCTTTCCACGCAACTGTCGAACGCTTTTGCCGGCACTTTAATATCCAGCTGGTTACGGATCTGCGTACCATCGCCATGTTGTGTTTCGGCTAAAATAAAACCACCGGATTTACTAACAATACCGGCTATACGTTTTTTTGCTACGGAAAAATCTTCTACGGAATACACGATCCGGGCTGTTCTGATGATTTTCTGGTCGGGAACGTCCGCGGCGGGTTGCTCAGTCACCATTTTTGCATCGCTCACGACTGCATCTTCCACGGGGGCCATGAGCCCGGCAGGTGCGGTTTCGTTTTCAACGGCGGCTGGTGCGGGGGCTATGCTGGCGGCGGGTGTATTGGGGTGACTACAGGCTACCAGTATACAAAAGGCGGAAACAAGGGTTAAGTACTTCATCGTAATGGAATTTCCGGTATGATGCGGGGAATTTGGAAACTCCATAATCATTTAGGGATTTTTTGATTTTTTGATTTTCGAATTTTTGCATTTGAAAAAAACAATTCTTTTAAACGCAAAAATTCGAAAATCAAAAAATCAAAAAATCGAAAATCTTATTTCATGCCTCCCATTTCCATGATCACGTCAAACTGATCTTTGGTCACGTCGCATACAGACAGGCGGCCCTGGCGGATCAGCGAGAGGTCGGCTAATTTTTTTTCCACTTTCATCTGAGCCAGGGTAACGGGTACCTTAAAGGCTTTGACCGGCTTCAGGTCCACCACTACCCAGTTAGGGTCCGGGGTGGTAGGGTCCTGGTAATGTTCTTTGGCCACTTCAGCCAGACCAACCACAGCGAGGCCTTCGTTGCTGTGGTAGAACAATACCTGGTCGCCTTTTTTCATGGCTTTGAGGTTGTTACGGGCCTGGTAGTTACGGACACCGTCCCAAAAGGTTTTTTTATCTTTTACGAACTGGTCCCACGAATACTTAAAAGGTTCCGATTTAACAAGCCAGTAGTTCATGTGTTACTTTTTTGGTTTACCATCCACTCGCCAGTACATCGGCGATGTGCATCACTTTAATAGGAGTACCGTGTTTACGGATGTAGCCGTCGAGGTGCATCAGGCAGGACAAATCGGTAGAGATGAGATAATCTGCGCCGCTGTTGACTGCGTTGTTGACTTTCTGTTCACCCATACCGACGGAGATAGGTTCGAATTTTACGGAGAAAGTACCGCCGAATCCGCAACATACTTCACAATCGTTCATCTCCTTCAGTTCCAGGCCTTTCACCTTTTCCAATAGTTTGCGGGGGCCTTCCTTAATACCGCATTCGCGCAAAGCGCCGCAGGCATCGTGGTAGGTACCTACGCCGTTGAGCGTAGCGCCCAGGTCTGTAACGTGCAATACATCCGTCAGGAATTCCGTGAACTCGTAGAGGTTTTTACGCAACAGTTTCACTTCGTTATGAACGGCGGAATTGTCGAATAATTTAGTATAGTAATTACGGACAAAACCCGTGCAGGACCCACTGGGAGCAACGATATAATCGAATGTTTTAAAGTCCTTGATAAACTTGGTGCCCACTGTCCGGCATTCGTCCTGGTATCCGGCATTGTAGGCGGGCTGGCCGCAACAGGTTTGCTCCGGGTTATACATCACGTTACATCCGAGTTTCTCCAGCACTTTCACCATATTGAAAGCGGTTTCGGGGAACAGCTGGTCTACGAAACATGGTATAAATAACTGTACATTCATCTTAGTATTTTTTAGCGGTGAACCGCAGGTTGTGCAGAGGGATGGTTACATCGGACAATGAATAAAGGCTGACAACCATTGGTACGGTGCTAAACTCCTCTCTCCAGGTCTCTTTGTAACGCGATCATCTTCAGTGCGGTGATAGCAGCTTCTTCGCCTTTGTGGCCATGTACGCCGCCCAGCCGGTCTTTCGCCTGTTGCTCATTGTCTACTGTCAATATCCCGAATATAACGGGAACGGGCAATTGAAGATTGAGCTGCAGGATGCCTTCTGTCACAGCTTTACATACATAGTCAAAATGCGGTGTTTCGCCGCGGATCACGCAACCGAAAGCAATAATAGCGCCAGGTTGCTTTGGGGTGCCTTTGGTGTTTTCCCAATACTGTTTGCAGGCGTAGGGCAATTCAAACGCGCCCGGCACTACGATTTTTGAGGTATTGGACACTTTGTATTGTGCTAATGATTTTTCGCAACCGGCTACCAGCTCATTGACGATGGTATCATTCCATTCGGTATACACTATAACAACACTGGCATCCTCCAGGTTGAGAATGCCAGCATCATTTAACAAGCTTTTATTATTGTCAGACATACATTCAATTTAAAACTACGAATAACGAGTTACAAATGATGCATGATAGGGAATCCTTCATTCGTCATTTATAACTCGTCATTTGTAATGGATATTAGTTCTTTACGTCTCCCAGTCTGGCCAGGTATTTATCCATTTCGCGGCCTTCGTTGGTGAGTGGGAATTTTTCTTTAATTTCTTTATAGATAGTGATGGCTTCCTGTGGTTTACCAGCTTTTTCCAGTGCCATACCAGCGCGGAACAGGTAAACAGGAGAAGTCAGTTCATTATCGTTGTAGTGACCGGCTTTTTTATAAGCTTCGATACCTTCAGCGGTTTTGTTGAGCTCCATATAAGCGTCACCGATCAGGCCCAGTGCAGTAGGCTGCAGCAGCAGATCGTCTGCACTGAAAGAGTTCAGCATGTCGATACCTTTCTGATATTCACCCAGGCGGATATAACATACGCCGGCGCTGTATTTTGCCAGGTTACCAGCTTTAGTGCCACCGTATTTGTTTACTACCTGCAGGAAACCGTAGTTGTTACCATCGCCATTCAAAGCCAGTTTGAAAGAGTCCACGGCGAAGTAATTCTGTGCGTGGAAGATCATTTCCTGTGCTTTGGTTTCATTGGGTTGTTTAACGAAACGGTTATAGGCGAAGAAACCGCCTACAACTACTACTACAGCCAACAGGGCGATAGTAATGACGTTTTTGTTTTTAACGAAAAAGTCTTCCGCTTGGTGCATGGACTTTTCCAGGTCAAAATTTGTTGCAGGTTGCGGCGTGGTGGCTTTATCTTTAGTTTCTGCCATTTTAAAAGGTAATTGTGATTGCTTGGTTATTTAATAGGTATCAATGAACAACAGTTAGCTTTCAGCCTTTTGGAAAAGGTGGAAAGCTAACTGCTGCGTACTATTAAGCTTTAGTCAACGATGAAAGGATAATCCTGCTGGGCGTAAACGTCTTTCAGCAGCTCATCGTCAGACGGCCAGGGAGACTCTTCAGCGAACTGAACGCACTCTTCCACTTCCGCTTTTACGCGGTCGTTGATAGCTTCGATTTCAGCTTCTGTAGCCCAGTTATTTTTCTGGATAACAGCCAATACCTGGTTGATCGGATCTTTCTGTTTGTATTCTTCCAGCTCCTCTTTTGTACGGTATTTGGCGGGATCGCTCATAGAGTGACCACGGTAACGGTAAGTTTTGATTTCCAGCAGGGTCGGGCCACCGTTTTCACGGGCGCGTTTTACCGCTCTGTCCACCCCTTCGTGTACCGCTTCGCAGCTCATACCGTCGATAGAATCGGCAGGCATTTCGTAAGCATCAGCGAGCTTATAGATATCCAGTACGTTGGAGGTACGTTCTACAGAAGTACCCATGGCGTACATATTGTTTTCACAGATAAAAATTACCGGCAGTTTCCAGGTCATCGCCATGTTGAAGGTTTCATGGAGCATACCCTGACGGGCGGCGCCATCACCGAAGAAACACAGCACCACATTGTCAGTACCCTGGTATTGTTCTGCCAGCGCCAGGCCGGCGCCGGTACCAATCTGGGCACCTACGATACCATGACCGCCAAAGAAGTTGTGTTCTTTGGAGAAGAAGTGCATACTACCTCCCTTACCTTTTGAACATCCGGTTGCTTTACCATACATCTCCGCCATACAAGCCTTGGCAGAAATACCTTTAGCGATTGCCAAAGCGTGATCACGGTACGCAGTGATGAATTTATCTTCCGGTTTCGTCGCAGTCATTGCACCAGCAGCAATTGCCTCCTGACCGATGTACAGGTGACAAAAGCCACGGATTTTTTGCATTCCGTACAATTGGCCTGTCTTTTCTTCAAAGCGGCGCAGCAAAAGCATCAATTCATACCAGTACAGATATGTCTCTTTGGTGAATTTCGTCTTCACGTCTGTTTTAGTTTGCACTCTTTCTAAATTTGTTGGCAAATATAACAGGAAAATCCTAAAATGTAAATATCAAAATCAATTGTTATTAAATTATGCAAATTCATCAATTTCAAACAGTTTTGCATTTAATTGCAGTTTATCGGCAGATAAAGGGCCACTGACAGGGCTCTTTATCAGTTATAAATATTGCAGAATTTGCATATTTTTTTATACACATAATTATTTTCATTGCTGCATATACAGAAAATATCACTGACTCAGTTTAAAAACTATACCCGGCAGGACTTCCCCTTCACCCAACGGGTGGTAGGCATCACCGGCAAAAACGGCTCCGGCAAAACCAACCTGCTGGACGCCATCTACTACCTTTGTTTTACCCGCAGCTATTTTACCAGCAACGAAAGCCAGAATACCCAATACCAGACCAACGGCTTTCGCCTGGAAGGCTATTTCGACAAGCAGGGCCAGCCGGCCCGGATCATCTGTACCGTAAAAGACGGTAAAAAGGAAGTATCGCTCAATGATGAAAAATATGACCGGTTCTCCCGCCATATCGGTCAGTTCCCCGCTGTTATGATCGCACCGGACGATGCCGAAATTATCCTCGGTGGCAGCGAAGAACGCCGCAAATGGCTGGATACGCTGCTATCCCAGCTCTATCCCGATTATCTGGAACACCTGATCGCCTACCAGAAAATACTGGTGCAACGCAACACCCTGCTGAAAAACATCACCGGCAACGGTCAGGAACATCACAGCCTGCTGGATGTATTTGATGAACAGCTGGTACAGCATGGCATCCCCGTATTTGAACAACGCCGCAGCTTCCTCACCGGCTTCATCCCCCGGGTACAGCAGCTCTACGATTATATCTCGGGCACCCATGAGGTGGTGAATATCCGCTACCAATGCACCCTGCAGGAAGAAGATTACGTTACACAGCTCCATACCGCCCGTTATAAAGACCTCCAGCTGCAACGCACTTCTACCGGCATCCACCGCGACGATCTGCAGTTCCTGCTCAACGACTATCCCATGAAAAGCAGCGCCTCACAAGGACAACGCAAAAGTTTTCTCTTTGCACTGAAGCTGGCACAGTTTGAAGTGATCAAACAATTCAAACAGTTCGCTCCCCTGCTCCTGCTGGACGATGTATTTGAAAAACTGGACCAGGAACGCGTGACCCGCCTGATCGCACTGGTATCCGGCCCGTCCTACGGCCAGGTGTTCATCACAGACACGCACACCGAACGATTGCAACATGCTTTTGATGAAACGGCGCAAACGATACAGCTGATAAACATTTAGAAATTTGACTATTTTGAAATTTGATTACTTTTATGAATCCCTTGGTACGCTTGGTCCTGCTTCATTAAGAACAGTTACAGCTGTCAAAGGAATCCGAAAAAATGATCAAATTTCAAAATAACCAAATAACAAAATATTCGTAGCTTTGGCCCTATGCGCCACGGAACAACCAGTATCGGAGATGCCCTCCGGGAATTTATGAACAAAAGCCGCCTTAAACCCCGTCTTACTGAAGTCAGAATTCAGGAGAACTGGGAGAATATCATGGGCAAAACCATTGCGCGTTATACACAGAGCGTCCAGCTGATTGAGCGGAAACTCATCATTACAACTTCAGTGGCACCGTTAAAGCAGGAATTAACTTACTCGAAAGACAAGATCATCAAACTGGTCAACGAAATGTTGGGAGAAAATGTGGTAAAGGAAGTGATGATCCGTTAATAAAAATCAGTTGGAAGCAAACTGGTTGATCAGTCGGTTGACATCTGCTATTTTGAGCGAGGTTCGCAGGTTCACCATCACGAATTCGCCCTCTTCCTGAATCAGCATTACTACATTACCCAATTCATCATCTTTCCCTTTATTTAAAATATGCACGAGGGTCCCCTTGTCACGCACTTCCATAAGTGTTTCAAAATGATCCCTGTCCTGTAATTTGTGCATCAGCGTGGCTACGTCTTCACTGGAAACATTGCGCTCCCGCCAATTTTCAATGGTATGTACTTTTATCTTACGCACATCTTTTAAAATAGGACGGAGCGTTTTTACATCCTTGTCATTAGAGAATGACATCACAAAACCCGCTATCCGCAAAGGGAAACTACCTAGTCTAACACTCACCACCTCTGCCTTGCCACGGTATTTGTTCCGGAATTCGCGCAGGGCTTTGTCTTGCGCCATGACGGTGGAAACACCGGCCAACAGCAAACAACCACCTAACAATAATTTTTTCATGGGAGAAAGATTTTAGGGTTATTTCTTCTTCAGGTTCTTAAGCTTGTCCATGCCCTGGATGTTGACGGAGCTGGAGATCTGGGAAATTTCATTCAGATCGATGTCTCCCACCAGGCTCATAGCCAGGAAATCATTGGCACCCCCTACGAGCATGATCAGCTCATTGATATTGCCTTTACTGTTTTCGCGGACCATAAACTTCAGATCACTGTCCTTGTCACGTACCGTCATGAGTTCTTCAAAATCCCCCGTAAGCAATACCGCAGCTTCCTTGTAAAGCCGTGGCCCCTCTTTGGTGTTTTCTTTGGCAAGGATACGCAGCCCTTTGAGCTTTTGTACCACCCGCATCAGGTTTTTGGCGTCGGGATCGTTCATATCCAGTTTGGAAAACATGGAGAACATCTTCGGTGTGATACTGACCAGGGTAAAGTTCCGGTCGTTTTCGTACTTCTGGAAAAAGCGGTCAATGCTACTCTGGGCGAAGAGGTGCATACTGGCAAAAACCGCTACCAGTAATAAAAGTGAACGTTTCATCTTGTTCTGGAATTTATATCAGGTTTTAAAATGGGCATTGTTTAATTGGTTCCTGTAATGATACCGGTAGCGTCGTTGAAATAAGACAGCTTCTGCATCTGCGTGGTCCCTTTATTCAGGTTTTTAGCCAGCAGTTCCAGGGCTTTCTTCGTTTCCAGGTAAGCCATCCGTGTTTCTGCTTCCAGCTTCTGTTGCTGTATTTCCGCGAGGCTGGCCTTTACCTCCCGCTGTTGATACTGTTTCATCGCGTATCCCATACCAATGGCCATCAGCAATACTGCTGCGTATTTCATCCAGTGGCGGAAGGGCGACAACCGCACTACCCTGGCGGAACTGGTAGCTACCACGGGTATCTCCGGCATGTCAGGTAAGGCTGCTTCGTTAGCGATCTCCTCCTGGAAGTAGCCAAACAAAGGGACTGCTTCCTGCAACGGTTCCGGCATATCTGGATGAGGCTCACTGAAAAACCGGCGTAACAACGCCTCTTCCTCCAGGGAGGTTTCCCCTTCCCAGTACCGGTCCAGTATGGCTATGATCTGATTATAATCCATATACCTGTATGTTTTGAAGTTTCTCCCGCACCGCCTTGCGTGCCCGGTGCAGGTTTACTTTTACGTCGTTCATATCCAGCTCCAGGATGTCGGCTATTTCCTGATAGGAATAACCATCCATGTCCCTTAGCTGTATGAGGGTCCGGTATTTCTCCGGCAACTCATGAATCATCTGTCTCACTTTTCCCATCACATCGTTTTTCTCCGCCATCGCATGTGGGTTGTGCTGGGCTGCCGGTACTTCCCCTGCCCTGTCCAGTTCATCGGCCAGGCGGTATTTACGCGACTTGATCTTGTCCAGCGCCAGGTTGCGTGTGATGCGCATACACCAGGCCTCCATGTTCTGTAGTTCCGGCATCTTCTCCTGCTGGCTCCACACTTTCATCAGCGCATCCTGGGTAATATCCTGCGCGTCTTCCTCATTACCCAGCAGCCGGTATGCAAAGCGGAAAAGCTTTTGCCTGACGGGAACTACCTGGTTGAGAAATAAGTCTAATGACATGCGGGATATTGTGTTTTATGAAAAGAAGACGACTCAGGAAAGACGATGTTACAACATTTCTAAAAAAAAATTCCCAGGGCAATCGCCCTGGGTGTATTCATCAATATAAACAATTGATTATAAATATATTACAACTTAATCCTGGGATCTACCACCGAATATAACATGTCTGCCAGGATATTGACCAGCACAAAAATTCCGGCGGTAAACAGGATGGCGCCCATGACCACAGGGAAATCAAACTTATCCAATGCATCCACTGTCACTTTACCGATACCTTTCCAACCGAAAATGTACTCCACGAAGAAAGCGCCGGCCAGCAATTCCGCAAACCAACCGGTGATAGCGGTAATGACGGGGTTGAGCGCATTCCGTAACGCGTGGTGCCAGATCACTACCCGGCTGGACAGCCCCTTGGCATAGGCCGTCCGGATATAGTCCTGGTGCAGCACATCGAGCATGGCGCTGCGGGTCAGCTGCACAATGATAGCCAGTGGACGGATGCCCAGCGTGAGCGCCGGCAGTACCAGGTTACGCAGGTTGAGTACACGGCCGCGGAACGGGTCTATATCGAAAAGGCTGCCCGTCATGTGCAGGCCAGTGCAACTGCTTAGCACAAATCCTAACAGGTACGCCAGTACGATACCTGCAAAAAAGGAAGGCGCTGAAATACCGATCACACTGGCAAATACCGCACTGGTATCCATCCAGGTGTTTTGTTTGACAGCAGATAGTACCCCCAGGCCGATCCCCACGATGGTAGCGAAAAGCATGGCCGCCGAAGCCAGTAACAGGGTACCCGGCAACGCTTCCGTCAGTATTTCCCAAACCGGCTTCTTACCCTGGTAGGAACGACGCAGGTAAGGCGTTTTCAATACCAGGATGTTATCGCCGGATAAAGCAGCGAGAGTAATATAATGCAGGTTTTGCCGTGCTTCGGCCAACGGATGTACGCCTATGGGCGACAGGTCGTTGACATAAAGCAGGAACTGCACCCCTACCGGTTGGTCGAGGTGCAGTTCTTTACGGACGTTTTCCAGGGAAGACACATCGGCGCGCTGACCGAGCGTAAGCCGGGCCGGATCGCCCGGCAGTACATTGAACAGGAAAAACACCAGTACTACTACGCCCAGCAGTACGAGCAGCCCATATCCTGTTTTCCGGAGAAGAAAGCGTAACATAGTGTCTTACGGAATATCGTTATAATGCCATTTACCTTTGATGGTGCCCTTTTTCAGTTCAATCAGGCACGGATTACTTCTGCCGGCAGTTTTAATCGCCACGCCGTCCATTTGCACAAACGGGAATTCCAGTCCGTGCTGCGCTTTGAATGCTGCGATTTGTTCTTTGGTAGAAGCGGAAACGCCATAGATCAGTATCTCCTGCTCTTTCCATTGTTGTTGCAGGGCTTTCATTTTATTATCCCAGCCCTTGCCGGCTTTTTCCACGTTCTGCACCAGGAAAAGGAATACAGGTTTGTCTTCGTTCAGAATGGCTTCGGTTTGGTTAACACCATCCAGGTCTGTCAGGATAAAATCCTTAATCGCCGGTTCGGCATTACCTTTTTTAATCAGTTTATCCTTACGGTCCACAAACACCCAGGTACTGTCTGACCAGGGGTAGTTATCTGCTGTAAACTCTTTCTTCTCCCCGTTCTTCTCGTAAATGAAGATCATTTCATACACATCAGGAGTAGCGCCGGGAGGCAGCTTCATTTTCTCCGGTATATTATTACCTACCTTATAAGGCAGGCAATCAAAAAACGGCAGGTGATGGAGGGTGTACCACTGAATACCAAAAGCCGCTACAGCCGATAATAACAGGGTAATGCCCGCTCCTTTGAACAGTGGCTGTACCTTGTTACGGAAGAAGAAAATCACCAGGATCATTACCAGCAGGGCAATATCTTTATAGAAAGTCTGATCCGCCGTGAGTTTGATACAATCACCAAAGCAGCCGCATTCGCGGATGGTACCGCTGAACAGGGCATAACCGGTGAGGAAGGTAAAGAACAGGATCAGCAGCAACAGCAGCACGGAAAAGATACGCATCCGGTATCCCACCAGTACAGCCACGCCCGCGATGATCTCGAAAGCGTTCATGATCACAGAGAAAGCAAGGGAATAGGGCGACAGAAAAGTGAGATGCAGCACCTCAAAGAACTCTTCCATCTTATAGCTCAGGCCCAGCGGATCATTGGCTTTGATCAGGCCTGAAAAAATAAACAGCACTCCAACAATAATCCGCAATAGGTTCAGGACAACTTTCATAAAATAGTTTAATGGTTAAGCAATGAAACAGGAACACCCTGATGGTTATTCCTCGCTGATTTTGATCAGCGCAAACAGTGCATAGTTAATGATATCAGTATAGTTGGCGTCGATTCCTTCCGAGATCAGGGTTTTTCCCTGGTTACGGAGGATTTGTTTAATTCGCAGTAATTTGGTTAATATCAGGTCTACAAAAGACTCCTGGCTCATATCGCGCCAGGCTTCGCCATAGTCGTGGTTTTTGGCCTCCATGACGTCTTTTACCTGTTGGATGTATTGGTTATAGAGCCGCTCCACTTCTTCCACCGGTAAGTCCGTGTAGGGGTTCCCGTGTTGCGTCATCTGGATAAGCCCGATGACACCGTAGTTCACGATTCCTTTGAACTCCCCTTCAATATTATCTTCCACCTTCTGTACGCCGATTTCCTGCAGGTTGCGAATACGTTGCGCTTTGATAAAGATCTGATCTACCACTGAAATGGGACGTAATACCCTCCAGGAAGTGCCGTAATCTTTGGTTTTTTTAATGAAAATGTCTTTGCAGCCCGCTACCGCGGCATCGTATTGTGCTAATGTATTCATGGTCCTGTATGGTAAGGCTTACACCCGAAAAAGCAATCTGGTAAAGATCGTAAACAAAAAGTACAAATCAAAGTCTGCGGTTTTTACGGCGTTTACCTGATGCTTTAATATATGTAATTCCTTTATTCTGTATTACTTAAATTGATGAATAGTGATTCAGGGGGCAAAATAAAGAATAAAAATCATTTGCCGTTTTTTGGGGGAAACTGATTTTTGATTAATTTAATCAGCGGGAAATCAGCATATACAGCTTCCTTAAACCTGACCATACCGTCCGGCCTACCTGTCAGAGACAGTATTACTCCGGTGGAAATATCAGGTCGTTTAGGTTCCCCGGAAAAATAAAGCGAGAGTTCGCTGCTATTCATTTATTTTCGCCAGATAATATATTGAGTAAAAGCTATTCAATGAACTCGCACCATATCAACACTTTACGGGAACCATCTATCAATTGCCGGGGTCAGCTGCTTTCGCTGGACAGGCCGGTAGTGATGGGTATTATCAACGTTACCGACGATTCTTTTTATGAAGGCAGCCGCATGCACGGGCTGCACCAGGTGGTGGAGAAAGCAGGTCAGCACCTGCAGGAAGGCGCCGCCATACTGGACCTGGGCGCACAGAGCAGCCGTCCGGGCGCCACCATGCTGGGCGCAGAAGAAGAACTGAACCGGCTGCTGCCGGCCATTCACGCTATACTGAACCATTATCCCGAAGCCATTATTTCAGTAGATACCTGGTATGCCGCTGTCGCAGAAAAAACCATTCATGCCGGTGCTGCTATTATTAATGATATCAGCGCCGGTGAGCTGGACCCGGATATGATTCCTGCCGCCGGCCGGCTGCAGGTACCTTACATCGCCATGCACATGCAGGGCAAGCCCGCCACCATGCAACACAAACCGCACTATGAGGATGTGGTGCGGGAAGTGCTGGACTATATGGTGCAGAAGCTGGCTGCATGCAGAGCTGCCGGTATCCGTGATTTCATTGCGGACCCCGGCTTTGGTTTTGGCAAAACCCTGGAACACAACTACGCACTGATGAAAGACCTGGCCCTGTTCCACCAGGTGCTGGGCACGCCCGTACTGACGGGCATCTCCCGCAAATCAATGATTCACAAGCTATTGGACATCACCCCTGTGGAGGCGCTGAATGGCACCACCGTACTCAATACCATTGCCCTGATGCATGGCACCCACATCCTGCGGGTACATGATGTAAAAGCAGCAGTGGAAGCAGTCAGGATTACAGAGAAAATGAAAGGCAATTAAATCTTAGTATTTTTACACATTATGAAGGAAGTAATACAATTTTATGGATATGAGTTTCGCTGGCTGAATGTTCTGGACCTGCTGATCGTTGTTTTTCTGATTATACAGCTATACCGGTTGCTGAAAGGCAGCCTGGCTTTCAATATTTTTGTGGGCCTGCTGATGGTATATGCTGTTTATTTCCTGGTAAGGGCATTACAGATGCCTATCCTTACCAGTATCCTGCAAAACTTTATCAATGTTGGTATCATTGCCATCATCATTATTTTTCAGCCGGAGATCCGGAAGTTCCTTTTGGTATTGGGTAAAAAGACCCCGTTGAGCAAGGACAGCTTCCTGACCAAACTATTCCTGCCCGACAAGTTCAAGAGTTATAAAGACGAAGAGAACATTATCAACGAAGTGATTGTAGCGGTGAGTCATATGCAGTCCACCTACACCGGCGCCCTGATTGTGATTGCCACCACCTACCGGTTGAAGTTTGATACCGCCTCCAGCATCACCATTGATGGTAATGTAAGCGCGAAGCTGATAGAGAGTATTTTCGACAAACATAGTCCGCTGCACGACGGCGCCCTGATTATTGTTGGCAATAAAATTCTGGCTGCCAAGGTGATCCTGCCTGTTTCTGAAAACCCTAACCTGCCTACCCGCGTAGGTTTGCGCCACCGTTCAGCAGTGGGTATTACAGAACACAGCGATAACCTGGCTATCATCGTTTCTGAAGAAAGAGGTACTATCTCCTATGCGCAGGATGGCAATCTGGTAACGGATGTTTCTTTGGAAGATCTTAAAGTAAAATTATACGAAGTACTGATCGATGGTTATGCATGAGGTAGTTAACGTAAACGGCACAACGATTTAAACATGGACATCATTTTATTTGATGGCGTTTGCAACTTCTGCAATGCCGGTATCAATTTTGTGATCCGGCATGACCGGCAGCAACGTTTCCGGTTTGCGCCATTGCAATCCGCTGCTGCTACCACTTTGGGGGCTGCTCATCAAATAGATACCGGTGAACTGAACTCGTTTATATTGATCCAGAACGGGAAAGCGTATACGAAAAGTACGGCCGCCCTTCGGGTAGCCCGGCAGCTTCCCTTCCCATGGAAACTGTTGTATGCCGGGATTATTCTTCCCAGGTTTATACGCGACAGTATTTATAACCTGATTGCGCGTAACCGTTACCGTTGGTTTGGTAAAAAGGACGCGTGTATGATACCGACGCCGGAGATACGGAGCAGGTTCCTGCCATAAAATGGGAGACAAATGGTTCGTTCGCCCGGAAACCCAGGGCTGGGGACAAGATATGCCATCATCCCACAAAAAAAGCCTCCCGGTGCGGGAGGCTTTTTTAATATAGTCACTGCCGGAGCAGGATTATTTTTTAGGAGCCGGAAGAGCCGCTGCCGGAGCAGGAGCTGCAGTACCAGGTTTAACGTCTACCAGTTGTACATCAAAGATCAGGATAGAGTTAGCAGGAATTGCCGGAGGGCTGCCCTGTAAACCGTAAGCCAGTGTAGAAGGAATCAGCAGGGTTGCTTTCGTACCTTTTTTCAGGCTACCCAGACCGGAGTCCCATCCTTTGATAACGAAGCCTTGACCGATCGGGAATTTGATAGGCTCTAAAGGCATACCCGGGCGCAGGGTAGAATCCTGGCTGGAGTCGAATACTTTACCGGAAGCGAGTTTACCAGTGTAGTGAACTACGACAGTATCGCCGGTTTTAGGAACTTCGCCGGTACCTTCCTGCTGGATAGCGATGTATACGCCTTCAGCATTTTTGGTAGCATTGATTTTGTTTTTGTCCATGTATTCCTTGATAGCTTTCTCATCTTTCTCCTTTTGGGAAGCAGCAGAGTATTTGCCTTCTACCGCGAAAGTGATTTTCAGCTTATCGCCTTTTTTACCGAAAGGAGGACGCTCCTGCGCAGGCAATGAATCCCAGGGAATTACAAAGGTAGCGCTATCGCCTTCGTGCAGCAGTGCCAGGCCTTCCATCAGATCGTACTTGTTCTGAGGTTTGGAAATGGCAACAGGAATAGCAGCACCAATTACCTTGCGGGATTCACCCAGCAAAGAATCGTTAATACGCTGTGTCACATTCAACAGGGCGGTATCTCCCAGCTTCAGTTGTGCTCCGCTGCCGGATTTGTGAACGATATATTCAATACCGCCTGGTGTTTTCTTAACACCTGTTCCGCAGCTGGCTATCAGTAAGCCGAACGCTGCAACTAATAACTGATTGTTTCTTTTCATTTGATTGTATTAGTAGTTGATACTTGTAACAGTTATCTTTTATTGTAAAAGGGTTTCATTTTCCTCCACTGCTTTAATGAAGCGGTTGACCGTTTTCTCCAGGGAGTCTGTACTTCTGCCGCCGGAAGCGTTGAAGTGGCCTCCGCCATCGAAATATTTACGTGCAAAAGTGTTAACGTCAAAGTTACCTTTAGAACGGAACGACAGTTTCACCTCGGAATTGCGGTCAATGATCAGTGCGGCCATTTTAATACCCTGAATAGACAGCAGGAAATTCACCAGGCCTTCAGTATCACCGGTTTGGAGATCAAACCGTTTCAGGTCGGAATAGGGAATGGCGAGCATGGCCGTATTGAACTCATAGAACACTTCCATACGGTTCAGGAGGCTATGTCCCAGGAAACGCAGGCGGTTCTCCAGGAAATTGTCGTAGATCTCCTGGTGGATGATTTCATGCCGCAGGCCTCTGTCCATCAGGTCAGCTACCATCCGGTGTACCCGGGCGGTAGTGGATGCAAAACGGAAAGAGCCGGTGTCTGTTACCGTGCCGGCATAAATACATTGGGCAATGTCCAGGTTGATGAGCTTTTCATCACCCAGTTTATAGATCGTTTCATACACCAGTTGAGCCGTGGAGCTGGCCGACGTATCGCTTACGCCATAGTCAAAGTCCGGCTGCGGTTCCAGGTGATGGTCAATCAAAATTTTGGTACAATCCAGGGCCTCCAGGTGAGGCGCCAGGTTCTTGGTACGGTACAACGCGTTGAAGTCCAGGCAGAAAAGTAATTCAATACCTTTCAGGGCTTCCATCGCCTTGTCTGTAGAAGATTCATAATCAATCACACCCTCCGCTCCTGGCATCCACTTTAAAAAGTCCGGGAAATTAGTGGGAGAAATGACCGTTACCTGGTGTCCTTTCTGCGTCAGATAGTGGTATAATGCCAGTGAAGATCCCATCGCATCTGCATCGGGTTTCTGATGCATCGTAATGACCACTTTCTTAGGCGTGTCCAGTAAAGGTTTAATTTCCTCGATCGGCTTCATTAAAAAACTGTAATGTTAAAACAAATTTCTGGTCACAACCAATAGATTGTAGCAGAAAACGAAGTGCGAAGATCTTTATTTGGGCCAGAATTTCAAAATTTTTTACCACTAAAGAAAATGTAATTACTTTTGCGGCCTAATCTGTAATTCGGAACAAAACATATATGAGCAACAGAACATTTACAATGATCAAGCCTGATGCGGTAGCAAACGGGCATATTGGTGGCATTCTGAACATGATCAATGCCGCAGGTTTCCGCATCGTAGCCATGAAAATGACACAACTGTCAGCAGCTAAGGCGGGTGAGTTTTATGCAGTGCATAAAGAAAGACCTTTCTACGGCGAACTGGTAGAATTCATGAGCAGCGGTCATATTGTAGCAGCTATCCTGGAAAAAGAAAATGCAGTAGAAGATTTCCGTAAACTGATCGGTGCTACCAACCCTGCTAACGCAGAAGAAGGTACTATCCGTAAAAAATACGCTGAGTCTATCGGCCGTAACGCCGTTCACGGTTCTGACTCTGATGAGAACGCTGCTATCGAAGGAGATTTCTTCTTCAGCGGCCTCGAAAAATTCTAATCTCCTTTCATCGGAAGATAAAAATAACCTGGCTTTGCCAGGTTATTTTTTTATCTATACATTTTGATGTTTATTTAATTCCAATTGATTGATTTTAAACAATTTAACAATAATTATCTAAAGTAATTGATTTAATAATCAGACATTTGACAATATTTATCCGACAAAAGAGGAAATCAGGTTGATTTTCAAGGTGCAAAAGGCAGGTATCTTCCCCCGAAAAGCAGTTTTTCATACCGAAAAATACATCCATCTAAAAAACTGGTTTACAATACAATATCATCATCTGCTTCAAGCATCCTATTCAACAAAAGCCTATTTTTCCATTTCCACCACCAAATCGTCCTGTTGTACCATACTTCCCTCCCCTAATTCCACCTTTTTCACCTTACCGTTTCGGGTAGCCGTTACCGTGGTTTCCATCTTCATAGCCTCGATAATAAACAAGGGCGTGTTAGGCGTAACCGTCATCCCGGTACTCACCAATACACGGGACAACCGGCCCGGTAAAGGCGCTCCAATCTCCACCGCCGGATCGGTAACCTTGCGGTTCATGATCACCATACTTTTCACCGCATGGTCCCTTACCTGCACCCGACGCGTATACCCATTGAGCTCAAATACCACCGTACGTATTCCATGCTCATCGGCTGGTAATATGTACAACAACTTCACGATAATGGTCTTGCCCTTGCTCAGGGTGATCAGGATCTCTTCCCCCTGCTTTAACCCGTAGAAAAACGCGGGCGTAGGAATAGCTTCCACATTACCAAATATCATCGCATGCTGGTAGTACTCGTCAAATACCTTGGGGAACATCTGGTAACTCAGGTAGTCCAGGAACTCCGCATGCGGGTACTTCGCCTGGAACACGGCCAGGTCGGCTTCAAAATCTACCGGGGGCAATTGCGCATTGGGATTTCCTTCCAACGGCTTTTCCCCTTTCAGCACGATCCGTTGTAACACAGGCGGGAACCCGCCATAGGGCACGCCCAGCTCTCCCCGGAAAAAACCTTTGACAGAAGCCGGGAAAGCCAGGTTACGCGATTCGTCCAGCACATCTTCTGCCGTTAACTGATTGCTGGTCATAAACAAAGCCATATCGCCCACTACTTTGGAACTGGGTGTTACCTTTACGATATCGCCAAAGAGCTGGTTCACCACGGCATAGTTCCGCTTGATCTGTTCCAGTTTATCCCCCAGTCCGAGCGACTCCGCCTGCTGTCGCAGGTTGGAATACTGTCCGCCAGGGATCTCATTCTCATATATCTGCGCCGTGCCCGCCTTCATATCCGACTCAAAGGGGTAATAGTACTCCCGTACATCCTCCCAGTAATTACTATGTTCGTTCAGCGAGACCAGGTTCATCTTCCGGCCCCGGGGGTGCCCCTCCATAATGGCCGCCAGCGAGTTCAGGTTAGGTTGCGACGTCAGCCCGCTCAGCGAGGCGATGGCGGTATCCACCACGTTCACGCCCGCTTCAATGGCCTTCAGGTAGGTGGCCGACTGTATGCCGGCTGTATCATGCGTATGCAGTACGATCGGTAACTGTACCGCATCGCGAAGCGTTCCTATCAATACCGATGCCGCTTCCGGCTTCAGCAGCCCGGCCATGTCCTTTACCGCCAGCATATGCGCGCCGGCATCCTCCAGGCGTCGGGCCAGGTCTGTATAATATTGCAGGGTGTATTTATTATTAACCGGCCGCAGCACATCGCCGGTATAACTGATAGCTGCCTGGGCAATAGCGTTGGTACGTTCCCGTATGAACCGGATACTGGGCGCCATCGCCTCTACCCAATTGAGTGAATCAAAAACCCGGAAAATATCGATGCCGTTTTCAGCAGCCTTTTCTATAAAAGCGGCAATCAGGTTTTCAGGGTACGCCGAGTAGCCGACCGCGTTAGCCCCCCGGAACAACATCTGCAACAACATGTTCGGCATGGCTTTACGCAGTTGTTGCAACCGCCGCCAGGGACACTCGTGCAAAAAGCGCATCGCCACATCGAAGGTGGCGCCACCCCACACCTCCATGGAAAATATTTCGGGGTTGTTTTTGGCGTACCCTTCGGCCACGGCCAGCATATCTTTGGTACGAACCCGCGTAGCCAGCAGACTTTGATGCGCATCGCGGAAAGTGGTATCGGTATAATAGACCGGCGTTTCTGTCCGCAGCCAGCGGGCAAAATCCGTCCGCCCCATTTCCTGCAACCGGTCTTTCATACCGGCAGGATATTGTTGCAGGGGCTCATAGGCCGGTATCTCCGGCGTACGGAACACCTTGTTTTCCGCTTTACCTTTTACATCCGGGTGGCCGTTGACCGTCACATCTGCCAGGTACATCAGTGTTTTGGTACCCCGGTCCCTTATCTGGGATAGTTTAAACAACTCGGGGTGCTGGTCGATAAAAGCAACGGTGCAGTTCCCTTTGCGGAAAACGTCGTTGGTAATCACATTCTCCAGGAAGCGGATATTGGTTTTCACCCCACGGATGCGAAATTCCCGCAGGGTACGGTGTAACCGGCTGGAAGCACCGGACAGCGTGCGCCCCCAGGCCGTCACTTTTACCAGCATGGAATCGAAGAAGGGTGAGATCTTTACCCCGGAATAAGTACTGCCTTCATCCAGGCGTATCCCGAAACCGCCGGCATTACGGTAGGCGATCACGGTGCCATAGTCGGGTTTGAAGTTGTTCTCCGGGTCTTCCGTGGTAATACGGCATTGAATCGCAAAACCATTGAGCCGTACATCACTTTGCCCTTTGAGGAATATCTCCGGGTCCGACAGGCGGTGCCCTTCTGCAATCAATATCTGCGAACGCACAATGTCAATACCGGTTACTTCTTCCGTAACGGTATGCTCTACCTGGATACGCGGATTTACTTCTATAAAATAAATATGATGGGCCTTGTCCACCAGGAACTCTACGGTACCTACGTTGTTGAACCCTACTTTATGCGCCAGGCGCAGGGAGTATTCATACAGCTTGTCGCGGGTATGTTGCGGCAAATTAGGTGAGGGCGCTATCTCCACCACCTTCTGGAATCGTCTTTGTACGGAGCAGTCGCGTTCATATAAGTGTACGATGTTGCCGTGCTGATCGCCCATCAGCTGGACCTCAATATGTTTAGGGTCTTCGATAAATTTTTCGATGAAGATGGTATCGTCTCCGAAGGCCTTGCCAGCCTCACTGCGCGCTTCCAGGAAAGCCCTTTCCAGGGCTGATTCTTCAGCGACCATGCGCATACCCCGGCCTCCACCGCCGGAAGCGGCTTTGAGCATCACCGGGAAGCCTATACGCCGTGCTTCCTGCTGCACGATGCCGACATCTGTCAGCGGTACCTGGCTGTCTGCAATAAGCGGAACCTCCGCTTCGCGGGCAATGACTTTGGCAGCGACTTTATCACCCAACTGCGCCATGATCTCCGGTGACGGCCCTACGAAAATGATACCTTCTTCCCGGCAGCGGCGGGCAAACTGAACATTTTCGCTAAGAAATCCGTAACCCGGATGAATTGCGTCTACCTGCTGCGTTTTTGCCAGGTTGATAATCCCTTCAATATCGAGATAAGGTTTCAGCGGTTCATCGTCACGGCCAATCTGGTAGGCTTCATCCGCCTTATAACGATGCAGTGAATAACGGTCCTCATACGTAAACACCGCGATGGTGCGAATACGCAGTTCCGCGGCAGCTCTTAATACCCGTACGGCAATTTCGCCGCGGTTGGCCACAAGGAGTTTAGTGATTTTTCTATACGTGGGGGCAGACATAATAAAGATCGGTTTAGCTAAAAATAGGCTAAAACTTTTAACTTGCCTTCAATTATGTGGGAATCATTCCGTAAACTATTTAAAGGATATATGAAGCTGGAGCGTTCTCTGTCGGACAATTCGATAGAAGCCTACCTGCGCGATGTAGAAAAAGTGGAGCAGTACCTCCAGGCGCATGGCGGAGAAAAACTGCGCCCGCAGGACGTCACCCTGGCTGACCTCCAGGGCTGTGTACAATGGCTGGCTAAACTGGGTATGACACCCTCTTCACAGGCCCGGACGATCTCCGGTATCAAAGCCTTTTATAAGTTCCTCCTCATGGAAGACATGACGAAGGAAGATCCGTCGCAGTTGCTGGAAGCGCCTAAGCTGGAGCGCAAACTGCCTGACGTGCTGACTTTTGAAGAAATAGAAAAGATCATTGCCCAGGTAGATCTGAGCACGCCCGAAGGGCACCGTAACAAAGCCATCCTGGAAACCATGTATAGCTGCGGCCTGCGTGTCAGCGAAGTGATCAATCTTCAGATTACCCAGCTGCATATGGATGTAGGTTTTATCCGGGTGGTGGGTAAAGGCAATAAAGAAAGGCTGGTACCCATCGGGCGGGATGCCATGCAGCATATTGATGTATACCGGCGTAATATACGGGTACACCTGCCCGTTAAATACGGCGAAGAAGATACTCTGTTCCTTAACCGCCGTGGCGGCGCACTTAGCCGTGTGATGATTTTTCTGGTGATCAAGGAGCTCACCAAACTGGCCGGTATCCATAAAAATGTGTCACCGCATACTTTCCGGCATTCGTTTGCCACCCACCTGGTGGAGGGCGGCGCAGACCTGCGCGCCGTGCAGCAGATGCTGGGTCATGAAAGTATTACCACTACAGAAATATACACACACCTGGACAGGGAATTCCTCCGTGACACCCTATCGCGTTTTCATCCGCGGTTTTAAAACAAACAGCCGCCCGAAGGCGGCTGGTACACGATAAAAAAAGGGGTCAAACAAAATCTTTTGAGGGGGGTTAAAACAGGGCGCTGCTTAAATACAGTTCTTTTTTCTTTTTGCTTTTACCGGAGAGGGCCTTTACATCGTTGATCCACCCCTGGATGTGGCCGGAGGCCCATTTCATAACAGAGGGGCGGTATAACAGATGATGGCAGCTGCAGGGCGCGAGGTCCTGTCTTTCCGGCGCGTTGGCATGTGTTTCATTTTCTTCCAATACGAGGCGGTCGTTTTGATAAATCCGGAAATAAACATCCGGCCCCATATGGATGCGTCCCTGTCTAACCGGCTGTAAAGAGCCATGGTACAGGTCTTTGCGGGAAAAGCGGAGCGTATAGCGGCCATATTCATTCGTAAAGGCGGAGCCGACCAGCTTACCGGTGATAGCGTTGTAGGCCTCCACCCGAAGCGTTGGCTGGGGATATCCGTTATCGCGGCGTTGTTTCACCGTGCCGGTGATGACCCATGCCCCCGCATCGCCGCAGATGGCGTTCCAGTGGTTGGATGGCACTACGTAGGCATAGGCACCAATGTAACCGTTGACACTACGTTTCCAGTGCAGCACCGCTTTACAAAGATGGAAATTCCGGGGTTGGCGG
This sequence comes from Chitinophaga qingshengii, assembly GCF_014529935.1. Taxonomy (GTDB): domain Bacteria; phylum Bacteroidota; class Bacteroidia; order Chitinophagales; family Chitinophagaceae; genus Chitinophaga; species Chitinophaga qingshengii. The sequence continues at coordinate 938,360 of NZ_JACVFC010000003.1, forward strand.
ATACCGGTTCTGCCAGGCAATGAATCCAGGCATAAGTCCAGTTCCAGGGGTTCGGTGAAAAGATGTATCTGCTGCCAGGAGAGCGTAAAATTACCCTGTTCATCCAGGGTTGTTTCGGCCAGGAGCCGGTCTGCTTTCATCAGTACATCTTTAGCTGACAATGGTTGCAGATCACTGAAGATCCCTTTGTGACTGACAACCGGGTAGCGGTTGTCGGGCAGGTAAACACGTATCCGGGCATTCACGAGTGGCTCAATACAATCATCACAGATAAGCGCGGAGATGTTTCCAATTAACAGATAGCTCATTGTTTTTAATTTTAAAGGGGTTAATGACCCTCTGCATACTAAACTTAAAAACAAACATGGTAGAAAGGCCTATAATGCTGACTGGATCCAAGGTATATTAGCTATAGTTCGATCTGGTTGCAGTTACAAAGATTGCTAACATCAGGCTGCCAGTCAAGCGTTGTAAACCTGAAAAAAAGGAATGCGTATAAATACGCATTTTTGAGTGGGTGTTACGTTATTTCAGTGGTCCCTGTTCTGCTCATTTCTGCGAAAAACCGCTATCATACTGCATTTACGAATTCCACCCCGTTAATCACTGAAAAGTACCGGCTTACAATCCTTCTTGCAAACGTGTATTATTGTAATAATTTTACCCCAAAACCTTAAACTACCCACAACTATGAGCGATTCTACAAAAAGACCAATTCCTGCTGACGCAGGGGGCTTCATTTCCAGAGAGGAAATGGAGTTATTATGTAAGAACCATGACGACGAGCATGCCCAGCAGAAATCTATGGGCACGCATGTTAAAGCCATGTGTTTCGGTAAAGATAAAGTGCTGGAACTGCTTAGTCAGCCAGACTGCACTGCGTTGAGAATTTATTATGGTTTGAAAATCGATACCGATGGGGATGGTATCAAAGAAAAGAAAATGGTATTGGTAGCGGTAGACAGTGAAGGTAATGACATTCTTCCGCCTGCGAGCGATCCGGCTACCGGTTCTGTTGCCAAAAGTATGAGTGCTGCGTTGATCCTCGATCAGGGCCTTCCTTGTCCTAACTTTTGCTCCGGCGGAGGCACTAAACCACCCACTCAATAAAGGAACATCGTGACGCTGAATATATTCCTTGGAACATTTTACGCAATGATGGGGATCGAAATTATTATTTTGATCCCCTTCCTGTTAAAGTTTAAAACGCTGGACGCTCCCGGCAGATGGATGTGCTACTATATTATCAGTAGTCTCTTCTTTGCCATCTCTACGTCTATATTGGCTAATCTGCATATCAACAATATGTGGCTGTTCAGTCTGATGAACTTCGTACAGTTTCTCCTGCTGTCCTGCTTTTATTGGTCCATTATCAAACACCCCACGGTCAGAATAGTCATTACTTACCTACCCATTCTGGTATTAGGCCTTTGTATCGCCGACTTCCTGAAATTTGAAGGTTTTGCATCCTACAACTCTATCAGTGCCGGTCTGAAATCCGGTATCATTATCGCTTATGGTGTTATCTTCTTCCTACAGTTATTAACCGACAAGGACCTACTGGAAAATGCCATTTACATCAACACGCTATCCGTATTCTGGTACAACTCAGGTATCTTCATCTATTTTTGCAGCTCTTTTCTCTTTTCCATTAGCTACAATCTCATTCAAACACAGATTGAAGAAGTGGTATTACAACGGGACATGGTGCTCACGCTTATCAGTGTCAATTACATTGTTGCGATAATTACCATGATTCTGCTGTATATTGGCCTCACAAAAACTAAAAGGTTAGGGTATGCAGACAATTGATATTATTGTAATTGGTACTACAGTAATGTTAATCCTCGGAGTGATCGTGATTTTGCTCGTGATGTTTCAGCAAAAACAGGTTATACAACATAAACTGCTGATCAGGGATAAAGATCTGCAACTACAACGGGAACGACTGGTAGCCGTATTACAGGGCCAGGAACAGGAACGCAAAAGGATCGCGGAAGACCTGCATGATGAAGTGGGTGCGCAGCTGTCCGTGCTTAAACTCAGCATCGGCGGATTAATGCCATTGCTCAAAACCGGCAACGGCGAAGCGGAAAGACTCAAAGAAACGAAAGACTTTACTGATCTTATTATACAACAACTCCGGTTCATCTCTCAAAGCCTGCACCCCCAGGCATTGGAAAACCTTGGGCTCGCCCATGCACTGGATTCCTTCTGTAGCCTGATGAATAAAAACAAGGCGGTGAAGATCCAATTTAAGGTAACCGATAACCCTCCACCGGTAGACAAGGAAAAGGCGCTCAACATATACCGTGTTGTACAGGAACTGATCAACAATATTCTGAAACATGCCGCAGCAACGGAGGTTACCATTGCCTACCAAACTACCCCTTCCCTGCTGACCATTACGGTAACGGACAATGGAAACGGGCAACTGCTGCCATCCCTGGATGCCAACAAAAAGAAAACAGGGAGCCTTGGCCTTAAAAACATTGAGAGCCGTCTTAATATAATCGGCGGAAAGATTAACTTCGCCCCGGGTCAACCGAATGGTACCCTCGCTACCATCACCGTGGAAAATTATCAAGCCTAGGTACAGAATAGTGAATGGATATGTTGTTTTATTACTAAATTGCCATCCGGTTTTGTTGTACCCATATGTAACAACATGACTTACAGTAATTTATTAACAAAAAAATAATTTATTTCTCTATAAACTGCTCACTATGGCACACATTAAGGTGGCCATTGCAGATGATCACAAGATCTTCCGCAGTGGGGTGATCAACACGCTGGTACCGTATGACAACATTCGTTTTGTATTTGAAGCAGACGATGGGCTGCACCTGTTACAGCACATGGAACAACATCAACCGGATGTGATCCTGATGGATCTGAAGATGCCCAACATGGACGGCATAGAGGCCACCATCAAGGTAAAGGAGAAATATCCCGATGTGAAGGTGATCATTCTCACCATGTATGAAGATGACAACTTCATTGTACACCTGGTGGAAAATGGCGCCAATGCCTATTTGCTGAAAAACGCTGATCCGGAAGAAATCTATGAAGCCATTTGCACGACCTATGAGAAAGGCTTCTATTTTAATGAAAACGTAAACCTGGCCTTATTAAAGAAAGTTCTACACAAGAATAAACAACAATTCAAGCCTACCCTTAAGAATGAAGTCCAGCTCAATGACCGCGAACAGGAAGTATTGAAACTGATTTGCCAGGAGCTCACCACACAGGAAATATCTGAACAGATATTTTTGAGCCCCCGCACGGTGGAAGGAATCCGTCAGAAGCTGCTGGAGAAGCTGAATGTGAAGAACAGCGTAGGCCTGGTGTTATATGCCTTCCGTAACGGCATGATTGAATAATTTGCCACCAATTATACTCTATATATGAAAACTGTCAGAAACCTGACGGCATCCACCGCAGCTATGCTGTTATTATATGCCGGTACTACTGTAGCACAAGGAATCAAGATGCCAGCTCCCAGCCCTGGCCAGACTGTTAAACAAGACTTTGCCCTCTCCAGCGTGGAGCTGAACTACTCCCGCCCGGTAAAAAAAGGCAGGGTGATCATGGGTGACATCGTTCCCTACAACAAAGTATGGAGAACAGGCGCCAACTCCCCTACCGTTATTACTTTCGGAGAAGATGTGAACTTCGGCGGCAAACCGGTAAAAGCCGGTAAATACGGTCTGCTGACCATCCCCGGTGCACAGCAATGGACGGTGATTCTAACCAGCAGCCTGGATGTAAACAGCCCTTCTCTCTACAAAGAGGCAAACGATGTGGCCCGTGTACAGGTGAAACCAGTAGCCTTGTCTGCTGCACAAGAAAGCTTCACCATCGCATTTGACGATGTGAAAGAATCTTCCATGAACCTGGTGATCAGCTGGGACAAAGTAAAAGTTCCCGTTGCCATTACTGCTGATATCGAGCCTAAAGTACTGAGCCAGATTGATGCTGCGATGCAGGCTCCCGGCGATAAAAAGCCTTACTTCCAGTCAGCCGTTTATTACCTGGAACACAACCTCGACATCAACAAAGCTAAAACATGGATAGACCTGGCAGCGGCTCAAAGCCCTGAGGCCTTCTGGGTATGGCATCAGAAAGCAAAAATCTATGCGAAAGCAAAAGATGTAAAAGGTGCTAAAGAAGCTGCACTGAAATCTATCGAACTCGCCAAAGCCGCTAAGAACGATGATTATGTAGCGCTGAACAACAAACTGCTGGCCACTTTGAAATAATTTTTCTATTTGATTATTTTGATATTTTTTTATTGAAAATGCAGCGAAGAACACATCTTATATCCGCTGCATTTTCAATAAAAAAATATCAAAATAATCAAATTTTTAAATTGCGTTGTTTGACAAAGGGTTCTATCATCAGTGCAAAGACGACCACCAGTACACATCCGATGGCATTGAGCCACAGGAAGGATACCTTCTCCATTCCATACATTACCAACACCACTGCTTCCGCCGCAATGGCCGCCCAGAAAGTGGCTGTTCCGCCTACCCGCTTCAGGTAAAAGGCCACCATAAAAATACCCAGGGTAACCCCGTAGAACCAGGAGCCTAATATATTCACCACTTCAATTAAACTTCCCAATCCACTGGCAAACTGTGCTACCACAATACAGAACACACCCCATATGAGCGACCATAATTTGGACACCCGCAGATAGTGCTCCGGAGTAGCGTTACCGTTATACAATCGCTGATAGATATCGATCACCGTGGTAGATGCCAGGGAATTCAACGCCGCCGCAATACTTCCCCAGGCGGCCAGGAAGATAATAGCGATGAGCAAGCCCACCAGGCCTTTAGGGAGATTATTCACCACAAAATGCAGGAAGATGTAATTCGTATCATTGGTATCAGCTGCAGGATCGGCTTTTTTCATGAGCGACAAGGCTGCTGTTCTTACCGCCAGGGCCTGTTCATCGGTTTGTTGCAGTACTTTCTTCGCTATTGCCGCAGCCGCGGCATCATCCTGTTCCAGCGCTGCCGCCAGTTGTTTTACCTGTTGTTGCTTTTGGGTGGTGAGTTGTCCGTATTGTTGTTCCAGCTGCTCCAGTGCCGGCCCCTGTGCGGTGTTTCGCACCCTGGCCAACTGGGCTTCGTTAAAAAAGATCGGTGCGCGGAAATACAGGTAAAACACAAATACCATAGCGCCAATCAGCAGGATCAGGAACTGCATGGGTACCTTTACGAGACCGTTCATCAGCAGGCCCATACGGCTTTCCTTGACGGATTTAGCGGTGAGGTAACGCCCTACCTGTGACTGGTCGGTCCCAAAATAGGATAGCGCCAGGAAAAAGCCGCCTATCAGCCCGCTCCAGATATTATACTTGTCCTTCCAGTCGAATTTGGTAACGATCACGTTCAGCTTATCCATTTTACCGGACACCTGCAACGCTTGTTTGAAGCCAATATCAGTGGGTAACAGGTGCACCACCATCCATCCGGCCAGGAACATGCCCCCAAAGATAATCACCAGCTGCATGGTTTGTGTATAGGCTACTGCACGCGTACCACCGGCAACAGTGTAAATAATCAACAACCCGCCCATGATCATATTGGTCCAGTACAGGTTCCAGCCCAGCAACGACGAAAGGATAATAGACGGTGCGCAGATGCTGATACCGGTGGAAAGTCCCCGCTGTATCAGAAACAGCGAAGCCGTCAGCGTTCTGGTTTTAAGATCGAAACGTTTTTCCAGGAACTCGTAGGCGGTGTATACTTTGAGCTTATGGAAAATAGGTACGAAGGTGATACACAATACCACCATCGCCAGCGGCAGGCCAAAGTAATATTGTACAAAGCGCATCCCGTCTGTATACGCCTGACCAGGGGCAGAGATGAAAGTAATGGCACTGGCCTGCGTACCGATGATAGACAACAGCACGATATACCAGGGCATGGATTGATTACCGAGGAAGTAGCTTTCCATATTCTGCTCGCCCCGGCTTTTCCATATGCCGTATAATATAATGATGGCAAGGGTGGAGATCAGTACCACCCAGTCTAATAAACTCATGAATACGTTTTGGTGAAAAGATAGAAGAGCACGATCAGCAACACCAACCAGGCGATCACCAGTACATACCAGTAACCCCAGGTGGGGAACAGTGGTGGTTTCTCTTCTTCCGGACCTTTGAACATTTGAAAATTTTGAAATGTTGAATTAATCATCTGAGCTTTTGGTCCACATGCTTCCAGTCAGCAATCCCAGGCCAATACCAATTAAAAGTCCGATGTGGACTTTCTTTATCTCAAATCCGATGAACAGTCCCAGCAGGATACACAGGATAGCTGCAATCCTAAGCCTGGGACGGTTCTGTACATGTTTTTTAGCCATTTGTTTAATGCTGTTTCGCAGAAATCAGGTTCACGAACAAACGATAGGCGCCTGGTACACCAGCCGGCAGTTCACGGAAAAACGCCAGACCGGTATATACATATCTGCCCTTGCCGTATTGCGCTACAATGGTAGAGCCATCCAGCGGTGATTCGCCTTTATCATTCATGGAAAATAATTTCGTATATGCTTTATCAATGTTTGCCGGGAAATACAACCCTCTCTCCTGTACCCAACCGTTGAAATCCGCACTGGTAATCTCATTGGGGTAATGCATGATGGAATTATCCGGTTGCAGGAAAGTTACCGGCGCATCTTCTTCCGTTACGCGATCACGAGTAAGGCTAAACGGAAATGGTCCCAGGTTGGTGGTTACCAGCCCGCTGTTGACGTTATACTGTACCAGCATGGTACCGCCTTTGTTGACATACTCCATCAGCTGGGGTTGCCAGTATTTCATACGGGGATTGGTGTTATACGCCCTCACCCCTACTATAATGGCATCGTATTGTGACAGCTGGCCGCCCATGATATCCTTTTCTCCCAGCTCTGTTACATCGTAACCTACCTGACGCAGGGAAGCGGCAACCATATCGCCGGCGCCGGGAACATATCCCAGCTTGCTGCCGTTGTGTTTCAGATCCACGGTTACCAGTCTGGCGGAAGCATCCGGGAATAAAGTGATTACCGGAATATGATCATAACGGATTTGCTGAATACTCTGCGTATATTCTTTACCGTTACAGCTGATCACTACCGTGAACGTATCTACGTGATTGCCGGTAGCCGCTGCTTTCGGCTGGATATGGAACAGCAGTTCCTGTTCATCGCCTTTTTTGTTCAACTGGAAAGACCGGCTGTTTTCCGCCGCTTCAAACCCCGCCGGCAGTCGCAGTTTCATGGTGGCATTTACGCCATCGGCTTCCGCCGTGACTTTCACGGGTACCGTTTGTGGTTTGTTGCTGGTGAAAACGAAAACCTGGTTGGCCAGGTTGGCTACTACCGGCGGCGCTATCACCAACGGCTCATACAGTTCTCCTTTTACCGGGTCGGTGTATTTGTATTGCAGCGGGCGGTCGATGAGGAATTCCTGTCCGCCTATTTCCAGGTGAATACGGGCTACCAGTGGCGGCGTATTTTCCGGGTTACCCACCTGCAGCGGATCCGGGATCGCGTAGGTACCCAAAGGATGGGCTTCTGCCAGCCAGTAAGGTTGGGAAATCTTTGTATCAGCAGGAACGGTGAGTGATTGGGAAATAGTATTGATTTGATTGAATGCCAGGGTACGGGCGCCGGCAGCATCAGGTTTACCGGGGAGGTCTACCTTACGCAGTTGTACCGGAACGTGTCCGCGGTTGACCAGCTGCACGGTAGCTTCCAGGTTATATCCGGGTACTACGGTAGGCGTAGCGCTATAGGCTTCTGCCCATAATCCGGCACAGGCATAGATGAGCCGTTCCGTTTCTTTCAGCTTTTGGTTGCGCCAGTAGCCGTCGGGCAGCGCCTGTATGGCTTTGCGGATATTAAGGAGCGCGGGTACGGTAGCAGCCGGATCGTCCATGTTATAGTTCCCGATGGCTTTATCTACCATAGCGCCAATGGTGGCTCCCCCGTCAATCCGGGACCAGCCGGTATTAACGCCGTCCAGCAGTTGTTGTTTCGGGACATCTCCCTTGATAGTGGCAAAATACTCCATGGCGGAGCCTCTGCCGGCGGGTACGCCGAAGCCCTGGCTTTTGTGCTGGGAGCGGCTTTCAGCGGCGATTTCCCCATAACCTTTACCCAACAGGTAGTTATAGGCACCTACATCTATTTTAAACTGGTCATCCGAAATGGTGTTGGCAGAACCGAAGTTAAAAGTGTTCCACAACAGCCGTGTCGTTTTCCAGGGTTTAACATATTTCAGTTGTTCGGGATATTGTTTAGGATCAGCAGCGGCAGTGAAGGCTTCTGCAGCCAGCATGGCGGAGGCGGTGTGATGTCCGTGACCGGCGCGGCTATCGGCCGGGAAACGGCAGATAATCACGTCTGGCTGGAATTTGCGGATCATCCATACCACGTCGCCCAGGATTTTTTTCTTATCCCAGATGGTAAAGGTTTCTGCCGGGTTCTTGGAGAAGCCAAAGTCCTGTGCGCGGGTGAAGAACTGTTCAGCGCCATCGATACGGCGGGCAGCCAGCAGCTCCTGGGTACGGATCAGTCCCAGCAGTTCGGACTGCTCGTTGCCGACGAGGTTTTGCCCCCCATCTCCACGGGTAAGCGACAGGTAGCCGGTGCGATACAGTTTCTCTTTGGCCAGGTAGGCCAGCAAACGGGTATTTTCATCATCAGGATGGGCGGCCAGGTATAATACGCTACCCAGCGTATCCAGCTTTTTCAGTTGCAGCTTAATATCGGCGGCATTCCAAACGGGCGATGGTTGCGCTATCGCCTGGATACCGGCCATCATCGCTATGAATAAAGCCAGTGCAGTACGGATTCTTAAAAGCATGTAGTCAAACGTGATTTTACAGGTCGCCAAAAATAGGAATAAATTTATGCGAAGGAAGGGATTATTGGTTGAACGGCGAATAAATAAAAAAGGTCCCGGTGTGTCACCGGGACCCTACAAGCAAAAACCAACCAGCTTGCAAAAACCAATTGTCAACAAAGGCGGTTTAGATTAGTTGTATCCTTCGTTTTGCTGGTGGCGTATATTCGGATTGGCATCCAGCTCCCTTTGTGGGATAGGTAAGATTATTTTCGGACTGGGCAAAGCCACCGTTATGATTCGGTTACTAGCCAGGAATTTTACAAAGGATGTCCCTGTACGGGCCATATCAAAGAGCCGGTGCCCTTCAAATGCAAGCTCCTTGCGTCTTTCCAGCGCAATGGTATCCAGCAGCGCTTTACCGCCGGCCGTTACCGGCGCCGCTCCGGGATTGGCCCGCAGCACTACATAATCGAGTGCCTGCCTTGCCTCTCCGTCGTTTCCAAGGTGGGCCAGGGCTTCTGCCCTGATCAGGTACAACTCCGCCAACCGCATCACTTTAATGTTTTCTGCGAAAGTGGTCACGTCCTTGTATTTGGTGATGATAATCGCCGGGTTCTCTCCCCCATTGCCTGCCCGTTTATCTTTCTTCAGAAATCCAAGCCGGGCGTCTTTTTCATCATATATCTTCCATACGTCGTCAGTAGCCAGTACATCGCCATAGGCGGTTTGATTAAACATGGCACTCAGTGCGTCTGTACTGCGGTTATCTACCGGCGTGTTGATGATTTCAAAAATTGTTTCGCTGTTTCCGGCCTGGTTAAAATCACTAACCATTTTATCGGTCGGCAACAGGCTGTATTTGCTGCTGTTGATCACCTGTCCGGTAAGGGCGGCCGCGCCTTCCCAATCACCTTTGTACAACAGTACCCTGGCCAGCAGTGCCTGTGCACTATAAAGGTTCATACGGCCGGCACCATAACCGCTGTTTTTGCTATCGCGGAAAAGCCGGATGGCCTCATTCAGGTCGGCGATGATCTGCGCATAAGTGTCTTTCACACTGCTGCGGGAAGGTGATTGCACCGCGTCCACATCTGTAGTGACAGCCAGTGGGATCCCCATATGCGAAGCATCCGCTGTATAATTGTATGCCTGCGCATACATCCGTACAAGGTCGAAGAAAACCAGGCCGCGGGTAGCATAGGCTTCCGCCACAATATGCGTTGCCTCCGCACTATCTGCGGCCGATGGTGCCAACAGCGCCGAAGGGCCTTTCTGTATCACCATGTTGGCATTGGCTACCACGCTGTACAGCTGGTTCCAGCTATCGGTGATATATGTATCATTGGCTGTTACAATGTACTGGTCCAGATTACGGTACCTGTTACTGTTGATGACACTGATATATTCATTGTCACTTCTGAGATCGGGCAACAGTAACATGGTACGTCCGTAATAGTTTTCATTTTGCATCAGTGAATACACCCCGTTGATGGCGGCACGAAGGCCTGCCAAATCTCTGATCGCATGACGTGTTTCCGTTGCTGCCGTTGGGTCCTGCTGGAGGAAGTCCTTGCCGCAACCGGCAAGCAGTGCAGCAATCAAAACCCAGACAATATGTTGATGTCGTAACATGTGTGTGTTAAAAATTAACGTCTACTCCCAAAAGAAAGGTTTTGAATATCGGTGGCCGCTGATCATAATCGCCGGTCACCGGTACTTCCGGGTCCATCGTCAGCTGTTTGTCTTTAACATAAGTCCATAGATTATTTCCTCTGGCATATATTCTGACTTCGCTCAGGCGGGCTTTATAAACCCATTCTTTCGGCAGATTGTAGGCCAGCATCACATCTCTTAAGCGGATGAAACTCCCATCATACAGAAAACGGGAAGAAGCCTGGTTGCTAAGGCCGGTCTGCGTGCCGCCGAAAACTACTTTCGGTATGCTGGTCACATCTCCCGGATGTTGCCAGCGGTGTTCATACGTACGGCGGGAGAGTTTGGACGTAGCGCCAAAACCGCCGCTGCCATCCGATTCTGTAAACGAGCCCCAGTTGTCGTACACTTTGTTGCCCCAGTTATAGAAGATCTGAAAACTGAGATCAAAACCTTTATAGCTGAAGTGATTGGTTAAACCGCCATAAAATTTTGGCAATGCACTCCCCTGGTTAAATCGTTGTGCTTCGCCGTATACTTTGGTGGTGGTGGTTTTGCTGGCGTTGGTATACCAGCGCGCTTCGCCGGTGTTAGGATCTGCGCCGGCATATCCCACCAGGTAAAACTGGTAAAAATCGCTGCCTACTTCACGTTTATAGATACTGCTGGTCATCGGATTGTCCAGCCTGGTGATTGTATTCTTTAAGGTAGAGAAGTTAAAGTCCGTGCGCCATGTAAAACCTTCCGGTGTTCCGGGCAATATATTACGCGTGCTGAGTGATATTTCCCAGCCGCTGTTGCGCATCTCGCCGTTATTCCGGAATACTGTAGTGATGCCATTGGTGGAAGAGACAGGTACATTCAGTAACAACCGGGAAGTAACCCTGTTATAATATTCAACGGTACCGGATATACGATTTTTTAATATTGCAAAATCGATACCGGCATTGAAGGGTTGATTTTGTTCCCATGTAAGATAGGGATTGGGGTATTGTACCAATACATACCCCGGTTTCCCATCATAATCATTGGCCGGATTGTACAGCGACAAAGAGGCATAATTATCAATAGCCTGGTTCCCGTTGCTGCCGTAGCTAGCACGTAACTTTAATTCGTTGATGCCGGGAATATCATGCATAAAGCTTTCCTTATAGATATTCCAGGCGAGGCCGAGCGACCAGAAGTTGGCGCCCCGTTTCTGTGCGCCAAAGCGGGAAGAAGCGTCTCTTCTGATGGAGCCGGTGAGATAATATTTTTGCTGATAGTCATATCCTGCGTTGAGGAATACTCCTGTCAGGGAATTGGCGGCGTTAACCGAATTAAAGGATTCGGGTTTGGAGGCATCGGCGAGTTCGCTTTTGCCGGGCAGGAAGTTGGTGGCAGACATACTGTTGCCGGTATTGCCGGTGCGTTGCGCTTCAAATCCTGCGAAGGTGTTCAGGCCATGCTGGCCCCAGCGGTGCTGGTATCGGAGAATACTGGTAGATACCCAGTTATTCCACAGATTATTATTGATATATGCCCTGCCGTTCGTATTCCGGCCATCGCCAAAATAGGGCGGGTAGAACGAATGGCTGCGGGCATAGTTAAGGTCGAGGCTGATCTTGGATTCGAGCGACAGGTCATCCAATATATGGTACTTAGCACCTGCGCCGGCCAGCAGCCCGTAGATGGAACCGGTTCTGGTCACCTCATTGAGTACCGCCACCGGGTTAAAACTATTGTTATAACTAAAATCGTAAGAGCCGTCGGGGTTGTAGATTTGTAGCCATGGCTGCATACGGGCAAGTGACCGTACCGGGTTAGCCAGTAGTCCCACATCTCCTACCGCATTGGCTTTCTGATATACCAGTGACAGGTTAACATTAAACGAGAGCCTGTCAGTGGCCTCGTTGCTGAGATTCAGTTTTCCGGTCATCCGTTGATAGTCAACACCACGGAGTGCGGATTTGGAATCATAATAACCGCCGGACACATAAAACCGGGTTTTATCTGTTCCGCCGGCGGCCGATAGATTGGCTTGTGTGTAGCTGCCGGAGCGTGTCAGCAGCTGCATCCAGTTTGTATTAACGGTCGTATCGATGCCGCGGGCCTGTAGCTCGTGCTGGAAGCCGGCTTCTCCGCTGCCATCGTTTTTGTTGTACCATCCTTCCCGCAACAGTTCTATCATTTCGCGGGTATTGAGCGGATAATTGCTCTTCGGAATAGTGAGGCCGTTGATGCCTTGTTGCGCACTGACATTGATCCGTGTTCTGCCTGGCTTACCGGTTTTAGTGGTAATGAGAATGACCCCGTTGGCTGCGCGGGAGCCGTAAATAGAGGCAGCCGCTGCGTCTTTGAGCACGGAAATGGAAGCAATATCAGCGCTGTTGATACCGGCTAATGAATTCACATTAAAGTCGGTGAGGTCGTCTGTCACCACCGGCACACCATCCACTACATAGAGGGGGGTGCTGCCGGCAGTGATAGAGCCTATACCACGGATACGGATGCTGGGAACCGATCCGGGTTGGCCGGAACCATTAGTAGATTGTAGTCCCGGGACATTTCCTTGTAAACTTTCCTGGAAGCTGCTACGGGGCGCCTTGTCATACAAGGCGGAGTTAACCATAACAGCTGAACCTGTCAAAGAACCTTTTGTTTGTACGCCGTAGGCTACTACCACAATTTCATTTAATCCACAGGCGTCGTCTTTAAGGACGATATTAAACGTTGATCGTTGATTGATCGCTATTTTCTGTTCTTCATAACCGATGAAAGAGCATACCAGTGTCCCTGATGGTGGGGCTGTCATCCGGAACTGTCCGTCAGTACCGGTGGTTGCGCCTTTATTGAGACCAGCAATCCGGATGCTTACCCCTGGCAGTGGGTGACCAGTAATGTCGGTCACCTGGCCGCTAACAGCGATATCCGGTGTAACTGCCTGTTCTCCGGGTACGATGGCTATCAGGCCACCGGTTAGCGGTTTAAACGAAAGCCCCGTACCATTTAATATGTGTTGGAGGGCTTCCGCTGCTGGTTCCTCTTTCAATTCAATTGTAACCCGTATATGTGCGGGTATCAGGTCGTTGCGATATACGAAACGACAATTGCTTTTCCTCTCTATTAACTTTAACAGGCGGGTCAGCGGCATCTCCTCTACTTTCAGCGATATCCGTTCATTTTGCCCGAACGCGCGACCTGTTATATGTAAAGCGGTAATCAGAATAATAAAGGACACCAGTTTCATTAGCAGTACAACATTTTCCTTATGTGTGTGCAAAAGGATAACAAAATGTATGATTTTTTTACATACATTTAGGTTGTTAACGATCAATAAAACGACGACAGTACTACATTGCCAAGTGAAGCTACCTGCCGTTGGATCTGTACAAAAGGGTAAATGTTTGCAGCATTTGCCCTTTTTTTATGCCAATGGTATCTTTTCTTTTTTGTCAGACATAATGTGCTACTGGTTGATAAATACCTCGTTGCCTTTTATTTCGCAACGGAATGTTGATGTAACCTTCAGCGCCTCTAAAATCTGAGGCAGTGATTCATTTTTAAAAGTACCGGTAAACCGGTATGTCTTCAGTTTTTTGTCCGTCAGGTAAATTTTCACGCCAAACCAGCGTTCCATTTTGAGTGCCACTGCCGCGAAGTTTTCGTTGTCAAAAACCAGCACATTATCGCACCAGGCTGTTTCATTGATCAGGTCGTCCTGTCCGTTCATTTTTACCTGTTCCATGCTATAGCCCAAAGTGGGTTTGGCATTACCGTCCTGTGTATGTCTGATAATAAATTTCTGATTGGGTTGCAGTTTTACCCTTTGGGTCTGGTCATCTGCCGGTACCACTTCCACCGCTCCTGAAATGAGGGATGTTTCAGAGCGTTCCTCGTTGGGATATGCTTTTACATTAAAAGCAGTACCCAGTACATTGACCGCCATCCGGTCGGTGCGTACAACAAATGGGTTGTCCGCATCTTTGGCTACTTTGAAATAGGCTTCTCCGGAGAGAAATACTTCCCGTTTTTGCTGGTTGTTCATGTCCCGCTGGTAGGTGATGCGGCTTCCGCCGTTGAGCCATACTTCGGTACCGTCCGGCAAGGTGGCGCGGGACCGGGAACCGTTGCGGGTTTGAATTTCCGCCATTTCAGCCGGTACCTTGAGGGCCTGTTTACTGTTGAGCAGGAAAACACAATAGGCGCCCAGCATGACCACAAGGGCCGACAACGCTACCAATACTCCTGCCCTGCCCCGGCGGCGACCGTCCTGTGCTGCTGTCAGCTCATCGGAAGGTGCTGTCATGGTCAGATCGTTCCCCAGTCTGAGCAGGTGCTTTTCCAGCGCCAGCTCCGTTTTCTCCTTCCATGCTACTGTAGCAACGGGTACAGGCAAACTTCCCAATATGGAAGCCTGATATCTCAGCTCCGGATATTGCACCAACAACTCCTCCAGCTCGCGCAATTCCGCCATAGTGGCCTCGCCCGATACCTTTCTTCCCAGCAATAACCAAATTCTTTCCTGTTCCATGTCGTTGATGCAAAAGCATGATTGTAATAGAAGGACATGCAGATTTTAAAAATCTACTACTCCATCTCAAAGTTTTTTTTTATTTTTTTTTTAGCGGGAGAGATTCAGGTGAATGACTTCACTGATTTTTTTCAATGCCTGGGCCATGTGCACATCGATAGTATTCACTGAAATGTCCAGTATCTGCGCCACTTCCTTGTACTTCAGTCCATCTTCCCGGATCAGCTTAAAGATCATTTTCCGTTTAGGTGGCAGTTGATTAATGGCGGCTTCTATTTTTTTGATCATTTCCCCGGAAATATATATTTGTTCCGGTGTGGCATAGCCCCCACTGACATCCACTTCCAGTTCATCCAGACTAAAATGTTGTGTCCGGGCGGCGCGGGTGAGATAATTCAGTGCAATATTTTTAGCGGAAACGTAGAGATACACTTTTATGTTCTGCACCTGCAGCAGCCGTTCCCGGTTTCTCCAGATGTTCATGAATACGTCGGATGCCACCTCTTCGGCCGACTCCCAGGATTTGACAATCGAGAAGGCAAACTGGCTGAGTGGTTTATAGAATAAACGAAATAAGGCCTTATAGGCCTGTTCATCGCCGAGCGACGCAATGCGTTCCACCAGCAGTTGTATATTCGCTTCCTCCCTCAATTGGATGACCGGTTATTTTCAGGTTGATTGAGATGCAATGGCTAAAGATAATCAGGAATCGCGAAAATCCAGCTACTTTTTAAACATAAAGTATACCGCCCCGATCAAAAAGGCGAAAGACACCAGGTAATTCCAGCGCAACGGTTCTTTCAGGAAGAATACCGCAAACACACTGAAAACAGTGAGCGTAACCACTTCCTGGATCGTTTTGAGCTGAAAGCCGCTGAACCCTTCCTGCGCTCCATAGCGGTTGGCCGGCACCATAAAACAATATTCAAAAAAAGCGATGCCCCAACTAATCAGGATTACTTTCCACATAGCTGTATCCTGATGTTTAAGATGACCATACCAGGCGAAAGTCATAAATGTGTTGGAAATAAGAAGCAGGATAACCGTGCGCATAAATGAATGATATTATTTTTTGTCTTCCGTAACAGAACCCGGCGCTATCAGCGGTAACACAGCATGGTGCAGGAATGTACCTCTGAAGGTAGCGAACATCACGCCTCTTGTGGTGGATAATGCGGTACTGTGGAGTGTTTCCACCAACTCATCCGGCATATCAGGCTGACCGGCAGCATTCAGCCGCACCACTTCCGGGAAATTACTCATGGTAAAGATACAATTCACCGCGAGACTTCCGAGTTGTTGTGTCATGTTTTCGTGGTAAACCACGATTTTTACGATTACCCATACCTGACTTTTTTCATCGTCCGCTTTACTGGTAATATGAATATCGAAATGAAAACTATTGAATGGCGGATGTTCTCCCGGGTAATGCAGGGAGCTTTCCAACAGTTCTATCGTTTGCAGGGCGAGGTGTTGCGGCCCTTGTTTGGCAGGTAATGATCGTTTAGTCATGGACGTAAATTGGCAAAAAAATAGGATAAAGCATCAATAGGCGGAGGTTACCGGCACAAAAGAAATATTATCCGGTGGGATATCGCCGGAGCGGACGGTCAGCCGGACATCTCTGACAACCCTGGGCTGGGAAGGCATAAAAAAGGCCATGACCGGCACTTCCAGGGCAATGGCTATTTCAGACAAGGTATCGATGGTGAAGTTATGCGTACCACTGAGCCAGCGCGAAATTTCCGATGGGCTTTTTTTCATTCTGGCAGCCAGTTCTTTATTACTCATGCGTTTTCCATCCATAATACCGGCGATGCGGCCAGCCAGTATAAAACGGGTTTCCACCTGCAGACTTTCCAGCGGCGTAATGCTGGCCATTACATCAGCGATAATTTTGCTGCTGTATTTTCTGGCGCCCTGTTGTTTGTTTTCCATCTGATGTTTGTTTTCGATCTGATCATCTGTTTGTTGTTGGTTTTCGATCTGATGCCCATTTGCTATCGGATGCCTGCTACCTGCCGGCTGTTTGTTTACCCGGACACGCATTTCTATTAAATGCCGGCCGTCTGCCGGTTGTTGTTTTTATACCCGCCACCTGCCAGCTGTATACTTTCATTCTGACACCCATTTCCTGCTAAATACCAGCCACCCGCCGGCTACCTGCTTTCGCCTGATGCCAATGCTCATTTTCTTTTCATATCCTCCGGATATTTAATCTCCCTCTGTGGTAAATATTAAGTTCCCTTCCAGCCGGCCATCCTGGTCCGACCAGTAGATATCCCCTGTCTGGATTTTCCGGCTGATATCCCGGGATATCCGGTCCAGTAGCTTTTCCGGCACTCCCATCCTGGCGGTTCTTCCTGTTCTGCCTGTCCGGGGCATACCGCCGCCAATGATCAACGCTGCGGTTCCTATGCGGAAACAGTAGAGCCGGAGTTTTTTCTCCGGATGGTCAAACAAGGCGCAACTCACCTCAGCGGACCAGCCACGTTTCACTTTAAAAAACCTGTTCTGTATACCGTACCGGTTGCCAATATAAGCAAGATACTGGGTAATGCTTCTTATTTCACCGGCATGTTCTTTTACATACGCTTTGACAAAATGATCGAACAAAGTCAGATTGTCGTTCGCTACCATAACAGAATAGATACCAGCCCGTTTTCCGGAAAACTGCTGTAGTTCAATGATTTCGTAATTCACGTAGATCACTTGGGTTTAACGAGTTCAGATAATGGTTGATGTGTGACGTACAAAAATTAGCTTAAAAGAAAACAAATCCGCGCTGCATAAAAAACCTGATTTTAAAGAAAGAGCCGTTTCCGGCTCTTTTCAGGGTTGTTACAAACAGACATGGATAAAACAAAAAATTCACTCAAATACGAATACAGGATCAAATGTAGGAAACTTTTTCAAAATGAAAAAATATTTATTGATTTATAAATCAATTTTTATTCTTTATAAAATAAATATAGACCAAAAATACACTTATAAGTAAATAAGTAGCGAATAATTGTTTGACTTACAGGCACAAAAAAAGGGGGGCCGAAAAAGCTCCCCTGAGATCAAACCAAAATGGGTTTCCATTTTAGGATGCTATTGAATTGTTGGATGCTATACTGGTTTATTGTTCCAGCTTGATTTCGCCAAGATCGGTAGCTTTACCATTTTCCACTTTTACATCCTTGATCACTGCGCTTTTATAAGGCGCTTTACCTACGATGGTGATGGTATAAGAACCAGCTTTGGCAGCCGGAATTGCGAAAGCGCCATCTGCAACGGCACCTTTCAGTTTTTCACTGCCGTTGTCCGCTTCTACTTCAGTAGCGCCGTCGGCAGGTGTTACTTTACCGCTAATGGAACCGCCGTCAACAGTACGGAGAGAATCCATACCTTTTACGGAATCCATACGCAGTGAATCGTAACGGAACAGTGAGTCCATTCGGGACACGGAATCAATACGGGAAAAAGAATCTACGCGGGCAAAAGAGTCGATACGGGCAACTGAATCCAGGCCCATCAACGAATCTATCGACAGGGAATCAAAACGTGCAACTGAGTCAACAGACATCAGTGAATCAACTTTAACTGATGCACTATCCAAAGACTTAACAGTCGTTGCATCAGCACTTCTAAACGAAGACATCCCTACTACCATTGCGGCTAAAGCGAGCATTCCTGTGATTGTTTTTTTCATGGCTTCAATTTTTTGTATGGTTAAAATTATGATGACAACCGTGTAACCAGTTGATTGTGCATGATTTTTGCGATATGTGCAGCAATCTATTAACCGGCTGTATACTAACAATACATTCGACAATGCACTTACCATTAGTGAAAGAAATGTTAAAGACAAAAATTTCTGTAAATACGGAATGCGAAGTGATTAAAATTTATCTTCGCACTGGCGGAAACAAAAGATCAAAGCATGTTGCAATTAAGTAACGACGAAATAGTCAAAGGCATCAGAAGCAGGAATAAAGCGGTGTTTGAAGCAGTCTTCAAACAATTCGCCCCTTCCATGTATAATATTGCCTTTCGCTATGTAAAAGATGAAGATGATGCCAACGACATGGTGCAGGATGTATTCCTCAATTTGTGGAAAGGCGCGGAGAACCTGGATGAAAGGGCCCCCGTCAACCATTACCTAGCGCGTGCTACTGTCAACACCTGTCTTAATCGCATCAAAAAAGAACAACGGAAAGAAGTATATGCAAAGGAACAACTGCTGACAGCCTCCCCGGTAGAAACATCCCATTCAAAGCTGGAACATAAGGAGCTGGAAGCACAGTACCGGTCGGCCCTCGACAAGCTGCCCGAACAGTGCCGTCGTGTGTTTGAAATGAGCCGGCTCAAAGGCCTCTCCCCCGCAGAAATAGCAGAGCAACTGAATATATCTATTAATACTGTATATGCCCACCTGACTACCGCCTTAAAAAAGTTGCGGGTAGTACTCATCAATAAAGAATAACAGCAACCAGGATTTTTTTTTGTACCGCTTAATGGTAACCCTTTCTCTGATTGTATAGTTAATAAGTAGCCATGAATAAGAAAACTGACATAGATATAGTGATCCGTTACCTGGAAGATCCGGACAACGAGCAGCATAAGCAGCAGCTCAACGACTGGATTCAACAGGACACCGCTAATCTGGATATTTTTCTGGATATGAAAGCGATGTGGCAGGGAGATCCACTTCCGGCAGCATCCGCCTTTGATACCCAGGGCCAATGGCTACAACTCAGTACAACCCTCGATACCCTGCCGGCCACCATCGCCCCCACACCTGTCGCCGCGCCCCGCAATACCCGCGTAGTCAACATCAAAACACGCTATTGGTGGGCTGCTGCTGCCGTACTGGCGATAGGCCTTACCTGGACCTGGCTGGGACCTGGTAGCTATAAAACCATTACCACTGCACAAAACATCGATAGCCTCCACTTGCCGGATGGCTCGATGGTATATATCAATACAAACAGTACTGTACGCTACTCCCGGACTTTTGGCAAAAACAACCGCCATATCAAAATAGATAAGGGAGAAGCCTTCTTTGACGTGGTAAAAAACGATGGCCTCCCCTTCACGGTAGACGCTCCGGATGTGAAAGTAAAGGTGCTGGGTACCGCTTTTAACGTTAAAACAGCGCAATCAGGCGTGAAAGTATTTGTACAATCCGGAAAGGTCGCCTTTAAAGGTAAAGGCAGCGGCAAAGAAGTCATCCTGACCCCCGGCCAGGAAGCCTCCCTCGCCCGCCATGGCAACGCTGTGGATACCCGTTTTTACAAGAAAAACAATAACATCCTCGCCTGGAGAACAAGATGCCTGACTTTCGACGACGCTCCGCTCCCGGAAGTAGCAGCTGCCTTGTCCGACTTCTATAACGTAGAGGTAAACATCAGCAATCAGCAGCTGAACGACAAAAAACTGCTGGCCACCTTCCCCAATATGCCGCTGGAGGAAGTGCTGGACATCATGCGGAAAACACTTCAAATCAATATCACCTATAAAAATAACCTGGTAGAAATCTACTAACCGGCGCCCGACCCTCTTGCTTATGCAGCATGCAATGCTACAGGCGCCGCGCTCTTATACCAGGTCAAGGTGCGTGCCTGTCTTCTTTTTTTATGTTGTTTTCCTGGTTTTCACCGGCTTCTCTATAGCCGCTCAGACTCCTAATGCCCCACCGAAACGCGTTTCCCTTCAATATGTGAATGCCAGCCTGAAGACCGTCATCCGGGATATCGAAAAACAAACCAAATACACCTTCGCTATCTCTACGGATGAACTGGAAACCCGTAAAGGCGTCAGCATTCATGTACACCATGCCGCCCTTCCCGATGTAGTACGGCAACTCTTCCCCGCTACCCGCTACAAAGTGGAAATCAGAGACGGCCAGATTATCGTTATCCCACAGAACACCACTCCTACTGACGTTTCCGGTAATAATAACAACAAACCCGTTGATAATAATAAATGGCAACTGACTGGTATTGTCACCGACGGACAGGAACCGCTCAGCGGGGTATCCCTTCGTGAGCAAGGCACTTCCAATGGCACCGCCACCGCCGAAAACGGCAGCTTCAAACTGGAAGTAGCATCCGCACAGGCAGTACTCTCCGTATCGCTCATCGGTTTTGAAACCAAAGAAATCGCCGTCA
The DNA here is from genome assembly GCF_014529935.1 of Chitinophaga qingshengii. GTDB lineage: Bacteria > Bacteroidota > Bacteroidia > Chitinophagales > Chitinophagaceae > Chitinophaga > Chitinophaga qingshengii. Next base: position 959,535 of record NZ_JACVFC010000003.1, read on the forward strand.
GGGACCGGCATAACATTGCCATTACCCTGCAACCCGACCTGAAAAAACTGAATGAACTGGTGGTACTCGGTTACGGCCTGCAGAAACGTGCCAATATCACCGGCGCCATTGCACAGGTAGACGGCGCCCGGCTGAAAAGCAGACCGGTACCCAATGTCATCGCTGCCCTCCAGGGCACCGCCACCGGCCTCGTCGTAACCCGTAGCAACGGTCAGCCCGGTAAGGAAGGTTTTAATATCCAGGTTCGTGGCGTCAATACCGGCGGCAACAATACGCCTGTTATTGTGGACGGTGTACCCGGCTCCCTCGCCGTGCTCAATCCGGATGATATTGAGTCTGTATCTATTCTGAAAGATGCGTCTGCCGCTTCCATCTACGGCGCCCGTGGCGCCGGCGGAGTGGTACTGGTTACCACCCGCACCGGGAAACCCGGCAAACTTTCGGTGGACTTCAACACGCTGGCGGGTTATGAAACACCGATCCGTATTCCGCACCGCCTGTCATCCGCACAACAAGCCACGATGGAAAATGAAGCGACGGTAAACGCAGGAGGCTTCGCTCCCTGGCAACCCGGAGAGATCGCGCTGATGGAGAAAGGCAACTATTACGCGAATGACTATACGAATCCTGGATTCTACCGCTACTATTATAATTTTAACCAGCTACCGCTGCTTACTAAAAAGAAAACCAGTGTACAGAACTATAACCTCTCTGTCAAAGGTGGTGATTCGCTGAACCAGTTTTCCGCTTCCTTCGGCTACTTCGGCCGTCAGGGTTTACTGGTGGAAGGGCCGGACAAAACACACCGGTTGAATGCCCGCATCAATCTCAATAACCGTTTCAGTAAACATATCAGCCTGGAAACGCGCCTGTCTTACGCGCAGACAAACACCTTCTCACCCTCCCAACCGGTGGAAGGCCCACAAGGCTTGCTGGCAGGGCTTTACCGGGGCGCCTCCAATGTGCCCATATTTGTGCCCGGCACACAACATTATGCTTTTGGCGGTGCAGCCTCCTACGCTATATTACACGATGGCGGTATCCGGGAGGAGAAAAACAATTATGTTGACGCCGTTTTTACCCTGCGGGCCGACAGTCTGACGAAAGGGCTCACCCTGCGACTGGTGTATAGTCCGCAGCAGCATACCCTGTACGACAACCTTGGCCGCAACAGCATTCAACTGTGGAATGCGACAGCACCCGTGTCTACCCTGCAGGAACGCAGTCTGCTACAGAAAAGCAAGCTACAGGGCAAAGGCGGCAACCTCCAGCTGCTGGCTGATTACGACACCAAAGTCAATAAACACAACCTTCATATACTTGGCGGCTATACGCAGGAGACCTATAACACCGACCAATATACGGCAGCCTCTTATGATCTTTCACCGGATAACGTCAACGCCTATCGGTTTAGCGGCACGCCTCAGTATACCATGACACAGTTCACCACCGGTTCCCTGATGTCGTTGTTTGGAAAAGTCAACTACAACTACGACAATCGCTACCTGTTGGAGGCTAACCTTATTGGCGGCCGTCTGTCACAGCGCAGCAGCGCCTTTCCAGCCATAGAGCAATGGCAGGCTTTCCCTTCTTTCTCTGCCGGGTGGCGGCTCAACAACGAAGAATGGTTTTACCATGCCTTCCATTTTTTCAATGAATTTAAGCTGCGCTGGTCCTGGGGAAGATTAGGTAATGTCAACAGCTGGAATACTATTGACAACGACGAACGCCTCAGTACCTTTACCTTCGGATATAATAATCCGCTTTCGCCGTTTGTTTATAAGAACCCGGTTCCGCAGGCATCCGGATGGGAAAACATCTCCACTTATAATTACGGATGGGATGCCACCCTGTTCCGTGGCCGACTCACGCTGTCCGCCGATTACTTCGTGAAACACAACCGCGATATGCGTATACCGGTACAGTTGCCTTCTACGGCCGGTGCATGGCCGCTGCGCTTCAATACCGGCGAAATGCGCGCCTGGGGATGGGAACTGAATGCCGGATGGCGCAGCACACACGGGCCCTTCACCTGGTACCTGAATGCCAACCTGTTCAACAATCAGACAAAGGTTTTACGTAACGACGGCGTTGCACCGCAGGCAGGCTGGAACCTGGGCATCCCCGGCTATCCTTATTCTTCCCTGTTTGGCTATATCGCTGACGGGTATTTCCAGAACAGCAGCGAAGTACAGCAGCATGCGTTCCAGAGCGCCCATACCGCTCCCGGTGATATCAAATACCGCGACGTTAATGGCGACCATAAAATAGACAACAGCGACCTGGTATACCTGGGCAGCACGGATCCGCAGCTGGCGTACGGTATCGATGCCGGCTTCGCCTGGAAAGGCCTGGAGTTCTCCATCTTTTTCCAGGGCGTCAGCAACCGTAAGGTCATGCCCGATCCACGTTACAACCTTCCCTATACAGATGGCTGGCAACAGCCATGGGACATCAACCAGGACTACTGGACACCCAACCGGCCCAATGCCCTGTTTCCCCGTCTGTATCTCCATGACGATCAAAACACCGCTCCTTCCAGCCATTGGGTGATGAATGGGGCCTACATACGCCTGAAGAACCTGCAACTGGGATACAACCTGCCCGCTGCATGGCTGAAGAAAATCTTCGTTAAAAATCTGCGCCTCTACTTCTCCGGACAGGACCTATGGGAAAGCACCCGGATGAAAATACGCTACTACGACCCTGAGCAGGCAGGAGGATATAACGGTAACGTGTATCCGTTTTTCAGATCGTATACGATCGGGTTAAATGCATCCTTCTAGTTCCCGGGACTGAAGCCCTGGGCTAATGATTTCGCTGATTAGCGGAGATAGAAACGAATTGAGATTTTGCCTGAATTTGTTAGCATCATTGCCGGCATCAATCATCTTCCATAAAAGAAAAGCCGCCTCATTACGAGACGGCTCTTTTTATCTTCCTAAAAATTATCAATATAAAAAATTCCACCCATCTTCGCTCATCAGCGAAATCAGCATTCATCCTGGCTATTACAGTTCCTTTTTTCCTGCCAACAGATACAATGCCGCCATTCTCACTGCCACACCATTCTCCACCTGATCGAGGATGATAGACTGACCGGAGTCTGCCACGTCGGAGTTCAGTTCCACACCGCGGTTGATAGGTCCGGGGTGCATGATCACCACTTCTTTATGGAGACTATCCAGCAGCTGACGGTTGACGCCATAAGCCAGGGAATATTCGCGGAGAGAAGAAAACAGCGGGGTGTTTTGTCTTTCCAATTGAATCCGGAGCACGTTGGCTACATCGCACCATTGCAAAGCTTCCCGGATGTTGTAGCTGACATTCACGCCGAGGGCGGCGCCGATATGTTTTGGAATAAGTGTAGGAGGACCAACCACTGTTACTTCAGCGCCCAGTTTTTTCAGGCAGTAGATATTGGACAGTGCCACCCGGGAGTGCATGATATCACCGCAGATAGCGACTTTTTTCCCTTCTACGCTACCCAGTCTCTCTCTGATAGAGAAAGCGTCGAGCAGGGCCTGAGTGGGATGTTCGTTGATACCGTCGCCGGCATTGAGGATCGGCACATTGATATGGCGTGACAGGAAGTGCGGCGCCCCGCTGGCGGAATGACGCATCACCACCACATCCACTTTCATGGACAGGATGTTGTGCACCGTATCGATCAGCGTTTCCCCTTTTGAAACGGAGGAGCCGGAAGCAGAGAAATTGATGGTATCTGCGCCCAGCCTTTTTTCCGCCAGTTCAAAAGAAATGCGGGTACGGGTTGAGTTCTCAAAAAATAAATTAACGATGGTAGTATCGCGCAGCGTGGGAACCTTTTTAATCGGCCTTTGTAAAACCTCCTTAAACTGGTCGGCGGTTTGAAAAATAAGTTCTATATCCTGGCGCTGCAGATCGCGAATTCCGAGTAAGTGTTTTACAGAAAGTGACATTAATGTGCAAATATAAAGGGTGAAATCTGAATTGAAAAATCCGGTTTGTATTAATCAACCAGAATAACTTCATCTTTCCCATCTCTTTGCTCCCATAATACCCTTACTTTCTGGGAAATAAGAGCATCGATGGTGCGCCCGGTATAATCGGGCTGAATGGGCAGCTGGCGGCTGAACCGGCGGTCTATCAACGCCAGTAGTTCTACCGAAGCCGGCCGGCCGAAGTCGAGCATAGCATCCAGGGCCGAACGGATAGTCCTGCCGGTATACAACACATCGTCTATCAGCACCACCTTTTTATTTTCTATGGAGAAATTAATGTTGGTTTCGCTGGGCACATGTAAGGTTTTGCCCTTGTTATAATCGTCTCTGTAAAATGTAATGTCCAGTTTGCCGTAATGGATAATGGCGCCCGGCAACAGTTTCTTCAGCGTCTCATAAATCCTGTCCCCCAGGTAGATGCCGCGTGGCTGCAACCCTATCAGTACCGTGTTTTCAAACTGCAAATGATTCTCGATCAGTTGATGGCAAAGTCTGTCTATCGTAATAGCCAGCTGCTTACCGTTTAGTATGGTCTTCAAAACTATACGCTTTTAGACGCCAAAAATACGGATTAATGCCACACATAAAAAGATGAATATCATAAAGCTGCAAGATAAATTATGGCATCTTTCATTTTTTCGGGTTAAAGATTTCATTTATATAGCATCAAATTTATATTTAAACATCCCGTTTTATGAAAAAATTCATCATTCCTGTACTGGCAGCCGCCACCTTTCTGGCCGGCGGTCAGTTGTTTGCCCAGCAAAAGAAAAACTTCATTAATGCCAGCTTTAATGTTTCAAACGAAAAGTACAAGTACACCGCAAATGGCAACCAGTATGACAACTCTAACACTAATTTCAGTATCTCTCCGGCGTATGGGTATTATTTCAGGGAACGCTGGGCCATTGGCATAGCTGTTGGATATGGCCACAGCAAGAAAGGTTCATCTGAAAACGGACCTCAAACGAAAACCCAGCTCTTTAGCGTTAGCCCTTTTGTACGGTACGAACAACCTATCTGGAGCAGCCATCTTTCTGTATACACAGATGGTAGCCTCTACTTCAACTCTGCCAAAAGCGATTCCTATCATGAACCCAATTGGACCCAGGACTCTAAAAGCACCAACTATGGTCTTTCGATTGTGCCAGGACTGCTGTTTCACCTGACACCATCGTTCTCACTGACCGCCAACATGGGCAGTGTGTTCGCCGCCGGTTCAGGAACACAAAAACAGACAGGTGGAGATTTCAAAACAACCAATACCAGTGTGGGGCTATTTAAAAATTTTGGCTTCAACAATTTTACATTTGGTATCAACTTCCACTTCTAAAAAAACAACAGCGGGAAATTAGTTGCACTAATTTCCCGCTATCTGTCGTACTTTAGTCGTACCAAATCACTGGTATGAAAACACTCAAGCTTATCATCGCCATGGCCGCTTTCCTTCAATTCTGGGGTTCTTCTTCTGCAGGTCAGGTTAAAGTTGGGGACAAGGTCCCGGTTTTTAGCCTGCAAGACCAAAATGGAAAAACCTTTGACCTTAGCACCGTAGTGGGCAAACAGCCCCTGGTCATCTATTTTTATCCGAAAGATGAAACCAGCGTATGTACCAAAGAAGCCTGCTCCTTCCGGGATGCGTACCAGGATTTTCAGCGTTATGGCGCCATGGTCATCGGTATCAGCGCCGATAATGTAGCTTCCCACCGGAGCTTCGCTACCCACCATAGCCTCCCCTTCACTTTACTCAGCGATCCTAAAAATGAGGTGCGTAAACTGTTTGGCGTGCCGAAAACGTTTGTCATTCCTGGACGGGTGACCTACATCGTGGACAAAAACGGAGTCGTCGTGCATGAGTTCAACAGCCTGCGTGATGGAGAAAAACACGTCACCGAAGCACTGGCGGCGCTGAAGAAGATGTAGGCGATCAGAGCTTACGCAGATCCCTGAACGAAGATATCTCCTCTTTCAACTGAAACAGCTGAATGCTCCAGATCAGTCCCTGTACAAGGGTATAGGCAGTCAATGCCAGGAAGACGGACAGCTCTTTTACATTGCCCATTTTATCGGCCATCATTAATATTCTTGCCAGAAAGAGCACGGCGCATACCAGGAAGATCAGTACTTTGGTTCCTTTTTTCTTCATTTGCCGGCTGAAGTAGCCGTCGTAAGCCAACACCGCCTGCTGTGCTGCCTCCTCACGGGAACAGCCACCAGCAACGAGGCGTTGCTCCAGATCAGCCACGCGCCACTGTTTATGAGGTTCTCCAAAATACTGTTGTACGATTGCTTCCTTTCCTGTCTCCATGTCTTATTATTTATTTCAGGTACAAAATAAGTAAAAGGCGATGAATAAATATTCATCGCCTTTTGTATATCATGAACATTTGGTGTTCTTATGCTTCATTCAGGAACGGGTACCGGTAATCGGTAGCCGGAACGAAAGTTTCCTTGATGCTTCTGGCGCTTAACCAGCGATACAGGTTCAGCATAGAACCCGCTTTGTCGTTGGTACCGGAAGCGCGGGCGCCGCCAAAAGGCTGTTGACCTACTACCGCACCGGTAGGTTTGTCATTGATGTAGAAGTTACCTGCAGCGTTCACCAGTTTTCTGGTAGCCAGTTCCACCGCGTAGCGGTCCTGCGCGATGATGGCGCCGGTGAGGGCGTATTCGGAGGTGCTGTCTACAGTGTGCAGGATATCTTCAAATTTCTCTCCGTCGTAAACATAGATCGTTAATACGGGGCCGAAGATTTCTTCGCACATGGTCACGTAGTTAGGATCGGTTGTTTCGATGACGGTCGGTTCGATGAAGTAACCTTCTGTTTTATTGTAGTTACCGCCAGCGATGATTTTCGCTTTCGGATCTTTCTTCGCGTTCTCGATGTATTGAGCGATCTTATCGAAAGAGCGCTCGTCGATCACAGCGTTGATGAAGTTGCTGAAATCTTCCGTAGTACCCATTTTCATGGTCTGAAGCGCAGCAACCAGTTTGGATTTTATCTGGTCAGCAAGATTGTTTGGTATATATGCGCGGGAAGCGGCAGAACATTTCTGGCCCTGGTATTCGAAGGCGCCACGGGCGAGTGCCGTCACGGAGATGTCAACATCAGCTGATTTGTGGATCAGCACGAAATCTTTACCACCGGTTTCACCTACGATACGGGGATATGTTTTGTATTTGTGGATGTTTTCACCGATAGTCTTCCACATTGTCTGGAATACGCCGGTAGAGCCGGTGAAGTGGATACCAGCGAAGTGAGGGTCAGCGAAGCAGATATCGCCGATCAGCGGACCGCCGGCATATACCAGGTTGATCACGCCTTCCGGCAGACCAGCTTCGATCATGATCTTCATGAACATGCTGGCAGCAAACACCTGGGTATTGGCAGGTTTCCATACTACCACGTTACCACACATAGCGGCGGAAGTAGGCAGGTTACCAGCGATGGCGCTGAAGTTGAAAGGTGTTACAGCCAGTACGAAACCTTCCAGCGGGCGGTATTCCACACGGTTGTGGGTCAGTGGCGCGCTCACAGGCTGTTGACGGTATATTTCGCTCAGGAAGTGTACGTTATAGCGGAGGAAATCGATCAGTTCGCATGCGCTGTCGATCTCAGCCTGGTAGGGGTTTTTGCTTTGACCCAGCATAGTGGCCGCGTTCATGTGGAAACGGTATTTGGTAGCGATCAGGTCAGCAGCACGCAGGAAGATGCCCGCACGGGTTTCCCAGTCCATGTTAGCCCATTTCTCTCTTGCTTCCAGTGCGGCAGCGATGGCTGCTTTTACATGGGTAGCGTCGCCCTGGTGGAAATGACCCAGTTTGTGCCTGATTTCATGCGGAGGGCGCAGGTCAACGGTATTACCGGTACGCACTTCTTTACCACCGATATACATCGGAATATCTGCTACTTCAGCTTTGAATGCCGCCAATTGTTTTTTCAGTGCAGCTCTTTCCGGAGAACCGGGCGCATAACTCAACACTGGCTCATTGGCAGGTGCTGCGTATTGAAAATATCCTGTATTCATTTCCTCAGATTTTGTTGTAACTGTTTAAAACAAAAAAAGTTTCCGCTGCAAATTTACGGTCAAATTTGCAGCAGAAACCTATTAATTATTTACCTATAATTATCAATTATTGTCCTCTTCCTTCTGCATCATCAGGTAAGCCTTGATAAAACCGTTCAGCTCACCATCCATCACAGGACCCACGTTACCCACTTCATAGTCGGTGCGGTGGTCTTTGATCATCTTATAAGGGTGGAATACGTAGGACCGTATCTGGGAACCCCATTCGATCTTACGTTTGTTGGCGTTGGCAGCGTTTTTCAGCTCTTCGCGTTTGCGCAGCTCTTCCTCATACAAGCGTGATTTCAACATGGTGAGCGCCTTTTCGCGGTTCTCCCCTTGTGTACGCGCCTGCTGGCATTCGATGATAATACCGGAAGGAATGTGCTTGAGTCGCACGGCTGTTTCCACCTTGTTTACGTTCTGTCCGCCTTTACCACCGGAACGATAGAATTCCCATTCCAGGTCGGCAGGATTGACTGCGATCTCGATCGTGTCGTTCACTAACGGGTACACATATACGGAAGCAAAAGAGGTGTGCCTGCGGGCATTGGAATCAAAGGGCGAAATACGCACCAACCGGTGTACACCGCTTTCTGCCTTCAGGTGTCCGTAGGCAAAATCGCCGTCGAACTCCAGGGTAGCAGATTTGATACCGGCGCCATCGCCGTATTGGGTATCGATTTCTGATACTTTCCAGCCCTGTTTTTCACCATACATCCGGTACATACGCAACAGCATTTCAGCCCAATCCTGGCTTTCAGTGCCGCCGGCGCCGGAATTAATGGTTAATACCGCCGGCATTTCATCTTCCGGCTGATTAAGGGTGGATTTGAATTCAAGGTCTTCCAAAGCAGCTTTGGCGGTTTCATAAGCCTGGGCTACTTCTTCTTCGGTGGCCTCTCCTTCTCTGAAGAAATCGTTGAGTACACTGCTGTCTTCAATGGCAGTGTGCACGTTATCGTAGAGGTCAACCCAGTATTTGTTTACCTGGATTTCCTTTAGGATAGAAGTCGCCCTGGCGTTATCATCCCAGAATCCCGGGGCCAGGCTCAACTGTTTGTCATTTTCGATTTTAGCTAAACGGTCAGGTACGTTAAAGAAAACCTCCCAGGACATAAAGACGGTCCCTCATAGCTTTAAGTTGCTCTGCTGTCATAGCGGGCAAATGTAGGTAAAAATGTGCAATTCTGCTAATATCACCACAATTCTATCTCCTGCTGCTGTTATCCTTTAACAGCGCTTTAGCATAATTTTTGCAGCTGGAGCGGGAAACCATATCAGTAATATTTTTAAATAATATTAAAAAAAAGTCCTATTGCGATGACGGTATCCCATGAAACCCTCCACTATAAAAACAAATCGGTATTTAATGCCCTCGCTTTCCTCTTTATGATGACCGCCAATGCACTGGCCTGGCTGCTGCCTATCAATGGTAAACAAACAGGGGAAGTTGCAGATGAATATCCCAATCTGTTTGTACCGGCAGGTTTCACCTTTTCTATCTGGAGTGTTATCTACCTGTCCCTGCTGGGCTTTGTCATATATCAGCTATGGCTGGCTTTTTCCGGCAAACGTCCGGACGTACTGGCCCGTGTAATGGGCTGTATGAAAGAATGGTTTCTTATCAGCTGTGTGGCGAATGCCACCTGGCTGTTTGCCTGGCATTATGAACTGATGCCGGTAAGCGTGGGACTGATGCTGATATTGATGGCTTCTCTTGTTATCATTCATGTGAACTTCGGCATGGGGCGTGTAGCGCCTGGCACCGCGGAAAAGTTATTCATTCATTTTCCTTTCAGCATTTATCTTGGATGGATCAGTATTGCCACACTGGCCAACATTACTACCCTGCTGGTATATGCCGGGTGGACCGGCGACGTTACCTTCCAGGTATGGTGGACCGTCAGTATGATTGCCCTGGGTACCCTCATCAGTATCGTCATGATATTCCGCCGTAACAATATACCCCATGCACTGGTAGCAGTATGGGCCTTCTATGGCATCCTCATTAAAAGAAGAGAAGCTGGTATCATGGAACAACAACCGGTCATCCATTCCTGTGTGATTGCTATTGGCGTTATTGCGATCGCTATTTCCTGGCATTTATACAGGAAACCCCGATCTTAAAAAGTAAAAAGATTATTTTTGAGCTGCAATTAATCAAAGCTATTATATGTTTCCATCTACCAGTCCAGTAGCCACGAAAGCGTGGCAGGCATTGTTAAAGCATGCCGATGAAATGAAAAAGGTACAGATGCGTGCCTTGTTTATGGAAGACCAGGAACGTTTCAAAACGTTTTCCCTCCAGATGGAAGACATCCTGTTCGACTATTCCAAAAACCTGATCACTGAAGAGACCCGCAGCATGCTGCTTTCGCTGGCAGATGAATGTGGTGTCAACACTGCTATACAGGCTATGTTCGGTGCGGAAAAAATCAACGTAACGGAAAACCGCGCCGTGCTGCATACCGCGCTGCGCAACTTCTCCGGCAAACCCGTGATGCTCGATGGCCGTGATGTAATGCCGGATGTACTGGCCGTACTCAGCAAGATGGACCACATCTGTCGCCAGGTACACAACGGGGAATGGAAGGGATATACGGGCAAGCCTATACGTTATATCGTCAACATCGGTATCGGTGGTTCAGATCTCGGTCCGGTGATGGTGACCGAAGCGCTCAAACCCTACTGGAAACCGGGCATACAGCCGCACTTCGTTTCCAACGTAGACGGCACACACATCGTGGAAACACTGAAGCAGGTAACGCCGGATGAAACACTTTTCCTCATTGCGTCTAAAACATTTACCACACAGGAAACCATGACCAATGCGCATACTGCACGTAACTGGTTCCTGGAACATGCGAAAGACGAAAAGTTTGTCGCCAAACATTTCGTGGCATTGTCTACCAACGAAAAAGCGGTGACAGCCTTCGGCATAGATCCCAACAACATGTTTGAATTCTGGGATTGGGTAGGCGGCCGTTACTCCCTGTGGTCCGCTATTGGTTTGTCTATTGCGTTGACTATCGGTTACGAAAATTTTGTGGCGTTGCTGACCGGTGCACATGAAGTGGACAAACATTTCTCACAAACACCGCTCGACCGGAACATCCCTGCCATCATGGCCCTGGTAGGCCTTTGGAACGGCAACTTCCTCGGCGCCGCAACAGAAGCCATACTGCCTTACGACCAGTATATGCACCGCTTTGCAGCATACTTCCAGCAGGGTAATATGGAGAGTAACGGTAAACATGCAGACCGTAACGGCAAACCTGTACAGTATGAAACCGGTCCCATTGTATGGGGTGAACCCGGCACCAACGGGCAGCATGCTTTTTATCAGCTGATTCACCAGGGTACCCGGTTAATCCCCTGCGATTTCATAGCACCTGCCATCAGCCACAACCCGATTGGTGATCATCATGTAAAACTGTTGTCTAACTTCTTCGCACAAACGGAAGCGCTGATGAATGGCAAAACCGAAGCTGAAGTATTGGAAGAACTGAAGAAAGCCAATACTCCGGAAGAAGAGATCCAACGGGTATTACCCTATAAGGTGTTTACCGGTAACCGTCCGTCCAACTCCTTCCTGCTGAAAGAAATCACGCCCCGTTCGCTGGGTATGCTGATTGCTTTTTATGAGCATAAGATTTTTGTACAGGGCGTTATCTGGAACATTTATAGTTTTGATCAGTGGGGCGTGGAACTGGGTAAACAACTGGCCGGCAAGATCCTTCCGGAGCTGCAGAATGATGATTATATCTCCAATCATGATTCCAGCACCAATGGTTTGATCAATGCCTTTAAAGCGTTAAGAAAATAACGAAGGATAGTACATAAAAGAAGAACGCCCACTGAATATTCAGCGGGCGTTCTTCTTTTATAACTTACGGGGTGATTCCTGCATTATGCAATAGTCGTCAGGGAAATCACGGTTACCATTTGTCTACCTCGTCAGCGCTATGTGAAGCGGGGGCGGACGCCGCAACTGGAGTGGCAACAGCGGCTACTTCTGCGGTACGGGATACCTCGTTGTTGTCGCCGTCTGTTTCGTCCTGATCTTCCTGCACATAATCGTGATTGTAGGCATCAAAATCAAAATCGGGCATCAACTCAGTTTTCACGTAGTTGATAGTTTCTGTCAGCGCATTCAGGAACTTGTTGAAGTCTTCCTTGTACAGGAATACTTTGTGCCTGTCGTAGCCGTTGTCATTAAAACGTTTCTTACTTTCCGTGATGGTCAGAAAGTAATCGTTTCCCCGAGTGGTCTTTACATCAAAGAAGTACGTCCTTCTTTTACCCGCTTTCAATCGTTTAGAAAAGATGCTATCATTGTTTCTTTCCTGTTGATTGGTGTTTTCGTACGCCACAGTTGATAGATTTAAGTGTTAACGAATCAAATCCTGTTACAATAAGGAACAAATATACTATTGTTTTACAAATATCAAAATATTTTTAAATGATTTTGAAAAATCATAAAACCCGGCTGTAACAGGCCGTGGCGGAGGATATACAAGAAGGTGATTGTTATTCAGTTATACTTTCTTCGTCGCCGGATTGCTGTCTTGCATACAACTCTGCGTAGTAACCATTCAATGATAATAATTCATCATGTGTTCCTTCTTCCACAATACGTCCTTCATCCAATACAATGATCTTATCAAACTCAAACAGGGAAAAGATACGATGGGTAATGATTACAGCGGTTTTGTTTTTCAGGTAGGCGTACAGGTTACCGATGATCTCCTTTTCCGTACGGGCGTCTACGGCAGAGAGACAATCGTCAAAAATCATGATATCCGGGTTTTTGATAAGTGCCCTGGCAATGGATATACGTTGTTTCTGGCCACCACTGAGCGTAACGCCCCGCTCCCCTATGGCGGTATCAAAACCGTCGCTGAAGCCCAGGATATCTTTCTCGACCGAAGCCTGCCGGGCCGCTTGCTGCACTGCCTGCAAACTGGCCGCAGGATCACCGAAACGGATATTATTGGCAATGGAATCGGAGAACAGGAATACATCCTGCGGCACATAACTGATCTGGCTGCGCAGCTGTTCCAGGTGCATGTAGCGGACATCGTGGGTATCCAGCATCACCTTGCCTTCCTGCGGATCGTACATGCGTATCAGTAACTGCGCCAGCGTGCTTTTACCGGAACCGGTACGCCCGATCACAGCGACTTTCTGTCCGGGTTGTACCTGCAGATTCACCTCTTTGAGTGCCGTAATACCGGTATGAGGGTAGGTAAATGTTACCCCCTGCAAATGAATACCACCCTCTAACTGTACCGTTTTAGCAGCAGGCTCATCTTTGATTTCCGGGGTGATTTTCAGGAATTCGTTTATCCGTTGCTGTGAGGCCGCCGCCCTTTGTGTCATCGTTGCCACCAGCCCGATAGACAGGAAGGGGAACATCAACATATTTACATAGATCACAAACTCCGCCAGGTTACCGACCGTAATATTTCCAGCTATCACCTGGAAGCCGCCGATAAAGATGGTCAGTATCACACTCACACCAATCATGAGCGCCATCGCCGGCTGAAACAGGGCATCGGTTTTAGCCAGGCTGATAGAGCTTTGCTTATACGCTTCGCTGGCATCTTCAAAATGCCTCCCGCTGGCATCTTCCTGCACATAGGACTTAATCACCCGGATACCGGAATAAGACTCCTGGGCAATAGAAGTGATATTGGATAATTCTGCCTGTATCTTTTCGCTTTTACGGTGGATGATTTTATTCACATAATAGATCATCAATGCCAGAACAGGCAGCGGTGACAAAGTATACAGCGTCAGCAGCGGGTTGACCTCCAACATCAGGTATACCACAATCACGATCAGCAACAGGGTACGCGATGCATACATAATTGCCGGCCCGGCGTACATCCGTACCCGTGAAACGTCTTCCGTAATACGGCTCATCAAATCACCCGTCCGGTGCATCTTAAAAAAATTAAGGTCCATCTTCTGGTAGTGCTGATAAATTTCGTTCTTGAGGTCAAATTCAATGTGACGGCTCATTACAATGAGCGTTTGCCGTTGCAGGAACAGGAAAAACCCACTCAGCAAGGCAAAGGCCAGGATACTGACACCATAAAAAGCGAGGATACGGGAGAAGTCGGCCCGGAAAGCACCCTTCAGACTGGTGTCACTCAAGAGGCGATATTCGTCCAGGTTGAGCGACAGCAGGTCGAAAATCTGCCGGACCATGATAGGCTGAAAAACACTGAAGACAATCGAGATGGCCGTAAACAAGAGCCCCAGGATGAGGCGCCATTTGTTGGCCATAAAATATTTATTGAGCGCGGCTAAATGTTTCAATCGGATAAGTTTGACACAAAAGTAAGTCAAAGTAGCTTACGAAAAAGAGCGGAGATCAAAGCTCATGCTTCGACCTCCGCTCCTGTATAATGTAATGCTGATGATTACAGCTGTTTCAGCGTTTCGATGATTTTCGCTTCTGCTGCATCGCGGGTCACATCTTCTTTTACGAATTTGCGGCCGGTGATGTTTTCAAACAGCTCGATATAACGTTCGCTCACGCTGTTGATGAATTCGTCGGTCATTTCAGGTACCTGTTGACCGTCTTTGCCCTGGAAACCGTTTTCCATCAGCCATTCGCGCACGAACTCCTTGCTCAGCTGTTTCTGTTGCTTGCCGGCTGCCTGGTTGGCTTCGTAACCTTCTGCATAGAAATAACGGGAAGAGTCCGGTGTATGGATTTCGTCGATCACATAGATGGTATCGCCGATTTTACCGAATTCATATTTGGTGTCCACGAGGATCAGGCCACGTTCTGCTGCCATCTCCTTCCCTCTCGCAAACAGCGCGAGGGTGTATTTTTCCAGTTGTTCGTAATCTTCTTTGCTTACCAGTCCCTGCGCGATGATTTCCTCGCGGGAAATATCTTCATCATGACCTTCGTGCGCTTTGGTAGTAGGTGTAATGATCGGCTGAGGGAAGAAATCGTTTTCTTTCATTCCGTCCGGCATGGTAACGCCGCAGAGTACACGCTGACCGGTTTTGTAGGTCCTCCAGGCATGGCCGGTGAGGTTACCACGAACGACCATTTCTACGGGGAATGTTTCGCATTTCAAACCTATGGTTACATTAGGCAGCGGAGTAGCTTTTACCCAGTTAGGCACGATGTCTTTGGTAGCTTCCAGCATGATGGCAGCCACCTGGTTCAGTACCTGTCCCTTGTAAGGAATAGGGCGGGGCAATACCACATCGAACGCAGAGATGCGGTCGCTTACGGCCATCACCATGAGTCTGTCCTCAATGGTGTAAACATCACGTACTTTCCCTTTGTAGAAGGCGGTTTGACCCGGGAATTTGAAATTTGACTCTAACATGAATATAGAATTAAGAATGAATTATCACTGTTGTGCGTGCAAAAGTAAATCATGAAAGGCATGATTTCAATTTTTTTCCGCCCTTCATTTTTGGGAAGATGATAACTGCTGACCGTTACCGGTATATGACCTTAATAAACCGATGATGATTTCATTCTCAGGATAAGGTGTCAGGTGGGGTCTTATTAGTTCGGCGTCCGATGTCTGCAGGTGTGCAGGCACATAGCCCATCCCATAGAAACGGCCTTTCTCCATCAGGATACAGCTTTGTTCGTCGCTGTTACGCCCTTTGTCCAGTATCACTACGGAAGGTTGTTGTTCCTGGAGAAAGGCGATGGCCGCTTTTACCCTTTCGTTATAAACCGCAGGCGCTTCCGCTTTTTCACAGGCGCCATGGCAGGTAGCCGCCGTTTTGCCGGCACAGGTCCCGTCTCCCTTCTGCAGGAAACATAACTTAGGGCACAGTTCAAACTGGCGGATCAGGGCCCGCAGCAGGCGGTGCCCGTCTATCAGCAGGTTAAAGGAATGTACCGGATGACTGAACCTGCGTTTTTTCTCAATGGCAATACGCAGATAACCTTCCTGGTCTTCAAAAAGATAAAAACCATAACGGAACTCTACTCTTTTCTGGGCTGCGTTGAATGCAGGCCACAGGCGTTTGATCTCTACCGACTCCAGGATACAGGCCATCAGATCCGTACCGGTTTGCTGATAGGTGATATTATATACCGTACGCAGGAAGTTCTGCCGCTGGCGGCTGGCGCTATGACCGGTAAAGTGGCTATTGACACGCTTCTTCAAGTCTTTGGCTTTTCCTACATACACTACTTTTCCTTTCACGTCGTGGAAATAATAAACCCCGGGCACTTCCGGCAGCTGTTTCACTACCTCGGGTTGCAGGTTGGGTGGCAGGAACTGCTCCTTGGAACCGGCTTTCAGCGCGCCCGCGATGGCCTTATCCTTGTCGTGCTGCAACAACAGGCCAAAGAGTTTGGTGGTGGCTTCCGCATCCCCTCCTGCCCGGTGCCGCCCATTGATGGGAATCTCCAAATGACGGCAGAGGTTGCCAAGGCTATACGAAGGCAATCCCGGAAAAATTTTCCGTCCGAGCCGCACCGTACACAGCTTTTTACATTGCAGGTCCAATCCGGAGGCCGCCAGGTGATGCTTCACAAACGAATAGTCGAAGTTGACATTATGCGCCACGAAGATTTTGTCGTGCAACAGTTCATACACCAGAGGGGCCACCGCTTCAAACGGCGGCGCCCCGGCAACCATGCTGTTGGTGATACCGGTCAGGGACTCTATATAGTAAGGAATGGGCACTCCAGGATTAACCAGCGTCTGGTAGTGCTGCGTGATTTCACGGCCATCAAACAGGTAGATGGCTATCTCGGTAATGCCGTTGGCGCTGGCGTGCCCACCGGTGGTTTCTATATCGACAATTGCGTACACCTTACAAAGATAAAGGTTGTTGCTTTTTGTTGCACCGCTTTATTCCCCATAATGCCAGCAAAAGGTAAAATATCCATAGCAGCACCAGGTGAATCACTGATCCGGCATGGTCCCGAAGGGTGCCGCCCGTTTGTACAACCGACGTGTACACCTTCACGAAAGGCGTCAACGGCAACAGGGATGATAAACCCCGGAGCAACGGCGGCATGGATTCAAATGGCCAGGCGTAACCGCATATAAGAAAAAACGGATATGTGGAAAAAGCCATCAGCTGAGCGGCGAGCAGCTGACTCTTAAACAGCGTACCTATCCAGATACCCATAGGGATCAGCGTGAGGATAAAAAGGAAGAGGATAATGGCCAGGTCGCGGTAACTACCCCGAAACGGCAGATGCAGCACCTGATAGTTAACCGTCATAAAAAAAGCCGCATATGCCAGGTATAGCAACAGGTAGAAAGATGCCTTACCATATAACATACCGGATAGTCCCCCACCCGTTGTCACCAGCCGGGCAATGTTGTTATTTTCCCTTTCCAGGGCCACGCTGCCGGAGAGGCCCAGCAGCAACGTCTGTTGCAGAATCAGCACCAGCAATACGGGCAACAGAAAGCCGCCATAGCTGGCCTGTGGATTATACAACGGCCGGTAGTCGATGTTTACCGGCATTGCTTCCTGTAAAGCCATGGTGGAGTTGAGCCCCATTTTTTCCTGGTATTGCAGGCGCACGCCCGCACCGATCGTTAGTCCCAATTGGGTAATAGCACCCGTCAATTCGCTGGATGGCAGGAACCGCGCTCCATTGACGGCCAGCACTACATTGGCCTGCTGCAACGACAGTACCTTGGCCTGCATCCCTTTCGGGATATAAAAATATCCTTGTGCCTCTCCCCTATACATACGCTCCTGCGCCTCTTCCAGCGACACTGCCCGCATGACGGATACCACCTGCATGTTGTTCATCTGCTCCACAAACATGCGCGACATCTCGCTCCGGTCATCATCAGCCACTGCCAGCACTACTTTTTCTTCTACCTTATAACTATAGATAGTACCATAAAAGAAAACATAAAACAACGGCGCCAGCAACAACGTGAGTAACAGGCTATGGTTGCCCGCTATCAGCTTTATTTCCCGGAGGAACAAATACCCGATATTGTTTTTCTTCTCAGGCATGTTGCAGGGTTGAAGGTTGAAGAGAACGTTGAAACAACAGGATGGCAACAGGCAGCCCCACTGCCGTAAACAACAGCATATGCGCCATTTCCAGTCGTACATAACGCAGCGGCAATTCCATAAAATACACTTTAAAAAAAGCATCTACAAAAGGTGTCAGCGGCATGATCATGGCGTAGTACTGGTCATACCAGGGCATGCCCCAGCGCGGAAAAGTAAACCCGCTGAATACAAAGGCCGGAGAAGTATAAAAGATACCGACATCGCAGGCCAGCAGCAGGTCTTTGAAAATGGCGGACACCATCATGCCAATGCTGATACAGGCCAGCATCAGCAAGGTGAAGATGACAAATAAGTCCGGGCTGAACAATTGCGTGCCGGATGCGAATATCGGATAGATGACCAGCGTGATCATGAGATAGTCCAGCCAGGCTATGCTGAGATAGGCCAACGTTTTGCCGATGACAGCATTGGAAGCAGATCCGTTGCTGACAGCATACAACGCTTCTATCGTACCGGTTTTATGTTCATAGTTCAGCGCCAGTGCCACCACCATGATCATCATCATCTGCATGGCAACGGCGATAACGCCGGGTACCAGGTATTGCTGATAATCGTACCGCGGATTATATAACGTAAACGACTGTAGTTGTACCGGCATCACCAGGGCCATCGCCTTACCTGCCGGCATACCCGTTTTCATCAGTTTCTGCAGCTGTACGCCTGCCGCCGCTGTCAGCAGCACTTGTGCAGCATCTTTGTAAAGTAGTTTGGCCGGCACCAGATAAGATACGTTGGTATAAATGGTAATATAAACCGGTTGCCGGCTTTTGATATGCTCATCCATCCGGCGGGGGAAATGAATAGCGCCCATCACGGTACCATTGTGCAACAGGGCATGTAGTTCGCCTTCGCTTTGTACCTGTTGCGTGATGTGGATGCTCTCCGTTTGTTCCAGCATAAACGTAAACTGCCTGGATAAAGGAGAATTGGCTTCATCCCAGATGGCCACCGGCAAGTCTTCTGCAAAATGTTTATTGTAAATACCGGCATACAACAAACACAATACCGGCGGCAGTACCAGCATAGCCAGGTAATACACCGGAAACGTGAGGATACGTTTCCATTCCCGCAGGGTAACGTTAAAGATGGAACGTATCATGGTAGTTTGAGAGCGGCCGTCATGCCGGGGCGCAGTCCCTGCAAGCCGGACGGGTTAACAGGTTTGAGATCTACCGTGAAGGTGCGCAGTTCGAATGTACCTTTTTCCTTCACCGGTATCCAATTGGCGAAAGTAAGCGAGGGTGCTACCTTATACACCACCGCTTCAAATTTCTCCGGGCTGCAGCCAGGTATATCCAGCTGTGCACGGGTACCTACAGGCAATTTGTTCATATCATCCTGTCGGATATTAAACCTGACATGGTAAGTATTGGGTTTTTGCAGGGTGATAAGCGGGTAACCGATGGATACAATTTCCCCTTCTTCTATCACCATGGAAGAGATGATCCCATCTGACGGAGCATGGATATACGTATTATCCGACAAGGCTTTGGTAAGATTATAACCTTCCTGTGCCTGTTTGAGGATAGCCGACGCCGCCTGTAACATCTCCGGGCGCGTGCCTTGTTTCAGCATGTCCATATTCAGTTTGGCTGTTTCCATTTCTTTTTTGGCAGCCTGTAATTTAAAGTATACCAGGTCTTTTTCCTGACCGGAGATGACCTCATCATTGAACAGGTTCTCCATTCGCTGATAGGTTTTCTGCATCAGTTTATATTGCTCCTGGGTGATGTTATAAAGATTATCCGCCGCTTTGATGGCTTCCGGCCGGGCGCCCTTTTCCAGCAACCGCAGCTGGCTCTGTGCCGCTTCAATAGCTGCGAGTGCCTGGTTACGGATAGCATTGATTTCCGTAGAGCGTAGTACTCCCAGCAACTGTCCTTTTTTCACCGTATCTCCCTGTTGCACCAGCAGGCTATCCAGCCGCCCGGGGAACTCTGCGGCCACGTCCACATAATCCGCATCTACCATACCAATCACCGTGTTATCCGCCGTAGCGGGCTTTTTCAGAAAAAAGATCAGTGCAATGATCAGCACTACCACAGGTATCAGCAAGGCCCAATAGTTTTTAAACATCGTTCTTATGTATTAGTTGTTAACGTATGTGGCAAAATATTCCGGTGTGCCTGCAATATTCCAGTACTCCGCCAGGGCCAGGTAATAGCCCATGACAGCAGTATAATACACTTTATGCATTTCTTCTTCGAGTAACAATGCGTCGTTGACATCCTTAACAGACGACAGCTGATTTTCCATGCGGTCAGTTACCAGTGTGGTGGTGAGATGGGCCTGCTGCCGGGCGCTATCCAGCGAGGCTACATCGTGTTGCAAAGCCTTCACTTTGTTGGTGGCTACACGAAGTTGCAGTTCCAGCGATGTTTTGGTATTCTCCGCCGCCATCGTTGCTTCTTCCACGAGCATCTTGCTGGCTTTGGTACGTTTATTCCGCTGGAAACCGTCGAACAGCGTCCATTGCAGTTCCACGCCTATCAGCCAAGGCGGCACCGTTACCGGCAGGTCTTTCTGGTAAAGCGATACGTTACCGATCGCGAATAAGTTGGGCAGCGACAAAGAGCGTGTAGCCTTCACCGCTACCCTGGCCAGGTCGGTTTTACTTTCCAGCAGGCGGTAAGCCGGATTATTACGCCAGAAGGCAGTGTCCTGCCCCATGCCCGTTCCGGCCTGTTCGTATTGCAGGGTATCACTAATAAAAATAGGGGTATCGATCGGCTGGCCCAGTAGCTGGTTCATTTCCAGCAGGGCATTTTCTTTTTCCAGTTCCAGGTTACTATAACGGTTAGCCGCTTGTGTGTAGGACACTTTAGCCCAGTTGAGCAGATACGGCGGCAGTATCTGGTTATCTTTCAGTGACGTGGCATAATCCCTGTTTTTGCGGAAAGCATCCACAATTACCGCCTCATGGGCCAGGATGGTATTGAGGTACATAATACGGAGGTATTGGGCACTGATCAGGAAGTACAGCCCCTGCTCCACCACTTGTTTATTGAACTGTCCGGCTGTCACCTGGGAGCGGGCCAGGTCCTGCGCCGCCGATATCTTTCCGCCCAGGTAAATCGGTTGCCTTACGCCTACCCCTGCCACGAAATAGGATTGTTTGGCCAGTTGGGGGTTATAGTTGGGATAAAAAGCGTTGATCAATCCTTTGGTAGCGTTAGAGATCACCTCCTGCACATTTTGTGGCAAAGGTTGCCCGGTGATCTGCTGGAAAACGGTGTTGGCAGTGTTCACGCTTTGAGCGGCGGAACCATTCACCACCCCGTCTTTTACCTGTTGCAGGTTGATTTCAAGCGGTTTCCCCAGGTAGTTGTACCCCGCCAGCAGGTCTACTTTAGGAAAATAGGCACGGTTCTCGGCCTGTAAAGCGTATTCTCTGGCCTGCAGGGAACGTTCGGCCTGTTTTATAAGCGCATTGCGCTGCCGGGCCAATTCATAACAGGCTTTTAACGTCAGCTGTTTTCCTTTCTCCTGTCCGTTGGCAAACATCGGTGGCAGCAGGAATGTTAATAACAGGAGATGTTTCATAAGATATCTTTTCATCCGGATTAACCTGAATATCAACACACTTAAACAATTTTTCATGCATAATGTTTATATTATGCATGAAAAACCCATCATACACGCATGATCTGCAGGACAACAAAAAAAAGTACATCGTTATGTTTATTTAATCCATTTTTACCGCCTGTGCTTTAACGGACATTTGCATTAACAATAACATTATTCATATTTATCACAAACAAAACATCTTCATCTATGGCAAAGACAAAATGGGTACTCGACCCCGCTCACAGTGAACTGACATTTAAAATCAGACACCTGATGATCACCAACGTTACCGGCAGGTTTAACGATTTCCAGGTAGCCGCCGAAACGGAAGGGGAAGATTTTCTCACTGCCACCGCCTCCGCCACCGTAGACGTTGACTCTATCACCACCGGTAGTGCCGACCGCGATAAACACCTGCGTTCTCCGGACTTCTTTGACGTTAACCAGTTCCGTAATATCACTTTCAAAGCCACCAAAAGTGAAAGTGTGGACAACGACGGTTCCTATGACCTTTATGGCGATCTGACCATCCGTAATATCACCAAAAACATCAAACTGGCCGTTGAATTCGGCGGTGTCGTAAAAGATCCGTGGGGCAATACCAAAGCCGGTTTTACCATCACCGGAAAAATCAACCGTAAAGATTTCGGGCTGACATGGAATGCCACCACAGAAGCCGGTGGTGTAATGGTAAGTGACGAAGTGAGATTACACGGCGAAATACAATTGTTGAAACAATAAAATCATTTTGGGATTTTCGATTTATGGATTTACGGATTTAGAATGCAGCGAATACTCCATCTTCGCTCTGATCAATCCCCGAAATCAAAAAATCGAAAATCCCAAAATTCCAAAATATAAAAGGTATGGACCAAGCAATAACAGGACTGCATCACATTACCGCTATTTCCGGTAATGCTAAAAAGAACTTTGATTTTTATACTAAAACGATGGGATTACGGTTTGTAAAAAAGACCGTCAACTTCGATGACCCACATACCTACCATTTTTATTATGGCGATAAAACCGGTACTCCCGGCACTATCCTGACTTTCTTCCCCTGGGAAGATATCATGGCAGGCAGAAGAGGTACCCACATGGCCACAGAGATCGGGTATTCCATCCCTGAAGGCAGTATTGATTTCTGGCAGAAACGCCTGGAAGCAGCCAATATGATCTATAACAAGCCGTCCTCCAAATTCGGGGAAATATACCTGACTTTCCTGGATCCTGACGGGTTAAAGATAGAGCTGACTGTTGCAGAGAAAACCGACGACCGGGAGCCGTGGGTAACCGATGCCATCAGTGCTGACCATGCATTAAGGGGGTTCCACCATGTGACGCTCACCCTGGAGGATATTCAGCCTACGGCTGACCTGCTGGTATCTGTTTTTGGTTATAAACTCGAAAAAAATCTGGCTAACCGCTACCGTTTTGTGAGTCCGGCCGGTGATACTGCCAACTATATAGACCTGGTGGAAGCCAAGGGAGAACCTCGCGGACATGTAGCAGGTGGCAGTGTTCACCATATTGCTTTCCGGATGAAAGATGATGCCATGCAGGAACACTACCGTGAAAAGATAGAAGCCATGGGCCTTCATGCTACCCAGCAGCTGGACCGTAAGTATTTCCGCTCTGTTTATTTCAGGGAACCAGGCGGCGTATTGTTTGAACTGGCTACCGACACACCCGGCTTTACCGTAGACGAACCGGTAGACCAGCTGGGCACGCATCTGATGTTGCCCGCACAGTTTGAGCCGCAACGCGCGGAGATAGAACAGAAACTTATAAAACTCGATTAAGATGGATTTTAAACCCATGAAATATATCTACCAGCCGGCAGCCAACAAAGACGCCTACACGTTATTGTTGTTGCACGGCACCGGTGGCGACGAACAGGATATGCTGCCGCTGGCCCCTGAGCTGGCAAAAGACTTTCATGTACTAAGCCTCCGTGGCAATGTACAGGAACATGGTATGCCCCGTTTTTTCCGTCGCCTTGGCATGGGTGTATTTGACGAACCGGACGTACATTTCAGAACACACGAGATGGTGCACTTCCTGCGGGAGCTGTCTGACAAGGAAGGATTTGATGTACAGAAGATAGTGGCCGCCGGTTATTCCAACGGCGCCAATATTGCCGGAGCCGTACTCATGCTGTACCCGGAACTACTGGCAGGCGCTATTCTTTTCAGGCCCATGCAGCCGTTGCATGGCATTGAAGATCCGTTCGAAACCAGCCGCCAACAGCCTGTATTTATGAGTTCCGGCAAAATGGACGGCACCGTTAATCCCGCTGCCACCGCCGCCTATGCTACGCTGCTGAGCGCCAACGGCTTTCAGGTAAGCAGCCACGACATCAACACAGGACATAATTTAACACAACAGGATATTGACCTGGCCGCAGGCTGGGTAAAGGAAAATTTCCGGTAACCACCACATCATGGACGAAGAAGTAAAAGTAAGTATCGAAGGAATCCCGTATCAGGTTTCTATTGCAGCCAGAGATCACCGCTGGCTGGCCGACGAACCAGCAGATATCAACGGCGGTGATACAGGCCCCAATCCCGGTGAGCTGCTGCTGAGCAGTCTCGGTTCCTGTACCGCTATTACGCTGACAATGTATGCAGCCCGTAAAAAATGGCCGGTAGAAAAAATAGATATCGAGCTTCGGTTCAACAGTGAAGCCAAGCCCGATCCGCAGACCACCGTGATCGAATGCCTGGTACACATCACCGGCAATCTGGACGAAGCGCAAAGAAAAAGGCTCATGGAAATAGCCCATGCCTGCCCCATACATAAAGTGCTTACCAACCCCGTAATTATCAATACCAAAGAAGATTGATATGAAAGAGATTACCAAAAAATACAGCAATGGCGAAGTCACCATCGTGTGGAAGCCGGAAGTGTGCAAACACTCCGAAATATGCTTCCACGGCCTTCCGGAAGTTTTTGATCCCAAGGCAAAACCCTGGATCAATGCAGAAGGCAGTACTACCGAACGGATCATCGAGGTGGTAAAAAGATGTCCTTCCGGCGCCCTCACCTATTACCTGGATAAAGACGCCAGCGATGCCGCAGAGATTTCCGCGAGCAGTCTGGATGAAACGGTACCCAACGGTCCGCGCCTGATATATGGTAATATCGTGACTAAAAACGCCGCCGGTGAAGAAACCCGGCAACACAGGGTAACCGCCATGTGCCGGTGCGGCAGCTCAGCCAATATGCCCTACTGCGACGGTACCCACATTACTAACGGATACAAAGACAATCAATAATTATGGAACTGACTATTCAGCAAAACACCACCAAACACCAGTTTGAAACTGTTGTAGACGGGCATACCGCCTTTATTGTCTACAAACTTTTTCCGGGCGGCATTGCCTATATCCATACAGAGGTGCCACCAGAACTGGAAGGCAAAGGTATCGCCTCACAACTGGCGAAGTATGTATTGGATTATGCGAGAGAAAATCATCTGAAGGTAAAACCACTGTGTCCTTACGTGCACGCCTATATGAAAAGGCATCCTGAATACAACGACCTGCTTTAAAACAACGAATTACGGATTTTGAGGCCACCAATGAATGATTGGGTACTCCCGTCCGTAATTCGTCGCTGTTATTTATTGATTACTTAAGGGCTGATTTAATAGCTTTCGCTGAATCCTGGTGTGTTCGCAAAGTAGGTAATGTTTTGCCGGCCCATGATTTCAGATCCATGTCTTCCAGACTACCAGCAGCCTTGTCAAACTCCTTCACATCTTCATCGTGGTCATTGACCATCATATCCATGTAATCTTTATCAAAGTCCTTTCCGCTCTTTTTGCTAAGTTTATCGATATGATCTTTTGAAGCAGTGGACAATTCAGCCGGCAGCGTGATGTTTTTCTTCGTCGCAAGTTCCTTCAGTTCATCATTTGCCTTTGAATGATCATTGACCATCATCGTAGCAAATGCCTTTACTCTTGGGTTCTGGGCCTTTTCCTGTGCCAGTTTCCCCATTTGTACCTCCAACATGCCGCCATTCGCTGCTTTTACGGCAAATTCAGATGAGTTGTTGTCAACAGGTTTCACTGTTTCATTGATATCCTGCGCAGAATCTACCGGCTTTTCGTTCTGGGGATTACGTGTATTACTGTTACAGGATGTCAGCATCCACGTCCCTAACACAGCCGTTACAAAAAAGATTGTTCTCTTCATGATCACAGAAATTTATGAGGTTTATAATGGGTTTCCATGATCTATTGACAAAAAAAATACCATGCCGATGCCCTGAACGCCAAGCCTTGTAGCTTCGTGCGTTTGCAAGGAAGAGGTCACCTTAACGGCTAAACGGCCGCGGATGCTTTGTCGTAGAGGCTTTTCCCCATTCAGTCCTCCTATAAATTATCAAAGATCATTGAGAATCCTTGATGGCTCTGGCCGAATCCTGGTGCATCATCAGCGTGGGCAGCATTTTCCTCGCCCATTCCCGCAAGATGACATCTTCGAGGTTGTTGGCCGCATTATCAAAATCTTTTACATCCTGATCATGATCATCCACCATTTCGCGTATATATTCCTTATCAAACTGCTTCCCGTTTTTTTTGCTTAGCCTGTCGAGAAAATTCTTTGATTCTGCAGAAAGTTCAGCAGGCAAGGTGAGGTTTCGTTTTTCTGCGATGACCTTTAGCGCGTTATTGGCATTGGTATGATCATTTACCATCATCGTTGCAAAGGCCTTCACACGCGGGTCTACCGCTTTCTCCTGAGCGAGCTTACCTAATGCTACTTCCATCATGCCGCCATTGGCGGCATTTACAGCAAAGTCCGCAGATTTCGGATCTACCGCTTTATCTGTTTTGTTGGCAGCTTTCGCCGAATCTACCGGCGTCTCCTGGTGACGGGCATTGTTACCACAGGACGACAACATCCAGGTACCCAACAGTGCAGCCGCCATAAAGGTGATCTTTTTCATAGCCAGAGATATTTTATTGGGTTTTAAAACAGAATCGCCTCAAAAGGATTGACAAAAAATTAAAGGCAGACAGAAGCTTTAGAATAAAGCCCGAAGGCTATGTTACAAGGAAGAGGTCAATAAGGGATAATTGAAAGCGGGCGATTGCCTGTAGAGGCTTTTCCCCATTATGTAAAAGAAAACTGCCGGAAATATTCCGGCAGTTAAAGAAGATACTATTGTTGATTACCGAAGCATTCGTAGAGGAACCATATGGCGGCAATGATACCGAGGATCAGACCAACGATTTTCGTCCAGCTGTAAGGCCTGTCTCCCGTTACTTCGCCGGTACTGGCATTGACTACGAAGTGGTATAGTTTATTGTTATAACGATAAGCGCTCAACCATACGGGCAACAGGATATACTTTATGCCGAGGTTGTTATAGTCAATATCATAGTGGCTGATCGATTGTTCATCACCACCAATATCGCTGCGTATTTCGTCACAAATGACCGGATCCATTCTTTGTTGTGCAATAGCGAGACCCTGTTGTGCGCTGGTTTGGTACAATTCTGACCGGAAGCCGCTCAGGTAGCGGCCATCGTAGGCCTTAAGCTGGTCCAGGTGCCAGGGCTCCAGTATTTCCGCCATTTTGCGCGGCAACGAAGGACTGGCAGACACCAGTACGTCCCGGAAAATATTGTCTACTCGCCCGGATGCAGGGTACCAGGCGGTATGACGTACCTGCCGGGTACGGGTTTCCGTTCTCCCGTTGACTTCCACATTGTAGGTTTCCGTTGTATAGTAGTACTCTCCGCGCTGACCGGTGTAAGTAGTAGACGTATCTGTATCGTAGCTCCAGTGCGGGATGTAGATTCCTTTCAACTGCCGGAAGGAAGTATCCTTTACTTTTTTCACCAGGTCGGACGGTGCAAACCACAGTTTGCCCATCCATTGCTGAAAGAGTGTTCCCGCATCCTTATCATTGATTATAAAAGGTAAGACATAATGCGGTTGCAGCATTGCCGTTGCGTCGCCCTGCTGCACCACCAGCGGCGATGCGCAAAACGGGCATGCATCGGACGTCACGTTAGGTAACATGGTAGTAGAAGCGCCACAGTTACCGCATTTCACTACCACCGCCTGTTCCGTGTTTTCTGTATGACGTTCCAGATCGGCGATAAAAGTGCCGTAATCAACCGGGTGAATACCTTGTGGTATGACGTTCTCTTCGATGGTATTAACGGTACCGCAATACTCGCATTTCAGGCTGTTGGTACCGGGTGCATAGTGCAATATGGCGCCACAGTTCTGACATTTCAGCGAGGACACCGTTTCCTTGGTTTTTTCCTCAAAAGACATAGGAATGTTATAAAGCGTTACGCATGATACCCGCGCTTCAACAGCCGGGTATCATGCGTATAAGAAGATTAATGATCAGGGTAATGGCGGTGGAATAGTAGCCAGTACCGGCGCCAGTTCAGGTACCGCAGTCGCGGCAGTCCAGGCTGCCATACCTGTTTTCCATACCAGCGTTTGATGCTGCAGGTCGCCGGAAGCGGCCAGCTGGCGCAGCTGATCCATATTGTAAGGGCCAGCCTGTTTGCCACCTACAGCCACAAAGTAAGGCTCTGTACCTGGCAACGGCGGCGGCGTACCAGCACCTCCACCGGCAGCCTGCTGTTGGTTGACCTGGTTATTCTGGAATACGTTGCCCACCTGTCCCATCATGGCAGCGCCCATACCGGCCCCCAGACCGGCAGCTGCCAGTCCGCCGCCGGATGGATTTTCCGCAGCTTTCTCCATCGCGTTGGCAGCCTGGAATTGCGCATAGGCGCCCAGGTTACCCACGATGCCCATGCTGCTGCGTTTATCCAGCGCTTCCTCTACTTCAGGCGGCAGGGAAATATTTTCAATCAGGAACTTGGTCAGTTCCAGTCCCAGTTCATTGAACTCAGGCCGTATTTTATCCGTGATCAGCTGAGAAACCTCATCGTATTTGGCTGCCAGGTCCAGCACCGGGATTTTAGCCTCGGCAATGGCGTCCATACCGCGGGAAACAGCCAGGTTACGCAATTGCTCGTTGATACCATCTACGGTGTATTCCGGGTTGGTAGCGGCGATTTCTTTCAGGAACATCGCAGCATCGCTCACGCGGAAGGCATAGCTACCAAAAGCGCGCAGGCGCAGCGGGCCAAATTCTGCATCGCGCAACATCACCGGGTTTTTAGTACCCCATTTCTGGTTGGTGAACTGCCGCATGCTGATGAAAAACACATCCGCTTTAAAAGGGCTGTTAAACCCGTATTTCCATCCCTGTAATGTGGTCAGGATAGGCATGTTCTGTGTTGTCAGTGTATACATGCCCGGCTGAAAAACATCCGCTATTTTACCTTCGTTCATAAAAACAGCCACCTGCGATTCACGCACCGTCAGTTTGGCGTTCATTTTTATTTCATTCTGGTAGCGGGGAAACTTCCATACAATGGTATCCGCGGACGGGTCTGTCCACTCAATAATGTCAATAAATTCATTCCGGAGTTTATCAAATATTCCCATATTAACAGGTTTTTAGAAACATCTCTGCCAAATTTATAGAAATATTTACTGGAAAAGCAAATCAATCGTAGTCCTGCAGGGAATTTACAATTTCAATAACCGGGCGTTAATCGCCACAATCACCGTACTTACTGTCATCAAAACCGCACCGGCAGCGGGACTTAGCAGCACGCCCCAGTGGTACAATACACCGGCGGCCAACGGCATGGTAATTACATTGTAACCGGTAGCCCAGGCGAGATTCTGTACCATTTTACGATAGGTCGCTTTTCCGAAACGAATCAGGCTAACGATATCCTGCGGGTTGCTGTTGACCAGCACAATACCAGCTGTTTCCGCGGCGATATCGGAACCGGAGCCAATAGCGATGCCTATATCTGCCTGCGCCAGTGCCGGCGCATCGTTGATGCCGTCGCCAGTCATAGCCACATACTGCCCTGCCGCCTGCAGTTTTTTAATTTCTTCCAGTTTCTGATGCGGCAGTACTTCCGCGATATAGTTATCCAGTTGCAGCTGTTGTGCTACGGCGGCAGCAACTTTTTTGTTATCTCCGGTGAGCAATACACTGGCGATGTTTTCTTTTTTCAGCGCCTGAATGGCAGGCAGGGACTCCGGCCTGATTTCATCTGCCAGTACAATATAGCCGGCCGGTTGACCGTCAACGATCACGAAAGACAAGGTGCCGGTATCCTGTTGTGTAACGGCAGGTTGTTGCGGGAACTGTTCCTTTACGTAAGCGGGACTTACCACCTGTACTGTTTTCCCGTTGATCGTAGCGCTGATACCCTTGCCGGCCATGGCTTGCATATCGCTGGCAGCGGGAATCTGTATGTTTTCGGAGCGGGCTTTATCCACAATGCCGGTAGCAATGGGATGTTCGGACTGCTGCTCTACCGCGGCCGCCAGCGACAGTATCTCTTGCTGATTGTAGCGGCTATCAAGGCTTTCGAGTGTTACTACCTGGAATTTCCCAACGGTTAAAGTACCGGTTTTATCGAATACCAGGGTCGTAACTTTGCGGGCGTTTTCAAAAGCAGTTCTGTTTTTGATCAGCAATCCGTTTTTAGCCGCCACGGTGGTGGAGCGGGCTACTACCAGGGGAACAGCGAGGCCCAGCGCATGCGGACAACAGATCACAATCACGGTTACCATGCGTTCCATAGCAAATGAAATAGACTGCCCGTCGATACGCCAGTAGGCAAAAGTGGCGATACCTGCTGTGATAGCGATGAGCGTTAACCAGCGGGCGGCTTTGTCGGCCAGTAACTGGGTGCCGGACTTCGCCTGTTGCGCATCGTTGACCAGTTTAATTACCTGCGACAAATACGAGGACGCCGCATTGTGCGATACTTTTATATGCAATGCCTGGTTACCATTAAGGGAGCCGGCAATAACCCTATCGCCTATATTTTTTTTCACCGGTTTGGATTCGCCGGTCAACATAGATTCATTGAGATAACTATTGCCTTCCGTTACCGTACCATCGGCAGCTACTTTTTCACCGGGTTTTATCAAAACGATATTACCTGGCTGCAAGCTATCCGTTTTCACCTCCCGGATGTTACCGCCTTCTACCAGGTGGGCTTCCGAAGGCATCAGCTGCACCAGTAGTTCCAGTTCGCGGGAAGCGCCGGCTACGGATTTCATTTCAATCCAGTGCCCCAGCAGCATGATCAGGATCAGCGTCGCCAGTTCCCAGAAAAAGTCCATCCCCTGCAAACCGAACAAGGTAGCCACGCTATATATAAAAGCAACCGTGATGGCAAACCCGATCAGGGTCATCATACCGGGGTTGCGCATTTTCATTTCAGACCACCAGCCGGAGAGGAAAGGCCAGCCACCGTAGAAAAAGATAACGGTAGAAAGCGCACACAAAACATAATTATCTCCCGGAAAACTAATCTGCCATCCCAGCCAATGCTGGATCATTTTTGACAACAACATAACGGGTATGGTAAGGACCAGTACCACATAAAACCGTTGCCGGAAGTCACGGATCATTGCCTGATGGTCATGCCCCGCATGACCACCGTGACCGGCATGCTCCTGATGTTCATGATGGGAAGGTTGTTCTTTATGTGAAGTATGTTCAGCGTGTTCCGTATGCCCTTGACCGTGATATTCCGGTTCCCGATCGTGATGATCATGGTCCATGTGCATATGCATATGTTGGTGCTTTTCCATAACAATACCCGGTTTTAACTATTACAACTGTGTGTTTTAATTGTTGTAAAATTGCCGAATATGCCACCGAAAACTTTATATAATCCGGGAAGATATTTACAGGATTATGGGATGTTAAGCTGTTGCAGCCATTTCGCTGCCAGTGCCGGCCATACTTCCGCAGCGGGATTGCCGGGACGAAGACCATAACCATGTCCGCCTTTGGCATAAAAATGCAACTCAGCGGGCACACCGGCATCCCGCAGGGCGCCGGCCATCACAAGGGCGCTGTTGCCATGAGGATCATCGGCAGTAGCAAAAAGAAACATGGGGGGCGTTTGCTTAGTCAGGATCAGTTCGGGAGTCAGTTTATGCCCTTCTCCCCTGTCGAGATAAGCCGGATACACCAGCATCCCGAAAGCCGGCCGGGCCGAAAGAGAGTCGGCCTTATCCACTGGCGTATATGCCTTTACGTTATATTGCGTAGCCACCCTCGCTGTCAGGCTACCTCCGGCGGAAAAGCCCATCATACCTATTTTTTCAGGATCCAGTTTCCAATCTTTGGCGCGGCTGCGTACTACCCGTAAAGCCCGTTGTGCATCCTGCAGGGCGCCGGCTTCTTTCTTCGGTACCCGGTATTGCAGCACAAAAGCGGTATATCCCAGCTGATTGAGCCATTGCGCAATTTCATAGCCCTCGAGGTTGATAGCCAGGATGCTGTAGCCACCACCCGGACAAACAATCACCCCTACGTTTTTAGCGTGAGCCGGGTTGGCGGGATATACTTCCAGGATAGGATCGGTCACATCCGTCAGCCGGATAACGCCCCGGCTGGTATCCGGCGTGGGCGTAGCAGCGTGACGGGCAGCTGTTTCACCCGGTACCGCACCGGGCCAGATGTGAATGGTTTCTTTGCGTTGGGCCTGTATCATGATAGATGGTGCAAGCA
This sequence comes from Chitinophaga qingshengii, assembly GCF_014529935.1. Classification (GTDB taxonomy): domain Bacteria; phylum Bacteroidota; class Bacteroidia; order Chitinophagales; family Chitinophagaceae; genus Chitinophaga; species Chitinophaga qingshengii. Next base: position 991,819 of record NZ_JACVFC010000003.1, read on the forward strand.
GCACGATGAAGATAATAAATGGTTTCATAACGGGAATTTCAGTTAACACAGGCACGTAAAACGATGGTTGTTTTACGCGCCTGTAAAATTTTATTTGACGCATTGCAGCCAGGCTTCGGCCATCAGCTGTGCACCGGCAATGCTGGGATGTACCCCGTCCGGGGTCCAGTAGGCAGCAGGTGCCGTCTGCAGGGCTTTGTCATAAATAGCCTGGTAAGGTATGAAGACCGCCTTATACTTATCGGCCAGTTCGCGGGCGGCAGCACGGTACTCGTTAAACGTAGGATACCACTTGTCGTCTACGGCTTTTACACCTTTTACCGCATAGGGTTCCCCGATGATCAGCTGCACATCTGGCAATGCTTGTTTGGTGCGGTCCAGCAGCTTATCGAAGTCGTCGCGGTACACTTTGGAAGTACCTTTATAGTTGCCATTGAGCGTATGCCAGAAATCATTTACGCCGACCAGGATGCTCAACACATCCGGTTTCAGCTGCAGGCAGTCGGCATCCCAACGGTCGGCCAGCTGGAACACCTTATTTCCGCTGATACCTTTGTTGTAGAACTTCAGATTATCGCCGGCTCTTTTCAGCAACAGGTTGGCCGCAACCAGGTGTGGGTATCCACCACCCAGGGCAGCGCCGTTATTGGCGTCCATGGCATCGCGTTTACGTCCCACATCGGTGATGGAATCGCCCTGGAAAAGGATCACACCTTCTTTTTTCAGGGTCAGCTTTTTGCCTTTCTCAGCAGATACGGCAGCAGATACAATGTTGGGGATACTGACAGCGGCCAGTGTGCCCATAGATACGTTTTTCAGGAAATTTCGACGGTTCGATGAATTCATAACGGATTTTTAAAATAGTGAGAGCTTCACCGGTCCTGCCAGCGAAGCCCTTAAATCTATAAAAAAGATTCTGATTTTTTATACAAAGGCGCTAAACCCGGTAATGGCGCGGCCTACAATCAGGGAATTGATTTCCTTGGTGCCTTCGTAGGAATAAATGGCTTCTGCATCGGCCACAAAGCGGGCCACATTATATTCCAGCAGGATACCATTGCCTCCCATCACTTCCCGGGCACCCCGTACCACATCCCTGGTACGCAGCGTACAAAATACTTTGGCCAGGGAGGCATGTTCGTCTTTCAAAGCGCCTTCGTCCTGTATCTCCGACAGGCGGAACACCATGGTCTGCATAGCCGTCAGGTTGGACAACATCTCTACGAGGTGTCCCTGTATCAGCTGGAAAGAAGCAATCGGTTTCCCGAACTGTTCACGGGTACGGGTATACGCCAATGCATTTTCATAGGCGCCACGGGCGCACCCTACTGCCTCCCAGGCTACACTGGCGCGGGTCATGCGGAGTACCTTACTGGTATCACGGAAACTATTGGCCCGCTGCAGGCGGTCGGTTTCGGCCACGCGACAGTCTTTCAGGGTGATAAGACCGTTTTGTACAATGCGCAGCGCCATCTTATCCTGCATCTTCTCTACAGCAAGGCCCGGTGTACCTTTGCGCACCAGGAATCCTTTTACCTGGTTGTCATCCACATCCCTGGCCCATATCACAATCACATCGGCAAAGGTGGCGTTGCCGATCCATTTTTTCTGCCCATTGAGTATCCAGGTGTCACCTTCCCGTTTAGCCGTGGTAGTGAGACCGCCAGCTGCGCCGGAGCCTACTTCCGGCTCAGTGAGACCGAAAGCGCCGATGGTTTCGAGCTGCTGCATACGCGGCAACCACTCGTCTTTTTGTGCTTCGGAGCCCAGCATATAAATGGAGCCCATCGCCAGACCGCTCTGTACCCCGAAGAACGTTGCAATGGAAGCATCTACCCTGGCCATTTCCATGGCTATAATACCTTCCATGAGGTAGCTGCGGTTAGGGCAACCGTAACCATCGTAGGTGACGCCACAAATATTCAGTTCCCTGAACTTCGATATGATTTCAAACGGAAACTCAGCCTTCAGCCAATATTCGTTCACGATAGGTTGTATCTCCTTTTCCATGAAAGCGCGTACTTTCAACTGCAACGCCCTGTCTTCCGCACTTAAGCGGCTGCCGATATCATAAAAGTCCCCTTCTATGGGCGGTAGTTTTTTCTTGCTGCCTCTGCTGGTCAACATCTTCATCAGGCCATTCAACTGGTTATCATCCATTTTAGCGACAGAGGCCATCACCTGCGACAGATCTACTTTTTCAGAGAGCTTTGCCAGCATTTTAAAATCGATGCTCTTCAGCAGATGATAGGCATTCTTCAGTTTTGAGAAAGTTCCGGACATACTACATGGTTTTACGTGAAAATACGAATTACGGGCCAAAGCAGGAACGATACAAGTATCATTCCCGCTTTGGCCCGTAGCCTGTTTATATTACGATATATCTCTTTAGAGCGCCAGGAATTTCCCTTCCGGTGTCACCTGTAAAGCAGTACTGCCCAGGTGAATGGTAATAGGACCGGCATAAGGCGTTTCGGCTTGATCGCCCCTGATTTCTCCGTCGGCGGGTATGTCTACAGACTGATAATCTGCTCCTTCCAATTGATTGAGCAATGCGTAACGGTCCAGTAGCTTACCGGTTTTATCGGTGGTGTACAGCTCTACCAGCCGGGTATTCCCTTTTTTGTAGAAATGCACCCGTACCTCCATCCCCAGCGGCATGCGGTCATGCACGGCGAACAACATTTCCGTCAGGTGTCCTTCTTCCTGCTGGGCAAAATGTTCCTTATTTGTTTCGTATACCTCCTTCAGTTTAGCCAATGAATAGTCCGATACCCGGTACGTGATACCGCGGATCTCCTGTTTGAACTTTCCTTCTGTATCTATCCGGTAAGCGACTGATCTGGTCAGGGTACTGCCCAGACTCCACAAGGCCATCTCCCCTCCGTCAATGTCCAACTCATCCAGTGTAATGGTTCCGTCTTCGCGTATTACTGCATTCCGGCTCTCCCGCGTATTGTCTTCACCGGAGATCGTGGCATATACCAATAACTGATCTGTAGCAGTGCCGTCCGGTTTGCAAGCCACTACCTGTACAGCGCTGTCATGGGCTTCTCCCTCATCATACCCTGTGGGGCCGTAAGCATACAATAACAACGGCGCTTTTCCGGGCAGTGTAACCTTACCATAATGATAAACATCCAGGTTATCATAGCTGATCACTTCACTATAAGACATCCAGGGTGTTAAACGGGAAACCTTTTTCAGCTTTGTGATGTCGGGCTGACCGATAGCAAGCGGCGCCTGCAGGGCAGGGAAACGGCTGGTATATTCTTCAAACGAAGTCTTTTCCATGGGCAACGCCCGGATCACGCCATCCTTTGCCAGCACATAACAGCGGATAGCCGGATTTTTGTTGGTACGGGTTTCCCGCACTTCAATGGTGGTATCATTCAAGCGCATCGGCCAGCTATATATGGCTTCTGTGGCAGCGTCATTCAGCATTTCATGCCGGCCGATTTCCTGACGGGAGATTTCTTTTCCATCAGGCGTAAACGTTACCAACAGCTCCAATGCTTTCAGCGGCTCCTTTACATCGAACTCGCAGCGCACCAGTACCGGCACAAACGACCATTTACCCGGTAGTTTTCCGCCGAGGAAACGGCTGTATGTCCGGTCTTTAAAAGGTCCCGGGTCCATATCCTTCGTGATAAACAGATATTGGCCGCCCTCATTTGACGTAATGGCGGGTATACTGTCCAGCCAAGCCTTTACCGCTGCAGTATTAACTGGTATGCTATCGGTTTTCGTTGACGGTTGACGGGATTCAAATACCCCACACGAAAACAGGAAAACCAGGGGAAACAAAAATGAATAACGGGTCATGGATAACTTATTGTACCTGGAACTTTCCTTCCGGGGTGATTTGTAATACCTTGTCTTTTAAAGTAACGATAGCAGGCCCATTCAGTATTTGCAGGTTATCTGCTTTGTAATGCTCTCCTTCCAACGCCACGTCGTCTGCCGCTTTTACTTTATCATAGGGCATTGACTTCAGGGTGTTCAACAATACGTAGCGGTCCAGTACCTTCAGGTCGGGTTTGATGGTATACAGCTCTACCAGCTGTTCGGCGCCATTATCGTAAACATGCATACGTACCAAAACGATATCATTCCGTTGAATGCTGTACAATGATTGATCAATCTCCGTCTTAGGTTCTGTATTGGCCGCATAGTTGCTGCGCCTGTTTGCCAGTAGTTCCTTCAGATCATTTACGGAAAGTTCTTCTGTAATAAAATTCTTCTTCACCAGTTGACGCTTAAGCTTTCCACCTTCTTTCGGGGTATAGGTCACCTCGTCTTCCATAGTGTTGCCGAAGTACAGCTCTTCTCCGGTGCCTCCGTTATCATTGGATTCTTCTATTACCCGGATAGTGCCATCCGCTGCAATAGATGCGTTTTTGGATGCAGTGTAGTATCCTTCGGAGCCGGAATAGCCATTCAACCGGATACTGCTGCTTTCTTTTCCGTCGGGTGAATGGTAGACCAACTGCACGGTGGAGTCCATCACAGATTCTCCGCCATTCAGCTGCCCGGTAGCGTATAACAGGTAAGTACCTTTTCCGGGAAGGTCTATTTTGCCGTAGTGATAAGGGTCTACTTTCTCAAAATAAATCCATTCAGAAAAATCGAGGAAAGGTGTCTGTAGCGATACCGGCTTTAAGCCTGCCACGTTGGGATAGGTGATAGTAAAAGGTATTGTCAATGGTTTAAAGCGGCTGGCATAAGCGTCAAAAGTCACGGTTTCCTGTGGAACCGCGGTTATCTTCCCTGTATAATCGATACGGAATTGTTTCATACGGGCTTTGCTGTCTCCAACGTCATCCCCTTTTTTCTGGGTATACCAGGTTTCCTTTACCCAAAAAGTAGTGTCGTTGAGGAACTCCGGCCATTTATGCATTGAGTTCGTTTCGTTATTTTTCGTTTCGTCTTTATCGGAGCCTATTTCCTGGCGGGCAATCTCTTTTCCGTCGGGACTATAGACCAGCAGTAATACAGTGTTGTCATAATTATCTTTCTTAAAAATACATTGGGCGGCAATGGCCACATAATTTTTGTGCCTGGAAACAATACCGGCAGACACACTATGGAAACCGCTTTGTGCAAAAGGCCCCAGTGTACTGTCGATGTTTTCCAGGTCATAAGTATTTACTGGCGGTTCCACCGGTTTTAAATGTTTCAGCCATTCTTTAAAATCAAAAGATACGGTCTTTACACTATCGGCAAGCGGTACTTCGCCAGTACTGCTACTGTTATTACAAGAAAAGAATGCCATTGCCGGCACCAGGATTAACACAGTTGCTAATCTTCTCATAGGGGAAGGTTTTTTGGGGTGGCAAGATAATAAAATAAGTGATAGATAGATGATAACTGGTTAGGCTGAACGAAATCCTTATTCAGACTTCATTCAGCCTAAGTTATTTATCAGGGAACAATGGTAAAACTTTTATGTGCCTGGATATTTTCGGAGGAGCTGCCGATCAGGACTTCAAATTCGCCCGGTTCCACAGTGTATTGCATATGTTTATCCAGCAGGGCGAGGTGGTCCGGATGCAGCGTAAACTGCACCGTCTTTTTTTCACCCGGGTTGAGGGTAATCCGCTCAAAGCCACGGAGCTGCATCACGTAGGTGGTTACGCTGCTGACCTTATCCTTTATATACAATTGCACTACCTCATCTCCTTTTCGTTTGCCCGTATTGGTTACTTCCACACTTACCTGTATATCGCCCTGTGGTGACTGCTTTTCTGGAGATACCATCAGATTGCTGTAAGCGAAGGTGGTATAACTCAGACCATACCCAAACGGATACAGGGCGCCGTTGACGCTCGTACGTCCGAAACCGTTATTACCGGAAGAAGGCTGACCGGCATGGGAACCGGGTTTGAATGGGAAGTTCAGCTCTATTTGTCCCAGTGATTTCGGAAAGGTAACAGACAGGCGGCCACCGGGATTATAATCGCCAAAGAGCGTTTCTGCGATAGCGGTACCTCCCTGCGGGCCGGGGAACCAGGCTTCCAGGATAGCCGGCAGGTTTTGCTGCTCCCAGTTGATGGTCAGCGGTTGCCCGTTGATCAGCACCGCGACGACCGGTTTACCGGTAGCATGCAGCGCCTGCAGCAGCTGCAGCTGGCGGCCCGGCAGGGCGAGGTCGGTGCGGGAAAGGCTCTCTCCCACTCTTTTTTCATCTTCGCCTACCACGGCGATGATCACGTCTGACTGGCGGGCCATGGCCACCGCTTCCGCGATGCCGGCCTGTTCGGTGCTGTCCAGCGGCGTGGGAACGATTTCCGTACCAGGCCATCCGGGGTTGATGATATCACAACCTTTCGCGTATTGTACATTCACAGATTTCCCCAGATGCTGACGGATACCGTCCAGCACCGTGGTTACCGGGTTATTGGAAGGGCCATAGCGGCTGATAGCATGTGTAGAAGCTGCCGCCAGCGGACCGGTGACCAATATAGTTTTCAGCTGCTTTTTATCGAGCGGCAATGTTTCCTTCTCATTTTTAAGCAGTACCAGGGATTCCCGGTTCAGCTGCAGTGCAAAAGCCTCGTCTTCTTCAGTATGTACCCCTTTATCGGCCAGTTTGGGATCGGAATAGGGTTTATCGAACAAGCCCAGTTTGAATTTCACGCGTAGCACGTCCGCCACCCGGCTGTCGATCGTTTTCATGGAGAGGCGGCCTTCTTTTACCATTTCCCTTACCGGCAGGATATAATTTTCCGGCGGGGTAAAATTGGTGCGCACATTCAGGCCGGCTTCCACCGCCTGTCTTACTGCGTCTTTATAATCAGCAGCCACATGGTGCTTACTGAAAAGGTATTCCACCGCTTCGCTATCGGACACTACATAGCCCTCGAAGCCGAACTCCTGGCGCAGCAGCTGGGTAAGGAAATAGTAGCTGCCGGTAACCGGTTCACCGTCCCAGTCGTTGTAGCTGCTCATCACGCCCATGGGTTTGGCTTCCTGGATAACGCGGCGGAAAGGATACAGGTAAATCTGGTGCATTTCGCGGGGCGCCACATGCGGATCGGTGCGGGCGTCGCCATCACGTCCGCCTTTAGGGATGCTGTACACCGCGTAATGTTTAAGAGTAGCCGCCACGCCTTCACTTTGTACGCCGAGCGTCATCTGTTTACCCAGTTCCGCGATCAGGAACGGGTCTTCACCGTAACACTCCACTACGCGGCCCCAGCGGGGATCGCGGGCAGGGTCCAGGATGGGAACGTAAATGTTGGTATATCCCAGCAGCCGGGCTTCCCGGCCGGCAATATGTCCGGCCCTGGCTACCAGCGCTTTGTTCCAGGTACTGCCGATACCTATGGGCGCACAGAAAGGTGTGGCCCTGTCGTGGCAAAGTCCGTGAATAGCTTCATTGGTAAAATCCACCGGTATGCCCAGGCGGGTTTCCTCTATGAACCAGCGTTGTACCGTGTTGATAGCGCCAGCGTGTTTGCTGTAGGGGAAGGACCACTGTGTCTGCGCTTTTTTATTAAAAGGGAGGCTATTCAGCTCCTCATCGATGTTGGCGATACCATCTTTCCAGATTTTGTTTTTCCACTCCGGGGTAGGCATTTCATCCTTTAATACCCGGCCATAGCCATAAAGCGTGGCCATCTGGCATGTTTTTTCGTCCAGTGTCATTTGTGACAGCAGGTCTGCCACCCGTTTCTCCACCGATTGGGCAGGATCTTCAAAAATATCTTTTTTACCGTTTTTATTAAAATCAATCCAGCCCTGCCGGTAAATGGGCGATTGCTGGGCCGCAGCCGGGCTGCCCCACAAGGCAATAGCCAGGGCCACTGCAGAAAAATAATGAATTGGTTTGTGCATGTCTGATACGCCATTCATAGGCAGGTCCTAAGTTAAAGGCCGGAGGGGCGGATTGCAAATAAAGCCGAAAATTGCACCAGTAAAAGATAAGATTCTGGAAAAGGCAAAAAAAACGGTTGCATAACGAATATGCAACCGGTGGTAACTAAAAAACACAAACTAAAAACTGAAAAGGACATTTACAGCATATAGGCTAAAGGACGATTGACAGCATATAGATTAAACGATAACAGCATATAGGCTTAGGCGTTATACATCTTTATAACGCGGATTTTAACACATCCCTCTATCGGGAAAAATAAAAATATTGACTACATTAGCGGACATCATTTCACTTATAAAACTCTATGAAGGTTAAATGATAACATCACCTTCTTATCAAGCGTACAATGAGCTTTTCCATTCTCTATATAATGAGCTGTGTAATTATGCCACCAGTTTTCTGGATGATGAAGCAGCTGCAGAAGATGTAGTACAGGAGACATTTATCCGGTTATGGCAAAAACACCGTGAGCTGATCGGCATACCGAATATCAAAGCTTATTTATATAGAGCGGTGCGTAACAATTCCATTTCAGTGATCAGGAAGCGTACGGCCGAAGAAACGGGCAACAAGGGATTTGAATGGCTGGCTGATGTCAGTGAAGATCCGGATGCCCGGGAAAAAGCCGAAGCGAAACCGTTTTACGATCAGCTGATTTATGAAGCGATTGCCAACCTCCCGCCACAGTGCCGGGAAGTATTTACCTGTTGCCGGCTGCAGGGCATGACCCATCAGCAAACAGCTGAAAAACTCGGTCTGTCAGCCAAAACCGTGGAAAACTATATGGGAAGGGCACTTAAAATATTACGTAAGTACCTGGGACAGTACGGTTTACCGATTCTTTTACTTTTTTTGTTAAAAATTATTAACAAATAATAGAGGGCCAACGCCTATTCCGACGTTTTACTATTAAGAGCACACACTGTACAACATGGATACCTACATATATGAAATAATTGCGAAACAGCTGTCATTCACTTCTACACCCGAGGAAGATGCCATCCTTCGCGAATGGCGGGAAGCTTCACCTGAAAATGAGGCGGACTTTCAGAAAGCCGGCAAAATCTGGCAAGATGCACAGCCACATCACCTTCCCCGGCAAAAACAATTTGACACCGCCGCAGCCTGGGCTAAGGTAGACCAGGTATTGCAACAACCGGTGGTTTCCGCTAAAACTGTCCGGCTCCCCGTTATTAAACTGGTGGCTGCCGCCGTGCTGCTGATTGCCCTTACAGCCGGCGCCTGGTGGATCGCCAGCCGCCCTTCCCTGAAAGTACAGGAACTCGCTGCCAATGATGGTAAAATCAGAACCCTGGAACTTGCCGACAAATCAGTGATCACCCTGCGCCCCGGCGCCAGGATCAAATATTCTGAAGGCGCCGAACGGGTGGTGACCCTGGAAGGAGAAGCCTTTTTCGATGTAGCTACCGACCCACGCCGTCCTTTCCTCGTTAAAACTCCCAACCAGTCCGTTGTAGAAGTACTGGGCACCTCTTTCAGCGTAAAAACTGCCGACGCCCATACCACCGTGATCGTAGCTTCCGGAAAAGTAAGGCTGGGCATGGAAAACGACACTTCCTCTGTAATCCTTACCAGTGGCCAAAAAGGCACCTGGGGTAATGGCGAATTAAGTGCCGTTAACAACGACGATCCCAACTTTATGGCGTGGAAAACAGGAATTTTGCAATTTAATGATCAATCACTTGTTGAAATATTGCCACAATTAACCGATTTTTACGGCAAAGTCATCAGGATTGAGGATGGCTATCAAGCTACTGCAGCACAGCAAAAAGCGACGATTAGCTTCCAGAACCAGTCTTGCGACGAGGTTTTGCATGAATTACAACTTTTGCTTGGTTTCAACTATAAACAGGAAGGCGATACGATCGTCATCGGCAAGTAGACCAATAAACTACTTTATTACATGTATCATTAGTTGCTTGCTGCTACTGGCACCTGTGAGAGTATTGCGTGCGCAATCCAAACAGGACCCCATGCTGCAGCAGGCTTATAACCCTCCCTCCCGCGAAGGCACCATCCTGTTCTTTATCCAGGATATCCAGCGCCAAACCGGCATCAGCATCTCCTATAGTTCCAGTTTCCTGCACCTGAATAAAAAAGTGCAACTCACCGGCAGTGAACACAGTACCGGCCAGGTACTCAATACCATCCTGCAGGGCACCGGCATCCAGGCGGCAGCTGTCAACGGTAAAATATTCCTGTTACGCGAATCTTCCCAGACCCAGTATTATACCATCAGTGGTTTTATCAAGGAAGAAAACAGTAAGGAAGTCATTATCGGCGCCTCGGTATATGACCCGGTTACCCGGCGCGGTACCATCAGTAACTCCTACGGCTTCTACAGCCTCCAGGTGCCTGATAGCTGCACCAGCATCATATTCTCCCATATAGGCTATGAGACACTGCTCCACCCGCTTCCTCCACCGGATGATGGCCAGCTCGATATCCATATGCAACCCCGTAACCCGCTGCAAACCGTAGTGGTAAACGGCGACCAGGATTCGGTAACGCTACAGGCCGGGTATATCAGGATGCCCGTGGGGTATGTATCCAATTTCCCTTCCCTGCTGGGCGAAAAAGATGTGCTGAAATCGCTGCAGCTCTATCCCGGTACGGGCAGTTCCCTGGAAAGCAGCAGCAACCTGCTGATCCGTGGTGGTGGCGTAGATCAGAACCTCTATCTGCTCGATGGCGTGCCCCTGTACCATACCGGCCACCTCTTCGGCCTGTTCTCCATTTTTAATGGCGATGCCGTTAAAGATGTATCACTCTATAAAGACGCATTTCCCGCCCGTTTTGGCGGACGCCTTTCCTCCGTAGTAGACATCCGCACCCGCGATGGTAATATGAAGGAATGGCATGGGAAAGCCACTGTCAGCCCCGTATCTGTCAGCACGGAGCTGGAAGGACCGCTGGTAAAGGATAAAAGCGCTATGTTCCTCTCCTATCGCCGCTCCCTGATGGATTGGCTTTATGGAAGATCCCTTACCCGGCAGTATGGCAAGTATGCCCTTTCTGATATCAACTTCAAACTCAACCAGCTGATCAATAATAAAAACCGGGTGTACCTCAGTTTTTATAAAGGGCAGGACAATATGTTCATTCCCAGGGATAACACGCCTTTTCCCCTGGATGACGACTACCGTTTTTCCTGGAGTAATATCACCGCAGCCCTGAAATGGACCCGTGTTATCTCCCCGAAGGTGTTTACCAATACCACTGCCACGTACAGCCGGTTCTACAACACCTTCTCCCAAAACTCGGACTTTAAACTGGCGTCTGCCGCGGTGAACTTTAATGGTAAAGGCGTTTCCCGAATCCGTGATATCGCCCTGCATAATGAAACAGAATTCAACGTCAGCAACACACAGAAGCTGTCCTTCGGCGGCGGTTATACCTACCATAACTTCGCCCCTACAGCCTATAGCAGCAATATAAATCCGGGGGACGCCATCCAGCGCCCGGCACCCAAATACTACATGTCGGAGCTTACCATGTACGGCGAAGATGAGCTGCGTCTTTTCGACGACCGGCTGACGCTCCGTCCGGGTGCGCATTTTGGCGCGCTGATACAACGCGGTTCGCTTTACAGAAGCCTGCAACCCAGGATGATGGCCCGCTGGGACTTCCCTCATGAACAATACATCCAGGCTTCCTTTGCCCAGATGACCCAGTTCATTCATCAGCTGACCACCCCGGTAATCAACCTCCCTACCGATTTATGGGTGCCCAGTACCGAAAACATTAAACCGGAAAGGGCCTACTCTTACAGCCTGTCCTATCAGAAACAATGGGAGACCAAATGGCGGTTCAACATCAACCTGTATTATAAATTATTAAAAGATATTGTCACGACCAACACGGTACTCAATATCTTCGATAACTCCGACCTGTGGGAGAAAAAAGTCATCAGCGGCGATGGTTATAACTACGGCAGTGAATTACTGCTGGAGAAAAACACCGGCAGACTCACCGGTATCTTTAGCTATACCCTGGCCTGGGCCTGGCGGGAATTCCGCACGCTGAACAGCGGAAGAATGTTCCCCTATAAGGAAGACCGCCGTCACAATCTTTCGCTGGCACTTAAATACCGGGTAAAGCCAGGCTGGAGCCTGTCCGCCTCCTGGAAATTCTCCAGTGGCTCACCATTCACGCTACCGGCACAAATCTTCCCGGATTATGATTGGGGGCGTAATATCAACGGAAAACTGGATGAACGTTATTCACCTTTTTCCAATAACCAGATCAATTATCTGCCCTTTATCACCCGGCTCAATAATTTCCGGCTTAATCCTGTACATCATCTGGACATTGGCACCACCATCTACCTGGGCAGTACGCGGACGCTTCATCATACGCTGACCGCCGGCGTATATAATGTGTATTCCCGCAGTAATCCGTTTATTGTCAGCTATGACCAGTTTGTGACGATGTCCTACGATGAAATTTATCCATTGCAGTTATACCAGTACAGCCTATTCAGAACCTTACCTTATATCAGTTATACGCTTAAATTTTAGTGATGAAGTATCTGTTTCAAATCTGGTGTGTTTTCAGCGTGGCTGCATTGACAGGATGTATACGCGATCTGCCGGTGCCTCCCACCAGCGGCAAGGCCAGAGCTGTGGTTTACAGCGAACTGGTAGCAGGCAGAAAAGCCGAAATGCGGGTCGGTAAAAGCAAACCGGTAGGCCCGGATATCAACAACTATTTTGAACCGGTAACCAACGCCACCGCCCAGCTGCTGGGCGCCGACAGTCAGCTGCTGGAACAGTTACACTATGTAAAAGACACCTCTACCAATATGGCCTTCTACCGGGGTAATACCCGTATTGATGCCAACAAAACCTATTATATACAGGTAAAAGTACCGGACACCAAAGATGTGACCGCCCGCACCACTATTCCACCATTAATCAAAGTGGAACTTCAGGACTCCCTGCGTACCACGCTGAACGGACGGGACGTACTGCGTTTCCATTTCAATATACAGGCGCCGCCTGCCAATGGTAAACAGTTCATTGTTATGGAAGCGCTGAAACAGCTGGCGCAGCTGGATACTATTTTTACCTATCGGAATGTACGCTACCGCGTGCGCGATAGACGCGCGCTGTTTAACCAGGTAAAAAACGAACCGGGCGTAACTTTCGTAAAAGACACTTTGTACCTGAATAGTTACCTGCGTATTCCGGTATATACCCAGGATGAAAATGCCGACAACAACCAGGTAGGCGGGCTCAATGAAAACTACAACAGTATTCTTTTTACACAGCGTGGCAAACCGCTGAACACCCAGTTTTACATCAATGCCACTGCGCTCACCGCCGGTAGTACGGAAGTAGAGCCACCCATTGGGCGGGTACTGGTGAATGTAAAATCCGTTACCCAGGAATATTATGATTTCCTGCTTACCTATGAAAAAGTGAGGCGCAATCCCGGCCTCAACAGTTTGATACAGGCCATTCAGATACGTAGTAATGCCATCGGCGGACTGGGTGTAATTGGCGGTTGCAGCCAGGTAGCATATTATCTGTATTACGACAATTTATAGTCACGCAAAGAGGGCAAAGTGAGCAAAGAGCACCAAGATGACTGAAGCGAATATTAAGAAAGCAAAGGAGCGAAGACCAAATATTGGTCTTCGCTCCTTTGCTTTCCTATTAAACTTAACAAAAAACCTTTGCGCTCTTTGCTCACTTTGCCCTCTTTGCGAGAACAATTCCGTATTTTTGGGATATGATACCAGCATTTACGATAAGCGAAAGGACTCAGCATTTTCTTGGATTGGAAGAGCAATATGGTGCACACAATTATCATCCGTTGCCAGTAGTACTGGACCGCGGTGAAGGCGCCTATTTATGGGATGTGGATGGTAAACGTTATTACGATTTTCTTTCCGGCTATTCCGCCGTTAACCAGGGACACTGTCATCCCCGCATCATTGCGTCGCTGATAGAACAGGCGCAGAAACTGACACTCACTTCGCGGGCATTTCACAGCGACCTGCTGGGAGAATACGCACAGTATATTACCGCCTATTTCGGTTATGATAAAGTACTGCCCATGAATACCGGTGTGGAAGCGGTGGAAACAGCGCTGAAACTCTGCCGTCACTGGGCTTATATGGTAAAAGGCATTCCGGAAAACCAGGCAAAGATTATTGTTTGCAGCAATAATTTCCATGGCCGTACCCTCAACGTGATTTCTTTCAGCACCGATCCGGTGGCCCGTAATAACTTCGGTCCGTTTATGGCCGGGTATGAAGTGATTCCGTTCAACGATCTGCCGGCGCTGGAAAAAGCCCTGCAGGACAAGAACGTTGCCGGCTTCCTGGTAGAGCCTATTCAGGGTGAAGCCGGTGTGGTAGTGCCGGACGAGGGTTATCTGTCCAAAGCCCATGCCTATTGCCAGGATGCCAATGTATTATTTATAGCTGATGAAATTCAGACCGGCCTGGCCCGTACCGGCCGTATGCTGGCCTGCGACCATGAAAATGTACGTCCCGATATACTCATACTCGGTAAAGCGCTCTCTGGTGGTACATTGCCGGTAAGCGCCGTACTGGCCGACGATGAAATTATGCTGACCATCAAACCGGGAGAACACGGCTCTACTTACGGTGGCAATCCGCTTGCCTGTAAAGTGGCTATCACCGCGCTCCAGGTATTGAAAGATGAAAAGATGACGGAAAATGCTGCTGCCATGGGTCAGTTGCTGCGCAACGGACTGGAGGCGCTGCAATCGCCATATATTAAAACCGTACGCGGAAAAGGACTGCTCAATGCGATCGTGATTAACCATCCCGATCCGGAAGCAGCCTGGGACCTTTGCCTGACTTTAAAGGAAAATGGCCTGCTGGCCAAACCCACCCATGGCGATAAAATCCGTTTTGCGCCGCCGCTGACGATCAATGCCACACAAATCACCGAATGCGTTCAGATTATAGGGAACAGCATTGAAAAAGCATTCCGCTAACCACCGCGTATGACAGCATCACATAAGGCCATCCGCAGTTCCGGATGGAAAACCGATCTGCTGATCGGCTTTCCCGATGGATTGTTTCTGTTATTTTTTGCCACACAGGTTATGCAGACCTTCCCGATGGAAGTGCAGACCTTCTACAATCTCCAGTTGGGTATCCTGCTGGCAGGCAGCCTGCTGGTGATGTACAGCACCTACCAGGCCAATAAAGGCGATGCCCAGCACGACAGCGCGCTCCTCTCCGATGATGAACGGAAAAAGCTGGAACACCTGGACATCAACGACCATACCATCGCGCAGATTGCCGATGAAATGCAGAAGGATGCCGTATTATGGGAAAACACTTTACAACAGGAACAGGTAGTGGAAACTACGTTTAGCCGTAGCCGTGCTATCCGCAGTGCTTTGTTTACTGCCTTCTTTTTTTTATTGGGAGGAGTATTGTCAGTGGGGCCTTATTTGTCGAACGAAAATTTTCCGGCCGCGTCTCAAACCAGTATGCTGCTCGTTTTCCTGGGATTAACCGTATTTAGCTTTATGAAAGCGAAGATAACCAGCCAGCGCCCATTACCCATTATCATCCGTTATTGGCTGATGGGCGCCGGTATATGGTGCGGCGCCTGGTTATTGCATAAAATATTCTGATAGCTCCTTATTTTTTTACCGGGGTGCGGGTCAGCAGCACACAAACGAATACCACCACAGCCGCCGCCAAAGCAATGTAGAGCGCAATGCCTGTTTGCGGGCAAACACCTGCTTCACAACGGGAAAACAACAGCATGTTCCGGAAAGACCAGGCCAACAGGAAACCACCAACGAAAAGATTCATCCGCATTACCCATTTATTCTTTACCAGAAAAATAACTGCTGCCAATACCGCCAGAAAAATATTCAGTTTCCCCGGTTCACCAAAAGAAGATCCCGTTGTATTTAAACCGGTAAACACCAGGTGCCGGCTTTCAATTGTAGCCCAGGGAAAGAATGTACAAATAATCGCTATCACCGCAGCAATAATCCCGATAACAGAAGTCTTAGACATGTAATTCAGTTTATTAAGAAAGCGCAAGTTAGGACATTTGATCATTTAGTTA
This sequence comes from Chitinophaga qingshengii, assembly GCF_014529935.1. Classification (GTDB taxonomy): domain Bacteria; phylum Bacteroidota; class Bacteroidia; order Chitinophagales; family Chitinophagaceae; genus Chitinophaga; species Chitinophaga qingshengii. The sequence continues at coordinate 1,007,794 of NZ_JACVFC010000003.1, forward strand.
TTTGGTTATTTAGATATTTATCTATTGATGAACAGTTTGATCCAATGGCTAAATATCTAAATAACCAAATAACTAAATCTTACTTGCCACCCGGCTCACAATGAGCGCGCAGGTAATTGGTATACAAAGTAGACAGGTGCGTGAAAGTGCCCTCTCCTTCCGAAATGCTGTGGGTACGGTTAGGATAAGCCATAAACTGGATCTGTTTGTTGTATTTGATCAGTTCATTGAGCAGCATTTCCGCGTTCTGGTAATGCACGTTATCATCGCCGGTGCCGTGAATGTACAGCAGGTTACCTTTCAGATTTTTGGCGTAGGTGATGGGAGATCCTTTTACAAAGTCTTCCCGGTTTTCTTCCGGTAAACCCATATACCGTTCCTGGTAGATATTGTCATAGGTCAGTTGGTTACCTACCGCCGCGATAGCAATCCCTGTTTTGTAGATCTCCGGATACTGGAACATCAGGTTAAGCGTCATGGAACCGCCGCCGCTCCAGCCCCAAACAGCGATACGGGCAGGATCGATGAAGGAATATTTTTTCAGCAGCGCCTGGGTAGCCTGCGCCTGGTCGCGCGCATTGAGCACGCCCACTTTACGGTAGACGCTTTTACGCCAGTAGCGGCCTTTCGGCAGCGGTGTGCCCCTATTGTCCATGGAAGCGTAGATATAACCATCTGCCGCCATATCGCCATCATAGAGGAAGTTACGGCCAGCGCCGGCTACATCACGGGTAGTAGCGCCGGCAGGTTCGCCGTATACATAAAATACAATCGGATATTTTTTAGCCGGATCAAAGTTTTTCGGTTTACGCATCCAGCCGCCGATGTTGATACCATCAGCAGTTTGTACCTCGAAATACTCCAGGCATTTACCCTGTGCAGCTGCCTGTTTCAGGGTTTGCATTACCTCCGGGCTGCTTTTATGCGCCGGCAGTTCTACGTTTTCACTTACCGGATACATGCAGGCATTGCTGAAAGAATGCACAGCCCAGGAGCTATAGGGAGAAATGCTGTATTCATGGCTTCCGGGTTGATCAGCCGGTGTGATACGGTCGGCTTTCCCGCCACTCAGCGGAATGCGGTAAAGGTATTCCTGCACCGGGTTATCAGGTGAAGCGGTGAACCAGATCTGGTTACCGGTTTCATCTATTTTAGCGATGGTGATCACATCGTAGTTGCCCGGCGTCAGCAGGGTGGCTTTACCTGTTTCCGTGGAAACACTGTACAGATGGCGCCATCCGTCCTGTTCACTTACCCAGATAAAGTCTTTACCGTTACGGATAAAATCCCAGCCGGCGATATTATCATCATCCCAACGGGATTTCACATCGATCCAGGCGCTGTCTTTTTCTGTGTACAGCGTGTGTACTTTCCCGCTGGCCGCGTCGCAGAGCATGATTTTGCTTTCATTTTGCTTGCGGTTAAGTTGCTGGATGATCAGTTGTTTTTTACCGGGCACCCACTCCATGCGGGGAATATAATGTTGTTGCTGATCCCCCGGAACGTCCATCCAGCGGGTGGTGGCAGTTGCGACGTCCACCACGCCGATACGGCAGGCGGACGGACTTTGGCCGGCTACCGGGTATTCTACCGGTACATTGAAAGAATAGATGGAGTCGGTATTATTGATCATCAGGAAGTCGCGGATTTTGGTAGCATCTATCTGCCAGTACGCGATGCTTTTGCTGTCGGGGCTCCAGCGGAAGCCGTCGCGGCAGCCAAATTCTTCTTCATAAGCCCAATCGAAGGTACCGTTGATAAAGCGCCGGGTACCGTTGGCGGTTAAGGCTTTGATAGTGCCGGTGGACAGGTCTTCCACGTAGAGGTTATGATCACTCACATAAGCCGCTTTGGTGCCGTCTGGCGACAGTTTCGCGAACATAAGCGAAGAAGCGGCATGACCTTTGCCTAACTGTTGAAGTTTGCCGGTCGAAAGGTCCAGCAACCAGTAGTCACCGCGCGTTTCGTAGCGCCATACTTTTTTTGAATTGGTGTAGATCAGCAATTTTTTTTCGTCTGCTGAGAAGGAGAAGTCCCGGATGGGAAGTGCTTTGGCAGTGCCGGCGGGCGTATATTTCTGCGCTGGTACTATCACCGCAGGTGCCGCACCGGATAATGGAGTAGCAACGATTCCTTGTGGTTCTGCCTTTAAAGTGGCCCGTCCATCGCGCGACCATCTGATTCCTTTGCCTGGCTGTGCAAAAACGGTGAAACAGCTCACCGTCAGCAAGACGACCAATAGTGTTATTTTCTTCATTGTGGATATATAAAACACAATGGTAACCAAAATTTTAAAAGTAAAAAGCAAGATTGTGGCCAGTGGAGAGGGTCGGTGCCGGACGGCCAACTTTTGAAGATATAACCTTTTTTAACATTTTTTGTCCAATGTGGATAAAAAAGAACCGGTATAGGGAAAAGTTTATTTCTTTTTTTATATTTTTATGCAAATATTAATAATTAAATAATGATTATCAGTTGGTTAGTAGGCTGGCCAACCTTCCTGAAAACAAATTCTAAATCCTGGAAAAACCATCTAGTTATGATACAAGTTACCTTATCTTATAAAAACCGCGAATTCTTTCAATTTGAAGATACTTTCCTGGCTCAGATAGCAGAGAACACCAAAAAACTGTTATATGCCCTGCTGGAAGATATCTATGATCTCCTGGCCGTTGAAAAAGGCCGTTTCCGTATCAATCTGGATGCTCACCCTAAAATTGAAGTAGAAGGTTTCAGCAACGACCTGCGTAACCAGATAGAGCGTACACTGCGCGGCGAATACGATTACGATTATTGATCTATCCCCCTCCTACGGATATTCCCCTATACTGCCTATCTTAGCGCGAAAATCAGACAGGGGAATGTCACTCACGTTTATTCAGGGACTGGAGCTATCCGGTACTTTTGCCTTCGCCATTTCCGGTGCAACGGCGGCCATCAATAAATCCTACGACGTCATAGGGCTGCTGGCCCTGGCTTTTGTTACCGCTATCGGCGGCGGTACCATCCGTGATCTGCTGATCGGCGCCACCCCTGTGGCCTGGATGACGGATGAACTGAGCAATACTGCTATCATTGTTGCTGCCGTCATCGCTGCACTCTTTTTCTCTTACGTTAAAATACTTCAACGCTGGCTGAATATTTTCGATGCCATCGGGCTGGGTATGTTTACCATTACCGGTATTAACAAAGGTATCGCCGCAGGCCTTCCTATTCCCGTATGTGTAGCCCTCGGCGTAATTACCGGCGCTTTCGGCGGCCTGCTCCGCGATGTGATCACCGGAGAACAACCCATTCTTTTTACCCGGGAAATTTATGCCGTAGCTTCCATTGCCGGTGGCTCACTATATGTGCTGGCCAGTGTTTTCACGCCATTGCCAGGCGGCTTCGTTCAGAGTATATCCGTTGCCGTTATAGTAGGTATTCGTCTTTTAAGCCTGCGTTACAACTGGCAACTCCCCCGCTTACGGCAGTAAAAAATAATCTTTCCGGAAACCGGTTTTGGGAAATTACGAATTAATAAATTTCCTATATTGAGGTATGATGTCTCTGTTCGATAACTACTTCGCGTTTGCCACCACCGTGTTCATGGGATTGCTGGCGATTGTCAATCCAATTTCCGCTATACCGGTTTTCATGGAGCTGACTTCCTACATGGATAAAAAAGCGAAACGCAACATCGCCACCAAATCGGTGCTGATAGCCTTTTGCATTATCATGGTTTTCAGTGTGGCGGGCAAACTGATCTTCCACGTATTCGGGATTACACTGGCCGCACTGCGTGTGACCGGTGGTATCCTGGTATTTGTGATCGGTTATGAAATGGTGCGCAGCAAGGATGAAGCTGTCCAGTCGCAGAAGCTGGGCGACCAACCCGTAAAAGCGGACCAGGGCATCAGTGTAGCGATCACCCCGCTGGCGATGCCACTACTGGCCGGACCGGGCGCTATTACCACTTCCATGAGTTACTCCGCAGCCAAAGACCTGACGCACCTTGCCATTGTTATGGCGGTATACGCAGTTATATGTTACATCACCTATTTACTCTTCATCGCCGGAGAACGCATTGTAAGAGTGATCGGCACCAATGTAATGATGGTGGTAACTAAAATGATGGGACTGATACTCGCCGTTATTGGTGTACAAATGCTGGCCCTCGGCATCAAAGAACTGTTCAATCTGTAATTTTTATTTCTCGTCAACAATTTCAAAACGTTTCGTGTTATTTAAACAATGACGCGAGCGAGACAGGTATGTATTTATTCTGTGATTTGATAAACAGCTATTGGCGTTGACCACTTTGAGTTTATATTCAGTGATCCGGGGCATGTTGGAACCCGGCCTGACAAACGTTATGCAATACAGGGCAGTCTGATTTAACCAATCCTCCTTTCTTCAATTTTACAACGATTCATGCCGCAAGGCATGCCCTCATACTTATGTGTACATTTTTCTTAGTTGAACAACAGGTAAATATCCGTTATTGATTACTAGGTGGATGTTACCGTTCCCTTTTTTCAATAGGAACAAGAAGAAATCAATATAGACGGAACAGTTAGCAAAAAGCCGTCCCGAATCATCGGGACGGCGTTTTTGTGTTAATCATTATGAATCGTAACACCATCTTTGATTTCGTCGGTAGCATTTACGATCACTTCATCTCCTGCTTTCAGGTTGCCGAATACTTCCGTAGAATCATTATGATGATTGCCTTCCTGCACATCCACCCACATGGTCCGGTGATCGCGTACCACGATCACATATTTTCTTTCCGTAGACATCACCACTGCGGATGCCGGCACCACCATGGCGGATGCCGATCCATTGACCGGCATGGTGATTTCTGCATACATACCGGCTTTCAGCATGCCATTTGTATTTTGCACATCTACCTCCACTGCTTCGGAACGATAACGGTCATTTAAAGTACCCGCTTCACGGGAAACAGCACCGGTGAAAACTCTCCCGGGCATTGCGTTGACGGTGAAGTTAACCACTGCCTTATCTCTTAGCTGACCGCTATATATTTCGGGTACCTGTAATATCAGCCTCAGTTTATCTTCCTGTTCCAGCATTAGCATGGGCTTATCACCTACTTTAGTATCCGGACCTACCAGGGCGCCGGGATGGATATTCCTTTCAGTAATTACGCCATCAAAAGGAGCGGTAACAGTCAGGTAGTCGCGCATAACGCCCCGGGCGCGGAAGTTGGCCTGCTCACTGTTCATCAGCGCGCTGTCGCCCAGCATACGGGCTTTTGACAGCTCCAGGTCGTGCGGAGAAATAGTACCGGGTGTTTCATTGGCTGTAGCGATCGTGCGTTCGTAGTTGTCCTTGCTGGCTTCATGCATAGCCGCTGCCTGCAGGTATTTGGACTGCGCCGCATAATATTGCTGCGTTACCTCCGGTGCATCCAGCACCAGCAGTACCTGGCCTTTTTTTACACGGGAACCGCGGTCTACCAGTATACGGTTGATAAAACCATTCACCCTGGGGTAAATACTTACTTTCTGAAATGCTTCCAGCGTTCCAGGCAGACGGATACTGCCTGTCAGGGGTTCCTGTACCACTTTAGCCGTCTGGTACTGCTTTTCATGTGCCACCGGCTTGTGTTCAGGTGCAGCAGTCGAATGACAGGCTGCCAACGCTGTCGCCAGTCCCAATATCATCCAATTAGCAGTCATATTTTTCATATATATAATTTTTTATGTAGAATTTAAAGATCAGCAGGCATTAAAGAAGGAGATTCGAGCGTGGATTTCTTTTGCATCCGTGCATATACCAGTGGTAACACCAGCAATGCTGCCAGGGTGGAGGCTATTAACCCTCCAATCACCGCGCGGCCTAATGGCGCGGTCTGGTCGCCGGCTTCTCCCAAACCGGTAGCCATGGGTATCATTCCCGCAATCATCGCCAGACTTGTCATCAGGATAGGGCGCAAACGGATACCAGCGCTGACAATGGCCGCCTTACCGGCATCCTTATAGGATAACCGTAGTTTCTCCGCATTGGTGACAATGAGGATAGCATTCGCCACCGATACCCCCGTAGACATGATCATGCCCATATAGGACTGCAGATTGAGCGTGGCCCCTGTCATCAGCAAAGCCAGCAACGCGCCCGCAATTACCGCAGGTACCGTTACCAGCACTACCAGTGACAGTTTAAAAGACTGGTAATTGGCTGCCAGTAACAAAAAGATCACGACTACTGCCATAGCCAGTCCGCGTTGGAGACTGTCCAATGTTTCTACCAGCAGGCTTGAAGCTCCTTTTAATTCCACGATCAGTCCCTTCGGCGGCGTACCGGCATCGGCCACTACTTTCTGTACGGCAGCAGTCGCCGCTCCCAAATCTTTCCCCGTGATATTGGCACTAACGGTAACGAACCTACGTGGACCGGCACGATCGTATTCGCCAGGCATTTCCGTGGTACGGAAAGTGGCCACATCAGCCAGTACCGGCCTTGGCTGCCCCGGCACCAGCGGTATTTCCTTCAGATCGTTGATGGCAGTCATACTGTATTCCGGCACCTGTACCTGCACCTGGTAGGTATAAGCCACCTTCTCGTCCAGCCACTGGTTCTTCTCCGTGAAACGGCTGGAAGAAGTGGACGCTGTCACAGAACGCGCTACCTGGTAGATATTCAGCCCCATCTGCGCCAGTTTGAGACGGTCTATTTCAATACTGATCACCGGGAAATGCAGCGGCTGCGCTATCTGCACATCCCGCAGGAAGGACAACTGTTTGAGTTGCGATACCAGTCCTTCTGCATAACCGGCAATCTGTTTCATATCCTTACCCGCTACCCGCAATTCTATCGGGGTGGATGCCCCCTGCGCCATGATTTTTTCGGTAAGATCTATGGGTTCAAATGATAAGCGGATGTCCGGTATCTTATTGGTAATATTGGTCCGTAGCTGGTCTTTCAGCTTTTCTATATCTACTTTATAATCTTCATCCAGGTTTACCTGCAGCACCGCTTCGTGGGTGCCACTGTTGAAGATGTAGAGGTTACTCGTGCCGTAGCTGCTGGGAATCAATCCTACGTATGCGGAGCTGATAGCCACATGTCCATCTACCGTACTATCAATGATATGAAGGGCTTCATGCAGACTGGCTTCGGTCCGTTCCAGGCGGGTACCATCGGGCATGCGCAGGCGCAGCTGAAACTGACCGGCGTTTACATGGGGCATCAGGTCCTTCCCTATCCACCAGTAACAGCCGCCTGCCAATGCTATGGCACCGATTACGTAGATGCCGACAATCAGTCCGGAACGTTTCATACTTCTTTCCAATATGCCGATAAACCTGCCTTTGAAACGTTCGAAAAAATCCTTCTTCTGTTCCGGCTCCGTCTCCTGGTATTCCAGGTGTTCATTTACTTCTTTCACTTCCGCATTATCCAGCGCCAGCCCGGCATGGCTATGGCCATGGCTGAACTTCTCCGCCTTCAGCCACCAGTTGGATACCACCGGAACCAGCGTCTGTGCGGCAAAGAAAGAAGCAATCATCGCAAAGCCGATTGACAGGGACAGCGGCAGGAACATGGCCCTGGGCACGCCTGTCATAATAAACGAAGGTGCAAACACCGCCAGGATACACAACAGGATCAGCAACAACGGGAAGGCGATTTCTTCACAAGCATCGTAAATAGCCCGCCTTACCAGTTTACCCATTTCCAGGTGCTGGTGGATGTTTTCGATAGTCACCGTAGCCTGGTCTACCAGGATACCGATGGCCAGCGCCAATCCACTCAACGTCATCAGGTTGATGGTTTGTCCGGCCATTTGCAGGCCCAGTACCGCACACAGCACTGCAATAGGAATGGTGATCACCACTACCAGACTACTGCGCAGATCGCGCAGGAACAACAGCACCATCAGCCCTGTGAGCAAGGCACCCAGCAAACCTTCTGTGATCAGGCTTTTCACAGCATTAATTACAAACACGGACTGGTCAAATTCATAGGATACTTTCACGTCATCCGGCAGCAGGCTCTGCATCTCCGGCAGTTTGGCTTTCAGCTTTTTTACCACGTCCCAGGTGGAGGCATCGGCTGTTTTTACCACCGGGATATATACCGAGCGTTTGCCATTGACCAGCGCATAATCCACGGTAACGTCGGCTGCATCGGCCACGCGGGCTACGTCTTTGATGAAGATAGTCGCATTACCGTTGGTCACGATCGGAATCTCCCCGAAATCAGTCACTTCTTTTTCGAGAGAGTTGATCGTGGTGACAAACATGGTATTATTAATACGGATGTTGCCGGAAGGCGTCATCACGTTGTTTTTAGCGATGGCCTCTACCACCTGGTCTGCTGACAGGTTGAAGGCACGCAACCGTTGTGGGTCAACGTTCACCACTACAGAGCGGGAGTTGGCACCAAAAGGTGGCGGCGCCGATAATCCCGGCACCGACGCAAACATAGGCCGGATACGGGTGGCCGCCAGATCATAAATCTCTTTCAGCGATTTGTTGGGGCTACTGAACACCAGTTCCCCTACCGGTAAAGACGACGCATCGAAGCGCAGCACCTGTGGCGGCAAAGCGCCGGGCGGGAAAAATTTCATAGCCCTGTTCACCTGTAATGCCACCTGGGCGGAAGCCTCCGCCATATCAGTGCTTTCGTAGAAGGTAAGTTTTAATAACGTTAACCCCTGTATGTTTTTGGTCGTGATATTTTTTACGCCGTTTACATACAGGAACTGGTCCTGCAAACGGGTGGCGAAGAAACCTTCCATTTGTTTAGGCGACATACCACCGTAAGGTTCTATCACGTATATCGTGGGCAGGTTTAGTTTGGGAAATATATCGATGGGTATATTAAACATAGCCAGGATTGAAAACAGCAACAGACCGGCGGTGAGCACCACCACCGTGACTGGCTTTTTCAAGGCTGAAGAGACTAAAGACATAAGCGTTACTTTAAAATGAAAAAACCGTTGCCCTTATCAGAGGCTGCCGATCAGCTGCCGGAGGTTATTATCCGCATAGGCTGCCCTGAACAGCGCTTTCCAGGCTTCGTCGTGGGCCTGGACCATATCTGTTTCTGCCCGGTTGAGCACAAACAGCGCGTTGGTGACGTCGATGATACTGGTAAGACCGTGTTTGTACAGCGCCATTTTTTGTTTGGCGGCAGCCTGGGCAGCCTGCAGCTGCAGGGGTAGCTCTTTTAGTTTAGCCTGTGCCGTTAGTATATCGGCCTGAGCCTGTTGATACAGGCTTTGCAGGTTGGTGCGGGAGGTAGCCAGTTCCTGCTCCGCAGCGGCTGATTTCTGCCGTTGCACGGCCAGCTTGTCGCGGGTATGTTTGAGATCGGCCACATTCCAGGTGATACCTAATCCCAGCAGGTAGTTATACCGGCTGTATCCCAAACCGCTGAAGAGATTTTTATCATACACATCATTGAAACTGCCACTGGAGCCGCGCATCCAGCCGGCGGCCATCAGGTTAACTTTAGGCAGCTGTTGTTTGCGTACGACATCTTCCTGTGCCTGCTGACGCTGATACAGGGCATGGTAGTATTCCAGCAACGGGTGGCTGTCTGCTAGTTGCGCCGAATCCGGTTGCAGCAGTTGCGGCAAAGCCGCGCCGCTACCAAATACCGGCACCACCTGCGCCGTATCAAGACCAGTCAGGGAAGCCAGTTCAATACGTACCTGGTTATAGCGGTTAGATACTTCCAGGAGGCTCAGGCGGGCTTTGGATAGCTCAGCCGCAGCCACGGCGCTGTCCACGCCCGGTTTCAGGCCGTGTAGCACAATGGCGGTCACTGCGCGGGCCATTTCGCCATTACGGCGGATATTATCTTCCTGTATTTTCTGTAGTTCGTTTAGCCGTAACAGTTCGAGGTAGTCTCGGATAACCGTTACCGTAAGCTGGTTGGTCGTGTTGCCCAGGTCCGCCTCGTTCACATGTAAATCCTGGCGGGCGGCGGCTTTTTGGGAGCCATAGGCGCCGAAGTTGTAGATTTCCCACTGCATGGAGGCCATGGCGATGTTGCCGCTCATGAGGGCGGCATTGTTTTCATTCCGGATACCGCCGGAGGTAGATGGGATCATGCCCATGGTAAAATAGGAACCGTAGATACTGTTGTCGGTGCCTGCATCAATCTGCTCATGTAGTTTAAGGGCCGGGTACCAATTGTGATTCACATCGGTGATATTGGCCTGTCCTGCTTTCACGAGTGCCTGTTTAGCCTTTACGGCAGGATAATGGGTAATGGCCAGGTCGACAGCCTGTTTAAGCGAAAGGCTGTCCGCGACGGGGCCTGCGAACAAAGAGGTGAACGGGAGCAGACATAACAATAGCCCATACCTCTTTTTCGCGGTCATATGTATACGCATAATTCGCTGAAAAGATTAGTAAAAGAAAAAAAACACTAAAGGAGGGATCAGGCTACAGGAGGGCCTCGCCAGCTTCGTAGCGGAACGGGAACGCTGAGGAAAGGATTACAATGATATCCGCTTCGGTTATCATCTACATAAATAAAATAAGGGGGAAGGGAAACGGCATAAACGGGACATATCCGGCTATGGCTTTCATTAATACCTACCGGCCGGCGTTTTAATTTTTTGATCGTCGTCTTATACCGGGGAGTATGTTTCAGCACATATTGGGTGATGCTGAAAGAAGGATCATGTGATTTGGGAAGTGCACAACCGTCACCCCGCTCCGCTTGCGGAAGCAGGCACACAGTAATGAGTACAAGGAATAGCAGCCTTAGTATTTTCACATCCAACTAACTTAATGGCTACTAAGATATTCAATGATAGCGGCTTTTACCAGACCACTCATCACATTTTAATAAGATTTTAATTCCGGGAAAAACTAGAAAAAGCAAACCAGGCAAAGTTCTTTCATTTTTTGGGCGGCGTTGGCCAACCGGAAATCCTGCATGGGGAAGCAGGCAAAAGACTGGAATTCGTCCAACGAGGGACCGATCGCCACAATCTTCAGGTCAAAGGCTTCCAGCTGGTCATTAAAATGATTCAGCAGCGCCTTAGCGAAGTCCTCTGCGGCTAATATCGTTTCGTATTCTTCCGGCGCGGGCGCTTCTAATATGGCGCCCACATTTACCAGTGGTGACAATTCATTGAGTGCAAATACACCTTCATCCGACAGGGATCTCCATTCAAAATCAGCCAGGTTACCGGCCTGTTGCAGCGCCACCTGTAATTCTTCCCAGATAGCGGTTACATTGGCGGGTACTGTATCGGGCAGGTTGGCAATCTGTTCCTCCGCCGCTTCTTCTTCAAAAATATCCAAGTATAATTGAGACAACAGTTCCCGGGCATTACCGGCCTTTCTTAGTTTATCTGCCATTTTCAGTCCACGTAACATGGCATCCCAGCGCAGGGAAAGTTCTTCCACATCCTCTGCCAGCAGTTCATCAGTGACCATCACTGCTTTTTCTCCCAGTTTGTAATTGTCAAGCCTGCTTTTTTTCACCACCAGCTGCTCTCCTGCAAAAGACAGCTCATAGGTAGCGCAATTCAAAAAGCGGGTACCAATCACCACCTTGTCAGGAAATATTTCGTGTATCACATCCTCTTCCGTATCGATATGGGAATTACCGCTCTGCTGGCCGAATGTAGCGGTCATCCAGTTAAAATCCGCCTGTGATATACCTGTTGGCATCTGCATAAAAAATCACCATTGATGCTCAAATGTAATGAAATTAGCTGAGGGCCGGAGCATCCATAAAAGTATTTAAATTAGTAGTGGGATTCATTACAACAGACTTAAATTTAACTACCATGGAAAAACGGAAACTGGGAAAATCGGGGCTGGAAGCAGCGCCCTTTGCTTTTGGCGGTAATGTATTTGGCTGGTCGGCCGATGAAACCACCTCTTTCGCACTGCTGGATACCTTTACCGGCAATGGTTTCAACCTTATCGACACCGCAGATGTATACTCCCGTTGGGTGCCTGGCAACAAAGGCGGGGAATCGGAAACCATTATCGGCAAATGGATAAAACAACGCGGTAACCGCAGCCAGGTGCTCGTTGCCACCAAAGTAGGCGCCGATATGGGTCAGGGAGTCAATACCTCCAAAGCATATATCATCAAGGCCGTGGAAGACTCGCTACAGCGGCTACAGACAGACTATATCGATCTGTACCAGACACATTACGACGCTACCGGCACACCCGTGGAAGAAACGCTGGAAGCCTATGCCGCCCTGCTGAAAGCAGGTAAGATACGGGCTATCGGCGCTTCCAATATGAGCGCAGAGAGATTGGTGGAAAGCATGAAAGCCAGTGAGCAGCACGGTTTTCCGCATTACAGCACCTTCCAGCCGGAATATAATCTTTATAACCGCACCGGTTTTGAAACTACGTATATGCCTCTGTGTGAGCAATACGGATTAAGTGTTATCAGCTACTATTCTCTGGCCAGCGGCTTCCTGAGTGGTAAGTACCGTAACGAAGCAGATGTGGAAAAAAGCAAAGCCCGTGGTCAGAAAGCCTTGAGTTACCTGAACGATCGCGGACTGCGTATTTTAGTTGCGCTCGACAAAGTAGCGGACAAATATAACAGTACGCCTGCAGGCGTAGCCCTGGCCTGGCTCCTCACCCGCCCTACCGTGGCGGCGCCTATCGCCAGCGCTACCAGCGTGCCGCAATTGCATGAAATTATAAAGGGGGTTCAGCTAAAGCTGGATAGTGAAGCCGTGGAGATATTGAATACCGCTTCTGCGTACTAAATAAAATAACACGAGCCCCATTGATCAATGGGGCTCGCGTTGTTTTATTTATGTTATCAGAATTTAATTTTGATGCCTGCATTTGCCCCCAGACCACCGATGTTGATATATGATTTTAAATCGTTGGATGGTTCGTTATCATTTTTGTAATACACTTTACTACCCTGCTGATTGATGGGCGTATTGGAATTTTTATCCAGCGTAGTCACATACTTCGTATTTTTTTCCGCCACACTCAGGTCGTTGAGGCCGGTAGGCTGACCAGGTACCGGCGCCACTACTGCGCCTGTGCTGGCATTGACAATATTGGTGGATTGTTCGTAGGCGGTGATTTCCTTTTCTTTGCTTCGCACCGGCACATTGCGGTATTCCGCTTCTACGAAAATATCGATGCGGGGACTCACATAGAAGGATACACCGAGCGCACCCTGGAAGCCGAGGGTGATATTCGGTTTCACCTGCTCCTTGCGGTGGATCACTGTGTGAACCATGGTACCTGCCGGAATACCGGCCGGGCTGCTGAGCTGGTCCACATCGGTATCGATATACAGGCGGCCCCATAACGGTACCACAACACCAAAACGAACGTAGGGATTTACTTTTTCAAATCCGGGATTCAGTACAAGACTGGGGGCAAAATCTACTGCATTAACATGGCCGTAGGATTCAACGGATACCAGCTGTTTACCGCTGCCGGCCAGGGTGGTGAGGTTTCTTGTCATCAGGTTTTTACGGCTGTGGTAGTAGTTGAACGATGCTTCCACGGCCATATACTTATTGATGTTGTACCCGAAAGCAAGGCCTCCCCTGGCTCCTTCTCCGTAGGAGCCGGTGAGCACTTTACGGCTGATGGTGTCCAGTCGCGGAGGATTAAGCTCAGTGTGCAGGTCCTGTGGTGGAAATGGACCAACATTTGGGTACTGTCCCGGGAAAACACTAAAGAAGTACCCACCGGTTACTTTGATATAAAATTTTGAAGAAGGAGCGGCACTGGAATGGTCCTGGGCCCGGACGTTTCCTGCGAGTGCCAATGCCAGCATGGTTGTTGTTAATAGCTGCACTTTTTTCATAAACAGTGGTTTTGGTGAGAAGGTCTTTCGACGCTATCGGAAGTTAAAGAATTGTTATCATATAACAAGCGGCCCACCAACTTGTTTAAAATGCTTCCGCGAGCGACAGATACAGTCCTTTCTGCCTGGATTCTCCTGCCAGCTTTTCCCCAACGGCATAGTCTATACGAATAGTCAGTTTTGCATTTTCATCGTAGAAGTAACGGATACCGCCGCCGAAGCTGGGTTTAAAACCATTCAGGGCGAAGTTGTGGTTATTAAACACAGAACCCGCGCCGGCAAAGGCTGCCAGGGCAAATTTAGGCTTCACGTCCACAAACCATATTCTGATGTGCATTTTAGGATCGATAAAATAGCGGTATTCCGCCTGTCCTGCCAGGTAGTTCTGGTCGCGGTAACGACCGGTGTAATACCCGCGCATGATCATATCGTTGCCTAATTCAGGCAACAGGTAAAACGGCAGCTTGTCGCCCTGCAGACTGTTGAACACACCATTCAGCCCCAACGTACTTTTGGGTGACAGGGAGATAAAATGCGAGCCCTGTGCATCCAGTTTAAACAAGGGTTCGGAGCTGAGAAATGACGGCGCATAAGCTGCGTTTAATTTCAGCCACCACCCTTTACGGGTATAGTTCTGGTTATCGCGGTTATCGAAGATGCCTGTCAGTCCAATAAAGGTTACATGTCCTCCGTTTCTGCCTACCAGCTGCATGGTGTTATAGATACCTTTATCATCGCGGCTGCTGTAGGAATCGTTTTGATACAACAGCGAAGCGCCTGCATAGAAGTGCCCGCTAATACGGCGTTCGGCCTCCGCCTGCGCTTTATAACGGGTATTATTCAGCAGGGAGCGGGTATCATGGCGGGTATCGTTGCCAATACCAAAGAAATACAGCGGGAAATTATGATAGCGCAGATTCCCTTTATAATGCCAGGTATTGCCGCGGGTCCATATATTGGCTTTCAGGTCAATTTTGAACTGACTCTCCGTTGTAACAGCCGGTATCAGGTTGAGCGTAGAATTACGGGTAGTGATATCCGGATTTTTATTATCTGTATAAAAAGAATATAACATGGCTGCCCCTATTTCCAGTCCTTTTTCCTGGGAATAGCCGAGCACGGGTAACGGGAAAAAGCTCCGTTTCCGGAAGGCAAGGCTATCTGCCGGAGGAGGGGTGTTACCGTTAGAAGCTGTATCCTGCTGCGCCTGTGTACCGATGGCCAATGAAACGAGCAACGCCGTGATATTAAGTGCTTTATACATGGGCGCGAAGATAATCAATTAGAATTTACGATTTACGATTGGGGGGATTTACGATTGGGGGGATTTTGATAATTCCATTATGACGCCATACCCGGAGCCACCGTCTAAATTGTAAATGCCAAAATCGTACATGCTTCAGCGGTCCGAGTGTCCCAACGGTTTATCAGGAGCAACCTGGTCGCGCACCAATTGTTTCAGGAATTTGATTTCGGGGAAATGCCCGGCTTCCTTCCGGTCGAAGAGTACCTGGTCATTTATAAAGATGGTATAAGTACCGGACGTTTCACTGGGGCGTAGTGTCACCCCTCCCAGTTCAGCCGTGAATGTTGTCAGCAGTTCCTGCGCCATATAAGCAGCACGCAGGAGCCAGCCGCATTTCGGGCAATATTCGATAGTAAGCACTGGTTTCATGATAATCATCTGATGTTTAGCGTTTTAGATAAGCCCGAAGCAGCTCGACAAGTATATACATTACCGGTAGATAGCCCGGCGCAGGAAAGATACGACTGTATTCGGATTTCAGGCAACATAACACAAAAATCACACGTCCTGCGGCGGAATTTATTACCGGTTCTTTTGAATCGTCGGCCATTATCTTTATTTTTATGCCATAATTAAAGCGTACGTCCCCGAATCGCTCTACTATGTCACAGCCAACAATAATACCTTATGCTGCCGGCCATACCTTTGAAAAAGTGTATCATTATTCCGTTATGTTTATTGCTGCTCTCTCCTTCTACCAGAGCGCAACAAAGCGGAATAGACAGCCTTCAGCACAACCTTAATGCGCACCCTCAGCGGGATACCGTTCGGGTAAACATACTCAACCAACTGTCACGCCTATACTTTACCAAAGATGCGGGCATCGCTGCGCGTTTGGGTGAAGAAGCGCTCAATATCAGCAATGATCTGGCCTATACAAAGGGAAAAATATGGGCTACCCGTAACCTGGCCCTGGTAGAAAACACCAAAGGCAACCTCGACAAACAATTGCAGTACACCCTAAATGCCCTGAAAATGGCAGAGGAGGAAGGAGACCTGCGTACCCTGGGCATCCTTAATAATGATGTGGGGAATATCTTCACCGAACAAAACAGTCCCCGGGATGCATTGATCTATCTGCAAAAATCCCTTCAGATAAAAGAGCAACTCAAGGAACTCCCCGAAATCAGTAAAACCCTTAATAATATCGGCTCTGCCTACATTGCCCTGAAACAAACCGATTCCGCCTTACTGTATTTAGCCAAATCCGAAAAACTCAAACTGTCACTGCACGATGATCGCGGGCTGGCGTATACCTATGAAAACATGGGTATTGTGGCCATGCTCGAACATCGTTATGAGACGGCATTACGATATCATCAGTTGTCGGCGCAATATTATAAGTCCACCGACAACCTGCCGGGAATTACCAAGGCAAGCCTTAACCTGGCCGAAATACAGACGATGCTGGGCGACCTGAAAAGTGCAGAAAAGAACCTGGACACCGCCAGAAGCATCAACGACAAGCTGGGCAACGTTAAAAACGAAATGATCTATTATAAGATCCGTTCCAGGCTGGACTCGGCCCGCCATGATTTTGCATCCGCACTGAAACATTATCAGGCTTTCAGCGAACTGAATATTGACTACTTCAACCTGGAAAAAAGCCGGCAGATCACCCGTTCTACTTCCCGGTATGAAGCAGAGAAAAAACAACGGGAGAATGTGATGCTAAAAAAGGAACAGCAGCTGCATCTGGCCACCATCCAGCAGCAGCGGGTACTGGTATTATCCGGCGCCGCCCTTTTCCTCGCCCTGCTGCTGATTACTGCGATGGTATACCGGTTGTATAAACATCAGCAGGAGCTATACCAGCAGCTGAACAGCAAAAACCAGGAGGTATCGCTGCAGAACCGGATCATCCTGGAACAAAATGCCACCCTGGAGAACCTCAACCAGGTAAAAGACAAAATATTTTCCGTGATATCGCATGACCTGCGGTCTCCCCTGGCCATACTGGAGGGTTTGTTGTTTCTGCTGAAAGATGAAAAAATTGATGCCCAGCAGTTCCGCTTTTATACCGATGAATTATGGCGCGATGTAAAAAACACCGCCTATATGATGGACAATATGCTGCAATGGGCCAGCAACCAGATGAAAGGCATCAGTGTAAAAGCAGATGATTTTGACCTGACGCTGTTGCTCAACCAGGAGTTTGAGTTATTGCAGACCATGGCCCGGCAGAAAGATGTAAAACTCACCCATGAGCTGAAAGGCGCTGTGCTGGTATACGCCGATCCGGATATGATCCGGCTGGTGTTGCGAAACCTGATCAACAATGCTATCAAATTTACTCCCGGCGGTGGGGAGATTGTGCTAAAAGCGCAGCTGGACAAAGGCGAGGCGCAGGTATCCGTTAGAGACAACGGTACCGGTATTCCGATAGACGACCAGCACCGTATTTTCTCCAATATCTACTACTCCACTACCGGCACCCGTAACGAAAAGGGCTGCGGGTTGGGCCTGCATCTCTCCAAAGACTTCGTAGAGCGCAACCATGGCCATATCTGGTTTGAAAGTAAACCCGGAGAAGGCAGCTGTTTCAGTTTCACCGTTCCCCTGTCAGACGAACAGGATATTAACGCCCGCGGCTATACGGTAGTATTGCAGGACAATCCTATTGGCGGTATGAGCGTGCTGAGAAGGTAATTATACCAGTCCAAAAGCCGTGGTGTGCTTGATCTCCGTCATCACAAAGGAACTATGTACCTGTGCGATATTTTCGATCACCGCCAGTTTGTTGGTCAGGAAATACTGATAACTGCGCATATCATCCACCACTACTTTCAGCAGGTAGTCGAATGTACCGGCAACGTGGTAACATTCCATCACTTCTTCCATCGGGTTGATGGCCGATTCAAATTTTTTCAGCAGCAGTTGGGAATGCAGTTGTAGTGACACATTACAGAAAGCTACCAGTGTTTTCCCGATCTTATCAGGGTCCAGCAACGTGACGTAGTTGCGGATGACGCCCATTTTCTCTATTTTTTTCAGCCGTTCATAGGTAGGTGTAACGCTCAGGCCTATACGGTGTGCTATTTCCTTTGTATTGAGGCGGGCATTTTTCTGAAGTACTTCCAGGATGCGCCGGTCTGTTTTATCCAGTGTCTCCATAAACAGCATTTTTTTTCTGCGAAAGTGGCAGCAGGCAGTCTATCTTAGTTAATTAGAACTGTTATTCCATCAAAATTAGTATATATTTTCTGATTATGCCATACCAGCAGTTCAATTCAATGGCATTTCCCTAGCTTCGCAGCATCATACACCTGTAATCGCCGATTATGAAAAATCACCCGTTACCTGCCGCAGATGCGGCCATGCTGGAGGGTTTGCTGACCGAAGTGCAAGACCATACCCGGCATTTTTTGGGATACCCGGTATCCAAGGACTTTGACTACCGTCCGCTGTTCCCTTTTTTACAATATCCGCTCAATAACCTGGGAGATCCTTTTGTAGATTCCACGTATACCGTTGGTTCCCGGGAGATGGAAAAATATGTCGTGGAATTTTTTGCCCGCTTGTTCCGCGCACCGGCCAATGACTGGTGGGGTTATGTGACCAATGGCGGTTCAGAAGGCAATCTCTATGGGCTGTACCTGGCGAGGGAGCTGTATCCTAAAGCGATGGTGTATTATTCCGAAGCCACGCATTACAGTGTGCAAAAGAACCTGCATTTGCTGAACATGCCCAGCATTATGATCCGGACCCTGCCTAACGGGGAAATTGACTACGACGACCTGGAGCAAACCATGAGTATGAACCGGCATATGCCGGTGATTATGCTGGCTAATATTGGCACCACCATGACAGAAGCCCGGGATGATATCGGTCGCATTAAAAATATTCTGAAGCGGTTAGCTATCCGTCACCATTACATCCATGCGGACGGCGCGTTATCCGGCAGTTATTGCGCATTTTTAGACCCCAGGCCCGCCTTTGACTTCGTTGACGGAGCGGATAGCATCGCTATCAGCGGGCATAAATTTATAGGCTCCCCTATCCCCTGTGGCGTGGTGGTAGCCAAAAAATCTTACCGGGACAGGATTGCCCGTTCAGTCGCCTACATTGGCAGTATGGACACCACCATTACCGGTTCAAGAAACGGCCACAGTCCGTTGTTTCTATGGTACGCGCTGAAAAGCCTTGGTTTGGCCGGCCTTGAAAAGAGAGCCCGGCACAGCTTGTCCGTAGCCGCCTATACCGTTGACCGTTTCCGTGAAAACGGTATCGACGCCTGGCGTAACCCCGACTCCATCACGGTGGTGTTTCCGGAACCATCCGGAAATATCCGCCGGAAGTGGCAGCTGGCCTCTGAAAATGGCTGGTCGCATGTTATCTGTATGCCCAATGTGGAGACGGTACAGATTGATGCTTTGCTGGCAGAGATGACGGCAGCATCGGTGATGGTTTAACCTTTCCCGCCTTCAGCTATTGCGATGATTTCTGTATTGAGCGCCCGTTTAATGAGGCGCTCTTTTTCTTTATCGGAATGCGGTACAAGTAATTGCAGTTTAAACTGTACAAAGTCTTTTTTGATCTCCATGGTTTTAAGCGAGAAGCTATCATCGCGGTAATAACGCTGATAGGGCTCTATACACTTTCGCAGCCTTATTTCCAGCTCTTCGGGGGTAAATTTGTGTTTATGGTCCAGTTCAAATTCGAGGCTTAGTTTTTTGATATTTTGTTTGGATTGGTTGACCACGATAGTTGTAAATACTACCGAGTTAGGAATGATGACGATATCGTCGTCATCATTCTGCAGTACTACGTTGATCAGTGTAATATCCATGATTTTGCCTCTGTAGTCGCCTATTCTGACCTGGTCTCCCAGGGAAAGCTGATCGGAGAACATCACAATCAGCCCGTTGATCATATTGGAGATATAGTCTTTTGTCAGCAATGCGATGGCTGCCGCCACGATGGTAATGCTGGTGATGAGCTGCATCAGGTCTTTCCCGAAAAAAATGGGAATGGCGAGCAGGAAAAAGGCGGTATTCAGTACAGAAGTGATGCGGTTAATCCCCAATATGAAGTTATCTTTCTCCATGGGCTTAGTACGGTGGCGACGGGTATACCAGGACAGTACTACCAGCCATGCCAGCGAGATAACGAGATTAGCGCCCAGGAAAAAAGACAGGGCGTTCATGACTTTCAACAGCCAGCTGATACCATCGTAGAATGCCGGATGTTCGAGGTTAAAATAGATGATGCCAGCGTAAACCAGTAATTTAATGAGGAAGATGATCCGCTCCCGGCGGTTGGTGTACTTATAGGTTTTATCGGTTACAATCATAGTTATCCCACGCGCTTTCCCGCAAAAGTACAAAAAGTACAAAAGGCATGCGGCTAAAAAAGCAGCAAATGATGACGGGCGTCAGTTTTATTCCATCTTATTCAGTATTTCAGTCCAGATAATGCGTGCAATTTGCTCGCTTTCCACAATGCGTAGATTGGCTTCGGGGGTATCTGTGTGATCGATCATGAAGGTCTGGGATTGGGGTTGAAAATCGTCCAGCACGTGTTCGCGGACATCAGGAATTACCTCATAAATAGTTTCATAAGCAATCCTGTTGATACTAATCGTCAGGCCGTATGGTTTTCCATTAATCATCACCGTTATACTATACTTTTCCATACAAACTGGTTTTGATCCACTGTGAAAACTGCAAGGCCTATGCCATATAAAAAGACCGGTGACATGTAGTTACCGGCCTTTTGTAGTATATAAATGAAAGGATAAAACGGTTCATTTCAGGCAGAGGCCATAGCATGGTGCCTGGTTGTTTTTCTATGTGCAGCAGCTCCCTTTTTCGCGGTTGATTTTTTAACAGATGTTTTACGGTGGGTAGTCTTTTTTGCTGCGGTTGCTTTTTTGGCAGTTGTCTTTTTGGCAGTAGCTTTTTTAGTAGTAGCCCGCTTAGCTGTAGCTCTTTTAGCCGTTGTTTTTTTGGCGGCCGCTTTTTTAGGTGCCGCTTTTTTTGCGGTCGCTTTTTTAGCGGTTGATTTTTTAGTGGTTGACTTTTTAGCGGCAGCTTTTTTGGGAACTTTTGCCCCTTCTTTTCTGGCTTCAGACAATCCGATAGCGATAGCTTGTTTAGGGTTGGTTACTTTTTTACCACTACGGCCACTTTTTAGTTTGCCTTCGTGCATCTCATGCATGGATTTTTCCACCTTCTCCTGAGACTTCCTGGAATACTTTGCCATGATTTGAAGATTTAAATGGGTTAAAAAAAGAAGTAACAGGTATGAACGAAACAAAATACACGCCAGCTGACAGCAGTCGAAATCAATTGGAAATGTGGGGAAAGGGGGCTGAAACTGTGTTAAAAATTCTATGCATTGTGGAACGAATTGCCCCATCCACAGCGGGAGATAAACAGGAAAAGCCCGGTATCAGGCGATTCAGCCGGTGGCATGTATATTGATCGATTTCTTCGCAATATTGTTCACTAAACTATAAAATCCAGGATTATGGAACACATCAGGTATCAACAACTCGCACCGAGTGCCGAGAACCACGAGAAGAGTCCAACAGACAAATCCAAACACAGTAAACGGGGATTTGCATCCATGGACCCTGAACAACAGCGCGCGATCTCCAGAGAAGGTGGCAGGGCTGCGCACCAGCAAGGTGTCGCCCATAAATTTACCTCTGAAGAAGCCCGTGCTGCCGGCAAAAAAGGTGGCGAAGCTGTTAGCCGCAACCGCGAACATATGGCGGCAATTGGAAGAAAAGGTGGCACCAACCGCGGTAAAAAGAAGAATAATGCGCCCACTGAAGAAAATAACTTCTAGTGAATTGAGGGATGGCGGATCGTGAAGAAGATTCTCAGCTCAAAATTCACCATTCGTCATCCGCAATTCGTCATAATTCTTCTTATATTTAGCATAACCATCAAATCTAAGGTTATGTTAGTACTGGCCAAGTTCCTGATCGCTTTTGTAATGCTGGAACACCTCTACATTATGTGGTTCGAAATGTTTGCCTGGACCACGAAAGGGCCTAAAATCTTCCAGAAATTCCCCAAAGCACTTTTCCCTGCCACCAAACCACTCGCTGCCAACCAGGGCCTGTACAATGGCTTCCTGGCGGCAGGTTTGTGTTGGTCGTTGCTAATTTCCGACCCGGAATGGGCACGGCATACGGCAGTCTTTTTTCTCGGCTGTGTAGCGGTAGCTGGTATTTACGGCGCGCTCACAGCAGAGAAAAAGATATTCCTGGTGCAGGCATTACCTGCCCTGGTTACCCTGGTATTGCTTCATCTGGCGTAAAACAAGAGTCCTATGATTGACGAAGCAGATATCAGGATTGGCAATTATGTGTCTTATTTTGACTACAATATGGAGGAATCCGTGTTTGTGGTGGAAGGGATTCTGAATGGTTATATCTACAATTCCGGCCTGCCACGCAGTAAAATATCCTGCGAAAAAGCCAACCCGGTGCTACTGGACCTCTATCAACTGATTAAATTCGACTTTATCCGCGGCGTACGGGAGGAAGGGGAAGATGAAAACATCTACTCCCTGAAATACAACCGGCTCAATAGCCTCCATATCCGGCATGAAAACGGCTGTTTCCAGCCCGTCACGGAATCCGCCGACGGATTTGTGCCCTATGGCCGCCCGCTGGTGCATGTACATCAGTTACAAAACCTCTTTCATGCCCTCAGCCGCGATGAGCTAACCCTATGACCCCTGCGCCGGCACAAAAACTGCCAGGGAACGTGGTATTATCTCCGCTGCCACCGTGGTTACCTTACCCATATATTCACCATCGATCTGAAATTCCGCTTTTTTAGGGGTATGGATATATACTTTCCGGGCCCGGATAATCTCCGTTTTATGCGGATTAAACGGGCGACGGATAAACAACATCTTCAGTGTTTCCAGCAGCGAAAGCTGTTTAATCAGCACCACCTCAAAAATACCGTCACTGAGGTCACTGACAGGGTTGATGCAGGCCCCTGTACCGTATTTGCCGGCATTAGCCAATACAATCATAAAAGCCTCCCGCTTTACCTGGTCAGCTCCGTTGTCTATTTCCACGGCAAACCGTTGCCGGTACCAGAACGTTTTGACCACCATCCGGGCATATCCGGCCATACCCCGTACCCCCGACTGCTGAAAATACTTTACCAGCAACGCATTGAGCCCGATATCACTCAGGTGAATGGAAATTTCCCGCCCATTGATCTGAATCACATCTATTTTACGGACATGCGCCTGTAATACCAGGTCCAGGGCCGCTTCCCAGGATTCGGGAATACACAGGTCCCGCGCCATGCCATTAGCAGATCCCGCCGGCAGAATGCCTAACGGGATATCCGTATGCAATAAACAGGTAGCCACCATCTTCACCGTACCATCACCACCGGCAGCAACCACCCCATTCCACCCTCCTTGTTGCAGCAGTTGCCGCAGACGGGCGTCATCATCGGCCGGGTGCCCCGTGAGCAACAACAACTCCCCCATCACCCCGGCGTGGTACGCCAAAAAACGTTGGACTACTTCTTGCGGAGCAACTTTCCGGGCAGCTCCCGATGCAGGATTAATGACAAATAATAATCTTAACTTCTTTTCCATTTCCAGTAGCTGATATGCATTCAACCGGCAAACACAAATATGACGCCGCAAAAAAAAACCGCACCTCGCCATGGTGGGCGCGTATCGGTATCAACACCAGCACCGTTGTAAAAGTTTACCGTGGATACGGCCATAGCGGCGAGCTACAGGTATTCGGGCATGTACTGTCACGCAGTCCCGCTCCGGAGGCCCGTACCCGTTATCGCCTGCTGGGCAATATCTGGGCAATGCTCCGCCTTTTTATGGTGCAGCCTACACCTTATGCTATAGTACAATTGCAGTGGCAGGGCAAAACAATCCATACCCAAACAGCGGATGACGGCTTTTTTCATTTTCAATGGAAACCTGAATATCCTACTGCCGCCGGTTGGCATGCTGTAACGGTGACGCACATACAAAATAACCAATTTATCGCGGAAGGAACCGGTGAAGTATATATTCCGCACCGCACCCAATATGGTTGTATCTCCGATATAGACGATACCTTCCTGATTTCCCATTCGGAACGTTTGTTCAAAAAAATATGGGTTATGCTCACCCATAATCCCGGCAACAGGAAACCATTCAAAGGCGTGGTGCATCATTACCAGCTGCTCAGCGAGGGACATAGCTCACCTGCCATTCCAAACCCGTTTTTTTATGTTTCCAGCAGCGAATGGAACCTCTATGATTACATCCGGGTATTTGCAAATGCCTGGCGGTTACCGCAAGGCGTATATCTGCTCAACCAACTGAAACATTTTTCACAGCTGTTGCAGACGGGCCGTGGAAAACACCATACCAAATTCACCCGTATTACGCGTATACTGGAAAGTTACCCCCATATGCCGTTTATACTGCTGGGAGATGATACCCAACAGGACCCCTATATCTATGAAGCCATCGCAAGGCATTTCCCCCAGCGGATCATTAGCGTGTACCTGCGCCACCTGGGTCATCAAAAAAAACCGGAAGTAATAACTGTAGCTCAAAAGCTGGAAGCACTCGGTATCCCCTGCTGTTATTTTCAGCACAGTGAAGAAGCGATCGCCCATTCCCGTCAACAGGGACTCATCAAGCCCCTGCAGGCAGCCTTGTAACAATACTGCCCGTAAATTGTCCGGTCACCGGCATGCGCTGTAACTGAAATTCTTCGGGAGACAAATACGTTTCCACCATCGGCAAAGCAGGCGCATAATGATAACTACCTCCGGGCCTCAGCGCTTGCAGGATTTCCCGGTATTTGGCCGCATACCGTGTACAGTCCGGACTATCCCGGTAGTGATGGTGCAGAAAATGATTGGAGAAAGAAAGGTTGGAAATAATAGTGCCCCAGTATCCTGGCGGCAGGGAGATGTCAAGCCAGTCACCTGTTTTCAGGTAAGGTTCCGGCGAAGCGATGAAACGATCTACTCCGTAAGCAGCAATACCTCGTTGCCGCAACCACCGTACCAGCGTGGCTTGCGAACCGCAGCCGAGATCCAGCACCGGTTGTTGCAGCATGGCAAGGTCCAGTCGCAGTACGTTCAGCTGCAAAGCAGCCTCATATTCCGCACAAACCACCGGTTTCAACTGAGGCCCCGCATCTGCATATAATGTTTCAAAAAAGGGGTTTGTACGGCGTAACCATCCCTGCAAACGCCGGGTATGCCTGGCAGTCAGCCGGGACTCCTGCATATGGCCGGATTCCGCGGCGTTTACAACGTCGGTGACCAGGGCCGTATATATCTCCCGCAAAGCGGCAGTACTGGCAGCGCTCATATCGAGGTACTGGTTTACGTTGCAAAAAGTACGACGGGCGCCGGCAGTCAGATAATCCACCACCGCGGCGGCCTTATCCGCATCCCGGAGGGCAAGCACTTCCGGGAGACCGTCCGTCGCCAGCCGGCGGGTCACGTTCGTCCAGGCGATGTCGTTTCCGGGGTAGAAGAAATTATGCCGGGCATGTTGCCGGTATTGACAATCGATACTTTGACGGATAAGGGTGGAAATCATATTGTAAAAATAAATGAAAAAGAACGGGATGCAAAAAGGTGGCGGCGCGGCGGTAAAACAATAAGGCCAACCGATACGGCTGGCCCTAACGATTATACCTATACGATTTTTACTATTAATGTCTGGATCCATGCAGCAGCCGGTCCACTACCTGGTGGAACGATCCGGCATTGGTAACAGCGCCATCGTTCACAAAGAAAATTTCATCCGCATTTTCGATGGTATTGAGCCGGTGTGCAATGATAACACGGGTGGTTTCAGCGGGCAGTTTATCCAGGATTTCACCCAGCAGTTTCTCGGTGACGGTGTCGATATTGGCGGTGGCTTCATCCAGGATGAGCAGATCAGGTTTACGTAATACCGCCCGCATAAAGGCGATGAGCTGCTTCTGCCCCAGGCTTACGCCTTCGCCGGCAGACTGCACCGGTGTTTCCAGTCCTTGTTCAAAGAGACCCAATAGCTTCTCCAGGTTGGCGGTACGGAGCACTTCTTCCAGCTGTTCGTTGCTGTAGTTTTCGTATTCTTCGTTGCCATAGAGAATATTTTCCCTGACGGTGCCGGTAAACAGAATGGGGTCTTGCAGGATAAAACCAATACGACGGGTACGTTCGGCCGCATCGTAGGCGCGTATATCTTTTCCGTTGAGCAATACGCTGCCTTTTAGCGGATCATAGAGCCGGGCGATCAGCGATGCCGTGGTGGTTTTACCACCTCCGGTAGGCCCTACCAGGGCGTATGTTTTGCCTTTCTCCAGGCTAAGGTTGATGTTATGCAGTATTTCGCGGTCTTCGGAATAACCAAAATGTACCTGTTTCATTTCCAGCAGCGGTGCGCTTTGCTGCCGCCTATGATCTTCGATGGTACCCATATTGTTTTCCATCACCAGCAATTCTGAGATACGTTCCCATCCTGCCATGGCCGTCTGGAAGTTGGCCCAGAGCGCTGCCAGCTGGCGTAAGGGACTGTAGAAATAGTTGGCGTAGGCAATATAGCTGACCAATAGTCCGACCGTGAAATTACCTGTTCCGATGAGGTACATTCCATACACCAATATCAGCAGCTGCGCGATGCTGGACATCAAACTATAAAAAGGAAGAAAAATATTATTGGCGATACCCATAGCGGTAGCGGAAGTATAGTTCTTCTGATTGGCATCATTAAACCGCTGCATGAAATAATCGCGGCGGCCGAAAGCCACTACCACTTTGAAGTTGCTCAGGCTTTCCTGTATCTCTGCACTTAAGCCACCCACCGTTTTCAGGTTCTGTGCGTTTTTTCTTTTCACCCAGGGTGACAGTACCCTGGTAAAAATCAGTGATAACAATGCCGGCAACAGCGCGATAGCCCCCAGTTTCACATTTAATACCAGCAGGAAAATACCCGCGCCGGTCATGGAAATAATGCTGCCCATGAACTGCATGAGGGATTGGGAGAAAAACTGGTTGAGTTTATCCGTATCGTTGTTTACCCGCGAAATCAGGTCACCCGCTTTGTTTTGGTTAAAGAAAGCCACCGGCAGCTGTTGCAGTTTATGGAAGACAGCATTACGCAGTGTGTAGAGCGTACGTTGCCCCACCGTGCCCATGAGTTTTGTTTGCAGGTAGTTGATGCCGAAAGCAGTTAAATACACCAATAGCAGGATACCGGAATACACCAACACGCCATGGTACTGCTTCTGCATCACATAATGGTCGATCGCATAAGCGGTGAGTAGTGGTCCCAGCAGGTTAAGCGTGGAGTTACCGATAGTAGCCAGCAAGGCGACCGCCAGTTTTTGTTTTTCGTGGGAAATCAGCCGTAGCAGGCCTTTGAAGGCAGTGTAGTTAGACACGCCTTTTCCTGTAACCGGTTTATTAAGATTGTAGTTCATAGTTGCTGGTGCTTTGCTGGGAGTTAAAAATCTGTACGTAATCCGGGCTTTTCTCCATGAGTTCTTCATGGGTGCCGGCGGCGATCATTTCGCCCTGCATGAGCAGGATGATCTGATCATAATGCATGACGGCGCCTATTTTCTGGGTGACAGATACCAGCGTCAGGTCCGGATAATTCCGGTGTACATTGGCCAGGATCTTCCGTTCCGTGTGGGAGTCTACCCGCGCGGTAAAATCGTCCAGCAGCAATATTTTCGGGTTCAGTGCCAGGGCGCGGGCCAGCATCAGGCGTTGTTTCTGTCCGCCGGACAGGCTGGTGCCCCGTTCCGAAACGATGGTGCTGAGTTTTTCCGGCAGCTGATCGGTAAACTCCTTCACTTCTGCCGTGACAATCGCCTTTTCCAGGGAAGCATCCGTCACCACATCACTGAAGGCGATGTTTTCACGGACGCTGAGGTTAAAGACCACGCTGTCCTGGAATACAAATCCCACCTGCTGGTGGAAAGATTCGCTTTCGTAGGCTGCAATATCTTCTCCGTCGACTTTGATAGTGCCTTCACTGGGTTTGATAAGCCGCATCAGCAGGTACAGCAGTTGTGTTTTACCAGCTGCTGTAGGACCGATGATCGCTATTTTAGATCCGGCCTTTACGTGAAACGAAATATCTTTCAGCACAGGCTTTTCACCATAATTCAGGGAGATGTGATCGCACACGATATCCCCTTCGAGTTGTTTCACAAGCGAGCCTGTTTCCAGCATATCCGGAGAGTTTAACACCACGCTGATACGCTGATAGGAAGCCGAGGCCTGTGCTATCACGTTGCTCATAAAACCGATCACCAGGATGGGGAATATCAGCAAGGTCAGGTAGCTGTTAAATGCTGCGAAATCACCGATAGTCATGCTGCCGTTGATCACAAAACGGCCGCCCAGTACCAGGATAGCCAGACCGGTCATGTTAGCCGTAAAAACGATCACCGGGATAAGGCCGGCAAACAACCGCAGAATAGCCAATCCGAAGTCCAGCGCTTTGCTATTGGCGTCGAGGAATTTTTCATATTCGCGTTGCTGGGCATTTACTACGTTAATGAGCGCCGCGCCCAGGATACTTTCGTTGATGACCTTATTGAGCCGGTCCATCACTTCCCGGCTTTTCATGAACAGGCTTCTTACCTTTTTTAATACCAGGAAAAAAGTGACGCCCATGATCGGAATAGCGGCAATGACTACCAGTGCCAGTTTCCAATCAATCGTGAGCAGCAGGATACTGGCGCCGATAATGATGAATATCGAAGATACCAGGGAAACGATCGCCTGGGACACGAACAGTTTGATGGAATCCACGTCTGCCGTGAGATTGGTCAATAAGCGGGAAGGATTGGACTGTTCCATCCAGGCGTAACTTTGACGGGATATTTTTTCCGCCAGCCGGGTGCGCAGGTTTTTAGCCACTCTTTCCGAAGCATATGTCTGGATGATGTTCTGCAGATAGGTAAAAACGAAAATCAGTATTGCGGCCAGTCCAAATTTGATGGTCAGTGATTCATAGTTAAAGATGCCGCGGGAGAAGTCGTCAATCGCTTTCCCGATGATTTTTGGCAGCCACAGGTTGAGACTGTTGCCCAATAAGGCAAACAGCACCAATAGGGCTATCAATCCTTTGTATGGTTGTAACAATCCAAAGATGCCAGGCGACTTTTTTTCCTTTCCGGAGGGTTGTTTCATATTGTTGGGCGGTGATTAGCGTATGAAAGAGGGTGATGAGCGATCATACAAACTTAAAAATTTTACGATAATATCAACAGAGAAGACGAATGAAATCCGCAAATATTGTTTCCGTCTATAGATTTTATTTTTTGCGACACAAAAACATTGAACAGTGTTCAAATTTTAAAACAATATTACAAAATATATTTTTTTCAGCGGTGGAATTTCTGGTCCAACACCGGAGAAAGCAATGCCACTGGGCAATTATGGGTACCTGGCAATAATAATTGTCCATTTTGCGCGATAAGTATTTCGCCGGTAAAAACATTTTTCCATTTTACCGGGGCGTTGGCAGGCAGCGACAATGGCGCCAGGTTGTGTTTGCCCAGGTGGGCCGACGGCAGTAATGGCGCAGCCACAATGCACCAGTCCTGCCTGTATTTACGGGCAAAGGCAATCTGGTTGTTACGTTCACCGCTGGTCAGCGGGATATATTCTCCATGAATAAAAAGGGACAAATGGGTATTTCTGAGTTGCAACGCTTTACTCATCAGGTAGAGTTTTTCCTTTCCTATGGCTGCTTTGGTACCGGAATGTTCTCTCGGCCAGCCGTCGGCATGCCCTTCTGTCTGCCAGGAGAACAGTAATTTACGTCGCAGGGTATAGTTTACCTGGTGCCTGCCATCGCCGTTGCCGGCACTGAAATCCCATAGTTCACAACCCTGATAAATATCCGGTATACCAGGCGCTGTTATTTTAATCAGCGTTTGCGCCAGCGAAAAAATGTGGGCATGCGTCCCCAGTTTTTCTACCAGCTGTCGCATCCCTTCCACAAAGGGGCCACCGGGTGCCAGAATTTTTTCTATGAACTGCAGGCAGGCCAGTTCATAGGCGGTATCCGGCATCAGCCAGCTGCTGTGTACTTTGGCTTCCCGCACTGTTTTCAGGAAGGTAGCGGTAATATGTGCGGAAAATTCTTCATCTGTTTCGCCTGAGACGGGCATGCCCGCCAGTATTGCCTGGTAAATAAAGTATTCATCGTTCAGGTCGGGCGCCGGTTTTTCCTCTATCAGCGTCAGGTATTCCCGGTTGGAGGTGTGCCATGCTTCTACCTGTTGTATCCATAGATCCGGGATAATGGTCAGTGCGTTGAGCCGGATGCGGGCATCTTCTCCCCAACGGGTATCCTGTGTGGCGGTGGTATTGAGGGAGAAGGGTGACAGGTATTGCCGTACCGCCATGCGTTCATGGAAACTTTCCAGCGTAAATTTGCGCTGTACCGGCGAGTCGCCGGTTTCGTTGTGCGACAGCAACGCATTGTACACATAGAACAACGTTTCCTCTACGCCTTCCCGGTACAGCTGCCCGGCGAACTGTGTGATTTTTTTCAGCAGCGTTAACGCAGCCTGCGCCTGCTGCTGCTTCTTATCAGCGTCCCACCAGGAGCGGATCAGTTCCAGCGCCGTACCTGTTGCGGGGTTTCGCAGGAGGGCGTCTTCCACGGCCTTATCCAGCTGCAACACATCCGCAGGTGAAAAAGGCCATCCTTCCGGATAGATACGGTTTTCAGGCAGACATACCATAAAATCGCCCATCGCCATTTTCAGACGGCCTTTGTCGGTTTCCGGCAGCACCAGTTTCAACCGGAATACCTCCCGGACCAGGTTATCCCATTCTCCGTTCATATGTTTTTCCAGCACCAGCTGTTTTTTGCTGCGGGCCAGTTTTGAATATTGAGAGAAACCCGGGAACTGGGTACGGTAGAAACGTCCCAGTTTTTCCATGCCTTCGGCGTCGGTCAGCAACTGGCTAACGCCGGCCAGAAAATCGTAGCCGGTACTCCCCTGCACAGCCCATCTTTCCGGCAGCGTTTCATGACCTGCCAGCATCTTTTCGGCAATGATATAACAATTGTTGCCGAACAGTTCGCGCAGGTGGTAAATATATTGTGCCGGGTCCAGCAGGCCATCAATCTGATCAATGCGTAAGCCCTGGATGATGCCTTCCTGGTATAGCCGGTGCAGAAAACCATGGTATTCATCAAATACCGCTTTATCTTCCATCCGCAGCGCGATGTGTTCATTAACACCCAGGAAGCGGCGGTAATTGATACGGAAATCGGCTTCACTCCTGGCAGTGAAAGTATAGTGCTGCAGGTCCAGCAGTTCGTATAACAGCGGTGTATTATTATTGACCAGGTTCAGCAGCGGTTGGAAAGCCTGTTTGCGTGGCGGTTTCAACAGCGATTTCATGGCGTCCCAATCCAGCAGTGAGCGGCGCTGGAGGACGTTGGTTTTCATTTCAGTGAGCCAGTCTTTTACCGGGTCCGTACCGGCGGGCAGGATATTCAGGAGCCATTTATAGCTTTGGGCAGACAGCGGATAATACTGTCCTGCGGCTGCCAGGCTAAGTCCCTGCCGGCTGCCGCTGAGGCGGATACCGCCGTCGTCCATAGTTTCCCTTAACGTTTTTTTGAGAAAGGGGACCATGAGTTTGCCATGCAGGTCCGGATCAGGATGATGCCAGTCGATATCGAAATAATTGTAATAGGGAGAAGCTGTTCCTCTTTCGAGCGTATCCATGAGACGGGCATTGTTACAATGGAAGGCCATGTAATTAGGCACGATGTCCTGTATCCAGCTCATTCCCAGTCCGCGGAGTTTAACATGTAATTGGCGCATATGGGCCAGGGAGCCGATGGCGCTGTTGATCTCACGGGGATTCGTAATATCATAGCCATGGTGGCTTCCAGGCGCGGTTTCAAAAACCGGCGAAGCATAAATAGTGGTAATACCCAGCTGATGCAGGTAGTCGAGCTGCTTTTCCAGGTCGGTAAAGGTAAAATCCTTGTTAAACTGGATACGGTAGGTGGCTACCGGGGTAAAGAACTCATTCCTCATGATGCGCCATTTCATATACAACAGCCGAAAAGGGCTGTAGCAAAATCGGTTCATTTTCCAGTACTTCATCAACGGCTTTCACACCCGGACCGTTCCACATTTCATGCGCGGAGTCAAATATTTTCTTTAATGGTGTTGGGGCCATATGATGATAAGTTTGCACTGCCTTATCAAAATTCAATAATATCAACACCGCATCCTGCCCGCTGGTTCGTTTTATGATCAGTAAGGGTAGTTCTCCTGCGGGATAAATCTGCAAAGAAGCCTGATCGCCGGTTTGCATAGCGGGACGGTGTTTCCGGAAAGCAATCAGGAAACGATAACAGGCCAGCATGGCGGCATTGGGGGGCAATGTCTGATCCCATTGCAGGCAACTGCGCCGGAAAGTATCTTCCAGCTGAGGGTCGGGAATGGATTTACTGGTATTAAAAAAGGCAGAGAATCCACGGCTGCGGTCTTTTTTAATTTTTTCTGCCAGGTCGGGATCGCTATGGGATGTAAAAAACAGGAAGGGGTTCTTCTCCCCATATTCTTCTCCCATAAACAACAAAGGAATAAAGGGAGACAGTATGACGGTGGCGGCAGCCAGTTTCAGGGCTTCAAATGAAACGAGGGCGCTGAGTCTTTCTCCCAGCATCCTGTTACCGGCCTGTTCATGATTTTGTGAGAAAACGATAAAATGCCTGGCATCGTTGTCCCGCAGCGGGCGCCCGAATTTCCGTTTGCGGTAGGGCGAATACTGCCCGGTATATACAAAGGCCTGCGTAAACGCCTGCGCCAGGTGGGACAGCTGTCCGAAGTCCTCGTAATAACCCTGTGTTTCCCCCGTCAGCAATGCATGCAGCGCATGATGGAATTCATCCGCCCACTGGGCGGTGAAGCCATATCCCCCGATGGCGACAGGGTTTGTATAACGGGGATCATTACGATCGGTAGCGGTAATAAGTAGTTTACGGCGCCCGGTCTGTTGTTCCAGTTCCGCCACTGCGTCCGCAAGTTCCCAGGCAAAATGTCGGGCGCTGTTATCCTGACAGGTGTCCAGGGCATCGAGCCGCAGTCCGTCTATATGGAACTCGTCCAGCCACATGAGTGCATTCTGGATATAAAAATCCCGTACCGGGTCACACCAGGCGTCGTCGAAGTTGACACCTGGCCCCCAGTGCGTTTGGTATTTTTCGGTGAAATAAGGACCGTAATCGGGCAGGTAGTTGCCTTCAGGGCCGGTACGACAGTATACCACATCCAGGATCACCGCCATACCGAGGTGGTGCGCAGTGTTAATCAGTGCCTTAAAGTCGTCGGTAGTACCGTAGCGGTTATGCAACGCAAATGGGTAAACGCTGTCATAGCCCCAGTTGCGATCGCCGGAGAACTGGCTTACCGGCATCAGTTCTATGGCAGTGATACCGAGTGCTTCCAATGCGGGCAGTCTTTCCCTGGCTGCCTGAAAAGTTCCTTCCGGGGTGAAGGCGCCGATATGTATTTCGTAGATAATCAATTTTTCCGGTGACAGGCCTTTCCAGTCCTGGTCAGTGAAATCGAAACTATTGGGATCTGTCACGCAGGAAGCGTGGTGTACGCTACTTTCCTGGCGCCTGGAAGCGGGGTCCGGCCGTTGCAGCTGTTCATCCAGCAGGTAGTAGTAGTGTGTGCCTGCGGTCACGTTTTCTACGGTAGTAGTCCAGTAGCCGTTCTTTTCCGGGGTGAGCGGGTAGGCCACATCTTCCCCACCCAGCAGCAGTAGCGTCACATTCTTTCTGAAAGGCGCCCATACCCTGAACTCACATGCTCCATTGTCTTTTAGCAATGCCCCTTGTTGTTGGAAACGTGTCATCATCTCATCAGTTATTTAATGAAAGGAACAACTCGTTGCACGGCTACCGGCAGCACACTATACCAATACCGCAGCAGACAGTGTTGGCGAAAGTGGCTGAGGCCTTTGCCGTACTGTTTCAAATATCAGTTTCAGGCCGTCCCGCAGGGCATGCAGATTGGAAGGTTTTACCATCCAGTCGGTAGCGCCGAGGAATTTCATGCGGGTCATATCCTCCGGATTAAAGGAGGCAGCATAAAAGACTACCGGAACATCTGCCAGCAGCGGGGATTGCAATAGTTCTTCCAGTTGGCGGCAGCCATCTACCGTGGGTTGGCGGGTATGCAGGAAGATGTAGTCCGGTTTACCGGTCTGTTGAGCAGCGTAGGATAACGCGTGGGCAGCATTATCAAAGCAGATACAGGCTTTCGTTGCCTGTAACAGGTCGAGCGCAAGAAAGAACTGGTTACGGTTATCGCGTTGTTCATCAATCAAAAAGCAGGAAATCTTCTGTCTCATTTTAACGGATAGTTTAGTCACATGGTAAAAGTGGTTAACAACGGCAGGTCATCATCGAAATGCCGGCGCAAAATTACGGTTATTTTAATCGTTGTAGATAAAAATCCCATTTCGTGTAAAATAACCGCCGTATCCGTAGCCGGAGGCCGTTTAAAAAAGGAAAAATAAAAAACCGGCAGTCATTTTTTGGCGACCCCGGTCATATGCGGGATATTTTTTCCGCTACCCCATCGCGTTGCTGTAAACGTCTGGCTGGTCTACCGGATGATGGTTATCGCTGAATAATTTTTGCCGGGTATGTACATCATCTTCCAGCACGCCGGCAGACCGGTCGAGCATCCGTGCCCTGCTTTTTCTGATCAGGTAAACAATCACCCCTGCAGCAGCAGTACCCACTATCGTAGACGCTATCAATATTTTTTTCATGGTGACAAAGGTTTTATTCTGTAGCCTGCCAAGAGTTGTGCCACGAAACTGCAGGGAAATGATTTTAACAATTTGCTGGCAAACAGGGGCGTCAGCGGGTGGTTTGTTCCAATGCTTTCAGCCGTTCTTCCTGTGCCTGGAGCAGGCGTGTCTGTTCCTCCAGCTTTTTGTTTTGTGCAATAATATAGCAGGTGAGCTCTTCAATTTTCTGCAGCAGACGCGCCTGCTGCTCTCCCACTTCTATGCCTTTTTCCATCACCTCTTTTTCGGATGGCATACCGGGCAGATGTTTTTTCTCCTGGATAAATTTTTCCAGCTGGGATAAAGGCAATAGCGGATAATTATCCTGGAATACGAAGTCAAGTACTATACACTTCCGGCCTTCAATAACGGTCACATTTTTGTGGTGAACAGGATACACCAAACCGATATTATCATGGTTCGCGAATCACATAAGAGCCTGATGGAAAAAGGCCTGCAACTGGAAAAACAGCATGAAACCGAAAAGGCCATACAACAGTACCTGGATATTGTAAAAAAAGATCCGTTGAATGCAGCAGCCTACAACCGGCTGATGGTACTTTACCGGAAACAGAAAGCACCCCGCAAAGAGATGAGTATTATTACCGAAGCCATTAAAGCCTATGAAGACAATGTGAAAGCCGAACAAACCGCCTGGGCCAAACAGAACCGGAAAGCCGCCAGTATCAGCCGGGAACTGGTGAAGGCGCTCGGATTGACCGATAAAAAAGGGATGCCGGTAAATCAACCCGCGCAGGTGGTGACCTGGAAAAGAAGAAAAGAAAATCTTCAGCAGAAACTGGCCCACCACTAAACGTTTCCCGATAATATTAACCCTTGTTTGGCGGAAGTGTATTAAATTGTGCCGGATACACCTAATAACCCATTATATATAGCTGCATGGAATATCAAATTAAGACATGGATAAGCCCTACTGTATTGTTAGCATTACCACTCGCTGTGGCCTGTCAGTCATCCCCCACCGTCAATAACGCCGACATGCAAACTTTCCTGAACGAATTGTGTAAAAATGCGACGGTATCTATTACCGATAAGACGGAACGGGACCGGCAACCAGCATCCCAGTTTCATATTGTAACGAAGTTTCCCCTTTCGGGAGCGCAGTTGACAGCTTATCGGAAAAATGGTGGGACGCTGATGAATAATGACGATGATATTGCTAACCGGGTGACTTATATCATCAAGGGGTACACGCTGACCAATGAAAAAAACGAACAGCTCACTTTTCCTG
Source organism: Chitinophaga qingshengii (assembly GCF_014529935.1). Taxonomy (GTDB): domain Bacteria; phylum Bacteroidota; class Bacteroidia; order Chitinophagales; family Chitinophagaceae; genus Chitinophaga; species Chitinophaga qingshengii. The sequence goes on from NZ_JACVFC010000003.1 coordinate 1,043,951, forward strand.
ACACCGGCAAGCCTGATCATCTTCAACTATACGGCATTACCGGTGATGATAATACACCACATCAGAGTTTAGGCTTGAAGATCACCCTCAATAAAAATTTTGAAAAGCTGCAGGGACATATCGTTTGTGAATTTACAGCACCGGGAGGCGCAAAAAAGGAAGTGAAGATTCCGGTGAATATTTCTATCCAGGACAATGTAACGGAATAACGCATATTATGGAATATACTGACCTTACACCATCGCTGCAAGCCGCCATTGTAAAAGCGGAAAATATCGCGATCGATGAATTGCAGTCACAACGGGACTTTCAGCCTTTCATCCTGTGCGGGGATACGCTTGATACAATTGAGCGTATAAAAACCCGTGACGAAGAAGAGATGTTTGAGATAGCCGAAGAGCTGCTGGGAGATATGGCCGATAGTACCACCGCCATACTGGTATACAAAGACAATATCAAGCTGAATGATGGCACTTTTGAAGCGATTGTTTGCCAGCTGTATGATATGAATGAGGACTCCGGCTATAGCTTTGGCCAGTTGTATCGCTTTGGAGAAAATAAAATCGAGTTTCTGAAGAAGCGTCTCTTCCTGGGTGAAATCAGGAACCTGTTAATGTTCTAGGCTGCTTTTCCGGTTGACAGTTTTGTTTTCATGCTGCTGAAAAACTCCCATTCGTTTTCATCCAGCTTATTTTTGGGTAAAGTGATAGCGAAGCGGAAGGATTGGTCAGTAACAAGCCAAACAGCGTTTGGGGCCAGGTTAATTTGTTTTATCCAGTCCCACTGTTTTATTTCTGTCAATTCCTTATTAATATGCCGGATAACGATATTTTGCTCACTGAATGTTATCACAGCATCAAAACCGATTTTTTTCTCCAGCATTTTTGTACTGAAATGATATACTGGTATCAGCACCAGCACCACAAAAACAAAAAAGTAAACAATTGCTGAAGGAATAACCCCCCATGATGGCAGGGGAAGCTCATAAGCGAGCAACAACATGCCCAATAAATACAACCACAGGCTTTTTCTAAAAAAGAAATATAGTTTTGCCCGGAGTATACTGTTATAATCTGACTGTACCTTTTTTGTAACTTCCATTGGGTTTCCGTTTCCTTACTATGTAAGGTAACATTTTTGAGGAACTTCTGAAAGCATTTTCGTACGGATGGTTATATACTCTTCCTGTCATTTATGTTGATAGAACATCATCATCGTCCTCTTCTTCCGGCTGTATAAAGTCATAGTCATGTTCCATCAGTTTCTGCAGGTATTCTTCAAAACTGGTGGCGATTACTTTGAAGCTGTCCGGATCATGCAGGAAACGGACCACCTGGCCTTTGGTGCCGCCGGGCGCCGGATCGAAGTCCAGGAACAGCCGGGAAGTGCCGCCGTTATTCATACAATCAGAAAAACACAGCCAACGGCTCATGTTCAGATCCGGATTGATACCAGTTCCTATCAGATCCGGAAATTCATCCAGGTAGCCGGCATACATTTCATGGATGCTTTGTTTAAAAGTATTTTTTTCCAATATCTGCGCTATTGATTTGAGATAATACGGGTATTCGTACACATCCGAACCCAGTATTAATACAACTACTTTCTTGTCGCCATACTCCTGCCAGTAGGTGCCATTGACGCGGGATAATAATTGCAGCAAGGCATCCGGGCAGTCCGGAAAATGTTCCTTCAGGCTTTCCAGCTGTGTGGCAGTGGCGCCATAAGTATAGGAAAACTGCTCTTTATCTTCGGCGGAGAGCCTTTCTTCCAGGCCTTTTAAGTATTGGTCAACGATTTCATTTGTTTTCATGGTGTAAAAATAAAGTATTAGCCGTATTAACAATCATCGGTTTCCCGTTGTGCAGCATCGAGGTAGTTTTCGTATTTTTTTACATCTGTTTTAGGAAGATGTTTATTGCGTAGCACCACCTTTTTCCGGATGACGCCATTCGGATGTATCCACGTGCCGGAGAATCCGTTATCGTTTTTCTGCAGTATCATCAGGCCGGAGAAACGTTCCTCCACCAGCGCATACCGGCCGGACCTGTTATGGCGTACTTCCAGCAATAACCATTGATCCGGACCTTTTTTATCGTAGCGGTAAATAGCCTGGTAATAGGGTTCTCCACCGCAATTGCCGGGAATAGCTACCAGGTACAAGGTAATCGGCAGTTTGTCATCTATGCTGCCTTCATACAGTTCGGGGATACGTGTATCTGTATCCTGTGCGGAGATTTTCCAGGCGCTGCACAGGATGGCCAATACCATCAGAATGAAAGTTTTCTTCATGGGAAACAGGTGTTTGGTAGTACAAACATCCGTCAATCTTCCTTATCTATCATCCCTGTTTATCATCCGCCGGAGGCGGATCAATATTCGCAAAGCAGCCGCGAAAATCCGTTCTAACGTCAATGGGCCAACGTCTTTTTTTTAGAAATTCCATCTACCGGAACTCTCCATCAAACCCTGTCCCATTAAGGAGATCAGCGACATTCATGCTCGTCACTGTCAAAAAATATTTCAAAAAAATTTGTTTAAATAAAAACTAATCCTACATTTGCAATCCCAAACGGGGAAATGGCCTTGTAGCTCAATTGAATAGAGCATCTGACTACGGATCAGAAGGTTTCAGGTTTGAATCCTGACAGGGTCACAACAAAAAATGCTGCAACACGCTTTGCAGTTTTTTTTAGCTCAATAGAAACATCCTGTTAAAAAGTAGCAGATGTAAAGAATTGAAAAATAATTTGTTAAGATAAAAATAATTACTTATCTTTGCAATCTCGAAAGAGAAAAACCGGCTGCGTAGCTCAACTGAATAGAGCATCTGACTACGGATCAGAAGGTTTCAGGTTTGAATCCTGACGCGGTCACAAATTTTAAAAGGACGTCTCCATATGGGACGTCCTTTTTTGTTTTCTAAAATATTACACACGATTACATTATCTGTTTTTTGTATACATTGTAGCGCAATTCCTTATACTTAAATGTTATTTTAATGCATTCATCGATTGTAACGCGCACCGTTTTATTGCTGCTGGTAACAAGCATGTTTAGTTGCTCCAAAACCAATGAAACAGCGCCTGAAACCAGTCCCGTACCCGATCCTACAATACCTGCCACTCCCAACCGGCCATCGGGAGCATTATATGTGGATTATGGTTCTACACTGAATAAAATAAATGTGGTTGACAGCTCCATTATATGGGAGAGCGGTAACTATACTTTATTTGGATCAATGGGAAGTGCTATGGTACTGGATTCCACATTTTTTTATTATGGCAGTAGCACAGCTGTTGCCGGATACAGTAAAAAGGACGGCAGCAATAAATGGCTATTTCGCTGGCAGATGTTTATGCCGGCTCCCTTATTATATAGCGAACCAGTAATACAAAACAACCAGGTCTTTTTTACAGCTTCCACAGATAAGAACTCCACACCGGCCATGCTGTATTGTTTCGATAAAATTACCGGCGTACAGAAATGGTCTGTCAAAGTTGATAACAGTTCTTTAAACAGCTATTTCAATACTACCCCAGTGGTATTAAACGATCGGGTGATATTGGGCACAATGGATGCCGCCAATCATAAACACCTGACAGCCTATCGGGTATCGGATGGTGTGCAGCAATGGACTTCCGCTATCAATGATAATTTGAGTACCCGCCCCAAGGGGGTAAATAACCGGATTTATTCATTTGAAAAAACAAGCGTGTCCTGTTATAGCGCCACCGATGGTACCTTACAATGGCAAACCAGCCAGGGTGACTGGTTGACGGGCACTTCCACATTTTTCAACAATAATGAACCGGTAGTGGTAAGATTGTATGACGCCCGGTATGACGTATACACACTGAACACGGCGGACGGAAAACTTTTGAAAAAAGCCAGCATACAGGCACCTACCGGCACAATCCGTGAGAAAGAAGTGGGTGGATGCAGCTATTATAATAATAAACTAATCGTCGTTAATAAACGGAGCGATGATTCACTGGCCATCAGATGTTTTGACCTGTCAACCCAAAAACTAAGCTGGGAGCGGCACTTTGAACATGTGCAGGGGCAATACGACATAGAGATGTTTGCCCCGCTGCTGACCAGTGATTATATTATTTTCCCTACAGTTTCCGGCCATAGTAGTGATTACAGTCATTACAAAGCGTTGATGCATTTTCTGAACCTGGCAGGTGAAGAAGTCATCAGTATACCTATGAAGCCAGGTATTTTCCCGAATAAATTTGCTTATGAAGAGAAAGGAATAATTTACAACCAGCACAACAGAATAGTTCTGCCATAAAATATCAAACGGATTTTCATAGCGGACGCCTCAACCATCCATGAGGGGTCCGCTTTTTTTATGAATAAGCGCGTTCCTGAACCGCTCCTACCTTTCTGAAAGTCAGGTTGATCCTCGCTTTCATGGGTTGCACAGCTTTAGCGATCCGATGTTCCCAATACTTTTGCAAATCCCCTTTCATCAGCAGTAATGAGCCGTGTTGTAACCGGATCGTGTACCGATGGCGGTGATTATCTTTACGACGGAAATCAAAATTCCGCTCCTCTCCTATGCTGATAGATGCGATCTCCGTTTTTAATCCCGGTACCGTGTCCTTATCAGCATGCCAGGCTACCGAATCGTTGTTATCCCGGTAATAATTCAGCAATACACCATCGAACAACATGCCGGTATGCGCCTCCACTTTAGCTTTCAGTACCTGCAACGTTTCCGGCCAGGGTAATACGGGGCGCTGGTCCCCGTTCCGTATCGGCTCACTCCCGAACCAGGCAGACAGCCGCGGTGTCAGTACTTCCTTCTCGTACATCATGATTTTGCTTTGCTGCCAGGGCACCGTATTTAACAGCACTTGTAATAACTGATCACTTTCTTCCCGGCTAAGAAAAGACGGATAGTACTCCATCAAATCCTGTGGGAGCATCAGTTGCCGGTCATCATCAAATAATTTCAGTTGCATTATTTTCTATTTAAAATTTCTACCCGCCGGGAAAAGCTCTGCCTGCACCATTTTCGGAGCAGTTTTCTTTCCAGCCGGAGGCGCTTTAGCCTCATCACCCTGATAGGCGGCATTCATCAATTGTTCCTGGTCTGTAGGCAGGGAAAGCTGATTGAGCAAACCATTACCGTTATAACATTTTTTAATGATGACATGGGTTACACTTCCTTCCCGCTGCAAGGTTCCTTCTACTATCAGCAAACGGGAGGTCACAATTTCCTTGCGGAAACGCTTGAATATTTTCTCAAAGGCTACCAGGTTAGCACTGCCGGTTTCATCTTCAATAGTGATAAAACAAATGCCACTGGCCGTTCCCGGCCGCTGGCGAACCAGTACCAGACCCGCTACCCGCAACGGTGTCCCATCAGGCCACCGTTCCAGTTCCCGTATGGACAATACATTCCGGGCAAATAACTGCTGCCGGGCAAAACTCACCGGATGCGCCTTGAGCGATAAAGCCATGGTAGCATAATCCTGTACTACATGTTCTGAAGGCGTCATGAGTGGTAACTTCACTTCCGCTTCGCTGGCACTCTCTGATGGTTGTCCTTCAAACAGCACCTGTGGCCGGTCGGCCAGGGCAGATACTTCCCACAAAGCACGGCGCCGGTCCATTTTCATAGAGCGGAAAGCGTCTGCATCTGCCAATCGTTCCAGGGTACTTAAAGACACGCCCGTATCCATGATGCCGTGAATGTGCGTGTAAGCAATAGTACGACCTGCTATCAGTTTTTCCATTTCTTCCTGCGCCAGTCCTTTTACCTGGCGGAATCCGAGACGCAATGTCCAGTAATCTCCTTTACGTTCTTCTAAAGAATTGTCCCAGTAAGAACGATTTACATCTACCGGAAGTACGGTCACTTTATGGTTCCGCGCATCGGTCACGATCTGCGAGGGGGCATAAAATCCCATTGGCTGGCTATTCAGTAATGCACAGGCAAAAACATCAGGGAAATAACATTTAATCCATGAGGAAACATATACCAGTAGTGCAAAACTGGCGGCATGACTTTCCGGAAACCCATAAGAGCCGAATCCTTCCAGTTGTTTAAATATGCGTTCCGCAAACTCCAGTTCATACCCTTTTTTCACCATTCCTGATATTAACTTCTCCCGCCATTTTGCCACCTGTCCGGGAGCCTTAAAGGTTGCCATACTGCGGCGAAGACCGTCTGCTTCCGCAGCAGTAAAATCGGCCGCTACCATGGCTATTTCCATCGCTTGCTCCTGAAATAACGGCACGCCTAATGTGCGCTTTAGAATTGCTTCTAATTCCGGTTTGGGATACACCGGATCTTCTTCTTTATTTCGTCTGCGTAAATAAGGATGCACCATGTCACCTTGAATAGGCCCCGGCCTTACAATAGCGACTTCAATCACCAGGTCGTAAAAATCACGGGGTTTGAGCCTTGGCAGCATAGACATTTGTGCCCGGCTTTCGATCTGGAACACACCGATAGTATCTGCGCGGCAGATCATGTCATACACCTTCTTTTTTTGTGGAATATTGGCTAGAGTACAATGGTGGCCATAATGTTTCCGGAGCAGATCAAACGCTTTACGAATACAGGTCAGCATTCCCAGCGCCAGCACATCTACCTTGAGAAATCCAAGTGCTTCTATATCATCCTTGTTCCATTCAATATTGGTGCGGCCTTCCATCCTGGCATTGAGGATAGGGCACAGATCAGAGAGCTGATGTTGTGTGATGACGAATCCGCCGGTATGCTGCCCAAGTTGCCGCGGGAAGCCCATGAACTGTTCCGTCAGCTCCAATGTTTTCATCAACATCGGGTCTTTGGCGCTAAAACCTTCACTGGTAACTGTTTTGCCTTCTTCCCATTCTTCCGTAAGTTCATATCCGGATTTCGCCAGATGGTCTACTGCATCCATCGACAAACCCATGGCCTTTCCTACGTCGCGTACAGCGCCTTTCCAGTGTACCTGCGTAACAGTAGCCACAATGCCCGCCCTGTCGCGTCCATATTTGGCATAAACATATTGAATCACTTCTTCCCGGCGTTCATGTTCAAAGTCAACGTCTATATCCGGTGCTTCATCCCTGGCATCCGACATAAAACGGGCGAACAAAAGGTTCACCGTTTGCGGATTAATGGACGTAATACCGAGACAGTAACACACTACCGAATTAGCCGCAGAGCCGCGTCCCTGGCATAAAATATCCTGGCTCCTGGCAAAACGTACCAGGTCGTATACTGTCAGAAAATAAGCTGCATAATTTTTCCGGGCCATAAAAGAAAGTTCTTCCCGGATGGTTTTCTCCACTTTCTCCGGCACACCATCCGGAAAACGTTCCGCCGCTCCCTGCCAGGTTAGCATTTCCAGCTCTTCCTGCGGTGTCCGGCCTTCGGTAGTAATTTCTTCGGGATATACATATTCCAGGCTGTCCAGTGAAAACCGGCAGGCCACCGCTATTTCCTGCGCTTTTTCCAATGCCTCCGGATAACGACGGAATAAACGCTGCATTTCCGGGATCGGTTTCAGGTATCTTTCTGCATTTTGATACAAGCGATAACCCGCATTATGGATCGTGCATTTTTCACGCACACAGGTCACGATGTCCTGCAATTCCCGCCGTTCGGGATGATGATAGTATACATCATTCGTAGCTACCATGGCAATATGCAGCTCCTCGCACAGTTGCGCAATGCGGTATAGTTTTTTACCATCGCTGCCCCGGTACGACCAGGAAGCGGCCATGTATAACTCCGACCGGAAATATTGCCGGTATTCCCGGGCCGCTTTTTTGAATGCCGCATCCAGCTCAAAGGCGCCATCCAGGCTTGCCGGCGGTATCATCACAAATTTGATCCCAGCCGCATACTTGTATACATCTCTTTTATACAGTTCGCATTTACCTTTTTCCGTACGGAGATTACCGGTAGACAGTAAGGCAGACAAACGGGCATAAGCCGCTCTGTCCGTGGGATAAGCGAGTAATGGCGGACCATCCTGCAAGTCGAGACGACAAGCCGGAATAATCCGGATACCTTTTTCTTTCGCCGCCACATGCGCCCGTACAATACCGGCCAGTGTATTATGATCTGTTATAGCGATGGCGCTATATCCCAGGCTGACGGCCTGTTCCACCAGCTCTTCCGGATGCGATGCCCCCCGGAGGAAACTAAAATTCGTTGTGATTTGTAATTCCGTATAGCCCATACCGTTACTATTTAAGCAAAGTACCCGTGTATATACCATTCCGGTTTATGTTCCCCATAATACCCGGAACGGAACAGCCAGTACCTGCCACCGTCTTCATCTTCCACCTGGTAATAGTCTCTTTGCAATCCTTTTTCAATCCACCATTCCCGTTCAATGCGTTCTGGTCCGTCGGCCTTTACCACCTTATGGATTTTGCCTTTATGGATAAATAACATAGGCGGATAATCCGGGATGGGCGCCGATACTTCAATCCGTACCGGCGCCCCCAGCAGGCTTACCGGCCGCATCTGATGCTCCGGCCAGGTAACGCTGGTAGTTTCATTGATGTCGCTGACACTGCGGATAGACCGTTCCGGCCAGTGATGTTCTTCCGGCAGGTAACGGCGGATAGCCGCGGCGCCAATGCGGCTCTGCAAGCGATCCAGCAGTTTCATGACAGCATCTTTTTTATCGCCGGTATCCAGGTCCCACAGGCGTTCCTGCTGGGTTGTCAACCCCTCTACTACCGGCGCTTCCAGCACAAATAATTCAATGCCCAGATCTGGTTCAATACTATCGATCTTCAGTTCAAAAAGCCGGAACAGGTGTGTGTGATTACGTACCGGGCTGTTGGTGCCGATTTCCACGCATTGTTGTTGTCCGTCGGTACGGTAACAGCGCAGCCTTGCTTTACGAAGCCCTTTCTCTTCCTGTTGCAGGCGCTGGCAGATACCTTCCAGCAGTTTTTGAATAGCCACCTCAATACCATGCGCCGTTTTTATCGGCTCCAGGCAGGGCAGCCTTTCCACATAAGGCTCCGGCGGCGTTACCGGTTCGAGTGTTTCCGGCATGCGTCCGAGGGCTTTATCTACGCGGTCCAGCAGCAGTTGACCGAAACGACGCCGCAACACGGATGGCGGCATATCGATAAACAGCCCTATCTGTGTAAGGCCTAATTTCCGCAGACGGTCCACCACCGGCAGTTCCAGCCGCAGCGCTTCAGGAGGCAAAGGCCGCAATATTTCCGCCTGGCTGCCGGAAGGCAGCACCGGATGCGTGGTACCATAGCGGGCTACCGCCCAGGCAGCCGCCATAGTGTCGGCAATTGCTGCCCTTACGTGGTAACCACCTGCCTGCAACCGGCTCACGATATGTTCAAAATAAGCGGCTTCTCCGCCCCACAGGTGCGCACAGCCGCTGATATCCAGTATCAGGCCGTCATCGCCATCTATACCGGTTACCGGCGTATAACGGTAACACCAGACAGCGAGGGATTGCAATAGTTTATCCTGTGCAGGATCATCATCATAAAATAATAAGTCGGGGTAGACCGCCCTCGCGTCTGCCAGCACGGTTCCCGGTAGTATGCCCAGTTGCCCGGCCGCTTTGCTCACGGAACGAATCATCATACGGCCACGTTCCGGCGCCACCAGTACATACACCTGCCCGCCCAGCCCCGGATAACGCAGCGCCAGCCGGTCTGCCGCCAGATGACGAAACCAAACGGACATATAACGTTTCATACACTCAACCTGCTTTGATATATACCTGTTGTTCCTCCATGCTTGTTGTATTGCCCTGCTGAAACTGTTGCCCATCCCAGGAAAGCTGCCAGTTGCCCGGTTTGCCGTTGCGCACTTTCAGTAAGGCCACCTGCCACTGCGGATACCCCACACCAGGCAAGCCATCCTCTATCAAACTGGCTACCGGCCTGATTTCCCAACGGGTAGTGCAAACGGTATTCTCAATATTCCGCGGCCGATGCCGGTGCAGCAGACAAGGCACGCCGCTTTTTTCCACGGCCAGCTGCAGGCGCCGGAAGGCGATGGGATGGATATCCGGGATCTCTCCCACTACTGCCGCCAGCGCATTACATTTCAGACACTCCTCTACTACCCATAGCATTTCTTTCTCCGATACCAGGTCTACAAAAATGATCCTGTCAGGTACCAGGCAAAATGCTTTGAGCCCGGGCGGGAAAAGCGTTCTATGCGCCCCTACCCAGATGGCCGTTTCCTGTTCTTTCATAAAACGGCTGAGCACCGCCGCCATAAACCCTAAGGTAGCGGCAGCCGCCTCACTATTATGACTGATAAATTCATGGGTACCCTGATAAGGGAAACAATGTTCCGGAAAAGCCCTGTTTAACGGCCCCAGATCCGGATAATCATGGGAATGGGATGAAAACACCGGCCCCCTGGCAGAAAGCAATTCTCCTCTCAGCCTGGCTATCACCTCATTTCTTTCAGCTGGCTGTTTCATATTTCAAAAAGTTGACTTATATTTGGCACTAATAATGCCAAATTACCGGCAGTAATAATGCCAAAAAAATATGAAAGAACAAAATAATTTTTGGGCCCAAAACCTGAAATTTCTCCGGAACCGGAAAAAGATGACACAGGACGACCTGGCAGCAGCCCTTCAATGTACCCGTACCAAACTGAAAGCATTGGAAACCGGCGCCACCAAAAATCCACCGCTGGAAGACCAGGTGCTGATCTCTGATTTTTTCAAGGTTGACATCGATACTTTTATCCGCCTCGACCTGTCTCAACTGGGAGAACTGCGTTTAAGAGAACTGGAAGCCGGTGATATGAGTTACATCACAGGAAAAAAAATGCGCGTACTGGCTACTACCATTACCGCAGATAACAAAGAACAGGTGGAAATGGTATCCCACCAGGCACAGGCGGGATATACGGTGGGTTATGCCGATCCTGACTACATTTCCAGCCTACCGGTGTTCCATATGCCACAACTCCCGGCTGACCGGAAGTTCCGGATGTTTCCGGTGAAAGGGGAATCCATGCTGCCTGTTCCGGAAGGCTCTTTTGTAATCGTAGAATACCTACAGGACTGGTCCCATCTGAAAGATGGCACCCCTTGCGTGGTGATCACTAAAAATGAAGGCATTGTTTTTAAAGTAGTATACAATCGTATTCAGCCAAACGGCCTGCTGCACCTGGTTTCATTGAATCCATTATTTAAACCCTACGATCTTCCGGTAAGTGAAGTACTGGAAATGTGGAAGTACAACAGCTACTGGACCAACACGGACTTAGCGCCGCAATCGGATATGGACGCGGTTTTACAGGCATTGGGGAAATTGGATGCAAAGGTGGAAACCCTGATGCATAAAACAGCAGAATAATATTTTCAGCTACCGGATACTATCAGCGTATCCTTTCCAGCGGCGCACCAGGCGCAGGGCGATAGAGCATGACCGGTAGCTGGTAAATACCACTTCCGTCATCAAAATGACCGATCAGCGCGCTCCAGTGCGCAAACCGGGATGAACGCCGATATCCGGCAATACTATCGATGGGACGCCGTTCCAGGGTTACCAGTTTTCCATTGCCATAGATCACCATCTGATAATCTTCCAATGGCTCCATCTTTACTTTATCATTAAGCGATGCTGCTTTCAGTTTATCAGTATATGCTGTCACTTTACTATCGCGGAAATTGTAGACGTTTTTTTCTGCTGCAGCTTTAGCCTCCAGCTTTATCAGTTCCGCCGCATGGCCCCCGTTCTGATAAAGGCTGTGCAAGTGTTGGTAATATGATAACACTTCCTTTGTCAAGGCATTATTGTCTTCCTTACGGAGATCCACGCCAGTAGTCCATCCCGGCAGTTGATATGGTATCTTTTTAAAGTCCACCTCCCAGGAAAACTCCGTGGGTTTACCCGCACTCACATTAACAGGGAAAGAAGCTAATAGCTGCTCATGCCCGTTGGCATCTTCCGTAGCCAATAGTTTGATACTGCCGGCAACAGCCTCCGTAGGATATACTTTCAGCCGGATTCTGTGTTTTCCTCCCGTCAGCAGAAAAGGATTCAGCAAATAAGCAGCATTGTCTGCATCTTCTTGAAAAGAAGCGCCTGCCAGTATATCATCTATAAATACTTCGTTGTCTGCTTTTAATTGCAGGTGGATGCCATAAGTTACCGGTCCGGATTTGGACTGGGCGCAGGAAGTACAGGCTACCATCATGGAAAAAAACAATGCGGGGTGGGTTAATGATTTCATCATCGTAAAAATTACTAAAAAAATTTTAAATGATCTTTATATTCTATGCCCGGTTGGTAATACAATTTTTAACTCCTCATGCCGGATATCCAGGAAATTAGTATTGTACACGGCTTTCAGCATCTCCAGGTCCGGCAGGTCCGCATTTACCGCGGGCATCACCGTTTTGTCCAGCATAAAAAAAACTTCATCCGCAAACTGATAAGCCAGTGTTGGATTGTGCATGATGGCAATAACGGTACGGCCATTGGCCACAAACCCGCGGAGCTTATTCATTAAAAAATGTTGGTAGTATACATCCAGGTGGTTGGTAGGTTCATCCAGGATAATAATTTCCGGGTCCTGCATCAGCAGGCGGCCAATCATGACCATCTGTTGCTCTCCACCCGACAACTGGGGGAAGAGTTTCCTACGAAGCCCTTCCAGCCCCAGTTCTGCGAGTACCTGTTGAGCCAGCGTACGATCGTTTGCGGTAGGTGCGAAACCAGAGAAAGCCGCACGTCCGGTGAGCAAAATATCTTCTACCGTAAACGTAAACACGGTCTGATAAAACTGTGGTAAAAATCCTATCAGAGCAGCTTTTCGTTTATGCGTGAGCTGCATTATGGGTATTCCTTTTACCTGTATATCGCCTTTGTAACCGGACAGTATTCCCGTAATGGATTTAAACAACGTTGATTTACCGCTGCCATTGGTACCCAGCAATACGGAGAACTTACGTTCACAAAATTTTACATTCACCTCCTTGAGGATGGTTTGTTTCCCGTAGGCAAAACTCATGTTCTTTATCTCGATAGCTGTTGCCATTAGTGCCAGTTTAATTTGTTTTTACGCATCAGGTATATAAAAAACGGTCCGCCCAGCAGCATGGTGAAGATGCCTATCGGTACTTCAAAAGCAAACAGGGAACGGGAGAAATCATCAATCACCAGTAAAAAAGTTCCTCCCAGGAAAATACTGGCCGGAATAGCTTTCCGGTTATCTGCCCCCAGCATCATGCGAACAATATGCGGCAGGAACAGTCCGTAAAAACTGATAATACCTACCGAAGCCACGGTGATGGCCGTCAGCAGGGTGGCGCAACCAATCAATATCCATTTGTCCAGGCCCGGATTTACGCCTGCTGCTTTAGCGGCATCGTCCCCGAGCGACAAAACGTTTACCCGCCACCGGTAGATGAACACCACTACCAGTCCCAGTATCACCGGAACGTATAACCGTTTCAGTTCCTCCCATGACGCCGCATGCAGGTTGCCCATCGTCCACTGTACGATAGCCTGCAGTTTATATGGATTGCTGATATACTGCACGATAGCCAATCCTGCGGAGAACATGCCGGAGATCACCATACCGGACAACACAATAGTGATAATCGTTGCATTCGATCCCGAACGGGCAACCAGGTAAGCCAGCAATACCGCCAGTATTCCACCCGCAAAAGCCGCCAGGCTTACCGGAACAAAGGCGAAGGTCATGGCCAGCGCCGCTCCGAAAGCGGCGCCGGATGAGATACCCAACACATAAGAATCGACCAGGGGATTACGGAATATGCCTTGCAGTACCGAACCGGAGACAGACAACGCTGCTCCCACCAAAAAGGTAGTTAGCACACGCGGCAACCGGACGTTGCAGATAATATTCTTTATCAGCGCCCAGCTATCTTCCTCCAACAGCGAAAGCGACGACATGGCTATCTTCTTGTACGCCAGTCCCAGGGCGGCCCCCACGTCTGCCTGACCGGTAGACCCGATAAAGAGCGACACCAGGATAACCGGCAACGGCAACGCGTAACATATCAAATAAATAATCCCTTGTTTCAATGTATTGGTTTATATCCTTTGAGTGCAAACAGATCAGATGTCCCTTCCGGTTGCCGCAGTAACCGTTCTTCTTTCTCATCGGCGAAAACCTGCACAAAACCTGCTGTTTCCAGTATTTCCACATCCCTCGCCGGACGCTGATGCCGGGAGATGTCTAGCTGGCTTTTGATCTTATTCGCCTGTTCCATAATATCCGCCGGGTATCTTTCGTGTCCTTCCTGGCTAAACTGACAGGCGCCGAAGTCACCATCGAAGTTCAGCAACAATCCGCCAGGTTTCAGTACTTTAAAACATTCGGCGTAAAATGTCTGTATATCCGGTATGGTCCAGGTCATGAGCCGTGTAAATACCAGGTCGAACTGGTTTTCCGGGAAACAGAGTTGCTGCGCATCCATTACGTGGTAATCGATACGGAGATGGAGCGCTTCTGATACCGTTTTCGCTTCCGCGATCATATTCGCTGAAATATCCACTGCTGTTACTTCGTAGCCTGCCTGCGCTAAAATATTGGCGAAGTAACCGGAGGCAGTACCTGCTTCCAGCACTTTGTTTCCTTTCAGTTGCGGTAATAATTCCTTAAAGTAAGTCAGCCATTGCTGTGTTACCGGCTGCATCCATGCATCTTGCTTTTCTTCCCGCCAGATGGCACTTTGCTTATCCCAGTAAGCTGCTATTTCCTGCATCATAATAGTGTAATTAATTTGTTACCGTTAGTTTCACCGTAATATTTTATCATCATTTTTTTTACTTCTTCCAATGATGTTTCCGGAGCTTCTCCTGCCGCCCATGCTTTGATACGCATAGATGCCGTCAGTGACTTGATTGTATGCGGATTATAGAAAAACATCGGCATCAGGTTAAAGATTGCTTTCTGTTTCACAGCAGTGATAGCTGACAATTCCTTTTTCGCATAAAACAAGACTGCCGGATCATTCCACATCACGATCATATCCGGGTTCCAGCTGATCAGCGTTTCTGCGTTGACGTTAGGTTGATCTACCGGCGCCGTACATACGTTGGATACCCCGGCAAACTCCAGGCAATCGTTCATCATGCTGTTACGCCCGGTGGTAGCGTAAATGCGGCCATTGGCCCAGGTGAAATAGGCTTTTTTCCGGTCTTTTTCCCGTACGGCGGCAGCAGCTGACTGCATCATTTCGAACTGTTGTTTCGTATAGGCCACCAGTTCAGCGGCCCTTTCCGTGGCGCCTAAAAGTTGACCTACATCTGCCAGCTCCTTTAACACCTGTTCATATTTTTCGGAAGAAGCCAGGTATACCGCTATGCTCATTTCTCCCAAAGCCTTAATAGTACCTTCGCTCATGTGTTTGGCAATGACAAGATCCGGTTTGAGCGCGATGATACTTTCGAGATTAGCCGTTTCATTACTACCCGGAATAGCCAGACGCTTGTTTTTGATCCGGTCATCGATCAGACTGTAGGGAATAAATAATTCCTTGTCGGCGTATGTCTCCGCCGGTATTCCCACCAGTGTATGTTGCATTTGCAGCATAAAAATGGCGTCCATCATGGGATCAAACAAACACACCACCTTTTCGGCGGGTTTGTTTAATACCACTTTATGCCCTTGTACATCCGTCAGTGTGATAGCTCCTTCCTTACGCTGCTGCCGCCCGGGACCGCAGGCTGAGAGAAAGACCAGCAACGCTGACAATAAAAAAACATGTCTCATGTGATGGTTTTATAAGTTAATGGTAAGGGCACAACGGAAATTCCGGGGTGCTGTCTGTACCCAGTAATACATATTGTTCCGTTTCCAGGCAGTGCTGTACAGGTGATCGTTCAGGATATTGTTGACGATCAGGTTGATGCTGTACTTTTTCCGGGAGTAGCCGATACCCGCATCCAGTCGGAAAAAATCCTTTAATGTTTCCGGATTGGCATTAGTATATCGTTCTGCCCTGCCGGCCATATACTGATAACCGGCAGATACGGAGAGTCCCTGCAGTTTACGAACCGGCAAAGCGTAGTTCAGCCAGGTATTCTGGATATGTTTGATCCTGTTGGGCGTTGCCATGCCTACCATTTCCGGGTTCTTCTCGTCCTTCGTGATTTTCGATTCCGTAAAAGCGTAGTTCATGACCACGTTCAGGCCTTTGGCTACGCGGCCTCTCACATCCAGCTCCACGCCTTCTGACCTGTTTTCTCCTGTCTGATAAATATCGTTGGACACCGGGTCTCTCAGGATAGTACGCTTGCGGTAAATCTGGTACACGGACAAAGTCGTGTTCCAGGTACCATCGTGCCAGTCTTTTTTGATACCCGCCTCGTAACTCTTACCCGTCAACGGTTTCAGTGGCGACTTATCATAGGCCACCCCTGCCTGCGGTAAATAAGAATGATCATATAAAGCATACACGCTCATGGCAGGCCGCAGCATATAACTGATACCCAGGCGTGGCGTTACCACCAGGTCGTTTGCATCCGTTTGGGTGCCGTATTGATTAAAATCCGCGTTGGATTGGGTTATACGGAGACCTGCATTTAATTTCAGTTTATCCGTTAACGATACTTCATCCATTACATAGGCCGAGATATAATATAAATGGCCTTGGGTACGGTTGCCTTCACCATTGATATCATTCTCCGAATCAAAGGAGCCGCCGATACCATGGTTGTTGATCACGTTGCCGTATACCGGGTTGGATATACTCAACGGATATACGGTGCTGGCTGTCCCCCAGGTGTCTGTTGTATTATTTCTTTTATCGTTGAAGTCGATACCGGCCAGGAGCGCATGTTTGACAGTGCCTGTCCGGAACCGGCCCTGGATATAGGCTTGCGTAGAAAAAGTATTGTAACCTACACCGTCGTATACATAATACCGGTTCAGTATATCCGGGTTATCGTTGTTTTTACCATACACCCAGAATATGCTGCCATTGTATTCGTTGTTGATGTTACTGATACGGGCCGTCAGGTTCCAGTTGTCGTTGAATTGATGTTCTGCCGTGAAGAAAAGGCTGTGATCCTTCGCTCTGTAGGGTCTGGTGTTGGGATCAGATATGGAGAAATCAACCGGCAGCGTGCCAAAACCATAGGGTGATATCTGTGCTTCACTCAGCAACATATAATTCATACCCTGGTAAATGTATTCCAGCGTAAAAGATGTTTTTTTACCGGCTATATATTTTACAGAAGGTGCTATCAATATGCGGGTATTATTATCGAACTTCATAAACCCTTTGGTACTCATGCCCATCATATTAAAGCGGTACTGCCATTTCCCTTTGGTGTCCAGTGTACCACCCATATCAGATTCGGCGCGGAAAAAATCGAAACTGCCATACATCATTTTAAATGTGTGGTGTTTTCTGCCGGTTGGCTTTTTGGTAACGATGTTGTAGGAACCTGCAGGATCGCTGAGAGCCGACATAAATCCAGCCGGACCTTTTACAAACTCAATTGTTTCAATGATAGCCGCATCATCTCCCAGCGGACCTTTAATTAATGGTCTAAGGTCTACGCCGTTCCGTTGCGCATTGATATATCCGCCGCGTGTATAGATATCCGGCGACACAGCATTATGCAGTTCTTCGCGCATCGTGCCGCTCACGTTGCGGGTAGCGCTTTCAATGATATTATAGACAACCTGGTCTTTTAAAACTTCAGCACTGATAATTTGTATATTCTGTGGTGTTTCTATCAATGGCGATTGTAATCGCAAATCGGAAGAGATCTTACTAAGATTGTACTTCTTATAGTATTTACTGGTCACCGTTAGTTCGTCCAGTGACATCACCTTTAATGAATCCGGTGTCTGCCGCTCCTGCGCAGCAACACTCAGATATGAAAAGGCCAATGCCGCCATGGACATAGTTTTCCTAAGCATATCGAATAAAAGAAATTAACTAATGAAAATTGGCAAAGTAGAAGTTCCGGGAATCAGCGGAGTGTAGCCATGTATGCCGGTAGAAGTAGCAAGAATTTTATTTTCGTGACACGAAGGTCGTTTTTTTTATGGTAGTACAAAACTTTCGCGCAGAAAAAATTTCCAACGATATGTTAAAAGATTTATAACAACGTAGAATAAATTGATCAAGCTCTTGTTGTTTACCAACTTTTTACTACTTTCGCTGCAATTCATACACAGTCACGCTTCTATGCGATTATCGAAATACACATATCAGTTTATTCGCCGCATTTCCGCCGTATTCGCCATGTTGTTGTTCACATGGGTGACTGTTAGCATGCCATATATTCTCATTAAACAAGCAGAGAACAAACACAAAATATATTCTTCTGTCAGTAAAGAAGATAGCAGCTCCTATTCCGGCATTAACGAAGAACGGGTAGAAGAAGATGCACCACTTTCCGAATACCTTTGTGACAGGAAAGATGCTGTCACTGTTGTGATAGACCATGTTCAGCACATTATGGGAGAAGATACCTTTTATCTGGATAACCATTCTCTCGAATTAATAACCCCGCCTCCGGAACGCCCGCTTACCTTAGCCTGATTTTATTTTCGTTTCTATGATGAATAACGTGTAGAAGGCGTTGTTCTGTCCAGCCATTTTTTCAAGGTTGTCATTTGTTGCATTCGTGCTCGTTTTCATTATGAATAACGTGCAGGGTATGCTGTGCTGTACTGCCTTTTTAAGGCTGTTACCTGTGCGTCATCCTCTTTCTTTCCCTCATGCATACCGACTTAAAACGTTGTTCCGTTCAGCCGTTTTCCGGCTGTCCCTGCGATAGCTGTGTCCGGGTATGTAGCATACCTGTACAGCTGTGCACCAAGAATATTACATCATAAAAAAATACAATTACTATGCATCTAACCACCCGGGAAATTGAGAAGCTGTTATTACACCAGGCAGGAGAGCTTGCTGCCAAACGGCTAAAGCGCGGGGTGAAATTAAACTACCCGGAATGTATTGCCTACATCTCCAGTGAAATCATGGAACAGGCCAGGGATGGCAAAAAATCAGTAGCAGAGCTCATGGAATGGGGCACGAAGCTGTTGACCAGAAGCCAGGTCATGGAAGGGGTCCCGGAAATGATTCATGACGTTCAGATTGAAGCGTTGTTTCCCGATGGGAACAAACTCGTGACCGTTCATAGCCCCATCCGCTAACATCAGTTGCTTAACCTGTTAAATGAAATTATTATGATACCCGGAGAACTTATTCTGAAGAAAGAAGATATTATCTGTAATGCAAAAAAGAAAACAGAAAGAATAGAAGTGAAAAATACGGGAGACCGCCCTATCCAGGTGGGTTCACACTTCCACTTCTTTGAAGTAAACAAGGCACTTGATTTTGACAGGAACCGTTCCTTCGGTATGCGGCTTAACATTCCGGCCAGTACCGCAGTCCGTTTTGAACCAGGAGAAAAAAAGATGGTGATCCTCGTCGAAATCGGCGGTAAGAAAAACATCTACGGATTCAATAACCTAACCGACGGCAACGCTTCCGAAAACAGCGTTAAAACCGCCGCCATTGCCAAGGCAAAGAAGAACAATTTCAAAGGCGCCAAATAACCGGCAACATTTGAAATGCATTCACATTTCATTAAATACAACAGTATGTCCGAGAATAAAGAGAATAGAAAAAAAGGTGGTACCTGGAACCGGCGGGAATGGATTAAAATCGTTGGGGTAACCACCGCCGGCTTAACGGTAATGGGGCTCAACAAGGCCTTCGCCCAAAACAGCAACGAAGTAAGGTTTGAGAATGGTAACCTTTATATCAAACGGGATAAATATGCTTCCCTGTTCGGTCCTACTACCGGCGATAAAATGCGGCTGGCCGATACTGAGCTGTTTATTGAGATAGAAAAAGACTTCCAGGTTTACGGAGAGGAAAATAAATTCGGTGGTGGGAAAACCGTGCGGGATGGCATGGGACAAGCCGCTGCGGCCCTGGATAAAGACGTACTGGACATGTGTATCCTCGGCGCCGTGATCATCGATCACTGGGGCATTGTAAAAGCCGACATCGGTATCAAAGACGGTAAAATCAAAGCGATCGGCAAAGCAGGCAATCCGGATGCGCAGGATGGCGTAACACCAGGTATGATCATCGGTCCGGGTACCGAAGTACATGGTGGCTGGGGGTATATCGTTACTCCGGGCGGTGTGGACACACACATCCACTTTATCTGCCCGGAGATCATCGACACAGCGCTGTACAGCGGCCTGACGACTCTCATCGGCGGTGGTACCGGTCCGAATGATGGTACCAACGCCACCACTGTTACCTCCGGTAAATTCTTTATGGAGAAGATGCTCCATGCATCCGAAGAGCTGCCTATCAACGTCGGCTTCTTTGGCAAGGGCAACGTATCCAACGAAGAAGCCCAGGCGGAAATGATCCGTGCGGGTGCTTTGGGCATGAAAGTGCACGAGGACTGGGGCGCCACACCATCCACCATCGACATGGCGCTGCGGGTAGCCGATAAATACGATACCCAGGTAGCCATACACACCGATACCTTAAACGAAGCAGGTTATCTCGAAGACACCGTTAAAGCCATCAACGGAAGAGTGATCCACACCTTCCACACGGAAGGCGCCGGCGGCGGGCACGCACCGGATATCATCCAGATCGCGATGTATCCCAACATCCTGCCGTCTTCCACCAATCCTACCAAGCCCTATACCGTGAATACCATCGCCGAGCACGTAGACATGCTGATGGTATGCCATCACCTGAGCCCGGCCATCAAGGAAGACGTCGCCTTTGCCGATTCCCGTATCCGTCCTTCCACGATTGCAGCAGAAGATATCCTGCATGACCTGGGCGTTATCAGTATGATGAGCTCCGATTCCCAGGCCATGGGTCGCGTAGGGGAAGTGATCACCCGTACCTGGCAGACCGCCCACAAAATGAAGGTACAACGCGGTGCGCTGCCCGAAGATAACAGACAGGGCAACGACAACTTCCGGGTAAAAAGATACATGGCCAAGTATACCATCAACCCCGCAAAATCACACGGCATCGATGAATACGTAGGTTCCATTGAACCCGGCAAAATCGCCGACCTCGTAGTGTGGAGACCGGAGTTCTTCGGTATCAAACCCGAGATGATCTATAAGTCAGGTATGATCGTGGCATCGAAAATGGGTGATCCCAATGCTTCCATTCCCACACCGCAGCCTGTGCTGTACCGGAAAATGTATGGCGCTTATGGCAACGCGCTGGCACAAACCAGCTACAACTTCGTTTCCAAAATATCCATCGAGTCCGGCAACATAGCCAAATTGGGGCTGAAAAAGAAATCGCTGCCGGTAAAAGGATGCAGAACCGTACAGAAGAAAGACATGGTACACAACAACGCCATGCCTAAACTGGAAGTAGATCCGGAAACATACACCGTCAAAATAGATGGCAAAGTAGCCACCTGCGAACCACTGAAGGTACTTCCGCTGGCGCAGCGTTACCTGCTGTTTTAAAATCACGCAAGGATGATCATTATAGAAGAAGTATTGACTAATCCGTCTGTAGGCAACAGAACAAAGGACATTTTCGAGATCGAATGGTATGAGACCACCAAAACCATTATCCGGCGTCCTACGCAGTCGGGAATGGAATTAGTGATCAGGAAAAATAGCAGGGTACCGCTGGCCGATGGCGATATCCTTTGGATGGACGATGAAAGATACGTTGTGCTGGTGATAAAATCCTGCGAGTGTATCGTGTTTACACCGAATACACTAAAAGAAATGGGGATTATTTGTTTTGAAATCGGCAACAAACATATCCCCATTTATATTGATGATGAGAATAACATCAGTGTTGCCTACGAATCGCCTTTATATGTGCAGCTGCAACGGGCTGGGTATGCACCCCGCATCGAAGAAAGGAAACTGTTGCAGACACATATGCTGCGGGCCAACGGCCATGGTAACACTACAAACTATTAACCAATGCAGAAACTATTAACGCTGTTGCAGGTCAATGACTCCATGTTCCCCATAGGAAGTTTCACGCATTCCTATGGACTGGAGTCTTATGTGGATGCCCGGATTGTCAATGACAACAGTTCCGCCGCCGAGTATGCCCGCACTATGCTGGAGCACAGCATTTATTACAACGACGCTGCTTTTCTGTATAAAACCCTCTGTCTGCCTGCCGGTAAAAAGGGATGGGACCAGCTAACGGAGCTGGATACACTGGTAACAGCCATAAAAGCATCTTACGAAATAAGAGATGCCAGTAAAAAGCTGGCCATCCGGTTCCTGAAACTGACGATGGAACTGAAGCCCTACCCTGCCTGTAAAAAATATGCGGAAGCCATACGGCAGTCGGCATTGCATGGGCATTACGCCATCGCCTTCGGGTTGTATGTAAAAGCAGCCGGTATCGCCACAGAAGATGCATTGAGCGCATTTTACTACAATACCCTGAATGGTATTATTACCAACTGCGCCAAAGCAGTACCCATCAGTCAGACAGCCGGACAGAAAATACTGTTCAACCTGCAGCCTGTCATTGCCAGACTGGTGAAAAAACAAAAAGACATGGACGAGCAGCAACTGGGCTTATGCTGCATAGGACAGGAAATAAAGTGTATGCAACACGAAAAGCTGCGTACCCGCATTTACATCTCCTGATCATCAAATTTTAAACTCCCGTAACATGACAAAATATGTAAAAATAGGTGTAGCCGGCCCCGTAGGTTCCGGTAAAACGGCCCTGATAGAGGCGCTGACGAGGAAAATGAGCGGCGACTACAGCATCTGCGTAGTGACGAACGATATCTACACCAAAGAAGATGCGCAGTTTATGATCAAAAACTCCAAACTGCCGGCAGAGAGAATCCGCGGTGTAGAAACCGGCGGATGCCCGCATACCGCCATCCGGGAAGATGCCTCCATGAACCTGGAAGCCGTAGAGGAACTGGTGAAGCTGCATCCCGACACCGAAATTGTATTCATTGAAAGCGGCGGCGACAACCTGGCGGCGACTTTCAGCCCAGACCTCGCCGATGTGACCATTTTCGTCATTGATGTGGCAGAAGGGGAAAAAATCCCGCGTAAGGGCGGTCCTGGCATTACCCGTTCCGATCTGCTGCTGATCAATAAAATTGACCTCGCCCCTTATGTAGGCGCCAGCCTGGAAGTAATGGAAAGAGACGCCAAAAAAATGCGGGGCGACAAACCATTCCTGAAGACCAATATCAGGGAAAAGAAAGGATTGGATGACGTCATTACCTGGATTAAGAAATACGCATTACTCGAAGCATAATCTGAAGCACCATGATCAATAGGGATAATTCACTTACAAGCAGGGTTGATATCAGCTGCAAGCGGGAAGGTTCGAAAACCTTGCTGGTGAACAGTTATTTTGACATTCCCTATAAAGTAGTACACTACGGCTCCAAGCTGCTCCATGACCACCTGGAAGTAATGATGATGTGCTACTCTCCCGGCGTAATGGACGGCGATGCGCTGCAAATCAGTGTGCATTGTCCACAGCACTCCGAAATGAAACTGTTTACCCAATCTTTCAATAAGGTGCACCCCATGAAAAAAGGGGCCTCCCAGCTGATGCATGTCAAAGTGGAAGACAGGGCACTATTCCAATACCTGCCGCAGCCTACTATCCCCTTCAAACATTCCATTTTCGATATGGAAAACCTGGTGGAGGTAGCGGAGAGCGGGCACCTGGTATGGGGAGACATTATCGGCGGCGGCCGTATCCACTCCGGCGAAAGGTTTGAGTTTACCCGGTTGCATAGTCGCACGAAAGTATACCGCGGCGGGAAACTGGTTTTCTTCGACAACCAGCTAATGGAGCCTCGTAAGCAGCCACTGGAGCGCATGTTATTCTTTGAAGGCCATACGCACCAGGGTACTTTACTGATTGTTTCTGACTATGCCCAGGCCATCAAAGCGGAGTTGGATGAAGTGCTGACAGAACAGTTTACAGACATGCATTACGGTTTTACCATGTGTAACCCGAATGCGCTGTTGATAAGAACACTGGGTGAAAGTGGCGATGCTATGCACGAATGGTTGTCTAACATCGGTGATATGTGCTGGAGTTATATCCGGCATCATATGCCAGAAACAACGCCAATGGAGTCAGTAACAACGGAGAAGCCAGCAGTAAAAAAGAAAGCCGCCGCTACCAAAAAACAGCCGGTAAAGAAAATAACTGCTTAGGGATAAAAAAACGAAACTATGCATGAAGTGCCGATAGTGAGAGATATTTTCAACACGTTACAGGAAAGTCATCCGGACAAATTTGACCGCATCACTAAGGTGCAAGTCGAAGCCGGCCTTTTGTGTAATGTACAACCTGTCCTGATTCAAAATGCCTTTGAAGCGCTGATATCAGACGAGCCGCATCTGGCCCATATTGACCTGGAAGTGGTGTTGTTGCCGATTGTAGCGCATTGCGAGCAATGCAACCAATCGTTTGAAGTGGTCCGCCACAAGTTCGTGTGTGCCTGCGGAACACCATCCAGGAAAATTCTGCAGGGCGAAGAACTACGTATCAGCAAAATAGAATTTTTAACCTAAAAGATAATTACCATGATTGATATGAAACCTAAGAGCAACCGTATGCCTGCCGGATCTGTGCAGTGTGATAATACCACCCTGAACCTGTTGAAGGCAAACGATTTTGTTGCGAAAGCGATTAAAGATAAAGTGCCGGATGTATTGATCATTAATATCTGTTCTTCTCCCGGAAGCGGTAAAACCACGCTGCTGCAGGAAACCGGCAGACGGCTGAAAGATAAATTAAGCATCGCCGTTCTGGTAGGAGATCCGGAAACGGAAAGAGACGCCGTGCGCCTACGGGATGTTGGTATCAACGCCCTACAGATCGTAACCGGCGGCATGTGTCACATTGAAGCGCAGATGATATACCAGGCGCTGGATCATATAGACCTCACCAACGCAGATCTGCTGATCATCGAAAACGTAGGAAACCTCGTATGTCCGTCAGCGTTTGATCTGGGAGAAGACTACCGCGTTACCTTACTGGCATCTACCGAAGGAGACGATAAACCCAAGAAATACCCCCGGATGTTTTTAACCAGCGAGCTGATGCTGGTATCCAAGGCGGATCTTTTGCCTTATGTTCCGTTCTCAGTAGAAGCGGCTGTTAAAGATGCACAGGAAGTGAATCCGGATCTTTCTGCCATACAAGTGAGCACCCTGACAGGAGAAGGTATCGATGAATGGTGCACCTGGCTGGAAGAAAAAGTAAAAGAGAAAAGAGCCCGGAAACAGTGATGTTATCCGGCTCGTTTTTTCTCGCTATTAAATTGAATCTGACATATGAAAATGAAACTCGTACTGACCATTGCCTGTATTTGTTCCACTGGTTATTTGTTTGCCCAGACCGCTCCTCCATCGGCGCCAGCCAGCGATACCACCCGGGCGGAGCCGTCAACTTTGATCAAAAAAAGACCCGAAGCACTGCAAAACGTGCATATGAATTTATTGCTGCGCAGTTCCCTGGAAATTCCGGATGGAGACAAACAGTCCTCCATGCGCCTGAATGAGGCCCGGTTTGAAGTACTGGGTACCATTGTGCCCGACCTGGATTTCAGGGTCCGCTACCGGCTCAATAGATCGCAGGCACAGCGGGATCTGGACAATGCGCCTGGTTCTCTGGACATCGCGTCTGTTAACTACAAATTCGGAACAGATAAAAAATGGTCTGTCAATGTAGGGAAACAGGCCGCCTATGCAGGCAGCTGGGAATTTGAAACGAACCCCACTTACGAGTACCAGTACTCGGAGTTTGTAAACTTCCAGACGAATTTATTTATGATGGGCATCCGGCTCGGCTACCAGGCGGACAAAAACCATGGTTTCTTCCTTCAGCTGCACAACACCTACAACAATGCCTTCAATACCACGCATACCGCTGCCGGCTATGGTGCTGATGGCCTGAAGGGTTCCAAAACACCCATGGGTGTTTATGCCAGCTGGCTGGGCAAGATGTTCGATCAAAAGCTGCATACTTTCTGGAGCTATGATATTTCTCAATATGCATCCGGTAAAACCAATCACGCCGTTGCTTTGGGTAATAAAGTGGTGCTGAACAAACTAAAAGGTTACCTCGATCTCCAGTGGGCAGCTATGGCAGTAGATTATGTCAATATTGCATCCCCTTCCATCAACAAATACCGGCAAAAACTCCATCCGGATTTTGCACCGGTATTTGCCAGGGACGTCAATTATAAAGGTGCGGTATTAAGACTGGATTATGAGTTTATCCCCGGATGGTTCCTCACAACCAAGGGTATTTTCGAATCCGCCAGTCAAACGAAAGGCAACAGTGTCTTCGGAAAAAATTTCCGGGAAAACATCGGCCTGCTGGCAGGCCTGGAATACAAGCCTATCGCCAGTCAAAATATGAAGCTGTTCGGATATTATTATAACAACCAGGTAAAATACCGGAATGTGATCGCGGACGCCAATGCAACGCAGCGTTCCGGCCTGTTTGCAGTGGGTGTGCTGTATTTAGTCAACGCATTTTAACCATTAAACACCGCATATGAAAGTTGTACGATTTGGTGTCTCTATAGAAAAAAATGTATTGCAGCTGTTGGATAATTATATTGAAGACAACCAATTTCCCAACCGCTCACAGGCGATCCGGCATCTGATTCAGCGGATAGAAGTAGAAAAGCAATGGCAGTCCGATGTAGTGGTGGGAGGCTCTATCACCCTATTGTTTGATCATCACAAAAGGGACCTGCTGGACAAGATCACGGATATTCAACATGATTATCACGACCTGATTCTCTGTTCCCAGCATATCCATTTAGATCACGACAACTGCCTGGAAATTATTGCCGTGAAAGGGAAAGCGTCGTTATTAAAGCAGCTCGCCAATGCACTGACCGCGGTAAAAGGTGTTATACATGGGCAATTATCGATGACGAAGATTAGTTAAGAAGCAATAGGATGGCGTAAAGAAGGATGAAAAAAGGTGTCTCATATTTGAGACACCTTTTGGTATTTAATCAGATTATTTTTCAGGCAGAATCTCTGACAATTAACCTTATGGGTGTTAGGTACTTTGTCAGCAAAGCATACAAGTCTTCGCTTAAATATGGTTTACATAGAAATTCATCCCCTGCTGTTGTTTGTCTTATATTGGCAGAAGTTTCAAAAGCGTCCGCTGATAGAAATATAATGGGGATATGAGCCAGCCCGGGTTGTTGTTTTAGCTTTTGGGCGAAATCAGGGCCGGAAAGGCCCGGCAATTTCATGTCGCATATAATGAGATTGGGAAGTTCCGTTCCGATC
Organism: Chitinophaga qingshengii; assembly: GCF_014529935.1. GTDB lineage: Bacteria > Bacteroidota > Bacteroidia > Chitinophagales > Chitinophagaceae > Chitinophaga > Chitinophaga qingshengii. Next base: position 1,071,225 of record NZ_JACVFC010000003.1, read on the forward strand.
GCTTGCAGGGCATTAACGGCACTTTCCATCGTTATACACTGTGCGCCTGTATGCAGTACATTCCTTTCAATATTCCTTCTAAAAATGTCGTTATCATCGATAATCATAATTTTATAGCCTCTCAATGCCCCTTTGATTTTATTCGTTACCTGCCTGGTTATTGGTTCTTTAGCGGCGATCAAAGGCATTTCAAACTTAAATACAACGAATTCCATAAGTGTATATACGTACACATCCCCTTTCAGTAATTGGGCTATATGTTTGATAATGGGTAGTCCCAACCCGGTGCTGTTCTGTGTATTGGAAGCAACAAAGGGTTTAAATATTGTTTGCAGGATATCCTGATCGATGTGACCTGCATTCTTTGTTTCGATGATCATTCTTTCACCCTCCCGGTAGATCCTTATCTGAGCTGTTTTATTCTCCGGTGTATGTTTAACGACATTAGAGCTTAAGTTATTGATAATGGTATACAGGGCCACCTTATCAACCTTAATAAACTGCGGTAGAGCGCTGTCAATCTCAATTTCCAGTTTAATATTCCGGGTATTGGCGATAACCCGTTGCATAGCCATACAGGTATCTGCCACAAATTTCAGGTCCACCGTTTCGGGGTTAAGCTCCGTAAATTTTCCGGCTTCGATCCTGGCAAGGTCAAGGTGGTTATTGACTATTTGTCCTGCCAGGTAAGCAGATTGCAGCAGGCTGTCTATTTCCACTCTTACCTCGGGAGTATAGTCATATTTACGCAAGTTCAGGAATTCCGCGATGCCTAAAATATTGCTGAGAGGCGTGCGTAGTTCGTGCGATGTTTCACTTAAAAATTTTGTTTTGTACATGTTTACCTTAACCGCTTCCTGTAGTTGTTGATTTATTCTTCGGGTCCTCTCATTCACCCAGTTTATCGCGAAATAAAAAACAGTTACAGCAGAGAGTGATGATCCGGTAAAGACCACTACCCACCTAACTTTCATAGCATTTCTATAATCTATTTCAAGTGGAGTAAACCATCTGTTATAGTAATTCAGTTCCAGGAAAACAAGCATTACGGTGACCAGGGTGACTGGAAAAATCATCAGTTTTTTCCCCCTCAATAAAAAAGTGGAAGCCCCTAAAAGAAAAGCAACCAGAATATGAATTTCAGATAGTGGACCCAACAGAATACCATAAAAACACAGTGCCGCATTTAATACAATAAAGAATATGGATATATTGAGATAAAGTCCGATCCACCTGGTAAAAACCGGCATTAATAAGAAAAAAATACCGATACCAATTTCGATATATTTAATGGGCTCAAAATCCAATATAGCATAAACATACAACCCCAGCGTCAATGACAACGCAGCAATTAAATAACAAATCTTGCGGAATACTGATTCGGTTGTTGATGAGCTAAACAGATTCATGATCTCAGGTTATTATTGAAGGGATGATTCATAGGGCTATTCTCAAAACTGTTTTTACTGGATTATATGTCGATCACACAATTCGCAATTACTTTTAATACAGCTCCTTATGAATTTAAAAGTAAAAACGAAGCAAATCCAAGGGCAACTGTTAATAATTTGTTAATTATCCAATATAAGAGAGGAGGCTGATCTCCTGTGAATCAACCTCCTCTCTTCACCAATGCAATTACTCAATAACGCATATCAGCGGGCCTGCAGACAGACAGGAAAAATACAGGAATGACAGGAAGCCCATTGGGTAACACATTCAATAATAACGGAAGGACAAAGGCAGCTTCCATTGCAGGATCTGCGACAAGTTTGCTCCACAGTGGCGCCTCCCAGTATTTTTTCCTGCGTTAAACTACTGATCACGTCTTTGTTCAGAGTGAGTTTAGAGAGATTCAATTTTCGTTTTTTCATAACGAAAGGCTTTGGGTTAAGTGTTGCATTTGCTCTTCAGTACTTAATCAACAAGAAGTAACCACGCAGGAAACGTCTTTGGTAACGCAGGCAATACAACTTGCATAGCAGGACCTGCGGCAGGTTTGCTCCAGGACAGTAGCAGCTCCTCCGAGTATTTTTTCCTGGGATAAATGGCTGATCACGTCTTTGTTCAGGAATAGTTTGGACAGATTTAACTTTTTCTTCTTCATAACGATTTGTTTAGGGTGAATAATGGCGTCAGTCAATACAAACCGGAGGGAGTGTAGGCGGGCAATCAGCAGTACAGAAATTACAGGTATCTCTTTTTGTAGGACAATTAACTGCGGTAATGCAAAGACAAGATGCAAAATAAGTGTCCGTTGTTGTGCTGGCCCCACCCACCAGCCGCAGCTGGGATAAATTACTGATCACATCTTTCTTCAGGGAAAGTTTGGACAGATTTAATTTTCTCTTTTTCATAACAGATTTGTTTTAGGTTAAACGATAAATACAGGCATTATCATGGGCATATCATGGTGGTATTGCATCCGGCACAGCTGGTACCCATTTGGGATACTTCACTGACGGAGCAACCGAACTGACAGGTCTCCAGACAGGTCTGAACACAGGTTTCAAAGCAGGTAATCCTTGGCGAAGACGCACCGCCTGTTATTCTGTCCTGCGACAGGTTGCTGATTACTGCTTTGTTAAGGGTGAGTTGGGGAAGGTTTAGTTTTTTTTTCTTCATCATGGAATTATTTGGTGAACTATGAATATCGCTGTTTCAGCTGCAGGGAATAAGCAGTAGCGCCTGCATCATTTAGTCACTGAGAAAAGCCTGCGGCAACTAACCAGACCTTTGGAACTCATTAAAATCACACGTATGAAAAAAGTAAAAGTCGGAGCAGAAAAAAAATTACTGCTGGGAAAAATCAAGATCGCTGCCCTGAGCGACGAAAAACAAGCCGGCGTCGTTGGCGGCGCCACGTTACCTAGCGACTGTATGTGTTCCACACAGGCTATTATCTGTAATACCAGGACCACCTGTCAAACCGCGAGATGTTAGGTCGAACATCTTTCTAAAAGCGGGTGTCTCAAATGGCACCCGCTTTGGAAAATATCTATCCATGCTGGCATGCCCGGCTGCATATCATTGTATTGCATTCAAGCACACAGGTAACACCATTAGGATCCCGGGACACGCAATTAATTTCCGTGCAAAAACAGGTCCCAAAACAGGTTTGCCCACAGGTTTCCCACGGCATGGTGGCTCCTCCTACTATCTTTTCCTGTGCCAGACTACTGATCACCGCTTTGTTCAGAGAGAGCTTAGAAAGATGTAGTTTTCTCTTTTTCATAATGGATTTTTTTGTTACTCAATCAGCAGCATACCGGCAGGTACGGTCCGCGGTAACGCAACCGTCAAGCCGCAAAGAACAGTAGCAGGTATTACGGCACGTTTGAATACAGGTGAACTCCCGCACGGTAGCTCCGCCTACAATCCTTTCCTGGGATAGATTACTGATGACTTCTTTGCTCAGAGAGAGTTTAGGGAGATGTAGTTTTTTCTTTTTCATAACGAAGTTTTTTGGGTTAAAATATTGGGTTTACTATTAAGAATACATGCGGGTAACAAGCTACTTTCTCTTTTTCATAACGGTCCCATTCCAGGGTATACATTAAAGTTAGTCAATGGGACTGCATAGGACATTCAGCAATACATTAAAATAAAATGCATATTATAAAAGATAATAAGGATAACTGATTGAAATTTATAAAGAACACTCCCCTATCAGGAAAAATATTTGGGAATATTTTTTATTTTGATTTTCCAAAAAAAGACATGAAAGCAATTTTAGCTACCCTGGGTCATAACCTGATATCCGATAAACTCTTTGTGATAAAAGAGATTAACCTCCCCGCATTTTCGACGGAATTTCATTTTCATAAAGAATGTCAATTGGTACACGTAGTGGAAAGTGCGGGCAGACGTATCATTGGCGACAACGTGGAATACTTCGAAAGCGGAGAACTGGTTTTTGTGGGCTCCAACGTTCCTCATGTATGGTATAATGAAGCCAGTTACTTCGGCAACAAAAAACAATTACAGGCACGCTCTATGGTCATCAATATAGAACCTTCGCTGCTGAAAGAGTGCTTTTCCCTGTTCGGGAATCTGTCGCAGCTGGAATCATGGATGCATACGGCACAGCGGAGCATTCAATTTTATGGTCCCTGTAAAGACAATATCGTTACATTAATGAAACGCATGCTGACAGAACAGGGAATCCGGCAAAGCAGCTCCTTCATGGAACTGATCGTCCTGCTGACAGAAGCAAAAGAACACCGGTTACTGACCAGTAAGAATTATGAAAACCTATTTAAGGATAAAGATCAAACACGCATGGAAGCCGTTTTTAAACATATATTCCGCCATTTCCGCCGGGAAATCCCCCTGACCGAAATTGCTGCGGTCGCTTCCATGAATACCTACTCCTTTTGCCGCTTTTTTAAAAGCAGAACCCAACAGTCATTCGTTGATTTTGTAAATGAACTCCGTATCAGCTATGCCTGCCGACTCATTCAAGAGAAAGAAATGAACATGTCGGAACTGGCGTCCATGGCAGGATTCAATCACACTACCCATTTTAACCGGCTATTCAAAAGAAAGAAAGGATTAACACCCAAGGAATACCGGAAAAGTCTTCAACTGCCAGGATAAGTGATCCTTTATTATTACTATCTGTCGATAGCAAAAACAAAAAATGGCAATATTGTGCCGAAATAAGTCAAGTTTACCTGCAAATCAATTCTCTCTTATTAATAAATTTGGTAACAACGATCATAATGCATGCTGATGGAAAAAAATCCCCCCATCAACACCCGAAGATGAAGACCAGAAAAGCCGAATAATAGTAATAACCACGTATCACAGATCCATTTTGCAGAAATACAGTGAACGACCAAACAACATCAACAGGCAGTCAGCAATGAACTATTTCTGTCAAAATCCATCAGTGTAATATCAACCCAATCACCCATGTAAAAACAAATTTTTGTACCAGTATCGATTCCTACAGCTTAAACATTTTTCAAAAAAAATCTATTACGTTATGAAGTAGCATTGATGTTGTAAACACAACGTACAGCGCCCGTATGCGCTATTATCAACCAAAATATTTTGTTTGCCGCAAGGCGAACAGGGGATCTCTTTTTCTTACCCATAACTTCAAATTACATGACGAAATTCCACAAACCATTCGGAAGATGGTTCTACCACGCCATGTTCCTCCTTTTCCTTTTACTGTCGCAGCAAACCTTCGCGCAGCAAAAGGTTCCGGCCAACGGCACGGTTACAGACACCAGCGGAAGGCCACTTCCCGGCGTCACCATTGTAGCGGCGGATAATAAATCCCTCGGCGCCGCAACAGACAATAACGGACGATTTACCATCCAGGTAAAACCCGGCACCACACTACTGTTCAAGTTTGTTGGTTTCAAGGGAGATACGGTCGTTGTAACGGAGAAAACACATACCTTCTCCATTCAACTCAAACCTTTGGAGACCGTACTGACAGATGTTGTCGTAACCGCCTTCGGCAGGAAACAAATAAAAGAATCTGTAGTGGGTTCTGTATCTACCATCACAGCAGACAACCTCAGGACCTCCGGCAGTAATCTCACCAACGCACTGGCAGGACAGGTAGCCGGCATTATTGGTTTTCAGCAAAGCGGGCAGCCCGGCCTCGACAACTCCAACTTTTTTATCCGGGGTGTCACCACTTTCGGGTACAGGCAGAATCCACTGATATTAATAGACAACGTGGAACTCACCACCAATGATCTGGCACGTCTCCAGGTAAATGATATCGCCAGTTTCTCCATACTAAAAGACGCCAGCGCCACGGCCTTGTACGGAGCAAGAGGCGCCAACGGCGTTATCCTCGTTACTACCAAGGAAGGTAAAGAAGGAAAAACAAGGCTTAACCTCATTCTCGAAAATGCTATTTCCACCCCTACGAAAAGCATCAAACTGGCCGATCCTATTACCTATATGAAGTTATACAACGAGGCCGGCACTACCCGCGATCCGCTACAGCCTATTGTATTTGACGCTGATAAAATATACAACACTCAACAGACCATCGACAAAACACCAGGCAGTAACCCCTACGTATACCCCGCGGTTGACTGGCTCGACCTGATGTTTAAAAAATATGCCAGTACCCAGCGGGCTAATCTGAATGTCAGTGGTGGCGGAGACATCGCCCGGTTCCTGGTTTCCGGTTCTTTCAGCAACGACAATGGCATGCTGAAGAAAAGTCCCGCCAACAATTTTAACAACAACGTAAACTACAAGAACTACCAGTTACGTTCCAACGTGAACGTAAAGCTCACTAAAACCACGGAGCTGATACTAAGACTCTGGGGCAACTTCAATGACTACAACGGCCCGATGACCAACGATGCATCATTTTCATCAGACCTATACAGCGCGGCAGTACATACCAGTCCCGTACTATTTCCCGCTTACTACGCTCCCGATTCTGCCAACAGGCTGGTACAACATATCCTGTTTGGTAATTCCAGCCAGAGCGGTGGTACCTCCAGCATTGGGACCGGTGTAGGATATTCCAATCCGTACGCTCAAATGCTGAGAGGATACAAACGTTTCTCCGAATCACGGATGTCGGCGACACTGGAATTGCACCAGGACCTCCGCTTTATCACACCAGGTTTGAAACTCCATGGTTTCTTCAATACCAACCGCTATTCCTATTTCGACAATACCATGGCCTACAACCCTTTCTATTATACCGTACAACCTTCAGATTACAACAAAGCCACCGGTGAATACCGGCTCACCTGGCTCAATTCTCTTCCCGGCGGTACCTTTCTGGGAAGCCTGGGCTCCGGCAATAATGGCGCTGCTACTGAATACCTGATCTATACACCGGGGACTAAAGACGCCAACACTTTTCTTCAGTTCCAGGGCCAGCTGGAATATCAAAAACAGTTAGGCGATCATGATATCTCTGCCTCGTTAATTGGTGTAAGACAACAAAGGCTGATTGCCAATGGTACCGACCCGGTTACAAAGCAACCCAGTCTGCAATACTCCCTTCCCTACCGCAACCTGAATCTGGCCGGCCGTTTGAGTTACAATTACCTTACCCGCTATTTTGTGGAGTTCAACTTTGGTTATAACGGCTCCGAAAGATTTTCTAAAAACAACCGTTTCGGCTTCTTTCCCACTGTTGGCGCATCCTGGATAGTGTCCAGGGAAAATTTCTGGAGCGAGGGCCTGACAAAGGTGGTCACTTCACTGAAACTGAGGGGGAGCTATGGATTGAGCGGCAACGACGATATCGGGCAACAACGTTTCTTCTACCTCTCCGATGTAAATCTCAATGCTAATAATGGATCCAGTTTCGGGTTACTGAACGGGTATAACCGCAACGGTGTCAAAATCAACAACTACGAAAACACCAATGTAACCTGGGAAACCGCCAAAATCCTCAATGCCGGCGTTGAGTTCACGTTATTCAAAAACTTTGACTTCATCGCAGAGTACTGGCGGCAAGACCGCAGCAACATCCTCATGGCACGCAACATCCCATCGAGCATGGGCCTGGAAGCGGGTATCCTGACAAACGTGGGAACCGTTAAAGTAAACGGGCTGGATCTCACTGCCAACTATAACCAGGTTTTCTCGAAAAACCTGCGGATACAGTACATGTCCAACTTTACCTACTCTAAAGGCACCTATGGCACCTACGAAGAGCCGCAGTATGCAGAACCCTGGCGTTATGTGTCCGGCACCATGCTGAACCAGCAGTTTGGTTATATCGCCGAAAGACTTTTTGTGGATGATAAAGAAGCATTGGCTTCTCCTTCCCAAACATTTGGCGGTAATCCTCCACGTGGCGGCGATATTAAATACCGCGACCTGAATGGGGACGGCCGTATTACCGTGGCAGACATGGTCCCGCTGGGATTCCCCACTGTGCCGCAGATCATGTATGGTTTCGGTTTTTCCATCAATTACAAAGGCTTTGAGCTGAATGCCCGTTTCCAGGGACAAGCCAGGGTAAGTTTCTTCATCGATCCAAGATCTGTAAGTCCCTTTGTAATACCTCCTTCTCCTCAGATCCAAAGCCAGTCGCAGATACTGCAAGCGTTCGCAGACAATCACTGGTCCGAAGAAAACCAGAACCTCTACGCCCTCTATCCCCGGCTGGGCACCAGTGCACAGGTCATAGAAAACAACCTGCAACGAAGTTCCTGGTGGATGCGTGATGGCAGTTTCCTGCGACTGAAAACGGCAGAAATAGGCTATGTACTGCCCACCTCCGTGCTGCAGCGAATTGGCGTAAGGTATTGCCGTATCTATGTCAACGGCCTGAATCTCTTCAATATCACGAAGTTCAAACTTTGGGACCCGGAACTGGGCAGCAACGGATTCAACTATCCGATACAGAGAGTCTACAATATCGGCCTGAATGTTAACTTATAAACACCGCATATATGAAATATATAGTTGACCGGATATGGATTACCGCGATGCTTTGCTTTACCCTGGCCATTGTACCGGGATGCAAAAAGTACCTCGATGTAACGCCGGAGAACGTGGGAACAATCGACTATGCCTTCCGTAACAGGAATGAAGCCGAAAACTACCTGTTCACCTGCTACGGCACCCTGCAAAATATGAGTGATGTGGTGAACGATCCCGGCTTCACCACATCCGGTGAGATAGTGTACCCCAACGACCTTTCAGAAAGACCGATCTCCGATGCCGGCTTTCAGCTGATGCGGGGTACGGTACAAAACATTTCCAATCCTGTGCTGAACTACTGGGACGGTGACAATGGCGGCCAGGCCACCTTCCAGGCCATCCGGCGCTGTAATATCATGCTGGAAAATATCGACAAACCGATTGACCTCAGTCCACAGGAAAAAGCCCGCTGGATAGCAGAAACAAAGTTTTTGAAAGCCTATTATCATTATACACTTGCCAGGATGTATGGGCCCATACCCATTTACAAGGTCAATCAGAGCATCACCGCTCCTATCAGTGAGATCCGTGTAAAACGGCAACCGGTAGACTCCGTATTCAATTATGTAGTACAGCTGCTGGATGAAGCCATCCCCGATCTGCCGCAACAGATCGGCAACCTGCAGCTGGAACTGGGACGAATTACCAGGATAACCGCGATGACCGTGAAGGCAGAGGTGCTGGCCATGCAGGCCAGCCCGTTGTTCAATGGCAATGCGGATTACGCACAGTTTAAAAACAAAGACGGCCAACAGCTCTTCCCCGCAGCAGCGGATCAGTCCAAGTGGCAGCGCGCGGCAGATGCCTGCAAGGCAGCGCTTGAGGAAGCCACCACCCTGAATATGCGTCTTTATACTTTTATACAACCTGCCAACCTGCCTGCCCTCAACGATTCCCTGCGCAAGGTGCTGACCATACAAAATGCGGTCACCGAAAAATGGGACCTCAATGCAGAAGTCATCTGGGCACTGAATCCTAATTTCGGGTATCAGTCCTTTTGCATACCAAGGCTCACCAGCAAGGCTGTGGAAAACTCCACCTCCGCCGCTGGCAGCTTTACCGTTCCTATGTTCACCACAGATCTTTTTTACACCAATAACGGCGTTCCTATCAATGAAGACCTGAACTGGGACTATGCCCACCGTTTTGATTTACAGACTGGCAACGACGCCAATAAATACTATATCAAAAACGGGTACGTGACTGTAAAAAATAATTTCGCCAGAGAGGCCAGGTATTATGCCAATATTGGTTTTGATGGTGGCATCTGGTTTGGTAATGGTGTGACCGATCCCAACAACCCGTTGTATATTGAAGCCAAGGGCCCCAATTCAAAGGCAGGCCCTAAAGACAGGGTAAGGATCAATATGCTGGCTGCATGGCCTAAAAAGCTGGTTAATTACCTGACTGTATTTAATGAAGGAGTACAGCAAACCTCCTTTCGTTTACCACGTATCCGGCTGGCAGATCTTTACCTGCTCTATGCAGAATGCCTGAATGAAGTGGCTGGACCCGGCGCTGAAGTGTACCGGTATATTGACATGGTACGCGCCCGCGCAGGCCTCAAAGGCGTAGTAGAATCCTGGGCACAGTACAGTAAACTCCCTTCCAAACCAGCCAGCAAAGAAGGCCTTCGGGAAATCATTCACCGGGAGCGGCGGATTGAATTATGTTTTGAAGGCCGGAGTGGCTGGGATCTCCGCCGCTGGAAGGAGATGTTGACCGTATTGTCTAATCCCATCCAGGGCTGGAGCATTTTCCAGAACAGCAACAGCGGCTTCTATACATTGCAGACGCTTTTCATCCCCGCTGTTACGGTAAAGGACTATTTCTGGCCGCTCTCAGACGGGGCCATGTCCAACAATCCCAATCTTGTTCAGACACTCTACTGGTAACCACAAAAACATAAAACGTTATGCATCAGACATCCCGTTTTCTGAAAATCACACTACCGGCATTGATTGCCCTGGTATATATCCATTTTTCGTGCAGTAAAGAAGTGGATTACAATACGCCTGTTTCTTCCGATAAAACCAAACCCGATGTGGTTTCCAATGTTAAAGTGACCAACTTCAAAGGGGGAGCTTTTATTACCTATTCACTGCCCAAAACAGGTAATGTGTTGTATGTAAAGGCATCCTACATCATTAACGATGAAACGGGAAAAGCCAGGGAAACAAAATCCAGCTACTACAGCGATACTATTACTGTTGAAGGTTTTGCCAGAAAGAAAGAATATGAAGTAAAACTGACAGCCGTTTCCCGTGGAGATGTGGCATCAGATATAGTGACAGTAAAAGTGAATCCCGATACACCTGTTTATCAGCTGGTGGCAAAGACCATTAAAATGCAGGCCGATTTCGGTGGTGTGAACGTGCAGACAAACAATCCGTATAAAAAGCCCGTTGGTGCTATATTACTGTATAAAGCGGGCAGCGACCCTAAATACAGCATCTACCAGCAGAACTTCAGTGATTTTTCGCTTATCAACTTTTCAGCGAGAGGGTTTGACACGCTGCCCAAAGCATTTGCCACTTACGTTACAGATCAATGGGGTAACAATTCGGACACGGTTTATCAAACAGTCAACCCTTTATTTGAAACCCAACTCGACAAAAGCAAATTCTTTGAAAACCGGTTACCCAGTGATACCAAAATCGGGTTCGGCTGGGCGTTGAGCAATCTGTGGAATGGCGCTACCGACGGAACTGGCTGGCATACCGTGCAGGAGAATATGCCGTTACCCATTACCGCTACCTGGGGCTTGGGTATTTCTGCCAAGCTAAGCCGGTTTGTTCTTTATGGGAGAGCCGGATATGAGTACGGCCATGGAAATCCGAAAGTGTTTGCTATCTGGGGTTCCAATAATCCATCTCCCACAGATGCAACCCTGCCGGTATTTGCCGAAGTGGGAACCGTGCTGGGAGACTGGGTAAATATGGGAAACTATGTATGGCCGGGGCCACCTTCAGGCGCCCCTCCTACCGCCGCCACTGCCGCTGACAAAGCTTTCTTTAACAAAGGGATGGAATTCACCTTTCCCTTTACCGCACCCAAAGCGAGATTCCTGAGACTGGCCGTTTCAGAATCCTGGTCCGGCGCCACTTTCGCACATGCCATGGAGATAACCATTTTTGGAAACACTAATTAAACTAACATGAAAGCATATACATTTTTGTTGTTGGTCTTATTGTCCTGTACAGCGTCCTGTACAAAAGAGGCGACAAAATACAGGGAGCTGCTGAACGGAACAGAAATTATCTATACAGGGCCCGTCAGCAGCTTAACAGCCAGGTCCGGCAACCTGCGGGCACTATTACAATGGCAACCCAGTCCCGATCCCAGTATCACGGGGTATATCATTTACTGGAACAACAATACCGATTCAATGAAGTTACCCGCTACCGGTACAGTTAACGATACGTTGAAAACGCTGATCACAGGGATGGGCGAGTATGTGCAGAATTTTGTTTTATATACAACAGACAGTAAAGGGAATAAGTCGGTAGGCCAATCGCTTTCCGGTGTGAGGATATACGGCCCCTTGTATATTTCCTCCCTGGTAAATCGTCAGTTAAACAGCTCAAAGCCGCCGGTGGCACTATCGGGAAACGCCTACGCCCTTTTTTTCTCGGCCACCGACACAGCGCTGAATATCAATACACGACTTAGCTTTTATAATGCCGCTAATCAGCTACAGACCGTTAATCTTCCCGCCCTAAGCGATTCCGTTGTATTACATGCAGTTAATCCGGGAACAAAGGTGGCCGTTCTTTCTTCCTATATCCCGGAACGGAAAGCCCTGGATACTTTCAATGTGGCCTATAGCGATACTATCACGCTAAAATAACAGGCTGTCTTCAGCAATAAAACAGCCAGGTTGCATATCGAACCTGGCTGTTTTTGAACAAACGTAACCTACAGTAACAGCTTAATTCTTCCGGCAAAATTGAGCAGTAACAGGGCATACTTCAATACAGGAAACCCCCTGCTGGCTCTCCTGACAAGCTAAAGTACAGGTCGGGGCACAGGAGATCACCCTGGTTACGGTGATGCCACCGGTTACTTTTTCCTGTGATAAACTACTGATGATTTCTTTGCTGAGCGAGAGCTTAGGGAGATGCAGTCTTTTCTTTTTCATAACGTTTTTTTTTGGTGAGGTATAAAATTCGGGCTTGCGTCTGCACCGGTACAGCAGGCTTCAAAAGGAGAACTCATAAAAACAGCCAGGTTTCATATTGAACCTGGCTGTTTTTGAACTCGTAACTGACAGTAATAGCCTAATTCACCGGGCACAAGTCGGTAGTAACAGGGCATATACAGGAAAGCTGTCTCAGGGTTGGAGGCTGGCAGTTATAGATGCAGGTCTTGTAGCAGGTATTAATAGTTGCCCCACCTGTTATTTTTTCCTGTGATAAACTGCTGATAATTTCTTTGCTGAGCGAGAGTTTGGGTAGATTCAGCCGCTTCTTTTTCATAACGCTTTTTTTGGTGAGGTATAAAATTCGGGCTTACGTCTGCACCGGTACAGCAGGCACCCAAGGAATGCCGGGGTGAAGGCCATAAAAAAAGAGGCTGATTCCAGATAGAATCAGCCTCTTTGTGTGTGACCGCGTCAGGATTCAAACCTGAAACCTTCTGATCCGTAGTCAGATGCTCTATTCAGTTGAGCTACGCAGCCAGTTGTTTGTGATGGGATTGCAAAAGTAGTGCTTTTTTTGAAACTACCAAATTCTTTATCTTTTTTTTCTGCAATTTCCTGGTTTACACTTACTTTTACAACTGTAGTTTAATGATTATTACAAGTGAAAATTCAACTCTGGAGCATTGGAAAAGAGCATGACCCTTACATCCGGGAGGGTATGGCTGTATTCCAGAAACGGTTACAACATTATGTGGATTTTGAGGTAAAACTGATCCCTACTGTAAAACAGGCGGCCAGTTTATCGGTACCTGAGCTGAAAAAACAGGAAGCTAAAATTATCCTGGACCTCCTGCAGCCCACCGATTACCTCCTGGCGCTGGATGAAAGGGGGAAGATGATGAGCACCGTACAGTTTTCCGAATTCCTGCAACAACGTACCAATGCCGGCACGAGACAGCTGATTATCCTGATCGGCGGCGCTTTCGGCATCGACCAGTCAGTGTTGCAACGGTCACAATTGCAGCTATCTTTGTCCCCGCTTACTTTTCCGCATCAACTCGTGCGGCTTATTTTTACCGAACAACTGTATCGTGCCTATACAGTATTAAACCGGGAAAAATATCATCATCAATAGTTACATTTATAGTTTAACACCTGAGCTTATGTCCATCAGCATTATTATTATCATTGTTACCTGCCTTATTTCCTATACTGCATTGAATAATTATGACCAGCTGGATAAGCTGACCATGCAGCCCTATATGGTAAAAAACCACAGGGAGTATTATCGCTTTATCACATCGGGATTTGTACATGCCGACTATTCCCACCTTATTTTCAATATGCTGACCCTTTTCTTCTTTGGTCCGCATGTGGAAAGTATTTTTGTAGAATTGTTTGGCCTGAAGCTGATATACCCCTTGTATTATCTGCTGGGGATCATTGTGTCTGACATTCCTTCTTACATCAAACACCGCAATAGCAGCCATTACGCTTCCCTGGGCGCATCCGGCGCAATTTCCGCCGTGCTCTTTACCTTTATCCTGATGCATCCCTGGGCGTCTATCGGCGTATTCTTCGTTATTAAGATGCCCGCGGTGATTTATGGCGTATTGTTCCTGTTCCTTTCAGCTTATCTTTCCCGGAAAGGCGGTGACAATATTAACCACGATGCTCACTTCTGGGGCGCCGTATTCGGGTTTCTGGCCCCCCTGCTTTTTATGCCTGAGCTGTGGAGAGGGTTCCTGTATCAAATACTGAATCACTAATCTTCATAAAAAAACCGGGACTGATCAGTCCCGGTTTTTTAGTGCTATTGCCAGTATATTTTTGGTCCCCGAAGTGATTTTAACCCGGTCATCGATGCGCATCCCCACTATCCAGATAATCCTTTTGGCAGATTCTAATACCCACACTTTTTCTTTTTCCGGCAGCGACAATTTCTGATCGATCAGGAAGCGGCTCACCTTTTTCTTTTTGGGCATACCCAGCGGGTAGAAATAATCACCTTGTTTCCATTTCCGTAATATCAGCGGGAAGCTTACTCTAGCAGCATCCAGCCAGGCCAGCTCCGCAGCGGTGGGAATAGCAGCCTGTCCCCGCTCCTGTTCCCGGAAATGTAGCTGTCCGTTATCATAGCGTACATTTTCGGAGGGGGAATCGATGACATGAATGGGTGCATCCGCCTGTTCCACCGGTGTAATGAGCAACCAGGCGCGGTTACGGATAATACGGTGCGTGCCCGTTTCCACGTAGCGGCCGGATTCACTGTGGAGCAGTTGCAGCACCTGTTGCAGTTGCGCAACACTGCACCCGAAGTCTTTCAGCAGTTCCCAGGCCACTGTTTGCAGAGGTACCGTCTGTTGCAGCTTCAGCACCGGGATCATCCAGGTATTGTCTTTTTTGAAAAGCAGCCGCTTGCGATGCCGGGCCACTGATTCCTGGTAAAGGATTTCCGCCTCACGCATGCGCTGAATGGAGTTATCCATATTTTTCACCGCCGCCGGAAATACCTCCTGCATGCGGGGAATGATCTGATGGCGGAAAAAATTACGTGTATACTTATCCGTTATATTGGAACTATCTTCCACAAAATTGATTTGATGCAGGGCGGCATAGGCCACGAGGATGTCCTTATCAGCGAACAACAATGGCCGTATAATCCGCTCCTGTTTAGGGAGAATACCGTGCAGTCCGGCAATACCGGTGCCTTTGCAGAAATTCATCAACGCTGTTTCCACACTGTCCTGCATATGGTGAGCGGTGGCAAGATGACTGTACCCTTCCCGTTGACGGACCTCCTCCAGCCATTGGTAGCGGAGTTCCCGGGCAGCCACCTGGATGCTCACGTTATGTCTTTGGGTATAGGCGGTGGTATCAAACCGGGTGGTGTACAGCGGAATGTCGAGGGTAGCTGCCAGTTGCTGTACGAACTGTTCATCCCGGAGGGATTCCTCTCCCCTCAGCTGAAAGTTACAGTGGGCTATCCCTGCAGAGAAACCTGCCTGTTTAAAAAGGTGGGCCATCACCACGGAGTCCACCCCACCGCTCACTGCCAGCAGGATGCGCTGGGAGGGGTCAAACAGCCGTTGTCCGGCGATATAGGTAATAAAATTAGTCAGTAAGTGTTGCGGCATCGAGGTGCATTAAATGGATTAATAAACCAGCTCTTCATAAGCCGATTGTAATTCGTTATAGGTATGTCTTTCATTGGCAGCTTTGGCCATGGACATTCCTTTTTCATATACCGCTATGGCAGCATCCTTATCGTTTTGCCGTTCCAGCAGTTTGCCCAGGTGATAATAGGAACCGGTATATCCCGGTTCATAGGCCAGCAATTCCTCAAACAGCTGCCGGGCCGCAGTGTCATTGTTTAATTTAATGTATTCCAGTGCCAGGGCGTGTTTCAGGAAACTATCGTTCGGACTGGTTTCCAGCATTTGTTTAATCTGTGCGATTCTGTCCATGTCGTTGTTGTGCTTTTACCGGTGTAAACAAATTATAAATACCATTCATATTTATGCTGATTATACTGATTAAAATCATAATATAGCCTTGCGGTTGGCGTACATAAATAAGATATATTTGCTCTTACCGCATTTTTAAACCAAACAGTTTAAGGCCATGAAGATTTTAGTTTGTATCAGTAAAACTCCGGACACGACTGCAAAAATAGCTTTCACGGACAATAACACGAAATTCAATGAGGCTGGTGTCCAGTTTATTATTAACCCCTATGATGAATGGTATGCCCTGGTAAGAGCACTGGAGCTGAAAGAAACGGTGGGTGCAGATGTACACCTGGTGACTGTCGGCGGAGCCGACAATGATGCTATTATCCGGAAAGCGCTGGCACTCGGAGGTGATGAAGCATTCCGTATCAATGGCGATAGTGCAGACAGCTATTATATTGCGGCACAGATAGCGGCACTGGCAAAAGAAAAACAATACGATATCATATTTACCGGTAAAGAAACCATTGACTACAATGGTTCCGGTATCGGCGGCATGGTAGCAGAACTCCTGGAGCTCCCCTATGTGTCCATCGCGGCCAAATTTCAGCTGAATGGCACGGTAGCGACCATCAACCGGGAAATTGAAGGAGGTGAAGAGATTTGTGAAGTATCCCTGCCGGTAGTAGTGTCTTGCCAGAAAGGCATGGCAGAAGCGCGTATCCCGAATATGCGCGGCATCATGGCAGCACGTACCAAACCGTTGACCGTAATAGCACCTGTAGCAGCAGACGCACTGACCAGCGTGGTGAGCTTCGAACTACCGCCGGCTAAAGCGGGTGTGAAGCTGATCAGCCCTGATAATGTAGGCGAGCTGGTGAAATTGCTGCACGAAGAAGCCAAAGTGATTTAATTATTTCGCTATTTGTTTATTTAATCATTGAATTTCATGTCTATATTAATATTTGCCGATCAGGCACACGGAAAGATCAAGAAAGCAGCACTGGAAGCAGTTCAATACGGATCAAAGGTTGCCGCCCAACTGGGCACCGGCGCTACCGCCCTGGTACTGGGGCCTGCAGACAATGCAGAACTGGCTGCACTGGGTAACTATGGCGCCACCAAAGTACTGCATGTGGCAGATGCCAGATTACAGGAAGTAGAGAGCACCGTATATACTAAAATCATTGCGGAAGCAGCCGATAAAGAAGGCGCTACCGTGATTATTTTCCCCCATAATTTCGATGGCAAGGCGGTTGCCCCGCGGGTAGCAGCCCGTCTGAAAGCTGGACTGGTAGCCGGCGCAGTATCCTATCCTGATACCAGCAACGGGTTTGTGGTTAAAAAAACAGTGTTCTCCGGCAAAGCGTTTGCGCAGGTAAACATTACATCTGATCGTAAAGTAATTGCTTTGACACCCAACACCTTCCCTGCTGTGGCTGGTGCCGGCAGTGCGACGGTCGAGGCTTTTGCTCCGGCTATCAGTGATGCCGATTTCAAAGTAAAAGTAGTGAAGGTAGAAACCGTCAGCGGCGATATCCCCTTGACAGAAGCAGAGATTATTGTCAGCGGTGGCCGTGGTATGAAAGGCCCTGAAAACTGGGGGATGCTGGAAGACCTGGCCAAAGTGCTGGGAGCAGCTACAGCCAGTTCCCGTCCGGTAGCCGATTCCGGCTGGCGTCCGCATCATGAACATGTGGGTCAGACAGGTTTAACCGTACGCCCCAACCTGTATATCGCCATCGGTATTTCCGGCGCTATTCAGCACCTGGCAGGTGTAAACGGCAGCAAGGTCATCGTGGTCATTAACAAAGATCCTGAAGCGCCTTTCTTTAAAGCCGCCGATTATGGCATAGTTGGTGATGCATTTGAAGTGGTGCCGAAACTGACCGCAGCGGTGAAAGAATTTAAAGGCCAATAATCAATTAGGAATGACGGATTATGAATTACGAATTAAAAAATCACTATATAGTAAACGTTTTTATGTAAGAATTCTTTTAATTCGTAATTCATAATCCGTCATTCGTAATCGAATAAAATGATAGATTTTTTTTAGATAAGGAATATTTTTCTAACTTCACGGTCTTACAAAACATTCAGCGACAACGCAAGACAGATATGAGAAAAATAGAACTGGAAATAGTTGCTTTATCGCACAGCATTACGCAGACTCATTCATATGCCGTGGTATTGGGAGAGGTAAATGGATTACGCCGTTTGCCCATCGTAATTGGAGGCTTTGAAGCACAAGCGATAGCCGTAGCGTTAGAAAAAATGCAACCCAGCCGCCCCCTCACACATGACCTGATGAAGAACTTCATGAACGCTTTTAACATAGAGCTGCATGAAGTAGTGATCAGCAACCTGCAAGAGGGCATCTTTTACTCCAAGCTTATCTGTTCCAGTAACGACGAAACCATCGAGATTGACTCCCGTACATCCGATGCGCTGGCCCTGGCCGTTCGTTTTGGTTGCCCGATTTACACATTCGAAAATATCCTCAATAGTGCCGGCATCCTGCTGGATGATCCTGCCGGTAAAAAGAGCACCAATAAGCCGGTTACTCCTACTATCTCCGAACATGAAAGAGGCGCAGAAGACGACCTCAAAGCCATGAATGTAGACGAGCTGACACAACTCCTGCAAGAGGTATTGGAACAGGAAGACTATATCCGCGCCATCGCCATACGCGACGAGATCAACAGCAGAAAAAGCAAATAATTATTTTTAAAAACAGGTAGCTGCTGCCGGTGGGCCCCCCTGCCGCTGCGGGTTTTCTGTGTAATACCACAAACATGATTGTTTTTCCCAACTGTAAGATAAACCTGGGACTGTATATTACCGGGAAGAGAGCCGATGGTTTTCATGACCTGGAGACTGTTTTTTATCCCCTTCCGGTGACCGATGCCCTGGAGGTGATTGCACCAGGTACTTTGCAGTTTACCGGCAGTGGTATTCCCGTTCCCGGTGATGCCGCCGATAACTTATGTTTAAAGGCCTTTCAGTTGTTACAACAGGATTTCCCGCAGCTACAGCCGGTCAACATCCACCTGCACAAACACATTCCTATTGGCGCCGGTCTGGGCGGCGGTTCTGCCGATGCGGCTTTTATGCTGCAGCTGCTCAATACGAAGTTTCAGCTGGAGCTTAGCCAGGAGCAATTGATCAACTATGCCGCACGGCTGGGAAGCGACTGCCCTTTCTTTATTGTGAACAAGCCCTGCTACGCCACGGGCCGGGGAGAAATCATGGAGCCGGTATCGCTGGATCTTTCCGGGTATTCCTTTTTGCTGGTTCACCCGGGGATTCATGTCAATACCGGCTGGGCTTTTCGGCAGATTACGCCACAAGCGCCTGTCCGGGCATTAAAAGAAACGATACAGTTACCGGTGAGTGAGTGGAAAGAAGTGATCAGCAATGACTTTGAGGCGCCGGTGTTTGCCGCGCATCCGGTATTGGCTGCTATAAAGGAAATGATGTATGAAGGCGGGGCTATTTATGCCACGATGAGTGGCAGCGGGTCGGCTGTGGTTGGTATCTTTCCTGAAAATAAAATAGCTGACATCCGTTGGGATGCCAGCTACCGGGTATTTAAAGTTAGTTAGTGCTTACTTTACAGAAGCTACCAGTGCTTTAAAAGTTTCTGGTTCATTCATAGCCAGATCTGCGAGCACTTTTCTGTTCAGATCGATGTTCTTACCAGCTAATTTGTTCATGAACACAGAGTAGGTCAGACCTTCTGCTCTTACGGCAGCGTTGATACGGGCGATCCACAGCTGACGATAGTTTCTTTTCTTTAATTTACGACCTACATAGCTATAAGTGAGTCCTTTTTCCAGGACGTTCTTCGCTACGGTGTAGACGTTTTTCCTTTTACCGTAGAAGCCTTTGGCTTGCTTTAAGATCCTTTTTCTCCGGGCTCTTGAAGCTACGGCGTTAACTGAACGAGGCATTGTCTTTTGTTTTTTCTCAGGTTATAAAATTCGATTGTTTGGACGGATACTAGCGGAGGCCGAGCATTCTCTTAACCAGGTTAAGATTTGCTTCGTGAACCAGCGTGCTTCCTCTCAGGCTACGTTTTCTCTTGGTAGCTTTCTTAGTCAGTAAGTGGCTTTTGAAGGCTTTAAACCGCTTAATCTGTCCGTTCCCGCCAACCTTGAAGGTTTTCTTGGCGCGGGAATGTGTTCTTACTTTGGGCATCTTACATCAAATTTGGTCTGCAAAGGTAGGAAAATAATTTAATAAAGCACAGTACCAGATAAATAAATCCAGCCTGCCCTTATATGTGGATAACTTTTTTAATATTTTTTTAATCATTGGTAACCGGTTGAGAATCAATTTTGGTTAACCTTCCCCCTCTTCCTATCTAGTGTGCATTTCATATTATAAAAAACATCACTTTTTTTATTTTACTATATTATTTTTAATTTTAATCTTAAAATAGTCACATATTTTAGCCATATAACGTTTAAACACCTGATGCCTATGAAAACATTCTACACCTTCCCTCACCCGGACCGGAAAAGGATTTCCGAGCCAAAAGACCCTCGTAAGCGGTTGAAAAACAGCAGTTACTGAACAGGCGAAAGCCCTCAGAACTGATACTTTTTTCACTTAACTGTTTTACACCTATGAAACGACTTATAACCTTTTTACTCCTGTTAACGGGCTTTGTGTTACCGTCTGCCAAGACGATAGCACAAACGGCGTTTATGAACGCCCCTACCTCCGTTTGCGCAGGCAGCTTCGCCACCATGAACGGTTTGGTATGGAGCGGATCATGGGAAGTGCACCATATGGACTGGAGTGTATCTCCGGCCCTGGCCGCCACG
Source organism: Chitinophaga qingshengii (assembly GCF_014529935.1). Taxonomy (GTDB): domain Bacteria; phylum Bacteroidota; class Bacteroidia; order Chitinophagales; family Chitinophagaceae; genus Chitinophaga; species Chitinophaga qingshengii. The sequence continues at coordinate 1,092,089 of NZ_JACVFC010000003.1, forward strand.
GACTATGAAATGCTGTACACCAATGACGGAACAGGCACAGATGAATGGCTTAACCGTACTCCGGACATTGATAACTATCCCGGAGTAACCGCGATGACAATCCGACTTAAAAAAGTCGGGAGCTATACCTTCACGGTAAAACTTTACGATTCGAACGGTAACTATATCAGTGCCTCCAAAACGATCAAGGTCGAGGACTGCAGCATTAGTAAATGTACAGGCACCATTAGTACCATGGCCGGCTTTAAGGAGGACTTTGGTGTATTCAATGATGGCGACAAACCTCGTAAAAACGCTATTATTGAAGGGATGGGCTCAACACTGTCCTATACCTTCCCTACCAAACTCAGTCCACTGAATATTGGCGATGACTACTATGTAGAATACTGGAACACACAGGCCAAACCGGAATGGGTGTTTGCCTATGACCACACCGGCGGCGTTTCCTACCCACAACGGGGAGGTATGCTGGTCGCCAACTCTTCTATCAAGAAAAAAGCATTTTACCAAAGAACCATCAACAATCTCTGCCCTGGTTCTGTTTACAACTTCTCTGCCTGGTTCATGAACGTGAACGGCATTGAAGTATTTAATAAAACCTGTGCAAGAGCATCCGATACGCCACCGGATGGATACCACTATGCGGGAGTGACATTCATTCTTACTGATCCTGTTACCAATACAGAACTGAAAAGATTCAATACCAACGATGTATCTATGAACCTGGCCTACCCCGAATGGCAACAATATGGTGGCAGCTTTAAGATTCCTGCGGGCAAGACATCCGTTAAATTAACGATCCTAAACAACAACCCCGGTGGTTGCGGTAATGACATCGCCATTGATGATATTCAGTTTACCTATTGCAGCCCAGACCTCTTTGCATATGTAGATGGCCTGAAAGACGAAAAAAGAATAAAAGACCAGATCTGCGGTGGTGCTCCGTTAAACCTGACAGCTTACCTGGAACCAGCCTCTTACTTCACGAATCCGGTCTATCAATGGGAAATGAGTACTGTCAGCGCAACCGGTCCTTATAGCCCCATATCAAATGGTGCGATGAACACTGGTAGCGTATCCGGTGCTACCACACCGGTACTGAGCTTCACCGCTGGTGCGCTGAAAGGCGATCCCAATGTCTCTAAAGTTTATTATTTCAGGGTTAACATCACAGAAAAAGATAACGTTAGCCTTGGAAACTGTGCCGCTCCCTCCCGACCGGTAGAAATCACCGTCTTACCTCAACCACAAATTTCGGTAACAGGTAATGAAATCTGTAACGGTCAGCAAGCCCACCTGGAAGTAACCGGTGGGTATACGTCTTATTTCTGGAAAGTAGATCCGCTGGTAAACGGTACCAAACTCGATGTGAGTCCTAACGTTACCACCACCTACGAAGTAGTGGGCGAAAAAACCTACGGTAATAATAAAGTCTGCCGCGATAGTAACCGCGCACAAATTGTCGTTTATCCGAAACCAATTGTAAATGTTACATTGGTAACACCAAAGACGATTTGTCAAGGCGAAGAAGCCAAACTGGAAATCGAGAAGGAAAATAGTAAATACACTATTTCCTGGCAATATAATGGTGTGATAATACCCGGTGAAACAGGTACCTCCATTACCCATACTCCCACCCAGGTGACGGATCTGACTGCCACTCCACCGGTAAGAAATATCTATACGGTTATTGTGAAGAATGGTGTCTGCGCACCACAAGACCAGGCAGAAGTGATTGTCAACTCGATGCCCAAACTCACACCGCAACCCGATATCAAACAGTGTGAGAATGGTACCTTCACGCTCAATGGCACCCCTCCCAAGGCGGACCAGAGCGGTGTGTGGACCTACAAAAATAACGACAACCAGGGCACCACACTGACCAACCCTACTGCCTATAACGCTACTGTCAGCGGCCTTGGCTTAGGTAAAACAGTGACACTCGTTTGGACGGTTACCAACAACAACCTGTCCAGATGTTCCGCCAGCAATGAAGTGGTACTGATCAACATGCCCAAACCCACCTCCGCTGCTACGGTAGATATCACGCAATGTAATAACAAGACATTTGATATCACCGGTACAGAACCAGCTGCATGGGAAACAGGCGTATGGACAGGACCTGCCGGCGTAAATATCCTGGAACCTACCAAATTCAAAACCACTGCCACCCTTACCGGTACCGCCACTACACAGGACATCACCCTCACCTGGACGCTCAGCAACGGTAAATGCGCGGATGGTAAATCACTGGTAAACCTGCATTTACGCCCGGCTCCTAAAGTAAGCGCTACGGCCAACCCGGTTTGTCAAACTGCTAAACAGTTTACCGTCAACGCCACTGTTTTAGCCGGAAGCGGAGCGATTACCAAATACACCGTGAAACAAGGCACTGGCAACCCATTGTCAGGTTTCCCGAATGCAACGGGCTCCATCACTGCCAGCGGCGCCATTAATGTAACACTGCCTGATAACACAGCAGCTGGTACCTATGATTTCATCCTCACCGTACAGAACGATGATAACCTGGGATGTAGCCTTGATGTACCGTTTAAATTAAGAGTAGATGCACAACCAGATGCGACCATCAGCGGAACAGCTGCCATCTGTCTGGGTACTACTGTTACGCTGAGTGTAGACGCTTCCAACAGCACCTACACTAAAAAATGGACGATCAATGGTACTGTGCAATCAAGCACCGGCCAAAGCCTCACACATACACCTACTGCCGCTGGTACCTATAACTATAGTGTTACCATTACCAACTTAACCTGCTCCGATACCAAAAACTTCACAGTGGTGGTAACGGAAGTACCGGTAGCCAAACCAGGCACTGTACTGCCCCAGTGTGATAACGGTAACTTCACCATGGACGCTACCCTGCCTGCTGACCAGGAAGGCGAGTGGACGATTTCCGGCAGCGCTAATGGAGCTGTTATCACAACACCTACCGATCCTAAAACGACGGTTACAGGATTGGAAGCCGGTAAAACAGTAACCCTGACCTGGACAGTACGTAGTAAGAATAACAACAACTGTCAGAACAGTGCCAATATCACGCTGAGAAACACCAAATCACTTTCTGAAAGTGTAGCTGGTGATCCGATCATTCAGTGCGGTAATAATAAGTTCCAGCTCAACGGCAGCCAGCCTGTTACCGCTGATGGTGAAACAGGTAAATGGAGCGGCCCTGCAAATGTTAGCTTCGGTAACGCGACGCTGTACAATACTACCGCTACTGTAACCGGTACTCCTCCGGTAACCGTTACCCTGACCTGGACCATCAGCAACGGCGTTTGTAAAGACAAAACTTCCACTATTGACCTCACCGTCAACAAAGTGCCCAGTGTAGACGCTGCTGTAAACGCTTCTGTATGTAACAGCGGTACTACCTTCGATCTGGTTACTTCCAACCAGGTAGGTATTATCACCAAATACACCATTAAACCTGCCTCCACCAAGGCAATGCCTGGCTTCACAACTCAGACAGGTGCATGGACAAGCGTAGGCACTATTAAAGTCACCTACCCTGCTGGTACACCTGCGGGTACTTATAACTTCATCCTCACCGTACAGGATGGTACCAATGCCGGTTGTACCAAAGATGTTCCATTCTCCGTGATCATCGATGCCAACCCGACTGTGGTACTCACCGCTGACATGACGGACGTATGCGACGGCGCTACCGTGAAACTGTCCATTGATAAGGCCAACCTCGGTCATACCATCACCTGGACGGTGAACGGTAATCCTATCGCTGCCGCCAACAACCAAACTGAGATCTCCGTTACACCTGCTGCGGGTACCTATAAGTATACCGTAACCGTGAAAAATGGTAACTGTACCGTGTCTGATGAAAAAACAA
>NZ_JACVFC010000030.1 GCF_014529935.1 Chitinophaga qingshengii
TACAAGCAGACAGGTTGATGTTGGTAACGGTCCACTTGAGTTGTACCGTGCTGCCGTTAGGCACACCTGTTACAGTTGTTTTGAAGCTGTTCGGGCTGGTGATTTTAGCACCGAGATCAGCACCCACAAAAGACCATTCACCTTTCTGATCCGCTGGTGGCTCATTGGCTTCGATGTCAAAAGTACCTTTCGCACATTGTTTGATCTCGTCTTTAGTGATCACCGCTTTCGGCATGGTACGTACGATGACTGTTTTTTCGTCAGACACGGTACAGTTG
>NZ_JACVFC010000031.1 GCF_014529935.1 Chitinophaga qingshengii
GGCACTTCATTGAGTGTCAGTTTGATAGTAGATGTTTTATCGTCACACACGCCATTGCTGATAGTCCAGGTGAGGGTAGCGGTAGTCGGCGCAGTACCATTGAGAGTAACCGTAGTGTTGTACAGGTTCGGTTTGTCAATGGATACATTGTCCGCGCTGGTCCAGGTACCTGTTTCTCCATCAGCGGTAGCAGGTTCGTTGGCATTGAGCTGGAACACATTGTTACCACACTG
>NZ_JACVFC010000004.1 GCF_014529935.1 Chitinophaga qingshengii
GATACTATAACGTTCGTTTATAAAGATGCCAGCATTGTCAGGCAGAGTTTCACCAGTATGCTTTATTCAATAGACATGTCATATAAGTATGGTATGTCCGTCGATGCATGTTGTATATTGGCAGGCGGGCCTCAGGTACAATTTCAGACTCCTTCCACTCAATATACTTATTATAGAAAACTTATAGATAGCATACAGTTTACAAATGGATCTATAAAGTTTGTATATCAACAGGATAGAATAGATCCGCTTAGTGATAGGTTGGCAAGTATACGGATAAGCAATACAGCAGGGTTGATTAAGGAAGTTGAGTTGATACAATCTTACTTTGATACATCTGAGAATCAACCTGCGGATTACAAAAAATATGCAAGGCGGCTAAAACTTGATAAAATTAAGTTCAAGGGTAATGATTCTCATACGGTTAATGCTTATGGTTTCGGCTATGAAAATGGTATCCTTCCTCCGTATAAGGAATATAAGGGATATGAAGTTTCCAATTTTGCACAAGATTATTGGGGGTATTATAATGGAAATAGTGCTGCTACTTCTCTCTTGCCCAATACTTACAGGGACAGAATAGCTATGTTTTTATGGAAGCGATTTTCAAATATCAGCCAAAGTGTTTTGGATCAATACTCCAGCCGTTCATTCTCCCGGTCTGTTAATCCCAGCGCTGCCAAAGCTTGCATGTTGAATAGGATTGTTTATCCTACAGGAGGGTATACACAATTTGATTTTGAGAGTAATAGTACCTCCTACACAAATGATGAGCAAAGCTTGGTAGGAGGACAACGAATTGCCAGAATCACCACTTTTGATTCCCTGGGGCGTAATGTTCAAATGAAGAACTACAGTTATGATAAGGGGAGTCTTATTTCCCCCAATATAGCTACTGATTTTTGTTATGAGACAACTAAGCTTCACAAGACGCATTGTATTGGTTACTGTGTGTCAAGCGTACTTTTTATCGCTCAAAATCCTGTTTCTCCTATTAATACATTTAATGGTGTCCCTATCTTTTATGGAAAAGTAATAGAATATGAGGGATATCCAGGGCTTGGTTCTGGTAAAACGGAGTATGAATTTGAGTTTGAAGATGACAGTGGATACGGAAGCGGTGTATTAGATAAATACCGGGCTTTCACCACAGATAAAAGCTGGGCAAGAGGGCAGCTGATAAGAAAAAAAATATATAAAAAAGCAGATAATGGCTTCAGTTTAATTAAATCCATTAAAAACAGCTACACCAAAATCAAAGAGGGTGCATTTAAAGTTGGACAGATTTGCGAGGTGTCAACAATAGCGCCCAATCTTATGACTTTCCTTGCACTGGAAGCTCCCGCTACAACCGTTATGACAGATCATTTTGAATACGGAGATGTATATATGGTTACGGGTGCTAAAATGTTGACTCAGTCTGTTGAAACCGATTATGCTAATGATTCATTGGAGATTGTCAAGAATATATTTTATGACAACCCTCTTCACCTTTATCCAACCAGGATACAAACCTATACCAGGGCCAAGCAGGATAGTAGTGAAAAAATAATCCGGTACGCCCAGGATGCCGCACAGATCAGCAATCTGACACCATCGGCAACCGCTGCAATCAATGGCATGATTCTCAATAACATGTTAGAAGTGCCTATTGAACAGACGGTGATTAATAAAACTACAGTAGCCAACAAGAGCAGGGTTGATTTCAAAAAATGGGGAGATAATCGCTTTTATGAAGAGATAGGTTATGAACAAGTCGGAAATAGCACGCTGAAGCCCAGGATCAGATATAACAGTTACGATGAAAAGGGTAATCCTACTGCTGCACAAATGATCGATAATATTAACGGGGTTAATATTTGGGGATATAATCAATCACTTATCCTGGCGACTGTTAAAAATGCTAATGTCGATGAAGTAGCGTTTACCAGCTTTGAGTCTGACGCAGATGGAAATTGGAGTATCAGCGCCAGTAACCGGAATACTTCCGGTTTCTTAACCGGAAAGGCCTCCTATAGCCTGAGGGATGGCGCCATCACCAAAAATGGGCTACAACAGACCTCGGGGTATTTTGTCAGCTATTGGTCCGCGGGAGGGAGTGCCCTTGTAAATAATAACACGGGAACTGCGATCACGACTCAAAATGGCTGGACACTTTTTAGGCACAAAGTGATCAACAGCACGAATGTAACGGTGTCCGGGAACGTAACCATCGATGAGCTAAGGCTTCACCCCGAAGGTGCCCAGATGACCAGTTATACGCATACTCCTTTGGTAGGTGCAACCAGTATTGCTGATGCCAAAAACATGATTACCTATTATGAGTATGATCAATTCTCAAGGTTAACTACAATCCGGGATGCCAAGCGGATGGTACTTAAACAATTATCCTATAGCTACGCAGATACGATTGTTAACCCCGGTAATTCTCAGTGGGTGTATGATGGACAACCAATCCTGGTTGGCACCGGAAACACCAGGTGTGAAAAAGACAACGACAGTCTTTACACAGGGAAAGTGCAATCTGAAGCAGTGGATACAAATCCTAAAAGCCCTAGTTATCAGATGAGAATGTGGTCAAAGGGATATCCTTCAGATACTTGCCCGATGGACCCTAAATACTGTATAGGGGAAGATAATAAATACATCAATGGCAAGTGTGAAGCAGCACACTATGTTACCACCAATATAGAAATCTACTACGATGCCAACGGGAAAAAGATGCAAGCTGTCACTTATCATAAAGCCTGGTCTGACGGCTCCAGAGGACCGGATCTGGTAAAGCATGAAGCGGCCGCAGAAGAATCCTGATAGCAGTATGTTTTTACCCAAATTATTCAACCTATGTATCCTAATATCAAAAAGCACAGTTTTCTAGCTATATTATTATTTATCAGTATTTGTCTCAACGCACAAAACAAACCGGAAAACACTGAGAGACCCCAGCCTGTTGCTGCGCCCTTGCCAGCGCCTTATAGCGGCGCCAACATCAATTTTATCCGTACCTGGGAACCCGGTTTCCCGACAGCAGATACGGCAGCTGTGGTGCTGCCTTCCAGAACGGCCGGGGAAGTAAAACAAAGTACGCAGTATTTCGATGGTCTGGGAAGACCATTGCAGACTGTTATAAAAGGTGTCAGCGCCAGCGGGAAAGACCTGGTTACACCGGTTGTCTATGATCCCTATGGAAGGGAGCAGTTTAAGTACCTTCCCTATGTACCTCAAACAGGAAAAACCAGTGACGGCCTGTTTAAGACAGACCCTTTTAGCGCACAGCAACAGTTTTATCTCGACACTAGCTTAAATCCGGGTTTTAGGGAAGAAAAAATCTTCTATACACAGATAGATTTTGAACCCTCTCCATTAAACAGGGTTCTGAATTCCTATGCTCCGGGAAACGGTTGGGCCCAATCAGGAGGGAATCATCCCATTAATACACAATATTTGATCAATACAGCTGAGGATTCGGTTTATTTATGGCATATGCCGGAAAGTGGTCTTCCTTCCATTAAGGGTTATTTTACCCCTGGCCAGTTATATAAAAGCATGATAACCGACGAGGCATCCAACCGGATTATAGAATTTAAAGATAAGGACGGTCATGTGGTATTGAAAAAAGTGCAGGCTGTTCCCGATCCGAAAAAAGGCCATACCGGCTGGCTATCCACCTATTATATATACGACGATCTCAATAATCTCCGGTTTGTATTGCCTCCGCTTGCCGTGGAAAAGATTACTACCGGCAGTAATATATCTGCGGTGGCTGATGAGCTTTGTTTCCAGTATGTTTACGATGATCTTAACAGGATGATCATAAAAAAGGTTCCTGGTGCTGAAGTGGTTGAAATGGTCTATGATGTAAGAGACAGGCTCGTTTTCACCCGTGATGGCAATATGAGGAGGCCTGGGCAGGAAAAATGGCTGGTTACTTTTTATGATGCGCTGAACCGTCCTGTGGAAACAGCCATTTATCATGCTGCATCTTCTAGGCAGGATCTTCAGTCCGCCATGAATGCGGTTAAGGGCACTACCGGCTCATTGCCTTATCAGGTTCCCGCGATTGCCGACCTTATCGTCGCCGTACACGACAAAAATATTTACAAGGCCAAAAATAGCGTGACGCTGGAAGCTGGATTTGATACCGGAGGTGGGGAGACAGAAGCGTTCGTGGATCCTTCTTTGGAAGGTGAGAATATAAGTCTGCAGATTACTAATCCTCTGCCGGGTTTACCTGCATCTGCCTTAACACCGCTAACCTTTACATTTTATGACGACTATAATTTTCCGGGTAAGCAGGGGCCTGCAACCGGAGACGCACAACATTTGACCGCAGGTAATAATCCGTTTTCGGAGTCATTTGCTATCAGCGGGCTAACCACCGGATTCGTCACCGGTACTAAAGTACGCGTACTTGACACTGATCAATGGCTTACCACCACTACCTATTATGATCATAAAGGAAGGATATTGCAGAGCATTGGCGATAATGCATCCGGAGGTCTGGACACCCTTACCAATATGTACGATTTTAGCGGCAAATTACTTTGCAGCTATCTCAAACATAAAAATCCCCGCAGTGGCGTCTCTCCATGGACCTCTATGCTGACAATGATGGAATACGATGCCGCAGGCCGGGTACTTACCGTAAAGAAAAGAATCAATGATGACAGTTCAAATGAACAGATTATTGCCCGTAATGAGTATAATGAATTAGGACAGTTAAAGACCAAATCCCTGGGAATAAAGGCCGGTTCTGATCCAATAGAGTTGTTGTCTTATGAATACAATGTAAGGGGTTGGTTGAAAAGTATTAATAAAGACTATTTGAACAATCCGAATAACAGTCCGTCTCATTTTGGACAGGAACTGAACTATGATCAGGGTTTTAAAGAGCCGCAGTTTAATGGAAATATTGCCGGCATCCGCTGGCGAGGCTGGAACGATAAAAAGCCCCGCGCATATGGCTATCAGTATGATCAGGCAAACCGGCTTACCAATGCCAACTTCACCCAGCAAGATAGCCCCGGAAGCTCCTGGGAGAAAAATGTCATGAATTTCTCTACTGATTGGATTGCCTATGACGCTAATGGTAACATCCAGCGAATGAAACAATATGGGATGTCCGGCACCGCTGCTGTAGAATTGGATCGTCTGAAATATGTCTATCGGGAAAACAGCAACAAACTATCTGCCGTACATGATAGTAGTACTGTCAATGATCTGTTGGGAGATTTCAAAAATGGAACGAATACCGGCGATGATTATGATTATGATGTGAATGGTAATCTTATCAAGGATTTGAATAAATCTATCAGTGCTATCAGTTATAACCATCTGAACCTGCCCACAAAAATCCAGATAGAAAATAAGGGGACCGTTATTTATGAATATGATGCAATGGGCATTAAACTTCGAAAGAAAGTAATAGACCTCACTGTTTCTCCTTCTAAGACCACCATTATTGATTATGCTGACGGTTTTGTATATCAAAATGATACACTTCAATTTGCACCGCAGGAAGAAGGCCGTATTCGCTTTGCGTATAAGCCCAATCAAGCTCCGGTATATGTATTCGACTATTTTATAAAGGATCATCTGGGTAACACAAGACTGGTAATGACTCATTCCAATGATGTGAATACTTACAGAGCTACCATGGAAACTGCTGCAGCTGCAAAGGAAACCTCCCTTTTCAGCAATATTGATGATACGAGGGTTAATAAGCCAATAGGCTACCCTACAGCTCAACAGGTGGAAAAAAATGAATTCGTTGCTAAACTGAACGCTAAAAATGGCGGGAAAAAAATAGGACCCTCACTGGTGCTGCGGGTAATGGCAGGAGATACCATTCAAATCGGTGCCCAGGCATTCTATAAGTCTGCCGGCCCACAGCAACGGAAATCACAAGAATCGCCTGCAGAAAACATACTGGCAGATCTTGTACAGGCTTTCGGGGGTACACCAGCAGGAGCAGGTAATCATGGCGGTGAAGCGATGGATAACGCAACCCCCTTCAATACGAACTTCTACAATAACGACTACCGTAAACTGAAGGAGAAAGACCCCGATCAACATAGGACAGACAGGCCTAAAGCATACCTTAATTTTGTACTGTTCGACGATCAGTTTAAATTAGTTGAAACGAACAGCGGTATAAAACAGGTGAAAGCAGAACCCGACCAGCTGCAGACGTTGGCCCAGGATAAAATGGTCATCAGTCAAAGTGGTTTCCTATACGTTTATACCAGCAATGAAAGTCCTCAGGATGTGTTTTTTGATAATGTGGTGATAACGCATACAGCCGGGGCTGTGCTGGAGGAAACGCATTATTATCCGTTTGGGTTGACGATGGCGGGGATCTCTTCCAATGCGTTGATGGGTACCAGGTATCCGGAAAATAAGATGAAGTATAATGGTAAAGAGTTGCAGCATAAAGAATTTGAAGATGGAAGTGGGTTGGAGTGGTATGATTACGGAGCGAGGATGTATGATGCGCAGATAGGCAGGTGGGGCGTTATAGACCCCAAGGTAGAAAAATATAATATACTAAGCCCATATAGCTACGCTGTGAATAACCCTATTTTGTATATAGATCCTGATGGAAGAGATAATATGATCTACTTAGTAAATCTGGAAGGATCGGGTGTGACAAACAAAGAGCTGCGAGAAATTAAAAGACAAGCCAATGCTAATTTTAGGGAAATGGGATTGAAGACAAGGGTCGGAATTGCGAGTGCCAAGAATTTTGATAGGACTAAAATGGATAAGACCGATGGGTTTGCTGTGATTGGTAAAACAAATGCAGTGGCAGATTATGTAACCAATCAAGGGCTGAAATTTGGAAAAGAGCTGTCAAATTCGAGCTTTGGGTTTAGTAGCGGAACTTCAAACCCGGAAAAGAGTGAAAATAATCCAGGAGGGCAGGTGATTGCTATTAGTTCTGATGCTGCACGAAGCACAGCAAAAGACCTGCAAGCTTCGTTTGCAGAGACCACAGCATATTTGATTAATCACGGGGCCGGTCATAATGCAGGATTAGGCCATGACGGTGATAAAGCATCTGAATTTATTAGTGGTTGGCAAGACGGTAATTTAGTTTTGCCAACAATGCGGGAATCTGCGATTCCTTATTTTTCTATTATGACAAAGGGAAACTCTGTTTATAGATATGTTAATCCTACCATCCAACAGCGGGTAGATAATCCAACTACAAATTATAAGCTGGGGAGTTTTGTGTCTTCTGTCGAAAATCATGGAGTGGTTCAGCAATATTACCAACGTCGGTTTGGAAATAACCCAGCAGTTCCTAGCGCTAATATTAAAACCGAATAAAATGAAACAGATAAAGCTCCTTGTACTTATGCTAATTGTTGGGTGCGCTCATAAAGGTGAAGTGAAAACATCAATATATGATGCTTTTACAATTAGTCTCCCTCCGAGAGTTAAAGCATCTACGGCACCTCGTACCATCTATGGGGATGATATTTTGTATTGGAAAATTTTTAATAATGAGGACTCTACAATTAAGGTAGATATTGAAATTAGCAAAGATACTGTCCCTTTGTTCGAAGGCTTAATACCTTATCACATTAATTGGTTACAGCATCTCTATCCCAATATGATACTACTGGAAAAGGGAATGCGAAAACAGAGAGGTGTGGAAATGTTGTCAATTAGGTATGAAATTCCGCTTTCTCAGAGATTTCCTGGAGTTATTGTTGAAAGAAGAGTTTTTTTGACTTCCAAAGGGCGTGCTATCGTAGATATAACGAGCGGGTTTGATCATGTGGAGAGAAAAGAGTTGAGCATAAATCTTGTAGGTAACATAGGTGAAAGTATTAATGTGTCAATTCGTAAAAAGGAATGAGAATATGGACTGTTAGTTTTTGACATCATGCACAAAAAAGGCGTCTCAATCCAATGAGACGCCTTTTTTAATAACCAATTAACCAAATCAGAAATAGTATGCGGGAATTATTTTTCTACGGAAACGAGCCGGTTTACCATGGTCTGTGTTTTGATGCCGATGGATTTTTCCGCTACTTTGTTTTTTCCGCTTCTGATTTCGAAAACGTACTGGCCGTCTTCGAGAGATTGCAGGTTGTAGCGGGCTTCAAATTTAACAGTTGCAGGTAATACTTCCCGGTGAAGGGTATTGTTAAAGCTATCTTTAATGTAAAGTGTCAACTTCTCGTTTTCCGGGTTGATCACGGCCAGGGTGAAGTTTAGTGCTGTCTTCTCTGGCTGGGTGATTTCCACTTCCAGGTCCTTTTTTACACCGGTCGAAGGCTGCTCAGCGATATATCTGTTGCTGTTATAAGCAAATGATCTGTCCTGTGCATGCATGGTTACAAAGGGAATGAGGATAGTGGCTAATACAATCATCGTTGCTTTGGGTACTAAAACAAAACAAAAGTGTTTCATGACATTATTTTTTTAATGTGTTGTCTTTTTTACTTGTTTGGGCAGGTATTAGCTAATACAATTTGTTGCCTTTAATTTTCACTGCAAAGCTCTGATCCCAGCGTTAACAGAATATTACGCGATTGTTAAAAGAATGTGAGTATTTCGGGAGCGGTAATTCCCTATTTTTGCAGCGTTTATGGAAACAGTTAATATCAAGAATAACCGCCCGGTGGCCATCTGGCTGTATATAGGAGTGGGCATGCTGGTGATCCAGGTGTTATTGGGAGGGCTGACCCGTTTAACAGGCTCCGGTTTGTCAATTACAGAGTGGCAGCCCCTGTTGGGAGCGTTTCCGCCGATGAATGAAGCCGCCTGGCAGAAGGCCTTCGATGGATATAAGCAAATTGCGCAATATAAATATGTCAACAATCACTTCACCTTATCAGATTTTAAATTCATCTATTTCTGGGAGTGGCTGCACCGTGACTGGGCGCGGCTGATTGGTGTGGTATTCATTATACCTTTCCTCTATTTTATTGTGAAGAAGAAGATCAGTAAAGAGATGATTAACCCGTTGATCGTGCTTTTCGTGCTGGGCGGGCTACAGGGACTGATCGGCTGGATCATGGTAAAGAGCGGACTGAACGATGAAAACCTCTATGTAAGCCATATCAGACTGGCCATACACTTCATGTCTGCGCTGGTATTACTGTGTTATCTCTTCTGGTTTGCCCTGAAAATCAGCATTCCGGGTAAAGAAATACTGAAAGCAGCCTCTCTGAAGCGGTTAAATGTGTGGTTGCTGATACTGGTGACCGTGCAATTGATATACGGTGCTTTTATGGCCGGCCTGCATGCCGCACTGGTAGCCAATACCTGGCCGGATATCAACGGAGCCTGGGTACCGGGAGGTATGTTTACCCAGGGTGGATTTCTGACAGATATCGTGCATAATGCCATCACCATTCAGTTTATACACCGCGGCCTGGCTTATATCATTACCATCCTGATAGCCGTCTGGTGGTGGAAATCTGCCCAAATACCGGCTACCAGCCTGCTGCACGGTATCCGTTACCTGCCCTTGTTACTGGTGCTGCTGCAGGTATTACTGGGCGTATTAACCTTGCTCAACAGCCAGGTGAAAATACCGGTCAGCTATGGTATTCTGCACCAGTGTGTGGGCATGCTGTTGCTGCTGTCCCTGGTATGGACGCTTTACCTCAGCCGGGGGAAAGAAGCATAACGACGAATAACAAACCACCGATATGGAATAAGGGGTTCATGCGAGGCATGAGCCCCTTATTCGTTTTTAGTGAATTTTTACGTAGGTTTATTGGTAATTATCGGTGTGATGAAGGTGAAGCTATTCCTAATAAAAACGTACTATTCTTTCCCTGTTCAGTTGCTACTGCTGCATTTCAGGAAATATCAGGTGTTGCTCATCTTCTGGGTAATTCTCTTTAGCACGATCAATGGCGGATTTGCCAAGGTATTCGGGGGCGATGCACTCTATCTGGCGCCGGAGTACCTGGGGAAAGTGAACTTCTACAGTACGGCAATTCTCGGACTGGCCACGGGCATGTTTATCATGAGCTGGCAGATCACTACCTTCATCCTGCATACCGGCCGGTTTAAGTTCCTGGCCACTACTTCACAGCCTTTTTTCCGTTACTGCCTTAATAATTCGCTGATCCCGCTGACATTCTTCTTCTGCCTGCTATATCGTGGATGGGAGTATCAACGCTATGAACAACTAAGCACTGTGCCTGAAATTCTGCTGCTGGGGGAGGGCTTTATTTGCGGGGCCTTGTTTGTGGTGTTTTTCGCGTTCTTTTATTTTTTTAATGCAGACAAGAACATTGGCCGCCGGCTGGAAAAACGTTTTGGTAACCCCCGCAATTTCCTGAGGGTGATCCTTAAACCTACACAGGAGCCAGATGAAAATGCATTACCGGTACACAACTATTTCTCTACGCCCTGGAAGATACGCCGGGCACGCAATGTAGACCACTACAACAAACACTACCTCGACAGTATCCTTAAACAACACCATTTTGCGGCTATGATCACCGTGGGCTGCGCCCTCATTTTCCTGGTAATACTGGCCTATATGATGGATTACGAGGTATTCAGGATTCCTGCCGGCGCCAGTGTATTGATTTTCTTTGCCTTCCTGATCGGCGTGGCAGGGGCTTATTCCTATCTGCTGCAAACCTGGTCCATACCGGTGGTACTGGTATTTCTATTTGCCCTCAACTGGATGGTGGAACATGACTGGGTAGATAACCGAAATAAAGCTTACGGCCTTGAGTATCAGCAGAAAAAAGCCCGTCCGCAATACAGTGTGGAGGCTTTACAACAGTTTTTTACCCGCGAGAAGTCGGAAGCCGACAGAAAGGAGTCGCTCGATATTTTAAAGAAGTGGCGCAGTAAGTTTCCGGCCAATAAAAAACCGCAGCTGATTGTGCTCAATTTCAGCGGTGGCGGCAGCCGCTCCGCTACCTGGACGCTGAATGTATTACAGCGGCTGGACAGCCTGCTGCAGGGCCGCCTGATGAAACATACCGTACTGATGACCGGCGCCTCCGGGGGCATGCTGGGCGCCAGTTATTTCCGGGAGTTATATTATCAGCAGCAGATGGGCAAACACATCCGCCTCACGGACAGCATTTATTCCGACCGGGTTTCCAGGGACCTGCTCAACTCTGTGTTCAGCGCCATGGCCGTGAATGATTTTATTACGCCCTGGCGAAGTTTCAAGCTGGACAATAAACGTTACGCAAAAGACCGTGGTTATGCCTTTGAGATGCAGCTGAATCAGAATACCGATAATGCCCTGAATAAAATACTAAGAGACTATAAGGCGCCGGAACAAAATGCAGAAATCCCGATGCTGATCTGGAATGCAACTATTAATGCAGACGGGCGCCGGCTGATGATTTCACCGCAGCCCATCAGCTACCTGTGTAGTCCGCAATACCTGTATCCTACCAGGCAGGTGCGGGACATTGACGGGGTGGACTTTGCGCAGTATTTTGCCAACCAGGACGCCATGGACCTGCGTGTTACCAGTGCCATCCGGATGTGTGCGACTTTCCCTTATGTATTGCCCAATACTTTCCTGCCCAGTAACCCTATTGTTGACGTGATGGATGCCGGTATCCGGGACAACTTCGGCCAGCAAACCACCCTGCGTTATCTTTATACTTTCAGCAAATGGATCAATGAAAACACCAGCGGGGTAGTGTATATACAGATCCGCGATACCCGCAAAAATGATATTACCCCCATCAAAAAAACAAAAGACCTCAGCGACCTGTTATTTGAACCGCTATTCACCATGCAGCAGCACTGGAGCGCTATGCAGGACTTCGACCAGGACGACCTGGTGAATTATATGGAAGGTTATTTCCCCAACAAATTCCACCGGATTATTTTCCAGTATGTACCACAGAAACAGGACAAGGGAGCTGCGCTTTCCTGGCATCTTACTTCCCGTGAGAAGCTGGATATCGCGCATGCGATTGATAATCCTGCCAACCAAAGCGCTCTCGATTTTGTGGTGAAGCTGATGAAAGAGTAGCGTTATCTCTAATGCTGTAAAAATTCCAGCAATGGCGTAATGAATTTCGTATAGGCCTCAATGTGAGGCAGATGACCTACACCTTCGATGGGTACTAGTGTAGCGTGTGGTATACGTTTGGCGGCCTCTTTTCCCAGTTCCGGATAGTTCCCCATCGTCTTACGGATGTCAGGCGATACACTGGCTTTGCCGGGCGCGGTGCGGTCGCGTTGTCCGATGATCAGCAGGGTAGGCGCCTGAATATTCGGGAATTCATAGATAACCGGTTGTGTGAAAATCATGTCATAGGTAAGTGCGGCGTTCCAGGCTACCTGTGCGTAATCGGGGCTGTGGATCCAGCTGGCCTGCAGGGAGGCCCATTTATCATAGTCCGGTTTCCATTGGCCGGCGTAATAATTTTCCAGCTGGTATTGTTTGATTTTCTCATAGGTCTGTTTCAGTTCAGACTGGTACCATTTATCCACAGATTGGTACGGAACCACCACTTTCCAGTCCTCCAGGCCGATAGGATTTTCCAGTATCAATTTTGTGGTGATGTCAGGGTACATAAGGGCGAAGCGGACGGCCAGCATTCCTCCCATAGAATGCCCAAGGATAGCTGCTTTGGTGATACCGAGGGTATCCAGCAGGGTTTTGGTGTTTTGTGCCAGGAACTGGAAACTGTATTGGAGATGGGCGGGTTTGGAAGACTTTCCGAAGCCGATCTGGTCGGGGATGATGACACGGTACCCGTTGTTGGACAATGTGGCGGCGGTGCTGTCCCAGTAGGCGCCGCAGAAGTTTTTACCATGCAGCAGTACGACTGTCTGCCCGTTAGGGCGTGATGGTTGTATGTCCATGTACGCCATTTCCAGAGGTTGTCCCTGGGCATGAAATTTCAGGAGGTGAACGGGGTAAGGGTATTTATAGGATGATAACATAATATCCTGTGTAGCAATGAGTTGAGCTTCGACGAGCGTAGTACAGAAACAATAACAACATAATACCAGATAGAAAAAGGTACGTTTCATGCAGATAGGTTTTAACCGGATGTGAATCAAAACTCCCGCCATAAAGCTGGCGGGATATGCCTACCGGAGAATGTTTACGTCAGGCTATGATGTGGATGCTTATAACTGATTGGTATTTAGATAGTTATAAGACGGTTTGCATAAGTGACTAAATGGTTACATTTATTTAAAGCTCGAATCCTTCATTCTCGTCAGGTTTTCGTACCTTTGCGCCTCATTTTTGCAGCTATGAGCTATAATCTTACAAGCTGCTTATAGCTAAAGAATTAAGTATATGAACATTCGTAATATTGCAATTATCGCACACGTAGACCATGGTAAAACTACCCTGGTGGACAAAATTCTTCATCAGACGAACGTTTTCCGGGCTAACCAGGAATCCGGTGAACTGATCATGGACAGTAACGATCTTGAAAGAGAACGTGGTATCACCATCTTCAGTAAGAACGCTTCTGTTGAATACAAGGGCACCAAAATTAATGTGATCGATACCCCGGGCCACGCCGACTTTGGCGGTGAGGTGGAGCGTGTATTGAAAATGGCTGATGGTGTAATCCTGCTGGTTGACGCTTTTGAAGGCCCGATGCCACAGACCCGCTTTGTGTTGCAGAAAGCGTTACAGCTGAACCTGAAACCCATCGTGGTGATCAACAAAGTGGACAAGGCTAACTGCCGTCCTGATGAAGTACACGATGCTGTATTTGAATTGTTCTTCAACCTGGATGCAACTGAAGAGCAGCTGAACTTCCCAACCTTCTACGGTTCCGGTAAAAACGGCTGGTTTAACTCTTCTCTGGAACAATGCGCCGACATCACTCCGCTGATGGATGGTATCATCGAATACGTTCCTGCTCCTAAAATCCCGGAAGGTAACCTGCAGTTGCAGATCACTTCTCTGGATTACTCTTCTTTCCTTGGTCGTATCGCAGTAGGTAAAGTTACCCGTGGTTCTATCGAAGAAAATCAGTGGATCACCCTGATGCAGGCTGATGGCACCGCTAAAAGACAGAAGGTTCGTGAACTGTACATCTTTGAAGCGTTAGGTAAAAGAAAAGTAAGCAAGGTACTGGCTGGTGACATTTGCGCCGTTGTTGGTATCGAAGATTTTAATATTGGTGACACTATTGCTGATGGGGAAGAACCGGAAGCACTGGCAGTTATCAGCGTGGACGAGCCTACCATGAACATGCTGTTCGGTATCAACAACTCACCTTTCTTTGGTAAAGATGGTAAGTTCGTTACCTCCCGTCACCTGCGTGACCGTCTGGTAAAAGAAACCGAAAAGAACCTGGCGCTGCGTGTTGTAGATACTGACAGTGCGGATAGCTTCCTGGTATATGGTCGTGGTATCCTTCACTTAGGCGTGTTGATTGAAACCATGCGTCGTGAAGGTTATGAGCTGACTGTAGGACAGCCGCAGGTTATCGTGAAAAACATCGACGGTAAAAAATGCGAACCATATGAAACCCTGGTGGTAGACGTTCCGCAGGAATTCGCCAGCAAAGTAATTGACCTGGTTACCCGTCGTAAAGGTGAAATGCTGATCATGGAAACCAAAGGTGAAATGCAACACCTGGAATTCGAAATTCCTTCCCGTGGTTTGATCGGTTTGCGTACTCAAATGCTGACTGCTACTGCCGGCGAAGCTGTAATGGCTCACCGCTTCAACGACTACAAAGCCTGGAAAGGCGCGATCCCTGGCCGTAACAACGGTGTGCTGATCGCTAAAGAAGCTGGTTCCACTACCGCTTACTCCCTCGATAAATTACAGGACAGAGGTTCTTTCTTCGTAGATCCGGGAGAAGAAGTGTACAAAGGCATGATCATCGGCGAAAACAACAAACCTGGTGACCTGGTAGTAAACCCGAACGAAGGTAAAAAACTGACTAACATGCGCGCCAGCGGTAGCGACGGCGCTGCTAATATCGCACCTAAAATTCTGATGACACTGGAAGAGTGCATGGAGTACATCCAGCATGATGAGTGTATCGAAGTTACACCTAACTTCATCCGTATGCGTAAAACCATCCTGGACGAAGAAGAGCGTAAGAGAAGTGCGAAAAGCCTGAAAGCAGAAGCTTAATCAGATTAGAAGGCCAGCCGAAAGGCAGGTTCATAAAATGATAGCACTAGCTTGAAAAATAATGTTTGAGAGAAAGCGGCTGGCCGATGGGTCAGCCGCTTTTGTTATTGACGGAGGTCCCTATGGAAAAAAACGGGATAATTCTCAAATTTCAGAGGCAAAAAGCCAATCCCGGATTTCCCGGGTTGAAGCCCCGGGCAAAGATGTTATTACAAGTACCCTTTAATGATGTATGGCTTCATGTTAGGGCATGTTGTTGAAATGAATACATCTGTAAAAAGGATCCTTCATAAAGGAAGGATTTTTATTGAAATGGAATTGAGCCTAATTCCATTTCAGCGACTCTCTCCGAATAATCAGGATTAAAATGAACTGCTCATAAATGATGGGATTTTAATAAGAGGGCACCTGAATAACATCTTAGCCCTGGGCTTCAGCCCCAGGTTCCCGGGACAAAAAAATCCCCGCCCAGGATAAGGCAGGGATGTGCATACTAACCCAATGCTTACTAAAACTAAAACTAACTTCTATGTATAAAGAGTAAATTTAATTTTACAGCTTACATAATAATTAAGCCTCTTCTTGTTTCTCCGCAATTTTCACTTTGATCTTTGCTTCGATTTCTGCGGACAGTTCCGGATTGTCGCTCAGTAACTGTTTTACCGCATCACGGCCCTGACCCAGTTTATTGGAGTCGTAGCTAAACCAGCTACCGCTCTTCTGGATGATACCGTATTCTACACCCATGTCGATGATCTCACCCATTTTGGAGATACCCTGACCATAGATAATATCAAATTCAGCCTGGCGGAACGGAGGTGCTACTTTATTTTTAACCACTTTCACTTTTACGCGGTTACCTACTGCTTCATCACCATCTTTAATCTGGCTCATACGGCGGATATCCAGCCTTACAGAAGCGTAGAACTTCAACGCGTTACCACCGGTAGTGGTTTCCGGGTTACCAAACATAACACCGATTTTTTCACGTAACTGGTTAATGAATATGCAGCAACAGTTGGTTTTGGAGATAGTGGCCGTCAGCTTACGCAGCGCCTGAGACATCAAACGTGCCTGCAGACCCATTTTGCTCTCACCCATTTCACCTTCCAGCTCGCTTTTCGGTACCAGTGCCGCTACAGAGTCCACTACCACAACGTCTACTGCTCCGGATAAGATCAGACGGTCTGCAATTTCCAGTGCCTGCTCACCATGGTCTGGCTGTGAAATCAACAGAGAATCCACATCTACACCCAGTCTGCGGGCATAACTGCTGTCAAAGGCGTGCTCCGCATCCACAATGGCGCAAATACCACCTTTTTTCTGCGCTTCGGCAATAGTATGAATCGCTACGGTTGTTTTACCGGAAGACTCAGGACCATAGATCTCTATAATCCTTCCTTTCGGAAAACCGCCAATGCCCAGTGCGATATCAAGCCCCAGAGAACCGGAAGAAATAACTTCCATCGGAGCTTCTGCTTTTTCGCCCATCATCATCACAGATCCCTTACCGAAATCTTTCTCAATCTTATCCATTGTAAGGCGTAACGCCTTCAGTTTTTCTGTATTGGCTGTAGACATATCTGTAGTTGTTTTTTACAAATTTAATCGAAAAGCATATCTCCAACTGGAATGCTAAATTATAACCTAATTTTTAATTTTCCTAAATTTTTTAGCATTTTATTTCCAATACTAAAAAAACTAGTATTTATATCGCCCTCATCCTCACCTTATCCCTTACGCCCTGATGACAATACAAAGATCGGCAGCCATTACGCATTGAATATGCGTAATCATCTCCCGTCAAAAAAATATTTAAAAGAAAAGGCCGGGGGGAAATACTGCATTTTTAAAAAGCGTAGTTATACGCTTGAGGATCAATATAGAATATCGGACTTTTGCATTGTCAAGTTTAGTTGTTGATGATTGTACCCCAATGCAATGTTTGTTAGATTGTTTGTTAACCTGCCTTGCGGCCTTGCATCCATTTCACCGGAAGAAGCAGTCCGGCTGTGAAGGTAAACCCCAAAAAGTCTTTTCCCCATCCAAATCAGCGCATATTCCTTGTTGGGTTTTCTCCAAAAGAGAAAGCCGGCAGGGAATATGCTGTTGCCGGAATCAGATCACCAGGAAAGCACAGGCGGCCAACTGGGTAATAATACCAATAAATAAACCGGTGTAAATCTCACCGGGAGTATGGGCACTCAATACCATCCGCGCGGTAGCTACAATACCTGTCACAAAAAATGTAATCACCAACGGTAAAGACACGTTCATATGCATGCCCCACATCAGCGATAACAGGAAACCAATCACACCGCCCCAACCCAGGGCATGCAGACTGGTTTTCATAAAACTATTGGTAATGAAAGAGATAGATATTGCAAGGAAGGAGCCCAGGAAAAAAGCGGAATAAAACCGCGGCGCACGGCCTTCCTGTAAAAAAGTATAAAAAGCCCAGAAATAATAGATAATAATCGCAACGTAAGGAATAATCCGCTCCCGCTGTGTCTTCATATAAATAGAAGGCAAAAATCCCAGCTGTTTGGCCAGCAGCACTGTCAGCAACGGGAAAAACAACGTGATCATCACTACCCGGAAATACAGAATGTCAAAGGCAAACTTCCGGCTCAACGGCTTGAAGGCCACCATGTACTCTGGAATGGACTGCAGTATTAAAAACGTTACCAGGGTGGGGATAAACAGCGGATGGGTAATATACGAGATAACCTGCGCCAGCGATCTGGCGGCGGGTGAAAATACCGGACCTTCGCTGGTGCGGGCATTACTTTCCGGTACTGCTTGTTGATGCATCATTTTTTCTTATAGTTCTTTACGTAAACGGGCAACCGGTATATTCAGCTGCTCCCTGTATTTGGCCACCGTCCGGCGGGCAATGTTATATCCTTTGTCCTGCAACATCTTGGTCAGATTCTCGTCGCTTAGCGGCTTCCGCTTGTTCTCTGCTTCTATCAGGTCCGACAGGATCTTTTTCACCTCCCGCGTAGATACTTCCTCCCCGCTGTCGGTAGACAAGGACTCGGAGAAAAAGAACTTCAGCTTGAAAGTACCGAACTCGGTCTGTACATACTTGCTGTTAGCCACACGGCTTACCGTGGAGATATCCAGCTGGGTACGGTCGGCGATGTCCTTCAGGATCATCGGCTTCATGGTGGTTTCATCGCCGGTCAGGAAAAACTCCCGCTGGTAATCCATAATGGATTCCATGGTGGACAACAACGTATGCTGCCGCTGCTTAATGGCGTCAATGAACCATTTGGCGGCATCAATCTTTTGTTTGATAAACAATACGGCCTCTTTCTGGCGCTTATCTTTTTTATCTCCCCGGTCGTATTCCCGCAGCATGTCCCGGTAACCGCCGGAAATACGAAGGTCGGGCGCATTCCGGGAATTCAGCGTCAGCTCCAGTTTACCGGCATTGTTCATGATGAAAAAGTCCGGTAATACATAACTTTCTGCTTTATTGAGCGTGGCGTAATTGCCGCCTGGCTTGGGATTTAGCTTGATAATCTGATTGATGGATGCTTTCAGGCCTTCATCACTCAGGCTCAGCGCTTTCTGTATTTTTTCGTAGTGCTTTTTGGTAAACTCGTCGAAGTAATTTTCGAGAATCAGGTAGGCGGTATGTACCCCTTCGTCGTCCTGCGGTTTCCGCTTCAACTGCAGCAGCAGGCACTCTTTCAGGTCAGTGGCACATACGCCGGCAGGATCGAACTCCTGAATTTTTTTGATCAGCTCCCGGATTTCTTCTTCTGAAGTGTCGATATTTTGGGAGAAAGAGAGGTCATCTACCATAGCGCTGACCTCCCGGCGCAAATAGCCGTCGTCGTCAATGCTGCCGATAATATGTTCGGCGATGGCGTTCTGGTGATCGTCCAGCTCCAGCATGCCCAATTGGCTCAGGAGGTGCTCATGGAAGGAGGTTTCCACCCGGATAGGAATAGTTTTATTGCTCTCATCCGGATCAGGATAGTTATCATCCCTTAATTTATAATCCGCCACATCGTCATCTCCATCACTTACATATTCGGAAATATCAATATTGTCATATTCGCTTTCACTGCCATCCGGCTCAAATTCATCTTCACCTTCTCCCTCACTGTCGGTTTTGGCGTCAAAATCTTCCTGCTCTTTGAATTCATCGTCATGGGTCTCTTCGCCGTATTCGAGGGCAGGGTTCTCTTCCAGTTCTTCTTTAATTCTTTCTTCCAGGTTGACAGTAGGTACCTGCAGCAATTTCATGAGCTGAATCTGCTGTGGTGAAAGCTTTTGTAATAACTTCTGCTGTTGTGTCTGCTTTAGCATAATAATCGTTCCCCCAATAGGGCAAAATTAATAAGTATAAGGTTAACGAATAGCCTTACCGCCTTTAGCAGTCAACAGTTAGCAGAAATATGCCGCTAACGGTGGCAGCTAACAGCCGGCGGGCTATAAATCCAATTCCAGTTGTTCATCAGGCAACAGGCGGAAAGACTTGCGGTGGTACGGTGATTCACCAAATTCCCGCAGGGCTTCGCGATGCAGCCTGGTCGGATAGCCTTTGTTCTCGTTCCAGCCAAAATGTGGATACTCCAGGTGCAACCGCTGCATGTACTCGTCACGATACGTTTTAGCCAGAATAGAGGCGGCCGCAATGGATGCATATTTGCCATCTCCCTGAACAATGCAGGCAAAGGGGGTTTGACCATAAGCGTAAAACCGGTTACCGTCCACGATAATAAACTCCGGTTGCTGTGTCAACTGCTCCAATGCCAGGTGCATAGCCTTAAAAGAGGCCTTTAGTATGTTTATCTTGTCAATTTCAGCATGGTCTACACTGGCTACAGCGTAATACAATGCCTTTTTTTCTATGACTTTGCGCAATTTGTCCCGGTCCGCAGCTGTCAGTTGTTTGGAATCATTGAGCAACGGGTGGCGAAACTTCGGCGGCAAAATCACCGCCGCTGCAAACACAGGGCCTGCAAGGCACCCCCGGCCGGCTTCATCGCAGCCAGCCTCCAATAATTCGTCCTGATAATGAGATAGTAGCAAATCCGGTTCTGTTTAAGACGGGTAAAATTACAAGATTAATGGTCACGGAACAAGGACTAAGGAATTTTACACGGCTTACTCGGAATCACGTTTGAACAGGTCTTTGAAATCCTGTTTAAAATCAGTCCACTCCTTATCGGATTTTTTCATCAGCTCATCAGTGGCTTTACGGGTACTATCCCACGCATCGGCACTGCTGTTCTGTATATCTTTCATTTTCTTGTTCATGTCTGCTTTCAGACCTTCCAGCTTTTTCCGGGCCACCTTACTTTTTTCTGTACCCTCTTTTTTCAATTCTTCACTGGTCTGGTCTATCTGTTTAATCCGCTCCCGGATAGCATCTTCCGCCTGCTTTTTTTGTTCATTCAGATAATCCCCTGCACTGTTGGCCGTATTTTTCAGGTCTTCCTTTACTTTCGCGGCATTGTCTTTTACTTCTTCCCGCTTCTCTTCCTGCTTTTTATTCTCATTGCACGCCAAAAAACCAACAACACCCAGTATTAACATTATTTTTTTCATGATCAACAGATTTAAACAATTAAAAAATATAGGTCTGACAAATTTTTGGCACGCCCTATTGCGCTGCTCCCTTTTATCAAAACATATTCCAGTTTTTTTGTTCACGCTGCGGGAGATATTATTTACAGAGAAAAAAACATGTATAAATTAATAATATAATTTAAAATGCCGTCATACCGGGGAAGAACCTACTCATTATGCTTCTCTCATGCGTCCGTTAGCAAAAAAATAGCTAGGTTTGAGGTCCTTTTATAACAAAATCAAACTGATATGAGAAAAAAACTACTGGTTTTGCTCTTGCTGCTTAGCGTAAGTATAAAATGGGCGAAAGCAGACGAGGGCATGTGGCTCCCCTATTTGTTGGGCCAGCAGACTTACAATGACATGGTCAAAAAAGGCCTTAAACTAACCAAGGAGCAGCTGTACAGCATCAATAAAGCATCTATGAAAGATGCGATCGTGATCTTTGGCGGAGGCTGCACCGGTGAAATTGTAAGCAATGAAGGTCTGATCTTCACCAACCACCATTGCGGCTACGGCGCAATTGCTGCTGCCAGTTCAGTAGAACACAACTATCTCAAAAACGGTTTCTACGCAAAAAATAAACAGGAAGAAATCGCTTCCCCGATGTTGTCTGTTCAGTTCCTCGTAAAAGTGGAAGACGTTTCCAAAGATGTGGAAGCTCAGTTGAAAGGACTCAGCGGTCTGGAAAGAATTAACAAAGAACAGGCTGCCTATGCGGACATCATCACCAAAGCTACTACCGGCAACGGCTATGAAGCGAAAGTGGTTCCGATGTTCAAAGGTAACCAATACCTGCTGTTTGTATACGAGCGCTTCAAAGATATCCGCCTGGTAGGTACCCCTCCGGAAAGTGTGGGTAAATTCGGTGGTGATACCGACAACTGGGAATGGCCCCGTCATACCGGCGACTTCTCCGTTTTCCGTGTATATGCTACCAAAGACGGCAAACCTGCTGCTTATTCCAAAGATAACGTGCCCCTGAAGCCTAAACACTTCCTGCCGGTATCTATCAAAGGCGTGAAAGAAAACGATTACGCCATGATCTTCGGTTATCCCGGTGGTACCAACCGTTATGAAACTTCCTACGGTATCAAACTGAAAACAGAAGTGGAAAACCCATCCCTGGTAAACCTGCGTGATGTGAGACTGAAAGCCATGATGGAACAAATGCTGAAAGATCCTGCTGTGAAACTGCAGCTGGCATCTTCCTACGCCGGCATCGCCAACTACTGGAAATTCTTTGACGGCGAAACCAAACAGCTGAAACAACACCACGTACTGGAAGACAAGGAAAAAAATGAAGCGGCTTTCGCTAAATGGGCACAGGATAAACCTGAATTTGCGCAGATCATGAACGACTATGCTGCTGCCTACAAAGCCTGGACTCCTTATGCTAAACACCGCGTATACATCAATGAAGGCATCCTCGGCTCTCCGGTAGCTGCTTATGCTGCCTCCCTGATGGCCCTGGAAAAAGCCCTGGTAACACCGGGCGCTCCAAAAGATGCTGTTCAGCAGGCAGCAGCAGCTGCCGATAAAGCACGCACCGCTTTCCTGGAAGGTGAAAATAAACCCAGCGATCAGAAAATACTGGCTGCTACCGCCCGTATGTACTATAACGACGTTCCGAAAGATCAGCAGCCTATCGGCTACTTCGATGCGCTGAAAAATAAATTCGGTAGCCTCGAAGAAGACAATACATGGAAGCTTTGGGCTGCTTCCCTGATGAACAATACCATCATCTTCGATGATGCAAAATGGAAAGCATTTATCGCAAATCCTGATGGTGTTACCCTGCAGAACGATCCGGTATTTAACTATGCCAGCACTTTCATCAAAAACTACGGCGGCAAATACCAGCCTATCTACAGCCAGTTTATGCTGAAAAACAACGACCTGGGCCGCGAGTACCTGAAAGGTGTAATGCAGATGCAACCTAACGCCAACAGATATCCGGATGCGAACTTCACCATGCGCTTGTCTTATGGCCAGGTGAAACCTTACTCTCCACGCGACGCTGTACATTACGACTACGTAACCACCATGAAAGGTGTGATCGAAAAATATGTACCGGGCGATTATGAGTTCGACCTGCCGGCCAACTACATGGACCTGTACAACAAAAAAGATTTCGGTCAGTATAAAGACGCTAAACGTAACGATCTTGTAGTTGGTTTTATCACTACCAACGATATCACCGGCGGCAACTCCGGCTCTCCGGTAATCAACGCCAATGGTGAACTGATCGGCCTCGCTTTCGATGGTAACTACGAAGCGCTGAGCCACAAAATCCAGTTCGACGCTGAATACAACCGTACTATCTGCGTAGATGTACGCTATGTACTGTGGTGCATCGAAAAACTGGGTGGTGCCAAAAACATCATCAATGAACTGAAGCTGGTAAAATAAACCTTACACGCTATTTCATACAGATCCCGTTCCGGCTATACCGGAACGGGATTTTTTTATGCCTGGTTGCCAAACATTTAACGACTATACGTTGTTATTCCCTGAAATAACCGCCTATTCCGAAAACTCAACAACCGTGCATGCATAAACGAAATGTCCGACTGATTGCCTTCTTTTGTTGCCTGTTTACGGGTATTCACCTGGCCTATGCAGGGGAGACGCCTGTGCGTGATTCTACCATTAAAGATACCAGCAGCATTAAACCCGGATTCTTAAAAAAAATAACACTGGGCGGCGTGTTCCAGGCGCGGTACACGGTTTCCCTTAACCCGGATGTGGATGTAAACGGCCTGCATCAGGCCGATGCTGAAAAAGAAGTGGTGCGCAACAGTTTTAGTATCAAAAGGGCCAGGCTGCAGGTAAAAGCACAGGTGAGCGACCGTTTCCAGGCAGGCGTGCTGGTCAACCTCGCCGATTTCGCCAGCGACCCGAAAGGAAAAGTACTGGAAAATGCTTTTGTGTCCTATCGCTGGAATGATGCAGTCAATTTCACCATAGGCCAGTTCCGGCCATCCTTCGGTCTGGAAGACCTCTACCCGGTGGATATCATTCAATCCATGGACTTCTCCAACCAATACACCGCTTTTGGCAACAACGGCTGGCAAAGTTTCCAGGTGGGCGTGTCTATGTTCGGTACCTTCCGGAAAAATACCCGGCTACCTATCAAATACGCCCTGACTGCCGTGAACGGGAATAACCGCAACCAGGTATCGGATGATGATAACGGTAAACTGGGATCTGCCAGACTGGAATTCGGAGATATGAATAAGCTGTCGCTGGGACTGAATGGCGGCTATGGCGCAGTGAAGCGCGGCAGCGTATATGCGTTGGGGGTTGACTTCAGCGGAGTGATACCCCTGGCGGAAAAATTTGACCTGCAGCTGCAATCGGAGTTTAAACAGGGCACCAATCATCGTTTGTTTTACGGATTGGCTGATAGTCTCCGGAAAGGTCCCCTGAGCGACTACCAGATGCACGGCGTTTACCTGTTGCCCAATTTCCGCTACAAAATCAACTATCACAAGCTGACGTCCATAGAAGTATCTATGCGCTATGAATATTTTAACGACGATTTCAAGCATAGCGGCAATGCCCGGCGGAGCTATATTCCCATGGTAAGCCTGGCGTTCCTTAAAGATTATGGCGGACGTATCCAGTTCGGTATGCAGATCGACAACTACGACCGGGATATTCCGGGAACAAAAACACATAGCAGTAACCTGATGATCGTACAGGTGCAATGCAGAATATAAAATGCCAATATCATGAAAGAAATAAAGTATCCACAGCTGTTGATCACCGTCGCTTTCGGCGTTATTATCTGGTTTATTCCGCCACCGGCAGGCGTTACACCGGAAGCATGGCATCTGTTGGCCATCTTCCTGTCTACCATTTTGGGTATCATCATGAAAGCAGCTTCCATGGGTACCATGTCCATGATCGCTATCACCCTGGTAGCGCTGAGTGGTGTGTTGGCGCCGGGTAACCCGGGAAAGTCCATCACGCTGGCGCTTAGCAGCTTTGGAGATAAAGTGATCTGGCTTATCGGCATTTCATTTTTTATTGCCCGTGGATTTATTAAGACGGGTCTGGGTAAACGTATCGCCTATATTTTTATCCGCATCTTCGGGAAAAGCTCACTGGGACTGGCATACGGCCTTGGTCTGGCAGACCTGGTACTGGCGCCGGCGGTACCCAGCAATACGGCCAGGGGTGGCGGTATCATTTATCCCATCATGAAATCCATGGCGATGAACTTCGGCTCTATGCCGGAAGATCCGGCCACGCACCGTAAGCTGGGCGGTTATCTGACACTGAGCAGCTACAACATGAACCTCATCACATCTTCGCTTTTCCTGACCGGAACGGCCAGTAATCCGATGTGTCAGAAGTTCGCCAAAAACATGGGGATCGATATTACCTGGATGTCATGGTTTGCAGCGGCCTTGGTGCCGGCAGCGCTGTCCGTTATTGCCGTGCCTTATGTGTTGTATAAGATATATCCGCCGGAGTTAAAATCTACCGGCGATGCACCGGCCATGGCAGCTGAAAAGCTGAAGGAAATGGGACCGGTACATAAAAACGAATGGCTCATGTTACTGGCATTTGTGATCCTGCTGGTGTTGTGGATTACTGGTGACCTGTTTGGTATTGACGCTACTACCACCGCATTAATTGGATTGGTGTTTCTGCTGTTATCGCAGGTGCTGGACTGGGAAGATGTAAAGTCTGAAAAAGGAGCATGGGACACGATTGTATGGTTCTCAGCCCTGGTGATGATGGCCAGCTTTCTGAATTCGCTGGGCTTTATTCCCTGGTTCAGTGAGCTGATCAAACGACAGGTAGGAGGTATGCAATGGCTGGTGGCTTTTCCGATTATCGTGCTGGTATATTTTTATAGTCATTACATTTTCGCCAGTGCTACGGCACATGTGGCGGCTATGTATTCCGCTTTTCTGGCGGTAGGTATTTCTGTGGGTATACCGGGAACGTTGCTGGCGCTGGTATTGGGCTTCTGCGGAGGCATCTTCGGAACGCTGACCCACTATGGACATGGCCCGGCGCCGGTATTTTTTGGCAGCACTTATGTGGAGCTGAAGGATTGGTGGAAATGCGGATTTCTGTTAAGTATCGTCTATATCATTCTATGGATGGGCATCGGCGCGGGATGGTGGAAAGTATTGGGCATCTGGTAACATCTAAATTAAGCTTATGGGTCAATGGAAACAAAAAACATTAACCAGGAAAAACTGGATGGCATTTACAGGGTTGTTCCTGTGTTTTTTTCTTGTTATTCATTTGCTGGGAAACCTGCAACTGATGCTGCCGGATGAAAAGGCGCACCTGCAGTTCAATGCCTATTCCCACCTGCTGTCGGGTAATATCATCATCAAAATTATTTCCTGGGTGCTGTATGCGAGTATTATCGCCCATGTTATATATGCGGTCATTATAACGTTGACGAATAAACGCTCCAGGGAGGTGAAGTACCACTATGACAAAAGAGGTGAGGTCAGTAAGTGGTATACACGTAATATGGGGTTGCTGGGAACCATCATTTTTATTTTTCTGGTGATTCATTTCCGCGATTTCTGGTACGTGTATAAGTTTGGCTCGCTGCCGTTGGACGAGCAGGGGCATAAAGACCTGTACAAGCTGGTGGTGGCGGTTTACAGTGAAACATGGTATGTGCTGGTATATGTGTTGTGTATGGTGGCGCTGTGTTATCATCTGTTGCACGGATTTTTCAGCGCCGCCAGAACGCTGGGGGTGTATCATCCGCGGTATGTACAATGGATCAGGGTTTTTGGCTGGATATATAGTGTAGGTATCTGTGCTGGCTTTGCCTGGATACCGGTTTATGTTCACTTCTTAAAATAATCGGTCATGCTGGAATCAAAAATACCGGATGGGCCACTGGAGGACAAGTGGCGTCATTACAAGGAACATGCAAAGCTGGTCAACCCTGCCAACCGTAAGAAACTCGAAGTAATAGTCGTGGGTACGGGCCTGGCAGGTAGTGCCATTGCGGCTTCACTGGGAGAGATGGGGTATCGTGTGAAGAGTTTTTGTTTTCAGGATACGCCGCGCCGTGCCCACTCTGTGGCGGCGCAGGGCGGTGTAAATGCCTGTAAGAACTATAAGAATGACGGCGATAATATCTTCCGTATGTTCTATGATACGATCAAAGGAGGCGATTTCAGGTCGCGCGAAGCCAATGTATACCGGCTGGCGGAATGCAGCGCCAATTTGATAGATCAGGCGGTGGCGCAGGGTGTGCCCTTTGGCCGGGAATACGGGGGATACCTTAACAACCGGTCCTTTGGAGGGGTGCAGGTATCGCGGACTTTCTATGCCCGGGGGCAAACAGGGCAACAGCTGTTGCTGGGCGCTTATCAGGCATTGATGCGGCAGGTGCATTTGGGTACGGTGCAGTTATTCGCCCGGCATGAAATGCTGGACCTGGTTACCATCGACGGCAAAGCGAAAGGGGTAATTGTACGTAACCTGGATACCGGCGAAATAGAGCGTCATGGCGCCCATGCGGTGATACTGGCCACGGGCGGTTTCGGGAAGATCTACTTTCTGTCTACCCTGGCTATGGGCTGTAATGGATCCGCTATCTGGCGGGCGCATAAAAAAGGCGCGCTGCTGGCTAATCCCAGCTGGACACAGATACATCCTACCAGTTTGCCGCAGTCGGGCGAATACCAGTCCAAGTTGACGCTGATGTCGGAATCATTGCGCAACGATGGCCGTATCTGGGTACCTAAGAAAGCGCAGGAAGACCGTTTGCCGAACCAGGTGCCGGAAGAAGAGCGGGATTATTACCTGGAACGCCGTTATCCGGCGTTTGGCAATCTGTCACCCCGCGACATTGCCTCCAGAGCAGCAAAGGAACGTATCGATGCGGGCTTCGGCGTAGGGCCGCTGAAGAACGCGGTATACCTAGATTTTTCCAAGGCGATCAAAGACCAGGGCATTCATAAAATCAGGGAGAAATACGGCAACCTGTTTCGCATGTACGAAAAAATTACCGGCGTAGATGCTTATAAGGAACCGATGAAAATATCGCCGGCGGCGCACTTCTCCATGGGAGGGCTATGGGTGGATTATGAATTAATGACCACTATCCCCGGATTGTTTGCCCTGGGAGAAGCAAATTTTGCAGACCATGGCGCCAACCGGCTGGGCGCTAATTCCCTCTTGCAGGCTTGTGTAGACGGTTATTTTATTGCGCCTTATACGTTGGCCAATTACCTGGCAGATGAGATTAAAACGCCTGCTACCGATATTCAGCATCCGGCCTTTGCCGAAGCGGCTAAAAAGGTAGAAGAGCAGTTGCATTTGCTGAAGGCTATTGGCGGTAAGCTTTCTGCCGATTATTTCCACCGGACGCTGGGTAAAATACTGTATGATAAATGTGGATTGTCACGCTCTAAAGAAGGGCTTGAAACCGCTATCAGGGAGATAAAAGCTTTGCGGCAACAATTCTACCGGGATCTGAATATACCTGGCGGCTATGCGATCAACAGCGAGCTGGAGAAAGCAGGCAGGGTTGCCGACTATCTGGAACTGGGGGAGCTGATGTGTCATGATGCGCTGACGCGGGAAGAGTCGTGCGGCGCCCATTTCAGGGTGGAGTTCCAGACACCGGAAGGCGAGGCGATGCGTAACGACAAGGATTTCGCTTTTATCTCCGCCTGGGAATGGGCGGGGGAGAACCAGCCACCAGTCTGGCATAAAGAACCCCTGACGTTTGAATTTGTAACACCTACAGTAAGAAGTTATAAATAACGTATATGCATATACGAATGAAAATATGGAGACAAGAAAGCGGCCAGGATACCGGCAAAATGCTGGATTATGAACTGGCTGATGTAAATCCTGATATGTCTTTTCTGGAGATGCTGGACATGTTAAATGAGCAGTTGCTGGAGCAGGGGCAACGGGCCATAGAGTTTGACCACGATTGCCGTGAGGGCATCTGCGGGCAATGTGGGATGATGATCAATGGCCGTGCGCACGGGCCTTTAAAGAACACCACTACCTGTCAGCTGCATATGCGCAGTTTCCGGGATGGCGATACCATTTACATTGAGCCTTTCCGTGCTACGGCCTTTCCGGTGAAGTGTGATTTAAAGATCGATCGCAGTGCGTTTGACAGGGTGATACAGGCGGGTGGTTACATCTCCGTCAATACCGGTCAGGCGCCGGAAGCCAATAGTATACCGATAGGCCATCCTGTGGCGGAGGCTGCGTTTGATGCGGCGGCTTGTATAGGTTGTGGCGCCTGTGTGGCGGTATGCAAAAATTCCAGTGCTGTATTGTTTACCAGCGCCAAGGTCACGCACCTGGTTTTATTACCACAGGGAGAAGTGGAAGCGCAGGAAAGAGTGCGACATATGGTAGATCAGATGGATGCAGAAGGGTTTGGGCATTGCAGCAATACAGAGGCTTGTGAAGCGGAGTGTCCGCAACAAATTTCGGTATTGCATATTGCGCGGATGAACTGGGAATACAACAAGGCACAACTGCTGAAAAAATAGCGCAGTGTTGCGTTACGGGCGATACGTATTAATACGTAATTTTAAAAATTGTTGGTTAAAACGGATGTTATTTGCTGAATAAGTTGTAGATTTGCATCCGTTTTAATACCGACTAAATAATACTGTTGCGAATAAGAGTTGCTACATGCAATGGTGTTACCCCGG
The DNA here is from genome assembly GCF_014529935.1 of Chitinophaga qingshengii. Classification (GTDB taxonomy): domain Bacteria; phylum Bacteroidota; class Bacteroidia; order Chitinophagales; family Chitinophagaceae; genus Chitinophaga; species Chitinophaga qingshengii. Next base: position 29,362 of record NZ_JACVFC010000004.1, read on the forward strand.
ATTTATTTGTAACAGGGTTTGTTACCCTACCCCAAAGAAAAAAATAAGATGAAACATTACAACATGTTTGTGGTGGCCCTTATGCTGCTGGTAGCAGCTATGACGGCTTGTTCCCCAAACCAGGAAAAAAAAGAAACAGCTACAGTAACCGGTAATGCCGGTAATTTTCTGATCATCAAAGGTCATGGTTTTAGCACAGAGAAAGCCGCGAACAAAGTGATCTTTGGCGATGTGGCAGCGCAGATATTGCATGCGGATGCCGACTATCTGCTGGTACAAGTACCGGAGCAGAAGGCAGATACTGTACAAGTGGTAGTAGCAGTAGGAGCTAACACCTCCAACGCTATGTTGTTTGAGTATAATTCCGCACGGAAGCTGGTAGCTTCGGTGCAGGACATGGCCAGCGTGGCATATTAATAACGCAGCGTTTAATTGTTATACCATAGCTTTATTAGTAAAGTACACATGAAAGGGCTTCTCAAAATGAGAGGCCCTTTGTGTATTGCAGCTGATCTTCGTTATATTTTTACCAGCCGGTGCCGGAACCGCTCCTGGCCATAAATAAGCTGAATGATATAAATACCGGGAGCCCAGTTTTCAACAGATAACATTGTTCTTCCGGCGCGGCGCTCACTGAGAATTCTGTTCCCGGTTGCATTGTATACTTCCAGGATAAACGGCGCGTTGTTTACCGGAGGTATAACCACATAACTGGTGGCAGGGTTGGGGAATATCGTTAGTGGGCTGCTGTTGCTGGTAATATGACCGGCGTCTGCGTAGGCAGCTTTAACCGGAGCCATGACCGGTGCTGCCGTGCCGGTATCGGGGCATACCGCCGCAGGGATGTATTTGTCCACAACCCGTTGAAACAGGATAGCATGGCCTGCGGCATTAAAATGTACATCGTCTCCGCTGTTATAGGCGGGAAGAATATACCCGTTAGGTTGCGCCAGTCCGCTCCAGAAATCAATCGCTTTATTGCCAAAATACAGATTGATGGTATCCCTCATCTGTGCCAGTCTTGCCGCTGCTGCATAGCCCAGATTACCGCGTGGCTGCGTGGTAGCTACCCACAAAGGAACATGGTGTGCCGCTGCTTCCTGTTTAAGAGCAAGATAATTGGCCGTCTGCTGGGATATAGGAAAGTTTCTTGCTTCATCGTTGCTGGGCATATTGATGATAATCGCATCCGGTTGCAGGGCAATCGCTTTCGTGATGTTATGCGCTGTGTCTACCGTGTAGGTGATACCGGACACGGTATAAGGCGGCGTTCCGGTAGGCATAAGGGCCTGTGTGGTACTGCTGCCGAAGGCCATCAGAATGATAGAGTCTGCACTGTTATGCTGTTGTTTGAGATAACGGTTATATCGCATTACCCAGGCACTGTCACGGTCAGGAAGACCGTTGCCCCAGGCGGTGGAAGAGCCCAGTACTACAATGCGTAGCGCTTTGTTACAGCTGCCAGGCACATATACCACTTTACCTCCCATGTTGTTGCTGTAGTAATGCCGGTTCAAGGTGGCTTCCATATTCAGCCGGTAATAGTATTGCTGATTAAGTGCTACGGAGGTATCGGTGAACTGGTAATTGCGGGGTGCAGCAGCATTTCCGGCTGCATTTACGGTGCCCACCGCCGTCCAGCTGATCGTGTCAATGCTCCGCTCGATGGTAAATTTTACGGTATTATTCTCTTCCTGGGTAGTCCAGGAAAGTTGCAGTTGCTGGCCGGCTGTGGCTACAGAAAAGGACGACAGCCGGAAAGGTGGTGCTGGCGCAGTGGTGCATAGTGCTTGTGGCAGTTGCTTTGCTACCACCCTGTCGAAAAGAACCCGTTGCCCGGCGGAATTCAGCAAGGCATCATCTCCACTGTTGTATGCTGGCAGTATGTAACCTCTGCTGTCCGCCAGGGCCGACCAAAAATCGATCGCTTTGCTGCCGAAATAGGTGTTAATACTATCTTTCATTTGAGTAAGACGGGTACCTGCCGCCAGTCCGAGATTACCGCGTGGCTGTGTGGTGGCTACCCACAAGGGTATATTGTAAAGTGCTGCCTGCCTGGCTAATGCCAGCAGATTGGCCACCTGTACGGTCAGCGGAAAGTTGCGGGCTTCATCTTCATTAGGAATGTTAACGATAATGGCATCAGGCGCCAGTGCAATGGCGCGGGTAATGTTACAGGTGGTATCTACCGGGAAAGTAACCCCGGAAACCGTGTAGGGCGGTGTTCCGGTGGCCTGTAAGGTCTGGGTGGTGTTACCTCCTTTCGCGAGGATAATCACGGTATCTGCTGCGTTGTGTGTCGCTTTCAGATAACTGCGGTAGCGGAAGGTCCAGGCGCTGTCGCGGGCGGGAACGCCGTTGCCCCAGGCGGTGGAAGAGCCTAGTACTACGATCCTTAAAGGATTGGTGCAGGTTTGGGTATGCCCGCTGTAAAAAAGAAATAGAAAAAGAAATGTGAGCGAACACAAATAGTACAGCTGTTTCATGGGTGCGGATGATTAGGGATGAACAATAAAAACGAGCTTGCAGGGTATTCGAAAACAGGGGTACTGGTGTTGGTAATAGGTATACTAAATATACGCAAATCATTCCGCTTTCCCGAAAAAAAAGAAGGTTGCCTCTACGATGTGAGACAACCTCTTCTATTGTATAATGGGTTACTAAGTAGTCTATTTCAGGTCTTTGGGCTGCATGCCGAAGATCATGACCAGCTTGTTATTTTCATAGAAATTTAAAGTCTGGTCGGCCACATCGTAAGTATAGGTATGTTCGCTGATCATCTTCAGAAATTCGGTTTCACGGCGCATCACATTTTCATCGGGGCAGGCCATTTTTGTGCTGATACCCATCGTAAAGGTAATCTTTTCTCCGCTGGTTTGATAACCTCCGCCGATACCATTGCAACCACCTTTTCCATGAAAACGTTTGGTAGCAGGATCAAACTCTATCCAGATGCCGGATTGTGTTAATGTGCTGTCACCCATTTTGATAAGATTCCATCTTTTGCTGGCGATAAATGCCCAGATAGAACCTTTGGGAGGGGTGGTGTTTACTTTTTTCTTTTCCAATACTTTCCGCAAGGTGTATTTGATAGAAGAGCCATCTGCCGGCGGATTTTTAACGGGTGTAACCCTTACCAGCAATTTGTAGCGATAGCCGGGCGTATATTTAAATCCCTCGATATTGGTATACAGGTTAGACCAATCCTTGTCCTTCAAGCCCTTGATCTGCAGGCATTCCATGGGGGCAACGCCGGTGCATGGCTCTTTGGATTCTTTCACATAAATAGTCTGATTTTTTGAGGTCTGCTGTACAGGCTTCGCGGGCGTCATCAGTGTCGTAGTCACCGCCAATGCTAATTCGAAAAACATAATAATGAATTTAATCTTTAACAACAAAAGGTACCTGACGGTTTACTTTTGCCAGATACCTTCCGTTGCAAAAACGCTGCCAGTATGTAAAATGTTACAGCTATCCCTATGATTTCCGTTTCCCTATGCGGTGAATAATGCTGGTATAATAGGCCAGTTTATCTTTCCCCGGCAAGGTAATTACCTGTACGTCATTAGCGGTAAGCAGGTCCAGCTTGAACTTACAGGCGGATACCAACTCCTCTGGAATGTAGTAGTAGAGGGTGTTGGGCACCGGCACGTTTTTATGATGAAATTTCTGACGGGCACGGTAGGTGAGCAGCCACCAGAGGTCTGTTTCCACAAAATCGAGTGATAATCCGAAGATGTGAATATCGTGCGTAAAGAAAAAGTCTATCCAGGAATGGTAATACACCTGTTTGGCGTGTATCCGTCGCAGTAAGGAAACTTTCGGCACTTCCTTGCTCGAATAAAAAGTACCGCTGACAACGTAATTACGCATCAGTTGTAATTGTCCGCCGTAATGCTCGAACCCGAGATTGATACTCATCGGATTGAGACAGTCTCCATGGATATGCCAGTAGTGGATATCATCCAGGGTATACCGGCGAAAGATGCTGTAGAATTTTTCGTTGATAAGGCTGGTATTTTCGTATGGTGTCCGGCCTTCCAGCGTAAACTCGTAGTTTGTCGTCAGTATATGGGCCGGTTTCAGCGCACGGATGGCAGCATGGATGCCATTGGCTTTGATTTCGGCCGCTTTGATGGCGATAAATGATTTCAGTTCTCTCTCCCGGAGTTTTTCTCTTTTGATGGCGGTTAAAAAAATCTCTTCATACAACAGGGGGAATGGTTTTTTATCGTCCAGTTCCACGCAGTCGCCTGTATGACAGAAAGTGATGATTTCCTGCAACAGGTCTTTCCAGCTTTGTCCGCTGGAAATGTTGTTGATATCATTTCCGATTAACAAAATAAGGTTGTTCATAGCAGGTGTATATGGTTTTATGGGTGGATAAAACGGAAGGTGAGGTTAATCCTTCCCGGGATCTGCCGGCTTGTTTTGGGTACCTGATGTTCCCAGTATTGCTGTAGTGTCCCTTTCATGACCAGGAGGGAACCATGTTCCAGCAATATTTCATGTTTCAGGTGATGATCATTTTTATAGCGTAATAAAAAGCGGCGGGAGGCGCCGATGTTGACAGAGGCGATCACCGGCCGTGGCCCCAGTTCCGGCTCATCGTCTGCATGCCAGCCCATAGAGTCGCTGCCGCTGCGGTAGTAATTGAGCAATACGCTATTGAAACCGGTGCCGGCAGCAGGAACAATACGGTCGCGTATCTCCAGCAGCGCAGGTGTCCAGGGGCGGGGTTCAAAGGTATTGCCGGAAAAACGATAGGAAGTGGCGGCATCTCCATACCAGGCCATTAACCGGGGAAATAATACCTGTTTGCCATACATATTCATTGATTCCTGTTTCCAGTCGATCGTGTCCAGTAATGTCCGGTAATAAACATCACTCTCCGCCTGCGTAAAAAAGCGCGGATAATAAGCCAGTTCTCCGTTTTTCAGGTGGATGGCATCCCCGGGGCCGGGCTCTTCAAAAAGGCTTCCCTGCAAACTCATGATACAAATTTACAACGGCGGTACGCAACGTATTTACATTCTTATTTTATTGATCTTTCCATTGCCAGAGATAACGGCAGGCATGGGTCCGGTAGGGGGACCATTTATCAGATATGCTTCTTATTTTCTCGCGGAACGTTTTTTTATCACTGATGTCCAGCTTATACAGTTTGGCCATCGCCTGTTGTATGCCCCAGTCATCAATAGAAAAGATATCATCCCGGTGCAAATGGAACATGAGCAACATTTCCACTGTCCACCGGCCTACCCCTTTGATGCGGGTCAGGTATACAATCACGGCTTCATCATCCATTTTATGCAACCTGGCGTTGGTAAGCTTTTCTGCAATCACGAAGTTGGCGACATTCTGTATATAGGACACTTTGGCGTTGGATAATCCGATGCCACGCAGTAATTCCGGCGCTGTGGCGGCTACCTGTCGGGGCGTAGGTTCCTTGTTATCATAAAGGGCGAGGAAACGGGCGTAAATCACGTCGGCCACCTTGGTGGAGAGCTGCTGGTTCATAATAGCCACCATCAGGCGCAGCGAAATGTTTTTTTGCTTTACACGCTCCGCCAGCGGCCCTTTGATGATTTTCTGCAGCTTCTTGTCTTTGCTGAGATGTTGAATATATGCATGCTCCGATACCGGAGTGCGGGATGGCTTAGGCATAAACGATCAATTAAATGTTGATATCCGCTGTCCTGCACTCCGGAGACGGGCATCAATAGGAAAACGGCTGATTATAAATCACCTGCAGGATGGTTTGTCCTACTGCTTTTAAAGTTTTGGTATCAATCACGGTCATGTTATCATTCTGGGTATGCCAGTGCGGCGCAAAGTTGCCGCTGGCCTGCCACGCGATGATATCAAAAGTCGGGATGTTAGCCATGGTATTCACATAAATGTGGTCGTCGGTAATATAGGAACCGTTTTTCTCGTAACGGAAATAATCGGAGTACCCCAGCTGATTGGCTACGTCCCAGAACATTTTCATGGGGCCGTAAGCATACTGTTGGGAAGATCCTTCCATATAAAATTGTGACCCACGGCCGCCTACCATATCCAGCAGGATACCGTAATTGGCTTTATAGCCCTTTATATGCGGGTTTTTAGCCCAGTACTGGGTACCAAGGCAGAAGGAGTTTTCGTTGTCTTTTACCCCGTAATCCTCCACATCTACGAGCAGAATGTCAACGCCTGCTTCCGGTTTCTGTGTGCGGAACTGGCGGGCAGCTTCCATCAATACTCCTACACCGCTGGCGCCATCATCAGCGCCATCCAGTTTGGCTTTTTTATCGAAAGCGTCTTCGTCGGCCCAGGGACGGGTATCCCAGTGCGCCAGCAGCAATACGCGTTGTTTGGCAGCCGGGTTGAAACTGGCGATGATATTGATACAGGGTAGCTTCTCTTTATGCGGACCGTCTACCGTGGTACGTTGTATGTATACTGTATCTGCCCACTGTTTGAGGGTGCTGATCATCCAGTCCGCGCAACGTTGCTGCGCCGGTGTATTGGGTATCCGCGGACCGAAGCCTACCTGTTTGGCCGTATAGGCGTAGGCGGAATCGGCGTTGAAGGCCGGTACCGGCACATTCAGCTTAGCTACCTTACTGGCGCCGGTGCTGTCGGCGGAGTTGTCTGTAGTTGTTGACTGCTGCTGACAAGCACTGGCCAGAACCGCCAGTGTTGTCAGTATGCTAAGAGCTTTACGCATTATGATCTGTGACTATTTGCTTATTGAACGCTATAAGTGACGTTACCGTCTTTTTCATCCTTGAGCTGTATACCAATGCCCAGCAACTCGTTACGGATCCTGTCGGAGGTAGCGTAGTCCTTGCGGCCTTTGGCTTCCTTACGCATGGAAATCAGCATTTGCAGCACGCCGTCCAATAACTGGTCGTCGCTGCTGGCTGGTGGTTGCTGTATACCCAGGATGTCAATCAGGTATGTTTTCCAGGTTTGTTGCAGCAGGTTAAAGGTATCCTCGCTGATTTCATGCATTTTGATCTGGCCACCTTTCAGGGAATTGATAACCGGTGTCAATTCAAACAGATTAGCCAATACCTTGGCGGTACTGAAGTCATCGTTCATGAACTCAGGGCATTCCAGGCACCAGTTGCGTACCTGTTTTTCCAGTTCTTCGTTGAGAGCGCCACCACCAGGGGTATAGCTCAGTTTCTGCAGCGTTTCATAGGCTGCCCACAGGCGCTGTAATCCTTTTTCCGCCGCCTGCAGGGCTTCGTTGGAGAAGTCGAGCGTGCTGCGGTAGTGTGTCTGTAATACGAAGAAACGGATGGTCATAGGGCTGTAGGCCTTGTCCAGCTGCGCATTATCGCCGGTGAACATTTCCGTGAGCTTAATGGTGTTGCCATAAGCCTTACCCATTTTACGGCCGTTGATGGTGATCATATTGTTGTGCATCCAGTAACGCGCCATCATCTCGCCATGGGCGATTTCGCTCTGCGCTATTTCGCATTCATGGTGCGGGAACTGGAGGTCCATACCGCCACCATGGATATCAAATTGCTGACCCAGGTATTTGGCGCTCATGGCGGAGCACTCGATATGCCATCCGGGAAAACCTTCTCCCCAGGGGCTTGGCCAGCGCATAATATGCTCAGCCGGCGCTTTTTTCCACAGGGCAAAATCCGCTTTGTTGCGTTTTTCATCCTGGCCTTCCAGCTCACGGGTGGTTTCGAGCATATCTTCCAGCACACGGCCGCTGAGGATGCCGTAGTCATAGCTGGCGGCGTATTTTTTTACATCAAAATACACGCTGCCGCCTACTTCATAGGCATATCCTTTTTCCATGATCTTTTTGATCATTTCTATCTGCTCTATAATATGACCGGTAGCGGTAGGTTCTATGCTGGGTTCCAGGTTGCCAAACTGCAGCATGGCCCAGTGGAACAGGTTGGTGTACTTCTGCACCAGCTCCATCGGTTCCAGCTTCTCCAGTATGGCGGATTTGGACACCTTGTCTTCCGCTGCGCGGCCTTCTTCTTCAAAGTGGCCGGCATCGGTGATATTGCGTACATAACGTACTTTATAACCGAGGAACTGCAGGTAACGGTATACCACATCGAAAGTGATGTACGGACGGGCATGACCCAGGTGAGATTCGCCTGATACGGTAGGCCCGCATACGTACATGCCCGCGTGGCCGGGATGTAACGGGGTGAATACTTCTTTCTGGCGGTGTATTGAATTGTATATTTTGAGTTCTGACATATGCTGTAATTAAGATTTCCGGGGACCTGTTACAGGCAACAGGCCTTTTTTCCGGTGGTGGATGGCAAAGATAAATATTGTTCCAGATGTATGTTAAAAGTCCGGGAACAACATCGGTCAGATCTCAAAATATTGAACATTTTCATAATAATATACTTATTTGTTTACTTCTACTTCCGGTAAACCACTGCCAATGAGGCTGAGGTTGGCGATGACCGGGTAATGGTCCGACAGGTCGGAAATAATCCTCCGGAAACTGTTGACCTTAAAATCGGTACTGGCAAACACATAGTCAATACGCAAGGTCGGCGCCAGCCCATTGAAAGTACGGCCTACGCCGAAACCTTTGTTCAGGAAAGCATCCTGCAGGTTGCCCTTGATGGTGAAATAGGTGTATGATGCCGGCGTATCGTTAAAATCTCCGCATACCACCACCGGATAAGGACTTTGCCGGATAAAATTACCTACAATATCGGCCTGCTGACTGCGGCGTATGTACGCCTCGCGCATTTTCTGGATAATGTTTTTGGTGGCTACCAGACCGGTATCCTCCTGATTTTTGATCTTACGGATATCGGTATAGTCTTTTTCATTGAAACGGTACGATTCCAGGTGCATGTTGACAATGCGGATGGTATCGTTATCCTTTACAATATCAGCATAAATCAGGCTCTCGCTCAGAGGACCCATGCTCATTTTCACCTTGTCTGATGCAATAATAGGATATTTTGAAAAGATGATAGACCCCCAGTGTTGCATCCCGTTCCGGTTAAAATCGCTGGAAAAGAAGCGGTAAGGCAGTTTCATCTCCCGGGAGATATCCTCCCGGTTATTAAAATCATTTTTCCGTTCAGAAGTGTAAAAATCCTGGAAACAAGCCACATCCAGTTCCTGCTTCTTGATCAGCGCAAACATCGCTTGCCGGTTGTATTTGCTGTCTTTCTCCCGGTAAAGGCCAAACTGGCTGACGTTATAACTCATCACCGTGAGGCTTTGCGCTGCCGGCGCCGGCTTATTGCCGGAAGGCAGGTTAAACGCCAGGAAGGCACTGATCGATTTCCAACCCAGAAACAAGGCAATGAGCGACAGAAAAGCGTACTTGTAGTTGAAAAACAACCACCCGATCAGAAACACTACCAGCAAACCCAGTAAAAAAGGGAAAGCGAGCGTAATAAAACTGATAGGCCAGAACCACGCCGGTGAAATATACGGTGCAAGACAGGCGGCAAGAAACAACAACATCACTCCGATGTTGATGATCACAAAAAAGCCCTTCGTAAATAATCTTAAGAATCGCACCGCGTTTCCACGTTTGTTGAATGAATAAAGTTAATGTTTTTTCAACGAGAGACGGGAGATAACCGGGAAATGCTCTGACTGCGGCATTTTTATCGTCCGGTAGCCTTCAATGTTAAAACGGTTGCCCGCCAGGATATAATCGATACGCAGGGTGGGCGACAGGAAAGAGAGCGTTCTGCCCCATCCCAGGCCTGTTGCCAGGAAAGCATCCTGCAGCCCTGCCGCTGCGGTGCGGTAACACCAGGAAGCCGGGGTGTCGTTAAAATCACCGGTTACGATCACGGGGTAGGGACTGGCAGCTACCAACGCGGCCAGCTGTTTCGCCTGGGATGCCCGGCGAGAGAAGGTGGTTTTCATTTTGCGCGTCAAACTGCGTAGCTGCGATATGCGTAGCTCTTCACGGGAAAGCATATACGAAGTGAACTGAACGCTGAAGATCCGCACGGTATCCTGCTGAATAAGTACGTCGGCCTGCAGAAAGCTGCGCCCACTGCCTTTGGCCAGGCTGTCACTCAGGATGGTGGTAGCTGCTACGATAGGATAACGGGAAAAAACTGCGATACCATAATGCCAGGTCGTCCAGAGTACCTGGTCGCGCGTGAAATAATGATACGGGTAGTGCCCGACTTGCTGCAATGAATCAATATTATGCGATAACTGCGGAGCATCATTGTTATAAAACTCCTGCAGACAAAGAATATCCGGCTGCGTATCGGTAATCTGACGGAAAATGGAGGAACGGAGCCCGGCGTTAAGTTTATACGCCTGTACACCCATACTGCTGGTATTGTAGGTCATCAGCGTAAAATCACGGCTACCGGTTTCTTTGGTAATATTCGTTCTGGGTGAAAAATGAAGTCCCCATGTTTTTAATGCAGGCGGAATACACAATAACAGCGCTATGCCGGTATACAGGGCATATTTCTTTTTTAGCCACCACCAGAGTGGCAATGATAGCAGGCCAAGCAGAAAAACAAGGGGGAAAGCGAGGGCGGCGAATCCGGAAATCCACCAGGTTCCGGGGTTAAGCAGGGGTAAGAAAGCGGTAGTTAGTATCGCAATGAACAACAATGAGCAAACAAACTTCATGAAATATGTACAGATTTAGGGACTTTGTTATGTAGATATTTAAGGATGGTAAATTATCATATTAATTGGCAAATGAGCAGCACAATCAATACCATTCTGTTAAATATCTACATAACAAAATCTCAAAATTCGTAAATACTTAGTTGTCACTTGCGCGTAGTAAAGTCTCTCTTTCTTCGGGCGACAGAGAGTCGAGTCCCATTTCATTGATCTTATCAAGAATCTCGTTGAGCCGTTGTTCCGGTACCTGACCGATCCTGCGGTAAGGCTGGCTCTCCAGTTTGGCCAATATTTTGGCGGCGCTTTTCGGATGATTCGGATCTATCTGTTGGGAAGCAGGATGGAAGACATGTGTCAGTTTGAACAGGAGATGGTTGAACCCAGCACCCCAGTCATGGCCTTTTCTCCAGCTGTACATAAACATCAGTCCGGCCAAACCACCGCCAGTCAGCTGTATCAGGTAGGCAATGCCATTGGCGCTGGTGACGCTGGTGCCGATAGAAAGGCCCACGTATACAATGGTAATGATCCACAGCGGAATACCGCCGCCCAGTAAAGGGAAAATGCGGTAGCGGGGGGAAATCAGGGTGGCGCCTGCAGCCATGGCCATAATGGCGGGGGAAGATCCCATAGTGGCCGCACCGGGCAACAGACTATGCAAACCGGGAATCGCCTGTACCCCAAGTATATAAAAGAGGTTGCCTGCCAGGCCACCAAACAGGTACATCGGCAGTATGCGCTGATAACCGGCTATGTGTTGCAGGAAAGTGCCAAAACACCATAACCATACCATATTGGTAAATACCTGCAGTACTTCAATATGCGTAAAAAGGGAAGTGAGCAACGTCCACGGGCGCCTCAACAGCATGGAAAAATCTGCCGGCAACCGCAGCCAGTTCATAATATTTTTATAGAAAAGGGCATCTCCCTCTCTTCCTATTTCCATGGTATATATCACCTTCGCAAAAAGCAGGAATATAAAAATAGTAAGGTTAACAACCACTAACTGGGTGACCATATTCCGCCCTTCCCCAAGGGAGAGACGAGGCATTTTCTCTTTTTCCAACGCATGCATGGTACAAGTATTTTTCAATACAAAATTACGGCTAAATATAGTCTTACGTCAATAAAAATCCGTTCGGTTACTTTTACTCCAGTGTCTAAGCAGCAGGTATGCAAAAAGCACGCCGCCCAGGTGGGCAAAGTGCGCCACGTTATCGTCGGGAGCGTTTTGGATACCTGCCCAAACTTCCCAAAGGATGATGACAGCTACAAAATACTTGGCCTTTACAGGGATAAAAAAGTACAATTGGATAATAGAGTTGGGGAACAGGTACCCAAATGCGAACAGGATACCATATACCGCACCGGAAGCACCTACCACTGTTGTATTGGCGTAATCTGTCACATATTGTTTGACATAGATTTTAGCCATATCAATGGCAAACTGGTTGCCCTGTGCAATGGCGTCCTTCATTCCTTTTACGCTTTCAGTAGCGGAATCCAGGTGGAACTTCCGGTCCAGCGCCACAAAGTTGCCGAACGTAGGATCATCCAGGAAAGCCCTGGCATATTTGGCCAGTGTCATGTTTTCATAGGTGAGCACACCCATGTAACAAAGCGATGCCCCAATGCCACAGATGATGTAAAAGATGAGGAAACGTTTGGACCCCCAGAGGTTTTCCAATGTAGTGCCAAACATCCAAAGCGTAAACATGTTCAGCGCCAGGTGCCAGATACTACTGGTAGAGTGCATGAACAGGTGGGTAATGAACTGATGAGGCCGGAATAACGGTGACCCCCAGTAGTGAAGGGCAAAAAGGTCATTCATGTCATACCCCCGCTTGAGTAGGGTAATCTGAACCAACCAAACCAACCCATTAATGATCATCAGATTTTTGATCACCAGGGGTAAGAACTGAAATTTTCCGGGCCTGTACTCGTTCATTTATTGCTGATTATTTTCTCTTTTCTTCAGTAACACCACATTTTCGATGTGATGGGTGTGCGGAAACATATCTACGGGTTGTACCTTTTCCACCGTGTACAGCGCATCCAGCAATGCCAGATCCCTGGCCTGTGTAGCCGGGTTACAGCTTACATATACGATTTTCGGGGCAGCAATTTCCAGCAGTTTGTTGACCAGCTTTTCGTGCATGCCTGCCCGTGGGGGATCTGTGATGATCACATCGGGCTGACCATGATGAGCAAAAAATGCATCATCACAAATATCTACAACATCGCCGGCAAAAAATTCGGCATTGTTAACCTGATTCCGGGCGGCATTTTCTTTGGCATCGTCAATGGCTTCCCTGATTAATTCAATACCCACCACTTTTCGTGCCTGCCGGGATACAAAAATACCAATACTACCAGTACCACAATACAAGTCATACACAATTTCCGAGCCGGTCAATCCCGCAAAATCACGGGTTACTTTATATAACACTTCTCCCTGGTAGGTGTTTGTCTGGAAGAAAGATTTAGGACCAATTTTGAAAACAAAGTCCTCCAACTTCTCTTCTGCATAACCTTTGCCAAAATATACCTTAGGCTCCAGATCAAAGATAGAATCGTTTTTCTTAGGGTTGATAGTGTACAGCAGGGTCGTGATGGCCGGTACTGTTTTCAGTACGTGGTCCAGCAAGGCCATCCTGTTTTCCTTGTCTTCATGATGAATCACCAGGTTCACCATAATTTCACCGGTGGTACACAAACGTACAACCAGGTTCCGCAGCCAGCCTTCCTGTAAACGGATATCGTAGAAAGAAAGTTCATGCGCTACCGCGTATTCCCGGATAGTGTTGCGGATCAGGTTAACCGGTTCCTGCATCAGGTAGCAGGTATTGATATCAAGCACCTTGTCAAACAGCCTGGGCACATGGAAACCCAGTGCCGGCCGCCTGGGGATGTCGCCATTCAGGGCCTGTACTTCTTCATTGGTGAGATAAGCCTTATTGCTGAAGGTGAACTCCAGTTTGTTGCGGTAATGTTCCGTATGGGCCGAGCCGAGGATGGGACTCATAGGCGGCAGTACCAGCTTACCGATACGCTGCAGATGGTCGGCCACCTGCTGTTGTTTGTATTCCAGCTGCAGGCTATAAGGCATCATCTGCCATTTACAACCGCCACAGGTGCCAAAATGCTGGCAGAACGGGGTTATCCGTTTGTCGGAATAACTATGTATATGAATGGCCTTGCCTTCTGCCCAGTCTTTTTTATTTTTGGACAGACGTACGTCTACTATATCGCCGGGCATAACGCCGCCTTCAATAAAGATGACTTTACCGTCTTGCCGCGCCAGGGCCTTACCTTCTGCGGCATAGCCGGATACAGGTACTTTTTCTATGACTACGTTTTTTTTCCTCACGGCTGCAAAGGTAAAAGGAAATCATGAATCGAGGCCGTAAAAGGATGCCGGAGTTACCTTTTTTACTTGTATTTTTACATATTGTTACCAATTCCTATGCGTAAAGTATTTTTCCTGCTCCTGGCAGCACTCATTATCCAGCTTCACCTGCATGCGCAGGGTTATCAGCTCACTATCCGGCTGAAGAACTATACCAGCGGACAACTGTTTCTGGCCAACTATATGGGACGGACCACCTACCTGACTGATTCAGCCATGGTAAGCCCTTCGGGAGAAGTGGTGCTGAAAGGGAATAAACCCCTGCTGCCAGGTATTTACCTGATTGTATTGCCCGGAAAGCAGAAATATGTTGAAACATTGATTGACAAACAGCAGGTATTCAGTGTTTCCATTGATACGGCTGACCTGATAAACAAAACCGTCTATAAAGGTTCACCGGATAACGAACTTTTCCTGGGCTACAACCAGTTCCTGTACCAGCAGGAGGCGCTGACCCACAATATTTCCGCTCAGCTAAAAGCGGCTAAAACGGCTGCAGACTCCGCTAAAGTGGCTCCTTTACAGCAGGAATTGGGTAAAAAACTCCAGGAATACCGGCAGGAACTGATTACAAAACACCCCAACGCCATCCTGTCGGCTATTTTCAAGGCCATGAAAGAGCCGGAAATACCACAGCAGCCGGAAAATGAGGATTCTACCTTCGCCTACCGGTATTTCAAAGGGCATTACTGGGATGATGTAGAGCTGTCTACCGACCGCCTGGTGAGAACACCGGTGCTGGAAGGCAAGCTGAAAAAATATTTTTCCCAGCTGGTGATGAACATGCCGGATTCCATTATCGCCGATTGCGACGCGCTCATTGCCCGCACCCGCAAAAGCAGGGAGACGTTCAAATATGTGCTGTGGTGGCTTACCTATAACTACGAAAGTTCCCCCTATATGGGCATGGATGCCGTATTCGTGCACCTGGTGGAAAAATACTATGTTCCCGGAGATGCTTTCTGGCTCAATGACGACCAGCTGAATAAGATTGTGAGCCGTGCCTATACGCTGGCGCCGAATCTGATTGGCCAGCAGGCCGCTCCGCTGGAGTTGAAAGACACCGCATCGAAACCCGTTTCCCTGTATAAAACCAAAGCAAAATACACTGTACTGGTATTCTGGGACCCCACCTGCGGGCATTGTAAAACAGAAGTTCCCCGGCTGGATTCAGCTTTTAATGCCAGCTGGAAAAACAAGGGGGTGGCTATGATCGGGATCAAAACAGAAGGAACCCGTGATGAATGGCTGTCTTTCATCAAAGACCACCACCTTTCCGGATGGGTGCATGCGCTCGATGCTGATAACAAAACCAACTATCGCCGGCTATACGACGTTTATAGTACACCGGTAGTGTATCTGCTGGATGAAAACAAAAAAATCATGGCCAAACGGCTCGCTGTAGAACAATTGAACGACTTTATAGAACGTTCGGGACAGAAAACCACGGCTGCAAAGCTGTAGAAAACCGGGTGTAGAACGTAGAATATACACCTCGTTTAATACTGATAATCAATTCGTTGTGTGAGTTTAACATTCTTTTGGCATATTCTTTGACTTTTGGCATGCGGACCAAAAATTTAGGTTATGACCAAAAAGACGATTTTATTATCCTTTGCAGCGATGACCTTGTCTTTTGCCGCGATGGCCCAAGCCCGTGTAGGCGTTAAAGGTGGCTGGAACCTTTCCAATATTACCACTACCAATGACGGTAGTACGAAAGATGCGAAGAGTTTGTCCGGCTTCAATGTCGGTGTCATCGCGGATTTACCGTTGGTGCCACGCATTCTGTCATTTCAACCGGGCGTGTTTTATACCACGAAGGGCACAAAATCCGAAATAGGAGATAAAAACAATGTGACCCTCACCAGTCCTTATGCTAAGTATACACAGAATCCTTCTTACATCGAGGTGCCTTTAAACTTTGTTGCCAAACTGCCGGTGGGAGAGCACGCCAGCTTGTTTGCAGGTGTCGGCCCATATTTTGCATTTGGGGTGGCAGGTAAGAACAAGTATGAGGTGACAACCATAGCAGGTACTACCAGTGGTTCTTCCAGTATTAAGTGGGATGATGATACCCCTTTTACGGATGACCCTAACCGCGGCCGTGATAAATGGAAACGATTTGACTGGGGTGGTAATATTCAGGTGGGTGCCGAACTCAGCAATTTCTTAATCAGTGCTCAGTACGGAATTGGTTTTGCCAAAGTATACTCCGGCCAGGATAACAGTACAGACAATAAAGACAAGAACCGTGTGTTCAGTGTTTCTGTCGGTTATCTCTTCGGTGGCAGATAAAACCTTTTCCCGAACAATTTCCAACTCGTTTTGTAATTACAGCTAGCAAGCAAAAAGTACAGGCTGATTCATAATCAATTAACAATCAGAAAGAAGACAAAAAGTGGTGTCGCCAGCCTGTAGGCATCACTTTTACCATCATCCAAATACACATAAAAATGAAAAAGGTACTTTTATCTGCGGTAGCTTTGCTGATCGCAGGCGTTACATTTGGTCAGGCTAAATGGGGCATCGTTGCGGGCCCGCAGTTTTCCAGTGTAACTTATAAGGCTGCAGCATTGGGTGCAACCTCCAAGGAAACCAGCAAAATCCAGACAGGACTGAGAGCGGGTGTAACCGTTGATATTCCGTTGGGAGACGAATTTTATGTTGGTACCGGTTTATTGTACACCGGCAGGGGTGGTAAATTCAAGAATATGGACACCAAAGCTAACCTGTCCTACCTGCAATTGCCCGTCAACTTCATGTTTAAACCTGAAGTAGGCAGCGGTAACCTGGTACTGGCTATAGGCCCCTACATTGCTTATGGATTGGGTGGTAAATATACAGACCTGCCACTGCTGGGTGAACGTAAAGCTTTTGATGATGAAGCTACTGCACTCTACAAACTGAAACGTTTTGATGCAGGCGGTAACATCCAGATTGGTTATGAAATGCCGGTAGGCCTCTATTTTGGCCTGAATGCCGACCTGGGTATGGTGAATGCTTTCGATAACACTGATAATGACCGCAAATTCAAAAACACCTCCTTTGGAGTGTCTGTAGGATATAAATTCGGTGGTCATTAATCACTGCATATAGCACGCATTACAATTAATTAACAGGCTGTCTGGTAGGTTCCAGACAGCCTTTTTTATATAATTCAAAACCTTTTGTTTAGTTTCGCCGTTACTAACCATAGTTGAGTGAAAGATCCCGTTCTATTCATAACGATATCGAGCAAGTATCAATTAATCCCGTAGTACAGTTCTAAATGAAGTGTTTAAAATTCCTGTGCGTACTCGCCTGTATGGCGTGTGCCACCATTGTTCAGGCCCAGGTGAGCTTAGGCTTACGGGGTGGTTATGTTAATGCCAGGATGGGGGTTTCCTCCCAGGGAAGCAGCTCCCAAC
This sequence comes from Chitinophaga qingshengii, assembly GCF_014529935.1. Classification (GTDB taxonomy): domain Bacteria; phylum Bacteroidota; class Bacteroidia; order Chitinophagales; family Chitinophagaceae; genus Chitinophaga; species Chitinophaga qingshengii. The sequence continues at coordinate 46,798 of NZ_JACVFC010000004.1, forward strand.
CTGAATCAGAGCCGCTGCATAGCTGGCAGGCCGGTTTTTACCTGAATATTCCCGTTTTCCCTAATGGCGCCCTGCAACCGGGACTGAGTTACATTGTGAAAGGTGCCAATCGGCCATTTTACGGGGAAACGGGCGTGAATATAGTATTGCCGGGGGCTACCAGGATTAAATTGCAATACCTGGAACTGCCTGTAAACCTGGTATATAAAATTCCTATCGGCATCGGGAAACTGGCCATTGGCGGTGGCGGTTATGCAGCCTACGCTACCCGCGGAGATTACCACCTGTCTATTTATAAAGAAGGAGAACTACTGCAATCCAGCGATCAGCGGGTGGATTTCAGCAAATCCCCCAACATATTAACTACACCGTATAACCTGAACCGTTGGGATGCCGGGCTAAACGCTACCGCCGGAATTGAGTTTAACTGCTATATTACGTTAGGCGTCAACTACAGTTATGGACTGGTGGATATTGACCGGTCGGGCGGAGAGATAAGAAACCGTTACTTCGGTATTAACCTGGGTATTCTGTTTAACCGGGAAGACTGGTAAGAAATTATTTAACTGATAGAAAAAAGTTCTCGTCCGCAGGATGGGAACTTTTTTTTTGACCCGGAGGCCGCCATTGCAGGCGGTTTCTTTTTTTTCGGGGGGGCGTAGGGGTGAAGTCAGCGGCGTGCGTCTTTTTTATAGAAAGTTGCTTCCCTGAGGGGTTGCGATGATCATTGGACAGTTAATTTAAATGTGTGACAGTTATAGGGATATGCCACTACGTCTCTACGTAATGGCATTATAATATGAAAGAAAAGCAAAAAAGGGAACGACTTTCGTCATTCCCTTTCTTTTTATATCAAATTGGTTAATCCTATACGATGGCTTCTACGGCCTTGCGCACCACCTGGGGTTTGCCAAGGGTATAGTAGTGCAGCACCGGTACACCAAAGGCTTTCAGCTCTTTGGACTGGGCAATCAGCCATTCAGTACCCACCAGTTCCACCTCTTTATCCGTTTTACAGCGCATAATTTCGCTGGACAGCTCCGTGGGCAGGTCCACATGGAAAATGCGGGGCAAAATAGTCATCTGTTTTTTGGAGGTAAGGGGTTTCAGTCCTGGTATAATCGGTACGGTAATGCCCATTTCACGGCATTTGGCCACAAAATCGAAGAATTTCTGGTTGTCGAAGAACATCTGGGTAACGATGTAATCGGCTCCCATTTCCACCTTCCGTTTCAGATAGCCCATGTCTGTCTGCATATTAGGCGCCTCGAAATGTTTTTCGGGGTAGCCTGCTACACCGATGCAGAAATTGGTTTTTACACCGCTTTGGAGGTCGTCTTCCAGGTAAACACCATTGTTCATGTGAACTACCTGATCCAGCAGCTCAGTGGCATAACTGTGTCCGTGAGGGTCTGGTTCGAAGAAAGTCTCGTTTTTAGGTGCATCACCTCTGAGAACCAATACGTTATCGATTCCGAGGAAGTTGAGGTCAATCAGGGCGTTTTCGGTTTCTTCCCGGCTAAAACCGCCACAGATCAGGTGGGGAACGGCATCTACATTATAATGGTTCATAATGGCGGCGCAGATACCTACTGTACCAGGGCGTTTGCGGATTTCTACCTTTTCAAAAGCACCATCGGCCTTCTTTTTGAACATATGCTCACTACGATGGTAGGTCACATTAACATAAGCAGGTTTGAAGTCCATCAACGGATCGAGGTGATCATAGATGGAATCAATGCTTTTACCTTTCAGTGGGGGAAGGATTTCGAAAGATATCAGTGTATCCTTCGCTTGGGCAATATGTTCTGTTACTTTCATGTGTTGGAATTTGTGGAATAATGGCTGTTTGGTTAAACCTTATTCCTCCTGAAAATTTACGGGAGCAAAAATAGTATATCCCCCTGTCAATATTCCAGATTTTTCATCTTGGGGGAACTATAAGTAGGCCAAGTGAATGAATTGATTAATTTTGCTAAGTTTGATCATATGGCATTAAGAATACATACGGACCAGCTGGTAAAGCGTTATGGCGCCCGGACAGTGGTAAACCACGTGTCTGTTGAGGTGTCCCAGGGGGAGATCGTAGGGCTGCTGGGCCCTAACGGGGCGGGTAAAACCACCTCCTTTTATATGGTAGTAGGGCTTATTAAGCCGGACGAGGGCAATGTGTACCTCGACGACGTCAATATTACCAAGCTCCCCATGTACAAAAGGGCTAAAATGGGTATCGGTTACCTGCCGCAGGAGGCTTCTGTATTCCGCAAACTGAGTGTGGAAGACAATATCGCCGCCGTGCTGGAAATGACCAACCTGAAAAAGGCCGAGCAAAAGGACAAGCTGGAAGCGCTGTTGAGCGAATTCCGCCTGACGCACGTACGTAAAAGCCCCGGCGATGTATTGAGCGGGGGAGAACGCCGTCGTACCGAAATTGCCCGTGCCCTGGCGGTAGATCCTAAATTTATCCTGCTGGATGAACCTTTTGCCGGTATTGACCCCATTGCCGTGGAAGATATCCAGTCTATCGTAGCCAAACTAAAATATAAAAACATCGGTATCCTGATTACGGACCACAACGTACAGGAAACCTTATCCATTACTGATAGGGCTTATTTATTGTTTGAAGGTAAAATCCTGAAATCCGGGTCGGCCGAAGAACTGGCTGAAGATGAACAGGTGAGAAAAGTGTATCTTGGCCAGAATTTCGTTCTCCGAAGAAAGAATTACCTGGACGAAGCAGCTAAACAATAAAAACCAAGATACAGCATCCTATATATGAAGATTTTAAGTCCTGCCATATCACAACTCGCACGTTTGCGCATGGGGCGCATCGCCTATTTTATGCAATATCCCGTGCAAGTACAGCAGCAGGTATTCCAAAACCTTATCAGCGCCGCCCAGTATACGGAATTCGGTAAGCAACACGGCTTTTCGAAGATTTATAAGATAGAGGAATATAAAGAAAGGGTACCGGTACACACGTACGATACCATCAAACCCTATATCCAGCGTACCATGGAAGGCCAGCAGAATGTACTCTGGAATACGCCTATCAAGTGGTTCGCCAAATCCAGCGGTACTACTGCCGACAAAAGCAAGTTTATCCCCGTTACCGTAGAAAGCCTGGACGAATGCCATTACCGCTCCGGCCGAGACGTTATTTCCCTTTACTACAATAATTTCCCTGACTCCGACGTATTTACCGGGAAATCGCTGATTATCGGCGGTAGCCACCAGGTAAACAAATTGTCGGAAGATAGCGACTCCTACTGTGGCGACCTCAGCGCGGTGATGCTGCAGAACATGCCCTTTTATGGTAACATGATCCGCACACCGGACCTGGAAATAGCCCTGATGGACGAATGGGAAGAAAAGATAGAACGCATGGCCAATGCGGTGATTCACGAAAACGTGACCTCCATCGCCGGCGTGCCTACCTGGACCATCGTACTGATCAAAAGGATATTTGAGCTGACCGGCAAAGATAACCTGGCAGACGTATGGCCTAACCTCGAACTGTATATGCATGGCGGCGTGAGCTTCACACCTTACCGCGATCAGTTCGCGAAACTGATCCGCAACCCACTGATGCATTACCAGGAAACCTATAACGCGTCTGAAGGCTTCTTTGCTGCCCAGGATGTTATCGGTGAAGAAGGATTGCTGCTGTTCCTGAACCATGGCATCTTCTATGAGTTTATGCCCATGGAGGAACTGGGTAAGGAAAATCCACGTACGCTCCAGTTGCAGGAAGTGGAAACCGGGAAAAACTACGCGCTGGTTATCAGTACCAATGGTGGTTTATGGCGTTACCTGGTAGGTGACACCATTCAGTTTACGTCCCTGTTGCCTTACCGTATCAAGGTAAGCGGCCGGACCAAATCTTTTATCAATGCTTTTGGTGAAGAAGTAATTGTGGAAAATGCCGATTCAGCGATCGCTAAAGCCAGCGAAGCTACCGGCGCAGTGGTAAACGATTACACCGCAGCACCGGTATATTTCAGCGACCAGGGCAACGGTGGACACGAATGGCTCATAGAGTTCGAAGTGGCGCCGAATGATGTCAATACTTTTGCGACCGTACTGGACAATACACTGAAATCCATCAATTCGGATTACGAAGCCAAAAGGCATAAGGATATTGCCCTGCGCCCGCCGGTAATACACGTATTACCAAAAGGAACCTTCTGTGAGTTCCTCAAAAGCAAAGGGAAACTGGGAGGCCAGCATAAAGTGCCCCGCCTGAATAACGACCGTAATTATCTGGAAGAAATTCTGAAATTTGCGGCAACCATGAACACTTAAAACCTATCAACTATAACATGAAATTACTGGAGAACAAAGTAGCGATTGTAACTGGCGCCAGCCGTGGTATTGGAGAAGCGATTGCTGTAAAATTTGCAGAACAGGGAGCTAACGTGGCTTTTACCTATGTAAGTTCTGACGAAAAAGCGAGAATCCTGGAAGAAAAACTCCGGGCGCTGGGTGTACAGGCGAAAGCATATAAATCAAACGCCGGTGTTTACGAAGAGACAGAAGTGTTGGTAACGGAAGTGCTGAAAGAATTCGGAAAAATTGATATCTGCGTGAATAACGCCGGTATCTCCAAAGATAACCTCCTGTTGCGTATGAGCCCCGACCAATGGGATGATGTGATGAACATCAACCTGAAAAGCGTATACAACATGACCAAACAGGTGATCCGCCCGATGATGAAAGCCAAATCCGGCAGCATCATCAACATGAGCTCTGTTATCGGTATCATGGGTAACGCGGGTCAAAGCAGCTACGCTGCCTCTAAAGCCGGTATCATCGGTTTCAGCAAATCTATTGCACAGGAACTGGGTAGCCGCAACATCCGTTGCAACGCCGTAGCACCAGGCTTTATTGAAACAGATATGACCAGCTACCTGAAAGAAGGTGAACAGGCAAGCGGCTATATCCAGCAAATTCCGCTGGCCCGCTTCGGTACGCCGGAAGATATTGCCAATGTATGCCTCTTCCTGGCTTCTGATATGAGCAGCTACGTTACTGGTCAAACTATCAGCGCCTGCGGTGGCTTATGCATGTAATTTTTTTCTTTTGATAAAAAAAACGCGGGTGATCATCACCCGCGTTTTTTTATGGAGAAAATTATTGTTCCCACCACACTTTGACATTAATCTTATCACCACCCATCTGCTCCACTACTTTCAAATAGTTATCAGTGTTATACACCTTCAGCGTGGTAGGATAATATAGCCTGCTGGGCATCTTCCGGTCGTTATACATAAATGTGGTCGTTGGTAATACGGGGAAGCCTGTACGACGTTGTTCAAACCACTGCTGATAATCCGTGAAGAAAAGCGCATAGTATTTCTGTAGCATGATGCGCTCCAGCGTGCCGTCATATTTGGTGCTCTCCAGGTTGAAGTAAGTCGTTGGCATCACACCGCCCCACATCGTAATGGCAGCTTCCACCCCTTTTTTATAGTGCTCTTCTGCGGTGGTAGCAGCGATAATGTTTCGCTGTGCCAGCTCTGCCTGTATCAGTTCTACTTCTGCATAACTGAGTATAGGTGCAATCATCGGTGCAATAACCAGTCGCTGTAATAATCCTGAAGGACTGAAATCAACGCTGGCAGGAGATTCTATAAAGGTTACCGGCAGGCCTTTGATCCCAATGTTTTTGTTGTTTTTATCTTTTGCCTGACCCGCAAACAAGGCTGCACGGGGATCTTTGAAGTTATTCAGGTTGCTGGTAAAAAAGTCGAAAAACACCCGGCCGGTACTATAGTCTTGCGGCCTGCTCCAGGGGGAAATATTAGGTGTAACGCCTGTGATGGAGAGCACTGCGGCATCGGCATTGCTCTGGAAGATGGGATATTTGGTCGCATCCTGCAACATGCCGGCCATGATGGCTGCATTACCCGGCATCTTTTTCAGCGTGCGCAGCAACAAACGAAGACGGAGTGAGTTGGTGAACTTCCTCCATTTGGTCAGGTCGTTGTTGAAGAGGATATCTGCCGCGTACATGGTATTCAGACCAGTGCCATACAATGTATTGGCCTTTTCCAGGTCAGCCAGGATAGTAGTGTATACCTGCTCCTGTTTGTCGAATGCCGGGAAGAAGTTACCCTGTTCGCCGTTCAGGGCGGTGCTCATGGGAATATCACCGAAACAATCAGTCAGGATGGAATAGAACAAGGCTTTCAGTGTCAGGGATATCGCCAGGTAGTTGTTGTTGCCCAGTTTGATGGCGGACAATTCCATTTCCCTTGTATTGGCGAGGCACTTATAATAGGTATCCCAGATTCCGTTGCCGATATCTTCGCGGAAATCATACAGATAGGCTTGGTCTTCTACAGATTCACTTGGGTAAGCGCCGGCTACCTGCATCAGTTCAAAAGTAAAGGACCGGCTGCGGCTCATGCCATAGGACGCGGCGTTGTAGATGGTAGGATTGAGCAAAGTGCCGGGAGTAACAGATTCCAGGCGGTTGGGATCTTTATTGATCTCCACAAAGTCCCTGGTGCAACTGCCCAGTAATGCCGTGGCCAGTACAGCGGCAGAGATGATTTTTATACGGTTGCTTAAGTTCGGCAATATCATGTTGATGCTTATTTCAGTAACAGAATGATCGATTATAATTTTACTTTCAGGTTAAAGCCAAAAGTAGATGGTGTCGGCAGCTGGCCTACTTCCACACCGGTGAGGATACCTGTTCCGCCAGCCTGTGTAGCCACTTCCGGATCATAGATGGGGAAATCAGACAGGGTAGCGAGATTACGGCCATAGATGGCGAGACTCAGGTTCTGTATTTTGGTGCGGCCAAACCATGCTTTCGGGAACGTGTATTCTAAGGATACCTCCCGCAGTTTCATGAATGAAGCGTCAAAGGAGTTAGCCTCTGTATTGTTAAGGCGGTAGTATTGTGCATAATAGTCAGCCGGCCTTACTTTTACCGTATTAGGGCTATAGCTGCCATCTGCATTTTGCATAACGCCTTCCCCTACGATCCAGCCTTCTTCCCTGCCTTTTAAGGTATGTCTCAGTTTACCCTGTTCGGTCATTTTGTGATGAGAGTGGGAGTACAGGATACCGCCCAGTTGTCCGTCGATCGTAGTGCTTAATCTGAAACCTTTATAGGTAAGACTGTTGGTCCAGCCGGCTCTCCATTCGGGGTTGGTATCGCCTACATATTCGGTTACCTGTGTTACGCTGGGGATACCGTTTACATAAATGATCTGTCCATCAGGTGTACGCTGGAACTTCAGACCGTATAAGGCGGAAGCGGTTTCTCCTTCTACCGCTGTCAGCGTGGCGCTGGAAGAACCCATGATCGTGAGTTTACCACCTAAGCGTGGATCGAGGCTCAGCACTTTACTGCGTGTAGCCGCCCAGGTGATAACAGTGTTCCAGGTGAAGTTTTTATTGGTGACCGGTGTGGCATTTAAGATCAGCTCGAGGCCCTGGTTACGTACTTCTCCGGAGTTCAGCAGTGCAGAACTGAAGCCGGTAGAGCGTTCCAGCGGAACGGATAAGATCTGGTTTTTGGTACGGGTACGGTATACGGATGCATCCAGTTTCAGGCGGTTTTTCAGAAAAGCAACCTCTATACCGGTTTCCAGGCTCGTGGATATCTCGGGTTTGAATTCCAGGTTATACAGTTCCGAAGGCGCTTCTGCCGAGCTGGGGAAAGGGCTGCGGTTATAGTATTTGGCCGTTCTTCCCGGATCGGTATCATTACCTACCTGCGCAAGTGACAGGCGATATTTCAGGTAGCTGATGGCCTTTGGCATTTTCACCATTTCACTGATGATCATACTCAGGTTGGCAGATGGATAGAAGAAAGACCAGTTAGCTTCCGGCAGGGTGCTGGACCAGTCGTTTCTGCCTGTCAGATCGAGGAAGATCTTCTCTTTGTAACCCAGGTTCACAAAGCCATACAAACTGTTTACCCTTTTCCTGGAGTCATAAGTGGCTACCAGTGGATTGCTGACGCCGTTGGTCATCTTATAAACACCCGGTACTACCAGTCCGATCAGTGTATTGTCTGTACGGTCGTAGCGGTTGCTCATCGTGTTGCCACCGGCGGAGGCGGTCAGGGTGAACTGATCATTCATCCAGGCATTTTTGTACGACAAGAGGAAGTCGGTATTGATTTCCTGTGTGTACATGTTTTGTTTGTTGTAGAATCCTTGTCCGAAGCGGTTGGTATCATATGGGCGGCGCTGGTCCCTGGCCTGGTGGTTGGTATTGATACCACCGCGCAGCATCAGGGTGAGTTTGGTAGCCAGTTGGATATCTGCTTTCAGGTTACCGGTGATGGCGTTGCTACGCAGGCCATTGGTAATATCTTCCGCGATCACGAACGGGTTATCGATAAAGGAGCTGTAAGGACGTATCATGGAAATCCCTTCCTGTCCTGGTTTCCATTTAGCCCGGTACCAGTCGAGGTCTACGTTGGGATTTTGGAAAATCATAAAGTAGGCGATGGAGTGGTTGTTATACCCCAAGCCTGGCAGGTTGTCGCTGGATTTATTGGTATAGTTGATCGCAGACGACACGCGGATGCGGTCGGATACTTTATAGGCTGCGTTAACGGCGGCGGTTATACGTTCAAAGCCGGTGGTGGGCATGATCCATTTGTTGGAAGAATGCGTCACGGAAGCGCGTACAGAACCGTCCTGGCCGGAGTTTTCGACAGACAGGGAATTGGTGGTGGTACGTCCTGTTTGCCAGAAAGATTTGCGGTTGTCTTTGTAAGGCTGCCACAATGTTCTTTCAGCACCGGCGCCCATTTTATTGGGGTCGTACTGAAAGTAATACTGTCCGTCGAATTTGGGGCCGAAGGCGCTGCTGCTGCCACTGGTACTGCGGCCGTCTGCGGAGGCGCCGTAAGAGTAGAACAGTTCGCCGTTGGCGTTATAGTTGGTTTTACCATCGCCCTGACCGTATTCGTATTGCCAGTCGGGCCAGCGGGTGATAACATCAAAGCTGGTGTTGGAGTTGAAAGAAACGCCGAGACCTCTTTTGGCTTTAGCGCCGGATTTGGTGGTGATCAGCACGGCGCCGTTGGCAGCGCGGCTACCATATAACGCAGTAGCACCCGGGCCTTTCAGGATCGTCACGCTGGCAATATCATCGGGGTTGATATCGGCGATACCGTTACCAAAATCCACCGGTACGTCAATGGAGGCATCGCCACCCATGTAACCATTGGAGGCGCCTGAAGTAGTGAGACTACCGTTAACGGGTACGCCGTCTACCACTACTAACGCTGCATTCCCGTTGGTGGTGAGGGAGTTGGTGCCGCGCAGCCTTATTTCCTGTGAGTTGAGCGGACCACCGAGGGAGGCAATATTTAAGCCGGCAACTTTTCCACGGAGCGCGTCTGACCAGTTGTTGGGACGCGCATCTGTCATGGATTCTTCGTTGAGCGTTTGTTGTGCATACCCCAGTGACTTCTCCGGTCTTTTGATGTTGAGGGCGGTAATAACCACCTCGTTGAGCTTGCCGGTGGCCGTTTTCAGCCGAACCTGCAGGTTGAGGGAGGCGCCATCAAACACCAGTTGTTTTTTTTCATATCCCATCATAGAGATATATAATTCAACGCCGGGTGTAAGGTCTTTAATATCGAAGGCGCCATTTACATCTGTAATGCCAACGAGTTTTCCACCGGCCATGATAGCCGCGCCGGGAATGGGCTCTCCTTTGTCGAAGGATTCCACACGTCCTTTAAAATGGATAGGTTGTTGAGCATACAGATGTCCGGAAAGCAACAGTACAGTGGCCAGGCCCAGTGGTCGCTTCAGATACTTTGTAAATTTTTTCTTCATGCTTTGACTGGTTTAAAAAAAATTTTAAACCGCAAAACAATAGCATTGGTGTTATGAGGACATTAATAAATGTTTACAAAACTATTAAGTTGTTGAAGATCATATTCATATAAATTTAACCTCCGAAATGATGAAATTCTGATGACGATTACAGGCTGAACAAAACAATGGAATGTTGATTTTTCCACACATCTCTGTGTTCTTTCCCGGAATTTGTCAATTAGCCCCATACTTGTCGTATCTTTTCATGACCGTAGCATATATTTGTTTGCGGGGGTGGGCAATGAAAGTGAACAATTAAGTGACCGCACCTGTAGCACTATCGCCATATCATTGCGTGTCAGGATTTGAATACTTTGGAAGAGAGTTTACATATCGATCAGCATAAACGCCAGCTGCCGGCTTTTGAAGGACTCTTCAAAACATATTATGCTGCGCTTTGTGCTTTTGCTTTCGATTTTGTAAACCGTCATGAGCTGGCGGAAGAAATTGTACAGGACACTTTCCTGAAAATATGGGAACGTTATGATGACCTGGATATCCAGGTTTCTGTAAAAGCCTATCTATATAGGGCAGTACAAAATAACTGCCTCAATTACATCAAACAGGACCGTATCAGGGCGCGTTATGGTCATGAGCTGCTGCAACAGCTGGAATCCCGTATTACCTTAATGAATATGCCTGCGGCGCCTACACCGGCAGAGCGGTTGGAGAATGCTGAACTGGAATATATAGCTGAGAATGCTATCCGGAAACTGCCCCCGCAATGCCAGGACGTATTCCGGCTAAGTCGCTTCGAGCAGCTGAGTTATCCCGAGATATCCCGTCACCTGGGCATTTCCATCAATACAGTAAAAACACAGATGACCCGGGCTTTACAACGCCTGCGGGACGAACTGCTGCCATTACTGAAATAAATACTGAAAAATTTTTTTCCTGTTTGTCACCCTGTTGTGGTGTAAGAATTGTCTCACTACTTGTTTAAAACTATGCAGCCTAACTATTCACCTGGGCAGATGGATGATCTGATCGCGCGATTTATGTCCGGTAATATCTCACCGGAAGACCAGCAGGAGCTGGAAAAATGGGTGGACGCCAGCCCGGAAAACCGGGCGTATTTTATACAGCTGCGGGATGCCTGGATGGTTACCGCCACTGCCGGGAACTATGATACCGAAGCGGCCTGGGAGGAATTGCGGCAGATCAATGCGCCGGTATCTGTGAAAAGATGGAAACAGGTACTGAAAATGGCCGCCTCTTATACCTTACCGTTTGTATTGGGAGGCGGTGTGGTGTTTTCCTGGTTATCCCTGAAGAAAGGGGAAGGCAAGCAGGGCCTGGTAACGGTGACCAGCCCGAAAGGGGCTACTACCAAAATAGAGCTGTCCGACGGAACAGAGGTATGGCTGAATGCCGGCAGTAAGCTGGAATATGCTTCCTCCTTTAATACCGCCGGCCGGGAAGTGAAACTGGAAGGGGAAGCCTTTTTTAAAGTGCATACCAATCCGCGAAAACCTTTTACAGTCAATGCTTCCGACTTGAAAATACTGGCGCTGGGCACTTCCTTTAACGTGAAGGCCTATCCGGAAGATAAGGGGGTAGTAACCACCCTGGTGGACGGCTCGGTAAGGATTGACGGCAGCAGCACCGCGCAGCCATTTAAAATGATGATGAAACCACATCAGCATGTGGTGTACAAACAGAGCACAGCTCCATCATCAGCCGGCAAACAAGGGAACAATAACAGCGAAGTAGCCGGCAACCCGGCTCCGGTAGAAACAAAAGAAGTGAACAATACCGATATATACACCGCCTGGAAAGACGGTAACTGGATCGTTGCCGGTCAAACACTGGCGGAACTGGCCATAACGATGGAACGCCGGTTTAATGTACAAGTCGTTTTTAAGGAAGATGAATTGAAAAACTACCGTTTCAGCGGGACTTTCCGCCAGGAAACACTGGAGCAGGTGCTCAACATCCTTAAACTGACGGCCCCGTTGGACTATAAGATAGAGGAGGGGACGGTTACCATCAGCGTGGATAAAGTATTGAAAGAAAAATATGCCAACGCATTGCGAAACGGTAAATGACCGTCAGGCAGGCCTTCAACAGAACAACAATTATTCACCTGTAAAAACCAATGCATGAACAGTAGGAACAACTGAAAAAAAATTGGGGTAATGCGACTCACCCCAATCCAACGACAATCACTTTCTGGTCAATAGCCTTTGCGACGGGCTATCGGCCGTAATTCTTCGTTAACTAAAATCTATACAAGTTTATGAAATCCACTCTAAACTTGGCGGCATTTCTTTGCCCCAGGCGAAAATTATTGCTTATGATGAGACTGACGGGTTGGCTAATTTTCGGAAGTATTTTACAGGTATCCGCCTCCATTTCCGCCCAGGACCGAATTAGCGAACTACATGCAACCAACAAGAGCGTTCGCGAGGTTTTCAAAATGATTGAAAACAACAGCAATTACCGCTTTTTTTACAATGAAAATTTTGCTGACCTGGACAGGGCAGTGTCTATTGATGTGAAAAACAAAAAGCTCAATGACATTCTCGGTCAGCTGTTCTCCAGTGCCAACGTTACTTACCGGGTACTGGAAAACAACCTGGTAGTGATCACACCAGCGAATCAACAGCAAATGAAAATTACCGGTCGGGTAACTGATGCCGGCACGCATGAACCATTGCCGGGTGTTACCATTACCGTGGAAGGCGCCACTGGCGGCGCAGTCTCCGATGCCAGTGGTCATTATGCGGTACAGGTACCCTCCGGTAGTGCTACCCTGGTGTTTTCCTTTATGGGGTATGTACAGCAGAAAGTACCGGTTAATAATCGTACAGAGATCAACGTTAAACTGGATGCAGATACCAAAAAGCTGGAAGAAGTAGTAGTGATGGGCTATACCACCACCACCGTTAAAAACCTGACGGGTGCGGCACAATCCGTAGGCGGGGCCAAGCTGAAAGATGTACAGGCTACCAGCGTAGATAAAATGTTGCAGGGTAAAGTGAGCGGGGTGTTTGTAGGTAATAGCTCCGGAGATCCTGCCGCCGCTCCCGCCATCCGTATCAGGGGTAACAGTACCCTTACCGCCGGCAACGCTCCGCTGATGGTGGTAGACGGTATCATTGGCGGGCTGCCTAACCCCAGCGATATTGAAACGGTGACCGTTCTCAAAGATGCTGCGGCCACCACCCTGTACGGCGCCCGCGCAGCCAACGGCGTGATGGTGATCACCACCAAACGCGGGAAAGCCGGTAAAACACAGGTGAATTTCCGCACCAATGTAGGGTCGGCTCAACTCAACACCGGGCATTTTCATTTGATGAATGGCACTGAGTTGTACGACCTGCAAACAGCTGCCGGCAGACAACTGAATCCTGCCCTGAGAAACATCAATACCAACTGGCAGAAACTGGCTTTCCAGAACGCAGCCAACCAAAACTACGAGCTGTCAGCCAGCGGAGGTAACGAAAAAACAAAGTTCTACCTGGGGGGTAACTACTATAAAGAAGACGGTATCCTGAAAGGCACCGGTGTAGAACGTTTCAGCGCCCGTCTTAACCTGGACCATAACATCACAGAAAAACTCCGGGTAAGCGCCAACTTCGCGGCGGTGCAACAACAGGACCGGGACAACTCCGCCGGTTCATTATACCAGTATTATACCAATCAGCCCTGGGACATACCCTACGACGCCGATGGCAAACCGGTCAACCCCCTCACCGCCCCGGTTTGGAATGGCCGGGATATGACCAACTTCCTTTACGATCAGCAGTACAACTACAACAGACACAAAAGACAATCGCTGGAAGGGTTGCTGAAACTGGAATACGACATTACCAAATGGTTGACCTTCAGTACCACCAACCGGGCACAGTATTATCACGACCGCAACGAAAGCAATGGCGACGTGAGAACTGCTGCCGGTGCGGATGATCGCGGTAACCTGTACAACTATTACCAGGATACTACCGTATACATCAGCTCCAACCTGCTGAAAGCCCGTTATACCGTTAACAAGGTGCATAACATCGATGGACTGGCAGGGGCCGAATTCCAACAGGTAAACCTGGGTGACCTCAATGCAAAAGGAAAGGGTATTCTCGCCGGGAAAGATGTGCTGGACGCTACTTCTTCCCCGATGTCTATCGGAGGCTCCAAAACGGACCGGGTGTTTAATTCCTATTTCATCCAGGCGAACTATAACTACAACTACAAATATTACTTTACCTCTTCCTTCAGAAGGGATGGCTCTTCCAAGTTTGGCGCCAACCAGCAGTATGGTAACTTCTATGCTTTTGGTGTGTCCTGGGCTGCCTCTGAAGAGAATTTCATCAAATCCGTTAAAGCCATTACCAACCTGAAGATAAGGGCCAGCTACGGTACTACCGGAAACGCGGAAATCGGTGATTACGCCGCTATCGGCGCCTATGCTATTAATACCCAGTATAATGGCTTTCCCGGCGCTTATCCCGGTATTTACAATGTGCCTGATCTCTCCTGGGAGAAAGCCTACAATACCAATATTGGGTTTGACCTGGGCCTGTTCAACCGCATCAACCTGAGTGTAGACCTGTATCAAAAAGACAACAAAGACCTGCTGTTTAATGTGCCGTTGCCTGGAACTGCCGGTTATAGCTATATTTCACAGAACGTAGGCGGTGTGCGTAACAAAGGGATTGAAATCAACCTAAGCACGGATAACCTGGTGGGTGAGTTTAAATGGAGCACCGATTTTAACATCGGCTTCAATAAAAACACGGTGCGTGATCTGTATGCCGGGAAAAACTACATCATCGATCCGCTGAGCAGCAGCTTCATTCTGCAGAAAGGTCAGGATATGCGTAGTTTCTATATGCGTAAATGGGTAGGCGTAGATCCTGCCAATGGTGATCCGTTGTGGGAGAAACTGACTACCGACGCTAATGGTAAAGTAACCGTCACTACCACCAACAACTATAACGATGCTTCTCTTCAGATTGTAGGCTCTGCTACACCGAAGTTCTTTGGTGGTATGCGCAACGTATGGTCTTATAAAAACTTCCAGCTGTCGGCCTTCCTGGCCTTTGTATCCGGTAATGACGTGTATAACAGTACCCGTGAGTTGATGGATAACGACGGCGCCTATTACACCTACAACCAGATGCAGCTCGATAAAGGCTGGAGCCGCTGGCAGAACCCCAACGACAACGCCACTCACCCTAAATACAAAATCGGCGGTAACAAGAACGCACATAAACCATCTTCCCGTTTCCTGGAAAACGGCAGCTATCTGCGCCTGAGAAATGTGAATCTGAGCTATGCATTGCCTAAACAATGGCTGGACCGGGTAAAGGTGAACAATGTGCGTGTATCCGTGGGCGGTGACAACCTGTGGACCCTTACCAAATTCTCCGGTATTGACCCTGAAGTAGATGACCGCGGTATCAACGGGACCAAATATCCCTTCAGTACCAAGTGGTTTGCCGGACTTGAAATCAATTTTTAACAGGGTGCAAAAAAGATATTATCATGAAGCAGATAACCAAATATATTGCAGGGCTTTCACTGGTGGCTTTTACCGCTTCCTGTTCGCTCGATAAAGAACCATACAGCGCTATCCCCGACGATGGTGTATTGAAAGATGAAACCAAATGGCCTGCCGCTACTGCGGGCAACTATGCTTTGCTGAAAAATGCTGATTTTACCCGTAACTATTTTCAGATGGGTGAGTTCCCCAGCGATGATGTAGCATTGAGCGGCGCTACCACAGACGCGTTGTTTTACTCTTACACCTATGGGCATCTTACCAACCAGGCCAACACAGGCCAGTTGTGGAGGATGGGCTATAAAGCGGTTACCGGTTGTAACAGACTGCTGGAAGTGATGCCGGAAGGCAAGTCCGATGCGGTAAATGAACTGATCGGCGAAAACCTGTTTATCCGTGCATTCGTACATTTCTCTTTGGTGAGAACTTTTGGCCGGCCTTACAGTCAAAGTCCCGAAACAAATTTAGGCGTTCCGGTTATTACGAAGTATGATATAACAGCCATGCCTAAACGTAATACCGTTAAAGAAGTATATGCACAGATAGTGGCGGACCTTACCCGTGCGAAAGCGCTGATGAACAATGATAATACCAGTAGCTATGCTACCAAAAGCGCTGCCATGGCGCTGCTGGCGAGAACATATCTTTACATGGGACGTAACGACTCGGCCGCTATCTATGCTGATTCTGTGATCACTAAAGGGAAATATAAACTGGTAGCCAGTGCTGAGTTGCCCCGTTATTTCACCAAGAGCAACGAAAACAACGATGAAACTATCTTCGCTATCCATCACACCTTACAGGACGACCGTACCTGGGCCTCCATTGGCTCTATGTATTATATGTCGCCCGGAGGGATGGGATATGGAGAGATGTATGCCTCTAAATCCTATCGGGATCTGATTGACAAACATCCTGAAGATATACGCCGTGCCTTTCTGCAGGTAGTATACCTGAAAAACAAGGCTGGCCAGGATTCGCTGGATGCCAACGGAAACAAAATAATAGCGGAGCGTAATGGGGTACCTAAATGGTATATCCTGAAGTACTCCAACCAGGATAACGTGCCGACGCTGAGTTCCCCGGTGGTGCTGCGGTTAGCGGAAATGTATCTTATCCGGGCGGAAGCCAACGCGAAAATGGGTAACGATCAGGCAGCATTGGCAGATGTGAACGTTATCCGTACCCGTGCGGGTTTGGGTAACTTCCTCTTCTCTGCCGGTAACATGCAGGGGTATGCCTCCGTACTGGATGTTGTGCTGGACGAACGCCGCCTGGAACTGGCCTTTGAAACACATCGTGCTTTTGACCTCTTCCGCAATAACCGGAACGTGTTCCGCGATTATCCCGGCGTGCAGCCCAGTCACCCGCAGACCATCAAATACACCGATGCGAGGGTGGTACATTTCATCCCGGAATCGGAAATTTTGCTGGACCCGAACTTGATACAGAATCCCATACAATAATCCATCGCCGGAAAGCCCCGCTCAGCGGGGCTTTCCCATTTATATAAATATCCCGGAAAAAAACCGCCATCCTGCGTAAATTCAGCCCCACAGTGACCACATGAAAAAAGTTAAATAATCATTGAATGGATCAATTTAAATACCACCACCGCCTGGTGCGGAACACACTCATACTGGCAGGTTTTACCTTCGTTTTCCTGGGCGCGGCCAATGCCCAGCAGGTAAAGTATACTGCCGGCAATAACAACTGGGATGCCGATTCGCTCGGTAATCACCGGGCTGTAGTGACTTTCAGCGGTGCAGCCGGACCTGCCCGCGTAGTTATTCCCTGGCGCCGCCGCGACCAGCACCCGGAAACAAAACGTATCATCGTGCAGGATGGACAGACCCAAAAGCCTGTCAGCAACGTATTGCCTTTGTCCATCAACCGCGAACAGGGAGACATTGTGTTCGATGCGGTGTCCGGTAAAGGAACCTATTACATCTATTATCTGCCATATAAAAACGAGGGAAGGGCCAACTATCCCAAAGGCATATACCTTAAACCGGCGCCGGCAGGTAACTTAGCAGTTCCGCCAAAACCTAATGCTACCGTGCGGGAGCTGGAAGCAATCGATACCTTCAACACTTTTTATCCGATGGAAGTGATTGCCACCGCCGCGGAAACGAAACAGCTGCTGTTGAAACATCCCGGCGCCGGTTACCTCTTATTCCCGGAAGACCGTGCCTTTCCCATCCGGATGCAGCACGATCTGCCTCAGCGCTGGATACAGCAAGGACCTTCCCAAGCTTTTACCGGCCAGGCAGATAAAGGCGAGTACTATGCCTTTCAGCTGGGCATCTATGCGCTTCATGCACTGAAAAATGTACAGGTCAACTTTGGTGACCTTAAAACAACCGATGGTAAAAGTATCCCGGCAACACAGCTGCATTGTATCAATACCCATGGTACCACCTACGATGCACAGCCTTTTACCGCTACCGTGAATGTGCCCGAAGGCGCCATACAGGCGCTGTGGTGTGGTATTGACGTGCCGGCCAACGCTGCGCCGGGCGTGTACAAAGGCATTGCCACCGTTCAACCGGAAGGAATGCCGGCGATGCCAGTCAGACTAACGCTGACCGTAACGGCTAAAACAGCTATCAACAGCGGCTTCAACGAACCCTGGAAACAAACCCGCCTGAAATGGCTGAATTCCACCATGGCGCAGGATAACTCCGTGATCGCGCCCTACACGCCACTGGTGGTGAAAGACAGCGTTATCAGCCTGTTGGGCCGCAAGGTGGGCATTCATAAAGATGGCTTCCCTGCGCAGATACAGACATTCTTCACCCCGGAGATGACGGCGCTGTCTGACCAGGCTAAAAATATTTTTACGGAACCGGTACACTTCCATTTCATCGCTGCCGCCGATGGAAAGGACCTGAAATGGAAAAACAACGGCTGGCAAATCACCAGTCAGGAAGCCGGCAAAGTTACCTGGAAAGCCACCAATACCACTACCGCTCTGCAAATGGACGTACTGGCATCGCTGGAGTTCGACGGCTTTATGGACTATACCGTAAAAGTGACCGCCCTCGAAGACATCGCGCTGAAGGATATTACCCTGCACCTGCCTTTTGAGAAAAACGCCGCCAAATACATGATGGGCCTCAATCAGAAAGGAGGGATCCGTCCGGAAAAAATCGACTGGAAATGGGATGTACAACATAAAAACCAGGACGGCGCCTGGCTGGGCGATGTAAACGCCGGCCTGCAGTTCACCCTGCGGGATGAACGTTATGTACGCCCGCTCAATACCAACTTTTACCTGCAGAAGCCTTTGCTGCTGCCCACTTCCTGGGGCAATGGCGAGAAAGGTGGTATCACCATCGGAGAAAAGGGAAAAGCGATCCTGGTCAATGGTTACAGCGGTGAACGGACCATGCATAAGGGAGATACGCTGTATTTCAACTTCCACCTGATCATTACGCCGTTTCATCCTATCAACACCGACTTTCAGTGGAGCACCCGTTTTTATCATAAGTACAACAATCTGGACAGCATTAAGGCTACCGGCGCTTCAGTGGTGAATATCCACCATGGTAATGATATCAATCCCTGGATCAATTATCCGTTTATAGAATGGAAAAAGATGAAGGACTATATTGATGAGGCGCACCGGAAAGGACTGAAAGTGAAGATCTATAATACCGTTCGGGAGTTGTCCAATCATGCCTGGGAAACCTTCCCCCTGCGGAGTTTGGGCCATGAAGTGTACAGTCCGGGTAAAGGCGGCGGCTTCTCCTGGTTACAGGAACATATCGACAGTGATTATATCGCTGCCTGGTTTGTACCGGAGTTTAAAGATGCAGCCATCATCAACAGTGGTATGAACCGCTGGCATAACTATTATGTGGAAGGCATGAACTGGCTGGTACAAAATGTAGGTGTGGACGGTATTTATCTCGATGATGTGGCTTTTGACCGGGTGACCATGAAACGTATCAAAAGAGTGCTGACGCAGGATGGCCACCCTGGTATCATTGATCTGCATTCCGCCAATCAATACAATAAATCAGATGGTTTCATCAACAGCGGCATGCTGTACATGGAGCATTTCCCTTATCTGAACAGGCTTTGGTTCGGTGAATACTTTGATTACGAAAACAATAACCCCGACTTTTTCCTTACAGAAGTGAGTGGCATTCCTTTCGGATTAATGGGTGAAATGTTGCAGGATGGCGGCAATCCATGGAGAGGGATGGTATACGGTATGACCAACCGCATGCCCTGGTCTGATAATGCCGACCCGCGGCCTATCTGGAAAGTATGGGACGATTTCGGTATGCAGGGAACTAAAATGATTGGTTACTGGGTAGAGAACAATCCGGTGAAAACCGGTAATGCGCAGGTGCCGGCCACTATTTATAAAAAGAATGGCGCGGTACTGGTATCGCTGGCCAGCTGGGCTCCGGCGGATACTATGGTACAACTGAATATTGACTGGAAGGCCCTGGGTATAGATCCTGCGAAGGCGGTGATCACGGCGCCGGCTGTACGTAATTTCCAGGAAGGCCGTACGTTTGCGAAAGACGCGAAAATACCGGTAGCGAAGAATAAAGGCTGGATACTTATTATTCGGTAAGATTTAGGAATTTTTTGATTTACGGATTTAGGAATTTAAAAATGCAGCGGAGATTATGTTATATAAGGTGATCTTCGCTGCATTTTTAAATTCCTAAATCCGTAAATCAAAAAATTCCTAAATGTTTAATATCGTTTACCGGGAATGTCTACACGAAATGTTTCCACGCATTTCCGGTCCTGGAGCGTTACATATACGGTTTTGCCGTCTTTGTCGCCGAAGATAAGGTTACTGCAATTTTTTCCTTTGAGCGGTACCTCGCGGATTAGTTCACCTTTGGGAGAGAACACTGCGATAACGCCTTTACCCCAACGGGCGATATGTAGGTTACCGGCTTTGTCACATTTCATACCATCGAGGCCGTAGTCGGGGAAGCTGGTAAAGAGGGTTTTGTTGGAGATGTTCCCGTTTTTATCCACATCATATTTCCAGACTTTACGTTGCACGCTTTCATTCACGTACAATGTTTTTTCATCCGGGCTGAGTTCAATGCCATTGGTGGTGCCCATGCCGGTTTCAAGCAATACTGCTTTGCGGTTGGGATCTATACGCCAGATTTGGCCGCCGTTGCTGGCCCATGCAGGGTCTGAAGCGAAGATCTGGTCTTTTTTATTAATGCAGAGATCATTGGGTTGATTGAACTGAGAGGAGTGCACGTATACGTTGATTTTACGGGTTTTCATATCTACCCGCAGCACGTTATGCCCTTTGAAATCGGGAAGAAACATATCTCCTTTGCTGTTAAAATTCACACTGTTGCCGACGCTGCTGTCTGGCAGGGTAATAAAGATTTCTCCGGCGCCGGTTTTGGTGTTGATCTTGCCCACCGTGCCATCCTTCTGGAAATTGACCACATAAAAATTACCGGCTTTATCGAAGTTGGGGCCTTCAATGTTGACAGAGAACATATTTTCTGCAGTGAGGTCCTGGGCCTGATAAAGGGGGCGGTGGGTTTGCTGGGCCAACGCAGAGAGGCCATGGCAGGCCATCAGCGCCATCAGATAGAGGTGTCTTTTCATGAGCTAGAATATTTGAAGGGTTAAGTTAAACAAGAATTACCGATTTTTTAATGCCGGGTTGTTGCCGGGAGGTGGGTAGGGGATATAGTTGGTAAAAGGGAGCGAAGGGGACTGTCAACTTATTTCTTAATTTTGCGCCCATGATTCATGTTTCGGAGTTTAAAGACCTTGCTCAGCTTACGATTCATAAGGTAGGCAACGCAGCCAATGATGAGCCGCTTCTTTTTTCCAAGGCTCCGTTGCAGCTGGAAGACGAGACCATTTCACAGCTGCTCGTTACCTATTTTATACAGCCTTTTGCTAATTCAGCGGAGTTTTTCCGGTTTTATCATGAGGCAGATTTACAATTGAATGAAATATTTCAATATTGTCGCCGTATATTTACTGACGAGAATGAGTTTCAGGAGCAATCTGTTAATATCGCCAAACATCTATATAAACATTCCACCCATCCAAAAATAAAAGGTGGCGAGCTTTATATAGCTTACTTTAGCAAATGTCAGGTGGATGGAGAAGAAGTAGCGGCCATTGGCATATTTAAATCAGAGAACCGGGATACCTATCTGAAAGTGTTTTTGTCTGACGAGAACTACCAGGTGGACTATGAAGATGGCATCAACATTAATAAACTTGACAAAGGTTGCCTGATCTTTAACACAGAAGAGGAGAATGGTTACAAGGTCAGCATAGTTGACAGCATCAGCAAACAAACAGAAGCAGTTTATTGGAAAGACGCGTTTTTACAGGTGCAGCGCCGTGAAGACAGCTACCATCAAACAGAAACTGCGGTGAATATGTGCAAACAATTTATTCACAACAAGCTGCCAACCGAATATGAGATGGATCGTGTGGACCAGGTTGATCTGCTGAATAAATCAGCCACCTACTTTAAAGAAAAAGAACAGTTTCAGCTGGACGATTTTGCACAGGAGGTATTAGGCCATCCGGACGCGATTGCTTCTTTCAGGGAGTTCAGAAATGAGTACCAGCAAACTTATCAACAGGAGATCCCTGATGAATTTGAAATATCGGCCCCTGCAGTAAAAAAACAACAAAAGGTTTTTAAGAGCATACTGAAACTGGACCGCAATTTCCATGTGTATATTCATGGTAACCGCGAAATGATTGAACGCGGATATGATGAAGCTACCAACCTGAACTACTATAAACTGATGTTTGAAAACGAAACGTAAGCGGTAGACAGGTAGCCGTGATGTTGAATTGGTGAAGAGAGATGATCAAAAAAATATTAAGTTTTTCTCATAAGCAAAAACCAATTGTTAACAAAGGCTGCCTCATCTGGGCGGCCTTTTAGTTTTATATATATCTACTTAATTAAGCAAAAAAAGACAACCATTACGGTTGTCTTTTTCTTTTATCCTTTGTTGTTATTATCTGGTTTGGGTTTGTGTTTATGCCTGGGAGGGCGGCGGTCCTGTTTGGGTTGTCCGCCTTGTCCCTGCTGTCCACCCTGGTTTTGCGGTGGTCTTGGACCTTGTTCCGGCCGGGGTTGTTGTTCCCGGTCACGGCCCTGCCTGGGTTGTCCGCCTTGTTGCTGTCCCTGGCCCTGGCGTTGTTGCTGGCCACCACCGCCGCGACCTTCCTGTTTGTTTTTTCTGTCAGGATGATGGCGTTCGTGGCGCTCATGACGTTGCGCCGTTTTTTGTTCCTGTTTAGGTTCGTTTTTAGGATGACCACCTTGTTTGGGCTGCTGCTGTTCAGCAGCTTTCTGTTGTTTCTGACGGTCTTTATCCTTCTGTTTCCGCTTCTGTACTGTTTTTTCCAGTGATTTAAGACTGATCTGACCTACCACATCTGCGAAGCCCAGGTCGGCTTCTTTTGGTTTGGCCGTCACTACTTCCACTGCTTTCAGTTCATCAGGTTTAATACCCTGACGGTTGAGCTGACGGATTTCTTTTACCCTGGAAATAGTAAGCGGATACTGTTTATTGCTGCCCTCATAGGAGTACCACATGAGGCTTTTGAAGATATCCCTTTTCTGCAGGTTGGCAACACCACCGGATGTTTCGATGGTATCGGCATCATCAGGGAATTCCTTCAGTGCATCAAGATAAGTGTCCAGCTCATAATTGAGGCAGCACTTCAGACGTCCGCATTGCCCGGATAACTTAGCCTGGTTGATAGACAGGTTCTGATATCTGGCGGCAGTGGTATTCACGCTTTTGAAATCTGACAGCCAGGTAGAGCAGCAAAGCTCACGGCCGCAGCTGCCAATACCGCCTACTTTTCCGGCTTCCTGGCGGGCGCCGATCTGACGCATCTCCACCTTGGCGCGGAATTCAGAGGCATATACCTTAATCAGTTCACGGAAATCGACACGGTCGTCTGCTGTGTAGAAGAAAGTGGCTTTACGGCCATCAGCCTGTATCTCCACTTCTGCTAATTTCATTTCGAGGCCCAGATTACGGGCAATGGCCCTGGATTTAATCAGGGCGTCTTTTTCGCGGGCCTTGTTATCGGCCATCCTTTGCAGGTCGTCGTTACTGGAACGACGTAAAACTTTTTTGGTCTCGGGGGTGTCTTCTGCACGTCTTTTCTTCATTTGAAGCTTTACCAGTTCGCCTGTAAGGCTCACTGTGCCAACATCAAAGCCGCTAACGCCCTCTACAGTTACCATTTCACCCTTATCAAAGAGCTGTTTGGTCACATTCCGGTAGAAGTCCTTGCGGCTGCCGTTGTTGAAACTCACTTCTATAATATCGAATGGTGCTAAGCTATCGCCAAGCGGAATATTGGACAGCCAGTCAAATACATTCAGTCGGTTACAACCTCCCGTACTGCATCCTCCATTACTCTTACATCCTGACGGCTTTCCCTCCACACCCGTACCACATCCGGCACAAGCCATATTAGTAAATAGTTTAAATTTTATAAATAAGCATTTCAGGTTACTCCATTCCCTTAAAATACATTTTTCCTTTCAGAAAAACAAAAAGGACGGGAGATGACAAAGGTAAGGAAATGCCATGACAAGAGGAGAGCGGCTTTCCGGTTATTACAGAACCGGCATAGGTTTCTTTTTGAATATATATTGTAGTTTGATAGACAGCGCATGAAATAACATCTTGGCATTGGCATTCCGCTCTATATGATAATAGGCGTTATCCAGTGCATCCGCAATCAGCCGGGTTTGCTCCAGATTGGCCAATTTAGCCAGCTTGGCCGCAAAATCCATCTCTTCCTCGGAGAAAGCCAGGTGAGCTTTGTCAATATACTGCAGCCGGATGGTATGTTCCAGCAGGTTGATAAAGTACCGGAGGAACTGCTTCTGGTTCTCCCGGCCGGTTTTGGCGCTGGAAATAGCTTCTATCCATTCCTGCAGGGCTACCCGGTTGCCGGTAAACAGGTAGTTGAGCCAGTTACGCAGCAGTTCGTGATAATCATCGTCGGAGTTTTGCAGCAGGAAAATCGCCTCCCGGTAGTTGCCGGCTGCAATGGTGGCAATCTGCCTGGCTTTGGCGGCCGGAACTTTCGCTCTTTCTGTCAGGGCTTTTTCCATGTCTTCCCGGGAAAGCGGATTGATCTTCACCAGGTGGGTGCGCGACAGGATGGTCGCCAGGATCTGCTCCTGGTTTTCAGCAATCAGGATAAACAGCGTATTGGCCGGCGGCTCCTCTATCAGCTTCAGCAACCGGTTACCTTCGTTGCCCAGGTATTCCGGCATCCACATCAGCAGAATCTTATAACCGCTTTCAAAACTCTTCAGGTTCAGCTTCCGGATAATATCCTGGCACTCATTGGCGGTGATATTACCCTGCTTGTTTTCGGCCCCGATAAACTGCAGCCAGTCGTAGGCATTACCATACGGATTGGTGGTCACAAATTCCCGCCATTCGGAGATATAGTCCGTGCTCACCGGCTTGTCACCGGGTTTTCGGGGTATCACCGGATAAGAATAGTGAATATCGGGGTGGATATGCTGCGCCGCTTTCAAACAAGAAGGACATTGACCACAGGCATCATGGGCTTGTTTGTTTTCACAAACGAGGTATTGGGTAAAAGCCAGGCCCAGCGGCAATCCACCAGCCCCTTCAGGGGCCAGTAATATCATCGCATGACTGAGACGGTTCTGCTGTATTGATTGTATCAGCTGCTGTTGCGCCGCTGCTTGTCCTATGATCTCCGAAAAAAGCATGGACGCAAGATACTGAAAAGGGGTTAATCACCGGTTAAGGTAATGTCACATAACAAGCATTTCGAAAGATACCGGAACCACTGATAGTACGTCCATTGGCCTCGAAATAGTAGGAGCCGCTTACCTTTTTCAGTTTCGTATTGATAAAGGTCAACGTAATACTGGACGTATCCGTCTGAAGGTAGTCATAATCCACCAGGGTCTTTATGGCGCCCACTACCAGGCCTCCCTGCAGGTGGCGGGATTTGGAGTATACATATGTTTTCAGTTTCAGGCTGTCATTCTTGATGGCAGCATCCGGATAAGGACCATCCATCAGATTGAGCACTATCTTGAAACTGTCACTCACCGCTTCGATGCTGAGAAACTTAACAGCCCCCGTGTCCATCTGTTGCCGGAACAAGGTGCTCGTAGAGAGATTCATTGGCCGGCTGGTCATTTGAACGTCGCCAGTCATCTTCATGTCGGGGCATGATAGAATCGGTGTGTCAATATCATGTTGGCAGGCCGTCATGCATAATAGCATAAGGGCCGCAAAAACCGGGACTACGGCTTTTCTACGGTGTTCGGAATGTTGGTTTTTCATTTATTATTGTGTATCCACTTGTTGTAATGGCCGCGCACACGCTAACGTATAGGTATATACGCAAACGTGCAGTTTTTTATTACACTAAGTTGGCAAAAGGAGGGAAGCAACGCTTACTTTTCAATAGCGGCTATTACTTCCGGTGCATCCGGTTGTGTTTTGGGAGAAAACACAGCAACGAGGTTTCCTTTTTCATCCAGCAAATATTTCTGGAAATTCCACTTAACGTCTGCCGGCTCCAGGTGTTTGGCTTTACTTTCTTCCAACAGCCATTTGTACAGCGGATGAATATCATCCCCCTTTACAGATATTTTGGCGGCCATCGGAAAGGTGACAGCATATTGTTTGGTGCAGAATGTTTTGATTTCTGCATTGGAGCCGGGCTCCTGCGAGCCGAAATTATTAGCCGGGAAACCTACGATCACAAGTTTATCCTGGTATTTCTGATATATTTTTTCCAAACCTGCATATTGTGGCGTATTGCCACAAAGAGAGGCGGTGTTAACAATCATAATTTTTTTCCCCTTATAACGGGAGAAATCAATTTTGCCTCCATCCACTGCATCTACTTTAAAATCGTAGATCCGCGGACCTGCAAACAAAAGGAGGACCCAAAGTATGGCCAGTCTCAGCATAAAAATATTTTTAGAGGGATGGATCGGTGGTAGTATATCCGTGTGCTGCGGACTATACGGGTGTAAAGATACACATCCGGCGGAAGAAAAAGAATTAACTTTTTGTTAGGTGCAGGTCCATGCCAGACAACAAATGCTGACGGTAGCGCCTGCCTGTAACAGCGCCTGGCCGGCTGCTTCTGTGGTGGCGCCGGTGGTAATCACATCATCCACCAGGAGTACATGCCTGCCCGTTAGTAGCGCAGGGCTTGCCTCAAACACCGTTTTTACGTTCTCCCACCGGCTGGTCCTGCTTTTCCGCGTTTGGGTACCGGTGTACTGTACCCGGCGTAGTGCCTGGGATAACAACGGCTTCCCTACAACGGTTCCCATCGCTCCGGCCAGTAACGCCGCCTGGTTATAGCCGCGCTGTTTTTCCTTGCCGGGAAACAATGGTACCGGCACCAGGTAGTCGACAGTGCTGGTCCAGTTGGCACACCGCAAGGCATACCCCATCTGCCTGCCCAGCCACCCGGCAATATCCTGCCGCTGATGATATTTAAACTGATGTATCAGTTGCTGCAACCCGGAGGTTTGACTATAATAATAGACAGCCGTTGCCTGTACTACCGGCATGCGCCCATGAAAAATATGGGTGACCGGATTGTCTGCATAATATTGGAAACCGGTTAACGGTAAACTGTCGTGACAGCGTATACATAACATATCATCAGCAGATAACAGCTCCTGGCCGCAAATCTCACAACAGTGCGGATAAAACAGGTTTACCAAAGGGGATAACAAACGGGTAAACATTGGGTTGGTATGTAGTGTATCAGAATAATTGTTGATATACTTCTTCCACTCTTCCTACCGGCACAATTTCTATATTGAATTTACTGAGATCTATTCCTTTTTTATTATAACGGGAGATAAAAATTTTATGGAAACCGAGCTTCTCCGCTTCCGCGATACGTTGTTCAATCCGGTTAACCGCCCTGATCTCTCCACTCAGTCCTACTTCGCCGGCAAAACATATTTTGTTGGCGATGGCATTGTCTTCATAGGAAGAAAGTAAAGCGCATAACACAGCCAGGTCGATAGCCGGATCTTCTACGCGGATACCACCCGCGATATTCAGGAACACATCTTTTACGCCGAAGTGGAAGCCGCCACGTTTCTCCAGTACGGCGAGCAGCAGTTGCAGTCTGCGTAAATCAAACCCGGTAGCCGTACGTTGTGGGGTGCCGTATACCGATTGTGTAACGAGTGCCTGTACTTCCACCAGCAAAGGACGAAGGCCTTCCATGGTGGCGGCGATAGCTACGCCGCTCAGCAGGTCGTCGCGCTGGGAAATCAGTATTTCTGAAGGATTGGTGACCTGCCGGAGACCGGTGCCGGTCATTTCATAAATGCCCAGTTCGGCAGTGGAGCCAAACCTGTTTTTAATCGTGCGTAAAATACGATAGGCATAATGTTGGTCGCCTTCAAACTGCAGTACTGTGTCTACCATATGTTCCAGTACTTTCGGACCGGCGATGGAGCCATCTTTGGTAATATGACCGATGAGGAAAACGGGGGTGTTGCTTTCTTTTGCGAAGCGCTGCAACTCTGCAGTTGTTTCCCTGATTTGTGATACGCTGCCCGGGGCAGATTCTATCAATGGTGTATGCAGTGTTTGAATAGAGTCGACGATGACCAGTTGAGGCTGTAATTTTTTTATTTCAGCGAAGATGGTTTGGGTAGATGTTTCCGTGAGCAGATAAAATTGTTCATTGGAATTTTTAATGCGGTCGGCCCGCATTTTTATCTGTTGTTCACTTTCTTCACCACTGATATAAAGTGTTTTGATATGCTTCAGTTGCAATGCATTTTGCAGGAAGAGGGTGGACTTACCGATGCCTGGTTCGCCGCCAACCAGTACGAGAGAGCCGGCTACGATACCACCGCCCAGCACACGATTCAGCTCATTGTCGGGTGTGAGTATCCGTTTTTCTTCATTGGTAACAACCTCCGAGAGGTTAACGATTTTTTGTGTACGGCCGTTGCCGTTGTCATTCGATTTCCAGTCGTGTTGTTTACCGGGAATATCTTTTTGTACTCTTTCTTCCACGAAGGTGTTCCATTGTCCGCAACTCGGACATTTACCATTCCATTTCGCAGATTCGTATCCACATTGCTGACAAAAAAAAGCAGTTCTTATCTTACTCATAATTTTTTTAAAACAGGATGATACAAAGTAAGGTGTTTTGAAAAATTTGGGGGTGAAATGTTAAAATATTCGGGTTAAAATGGGGGGAGGGAGGTCCTTAAAAGAGAAAAGAGCCAAACGGAAGATTCCGTTGACTCTTTCTACTTACTAACCCATTAAATTCAGGTCTAAATTACAAAATGGCTTCAGAATAAAAAAGTTTATTTGATTGATGTGAATAACTTTTGATTGATTTTCGTAATGTAAGAAAGTGGCTGCCATCGCTTGTTTCAGGCCGTAAATTGTCCAATATTACTTTCATTGGCAACTCGTAAAATGTTGATAAATAGGGTTGATGTTGATGATTTTTGCATATGAAAAAATTAACATAAGACAGCCTTTTACTTCTGCCAAACCGGCCGTTTTTTCAGGCGTTTTTCTTTAAAAAAGACAAAATGGCAGTGTTAAATTTATGTATGAATGGTAAGAGGAAGGGTTGGCAGGAAAACTCTTAAATAAAACTTAAAACGGGGTATCTGGATAGAAATTTGTGCTTTTTCCCATTCAAAGTTATGAATGTATGACACCAGGAATCATGTTTGTTTCGCTGATTTTTGTGGGGATCAGCTTTCTTGTCAGTTATGTCTTAAAGAGCAAGTTCCGGACCTACAGTGAGATACCGACCTCATCCGGACTTACCGGTAAGCAGATCGCGGAGAAGATGTTGAGGGATAATAATATCCTGGATGTACAGGTGCTGTCTGTGGACGGGTTTTTATCAGATCACTATAATCCGGCGAATAAGACGGTCAACCTGAGCCCGGACGTATATGCCGGGGCGAACGTGGCTGCGGCGGCAGTGGCGGCCCACGAATGCGGGCATGCCGTGCAGCATGCGGCGGCTTATCCCTGGTTGGGCCTAAGGTCCAGGCTGGTGCCGGCGGTACAGTTCAGTGCTTCCCTGGTACAATGGATCCTGTTGGGGGGTATTCTGCTGATTAATGTATTTCCCCAGTTGTTGCTGGCCGGTATTATCCTTTTTGGTATCACCACCTTGTTTGCCCTGATTACGCTGCCGGTGGAATTTGACGCTTCCCGCCGGGCACTGGCCTGGCTGGACCGTAGCCAGGTCATGCGTCCGCAGGAACATGATAAGGCGAAGAACGCCCTCTGGTGGGCGGCTATGACTTATGTGGTGGCGGCCCTGGCTTCTCTGGCTACGCTTTTCCAGTATATCTTAATATATATGGGTGCCAGGGACAGGCGCTAGCCTTTCTGTACCGGAAAAATATGGAAAAAGGGGCCTTTCCTGCGGGAAGGCCCTTTTTAATGCCCGGTGACTGTTGTATTGTTAAAATATAATATATAAATACAACATCTGCATAATCATCTACCTGACAGATCTCTGCCAAAGATCAGGTCTGTGCGGGAATAGTAAAAGTGGAATACCGGGGGAGCGGGCCTACAGGCCTTTACGTGGGTGTTAATAACTTTTATTCAAATTTTTTATTGAAAACCAATTAGTTGCAAAGGTGTCTTTTAAAAAAGTAACTAAAATGTATGGTTATTCAGAATACCCGATGTACCTTTGCACTCCCTCGTTACAAAGGGAATTGTTTACAAGACGTGTAATTTTATATCGTATACAACAATGAACACATTAAGCTTTAAAACTAAATCGGCTAACGACGCTTACGTAAAGCGTGACTGGCATATAGTAGACGCTACCAACCTGACCCTCGGAAGAGTGTGTGCGAAAATGGCAGCTATTCTGAGAGGTAAGAACAAGCCTTACTATACGCCTCATACTGATTGTGGTGATTATATCATCGTGATCAATGCGGAAAAAATCGCTTTGACCGGCAATAAAATGGCGGAAAAAGAATACATGCACTACACTGGTTACCCAGGTGGTCAGAGAATCGAACTGGCAAAGGATCTGATCCGTCGCCGTCCTGAGGTGATGATTGAGAAGGCTATCAAAGGTATGCTGCCTAAAAACCGTCTCGGTCGTAAAATGTACAAAAAACTGTTTGTATATGCAGGTGCAGAACATCCTCACGCAGCACAGAAACCTAAACCATTAACTTTCTAATTTTTCTCTGATAACATGGAAAAGCAAAAAAATACAATAGGTCGTCGTAAGGAAGCTGTTGCCCGTGTGTATATCAACAAGGGTACCGGTAACATTACTGTAAACGACAAAGATTATAAAAACTACTTTTCTCTGATCTACCTGCAAAATCAGGTGGAGCTGCCTTTCAAAACGATCGACGCACTGGATAAATTTGATGTTAAGATCAATGCACAGGGTGGTGGTATCAAAGGTCAGGCTGAAGCGATTAAACTGGGTATTGCCCGTGCACTGTGCGAGGTGAATATCGAGTTCCGTCCAGCACTGAAAGCAGCAGGTCTGCTGAAACGTGATCCGAGAAGCGTAGAACGTAAGAAACCAGGTAAAGCGAAAGCAAGAAGAAGCTTCCAGTTCTCTAAACGCTAATTTTGAGTACTTAGCAATTATCGCTAAACATTATTTGATCCTTTTAATTGAGCAATATAAAACATGGAAAATAATACCTCATTGCAGCAGCAGTTACTGGAGGCAGGTGTTCACTTCGGTCACCTGAAGAAGAAATGGAATCCTAAAATGCTGCCTTATATTTTCGCAGAAAAGAAAGGTATTCATATCATCGATCTGAACAAAACCGTAGAAGGTTTACAGGAAGCAGCTTCTGCCCTGAAATCCATCGCAAAAAGCGGTAAAAAGATCATGTTCGTTGCTACTAAAAAGCAAGCGAAAGAAATCGTAGCGGATGCTGCGCGTAACATCAACATGCCTTTCGTTACTGAAAGATGGTTAGGTGGTATGCTCACCAACTTCTCTACTATCCGTAAGAGCGTGAAGAAAATGCAGAGCATCGAAAAAATGCTGCAGGACGGAACTTTCGACAACATTACCAAAAAAGAACGTCTGACTTTAAGCCGTGATAAAGAGAAAATGGAAAAAGTGCTGGGTGGTATTGCCCAACTGGCACGTGTTCCGGCCGCTCTGTTCATGGTAGATATCAGCCACGAACATATTGCACTGGCAGAAGCTAAACGCCTGGGCATCGTTACTTTCGGTATGGTGGATACCAACTCCGATCCAAGCAAAGTTGACTTCGCGATCCCTGCGAACGACGATGCTACTAAATCTATCGCTATCATCACCAGCTACATCTGCGCTGCTATCGCAGAAGGTCTGTCTGAGAGAGCTACTGAAAAATCTGAAGAAGTAGAAGAGGAAGAAGAAGCAGACGACAAGGCTCGCAGATTTGACGTAGAAGGTGGCGAAGATCGCGAAAGAGGCCGTGGTAAAGGTCCAGGCCAGGGCGGTGGCCGTGGTCAGGGCGCTGGTGCTAACCGTGGCGGTGGCCAGGGTGGTAACCGTGGTGGCCAGGGCGGCGGTGCAAATCGCGGCGGTGGTAACCGTGGCGGTGGCCAGGGTGGCGGACAACGTCGTCCTTCCAACGCTGGCGGCAGCGGTCCAAGAAAACCAGCCGGTAAATAATATCGAATTTTGATATTTAGTTATTTAAAATGCAGCGAAGATTACCTTCGCTGCATTTTAAATAACTAAATAACCAAATCAGAAATAACTAAATATTAATACTCTAAATCAATATAGCTCATGGCAACAATTACAGCAGCTGATGTAAACAAACTGCGTCAGCAAACTGGTGCGGGTATGATGGATTGCAGAAAAGCACTGGTGGAAAGTGATGGCGATTTCGAAAAAGCAGTAGATTATCTGCGTAAGAAAGGTCAGAAAGTAGCTGCCCTGCGTTCCGACCGCGAAACTAAAGAAGGTGTTATCATCGCTAAAGTTGCTGCTGATGGTAAATCCGGTGTGATCGTAGGCCTGGGTTGCGAAACTGACTTCGTAGCTAAAAACGAAGACTTCGTGAAATTTGCACAGGCTATCGTTGACCTGGCCCTGTCTAAAGGTATCAAAACCATCGAAGACCTGAATGCTGCTGAGCTGGAAGGTGCTACCGTTGCTGATAAAGTAAACGACCAGGTGGCTAAAATCGGTGAAAAAATCACCCTGAATAAATTCGAATTCGTGGAAGCGGGTGGTGTAACTGCCTACATCCACGGTAACTACCGTATGGGCGTTCTCGTTGCTTTCTCTAAACCTGTATCTGAAGAAACAGGTAAAGATATCGCTATGCAGATCGCTGCGATGAACCCAATCGCAGTAGACGCAGACAGCGTTCCTGCTGATGTAATCGCCCGCGAAAAAGAAATCGCTGTTGAACAGGTGAAAGCTGAAGGCAAACCTGCTGAAATGGCGGAAAAAATCGCTGTAGGTAAAGTGAACAAATTCTTCAAAGAAAGCACCCTGCTGGCTCAGGCCTTTGTTAAGGATAACAACAAATCCGTAGCAGATTACCTGAAATCCGTAGATGCTGACCTGAAAGTAACTGGCTTTAAGCGAATCGCTTTAGGTTAATATCAACATCATTAAAAAAAGGAGAGAACTAAATATTCTCTCCTTTTTTTTGCGCACTGTAAAATCAGGCGCCGGCAATTTCCGGCCAACAACAAAATCAACCGCATTTTGCTTTCATTGGCAGGTTCTTGCTTTTAAATTGTATCTTAGGATACCGTAATTACATTAGCAAATCACAATCTTACAATATTTTATAGCGTCATGTTGCCAAAGTATAAGCGTATTTTGCTCAAATTGAGCGGTGAGGCCCTTATGGGGGATGCAAATTATGGTATTGATCATAAGGTAATTACCCAGTATGCCTACGATATCAAAGCTGTTACCGACCTCGGTGTACAGGTAGCCATCGTGATCGGCGGCGGTAATATCTACCGTGGAATGAATGAAGCCGAAACCGGCATTGAAAGAGCCCAGGGTGACTATATGGGCATGCTCGCCACCGTGATCAATGGAATGGCCCTGCAAAGCGGACTGGAGAAAATAGGGCTCTATACCCGCCTCCAATCGGCTATTAAAATGGAACAAATCGCAGAACCCTATATCCGCCGCCGCGCTATCCGCCACGTGGAAAAAGGTCGCGTGGTTATATTTGGAGCCGGAACCGGTAACCCGTACTTTACGACTGATACCGCTGCTTCCCTCCGTGCTATCGAAATCCAGGCCGATGTCATCCTCAAAGGAACCCGCGTTGACGGTATCTATACCGCCGACCCGGAAAAAGATGCCACTGCTACCCGGTTCGAAACCATCACCTTCTCTGAAGTATACCAGAAATCACTCAACGTCATGGACATGACGGCCTTTACACTCTGCCAGGAAAATAAACTGCCTATCATCGTATTTGACATGAACAAACCAGGAAACCTCCTGAACGTCATCATGGGCAAAAATGTAGGTACCCTGGTGAAAGGCTAATACCAATTATGAAATTTTTTGATTTACGGATTTCTTGATTTCGTAGATTGACAAAGAGCGAAGACCTAAACGATTACAATCGCTTGGGTCTTCGCTCTTTTATTTGCAGAAATCAAAAAATCCGTAAATCGAAAAATCCCTAAATTATTTCAATATCCCTTTTAGCTCGGTCAACGGAATAAACAACGTCACCTGTCCCAACGCATAAGGCCCAATCTCATAGGGCACATAACTAAAGGCCACCCCTTTATCGGTAACAATAAAGTTGTTGTTCGGCACAATCGTCTTCACCAACAGATTCTGGTCCAAAGACTCATCTTCGTCGATATGGAATTTTTTACGGAAAGCCTTGTCCAGTAAAGGTGACAGCTTATCCTTATAACCTGGCTTAAAGAACTCTTCCGGCGTTATCACCTTGTGTTTGGCCAGGTCCAGCGTCTGGTAAAAAGCACCGGAATTGCCGTGTGCACCGCCGGTGAAGTCGTAGGCATATTTCTCTATCACCAGCAGCGGCCAGGTGTTATACACTACCTTCATATCACTCTCGGTAGTCCAGTTCCACGAGGCCGATTCACCATCGGCAATATCGCTGCTGTCGGCATCTTTGGCGGCAATACGGTAACTGGTCACAAAAGAATCAATAGCCCTTTTGACATATTGCCGGGGATCGCTGATATGCACATCGCCGGTAATCGCTTTTCTGATAAAAACAGTGAGACTGGAATCGGCAGACGAGTCCGGCCATATAATGCTATTGGACGCAATCCCCAGCGGAGAAGCGGGAAAGGAAGGTAACAACTTCACGGAGTCTGCATCATAATATACCTGCAGCGGTTGAGCCTTCCGGAGGTCTGTATGCAGCTCAAAATGCCAGGAGGTACTGTCGCCATGCCATACGCCTTTAAAAGTGCCATCATCTCCTAAGCTGCCACCAAAAAAACGTTCTTCTTCATGGCTGCCATTATCTTCATAAATCTTTACCTGTTCTCCGTCCTGGCTGCCCCATATACTAATGGGCTGCCCGGCGCTGTCATAACTATAATAGCCGCGAAACAGGTTCGGCGCTGTTTTCAGGAGCTGCATGGTAATGTGACGGTTTCCTACCAAGCCTTTCAGCTGTGTATAATAATAAGGTGTACTGGCCAGGGGGATAACGGCACTGGCTGTATCGGGTTGATCCTTCTGCCGGCTACTGTTGTGGCAGGCAGGCAACAGCCCGCCGGCCAGTAATAGTAATAGGAGCGCTCTTTTCATACTATGATTTATATCAGGTCTCCCAAAATTACTATTATCCTTCCATACCTTTGTTGAGAGGTTTGAACCAATTAAATATTTACAACCATGTTAAACCAGAAAGTAGCAGACCTGCGGAAAGACTATAAACTGGCCTCTCTCAATGAACAGGAGGTAGCGCCAACACCTTTGCAACAATTTGGAAAATGGTGGAATGACGCCACTTCCAGCGAACTGGACGAGCCCAATGCCATGACATTGGCCACCAGTACACCGGATGGCCGCCCTTCAGCGAGAATTGTGCTGCTAAAGAGTTTTGATGAGGATGGATTTATGTTTTTTTCCAACTACGAAAGCCGTAAAGGCCAGGAGCTGGCCAGGAACCCCTATGTAACGCTGCTGTTTTTCTGGCGCGAGCTGGAACGCCAGGTGCGCATTGAAGGGATTGTATCCAGGGCCGGTGAAAACCTGAGCAATGAATATTATAACAGCCGTCCGCTGGGTAGCCGGATCGGCGCCATTGCTTCACCGCAAAGCCAGGTGATTCCAGATCGTCATTTCCTGGAAGAAAAAGTGGACGCTATCGCCGCAAAATATGAAAAGGAAGCGCCGCAAAGGCCGGATTACTGGGGTGGATATGTCGTGAAACCGACAGCGATGGAGTTCTGGCAGGGTAGGAGCAGCCGCCTGCATGACCGTATTTTGTACACGCTAACCCCCGGTGGCAGCTGGAAAATAGAAAGGCTGGCACCGTGATAATTTAGGGATTTTCTGATTTACGAATTTTTTGATGTAGATAACGAAATCAAAAAATTCGTAAATCAGAAAATCCCTAAATATTTATGCTTTTTTCTCAGCTTTAGGAGCAGCTGCAGCAGCGCCTTTCCTGGTTCTTGCTGGTCTTGATTTACCGAAAGATTTGCTGAAGATTTTACCTCTTTTGGTTTTTACATCTCCTCTACCCATAAAAGAATAATTTGAAATTTGTTGTGTTATTAATTGTTATCAGACTGCAAAATACGCTAAATCGCGGAAATAGCATACAGTCGGACTTCTATATAAAAAAAAAGCAAGAAACATGATTGTTCCTTGCTTGAATAAGTTGTGCTAACTGATTAGAGCTTGTCGGATAAAGCTTTACCAGCTTTGAACTTAGCAACTTTCTTAGCTTTGATCTTGATGATCTGGCCAGTCTGTGGGTTTCTACCGTTACGTGCTGCACGTTTAGAAACAGAGAAAGTACCGAAACCTACCAGTGTTACTTTACCACCTTTTTTCAGGGTATCAGCAACAGCTTTAGTGAAGGAATCCAGTGCTTCGTTAGCTTGGGTTTTAGTGATTGCTGCGTCTTTAGCGAGCTTGTCGATTAATTCGGCTTTGTTCATAGTTAGTAAGATTTAACTAGTGAAAAAATGTTTGATGTGAGCAAATATAGCGCGTTTTATCAGATTACCAAATTTTTCACAACTTTTTTATAGAAATTTTTATCGGCTGGAAAACGCTACTGGTAACGGTTACAGCTGATTGGGCGATGACCTGCTAAAGTGGGAAACTTTAGCAGGCTCTCGTAAAACGTTGTGCCATAGCGGATTTCCGGATATTTAGGCTGCAAAAGCGGGCGCTTTTCAAGTATTGTACCAAAGTCCGGAGGCCTTGAAAATAGTGAATTTCCTGTGGATAAATTTAATTGTTAAGCATCGTTTACAACACTTCCATCACGGTATGAAAGGCGATAAAACGGTCGCCAAACAGGTCGTAACCTCTTTGCCGGAGGGCATTTGCCTGCACAGCCAGGAAGGTGTTGTAGTGTTCGAGGCTGGAGGTAAAGTATTGTATTACGTAGGTAGGACCTTCCGTATCGTCCTGCTCTAACAGGCGGCACATACGGTAATCATTGAAAAGACCGGTGCTTAACATCGCCGGAATCTGTTCTTCCCGCATCCATTGTAACCAGTCGGAATGCTTATCTGTAGCCACTTTGGCCGTTACGTTATAAATGATCATGATATTCGTGCAGGTATAAAATCCGGCTGTCCGGATGTCGCAAAACCGCCTAGAGGGACAGTTCCAGGAACACCGGACAGTGGTCTGAATGTTTCACATGCTGGTAAATGGAGGCATGTTTCAGCTTGTCCTTTAACGGGGTGGTCACGTTGATATAATCGATCCGCCAGCCCTTGTTGTTGTTCCGTGCATTGGCGCGGAAGCTCCACCAGCTGTACTGATGCGGGTCCGGGTTGAAATGCCGGAACGTATCCACAAAACCGCTTTCAAAGAAACGGTCCATCCAAGCCCTTTCTTCCGGCAGAAAACCGGTAGCATTCTTATTGCTGACAGGATCATGGATGTCGATCGCTTTATGACAAATGTTGTAATCGCCGCACAGTATCAGGTTGGGCCTGGTTTGTTTCAGTTCACCGAGGTGAGTAAACAGCTCGTCCAGCCACTGGTACTTGTAGGTTTGACGGGCATCACCGCTGGTACCGGAGGGGAAGTAGGTATTGATCAGCGTCAGATCGCCGAAATCCAGCCGGATAAAGCGGCCTTCTTCATTGCTTTGGGCATGGCCGCTGCCATAAACCACCTGGTCCGGTTTGATGCGTGTGAGCACGGCAACGCCGCTATAGCCCTTCTTCTGCGCAGGGTACCAGTAATGTTCGTAACCCAGTGCTTCAAATTGTTTGAAGTCCACATTATCCTGGTGGGCTTTGATCTCCTGTAAACAAATCACGTCTGCAGGATCTGTTTGCAGCCATTCGGTGAAACCCTTGGTCATAGCGGAACGGAGGCCGTTCACGTTGTATGATATGATTCTCATGTATTGGATTAAATGTCGTATTCCAGATTGGGACGGAGCCATTTTTCTGCTTCTTCTATGGTCCAGCCTTTACGGGCGGCATAGTCGGTCACCTGGTCTTTTTCGATCTTGCCCAGGCCGAAATACCGTGCTTCCGGGTTGGCGAAATACCAGCCACTAACACTGGCGGCAGGATACATGGCCAATGATTCGGTCAGCGTAATGCCGACGTTTTCGGTAGCATTCAGCAGGTCGAACAGCTTGTATTTTTCGGTATGTTCGGGGCAGGCCGGATAACCTGGCGCCGGCCGGATACCCATGTATTCTTCCCGGATCAGGGCCTCATTGCTGAGGTGTTCTTCGCTGGCATAACCCCAGAATTCTTTCCGCACCCGTTCGTGCATCAGCTCTGTAAAGGCTTCTGCAAGCCTGTCGGCCAGCGCTTTCAGCATAATGCTGTTGTAGTCGTCGTGCTCGGCCT
Source organism: Chitinophaga qingshengii (assembly GCF_014529935.1). Lineage (GTDB taxonomy): Bacteria > Bacteroidota > Bacteroidia > Chitinophagales > Chitinophagaceae > Chitinophaga > Chitinophaga qingshengii. The sequence goes on from NZ_JACVFC010000004.1 coordinate 85,245, forward strand.
TGAATTTCTCCAGCCATTTTTCGATACCGATACCGGCTGTTACGGCGAAACCACCGATATAATCGGTTTTACCATAGGAAGCGGGAGCGATATAGTCTGCAAGGGACTGATTGGGCTGTCCGGGTGCTTTTTTGATCTGCTGCCGCAGGAATTCCAGCGCAACCGGTTTAATGTCTGCCTGCTCCGGCGTCACCTGTATGGTGTCCGGGGCGGTGGCATTGGCCGGGAAAATGCCGATCACGGCTTTAGCGCCCAGCCATTTTTCGCTGATCACTTTGGCCAGGAGGTCCTGGGCATCTTTATACAGCCGGGTAGCTTCAGTGCCTACTACTTCATCCGTCAGGATCTGGGGGAATTTACCATGTAGTTCCCAGGCAATGAAGAATGGTTGCCAGTCGATATATTGGGCTATTTCCGCGAGGTCATAGTCTTCAAATACTTTTACACCGGTAAACTTCGGCTTCACAGGGGTGAATTTCTCCCAGTCAATAGCGGCCTTGTTTTGCTGTGCAACTTCGAAAGGAAGGTATTGTTTAACCGGTTTTTTGTTCCGGAAGGCCTCGTTCAGTTTCTCGTATTCCGCTTTCACGGAGGCCAGGAAGTCCTTTTTCAGGGCTTTGTTGAGCAGACTGCCGGTAACGGTTACACTGCGGGAGGCATCCAGTACGTGTACTACGCCATGGGCGTATTCCTGGGCTATTTTCACTGCAGTATGGGTGCGGGAAGTGGTGGCGCCGCCGATGATGAGCGGAATGTCAAACTCCTGGCGCCGCAGTTCACGGGCCACATGTACCATTTCATCCAGGCTGGGGGTGATCAGGCCACTGAGACCGATGATATCCACTTTTTCCTGGCGGGCAGTCTGCAGTATTTTCTCTGTAGGCACCATCACACCCAGGTCGATGATTTCATAGCCATTACAAGCCAGTACTACGCCCACGATGTTTTTACCGATGTCGTGTACGTCGCCTTTTACGGTGGCCAGCAGTATCTTTCCTGCAGATTTGATCTCTCCGCCGTGGATAGCCTGGTTACGCAGTTTTTCTTCTTCTATATAAGGAGTAAGGATGGCTACCGATTTTTTCATCACGCGGGCACTTTTTACTACCTGCGGGAGGAACATTTTACCGCTGCCAAACAGGTCGCCTACGATGTTCATACCGTCCATCAGCGGACCTTCGATCACGTCCAGCGGGCGGGGATATTTGAGCCGGGCTTCTTCCGTATCGGCGTCTACATATTCGGTGATACCGTTTACCAGCGCATGGCTCAGCCTTTCTTCCACGGTGCCCTGGCGCCAGGTTTCGTCTTTTTCTATCACTTTGCCTTTGGACTTCACGGTATCGGCAAACTGTATCAGTCGCTCGGTAGCATCGTCCCGGCGGTTCAGTATGGCATCCTCACAAAGCTCGCGGAGTTGTGGTTCAATATCATCATAGATCTGGAGCATACCGGCATTCACGATGCCCATGTCCATACCTGCTTTGATGGCGTGGAAAAGAAATACGGAGTGCATCGCTTCCCGCACGGTTTCATTACCACGGAAAGAAAAAGACACGTTACTGACACCACCGCTTACTTTGGCCAGTGGCATCAGTTCCTTGATACGGCGGGTGGCGTTGATAAACTCCACGGCGTAGTTGTTATGTTCTTCGATACCGGTGGCAATCGCGAAGATATTGGGGTCGAAGATGATATCCTGCGGGTCATAACCCACTACTTCGGTCAGTATTTTATAGGCGCGGTGGCTGAAGCTGACACGTTTTTCTTCCGTATCGGCCTGGCCATGTTCATCGAAAGCCATCACTACAACGGCGGCGCCATAACTTTTGCAGATATAGGCCTGTTCTATGAATTTGGCTTCACCTTCTTTCAAACTGATAGAGTTCACCACGCATTTTCCCTGTACACACTTCAGACCTGCTTCAATTACACTGAATTTACTGGAGTCAATCATGATCGGGATACGGGAGATATCCGGTTCTGCCGCCAGCAGTTTCAGGAAGGTAGACATGGCCTGTTCCCCGTCGAGCAGGGCGTCGTCCATGTTCACGTCCAGTATCTGGGCGCCGTTTTCCACCTGTTGACGGGCTACGGACAGGGCTTCTTCATAAAGACCTTCCCGTATCAGGCGGGCAAATTTTTTGGAGCCGGTTACGTTGGTACGTTCGCCGACATTGATAAAATTGGTCTCCGGCCTTACAATCAGGGGTTCGAGGCCGCTCAGGCGCATATATGGCCGGATCACCCGTTGTTCGGACTGGTCCGGTTCCATGATGAATGTTTCGTTGCTTGTATTGGGAGATGTATTTGCACTCATGATTACTTTCTCTGTTTTAGGGGGTTATGCCAGGGTGTCTGTCAGCTCCGGTTTCCGACGTGGAGCGATCTTTTTTACATGCTGGGCAATGTGCCGGATATGGTCTGGAGTAGTACCGCAACAGCCCCCTACAATATTCACAAACCCGGAACTGGCAAAGTCTTCAATGATGCAGGCAGTATCTTCCGGTTCCTCGTCATATTCCCCAAAGGCGTTAGGCAGCCCGGCGTTTGGATAACAGCTCACATAGCAGCTGGCGATATTGGACAGTTCTTCTACATAAGGGCGCATCTGCTGACCGCCAAGGGCGCAGTTGAGGCCTATTGAGAACGGGTTGGCATGCATCACGGAAATATAGAAAGCTTCCAGTGTCTGACCACTCAATGTCCGGCCGGAAGCATCCGTGATGGTGCCGGAGATCATAATGGGCAACTCCGGTTTGCCGGATTCGCGGAAGTATTTCTTAATGGCATATATCGCCGCCTTGCAGTTGAGTGTGTCAAAGATGGTCTCAATCAGGAGGATGTCTGCACCGCCGTCTGAAAGGCCTTTGATCTGCTCAGCGTAGGCGTCCGCCACTTCGTCGAAAGAAACGGAGCGGTAACCGGGATTGTTTACATCCGGGGAAAGCGACAACGTTTTGTTCAACGGACCAATGGCGCCCGCTACGAAACGGGGCTTGTCGGGGTTTTTAGCCGTATATTCCGCGGCAGCCTTTTTAGCCAGCCGGGCGGCAGCCACATTCAGCTCATAAGCCAGGGCCTGCATGTCATAGTCCGCCATGGCAATAGAAGTGCTGCTGAAGGTATTGGTTTCAATAATATCAGCACCTGCTTCCAGGTATTCCTTGTGGATGGCTTCTATGATCTGAGGCTGGGTGAGGTTGAGCAGGTCGTTGTTCCCCTTAAGATCCATATGATAATCGGCAAAACGGGTGCCTCTGTAGTCAGCTTCCTGGAGTTTGTACCGCTGGATCATGGTGCCCATGGCACCGTCAATGATGAGCACACGCTCATTAGCGCAGTCTTGTAAAGATTTCATGTTTTAGGTGTTTATTAGTTGCTGTTTAGAATCGAAACAGGGTCGAACAATAAACAAATCCACCCCGTAGTATCCTGTAAAGATAAACTATTTTCATATCCTAAAACAGGTTATTTGTCCGTTCTGTACTGCATGGAGCAACGATTTTTCATGGATTGATACTAGTATCGGTTTATATAGATTTTGTCTATAACATTATTTTTATTTGGTAGAAGTCTATAAAGTCTACTATATTTGTAGGGTAATAGAAAAACACCATGCAACAAAAGCTGAACATACTGTTGAACCCGGCCGTGGCCCCCCACCAGTCCTATGCCTGCTGTCCCTCGGGATGCTGTTGCCAATAACAGCGCATCGTTTTTTCAGGGAGTTTCTTCCCATGTTTTATTACAACAAAAAGAGGTTTGGTCATGACGATAGCAGAACATATCCATGCGCTCAGGGAACACCTGGCAGGCTTGGGCTTGCAACCAGTGCCGGAATTGAATGATGGAAACGAACCAGCGGTATTTAAGGTATGTTTCCTTAATAAATACGAAATGCAGCGCTGGAAAGAGCTGCGGGAAAAACAATCAGAAACCAATCATACCATATTTCAGGGTACGCCTGAAAAAGACGTACACTGACCTTTTTCATAACGTGGAATTACAGGTTAAACGAAGACGGGCGTTATTGAACGCCCGTATTTTATTTTGGAATTTTTTGATTTACGGATTTTGGAATTTATTGAATAATTTAATAATGCCCCAAGAGCAAAATTTCTTAATAAATTCCTACATCCGTAAATCAAAAAATCCGTAAATGTTTATGGTTTAACGTAGCTATCCAGCGGTAACCTGTTGGAAATAGACCTGGCCAGCGTCATCTCATCGGCGTATTCCAGCTCTCCGCCAAAAGCAATTCCCCGCGCAATAGTGGTAATCTTCACCGGATATTCCCGGAGCTTCTTGGATAAATAATAAATGGTGGTATCTCCTTCAATAGTAGGACTTAGCGCCATAATCACCTCCGTTACACCCTCGTTTTTTACCCGCTCTACCAGCGACTGAATATTGAGTTGCTCAGGACCAACGCCATCAATAGGGGAGATAATGCCACCCAATACATGATACAAACCGTTAAACTGTTGGGTATTTTCGATGGCCATTACATCACGGATGCTCTCCACCAGGCAAACCACCTGTCTTTGGCGGGAGTGACTGCTGCAAACACCACAGATTTCTTCATCGGAAACGTTATGGCATACCTTACAAAACCGGATCTGCTGCCGCATACGGGCGATTGCTTCACCAAATTGCTGTACCTGCACGGTTTCCTGTTTCAACAGATGTAATACCAAACGAAGGGCAGTCTTTTTACCGATACCCGGTAGCTTGGCAAATTCATTGACAGCGTTTTCTATCAGAGCGGAAGAGAATACCATAATGCAAAGGTAGGAATATTGCCGGTGTACTGGCTACAGCGGTACACCGGCCATCAGTTATATTTCTATCGGGCTTCGGATGGTCCAATAGGCCTTCAGGTTCTGTTTGCCTGGTACCAGGATAACCCGTTCAGGCTGCCGTTTAGGCTCCTTGTAATATTGGCCGCGGTCCCATTTACCGTTGTTATTGGCATCCAGCAATACCCGTACTTCATATTCCCCGGGTGTAATGAATTTCTGGGTCCAGGTGCCATTCTCTACAGTACCGGAGTATTTGATGGCTTTGTCCTGTACGAGCTGTATAACATAGTGCATGGAATCGTCATGAATGGCCTGCCGTGTACTGTCGCTGACTTTCAGGGTAGCGACAAAAATAGCGTAATCGCTGGCCTTTTTGGATTTGAAGCTGATGGTATCCGGTTTGGGCAACTGTTGCCCGGTGGTATCCGTGGCGGCATCCGCCGGAATAATCAACCGGTAGGCCATTCCCTCTTTCCAGGGATAGTGCAGCGTCAGTTTGGTATGGGTACTGTCCATATTGGAATGGAAGGTCACCGGTGAAAATGTGCTGTCTTCACCCAATATCATCCGGGCACTGTCCAGCGTCCTCAGCGGTAGGTTAAAGGTCAGTTGCATGGGAGCCGGGAGCTCCTGTAAACCTCCGTCCAGCGTAGGTGTTACCTGCAGCTTCGGGTTTTTTTTCTTTTTGTCCTTTTCCTTCTCCCGCTCCCTTTCCTTTTCTTCCTGTTCCTGGGCCAGATCCAGGGAATCCTGCGCTGGTAAAGGTTCTTTAATGGTACTGTCCCGCTCCATAAACATCAGCAGGTTAATGTCATCCAGGTTTTTTTCCTTGATAACAATCGGCTGCTCCTGGAAAGCAATCATTTCGGAAGGCTGGTTGTATTGAAGGTCACGGTCTTCTTCTTTCAGGGCAAATATTTTATAAGTGCCGGGAGCCAGGTTCTTAAACCAGAATGAGCCGTTGGGACGGGTTTTGGCGTAATACACAGGTTTCTCCTTAGATACGATGGAATCTTCCAGGTTGCGGTACAGCATTACGGCTACATTACTATCCGGCCGGCCCAGTTCTGCATCTATCAGGTGACCTTTGATCTGCAGGCTGTCCAGGTAATTACCGGTAGATACCACATACTGGAATTCCGCAATCATGTTGCGTTCATTGATATCCCGGATAGCATCAGAAAAGTTGAAGGTATAAGTAGTGTTCTCCTGCAGGGTATCCTTTATCTCCATCGTGACGGTACGCAGTTTGGCGGTCACAATAGGTGTGCGTTTCAGGGTGGGAGACACAATGAGCTTATCGTTCACGTTATCCAGCTCCACAAATTCGTCAAACACGAAGTATACCTTCTTGTTTTTGAAATGCAGTGAAGAATCCGGTGGATTCACGGCCAAAAGGGTAGGCGGGAGACTGTCGCGCGGTCCGCCTCCTGGTGGCACAATGTTGGCACAACGGGTCATCGAAACAGCTATCATAAGAGAAATCAGCCAGAATGCCCAGCTCCTGATATATTGATACATATTTCCGGGTCGTATTAAAATAATGCTGCAAACTTACGAAAACGGCGGAAAGCTGCACTTTTCTTTTGACCGGCGCAGGATGTATCTTTATCACATGGCCAGTATTTTTTTGCTGCAACGTACGCAGTTTATTCCAGCGCCGCTGGAGCAGGTGTGGGACTTCTTTTCCAATCCCGGTAACCTGGCGAAGATCACGCCAGCCTATATGAAATTCAGGGTAACCTCCCCGCCGGATGAACGGAAGGTGTACCCCGGACAGGTCATCACCTATACCGTATGCCCGTTGGCCGGCATTTCGCTGGAATGGATGACGGAAATCACCCACGTACAAAACGGCGATTATTTTGTGGACGAGCAACGGGTAGGCCCCTACCGGTTATGGCATCACCAGCATCATTTCAGGGAGGTGCCTGGAGGGGTGGAGATGACAGATACTGTCCATTACCGCCTGCCGCTGGGATGGCTGGGCCGTCTGGCGCATACACTGTTTGTAAAACGTCAGCTGGAGAATATTTTTGCCTACCGGCTTCGGGTAGTGCAGGAACTTTTCGGATAAATGTGCTATTCTCTGGTCTTCAGCGTAGTGCTAAGCGCATCACCGGTATACACTTTAATGGAGCTCTGACCTGTTTTGGGGATGCTGCCTACCCACAGTGGCATCATACTGGAAGAACTTTTTTCCGGTTGGGAAGTGGCTATAAAATGCATCTCCGCATTATTGGTCAAATCGTCGGTGGTGGCGGAGGATAGCTGTATCTGCGTACCATAGTAAGTAGCGGGCATGGTAGCGGCAACCACCAGTTGTGTGCCGAAATCCGGCCGGTCAATTTTATTATTCATGGTTTTGGCGACGCCAAAAAGACTGTCGAACGTAGTGGGATTGTCGATCAACCAGAAGGTAAGGCTGTCGTTTACCTGGATACTGTTTTTGACGAAATAGCCGCTCAGGGGCTGTACATCGAGGTTGCTGCCGGCGTCGGCGTGCACGTTCAGCGCGGTGTCATTAAGATGGGCCGAATCGGTGGTATTGTTACGGGTAGCACCTCCGCAGGCAACCAGCAGCAGGAGAGCGGCGGCAGAAAAAGATAGACGGCTGTTCATATGTTTTTCTTTTTTTAGTAAGATAACATCATTGCGGGAAATAGGTTGCCCTGGACAGGGGAATTAACAGGGTAATATTACCTACCGAGTGTTTGCCGGTACCACTCATCCACGCGGTGGCGGTTTGTTGTGTGTAACGGATAGTGGTGCGGCCAATGCCAATGCCAATGCCATAATCCATGCCAATGGTGAAACGGCGCATGTGAGAGGTTTGCTGGTTGTTTAGTTCTTCAAAGTTGGTATCTGTCGACTTGAAAATGCCTCCCTGTAGCAGTGCATTAAACAGATTCAAAGCGAAACGTGGCCGGGCAAATATATATAGCTGGAATTTCCGGTGGGTGGCGGCCTCCAGGTCCAGTGCGCCAAAATAAGGATTGATCAGGCCATAGCGGCCATACACCCAGGCGCCCAGGGATGTCATCATAGTGCCGGCCTGGGCTTGTATACCTCCCAGGGTTTCCAGGTTTTTGACGGGATGCCACAACATTTTTTCGAAGTAGATATTGTAGTTCAGCAACGGGGCATTGGGTACCTGGTTGCCCCAGCCTTCGGGTTGCTGGTAGTGAATAATTTGATGGAAAAAACGCTGTGCCTGTTCAGCTCCGGCCCAGGGACCGAGTACGCCGAATACCAGCTCCGAATGTACGAGGAACTTCTTGGCCGGGTTATAGGAGGTAAGGCCATGGGTAGCAAACAACGCACCGGCATAATAAAAGTCGCCGGGATCAAAGGTGGAATCTGCAATCTGGTTGGGCGTTATCATAGTCTGCATCAGATCCCACTCAAAAACATTGACGGAATAAGGGCCGGTCCTGGGAAATATCCATTTATCCAGGAAGGTTGATTTTTTCTTTTTCATATACACGTAACCGATAGCCGTACCGTTGGTATAGCCCCGGTCTGTTCCCCGTCCCCATATATTGAAGAAATCGTCGTCCTCATACAGGCGCAGTTGTCTGGTGGCATTCTGTGTGATCTGTGCCTGCGCGACGGTGAGTGTACTGAGACAAATGAATATTCCCCATAAAAAGATTTTCATAGGCACCTCCTTTTGTTTCCGACAGTTATTCAGCTATCAAAACACCTTGAATATTTCAAAGGCGTCTTTCTGCAATTGTTCCCGGTGATCGGGATGCGCGATATTGATCAGCGCCTGTGCGCGTTGTTTCAGATTTTTTCCCAACAGATGAGCAATACCGTATTCCGTTACCACATAATGTACGTGAGCCCGGGTGGTGACAACGCTGGCGCCGGGTTGTAACTGTGATACAATACGGGAAATGCCTTTGGAAGTGGTAGATGGAATGGCAATGATCGGTTTGCCGCCGGCAGAAAGGGCTGCGCCCCGCATATAATCCATCTGGCCGCCTACACCGCTGTATTGCCTGAATCCGATAGAATCGGCACATACCTGCCCAAAGATATCAATTTCTATAGCACTATTGATAGCGGTCACCCGCGGATTTTTTCGTATAGTCGTGGGGTTATTGACATATTCCACGTCCATCAGGCGGATGATCAGATTGTTGTCCATAAAGTCGTACAGCCGCCGGCTTCCCATGGCAAAGCTGGATACTATCAGGCCAGGGTGGATGGCCTTGCACCGGTTGGTGATGATTCCTTTTTCTACCAGATCGATCACGCCATCAGAAAACATTTCGGTGTGGATGCCCAGGTCCTTATGGTGGTGCAGGCATTGCAGTACCGCATTGGGAATACCTCCGATGCCCAACTGTAAGGTTGCCCGGTCTTCTACCAGCGAAGCCACATGTTCACCAATCGCCAGTTCAGTAGGGCTGGGGGGCCGCACTTCCTGTGTATAGATCTGGTAATCGGCTGTTACGGCGGCGGTAATGCGGGAAATATGAATCACGCCATCACCCAGTACCCGGGGCATATTCGGATTAATTTCTGCAATGACGATACGGGCGGTGTCAATAGCTGCTTTGGATACGTCGCAGGATACGCCCAGTGTACAGTAACCATTTTTGTCCGGCGGGGAAACTGTAATCAGCGCTACATCGATACCTGTTTCCAGGGTACGGAAATACCGGGGTACTTCACTGAGGAACATAGGGATGTAGTTGGCTCTTCCTTCATTCACCGCCTGACGGACATTCTTACCGACAAAAAAAGTATCGATTTCAAAGGCATGGGCGTGTTCCGGAGAAGCATAGGGAGCTTCCCATTCGGTGTGGATGCTGACCAGCCGTACATTTTTCAATTCATGGCTGCGGTTGGAAAGGGCTTTGACCAGCTCGCGGGGAGTAGCAGCGGCGGTATGGATGAAAACAGTGTGGCCTGACTGAATCAGCTGGATGGCATGTTGGATAGATGTATAAGACATTCGTACGTTGTTGGTTAAGCAAATTTATCGAGCGTTTTATAGATTATTTATGAGCAATATCATGTTGTATTTTTATATGCATCTGTGTTATCCAACAACCGGCACCGTTTATTTGTTGGATAGTCAAAAAGCGGAGGAAATAAATGGACACCCTGGTTTATGAAATGGCTACCGCGGCAGATGCGGCTGCGATACGGGATCTCTCTTTATTAAGTTATCGTGAGTTTGCGGCGGCATTGGAGCCGGAACACCGGCATGCCATGCAGCAGCATCAAACGGATATGCATAAGCTGGAAGCCTTGATGGAACAGGCAGGTACTTTTGTTTGCCGTTCAGGAGAGCGTTTGGTAGGCGTTGTGTTCCTGGTGCCTTCCGGTCAGGCTACGACTATTTATCCGGCTGACTGGTCCTATATCCGGCAGTTGGGTGTAGATCCGGCGTTCCGGAGGATGGGAATTGGCCGGCGGCTGATGGAACTGGCTATTGAAGAGGCCCGCCGTTCCGGTGAAAAGGTGCTGGGCCTGCATACCAGTACAATAATGCCTGCAGCCCGCAAAATGTATGATGAACTGGGGTTTTCCCTGATCCGGGAGCTGCCGCCGATACTGGGACAGCAATATTGGTTATACAAGATGTCGTTGTAAACCAAAATGTTGTCCATTTCAGCTTTAAATGTGCATAAGTAGCTGCGGAAGCAATGCAGATATTACTTAAATTAGCGAACTTAAATTGTAAGCACAACTGTTTGCGGAGAGATCTGACACATATAAGTGAGCAAATGCTTATAGAAAGGCTGGCGTTAGGAGATCCCGCAGCGAAGGAAGTCTTATACGACCGCTATGCCGGCGCACTATATGGGGTTGTGCTACAACTGGTTCCTATAAAAGATAGGGCCAACGACGTTATAGTAAAGGTTTTTGCGTGGGCATTCCAACATATCAATGCGTTCTACTCCTCAGGCTTCCGCACTTTATTCGCCTGGTTATTACGGAAAACGAGGGAACTGGCTATCAAAGAAGCCATCCCGGAAACGGCGCTCACGGGGACAGAACTCATGAAGAAGGAAGAGGGTATTTTGCAGCAGTTTTATATTATTCTTCCGGCCTCCGAGCAGCAGGTGTTTCGGCTGAGTTATTTTAAAGGACTATCGATCACAACTATAGCCCGTATGCTGGCCATGCCAGAAGGGCAGGTAAATGAAATACTGGGGGAAGCAATGAAAGCCTTCCGAAAATTCTTAAAAGAACATTGGAACTAAAATTTTATATCGAAAGCGGCATCATCGAATCGTATGTGCTGGGCCTCGCTTCTGAAACAGAAGTGGAGGAGCTGGAGCATATGAGAAAACTGTTTCCTGAACTGGATACAGAGGTGGAACTGGCAGAACGCCGGCTGGAAAGGGCTTGTTTCGATGAAGCAGTGCTGCCGCCTATGGAAATACGGGAACGCGTACTGCAGAAAGTTCGCTGGGAATACGCCGGTGCACAGGCGGATGCACAATCCAATTATACGTTTATCAATATCCAGCCGAAAGACGGTAGTTATATCTCCGTACATCGCTGGTGGAAAATATTCTTCATCATCCTCTTTATATTGTCCAAAATCTTCCTCTTTTTTGCTATCCTCTATTACCTAAAATACCGCCAGGAAAAGGAAAGACAAGAGCAACATCCTGCTGCTATCACATTTATACATGAGCAAAAAGCAAATATTTTTTATATATAATATTACCTGGGGCAATCCGTTATTTAAATTATTTTCTCAATTTTACAATCCAACCAGGGTTCCCGGTTCGTAGATATTTTGTTTATCAATCATGTTTTTGATGGGTATAGGATTTTTTAAATCATTGCTTTGGACTTAAAAGCCTATATAGACAGTGGAGTAATTGAACGTTATTTACTCGGCCTTGCCACACCTGAGCAGGAAAGAGAATTAACGTATATGAGACGGTTACATCCTATGCTGGAGCAGGAAATAGCTGCTGCAGAACTCCGTATCGAAAGCAACATCATGGCCGAAGCCATTCCGCCGCCCACCCATCTGAGAGATAAAGTGATGGAAGAAGGCCGGCGATTCAAACACCAGGAATATTATTTTAAACACAACGATAACGACGGAGGACAGCAACCGCCACAAGAACCCGTGTACATCGATATTAAGCCCGGATGGAACCGTAAAATAACGGTCAGCATCTGGTGGCGCTGCGCATTTCTCGCCCTGTGCGTATTAACGATGTCGCTGGCTGCCAGCACCTGGTATCTCTACAAACGGACCAATCAGCTGGAAGATGTGCTGATCAAACTCAAAACCCCTGCAGAGGCCTTGCTGCCCGCCAGCCATTAAACTGCAGGTATATTCATTTGGTACGTTTCTTGCAAATGCTGAACTTGCCGCTGTATTCCGGCTGTTTAAACCTTATTGCACGGCAGCTGTTGAATGCAGAGAAGGCATTATAACATCCAAATTATTATTCCATGAAAAATTTATCATTCGCAGCATTGTTTCTGGCACTGGTCGCAATCCTGGGTACTTCCTGCTCTCCCAAACAGGGGGTAACTACCAACATTAACAAAGGCGCTGTAAAAGGCAACTGGGTGCTTACCGATATCCGCTATGAAGGTATCCCCGACAACGCCAAAGTAACCGTTTTTGACGAAGCCAACGCCAAATGCTTTATCGGCAGCCAATGGATACTGCCGGACAATAATGCAAATGGTTCCTATACGTTATCGTCCACTGCTGACGGCTGCAGCCCCGCTTCCCAGAAAATTGTATGGACACTGAGCAAACAGGGAAATGTGACCATGTTCGGTTTCAAAAAACTGTACTCCGGCGTAAAAGCTAAAAATGTGGCCGACGGTTACCTGATGGAATGTACAGAAGCTGGGAGCTCCATGACATGGAGAGCCAACGTGCCTTTCGAAGGCAAAAATGCCTCCATCATCTACACTTTACAACGGAAATAATTTTTACCCGTTTATACAAAAACAAATCCTGCCCGGCGATGTCCAGGCAGGATTTTTCATTTTTAGCTGTTCACAAGATAATAGTATATTTAGAAAAGGTTAAAAACCAGATGAACTATGAGCACGCAGCATTCCAAAATTAAGTTCCTGGGCCACGCCAGTTTTCAACTGACTACACCGGAAGGCCATGTCATTCTCGTAGACCCCTGGTTTACCGGTAATCCGGCACTACCGGCCGATTACGCCCTTCCGGGAAAAATTGACCTGATCCTGATTACTCATGGCCACCGGGACCACCTGGACAGCAAAATCATCGATTTGATACGCTCCCATTCCCCCAAGGTAATCGCCAATCCTATTGTTCGCCTCTTCCTGCAGGAACAGGGTGTACCGGAACATGTGTTTGAACAGATGAATGCCGGCGGCACCGTATCCATCCTGAATACCAAAGTCACCATGACCAACGCCTTCCACTTTGCACAGGTATGGATGCCCGATGGTAAAATTGGTTATACACACGCCGCTAACGGATTTATCGTCTGGATGAGCGACGATACGTCTGTTTATTATTCCGGAGATACTGCTGTATTTGGTGATATGGCCCTGCTGGGCGAAATCTACGAACCTGATATTGCGATCCTGCCTATCGGCGACCGCTTTACAATGGGCCCGCTGGAAGCTGCCTTTGCTATCCGCCTGCTGAAAGTGAAACATGTGATCCCTTGCCATTACGGTACGATGCCCGCACTTACGGGCACGCCTCAACGACTGAAAGAGCTTACGCAGGACCAGCAGAAGCTGCAGATTCACGCATTAAAAGCCGGCGAAGAGCTGGATATGTCCCAATTACAGCTACATCATCCGTAGCTGTTCCTTATTATGGTTTTAATCATCCTGATATGTTACCCCTGACCACATCCCGATTATTGGTATGCCCTTGCCGCCTGCCGCTGATTACAGCGATATACCTGCAGGACCCGCAAGCTGTCGCCCTGCTGAATGCATCCATTCCGCCCGAATGGCCGCAGACGGAACTGAAAGACCTGTTACCACACTTAATTGAACAGTTACAGCATGATCCCAAGGCCTTCCCATGGCTGTTATGGGTCATCGTATCCGTTACAGATAAAACCGTATTGGGCGACATCTGTTTTAAAGGCCGCCCCGACGAAAACGGTATGGTGGAAATCGGCTATTCCCTGCTCCCCGGTCATCGCAGCCGGGGTTATATGCAGGAAGCTGCTACAGCCCTGATCAGCTGGGCGTTCCGGCAACCCTTTGTGGAAAGTGTTGAAGCCGAATGCGCGGTGGATAATACCGCCTCCGGAAAAGTGCTGCAACGCCTGGGTATGCAGCAAACCGGCATGCAGGACAATATGTTCCGCTGGCGTTTGCAGAAAAAGGATTTCAGGCTACAACCATAAAAAGAGGAGAATACTATTCTGCTATGTGCTGCCGGGCAAACTTGATGAAAAGCTGTGCCAGCTTATCCTGCAATCCCTGCTGGTAGGTGAAATGAAGTTTCCTTATCACCCGGAAGTTCTTGATAGGCAACACCACAAATTCACCGGCTTCCAGCTCCCTTTGTACGGCTTGCAACGATATAAATGCAGCACAGGAAGAATGGTGCAGGTAAGATTTGATGCTTTCCGTACTGCCCATATACATGGCTACGTTCAGGTCGGTAATTTTTAGCTTCAACCGTTTCAGCTCATCGGTGATCACCTCCAGGGTACCGGAGCCATGTTCCCGCATCAACAGGGGAATGTTGCGTAATTCGCCGGGGGAAAGTGGTTCTCCGCTGCCATAGACGTGTTTGGGGTTTCCGATGAGGACTATTTCATCGCGTGCAAACTCCACATATTTCAGCAATGGATTTTTGGAACTACCTTCTATAATGCCCAGCAGGATGTTCTTTTCAAAAAGGGCTTGTTCTATCTGTTCTGTATTGCCATTGGTAAGCGAAGTTTTTACGTCGGGGTACCGCTGGTTGAATTTAGCCAGTAACGGGGGAATCAGATACTGTGCAATAGTGGTGCTGGCGCCAATGGCCAGCAGACCGCCCTGTGTGTGTTTCAGCTGGTTGATTTCATACTCGAGGTTACGGTAGTCGGTGAAGATAATCTCCGCATGATGCATGACCAGCTGGCCGGCACGGGTCAGTTTAATCCGGTTACCGATCCTTTCAAATAAGGCCATGCCCAGTTGTTGTTCCAACTCGTGGATATGTTTGGTAACAGCGGGCTGGGAGATATATAATTCTTCTGCGGCCTTGGTGAAACTGAGCCTCTTCGCAACAGTGTGAAATACTCTGAGTCTGAAATCGAACATGCAATAAAAATAAGGTTTTGCGGGGCAGAAGACAAAAAAATAAGGATTAAGCTACCGGTTGGAAGCCTAATCCTTATAAAGAAAAGAGATTATAAATCAGGACTTTTTCTTGCCTGCGTTCGGATTGTTGGATTTGTAGCGCATGTCAGGAGTACCGTCTTTCTTTTTGGGTCCTGCTGATGCCGGCGCTGTGCTGGTGCCCTTATTTTCTTTGAAGCGCTTGTCAGGAGCTCCGCTCTTTGTAACGTGCTCTGATTTAGCTACAGGTGAAGCTTCCGGAGCTGGTTTGGCAGCTTCCTTCTTAACGGTGGCTTCTTTCTTTTCGGCTTCCTTCTTAGCAGCCTTTTGTTCAGTTTTAGCCTTCGTTTTAGCTTCTTTTTGGGCGGTGGTGGCAGGAGTTTGGGCCATGGCGACTGTTAAACCCATGAACATTGCCAGAACACCTGTAAGCAACTTTTTCATAAGAAATGTTTTACCAAAAATTAAGCTTTTTTATTGATGATAATACACTTCAGGATACATTTTTAAGCAATATTTAATAATTAGTTTTTCTCGACCCACATGCCATTTTCACGGATCAGGTTGATCAGCTCGTCAACAGCCACGTCACTGTTGAGTCCGCGTTTTACGATCTCCTTGCCCCGGTAGAGGGTGATTTTACCAACGCCGCTGCCCACATAGCCAAAATCGGCGTCAGCCATTTCACCGGGACCGTTAACGATACAGCCCATGATAGCGATTTTCACGCCTTTCAGGTGATGGGTAACCGCCCTGATACGGGCAGTGGTCTCCTGCAGGTCAAACAAGGTACGGCCACAGGAAGGGCAGGAGATATATTCTGTTTTGGAAATACGGGTACGGGTAGCCTGAAGGATGCCAAAAGCAATGTTGTTCAGCGTGGCCTGCTGTGCGGGCGATGCGTTACGGTTGGTCAGCCACAATCCATCGCCAAATCCATCCAGCAACAGAGCGCCGGCTTCCGTGGCATGATGAATCAGGTGCTCGTCCATAGTGGACTGGCTGCTGATACTGTGTATAATCACCGGTACGGTTACCTGTTGTGCTGCCAGCAGGATAAAGAACCTCCTGATGCCGGCCATGGCATTACTGCCGCTGGCATAGGCCGCCAGGATGGTGGCGCCGGCTACAGCAGGTTGCTGCAGCTGCGTGAACAGGGCGGTGATATCAGCGGTGTCCAGGTTGTCGCAGTCAACGGCTACAAAGTTCTTTTTACCCGTCTGACCACCTGCTACGGCGTTGAGGTAGGCGCGGGGCTGGAAATAAGGCACATAGGCGGCCTTATCTGTCATATTTTCCCACTGAACAGCATCCACTACTACCTGCAGGGTGCCCGGCAGGCCGAAGGAAGGCGTTTGTGTGCCGGTGTAAATATAGTCTGCGGCGGCATCGGCGATATTCCATTTGTCGGAAGGTTCGTCGTACGTATAGCCGATCGCGTTAAGGTCTGATGGATGTAAACCGGCTACGTCCCGGTAGTCTGCAACTACTACGGGTACGTGTTTGTCGCCGGTATTATCTACGGTAATACTTTCCCGGCGTTTGTAGGAGAACGGGGAGTAAGGCAGTGTTCCCAGCGGCTGGCTGGTTGCCTGTTTTTCGCTACGGGCGCCGCTATAGCGTTTTACAATGTCGCGGCATACCGGCAGCTCAAACTCAGGATCTTCTGTCAGTGATACGCGGATAGTGTCACCCACACCATCTTCCAGCAGGGTACCGATGCCAATGGCGGATTTGATACGGCCATCTTCACCGTCACCAGCTTCTGTTACGCCCAGGTGCAGCGGGTAACAGTGGCCCAGCTCTTGCTGCATGGTTTGTACCAGCAGGCGGTAAGCCTGTACCATCACCTGTGGGTTGCTGGCTTTCATGCTCAGCACAATGTTACGGTAGTGCAGGTCTTCTGCGATGCGCAGAAATTCCATGGCACTTTCCACCATGCCCATAGGGGTGTCACCATAACGGCTCATGATACGGTCGCTCAGGGAGCCATGGTTGGTGCCTATGCGCATAGCGGTGCCGTGTTCCTTACAGATGTTGATCAGCGGGGTAAAACGGTCCCGGATACGGTCTATTTCTTCCAGGTATTCAGCATCAGTATATTCGAGTGTTTCAAACTTCTTTTTGTCGATATAATTGCCGGGATTGATCCTTACTTTCTCCACAATGCGGGCGGCTATTTCGGCGGCATTGGGCGTAAAGTGTATATCAGCAACCAGCGGGGTATGGTAACCCTGGCGCCGCAATTCGTTTTTAATGTTCAACAGGTTTTCCGCTTCTTTTTTGCTGGGAGCGGTAATGCGGACCAGCTCTGCGCCTGCTTCGATACAACGGATGGCCTGGGCTACGGTGCCGGCGGTGTCCATGGTATCGGTGGTGGTCATCGTCTGGATACGGATAGGATGGAAGTTGCCAATGAGAAGATCTCCTACCTTTACTTCCAGTGTGGCCAGTCGTTTGTATTCTGTTAATGAGTTGCAATAAAGCTGCATACGTGTTTGTTTTCTGCAGGTGCAAAGTTAATAAACCTGCGGGGCAATTACCCCACACCTTAAAGCTACATTAAATTCCACGAACGGTACCTGCAAAGGTGGCCATTCGCTTAAATTTGAACCACTTATGTCGAATAATAAAAGTCTGGACATTCCCTACCAGGAATGGCCGCTGAAATCTCAGTTCAACATTGCCCCTTTAAACATGGCAGTGATGGATTTCAGCCACCAGCCACACCGGCATCATCAATTCCAGATCCTGTGGTTTACCAAAGCCAGTGGACGGCATATGGTGGACTTTGTGTGGTATGAAATGGAAGACAATATGTTATTCCTGTTACGGCCCGGCCAGGTACATCAGCTGGATTGTGAACGGGAAGGCCATGTAATTTTTTTTACGGAACGCTTTTATTTCGCCAACAAACACGACAAAGAAACCCTGTACGACTTTTCCCATCTTTTCGACAACTGGCATGGTTACGGCCCTATTTGTGTCAGTGAAAGCACTACGCCGTCGTTATTGGGACTGGTAGACCTGATGAACAGGGAACACCGCGCCCCGGGCGCCAATAGCCGCAGTATCATCAAACATTATCTGAATGCTTTTCTGCTGCTGGCCGAACGGGAGAAAAAACGCAATGTTACCGATACCATGCGGCCCCTCCATCACGATTCCAGGGTAGTGCAGCTACGCCGCCTGCTGGAAAAACATTACACCCGGGAACACCAAGTGGCCTTCTATGCCAATGCTTTTGCCCTGACACCCAAAAGGTTAAATGAAATAACCAAGGAAACCTCCGGCCGTACCGTAACGGAGCTGCTGCATGACCGTATTGTGCTGGAAGCCAAACGAAACCTGGCCTTCAGTCATAAAAGCGTGAAAGAAATATGCTATGAGCTTGGATTTGAAGACCCTGCCTACTTTAGCAGGTTTTTTAAAAATAACACCGGTATCTCTCCGCAGGACTTCCGGGACATTATGTTCAAATAGTACAAGTCAATAGCTGAATTGTCCTAGCAGATTGGTCCACCTGCACCTTAGTTTTGTGTATTGAATTGTTTCACCCGCTGACGTTAAATTGGAAATCATGCAAGGGATGCCCATTGAGTGAACTGTACTGTAATTATTCCCGTCACCCCGTAAATCAGGGGACCAGAAGGGCCGGGACGCCCACTGGTCAGATGCCAGCGATAAAGCAATGAAGATTAAACAGTGGTCCTTACAGGGCTGCTTAAAGATAAGTGTGTTTTAAAGTTTGGGGAGGTGCTTGCCGGCAGCGTAAGATGAATACAATGACCATCCGGCTGGCAAATAGGTAAAGAGTAACCAGTCATGGCAGGTATCTTCCCCTTACCTTATTGCAGGCAAAAAAATACTGTTACCATGCGTAACTGTTGTAGGTTTAGGTAAAATGGCCGGAATAATCATGTTCCGGTTTTTTTATGGGCAAAAAAATCCGGCAGTATACAGGATACTGCCGGATTTAGCCATTTGTTGAGTATAAAAAGTTTACCAGTCTTTTTCCACCGGTACGGGTTGTCCTTTCACTTTTTTGGCTTTATCCTGTAGTTTCTTTTCTTCCTGAGATAATGCCTGCAACAGCCTTTCTGCCTCCTGCTTATTCATTTTGCTGGGCTGAGGTTCCGGCTTTTGCTGTTCCTGCTGGTCTTTATTCTGATCTTTGTTTTTATCCTGTTGATCCTTGTTCTGATCTTTATTCTTGTCTTTATCCTTATCCTGCTGGTCTTTATTTTGATCTTTGTTCTGGTCCTTATTCTTGTCTTTATTTTTGTCCTTGTCTTTCTTATCCTTGTTGTCTTTATTGTCTTTGTTATCCTGCTGTTGTTTTTTCAGCATGGCCTGTGCATAAGCCAGGTTATAACGGGCATCTTCATCGGAAGGATTGATTTTCAATGCCTGTTTGTAGGATTTGATACTCTCTTCCCACTTTTTGCCTTCCATATAGGTATTGCCGATGTTATAATCTGCCTCCGACTTGATATGGCTGTTATCAGCTGTTTTCAGGCTGTTGGCGTACTGCGTACGGGCATCGTCATATCGTTTTTGCTGATAGAGGGAGTTGCCCAGGTTATAACTGCCTACGGCAGATTGTGCATTTTGTTCGAGTGCTTTTTTGTAGTTGGCTTCTGCGTCGCTGAACAGTTGTTTCTGATACAGTTCATTGCCTTTGCGGATAAGTTTGTTGGTGCCATTCTGCGCCATGGCGGTCATCCCGCCCAGCAGCAGCACCGCCAAAAAGCAACCCTGTTTTATAAAAGTAATGTTCATGATCCGTTAAAATTAAGCTGCTGTAGTTTCCCGGGTTTTGCGCGGCAGGCGTACTTCCGGGATAAAAAATTCAATCAGCAGCAATGCCAGGCATATGCCCAGAAAATACTGAAAATAGCTGTTATAATCTGTGAATACATTTTCGCCGAATTCCTTCTGCTCCATGCTATCGATTTTGTTCACCAATGTATTCACCACATCGTCGGTGTTATTGTCCAGGTGTTGATAAATACCTTTTCCGGCGGCGGCAATGCCTTTCAACTCGTTTTCATTGAGTTTGGAGATGACGGTATTTCCCTGCCTGTCTTTTTTGTAGCTGCCTGTTTCGGGGTCCGGGAGGGGGGAACCAGATACGGAACCGATACCGATGGTATTGGTGACCACGCCATTTTCGAAGGCTGCCCGTGTTTTTTGCAGGGCTGTTTCGTCATGGTCTTCCCCATCGGAGATGATTACCAGCGCTTTATGTTTACGTTCTTTTTTATTGAAAGAATCATCTGATACCTGGATAGCCTGTCCGATGGCGGTGCCCTGCGTGGGGATCATATCCGGGGATACCGTGCTGAGATACATTTTAGCGGCGGAATAATCGATGGTGAGCGGCATTTGCAGATAGGCGTTACCGGCAAATACTACCAGGCCAACGCGGTCGTTGTCCAGTTTGTCCATCAATTTGCTGATCAGTTGTTTGGCGCGGGTAAGCCTGTCGGGCTGTATATCATTGGCCAGCATGCTCTTACTCACGTCGAGGGCAATCACTACGTCCACCCCTTTGCGGGTGATCTTTTCCATGCGGCTGCCTTTTTGCAGGTTAGCCAGCCCAACTACGCCAAAGAAAAAAGCCAGGAAAATAAGCAGGAACTTGAATACGAACAGTTTACGGGAATAACCGGCAAAGAGTTTTTCTACCAGGGCCGGGTCTCCGATACGGCGTATGGAACGGCGTTTCCACCAGGACACACCCAGGAAGGCCAGTTGCAGCACCAGTAACAATACCAGTGCCCATAAATATTCACTATGCTGAAAACGTAACATATGCTGTTTTAAGGTCGCTTGCCGTTGGCAAGATCTCAAAAATAATTTTTTTGTTACGTATTACAAGAGCGGGGAGAGGGGTTTATATTTTTTTTAGCATTTGGCCTCTTCATTTACGGATTTTTTGATTTACGGATTTTGGGATTTTGTGGAGAAGATGTTTTGTTGATATAGGTGATCTTCGCAAAATCAAAAAATCCGTAAATCAAAAAATCCGTAAATGGTTACATTTCGCCTTTGAAATAGCCGGCGTCTGTAAGGATATTACGGAGAATATCCATGCGGTTTTTGACCATGTCAAAGTTGGGATCTTCGGTTTCTATATTGAGCACAAAGAAGGAGGGGTGTCTGTTTTCTTCTACCCAGCCTACAATCCAGCCGATTTGTTTAGCGCCCATCGTGCCCCATCCGGTTTTGTAGGACAGCTCATATTTAGGCGTCTTTTCCATGAGCATCACATCGCGTACCGTTTGCATATTGGTTTTGGCGAAGGGCAGCTGATCGAAATACAGCTTTTTTACAAAGCCCAGTTCTTCATCGGGAGAGATCTGTAAGGAATTATCCAGCCAGAAAGTATCGATAGTGCTGATTTTCATGTTGCCGTATTTAACGGAGTCGAGCCAACGCTGCATATTGGTTTTACCGATACGGCGGGCAATTTCCTGGAAGTAGGGAACAGAAGAAACTTTGAAGGCCTGCTGCATGCTCAGGTTCTGGTTCCATGCCGGAATTTTGCGGACAACGCCGTCCCAGGGAATGACCATACCAGTGTCGCTGATAACGCCGGTTTGCAGTCCAACCAGTGAATTGAAAATTTTGAAGGTAGATGCCGGCAGGAAACGTTCTTTGGCGCGGTCCAGGTTATACACTTTAAATATACCCTGGGCATTGTTGAATAACATAAAGGTACCTTCCACCTTGTATTGGGTGAAATATTTTTCCCAGCCTTTTTCTTCCTTGACATTATTCGGTGCGCAGGCGGCCATAAAAAGGCACAGTGCTAAGAACATCCAGCCAAATCGTTTCATCGGTATCATGATTTAGTAAATAATCAGGTGCAAAAGTAGGGAAGAATAAATTAGGAATGACGGATTAGGGCCAACAAGCAAACAGCCATTTGAATAAGAGATACTACAATATATAATTGATTGTAATGAATCTGCTTATCCAAATGGCCGTTTACCAGCAATGGCTGATGGCTAACCCATAAATTATTTGATCACGCCCAGTTCCTTACCTACTTTGGTGAAGGCGGCGATGGCTTTATCGAGGTGTGCCTGTTCGTGGGCTGCGCTCAGCTGTACACGGATGCGGGCCTGTCCTTTAGGCACTACCGGGAAGAAGAAACCGATCACATAGATACCTTCTTCCAGCAGTTTTTCTGCCACTTGTTGGCTCAGTACGGCGTCGTACAGCATAACCGGTACAATGGGATGGTCACCGGGTTTGATATCGAAGCCTGCTTCGGTCATTTTGGTGCGGAAATACCGGGTATTGTATTCCAGTTTATCGCGCAGTTCGGTGGTTTGGCTCAGCATATCCAGTACGGCAATAGAAGCGCCTACGATGCTGGGGGCTACGGAGTTGGAAAACAGGTAAGGACGGCTGCGCTGACGCAGGATATCAATAACCTCTTTCGGACCGCTGGTGAAACCACCGGAAGCGCCACCCAGGGCTTTGCCCAGGGTACCGGTGATGATGTCTACCCGGCCCATTACATTGCGGTATTCGTGGGTACCGCGACCGGTTTTACCCAGGAAGCCGGAAGAGTGGCTTTCATCAGACATCACGATGGCATCGTATTTATCTGCCAGGTCGCAGATCTTATCCAGCTGGGCAATGGTACCGTCCATGCTGAAAGAGCCATCTGTTACGATAATACGGCTGCGGCAGTCCTGTGCTTCCTTCAGTTTGGCTTCCAGGTCGGCCATGTCGTTATGTTCATAACGGAAACGTTTGGCTTTGCACAAACGTACCCCGTCGATGATAGAGGCGTGGTTCAGGGCGTCGGAGATAATAGCGTCCTGCTCGCCAAACAGCGGCTCAAATACGCCACCATTAGCGTCGAAAGCGGCTACATACAGGATGGTATCTTCTGTGCCCAGGAATTTGGAAATCTTTTGTTCCAGTTCGCGGTGAATATCCTGGGTACCGCAAATAAAGCGGACGCTGCTCATGCCGTAACCATGCGTGTCAATGGCGTCTTTGGCGGCCTTCACCACTGCCGGATGAGAAGATAACCCCAGGTAGTTGTTGGCGCAAAAATTTATGACAGTCTTACCGCCAACCTGTATCTCTGCTCCCTGTTCTGAGGTGATGATACGTTCTCTCTTATACAGACCGGCTTTATCGATTTCATCCAGTTCTTCCCGTAAGCGGGATGTAAACTTCTTATTCATAGTAAGTACAATATTTAAAAATAACGCTTGTGCAAAGTTATGCACGATAAAAGTATTACGAATCTCAGTCGCATCCACAGTTAACGATGTTGACAGTAAAAAGTTTGACCCAGGTGTAACATTTGCCGGCAGCATTCCGTCATAATACTATCATGATTCTAAATGCCACGTAGTGGAAAACTGTCACTAAATCCTGAGCGAAAGAGATGTGAAAATAATTTGTTGGATAAAGGGTTGATGATCAGTTTGAAAGGAGCTGTTCCTGCTGTGCAAACCGGAAAGTAACAATATAAGGTGTGGGTAAGCCGGAGAGTGACCATGACAGGTATTAAAGTAAAAGTTGGAACTTAGCACTAAAATCCCGCACCACCGGAATGACGGAAAAGGAGTACAATAAATGTGTGGATCTGTATTCGGACAATATATTCCGCTTTATCATCAAAAATCTGGATCACGCGGAAGATGCCAGGGACGTAGTACAGAACGCATTCGAAATATTGTGGAAGCACTGCCAGGACGTGCCTTTTGAAAAGGCAAAATCGTACCTGTTTACAGTGGCGTACCATAATATGATCGACCATGTACGTAAGACAAAGCGGGTAACGCTGGTAGATCAGTTTAAGGATGAAGTAAAAGTGGCTGATCATAAGATCAATAATGCTAAGGAAGTGATTGCCAAAGCATTGGCTAATTTAAGCGAGGTGCAACGGTCGCTGGTGATGTTGAAAGATTACGAAGGGTACAGCTATGAGGAGATTGGTGAAATTATGCAGCTGAATCCTTCCCAGGTAAAAGTTTACCTCCACCGGGCGAGGATACACCTGAAAAACTATCTTGTAAAGATGGAAAACGTTATATAAATTTTTTATAATTGTTATTGATTAATAATAAATTGATTTTTGGCTGTAGAGATCAACATATCGAACTACGAATCTTACCTGCTCAGTTACGTGGATAATGAACTGAACGACGCGGAATTAGCCGCGCTCGAACAGTTTTTGCAACAACATCCACCAATCCGGGCAGAGTTGGAACTACTGCAAGGCGTCCGTGTGGTGCCCGACGAGCAAGTGGTATTTGATCAGAAAGCAACGCTTTACCGGCATACGTCAGCAGAAACGATGGATTACGAGTCGATGATGCTGAGTTATGTGGACGGGGAATTGTCAGCCGAAGACACCGTCCGTTTAAAATCCTGGTTACAGCAGCATCCGGAAGCCCAAAAGGAAATGGCGCTGCTGCAGGTGGTGAAGCTGGAGCCGGATACGGCTATTGTATTTAAAGACAAGGCAAGCCTGTACCGTCGTTCCCGTAAAACCATCCGGATGACGCCTTACTGGTGGGGTGCTACTGCCGCCGCTGTACTGACCGGGCTCATCATATGGTTACTGCCGGCGGGTAAACAGCATAACAGTCAGCCGATAGCCGGCACTGTTACCCATGAGGCAATGAAACCGGTGACAACACCATCTGCACCTGTTACCGCACCGGTCCAGGCTCCGGCAGTAACGTCAGAAGCGCCGGCAACGCCGTTTGTATCGGCCCCTGAGATGGCCCACGCACCGGGAAACCGTGCCGCTGCCCGGAAAAAAGATATGACACCGGTTAAACGAGCGCCGGTAACCCCGACTCCCCAACAGCTACAAAATAATAATGTGGTCGCCGCCGCCCCTGTACCTGCTGATGTACCGGTGATTTCTACGTTGCCTGCTCCCCGTAATACTTCGGAGGAGATAGTGGAAAAGCACCAGCAAAATACAGCGATTGCAGCAGCGGTTCCGGCAGACAATGCGCCGGCTGCCGGTCATGCGAAGGAACCTGTTATGGCCGCTAATATGCCGGCCACTGTAGCGAAGGCAACCAGCCCGGTGGCTGCACCTGCCGCTGTGAAAGGAGAACTGATCCTGTCTGTCAGCGGAAGTGACAGCCGTATACTGGACAAGGTCACCAACGTAGCTAAATTTTTCTCCCGTAAAAGGAATAAATAATTATGAAGCATAAAGTTTTACTCTGTTTTTTATTGGTATTGTGTGGAGCATGGGCGCAGGGGCAAAACGTTGACACCAGCCATCAGGGCAATATCACCGCCACTACCGCCACCGCACCGGTTCCGGATACCTTCTGGATAAAAGGCCTGATCCTGATCAAAGGGAAGAACGAAAAAGGGAAAAATACCTACAAAATATACAGCGATACTGCCTACGCCCGTGCCAGGCTGAAAAAAAACCTGCATACCCGGTGGTTTGTATTCGATATCGGATTTAATAACTATATCGACAGGAGTGAATACGGCGGGGCCAGTTACATTGCTTATTATCCCAATAACACCAACGCTTTCAACGGCGCCATGCCCGCTCAAAGATACTATGATTACTCAGCCGGAGGACTCAATACCCTGGCGCCCCGGGATGGAAGTGAACCTTTAACGCCGGCTGAATTTAAACTTATCACCGGAAAATCGATCAATTTTAATATCTGGTTGTTTGAACAGAGACTTAATATAACAAAACACAAACTTAACTTGTTATATGCTCTGGGCTTGGAGATGAATAATTTCAGATATGCCCGTAATATTACATATGAAACGGGCTATGTTTCGAGAATAATCAGGGATACAGTAGAGTTTTCAAAAAATAAGTTGTTTGCCGAATACATATCGATCCCGGTAATGCTCAACTTCAATTCTAACCCAGCTCGCCCTAATCGCGCGTTTCAGGTGAGCTTAGGGGTCTCTGGTGGTTATCTGATTAAATCCAGGACCAAACAGATCAGTGAGGAGAGAGGAAAGGTGAGGAAAACCGATGATTTCAACCTCAACAAATGGCGTTTCGGACTTACCAGCGAATTGGGTTACGGCCCGGTGAAGCTGTATGGTAACTTCGCCCTTACGCCTTTGCATGATTACGGATTACAACAATATCCGTTCTCTATCGGGTTGCGGTTAAATGGTTTCTAAATTTTTTTGACCAGACCAAAATTCTTTCTATGCGTTCTTTTGTCGCGCTGTTGGCGTGCATTGGTTGTATTGCGTGGGTGCATTCCTGTGATAAACGCCTGCTCGGTGTAAAAGCAGCTGCTATGTCCGGTGATAGTCAGCAACTTCCTGTGGATTTACCCTCTTTCAGCAGCATTCCGGCAGCTGCCCCGGTAAAAATAGTGATGGCTGCTGCTCAGCCGGAACCTGCCGTTCATAAAGTTGTTGCCAGGTCTGTCACCGCCAAAAAGCACTATTCTTCCGTTGCCCAGGCCGATTCTCTCTGGAATAGCCTTGTATTGGGAAAACGGGCTGTATTTTTAATGAATAATCTAACTCCTTGATAATTAATTAGATAGTTAGGTTTGTTGCCCCTCCTTGACTGCTGATTTTCAATCGGTTGTATCTTTTCTTGTGTTACCGCTCATAGAATTATCTTTCGTGAGTCCGCTGTTATGTTGCTGCTTCCTTTATATTTGGTGACTATTTTCAAACCAACCTAACAGATTTCTATGAAACTGCTTAAGCTAACTGTTTCGCTGTTGTTGTTCGCAGGAAGCCTGCAAACAGCTATGGCCCAGGGAAAATTTCAGTGGAAGGAAGCTACCGCCGGCGGATATACTTACCGGTACGTAACGGATGACCCCATGAAGGCCCGCTTTTATACACTGAAAAATGGTCTCACGGTCATATTGAGTGTTAACAAAAAAGAGCCTCGCATTCAGACATTAATCGGTACCCGCGCCGGTAGCAACAACGATCCAAAAGATCATACCGGTTTGGCCCACTACCTGGAACACCTGCTGTTTAAAGGTACCCAACAGTACGGATCACTCGACTGGGCAAAGGAAAAGCCCTATATCGACCAGATCGAGAACCTGTATGATAAATACAATAAAACAACAGATCCTGCTGCCCGTAAAGCAGTGTACCATCAGATCGACAGCGTATCCGGCATCGCGGCGAAATATGCGATTGCCAACGAATACGATAAGATGATGACCGGCATGGGGGCACAGGGCACCAATGCGCACACCTGGGTGGAAGAAACGATCTACGAGGAAGATATTCCTTCCAATGCGATCGATAAGTACCTCACTGTACAGGCTGAACGTTTCCGCGACCCGGTATTCCGCCTCTTCCATACCGAACTGGAAGCGGTATACGAGGAAAAAAACCGTGGACTGGACAACGACGGCCGTAAGGTATATGAAACCTTGCTGGCTGCACTGTTCCCTACCCATAACTATGGACAGCAATCCACCATCGGTACGGTAGAACACCTGAAAAACCCTAACCTGAAGGCTATCCGGGATTTCTATAACACTTACTATGTGCCTAATAATATGGCCATCGTAATGGCAGGTGATTTCGATCCTGACTACGTGATCAAAACCATCGACCAACAATTTGGTTATATGAAAGCTAAACCGGTGAAAGAATACAAACCCGCTCCTGAAGCACCTTTCAAAGCGCCGGTGGTGAAAGAAGTATTCGGTCCGGATGCTGAAAGCATCGATATCGCTTTCCGCTTGCCAGGGGCCCTCGATACCCAATCCAGCCTGGTATTAGGCGTACTCACCAGCATCCTGCAGAATGGTAAAGCCGGTCTGCTGGATCTGAACATCAACAAACAACAGAAAGCGCTGAGCGCCGGTGTACAGGTACTGGGTCTGAAAGACTACTCCGCCATGATATTGTCCGGTAAAGCCAAACAAGGCCAAACCCTGGATGATGTGAAAAGCCTGTTACTGGGACAACTGGATATCCTGAAAAAAGGCGCGTTTGATGAGTCGCTGGTGAAAGCCATCGTAAACAACGCCAAACTGTCTGAGCTCCAGGGTCTGGAAAGCAACAACAACCGCGCTACTTCCATCATGGACGCTTTCATTAAAAGCAGGGCTGCCAACTGGGCTCATGATGTGTCTTATGTAGACGACATGGGTAAAGTCACCAAAAAACAAATTGTTGACTACGCCAATAAATACTTCGCTAACAACTTTGTTGTGGTTTACAAACGTAAAGGGGAAGACAAAAACATCGAGAAGGTGGAGAAACCGGCTATCACACCGGTGGAAGTAAACCGCGAAGCTCAATCCGCTTTCCTGCAGAAAGTGGCTGCTATCCCGGCTACTGCAGTGAAACCACAATGGCTGGATTATGAAAAAGATATTCAGACTGCTCCTGTTGGCAACACCAATATGATGTACGTGCAAAACAAGGACAATGGCCTGTTCCGTTTGTACTATCGTTTTGACATGGGCTCCTGGAATAACAAAAAACTGGGCCTGGCTGCACAATACCTGCAATTCCTGGGTACAGACAAATACACTTCCGAACAGATCAGTAAAGAGTTCTATAACATTGCCTGCAACTTCAGCGTAAGTGCTTCAACAGAAAATACCACGATTGTTATCAGCGGTCTGCAGGAGAACTTCGATAAAGCGGTATCCCTGTTTGAACACGTGCTGGCCAATTGCAAACCTAATGAAGAAGCACTGGCTGCGCTGAAAGGACGGTTACAGAAATCCCGTGCAGATGCCAAGCTGAATAAAGGCGCTATCATGAAAGGTGTGGTGAACTACGCGATGTATGGTGCTAATAATCCGTTCAACAACCAGCTGAGCCAGGCCGATCTGGATGGTATCACTGCTGCAGAACTGACTGGTATGCTGCATGAGTTGCCCTCCTACAAACACACGATTATCTACTATGGTCCTCAGCCACTGGCGACTGCTGCTGCCGACGTGAAAAAACTGCATACGCTGCCTGCCAGCTTCAAAGAAATACCTGCTGCGGTGAAATTCACCAAAACCACGCAAACTGCCAACCAGGTGCTGTTTGCTGATTACGACATGGTACAGACGGAAGTAAACTGGGTAGGTAATGGTGCAGTGTATGATCCGGCTAATACCGGTGTCATTTCCCTGTTCAACGCTTACTTCGGTGGAGGTATGGGTTCTATTGTATTCCAAACCATCCGTGAGTCCAAAGCACTGGCATACTCTACCTATGCTATGTTTGCATCTCCCGACAAAAAAGGAGAGCGTTATTCTCAGTTTGCCTACGTAGGTAGCCAGGCCGACAAAATGAACGATGCGATCAAGGGCATGAATGATTTGCTGAATGATATTCCACGTTCAGACAAAGCGCTGCAAACGGCTAAAGAATCCATGAAACAGGATATCGAAACAGAAAGGATCACCAATGATGGTATCATCTTCAGCTACCTGGCTGCGCAGAAACTGGGCCTCAGCACAGATATCCGCAAACAGGTATACGAGTCCATTGATAAAATGAATTTCGATGATGTGAAGAAATTCCACGATACCAATATTGCCCACAAGCCTTATATGTACTGCATAGTGGCTTCCGGCAAGAAAGTCAATATAGACGATCTGAAAAAAATCGGTCCGGTGAAAACACTTTCCCTGGAAGAGATCTTCGGTTACTAATACCGTTGAAATATAATATAGGCGCGGCATACAGCATATTTGTATGCCGCGTTTTTTTTGCACTGCAATAAATAAACACCCTGTTGCGTTATCAGCAATATTTAATCACCCTATGAAAATGTACCGATTTTACGGATACGCAGTTATACTATTGCTGCTACCGTTGTCCGGGTTTGTTGGGAGCACTGTGGATCTGTACAATGTACGGTTGAGTCCCGGCAATATCAATCCGGATAAGATTTTCCTGCTGGTAGACAAAAGTGATTACCGGATGTATCTGTATGAAGATGTAACACTCAGAAAAATTTACAAAGTGGTTTTTGGTAACAAAGACCAGGGAGATAAGCTGGTGGAAGGTGATCGCAAAACACCGGAGGGTACTTTCCATATTCAGAACAAACGGATGGACAATAGATGGAGCCGTTTTATGTTGCTGGATTATCCGAATGAAGATTCCAAACAGAAATTTTATCAGCGGCAAAGTGATGGAAGCTTGTCCCAGAGCGCCAGTATGGGCGGAGGTATTGGTATACACGGTGTAGAATACGGGGCCGGTATCCGCGATAATTATGTGGATAGCAGGGTTAACTGGACACTGGGTTGTGTGAGTATGAAAAATGGAGATGTGAACGAATTATATGAAATTGTTAAAGTCGGCACACCGGTGGTGATCCGTCGTTAAAAAGGAAAGGTTTTTGTGGAGAGTACAGGTGTTTTCCAATGGCAGCGTAAGGAACTAACTTTACTGCAATCATTGTGTACTGCATCTAATGGTACGGACTTAATGTACTGTACCATGACTCCAATATATACGGCGGGTCAGATCCTGTGAAGAGCGCGCTCCACTCGGATGGTGCGCGCTTTTTTATTTTGCCATAAAATCTTTTACCAGTTGTTTCCATACCGGGCCGTCTTTCATGCAGAAAGATTGATGGGCCGCGTCTTTAAAAACATACAATTGTTTTT
Source organism: Chitinophaga qingshengii (assembly GCF_014529935.1). Taxonomy (GTDB): domain Bacteria; phylum Bacteroidota; class Bacteroidia; order Chitinophagales; family Chitinophagaceae; genus Chitinophaga; species Chitinophaga qingshengii. The sequence goes on from NZ_JACVFC010000004.1 coordinate 115,948, forward strand.
GCGGGGAAGCCAGCTGGTTGAATACGCGTCGGGTTTCGTCGTTAGTGACCCGTGGGTCGCGTTGGCCCCAAAAAAGGAGCACGGGCATCTTTACCTGACGGGCATAGTCCTGGGGGTTATGACCGAATCCCCAGAATCCCAGTTCCAGCCCGCCCCAGAAAGTCAGCATTTGCGAGAGTGGCGTAGCTGGCAGGTGAACAGCCCGCATACGGCTCCGTACGGCATCTACCAGGGTAGCAAAGGGCGCCTCGAGGATAATTTTCTGCGGAGTGAGGTGATATTCCGGCACTGCTTTCAGAACGGCTGCTGCACCCATACTTACTCCCCAAAGGGTAATCGGTTGTTTAGACCGGGCCTGTACATAATCCCAGGCTAGTTTTACATCTTCCGCTTCTTTGTATCCGATAGTACAGGTACTGCCATCGCTGTTGCCATGGCCCCGGAAATCGAGCAGAAAAGTATTATAGCCCAGTTGCCGGAACCAATAGGCTTCCGGTAGCGGTCCTCCTTTATTGCCGCCATATCCGTGGAAGAGAATGACCGAGCCTTTGGCGTTGGGTACCGGCATCCACCATCCTTCCAGGTGCAGCCCGTTGGAGGTAAGCAGTTGCACGGTGTCATAAGTTATATTAGGGTGCGTGCTGGTAATGGATTTGGAGAGTCGTACCCCAAAAAAGATCATTTTTAATTTTTCTCCCACGTTCATTTCCTCCGGGCGTTTGTTCCGCTGGCGGTTATTTTCATAGAAGTGGGTGAATTTCCAGGCGTGGAAAGCCGCGATGCAATTGAATAGCAGCGTGATAAACAGTAAGGTATAGAGGGCTTTTTTGAAGAAACGCCGCATAGGAATTGATGGATTTACGATTTTTTGATTTAGATATTTAAAAATGCAGCGAAGATCAACATTATAACAGATGATCTTCGCTGCATTTTTAAATATCTAAATCAAAAAATTCCTAAATTTTAGAGCCTGCCTCTTTTGATTTCGTCGACCACACCAGGATCGAGGAGGGTGGAGGTATCGCCGAGGTTATCGAGTTCGTTTTCCGCGATTTTGCGCAGGATACGACGCATGATTTTACCAGAGCGTGTTTTAGGGAGGCCGCTTACAAACTGGATCTTATCTGGTTTAGCGATAGGTCCGATAATGCGGGATACTGTTTGTGCAATATCTTTTTTGCTCAGTTCCGGTTCATGTGACATTCTTTCCATGATCACATAAGCGTAGATCCCTTGTCCTTTGATATCGTGGGGGTAGCCTACTACAGCGCTTTCTATGACGCCGGCGTGCATATTGATTGCGTTTTCCACTTCAGCGGTACCGATACGGTGTCCGCTCACGTTGAGTACGTCGTCTACCCGGCCGGTGATACGGTAGTAGCCGTCTTCATCGCGCATACAACCGTCGCCTGTGAAGTAGAGGTTCTCGTAGGTGGAGAAGTAGGTTTTGCGGAAGCGGTCATGATCGCCGTAGGTAGTACGGAGCATACCGGGCCATGGGTACTTGATACAGAGGTTACCATTAACACCGTTGCCTTCTATTTCCTTCCCGTTTTCATCAACCAGAATAGGTTGTACGCCTGGCAGGGGTAAAGTGGCAAAACCCGGTTTTTCCGGGGTAATGCCGGCTATCGGGGTGATCATGATACCACCGGTTTCTGTTTGCCACCAGGTATCTACAATCGGGCAGCGGCCTTTCCCGATATTGTCTTTAAACCAGTGCCATGCTTCTTCGTTGATGGGTTCCCCTACGCTACCCAGCTTTTTAAGAGAGCTGAGGTCTTTGTGGTTAACCGGACCGAGGCCGTAGCCCATCAGGCTGCGGATAGCCGTGGGCGCGGTATACAGGGTGTTGACACGGAACTTGTCAACAATTTCCCAGAGTCTGCCGGCATCCGGGTAAGTTGGTACGCCTTCAAACATAAGGGTGGTGGCACCTGCGCTGAGCGGGCCGTATACGATATAGCTATGACCTGTGATCCAGCCGATGTCGGCAGTACAGAAAAATACTTCACCGCGCTGGTACTGGAAAGTGTTAACGAAAGTGTAGTTGGTATACACCATATAGCCACCGCAGGTGTGTACCACACCTTTAGGTTTACCGGTAGAGCCGGAAGTATAGAGGATGAAGAGCATGTCTTCCGCATCCATTTCTTCAGCGGGGCAGGGGGGATTGCCCATGGTTTCTACCTGTTTGATTTCATCTTCCCACCAAACGTCTCTTCCTTTGAGCATGCTCACCGGAGTGCGGGTGCGGGTACATACGATTACTTTTTTAACGGTAGGGCAAGCCATCAGAGCGTCGTCAATCACGGATTTCAGGGGGATGTCCTTGTTGCCGCGGAAAGCGCCGTCGCAGGTGATGACCAGGCTTGCTTCCGCATCCTGGATCCTGTCGGCGATTGACTGGGCACTGAAGCCGCCGAATACCACAGAGTGGATGGCGCCAATGCGGGCGCAGGCCAATACAGCGATTGCCAGTTCCGGGATCATGCCCATATAAATACAAACGCGGTCGCCTTTTTTAACGCCATTGTTTTTCAGTACGTTAGCGAACTGGCATACCTTGTTATATAAGTCACGGTAGGTAATAATACGGTGGCGTTCTTCAGGGTCGTTGGGTTCCCAGATGATAGCCGGGGTGTTGCCGAGCGTGCCGAGATGGCGGTCCAGGCAGTTTTCGGTGATATTCAGTTTAGCACCGGAGAACCATTTGATCTCAGGATCTTTAAAGTTCCAGTCCAATACTTTGTCCCACTTACGGCGCCACATAAAGTGATCGGCTACATTGGCCCAGAATCCTTCCGGGTCTATTACGCTCTGCTGATAAACCTGTTGATAATCTTCTATAGTCTTAATCTGGTATGGGTACGACATAGCACCATAAATGTTTATTGGTTAAGTAGATTTTTTCCTAACGGGCTTTAAATTTAAGAAAAACCCGACGGTATGCTAGAGAAAATCTAAAAAAACATGTTAAAACCAGATTATTTTTCAAAACGCATCCTGGAATGGGCCATGAGAAAGCACCTATAGAGCAATACAATAGCTACTGCCTATGGCGGGCAGGTGATAGTAAGGCCACTAAGGTGCTGGAAAAAGATGGGAAAGGTGGTGGGTTACGGGAGCGGATAGCTGGTCTGTATCTCCGGAAATTGTCTACAGCTGGTGTTTATTCCTGATTTTTGTCGCGTCTTTCCAGAAGGAGTTGTACACTTCATCCATGATTTCCACTACCCGCTTGCTTTCCGCGCTGCTCAAATAGGAGCTTAGTTTGTTTTTGTCTGCGTTGAGACGTGCTCCTTCTTTGGCGCGCATTTTCCGGTAGAAGGTGGGAGTGCTCCAGTTACAGTCCTGGCATACTCTTTCGCGGAAGAGGGTGGCCATGCCTGCAAACTTTTCATGAATCGCAAATAAAAGGTTAGGAGAGTCTTTACTCATAGCAAATTGATTTTTTATGGTGAATAATGCCATTCCAATTATCCCGTATGAACTGTAGCAAAATGAGAGTATTAATAGCTATCAGTGAATACAGTTATAACTGTGAAATTTATCAGCATAAAATTACACTATTTGCTGATACTATCCACGGGAATGCTTTCTGGCGCTGCTTTAGAGTGATTTTACGGACAGAATTCCGATCAAATATCATGTGTGATCTCTCATCATGACAGGGGGGCTATTTTCCTGTAATTATTTCAATCATTAGCGCTTTTTTCCGATCAAAATGATCGAAAAATAATTTTTCCCTACTACGTTTATGCATAAAAGTTAGCCATTACGATCATTCTGCTACTTCCCATGATCATTTTATTATTTTTTGAAGTGTTTTGATAATTTTATTTACGAAATGAAAGATTAATTGTTATATTATACCATCTTTTATAAAAACACGAACGATGCAGTCGAGTTTGATACACATGGGTCAGCGCCTAAAACAGATACTGAAGCAGAAAAAAATCAAGATCATCGATTTTGCAAAAATGGCCGGCTTCACCAACCAAATTGCCCACTATCACCTGCGGAACGGAGATATGAAACGGGTTAACCTGGAACGTTTCTGTCAGATTATCGGTATTACGCCAGATGAATTTATCCGCTGGAACGGCACGATGCAGCTGGCCAACGGGAAAAGTATTCACCATGGCAACCGCCTGCAGCACCTTATTGCGGAGAAAGGACTGAATAAAAGTAAACTGGCGGAACGACTGAATATGAGCCGGCGAACGATGTATAATGTTTTTGAGAAAGAGACTTTTTCGCCGGATGAACTGGATCGTGTGGCCCGTGGATTGGACATGACACCGGAAGCGTTTCTGAACCCCGGCACTACGCAGGAAACCAGGCTTACAGACAGCGATGAAATGATGACGCTGCGCGAGAAATACTATAAAATACTGGAAGAACACACACAACTGCTAAAGAGCCATGCAGCCCTGAAAGATGAGGTGCTGAAAATGAAAAAAGAGCTGGCCACCCTTCGTAAGGGAAAAACGAAGAAGGGGTAATCTCCTGCAACCTGCTGTTGCCGTTACCCCTTTGCGATTATACCCTGGCCGCCGGTACCTCTACTCCCAATGCGGCTGCTACATCTTCCCAGTTGTTTACCCGCTCATAATCTGCCAGATGAACATTATGCGGTGCGGTAAACAATAACTGTCTTCCTTTAAAATGCCGCAGGTTCTTGTCGTAATCGTCGATCATAATATCGGCTTCCACAATGGTTTTGGAACCGCAGAATACAATATTGTGCCAGCTGATGAATGGAAAATGTTCATTCAGCCATTCCAGTTTTTCCTTGAGTGATAAGGGAAACTCCATTGCTGCGGATACAATGAATACCTCATATTTTTCCATCAGCGCTTTAATCACCTCCTGACTTCCCGGTATTACCGGCGCAGTCCTGAAAAATCCTGCTGAACGCAACAATTTGTGTACTAATCCTTCCGGTAATACTTCTCCTTCCGGAACACCATGCAACGCCTGAAGGTCCAGCTTAATGCCATGTGATGCTTCATAACTGTTCACATAATGGGCAGTCAGATCTGCCATTACATTATCCATGTCTATTACTATTCTTGCCATATTTTGCTGTTTGTTGCAAATATATGCAAGTATTTGCAAAATATTGCAAAATGTTTCATAATATTGCAGAAAATAGCAAACATGCTGAAAGAGGAAAGACTTGACTATATATTGAAGAAACTGCAGACAGACCAGAAGGTGTTACAGACTGAACTCAGTTCTGACCTGCAGGTATCTGAAGATACGGTGCGGCGGGACCTGGAAGCGCTGGCTCAAAGCGGGCAGCTGATCAAGGTAAGAGGCGGTGCTATTCCACATTCGCCCAATCCCTATTCTTTTAAGGAAAGAATTGAACGGCATGCAGCCGACAAACAGCATATGGCCCGTAAAGCACTGACATTGCTGCATGACGGACAAACCGTGCTGATGGACGGTGGTACTTCTACACTGGCACTGGTGAAAATACTGCCCCCCAACCTGCGGATGACCATCATCACCAACAGCGTACCTATTGTAACGCAATTAATAGAACATCCTACCATAGAAGTCATCTTCACCGGCGGCCGCATCGGCAAAAATTCGCAGACTGCCAGCGGACTGGAAACCATCCGGGCATTGCAGAAGGTTCATGCTGACCTGGCCTTTGCCGGTATTTGCAGTTTACATCCGACTGCCGGCGTAACTGGCCTGGACCTTGAGGAAGCAGAGGTGAAAAGTGTGATGATAGAATCGGCGAATAAATGTGTGGCACTGGCTACCAGCGATAAAATGGATACCGCGGAACCATTCAAGGTCTGCGATATCACCGGTATCGATATCATTGTGACCGATAAACCGGAACTGCCTTTATTTAAACCCTACCAGGACCTGGGCATCCAGGTGATTTAAACGTTAAACGGAAATCATTATCTGAATTACACAACGATGTTACAGGATTTATCATTACCGGTAGTACATAAGAGAGGGGCGCGGATCGCCGTAAGTGCCTTGTTTTTTCTAACCGGTTTGTGTTTTGCCAGTTGGGCGTCGCGTATCCCTGATATACAACAGTCCCTGCAGCTTAATGATGCCGGCCTGGGTAGCGTTTTGCTGGCTTTGCCGGTGGGCTCACTGATTTCCCTGCCGATAGCGGGTATACTGGTATCCCGGTTTGGCAGCAAACAGGTGCTGATGGTGGCGGCCACCGCGTATGCGGCGTTGCTGCCCGTCATGGGGCTCGCTACAGCGGCCTGGCAGCTAATCACTGTACTGGTGTTTTTTGGTTTCTGTGGTAACCTGGCCAATATTGCGGTCAACACACAGGCGGTAGCGGTAGAAGCGATGTATGGCCGTTCTATTATGGCTTCTTTCCATGGATTGTGGAGCGTGGCCGGTTTTACCGGCGCTGCTATTGGCGCGGCGATGAGCGGATTACATGTTCCCCCGGTATATCATTTTTTGTTGATCACCGGCATTGCCTGGACACTGGTATTGCTCACCATGCGGCATATCGTGCAACAGGATGCCAATGTACAAACGAATCAGCCTTTGTTTGTTAAGCCTGACCGGTTTTTGCTGACGCTGGGCATCATCGCCATGTGTTCCATGATTTGTGAGGGTACTATGTTTGACTGGAGCGGCGTGTATTTCCGCCGGGTCGTAAAAGTACAGGAAGGACTGGGAGGGGCCGGCTATGCAGCGTTTATGGGCACTATGGCGTCCGGACGTTTTGTTGCAGATTGGATTATAACGCGATTGGGTACACGAAAAATGCTGATCATCAGCGGAACGTTTACGGCAGGTGGTTTGTTGATCGCTGTTGCTTTTCCTTACCTGGCTACTGCTACACTGGGTTTTATGCTGGTGGGCGCAGGTGTGTCAGCGGTAGTGCCGTTGGTGTACAGTGCAGCCGGCAAGTCAAAGGTATTATCGCCGGGAATGGCGCTGGCAGCGGTTTCTACGGTTGGATACCTGGGCTTTCTGTTTGGTCCGCCGTTGATTGGTTTCGTGGCGCAGGCTACCAGTTTGGGTGTATCTTTCTCTCTCATTGCTATCATGGGCGCCACTATCGCGCTGATGTCCACCCGTCTGAAGGTATAGCGTTCATGATGGTACTCTAAGATGTTTATCTCTCGTAAACTTAGAAGCTACTGATTCAAAAGAACCTGAACAAGATCTTAGCCCAGGGCTTCAGCCCTGGATGACTGCGGAATACTGAACATCATCTCCTCTCCGCTGTAATCGATGATCAGCGACCAGTTGCCGGCAGGCGGTGCGGGCTCCGGTATCCGCAGTTCCGATAGCGCTTCCAGCAAAGGGCCCGGCTCATGATCAAAAGGTATGTTTCTCACGAATGAAGCGGCGTCCTGCTGTTTCGATAAAAATTTCAACTCATTGATAGCAGTTTCCATCCGCAGTATTTCCGGCAGATAGGTGATCTGCAGGCGCCCTTCCTGGATTTGATGGTCCAGATAATCCGTAAACAGCTGTATTTCCCGTTTGAATTGCAGGTCCGACCGCCGGCAGGTTTCCCAGAACCGGGTAGCCAGCGGCATCAGCTGATCGCCCAGTAGCAGGCAGGTATAGGGGAGAAGTGTATAAATAGGCGTGATACGGTTTACCCGGTATAGGGTACAATTTACAGACATGCCCCGTTGAAACACCACGGTTTGCAGCCGCTTCTTTTCCCGGTCGCTGAGATCGTAGGAGGCGAAAACGGTTTCCGGTTGTTGCCTGGCTTCCAGGCACAGTTCCGGCGAGGCGATAAGGGCAGCCAGTGCCTGCTGAAAGGAAAGAAGTGACATAACGGTTCAGGTATGATATTGATTCCACAAGGTCTTGGCTCTGTTTAGTTCCCGGTTGATACCTTCAAACTGTAACAGGTGGAAATAGGATTCATGAAATTCGAAGGTAATGCCGCAGAGATTGGGTACTAACGGTAACGTATACACGAGAAGTTCCCAAACTGCTTCGGGGCAAGGCCCGGCGTGAGAGTCGGTATACATACCGGCCATTTCATTACCACCGGCGATATGTATCTCTATTACTTTTTCCAGGTCCAGTGCCGTTATGAAATCCCGGGCATCGAAGCCGTGGTTGACGGCATTGCAGTATACGTTATGAATATCCAGCAACAGTCCGCAGGAAGTGTCTTTCGATAGTTCATTGAGGAAACCGGTTTCGGTCAGTTCCTGATCGGGGAGGTCAATAAAGTAGACATTGTTTTCTACCAGGAAAGGCGCCCGGATATTGCTGCAAATGGTATTGATACGGTTGCCGATCATGTCCAGCACTTCATAGTCGTACGGCACGGGTACAGCCATTCCGGCATTGTGCTCCTGTTGTTCGTTGTCGTGTACTTTCACGAAAGACAGGTGATCGCTGTGCCATACAAACGAGTAGCGCCGGTGCCATTCCTCCATTTTGCGGAGATAGTCCATATCGAAACTGCCGGCACTGCCGAGTGAGTAGGAGATATTATGGGCGGTAAGCGGATAGTGTGCCGCGATTTTATGGAGTACGGCCATCCAGCTGTCTATTTCCTCAAAGCGTTCATGGTGACCGTTGCCAAGGTCGGACCAGAACATGTCCGGGATAATTTCTACGTAGTCGCAGCAGGCGGGGTGACTGTCCAGGTACAGTTCCAGCGATGGATTATACAGCAGTCCTACGCCGAGTTGCGGGATGGTTTTTTCGTATAGCCGGCTGGTATAGCGGGCAGGTGTAGCGATAGACATGGTAAGCAGTTTAAAAAGTCCCGCCCCGGAAGGAGGGAGCGGGACTTTGGTTCGTTAACGGCCGATGGCTGTTTCTTTAATGGGAGCCATTTTGTCGAGGTCCACTTTCACTACATGTTCCAGTTGTTCCCGGATGTTGAAGTGAACGCCGGACAGGCAAGCCTGGCAGCCGCGGGGATTAATTTTGGAGATCACCAGTTCCTGTAATCTGGCGATATCGGCCATTTTGGTGCCTTTGGGAACGGCGAGATCTACATGGCCGTCAGTTCCGTAATGAACTTCTGCTGTACGCATGACATTTGGTTTTGGGGTGATAAATGATAGATATAAAAACTAAAAAGCTGCTCGTTCAGATGCCAGTCATTCTGAGATATTGGGGTGACAGGATTCAAAGGTAGGATATTTGAGAAAGATAATGCACCGTATTTGTACGGGAAAAATGTCTTCGTATTTCCCCTGAAAGCTGCCGCTGCCTTACTGTTTTATGAAACAATTATTGTATGTAAAAAAAGCCTTCTATCATAGGCTTCTCAAAAAAAAATCTTAAAAAAAGAAATTTTATTCCATTATTAAATTTCAAATCGCGTAACTTTGCACGATTTTTTTGGTCCCTCGTACGGCATTAAAATCAATGTGGTTTTTCATTTTCAATAGATTACAAAAATGCCAAAAGACTCATCTATCAAATCTGTCCTCATTATCGGATCTGGACCCATTATTATTGGTCAGGCTTGTGAATTTGACTATTCTGGTTCCCAGGCAGCACGTTCGTTGCGGGAAGAAGGAATTAAAGTGATTTTGATTAATTCCAACCCGGCTACCATCATGACGGATCCTATGATGGCCGATAAGGTTTATTTGCTCCCATTAACCGTGGAAAGCATTGAGCAGATTCTGGAAGAAAACCAGATTGATGCCGTATTACCTACCATGGGTGGTCAAACAGCACTGAACCTTTGTAAAGAGGTAGATGAGCTGGGAGTTTGGGAGAAGTATAATGTTCGCCTGATAGGGGTAGACATTAAAGCGATTGACAAAGCGGAAGACCGCGAACAGTTCCGTCAGTGGATGATTCAGATCGGTATACCGGTGGCGCCTGCTAAAACAGCAAACTCCTTCCTGGAAGGTAAAGAGTTTGCGCAGGAGATAGGCTTCCCGCTGGTAATCCGTCCTTCTTTCACCCTGGGTGGTACCGGTGGCGGTTTCGTACACAGCAAAGAAGACCTGGATGAAGCGCTGGACCGTGGTCTGAAAGCCTCTCCTATCCACGAAGTACTGGTAGAGAAAGCCGTACTGGGATGGAAAGAGTATGAGCTGGAGCTGTTGCGTGATAAGAATGACAACGTAGTGATCATCTGTACGGTGGAAAACCTGGACCCGATGGGTATCCACACGGGTGACTCCATCACCGTGGCACCTGCCATGACCCTGAGCGATACTGCCTTCCAGGACATGCGTAACAAAGCCATGAAGATGATGCGCGACCTGGGCAACTTTGCCGGTGGTTGTAACGTACAGTTCTCCCTTAACCCGGAAAATGAAGAACTGATCGCGATCGAGATCAACCCGCGTGTGAGCCGCTCTTCTGCACTGGCTTCCAAAGCTACCGGTTATCCGATTGCGAAGATCGCTGCTAAACTGGCGATTGGCTACACCCTGGATGAACTGGAAAACCAGATCACCAAAACCACTTCCGCTTTCTTCGAACCGGCGCTGGATTACGTTATCGTAAAAATGCCACGCTGGAACTTCGATAAATTTAAAGGTGCAGACGATACCCTGGGCCTGCAGATGAAATCAGTAGGTGAAGTAATGGCCATCGGCCGTACTTTCCCGGAAGCTTTACAGAAAGCCTGCCAGAGCCTTGAGAACGATGCACTGGGTCTGGGTTACTATGGCAAGTCCCTGATGAAATCTGAACAACTCATCGAAAAACTGAAACGTCCAACCTGGGATCGCATCTTCCGCATTAAAGATGCCCTGATGGCCGGCGCTTCTGTGAAACATATTCACCAGCAGACTTACATCGATCGCTGGTTCCTGCACCAGATACAGGATATCGTAAATCTGGAAAAACAACTGGCAGAGCACGACCTGACCACCGTTCCGGCAGATATGCTGAGAGACGCCAAAAAAATGGGCTTCTCCGACCAGCAGCTGGCAGTGATCCTGGGTAACTGCGAGGAAGAAGAAGTATATGAAAAGAGAAAAGCCAACGGTATTGTACGCACCTATAAAATGGTAGATACCTGCGCTGCAGAGTTTGAAGCGAAAACGCCTTACTTCTATTCCACTTTCGATACAGAAAACGAAAGCAAGGTAACCGACCGCAAAAAAATCATCGTACTGGGCTCCGGTCCAAACAGGATTGGTCAGGGTATTGAATTTGACTACTGCTGTACACACGGTCTGCAGGCTATCCAGGATTGCGGATATGAAGCGATCATGGTAAACTGTAACCCTGAAACAGTATCCACCGATTTCGACATGGCGGATAAACTGTACTTCGAACCGGTATTCTGGGAACACCTGTGGGAAATCATCGAGCTGGAAAAACCAGAAGGGGTGATTGTACAGTTGGGTGGTCAGACAGCGCTGAAGCTGGCGAAACGCCTGGAAGAAAAAGGGGTTAAAATCATCGGAACTTCTTTCGATAACATGGATATCGCTGAAGACCGTGGCCGCTTCTCCGACATGCTGAAAGATCTGGGTATCCCTTATCCGAAATATGGTACCGCCCTGAATACGGACGACGCTATCGAAGTAGCGAAAGAAGTAGGTTACCCGGTACTGGTACGTCCTTCTTATGTATTGGGCGGTCAGCGTATGCGTATCGTAATCAACGAAGAAGAGCTGGAACAATCGGTATTAAGCCTGCTGCGTCACTTGCCGGGCAATAAGATCCTGATCGACCACTTCCTGGACCGTTGCCAGGAGGCGGAAATCGACGGTATCTTTGATGGTACCGATTTCCACGTGATGGGTGTAATGGAACATATTGAGCCTGCCGGCATCCACAGTGGTGACAGCCATGCGTTGCTGCCAGCTTTCAACCTGACGCCGATTGAAGTAACGACCATGGAATACTACGCGGAAAAAATTGCCCGCGCACTGAATATCCGCGGTCTGATCAACATTCAGTTTGCCGTGAAAGACGGCCAGGTGTATGTGATTGAAGCAAACCCACGTGCTTCCCGTACCACACCGTTTATTGCGAAAGCTTACCAGGTGCCTTACCTGAACATCGCTACCAAAGTGATGATCGGTGATAAGAAACTGAAAGACTTCAAGATCGAAAAGAAACTGACCGGCTTTGCTATCAAAGAACCAGTGTTCTCCTTCAATAAGTTCCCGGGCGTGAATAAAGAGCTGGGGCCTGAAATGAAGTCCACCGGTGAAGCGATCCGCTTTATCAAAGACCTGAGGGATCCTTACTTCCGTCAGTTGTATAAAGAGAAAAGTATGTACCTGTCTAAATAGAACAGGTCTGCATAATAAAATAGAAAAGCCCGTCAGTATCGTACTGACGGGCTTTTCTATTTTATCAGTTATATGTGACAGTTATAAAAATAACAGAGCCTGATAAAGATCAGGCTCCTTCTTTTCCCTCAAAATAACCATTAAAGACACGACTATTGAATCTTGATACGACACAAATAGCGTGACCGGTAATGCATTTTACAAATAATATTATATTTAAAGAAGATGTTAACTAATCAATAACAGATTTGGGAAGTTGATATATTTATCATATTGATATTTAATGTATTATATAATACGAAAGATTTGGGTCTAATTTATCTTAACACGTCCTGAAGCAAAAATTACCTAGTTATCATATCTTTTTCGCATGTGCTGTTTTTGCTGTTTTGAGACGGTTTAAAGCTTACATTTAAAGATACAAAAGTTAACCCTTATGCAATTTGAGTCATCCATGTTTGTTACGGCATGTTGGAAACGTGCGCCCTTTCTGCGATTAACCATCCCATTACTGACGGGGGCCTGCATGCAGTTATATGTACCCCTAACCGCAGTATGGTTGTATATCCTTATTCTGTCTGCATCTGCGGGGTTATTGTGTACTCGTTTGTTACCGGTGGCATACCGTTACCATTTTGCATGGGCGGGTGGTATTCCTGTTTTTATCTTACTGTATGGCAGCGGTGCCCTCTTGCTGTTTTCTGCCGATATGCGACAAAGCAACGGGTATTTTTCCGCTGCAACAGATAGCAGTCGGTATTGGATGGCCAGGGTAGAAGAACCATTGGTCGACAAACCCCGTTCCCGTAAAACAATACTGGCGGTTACTGCCGTATACACGCAGGGTGTATGGAGGCCGGCCCGTGGCCGTTTATTAGCCTATTTCAGCAGGAATAGTGCTGCATCGGCATTAACATATGGCTCCGTGGTATTATTGGCAAAAAAGCCCGTTAAAATTAATAATAACGGCAATCCCGGCGCCTTTGACTACCGCCGTTATTGTGCAGGACAGCAGCTGTATGAGCAGATATTCCTGAAAGGAGGCGATTACCGGCAGTTGGCCCGTGCTCCTGCCCGCAACATGACGGCCTGGCTGTTACAAGCCCGGGATTTTTGTTTGCACCAGTTGAAAATACGCATTGGAGCGGGACCGGAAGCAGGTATGGCGGAAGCGTTGCTGATTGGTTACCGGCAGGACCTGGACCCCGACGTGGTGAGTGCGTACAGCAATACCGGTATTGTGCATATCATCGCCATCTCAGGAATGCACCTGGCATTGTTATACGGTTCCCTGCTATGGCTGTTACGCTGGTTGCCCGCCAGGAAAGCGGCGAATGCCCTGCGGGCGATGATATTGTTGCTGGTCTTATGGGGCTTTGCCCTGCTGACCGGTGCTTCTGCTTCTGTATTGCGGGCAGCTGTGATGTTTTCGGGGATTACCATCGGCAACCTGTTGCTGGGCAGGAAAGCCAGTACCTACAATACGCTGGCCGCTTCTGCTTTTGTATTGTTATGTTACCAGCCCTGGCTGGCTATTGATGCCGGTTTCCAGCTGTCGTACCTGGCGGTGCTCAGCATACTCCTGTTTTATGATAAGATCTATCAATGCTGGCCGCTCCGGTCCCGCTGGGCGAAGGCTATCTGGCAACTGGCCGCGTTGTCGCTGGCGGCACAGATACTTACCCTGCCGGTATCCGTTTATTATTTTCACCAGTTCCCGGTTTATTTTCTGCCTGCCAATCTTTTAGCAGTCCCCTTATCTACTGTGGTGATTTATGGAGAAGTGATGCTGTTGCTGTTATCTCCTTTTGATGCACCGGCAGGATGGGCCGGCATGGCGCTCCACTGGCTGATACATGCAATGAATGTGAGCGTAGCCTGGTTGGGACAACTACCTTTTGCCCTGGTACAGGGATTACAATGGAGCCTGTTGCAGACGGGCTGTTGTTACCTGCTCATCGCGGGACTGGCAGGGTGGTGGTGCCGGCAATACCGCCGCGGATACTGGCTGGCGCTGGCAGCCTGCTGGGGAATGGTGGCTGATCAGGCTATACAACAAATCAACAACCGGCAGCGGCGGCAGCTGATCGTCTATAACGTTCCCGCCTATACGGCGATAGATGTTGTTGGAGAAGGTAAGGTACAGTTTATCGGCCATGACAGTATGTTGTCGCTGTCGCCGATACAGGCGGCCCGCACAGCACTGGGCGTGAAACCCGGCATCGTAGCCGGTTTGTATCGGCATGGCCGTCACGTTTCCTTTGGGCGCCGGCAGCTGGCGATATTGGATAGTGTTTTACCCGTTGGCGCTCCGGCTACCCGTTGGCGGGTCACCTATGTATTACTGAATGGGCGTATCAGGGCAAATATGAACCGGGTGCTGGCATTATATGATTGCGATACCGTGATATTCGGGGCTGCCTGCCCGCCATACCGTATCCGGCATTGGGTAGAAGAATGCACTGCTGCCGGTATTCCTTATTACAGTATCCCGGCAGCAGGTGCAAAGATGATCCCGTTTTAATCCTGCTTGCTGTTAGGGAAGGGTATTCATCAAAATAAATATTTTTTCGTTGCCCGGCCCGGTGTTCCAGGCCTTCCCGGCATACTCTCCGGTAGCAGAAAATGGAAAAGTGATCCTGACGTGTTAACTTTGCGCAACTTTTCGGTTCCGGACCAGGGGCCTATGTTATTAAAATTTCTAATGTTTTCCATTCATGCAAAAGCAAATTAAATCAGCGCTGATCTCCGTTTTCTATAAAGATAACCTGGAGAACATTGTTAAAAAATTAGGTGAACAAGGTGTAACCATCTATTCTACCGGTGGTACCCAAAAATTCATTGAGGAACAGGGCGTAAAGTGCGTGGCGGTAGAAGATCTGACAGCTTATCCGTCTATCCTGGGCGGTCGTGTAAAAACACTGCATCCTAAAGTATTTGGTGGTATCCTGGCGCGTCGTGAAAATCCGCAGGATCTGGAACAACTGAAACAATACGAGATCCCTGAAATAGACCTGGTGATCGTAGACCTGTATCCGTTTGAAGAAACCGTGAAAAACACGACAGAAGAACAGGCGATCATCGAAAAAATAGACATAGGCGGTGTATCCCTGATCCGTGCAGCTGGCAAGAACTTCAAAGATGTGGTGATTGTAGCTTCCAAAGATCAGTATGGCGACCTGGAAAAAGTGCTGACAGAAAACAACGGCGCCACTTCCCTGCAGGACCGCAGAAACTTTGCTGCTAAAGCATTTGAAGTATGTGCCCACTATGATGTGGCCATCTCCCAATATTTCCTGAACAACGAGCCTGGTGATTACTTCCAGGTATCCGTTCCGCAGGGCCAGGTAAACCGTTACGGTGAAAACCCTCACCAGCGCGGTGTTTTCTACGGCAATCTGAACGATATTTTCAATAAACTACATGGTAAGGAACTTTCCTTCAACAACCTGGTAGACGTGGACGCTGCCTGCCAGCTGATACAGGAATTTACCGAAACTACTTTCGCTGTTATCAAACATACCAACGTATGCGGCATTGCTTCCCGCGCTACCCTGAAAGAAGCCTGGGACGCAGCATTGGCCGGTGATAAGGAAAGCGCCTTCGGTGGTGTACTGGTATGCAACAAAACCATCGATAAAACCACTGCCGAATCCATCAGCGAAATATTCTTTGAAATCCTGATTGCACCTGGTTTTGATGCAGAAGCACTGACGGTACTGCAAGCCAAGAAAAACCGTATTCTCCTGGAACAGAAACAGCCGGTTAAGAGCAAGTACATGTATAAAAATGTACTGAACGGCGTACTGCTGCAGGACAGCGACAACGGTAACTATAAAGAATGGAACGATGTGGGGGCTCATGCCGCTACCGCCGAACAGAAAGCAGATCTGGAGTTTGCCAACATTGTATGTAAACACCTGAAATCCAATGCTATCGCCCTGGTGAGAGACAAACAGCTGATCGGTAAAGGCTGTGGTCAGACTTCCCGTATCGACGCGCTGCGCCATGCTATTGAAAAAGCCGGCCAGTTCAGCTTCGACCTGAAAGGTGCGGTGATGGCTTCCGACGCTTTCTTCCCCTTCGATGACTGCGTACGTATTGCCCACGAACAGGGTATTGCAGCAGTGATCCAGCCAGGAGGTTCCGTTCGTGACAACGATTCTATCGAATTCTGCAAACAACATGATATGGCCATGGTAATGACCGGCATGCGTCATTTCCGCCACTAATCGGGTTTAACAGTAAAAAAATAACGGCGAAGGATCAGCAATGACCTTCGCTTTTTTTTAAAGAAAAATTGGCGGCATTGCCTGAAAATAGCTAGTATTGTCATTCATGGCCTTTATCAAGCAAAATATCATGCAGGATGCAACAGACGCAGACCTGGTCCGGGAGTATAAAACTTCCGGTAACCTGGAGCTGCTGGCTGCCCTGTACCAGCGTTATATGAACCTGGTATATGGTGTGTGTCTGCAATATTTTGATGAAGAAGGCAGTAAAGACGCCGTAATGCAGATTTTTGAAGAGCTGATTGGTAAACTGAAACAACATGAGGTCCAGAACTTTAAAAGCTGGTTGCATGTTTTGTCCAGAAACCACTGCCTGATGAAGCTGCGGGCCATGAAAAACAAAGAATCCCTACAGGTTAGCATCGGGGATGATTCCCCGATTATGGAAAACGGGGAATTGGCGCATCATGACCACGAAGTCACGCTGGAAGACAATCTCCGGTCCATGGAAAAATGCCTGGAGACCTTGCCTGAAGAACAAAAGCGCAGTGTGAACCTGTTTTATCTGGAAGAAAGAAGCTACCGGGAAGTAGCGGCTATGACCGGTTATGAAATGAACAAGGTGAAAAGCTATATCCAGAACGGGAAAAGGAATCTTAAAATTTGTATGGAGCAACAACAACATGCCTGACAAGCACGCACATAACAAGCCTACCGTAAGCGCCGAGCTTATCCGCCAATATCTGGCGGGAGAGCTGGATGATAAGGCCATGCACGCCCTGGAACGCCAGGCGCTGGATGACCCGTTCCTGGCGGATGCGTTGGAAGGTTATGCGATGCACGCCCCTGATCAGCAGGCCCACCAGGAAGACCTGATGGCCCGGTTGACAGCGCGGGTAGCACCGCGTAAGGCGGTGGTACGTCCATTATATACACGCATGGCGGCAGCGGCAGCTATCCTGTTGCTGTTATTTACCGGTGGCTGGTTCCTGATCCGGGAACAGCATCGCCAGCAGGAACCGATTGCCCAGTCCGTCACGCCGCCGCCGGCAGCTTTGCAGGATACACCGGCCACGCCTGCGGCGCCCGTTTTAGCGGAAATGTCGGAGACTAACAGCCAAAAAGCGGCACCTGTTCCGCCTAAAAGTTTTGCGCCACCGGCAGCCGCCGCGCGTGCGATGAATGAACCGGCTGCAGATATGAGTGCGAAAGACGAAAAAGCAGTACAAAAGCCTGCCGCAGAGAAAGTAATCAAAGAAGAGCCGGCACCCGCTACTGTGCATGCCCCCGCACCTGCTGCGGTACCACCTCCGGCAGCAGCACCCGTATCAGCCGCGCCTCCAATGGGGGATGTTGCCCTTTCGCAGCAAGCCAGCGCTGAAAGACGCATGAAAATAGCGGGAGCGTCTGAACCCGATTCCTCCTCCCTGGCCAATAGCAGAGGGGCTTTAAACGAAGTAATGGTAACGGGATATAGCCGTAGCCGTAAGAAAGCCAGGGCCATTGTCGTGAAAGATTCTTTGCCTTCCCCTGTAGGCGGCAGCGTGGCTTATAAAGCATACCTGGAGGAACATACCGCCAATCCTGGAGGGCTCAATGGTCTGGTACGTATAGTGTTTACCGTTATGCCTGACGGTACCCTGCAACAATTTAAGGTGATTAAAAGTCTGGCTGCCGTTTGTGATGCGGAAGCTATCAGGGTCATAAAAGACGGACCTGCATGGAAACCTGCGGCAGATGGAAAACCCGCCGAGGCGACTGTGGACGTGATATTCAGAGAAAAAATAGCGGAGTAAGGCTTAGCTTTTCCGCTCTTTCCATTGCTGGTTAAAGGATTTGGCAGCAAATACGGGCAAGTCCCGGTTATCTCCCCAACTTTTTGCAAAGAATTTACGGAAGAAGAAGTTTTTCATTTTACCGCTGGCCATATTCATCATTCTGCGGCTGCTACATCCCTGTTTCCATACAAACCATGCAAATTTCTCCCCACCGGAAGTGTAGTTTTCCTCTACCGCCTGTTGACGGTTGTGGAGCAGCAGTTCATGCAGATTAATACGTACAGGGCATACCTCTGTACAGTTGCCGCACAATGAGGAAGCAAAGCTCAAGTGCATGTAGTTGTCCATGCCCTTGAGGTGCGGTGTAATCACGGAGCCGATAGGACCGCTGTAGGTAGTAGCGTAACTATGGCCGCCGATGTTTTTATATACAGGGCAGGCGTTGAGGCAGGAGCCGCAACGGATGCAATAAAGGCTTTCACGGGCGACGGTGTCCTTGAGGATATTGGTTCTCCCGTTATCCATCAGGATTACATACATTTCGTCCGGGCCGTCTGTTTCGCCTTCCTGGCGCGGGCCGGAGAAGATGCTGTTGTAAGCCGTTACTTTCTGACCGGTACCATAAGTGGCCAGCAGCGGCCAAAACAACGCCAGATCGGCCACGGAGGGCAGCACTTTTTCGATACCTACCAGCACGATATGTGTTTTGGGGAAAGCGGTGCTCAGGCGGGCATTGCCTTCATTTTCCGTTACCGCTACAGAGCCTGTGTCGGCGAGGATGAAGTTGGCGCCGGTGATACCGATTTCTGCTTCGAGGTATTTCTGTCTGAGTTTTTCCCTGGCTACGAGCGTGAGTTGTTCGGGGGTGAGGTCCGGCGGGGTGCCCAGTTTCTCTGCAAAGAGGCGGGCCACGTCTTCCTTGCTTTTATGCATAGCCGGTGTTACAATGTGATAAGGTGGTTCACCGTCCAGTTGCTGGATGTATTCTCCCAGATCGGTTTCCACGCA
Organism: Chitinophaga qingshengii; assembly: GCF_014529935.1. Taxonomy (GTDB): domain Bacteria; phylum Bacteroidota; class Bacteroidia; order Chitinophagales; family Chitinophagaceae; genus Chitinophaga; species Chitinophaga qingshengii. The sequence goes on from NZ_JACVFC010000004.1 coordinate 135,187, forward strand.
TTCAATATTATGTTGGGCCAGGAAGTCGTTGAGGTGTACTTCTTCTGTAGCCATGGATTTACTTTTGACAATGCTTTTGCATTGTTTGGCCTGACAGATAGCAAGTATTTCCTGTTGTACCTGTTCTGCTGTTTCTGCCCAGATAACTTTGCCACCCCGTTTGGTAAAGTTCATTTCAAATTCTTCGAGATGATTATCCAGGTGCTCAATGGCTCTCCACTTGATATTTTTAGCGCGTTCGCGAGCCACCGGCAGGTCTGCAAACTGTTGTTTGCCGGCCTTTACGGCGGTATTATATTTTCCTATATTGAAGTTGATCGTCTGGCGGTGACCAAGGTCTAACGCTTTTTTTTCACTTGCTTCGAGAAAAGTGGAGGCTGTTTGATGCATAAGCAAACGATAATTCCTTGATAAATATAGCTTATTTAAGCGCTGCATGATTATCGCAGGCTAAAATATCCAGGTATCCAAAAATTCAAATATCAAAATTCCAAAATCTGTAAATCCTAAAATCCGCAAATGATTCAGTATTTCTTAGTTGCGATTTTATCCAGCACTTCATAAAATTCCGTGCCGTATTTTCTGATAATGGCTTCTTTTAAGAAGCGGTACACCGGTACTTTCAGTGCCCGGCCGTTTTTACAGGCGGGTTTGCATATATCCCAGCGATCATAATTCACTGCCTCAAATGATTCATATTTTTTTATGCGGATGGGATAGAGATGACAGGAGATAGGTTTTTTGTAGTCTACCACGCCATCTTTGTGTGCTTTTTCGATACCACAGCCTACTATACCATGTTCATCGATGGAGGCGTAGGCGCAGATACCTTTGTCTACGATGGGAGTTACATATCCGTATTCCTTATCGGTGGTGTGGGTACCGGTGCGTTCAATTTCTTCGATACCTTCCGGCCGGAGGTATGATTTGATCTGCGGGTAGATTTTTTTCAGGGTTTTGGTCTCTTCCTTGTCCAGGGGAGCGCCACAGTCGCCCGCTACACAGCAAGCGCCTTTGCAGGCTGACAGATTGCATACGAACTGCTCTTCAACTACTTCGTCACTAATGTATTTATCGTCGATAATAATCATCGGGTAATGGTCTTTTGCTGATCCCGGGGGATAAACAAGCATGTAAAGACCACAAAGTTACAAGATTGCCGGCTTATCTCCAGCGGAGGGTTTCCACCAGGTGCCACATATCTTTTTCGAGGAAGGCATTTACCGGCGCGAGGGAATCGGCCTGAGGGGGAGCGTAGAAATAGAGGGCACCCCGCAGGAAGTGCCGGATCGAGTCGGTCGCATAGAATTGTTTGGCAGAGGCCGCATTGCCGCCTACTTCATAGAAAGTGCCTGACACATGGTTGGGCGTATGAATCCTGTTTTCGTCGATATATTCCGCTTTGTAGGTGTGTTTATAGGTCATTTTATAGGCATCATCCACCAGTTGCTGGAAGCTGTTGCCTTTACCGATGATCTTATAGCTGAGGTATATTTTCCCGTTGAGGGTGGGGAAGTCGATATTGATCCAGTAAGGGTTTTCAGGTTTTTCTCCGAAGAAGGACGTGTCTTTTACCACATTAGCATACACGGGGTATTCGAAGGTGTATGGATAGCCCGGCATATCGAAGGTGCGGTATTTTTTTTCCGGGAATTTCATCAGGAAGAAGCCCCTGGGCTTAGGTGTGGGCGGAGTGTTGCAGGCAGCCGCCAGGATAATAATCAACAGGGACAGGAGGGTGATGCCCTTTCCTTTGAAGTGTGGCATTTTTCTGAAATCGTTTAACGGGGCTGGATTACGCTTCCTCAGCGGCGTCCGGCCGTATGGTTACCTGTACTTTCTGGATGCGCATTTTAGTCACTTCCAGTACAGTGAAATCGTAGTTGCTGTAATTGATAACGCTGTTTTCCTCCGGAAATTTTCCGGCCAGTTCGAGGATGAGGCCTCCGAGGGAATCGCTTTCGCCTTTTACGGATTCGAAGGTTTCCGGTGGGATGTTCATAATACGGCAAACGTCGTTGAGCATGGTTTTACCTTCAAAAACGTAGGTGAAATTGTCCAGTTTGCTGTAGTTAAATTCTTCCTCATCGAATTCGTCCTTGATATCCCCGATCACTTCTTCCATGATATCTTCCAGGGTAACGATACCGGAGGTACCGCCGAATTCGTCCACCACTACGGCGAAGTGCATGCGTCTGCTCTGAAATTCGGAGAGCAGGTCTTCGATCAGTTTGTGGCCATGCACAAAGAAGGGCTGGCGCATTACTTCGTGCCAGTCGAACTTATTGCCTTTATCGAGGTGGGGGAGCAGGTCTTTGGTGTGGATAACGCCCACGATGCTATCGAGGTTACCTTTATATACCGGCAGCCTTGAATAGTGGAGGTCGGCCACTTGTTTGACAACATCTTCAAAAGAACTGTCATATTCGATACCGTTTACATCGAGGCGGCCGCGCATGATTTGTTTAACGGTGATATTGCCGAATTTAAGGATGCCTTTGAGGATATTTTTTTCCTCCTGGGAGGCGGTTGGGTCTACGCTCATTTCGATGGCTTCATCAATTTCGTGATAATTGACGGGTCCGGCGCCGCGGTGGAAGAGGCGGGCTTCGATGCTGCCGCTGATGCCTACAAAAAAGTCGCTGACCGGTTCCAGGGTAGCATGGATCAGGCTTACGAACCAGGCGAAGTAGGTAGCGAAGCGGATATTGTTCTGAGCGGCCCATACGCGGGGCAGTATTTGTCCGAAGAACAGGAGGATGAGGCAGATCAGGGAAATCCTTACCACAAAGGACACGACCGGCAGGGTTTGCAGGTCTTCCATTTGTGTCACCAGGTAGTTGGTGATCATGATGAAGGCAATCATGAGGATGATACCGGCGATCTGCAGGGATGCCAGGAGTGATTTTGGTTTTTCCAGCAGTTTGGTAATCAGTTTGCCGGAGGTGTTCTGTCTGGTTTTGAGTACGTTCAGGTCCTTATAGTTCAGGGAAAAGAACGCTACTTCTGCACCGGAAACGATAAAGGTAAGCAGCAGTATTACAAAAATGACAAGTAGGAATACCACCATGTTTGGCGTTGCGATAGGTGTATTTACTTGTAACAAACAGGACATGTTGCTTGCCGAGAGGATCTCCAAGATATTTAGCTTTGATGTAATCAATCAAAAAACAGGAAAGTAAATCACACGACTACATTTTCCTGCACGCAAATATAAGTAATGTCCCTATATGGGATTACGTACTTCCGGAAAGATAATATTTTAACAGGTGACTAAAACGGCAGATCGTCTGCAGGTTCGTTCAGTGAAGGGGGGATTTCCATGTTGTTTGCGAAATTCTCTCCACTGGAGGTTCCTGAACTGCTGTGGTGAGGTACGGGGTGATCTGTGTTGTTGAGGTCCATGCGCTTGTCCAGCATGACCAGGTTGTCGCCTACAACTTCGGTTGCAAATTTTTTATTGCCTTCCTTATCTTCCCAGCTGCGGGTCCGTAAACGACCTTCAATATAGACCAGGCTGCCTTTGTGAAGGTATTTCTGGGCCAGTTCCGCCAATCCGCGCCACAGCACTACTGTGTGCCATTCTGTTTGAGAAATGAGCTTTCCCGCTCTGTCTTTAAAGGTTTCTGTGGTAGCCAGGGAAAATTTCGCTACAGCGATATTACCTTCAAGAAACTGCACGTCCGGGTCTCTGCCTAAATTGCCTATCAGAATTACTTTATTAACACCTCTCATAGTTGTAGGTTTTTTTAGTCTATTGTTAAAAGGTTCTTCTTTTATAAATAAACAACCTTCTTAAAGTTAATATTTTTTTCCAATCGAAAGTGAAAAATTTCTTACTGGCAGCGTGTTAAGCATGAATGGGAGCATGTATTATAACTTCCTGTAATTTTAGGGTATAATACATTAAAATTATAATATATGTATTTTGACTTAGAACAACTGTAGTTTTTTGCTTTGGAGGAAAGCGGTGATTGTTTTTGGAAACGCGTATTTATCAAGTGTTTTACGGGAAACGAGCAGGTGGTCTGTAAGGGGCAGGGCCTGTTTTATTTCCAGTGTAAAGAAACGGCTGTGGATGGTTTGGTGGGTCAGTTGTTGTTTTTGCGGGGCAGAAACGTTGACCACAGTAAAGGGTGTTTTTCCAAAAAGCTGTCGGAAGGCCTCATTTTTCCGGAGGTCGTCGAGCTCAGCAGCCTCTGAAGTTTCGATCAGGATAAATTCGTGCAGGTTTTGCCAGATATCTTTTTCCGTTCTTTTACGGATATATATACTGTCTTTGAATTCCACCAGGAAGTGGTTGAAATAGCGTTTTTTGATCTGCAGTTTTTTGGATTTCACCGGGAGTACCTCCACCAGTTGTTGCTGGCGTGCCAGGCATTTCCGGTTAAGCGGACAGGTACCGCAGGTGGGTTGTTGGGGTTTGCAGACCACGGCGCCGAAGTCCATGATACTTTGATTATAGGCCGCGGGCTGGTCTGCCGGCAGCAGTTCCTGTGCCAGGTCGCCAAATTGTTTTTTTCCGGCAGTGGAATCAATGGGCGTATCGATGCCGAAGTAGCGGGAGAGGACGCGGTACACGTTCCCGTCCAGCACTGCGTAAGGTAAACCGAAGCCGAAAGAGGCGATAGCGGCGGCGGTGTAGGTGCCGATTCCTTTCAGGGCTTTGATCTGGTCGTAGTTGTCCGGGAATTTTCCTTTGTGGGTAGTGGCTATTTCGCGGGCGGCAGCCAGCATGTTTTTGCAGCGGGCGTAGTATCCGAGGCCTTGCCAAAGGCGGAAAACTTCTTCTTCCGGGGCCTGGGCCAGGTGGGTAGCGGTGGGGTAGTTACTGATAAATTTCTCATAGTAAGGCAACCCTTGTTCCACGCGGGTTTGCTGGAGGATAATTTCAGATAGCCATATACGGTAGGGATCTTTTTCTCCTTTCCAGGGCATGGTGCGGGTATTGCTGAGTTGGTTCCATTCCAATAATTTTTCTGTAAAAAAAAGTCGGGAATCGGCCATTTATATATTATTTTAATAAAATTATTTAGTAAATTGATATGGTAAAAGCTGTCCAAAAACCCTATGGAGGTACATCAGATACCCTTTTCCGGGCATGCAAATAAATATAAATTATCATCAATACAGTTATAAGAAAAAATGATAAAATTTATTTGCTTAAAATTCAGCAATTAAAATTTTTAAATTAACTTTGAGAGTAAAGTAATCCTCTCGCTTTCATATGAGAAAAGCTGATTTAATAAACAACATTGCTGAAAAAACCGGCATCCCAAAAGTAGATGTTCTAGTCACACTGGAGGCTATGTTTAAAGAGGTGAAAGAAGCCCTGGCCAATGGTGAGCACATCTACATCAGGGGATTTGGCAGTTTTATCACAAAGAAAAGAGCCGCCAAGATTGGCCGCAACATCAAGAAGAACGTGGCTGTGGAGATTCCTGAGCACTTTATTCCGGCGTTCAAACCGTCGAAAGAATTTGTTGCCGAGGTAAAGAAGCTTAAAAGTTCTTAGTTTTGCAGCCTAATCTTTAGGCGATGCAAAAGTCACAAGTTCTCTTGGTAAGTGCTGCTGTAGCACTATTGGTGGTTTTATATGCTTTTGGCCGTACTGTACCCCGGTCAGAGAAGCAAGCTATGTCGACTGCCGCTCCTGCACAGGGCGGACAGGGGGTGGAAGCTATTGCCTTTTCGGAACTGCTGGAAACAGCGAAAGGAAAGATTCCTGCTGAGAAATTATTACTGATCAATACGATTGAAACCAACGTTATACGCGGGGATGTAAAAACCCAGCAGATTGCGGCGTATAGGCAGTTGTATAATACGTGGGACAGCCTCAACCAGCTGCCCGTAGCGGCTTATTACCTCGGACAAGCCGCCAAGTTGGAAAATTCCGAAAAAAGCCTCACCTTTGCAGCCAATTTGTTTCTGGCTCATCTGCAACATGCACAGGATCCACGGATTGCAAAATGGGAAGCCGAGCAAGCTGTCGGCCTGTTTGAACAGGCAATTCAGCTAAATCCGGCTAACGACACCCTGAAGATATCACAGGCCATGGTGTATATGAACACCGGCGAGCCGATGACGGGAGTTGCCAAATTGAGGGAAGTTGTTGCCAAAAATCCTGATAATATCGACGCACAGGTTACTTTAGCGAACCTGGCCATTACATCAGGCCAGTATGATAAAGCTATCGAAAGACTGGAAGGCGTGATGCAGAAACATCCGGATAATGCCAAAGTACTTTTTGTACTGGCAGAATCCTACAGAAGCAAAGGCGATAAACAAAAAGCAATAGCGCTGTTTGAGAAAAGCAAACAGGCGATGACCGATCCGGAGCTGAAGAAAGAAGTAGACAGCTATATTAAGAGCATTCAATAATATTTTATTTTTTCCATCATTTAAAAACGTATAAGCGTATGCCTTGCGGTAAGAAAAGAAAAAGACATAAAATTGCCACTCACAAGCGTAAAAAAAGACTGAGAAAGAACCGGCATAAAAGTAAGAAGAAATAATTACTCCAGTTTCCCGCCATTTATACTTACCAGGTATATCCCGGCGCGGTGGTCGGATAAAAAATTTTCATATACCCTGCATGATTCTGGCATTTAATCTTAAATTGCCTGAGTCATGCAGGTTGTTTCCATAGATCCCCGCACCCGATCCCCGGACATTGCCTGCAGTGATCGCTGAACCCTTAAGCAATCCATCATCACATCGGTGAAGAATATGCTAACTTTATAGTGAGCTATTGTTTGGTATGCAGTAAGCTGTTCTTACATAGCTGTGTGCATAGCATAAAAGGTGAAGTTTTTAAGGTTAAAATTTTGGACGCTTGAATAAGGAACTTATTATAAATGCGGCTCCCACAGGGGTGGAAATTGCGTTACTGGAAGATAAAAAGTTGGTGGAGCTACACCACGAGAGTGGTAACCCTAACTTCGCAGTAGGCGATTTATACCTGGGAAAAGTCAAGAAGCTGATACCCGGCTTAAATGCTGCATTTGTGGACGTAGGCTTCGAAAAGGATGCCTTTTTACATTATACGGATCTCAGCCCATATATCCGCTCCATTCTTAAATTTACGGCAACGGCCATCAGCGATAAAACGCCTGAAGGGTTTGATTTCACGAAATTTAAAAATGAACCGGAAATCGTTAAGACCGGCAAAATAACCGATGTTCTGGGTGGTAAACCCAATATCCTCGTACAAATTCTGAAAGAACCCATTTCTTCCAAAGGCCCGCGCCTTAGCTGTGAAATTTCTCTTCCCGGAAGATTTATCGTGTTAACTCCCTTTAATGATATTGTAGCGGTTTCTAAAAAAATCCACTCTTCCGAAGAAAGAAAAAGATTACAGAAAATCGTGGAAGCCATCAAACCGCCTAATTTCGGCGTGATTGTAAGGACTGCCGCGGAAGGAAAAAAGACAGCAGAACTGCACGAAGATCTGACCACGCTCGTTCAAACCTGGAAAAATATCCAGTCCAACCTGAACGGCGCCCAGGCTCCCCAGAAAATACTGAGCGAGCAAACGAAAACCACCAGCATTCTCCGCGACCTGCTCAACGAGAGCTTTAACCGGATCGTGATCAACGATAAAAATATCTACACGGATACCAAAACATATATCCAGAAGATCGCCCCGGAAAAACAGGATATCGTTAACTACTACAATAATGGCTCTCCTATCTTCGATAACTTCGGTATCACCCGCCAGGTAAAGGCCTCCTTCGGGAAAACAGTCAACCTGGACAGTGGCGTATACCTCATTATTGAGGCTACGGAAGCATTGCATGTAATAGACGTCAACAGCGGATACAAAAGCTCCAGCAACAACCAGGAACAAAATGCCCTGGCCTCCAACCTGGAAGCGGCAGCAGAAATTGCCCGCCAGCTCCGCCTGCGCGACCTCGGTGGCATTATCATCATCGATTTTATCGATATGAAACTGCCGGAGAATAAAAAGACCGTCTTCGAAGCAATGGAGAAATTCATGGCTCAGGACCGGGCAAAACATACCATTCTGCCAATTTCCAAGTTCGGGCTGATGCAAATCACCCGCCAGCGCGTAAAACCGGAGATCACCATCTCTGTAGCAGAAGATTGCCCTACCTGCCGTGGCACCGGCAAAATCGGCGCCTCTATGCTGATACTGGAAGATATCGAGAAAAACCTGCAATACCTCCTGAACCACCAGCACAAAGGATTGACCATCCGCGTACATCCAATCCTGCATGCTTACCTGACCAAAGGCTTCCTCTCCTCCAAACAATGGAAATGGTATTTCCAATATAAAAAGTGGATCAAGCTGAAAGCAGACACCAACTACCATCTTACTGAATATCGTTTCTTCGACGCGAATGATGAAGAAATCAAACTATAAAAATTTTCGGATTTTTTGATTTTCGGATTTTGGAATTTATTTAAGCATTTTATTATTTGAGGACCTCAAAATGACAAAATGCTTAAATAAATTCCAAAATCCGAAAATCAAAAAATCAAAAAGTCCCCAACCCCCTTCAAACTGTATATATTTCATACATTTATGCGGTAAACCAGTACTAATCCCATACTGTTTACTTGTCATGTTTGTTCTTGTTTCTTAATTACATCCATTACACTTATGACCGTACGTTTTTACACCACCCTCTCTTTATTGGCCCTGGTTATTTTTGTTGCCTGTCAGCAAAATGGAGGCTTCCGGAAGAAGCTGAAAATCAGAGATACTACGCATTACACAAAAGAAGCGTATATTGAAGAGGCGCTGGACAGTAATGTGCTCAACAAATTCCTGGCTACCAACACGAACTTTGATCAGTATGATGAATACATCCGTAATTTCTACCAGAAGCGCGGCTATCATTATGCCTGGATCAATAAAGACTCGCTGACAGAACAGGCGGCCAACTTCATCAACATGATGAAAAATGATGCTTCCTACGGTATCAAAGACAGCAGCCTGATAAACCCTGATCTGCAACGGCTCACAGATAGCCTCTCACAGGGCGATGCAGGCCTTCATATTGCGGATACCTCCCGCCCACACCTGGAAATGCTGCTCACCGCCCAGTTTTTCGCCTATGGCAACAAGGTATGGGGCGGCCTGACAGCCGATTCGGCCAAAGACCTGGAATGGTTTATCCCCCGGAAAAAAATTGATATGGAAAGCCTGCTGGACTCTGTAGTCCGCAAGAAATCCAACGCCTTTGAGGAAGATGAACCGGTGAACCGGCAGTATAAACTGCTGCGCACCGCCCTGAAAAAACTGGCTAACCTCGAAGCATCAACGAAATGGGACACTATTCACCTTGCATCGAAAGCCACTTTCAAAAAAGGAGATTCCTCCCAATCCATCATCTCCATAAAAAATAAACTGGCAGCACTGGGAGACCTTACTGTTAACGACAGCAGCAGTCGCTTCACCCCCGAACTGGATAGCGCTGTACGTTCCTTCCAGGCACGTATGGGACAGAAAGTAGACGGTATCATCAAACAAACGACGGTAGACGCACTCAACGTGCCTTTGCAGCAACGTATCCGCCAGATACTGGTGAACATGGAACGTTCCCGCTGGGTGCCGCTGGAACCCAGCACAGATTATATACTGGTGAATATCCCGGCATTTACGATGTATGTCTACGATAAAGGAAAGCTGGACTGGAGCTGTAATGTAGTGGTGGGTAAGCCCGGCGCCAATACCGTGGTATTCTCCAAAGAGCTGCGTTATATCGTGTTCAGTCCATATTGGAACGTGCCTCCGGGTATCCTGTCCAAAGAAGTGCTACCTGGCCTGAAACGCAGCGGCGCTGGCTACCTGGCCCGCCAAAACATGGAAATTGTGGGCGCCAGCGGTAAGGTGATTGCTCCCGGCTCTATCAATTTCAGCAAATACACCAATAATTTCCCGTATGTGGTAAGACAAAAGCCTGGTGGCAGAAACTCACTGGGTAAGGTGAAATTCCTGTTCCCCAACGAGTATAATATCTATTTGCATGATACACCTGCCCGCTATCTTTTCGGGGAGAATAAACGTTCCTTCAGCCATGGCTGCATCCGGATAGCAGAACCCAAACACCTGGCACAATGGCTGCTGCGGGCTGATTCCAGCTGGACAGATAAAAAGATTGACGAGGCGCTGGATGCCGGTAAAGAAAAATATGCGACCGTGAAAGATAAAGTGCCGGTGTTCATTGTGTACTTTACTGCCTTCGTGGACAGTAAAGGAAAGCTAAACTTCCGTGACGATGTATACGGTCACGATGCACGACTGGCGGCTACCTTATTCGGGGGCAACGAAACAAAGCCGGCGAAGGCTGCTTTGACAGACGGCCAGGAAAAATATTAAAAAAAAGCCATGTCCGCGGACATGGCTTTTTTTTAGCTGTGTGCTATCACGGAGATCTCCACATTGACACCCTTGGGCAAAGCGGCTACCTGCACGGTTTCGCGGGCAGGATAGTTGCCGCTGAAGTAACTGCCGTATACTTCATTTACTTTAGGGAAATCATTCATGTCTGTCAGGAAGATGGTTGTTTTTACGATGGCATCGAAAGTAAGGCCCGCTTCTTTCAGTACCGCCTGCAGGTTTTTCATGACCATTTGGGCTTCATCCACAATGCCTGACTTTACCAGTTCACCGGTAGCAGGGTCAACAGGGATTTGACCAGACACATAAAGAATATTACCAGCTTTTACAGCCTGGTTGTATGGCCCGATAGGAGCGGGCGCCTGATTAGTAGTGATAATTTGCTTTTCCATATAACGAAAGTAAAAAAATAAGTGGTGCCGGCATCGGCTGTTGCCCGGCAGGGGGCTGGTTTAACAGGAAGATAAAGGGATTTTTTTCTTAGGTTTGCCGAAATTTAACGCATGAATATCCTCGTCATAGCAGATGCGCAGCGGTATGAAGAATTGCAGCAGAGAGATTTGTCCCGGCATCAGGTACAATGGAAGACCAGCCTGGAGGAAGTATTGTCTGTGAAAGCATTTGACCTGGTCATAGATCTTATTTTCGATGACAGGCCCGACCATGCGGCCATATATGCCCGTAATCCGGGTGTGCCGGTGCTGGCGGGAATGGTGAAAACATCCTTATCGGATGTGATGAATCATTATGCATTTGAGCAGGGTTTCAATATTATGGGCTGTAACTTCCTGCCCGGATTTATCAGTCTGCCTTTACTGGAAGTAACGCTGATGGACGAAGGGCAGCAGGAAGTGTTGTCAGACATCATGTACCAGCTGAGTTGGGAACATACCGTGGTAGCGGATACAACGGGCATGGTTACACCGAGAGTGGTGTGTATGATCATCAACGAGGCTTACCTGACAGCGCAGGAGGGTACTGCATCCCGTGAGGATATCGACACATCCATGAAACTGGGCACCAACTATCCGTATGGCCCTTTTGAATGGTGTGAGCGTATAGGCGTGAAACACGTGTATGAAGTGCTGAAAGCAGTACACGATGCTACCGGCGATGACCGTTACGAGGTAGCAGCATTATTACAAACAGAATACGAGGCAATATAACGATGGCATTCATACTTAGCATAGACACCGCCACGAGCACTGGTTCAGTGAGCCTGGCCCGCGATGGTAAAGCAATACAGACACTGGTGAACGAGCAGCAGCAGGACCATGCTGCGACGATGGCGGTGTATGTACAGCAGATATTGCGTGAGCAGGGTATAACGGCAGCGGAGCTGGATGCGGTGGCTGTTAGTGCAGGGCCGGGCTCTTACACAGGTTTGCGTGTAGGCGTGGCTACTGCCAAAGGTCTATGTTATGCCTGGAATAAGCCGTTGCTGGCTGTTTCCACCTTGCAGATGATGGCGCAGGGCGCCAAAGATGCCGTACAGGATGAAAATGCCTGGTATTGTCCTATGCTGGATGCACGCCGGCAGGAAGTATTTACTGCTATTTATGATGCAAAGCTGCAGCCGGTAATGGAGCCGCAGGCATTGGTGCTGGAGCCCACGTCTCTGGATGCGTGGCTGGCGCAGCGAAAGATATATTTTTTCGGCAACGGTAGCCCGAAATGGGCCGCTATGCTGCCTTCCATCGATAATGCCGTTTTTGTTGACCATGAAATGACTGCCGCGCATATGGCGCCTTTGGCAGAACAGTTATTCCATCAAAAATCTTTTGCTGACCTCGCTTATTTTAGTCCTTTTTACCTCAAGGGCTATTATTTCCCCCAGAAACCCTAACACATTCGTTTTATTTGTCACGGTATTGTCAAATTACATCTAATTTGCACATATCCTCGGGTTATATATGATAAAATAAGGTATGGAAATTTTTTTTATTGTGACAGATATTATATTTTTGTATAAATCGATAACCGCATTTGTTGTCTAACTATTTTGCGATTACTGTCCGTTGATCCCTTTCATTTCATCATTTTTTAAAAACTATTATGCGATGGAAAAAACATTATTAACTACCTCTTCTAATACTCTTATTATTTCTAGAGGTAACAATGAAAAAGACCAGATCAAATTGGATTACATTGCCGTTAAAAAGGCCGCTATGGTTTTGCGTGCTATCAACCATAAGTTGCGCCAGCAGATGATAAAGCTGTTGGAGGACCATAAGAAAATGACTGTGACAGAGATATATGTAAAATTGCGTTTGGAACAATCGGTAGCATCGCAGCATCTGGCCATATTAAGGCGGGCAGGTATTGTAATTACAGAAAGAGATGGTAAGTTCATCCACTATACTATCAACAAGCAGCGTATTGCTGAGGTAGCAAAATTTGTGGAAGAATTGGTTGGTTAATGCATATTAGCCATTTTTAAATACGGAATTGAATTATTTAAAAAAGTAGCCGAAAGGCTACTTTTTTATTTTAGTATAGATTTTATCCATACGTCTGAGGGGTGATTTATTCGTAAATTTGTGAAAATCAAAAAACCAACAATGTACGTTAAACAATTATACACCAATTGCCTGTCTGAGGCAGCTTATTTCATCGAATCCGGTGGAGTGGCTGCAGTGATAGACCCACTGCGGGATATCGATGTATACCTGGACCTTGCCAAAGAACGCAATGCCACGATTAAATACATTTTTGAAACACATTTCCACGCGGACTTCGTGTCGGGTCATCTGGAGCTGGCGAAAGCGACCGGCGCACAGATCGTGTTTGGTCCGAATGCAGAAACCGGTTTTAACGCCTATGTGGCAAAAGATAATGAAACCTTCGCTATCGGTGAGCTAACCATCGAAGTATTACATACACCAGGACATACCCTGGAATCTTCCTGTTACCTGTTGCTTGATGCCAACAAGACGCCGCACGCTGTATTCACCGGCGATACGCTGTTTGTTGGAGATGTGGGCCGCCCGGACCTGTTCAGCGGCAACCTCACCAAGGAAGAACTGGCTGCGTTCCTGTTCGATTCCCTGAACAACCGCATCAAAACATTACCAGATAACGTAATCGTATACCCTGCGCATGGTCCCGGATCTGCCTGTGGTAAAAACCTCGGTCCGAATACCTATAGCACTATCGGAGAAGAAAAAGCCACCAACTACGCATTGCTGGCTACCGATAAGGCACAGTTCATCCAGGAAGTGACCAGTGGCTTATCTACACCGCCTTCTTATTTCCCGATTAATGCGAAAATCAACAAGGAAGGTTATGATGCTCTGCAGGCTGTGATGAGCAAAGCGCTGCAACCGCTTTCTCCCGCTGCTTTGAAAGAAAGACGTGCCGCAGGCGCGTTGATACTGGATACACGCCCGGCTACCGAATTTGGAAACGGTTTTGTGCCTGAATCCATCAGCATCGGTCTGGAAGGCCGTTTTGCAGAATGGGCGGGCAGCCTGTTACCATTTGATCAGGAAATTATCCTGGTAACTACACCTGGCAAAGAAGAAGAAACCGTAGTGAGAATGGCCCGCGTAGGTTTTGAAAACGTAGCAGGTTATCTCGAAGGTGGTTTCCCTGCCTGGGAAGCAGCCGGCGAAGAAAGAGATATGATCATCACTGTAGAGGCAGATGAACTGGCGATGGATGTTCCTCATGACGATAACCTCGTGATAGTGGACGTTCGTAAACCGGTAGAATACGCCAACGGACATATTAAAGATGCCATCAACATCTCCCTGGGAGATATGATGGACGCCGCCAACCTGGCTAACCTGGAAGAGCATCTGAACCTGTATGTACACTGCCAGGGCGGTTATCGCAGCATTATTGCCTGCTCTATCCTGAAAAGAGAAGGTATCCACAACCTGCGTAATGTAGAAGGTGGTTTCGCCAAAATGAAAGATGAAAAAGGGTTGGAAGTAGTACAGGAAAAAAATGTACTGAACTAATAACCGTTCAACGATCGTATATCAGCAGGCCGCAAGGGATTCCCTTGCGGCCTGCCTGTTTTTACATAGATAAATAAGATTATGTGTACCACTGCGGCCATTTTTCCCCGAATCCTTTATTGCAGCCGCTTTTTAAAGGGGATACTTTTATTGTTGTATCAATTTTCTATTGATTAACAATTAGTTAAGTGAGAAAAAATTTTCTATTAGCATGTTATTTGTTATCTTCTGGAACTAAAACTTTCTACCATGAATAGAAAATCCTTAGCAATCGCCCTTTTGATGGTGATGGGCATGTTCTTTTTCGCCTGTAAACCATCGGATAGTAAAATTCAGCAGGCCGTCAATGAAAAACTGAGCACTATTCCCGGCATTACTGCGGAAGTAAAAAGCGGCGTAGTAACCCTGAGCGGCGAAGTGACCGACGATGCCGCCAAAGCAGCAGCGGAAGAAGCTTTAAAAGGTGTTTCCGGTGTTAAATCTGTCACCAACAACATCACCGTAAAAGCGCCGGAACCTACACCAGCACCGGTTACCATCAACCCCGACGACGTACTGAAGAAAACTCTTGATTCTGCTTATGCCGCAGCCGGATTTTCTACCGTATCCGTAGCGGTAGCCAATGGTGAAGTTACCCTGACAGGTGAAGCTAAAAAGAGCGATCTGCGCAAGATTATGCAAACAGCCCAGGAGTCCAAACCCAAGAAAGTTAACAACAATCTTAAATTGAAATAACCCTTTAAAAATTATTGTCATGAGCTTACAGGATAAATACCAGGAACTGATCAGCCAGGCTAATAGTGCCGGTGTTACCAATTTACAGGTAAGGGAACAGGACAATGTACTGTACATCGATGGGGAAGCTACCGCCGACGTGAAAGACCAACTGTGGAGCACCTACGAAAAACTGGACCCCGACATGCGTGCTGCTGATGTAGTGATGAACATCGCTGTCGCAGATGGCGGTGGTGGGGAACAGACCTACGAAGTAAAGCCCGGCGACAGTTTGAGCAAGATTGCCAAAAACTATCCCGGCGTATCCTGGAAAGATATCTATGAGGCCAATAAAGACCAGATCAAAGACCCCAACCTGATCCAACCAGGGTGGAAACTGAAAATACCCGGATGATAACAGATCATACAGGTTATAAAAACGAAGCCCTGAGCAATGCTCAGGGCTTCGTTTTTTATTTTGTTTCCGTACCGGGATAGGTGTGTTTCCATCTTCTGTGGCTCCATACCCATACTTCCGGTTGTTCGTGAATATTTTTCTCCAGGAAACGTACGAAAGATTCGGTGATCTCGCCTACGGGCGCCTGTTGTGGTTCTTCAAACATCAGTTTGAGGGTAGCGTGGTAATATCCCCGCTTCTTTTTACGGATATCTACAAATACAACAGGAATATCATTTCTGCGGGCCGCCATTTCAGGGCCTTTGTAGAAAGGCGTCATTTTATTGAGGAAAGGATACCAGAAGCAGCTTTTCGGATTACCCGGGTTCTGGTCGGCCACTAATGCAATCAGATATTGTTTATCGAGCCATGGCTTCATACTGTTGGCCATGTCATTGGCAGGAATCAGGATAGAGCCGAATTTCTCCCGGAAATGGCGGAACATACGGTCTGCCGGCTTGCTGCTGAGTGGCATGTACACCACGAGGAAAGGGAAAGCCACCCCCTGCATACAGAACAGGTTGGCCCATTCCCAGTTGAAGTTATGTCCCAGGTGCAGCTGGCAGCTCTTGCCTTTGGCGTATAATTCATGCAGCACTGTCAGATCGCAGATAAAACGTTCCTGCAGCTGCTTTTTGCTCATGGTGAGCAGTTTGATGGTTTCCACCATCATATCGGTGAGATTGCGGTAGTATTTTTTTGCCAGCTGGTGAAGCTCTTCCGGTGATTTGTCCGGGAAAGCCTGCTTCATATTAGCCAGTACTACTTGTCTCCGGTATCTGAACACGTAAAACACCAGTACATACAGAACGTCGCTGATGAAGTAAAGTACCGGGAAAGGCAATAAGGAAATGCCATAACAAAAAGCAAGTAGTAAATAGTACATATTCCTGTATAACTTAAACGCACGGCAAAGGTAGTGAAAACCAACGGGTTGGCTTACAAGACAATATTTTGCACCAGCTCACATTTGTACGGGTAATCTGTGTTGTAATGCAGGCCCCTGCTTTCTTTGCGGAAGGAAGCTCCTTTAACGATCAGATAGCCGGCCGTGATCAGGTTACGCAGTTCACACAGTTGCGGAGATACTTCTGTTTTTTCATACAGTGCTTCCGTTTCTTCGTGCAGCATATCCAGGCGGCGAAGGGCGCGTGCCAGACGTTCGTTGGTACGTACAATACCCACGTAGTCACTCATGATCTGTTTCAGTTCCTTCAGGCTCTGCGTGATGAGGATCATCTCCCTGGGGGCGGTAGTACCGCGGGCATCCCAGTCGGGCACGTTTTCACGGTATTCCAGCGCATCTATTTTGGCGGTAGCATCCATGAAGCAACGATGCGCGAATACCATGGCTTCCAGCAGGGAGTTGGAAGCGAGGCGGTTGGCGCCATGCAGACCGGTGCTGGCACATTCGCCACAGGCATACAGGTTACGGATGGAGGTTTGGCCCCACTCGTTGGTTTTGATACCGCCGCAGCTGTAATGTGCTGCCGGTTGTACAGGGATCATCTGATGCTGTACATCGATGCCCATCGCCTTACAGGTTTCGTAAATATTGGGAAAATGATGAATGAACTTCTCTATGTCCATATGGCGGCAGTCGAGATACACGTGCTCCATGCCGGTGATCTTCATTTCACTGTCGATAGCGCGGGCCACAATATCGCGTGGCGCCAGTGACAGGCGCGGATCGTACTTGTGCATGAAGTCTTCGCCGTGCACATTGCGGAGAATACCGCCATCGCCCCGTACGGCTTCTGTGATCAGGAAAGAAGGATTAACGCCGGGCTGATACAAGGCAGTAGGGTGAAACTGGATGAACTCCATATTTTCGATACGGCCTTTGGCGCGGTACACCATGGCTACGCCGTCGCCGGTAGCGATGGTAGGATTGGTGGTACTGCGGTATACCTGGCCGTTGCCCCCGGTAGCCAGCAAGGTTACTTTCGCCAGAATGGTCTCAATTTTCCTGTTGTTGAGGTTGAGTACATATACGCCGAAACATTCAATGTCCGGGGTGGATTTGGTAACCAGGTAGCCGAGATGGTGTTGGGTAATGAGGTCTACCACGAAACAGTGGGTAACCAGTTCTATATTAGGCCGGCGGTGTATCGCTTCGAGCAGCGCTCGTTCAATTTCTTTACCGGTAACGTCTTTATGGTGTATCACCCGGAATACGGAATGGCCGCCTTCACGGCCGAGGGAGAAATCACCATCCGGGTTTTTATCGAAATTGGCGCCCCATTCGATGATTTCATTGACTCTTTCCGGTCCTTCCGTGACTACAATTTCCACGGTGCGTTCGTTACAGAGTCCGTCTCCTGCTATGAGGGTATCTTCGATGTGTTTTTCAAAGCTGTCGTTTTCCAGATCGTTGACCACGGCCACGCCACCCTGTGCGTACTTGGTATTGGTCTCATCCTCACGGCTTTTGGTAATAATGGTGATCTTTTTATCAGGGCATTGCTGTGACACTTTGAGTGCATAGGTCAAGCCTGCAATCCCGGAACCGATGACAAGAAAGTCTGTTTGCTGCATAGGGTACGAAATTACCGCTTTTTTGATACCAATACCGGTGATTTTTGTCAGCGGCGATAATACTGTACCGCCCCATAAACCAATCCCGCCTGGGCCAGGCCATAGGTGAGCATCACCAGTTGTCCGCCCCCCGGCAGCGGATGGTAAAACCGTCCCAGTGCGATCAGGGAATCGGATACTACAAACAGCAGCGCACCTATCACGCAATACCAGGCCATCCGCTGGTAGCGGAAATGGAAAGCATGAATCACACTTTGCAGCATAATGGAAATCACCAGCGAATAGATGATCACCGGGATCACCATTGTGCCGAGGTAAGGCGCCAGGAAAAGGATGTAACCGATGACAGCAGCGGCGTTCAGAAATACCCAGAGATACTTGCAATGTGGTACCGGTGGATTGCTATACCGGATGGTGAGAAAGAAGATAATATAGAAAACGTGACCGACCAGAAAACAGCCCAGTCCGGATAAAAACAGGTGGTCAAACATCAGTAACACATCTCCCAACAAACAAAATACCAGGGCTCCGTACATCCATGCCCGTTGTTTGCCCGGCATCATACTGTCAGCAGAAAGGAAGTAAACCGCCAACAGCGGTACCAGCAAAGGTTTGGTAGCAAAACGAAAACCGTCCATATTCAGGCTGATCAGTATCAGATCGGCCAGCAGGGTCAGGAAATAGAGGACTAACCATCTGGATGCGTTCATGAGCTGTATAAGTTGTTATTACAATATAACAAAGTTTTTGTAAAACTCAGGTATTCAGTAAGATAAAGAACGTAGAGCCGTTGCCGTTATTACCCGGGCTGATTACTTTCAGCTGGCCCCCATGCATCTGAATGATTTGCTGGGATAAGCTGAGACCAATGCCCGAGCCGGTTTTTTTAGTGGTGAAGAAGGGAATGAAAATTTTATTCATGGCCTCGGTATCAATACCAGGGCCGTTATCGGTGATCTCTATACAAACCTGCTGGATATTGTTGAGAAACACTTTCATGTGGATGCCGGCGTTGTCAGTATGTTCCAGCGCATCCATTGCGTTTTTGACCAGGTTGATGAGCACCATCTGCAACTGTGATATATCGGCATGTATCTCTACGTTTTCCGCATCTACCTCCAGTTGAAAGTGAATATTACGCTGTTTCATATCGGCCTGGAACAGGCTGCTCACCGTGGATACCAGTGATTTAATATTAACGCGGGTAAACTGGGGTTGTGGCAGCGTCGTATAATCGCGGTAGGCATTGACGAAATTCATGATGCCTTTACTGCGGCTTTCTACTGTCAGCAGGGCTTCCCGGAGATCTTCAATGCCTTCCCGGTTACCGGAGGAAGGGGCGATGTCCAGGTCCACAATTTCTTTCATGGTGCCGATCAGTGATACAATAGGCGTAACGGAGTTCATGATCTCATGCCGTAAGATTTTAGTCAGGTTCTGCCAGGCTTCCAGCTCTTTTTTCTGCAGTTCGGAATGGATGTTCTGGATAGAGATCAGTTTGATGAGACGCCCTTGTAAGCGCACCGTAGCAGCATGTATAGACAGCTGTTGTTCCTGCCTGGTGGCGTATAGTGTTTTATTGCCGGAAGAGAGTTCATTGAGCAGCTCCGCGAGACCGGGGTGCACCGGTTTCAGCTCCGCCACATTCCGCAGGCGATAGATGCCCAGCAGGCGGAAAGCCGCGGGGTTGATCAGTTCTATCCGGCCTTCCGCATCAAATGAAAACACGCCGATACTGATATGCTGAATAAGGGTGTCAATATATTTCAGGTTGGCTTCCTTCTCTGCACGTGTTTGCCGGAAAGCCTCCAATACTTCGTTGAACTGGTGGTTGAGCATCCGGAAGCTGCGGCCGAGCTGATTATCGGCGCTGAAGCGGATAGAGAAATCCTCATACCGGATAGATTCGAGGAAGAGCGTGAGTTTACGGTTGATCCGGTTGAGATAATGGTAGATACCGTATATCTGTAATGCCACCAGTGGTATGGTGAGCACTGTCAGGGGTGTCATGCCATGCATGAACAGCCATACTGCCGCCGCCAGCGTAAGGGTGAGCAGCAGTATACGGAGGATGATATTGACGCTGAAGCGGTTCATGATGGTGTGTTTGCCGGAATAAAGCCCGGCAAAACCGGATACTAAATATTGTATTTCTCGAGCCTTCTGTACAGGGCGGCTCTGCTGAGGCCCAGTTCCTTGGCGGCTTCGGTGATATTCCCGTTACATTTTTTCATGGCCTGGGTGATGATGGTACGTTCCATTTCTTCCAGGTTGTAACCGGTATCCATTTGCTGATCGGGCGTGCTGTTGTTTTTCACGAACACGTCTTTCGCCTGCAGTGTTTTGCCCTGGGAGAGGATGACCGCTCTTTCCATGGCATGTTGCAGCTCACGGATATTACCGGGCCATTCATATTTTTCCAGTTGCTGGATCAGGGATTCATGCATACTGTTCACCGTACGTTTGTATTTATCGCGGTAGAGTTGCAGGAAATGTTCGGCCAGCGGAACGATGTCTTCCTTGCGTTCGCGCAGGGGGGGCAGGTGTATTTCGATGGTGTTGATACGGTATAGCAAATCCTGGCGGAACAGGTGTTGTGCCGCCTGTTGCTGGATGTTACGGTTAGTAGCGCATATCAGTCTAACGTCAATGGGTATACTCTTATTGGAGCCTACTTTGGTGACCGATCTGTTTTGCAGTACCGTTAATAGTTTGGCTTGAAAAGGAATAGAGATATTTCCGATTTCATCGAGAAAGATGGTACCGCCTGCGGCCTCTTCAAAGCGGCCGGCCCTGTCTTCGCGGGCATCGGTAAAGGCGCCTTTTACGTGACCGAAAAGTTCGCTTTCGAAAAGTGTTTCGCTGATGGCGCCAAGATCTACGCTGACAATGGGTTTGGCACTGCGGTGTGATTGCTGGTGGATATGCCGTGCCAGCATATCTTTACCGGTGCCGTTTTCTCCCAGTATCAGTACATTGGCATCGGTAGCGGCTACACGGGAAACGGTATCAAATACCGCCTGCATAGCCGGACTGTTACCTACAATGAGATTACCCGTATTGTGTACTACCGGTGGTTTATCCAGTTTGGATGCCCGTTTATTGTAGGCTGTTTGTATAGTGGCCAGTAATTTTTCATTTTCCCAGGGCTTGAGCACAAAATCCACTGCACCGGATTTGATGGCTCTCACCGCCATTTCCACATCGCCATAGGCGGTGAATAAAACGACCGCTGTATCCGGTTTGATGTCGAGGATACGGTCCAGCCATTCAAAGCCTTCCTTGCCGCTGCTGAGGTCACGGGTGAAGTTCATATCCAGCAGGATCACATCGTAGTCGAAATTGGTGACCAGGTAGGGGATCTTCTGCGGATTTTTTTCAAAATCCACCTGTTCAAAGTGCCGTTTCAACAGCAAACGAGCGGCGCGTAATACATCAACATCGTCATCAACGATCAGAATTTTTCCTGGTTGCATGGTGGTTATGAATAAAGGGTGAATGGTGACAATATTACAGAAAGATTTTTTTACAAATGCGCTTTATTTATGGGTTTTACAAAAGTGTCCGTTAATGGACACCGGTTGTCCGCCATAGGACATTTTTAAGGGGTTTTATACCGTAAAAGGCTTGTTGGTAAACGTTTTTGTGCTTTGGCATATGGATTGGAATTCTCTGGTCACAAACTTTTTGATCTCAACATGGACAGAAAAATAGAAAAGAAGTTCTGGAATAAAAAACGCATCCTGATGATCAGTGGTGGTGGGCTGGTAGCAATGTTATTGCTGTATACGCTGATTTTCGCGGATCACCGGGCCACGCTTAATGTGGAGAAGGACAAGATCACGATTTCTGCTGTTAAAAAAGGGACTTTCGATGTATATATAGCTGTTACCGCCGTAGTGATGCCTTTGAAAACCATTCGCCTGGATGCCATTGAAGGTGGTTATGTAAGCCGCAAGTACCTGGAAGGAGGTAGCATGGTGAAAGAAGGCGATTCCATTCTGAAGCTGGACAACCAGCATATGATGATGGAGTTTGTGAACCACGAAACGGAGATTTACCGGTTGCGGAACGAGTTGCAGAATACCCGGTTGAATATCCGTCAACAGGACTTCGTGATGCAGCAGACCATCTCCGACCTGGATGCCAAGATAGACGCTGCTCAGGATCTTTATGACCGCAACAAACAGCTGGTAGACGAGAAGATCGTTGCCCGCCAGGAGTTCAACAAAAACAAAATAGAGCTGGAAGGCCTGAAAAGGCAGCGGGACATACAATTACAGTCCCAGTCCTATCAGCGGGATAATGCGCGGCAGCAAATCACGCAGCTGGAAGGTACGCTGTCCCGTACCCAGCGTAACCTGGAGTTGATGAAAGCAAACCTCAACAGCCTGATAGTAAGGGCTCCTGTATCCGGTCAGTTGTCCTCCATCGATGTAGAAGTAGGGTCCAGCATTACCGCTGGTCAAAATATTGGTCAGATTGACGACCTGAACGGTTTTAAGCTACGTGCAGATATTGATGAACACTATGTATCGCAGGTTTTTGCCGGACTGAAAGCCACCTTTGAATTTGACGGTAAATCGTATGATATGGTGGTTACCAAAGTGTATCCTGAGGTTAAAAGCGGTCGTTTTCAGGCTGATATGAATTTTGAAAAACAGACACCTGAAGGTATCCGCCGTGGGCAGTCTACCCCGATCCGCCTGGTACTGGGTAAATCCCAGGAGGCGCTGCTGTTACCTTTGGGAGGGTTCTTCTCCGACACCGGTGGCAACTGGGTGTATGTAGTAGACAGAAGCGGGAAAAAAGCCGTTAAACGCAATATCTCGCTGGGAAGAAAAAATCCTTTGTATTTTGAAGTACTGGAAGGGTTACAGCCGGGCGACCAGGTGATAACCTCTTCTTACGAGAATTTTGGCAACAAGGACGTACTGGCGTTTTAGCATCATCCATTTTTACATAAAATACATCATTTCATTAAAGATAATCGAGACAATATGATACGCACCGTTAACTTACAAAAGCTGTTCACAACAGAAGAAGTGGAAACAACCGCACTCAATGGTATCAACATGGAGATACAGGATGGCGAGTTTGTGGCGATTATGGGGCCGTCTGGTTGCGGTAAATCGACCTTACTGAATATACTCGGTTTACTGGATAACCCCAGCGACGGTGAGTATCATTTCTGGGGAAAGGAAGTAGCGAGAATGAGCGAGCGGCAACGCGCGCAGCTCCGCAAAGGCTCCATCGGCTTCGTATTCCAGAGTTTTAACCTGATTGATGAACTGACGGTTTATGAAAACGTAGAGTTGCCGCTGTTATACCTGAAAGTGGCGCCTGCAGAAAGAAAACAAAAAGTAGAAGAAGTGTTGGAGCGCATGAATATCATGCACCGGCGTAATCACTTCCCCCAGCAGCTTTCCGGTGGTCAGCAGCAACGCGTGGCCATTGCCCGCGCAGTAGTAGCCAAACCCAACCTGATCCTCGCGGATGAACCGACCGGTAACCTCGATTCTTCCAATGGGGAAGAAGTAATGAAGCTGTTGCAGGAGCTGAACAACGCCGGTACCACGCTGATCATGGTAACGCACTCACCCTACGACGCCGGTTTTGCACACCGGATCATCAATTTATTCGACGGACGGGTAGTGACAGAGAATATTAAGGAACAGTTTCACGTGTGATTTTCTCCTTCCGCCAAACTAAAAATTGCCCAGCCATGTTCCGGAATTATTTCAAAATCGCTCTCCGTCATTTGCGGCGGCATAAAATTCTCACTGCCATCAACATTTGCGGGCTGGCAGTGGGAATGGCCTGCTGTATACTGATTGTGCTGTATGTGAGAGATGAACTGAGTTTTGACCGGTTTCACCGCCAGGCAGCTAATATTTACCGGCTTACGAAAACAGAAAGCAACAATGCCAATGGCACGATGAATCATGACCCTGCTATTCAATTCCCTGTTGGCCCCGCACTTAAAAAGGAAGTTGCCGGTATCAAAGATGCCGTGAGAATATATATTCCCGGCACCACGTTGTTTACCTATGGCGAAAAAAAAATACTGGAATTATACAATGGTTATGCGGATGCATCTTTTTTCCAGATGTTCAGTTACCCTTTGCTGGAAGGTAATCCGGCTACCGTACTTAAAGACCCCTATACTGTAGTACTGAGTGCCAGTGCCGCTAAAAGATATTTTGGCGATCAATCGCCTGTTGGTAAAGTACTGAAGATAGCTAACGCCTACGCCTCTACGGTAACCGGCGTCATGAAAGATATGCCGTCCAATACCGATCTCCGGATGGATATTATCCAGTCCTTTCCTACCTTACTGGACCGGAATCCTTCCTGGGATAAATTGTGGTACATGTTTACCAACAATGTAACCTATGTGCAGCTGGCGGATGGTACTGACTCCCGAAAACTGGAGCCAGCACTGAAAGAGTTTGTGCAACAGCACATCGGTAGTGTCCTGCAGAAGTATGACGTTCAGTTTTCGCTGCAATTACAGCCATTGTCACATGTGCATTTGCGACCTAACGGCGATGAGGGTGAAATAGACAATACTGTTTCCATCAAAATCTATATAGCCATAGCAGCTTTTATCATATTGATCGCCTGTATCAATTTTATGAATCTCACAACAGCCAGGGCCAATGAAAGGGCCCGGGAAGTAGGGCTTCGTAAAACATTGGGCGCAGAGAGAAAAAGCCTGATACTGCAGTTCCTGTCGGAATCATTTCTGATTACTTTTTTTTCGCTGATAACGGCTTTAATACTGGTGATGGCATTTATGCCGGTGTTTAACCAGATGACCGGGAAGGAACTACGTTTGTTCGCCTCCGGAGATAGCTTTGTATATGGTGGGTTGTTAATACTGGCGACCGTGGTGGGCTTACTGGCTGGCAGTTATCCGGCCTTGTACCTGTCCGGGTTAATGCCGGTGAAAGTGTTAAAAGGGCGCTTGATGACAGCCGGCGCGAAATCATTTATCCGCCGGGGCCTGGTAGTGTTTCAATTTGCCACTGCCGTCGTGTTGATCATTGCTACCGTAGTAGTATATACGCAATTACGTTTTTGGCAGCAAAAAAGCCTGGGCTTTGATAAAGAGCACCTGGTCAGTGTATACCTGGACGGTTTAGATGGCCTGTCGCAGATGAACTTATTTAAGGCCGCAGTCCAGGATCTGCCTGGCGTGCGGCAATCATCGCTGAATGATTTTAGTGTTGGCGTTGGCATTCAGAGAGCGTGTCCTGTGGCCAGGGAAGGTGCCTCAGATAAAGAAGCTTTTGTTACCAGTACTATCGCAGGGGATGAAGCCCTGTTAAAAACTACGGGTATCAAACTGATTGCGGGCAGAGACTTTAATCCGGCGATGGCCACAGATTCCACCGATGCCTTTATCATTAACAAGGCAGCCGCCAAAAGACTGGGATGGACAGATCCCATTGGCAAACGTATTGAATGGAGACCGGGCAATTTTGTTAAACACGGTACCATTATAGGCGTTACCGAAGATTTTAATTTCCGCTCCCTGCATTACCAGGTAGATCCTGTTATCTACCAGGTGAGGCCACAGGACGCAGAAATACTGACCGTAAGACTGGCGCGGGGTAATCACCTGGCACAGCTGGCCGGCATAGAAAAAATTTGGAATAAACTGGCGCCGGATAATCCTTTCAATTTTTCTTTTGTGGAAAATGACCTGCAAAAGCAGTATGCCAGCGAGCAAACCATGGGACGAATCTTTGGCCTCTTTGCGGGCCTCGCTGTTTTCATTGCCTGTATGGGGTTGCTGGGATTATCTATGCTGATAGCGCGGCAGCGTACCCGTGAAATAGGTATCCGCAAAGTGCTGGGTGCTTCTGTGGTACACGTGTCTGCGCTGTTATCCGGGGATTTTCTGAAACAGGTGCTGGGAGGTATTGTGATTGGTGTGCCGGTAGCCTGGTATTGTATGGAACAATGGCTGCATCGTTTTGCATTCAGGATACACCTGTATTGGTGGATGTTTGCCCTTACCGCACTGATTGTTCTTTTGATTGCCTTGTTTACCGTGAGTATACAGTCAATAAAGGCAGCACTAATGAATCCGGTAAAATCACTGAGAACAGAATAATTTTTAATTAACGTATATGCTATTCCGTTACATACAGATCGCTTTCAGGAACCTGCGCCGGCAGAGGCTTTTTGCCTTTATCAACATTGCCGGGCTGGCGCTGAGTATGACTGTGTGTCTGATGGTATTAAAATCTACCAAAAAAGATTTTAGCTACGATAAA
Source organism: Chitinophaga qingshengii (assembly GCF_014529935.1). GTDB lineage: Bacteria > Bacteroidota > Bacteroidia > Chitinophagales > Chitinophagaceae > Chitinophaga > Chitinophaga qingshengii. The sequence continues at coordinate 161,518 of NZ_JACVFC010000004.1, forward strand.
TTCCATCCGGCGGCATCCCGTACCTGGCGTATCACCTCTCAGGCTACTACGCAGGAAGGGAAATACTATCATATGGCCAGCTCTCCGATGCCGCTGGCAGATGTGCTGCGGAAAGACTACGCCTTTACCGAAGAGGTAGTGCGGGTGTACGGCACATTGTCCGGCAATGTGATCGATGGGAAAAAGAAACTGCCGCTGAGAGGAGCTTTTACAGAACCCTCTTTTTTTCAGGTATTTGGTTTCCGCTTGCAGAACGGAGATCCAATCACGGCGTTAAATGCACCGAATAGTATTGTACTGAGTGAAGCTACCGCCAGCCGCATTTTCGGTAATGCCCAGGCTATGGGGAAAGTAGTGCACTTTGAAAAGCTGGGTGATTATATTGTTACCGGTATCCTGGCAGCGCCGCCGGGTTTGAGCCACATTGACTACGACGCCTATGCATCCCTGTCGTCTGTGCCTGCGCTGGAACAACAGGGTATATTGCCTGCCCGGTTGACAGACTGGAACCAGGTACAGGATGATTACACCTATGTGATGCTGAAACCCGGTGTCAGCAGAAGTTCCTTGTCTACCGCGCTGTCCTTCATTTCCCAGCGGTTTTATCTGCCGGCAAAAAAGGGAATAGGCAGTATTACCCTGGAAGAACAATCCCTGGGGAGCATTTCCCCCTCCCGGGAATTGTACAACGACATTGGCAATGCACCGCCCTGGGCTAAGGTGCTGGGCGCTATGGCAGTAGCTTTTGCTTTATTATTGTGCGCTTGTTTTAATTATACGAACCTGTCTATCGTCCGTTCCCTGCAACGGGCGAGGGAAGTGGGTGTGCGTAAGGTGAACGGCGCGCATCGCTGGCAGGTGTTTATGCAGTTCATCACGGAGTCGGTGGTGATGTGCCTGCTGGCATTGATACTGGCTATCATCATGCTGGTATTGGCAGAAGTGTATACTCCCCTGGGCATCAGTTTTATGTTTGGGGAACCGATAGATATCGGCCTGATTGCATGGTTCCTGGTATTCAGTATCCTGACCGGTATCCTGGCGGGTATTATCCCAGCCTGGGCTTTGTCTTCCTTCCAACCGGCAAAGGTGTTGCGTAACATGGTGGACATAAAGTTGTTTGGTGGACTGGGTTTGCGTAAAACATTGATCGTTATCCAATTTACCTTATCAATGACGGCCATTATCTTTTTTGTAACGGTATACCGGCAGTTTGCTTATAAAGAGGCCTTTAACATGGGCTTCTCGCGTGATAATATATTGAATGTGCCGCTGGCAGATGCTGATTTTCAGCTGATGAAAGACCGTATGATGCAGGTGACCGGGGTGGAGGCCGTCACCGCTAGTTCCGGAACCCTGGGAATGCCGAACCAAAGTGGTTTCATGCGGGTAAAGGCCGATGTGAACGGTAGCCGGATGGAGATGGGCTATTACGCCGGCGATGCCGATTTCCTGAAGATTATGCAGCTGAAATTGCTGGCTGGATCTAACTTCCCGCCTGCGGTGTCCCGCGATAAAGAGCAGTACATCCTTGTTAACGAGCAGATGGTAAAAGCGCTGAATCTGAAATCACCCGCTGATGCCATTGGTAAAGCCATCTGGCTGAATGATTCTTCGATGGTTAGCATCCTGGGTGTAATAAAAGATTTTAATTATCAACCTATAGAGGTACCGGTTTTTCCGATGGCCATCCGCTTTGCTCCAAATGAGTTCAGGCAGTTACAGGTGCTGGTCAATACACAGGACAAAGCAGGGTTGACGGCCGGCATCAAACAAGCCTGGCTGGAAATGCATCCGGGAGAGACTTTTTCCACACAATGGATGAGTGACCAGCTATATGAGAAAACCAGTGGCAAAGAGCCTGTTACCGGGCTGGCATTACTGGTGGTCATGATTACGGTCATCGCTGCACTGGGATTGCTGGGCGTAGTGTCTTACACTACGTTCACGCGCCGCAAGGAAATTGGTGTACGCAAAGTGATGGGCGCCGGTGTACCGGGATTGGTGATGCTGCTTTCCCGCAGTTATCTCCGGCTGATTGCGCTGGCGGCATTGATAGCACTGCCACTTGGTTACCTGGCCAGTCAACTGTTCCTGCGCATATTTGCCAACCGGATCAGCATCGGATTTTTTACACTGGCGGGCAGTTTCGTTGCCTTGCTGTGTATTGCGCTGCTGGCAATTGTTTCCCAGACATGGCGCGCTGCCACGTCTAACCCGGTGGATGTATTGAGAAATGATTAAAGATATTATAAAGAGAATAACAAGTGAACAGCTAATCGGAGTGTGTATCTACGCGCCCTGTTTTATTTTTTAACTTTTTTAAATAGTTGATATCTCATGTTTACAAGCTATCTCAGGATCGCCTGGCGAAATTTATGGAAGCAGAAAGTATTTGCAACGGTGAATATGGCCGGCATGAGTGTCGCTATTTGTGTGGCGTTGCTGTTATCCCTTACAGCCTATCATGAATGGTCGTACGATAATTTCCAGGAGAACCGGAACAACGTGTACCAGCTGTACCGTCAGGATATTACAGCAAAGGGAGTGCGTGTTTCCAAGAGTTTTTCGGAACCTATGGCAGACGTACTGAAAAAGGAATTACCAGGTGTAAAACACGTGAGCCGTATTGGTGGCGGAGAGATGCCTGTCCGCTATAAAAACAAAAATATTTACCTGGATGTAGAGATGGTAGATGCTGATTTCCTGCAGATGTTTTCCTTCCCTTTACAGAAAGGAAACCCGCACACAGCGCTGGATAAGCTGGATCAGCTGGTGCTTACCCCACAATCCGCACAATCTCTTTTTAACCAGGAAGATCCTGTTGGTAAAACGGTGGAGGTAAGTATCAATGATCGTTGGAAGCCTTTCGTTGTTTCAGCCGTATCAGACAAAATACCGGACAATTCCACTATCAGCTATGAGGCACTAGCCCGGTTCGAGAACGTGGAGGATTATCATGAAATCAAAGGAGACTGGCATTTTTCCACTTATCCGGTCATGGTGGAGATGGAACCATCTGCAAAAGCAGCAGTGCTGAACAAAGGCCTGATAACTATTGCCAATAAGTATATGGCAGATCTTATCAAGGACCTGAAAACGATGGGAGGAACACCCGATGAAGAAGGACAGCTACTGCGTATACAAACCATTGCGTTGAAAGATCTTCATCTTTCCCCCAATAGTACATTCAGCACAGGACTGAATCCGCTGTATCCCTGGATGATGTTGCTATTGGCTTGTTTGATTATCGGTATTGCCTGTATAAACTTTATTAATCTCTCCGTTGCGAGATCGTTTACCCGTGGGGGTGAGATCGGGTTGAGAAAAGCGTTGGGAGCTATGGACCGGCAATTGATGATGCAGTTCTGGACAGAAGCCTTCCTGCTTTGTTTTATTTCCCTGCTGGTAAGCATGGTATTGGCGGCGATATTGTTACCCTACTATAATGCCACTTTCCGGCATGACCTTAGTTTTCGTCTCCTGGAGAACGGATGGCTGGTGTTGGCGATAGCATCGGGTTTCTTCCTGGTAACATTACTGGCGGGAGGTTATCCAGCCTGGAAAATAGCCCGGGTGAACATTATACAGGTACTGAAAGGCAAGCTGAGTCTGACTAAAGGTGGTGGTGTCCGGAATGGTCTCATCGTTTTCCAGTTCGTGGTAGCGGCGCTGTTGATCAGCTGTACGGCTATTATCTGGCAACAGTTGAATTTCATACGTGCTGCACCGTTAGGGTATAACACCACTCAGGTGATCAGTATTCCTATAGACAATGCGTCACAACAGGCACTGGTAGCCATGCGCAACCGGTTGGCTTCGGAGCCTGCAGTGGAAAGCGTTACCGGCAGTATGCTCAACCTGGGCATGGGAAAAGACGGATCTTCCGGCAATTGGGTACTTGGGTTTGACTATAAAGGCAACCAGGTGAGCTCACAGAACATTGTGGTGGACTATGATTATGTCAAAACATTAGACCTGAAAATGGTGACCGGTCGTGATTTTTCCCGCCAATACGGAGCGGATACCACCGGGGTGATCATCAACGAGCAAATGGCGAAACAGCTGGGTGAAAAAGATCCGTTGAACATTATACTAAACACCAATGGCAGAACATTTCATGTTATTGGTGTAGTAAAAGATTATCATTTTGAATCGCTTCGGAATAAGATCAGTCCATTGATGCTGACGATGTCTGCAACGGTCAGGTTAAATTATCTCTTTGTAAAAGTCAACACCAACCATCCTGTTGCCACCATGGATAAAATCTATGGTATCTGGAAAGAAATCAATCCGCTGGCAAAGAATGATCCCAGTTTCCTCGATGAAAACGCTGACCGGTTATATCGCCAGGAAGCACGGTTTTCAAAGATATTCATGAGCGGCGCCATCCTGGCGATTGTTATCTCTTGTATGGGCCTGTTTGCGATAGCCGTACTGGTGATAGCGCAGCGCCGGAAGGAAATCGGTATCCGTAAGGTGCTTGGTGCTTCTGTAAGCGGTATCGTACTGTTGTTGTCGAGGGATTTTCTCAAATTGGTACTGATAGGGGTATTCCTGGCAACACCAATAGCCTGGTACGGTATGCAGCGGTGGCTGAGCAGTTTTGCCTTCCATACCGAGATTCACTGGTGGATATTTGCTTTGGTAGGAGTAGTGGCTGTTGTCATCGCATTAATAACGACCAGCCTGCAAGCCATCAGGGCAGCTCTGGCCAATCCGGTGAAGAGCCTGAAAATAGATTAGTTGTTATAAAACCGATGCCCATGTGGAAGAACTATTTTAAGATAGCTGTTAAGAACCTGCTGAAACGCAAGTTGTACGCGGGGATCAATGTTTTTGGTCTGGCTACGGCTATCGCTTGTTTTGTATTATTAGCCCTATACCTGGAAAACGAATGGACCTACGACAGATGGTACAAAAATGTGTCAGAAATCTACCGGTTGCGCATGGACTATGGCGAAAAAGGAGAGAAACCGGTGCAAATAGCCCTTACGCCCAATATCCTGGCTACTGCTATTAAAGACCTGCCGGAAATCCAAAAAGTAGTGCGGGTATACCACCGCGATGTCAGCATTCAATATGATAACAAAAGCTGGAACGAAAAGCGGTTTATTTATGCCGATCCTTCGTTTTTTCAACTGTTTTCTTTCTCATTGAAAGCCGGTAATGCAGCAACCGTACTGAATGGACCTGATATGGTGGTGATATCAGCGTCTATGGCAAAAAAATATTTCGGAGATACAGACCCGATTGGAAAAACCCTGTTGATCAATGGGAAGCGTTCCTATCAGGTGACGGGCGTAGCGGTTGACCCACCTTCCAATACACATCTCAGGTTTGATTTTGTGGCCAGTTACAGTACGTTGCAGTTTCCGGAACGTTGGGGTTCGGCTAACTATTACACCTATGTGCAGGTACAGCAACCGTCGCAGCTGGCGAGCCTTCAGGCAAGCCTCACTGCACTGGCCCGGCAGCAGCTCAGCGATGAAGAACGGAGCAGCGGTGCTAATCTGAATTTTGTGCCGGAGCGTATGGCGGACATCCATCTGCATTCTGTAGCCGCCGATCTTACCGAACAAAAAGGGGACATACGTTACAATTATATTTTCGGGCTGATAGGAGGGATGTTGCTGATCATCGCCTGTGTTAATTTTATGAACCTGGCCACCGCACGGTCTACCGAGCGAAGCCGGGAAGTGGGCGTGCGCAAGGCGCTGGGCGCACAGCGGGAACAACTCTTCTGGCAATTTATGATGGAATCGGCGTTACTGACTGGCATTGCGCTGGGTATCGGATTGGTGCTGGCGAGACTATTACTGCCTGCCTTCAACCAGTTGGCAGACGTACAGTTGCAAATGAGCGGCGCCGGCGGTTATCGTATTTATGCGATACTGGTGGTCGTTTTCTTTCTTGTTTCTTTCGTTACCGGCATTTATCCTGCGTTATTCCTTTCCGGATTCAAACCGGTACAGGTGTTGAAAGGCTCGCAGACAGCCACGCCCCGGGGCCGCGGTATCCGTCAGTCACTGGTCGTGTTCCAGTTTGCGGCCTCCATTTTCTTCATCATCTGCACGCTCATCGTCCAACGGCAGATGCAATATATACAGCATAAGAAACTGGGCCTGGACCGCTCGGAGATAGTGGCGCTCAATGGCTTCAAAGGCGATGTACAGGCGCTGGAATCCTTTAAGGGAAGACTATTACAACTCTCCGGGGTGACGAACGTAACCGCTGCTGCAGAATCGCCGGTAGACATTCAGGGGGGATACAGTATAGACCATATACAAGATAGGCCGGAGTCTTATACACTGAATATCAACGCACTGCCAATAGAAAAAGATTACCTGAAAACAGTGGGCATCGGGCTGTTGTCGGGGGAAGACCTTACCCGGGCTGATATTGCAGATATTCTGAGTGAGCAATCTGAAGAGCGTAAATATCACTTTTTTCTGAACGAAACAGCGGTCAGGAAATTGGGCTGGACACCGGCATCCGCTGTAGGTAAACGGATGATGCTCAACGGCCGTACCGGAACGGTAAAAGGTGTCATGAAAGATTTTCACTTTGCTTCCATGAAAAGCAAGATTGAGCCTATTGTGTTATTCCCCGAATATGACTGGTTCCAGCAGATATATGTGAAAACAGGCGGAAGTGATAAACAGCGGGTGATTGCCGCCATTGGTGCGCTTTGGAAAGAAGTGCAGCCAGCCATTCCCTTTGACTATCATTTCCTGGATGATGATTTCAACCGGATGTATAAGTCAGAATACCGGGTGGGCGCTGTGCTGGGTGTTTTTGCCACACTGGTAATGGTGGTGTCTTGTCTGGGTTTACTGGGTTTGGCAGCGTTAACCACACAGCAGCGTACCCGTGAAATCGGCATCCGTAAAGTGTTGGGCGCATCCGTGACCAATGTGGTGGCGATGCTTTCAAAAGATTTTGTCCGGTTGGTATTGATAGCGCTGCTGATATCCATACCGGCAGCCTGGTATATCGGCCACCAGTGGCTCGAAGCTTTTGCTTATCATGCTGCCCTGAGTATGGGACTTTTCCTCATAGCGGGTGTACTGGCTATCGGGGTGGCGTTGTTGACAGTCAGCCTGCAGTCGGTCAAAGCAGCAACGATGAATCCGGTAAAAAGCCTTAAGTCAGAATAAAAATATCCCTATGATTAGAAACTATTTTCTGGTAGCGATCAGGAATATATGGCGCAATAAAGTATTCTCTCTCCTGAATATTGCAGGACTGGTAGTGGGTATCAGCGCTGCCCTGGTGGTATACCTGGTCGTGTTCTATGAATCGGGGTTTAATAAAAATGTGGCCGACAGGGAGCATCTTTACCGGGTGGTGTCTACCATCACTTTTACCGGGGATAGTGTAAAGAATGCCGGGGTGCCGATACCTTTGATAGCAGTAGCAAAGGAGAATATTCCCCAGGTAGAAAAAGTGGTGAACTTCTTTAGAAACGATGTTACAAGCCGTATCACGGTAGATAGAAAAGATTTTAAGAATAAGGAAGATATCATTTTTGCTGACAGGAGTTACACGGACATGCTGGGTTACCAATGGCTGGGCGGAACGGCTGCTACGGCGTTATCACAACCCTTTTCAGTAGTACTGACAGCAGAACGGGCCCGTCTCTATTTCCCCCGTTTGCAGGTGGACCAGGTGCTGGGAAAACAGCTCCTGTATGACGATAGTATCAGGCTTACCGTAACCGGTGTGGTGAAGAATTTGTCTTATCGTACCGATTTCTGGTTCCAGGAGATGATTTCGATGCCTACCATCAACGCCAACGCCGCGTTTAAAAAGGTGTATGCTTCCGACAACTGGCAGAACATCGGTTCTTCCACGCAGCTGTTCCTGAAACTACGGCCGGGAGCCGCACCACAGGAGGTAAATGCCACGCTGGCTAAGTATATGGCTCCCAATAATAATAAAGACTTTGCCACCACAATGGCGCTGGAGCCGCTGGAAGATCTTCATTTTAGCCAGGATTTCCAGGCATATTACCGGACTGCGGACAGAAAGCAGCTGCGTATCCTGACGCTGATAGCCCTGGCGCTGTTGGGGTTGGCGGTGATCAATTTTGTGAACCTGACTACCGCGCAGGCATCCCGCAGGGCAAAGGAAACCGGTATCCGGAAAGCTATCGGCGGTACTACCAGCCAGCTGATACGGCAGTTCCTGAGCGAAACGCTGGTACTCACCCTCATGGCAGCTATACTCTCTTTGCTGCTGGCGCCGCTGCTGATCCTCAGTTTCCATGCGTTTTTACCGGAGGACTTACCGGTGTCCCAGCTGTATACCGTACCGGTATTGGCATTCCTGTTCGCCCTGCCTGTGGTGGTGGCATTGCTGGCAGGCATATACCCGGCTTATGTGCTGGCGCGTTTTCAGCCGGTAGCGGTGTTGAAAACGAATACAGGTCGCAGTGCAGGGAAAGCGTGGTTGCGCCAGACGTTGACGGCAACACAGTTCACCGTCGCGCAGTTTTTTGTGATTGCCACCCTGATCGTGAGTAAACAAATCAATTTTTCCCTGAACAAAGACCTGGGATTCCGGAAAGACGCCATTCTGACTATTCCAACGCCCTATAGTGATGAAGATCCTGCCAGGCGAAACCAGCTGGAAGCGCGTATAGCAGCGCTGCCGGGAGTGGCTATGGTGAGTCTGTCGGGCAGAGCGCCGGTAATAAACGGCTCTATGACCAGTATTTTGAGCCGTAATAACGGCAAACAGGAGATAAAGAAATCCATAGAAGTGCGTTATGGCGATAGTGCTTACCTGCCTTTATACCAGCTTCCCTTGCTGGCCGGCAGAAACCTGACCACCACAGACTCTATACGGGAGTGGATACTCAATGAAAATGCGGTTACCGCATTGGGCTTTGATCGCCCGCAGGACGCCATCGGTCAGGTGGTGGAAGGGGCTCCGGTAGTAGGGGTGGTGAAGAATTTTGCCGTCAGAAGTGTGCGCAGTGAAATACCTGCAACCGCCATTGCCAGCTACGCCACGCGGTATCATCGCACCTTGCATGTGCGGCTACGCCAAACGGGCGAAGCCGGTGTTGTCTGGAAAAACGCCATTGCAGGTATGGAGCAGGCATGGAAGACAGTATATCCCCGGGAAGATTTCGATTATGAGTTCCTGGATAAAACCATTGCCAACCTGTACAGCAAGGAACAACGGATGGGCAACCTGTTAAACTGGTGCGCGGGACTGGCCATTTTTATCAGTATCCTGGGGTTGTTGGGCCTGGTGATTTTCACTACCGACCAGCGTACCAAAGAAATAGGTATCCGCAAAGTATTGGGCGCCACGGTATGGCAGGTAGTGCGTATGCTGACCGGTGACTTTATGAAACCGGTACTGATAGCCTTTCTGCTGGCGATACCATTGTCCTGGTGGGCCATGAATCAATGGTTGCAATCCTTTGCCTACCGTACCGGCCTTTCCTGGTGGATATTTCTGGCAGGAGGCATGATGATGGCCTTCATGGCGCTGGCGGCCATGAGTCTGAAAACAATAAAGGCCGCCCTGAGTAATCCGGCCCATACTTTAAAAACTGAATAAAAAGATCCGGTGAAATGACATTATATTGCTTTACCGGAAAACCAAAAGCAAGTCTATATTCTTAAAAAAAACTATCATGATACAACTGCAGAAAATATCCAAGCATTACCCGGTAGGATTTGGGAAAAATGAGATTCTGAAAGATATTGACCTGACTATTGAGGAAGGAGAGTTTGTGTCGATTATGGGGCCTTCAGGATCCGGTAAGTCAACTTTGTTGCATATCCTGGGACTGCTGGAAGAACCTTCTGCCGGAGCATACCTCTTTCAGGGAGAGCGGGTGGATAAAATGAATGAAAAAAAACGGACGCAGTTACACCGCGGTGCTATCGGTTTTGTGTTTCAGGCTTATCACCTGATCGATGAACTGACCGTTTATGAAAACATTGAAACCCCGTTATTATATAAAAGTCTTTCCGGTTCCGAGCGAAAAAGTAAGGTGGCAGATGTGCTCGACAGGTTTAATATGGTAGCCAAAAAGGACCTTTTCCCTAATCAGTTGTCTGGCGGGCAACAGCAGCTGGTGGGTATTGCCAGGGCCATTGTAGCAGAGCCCCGGGTGATCCTGGCAGATGAGCCTACCGGTAACCTCCATTCCGATCAGGCGAAATCGATCATGGAACTGTTTAAACAACTCAATGAGCAGGATAAAATAACCATTGTACAGGTAACTCACTCCGATCTGAATGCCACCTATGGAAACCGGATTATCCAGATCCGGGATGGACATATACAGGGATAAATTCAGAAAGGTGTTTTCTGTCAGTATTAATCTGTAAAAAAATAAGTATGTTGTATATGCGTGGCGTTAGGAATGACACCATACCTAACAAAATTTTGCCTTCTATCAAGAAGGGAGGAAAACTATCCTTACATTTATTATATTTTTGGCCTGTTATGAGAATATCCCAAATCACAGGAGTTTTCCTGGTTTTCTGCTTTTTCGCTAACATAACCCCAACAGTGGCGCAGGATACGTGGAGTTTGAAACGGTGTGTGGATTATGCGATGGAACATAGTATCACTGTAAAACAACAGGAGGTACAAAAGCGGCTGGCTGACCTCACCCTGCAGCAAAGCCGTCTCAGTATGATACCCGGTTTTTCCGGCCAGATCAATGCCGGCTATTCTGATGGTAGAACCAATGACATCGTGACAAACCAGTATATTAACCAATCCATTTTTAATGCCAGCGGGCAGCTGTCAATGGGGGGGGATATTTTTAACTGGTTTTCCAAACAAAATACCATCGCGGCCAACAGGCTGGATGCGGAATCCAATAGCTTTCTGCTGCAAAAAGCCCGTAACGACCTTGCTTTTAATGTTGCAACAGCTTTTCTGCAGATTTTATTAAAAACAGAGCAGGTAAAAGTGAACGAAGTACAGGTACATCAAACCTTATCTAATCTCGATAACACTAAAAAACTGGTGATTGCCGGTTCTGTTCCTGAAAGCAACCAGGCTGACCTGGAAGCGCAATTGGCGCAGGACAGTACCAACCTGGTGACCGCCAAGAATGACGTAATTTTGTCTATCTTACAGATGAAAGCATACCTGAACCTGGGTTTCGATATTGCTTTTGTGCCGGAAATCCCGGAAAATGTATCATCCCTGCCTATCACCCCGCTGGGGGAAATGGACCCGGAAATGGTATATAGCGCCGCACTCACCACTTATCCACTGGTAAAGTCCGATGAGCTGAGAATAAAAAGCGCCGACAAGACGTTTAGAGCTACCAGAGGACAACTGTACCCCGCATTGACAATTGGAGGTGGGTTGAGTACCGGTTATGCCAACAACTTCTATGACCGGAACATGAAGCTGGTTCCCTTTGGTCAGCAGATTGACAATACCTTCAACAAAAACATCGGGCTGGGATTGAGAATTCCGATATTTAACGGTTACCAGCAACGGACCGCTGTTTCCAAAGCAAAGGTGAATGTGTATAATATGCAGCTGAACCGTGATCTGGATAACCAGAAACTGCGCCAGGACATTTATACTGCCCATGCCAACGCGGTAGCCGCGCTGCAGAAATACAACGCTTCTGCCACCGGTGTAATGGCCGCACAGAAAGCGTATGATTTTGCTACCAAACGCTTTAACCTGGGGTTAATGAACACCATTGACTATATCACAACGCAAACCAGATTGTTCAAAGCCCAGATTGATAAAGTCTCGGCACAATACGACTATATTTTTAAAATGAAATTGCTGGAATTTTACCGGGACCAGAGAATATCCCTGTAGGATACCGGGAAACAAATTGCTTTATGAAGAAGAAAAAGACCCTTTTTTGGCTCACGGGCTTAGGTTTACTTGTTATTTTGCTCATTGTTTTAAAAGCATCGGGTGTTATCGGTAAGGAAGAAGTGCTGAATGTAGCGGCAGACAAGGTGGAAAAGAAGAATATTATTGAGGTGGTGACCGCCAGCGGAAAGATTTATCCCGAAATAGAAGTAAAAGTTAGCTCCGACGTATCAGGCGAGATCACTGAATTAACAGTGCTGGAAGGTGATACGGTGAAAAAAGGCCAGGTACTGGCCCGTATTTACGGTGATATCTACGGCTCCATGGTAGACAAAGCCATGGCTTCCGTTAGTCAGTCGCAAGCCCAGCTGGCCAATACAGCGGCGGCGCTCAATTCCTACAAAGCCCGTCTCGATCAAAACAAGGCCGCTTATCTTCGTAATAAAGAATTGCTCGGACAGAAAGTAATCTCCCGCTCGGAATATGAAACCAGCGAAGCTGCTTACCTGTCTGCCCAGGCTGATTACAATGCTGCCCAGCAACAAATCAACAGCAGTAAATATGGCGTACAGAGTGCACAAGCCAACCTGAACGAAGCTAATAAAAACCTCGGTCGTACTACTATCACCGCACCCATGAACGGTATCGTGTCCCTCCTGAATGTAAAGAAAGGAGAACGCGTGGTGGGTACCGCCCAGATGACCGGTACTGAAATGCTGCGTATTGCAGATCTCAGCCGCATGGAAGTACAGGTGGATGTGGGAGAAAACGATATTCCCCGGGTAAAATATGGCGATACTGCTATTATTGAGGTAGATGCCTATAATAACCGCCGTTTCAAAGGAGTGGTAACACAAATCGCCAGCTCCAGTAAAGGAGCTGCTACGGCTACTGCAGCTACTGCTTCTTCCGCCGAGCAGGTGACCAGCTATATTGTGCATATCCGCATCCTGCCGGAATCCTATGCCGATCTGCTGGACCGTTCTCGCCATAAAGCATTTCCTTTCCGTCCCGGCATGAGCGCCAGCGTGGATATTCAAACCCGTCACGAAAACAATGTACTGGCGATACCTATCAACGCCGTTACTACCCGCGACGCAGATTCCACCAAAAGCGGTGATAAAAAACCGGAGAACTCCGGTAGCAACAAATCGGATATGAATGAAGTGGTATTCGTATTACAGAAAGATAATTCTGTGAAAATGGTACCGGTAAAAACCGGTGTACAGGACGATACCAATATCCAGATCCTTTCCGGTTTGCAGGAAGGTGACCAGGTGATCAGCGCGCCTTACAGCGCGGTTTCCCGCTCCCTGTCCAACGGCAAAAAGGTGAAGGTGGTAGCTAAAGACAAACTTTTTGAAGGACAATCGAAATAGTCCCGCAAAGTAGCAAAGCAGCAAAGACGCAAAGCAAAGGCGGGAAGATCAATTTTTGATCTTCCCGCCTTTGCTTTCTTATAAAAACTTTGCTGCTTTGCTGCTTTGCGTCTTTGCGTGAAGGATTTCCTATCTTGCGTAAAATTAGTATTGTGAGTAAGGAGAATCGCATTGGTATTATCGGCAGTGGCAGTTGGGCTACTGCACTGGCCAAGATACTGACAGACAATGGACAGCATATCCATTGGTGGATACGTAATGAAGATACCATCCGCCATATGCAGCAGCGGCATCATAACAAACATTACCTGACTTCTGTATATTTCGATACCAGCCTGTTGTCGCTCAGCAGCGATGTGCAGGCGGTAGTGGCAGCCTGTGATGAGGTGGTGCTGGCCGTGCCTTCGGCTTTTCTGACAGATGTGCTGGACCAGTTGCCATCATCGGCGCTGGAAGGAAAGCAGGTGATCTCCGCTATCAAGGGATTGGTGCCGGGCAACAACCAATTGATTCATGAATACCTGGAAGAGCAGTTTGGTTTGTCACCGGCGCATTACTTCACCATTACAGGCCCTTGTCATGCGGAAGAAGTGGCCAACGAAAAACTTTCTTACCTCACTTTTTCTGGCCTACACCAGGCGGCAGCGCAGGCTATCGCGGATAAATTTACCGGCAGCTACCTGCAAACCATCGTCAATACAGATATGATAGGAGTGCAGCTGGCCGCGGTGATGAAAAATATTTATGCTTTAGGCGCCGGTATTGCGCATGGACTGGAGTATGGCGATAATTTCCTGAGTGTATTTATTACCAACTGTTTCCGCGAGATGCAGGCTTTCCTGGAGCAATACGAGGCGCAAAAGGCCGTGCAGCAGGGCACGGAGCCGGTGGTGCATAACTATAGTGCCAGTGCTTACCTGGGCGATTTGCTGGTAACCTGTTACTCGCTGCATAGCAGGAACCGTACTTTCGGTAATATGATCGGTAAAGGTTATTCCGTGAAAGCTGCACAGCTGGAGCTGAATATGATTGCTGAGGGGTATTATGCCAGTAAATGCATGTATGAAATGAATAAGGAAATAGGGGCGGTGATGCCCGTTGCGCAAGCGGTTTATGCGATATTATGGCAGCAGGTGCATCCATCGGAAGCATTCCTGTCGCTCGAAAAAGGGTTTATCTAACCCAAGGACTGACGACTAGTAGTCGTCATAATCCTCGTAATTATCTTCCCCCACTTTTACAATGGCTTTTACTTTGGGAAAATACTGCTTTATCAGGGCAGCTATTTTCTCAAAGAGATAGTCATCCAGCTTAGGTCCTTCATAATATTCCACTTCATTGGTCTCATCAGAGATGATGTATTCTGTAACGGTCTGATCTACGATTGCCAGAAATCTTCTTTCCTTGGCTACTTTCCGGATGTTGATTTTGGTGGGGACTCCATCCACGTTGAGGGTACATGCAATATGTCGCATAAGCGCGGTAAGGTTTTTATAATGAATAGATAGATTTGATCCAGAGCAACTAGCTGTTAATAGCCTAAAAGGAGTGTGTTAATCTTTGGTTAATTGGGTTCAATATGGTTATGAGTTTAAAATTAAGCAAGTTTGGACAATTAACAAAATTGTATACATTTTTTTGTTTTTTGTAATTGTTTTGACTGATGATAAATAATTGTTTTTTACCCGTTTTTTACTCCTGATAATGAATAATGGAGATATTTTAAACAAAATATCCATTCCCGGAGCATTCTTTTCTTATCTGGACAAATAATTTACAATTGTAAATATAAATAATTATATCAAATGTTAATCAAATCTAAACGAGTCCAAAATTGTTTCCACAGGCGGGAAAATGGGATAAACATATGTGGATAATTTTCTACAGTTTTAGTTTGATGAATTCGCTTAAAAGCCATGGTAGGGGCATTGGATTGATATTTGAAAAGCTATACGTCCCGGACTAACCCATTAGGTTCGCTGTGAAACGAAAGCCTTAAATTTTTGACCAATGACTAAAAACTTGCTTTTTGTATCCTCCTTTCCGCCCCGTGAGTGCGGCATTGCTACATTTGCGCAAGATCTGATCAACGCGCTGGACAAAACTTTCGCCGGAAAACTGCATATCGACGTTTGTGCACTGGAAGAGTCAGGAAAACCATGGGTAGATAAGCAAGCCCGTGTTACCTATTCCGTGAACCCTTTTGATATTGATAGCTGTATCGCCTTCGCGCAGCAAGTCAATGAAAACAGCAAAATAGACCTGCTCTGTTTTGAACACGAATTTGGCCTTTATGGAGGCGAATACGGGCATAACCTGCTGGCGATGCTGTCCCTGCTCGATAAGCCCTTTATCGTCCGTTTTCATACCGTATTGCCTGCTCCGGACCAAAAATGCCTGAAAGTAGTGAGCCTCATCAGCGCACTGGCGACCAAAGTAACAGCGATGACCCGCTCCTCAGTGGATCTGCTCCGCGATATATACCAGGTGCCGGCACATAAAATAGTACATATTCCCCATGGTACCCATGCTCATATCATCGACGATGTAAACGCCCTTAAAAAACAATACGACCTGGAGGATAAGCTGGTACTCAGCACCTTCGGCCTGTTAAGTGAAAATAAAGGGCTGGAAACAGGCATCAGGGCCATGAAGGAAATCGTTCAACATTATCCCGATGCCATCTATCTCATTTTAGGTAAAACCCACCCGGTAGTGGTTGCCCGCGAAGGAGAGCGCTACCGCCAGCGACTGGAAGAAATGGTAAAGGAATATCAGCTGGAAAACAACGTACGGTTTGTGAATACCTACCTTTCTCTCCCTGCCTTGCTGGATTATTTATCACTGACAGATATTTACCTCTTCACCTCCAAAGACCCCCATCAGGCTGTAAGCGGCACCTTTGTATACGCGATGAGCGCAGGTTGTGCGGTCATTTCCACAGCTTTTGTACAAGCCCGCGAAATGCTGGATGAAAGCTGCGGCTGCCTGATCGATTTTAACAATGCCGGCCAGCTGGCGGAAGCTGCCATGAAATTGTTGGGTAACCCGGAACTCCGTGCCCGTATGAGCCGCAACGCTATCGAAAAAACACGCAGTTCCATCTGGGATAACGTGGCCATTGCCCATATGGCCATGTTCAGCAGCGTGCTGGATGATAATAAAGTGACCATGCCTAACCTGCCGGCGCCTTACCTGGACCACATCGACCGCCTCACGGATGAAATGGGGATGCTGCAGTTTGCCAATCACGATGTGCCGGACCCCGCTCACGGCTATACGCTCGACGATAACGCCAGGGCCCTGATAGCCCTCTGCATGTATATTTCCACGATCAAATCCACCAGCTTCGCGGATTCCCTGATCCGGAAATACATCCGTTTTATCGCTTACTGCAGTAAACCCTCCGGACGTTTCCTCAACTATGTGGACAAAGAAGGGAATTTCACTGCCCAAAACGGGGAAGTAAACCTGGAAGACGCTAACGGTCGTACCATATGGGCGCTCGGTTATGCGCTCTCCTGCCATCGTTCCCTGTCTTTCGATATCATCCAGGAATTGTTGTCGCTTTTCAGACCCAGCCTGCGCTGGGTGAGTACTTTAACGTCCCCCAGAGCGATGGCGTTTGCTATCAAAGGCCTGTTTTATTCGCTGCAATACAGAAAAACAGAACAGGTAGCCGATCTCCTCCATAAATTGGCCTCCGGATTGCAGGAACTTTATACAGCGGAAGCGGATGATAACTGGAAATGGTTTGAATCCAGCCTTACCTACGGCAATGCCGTGCTTCCGGAAGCCATGATGATGGCCTTCCAGGTAACGGGTAATCCCGCTTTCCGTAAAACGGCCGAAGAGAGCCTGGCATTTCTGTGTAGCAAGACCTTTACCGATAGTTATATGAAAGTCATCAGTAATAAAACATGGTATCATAAAAACACACCTCCTGTCAACGAAGCCGGAGGCGAGCAATCTATAGAAGTGGCTTATACCATGCTGGCGCTGGACACTTTTTTTAATACCACTAAAAACCAATTGTACCTGGAAAAAATGCGCGTCGCCTTCAGTTGGTACCTGGGGAATAACCATCTTAAACAACTGGTTTACAACCCCCTTACCTACGGCTGCTATGATGGACTGGAACGTACCAACGTCAACCAGAACCAGGGCGCCGAATCGACCGTGTGCTATCTGATAGCCCGTCTTTTAATGGAACAATGGAACAAACACAAGTATGTTACAACCAAAAAAGACATCCGTGAACCGATCCGGATTGGGTTCAATGGATAATAAAATACAGAATGGACCCAGTATCCTGATTATCGATGATGAACCGGACATCTGTCGGTTACTGCAATTAACACTCGTCAGGCATGGCTACCAGGTCAAATATGTACATGCGCTGACCGATGGTTTGATATATCTGCA
Source organism: Chitinophaga qingshengii (assembly GCF_014529935.1). Lineage (GTDB taxonomy): Bacteria > Bacteroidota > Bacteroidia > Chitinophagales > Chitinophagaceae > Chitinophaga > Chitinophaga qingshengii. The sequence continues at coordinate 179,151 of NZ_JACVFC010000004.1, forward strand.
ACAACAGCAGCCGGACCTGCTGTTTCTGGATATTCACCTGCCCGACGGATCGGGACTGGACGCATTACCGGTAATCAGGAAGAAATGCCCATCTTTACCGGTGATTACCATCAGTGCCTATGATAACGGTATGGAAAAACAAAAAGCCCTCAGCGCAGGTGCTACTTTCTTCCTGCCTAAACCTTTCAGTGTAAAACATGTTGATGAACTGATAGGCAGTATCAGGCACTAGCGGCCCCAAGCCCGGATTTATTTAGTAATTTTAGATAGCTGTTGACAAATACCACATATTAGAGAAGTATGAAAAATATTCTGATTATAGATGACGAGATCAATATCTGTACGCTCCTCAGTAAATTTCTGAGTAAACATGGGTTTAATGTAGATACCACCATGACGGGCGCCGCTGCGCTCAAAATGATGAAGGAAAAAACATTCGATCTCGTATTATGCGACTACAGGCTGAAAGACACTGATGGTGCCCAACTGCTGCAGGACATCCATCAAATCAATCCGCAAACGATCGTCATTATTATCACCGGCTACACGGATGTGCGCGTAGCGGTGGAAATGGTGAAAAACGGGGCATATGACTATCTGTCAAAACCACTGTATCCGGATGAAATTCTCAACCTGGTGCACAAAGCATTTGCACACAAGGAATCGGAACAGGAACGCCTGGCGGTTCAACCGGTAGATGCCGGCAGCGCGCCGGAAGCCCGGGAAACACTGTTGTCCCGCAACCAGAGCGAAAAAAATGACAAATATGTATATGGTGAAAGTGAAGGCGCCCGTGAATTAATCCGGCAGATTAAACTGGTAGCGCCCACAGACTACAGTGTGATTATCTTCGGTGAAACCGGTACTGGTAAGGAATCCGTAGCACACCTGATCCACCATCACAGCAAACGTTCTTCACAACCATTCGTAGCGCTGGACTGCGGCAGTCTCTCCAAAGAGCTGGCAGCAAGCGAATTGTTCGGACACGAAAAAGGCGCGTTCACAGGTGCAATCGGTACCAAAATCGGCGCCTTTGAACAGGCACAGGGGGGAACGCTTTTCCTCGATGAAATATCCAACCTGTCTTATGATATCCAGGTAGCCATGCTGCGTGTATTACAGGAAAAAGTGATCCGCCGCGTAGGCAGCCTCAAGGAAATACCCGTTGATGTACGTATCATCGTCGCCTCTAATGAAAAGCTCTCTGAATCCGTACAACGCGGCAAATTCCGGGAAGATCTTTTCCACCGCTTTAATGAATTTACCATCTACATTCCACCACTGCGCGAACGCAGGGAGGACCTGTCGCTGTTTGTGGCCGCCTTTGTGGAACAGGTGGAAAGAGAACTGGAAAAATCCTGTGGCAAAATATCGCCGGAAGTATGGAAATGTTTCCATCAATACAACTGGCCGGGGAATATCCGCGAACTGAAAAATATTATCCGCCGTGCCTGCCTGCTGACACCGGAAATGCAGGAGATTAGCATGGCTGCCCTGCCATTGGAAATGAAAGAAGCATTTGCCCAACCACAGGAAGAATTGCCGGTAAGTGGAGAACTGGCTATCATGGCCAATGACAACGACCTGAAAACAGTGGCACTGCAGGCTGAATACAATAAAATCATTAATGTACTGAAAGAAGTAAAATACAATAAAACCAAAGCGGCGCAACTGCTGAACATCGACCGTAAAACACTGTACAATAAGCTACGATTATTGAATATTAATTATTAAAAGATATAGGCAGAAACGGGCAGGATTTTTTTCCTGCCCGTTTTTTGCTTAACAACCAGGAAAACCCGATCTATCAAAAACCGGCAGCAATGAAACCACTATCCGAAAAAAAATCCGGCGCACGTTTTTTTGAAGCCATGGCCGCCAGGGTAATTGCCGCTACCGGCAGCGCCTGGGCATTTTTTGTAGCACTTGGTATAATTATTATCTGGGGAATTACTGGTCCTGTCTTCCACTATTCAGACACCTGGCAACTGGTGATCAACACCGGCACTACTATCATCACTTTCCTGATGGTGTTTATCATTCAGAAATCACAGAATAAAGATTCCAAATCCATACAGCTAAAACTGAATGAACTCATTGCGGCACACAAACTGGCCAGCAACCGCCTCATCGATATAGAATCCCTTTCCGAAGAGGAGCTGGATATTCTGCACAAATACTATCGTGCGATGGCTGAAGAAACCAAAAAAAGAATCACCATGAATGAATCACATTCAGTGGAAGAAGCTATAGAAGGGGCTTTGAGCAAACATGAAGAACATCTTCGCAAACGTAAAAAATATACGGAAGGCGGTAGTCCGGGAGAAGATTAAACCGCCGGCAGCGTAATGGTAAATGTAGTCCCTTTTCCCTGCTCACTGTCAACGTGAATCGTCCCCTTGTGATTCAGCAAAATATTTTGTGTGCTGGTAAGCCCTAAACCCGTACCCTTGGCCTTATTGGTATAGAAAGGATCAAACAGTCTTGGGAGCTTGTCTTCCGGGATACCGATGCCATTATCGGAAATCTGTACCTGCGCTTTATCAAGATTACGCCGCGTGGTAATGGTGAGAATACCTTTGCCCGGCGCCATGGCTTCAATAGCATTGATGATGATATTCAGGAAGGCAATCACTACTTTTTCATCGTCGGCATTCACTTTTATATCGGGATCTGCCAACTGTTTGTTAAGCCGCATTTCATGCAGGTGCAATCTGTCCTGTGCCAGCCTGAGTGCTGTATTGATCAGCTGGTTGATGCCATGTTCTGCGGTATGCAGCTCTATCATGCGGGTACTGTCCAGTAGTTCGGTGATCAGCTGATTGATACGGGTGCAGTTACGTTCAATGATATCGGTGTAGAGGGAAGAGTCTTCGCTGGTTACCACCTCTTCTTCTTCCTTAAACTGACTTACTGCCAGCAATATATTGGTAAGCGGATTTCTGACTTCATGGGCTATAACACGGGCAATACGACCGGTGATCACAAATTTTTCCTGGTGTTGTTTTTCCTGTTCTTCTCTTTTTTTCTCGGTGATATCCTGTATAACACAAAGAAAAATTTGTGCTGCTTCATCCAGCATGACGGCATTGATGAGCACAAATAACTTTTTGCCGTCACGGGTTTTGAACTCGTACTCCTGCGTGCTGGCAACGTTATTATTACAGATATTCTCCAGGAACTGCTCGCTTGGTTCTGCAGATGCGAAAAGGTCGCGCAGGTGGAGCTTCAGAATTTCTTCCTTGTTATATTGAAGTCTCCGCAGTGCCGCAGGATTAGCATCGATGATATTTTTATCGCAATCGGCCAGGATAATCAGGTCGTGTGCTTTTTCAAAGATTCCGAAGTATTTTTTCTCACTTTCCTCAATGGTACGCAGATGTTTGTATTCATCGAGCGCATAGCGGATAGAGCGTTCCAGGAGGTCTGCAGTGATTTCACCTTTTACCAGGTAGTCGTATGCCCCGGCTTTCATGGCTTCCTGGTCAATGGCGTAATCGCCTTTGCCGGTAAGCATGATAACAGGCATGCTGTACTGCATCTCCTGAAAGTGATGAAGGATATCAAGGCCGGTATGTGGTCCCAGCCGGTAATCCACCAGGAATATATCATGGGCTTTTCTTTCTATCGCTTCTACGCCTTTTGGGTAGGTAGGGGCCCATTCCAGGGAATATTGACCAGGGGAAATATCACGTAGTAATTCCGTTACCAGGAAAAAATCGTCTTCATCGTCATCGATCATGAGTATCTGTATCGGGCGTTCGCTCATCTGGATAAGTTAAAGTTTGGCTCAGTTATCTATCCCTTAGCCCCCGCAAGAAAAATGCTAACTTTTTACTAAATCGCTTCAGCCTTCATTTTTGTTGTGCTGAACGAGGGGTAAAACAATGATAAACGTAGCACCATGGCCAGGTTCACCCTCTGCGAATATAAAACCGTTGTGGCTGTCAACAATTTTTTTGCAGATAGCCAGTCCTATCCCGGTGCCGGTATATTCGCTGATACCATGCAGGCGCTGGAAGATCAGGAATATCCTCTCCGCAAAGGCCGGATCGAAGCCGATACCATTGTCAATAATGCTGATGCGGCAGAAAAGTGCGTCTTTCCGGTTTTCCTTCACGAAAGGGAGATCTTTCCCCGAAACTACTTCCTGTTTGATATTGATAATAAGCGGCCGCTCGGGGCTGGCAAATTTAATTGCATTGGCGAGGATGTTCTGGAATAGCTGGTGGAAAGAGGTATCGCTGCCTTCTATTTCGGGCAGACTATCATAGGTAACGGTTACCTTTTTTTCTTCCAGGGTCACTTCCAGGTCGGTCAGCACTTCCTGTAGCAGCACGTTCATATCTACCCGGGTGATGCTTTCCGGTGTGAGGCGGCCAGCCCGGGAAAATACCAGCAGATCGTTGATCAGTACCCGCATCCGCGATACGGCGGATACCATCCTGTCTATTAGCTGAATAGCGTCGGGCGGCAGCTGTTCTTTGTATTTCATCTGCAACCGGTCGCTGAAAGTGGAGATCTTGCGTAAAGGTTCCTGAAGGTCGTGAGAGGCTACATAAGCAAACTGTTCCAGTTCCTGGTTGGTTTTATTGAGCAGGGAAATGTTTTGCTGAAGATCGCGCTGGTAGGACTTCATCTTACTCTCAATATGTAGTTGCAGCCTGAATTCGCGGGTGAGCGTTACATAGGAGTAGATACCGATCAGGATGGCCACAATAGAGGAGATGAAGATGACCGGTACCCATAGCACCGAGAAGAAATGGAACAGCTTCGACTTTTCATGTACCTGGTTTTCTTCGATACGGATCATGTCCTGCACTTTGCGGTCCAGCTGGTCCGCCGATTTTTCCCCTTCCTTTACGGAGCTTTCCTGCCGGGCTACGGTTTCTTTCTGGCTACCGGACAACAGTTGCTGGTATTTGATGGCCAGCAGCTGTCGCAGGGTGTCCAGGTGGCGTTGCTGCTGCGGACTTTCAGCCGTGATTTTACGTAGCAGCAGATATTCCTTTTCTATACGCTGGCTTCTTTCCTGCATACTGGGGTCCAGAAAGGCGCTGTCTTTCGTGAGGTTGTACCCCCGGATAGCGGCCTCTGCTTCTTTCAGTTGACGGGTAATTACTTCCAGCCGCTTGGATACTTCAATAGCATGATTAAGCCTGCCGGCGTTTTCCAGCAGGTTTTTAGCTACCAGGTAAGAGAAGATGGAAGCCGCTATGATAACCGTAAAGGCAATGAAAAACCCGATGCGTATTTTTTTGTGTACTGGAAAAAGCATTTGATTTCTACAATAGGTGGTTACTGGTGTAAGCAATTCAAGATACTATTTTATGTGTTAAAAACGGGTAACGGCGTTGCGTATTTTTCTGAAGCCCTTTCTGCGCAACTATTTCCACAGTATGCTACTTATTTCTACGGCTCATGCAGAATGGTAAATAGGCACTGCGGCGAGCGCCGGCGCAGTGATCTATATGCCGGTGAAATCTTTTGTGGTAGCGCTTCTTAATAGATATTGCACAGATGTTCGTAACATATGTTGCGGCATTGGAATGAACTTTGATTTTTTTCAGATAGTTATTTAACCCATAAAATCAGAAGCTATGAACCCGGAAAGAAAAAAACAGCCAGACGAGGAGCCTAAGCCAGATAAAGAAACGCCGGGAAAAGAAAACCCGACGCCTGTGCAGCCGCCTCCAGATAAACCGGAGCCTATTCCGGAAGAACTGCCGGAAAGGGAAGTTCCCCGTCAACCGGCGGATCCACAAGCTGAAAAAGCATTTCAAAGACACACACCAGATAAGTAGCATTTCTTCACGCAACAAATTTTTTAGTTTATGCCTACGTCCAAAACAACAGCAAAAGCAGTTTCCGCAAACAAAAGGCCCGCCCGCAAAAGCACTTCAGCGGAGCAAATGAGTAATTCCAAATTCCATGAATTGTTCATGGAAGAAATAAAAGACATTTACTGGGCCGAGAAAAACCTGGTAAAAGCATTGCCCAGGATGCAGAAAGCAGCTACTTCAGAAGAGCTGAAAAATGCCATCGGCAATCACCTGGAAGAAACAAAAACGCACGTTACCCGCCTGGAAGAAATTTTTGAAATGATGGGTAAAAGAGCCCAGGGGAAAAAATGTGATGCCATGGAAGGCCTGATATCCGAGGCGCAGCAGTGCATTGAAGATACTGATGAAGATTCCATGGTAAGGGATGCCGGCATCATCATTTGTGCGCAGAAGGTAGAACACTACGAAATTGCTGCCTATGGCAGCCTCCGTACCCTGGCTACTGTAATGGGACATACTGAGGCCGCCGATCTGCTGGAACAAACCCTGGAAGAAGAAAAACATGCAGACAGCCTGCTAACGGAGATCGCTGAGTCTACCGTTAATGAGGAAGCGGCTGCCGAATAAACCATGCTTGTCGTAAAAGATTGTTAGTTGTTGATATAGAAAACTGCAAAGGTCCCTGTTATTGCGCAGGGGCCTTTTTTGTTAAATGAACCCATATGCAGAAATCACATCCTAAGAAAACAGTGCGGCCAGCCCAGCAACAGCCCCGCCAACCCGGACTGGAAACGGAAATGGACCCCCGGCCCGTATTTGATAAAAAACAACCGGTTAAAGGCAGCCTGCAAGGTAAGGTGGCTGTCATCACCGGCGGAGACAGTGGTATTGGCAGGGCGGTGGCGGTAGCCTTCGCCCGCGAAGGTGCCGATGTGGCTATCGCCTATTTTGATGAAAAGGAAGATGCCGGCATCACGGCGAAGGAAGTGAAGCGTTACGGCCGTCAATGCCTTACGATCGCTGGTGATGTCCGGGAAGAAAACCATTGCCGGGATATCATCAGAAAAGTGATCAAACAGTTTAAAAAACTGGATATTGTGGTAAATAACGCAGCTGTGCAATACCCACAGGCCGGATTGGAAGACATTACGGCGGAACAGTTGCACAAAACCTTTGAGACCAATATCTACCCGCATTTTTATCTTACGAAAGCAGCCTTGCCACACCTGCTTCAAGGCGGTAGTATTATCTGCACCACCTCGGTAACGGCCTATCGCGGTAGCAGCCACCTGATTGATTATGCGGCTACGAAAGGAGCTATTGTTTCGTTTATACGGTCATTGTCGGCATCCCTCACGGAAAAGGGTATCCGCGTAAACGGCGTGGCGCCCGGCCCTATCTGGACACCCTTGATCCCTGCTACTTTTAAGCCGGAGGAAGTGTCCGAATTTGGCTCGGATGTACCCTTGAAAAGGGCCGGGCAACCCGTGGAGGTGGCGCCCTGTTATGTATTCCTGGCCAGCGATGCAGCTGCTTATATCACCGGACAAATCCTGCATCCCAATGGAGGGGAAATCGTGAATGGATAATATCGCGCTCATAACAGACCCGGTAGCAGTGGCCAAAGCGGTCAAACTGCGTTATGTAAAAGCCGGCGCCCCGGGATATGCCCGTATACGTACGAAAGACGGATTTGTATATCACGATGAACAGGACGTTCTTATTACGGATGAAACCGTGTTGGAACGTATCCGGAAACTGGTACTGCCGCCGGCATGGGAAGATGTCTGGATCTGCAAATGGCCCAATGGTCATCTACAGGCTACCGGCACCGATGTGAAAGGACGTAAACAATACCGTTACCATACTACCTGGTCGCAGGTACGCAATGAAACCAAATACGACCGCCTGCGTTACTTCGGTGAGTTACTACCGGCTATCAGAACGAAAATACAACAGGATATTCACCGCAGCCAGCTGGATAAGGAGAAGGTGATTGCCATCGCGCTGGCCGTCATGGAAGAAACACTTATCCGCGTGGGGAACAGCGCCTATGAAAAACTATATGGTTCCCACGGACTAACCACCCTGCGTAATAAGCACGTTAAAATCAATGGGAGTGAGGCCTTTTTTCAGTTCAGCGGTAAAAAAGGCGTAGCGCATAAAATCCGGTTGCGCCATGCTGCCCTGACCCGCCTGCTCAAAAAAGTACGGGACATACCCGGGCAGGAGCTGTTTCAATACTACGACGAAAACGGGGAAACACATGCACTGGATTCAGGAGAAATCAATGACTACCTCAAACAATGTACTGGTGAAGATTTTACCTGTAAGGATTTCCGTACCTGGGCTGGTACGGTACATGCGCTTAATTTGTTAGCTGAATTGGAGGAGTTTACATCTATGGCTGCCTGTAAACGTAACGTGGTGTTTATTATAGACACTGTGGCCGCCAAACTGGGGAATACCCGCGCCGTCTGCAAAAAATACTATATCCATCCCCAATTGCTGGATGATTATGAAAATAACCGCCTGGGACCCTGGTTCCGGAAAATACGCCTGCAAAACAAACAGCCCGCCAATACGGACGGGCTGCATGCAGATGAAAAAATTTTGCTGTCGTACTTAAAACAACTAACCAAATAGCAGCTGTTCTTCCCTGTCTTCTACCTTGATTTTCTTGAGAAATTCATCAAACCAGGGCTCATCGTGCGACGTATAGGCGCCATAGGCGTCCAGTACATATCCTTTATTGCCATCCTTATCTTCCATTACATACAGCACGGAAGAGTCTGATGGATCGGATTCTCCTTCAAAACGGTAGGTTTTAATAATGGTGAGATCCTCCGGATCATAAATTTTCTGCGTGTCCGGCGATTGCATTCTACCGTGGTCGCTCATCTTCAGTTCGTGATCAAAACCTTTCTCATGCAGTCTTTCCAATACACGGGTAAGTGTTGTCATTTCTCCGGGCTTTTCCATAAAATAAGGGTTTTAGTTACGGGTAGAAAAACCAAAAGTTATGCCGCGCTGTTTATCCATATAGCGTACACTGGTACTATTTGTGATAACATCAACATATAACCAAACCTTTACACCATGCGTGCAATATGGTCAGGAGCAATAGGCTTCGGGTTAGTGAATATACCCGTCAAATTATACAGCGCCACACAGGACAGCCGGCTGGACCTCGATATGCTGGACAGCCACGGGTTGGGGCATATCCGGTTTAAAAGAGTGAATGAAAATACCGGAAAAGAGGTGCCCTGGGAACAAATTGTGAAAGGATATCTCTACAATGATGAATATGTGGTACTGGAAGATGAAGATTTTGAGGCGGCCAGCCCTAAAAAAAGTAAGATTATTGAAATAGAATCCTTTGTGGATGAGGTTTCTATAGATGATATCTATTTTGAAAACCCGTACTTTCTGGAGCCGGCCAAAGGAGGAGAAAAAGCATATGAACTGTTGTTACAGGCATTGCAAAAGACAGGGAAAGCGGGCCTCAGCCGTTTTGTGTTACGCACGCAGGAACACCTGTCTGTGATCAGGCCAAGGGAAAACTATCTCATGTTGCAGCAATTGCGTTATGAGGAAGAAATCCGCTCCGCGGAAGACCTGACACTACCGGAACATGTCAAAATTGCCAAAAGGGAGCTGGATATGGCTATAGAACTGATCAAACAATATGCTGCTGAATTTGATATCAGCCAGTATAAAGATGAATACAAAGCGGAGCTCCTGAAGATCATCAAGGCGAAAGCCAGCGGCAAGAAGCCGGTGGTGAAGAAAATGAAAGTGGTGCATACCAAGAGCGACGATCTTTTCGATCAACTCAAAGCCAGTCTGGGCAGCAAACCATCTACCAGTAAAAAACGCGCCTCATGAGTCTTACCAAATATAAACAGAAACGAAATTTCGATGAAACTACGGAACCTACTGCGGGTAAACCCCAAAAGGGGGAACACATTTTTGTGATACAACGGCACCACGCTACCCGGCTGCATTATGATTTCAGGCTGGAAGTAGATGGAGTGCTGAAAAGCTGGGCAGTACCCAAAGGACCTTCCCTGGACCCGGCAGACAAACGCCTGGCTATGCAGGTGGAAGACCACCCGTACGACTACAAAGACTTTGAAGGCACCATTCCCAAAGGAAACTACGGCGCCGGTACCGTTTATATCTGGGATAAAGGCACCTTTGAACTGCTACGCGATGACGGTAAAAACTTTGATAAGGAAGCACTGAAAGAAATTAATGCCGGCGATCTGAAAATAGTGCTGAAAGGGAAAAAACTGAAAGGGGAATTTGCCCTGGTGAAAATGAAAAATTCAGATGATAACGCCTGGTTGCTGATAAAACACCGCGATAAATACGTGAAAGAAAAGTATGACAGTGAAGACTATACGCCGGAGCGCATAAAAGCCCAGGGTATCCGGGAGAAAGAAAATGCCCGTAAAAAAAAAGCCCCGTCCGCATACCCGCACCGGTAAAAACGGAGAAACAACCCGCCGCGCCGAAAAAGCAACCCATTAAAAAAGTATATAAACCCATGCTGGCTACGCTGGTAGATGCGCCTTTCGACGACGCTGACTGGCTGTTTGAAACCAAATGGGACGGCTACCGCGCCATTGCTGCGGTACAGAACCATAAAGTACAACTGTATTCCCGCAATGAAAAAGATTTCGGGAAAGACTATCCCGCTGTAGTGACGGCCGTGGAGAATATTGCGCACAATGTGGTGCTGGACGGCGAAATTATCGTACTGGACAGTAAAAAGAATTCGCATTTTCAATCGTTACAGAATTACAAAACTACCGGTAAGGGCAACCTGGTATATATGGTGTTTGACCTGCTGCATCTCAATGGCAATGAGCTGCAGCAGCTAACGTTGCTGGAACGAAAAAGCCTTTTGAAGGATGTGGTGGACCAGCTGAATGATAAGCGGGTACAGTATTCCGGCCATGTGCTTAAAAAAGGGAAAACGTTTTTTGAGAAAGCCCGGAAACAGCAATGGGAGGGTATGATGGCAAAAAAAACAGATAGTATATACGAAGAAGGCCGCCGTTCCGATGCCTGGCTGAAGATTAAGGTCACCAACGAACAGGAGGCTGTTATATGCGGATTTACCGCGCCCAGAGGCAGCCGGAAAAAAATGGGCGCTCTGGTACTGGGATTGTATAAAGATAAACAGCTGCAGTATATCGGTAACTGTGGGGGCGGGTTCAATGAAACATCGCTGGCTATGCTGTATGAGAAGCTACAGCCATTGATACAAAAAACGTCGCCGTTCGGCCGTAAAATAAAGACAGACATGCCCATCACCTGGGTGAAACCCGAACTGGTATGTCAGGTGAAATTTTCGGAGTGGACCGGTGACGGTATCCTCCGTATGCCGATATACCTGGGACTGAGAGAAGATAAGCCTGCTGCAGACGTACATCCGGAAACGCCTAAAACTGTTCAGACTATGGCCAACGCTACCACTACTATTGAAAATGATCAGGTGATCACCCTCAACGGTAAAAAAGTAAACCTTACCAATCAACAGAAAATATACTGGCCTAAAGAAAAAATTACCAAAGGTCAGCTGGTGGATTATTACCTGTCTGTGGCGCAGTATATGCTGCCGCATCTGAAAGACAGGCCATTGTCGTTACACCGCTTCCCGAACGGGATTGCCGCCGCTTCTTTTTACCAGAAAAACCTGGACCTGGAACAAACCCCGGCATGGATCAAAAGTATTGCGCTGCACGCTGCTTCTACCGGCAAGGATGTGGACTACCTGTTATGCAACAACGAAGCTACACTCGCTTATATGACCAACCTGGGCTGTATAGAGGTGAATCCGTGGTTGTCACGCACCAGCAAGCTGGATAATCCTGATTATGTGGTGATGGATCTGGACCCGGAACAAATCGATTTTAAATACGTGGTAGAAGCTGCGTTGCATATCAAAGCCTTCCTGGACCCATATAAAATCACGGCTTTCTGTAAAACGTCCGGCTCTACCGGTCTGCATATCTATATTCCTACCGGCGGAAAATATACCTACGATACAGGCCGGTTGTTTGCGGAATATATTGCCCGCCATGTAAACAAACAGTTGCCGCGAAGCACCAGTGTAACCCGTGCAAAATCGGCGCGTAATAAAAAAGTATACCTGGATTTTCTGCAAAACAGCCGTGGGCAAACGGTGGCCGCGCCTTATTCTGTCAGGCCCAAACCCGGTGCTACCGTGTCTATGCCGTTGCAATGGAAAGAGGTGAATGAAAAATTACGTATCGGTGATTTTGATATGTTTAACTCACTGGAACGACTAAACGAAATTGGTGACAGCTGGCACGATATTCAAAGTACAAAAAATGATCTGCGACGGTTTATTCATGACGTAGAACAGGCCGCAGCGACCTGATTTTTGGACTTTTAAATCTGATGCTATGCAACACTCATCGAAAGGACCCGTAAAACTGTCGCCTGTTTACGGGATTATTATCGGGGTTATTTGTATCGCAATGATTCTCATTTTTTATATGACCAACCAGTATGGTACACTGTGGACAGGCTTTTGTACCAGCCTCGTATTTTTCCTGGGTATCCTGATATCTATTGTACATTACAATGCCCGGCATGGTAATAGAACTTCTATGGTGTCGTCTTTTGCAATGGGCTTCAGGGCTACCTTGCAGGCCATCTTCCTGGTAGCCGTTTTTTCACTGATATTTTATTTTTTTGTGGTGAACCGGGAAGGGCACTACGACATACAACAGCAGATAGGGAGAGTGACCAATGTAGTAGGCAGTGAACGGTCGGAGCAGCAGAAGTTCTGGGTGATGTTCCTGGGTAACGTGCTGTTTGCCAATTTCGTGATGGGCGTATTGGCAGCAGCCCTGGGAGCACTGGTATTTAAAGCCAACCAGAAAACTACCAAAAACGAACCGGAGTAAAACATTTAGTCATTTGCTTATTTAGTTATTTGTTTATTTAGCTATTGGGTTATTTAGTTACTTTGTTGTGTCTTTCTGTGAGAACGGCAAAATATCCAAATAACCAAATAACAACATACTTTGAAGGGGCATATACTAATTATCGATGATGAAGACCAGCTGCGGAAACTCCTGAGCCGGTTGCTGGGCCTGGAAGGATATACGATGCACGAAGCAGGGAATGTCCGCTCCGCGATGAAAATCCTGGAAAAAGAAGAGATCAGCGTGGTGTTATCGGATGTGAAGTTGCCGGATGGTAACGGGGTAGAGCTCGTGCAAACGATCCGCAGCCGTTTCCCCCAGGTGGAAACCATTGTATTGACCGCCTACGGCAATATCGCTGACGGCGTACAGGCCATTAAAAACGGTGCTTTTGATTATATCACCAAGGGTGATGATAACAATCGTATCCTGCCACTGGTGAGCAAAGCGATGGACAAGGCCCGGTTACAGTTCCGCATCCGGGACCTGGAAAAGAAAATTGCCGGTAAATATAACTTCGACAACATCCTGGGTAATTCCCCTGAAATCAATACTGCCAAAGAGTTGGCCCGCAAGGTGGCGCCTGCGGACATGACCGTGCTGTTGCTGGGTGAAACCGGCTCCGGCAAGGAGGTGTTTGCCCATGCTATTCATGAGGGCAGCGGCCGGCGCCAGCAGCCGTTTGTAGCGGTTAACTGCAGCGCCATCGGTAAAGACATCCTGGAAAGTGAACTGTTTGGCCATGTCGCCGGGGCTTTTACCGGTGCGGTGAAAGACAAAAAAGGCTTTTTTGAGGAAGCACGCGGAGGCACTATTTTCCTCGACGAAATCGGGGAGATGCCGGTAGAACTGCAGGCTAAATTGCTGCGGGTACTGGAGGCACAGGAGTTTTATAAAGTAGGGGAGGCCAAGCCGGTAAAAACAGATGTACGGGTCATTGCGGCCACTAACCGTCACCTGGAGCAGGAAATTGCGGCCGGTCATTTCCGGGAAGACCTGTTTTACCGCCTGTCTGTCTTCCAGATATCCTTACCTTCTCTCAACGACCGCAAAAAAGATATACCCCTGCTGGCAGATTGGTTTATACAGCAGTTTTCCCCAAAGCTGAATAAACGGTTGACCGGTATGAGTCCGGCTTTCCTGCAGGCATTGCAGCAGCATAGCTGGAAAGGAAATATCCGGGAACTGCGCAACGTACTGGAACGGGCAGCCATCCTCACGGATACGGACATACTGGATGTGTCATCCCTGCCTTTCGATTTTCAGCAGGGTACGGATAATGCTTCATCTTCCCTGCGGCTGGCCGATATGGAACGAAGCCATATTATCCGGGTGCTGGCCCATGTAAAAGGCAATAAAACCAAGGCTGCGGAGCTGTTGGATATTGGTCTTACCACGTTGTACAATAAGATAAAGGAATATAATATCTAAATTATAACAGCCAGCCCATGAGCAGGCAAGCCAATACAATGAAGGGCGACGGCAGGCGGCTAAACAGCAGCAGCGCCAGTGTGGAGAACATAATCAGCAGATTGTACCAGTTGATAGGGATGGCAAAAAACAGGATCAGGGTGGCTGCCCACATGATGCCTACTACTACTGAGTTAATCCCCTCCAATGCCCGGTAAATGATCACGTATTTTTTCAGGTTATGCCAAATGGGGAAAAAGAACAGCACCAGTAATAAGCTGGGCAGGAAAATGGCGATGGGAGCGAGTACACAGCCGAGAAACTGGTAACCCATTCCCAGGTTGCGCATAGCCATACCGCCCACATAGGCGGAAATGGAGAAGGTGGGGCCGGGAAGGGCACGCATAATACCGGCGCCGGTGAGCAGCTCTTCCGCGCTCATATAGTTCGATTTGGCGCGGGTAACGTACTGCTCCAGCATCATGGCGATCAGGATATCGCCGCCACCGAAGACCAGGCTGCCGAAACGGTAAAAGTTCTCAAACAGGTTAAACGGACGGCGGGTGATCCACTCATGGGAACGCGCATATTCCGAGAGAAAGCCGGCCAGGATAAAGATGAGCACAAACAACCAGATATTGCCCCATTGAATCTTTTTGGGTTTGTCCTGGATGTCGGGGATACGTTTGTTACTAAAATTGGATACGATTCCCCCCAGTATGATCAGTGCCGGGAAAGTCCAGGGCGATTTCAGGTAAAAGGCGGCAAACATCGCCACAATCATAATCAGGAAGGTGGCCAGGTTGTTAATACTGATCCGGAAAGCCTTGATACTGCCAAAAGCAAGGAAACCTACCGCCATCGGCTGTACGTATTTAAAAATATCTGTCTGCAGCGCCCGCTTATCGAAATATTGTAGCAGGAAACTGAGCGATCCCATCAACAGGCAGGCAGGTGTAATCCAGATGAGCAGGGTAAGAATGGCGAGCATAACGCCGCCACGTTTATAACCAATAAGGGTAAGGGTTTGGGAAGAAGATGCGCCCGGGAGCAGCTGGCAAAAGGCATTATATTCCATCAGTTCCTGCTCGGTAACATCTTTTCGCTGGTATACGAATGTTTTCATCATCATCGCCAGGTGCCCCTGAGGGCCCCCGTAGGCAGTTATGCTATGTAATAGCACCGCTTTCAAAAAAGGTATATGACGTAGAAACACAGTGATTGATAAAGTGAATTCCGCTCGAAGGATTCAATAAGTTAGTAAAAATAATCCGACAAAATACAACAGTGTTGCTAATAATACTAATCTGTAATATAATAAAGGCACAATACTTGTAATATGGGTGGCTACGTAATCGAATATGGCCTTTTATCCGTTGTAATAGTTTGTACTGTGAGCTTACTCCCACCGGCACGAGAATGCCCGGACTAAAAGTGTGACCATATCGGAAAAACCTTGAAAACGAATAACCATGCTTTAAATAACCAGTGCCTGCCCCTGCGCAGGATAAATGAAAAGTCCCGGTAGGTAAGCCCTGCCGGGACTTGTATGAAACAAGACGGTTATTTTTTTAACCCAATTTCGCGCAGGCGCTCATCGAGGTATTCTCCGGCGCTGATTGGCTCGTATGCC
This sequence comes from Chitinophaga qingshengii, assembly GCF_014529935.1. Taxonomy (GTDB): domain Bacteria; phylum Bacteroidota; class Bacteroidia; order Chitinophagales; family Chitinophagaceae; genus Chitinophaga; species Chitinophaga qingshengii. The sequence continues at coordinate 194,945 of NZ_JACVFC010000004.1, forward strand.
AGCGGATTTTCTGCGGTAACGCAGCTTTCCAGGCAATCCAGTCTCATCGCGGATTTAGGATGCAGGAAGAAGGGAATGGAGTAACGGGAAGTATTCCACATTTCGCGGGGAGGATTTACTACCCGGTGAGTGGTGGATTTTAACCGGTTGTTGGTTAAACGTTGCAGCATATCGCCTACGTTTACCACTATCTGCTCAGGCAGGGAAGTTACCGGAACCCAGTTATTTTGTTTATCCAGGATCTGCAACCCGTCGGCGGAAGCGCCCACCAGCAGGGTAATCAGGTTGATGTCCTCATGTTGCTCTGCCCTGATGGCCGATTTAGGCTCCTGTGTAATCGGAGGGTAGTGGATGGCTCTCAGGATGGAGTTACCATTGTGGATTTTATCGTCGAAGTAGTTTTCTTCCAGTCCCAGGAACAGGGCAATCGCCTGCAGCAGGTATTTACCGGAAGTTTCAAAACCACGATAAGCCTTAAAAAAAGTAGGCGTAAACGCGGGTACTTCTGCTACCTGTACATTCGGCGGATATTCTTCCCCAATCGGATCGTTGTCTTCCACAGTTTGTCCAAACTGGAAAAACTCCTTCAGGTCAGGGGCTTCATACCCTTTCGCATGTTCTTTGCCGAAAGAAGTATACCCGCGCTGGCCCGCCAGTTCAGGGATTTCGTATGTATGCTTGGTTTCAAAGGGCAGCTTGAAGAACTCTTGTACGTATTTGTAAAGGTCGGCAATCAGCTCGTCAGGAATGCCATGATTCTTTACTGCCACAAAACCAACTTCTTCATAAGCTTTTCCCAGTTGCTGCACAAAGGCAGCTTTCCGGCTGGCGTCACCGGAGGTAAAATCCGCCAGGTCTACAGAGGGGATGGAATGGGTTATTGCCATATTGTATATTGTTTTGGAGCAGTAAAGGTACGGAATCCATTATTGAAAATAGCCTTCTTCCCGGCTGCTGATATCCATAATGGCGTAGCGGTCCACCTGGTTAATCAGCATCTCATCCATGATATCTACCACGTTTTCATAACGGGCCTGTTTATCAGCTTTGATCAGCACCATCAGATCATTCTTTTTAGTGTGCTGGTATACTGCTGCCTTTTTGCGGATGATAATATCGCGGATGCCGTTATGATTGGCGAAGCTGGTATAGTTGACCATTGGCGGCGCTGCCGGATCATCACCCATGCCTTCATACCATGCGATGCGGCCATCCGGGCCGAGGATAACGGTCAACGCTTTTTTGTCGGATAATGGCATCGCCGGCCCATCGTTGCGGGGCATCAGCAGCTGCATGGTTTTGGGCTGCGCGAGGGTAGTGGTAAGCATAAAAAAAGTAATCAGCAGAAAGCCGAGATCCACCATGGGCGTCATATCTACGCGGGTTGATTTTTTATTGCAGCGGATATTTTTACTGCCGGACCGGCCTTGCGGGGTGCTATTGTTTATGTCAGCCATAAGTAACGGTTTGGGATGTACGAAATTGGTTGAAAGCGCTTTCTGTACAAGAGATGCGATGTTACCTGCTTTCCATAAACAAAAAGAAAAAACCCGTACAGGCAAGGCCTGCACGGGTTCCATAAATATCTAAAAAGAGAATTGCCCGAAGGTAGATAAAAGTGATTAAAATCAAATCACAATCTTGTCAAACATCCGCTTCAGACAATCTAGCGAAATATGACCGCCACCGTTAGAATTCGGCGCTCTTTGGTGTTCTCGGGAATGGTATCACGTCTCTGATGTTGGTCATACCTGTTACGAACAGCATCATCCGTTCAAAACCAAGACCGAAGCCGGAATGCGGTGCGGTACCAAAGCGGCGGGTATCGAGGTACCAGGACAGCTCCTCTACCGGTACATGCATTTCCTGCATACGTGCCACCAGTTTTTCGTAGTCCTCTTCCCGTTGGGAACCGCCTACCATTTCACCGATGCCGGGGAACAGGATGTCCATGGCACGTACGGTTTTGTTGTCGGCGTTCAGCTTCATGTAGAAGGACTTGATCTCTTTCGGATAGTCCGTCAGGATCACCGGTTTTTTGAAATGTTTTTCTACCAGATAACGTTCATGTTCGCTCTGAAGGTCAGCGCCCCATCCTTCGATGAGGTATTGGAACTTCTTGTTCTTATTGGGTTTGCTGTCTTTCAGGATATCGATCGCTTCGGTATAGGTGATGCGTACAAACTCGTTGTGCAACACAAACTCCAGTTTTTCGATCAGGCCCATTTCACTGCGTTCCTGCTGTGGCTTTTGTTTTTCTTCTTCTACCAGGCGGGTGGCGAGGAAATCCAGGTCTTCGCGGTTATGTTCCAGGATGTGGCTGATGAGCGATTTGATAAATGCTTCAGCGAGGTCCATGTTATCTTCCAGTTCATAGAAGGCCATTTCCGGTTCGATCATCCAGAACTCCGCCAGGTGGCGGGCTGTGTTGGAGTTTTCTGCACGGAAGGTTGGACCGAAGGTGTAAATTTCACCAAAGGCCATCGCTCCCAGTTCGCCTTCCAGCTGACCGGATACGGTAAGGTTGGTAGATTTTCCGAAGAAATCTTCCTTGTAGTCAATTTCGCCGCCTTCGGTACGGGGCGGGTTTTGCATGTCCAGCGTGGTTACCCGGAACATCTCGCCGGCGCCTTCGGCGTCAGAAGCAGTGATGATGGGGGTGTGCAGGTATACAAAACCTCGTTCGTTGAAGAACTTGTGCACCGCAAAAGCAAGCGAGTGACGGATTCTGAATACGGCGCCGAAGGTGTTGGTACGGAAACGAAGGTGAGCGATCTCCCGCAGGTATTCCAGGCTGGGCTTGTTTTTCAGCTGCAGCGGATATTTTTCCGGATCGCAGTCGCCCAGAATATCCAGCGTTACGGCTTTCAGTTCTACACGCTGACCTTTACCCAGTGAAGGAATAACTTCGCCGGTAGCGCTGATGGCTGCACCGGTGGTGATTCTTTTCAGCAGGGCAGCATCTATATTTTCAGTATCAATAACGATCTGTAAATTATTATTGGTAGAGCCGTCGTTTAAAGCTATAAACTGATTGTTACGGAAAGACCGCACCCAACCTTTTACTGTTGCTTCATAATGCGTCCTGTCGTCTGACAGGATTTGTTTGACTTTCTGTCTTTGGCTCATAAAAAATTAAATTTTGGATTGCAAAAATAAGTTTTCCCGGCCATAGTCCATAGGGGTGATTATGCCGATTCTACAAGATAATTACTCCTGCCCGGATGCAAAAGAAATGTTAAAAATGGATATAATATAAAAAAGGATATATGAATAGGGGCTGTTTTAAGGACCGCGCCCTCGCGCATTTATAGCCGGAACAGGGAGGTGAAAACAGCGTTACAACGGTGACTATGGGGCATTTGGGCTGAAATTTTTTTGGATAATAATAAAACTTGTTTTAATCTTGCGGTATAATCTGACTGATTAAGTTCATTTTCACACCTTCATCAGCAGTTCCTAAACTCAATCATTCCCTATCAAATTTAATAATCTAATTAAATTTCTTGACACAAAACAATTATTTGTAATTGGTGTATGTTGGTATGCAGTGGTACCCGCCTCACAACACTTCTAAAATTTGACAACACAGATGATGTACGACATCTTACAATTGAACGACATGCTCGTTCCTGAGCTGCTTGACATTGCAGAGAAGCTTGATGTTCCCAACGCAAAAAAACTGAACAAACAGGACCTGATCTACAAAATTCTGGACAAACAAGCAGTGATGGCCTCAGAAGATAACCAGTCCAACGGAGAAGAGAAAAAAGCACGCAAACGCAAACCTGTAAAGAAAGACGAAGCGCATCAAGAGACTGAAGAACCTGTAGCGGAAGAAAAACCAGCCGCAAAAAAATCTACCAAAAAAGTTTCCGGAAGCAAAAGCAAAGAAGTAGAAGCAGAGCCTGCTCCCGCTCCGGCGCCTAAATCTAAAATAAAAGACTTTGATATAGATCTGGACAGCATTCCTTCCCTCACTTTTGATGATGATGATGATATCATTATCCCTGCTTTCACGGAAGATGAAGTAGAAGAAGAGGAAGAAGTAGCGCCGGCACCAGCCCCGGAAGCCGCAGAGGAAGAAGATGATGATGACGATTTTGTAATGCCGGAAGGTTTGGACCCGGTTGTTCCTGCCGCACAGAAACAGCAGCGCTATCCTAAAAAGGACGCCGCTTTTAATATAGAGTTTGATGGTGTAATCCTCAGTGAAGGCGTACTGGAAATGATGCCCGATGGTTACGGTTTCCTCCGCTCTTCTGATTACAACTACCTCAGCTCCCCTGATGATATTTATGTATCTCCTTCCCAGATCAAATTGTTTGGACTGAAAACCGGCGATACCGTGAACGGTTCCGTTCGCCCGCCGAAAGAAGGAGAGAAATATTTTGCACTGCTGAAAGTGGAAACGATCAACGGTAAGTCACCGGAAGAAGTACGTGACCGCGTACCTTTCGATTACCTGACACCGCTGTTCCCCTTCGAAAAACTGAGGCTCACCACCACTTCCAATAACTACTCCACCCGTATCATGGATATGTTTACCCCTATCGGTAAAGGACAGCGCGGCCTTATCGTGGCGCAGCCGAAGGTGGGTAAAACCATGTTGCTGAAAGAAGTAGCCAACGCCATCGCTACCAACCACCCCGAAATTTATCTGATGGTGGTACTGATCGATGAACGTCCGGAAGAGGTGACCGATATGGAACGTAGCGTGAAAGCGGAAGTAATTGCATCTACTTTCGATGAACCTGCTGAAAAACACGTGAAAGTGTCTGCTATTGCACTGCAGAAAGCAAAGCGACTGGTAGAATGCGGCCACGATGTAGTAATCCTGCTCGACTCCATTACCCGTCTGGCAAGAGCCCACAATACCGTAGCACCGGCCTCCGGCAAGGTACTGAGCGGTGGTGTGGAAGCTAATGCCATGCAGAAACCTAAACAATTCTTTGGTGCTGCCCGTAAAATTGAACACGGCGGTTCCCTCACCATCCTGGCCACTGCCCTGATTGATACAGGTTCCAAAATGGATGAGGTGATCTTCGAAGAATTTAAAGGTACCGGTAACATGGAACTGGCGCTGGATCGCAAACTGGCCAACAAACGTATCTTCCCGGCGATCGACGTATCTGCGTCTTCTACCCGCCGCGACGATCTGCTGCTGGACAAGGATGCACTCAAACGTATCCACATCCTGCGCAATCACCTGGCAGATATGAATACCGACGAATCCATGCACTTCATGCTGCAGCATATGCGTGGTACCAAAAACAACGAAGAATTCCTGATCTCTATGAACGGATAATCAGGAATCCAACTCATAACAAAAAAGCCCCGCGATATACTCGCGGGGCTTTTTTTATCAGATATGTATCAGGCAAAAATAAAAACAGCTACAAACAAAAATCCCGCTACAGCAGGGCTGCAGCGGGATTATCCAATCTATCTAACCTTTTGACTTTCTTATGTAAAACATCAATCTATACAGGTGATTAGAAAATGAAGTTCACACCCAGGTTCAACTGTTTAGTAAAGTTGAAGTCAAAGTCGCTAACGTTGGTTTTAACACCGGTTCCTTCAGCTTTGTGCTGAGCATAAGTGTAACCCAGGCCACCGAAAGCACCTTCAATCATGAAGTGTTTAGTCACGAAGTAAGTGATACCAGGCAGTACGTTTACGTTGAAGCCAGTGTAGCTTTCAGTTTTGTCGCCTTCTACTTTAGTGTTACCGAAACCGTAGCCGGCATTTGCTTCAGCAAAGAATGCAAATTTGCTCTGGCCAATCATGTGGTAGTTGCGAACGAATACGCCAGGAGTGATATCCAGGGTTTTAGTTTTTACATCACCGGTTGCGGTAGTAACTTTTTTGTTGCCAAACTGAGTTTCAGCGAAAACACCAATTACCCAGTTGGAATTCAGCGCGTAACCTACTTTAGGGCTAACACCAAAAGAAGTATTGGTGGTTTTGTTGTCAGTGTCTTTTACTTTCGCGGAAGTGGTTTTTACATTAACATTGCCACCCAGGATAACATCGCCTTTTGATAACTGTGCCTTAGCTACTTGTGTGCCGAACAGTACTACTGCGGCCATTACAATCAACTTTTTCATCTTTCGTAAAATTTAAATATACATTAAAACTGTTCTCGTGTGTCTTTGATTCTTCTACATACATTAAAGCCTAGCTTGGTTGATTGCTGGTCTATATCTTAATCCATTAAAGAAAATATCCAATACCTTTTTTTCACGGTCCATGAAACAATGTAAACCCTCACGATCCCGTGGATCAAAGCCGGTGGCCTGCCATTTGCACCATATCACCCATAAACCGAATAATACGTTGATCAACAACTGCGCTGTTTCATCAGCGTCAATGTTTTCATTCAGCTCTCCCAAGCTAATCCCTTTTCTGATAGTGGCGGAAAGGAAGGAAATTTCCACTGTCTGCAGTAACTCGATCGTTTGCCGCATCAGGCTCGATGGCATATCTTTTATCCATTGGTTAATCCCAAACAGAAAATGATACTCTATCAGCATGGTTTCCTTCAATTCCAGATACCGGTTAATAATCGCATCGGTAGAAGCAGCCGTTTCCACAAAAGCCGACATATCAATGAAACAGTCCGCTATCATCCGCTCTACTACCGCTACGTAAATGGATTCCTTATCTGAAAAATAATAATACAAAGACCCTTTTGAGATATCCAGATCCCTGGCGATCTCTTCCATGGTAGTTTTAGACAGCCCGAACCTTTTAAAGCGCTTTAAAGCGGCCTCAAGAATAAGTGTTCGCTTCTGGTCTAATTCTGCCATAGATCGTTCGTCAAATTTCTTAAGTCTGACTGTCTGACTTTTTTGTTTGACGAGTCAAAAGTACAACCAAAACCAATACGACCAAATTTTTTTGTTAAATTATTGTTACGTATTCTCCGCGCAAAAACATCAAAAAGGAAAAAAACAGGGTAGGGGTTGCTTAGCCCGTTAAAAAAAGGAGATTTATTTGAAGGAAATGCAAAGAGGTTACCTAAAATATTGAAGTTGAGTAATATAGAAGGGGCAAACGCCGGATATACCGGCGTTTATAGATACACTTTCCGCGCGATACCCTGCTACCGCTGCAAACGGGCGAGCAGATCCTTACGCCGCCGTTCTGTAATCTCCACTACCAGGCCGCTTTTCAATACTATCTTACCATGATTGGCATCTATCTGACTGATATTTGGCAGCTGTATCATCTGCATATTGTTCACCTGGTAAAACTGTAAAGAGGAGAACAGATCGGCATAATACCGGAAAGGCCGCTCCGCCTGAATCTCCGCACCGGAATCCAACCGGAACAGACAGTTGTCCTGCCGCGACTCCAGGCATTCTACGGCAGGGAGGAATATCGTTTGGGAGTCACCGTTAGTATCCTGTACCAGCAGCTTCCAGGAAGCATGCTGCAAATTGTGGAAGTTCTCCAGCAATACCTGATAACGCTCTTTGCTGCTATTACCGATAATCCGCTCTTTCACCAGCGATACCGCCTGCAACAGGCTCTCCTTATCAATCGGTTTGAGGATCAGCTCTACTTCACTACAACGAATCACATGCAGGAACTTCTTTTCAAAAGCAGTGACAAACACCGCTTCGAAAGAAACATCGCCCCGGGTACCCAGCAATACGTCAAAGCCAGTGCCATCCGGCATTTCAAGGTCCAGGAAAACCAGTTCGGGCTGATGCTCCCTGATCTGTGCAATACCCTCGGCGCAGTCGGAAGCCGTAGCTGCGACCGTTACTTCGGGGCAATATTTTTCCAGCATCAGGACGATAATATCCCGGCTGTTTCGTTCATCATCGATGATCACTGCTTTTATCATGACAAATGATTGCGCTAACGTTTACGTATATATTATAATTGCGGTATCAGGATCTTTACAACAGTACCGCTATCCGCTTCATCCCGGGCTGAAAGGTCGATGATCTCTATATGAATCTCCGTGTTATACATCTTATTCAACAGTTCGGCCCTGTTCTGGCTAATCTCCATACCGGAGGACTGGTGATGTTTGGGCAGCGTACGCAGGGAGCGCGATCGCGCTATCCCAATACCATTGTCGGCAATCACACATTCCAGCATATCGGCGGCCACCTGCGTAAATCGGATGGAAAGCTGACCAATAGGCTGCTGCGGATTGGTCATCCCATGTTTAACCGCATTCTCTACATAAGGCTGCAGCAACATGGCAGGGATCTCCAGCTCGGCGGTGGCGATCTCCGGATCTACAACAATTTCGTACTCCATCCTGTTTTCAAACCGCATCTTTTCCAAACCCAGGTAGGTATTGAGATAGGTGATCTCATCGGCCAGCGAAATAAAGTTGCGCCGCGAGAAATCCAGCGTTTTGCGGATCAGGTAAGAAAAGTCCGACAGGTATTTTTGGGCATATTCATAATCCCGCTGCATCACAAACAGCTGGATAGAATTCAGACAGTTGAAAATAAAGTGGGGATTGATCTGTGCCCGGATGGCCTTGAGTTCTATCTCGGTTAGTTTTTTGTCGTATTCGGTCTCCAGTTGTATTTTCCGCTGCTCTTCCAGCTCTTGTTTTTTCCGCAATATTTCTGTGGTCTGCTCTTTCACCAGTTCTTCCAGTTGCTCATTGAGTTTGTGTTGCAACTCCTTGTTTTTATTCAGCTGTTTGATCAGCAGTTCCTGTGTGCGGGTTCGTTCCAGGTGTACTAATTTATTACGGTAACTAAGACCGGCCAGGAAAAACATAGCCTGCAACAATACGCCGCCAATCAGCAGCATACTGGGTGCTGCCAGTTCCCCCAGGGCGCTCAGCAAGCCTAACGGCCGTATATGCATGAGAAAAGAGCCGAGGCAGGCGAGGTACAGGCATACGGACCCATACAGGAAAAACCGCACCAGCGGATGATGCCGGGAACGTTTGGCCAGCGCTACAAATACCACCAGCAATGGTACCAGCGTACAGAAATAAACATAACTGTAGATGATCACCGGCAGATGATACTGTTCCATCATAATGCAATAAATACATACGATGATCAGACCGCCCACGATGGTGGATACCCAGGTGAATACCTGTTCCATAAAGGGATACCGTTCTTTCAGGTTCAGGAAGGTATTGCCAAACAGCAGGTACATCAGGTAAAAACAGAACAGCAGCCCCGGAATATCCCAGTAGTATTTCAACATGGGCCAGCGATGGAAAAAAGACAGCTGGTAGGGCTTACTCTCCAGCCGCAGCGCGAAAAAGAGAATCAGTCCGAGGATATAAATGGCGAAGTAGATATAGGACCGGTCGGGTAATTGGATGTAACTGATAATGGAAATGCTGAAAAAAACGAGCAGCATGCCCAGCAGCACCTGGATCACCACGGCCTCCTTGCGATAGCTGTCCTGCTCCCGGTTGTGAAACCTGGCGAAAGCCTGTTCGCTGAAAAGAGCCGGCATCAGTGGGTTTTCGTTGTATGATTTATTAATGACGTGCAGGTAGAAAGTACGGTGTTCATGGGGAGGAACGCTCACGTTAAAACCATAGTGGTCCCATCTTTCAACGCCTCCCTTGTCGTACATGAGGCCGGTCTGCATCAGCAGGGTGGCGGTATCTCCGGGCGGTTTTTCGTACCAGTACATAAAGTCGTGCCAGCCGGCAAAGAGAATTGCCTGGAGGGTATCTTTTCCGTTGTTTTTTATTTGTAGCCGGAACCAGCAGTTGTTTCCCTGACCGTTATTTTTTTTATAGTCGTGAAAAAGTTGAGGGGTAGTGGTAAAAGGCAGGTGTACCACCTGTTGGATAGTCAGATGGCCTTTTGGGTCGGAGAGGCTGTTCATGTAGGGACGCAGGTCCAGCGCCGAGGCAGCAAAACCATCTTTTGCTGTCAGGGTGTCCGGAGCGGGGTTGTAGGCAAAGGTTCCTGCGGTGTAACAGTACAACAACAGCATTAAAATAATAATGCGCTTCACAAATGGTGTATGGATTTGATTATAATAATTGATCAATCGCTTTTGCCAGCGTCTTGTCTTTTTCCGTCACCACATTGCCTGCGTCGTGTGTACTGAGGTAGATGTCTACCTTATTGTAGACATTGGTCCAGTAGGGATGGTGGTCCATTTTTTCTGCGACCAGTGCCACCCGGGTCATAAACCCGAATGCTTCCCGGAAATCTTTAAAGGTAAAGGCCCGGTGCAGTTGATTGTCTTTTTCTTCCCACATACAGCGAGTGTTTAAAGGTGAAAATGCGGCAATTCACTAGGGTACTGGTCAAAAATATAATGTTCAGGCTGATCGTCTTCCTATTTTAGAAAATGAGGTTCATTTTATTTTTTATTTCTCTCGTGTCCAGTAAAGATACTAATTGTACAAGCGGTACAAGGCGTAATTGCTCCAATAATTTTTTGATATCGTCAGCCTGGTAGTAATCGCCCTTGATCATCCACAGGAATTGGATGTTTTTCAGCTCTGGCAGCAGGTATTCGGCCTGACAGTGGTTGTTATAGAAATAGTGTGCAACCGAGTTCGTTGGTTCATGAAATTCCATGACGGTGAAATGAAAGGACCTGTTTTTCTTGGAGAGCGTGATTTCCAGCAGGTTGTTGACCCGGAAGTTGGTATGCAGTTGCCGGTTAATTTGCCAGCAGAGCTGGTAATCGCGGGCGGTAGAGGCGATACCGATCAGGTGGGTATTTTCAAAGAAATCCTCTACCAACTGCTCCTGGTCCAGTTTTAATTTGAGTATCGACATAAAAACGCTCAGATTTTCTTTTTGACAGTTTTTGTGGCAGTAGTGGCTTTCGGCTTGCCAGGACTCCAAAATACGGTTTTAAAATCGCTGACTTTGTCATTTTTTACGGTTACTCCTTCCTGTTCCAGCAGTTCCTGCATCAGGGTGGGGGTGGCAAAGAACTGGCGGCCGCTCAATTCTCCGTTCCGGTTCACCACCCGGTGTGCCGGTACTGCTGGTTTGGCGTTGCCGGCGCCATTCATGGCCCAGCCTACCATGCGGGGTGTTAGTTTAATATCGGCCGCTTCTGCGATGGCGCCGTAGGTGGTAACCCGCCCTTTAGGAATTTTACGGGCTATTTTATACACCACATCGAAGAAAGAGACGGGTTTAGGATCCTCCGTCTTTTTCTTCGTTGCGGCGTTTTTCGAGGAGGAAGGACTTTTTGGGTTCGGGTACTTTTTCATATGCAAATGGACAATGTTTACAGCCGTTGCCACAGCAGTAGCCCCGGTCCAGGTGATACTTTTCGGTAAAAACCATATAGCCTTCCGCGTTATAATAGAAATCAATCTTCTCCACCAACGGTTGCTTCATCGGAAGGCAGTTTTATGCTGCGCCAGTTCAAGGGAGTGGCGGGCAGCTGGAATTTCAGGTAACGGATGGTGCGGCCATCTGCCAGGTGCATGCCTTCGTAGTAGGTCTGTATTTTCAACAAGGGCGGTACTTCCGGTAAGGCGTATACATCCGGGATATCCTCCAGGAGGATGAGGCCGGCGGCGGCAATTACCTCCTGTGTGAAAGCATATAATTCCGGTGAATCTGTTTTCAGGTTGATAGTGGCGCCGGGGGCCAGCAAGGGCTGATACAGCTGCAGGAAACGCGGGTGGGTAAGCCTTTTGCGGGCTTTGGATTTACGGAGAAACGGGTCCGGGAAGGTAATCCAGATATCCTTGATTTCTCCGGGCGCAAAGTAGTTGTCCAGTTTTTCGATCTGTGTCCGGAGGAAAGCTACATTGTCCAGGGATTCGTCCAGGGCGGTTTTAGCGCCTCTCCAGATACGGTTGCCCTTCAGGTCTACCCCGATAAAGTTCTGTTCTTTGAACAGGCGGCCCATTCCCAGGGTATAATCTCCTTTACCACAGGCCAGTTCCAGCGTAACCGGATGGTTGTTCTTAAAGTATTCGTGCCATTTTCCCTGCATGCCTTCCGGGTATATCAATACGTTGGGGAAGGTCTCAATTTCAGCGAAGCGTTGTAGTTTTTTCTGTCCCATTTGGCGCAAAAATACCACGAATATTGGATTTACGGATTTTGGAATTTTTTGATTTACGTATTTCGGGGATTTTGATCGGAGCGAAGGGGGCCTTTGGATTGGATTTACAAATTTTTTGATTTTTAAATTTGGGAGGATAGGACGGAAATACAACAAAGGTCCCCTTCGCTCCGATCCAAATCCCCAAAATCAAAAAATCCGTAAATCAAAAAATCCCCCAATAAAAAAAGCCCATGGGTCAAGGACCCACGAGCTCTTTAAACCAATTTGGCTGTAGGAGGAGGAGTCGAACCTCCACGGGGCAGTTAGCCATAGCACAATTAAGATTAGTGGTCAACCCAGTTATGCTACGTTTATCCCGGACTCCCCACCCCCGAGACAAGGGGGCATGTCTGCCAGTTTCATCATCCCACAATTTTTATTATCATTACCAACGCTTTCTTTTCAGTGGCTATTTTGATAACGATTATAATGCAAATCTAACGACACGAGTGATTTCTTGCAAATTTTTTAAGAAAAATTTTTGAATTTTCGATATTTTTTAAATATTTGCATATAACTTTAAAACATTCCAAAACAAGTTGTAAAAATGAGCCACAATTTGAATATTGACAAACTCGATTTGCAGATTATCAGCGAGATGATGAATAATGCTGAGATCTCCTACGCCGATCTGGGGAAGAAACTGTTCGTTTCCGGCGGCACTATCCACGTGAGAATGAAGAAATTGCAAGAACTGGGTATAGTTAAAGGTACTAAATTACATGTAGATTTGAAAATGATTGGCTACGATGTAATCGCTTTTATCGGTATCTATCTCGAAAAAAGTTCCATGTATGATACTGTGGCCAAAGAACTGCGTAAAATCCCGGAAATGGTGCGCCTTAATTATACCACCGGCAGCTACAGCATGTTCGCAGAAATCATCTGTAAAGATATTACCCAGTTACGCCGTATCCTCCACGATGAATTACAGAAAATAAAAGGCATCGAAAGAACCGAAACCCTGATCTCTCTCGAAGAAAGCTTTTACCGTACCATTAATGTGGTGGAATAAGGCCCGACGGCCCGAAAAGCGCTGTCATCGCTTTTTCAGCCGGAATGCTTAAATTCCGTCATGGTTACAACAGACATCGCCGATAAAATAAAACGGCTGGAAGAAAAATATGCCGCTATGGGGCAGAACCTGTCTTCCTATCTGGACGGGCTGCTATACGCGGACTATCTGACGTACTGGGACTATATCCAACTGGATGTGCTGCTGAATCTGCAGCATCCGCGCACGCCGATTCCGGATGAAAACATCTTCATCATTTATCACCAGATAACGGAATTGTATTTTAAACTGACGTTACAGGCTATCGAACAGATCTGCCTGACGCCGGAACGGACTGCTGTTGTGTTTACCACGCAGCTGAAGCGGATCAACAGCTACATGCATAACCTGATCCACTCTTTCGATATCATGGTGGACGGGATGGATAAAGAACAGTTCCTCCGGTTCAGAATGGCCCTGCTGCCAGCCAGCGGCTTCCAGAGCGGTCAGTTCAGGATGATAGAGATCTGTTCTACCCGTTTGCTGAACCTGGTGTATGAACCCCAGCGCTCCGCGCTGGAAAACAGTGACCTGAAAACAATACTGGATAATATTTATTGGAGAAGCGGCGCCACTGAACTGGCTACCGGCAAGAAAACCCTTACCCTGCAACAGTTTGAGAAAAAATATATGGCCTCTTTCCTGGAACTGGCTACCCGTTATGAATATGGAAATATTCAGGCAGCCTACCGGCTGCTGCCGGAGGCGGATAAAGCCGTTGTGATCCCCCTGCTGAAGGAGTATGACCTCAATATCAACGTACGGTGGCCCCTGGTGCATTATAAGTCAGCCGTCAGATACCTGCATAAAAGTCCGGAAGATATTGCCGCTACGGGCGGCACGAACTGGCAACAGTTCCTGCCTCCGAAAAACAAACGGATTGTATTTTTCCCGGAGTTGTGGACCGATGAAGCGTTAAACAACTGGGGTAAACTGGCGATGCGTGAATAACGATCAGTCTATTTTCTGCGTAGTGAATTTTTTGATGAAATAGGCCAGTAGCGGCATGTCCGCCTTTTCCAGCGGATGCGCCGTGTCCGGCAATACGGTGAGTTGCGCTTCCGGCAATGTTTTATACACCTCGATGGTTTCGGTGAAAGAAACCATTCCGTCGCGGTCTCCCAGCAACAACATACAAGGGGAAGCCACCTGTGCATAGTCCTGTGCTTTCAGCAGGGACTGGTGCCCCAGGTCTTCAATCAGCTGCGCGGTACGGGAAACTACCTCCTGCCAGTCATTGGGGTTATGTCTTTCTGCCAGCAGTTTAGTGAAACCGGGTACTTTTTCCGACATCAGCGCAGGGTTCAGCTGTTTGATCTCTTTGCCTGCGGTGGCTTCGTTCCAGTTGAATTTGGTGCCCAGCGTCATCACGCGGCCAATTTTTTCGGGATAGTGCCGGGCCAGGTACATGGCTACATAGCCACCCATGCTGTAGCCGAAGACGTGTATAAAGTCGAGCTGCCGCTGTTCAAGGTATTCCAGTACCTCAGCCGCAAATACCTGTATATTAAAACCATTGGGGGAAAACGGCTTACCACCGTGACCGCTGAAGTTGAGGGTGTGGATATCGTAGTAGGGTTCCAGTTGGGCTGCCAGCGTTTTGAACTGTTCCCCTGAACCCAGGGAGCCGTGCAGCAATAGGAGCGGGAGTTTTATCATTTTGAAATTTTGATATTTAGTTATTTAGCTATTGCTATTTAAAAGAAAATCCTTTTAAAAACAAAAAAGTGCCAATCAAATAACTAAATATCAAAATCTCAAAATGCGAAAATCAGAAAATCATCTGGCCAGGTATGCCCCGTCTACCGGGTAATAACCGCCGGTTACGAAGGAAGAGAGCGGAGCGCTTAGCCATAATACGAGCTCTGCTACCTCCTCCGGCTTGCCCAACCGGCCTATGGGATGTAAACCTACTAATGCCTGCATCTCCTGCTGGCTCAGATGTTTGGTTAATAAAGGTGTTTCAATGAATCCGGGGCCTACGGCATTTACACGGATACCTTTGGCTGAATATTCCATGGCGGCTGTCTGGGTAAGGCCTACTACCGCGTGTTTGGCGGCTACATAGGCGCAGGAACCGGCAAAGCCTACCGTACCGAGGATAGAAGCCATGTTGACGATCACGCCGCCACCGGCTTTCTCCATGACGGGCAGCTGGTAACGCATACCGTAAAACACACCGTTGAGATTAATACCAATTACTTTTTCCCATTCCGTGAGTTTGTAAGCGCCGGTAGGGGCGGCTTCACCGCCAATGCCTGCATTGTTGCAGGCAATGTCCAGTTTGCCAAACTCTTTGATGGTGGCAGCTACCAGTTGTTCGTTGTCCGAAGCCTTGCTTACATCAGTCTTCACAAAAGCCGCTTTGCCGCCGGCCCGTTTTATCTCTTCCACGACTGCCAGTCCGCCTTTTTCGTCAATATCACTGACTATCACGCTGGCGCCGTTACGGGCGTATAGTTCCGCCACACTGCGACCAATACCGGAGCTACCTCCGGTAACCAGTGCCACCTTGTCTTTTAGAAGTTCCATAACACCGTTTTCGGTCATTAACAATGCAGGCGGGTTAAATGTTCCTTGTATTTTTTTGTTATTTTTGCAGGGATGTTGTCACTTTACTATCTTCACTTTAAGATGTTCCTACATCAATAATACTTTTAAATACATATAATGGAATATAATACCACGCGTAATTACCTGATAATGAAGGAATATGGCAGGAATATCCAGAAAATGGTGGAATTCCTGGTAACCATAGAAGACGATGAGGATCGCCAGCGCAATGCAATGGCCGTGATAGAATTAATGGGTACGCTTAATCCGCATCTGAGAAATGTGGAAGACTTCAGGCATAAATTATGGGACCATCTGTTCAATATATCCGGCTTTAACCTGAATGTGGAATCACCATATCCGGTACCAACGCAGGAAGCGTTGAGGGCAAAACCGGACCGTTTGCCTTATCCCAAAAAATATCCGCGTAACCGTCACTTTGGTAAAAACCTGGAGATGGTGATCGATAAAGCCCTGCACGAGGAGAATCAGGAGAAAAAAGAAGGGTTTACCCAAACCGTAGGCAATTATATGAAACTGGCCTACTCCAACTGGCATAAAGAAAGTGTGCACGACGACGCCATCAAGGCCGAGTTGCTGTCTATCACCAATGGAGCACTGGATTACCAGACGGGCAATACCAGCGCTGCTTCCCAACCGGTATCCTTTAGCCCTGGCGGCAATACCGGCGGCGGAGATCATTTCCGTTCCAACAAACGTAATAAGAACTTCCAGCAGAACAAACAGTTCAAAAACAACAACGGAGGTAAAAACAATAACAAGCACAATAACAAATACAACAAAAACAGGAACAAGTGAGCAGTGCTTTCGAAGTAAGAGGTGGCAACCGTCTGAAAGGGGAAATTATACCCCAGGGTGCCAAAAACGAAGCTTTACAAATCATCAGTGCCGTGATGCTGACTCCCGAGAAGGTCACCATTCACAACATTCCCGATATAGTAGATGTCAACCTGTTGATAGAGTTACTGGGAGATGCCGGTGTAAAAATAAACCGCATTACCCGCGACAAGTGCGAGTTTCAGGCAGATGATATTGATCAGGCCTACCTGCAGAGCGCCGATTTTAAGAAGAAATCCGGCCGGCTCCGTGGTTCTGTGATGATCGCCGGTCCGCTGCTGGCAAGGTTCGGTAAAGCGCTGATCCCTAAACCGGGAGGCGACAAAATTGGTCGCCGCCGCCTGGATACGCACATTATCGGCTTTGAAAAGCTGGGTGCCCGTTTTAACTACGAATCTGACGATAACTATTTCCGCCTTGAAGCCCCCGGTGGGCTGAAAGGCACCTATATGCTGCTGGATGAGCCCAGTGTGACCGGTACCGCCAACATCGTGATGGCTGCCGTACTGGCACAGGGCACTACCACGATCTACAATGCTGCCTGCGAGCCTTATCTGCAGCAGCTTTGCAAAATGCTCAACAGCATGGGTGCCCGTATCAGCGGTGTAGGTTCCAACCTGCTCACCATTGAAGGGGTTACCAGCCTGGGTGGTTGTCAGCATACCATGCTGCCGGACATGATCGAGATCGGGTCCTTTATTGGCCTGGCTGCCATGACACAGAGTGAGCTGACCATCAAAAATGCCGGCGTGGAAAGCCTGGGTATCATCCCCGACAAGTTCCGCTCCCTCGGTATTCAGCTGGAAATAAGAGGCAACGATATTTATATTCCTTCCCAGGAATCGTATGAAATACAAACATTCCTGGATGGTTCTATATTGACCATTTCGGACCATCCCTGGCCCGGTTTTACGCCCGACCTGCTCAGTATTGTGCTGGTAGTGGCTACACAGGCCAAAGGCAGTGTGATGATCCACCAGAAAATGTTTGAGAGCCGTTTGTTCTTTGTGGATAAGCTCATTGACATGGGTGCGCAGATTGTGTTGTGTGATCCGCACCGTGCCGTTGTAATAGGCCTGGGCCGCCAGCATCCGCTGCGTGGTATCACCATGTCTTCCCCGGATATCCGTGCGGGTGTGTCGTTGCTGATTGCTGCCCTCAGCGCAGAAGGCAAAAGCACCATCCAGAACATCGACCAGATTGACCGCGGCTACCAGTATATCGACGAACGGTTGAGGAACCTGGGCGCCGACATCAAACGCGTATAGACAAAACGGTTTATATTACCTCAAAGCCCAAATTCCAGGCACCCTTTTGCCGGATTTTGGGTTTTGCATTTGAATGCAAACCGCCAATTTTCGTTTTTTGAATAACATAATGGAAAAAAAGATCATCATTATTACCGCCCCCTCCGGAGCGGGTAAAACCACTATCGTAAAGAAATTGCTGGCCAGCATGCCTGTACTGGCCTTCTCCATATCTGCCGCCACCCGCACTGCCCGCGAAGGTGAGGTGAATGGAAAAGATTATTATTTCATGACCACCGAGGAGTTCCACACCAAAATCGAAGAAAATGCTTTCGCGGAATATGAAATGGTGTATGCCGGTAAATACTATGGCACCCTGAAAAGTGAACTGGAACGTATCTGGAACAATACACAGATTCCCATGGTAGACATCGATGTAAAAGGCGCCCTCTCTATTAAAGACCATTACCACGATAAAGCCCTGACGATCTTTATTCAACCACCTTCCATTGATGCGCTGCGCACCCGTCTCAGTAGCCGGGGCACAGAAACACAGGCATCGCTGGATGAACGCCTCGCTAAGGCGCAGTATGAACTTTCCTTTGCGCATGAGTTTGATAAGATTGTTGTCAACGACGAACTGGAACGGGCATACGAAGAAGTAAAAAACCTGGTACAGGATTTTTTAAATATAAAATAGCAGGGTGATCGTTGGTGTACCTAATTCATTATTTTTGTTAAGATGGACGGATACACAATCATAATTCTCGTTTCTCTCTTACTGCTGGCAGGCTTTTTTGCAGGCATTGAAGCTGCTTTTGCCAATGTGAATAAACTGAGCATTGAGCTGAAAAGAAAGCAGGGAAGAGCTACCGGTAAAATATTGGCCGGGTTTACCGAACACCCCAGCCGTTTTCTGGCTACCAGCCTGGTAGGGCTGACGATTACCGTGGTAATCTACAGCATCCTGCTGGCGGGCTTTTTCCAGCCTGTATGGGAAGCCAGTACCGCCACACCGGACAATGTGCCTATGCCCCTGGTGATTTTCCTGGAAATTCTGTTGGCATCCCTGGCGATGCTGTTTCTGGGCTTTTTCATCCCGCGGGCTATTTTCCGCTCCCGTCCGGAAGCATTGCTGAGCTTTTTTGCATTGCCTATTTCTATCGTGGCTAAACCACTGTATGTAATTGGTAACGTGCTGGTGTCTATTTCCGAATGGATGCTGAAATACCTTTTCAACGTTCGTATCCTGGAAAGCCGTGAATCCTTTACCCGGGTAGATGTAGAGCATTTTATCCGGCAATCGCAACAACATGTAGGCGAAAACCAGGAACTGAATACCGAACTGTTTGAAAACGCCCTGTCACTGGCACACGTAAAAATTCGCGGTTGCCTGATACCGCGTAAGGAAATAGAAGCGCTCGATATCAAAAGCCCGATTATCGATGCCCGGAAAAAATTTATGGAAACCAAGTTGTCCAAGATCATTATCTATGATGCTACCATCGATAATATTCTCGGATATATCCATCAGCTGGATATGTTCAAAAATCCACAGAACATTGAAAGCATCATTCACCCGATACTCGCTGTACCGGAGACAATGAGCGCCATTGATCTGCTGAGCAAGTTTAACAAGGAACGTAAAAGTATTGCCTGGGTGGTGGATGAGTTTGGCGGTACTGCCGGTATTGTCACTATCGAAGATGTACTGGAAGAAATTTTCGGAGAGATCAAAGACGAACATGATGAAGAAGAGTTCGTAGAAAAACAGATCGCTGAAAAAGAGTACATTTTTTCAGGCAGATTGGAGCTAGATTACTTAAATGAAAAATATAGTCTCGATTTTCCGGAAGATGAAAGTGAAACATTATCCGGTTATATCATCAACCATCATGAAACCATTCCAAAGATCAAGGAACGGATCATTATCGGGGACTATGAGTTTGATATACTGAATGTTACAGATACACGTATCGAGATGGTGAAGATGAAAATACTGGGATAAAAAACCGTTTTTTCACCATTGGTATACGATGTTTATATGATATAATTTTTTTTGTAATGTCTGTATTAACGGTATAATAACAATTTTGCTAAAACGTTTTCAAAAAAAGTAGTAGGAATTTAACACGGATTGTATACATTTGCTATAGATGATGTAACACAATGATTTGATTTTTGTTAAAAGGTTGTAAAAAAAGTGTTCCAACATTGATAATAAAATAATTCTTGTTATTTTTGTATTACAAAATAAAAGCGACCAGTGATTCTTACTTATTCTGAACGCTTGCCATCAATTAGGTAAGTAGCTGAACTGGAAGCAAAAGACATTCTCGAATTCAACTTTTTTGGGGTTAACAAACAATGGATGAAAGGCCGGCTCTTGATTCTTCTCGGGCTGGCTCTTTTTTTGTCCCTACCTCATCTCTCTCTATCTTGCTTTACTTCATCCCGTTATATCTCCGTTTGTCTTAAAAGACTATTAAAACGACAGACTTTATCTCCGCTGCGCTGTAAATTCTAGTCTCCATCCGCTATATTTGTGATCCTAGAAGAAACATTCAACTTCGATCGAGCGTAACATGTTAAAGAAATTTTTTTCCAATAATGAGGACAAGGCAGAGATGTCTTTTTTTGACCACCTCGAAGACCTCCGCTGGCACCTCGTAAGATCTGCATTGGCTTTAGTGGCGTTTAGTATTTTCGGCTTTGTATACACCCAGGAAATCCTGGATAACGTGATATTCGGACCTACCAATGCAAATTTCCCCTCCTATATCGCCTTGTGTAAGCTGGGCCATCTGGTGGGCCTGGGCGACAGTCTTTGTATTACCCCGGTGAAGGTGACCTTCCTCAACTACAAGATGGTAGGCCAGATCATGCTCCAATTTAAGCTGGCTTTTATCATTGGCTTTATTTGCGCCTTCCCTTATATTTTCTGGGAGTTCTGGCGTTTTGTAAAACCTGCGCTCAAGGAGAAAGAGCTGAAAGGAGCCAGGGGCGCTATTTTCTGGGTATCTTTCCAGTTTTTCCTGGGCATCTGTTTTGCCTACTTCCTGATGGCGCCTTTCACCATCAACTTCCTGGCTTCCTATACCGTTACGGAGAAAGCAGTCAACCAGTTTTTTATCGATGATTATTTTGACCTGATGACCCAGATCGTATTGGGTATGGGGTTATTGTTTGAATTACCGATACTGGTGTTTTTCCTGACTAAGCTGGGTATCCTCACACCTGACTTCCTGCGTTCCTACAGAAGGCATGCTATCGTGGTAATCCTGATCCTGGCGGCTATTATCACGCCTCCCGACCTGGTAGACCAGCTGATTGTATTCACGCCGTTATACTGTCTTTACGAAATCAGTATCTTTATATCGAAAAAAGCCCTCCGTGACAGAGAAGCGGTAGAGCGTAAAGAAAAAAATGAAGTACAGGAATGGTCTTAATACAGTGGATACCTATTAACCGTAAACAGTAACGCTATGCAACAACATACTACCTTTGACACTACTTTACCTGTAGCTATCGGGTCCGATCACGCCGGATTTGAATACAAGGAAGAAGTTATTTCCTACCTGGAAGCAAAAGGGTTGACCATAAAAGATTTTGGTACACATTCCAAAGATTCGGTAGACTACCCGGATTACGCACATCCGGTATCTACAGCGGTGGAAAGAGGTCAGGCTGCTTTTGGTATCCTGATCTGTGGCAGCGCTAACGGCGTAGCCATTACGGCCAACAAACACCAGGGCATCCGCGCCGCTATCTGCTGGGGTGAAGAGCTGTCCAGACTGGCCCGCTCTCATAACAATGCCAACGTATTGTGTATCCCTGCCCGTTTCGTAGATGTTGCAGTAGCTAATCAAATGGTGGATATCTTCATTGATACGCCGTTTGAAGGTGGCCGCCACCAGAACCGTGTCAGCAAAATGGCCTGCCTGTAATGGTTTTTGACCACTCCCCACAAAGGATGGCCGATACCTGCGTATATTATTTGTAACTTAAAGAGCCGGATGTAAGTCCGGCTCTTTTTTTATAGGCCGGTACCCGGCTTCACCAAAACGTAGTTCATGAGATTGCTTGTTACAGCAGTATGTTTCTTTTCGCTGACCACCGCATGTGCACAAGGGAAACTATCACCTATTGCCAACAAAGCCGCCGCCCAGCGGTATGGCGCCACTATTACACCCGCCTCCGCCAAAGCACAGCTGGCCGTTGTTGCCGGAGCAGAGATGGAAGGACGGGAAACCGGTACCCGTGGCCAGGAACGGGCTGCCGCTTATATCTTATCACAGTTTAAGGCAGCAGGACTGCAACCCGGCGCCAATGGTACCTGGGAACAACATTATCCCCTGTACCGCGATAGCCTGGAAACAGGCACCCTCACCACCGGAGACCGTACTTTTCATTTTGGTACCGATTTCTACGCCAATGTAATGGAAACACCGGATGCTGCTATCGAAGCAGACGTTGTGTATGCCGGCTACGGCATCGTTACACCGGACCGTAATGATTACAAAGGTCTCGATATAAAAGGTAAAATCGTGATGGTGCGGGAAGGCGTGCCTGCCGGCGTAGCCCGTGAAAAGGCCAATCCCGCTGAAAAAGCCGCGATTGCCGCTTTCCGCGGCGCCAGCGCTTTACTGGTCGTAAGTAAAAGTGCTAACCGGTTCCGGTTGCTGGACCAGGAGTATCTCCGTAAAACAGACATCTATAAAAACCGTGATACCAGTAACAGGCCCGGTGTATATTATATCACACCGGCAACAGCCGCAGCTATCATGAATCGTGACAGTGCGCAGGCAGAAAAGGGTTTACTGCCGGTACAATCTGCTCAACCGCTGCAAATCCGTTTTAAGAAAAAGGACCTGACACTGCGGCCATCCAATGTATTGGGCTATCTGGAAGGAACAGACAAAAAAGATGAGATTGTATTTATTACCGCACATTACGACCACCTCGGTATTGTAGACGGTAAAATCCATTATGGCGCAGATGATGACGGATCGGGCACTACCGCCGTGATCGAAATGGCGAAAGCTTTTGGTAAGGCTGCCCGCGAAGGCTACCGGCCACGCAGAAGCATTGTATTCATGACAGTTTCCGGCGAAGAAAAAGGGTTGCTGGGTTCGGACTATTATACTTCCAATCCTATTTATCCGCTGGCAAAAACTGTGGTGGACCTGAATATTGACATGATTGGCCGTATTGATCCGGAGCATGAACAGGATACCAATTATATCTACCTCATCGGCGATGATAAGATCAGTAAGGTATTGAGACCTTTAAGTGAGAACGTCAACAATACTTTCACCCGGTTTCAGCTGGATTATAAATTCAATGATCCCAATGATCCGCATCAGTTCTACTACCGTTCAGACCACTACAACTTTGCCCGTCATGGTATTCCGGTGATCTTTTATTTCAACGGTACCCATGCCGATTATCACCAGCCTACGGATACCGTGGAAAAAATTAATTACGATCTGCTGGCGAGAAGAGCACAGCTGGTGTTTTATACCGCATGGCAGATAGCGATGACCGATACAAAATTGTAACTGTGATAGTCATGATGAGTGCTGATTTCGCTGATTAGCGGAGATGGAAGCGTAGATCAATGCGGTAGCATTAAAATAAAACAAAGCGCCCTGTAGAAAGGTCTGTCAAGCTGACTTTCTACAGGGCGCTTTGTTTTCGGACCAGGCTATCATCTCCCGAAAGAAAAAAATAGGGGCTTTAAACCAACCCCAGGAACGATGGTCATATAAAGCGGTACAAAGACCTGTCAGCTTTATCGTCAACACAATTTATCATCGTATTTGCGTTTCATCAGCATCGGTAGTAGTCCTGTCTATAAAGCATGGTTAGGGCTGATTTAATCTCCGTTTATATCTCCGCTAAATCAGCGTAATCAGCACTCATCATGGTTATCAAAGTTATTTTTGGTTTTTTTAACAAAATTTTATAAATTGTGTATAGAGTCCTAGCTTGTAATAATAGAGATATATATTATATATCGTATGTGAATTTGTGATTGAATGTAAGCATTGTCATTTGTGTGATCGGATTATTTTTGCGAGAGTCAGGAAAAACCCTTTAGCTTTTCGACTTACCTGTTGTTGTTCAAATTTGGCATTTATAGTATCAGGCGGTGTATAAGCTTGTTATTGAACCGGAAACTTAGACCCCGCTATTTGGTAACCATTTAAAATTACCATTATGAAAGCACCTGCCATCTTTCCTTTGATTGCCCATTGTACCCGCAGGATGTATGCATTAGTCCCGCGCCAGTGGAGCCGTTGTCATGGAATACCCTAGGAAGAGGGCATCGTTATCGTTTTATAATTAATCCTTATGAAAACTCAAAATATACCTGGTTGTTTACGCGATTTTTTACCCTATCGGATGAGTCGGAGTACCTATTTGTGAATTATAAAACGAGGATGCATGCGTAATTTTTATAGTGCCTATTGGTGGATTTTTTTGCTCAGGGGTGTTTTTGCTTTGGTGTTGGGCGTGTTGGCTATTGTATGGCCGGGAGTTACATTCACCACGCTGATTGTTTTTTTAGGAGCCTATCTTTTTATTGCCGGCACATTTGCCATGGTGGGGGCTATAGCGGCCCGTAAGACAGCTGAGAACTGGGGCATGTTTTTATTGTCGGCACTGGTAGGTATTATATTAGGTATCCTGACCTTATATAATCCATTTGCGACGGGTGCTGCATTAATTTTCCTGGTAGGTTTCTGGGCCATGCTGGCCGGTATTTTTGAAATTATTATTGCAATCAGGCTAAGAGCTTTGATAACCGGAGAAGGTTGGTATATCGCTGGCGGGGTGCTTTCGATTCTTTTTGGCATCCTGTTATTATCTAACCCTGAAACGGCTGCTATTACGCTGACATGGTTGTTTGGCTTTTATGCAGTGATATCGGGGGTAATGCTGATATCCTTATCGTTCCGGTTACGAAGAAAATAAATGAAAAACGGAAGACCCTGTTGTTGTTCAACAAAAGATCCCAGATGTAAGTTTATTCTCTAACTAAAACGCTTATACGATGAAAATTAAAACACCTGGTTAGTGGTACCTGTTTTCTCGTCGGCCTGCCGGTGTTGATACCACCGCGGCTCAAGGCGCTTACAGGTGCCGGCAGTACATCGGTCCGGAGTACCGGTGGCTACCATTGCTGCCCCCCCCATTTTTTGATTGTTTACTCCCTGCCCCGGAAAGGGTTGCTTACTGTAGCCTATTTTGAAAAATTAAAGTTAACCGTTATGTCATCCACCGAATTCAACAACTTGTTACTGGGAAATGCCGATTTCCTGCGGCCGTATGCCGTTACGCTCACCAAAGATTCAGAGTCTGCCAAGGACCTCTATCAGGAAACCTTGTTCAGGGCTCTGTCTAACCGCGATAAATACCTCGCCGGTACCAATATCCGCGCATGGTTGTATACGATTATGCGGAATATTTTTATCAACAACTACCGCAGAGGTAACCGCCAGTATAAATTACTGGACAATGCGGTGGGCGATTACCTGTTGAGCCACCAGCCTTCCGCTATCGGCAACTTTGCGGAATCGGACCTGCGGGTGAAAGACGTACAGATGGCAGTCTACAACCTGCCCGTTATCTTTAAACAACCCTTCCTGCTGTATTTTGAAGGGTATAAGTACTATGAAATCGCTGCTATCCTGAATGAGCCATTAGGCACCGTGAAAAGCCGCATTCACTTTGCCCGGAAAATGCTGAAAACCAGGATAACCAGACATTAATAGCGTTTTTTTGAAATATAACCTGTTGTAAAGATTTATAAAACCGGAAGCCATTGTCTTTTAGCCCGCATGCCGCGCTGGCAAGTAAAAGCCATGTGCACTGCTTAACAGCATCCGCAAAATCCATAGAATCACAGTTTCATTTCGTACTTTTACACCCTCACAAAAAAGTCGTGATGAAGGAAAATTATTTAGACGAGCTTAACGAAAGACAGCGGGAAGCAGTTACACATATCAATGGCCCCCTGATGATCGTTGCAGGCGCGGGTTCGGGAAAAACGAAAGTACTGACAACGCGTATTGCACACCTGATGCGGAATGGGGTAGACGCGTTTAATATTCTCTCGCTGACTTTTACCAATAAGGCAGCACGTGAAATGAAAGAACGTGTGGAAAAAATCCTGGGAGGCAGCGAAGCCCGCAATCTCTATATCGGTACCTTCCACTCCGTATTTGCCCGCCTGCTCCGCGCAGAAGCACACCGGCTCGGCTATCCCAACGATTTTACCATCTACGATGCAGATGATGCCAAAAGCGTTGTTAAAACCATCGTGAACGAGCTTAACCTCGACGATAAACACTACAAACCGAACTTCGTATATAACCGTATCTCCGCTGCCAAAAACAGCCTGATGGGACCGGAAGAATACCAGCTCGACCACCTCGTACAACAGGAAGATATGCGGGCCAACAGACCCCTTATCGGAAAAATCTACGACATGTACGCCAAACGCTGCTTTAAAAATGGCGCCATGGACTTCGATGACCTCCTGTTTAAAATGTACGTGCTGCTGAAAAGTTTCCCTGAAGTGCTGCATAAATACCAGCACAAGTTTAAATACATCATGATCGATGAGTACCAGGATACCAACCCGGCCCAGTACGAGATCATTAAACTGCTGGGAGCGGTCAACGAAAATATTTGCGTGGTAGGCGACGATGCTCAAAGCATCTACTCCTTCCGTGGCGCTACCATCCAAAACATCCTCCAGTTTGAAAAAGACTACGACGATGTGAAAGTGGTGAAACTGGAACAAAACTACCGCAGTACCAAATCCATCCTCAGCGTGGCCAATGAAGTGATTGCCCACAACAAAGGACAGATCGAGAAAAACCTGTGGACCGATAATACAGAGGGCGATACCATCAAACTGGTACGTACCATGACCGATAATGAAGAAGGTAAATTTGTAGCGGACACCATTGCGGAGCAGAAACTGCGCAACCACTACGAAAACCGCGACTTCGTCATCCTCTACCGTACCAACGCCCAAAGCCGTGCCTTTGAGGAATGTCTGCGCCGCAAAGCCATCCCTTACCGCATCTTCGGTGGCCTGTCTTTCTACCAGCGTAAGGAAATCAAGGACTTCGTGGCTTACCTCCGCGTAACCATGAATACCCGCGATGAAGAAGCGCTCAAAAGGATCATCAACTACCCGGTGCGGGGTATCGGTAAAACTACCCTGGAAAAAACCATCGTACTCGCCAATGAGCACAATATCACCATGTGGGAAGTGCTGGAAAGAGCACGGGAATTCGGCTTCAAAGGCGGTACCGTAGAAGCGATCGAAGCCTTCGTGGTAATGATCAAAAGCTTCCAGGCAATGCTTACCACCCACAACGCCTACGATGTAGCCGTGGTAGTAGGTAAATCCACCAATATTGTTAAAGAACTCTTCAACGATAAAACCACAGAAGGCCTCGCCCGTTACGAAAACGTGCAGGAACTCCTCAACTCCATCAAGGAATTCACCGAAACACCGGATGAAGAAGGGGAGCTGCTGGACAACAAAACCATGGGCACCTACCTGCAGCAGATTACTTTGCTGACGGATGCGGACCAGGGTAATGATGAAGACAGCAACGTGGTGAAACTGATGACCATCCACGCGGCTAAAGGACTGGAGTTCCCGGTTGTATTTACCGTGGGCCTCGAAGAAACCCTTTTCCCCAGTGGCATGTCTATCAACACCCGCGAAGAGCTGGAAGAAGAAAGACGCCTGTTTTATGTGGCCATTACCCGTGCTAAAGCAAGACTGTGGCTTACGCATGCCAACAGCCGTTACCGCTTTGGTAACCTGGTACAGAATGAGCCCAGCCGTTTCCTGGAAGAAATGCCGGAGAAATTTATAGACCGCAGTTATGCCGGTGGCGGAAGCGTTCGCAATGCTTTCGGCAGTGGCAGTACCTCCGGATGGGGCGGCGGCGGTAATATGGGCAACATGTTTGACCGGATGCAGAAAAAGACACCGGGCCAACCCGTATCCCAGCCCTCTTCTCCGAAACCGGCGCCACGACCAACTTCTGCCGCTACTACACACGTACCTACCCCCGGATTTGCACCGGATGATCCGGCAGAAATGGAACCAGGTATGCAGGTAGAACACCAGAAATTTGGCTTTGGTACCATTACCGCTATGGAAGGCGCTCCCAACAACCGTATTGCTACGGTCGTATTTCCGAAAGGCGGGGGGGAAAAGAAAATCATGCTTAACTACGCCAAGCTGAGGATCGTAAGATAGTCCGCATGCAGAAAGATTTAGAAGCCCTGCGACGCTACTGCGCTTATCAGGAGCGGTGCCACCAGGAAGTGAAATATAAATGCCTGGAGCTGGGACTACGGGGCGATGCTGTGGAAGAAGCGATCGCGGAACTGATAGCAGACAATTTCCTGAATGAGGAACGATATGCCAAAGCTTTTGCCGGCGGTAAGTTCCGGATTAAACAGTGGGGCCGTAACAAGATTAAGGCGGAGCTGAAACAAAAACAGGTGTCTGACTACTGCATCCGCAAAGGACTGGCAGAGATTGATGAAGACGATTACTATGCTGCGCTGCTAAAGCTGGCGGAGAAAAAGTTGGCGTCGCTCAAAGGTGAAACTGCGCTGAAACGGCGGTATAAAACCACCCAACACCTGCTGCAGCGGGGCTATGAAAGTGCCCTTATCAATGATGTGCTTGAACAAATCGCAAATAACGACGCCTGAAGCAGGGATAATTTGAAAAGTTTCTAATCCGTCAGGCTGTACTTTTGTGTTACAATACCCGATAATGGCAGATTTAAAAATTACACTGATACAATCCCAACTTTACTGGGAAGATATTGCGGCTAACCTCCGGATGTTTGATGAAAAAATCGACAGCATAGGAGAGCGGACAGAAGTGGTGTTTTTACCTGAAATGTTCAGCACCGGTTTCAGCATGAAGCCGGAAAAAGTGGCTGAAACTATGGATGGAAGCGCTGTGCAGTGGATGAAGAAAAAAGCCGCCGAAAAAAATATCATTCTCGCCGGAAGCCTCGCTATCGAAGAAAACGGTCACTATGTAAACCGGCTCATCTGGATGCTGCCCAACGGCACCTTTGGCACTTACGATAAACGCCATCTGTTTGGTTATGCCGGCGAACATGAGCATTACCAGTCGGGCGATAAACGCCTGATTGCCCAGGTAAAAGGCTGGAAAATCAACCTGAACATCTGTTATGATATGCGTTTCCCGGTATGGGCACGTAATACCATTCAGCCGGATGGCAACCCGGCCTATGATGTGCTGGTATATGTGGCCAACTGGCCCGAACGCCGCAGCACTGCATGGACTACACTGCTGCAGGCCCGCGCCATCGAAAACCAATGTTACGCTATCGGCGTCAACAGAGTAGGCAATGATGGTAATAACATCTATCACAGCGGGGAAACCAGCCTGATAGACCCTATGGGTGAAATCATCTACCGCAAGTCACACGATGAAGATATTTTTACGTATACCCTTCAACGTGACCGTCTGGAAGAAGTGAGGAAAAACATTCCTTTCCTGAAAGACGCAGATAACTTCACTTTCCTTAGTAACGAACTCGTTTAATTTTTACCGGGATGTTCCTGCAGGCTGTGCACCATATCGCTGTTATTTGTGCTGATTACCAACGTAGTAAAGCCTTTTATACCGATGTGCTGGGCCTGCGGATCATCCGGGAAATATACCGCGATGAACGGGATTCCTGGAAACTGGATCTGGCGCTGGGCGACCAGTACGTCATCGAGCTTTTTTCTTTTCCCGATCCGCCGCCACGGGCCAGTCGCCCGGAAGCCTGCGGCCTCCGTCACCTGGCTTTTGCCGTGAATGATATCGCTGCCGCTGTGCAGGAACTGCACCACAAAGGCGTACCCACCGAAACCATCCGGATAGACCCGTACACGGGTAAACGTTTCACTTTTTTCACCGACCCTGATGGGCTGCCCCTGGAGTTATACGAAATATAGCCCTACTCCGCCCGCTATTCAACACGCTGATATTCATCCGGTACCCGGCCGGAATGCCCGGAAGCTGGTTATCAAGCTGTATTTATCGTGCCGGACAGGCACCGGAACACGACAGGTTACTGTTAATACCAGTATCTTCGCAGATAAATCATCATTAATTAGCTGCATGGATGCCATAATCCGCTTTTTTACGAGAAGACAATATAAGAACCTGTTTCTGTTGA
Source organism: Chitinophaga qingshengii (assembly GCF_014529935.1). Taxonomy (GTDB): domain Bacteria; phylum Bacteroidota; class Bacteroidia; order Chitinophagales; family Chitinophagaceae; genus Chitinophaga; species Chitinophaga qingshengii. The sequence continues at coordinate 224,962 of NZ_JACVFC010000004.1, forward strand.
CCTGGTTGGTCCTGGGGCTTTTACAAGCCTGTTTCTCTGAACTGTGGGACGATGAAGCCTACTACTGGGTATATTCCCGTCATATGGACTGGGGATATTTTGATCATCCGCCGATGATTGCCCTCCTGATAAAAATGGGTTACGGCATTTTCCATAATGAACTGGGGGTGCGGTTATTTATTGTGCTGATCAATACCATTACACTATGGATCACTGCCCGGCTGATCGCTTCTAAAGACAATATCCTGTTTTATCTGATCATAGGCTCCATGGGCGCTATGCAGATAGGAGGCATGCTGGCCGTACCGGACGTGCCGCTGATTTTCTTTGCTGCGGTATATTTCTGGGCATACCGTTATTTCCTGGCCAGCCAGAACTGGCGGAATACGCTGCTGTTGGGCCTGGCCATGGCATTGATGTTTTACAGCAAGTACCACGGCGTGTTACTGGTATTTTTCACTGTACTGTCGAACATGAACCTGCTGCGGGTGGGTAAGTTCTGGGCCGCCTGTATTATTACGACTATTCTCTTTTTCCCGCATATTTACTGGCAGTATACCCATGGTTTTCCTTCCCTGCAATATCACCTGGTAGAAAGAAATGCTTCTGCTTACGATATCACGTTTACGCTGGATTACCTCGGCGGACAGCTATTGCTGTTTGGTCCCTTAATGGGCTGGCTGCTGTTGTATTATGCTTTCCGTTGCCCGATTCAGAACACATTTGAGCGGGCGCTCAAATTCAGCCTGATCGGCGTGCTGGTGTTTTTCTGCATCAGTACCTTCAAAGGCAGGGTAGAGGCCAACTGGACGGTGATGGTGTTCACGCCTGTAGTGATACTGGCCCATCAGACGATTGTGCGCAAAGGATGGTCCCGGAAAGCGCTGTTATATACGTTGCCTGTTTCTCTGTTTCTGGTGCTGGTGGTGAGGGTGTATATGATGTGGGACTTTATGCCGGGTGTAGAAGTACGACCTGAAATACATCATAACAAAGCATGGACATCTGCCCTGGCTACCAGGGCCGCAGGCCGCCCGGTAGTGTTTTTAAACAGTTACCAGTTGCCTTCCAAGTATATGTTTTATACCGGGGAATTATCGTACAGCCTTAACAGCCGGTATTCCCGCCGCAGTCAATATAACTTCTGGGATACGGAAACGCAGCTGTGGGGAAAACCGGCCCTGGTGGTATTTGAGCCGGGAGCGGATATGCCGGTCAACGATAGTATTAAAACCGTTCGTGGTACCTGGGATATCAATATACAGCCGGCTTACTATTCGTATTCGCTGGTACAGATGAAGGCGGGATTGCAGCAAATCAAGGCCCGTCCGCGGGAAGTGGTGAATGTTGTGCTGCAACCGAATAATGGTTACAAAAGACCGCTCCCGATAGACCGGGAACATCCGCCGATGCTGGGGTATGGTTTTTCAGCTAAGGAAGAGTGGTTATCGCCGGTGAAATCTGATTTAACACTGGAACGTGCTATGTTGCGCAGGGTGGTTACGATGCCGGTAGTCATGCCTGATAAACCAGGAGAATACCTGTTGAAGTTCTGTGTGTTTGCCGGTGACCTGCCGCCTACGCATAACAGCCAGGGGATTAAAGTAATCGTAACGAAATAAAATCATTTGATCATTTGGTTATTTAATTATTTAGGGATTGTCTGACTTTGAGACAATCCCTAAATAATTAAATAACCAAATGATCAAATCGCTAAATGCTACTGTTGGAAGGCGTTCCAGCCTTGTGCCACCAGTTTGAATTTATTACCGCCTTTGGTGTGAATATGCGCTCCTTCGGAGATGTCTGTCATGTAGCCGATGGCGCTGATTTGTTCATTGAGCACAATTTTATCGTAGTCCTGCTGTTTCATAGTGAACAGCAGCTCATAATCTTCTCCGCCGCTGAGTGCGCAGGCAGTAGGGTCGAGGCCGAATTTCAGGGCCATTTCCTTGCTTTCCTGGGCGATCGGAATTTTATCTTCATACAGTACTACGCCCAGGTTGCTTTGTTTGGCGATGTGGAGTATTTCGGAGCTAAGGCCGTCACTTACATCCATCATGGCGGTAGGTACTATTTCCTGTTCCTGCAGGAATTCGATGATATCCTTGCGGGCTTCCGGTTTCAGTTGCCGTCCGATGATATAGGTCTGGTCTTCCAGGTCTGGTTTTACATCCGGGTTTTCCAGGAATATTTTCTTTTCTCTTTCCAGGAGGGTGAGACCGAGGTAAGCGGCGCCGAGGTCGCCGGTAACGCAGAGCAGGTCGCCTTTCCGGGCAGTAGATCTTTTTACGAACTGGTCAGGTGTTACTTCGCCGATGGCAGTAACGCTGATGATAAATCCTTTCTGGGAGTTGCTGGTATCGCCGCCGATGAGGTCTACGCCGTATTTTTCGCAGGCAGCGTATACGCCTTCATAAAATTCGTTGAGAGCTTCCAGTGATACCTTGTTGGAGAAGGCTATGCTCATGGTGATCTGTGTAGGCGTAGCATTCATGGCATAGATATCGGAGAGGTTGACCACCACTGATTTGTAGCCCAGGTGTTTCAGCGGGGTGTACATGAGGTCGAAGTGGATACCTTCCACGAGCATGTCTGTGCTGATCACCGTTTGTTTGCCGAAATGATCGATGACGGCGGCATCGTCGCCTACACCGAGTACGGTGCTGGCGTTCTGTATTTCGATGTTCCGGGTGAGATAGTCGATCAGGCCGAATTCTCCCAGGTCTTTTATTTCTGTTCTTTCTTCCATATTGTCCAGTACTTATTTACCGTTAATGAGGTGCTTCAATTCACTATGGATATGGCCGTTGGTGGCCAGTATTTCTTTTTGATAAGGAGAATATTTGTTTCCGGAAAAGTCGGTTACTTTACCGCCGGCTTCTTCTACCATAAGGTATCCGGCAGCGCTGTCCCAGGCTTGCAGGTGGTGTTCCCAGAAGCCATCGAAACGGCCGCAGGCCACCCAGCAGAGGTCAATAGCTGCGGAACCCAGCCGGCGTACCGGAATACCCTCTTTGATGACCTGTTGCAGTACCTGTAAGGGGTTGTTATCGCTTTCTTCCCATTTATAGGGAAAGCCGGTGACCAGGCAGGAGGTGGCTATATTGTTTTTGGCAGACACATGGATGGGTTTATCGTTCAGGGTGGCGCCTTTACCTTTCTCCGCGATGAACAGTTCGTTCATAAAGGGATTATATACCGCTCCCAGTATCATTTCGCCCTCTTTTTCCACGCCGATGGAGACACAGCAGATAGGGATACCATTGGCAAAGTTAACGGTTCCGTCTATCGGGTCAATGATCCATTTATAGGCAGAATCGGTTTTGATTGCGCCTACTTCTTCGCTGAGAATAAAATGGTCGGGGTAGGTTTCGCGTATGACCTCGATAATTACCGCTTCAGATCTTTTGTCCGCTTCCGTTACAAGGTCGTTGACAGTGCTTTTGCTGCTCACTTCAAAAGCCCCGTTAAAATATTGTTGGAGTATTTTTCCGCCGGCTTCAGTAGCTTTGAGTAAAGTAGATTTTAGCATGCCGCAAAGGTAAAAACGAATTATCAATTGCCGGTTGCCAATTTTATAGCTTTATTATTAAATAATACATGTGTTATTCGTTAACTTGCAATTCATAAGAGGTAATTCACGTTTATATTCATTATTCAACTTATTTTTGCAGTTCATTTAAAGAGAGGGAAAGTTAATGGCCATCATAGGTAATCTGATTTCCAGGTCACTACGTATCAGGAAGAAGTTCACGTTTAAGTTAGGTACACCTCGCCAATACCAGCTGCAGGTGCTGCACCGTCTGCTGGAGAAGGCCAAGGATACTGAGTTTGGCCGGCACTACGATTTCCAGGACATTTTGGACAGTCCGAATTTTATCGGTCAGTACCGGGATAAAATACCCGTGCACAACTATAGCAAGATGCACAAGGAATGGTGGTACCGTTGCCTGGAGGGGGAAGCCAACGTTAGCTGGCCGGAGAAGATCAAGTACTTCGCGCTGAGCTCCGGTACTTCTGAATCTGCCAGCAAACATATTCCTGTTACCAAAGCCATGCTGAGAACGGTGAAGAAGGTAGGGGTGAAGCAGCTGTACTCCATGGTTAACTTCAATATTCCACCCAAGTCTTTTACCAAAGGAATCCTGATGCTGGGGGGAACGACCTCCCTTTTTGAAAAAGGGGACTATTACGAGGGCGATATGAGCGGCATCCAGGCCAAGAATATCCCCCGTTGGTTTCGCCGTTTTTATAAGCCCGGAGGAAGCATTTCCCGCAAGCCTAACTGGGAGCAGCGTATCAAGCTGATTGTCCGTAAAGCGCCTACCTGGGATGTAGGCACCGTTTGCGGGGTTCCTGCCTGGGTACAGATCGTATTTGAAGAGATCATCAAATACCACGGCGTTAAAAATATTCACGAAATATGGCCTAACCTGGCTATCTATATTCACGGTGGGGTGTCTTTTGAGCCTTACCGCGACAGCTTCCAGAAATTACTGGGTAAGCCGGTCAACTTCATAGAAACCTACATGGCTTCTGAAGGTTCTTTCGGGTTCCAGGCGCGCCCGGGTGTAAGAGGTATCAAACTGGTACTCAACGCGGGCATCTTCTACGAATTCATTCCTTTTAATGAAGAAAATTTTGACGCTGACGGAGAAGTAAAACCGAATCCTAAATCTTACATGATCAACGAGGTGGTGGAAGATGTGGAGTATGCGGTGATGCTGTCTACCTGTGCCGGCGCCTGGCGTTACCTGATTGGGGACGTGGTGAAATTCACTTCGGTGAAAGAACACGAAATCGTGATCGTAGGCCGTACCAAACAGTTCCTCAGCCTGGCTGGCGAGCACATGAGCGTCGACAATATGAACAAAGCGATCGATACGGTGCAGAAAAAGATGGGTATTACCATCCGTGAGTTTACCGTAGCCGGTTTCCCATACGAAAACCTGTTCGCCCACCGTTGGTATATTGGCACAGACCAACCCGTAGCTGATATAGCCCGTATGCGGGAAATCATCGACCAAACACTGGCGGAAGTGAATGATGACTACGCGGTGGAAAGAACATCTGCGCTGAAAGAAGTGTTCGTGGAAGTGTTGCCTAACGAAGTATTCATCGATTATCTCCGTTGCAAAGGCAAGGAAGGGGCGATGAACAAATTCCCACGGGTGATGAAAGGAGACAAACTGAAAGACTGGGAGAAGTTCCTGGCTGGTAAAACAGTGAAGCATCAGGCATAATCCGTGACCCCGAATATATACGCATGATAACATCAATTGTAGCAGGATTAGGACTGGGTTTATTTCTGTCGTTATCGGTGGGGCCTGTAATATTCGCCATCATCAAGTACAGTATTAATAATGGTTTCAAGGCAGGCATCGCGTTCGCGCTGGGCGTGTCTTTGAGCGATATTATGTTTGTACTGACCGGCAATCTGGCCACGTCCTTTATCAGCGGACTGGAAGAATACAAACGTTCCATTGGTGTGGTAGGTGGTTTCCTGCTCATCGGGATGGGCGTGTACGGACTGTTCTTTAAGAAGGTGAAGATCAGTACCGGCGAAGAAAAACCGGAAATGTTCCGTACCCACGACTACCTGAAGATATGGCTGGCCGGTTTTCTGATGAATACCCTCAATCCCGGCGTTATTATCTTCTGGCTGGGCGTATGTGTAGCCAATAGCGCCACCACCGTAGGACACCGTTTTGTGATGTACACCGTATGTCTCACCCTGGTACTCTCCGCCGATATCCTCAAGGTATTTGTTTCCGACAAAATCCGTCATAAACTTACCCTCACCAACGTAGAATGGCTTAACCGCATCGCCGGTGCCAGCATGATTATTTTCGGTGTGGTGCTGTTGTATAAAGTGATGTTTGAGCTGGGAGCATTAGGCCATTAACAGCGGTAGAAGAGTAAGATTTTATCCCGATAAAATAAAAGAAGAAGGCCCTTTGATACCATATCAAAGGGCCTTCTTCTTTTATAAACTATTGGTGGTATCAGGCTGTAATAGTCCACGTTTCACTACCTGCCAGTAACTTGTCCAGATCGCCGGGACCTTTCCTGGAGAGGGCATCTTCCAGCTGGGCGGCCATTACTGCTTCGTAGGTAGGACGCTGGGTCTGGTAAAATACGCCGAAAGGACGGGGCATATGGCCTTCAATGCGCGGGTCATCGAACAGGCGGGTCAGCAGTTGCGCTTTATAGAAGTCGCTTTCGTCGTGTATCCAGAGATCGTTGGCGCTGTATTCGCTGCCCAGTTCCACTACTACGGGTTTGATACCATCGAGGCGGATACCTTTATTTTTCTGGGCGCCGAAGATCAGGGGCTGTCCTTGTTCTACGAACAGGGTTTCTTCCGCCTTGCTGCTTTTTTCGGTGAATATCTCAAAAGCGCCGTCGTTGAAGATGTTACAGTTCTGGTATATTTCCAGGAAGGATGCGCCTTTATGGGCGTGGCTGCGTTTCAGCAGTTCCTGGAGGTGTTTCGGATCACGGTCCATGCTGCGGGCAATGAAGGTGGCGTCAGCGCCCAGTGCCAGTGCCAGCGGGTTGAACGGGTGATCGATACTGCCGAAAGGAGTGGATTTGGTGACCTTGTTCTCTTCGGAAGTAGGTGAATACTGTCCTTTTGTTAAACCATAAATCTGGTTGTTGAACAACATTACATTCACATCGAAGTTACGGCGCAGCAGGTGGATGGTGTGGTTACCACCGATGGACAGGCCGTCACCGTCACCGGTAACGATCCATACGCTCAGCTCCGGACGGGTAGCTTTCAGGCCGGAAGCGATGGCGGTAGCACGCCCGTGGATCGAGTGCATGCCGTAAGTATTCATGTAATAGGGGAAACGCGAAGAACAACCGATACCGGAAACGATCACAATATTTTCGCGGGGAATACCCAGCGAAGGCATAATAGTTTGTACCTGTTTAAGTATAGAGTAGTCGCCGCAGCCAGGGCACCAGCGTACTTCCTGGTCCGTTGCAAAATCTTTGGCTGTTAAGGCCTGCGGAGCTATAGTTGCTGTTGACATTTGTATGAGTTAAATATATATGAGTATATGTATATATAGTCTGTAAAGTTACTGATTATTCAGCTCTTCCCAATATTCTGCTGCCCGGCGGGTATGCGGAATAACGATAGTACCTCCCACAATGTTGGCAACGGCAAAAATCTCATACATCTCCTCTGTACTGATGCCCTGTTCATGGCATTTTCCCAGGTGGTATTTAATGCAGTCATCACAACGAAGCACCATCGATGCCACCAAACCCAGCATTTCCTTGGTTTTAGTACTGAGCGCGCCCTCGGCATAGGTGTTGGTATCGAGATTGAAGAGCCTGTTAATCACTTTGTTCTGCTTTCCCAAAATGACTTCGTTCATCTTTGCACGGTAGTCGTTGAACTCTTGTATCGTATTTGACATATAAATCCTTTATGATTGTTTAACGGATGGTTTCACAGGGATAAAGCTATGAAAGTGTTTACAAATATAGACTAATCTACTGGTCGAGTAGACTATTCGGCCTATAATGTATGATTATGGGCAATAACTAAAAGTTATATTCATAATTTCTTCATTAAAAAAGTCTATTGGTATGGTGGACTATTTGTATATTGTCCGATATACCAACTTTCTTTTGTCAACCAACATATCTGAACCTCTGATTATGAAAAAAACGTTTTTTTACCCGCTGCTGGCTGTATGCCTGTACACCGGCAGTACTGTACTGGCGCAGGACCGGAAAATGCTCGGTTATACCGACAGCGAAGCCACCCGCCAGCAACAGCTGGAAGCCCGTTTTGACCAACATCTCAGCAGCACTCACCTTGGCGAAACCATTAAATCCCTTTCCTCACAGCCTCACCACATCGGTTCGGCCCGTGGTAAAGCCGTAGCGGAAGATATCCTGCAACGGTTTAAAAGCTACGGCTGGGATGCGGAAATTGTTACCTACCAGGTATTGTTTCCCACGCCTAAAGAACGCCTGCTGGAAATGACCGGCCCCACCACCTACAAAGCTGTATTAAAAGAACCAGCCCTCAAAGAAGACGGTACTTCCGGCCAGGAAGGCCAGCTGCCTACCTACAACTGCTGGAGCGCCGATGGAGACGTAACAGCGCCGCTGGTATTCGTCAACTACGGCCTGCCGGAAGATTATGAATACCTGGAGCGCGCCGGCGTGGACGTACGGGGCAAAATTGTGATCGCCAAATACGGCCGTTCCTGGCGGGGCATTAAACCCAAAGTAGCGCAGGAACACGGCGCTATCGGTTGTATTATTTACTCCGACCCTAAAGACGATGGTTATGTGGCTGGTGAGGTATACCCGCAGGGCGCTTTCAAAAATGAATACGGTGTACAACGGGGTTCTATCATGGACATGGTTATTTACCCCGGCGATCCGCTGACACCCAATATCGGCGCTACCGCCAACGCCAGGCGGCTGGACCGTCAGCAGGCAACCAATCTGTTGAAAATACCGGTACTGCCTATCAGTTATCACGACGCAGCCCCGCTGTTAAAGGCACTGGATGGCCCTGTAGCTCCCGATGCCTGGCGGGGCGGCCTGCCTTTCACCTATCACATCGGCCCAGGCAAAACCAAAGTACACCTGAAGCTGGTGTTCAACTGGGATATGAAGCCCTGCCATAACGTGATTGCGAAGATGAAAGGCAGTGAAGAACCGGATCAATGGGTGGTACGGGGTAATCACCACGATGCCTGGGTAAATGGCGCGGCAGATCCTATCAGTGGCCTCGCTGCATTGCTAGAGGAAGCGAAGGCGATCGGCGAACTAAGCAAGGATGGTTTTAAACCCCGCCGCACGCTGGTATATTGTGCGTGGGATGGTGAAGAACCGGGCTTGCTCGGTTCTACCGAATGGGTGGAAGATCACGCTGCCGAACTACAGGAAAAAGCGGTGGTCTACATCAACTCTGACGGTAACGGCCGCGGATTCCTCAACGCCAGCGGTTCCCATGCCTTCGAAACACTGATTAACCAGGTAGGGCGCGACATCATCGATCCACAAACGAAAGTCAGCATACTGGCCCGCCGCCAGGCTTTTGACGTGTTGCGGGCGGCTACCGTCAAACAAAAGAAAGAAAAGCTGGCCCGTCAGGGGATTACCATCAACGCGATGGGCTCCGGCTCCGATTACTCTTCTTTCCTGCAACACCTGGGTGTACCTTCACTCGACCTGGGCTTCGGTGGCGAAGATGCCGGCGGGGAATATCACTCCATCTATGATTCGTATGATAACTATGTACGGTTCAAAGATCCCACTTTCAGCTATGGTGTTGTTTTGTCACAAACTGCCGGTCATACGGCATTGCGTATAGCCAATGCCGTTACCCTGCCTTTTGATTTCCGGAAATTGTATGAAACGGTGAATGGATATGTGAACGAGCTGACAGAACTGGCCTCCGACCTGCGGGAATCCACCGCATTGGAAAATCAGCTCCTCCGCGAAAATAAATACCAGCTGGCTGCTGATACAGCCAAACACTTGTCGCCCCCGCCCGTAAGGGCTGCCGTGCCTTTCATCGATTTTGCCCCTATACAGAATGCATTGGTTGCACTGGATACCGTTACCCAGGGTTTCTCCGGTAAACTGGCTGCCAATAAACCACAATTGAATAAACAACTTTATCAGGCCGAACAACAGCTGTTAAACGAAAAAGGCTTGCCTTCCCGTGCCTGGTATAAACATACCTTATATGCCCCGGGCTTCTATACCGGCTATGGTGTGAAAACTATCCCGGGTGTGAGGGAAGCGCTTGAACAACGTCGCTGGCAGGAAGCCGGAGAGCAGATAGATGCAGCGGCAGCGGCTATCAGCCGGCTGGCTAAATACCTGCAAACATTGACAACGAATTGATGGATTTGCATCCCCGCCACGTGGAATGGTGGGGATGCAAACGCAGAAACCCAGGGCTGAAGCCCTGGGTTTCTGCGTTTTTCCGAATACGCCTATACGTTGTAGCACGGGGTACCCGCTACCATCAATATTTCCCGCTTTCCAGATTTTTCAGGTAATCCTTCAACCCCAGTATAATCTTATTGATCAATTCCTGTTGGAATGCTGGGCTGAGTAGTTTCTCTTCATCACCGGGATTGCTGATGAACAACGTTTCAATCAGTGCATCCGGAAACTCAGTTGGATTATTCAGGATAAAATTAAAGTCGCCGTTGTTTTTGAAATCATTTAATCCTGTCTCCAGCAAACGCCGGTGTATAGCGGCATTCAGCGGTTCGCAGAAAGGGTGTTTATAATAGGTGGCAGTACCGGAAACGTCTACCGGATTGCCGGAAGAGTTAAGGTGGATACTCAATAACAAATCAGGATTAGCACGACGGAAAAGGGAGAGCCGGTCTTCATTGGCAACAAACTTCTCCGTGGCGCGTGTCATAATAACGGAGGCGCCTTCTCTTTCCAGTGCTGCTTTTAATTGCAGGGAGAGGTTGAGCGTCAGTGTTTTTTCGTAAACGCCGGTAAGCCCTACAGATCCCATGTTACCGCCACCGTGACCGGCATCCAGGCCGATGATGAGGCCGCGCAGGGAGAGGTTTTCCGGAACGCGTTTAACCTTTACCGTTATACGGTTGCCTTCATAATAAATCTGATAGCCCCAGGGCGCATGTTTTAGGGAGATGATCATCCGGAATACATCATGCGAGGGCTGTTGCCATTGTACGCCGGTGATTTCCCGGGTACCCTGCAACAAACTGTTGATGCCCTGTTCTGTATAAGCGCCGTGTACATCTACAATGATTTTACCCGGAGATACGATCTGGGTAGAGGTGTAAGGCAGTTTGTCGGACAGTTCTACGGATACATAATCTGCTTTTTCATCGCCCCATACTTTAGCATCTGATACAATGCTTACTGCGGGTGCTTCCTGGGGGATTTCGGTATCCAGCAGCGGCTCGGGGATGAAGGCTGTTTCGCGGGATGACAGGCGGACTTTGTAGTAGTCGCCCTGTTTGCCTACAACATGCAGCAGTACATCTTTATCGAGATACCCTATTTTGTTGGGTCCCAGCCGGTCGCCTTCCGGTGTGGAAGTAAGGTAGGTCATATTGTCGATGGTACGGCCGGTGAGGGCTACGCCATGCGGCATCATGCTATATCGGTAGGTGCTGTTCAGGATGGCTGTTTCACTGCCGTTGTGCAACCGTACCTGTATTTTCCCGTTGAGTGGCGAGTCGGCAGGTTGCAGTACGTAACTGCCGCTGTAATAGCCGGCTACACCGCCGGTTTGGGAGGCGGGCAGTTCGCGTAAAGGAATGTTATTGAACCAGCTGGCTTTAGCGCCGGGGTATCCTTTGATTTTTACATGCAGGGTGTCGCCAACAGACAACTCCAGGTTACCTTTGGGCGATATCTCCATAAAGTCTATACGAAAAGCGCTGGTCACACGGGGAGGAGGGACCGGTGCATAATACCAGGTAATATTTTTCGTGTAGGTTTTACCGTTAGCATCTTCTGCCAATACGGTGAAAGTGTTTCTGCCTTCGGTCAATTCTTTTTTTACGGCGAAAGTGCCGGTACTGTATACATACACAGCTTCATTGTTGATGGAGACCTTACAACCGGTGCAGGTTCTGCCGGCAATAAACTGCCGGGCGGTGCTCACATTACTGGTTTCCCTGGAGGGTAGGCTGAGCCGGAGGAATCCCTGGCTGCTGACCGATAGGGGAACTACAATGGCAATTAATGTCTGGAGTAATCTCTTTACGTGCTTCATATCCCTGCGTGATCATGTAAAGATAAGAGGGAAATAGGAGAAAGCAATTGATATTTAGGTATTTACGGATTTTTGGATTTATGGATTTTGGGAATTTTTTATCATGTTTTGCACTTACAACAAGTATAAAAATTCCAAAAATCCCCGAAATCCAAAAATCCGTAAATCCAAAAATCCCTAAATATTAGAAGATGTATTTGTTCTCTGCAATCAGTTTATCCGCTATTCTCCTGCGGGACTCTTTTGCATTGAAGGGTTCTGCTTTGGTGAAACGTTTGAGGCCCAGGAGCATCATCCGTTGTTCATCGCCTTCTGCGAAGGCATTGATGGCGTCTTTACCGGATTTGTTGATACGGTCTGCGGCATCATAGAGGTAAGTACGTACGATGTCTGTTTGCAGTGCAGCTTCGGCTTCTCCTTTGTGTTGCACCAGTTTCATGAGGCGCAGGAGGGCGCTTTCCGCCACAAAAGTTTCGATGGCCATATCGGCGATATCCATCAGTACTTCCTGTTCTGTTTCCAGTTTCATCATGAGCTTTTGAGCGGCGGCGCCGGCAGTCATGAGGATAGCTTTTTTGAAGTTGGCGATGAGTTTTCTTTCCTTGCTGAAAGCTGTTTCATCGTCGCTGCCGAAATCGGGGATGCTCATCAGCTCCTTCATTACGTTCATGGCGGGAGTCATGAGGTCCAGTTTACCTTTCATGGCACGTTTCAGTGTCATGTCCAGGGTGAGGAGGCGGTTGATTTCGTTGGTACCTTCAAAGATGCGGTTGATACGGGAATCGCGGTATGCTTTGGAGATAATGTATTCATCGCTGAAGCCGTTACCACCATGTATCTGAACGCCTTCGTCCACCACGTAGTCCAGTACTTCGGAGCCATTTACCTTGAGGATGGCGCATTCTACGGCATACTCTTCGGCGGCGCCCAGCAGGGCTTCGTTGAAAGGTTTGCCGGAGGCCAGCAGTTCTTTTTCTTTTTCGTCGATCAGCTGTGCGGTACGGAACAGGGCTGATTCAGCGGTCCAGGTACGGATCGCCATTTCTGCCAGCTTATGTTTGATGGCGCCGAAATTGGCGATGGGTTGTTTGAACTGTTGACGGGTATTGGCATACTGTACGGAAGTGGCGATACACTTTTTAGCGGCGCCCAGGGCGGCGGCACAAAGTTTCAGTCTGCCGATGTTGAGGATATTAAAGGCGATCAGGTGTCCTTTACCAATAACGCCCAGTACATTTTCCACGGGTACTTTGGCATCCTGGAAATAGATCTGGCGGGTGGAAGACCCTTTGATGCCCATTTTATGTTCTTCTGCTCCCAGGGTGAAGCCGGGGGTACCTTTGTCTACGATGAAAGCAGTGAATTTATCGCCGTCAATTTTGGCAAATACGGTGAATACGTCCGCGAAGCCGGAATTGGTGATCCAGCTTTTCTGGCCGTTGAGTACATAGTATTTCCCGTCTTCCGTGAGCTTGGCGGTGGTCCGGGCGCCGAGGGCGTCGGAACCGGAATCGGGTTCGGTGAGGGCGTAAGCGCCTTTCATTTCGCCGGTAGCCAGTTTGGGGATATATTTTTGTTTCTGCTCTGCTGTACCAAAATACAGGATCGGGAGCGAACCGATGCCGGTATGGGCGGCCATGGCTACTGAGAACGAGTGGCCTGCACCCAGCCCTTCGTTAATAATGGTAGCCGTCACAAAATCTTTACCTAATCCACCATATTCTTCAGGAAAGGAAGCGCCCAGCAGCCCCTGTTCACCTGCTTTTTCCAGGAGAGAAGGCATCAGACCCTCTTCGAGCTTGTCAATCCGTTCTACAATCGGCGTTATTTCCTTACTGATGAACTGATCGGCCATGTCTTTAATCATCAGCTGTTCTTCCGAAAAATCTTCGGGAGTAAACACATCTTCCGGTACACTTTCTCTGACCAGGAACTCTGCGCCTTTCAGCGCCTGCTTATTGTCAACTGTTGCGTCCATGTTTTCTGATTTTTTTGGTACTTCCGTAATTTACCGAATTAAGCTGAAATATAACCATACCGCTATTTAGGGATTTTTTGATTTACGGATTTTGGGGATTAGAAATACACCGGGCTCACCCAAAATCCCAAAATCCCAAAATCCGTAAATCAAAAAATTCGTAAATCCCTAAATGGCTCCGGTTTTTTCCCTATCATTGTTGCCCCTTATGGATTTTTATCTGCCATATGCTAAAAGCCGGTTCCATGGAATCAGCAGCGGAACAGGTCCGCAGTTGCTGATCTGCCTGCATGGATTCGGTGAAAGTGCCGCCCATTTTACGCCGCTGGCGGATGGACTGGGCGACCGGTTCACCCTGGTGGCGCTGGATATGCCATTGCATGGGGAAACCGTTTGGCAGGAAGACCGTCCTTTTGAAAAAGCCGACCTGACAGCGGTGGTGAACATGGTGCTGCAACAACAACAGCGGGAACGGTTTTCCCTGCTGGGATACAGCATGGGAGGCCGCCTGGCACTTTGCCTGGTGGAAACCACGGCTGATAAAATAGATAACCTGATCATGCTGGCTGCCGATGGCCTCCGGAATAACCCCTGGCATATGTTTGTAACGCAGACCAGCATCGGCAACCGTATCTTTAAATACAATACGGACAATCCCCGTCTGTTCTTTACCCTGTTGGAGCTGTGGCGGAAATTGGGACTGCTGAATCAAAGCGTGTATAAATTCGCCCTGCACCGCATGAATCAGCAAGCTAAAAGAGAACAGGTCTATAACATCTGGACGCTGATGCGCCGCATGATGCCGGATAAAAAAAAGTGTAAACAATTATTGGGTGCTCACCACGTTTTTACACTCCTGATATTTGGAAAATTTGACCGGGTAATACCGCCAGTGCTGGGTACCCGGTTTATGGATGGTTCATTTCCCTGTAAAATGCTGGTGCTGGATAAAGGCCACCAGCTGATTACAAAGGACCTGGCCACCGTTATTAAAACAAACCTGAGCTGAATGTATTTTTTCTTGATTTTTGTGGCCGTACTGGCCTTCGGTTATGGATTATTGATGCTATGGTATAGCCGGGGCTGGAGAAAGCTTGCCGAGTATATACCGGCTCCGTCGCCGATGGGTACTACTACTGTCACGGTTATTATCCCCGCACGGGATGAGGCGGAGAATTTGCCTGCCCTGCTGAAATGCCTGGAACAACAAACCTATCCTGTTGACCTGCTGGAAGTGATTATTATAGATGATTTTTCTACAGACGACACCCCCGGTATTATCACCCGTTTTCCGGCCACTAACATCCATCTGCTGAAGATGGCAGATCTGCTCACTAAAAATGAACGCCTGAATTCCTACAAGAAAAAAGCGATCTCCATGGCCATCGCCCATGCGAAAGGGGATCTTATCGTGACGACCGATGCTGATTGTGTAATGGGACCTAAATGGATAGAAACCATTGTCCGGTTCTATGAAACACACCGCCCGAAATTTATAGCGGCACCGGTTAGTTTTTATAAGGAACGTAACTTCTTCATGAAGCTGCAATCGCTCGATTTTATTACCATGCAGGGCATTACCGGCGCAGTGGCCCGGCTGAAATCCGGCACCATGTGTAATGGCGCCAACCTGGCCTATGAAAAGACGGCTTTTCATGCAGTAGGGGGCTTTGCAGGGATTGATAATATTGCTTCCGGCGATGATATGCTGCTGATGTATAAAATTTATAACGCCTATCCTGACGGGGTGATGTACCTGAAAAATGATGACGTGATTGTACGCACATTGCCGGTAGAAACGCTGCGGGGTTTTATGAACCAGCGGATAAGGTGGTCGTCCAAAGCCGACAAATACGAAGACAAGCGTCTCACCTGGATGTTGGTGCTGGTGTATTTTTTCAACGTGGGAATGTTCGCTATGGGAGCCATTGCGCTGTTTATACCGCATTGGTGGCCTGCTTTTCTGATCCTGCTGCTGTTTAAGGTAACGGTGGAACTCTATTTCCTCGTGCCGGTGGCGGGTTTCTTTCATAAAACGGCCTTACTGTTATGGTTTATACCCGGACAGATATTTCATATTCCTTATATTGTTCTCGCCGGATGGTTGGGCAAGTTTGGTAGTTACCAGTGGAAAGGCCGGCAGGTGAGTTAATTTGTTCATTTGGTTGTTTTTTTATTTGAAGGATGTTGAGCCTTCAAATAAGAAAATAGCCAAATAGAAAAATAAAAAAAGATCGATATGCAATCAGCCTGGAAAAGGCTTCGAAAAAACAAAGGTGCGCTGGCGGGTCTTATCGTCATCACAGCCGCTGTGGTAGTAAGTTTACTGGCTTATCTCATTGCGCCTGATAATACGCCGGATGCCAACAGGATGGTACTGGAGGTGGGCGGCCAGCACCCTGGTTTCCGCGTGCATATGCTGGCGGTTAAAAAAGCGCAGCCGGTGGCCCGGGTATCTTTTTTTCAAAAACTATTATACGGACAGGAATCCGATGTCACCTGGACACCGGTACATTCCTGGCAGTTTAAGGATAGCATGCTGGTAGTACAGCGGTATGTGGACGAATCCTTGTCCCGTGAAGAAAAATACGATCTCCGGGAGATATGGTATGGCAGCCGGCAGGAGGGAGGTATCCCGTTGACCGGACTACAGCAAAAAATTACACAGGAAAGGATTTTTCCGGTGACCTACTGGCTGGGTACCGATAAATTTGGCCGCGATATCCTGAGCCGCCTGCTGGTAGGCACCCGTGTTAGTCTGGGTGTAGGTTGTGTAGCGGTGATCATCTCCCTGACCATCGGGGTGCTGATGGGGGCGCTTGCCGGTTATTTTAAGGGTACTGTGGATGACATGGTGATGTGGCTGGTGAATGTGGTATGGTCTATGCCGTCGCTGTTGCTGGTATTTGCCCTGACGCTGGCTATGGGAAAGGGTTTCTGGCAGGTGTTTATTGCCGTGGGACTTACCCTGTGGGTGGGCGTGGCCCGGATTATCCGCGGGCAGATACTCACCCTGCGGGAGCTGGAGTTTGTAGAAGCAGCGCGGGCATTGGGTTATGGGCATACCCGTATTATCGTCCGGCATATTTTACCCAATATTTTAGGGCCGGTGATGGTAGTGGCAGCTGGTAATTTCGCTACCGCTATCGTAGTAGAGGCAGGATTGAGTTTCCTGGGCGTAGGGGTACAACCGCCACAGCCTTCCTGGGGACTCATGATAAAAGAAAACTACAACTTCATCATCACCCATAATCCTTTACTGGCATTAGCTCCCGGTGTAGCTATCATGTTGCTGGTACTCGCTTTCAACCTGTTAGGCAATGGTTTGCGCGATGCGCTGGATGTAAGAAGTAAAATTTGATTTACATGTAAAAAAAATATAATTTTATTGCTTACATACCCTTGCCATGTCTTTAAAAAATTATTTATCTATATTGTTGATAGGTGCTGTAATAGCACTGGCAGCCTGTAAAAAGAACAAAAAGTCCGACGATCCGGCGCCACCCACACAGGAGGAATCGCTGAAGCTGGATTTGGCCGGCGTAGTAGCCGGTAAGGCCAATGTAGCCATGGACAGCACTTTTACTTTCCAGGTAAAAATCACCTCCAAAGTGCCGGATAAAGGCGTGAAAATAACGCTGAACGTGGTAACTGATCCGGGTGGTATTCCCCTGGACCAGGACGCGGTGCCGGATGCAACCGGTAACGTGATCAACGTTACCCTGAAGCATTTGAAAGAGGTGAAGACTTACAAGGTGACCGTTACCGTAGCATCCTTGGGTAATACCGCCAATATCGCCACCCCGCTGGAATTCCTGATCACCAACAAGGCCGGCTGATAAATTATCCACCTCCCGGAAAGGCAAAATAATGTAGGTTTGCAGGCTGTCACATCAAGTGAAACGACTATGCAAATTGCTGTTAATGCTGCTTGCCTCAGAAGGGATATGCCTGCCGATACGGGACAGGTGGCAACTGAGATCATCTCTGCACTCTGCCGGCAACAGCCGGAGCACCGCTTTACTTTTTATTTTGATGGGGAGATACCCGCGCATCTTACTTTTCCCGCCAATGTTACAACCGTCGTGTTGCCGCTGAAAGGTAGCAAAAGATGGCATCGTTACTGGTGGCGGGAATGGCAATTGCCCCGCGCCATAAAGGCTGGTGGCGCCCAATGGTATATAGGACTGGATGGCACATTGCCCTTGCGTAGCAAAATACCCGCGCTGATCCTGTTACGGGACCTCTCTTTCCTGAAGGATGCCGGTCTGCAACCGGCCCGGGAGCAGGATTCCCTGAAAAAAAATATTACCCGTTACCTGGATAAGGCCCGGCAAATTGCCGTGCTGTCGGCTACCGCTAAAGCGGAGTTGCTGCATTATGCGCCCGGCGCTGCCAATAAGGTGGTACAGCTGGAGCCGGCTGTCAGCAGTACTTTCCGGCCGCTGGAATGGGATGACCGGGAGGCCGCTAAAAAAGCCTGGTCCGGTGGTGTGGAGTATTTCCTGGTCACCGGCAGTATTCACCCGCGCAATAACCTGATGCCCGTATTCAAAGCCTTTTCTGCCTTGAAGAAGCGGCAGCGTACCAACCTCAAACTGGTGCTGGCTGGTAGTCAGACTCCTGCGGGCAGCGAAATTGCCAAAGCCCTGGAAAGTTACAAGTTCCGTCATGATGTGGTATGGAAAGAGCAACTGACCATGGATGAACTGGCCGCTGCGATAGGCGGGGCTTATGCCCTTATTTATCCTACCCGTTTTGATGGCTTGCCGTTGCCCTTGTACATGGCGCAGCAGTGTAAAGTGCCGGTAATCGCCATGGAGAGCCTGGCAGCCCGGGAAGCTGGCGGAGAAACTGTATTATATACAGATCCTGCCAGTGTGGATGATCTGGCAGATAAAATGAGCCTGTTGTATAAGGACGAGCAGTTGCGTAGCCGGCTGCTGGCAATGGAGCCACCGGTAAGGCCGGGCAACAGCTGGGATGCGGCTGCTGCGGCGCTGGGGAACGCGTTAAAATAGGGCGGAATGCCAAAATCCTGAATGATTAGTTATTTTTGCGCTTTAATAGAAAAACATGAGTAAGAAAAACATACAGATCCAGGTGGGTCTGGACGAAAATAAAGTGCCGGAATCGATTGAGTGGAGTGCCACCGACAGTAAGGAAGAACGTATGATCAAGGCGAAAGCCATGATGATTTCTTTCTGGGACCCGGCAGAAAAAGCCGCGCTGCGGATTGACCTGTGGACCAAAGACATGATGGTAGACGAAATGGCTGACTTTTTCTTTCAGACCATGATGACCATGGCCGATACCTATGTCCGGGCTACGCAGTACCGCGACCAGGGTGATGAAATGAAGGCTTTTGCCCGGGATTTCTTCAAAAAATTCCAGGACAAACAAGCGGCAGAAACCAAATAATTCAGCTGATAATCCATTAAACGTAACCACATATGTCATTAGAAACAAACATCAATGCCGAGATAAAAACGGCGATGCTGGGTAAAAAAGAAGCAGACCTGCGTGCGCTGCGTGCTATTAAAGCGGCTATCCTGCTGGCTAAAACAGCAGAAGGCGGCAATGGTGAAATCACCGAGGCCGACGAAACCAAACTGTTACAGAAACTGGCCAAACAACGGAGGGATTCCCTGGAAATTTTCCGTCAACAGAACCGTGAAGACCTGGCTGTTAAAGAAGAGGAAGAACTGGTAGTAATTGAGCGTTTCCTGCCTAAACAAATGACCGAAGCGGAATTAAAAGCCGCACTCACCGATATTATCGCTTCCGTAGGTGCTGCTTCTCCCGCCGATATGGGCAAGGTAATGGGCGCTGCTACCAAACAGCTGGCCGGTAAGGCCGACGGAAAAGCTATTTCCGCTATGGTGAAAGAACTCCTTAAATAGTTATTTTAATATTTGATCATTTGGTTATTTTTTAATGACTAAATGATCAAATATTTGAATAATCAAATATATTGCTTTGTCAATCGATATTGTTTTTGCCATTATCATGGTATTGGCCCTTTATAAGGGTTATACCCGGGGCTTGATAGTGGCGGTATTTTCGCTGGTAGCCGTCACATTGGGGATGGCTGTAGCGCTTAAACTATCCGCAGTAACGGCCCTGCAGGTCCAGCAACGCTGGGATGTGCATTCCCGCTGGGTCCCTGTACTTTGTTTCGTTTGTCTTTTTGTAGGCGTAGTGTTGCTGGTACGGTTGGGCGCAGGAGCCTTGCAGAAACTGGTGGAAATGGTGATGATGGGCTGGCTGAACCGTTTGGGAGGCATCCTGCTGTATAGCCTGATATTTACGATTATCTACAGTGTGGTATTGTGGATGGCCAACCAGATCTATCTGTTGAGCCCTGAAACCAAATTACAATCGGTAGTGTATCCCTATATTGAGCACATTGGCCCCTGGGTACTGGACCACATGGGTGACTGGATACCTGTCTTCAAGGATATTTTCTCCCAGTTGCAGGCCTTCTTTGATAAGGCCGCCCGGCAGTTACAACCGGCCTGACAGCAATTAGATTAATAAAAAGAATTATTTTAGCGTAAAATTGACTTTCAAGATTTGGCAATGGATTACGAAATCAAAACACAGGGTAAGTTTAATTATATAGAAGAAGGCGAAGGAGAACCACTGGTATTATTGCATGGATTGTTTGGTGCATTGAGCAATTTCTCGCACATGATCGAGTATTTCCGGCAGTATAACAAGGTAGTGATACCCATGTTACCCCTGTATGATTTAAACATCCTGGAAACGTCTGTTGGCGGGCTGGCGAAGTTTGTGCATAAGTTTGTGGAGGCCAGAGGCTATCAGAACATACACCTGCTGGGTAACTCCCTGGGGGGCCATGTGGCCCTGGTGTACCTGCTGAAACACCCGGAGGCGCCTGTTAAGTCACTGATACTCACCGGTAGTTCCGGACTGTTTGAGAACGGCATGGGAGAAACTTATCCCAAAAGAGGCGACTATGAATATATCCGTAAAAAAGCGGAGCTTACCTTCTATGATCCGAAGATCGCTACCAAAGAGCTGGTAGATGAGATGTTTGAAATTGTGAACAACCGCCTGAAAGTGATCAAGATCATTACTCTGGCGAAATCTGCTATCCGGCATAACCTGGGCGATGAACTGAAAGATATTCAACAACCTACTTTACTGATCTGGGGCCGCAACGACACGGTTACACCGCCAATGGTAGGCGAGGAGTTCCAGAAACTTATACCTAATTCTGAACTGCAGTTCATCGATAAATGCGGCCATGCTCCTATGATGGAAGTACCCGATGAATTCAACAAGATCCTGCACGCTTTCCTGGAAAAACTGAAAACGCAGCCAACCACCTGAAACTGTGCCCGGTAGCCTGCACACCGCCCTCTTCAGGAGCGGGAGGCAGTCTGTACATGTAATTTCTTTTTCTGTTGGAAGATTCTTTGTTATTATTGTGTAAGAATACACGAAAATGACTGCCAGAGAACTCATATCCACCGTGCCAATTCTGCAACCTTCGGATGCAGGGTCCAAAGCATTGCGACTGATGAACGAATTTCATCTGACGCAGTTGCCCATGGTCGTGGATAATAAGTATGTGGCATTGGTAGAAGAAGACCAGATCATGGATCTGGAAGAGCCGGAAATGAAGGTGGAATCCATCCAGTACAACGGAGCTAACCGCCCGGCTATACAGGAAGGCGCCCATCTTTTTGAAGCGCTGAAGTTATTCTATGAATTCAAGCTGTCTGTATTGCCCGTCATCACCAAAGAAAATGACTACCTGGGCATCATCTCCAAAGATAGCCTGCTGGCTGCCCTGGCGGCATACAACAGCGCTAAGGAAGCCGGTGGTATCCTGGCACTGGAAATGGACCCAAGAGACTATAGCCTGAGCGAAATAGCCCGTATTGCGGAATCCAATGACGTGACGCTGCTGAGCGTCAATACCATAACTGACCCTTCCGGCAAGCTGGAAGTGCTGCTGAAAACCAACCGGCAGGAGCTGCACTCCCTCGTGGCTACCTACGAACGGTTTAACTACACGATCAAATACATCTACTCTGAAGAACAGGAAGAAGACCTGCTTAAAAAGAACTACGATTTGCTGATGAATTATATCAGCATGTAAGGCACTCTGCATTTATTTCTTATTTGATTATGTTGATGGGGTTGATTATCTTCCATGATAACGACACATTTAAACTAACTTTAGAATTTTCTAAATCAGAGACGCCTACAATGCTGAGATGCTGTTATTACTTGCTGGTAATCGTGTGCCTGCTTGGCACCACATTATCCGGCACGGCCTCAGGCCGAATGGAAGGAGAGGGGAAGGCGGCGCTGGTGCAGGATTCTGGCTACCTGGTTGTCCGAAATATCATTGTTGTCGGAAACAAGAAAACCCGTACCTCCATCATACTCCGGGAAATCAGTACTGTACCAGGGGATACCATCCGCCTGACAGATCTGGCGGAAACACTGGAAGAACGCCGCAAACAGATACTCAATACCTCCCTCTTCCTCAATGTCACCGCCAATGTCAAAAACTGGGACGGCAACACGGCCGACCTGGTCTTTGAAGTCTGGGAACGGTGGTACACCTTCGCCTTTCCTATCTTCAAACTGGCCGACCGTAACTTCAACCAGTGGTGGGTAGAAAAAGGACATAAACTCAACCGTATCAACTTCGGCATAAAAGGATCCCAGGAAAACCTTACCGGCCGCAACGATGGCCTCGATGCCACCCTGCAGTTCGGCTATACCCAAAAAATAGCGGTCGCCTATAACCTGCCTTATATCGATAAAAGTTTCCGGCATGGACTCGGTATCCTGTTTTCATATAGCCGTAACCGTGAGGTGAACGACAGTACCAGCGATAACAAACAAAAGTTTTTCCGGAAAGATGACGAGTACCTGCGGCAGGTGTATACGGTCGGACTTCGTTACAGTTACCGCAGGGCCATCAATGCCCGTCACCAGGTATTTCTGACCTACAACTACGAAAGAGTGGCCGATTCGGTAGCCCTCCTCAATCCGAATTATCTCGGTAAAGGACGTACTCACGTACGCTTCCTGGACCTGACCTACCGGTTCTCCTATATCAAAGCAGATAGCTGGATATACCCGCTCAAAGGCATCAGTATCATGGGGGAAGTCGCCAAAAGAGGGATCGGGCCGCTGAGTGATATTGATGATATCCGTTTCCGGCTCAACTTCACCAAATTCTGGCAGCTGCGCCGTAAAACGTTTTTCTCGCTGGGTACCCGTGCGCAGGCGAAATTCTCTGATGAGCAGCCTTATATCAACCAGCAGGCACTGGGTTATGCAGATGATTACCTGCGGGGCCTGGAATATTATGTGATAGACGGTACCAGTTTCGCCCTGCTGAAATCCACGCTGCGGCAGGAGTTGGTGTCGTTTAAAATCAAGCTGCCGATTGTGCCCAAAAAATTTAATACCGTGCCTGTCCGCATCCTGGCTAAAACCTTTGCGGATGCGGGTTATGCCTATAACAAATTCCCGGGCAACAGTTTCCTTAACAACCGCTTCCTGTACACCGGCGGGATAGGCATCGACATCGTTTCCTTTTACGATACCTGTTTACGTATAGAGTACAGCGTTAACCAGTTAGGACAAAAAGGACTATTTTTACACACCAGTGTAGATATGTAGTCAAAAAAAGTGTTCATTATGCAGGTTGCTCTTTATAGCAGGGGATTTATTTCAGAGGACATTGATAATATCCGGTTGTTACTGGAAGAATTACAGCGTGCGGAGATCTCCGCTACTTTTTACGAACCGTTTTACCGCATCCTGGTACAATATATTCCTTTTGAAAAGGAGCCGGCCCTGTTTGCCTGTGCAGAAGACCTGCCGGGAAAAATAGACTTCCTGATGAGTCTTGGCGGCGACGGCACCCTGCTGGACACCGTGTGTTACGTCAGAGATACCAATATCCCCGTGATCGGGATTAATTTTGGGCGGCTGGGCTTCCTGGCCAGTATCGGCAAAGAAGAGATCCATGCATTGGTACAGGCCCTGCTGGACCGGACCTATGTGGTAGATCAGCGTTCGCTGATACACCTGGACGCCAACGTGCCGTTGTTTGGAGAGATCCCCTACGCATTGAATGAGTTTACCATCCACAAGAAGGATACCTCCGCGATGGTGAAAATCCATACTTACCTGAACGGGGAATTTCTGAACACCTATTGGGCAGACGGCCTGATTGTGTCCACTCCAACCGGGTCGACAGGTTATTCGTTGAGCTGTGGCGGCCCTATCGTATTCCCTGATGCCGGTAGTTTTGTGATTACCCCGGTGGCGCCGCATAACCTTAACGTGCGCCCTATCATCGTTCCTAATGAAAGCGTTATTTCCTTTGAGGTAGAAGGCCGGAGTGACCAGTTCCTGTGTACCCTCGACAGCCGGATGGAAACCATCGATAGCTCTGTACAGCTGGCCATCAAAAAGGAAAGGTTTAAACTTAGCCTGTTACGGCTGGATGAAAGTAATTTCCTGCATACCCTGCGTAATAAACTGCTCTGGGGCATCGATGCCCGGAATCGGATCAAAATATGAGTTCCGGATATATTATTTGTAAAATATATTCCTACATTTACAAATGTATTTTCTGTTGATTGTAAAGTAAATTATGCCTGTGGATCGATTTAGTATACATGCTGTTAGCATAATTGATCAGTCACACATTAAATAAATCCGGCATTATTGCGTTTAAGTAGAACTGATTTATGCTGAAACCTTTTTTATATCCTAAAAACTTCGTGTGCTCGTTCCTGTTGGCGGCAGCGTGTCTGTTGGCCGGCGAGGCGAAAGCGCAAAACGAACTGGAATATGTAGGAGAGCTGGGAATATCTGTCGGGGGGGCGCAATATTTCGGGGACCTGAATACAAGAGGGGCTTTGAACACTATCAAGCCGGCAGTAGGTATTTACTATCGTAAGTACCTGAACGAGTACGTAGGGGTACGCGCCCATGCCCGTTTTTTACAGCTGGGTTATTCAGACGTATATAATAAAAATGAATTTGAACGCCGCCGGAACTTGAGTTTTAATACCAACGTAGAAGAACTCGCTTTGCAAGGCGATTTTAATTTTTTCAAGTTTGAGCCGGGCAGCCTGGATCATCGTTTTTCCCCGTATTTATCCGCCGGCGCCAGTATTTTCCATTTTAACCCTTACGCCTATCTGGATGGCAAAAAATATTTTTTACAATCCATGCGTACGGAAGGGCAGGGATCTGCCCTGTATCCCGAGCGTAAGCCTTATAGCCTGATTTCCTACGCGTTTCTTGTAGGCGGGGGCTTTAAATATAATATATCAAAAAAAGTGAATGTTGGCCTGGAAGCATTGTACCGGTTTACCCAAACGGACTACCTGGATGATGTAAGCACCACCTATGCCGGACCGGGGGTATTTACGACATTGCCCAACGGACAGCCCAGTGTGGCGGCCCAATTGCAGGACCGTTCCTACGTAACCGGCGAGCCTATTGGTGTTGCCGGGCGACAACGGGGCAATAGCCGCGACAAGGACCAGTTTCTGACCATAGAGCTCACGATTAGTATCCTCTTCACCTCCTACCACTGTAAATTTTAATTTACAGATAATATACTTTCTACAGGCCGGCAGTTCTTGCCTCCAGATAGCCTGGTTATACCGCCGAAACTCTCTAAAAACCCCGCTGGTATTGAATTCGCTGTTAAAACTACGTTAAAACAGGGGGGCGAGCTTTGCTAAAAAAGTCATTGCTCTATTTTTGTATCTTTGCACACTTTTAAAGTGAATCTGTATAAATTGATATAATACGCCTGACACAAATGAGCTTGAAGGATAAATTAGACTTACAACGGTTACCCCGCCACATCGCCATTATCATGGACGGTAACGGCCGTTGGGCTAAGGAGCGAGGACAAGACAGGCTGTATGGGCATCACGAAGGCGTGGAAAGTGTGCGCAATATCGTAGAAACCTGTGCAGAACTTGGAATAGGCTACCTAACCCTATATGCTTTCTCAACAGAAAATTGGGATCGCCCCGTTTATGAGGTGAACGGCATCATGGAATTGCTGGTGAATACTATCCGCAAGGAAGTGGGGACCCTATCTAAAAATAATATCAGGCTGAGTGTCATCGGTGATATGAGTATGCTACCCCCCCAAGCCCAGCAGGAAATGGAGGAAGCCATCGCACTGACCAGCCACAATACCGGCCTTAATCTTATCATGGCCCTCAGCTACAGTGCCCGTTGGGAAATCGTGAATGCTGCCCAGAAAATCGCTCTGGATGTGAAAAAAGGGACCCTGGACCCTGCGACGGTGACGCCGGAGGTATGGGACAAATATCTCTGTACTGCAGGATTGCCCGATCCGGAATTAATGATCCGTACCAGTGGAGAATGCCGGATCAGTAATTTCCTGCTATATCAACTGGCTTACGCGGAACTGTATTTTACAGAAACCCGTTGGCCGGACTTCCGCAATGAACATCTTTACCAAGCCATCTTAAACTATCAAACCAGAGAACGGCGCTTTGGCAAAACAAGCGATCAAATTCAGCAGAATGAAGAAATTATTTCCTAAGGGCCTTCTGGCTATAGCATTATGTTGCAGTGCAGGCCTACGTGTATCCGCCCAACAGAAAGATACCGTACCCCCCGTACAGCCACCCGCTAATCCACCGGCTATTTCACCGCTTAGCATGGCTAATCCGCAGCAATATGAAATTGCCGATATTACCGTGGCCGGGACCCAGTACCTGGATAAAGCATTGCTGCTGTCACTCTCCGGCCTCAGTGTAGGCGACAAAGTGGTATATCCGGGTGGCGACCAGTTCACCAAAGCTATCCAAAGCCTCTGGTCCCAACGCCTCTTTGCTGATGTGACCATCTACGTTACCAAAATAGAAGACGGCAAAATCTGGCTGGAAATCGGCCTGGTGGAAATGCCGCGCATGAACAGCTTTTCGTTCAAAGGCATCAAAAAATCCGAAGCTGACGATATCGCTACCAAAGCTGGTCTCCGTAAAGGAACCGTTGTAACACCCGCCCTGAAACAAAACGTGATCGGCGTAGTACATAAATTCTACGCAGATAAAGGGTTTGGTAACGCCTCCGTAAGAACAGAAGAAAGAAAAGACAGCGGCCAGGTAAACTCCATGGGCCTCGTCTTTTACGTAGATAAAGGAAATAAAGTACGTATCGACAATATCAACTTTGTCGGTAACTACAATATCCCCGATTCCAAACTGAAAAAGAAAATGAAGGGCACCAAGGAACGTACCCGTATGACCTTGCACCCCGACATTAAACAAGTGTATGTAGATTCCCTCGCCCAGCCGGACGACTTCTGGAAAACCTACGGTTTCCTGCAGCCTACCCGTGCACTGGATAAACTGGACCCCTACTTCCGCTTTAAACTCTTCAGCTCTGCTAAATTCAACGAAACAAAATACAACGAGGATAAAGGAAAAGTAGTAGGCTACTATAACTCCAGAGGTTATAGAGACGCGCTGATCCTCAAAGACACTACCTACAAATCCAACTCCCAGAACCTGAATATCGACATCGCCGTTTCTGAAGGTAAAAAGTACTACTTCGGCGATATCACCTGGAAAGGCAATACCCGTTACAGTGACTCCGTGCTGACCCGCATCCTGGGTATCAAAAAAGGCGATATCTATAACCTGGAACTGCTGGAAAAAAGACTGGGTAAACAAATGTCCCAGGAAGGAGGCGATATCACCGGTTACTACATGGACTATGGTTATCTCTTCTTCCAGATCGACCCCGTAGAAATCGGTATCCGTGGCGATACCATCGACTACGAAATCCGTTTGCGCGAAGGTCCGCAGGCTACCATCAAGGAAGTACGTATCGCGGGCAACGAAAAAACCAACGAACACGTTATCCGTCGTGAACTGCGTACCATCCCCGGTGAAAAATTCAGCCGCGCTGACCTGATCCGCTCCAACCGTGAAATCGCCAACCTCGGCTTCTTCAACCCGGAAAAGATCGGTATGAACCCGGTGCCTAACGTACAGGATGGTACGGTGGATATTGACTACACCGTAGAAGAAAAAGCCAACGACCAGCTGGAGCTGTCTGCCGGTTGGGGTGGTTATATCGGTTTGACCGGTACCCTGGGGGTAACGTTCAACAACTTCTCCCTGCGTAACATCTTCCGCAAGGAAACCTGGGACCCGCTGCCAAGTGGCGATGGTCAGAAACTCTCTGTCCGTGTATCCTCCAACGGTAAAGCGTATCGTTCCTATAACTTCTCCTTTACGGAGCCATGGCTGGGCGGTAAAAAACGTAACCAGTTCTCCGTGAGCTTCTACAGCAGCTACCAGAACCCGTACGCTTACAGCAACTACTACGCAAACTACTATACGCAGAACGCTACCACTACCGACGGTCACTTCAAGGTACTGGGTGCTTCCGTATCATTGGGTAAGCAGCTGAAATGGCCGGATGACTTCTTTACGCTGATCTACTCCGTGAACTATCAGCAGTACAAGCTGAAAAACTATAACTACTTCGGTATTCCCGGTTTCGATAACGGTACTTCCAATAACCTTAACCTGAAGTTCACCCTGGCCCGTTCTTCTGTTGACCAGCAGATTTTCCCGCGCAGTGGTTCCAACTTCATGCTGTCTGCCCAGTATACGCCGCCGTATTCCGTGTTCAACCCGAACAAGGATTACAAAGCAGATCCGATCGGCAAACAGTTTAATTTTATCGAGTACCAGAAATACCGCTTCAATGCGGAATGGTATGTACCATTGAGCCGTCCGATGGGTAGCGACAACAAAACTTTCGTGTTGAAAGTGGCTGCCAAATTCGGTTACATCTCCCGCTACAACAACCGTACAACCTTGTCTCCGTTCGGTCGTTTCGAGCTGGGTGGCGATGGTTTGAGCAACTTTGCGATCTACGACCGCGATATCATCTCCCAGAGAGGTTATCCGGTATATTATACCTCCGATCCGAGTGTAAATCCGGAAAGCGGTCAACCGATCGGTTACGAAGGTTTCACCGTATTCAACAAATATGTGATGGAGCTGCGTTATCCGTTCAGCCTGAACCCCAGTTCCACCATTTTTGGCCTGGCGTTCGTAGAGGCAGCCAACGGTTACCGCGATATGAAAGATTACAATCCTTTCCAGCTGCGTCGCTCTGCTGGTATAGGTATGCGCTTCTATCTGCCGATGTTTGGCCTGCTTGGTTTTGATTATGGTATAGGATTTGACCGTATCAAGCCCGGCGGAGGCTTGAAGGATGCGGCTAAGTTTACCTTCATGCTCGGCTTTGAACCAGAATAATTGTGAAATAAATTTATATATTGCAAATATTAACCGGTATTCCGGAAGCCCAAAAATCTAAAGTAGCATGAAGAAAATATTTATTACAGCGGCCATTGTGTTGGCCATGGCAGGTGCAGCCAATGCACAGCGCTATTGTGTGATAGATACGAAATATATCCTGGAGAGCATTCCTGAGTATAAAGACTCCCAGAAAAAACTGGATGCGGTGGCAGAACAATGGCAGAAAGAGATTGATGCCAAGTTCCAGGAAGTGGATAAAATGTATAAGTCTTACCAGGCGGAGCAGGTAATGCTCACGGAAGAACTGAAACGCAAGCGGGAAGACGAGATTGTGGCCAAGGAGAAAGATGCCAAAGACCTGCAGAAAAAACGTTTTGGATATGAAGGGGACCTGTTTAAAAAACGGGAGGAGTTGGTAAAACCGATCCAGGACAAAATTTACAACGCTGTTCAGAAGCTTTCTGCCAGCAGGATGTATGACTTTGTACTGGACAAGGCAGGCGGCACCACCGTCATTTTTTCAGACCCTAAACTGGATAAAAGCGAGGAGATACTGAAATCGCTGGGCGTAAAGAAATAATCATCTTGTACCTATTTTTTAACTAATAAGTATTAAAATTTTTTTAAACACAGACAACATCATGAAGAAGTACGTAATTATTGCTTTCGTAGCAGTTACCGGTTTGTTCAGCGTGAATGCAATGGCCCAGTCCAAAGTAGCTCATATCAATGCGCAAGCGCTCGTAGGTAGTATGCCGGAAGCCAAAAAAGCAGAGACTGATCTCCAGACTTTTGCACAGAGCCTGGAAGGTGAAGGCAAAACAATGGTGGACGAGTACACTAAAAAAGTAAAAGAATTCGACGACAAGGCGGCCAGCATGACCGACAATATGAAAGAAATCAAAGGCCGTGAAATCCAGGATGCGCAGAAACGTATCCAGGACTACCGCGATCAGGCTGAACAGAAAGTACAGCAAAAACAGCAGGAACTGCTGAAACCCATCTACGATAAAGCCCGTAAAGCCATCGAAGATGTTGCCAAAGAAAAAGGCTATGGTTATGTAATCGACAGCTCTGCTGGTCTGTTACTGGTGTCACCTTCTGCTGACGACCTGCTGCCTGCAGTAAAAGCTAAACTCGGTATTAAATAATCAACGTTTTTAATATAAGAGATGGAATACGGTATCCGCCGTATTCCATTTTTTATTGAGGAGGCAGGTATTTTGGGATTTATTTTACTTTTTAAATTATTTCTGCTACCTTTGCCTTCCGTTTTAAAAAATAGTATCTCCGAAAGGGGAGTCTTTTAGTATAGTACAGGTAAAAACATAAAAAAGAAATGAAACGTACTTTTCAACCGCATAACAGACGCAGAAAGAGCGTTCACGGCTTCAGAAAGAGAATGGAAACTGCCAACGGCCGTAAGGTACTGGCTTCCCGTAGAGCAAAAGGTCGTAAGAAGCTGACTGTTTCTGACGAGCGTAAGCTGAAATAATCCAGTAGCTAAATACTATTTGCCATAAAAACTTATTCTTTTACAAAAGAAGAGAGGTTAAAGAGCAGAAAACTTATTGAAACGCTTTTTCGTGAAGGAAAAGCGTTTTCTGTTTTCCCGTTCCGTGTGATTTACCTGCCCGTAAAGGAGCTGCCGGTAAATAAATACCCGGTACAGGTAGGTTTTAGCGCCTCTACCCGCCGTTTTCCCCATGCGGTGGACCGTAACCGTATCAAACGGTTGTCCCGTGAAGCCTGGCGCCTCCAGAAGCAGGGATTGTATGACCACCTGCGCGCCGAATCCCGTCAACTCGCAGTTTTCCTCGTCTATACCGACAAAAAAATAGGTGATTTTTCTACCCTGCACCACAAAATTTCGGTAATTTTAGAGAAATTGAAGAATAGCTATTAGTCTCCTGCTGTTAGCTTTTAGGGAATGCTGGGAAGTTGTTTTACTAAAAGCCGACACCCCCGGCCGGCTATTGGCCTAAAAGCGATGCTATGATGAAGCGCTGGTTAAGTTATCCATTTATTTTCCTGATTAAAGTATATCAATGGCTGATCTCTCCGCTGCTCGGCGCCAAATGCCGCTATACGCCCTCCTGTTCCCAGTACGGACTGGAAGCGTTCCGGAAATATGGCGTTTTTAAAGGCGGCTGGCTCACCATAAAACGTGTCTTGTCCTGCCACCCCTGGGGTGGGCATGGCTATGACCCGGTTCCCTGACATTCCGTTTTACCCGCCAACTTATCGTTCATCTTATATCCTTTTGCATGCGTGCATTGTTGAATAAAAGAAAAAAGCTGTTGGCAGCTTTGCTGCTGCTGATCACCGCCGGTGGCCTCTTCGCTTATAATGAAAGCGACCGCTACTTCCAGATCGCCAAAAACCTGGATATCTTCGCCGCTTTCTACCGGGAACTGAACACCTACTATGTAGATGACCTGCCCCCGGAAAAAGTAATGCATCGCGGCATTGAAGCCATTCTCGAAGAAACAGACCCTTTTACCGATTTTGTGACGGAAGAAAACCTGGACGACCTCAAGTTCATGGCTACCGGCAAATACGGCGGGGTAGGAGCTTCTATCAATAAAAACGGGGAATGGACCGCCATCACCGATGTATATGAAGGCAGCCCGATGGATAAAGCCGGCGTAAAACCGGGAGATATCATCGTTACCATGGACGGTAAATCTGTAAAAGATACTCCCCAGGAAGAAATCAGCAAATTGCTGAAAGGCGCTCCCGGTACAGCGCTGGACATCCTGTTCCGTAACCCTGTTTCCGGTAAGGAAACACCTAAAAAAATCATCCGTGAGGAAATCAATGTAAAACCGGTCAGCTACTCCGGCCTGGTAGGGAAAGACATCGCCTATATCCGTATGACACAGTTCACCGAAAACAGCGGCGCAATGGTACGCAGTGCCTTCCAGCAGCTGAAGCAGGCCAATCCCGGCCTCAAAGGGGTGATACTGGACCTGCGCGGTAACCCCGGCGGCCTGCTGGATGAAGCCGTTGTGGTGGCCAATATCTTCGTGGATAAAAGCAAACTGATTGTCAGTACCAAAGGCAAAGTGAAAAACTGGGACCGTAACTACGAAACATCAGAAGTACCCGCAGATGTGCATATCCCATTGGCGGTACTGACGAACCACTCTTCTGCTTCCGCTTCAGAAATCGTGGCAGGGGCCGTTCAGGACCTCGACAGGGGCCTGGTAGTGGGGCAGCGCTCCTATGGCAAGGGCCTGGTGCAAACCACCCGCCAGCTGCCTTATAATACCAAATTGAAAGTCACCACCGCCAAATACTACACACCCAGCGGCCGCTGTATACAGGCGATCGATTACTCCCATCGTAACGACGATGGCAGCGTAGACTATGTACCCGATTCACTGAAAAAGACCTTCCGTACTGCCGGTGGCCGTACCGTAAAAGACGGTGGCGGGATAGAACCGGATACCGTGGTGGCGCCTACCTATATCAGCCAGGTATCAGCTACGCTGCTACGCAAACAATTTATCTTCGATTACGCCACCAGCTATTATTACAGTCACTCTAAAGTAGCGCCGGCAGCCAGCTTCTCCCTGACAGATGAAGAGTTCTCCGATTTTGAACGTTTCCTCGACAATAAGGACTACAGCTATAAGACCCGTAGTGAAGATGCGCTGGAGAATTTCAAAAACACGGCACGGAAAGAAAAGTACTACGATGCCGTGTCTAAAGAGCTGGAACAGCTGGAGCAAAAGATGAAACATGATAAGAAGCAGGACCTGCTGAAAAATAAAACCGAGATCAAACGCCTGCTGGAAGAGGAAATTACCAATCGTTACTATGCACAGCAGGGGCGTATTGCGCGGTCGCTGGCCTGGGACAAGGAGGTGAATACCGCCGCTGCCATGCTGCGCGATCCTGTTGCCTATAAGCAATTGCTGAGTACCGGCCGCCAGTAAAATAACAGACAAGATATTACTGTAAAGCCTGCTTCCCTTACCCGGAGCAGGCTTTCGTATGTATAAAATTATGATTTCCCATTTATTGTATTTATTTTAACCAACGCATTCATCAATTTCTTCCATTAAAGTAAAAAGCTATACATGCCAGTAAATTCCAACGAAAGCTCACGCCGGCATTTTATCAGCAAATTTGCAAAAGGCGTGGTGGGGGCCTCTCTGTTGCCCAACATCATCACCGCCGCTGATAGACAACGGAACGTTGAATCACTCTCACGACTCAAAGAAAAGTACAGTGCCAACGATCAGATCCAGGTGGCATTGATTGGCGCCGGTGGCATGGGCACGGCAGATGCCAATACTGCTATTACCGTACCCGGTGTGAAACTGGTAGCTGCCTGCGACCTGTACGACGGCCGCCTGGCGGACGCCAAAAAGAAGTGGGGCAATGATATTTTCACGACCCGCAACTACAATGAAATCCTTGACCGTAAAGATATCGACGCGGTAATTATTGCAGTGCCTGACTTCTGGCATAAGGAGATTTCTGTGGCAGCGATGAACAAAGGCAAATCTGTTTATTGTGAAAAACCAATGGTACATGACGTGAGCGAAGGTCCTGCTGTGGTAGAAGCACAGAAAAGGAACGGCAAAGTCGTATACCAGGTAGGCAGCCAGGGCATGAGTTCCCTGGGCAATGAAAAAGCCCGTCAGCTGCTGAAAGACGGCGCTATCGGTAAACTGAACTATGCCGAAGGTTTCTGGGCCCGTATGTCGCCCACCGGCGCCTGGCAATATCCTATTCCGGCAGATGCTTCCACCAAAACAGTGGATTGGGATATGTACCTTAAAAACGCACCCAAACGCGCTTTTGACCCGCTGCGTTTTTTCCGCTGGCGTAATTACAAAGACTATGGTACCGGCGTTTCCGGCGACCTGTTCGTGCACCTGTTCTCCAGCCTTCACCTGGTAACCGGCTCCATAGGCCCTAATAAAGTAATGGCTACCGGTGGTTTGCGTTACTGGAAAGATGGCCGCGAAGTACCGGATATTATGCTCGGTATGTTCGACTATCCTGAAACAGCGATCCATCCGGCGTTTAACCTGTCACTTCGCGTAAACTTTGTAGACGGTACCGGTGGAACCAATTACCTGCGTATGGTGGGTAGTGAAGGTTCTATGACCGTAGAATGGGACCGTGTAACATTGCTCCGTAATCGTGTAGCCGTTGACGAGAATGATCCGCTGGCAGCTGCCAACGCAGCAGCTGAAGCAGGAAAAGCGTATACCTATCACCGTGCCGATATGCTGCCGCCGGATAAAATGGTATATGAAGCCGACAAAGGTTATAAAGGCGCGCATTTCGACCACTTCTACAACCTGTTCAACGCCATGCGTACCGGTGGTAAAGTAGCCGAAGATCCGCTGTTTGGTTTCCGTGCAGCCGCTCCTGCATTGCTGTGCAACGAAAGTTATTTCAACAATAAGATCATTCAGTGGGACCCACAGAACCTGAAAGTTGTATAATCCATAAAACGTGAACCATATGAAGAAGTTTTTAGTACCTGCCCTGTCCGTAATGGCTATTACAGTCATGTCATGCGGCGGCGGCGCTACCAAAGAAGCCGGCGATTCAACAGCGGTAAAAGATTCCGTGACCACTACCGCACCTGCCACCACTGTTGACACTACTGCCATTACTTCCCTCAGCGAAGCAGATAAAGCAGCAGGCTGGCAGCTGTTATTCAACGGTACCAGCAAAGATGGCTGGCGTGGTTTCAAAAACAAACCTACCGAACCATGGGTAGTGGAAAATGGTATCCTGCACTGCCTGGGCAGCACCACCGATAAAAGTGATAAACGGGGTGATCTGATCACTGATAAGGAATATGAAAATTTTGAGCTGACAGCAGACTGGAAGCTGGCGCCTAAAGGCAATAGCGGTATCCTGTATATGGTGACAGAAGAATTTGATGCGCCATATCTGAGCGGACCGGAATATCAGATCATTGACGACAATAACTTCCCGGAGAAACTGGAAGACTGGCAGAAAACCGGCGCTAACTATGCCATGAATCCTCCGCTGGTGGCTGCTTCCAATCCTATCGGACAGTGGAATACCACCAAAATCATTGTGAACAAAGGGCATGTAGAGCACTGGCTGAATGGCCAGAAAACGGCTGAATATGAGCTGGGTTCTGAAGAGTGGAAAAAACACAAGGCAGAAGGCAAATGGAAAGATGCCAAAGGCTACGGAATGTCTAAAAAAGGCCACATTGCGTTGCAGGATCACGGCAGCGAGATCTGGTTCAAGAATATTAAAATCAAGGAAATTTAGGGATTTCTTGATTTACGATTTTTTGATTTCGTGAATTGATAAAAAAAGGAGACCGAAGCGAATAATTGCTCGCTTCGGTCTCCTTTTTTTATCAATTCACGAAATCCGTAATCAAAAAATCACAAAATCCGTAAATTAAATAGCGGCTTCGTATCTTTTGCTGATTGCGTTCCAGTCAATTACGTTCCAGAAAGCAGCCAGGTATTCCGGGCGGCGGTTCTGATATTTCAGATAGTAGGCGTGTTCCCACACGTCAACACCCAGGATAGGCGTACCTTTTACTTCAGCAACATCCATCAGCGGGTTGTCCTGGTTAGGTGTGGAAGTTACTTCCAGTTTGCCGTCTTTTACGATCAGCCATGCCCAGCCGGAACCGAAGCGGGTAGCGCCGGCAGCGTTGAATTTCTCCTTGAAGGCATCAAAAGAATTGAAAGCGGTGTTAATAGCTTCCGCCAGTTTACCTGTAGGCTGGCCACCGGCATTAGGAGCCAGGCTGGTCCAGAAAAAGCTGTGATTCCAGTGACCACCGCCGTTGTTTCTTACAGCAGGGCTGATTTTTCCAGCATTTGCCACCAGTTCTTCCAGTGATTTATTCTCGTTCTCAGTGCCGGCAATCGCTTTGTTCAGATTGTCAACATATGCCTGATGATGCTTACCATGGTGAATTTCCATTGTCAATTTATCAATATGCGGCTCTAACGCGTCGGTAGCGTAGGGTAAGCTCGGGAGTGTAAATGCCATAACTCTGGTTTTTATTGGGTTTGAAAATATTATTTATTGATAGTCGCCAAATTTACTGCCAATCCGTTAAAAATCAATTTCATTTTTCAATTACTAAATTAGGCCCCGCCCAATGCTATGTCATATGGAAAATTATTTTATATTTACATAGACTCGGTTTAACAGGACGTAACATCAGACATGTTTTTTCGTATGTGCCTGACAGTTGTTTACCTATTGTTTGTTTAAAACGTATAGTATGCATACAGGCTCGGACTTAGGGCAAAACCTTTCCCTCACCGCCTTGCAAAAGGAAAATGAGCAGCTAAGAGATCGTTACCAGTGGTTGGAGAGCATTGTAAACAATGTACCTGCCATGCTTTACTGTTATGATAATAACAACAAAACCATCACCTGGTGTAATCGCTATCTGGCGGATGCTTTTGGGTATAGTCCGGCAGAAATGACGGGCCTGGGAATGGATTTTTTCCGTCACATCATGCACCCGGATGATTTCAAAATGGCGGGTGTTGCACAGCAGTCCTTCAGGGACAACAAGAGCCAATTTGGTGGGGTAGCCCGTGTGCGGAAGATCGGCGAAACAGATTACCGCTGGTTGCTGGGAATGGAAGTGCCGTTTACCTGGGATAGCCTGGGCCAGGTGGAGGAAATCATCTGTGTTTTCCTGGACCTGACCAATGCCATTGATACCAACGCCCAGCTGACCGTGGCGCTGAATGAAATACTGCGCCGGCAGAACGAAAACCTGGTGAATAAACTCACGCCGCGGGAGAAAGATGTACTGGGACTGGCCGTACAGGGACTGAACAACAAGGAAATTGCCAACTCACTGAACCTGAGTCGTTATACCGTAGAAACACATCGTAAAAATATCCGGCTGAAGCTGAAAGTCCGTAATACCACAGAACTGGTTGCCATTGCCCGGAAGATTGGTTTTCAGTAGTCTTCTTTATGTTAAAATAATATCAGTATTTCGCAAATTTTTATCAAAAAATACGCACCCTCAAAATACACCTTCTGGCATGAAAAATATATTATTAAATTGTATACTGCTGATTGTCAACTATTGCGGATGCAAAAATTGCGAAAAAACTTTTGCTAAACTTTGCTAAATTTTCACAAAAATACCCAAGGTTGGGTATTTGCTTGCTTTTGTATCTCCACTAATTTAGTGTATTAAAGAAAAGTATGTTTTTTAAACATCCGGACATGATTATTGGCTGAAATACCCCTATCACTATGATAACCGAGGAAAGAGCATTTTATATCTTACAACTGGAACAGACTGCCACCGCGGAGGAGATTGTGGAGCGTTATGAAAATTTGAAGGATCAGTACAGAAAGATCAAGGACGAAACGGAAGATCTGAGAACCCGGCTGGCCTACCAGTTAAAACAAATCGAATTGGACGACGTATTTATCTACTTCAGAAGAAAACAGCGGATCTAAGAGACTTAGCTTTTTATAATATTCATTCATTGTCTTTTTTAAGCTCAGTTTTTCATCCATTGTTTGTCTTCGTACAAACACCCTCAAAATTAACCTGCTTTTAGCTCGCCGGAAAACCTTTGTCTACACTTCCATTGCGGTTTATTTGATTATATTTAGGCGTTCAAACCCTACCTAATTAAAAACACCCATTATGAACGTATTTTTGTCGATTGTAGGCTTTCTCGTACTGATCGTATTCTTATCCTCGTTTGTGACCGTACAACAAGGGAATGTAGCCGTTATGACTATCTTCGGTAAGTACAACCGTATTTTGTTTCCGGGCCTGAACTGGAAAATACCCCTGATTGAAAAAGTTTTCAAGAAAATTTCCATTCAGAACCGCTCTGTGGAACTGGAGTTCCAGGCGATTACCATTGACCAGGCCAACGTATATTTTAAGGCGATGCTGTTGTATTCCGTATGGAACCAGGAAGAAGAAACCCTGAAAAATGTAGCTTTTAAATTTATGGATGAAAGAAGTTTCATGCAGGCGCTGGTGCGTACCATTGAAGGTTCTATCCGTGGTTTTGTGGCTACCAAAAGACAGGCGGAAGTACTCGGTCTGCGTAAAGACATTACCGAACACGTAAAAGAGCAGATAGACAAAACCCTGGAAGAGTGGGGCTTTCACCTGCTCGATCTGCAAATGAATGACATTACATTCGATGAAGTGATTATGAAATCCATGGCGCAGGTGGTATCTTCCAACAACCTGAAAGCCGCGGCAGAAAACGAAGGCCAGGCCTTGCTGATCACTAAAACCAAAGCTGCAGAAGCCGATGGTAATGCCATCAAAATTGCCGCAGAAGCAGAACGCCAGGCGGCGCAGCTGCGCGGTATGGGTGTTGCCCTGTTCCGTGAGGAAGTGGCCAAAGGTATGACCACCGCCGCCAAAGAAATGCAGCAGGCCAACCTGGATACTTCGGTGATCCTCTTCTCTATGTGGACAGAAGCGATCAAAAACTTTGCAGAGAACTCCAAAGGCAACGTCATCTTCCTGGATGGCTCGGCCGAAGGCATGGACCAGACCATGAAACAGATGATGGCCATGAATAAACTGATGCAAGCCAAAATGGAAAAATAACCATCACGGCTTTATAGATAAACGCCCGGCAGTGATATACTGCCGGGCGTTTTTTATGGGAAGAAAAAAATTACAGGTATTTGTCGCCCGCTTTGCGTTCGCCCATTTTGCGGGCCGGAACGCCATACCAGGTGCTGAAAGCATCCACCGGTTTCAGTACTACCGCACCGGCGCCGATCAGGCTTTGTTCCCCGATGCTGATGCCATGTTTTACTACTGCGCCGATGCTCACGGCGGTGTAGGCGCCAATGCTCACATTACCGCCGGTAACTACCCGCGGGGCTACACTGGCATAATCATCCATACGGTTGTCGTGTTCTATACAGGCCATGGTATTGATAATACAATGGTGCCCGATGACCGCACCGGTATTGATGACCGCATTGGCCGCAATAAGGTTGCCTGTACCGATGCTGGCAGTATCGGATATCACAGCGGATGGGTGAATCGCATTGATAAAGGCAAAAGCGGGTGCTATCGCCTGTATTTTAGCCACCACCTGGCTGCGTATCCAGTTATCGCCAATAGCCACGATACCACCGCTGATTTGTTGTGCCGCCATCAGCGCCGGCAGATCGGCTTCGTTGCCCAGTACAGTCAGTGCTCCGAAACACCGGGTCCCTTTTTCCTTGTTGGTGTCGATAAACCCTGCCAGCCGGTATTCCGGCATGTGGGAGAGGATATCTGCCACTACCTTACCATGGCCGGATGAGCCAATAACAACGATGTTTTTCTGTTGCATAAAATCCGGTCTCTCAATAAAAAATGGTTAAAAAATATGCTTAGCGTTTTTGCTCGAAAAAGGTCTTCATCAGCTGCAGGCTTTCTTCCTTACAGGGACCGGCTTCCAGCTTTGTTTTGGGATGGAAGGGCGACCGTTCACCGGTAGCGCGGCGATAACTGTTTTTATCATCCGCGGCGGCATATACGATCCTGCCTATTTTGCTCCAGTACAAAGCGCCGGCACACATCAGGCACGGCTCTACGGTCACATACAGGGTAGCCTCCATCAGGTATTTACTGCCCAGCGTATTAAAAGCCGCAGTGAGAGCAATCATTTCTGCGTGGGCGGTACAATCGTTCAGCCGCTCTACCTGGTTATGCCCCCGGCCTATTACCTGGTTGTTGAGCACCACTACTGCCCCGATGGGCACTTCTCCGTCTTCAAAAGCTTTATGCGCTTCTTTCAGCGCCTGTTTCATATAGTAAGTATCGTCAATCATAATCCTATTTAATCATCTCCAGGAACTCATCTTCGGTGATAATCCTGATGGTGTTGATCTTCTTCGCTTTTTCCAGTTTGCTGCCGGCCTCTTCTCCTACTACGAGATAGTTGAGTTTGCTGCTCACTCCGCTCACGATTTTGCCGCCTTGTTGTTCCACCATTTCTTCCGCTTCGCTGCGTTTCAGTTTATGCAGGGTACCGGTGAAGAGGAAGGTTTGGTCGGCCAGGTTACCACCGGTATGGCGTTCGCTTTTGGTGTTGGTCATGTTGATGCCCAGGGAAGCGAGTTTCTCCAGCATGTGAATATTATCATCGTTGGAGAAAAACAGGCGGATAGAGCCGGCTACTTTAGGGCCGATGTCTTCCAGTGCCAGGATCTGCTCTTCTGTCCACCCGCGCAGGTCCATGATATTAGTGACAGCATTGGCCAGTGTTTTAGCGGTGGTTTCTCCTACATAACGGATACCAAGGCCGAAAATGAGCCGGTGCAGGGGTTGTGTTTTGGATTGTTCAATCGCGGTCTGCAGGTTGCTGAGCGATTTTTTACCAAAACCTTCCATGGTGCCTATTTTATCGAAGTCCAGTTCGTAGATGCCGGGAATATCTTTCATGAGGCCCTGGGCATAGAACTTACGGACATTGCTTTCGCCGAAACTTTTAATGTCCATGGCATCTTTGCTCACGAAGTGGATCATGCGTTCCACTACCTGTGCTTCACAGTTGATATTGGTGCAGCGCCAAACGCTTTCTCCTTCCGGTTTTACAAGCTGGTCGTTACAAACGGGGCATTGGGTTGGGAACACAATATCCTGTTCTTCTCCGGTGCGCAGGTCGGCTACGGATTTTACTATGTAGGGGATTACGTCGCCGGCTCTTTCTACCAGCACCATATCGCCCAGTTTCAGGTCTTTCTCCCGGATCACATCTTCATTAAAAAGAGAGATGGAAGACACGGTAACACCACCGATATGTACCGGATCAATTTTAGCTACCGGCGTGATAGAGCCTGTACGGCCTACCTGGAATTCCACGGCGCGCAGCCGGCTGGTAGCCTGGCGGGCCTTGAATTTATAAGCGATGGCCCAGCGGGGGTGGTGGGTAGTCATACCCAGTTTATCCTGCAGGGCATAGTCATTTACCTTGATCACCATGCCATCAATTTCATAGGGCAGGTTGTCGCGTTCGGCTTCAAATTGCAGGCAGTAGTCGATGACCGCTTGTACCCCTTTCACTACTTTTTTCTCTTTCGCAGGGCTACGGAAACCGAGGGTGGACAACAGGTCCAGCGTGCCGCTATGGGTTTTGATGGCATCCGGTTCAGCCTGACCGGCTTCCATGGTATGATAGCTCATGTGATAGAGAAACGCTTCCAGTCCCCGTTTGGCCACTTCGTTGGGGTCCACCATGCGCAGGGAGCCGGAGGCGGCATTGCGCGGGTTTGCCAGCGGGGGCAGGTTTTCCGCGATACGTTTATCGTTGAAGGCTTTGAAAGTGTTTTTATTGATGAGCACTTCTCCCCGTATTTCTATGGCGTGAATACCATATTTGGAAAAGCTGGCAGACAGCGGAATGGAGCGGATCTGGCGGATGTTGGTGGTGATGTCTTCACCGGCAATACCATCGCCCCGGGTGGCGCCTCTGGTAAGGCGGTCATCCTCATAAATCAGCGAGATGCTGGCGCCATCGAATTTAGGTTCGATGCAATATTCTATTTCGGACAGGCCGGAGGCTTCCCTGGCTTTACGGTCCCAGTCAATGAGATCGTCCGCGTTGTAGGAGTTCTCCAGGCTGAGCATGGGTACCAGGTGCTGTACCGTTATAAATTCCTTGGTGAGACCTTTAGCTACGCGCTGGGTAGGGGAGTCGGGACTGATCAGGTCCGGCCGTTCCTGTTCCAGTTTTTTCAGCCAGGTAAAGAGCTGGTCATACTCATAGTCGCTGAGTACGGGATCGCTCTGTACGTAGTAGCGCCAATCGTTGTAGGTAATGACCCGGCGTAAGGCTTCCAGGGTTTCGTCAATGGAGTGCAGCAATGTTTGTTGCTGCTGGTGGTGCAGCAGGTCTTTAGCCAGCTGTGCCAGGGTTATTTCAATTTCCTTTGTGTACATAATACTTGATACTGAGCTGTAAAAATAGACTTATCTTTCCGCTTCACTAAAACAAAGCAAAAAATTCGGTCTTTTTGCTTTTATTGTCCCGATTTTTTCTTTCATTTGAATTATAATACCTAACTGCGAGATTTAAGATATAACTGAAATTCCACGTATTTTTATGATGTCTATGTACACCAAAAACATCAACACTCACCTTGTTGAGATCAAGAATTTTTTTAAGGCAGCGATATCGGTGGATTGCGTCATTTTCGGGTTTAACGGAAATGAGCTGAAAGTGTTACTGATTGAGTCTGACCTGAAAGAATACAAAGGGCAATGGTCGCTGCTGGGAGATATCGTGCGGCCGGATGAAGAGCTGGACGAAGCGGCGTACCGAGTGCTGAAAGCGCGTACAGGACTGGATGACCTGTATATGGAACAGGTACAGACTTTCGGTGCGATCAACCGGCACCCGGCCGGCCGGGTGATCACCGTGGCGTATTATTCCCTGGTAAATATTGAACACGTAGAACTGAAAAAACATAACAACGAGCTGCACTGGCACTCTGTAAAAGAGTTGCAGCAGATGGCTTTTGATCATAAGCAGATATTGGATACCTGCCATGAACGCCTGAAACAACAGGTAATGGTACAGCCCATCGGGTTTAACCTGCTGCCCAAAAAATTCTCCCTGCGCGAATTGCAGAACCTCTATGAAGCTATCCTGGACGTGGAACTGGACCGCCGTAATTTCCGGAAGAAATTTCTTTCTATGGATTTGCTGATGGACCTTAATGAGGAAGAGGAAGATGTGCCGCATCGCCCGGCCAAGCTGTATAAGTTTAACTTCGATAAATACGACCAGCGCAAAAAGCGTTACCTGGGC
The DNA here is from genome assembly GCF_014529935.1 of Chitinophaga qingshengii. Classification (GTDB taxonomy): domain Bacteria; phylum Bacteroidota; class Bacteroidia; order Chitinophagales; family Chitinophagaceae; genus Chitinophaga; species Chitinophaga qingshengii. The sequence goes on from NZ_JACVFC010000004.1 coordinate 267,859, forward strand.
ATTGGATTTTAGTTCCCCGGTATATATACCTTTTCTGTATTCGGGGATGATATTTTTTTAGCCCTTCGGGCGATTTTTACCCTTATTTCTGTTAATATATTTATTGGTGAAATCCTTTGCCAGGAAGGGTTAGACGCTGCATGTCCCACTGTATGAGCAGTTTGGGCTTATTTCTACATAAAAAGGAAAAAAAAGTTTGTTTTTAACAAAAATTTAAGTAAGATTGTGTAAAATATACACACCCTGAAAAAACGCTGTTAAACAGGGGTGGATGAAAACCAGAATTTAGATCGTTTGCACGTTTTGCCATAGAGGTCAATTTTAGAAAATTTCCATTTATCAAGTATGCCAGAAAAAAATCAATAAAGTATTTATCAATAGTTTGATTTTATAGTTCCACGTTATGAAACAAGAAGGCCGCTGAGCACTTTTGTATGGTGTCTTATCTCTACGCTTTCCCTTGTACAGTCATTTGTACAGGGGAAAGTTGTTTTAGGGAATAACTAACCCTTCGGGGATCTGTTTAAATAATTTGCAACAGGAATCTTTTTCTGTTTAATCTCTTCGAAAGCCCTGTAGATCCTGTATTTGCGGCAGTTTTTCCGTAACTTGCATAGCCCACGCAAAGGCGCAAAGCAGCAAAGGCGCAAAGAATTTATATATTTTTTTAACATGTGTTTGTCTTTGCATCTTTGCTGCTTTGCGCCTTTGCGTGAAAAAAAGAATCTTATATGTCATATACACCACAACATAAGGTCCGTATCGTTACCGCAGCAGCACTATTCGATGGGCATGATGCCGCCATTAACATTATGCGGCGTATCATGCAGGCAAAGGGAGCAGAAGTGATCCATCTGGGACATAACCGTTCCGCTGCCGAAATAGTAGACTGTGCCGTGCAGGAAGATGCGCAGGGAATAGCCGTTACCTCCTACCAGGGTGGGCACGTAGAGTTTTTCAAATACATGTATGACCTGCTGCAGGAAAAAGGTTGCGGTCACATTAAGATCTTTGGCGGCGGTGGTGGTACCATCCTGCCATCGGAGATTGAAGAACTGCATGCCTATGGCATTGCCCGCCTGTATTCTCCGGACGATGGCCGGCAGATGGGCCTGGAAGGTATGATTGAAGACCTGATCCGGCAGTGCGATACCGCCGTTACACCGCTTACCGGCGGCAGCAGCGTGGAAGATATCCCGCAGCTGAAAAAAACCAAAAATCCGAAAATCATCGCCCGTGCTATCAGCCTGGCGGAAAACGATATGCCGGTAGCGCTGCTCAGCGGCGTGAAAGCCCGCAAAGCCGTTACGGTAGATGCGGACGCCGGCACTCATATCACCAACGCCCCGGCAGACAGAACTTCTCCGGTACTGGGTATCACCGGCACCGGCGGGGCGGGTAAAAGTAGCGTGACCGATGAGCTGGTCCGCCGTTACCTGAGCCATTTTACGGATAAAACAGTTGCCGTTATTTCGGTAGACCCTTCCAAAAAGAAAACCGGTGGCGCCTTGCTGGGCGACCGTATCCGGATGAACGCCATTCACCATCCCCGGGCTTATATGCGCTCCCTCGCTACCCGCGAAAGCGATAAAGCAATCAGCGAACATATCCAGGAAGCGATCGATGTCTGCAAACTGGCAGGCTTCGATTTCGTGATCCTCGAAACATCCGGTATCGGTCAAAGCGACACCGCCATCACCGACTACTGCGATGTATCCCTGTATGTGATGACGCCTGAATACGGCGCGGCCTCCCAGCTGGAAAAAATCAACATGCTGGACTATGCCGATGTTATCGCTATCAACAAATTCGATAAAGCCGGCGCCCTCGATGCCCTGCACGATGTGCGCAAACAATATAAACGCAACCACGGGCTGTGGACTGCCAAAGACGAGGAACTGCCGGTGGTAGGCTCTATCGCCTCCCAGTTCAACGATGCTGGTATCAACCTCCTCTTTGAAAGAGTGATGGAGAAAGTAGTGGAAAAAACCAGCGCCACCTTTGGCCCGCTGGCACATGAAAGCCTGAAATCCACCACTACCAAATCGCAGATCATTCCTCCGGCACGCGTGCGTTACCTGGCGGAAATCGGCGAGAGCATCGCCGAATACAGCAAGTGGGTTGACGAACAATGCAAGATCGCCACGCAGCTGTACCAGATACAGGGCGTGATAGACCTGGATGCTTCCAAAGCGCCGCTGCTGGCTGATATTCAGATTAAACTCACGGAAGCGCTGCATCCTGAATGCAAAAAGCTGGTGGACGAATGGCCGGCACTGCTGAAAAAATACGCCGCAGATCATTACGAATTCCAGGTAAGGGACAAAGTGATTAAACTGCCTTTGTTCACCGAAAGCCTCAGCCATAGCCGTATTCCGAAGGTTAGTCTGCCTAAGTACAAAGACTGGGGCGACATCCTGCGGTGGCAGCTTACCGAGAACCTGCCGGGCGAATTTCCCTATGCTGCCGGCGTATTCCCGCTCAAACGCGAAGGGGAAGATCCTACCCGTATGTTTGCCGGGGAAGGTGGTCCGGAAAGAACGAATAAGCGTTTCCATTACGTATCGCTCGACCAGCCGGCGAAACGATTGTCCACCGCTTTCGACAGCGTAACGCTCTACGGTGAAGACCCGGCCGTACGTCCGGATATCTACGGGAAAATTGGTAACTCCGGTGTCAGCATCGCTACAGTAGACGATGCCAAAAAACTGTACAGCGGTTTCGATCTTTGTGATCCGAAGACCTCCGTATCCATGACCATCAACGGCCCTGCGCCGATCCTGCTCGCTTTCTTCATGAATGCAGCCGTGGATCAGCAGTGCGAAAAATACATCCGGGAAAACGGACTCACCGAACAGGTACAGGCCACCATCCGGGAGAAATTCAAAGACCACCCGCTGCCGCATTACAACGGCGATCTGCCGGCAGGCAATGATGGCCTGGGATTAAAGCTGCTCGGCATCTCCGGGGAAGAAGTATTACCCCGCGATGTGTATGAGAAAATCCGCGCTCATGCCCTCAGCACTGTACGCGGTACTGTACAGGCAGACATCCTGAAAGAAGACCAGGCACAAAACACCTGTATCTTCTCCACAGAATTTGCGCTTAAACTCATGGGTGATGTGCAGGAGTATTTTATCAGGCAGAAAGTCCGTAACTTCTACTCCGTCAGCATTTCAGGTTACCATATCGCGGAAGCCGGCGCCAATCCTATTACCCAGCTGGCCTTTACATTGGCTAACGGCTTCACTTACGTAGAATACTACCTGAGCCGGGGTATGCATATCGACGATTTCGCGCCGAACCTGTCCTTCTTCTTCAGCAACGGCATGGACCCTGAATATGCGGTGATAGGCCGCGTTGCCCGCCGTATCTGGGCTAAAGCCATCAAATACAAATACAAGGGCAACGACCGCTCCCAGAAGCTGAAATATCATATCCAGACTTCCGGCAGAAGCCTGCATGCACAGGAGATCGACTTCAACGATATCCGCACCACGCTGCAGGCGCTGTACGCGATCTATGATAACTGTAACTCCCTCCATACCAACGCTTACGATGAAGCCATCACCACGCCCACAGAAGAAAGCGTGAGAAGGGCCATGGCGATACAGCTGATCATCAACCGCGAACTGGGTACCGCTAAAAACGAAAACCCGGTGCAAGGCTCTTTCTTCATCGAAGAACTGACCGACCTCGTGGAAGAGGCCGTACTGGCCGAATTTGAGCGTATTACCGAACGTGGTGGCGTACTCGGCGCCATGGAAAGAATGTATCAGCGTAATAAAATCCAGGAGGAAAGTCTTTACTACGAATCACTGAAACATACCGGTGAATACCCGATCGTTGGTGTGAACACCTTCCTTAACAAAAATGGGTCACCGACCATCATCCCGGCAGAAGTAATCCGCTCCACCACGGAAGAGAAAGATTTCCAGATCAAAACCCTGGAAGCCTTCCAGCACAGGCACCAGCATAAAAGCGCCGCTGCGCTGAAACATCTGCAACAGGTGGCCGTTAACAACGGAAACCTGTTCGCAGAGCTGATGGAGACTGTGAAACACTGTTCGCTGGGTGAAATTACGCACGCGTTGTATGAGGTGGGGGGGCAATACCGCCGCAACATGTAACAGTGATGGACATGATTGTGCCTGGGCTGATTTCGCTGATTGGCGGAGATGAGAGCGAAGATTTTTTAAGATGATTATTTTATGTTGATAGTGGGCTGGCCTTGGGTCAGCCCATTGTGTTTTGATGAGTTTAATATTTGTGAAGACGGCTATGTAATGCCCGTCCTGTATGTTATCTTAGTATTATCAATCCTGTGACTATTGCTTTGCGCGGCACGCCTGTTCTAATTTTACCGGCTTAATGGTGTTTATTCTTAATGGTGTTTATTCATATGAAAAAACTGATTTTCAGTGCGCTGCTGCTGGCCGCGATACAGGCTACCGCACAAAAAACAGATACCGTGGCCTCCCGGATATTATTGCCCAATGGATGGTCCCTCACGCCGGTCGGGCATTCGTTGCCACTGGGCGATTTGCCGTTGAATATGGTGGTTTCCGGCTCTGGTAAATACCTGGCCGTGAATAATAACGGGCAAAGCAAACACACGCTGCAACTGATAGATGCGCAAAAGGAAACACTGCTGGATGAAGTAGTGATCCCCAAATCCTGGTACGGACTGGCTTTCAGCAAGGATGAGAAAACGCTGTATGCTTCCGGCGCCAATGATAATGTGATCAGAGCGTATCAGTTAAACAACAATAAGCTGGTATCTACAGATAGCATACGGCTCGGACTAGCCTGGCCAAAGGAAAAAATTTGTCCGACCGGCATGGCTATTGATCACTCACGTAACCGATTATACGTAGTTACAAAAGAAGATAATAGTCTTTACCTCCTGGACCTGGCTGCGAAGACGGTAATTAAACATATTCCGTTGCCGGCGGAGGCTTTTACCTGTCTGCTGTCGAAAGATAATAAAACGCTGTACATCTCTCTGTGGGGAGGTGATGCGGTGGCAGTATACGATATCGCTACGGAAAAAATTGTACAGGAAATTAAAACAGGTAGTCATCCTAACGAAATTATTTTATCGAAAAATGGCAAATACCTGTATGTAGCCAATGCGAACGATAACTCAGTGTCTGTTATCACAACCGCCGATGGTAAGGTGATTGAAAACCTTCATGCAGCGCTGTATCCCGATGCGCCAACCGGTTCCACTACCAATGGCCTGGCATTATCGGAAGATAATAAAACGCTGTACATCGCCAACGCAGACAACAACTGCCTGGCGGTATTTGATGTGGCTACTCCTGGTAAAAGTCATGCGGAGGGATTTGTCCCGGTAGGATGGTATCCCACCTGCGTACGTATCACCGGCAAAAAAGTATTGGTCGCTAATGGCAAAGGTTTTACGTCCATGGCTAATCCTGAAGGTCCTAATCCTATCAGCCGTAAGGATGCCAGCGGTTCGCACCAGGCGAATACCCGTAAAGACCGTCCGGTACAATATATAGCCGGATTGTTCAAAGGTACCCTGTCCATCTTCCGGGAGCCCGGTGAGCAAGTGCTGGGGCAGTGGTCTAAACTGGTATATGACAATACCCCCTATACGAAGGAAAAAGAATTGCGTGCATCCGGTGAAAAAGGTAATCCTATTCCGCAGGAAGCCGGACAATCTTCCCCGATCAAATATGTGTTTTATGTGATCAAGGAAAACCGCACCTATGACCAGGTGCTGGGCGATATCAAAGAAGGGAATGGAGATAGCAGTCTTTGTATTTTCCCGGAAAGAATTACGCCTAATCAGCATAAACTGGTAAGGGATTATGTGTTGCTGGATAATTTTTATGTAGATGCTGAAGTAAGTGCCGATGGCCATAACTGGAGTACTGCTGCTTACGCTACCGACTATACGGAGAAAACCTGGCCTACCAGTTATGGCGGCCGGGGTGGTACCTACGATTATGAGGGCAGCCGTAAAATTGCCTATCCTAAAAAGGGATTTATCTGGGATTATTGCAAACGTGCCGGCGTGAGTTTCCGTAGCTATGGCGAGTTTACCGGCAAAGGTTCGGCCACTCTCAAAACGCTGGAAGGGCATTTCTGCAAGGATTATCCTTCATTTGACCTGACCGTGCTGGATGTGGACCGCCAGCAGATCTGGCAACGTGATTTTGATTCTTTGCTGGCGATAGATGCCGTACCCCGTTTTAATACGGTGCGGCTGGGTAACGACCATACCAGCGGTATGCGTAAGGGCGCCTATTCTCCCTATGCATCTGTGGCGGATAATGATCTTGCAGTAGGAAAACTGATTGAATACATTTCTCATAGCCGTATCTGGAAGGAGAGCGCCATTTTTATCCTGGAAGATGATGCGCAAAATGGTCCTGACCATGTGGATGCCCACCGTTCCACCGCTTATGTGATCAGCCCTTATGTGAAACGTAACAGTGTGAACCACAATATGTACTCCACCTCCGGTATGCTGCGTACCATGGAACTGATCCTGGGGCTGCCGCCAATGAGCCAGTACGATGCTGCTGCTACCCCTATGTGGGAGCTGTTTACCGCTACGCCTGACCTGACGCCTTATATAGCCCTGGATGCCAATGTGGACATCCGTGAGCGCAATACCGCCTGGAATGAGAGTGCCCGCCGTTCTGCCACCTTTGACCTGGCCCATGAAGACCGGGTACCCGATCTGGAGCTGAACGAAGTAGTGTGGAAGGCCATCCGTGGCGAAAATGCAGTGATGCCGGCTCCCCGTAGAAGCGCCTTTGTGAAGCTGCAGGAAAAGGAAGATGATGACGATTGATAAATCGTTTAAGCAAATCCGGGAAACTTTTCTATTTTAGCCCTACTTAAACGTAATAAACAGTATGGTAGCAAGGAGAGATTTTATCAGGAACAGCGCACTGCTGGCAGGTGCTGTAGGGCTGGGAATGCCCAAAACCGTTTTGGGCTGGGATGGTTACAACTCCCAGCGTCCGGCGTTAGCCAAACGTAAGTTCACCAGCGAGGCGGTGGAAAAAACGATTACCAGCGTCAAAAAACAAATTGCAGACAATAAACTGGCCTGGATGTTTGAGAATTGTTTCCCGAACACCCTTGATACGACTGTTAATTACAAAACGTTGGATGGCCGGCCCGATACTTTCGTGATCACCGGCGATATCAACGCCATGTGGCTGCGCGACTCCTCCGCCCAGGTATGGCCTTATCTTCCGCTGATCAGGGAAGAAAAGAAACTGGAGCAGATGATTGCCGGCGTTATTAACCGTCAGACTAAATGTATCCTGATAGATCCGTACGCCAATGCTTTCAATGACGGTCCTACCGGCAGTGAATGGGAAAAGGACCTGACCGATATGAAACCGGAACTGCATGAACGTAAATGGGAGATAGACTCGCTTTGTTACCCGGTGCGGCTGGCGTATCACTACTGGAAACATGGTGGCGATACCAGCGTATTTGATGCCAAATACAAACAGGCTGCCCAACTGATCGTGAAAACGTTTAAGGAACAACAACGCAAGGAAGGCAAAGGGCCGTATAAATTCCAGCGGGTAACCGCCTGGCAGTCGGACACCGTGCCTAACTCCGGTTATGGCTCGCCGATGTTGCCGGTAGGACTGATCGTTTCTATTTTCCGTCCTTCTGACGATGCTACAGTATTTCCTTTCCTGATTCCGTCCAACATGTTTGCCGTGGTATCCCTGCGTCAGCTGGCGGAAATCAGCACCGATGTGTATAAAGACGCCGCCTTTGCGAAAGAATGTGCAGACCTGGCCGATGAAGTAGACCGCGCTATCAAAGCTTATGCAATTGTAGAGCACCCGAAACTGGGTAATATGTATGGTTTTGAAGTGGATGGCTTTGGAAATCGTTTATTCATTGACGATACCAATGTGCCCAGCCTGCTGTCTATTCCCTACCTGGGTTACACGACTGCGGACGATCCGTTGTACCAGGCTTCCCGTCACTTTGTATGGAGTGGTTTCCATCCCTGGTTTTATAAGGGTAAGTTTGGTGATGGAGTAGGTAGTCCGCATACCGGCGAAAACTATATCTGGCCGATGAGCATCATCATGAGAGCTTTAACCAGCCAGAGCAAGGAGGAAATTGCTGAGTGTATCAAAACACTGCGTAATACCGACGGTAATACCGGATTTATACATGAGTCGTATCATAAAGACGACCCTGCGAAGTTCACCCGTAAGTGGTTTGCCTGGGCTTGTACCCTGTTTGGTGAACTTATCCTGAAGGTAAGCCAGGAGTATCCGGACCTGTTGAAAAGACAGTACGCCTGATCATTATTTTGTTATTTTATTATTTTTTTATGTTGATATTTGAAATGCAGCGGAGACGCTGCATTTCACTTTTAAAAATGTATGTGATGGAGCACCCTCAGCTATACCAGCAGCGAATCAACGATTATCAACAGGCTATCGACCAGGAAAAGAAGCGTACCTCGCTGTTGTCCTGGGCGCGTTTGTTGAGTTTTCTGCTGATCATTGCCGGTGTGATATTATACTTCCGCCAGGACCGGGAAATAATATGGTTGCTGGCGGCAGCAGCAGGAGTGGTGGCCTTCGGTTTTTTTCTGAAGCGGCATAATCGTTCCCTGCAGCAGCTGGCGTTGTTAAAAACCTTGCTGGAGCTGAATAAAAAGGAGTGGCACCAGGCCATCACAGGGGAGTCTACCTTTGAGAACGGACAGGAGTTTGTGGATGACCGGCATGATTATTCCGGTGACCTGGATGTATTTGGCCCCGCTTCCATTTTCCAGAGCATTAACCGTACCGGCACCTTGTCCGGCAAACAGCAGCTGGCAGCCTCCCTGGCGGCTCCCATGCTGGACCCCGCAGCCATCCTGGCTACGCAGGAAGCGCTGAAAGTGCTGGCGCCGGAAATTGAGTTCCGCCAGCATCTTACCGCCAATGCCATGTTGGCGAAAGAAGCCGCCAGCGACCGGCGGGAGCTGGCCCTCTGGCTGGAGATGCCTTTTTCGTTTATCCATAACCGGTTTATGAATATCGCCCGGTGGTTGCTGCCGGCATTGACGGTTGCCGCTATCGCAACGGGTAGTTACCTGGGGCACTATTACCTTTTCATTGGTATGATCATGGTTAACTGGCTGGTGTTGCTGAGTATTCAGCCCCGGATCATGGAACAGTACAAACTGATTTCCCAGAAGGAACAGATACTGGAGAAGTTCGCACTCTTGCTGGGATTGATTCGCAAAGGCCGCTTTGAGCAGTCGGGGTTACTGAAACAGCAACAGGAAGTAGCCCGGGAGGCAGACGTAGCCTTGCAGCAGTTGTCCCGTATCAGTTCTGCTTTTGACCAGCGGCTGAACCTGTTGGTGGGCATCGTACTGAATTCCCTGTTGCTCTACGATCTGCATTGTATCCTCCGGCTGGAACGCTGGAAGGAAAAACATAAAACGGCAGTAGATAAATGGATAGAAGTAATTGCTCAGCTGGAGGTATGGAACAGCCTGGCCACCTTTGCGTATAATCATCCGGGTTATACCTATCCACAACCGGAGGCTGCGTCTATGATACTGGAAGCGGAAGCGCTGGGGCATCCGCTGATTCCTGAGAAGGAATCCGTTAAGAATGACGGTCATATTGGCCGGCAGGCCAGCTTCCTGATTATCACCGGCTCCAATATGTCGGGTAAGAGTACTTTCCTACGTAGCGTGGGGGCTAACCTGTTACTGGCCATGTGCGGTGCGCCGGTATGTGCCAGCCGCCTGGCGTTTACCCCTATGCGTATCATGACCTCCATGCGTATAAAAGATTCAATCGCCAGTCATACTTCCTATTTCCAGGCAGAGTTGTTAAGGCTGCAACATATTATTCAGCAGTTGAAAACAGGGGAGCGGGTATTTATCCTGCTGGACGAAATCCTGAAGGGGACCAATTCGGAGGACAAACTTTCCGGTTCCCGCAGCCTGATAGAACATTTCCTGGTGTATAACTGCCTGGGCATGATTGCCACGCATGACCTGGAATTGGGGCACCTGGAAGATAATTACCCGGACAAAATCAGGAACTATTGTTTTGAAAGCACTATCCAGGATGATCATCTTTTCTTTGATTACCGTATCCGGCCGGGAATTGCCCGTAATAAAAACGCTACTTTCCTGATGAAACAGATGGAGATTATTTAGTCATTTGTTTATTTAGATATTTTATTATTTGATGGGTATCATGAGGGAGCCCAGGCATTCAAATAAGAAAATATCTAAATAACAAAATAACAAAGTGCCAAATATTTTAGTATTTTTACTAAAATATTTAGTGTATGACATTGCCATTCCAGGAAGGAGGAGCTGAAAACCCCTATTACAAAGGACGTGGTGCACAGGTAAATCCGAAGAACAAATACCTGAAGGGAGAGTATGTGCAGGAGCATGTAGAGGGTATTGATGAGTGGTGGCAGGCGGATGTGCCAACCCAGATATTTGAAGAACACGCCAAAACCCTGGTAAATAAAGTGGATAGTCCGGATGTGGGCATGTGGTATTCCATGAATCCTTATCAGGGCTGTGAGCATGGCTGTATTTACTGTTATGCGCGTAATGCCCACCAGTTCTGGGGTTTGAGCGCCGGGCTGGATTTTGAACGCAAGATTATTGTCAAACACAATGCACCGGAACTGTTACGCAAGTTCCTGGACAACAAAAACTGGGTACCCAAACCCATTTCCCTTTCGGGGAATACGGACTGTTATCAGCCGGTAGAACGTAAAATGTGGCTCACCCGGCAGTTGCTGGAGGTGGCATTGGAATATAAACAGCCGATAGGCATCATCACCAAAAATTCACTGGTATTGCGGGACCGTTACCTGTTGCAGCAGCTGGCGCAGGAGAAGTTGGTTTGTGTATACGTGTCCATTACTACCTTACAGGAGGAGCTACGCCAGAAAATGGAGCCCCGCACCACTACGGCAGCGCAGCGGTTCAAAATTGTAAAGGAGCTGAGCGAACTCGGTATACCCGTTGGCGTGATGACGGCCCCTATGATCCCCGGGCTGAATGATCATGAGATGCCGAAACTACTGGAAACCGCGGCGGCGAACGGCGCCAAATATGCCGGCTACACGGTGGTGCGGCTGAATGATGCCGTGAAAATCATTTTCAATGACTGGTTGTATAAGAACTTCCCTGACCGGGCCGATAAGGTATGGCATCAGATCGAGAGCCTGCATGGCGGTAATGTGAACGACAGCGAATTTGGCCGGCGTATGCGGGGAGACGGTAACATCGCGGACCTGATCCGGCAGCAGTTCAGGGTGCATGTAAAGAAGAATGGCCTAAACCAGGAGCGGTTTGAGTTTAATACGGAGTCTTTCCGGAGGCCTACCAGTCAGCTGAGTTTATTTTAAGGGATTGAAGTATCTTAGGTAAAATTGTTTACCCGTTTTATAAACCCTTTATCTATGAAGATATTATCCTTGTTAGCCCTGATGCTGGGCTGTTCTGTAGCGGCTGTAGCGCAAACAACCGCTGTTCGATCACTGGCACTACTTCCTGATACCACGATTTGGGGAGTATTGGGTTCCCGGACAGAAACGAGAAATGACGCAGGTTTGCAAGGCCGGGATGGAGCGATGTCCGGGTTTTTCCAGACGCTTTATCCGGTAAACTATCCAGAGGGAGCCCAAAGTTGGTGGCATCTTTTGGACGTACGGCATGCCGAACCATCCAATAATTTTGCCATGCAGTTTGCTGGCAGTTTCTTCGATCAGAATCTGTATTTCAGGAAAACGATTAATAACCCTGCTACTCCCTGGTCTAAGGTGGTAATGGAGCAGAATGGGCAAATTACATTCAAGGGGACTTATAATTTTGAGCGTTTCAACATCGGGAAAGATGGTAATAATGGGGGTAGTGTATTAGAATTTGTCAACCATGCTACAGATAGCTTATCTTATGGCGTTAAGATGGGGGCTAATGTGGATCGATTTGGGTATGGTCTGTATTTTCAGGGCTCTTCGCTGTCCTATTATTATGACTCCCTGAAATATGCTTCTAAGCCTGCGCTTTTTGTCTCCGCTCTCGACAATACCATTGGCATTGGCACTCATCAAACAGCCGGCTACCAGCTGGCCGTAGCCGGATCGATGATTGCTGAACGTATCAAGGTGAAGGCTAAAGGAGCCTGGCCGGACTATGTATTTGAGAAAGACTATCCGCTGCCGTCCCTGAAAAGCACGGCTGCCTTTATCGCACAACATAAACATCTGCCCGAAATACCCTCCGCTAAAGAGGTGAACAGTGAAGGCTTGGACCTGGGCGACATGAATGCACGGTTGTTGAAAAAGGTGGAGGAGCTTACCTTACACCTGATCCGGCAGCAGGAGGAAATTGAAAAATTACAGCAGCAAAACCATGAAATCCTGCAACAGATACGGAAAATGAGCAATGGAAAATCGAAAGCTGTAAACTAATTGTTAACTCTATAAAAAAAGTAGGCTATATTATTGTGTAATAAAAAAAATAAAATCTACCTTTGTTGAAAATAACAAAATTTCTTAGTGCAACTTCTGTCAACATATAAGATTATAGCGATGGCCTGCAAGCAAAAGCAGGTCTATGACGGATTGCGGGCACGTTGCACCGATTGTTAACGAAAAAAGTTATCAAACGATATAAACAAAAGTCCCGCTCTCAAATGAGGCGGGACTTTTTGCTTTGGGAGCTGCACTGAAATGAAGACTGTGAAAGACATTCAGACGATAACTGAACATTTTATACAATACACCATTAGGTGTAAACGGAATGGCTTTGCCTTAAAAAAGCCATACGGACAAGGTATGCATTGATGTAAGCTAACCCATTACATGATTGCCCGGTCCGTAAATACGGCCGGGTTTTTTATTTCACGGAATTCCGGCACAGAAATGGCAAACAATTTATTTAAGACAGTTATGTGCTAAGCCCATTTGATCTCGCTACAGACAGGTACAGTGCATAACCCCAAAAACGTTAGTATTATGAGGAACGTTATTCAAGTTGTAAGAGAGGCTTTACTCACCAATTTCAGAGAATTGGACAATTGGTTTGACAAAGAACCGGCATTGCTGGACTTCAAACCTGACCGCGATCAATGGAGTATCCGGGAAGTACTGGAACATATTACCCTCACCAATTACTTCCTGTTACTGATCATTAACAAAAGCACCCGCAGGGCGCTGGACCGTAAAAGAAACGGCCATACCGTAGTGTTACAAGCCGATTACCCGGAGAAATTCAGCCAGATCGATGTGATCAGCAGCAAGTCTTTCGGATGGGTAAGACCTGAACACATGGAACCCACCGGCCTTAAAGATATGCAGGAAATAAAAGTGCTGCTGAAACAGCAGTACGCACAGTGCATGTACAATCTGTCTTTGCTCAAAAATGGAGAAGGACTGTTGGTGCTCACCAATATGTCTGTCAACCACCTAGGCAAACTGGATATCTATCAGTACATCTATTTCCTGACCAAACATATTGAACGTCATATCCGCCAGATGAAAAGACTGGAAAAGGAATATGAAGAAAGCGCCGTTCTGATCTGATTTTTTTTGGTCGACCAGCAACATCTATTATTGTTATCCTTATTGATTACAGCAACCGGAAGTATGCGCACTTCCGGTTTTTTTGTGCCGTCAGGACCCGACACTATTTTTATCTACATAAAAAATATTTTTCAAAAAAGTGTGTTAAAAATTTGCATTATCAATGTTTATCACGTTATCTTTGCAACGTAAAAATTGATAATAGTAAACGCTTGTAAAAATGGAACGCTTTAATTTAAATATCGGATCAGCACTACCTTGCGCAATGCAAGATAGAAGCGGGTTCCGGGCGTTTTATGGTTACAGGTAGTACCAATATATTTGTATCATATAACTGAAGCCCGGATCAATTGGTCCGGGCTTTTTTGTTATAGCATTGGCAATGATATTACCACTGAATACAACAAAAGACTGGCCGCTGAACGCTGAAATGCGCCACAGTAAATGGTTTCTGGATAGCATAAATACAATTTATGCTAAACGGACCCGGTATGCCTTAACGTAGTATATGCGTTAACGTTAGTGACCCGGTCCGTGTAAAACAGGCCGGGTTTTTTTGTGTTCATCACGAAAGGATTATTTGAGGAGGTACAATTTATAAACAGGTAGCGGAGTAATCCTGCTCCGCTGACTTTATCTCCCTTTATGATATTTTTTTCGTCTCTGTTTGAATTAACCCCCATCTTCAGGTTATCAAGAGGATAACTTGTAACTTCCCCCAAAAAGAGGTACACATCCGTACCGGAAATGATAAGCAAGATTTGCCCGGAGCCCGCCAGGGCTCCGGTAAATCACTATCAGGGAAGATTCATTTTAAAAGCGAAAACGAGTAAATGAAAACAATGGTCAATAACCAGATAGATATAACTGACGGAGAATACTTTGCACCCAAAGGGGTGTATACGTTTCATTTTAACAGTATACCCAATATCAATAATATCTACGATATAGACGGTGAGAAGGCAGAAGCGGCGTTTCTGAAAACATTTGAAGGAAAGGTACTGCATACTTACCGCTATACCGACTTTGATACCAAAAAGAAAAAATACAAACATGCCCAAACCATGCTGGTGCTGAACAATAACAGTATCGTTGCGTTCTGGCATACCTGGTGTGAAATATTGCACGATGGGTCCGATACGGCATTTGTTGCGGCAGTAACGGAAATGGTTACACGCTATAAGGAGAAACAACGCCGCGAACCGCATGAGATCAATCTCATTGTCAGCGGCCGCAAAGGATTGGAACTGAAAAGCATGGAGATCAAACGCACGAAGCTGGACATCGGATTGTTTTATGAAGATGATTTCCGCGACGTGGATAAAGTGATACAACAACGGCTGCGTAAGGACAAAGATAAAGGTATCGTACTCCTGCATGGTATACCAGGAACGGGTAAGACAACCTACCTGCGTTATCTTATCGGGAAAATCAAAAAACGGATCCTGTTTGTATCACCAGACCTGGCCAACAATATCATGAATCCGGAATTCATGGAACTGCTGATCGATAATCCTAATTGTGTAGTGATTATTGAAGATGCGGAAAATGTGATTATGGACCGGAAATTCAGCGGTAACTCGTCTGTGTCTAACCTGCTGAACCTGTCGGACGGCCTGCTGGCAGACTGCCTGAACATACAGCTGGTATGTTCCTTTAACAGCGATCTGTCGGCCATTGACAACGCCTTGCTGCGTAAAGGCCGGTTGATCGCCAAGTATGAGTTTAAAAAACTCTCTGCGGCGAAAGCACAACGATTGTCTACTCACTTAGGCTATGAAACCGTGATCAACAAATCCATGAGCATAGCAGAAATAGCCAATCAGCATGAACCTTCTTTTGAGAGCGTAAAAAACGTGATCGGTTTCAGAAGAACCCTGCTGGAAGAAACAGTATAAAAACATTATTCATCTTACTAAAAATATTATCGTCATGAAAAAGAATCACTTGTCTGTATACAACCCGATGGTACATCGTATTCACCGATCGGTGAATACTATTGAAAAACAAACAGACCATTTGTTATGGACAAGTTATTTTCTGACGAATTACAATATTATATCGATACTGCACGGCTCAAAACAGCGAGACAAAAACGCCGCGCAGTAATTGAAGGAAGAGATAAAGCATTATTAAGGCTGGATAAGCAGGAGGACGCGCTTTGGAAGCGAATGAGCCAGCCGGTGTATGTTCCGCTGCAGCCGCCGATACAGAAAGGATTTTATCGTTTTTTTGTGTTAAGGGACGATGTGGCCCGCGGCAGACAAGCATCATTTTTTCAGGGCATTCTTGATAAAATCAATACCCAGCAACATTTTCACCGGAGAGATTTTAAAAAGAAAAAAAGAGTGCGTGGGAAAAAAGTTTGGGTGGACAAGGAGCAGCGACTGAAACCTCTTTTTCAATGGGAATTTGACAAACACATGTTTACCAAAGAAGAAAAGGCCTATTTTGAGTTGCGGATGATCAGGTGCGAGCGGAAGGAAAGAGACATACCCACCTGGATATTCACCCAACCCTGGCGTTTTGTTTTGCGGGTGCGGCCTTATATGCTCACACACCGCCGGATAGTGGACCCGGTGCTTGAAACGCAATTGCAGGAGATGCGGAGTTATATTGACAGCTGTAACCTGCGGCCGCGGATGACCTGGTTAACACAAAGCCGTAGTAACAGCAGCGCCTGGAGAAGCTGGGACCGCCCTTTGAAAGCAAGAGAACGATATAAAAAGAAACCCTTGCTGCAGCTATTGCAGGAGGAATATTACAATAACATTGATTGAATTTGAACCCCCATTATGTCTGAATTGAAAATTACCGGCAAACAGTTGCGCGCCTTAGGTTACCCGCAGGGCCTGGTTGTTCGTGCAGCCATTGACGTAGTTACCCAACATTACGCAGATGCTACCGCAGAAGAGGTAGAAATGATATTAACTAAAGTATTGGCCGATCCTGCGGCATATACCGCAGATGCAGTATGGGTGGCAGTAGCCACCGCACTGTTACCTGAAGAAGGGCCGGAGAAAATAGCCCTGCGGGATACCCCGGTGGATTATGCCGTTTTTGGCGCCGGCTTTATAGAGGAGGGCGCTATCAAACAACTGAATAACGCCGTACGTTTACCCGTGGCCGTAGCAGGCGCCCTGATGCCGGATGCCCATCAGGGTTATGGATTGCCTATCGGCGGTGTATTAGCGGCTGAAAATGCAGTGATTCCCTATGGCGTAGGCGTGGATATCGGATGCCGTATGTGTTTGAGTATACTGGACCTGCCGGTGGACACTTTGGTGACGAAAGATGCGCAGTATCAAAAAGCACTGAAGTACCAGACTAAATTCGGCGCCGGTGCGGAGTGGAAAAGAAATGATACGGATGCCGTACTGGAAAGAGATGAGTTCAAAGAGATACAGATACTACGTAACCTGCAGCAGAAAGCTGCCGGTCAGCTGGGGACTTCCGGTTCCGGTAACCACTTTGTAGAGTGGGGTATTGTGAGCATCACCGATATAAACAACGAATGGAACCTGGTGCCCGGCGATTATGTAGCGTTGCTGTCGCATTCCGGCTCCCGTGGCCTGGGTGCACAGGTAGCCGGGCATTATACCCGGTTGGCTAAAGAGCTGTGTGTATTACCCAAAGAAGCTCAGCACCTGGCTTACCTGGACCTGAGCACCGAAGCGGGGCAGGAGTACTGGCTGGCCATGAACCTGGCAGGTGACTATGCTTCGGCCTGTCACCACCTGATTCATAAAAGGCTGATTGCTGAAATGGGCGCCACTTTGCTGGCCCGGGTGGAGAACCACCATAACTTCGCCTGGAAGGAGGTGCATCATGGTAAAGAGCTGATCGTACATCGTAAAGGCGCTACCCCGGCAGGGAAAGGCGTACTGGGTATCATCCCTGGCTCCATGACCGCCCCCGGCTTTATTGTGCGGGGTAAAGGGGAGTCCACCAGCCTGCATTCTGCGTCACATGGCGCCGGACGGCAGATGTCCCGTACCAAAGCCATCGCTTCCATCACCAATGATGAGATGCGGAAAATGCTGCAGGATAATGGCGTGACCCTGATCGGCGGTGGACTGGATGAGGCGCCTGGCGCTTATAAGGACATCCATACCGTGATGGCGGCGCAGTCCGATCTGGTGGAAGTGGTAGGGCAATTCCAGCCTAAAATGGTGCGGATGGCTGACGGTGGACCGGCAGAAGATTAGCGAAGACTAAATAGATATATGCAATGTCGCAAAGGCGGAATAACGGCGTACAGCTGTTTTCCGCCCTTTGTTTTTTATAGTCTACAAATTCAGTAGGATATTAGAAATATATTTTCTAATATTGTTATCAGTTACCACCAATAACAAGCTGCAACAAACCCTGTACATGGGCTGGCACCATGCAGGGAGACCTGTGTTTTCATTTTTAAAACTTTATCAAGTGCATTTGAATTTCCTGGCATTGGCGGTTCCCTTTTTCCTGACATTCATGGGTTTGGAGTATCTGGTGGCACATAAAAAAGGGAAACGTTTTTTTAAGTTCAACGATTCAGTAGCCAATATCAGTGTGGGTATTGCCGAGCGGTTGCTGGACACTTTCACGGTAGGGCTTTTTTATTTCGTGTACGACTATCTGCACCGGCATTATGCCTTGTTCGACATCAGGCCGGGGGTATTGTTATGGGTAGCGTTGCTGGTATGTACCGACTTTGTATGGTACTGGTATCATCGTTTGGCGCATGAAGTATCCTTATTTTGGTGTGCGCATGTGGTGCATCATCAGAGCGAGGAGTTTAATTACACCGTGTCTGCGAGGATCACTGTCTTCCAGGCCTTTATCCGCACCGGTTTCTGGACCGTATTGCCCGTTATTGGTTTCCCGCCGGGGATGATTACCAGTATGTTACTGGTACATGGGCTGTATCCTTTTTTTATTCATACCCGTACCATCGGGAAGCTGGGGATACTGGAGTATATTTTGGTAACGCCGTCGCACCACCGTGTGCACCATGCGAGTAATCCAAAGTACCTGGATAAAAACTACGGCGACGTGTTTATTATCTGGGATAAATTGTTTGGCACTTTTCAGAGAGAAGAGGAGGAGCCGGTATACGGTCTTACCCAACCGCTGGAGAGTAATAGTTTTTTATGGCAGCATTTTCATTTCTTCCTGGAGATGTTGTATTCCGTCAGAAAAACCAGTGGATGGCAGAACAAGTTGCGGGTAGTTTTTGGTAAGCCTGATTATGTAGACCCCGGCGCCCGGGAGGTGCTGGAGAAGACCTTTCTGTTAAGGAACCGGGAGATAAGGGAGACGCCTAAGCTGAACAATTATGTGGTGTGGCAGATGGCCGCCACACTCACATTATTATTTACTTTTTTATTGCTGGAGCATTATGTGCCGGTATTTGTAGTCGTATGTGTCACCCTGCTGATCCTGCTCACGCTCATTAACTGTGGCGCCATCCTGGAGCAGAAACGCTGGGTGTTTTACCTGGAGTACGCCCGTTACGGCGTTTTATGCCTGGCATTATACTACTACTGGCCGCATCCTTCCCTGTTAACGCTGGCGGCGCTGGTATTAACCACTGCGCTCTATTTCCAGTCGCGTTTGAAGGAACAATATTACCGGCTGGTATACGGTTATACCCGTACGTAGATTTTCTTTTTATCCATCCAGTAGCCTATCGCCGCGAAGGCACATACGTGGAACAGGGCGAACAGGAAGGAGCCCACCATATTTCCGCCGATAGGCTGGAATACGTTCTGATACAGCCAGGAATACATATTCTGGCCGGGAACAGGGCGTATCAGCAGGTATAGTTTTACCACCACGCCGGACAATACGTAGATAAACAGCGGGTTTTTGCCGAATACGGTGAAGAAGGTGGTCCATTTGGTTTGGCCACGGAATTCCACGATATACATGAGAATAGAGAGCAGCAGCAGCGCGATGCCTACCGTGTAGAGCACATAGGAGCTGGTCCATATTTTTTTGTTTATGGGGAATACCATATCCCAGCAGAGGGCTGTGAAAATGAGGAGGCAGCCCATGATCATGAGGCGGGCCAGCATCTCGTAGGTTTTCCCTTTTTCCTGGATGAATTTTCCTGCCAGGTAGCCGAAGATAACATTACAGGTAGCGGGGAAGGTGCTCAGGATGCCTTCCGGGTCGAAGGGGACACCTTCGCCTTTATACATATGATTTTCTCCCAGTATTAATTTATCGAGTGGCAGACCGGCATAACCCTGAAGGCTGTATGGATCACCGGGGGCGCCGAAGGCTACCAGTACGAACCAGTATCCGAGGAGGATAACGCAGGCCGCTACGAAGGCGCCTTTATCCTTCAGGTAGTGGACCATCAGTGCAGCGGCGCCATAGCACAGGGCTATACGGGGGAATACCCCCAGGATGCGGAGGGAGCTGAGTGGTTTCATGACCAGGTGGCCGTCGGACCATTTCACGAATGGGAACCAGTTGAGCAGCAGGCCGATACCGAATATCAGCAAGGTACGGGTCAGAATTTTCCGGATAACGGCCGCGTTGCCGGCGTCGGCATATTTTTTCATGGCGAAGCTCATGGCGTTGCCCACGGCAAACAGGAAGAAGGGAAATACCAGATCGGTGGGCGTGCAGCCGTGCCATTTGGCATGTTCCAGCGGCGCGTACACGTATTCCCAGCTACCGGGATTGTTGACCAGGATCATGGCGGCTACGGTTAGTCCGCGAAACACGTCCAGTGATAAAAAACGTTGTGAAGCAGTCACTATAGGTTTATTTGGTTGTTTGGTAATTCGCCAAGATAACTATTATAGTGATGGTGCACAATAGGAGATTAGTGGCGGAGGACCTGTGTCTTGAGTATTTTACGGGCGAAGTGTATCCTGCTTTTGATGGTCCCCAGCGGTTCTTGCAGCATATCTGCTATTTCAAAATATTTATATCCCTCATAATAAAGGAGGAAAGGTTGTTTAAAGATCTGGGGGAGGTGATAAACCGCCACATGGATATCTTTCATGCGAAGGTTGGTGTCTGCTTTGTTGCTGGTGGGGCTTTGCTGGTAGTTAAGGAAAAAGTCGCTGACGCTGGGTTCGGCTATCATGCGGTTTTTGGCTTTTTTACGGTAGTGGTTGATAAAGATATTGCGCATAATGGTAAAAAGCCAGGCGCGGATATTAGTGCCTTCCAGGTATTTTTCCTGGTTGGAGAGGGCTCGGAACAGGGTTTCCTGGTATAGGTCTTTGGCCTGTTCGGCGTCTTTGGTAAGGGTAAAAGCAAAGGGTTTCAGGAAATCGGCGTTTCCAACGAGCAAGGTGTTGAATTCAACAGATGACATAATGTTTCGGTTTTGGCTTAACTGAATGAAACGGAACCGCACAGTGTCAGGCTTTCACGGAGTGTATAAAATGTTGATTTAAAATGGTTTAAGGATACGAAAATGGTCTTTTGAGAATGATTTCGGGTATTTTATAAAAACAACAGGTCTATCAGCATGACTCTCTGATGGTATTAACGATAAAACCGTGAAAACGGATTGGAAATGTTTCAGTTATATTTATTCTGATAGATTAAGATAATTTTTATATTATAAATTACTTAAAGTTAAGAGAAGTGTTATTTGTGAATCGCTATTTTTGTTAATCTTACAGCAGAAAACAGGTGAATGTTTAAACGTATATCGGATATTATCTAACGATTTCAAAACAAAATGGTTAGGTAAACCGATTCCTGTCACATTTATATGTTATTTTTAATAGATTTGCAGCTTGTTTGGCGATACCCCCGGGGTGTTGCTCCTAATAAGTGTTTTCCAGAAAGTATTCGAGAAGTTTTTATCCTATTAATACATGTTCAGAAAATTATTGCTGCTACAGCTTTTCCTGTTTATTGGCTATTGTGTGACTGCGCAGAATCCAGCATTATCCAAAGAACAAATCCGGCAGATGAAGGTTGACAACCTGAGTGATGATCAGGTTCGTCAATTGGTGGCTGAGATGAAAAAGAATAACATGTCTTTTTCCGATATAGACATCTATGCTCAACAGAAAGGCATTCCGGATATTGAGGTCAGTAAGTTGAAGGCGCGTATTCAGCAGATGGGATTGGATAAGGAGCTGGATCAGACTCAGAAGAACAGGGACAAGAGCAAAAAGGAGAACGAGGATGAGACGGGTACCCGGAAAATTGATGAGGATGAGCCTGCAGATGACAGTATTTCCAATAAAAAAGAAAAACCTCAAACCCGGGAAGAGCGTGAACGGGAGAAAAGAAGAAAAAAGATTTTTGGCTCAGAGCTCTTTAATAACAAGAACCTGACTTTTGAGCCTAACCTCAAAATGCCTACCCCTCCCAACTATCGCCTGGCAGCCAATGATGAGATCCTGATAGATGTTTACGGTTATTCTGAAGTACAACACCGCCTGAAAGTGACCCCTGACGGGTATATCCGGATTCCCAACCTGGGGCCGGTATATGTGAACGGTTTGACCATGGAGGAGGCTAAGAATCGCATTACCAAACAATTAGCCACTATTTACAGTGGTATTAAATCCGGGAACACCTCCGTGCAGATAACCCTGGGTAATATCCGGAGCATCCGGGTGCTGTTGATAGGGGAAGTAGTGAATCCGGGGTCTTACACCATTCCATCCCTGGCCACAGTGGCCAATGCACTGTATGTGTCCGGCGGCCCCAGCGATAATGGTTCTTTCCGGAACATCCAGGTAATCCGTAACGGTTCGGTAGCAACTACTTTCGACTTGTATGATTTTCTGGCACATGGGGACCTGAGCAACAATATCGTACTGCAGGACCAGGACATCGTGAAAGTAAATCCTTATAAAACGCGGGTGGAATTAACCGGAGAGGTAAAACGCCAGGCTATTTTTGAGGCAAAGGATAACGAAACCCTGCAAAATATTTTGGACTACGCCGGTGGTTATACGGATATGTCCTTCCGGGACGTGATCCGGGCTTACCGGGTGAACAATAAAGAGCGCGAAGTGGTTAATATTCCAGCCAGCGAAGTTGCCTCCTTCAAATTAAAATCCGGGGATCAGTTTTTTATAGACTCGATTCTGAACCGTTTCAGCAACCGGGTGACCATCACGGGCGCTGTTTTCCATCCCGGCAACTATGCGCTGGAAGATAATATGACAGTGAAAGACCTGATCAAAAGAGCCGACGGGGTAAAAGAAGTAGCTGCTTTATCAAGGGGTTTGATCCGTCGTTTACAGGCTGACTATACACCCGCTTTCATCAATTTTAATGTACAGGATGAGCTGACCGGTAAATCCGGCTTGCGTTTACAGAAGGAAGATAGTGTGATGATCTATTCCAAGTTTGATCTTCGGGAAGACTATGAAGTAAGGATAGATGGAGAGGTAAACAAGCCTGGTTACTTCAACTATGCTGACAGTATGCACCTGGAAGATCTTATCCTGATGGCTGGCGGGTTGACAGATGCGGCTTCCCTGCAACAGGTAGAGATCTCCCGCAGAAAGCGAGGTGCGGCTTATGATCCGAAAGATAGTACCAAAGCGATTGTACAGCGTTTTGATATCAACGCTGATCTCAGTAATAGTCCGGAAGCAAAGGCTTTTGTATTACATCCATTTGATGAAGTAGTTGTACGGCGTGCTCCGGCGTATTCATCCCAAGCGAATGTATTGGTGAGCGGAGAAGTGGTATACCCTGGCGATTATACGATTAATAGCCGTTCAGAGCGGATTTCTGATTTAATTAAAAGGACGGGAGGACTTCGCCCGGAAGCATATCCGGAAGGTGCGGTGATGATGCGTAAGACATTCATCAATGAAAGTGACAGCGTGCTGTTGGCTAACAAACTGCAGGTGTTCTATAATAAGTTGCAGGATAGTACGGATATTGAACGGGTACAGGCGGCGGTTGACAGGAAAGAGCAGTTATTGGGTATCAACCTGGATCATATTATGAAACACCCGGGTTCCAAGTATGATCTATTGCTCGAAGAAGGGGATGTTATTAAAGTACCTAAAAAACTGCAGACTGTGCAGTTATTTGGAGAGGTGTACTTCCCTAAGAAAGTAAGGTTTGATGGTAAGTATAGCTTCAAAGATTATATTCATGGTGCAGGAGGGTTTACCGCACAGGCGATGAAACGGCGGAGTTATATAGTATATGCAAACGGAGAAGTTCGGAATACAAAAAAGGTTCTCTTTTTTAATTCCTATCCAAGGGTGAAACCAGGAGCGGAAATATATGTGCCAACAAAGAAAGAACGAAAAGGTCTGACCGGCCAGGAAGGGGTTGCGCTTGCAAGCGGACTGGCATCCATTGCACTGGTAATCGTAACAATTCTAAATACGGTAAAATAGACTTCGTAAACAACGTTTTTATGGCGGTGCCAAATACCACAACTACTATCGAAAAAAATAATTCTATAGAGGAGGTTTCTCTCAAGGATCTGATTAATAAATTAACAGAGATATCTAAATATTTATGGCGTAAAAAATTTATTGTAATACTATTTGGGTTGATAGGCGGTGGAATCGGTCTTACATTGGCTTTTATGTCAAAACCAACTTATAAAGCGGAGCTGACATTTGTGATGGAGGAAAGTAATTCAAATCCTCTCGGCGCTTATATGGGAATCGCAAGCCAGTTTGGCCTGGACCTGGGAGCAAAGGGCGGCAGTGGACTTTTTGAAGGAGATAACATCATGGAATTCCTCCGGTCCCGGTTGATGCTTGAAAAGGCATTATTGTCTGCAGTGTCCTATGAAAATAAGGAAACTACACTGGCGGAGTTGTATATGGATGCCTATAGTATCAGGAAGGGTTGGGAAAAAGACGCGGTGTTAAAAAATGTAAAATTTCCTTTAAATGCAAACAGAAGTACTTTTTCTCGGACCCAGGATAGCGTGTTGAATTCAATACAGGGGACAATAGCCACCACTAATCTCAGCGTGGCGAGACCAGATAAAAAACTTAGTTTTATCTCTGTCAGTTGTACAACATTGAATGAAACCTTTTCAAAAGCATTTGTAGAAACATTGGTTCGTGAGGCCACCCGTTTTTACATAGAAACGAAGACGAAGCGTTCATCAACAAGTGTAAGCCGTCTGCAAACCCAGGCAGACTCAATGGAAGTATTACTGAATCAAAAGACGTATGAAACGGCAAGAGTACAGGATATCAACCAGAATCCTGCGAGACAGGTCGCCAATGTCAGAAGCGAGTTAGTGATGAGGGATAAAGTAGTGCTGCAGACAATGTATGCAGAAGTGGTGAAAAACCTGGAAATGAGTAAAATAGCTATGACGCAGGATATGCCTGTTATCCAGATCGTTGATAAGCCTATTCTCCCACTTGATAAAAGGAAGTTTGGCAAGCTGAAAGGTATTGTACTCGGTGGTATTCTGGGAGGAATGTTGTGTATGATAGTTTTAATTGGAAATAGGCTGATTAGGGAAGAAATGGCTTAAGATAGTTGTGGATTTCCCGATGATTTTCTTGTAAACTAAGTATTGATAATACTTTAATAATAATTCTAAATGTTGGATTTAAATAACAAAAGCATTCTTATAACCGGTGGTACTGGTTCTTTTGGTAAAGCATTCACAAAAATCATTTTACAACGCTGGCCGCAGATTAAGCGACTTGTTATCTATTCACGTGATGAACAGAAACAATTTCAGATGGCCATGGAGTACCCTGAATCAAAGTATCCTCAGATCAGATTCTTTATCGGTGATGTGAGGGATTATGATCGGCTGAGAAGAGCTTTCAAAGGGGTGGATTATGTGATTCATGCCGCAGCCATGAAACATGTGCCAATTGCAGAGTACAATCCAATGGAATGTATTAAGACCAACATCATGGGAGCAGAAAATGTAATCAATGCTTCTTTGGAAACAAGTGTACAGAAGGTAGTTGCTTTATCAACAGACAAAGCAGCAGCACCCATCAATTTATATGGAGCAACCAAGCTGGCATCAGATAAATTGTTTGTGGCAGCGAATAATATTAAAGGAGCTAATCCTATAAAATTTTCAGTCGTGCGGTATGGAAATGTGATGGGGTCCAATGGCTCTGTTATTCCTTTCTTCCTGAATAGAAGAAAGGAAGGAGTGCTGCCTATTACTGATACTACAATGACCCGTTTCAATATCACCCTTACAGAAGGGGTGGAAATGGTATTGCACGCGCTGGATACCGCATGGGGAGGAGAGATATTTGTTCCGAAAATAGCGTCTTACAAAATCACAGATGTTGCGACGGCTATCGGCCCCGACTGTGAACATAAAGTTGTAGGTATTCGTCCCGGCGAAAAAATTCATGAGGAAATGATCACGACCTCGGATTCTTTCAGCACATATGATCTTGGAAGATATTATGCTATCCTGCCACAAAATCTGACGTTCAAGGTAACGGATTTTGTTGAACAGTTGAATGCTAAACCAGTACCGCAGGGATTTCGGTATAATTCAGGAGAAAATGATCAATGGGTGTCTGTTGAAGAAATCCGTACCCTTATCAAAGATCATGTTGATCCGACCTTTACTATTTAATTACAAATGATGAAACCAATACCATACGGAAAACAGGAAATAACCGCTTCAGATATTCAGGCAGTAACCAGTGTTTTAACATCCGACTACCTCACACAGGGACCGAATATTAAGGCTTTTGAAGATGCATTCGCGGCATACATAGGAGCCAGATATGCTGTAGCCGTATCTAATGGTACTGCCGCATTACATCTGGCAGCGATGGCTGTAGATGTTAAGCCAGGGGATAAAGTAATTACAACACCGATCACATTTGCAGCTTCTGCTAATTGTGTCCGTTATTGTGGGGGAGAAGTAGTGTTTGCAGACATTGACCCGAACACCTACCTGTTGGATATAAATAAGGTGAGAGCCTTGCTGGAACAACATCCCCAAAATACTTTCAAAGGCATTATCCCTGTTGATTTTGCGGGATATCCGGTTGATATGGAAGCTTTCCGAAAGTTGGCCGATGAATATGGATTGTGGATCATTGAAGATGCCTGTCACGCACCTGGCGCCTGGTTTACAGATAGCAAGGGTGTAAAACAAATCGCCGGGAATGGTGTATATGCAGACCTGGCTATTTATTCTTTTCATCCTGTGAAGCATATTGCTGCCGGAGAAGGTGGAATGATCACTACCAATGATGAAAAACTATACAAAAAGCTGCTGACACTGAGAACGCATGGAATTACCCGGAATCAGGACGATTTCAGCAATACGTTAGCCGTTGCTGCAGGTATCCCAGGACTGGAAACCGGCGCATTCCCCGGTTGGTATATGGAAATGCAGGACCTTGGTTTCAACTATCGCCTCACCGATTTTCAGGCTGCATTGGGCCTAAGTCAGCTTCAAAGAGCTGATGAAGGACTGGCGCGCAGGATTGCAATCGCCAGGGCCTATGACGAAGCTTTTCAGCATAACAGCAATGTTGAAATCCAGCAGTTACAGTTGAAGTCACGCGGCTTTGAGCATGCCTATCACCTGTATGTTATTAAGGTAGCGGATAGACTGGGATTATATAACTATCTGAGAGAAAATAATATTTATGCCCAGGTACATTATTTCCCAACCCACCTGATGCCTTATTATCGGGAGCAAGGTTGGAATCCGGGAGATTTCCCACTGGCTGAAGCCTACTATGGCCAATGCTTGAGTTTACCAATGTACCCTGCTTTAACAACAGCAGAACAACAATTCGTAATTGATAAGATTAATCAGTTTTTAATATCCAGGTGAGCGTAATACCAGTATTTTTACGTGTTGATTTTTTATTAAATTTGATTGCCTGTAATATTATAGGATTAAATATTTTATAATATTAAAATCTTGTAATTTCCATTACCCATATCAGAGAATGTTGCAATCTCATAAACGGAACTAAGGGAGCAAATCTCATGAAAAATATTGCTATTATACCTGCTCGTGGCGGAAGTAAGCGAATTCCTCAGAAAAACATCAGGAACTTTCTTGGTAAGCCCATTATCCATTATGCTATTCAAGCCGCTATCGGGTCTGGCTTATTTGATGAAGTAATGGTGTCAACTGATGATGAGGAAATTGCCAGCATCGCCAAAGAGGTTGGTGCCAAAGTCCCCTTTTTGAGATCGGCTAAAACATCAGATGATTATGCAACCATTGCTGATGTTATTAAGGAAGTATTGGACAATTACAAGTCACGATTAAACCTCGAGTTTGATAACCTCTGTTGTATTTTTGCTACCGCGCCATTTACAACTCCGGAAAGGCTCAAATCGGCGTATGATCTTATGAATGAGAAAAAATATTTATCTGTTTTCCCCGCTTCCAGATTCTCTTATCCTATTATGCGGGCATTAAATGTGGACAGCTCCACCAATAAGGTTTCTATGGTGTGGCCAGAATATATGCAGACCCGTACACAGGATATTCCGGACGCTTATCATGATTGCGGTCAATTTTATTGGGTCAGGGTATACGGATTTAGGACGCACAATGCCTTATTCACTCCAAATTCAGGAATAATTGAATTAAACTTTACTGAATTTCAGGATATAGATACGGAAGAAGATTGGAAGCTTGCGGAACTAAAATATGAATTGAATAAATAATTTAACCAATGCCAACTCCAATGTGACTTTTTTGCTTAATTGGAGATCGGCTTATAGAGGGGGTTTTCACATTAAGCGTTGTTAAAGAGTACTGCATCTAAACTCCTTTTATGAAAAAGTTGGTACTGGGCACTGTCCAGTTTGGGTTAAATTATGGAATAAGTAATAAAAATGGGCAGCCGCAGCCCGAAGATGTTTTTGAAATTCTTAAATTTGCCAGGAGAATCGGAATAGAAACACTGGATACTGCTGAAGATTATGGTTCAGCTCAGGAGCTGATCGGGAGATATCATACCACCCAAAAGGTAGAGGAGGAGTTTGGCATCATTTCCAAAATGTCAAGTAAATTTGATACCTATTCTCTCGCAGAACATGTAAAACGTACTTTATCTGTTTTAGAGATAAGAAGTTTGGAGGCTTACCTGTTCCACAATTTTCGGATGTATAAAGAATCCCCCGGATTGTTGAATGAGTTGGTGGTCATGAAAAATCAGGGATTAATGCGAAAAGTAGGTGTGTCCATCTACACGAATGAAGAATTATTGGAAGTCATCCAGGATGACCGTTGTGACGTCATTCAGATTCCCTATAACCTTCTTGATAATTCCGCACAAAAAGGAATATTGTTGGAAAAAGCCAAAACGGCGGGAAAAGAGTTACATGTACGCTCTGTGTATTTGCAGGGGCTGTTTTTTATGTCTCCTGAACAAATCCCCCAGAACCTTGTACCTTTAGCACCTTACCTAAAAAAAATAGCACAGATAGCCAAAGACCTTTCTGTAGATATGAACACGCTTGCGTTGCAATACGTCCACAATAATGCCTATATCGATAAGATACTGATCGGCGTTGATACAGTTGAACAACTTGCCTGTAATATGGAAGGGCTTAAAATACCGCTGGATAAGTCCGTTTTCTCAGAAATTGATAAAATTCTCGTTAAAGAATCCCGTTTATTAAATCCCGTTAACTGGAAATGAACATCATAACTGTCACTCAAGCGAGGATAGGATCTACCCGCTTGCCCGGCAAGGTACTGAAAACGATCAATGGTATTTCATTGCTGCAGATCCATCTGGAAAGGATAGGGTTGGCCCAAAAAACGAATAAAATAAAAGTAGCTACCACCCTGGAAACAGGGGCTGAAGCAATTTGTGAAATAGCCGCTACACTTGGAGTTGAATACTACCAAGGCAATACGACAGACGTTTTAGACCGGTTTTATCATGCGGTTAAAGAAGAAAGACCGGATTATGTTGTCCGTGTTACGGCAGACTGCCCATTGATAGATCCGAAAATAATCGATAAAGTAATTTCTTTTGCGGTAACAAATAGATTGGCATATGCGTCCAATACAATGGTTACCACCTTTCCGGACGGGATGGATGTTGAAGTGTTTACGTTTGATGCATTGGAGAAGGCATGGAAGGAAGCTGTGCTAGGGTCTGACAGGGAACATGTAACTCCTTACATATGGCGTAATTCAACTTTTAAAGGCGGTGAAATGTTTTTATCTGGCAATGTTACCAATGAACCCGATTATGGGAGTCTCCGGTTAACAGTTGATGAACCTGCTGACCTGGAACTGATCACTAAACTGATTACACAACTAGGAAGCAAGGCCGGCTGGCTGGATTATGTTACCTATCTGGAACAACATCCGGAGTTGTTGCGTATCAATAGCGATATCATTCATAACGAGGGTTATCTTAAATCCCTTTCAAACGATAATTAGTTTTAAATATGATCACAAATTACTATATGTCTGATCAGTACAGAGCAAAAATTCATGAGCTCATTCCAGGTGGCGCACACACTTATTCAAAAGGTGACGATCAGTTTCCTGAACTTTCGCCTGCAGCCATTGCTTATGGCAAAGGTGCCTATGTATGGGACATAGATGGAAATAAATTTCTTGACTGTTCTATGGGCTTGACATCTGTCAGTCTGGGACACGCCTATGAACCTGTATTGGAAAGGGTCCGGGAGGAATTGGCAAAGGGAGTGAACTTCCAACGTCCGGCTTATATAGAGATGGAGATGGCGGAAGCTTTCCTGTCGCTGGTACCTTGTCACCAAATGATAAAATTTGCCAAAAACGGATCTACTGTCACAACAGCTGCTATTAAGCTGGCAAGGGCATTTACAGGCAGGAGAATGGTCGCATTCCCTTCTGACCATCCTTTTTATTCTTATGATGACTGGTTTATCGGACAGACGGCCTGCTCTAAAGGGGTGCCTCCGGAAAATGCCGTATTATCCGTAACCTATAAATCTGACGACCTGGTTTCCCTGACAGAACTGTTCGAAAAGTACCCGGGCCAGATTGCCTGCGTCATTTCTGAACCGGAGAAAAACTTTGGCCTGTCAGAAAACTATTTGCAACAGGCTATTGATCTGGCTCATAAACACGGAGCATTGTATATAGTGGACGAAATGATCACCGGGTTTAAAACCGATTTTCCGGGATCCATAAAAAAATACAATGTAGAACCGGATTTGGCTACCTGGGGTAAAGGTATTGCCAACGGATTTTCTTTTTGTGCTTTGACCGGTAAGCGGGAAGTCATGGACCTGGGTGGAATTAAAAACGATGGACAGGAAAAGGTGTTTCTGACCTCCACAACACATGGAGGCGAAACACATGCCATTGCCGCGGGGTTGGCCACTATTAAAGAATTTCAGGAAAAAAACGTGATTAAACATAACCACGGGATAGGAGATTACTTCCTGACAAAGATCGGAACTGAAATTACTGCAAGCGGGTTAGGTGAATATATCCAAATGGCCGCATGCAACTGGATGCCGATATTTATTTTCAAAGATGCTTCCGGAACACCGAGTATGGGTATGAGGACGCTGTTTCTGCAGGAAATGATTGGCAGAGGCGTGCTTTTTCAGGGCTCATTTGTTCCTTGTTTCAGCCATACTACTGAGGATGTTGACTTTTTTGCGGACGTATTTCGTGCATCTTTGGAAAGATATAAGGAAGGCCTGTCTGCTGGATTTGAAAAACTGCTGACCGGAAGTCCTATAAAGCCTGTATTTAGAAAATACATATAAATAATTTCATATTCATTTCGACATATAACTTTAGTAAATTCGCACCATCATATTTTCATATTTAGTGGTATTAAAGTTGGGGACATCTGAATGAAATCAAGCGTTTTTTTCCGGGCTGATGGGAGTAGCAAAATAGGATTGGGGCATGTAATAAGGACCTGTGCGCTGGCACACATGTTAAGACATGAATTCGATTGTTTTTTCCTGATTCAGGAACCGCTGGAGATGCTTCAGAGAGAAATTCAGTTGGCCGGAGCCCAGGTAATAGCGCTCCCCCTTCAAACAGATTATTTAACCGATGCCAGGTACTGTACGCACTTTTTTTCAGATAGAGATATTGTTATTCTGGATGGCTACAATTTTTCATATGAATATCAACGTATTGTAAAAGAGGTTGGCGTCAAACTCGTTTGTATTGATGATATCCACCAATACCCCTTTCTGGCTGATGTTATTATCAATCATGCCGGTGGCATTAGCCCGGCTGATTATAATGCGACCCCAGGTGCTGATTTTTATTTGGGACCTGCTTATGCCCTGCTCCGTGAACCTTTCCTGCAGGCTGCCAGAAACAGAAAACGCGTGAAGCCGCAAAATCAACTGATGATCTGTATGGGAGGAGCTGATCCCAACAATGACACGTTGTCGGTTCTGGCAACTGCATTGGAAAATGAAGTGATCGATGATTTTCATGTAGTGATAGGAGGGGCTTATAGGCATCTTGAAGCGTTGGAGGCATTTATCCTCCGGCAAAAAAAATCAATTCACCTCTGTAAGAACCTGACAGCTGCTGACATGTGTGATTTAATGCAGCAATGCGGAACGGCTGTTTGTCCCCCCAGCAGTATTGCTTTTGAATATCTTAGTGTTGGAGGCGAGCTTTATCTGCATATGATTGCAGATAATCAGCGGGACCTCGGGAAATATTTTCTTGAATCAGGACTGGCATTCAATTTCAATCAATTTGGACGGATTAACAATGACCAGAAAACCAGAGCCATTGCATGTCAACAACAGGTTTTTGACGGGCATTCCGATGCCAGGTTGATTGATATTTTTAAAACGTTATCGGTTAAGTAATATATAATAAGGACGCCTATTGCGTTCAATCCAACAGTTTACTAAAATAGATTTTCATGAGAATAGCCAATGTCGATATAGCCACTAACAACCGCCCTTTTATCATTGCAGAAATGAGCGGGAATCATAATCAGTCGCTGGAAAGAGCGCTGCAAATTGTTAAAGCAGCGGCAGAAGCCGGAGCACATGCAATAAAGTTACAGACTTATACACCGGATACACTTACAATTGATCATAAAGGAGGGTTATTTGACATCAATGATGAACAATCACTGTGGAAAGGTCGTAATTTATATGAGCTCTATAAAGAGGCGATGACTCCTTACGAATGGCATAAGCCCATTTTCGAGTATGCAAAAGAGTTGGGTGTACTTTGTTTCTCGACCCCGTTTGATGAGGCTGCGGTAGACATGCTGGATGAATTGGGGGCTCCTTGTCATAAAATCGCTTCATTTGAAAATAACCACCATCCTCTGTTGAGAAAAATTGCAAAAACCGGAAAACCGGTAATTATGTCGACAGGCATTTCATCCCTGAGCGACATCAATGAGAGTGTAGGAGTTTTGAGAAGTAATGGGTGCCAGGACCTGGCATTGTTGAAATGTACCAGTTCCTACCCATCCTCGCCTGAAAATACAAACATATTAACAATACCTCATATGAGGGCGATGTTTAAATGCGAGGTGGGGCTGTCTGATCATACTATGGGTGTTGGCGCGGCGGTGGCGGCTGTTGCTTTGGGAGCCAGGATAATAGAGAAGCATTTTTGCCTGAGTAGGGCGGAAGGCGGTGTGGATAGTGCGTTTTCACTGGAACCGGCTGAGTTTAAACAGTTGGTAATAGAAACAGAAAGGGCATTTCTGTCTTTAGGAGAAGTACAGTATGGAATAATGAAAGCGGAGGAAAAAAGCCTGCGCTATAAACGTTCGATATACGTTGTTAAAGATATTCAGGAAGGTGAAGTGCTGACAGCGGAGAATATCAGGATTATTAGGCCCGGAGATGGTCTTGCCCCCAAATATTATGAGCGTTTGCTGGGAAGGGCGAGCAAACAGAAATTGCTGAGGGGAACGCCCCTGACGTGGGAGTTGATATGATTTATTCCTATATATGAATACAATTTCTTTCGGATTCAGAACCGCTGTTTTGTCAGCGTGTTGCCTGTTGTTGTGGACTCTTATTGGATGTAAAAAAGAGCGTTTCAACGGCCAGGAAGGGCAAAACTTTAAATATACAGAATCCCAAATGATGCCAGGGGTGGTATTGGGGAGTGTATATTTTACCAGTAAATTCAACGCATTTACCGACCTGGCATATTTTCAGGGCCGGTGGATGGTTGTCTTCCGTGAAGGGACAAAACATTTGGGAGGAATGCCTGGGCGTATTAAGCTCCTAACAAGCAGTGATGGGAAAAACTGGATGGTTGAACAGACGTTTGCCCTTGATTCCATAGATCTGCGGGATCCCAAAATCATGATTGATTCGATCAATAATAGCGTGTATATAACCTTCTTCGGCGCTAATTTGAAATATCAGCCAGCAGCGCGTGTATCGAATTATTACGTTGAGTATATGCATAACGGTCGGAATGATTCTATTTCAGAAATAGTGGAGGAATGGCCTAATAAAGACAATTACTATTTATGGCGGTGGACTTTCGAAAGCAGTGAAAATTATTGTGTCGGTTATCGGATCTCCAGATATGATGATACCACAACAAACTTGATATTATTAGCTGGAAATCATAGATTTGGTGATCGTAAGATCATCAATCGCCTGAACTTAAGAGGGCAGCCAACAGAAAGTACGATCAGATTTGAGGATGATAAGCGAATGGTGATGATAGTCCGGTCGGATGAAGGGGCGTTCTATATTGGAAATGCAGTTAAACCTTACACAAAGTTTGCTTGGTTGCCTAATAAGGATTTTACGAGACTGGCGTCGCCTAACTTTTTGATTTATAAATCATATCTGTTAATAACCGGGCGGGACCTGAAAGATAATAAATTCAGATTTTTTGCTTATAACCAGGTGAGCGGTAAAATAGAAAAGGAAATTACGTTTAAGGGTGGCTACGAAGTAGGATATGGGGGGATGTCTTTTAACCCTGCCAACAAATCTGAAATGTGGGTTTCCTATTATTCAATAGAAAACGGCGGATCGGGGAGCAACATCTATCTGGCAAAAATAAATTTGCCGGAAGTGCTCAAATAGGAGATTTAAATAAATTTTAACTTGTTGATGAATAACGACTCTTTATATCAGTATGTCAGACAGTTACATTCCAAAGACTTGTTGTTGTATGATAATCTGAGATACATTTTAGAAAGTCAGGTGTATTACTATGGGAACCATTTTTTATACTCCAACGAGCGCAAACGATCTGCCGACAAAGCTTTAAGGTGGAAAGAGTTGTTAAAGACATGTTATGTGTATTACAATCTTATCGGTAGAAGGACGAAAGATGCCAGGCCACAAATATTATCGAATGCCTATTTTACAGTTGACTCCGAACTGGAAAAAATCGGCTATCAGGTATTGAGCCCTTGCTGGTCTTTTAGAAAAAATAGTCGCCTATTTGGTGATATTGCCTTTTATAAGGCAATCAAGCATATTAGCAGACAAGCTTTTGATTCGGACTTTAACTACCTTGTCAGTGACGATTTTAGTAAGGAATACTATGCTTTTCGTAGCAAGCTGATAGATGAAATTGTATCCTCTGAGATCAAAGCACTTTTTGTTCCCAATGATGTAGCCTTCTTTGAAAACCTGTCGATAAATGTATTTAAGGAGCTTAAGAGACCTTCTTTTCTTTTTACACACGGATTGCCGGGCAGGTACAATATAATCGACGAAAACAGAACTGACCACCTGATTGTTTGGGGGCCCAGAATAAAGCAACATTATGTTGATACCGGTTTTTCTCCTGACAAAATTTGGGTATCGGGACATCCTTTTTATAAACAATTATCCGTCAAGGAAGTGCGTTCAGATATGACCAATATATTGGTGCTTGCCAAAACAGGCCCCGGAACACCTCACAGTGATGGCATGATACTATATGACAGGGGAGCACAGATCGTTTATTTGATGGAGATTCAAAAGGTCCTTCAACAAAAAGGCATTAAAAAAGTAAGACTCAGGTTCCATCCATCTGCAAGTCCTGACTGGCACTATCAGTTTATTGATAAGAACTTCTTTCAACCCGATTTTCAGCCATTAAATGACTCGCTGCAAAAGGCCAGTTTAGTGATCGGACCGGTTTCAACTGTTTTTTTGGAAGCATTATATCATGGCGTGAATTACATGGTTTTTGAACCAGGTGAACAGGGGGTGAATATCTTTAATGAACGTTTGGTAGCCCCGTTTGATGGAAAAGAGGAAAGGGTGCCTTTTGCGGACTCTGTATCTGCTCTCGAGAAGCTGCTGACAGATAACGTAAAAGTTGATACAGCAATTTTCAATGAATATATTGCTCCATTTGACATTGGATTCATTAAAGAGATTACGTAAAAGATGTTACAGTCATATACAAAAAACTATATACGTATTTATTTCTGGCAGATACTTTCAATTGTACTTAACCTGCTCTCCCTTTTTATTGTTATACCTCAGTTATCATCGCAGCCAGGGATTTATGGTGTTTACTCCATTTGTGTGTCGGCCATCATTTTTCTTTCTTATGCAGATTTAGGGTTTTTAAGTGCCGGATATAAATATGCCAGTGAAGCCTATGCAAAACATGACCGTAACCGGGAAATTGACATTGTTGGTTTTATCTGTTTTATTTTATTGTGTTTGGTCCTGGTGTTTTCCGGGGTTATGTTGTTGTTGTCATTTCATCCTGAATGGCTGATAAAGGGAATAAATAAAGACGGGAATCTGTTGATAGCGCAACGGCTGCTGCTGATCCTGGCAATTTTTTCTCCTAATGTTGTCTTGCAACGTGCATTGCAGGTTATTTTCGGTGTCCGTCTTGAAGACTATATTTATCAGATAGTATTAATCGTTGTAAGTATCTGTAAAATATTATCAGTATTCTATTATTTCCGTTCCGGACATTATGATATTGTTCCTTATTTTCTTTTTACCCAGGTAGTCACCACTATCGGGTTATTATATGCATTTTACCTGACGGGGAAAAAGTATGGTATTTCACTGATAGGGGTCCTTAAAAAGTTGAAATTTTCCCCTGTTCTTTTTACGGAGATCAGAGGCCTGGCATTAAGTACTTTTTTTATTACCCTGTCATGGATAGTATACTATGAGTTGGATATTTATGCTATAGCCAGGTTATCCGGGGCACAGGCTGTTGCTTATTATTCTATTGGCCTGACCTGCTTATCTTTTTTTCGCTCGATTTTCGGGACACTTTTTAATCCTTTCTCTGCCCGTTTTAACCATTTTGTAGCGCTCAATGATGAAAATGGCCTCAGGTCACTGTATAAAACGGTGCTTTGTGTAATGCTTCCTCCTGTTGTTTTTCCGATTGTTGCGGTTGTTTGCCTGGGCAAACCTTTCGTTTATAGCTGGGTGGGGACTAACTTTGTGGATAGTGTACAAATAGTAAGGCTGCTGGTCCTGAGTAATATACTGGCTTTTATATCCTATCCATCCGGCATGTTGATGGTGGCCAATAAAAATATTAAGGCCCTCTATTTTCTGGCGATATTACAACCCATACTTTTCTGGGCAGGGATTGCCCTCTTATTCCCTCATATTGGTTATTTTGCCTTTTCCTATTTTACCTTCTTATCATTTATGGTAAGCGGGGCTATATATCTGTGGATTTCGCTAAAATTTTTGCGAATGACAGCGTTGACGTTCCTGCGTACCATCATAGTGCCTGCCATTCTGCCTGTGCTGGCGATGCTTTTATTGTTAATTCCTTTGTCAGGTTACCTTCCACAGGAAAAAAATAAGCTGAGCCTGTTGTTGACAATATCTGTTGGCGGTGTTGCTGCATTTGTGGCGTTGGTTATTTACTATTTTACCTCTGTTATTTTTTGTGGCTATATAAAGAATATATATTATAAATTTGTTCGTAAAGGGTGAAAAAACATCAAATAGAATAAATATAATATGCTTATTGTTCAAAGTATGATATGGTTAAGAAGAATGTGTTGATTTTTACAGATTGTTATATTTATGGGGGAAGTGAAAGACTAATGACTTTTCTACTAAGTAATCAATTGTTGAATGAGCAGTTTGATCTTACGTTAGCCTTTAGAAGTCACAAATCATATGTAGAAGGATTGAACAGTGATCTGCGGAAATGGGGCGTTGAGGCAAAAACTCTTCCGGTTACATTACTCTCAAACACAGCTCTTTTTCACAGAATTTCCTGTTCGGGTCTTCACCCACTTATAAAAAAAGGTATAAAAATTCCTTTTTATCTGGTAGAACGCTTAGGTATATATTTTGTTTTTAATATATTTGTTATACTTGGCTTCCTGCTGAAAAAGAGGCCGGATATTGTACATGTGAATAATGGCGGATATCCGGGAGCACGTTCATGTAACCAATTTGTGCTTTGTTGCCATATATTGAAAATCCGTTCCATCGTTTATCAGGTTAACAATATTGCTTACCCGCCTGGAAGTATCTTTTCGCGTTGGTATGATAAGCTGATCGGTAAATATGTGTATTCATTTATTACGGCTTCTTCTCAGGCCAGATTGGCCCTGATCAGTCAAAGAAGCTTTGATGCAACAAAAATTGTCCAGATCCCGAATACGGTGAAATTAGAAGCTACTATGGTTGGCAGGGCCGAAATTTTGGCGGAGTCAGGGTGGCCGGAAGATACTTTTCTGCTGGTTCAGGTAGCTTTCCTGACGGCACGGAAAGGGCAGATTTATTTACTGCGCGCTTTAAAGGAGATCAGAGATAGCCAGCATCCTGTTTTGACACAGCAATTAAGGGTATTGCTGGTAGGGAATGGTGAAGATGAGGGGCTGCTTAAAGCGTATGTTGCCGACAATCACCTCCAGGACTATGTTTTCTTTACCGGGTACCGGGCCAATTCTGTTGATTTCATTCAGGCGTGTGATGTATTCATATTGCCCTCTGTCGCAAATGAAGATATGCCATTAGCATTGCTGGCGGCGATGAATATGGGTAAACCGCTGATTTCAACCGGCTTTGCCGGTATTCTGGAGGCGATAAAGAATGGCGAGAACGGGATATTGATTTCAAACGCACCAGACGAAATTACCGCACAATTAAAGTCTGCCATCATTCAGATGTTTGAATCTCCTGACAAGAGAGCAGTACTAGGGGTGGAAGCAAGACGGACGTTTAATGAAAAGTATTCGGAAGCTGCCTATGGGAAAGCATTGTCGAGGTTATATGATATGTCTTTACAGGGCGGCGGCATAGCAAAAAACGCTTATTAAAGTATGTAAAATGGAGACAGTATTAGTATTGGGAGGATATGGTTTTTTGGGAAGTAATGTCATTGACTATGCGGAAAGATGCTTAAATAAACAATACAATTTTATTGTATTCGACTTTTATGTTAATCATCCGTTGCAGGCTCAATTCAGCAATGTGCTTAAATCCTACAAAGGGGATTTTACCAATCAGGAAGATTTAAGGACCATTTTTGCTGAAAATAAAATAGACTATATATTTCATTTCATCAGTACGACCGTTCCGTCTACTTCCAATAATAACATTGTTTACGATATAGAGTCCAACCTGGTGCCTACAATTCATTTGCTGGATCTGGCACGGGAATACGGCATTAAGAATGTGGTTTATATTTCTTCCGGAGGGGCTATATACGGTACTGCATCGAAGTATGTTCACAAGGAAGAAGACCCGTTGCATCCTATCAGTTCATACGGCATCGTTAAGATGTCGATTGAAAAATACCTGAAGTTATATAATCATCTGCATGGTATCGACTATCTGGCCATTAGATTGTCTAATCCTTATGGGGCATATCATTTGTCAGAAAAACAGGGATTAATTAATGTAGCTTTAAGAAAGGCGCTGAAGCGGGAAAGCTTTGAGGTATGGGGAGATGGAACGAATATCAAAGATTATATTTATGCGGAAGATTTTGCAAGGATCATATTCCGGTTGTTACAGAAAAAAGTTATCAATAAGGTGATCAATGTGGGATCAGGTAAAGGTTATTCCATTAATGAATTATTGGAGATTGTAAAAGGATTGGTACCTTCTTTTGAAATCAAATACCAGGATGTGAAGTCGTTTGACGTGCCCAAGGTTATTCTGGATACCAGCGAAATGACAGGGTTTATTGATTTCGATTTACTGGATATTGAAAGTGGAATTAACAAAACGTATAAATGGATACAGGAACAGCAACGGGACTAACATTTTCTATTATTATACCAACATATAACAGGGCTGAAAAGCTAAGGAAATGCCTGGAGTCAATAGTGAAACAAACCTATCAGAATTTTGAGGTCCTGGTGTGTGATGATGGTTCCCGGGACAATAGTAAAGAGGTGGTAGATTTATTCAGGGACAGTCTCAATATAAAATATTTCTACAATGATAACTGGGGAGGGCCGGCATATCCCAGAAACGTGGGTATTGAAAATGCAGCAGCTCCCTGGTTATGTTTTTTAGATTCTGATGACAGCTGGTACCCACAAAAATTAGAACGGGTAAAAGAGCAGCTGGATGCATATGATTTAATTTGTCATGATTTTGACGTGGAAGGTAAGATCACGTATCGATCCAGGTTGAAAACCCGTCAATTTGGGAAAGATGTTTTCAGAACTTTAATGACGAAAGGCAATTCGATTGTAACTTCCAGTGTTTGTGTAAGAAAAGAAGTGTTCCGTGAGATGAAAGGATTTTCTCTTGAAAAGGAGCTGATTGCTGTGGAAGACTTTGACTTATGGTTGCGCATGGCTCAAAAAGGATATCGTTTTGGGGTTATTTCGGAGTCCATGGGCGCTTATTGGACAGGAGATGGTAATATAACCGGGGTGAATGATAAACAGATTGCCCGCATCCGCGCTGTGTTTGGGCGTCATATGCATGAACTGCCGGCCGGTAGTGTTGCTTATGCACAGTCGCTGGGATTTCAATATTATCTTACCGGAAGGATCAAGCATAAGATGTGTGAATTCCGGGAAGCGATAAAGCTTTACACAAAGGCTATAGCCAAAGGAGCGCCGGTAATAAAATTTAATGCCTGTTGCCACCTGTTAATAGCAATGATTCGCAAATAGAAATTGGTTTACGATAATAATAACAGATGCTGGAAGCGATTTTCTTTTTTCTAATATCCATACTGACGATGAGTTCTCTGCCTTTTGCAGGGTCGCTGCTGGTACCGGCTGCCGTCCGTATTGGAGTGCTGTTGCTTCTGTTAGCGCTTTCGTTTATTATATCATGGAGGAAGAAACCCATCTTCTACTTTTTTTTGATTTATATTCCGGTTGCTGTCGTATTGACTTTGTTGTGGAGAAAAAACTCTCCACAGTCATTACCCGGCATACTGTATACTATTGCCTTCATTGGATATGCAGTATTATTGATGCACATTGCCAGACGATTACCACTATTACCTTACCTGTTGTCAAAAGGCTTGTATATGTTGGTTATGGTCACTGCTGTAATGGCCGTTTTATCCTTTCTGGCCTTCAATCTGGATTTAATCCCGTATAAGGAAGTTAAGCTGGGGGATTTTGATTATTACAACTTTTATTATCATCCACTATTTGGATATATCGCTCCAAAGAAGTTTGGAGATGTTGAATTGGGGCGTGTTGTTGGTTATATGATGGAGCCTAGTTATACGGCATGGTTTCTGACGACTAATTTTTTTATTGCAGACAAGTATTTTAAGTCCAGAGGGCTGCCTTATTTTTTATCTAAAGCAATAATTTTTGCGGGAGCGTTATCTACCCTGTCCATGGGAGGAGTCCTGGTATTTGCTGTTGTATTTCTGGTAATGGTGGCCTATGGTGTACTGGGAAAACTTAATCTGGGGGTTAGAATAAAGAACATCGTAATTGGGGCTGTCATGGCGCTGGCATTTATAGGGATGCTGATGATACCCAAAGACCAGGTGGGGGAGTCATTAGGTAATTCGTCATACGGTGACAGGGATGAACGTATTCAATCGAGCTTGCTGATATTAGCGACTTCCGGTATCGTAGATCTGGCGTTAGGGCATTCCCCCAGTTACATCGAAAATAGCGGCATTGGAAAAGGAGAGTCTAACCAGTATATGAAATTGCTGGTGGAGGAAGGCATCTTTATTTCGCTGCTGATAATTGCGTGGTTGGTTAACAATACGAAGAAAAGTAAGTATTATATGTTGGCCAATTTGATATTCCTGAGCAGCGTGGTTGTTTTATGGACTCCTTTGTTTATCATAAATGTGATGTTTTGCAGATGGAAAGATGAGGGGCTGATTTAACAAATTAAATATTCAATATGAAAATTGCATTCATACTACCTTCTCTCGCCAATAAAGGACCCGTTATTGTGGCCAGGGACCTGGTCAACGAAATGGTGACAAGAGCGGGTGTGGAATGTACCGTTTTTTATTTAAAGGATATTGTAGAGCTGAAGTTTAACTGCGAAACTATTCAATTCCGTTCTATTAAAGACATCGCACTAAACGGATACGATATTGTGCATTCGCATATGTTTATGCCCAACATGTTGGTAGCACGTGGTAAGAAACATATCAGGCCGGCCAAGATGGTGGCTACCATTCATAGTTATATGGATAAGGATATGAAGAATAATTACGGTGCTTTCAAAGCTTTTTTTATTGAACGTATATGGTGTGCCTTTTTAAACCGTTTTGATAAAGTTGTTTGTTTGTCCCGTGATATGCAACGGTATTATGAAAAGCGGATCAATAAAACATTGCTTACCTATATTTATAATGG
Source organism: Chitinophaga qingshengii (assembly GCF_014529935.1). Taxonomy (GTDB): domain Bacteria; phylum Bacteroidota; class Bacteroidia; order Chitinophagales; family Chitinophagaceae; genus Chitinophaga; species Chitinophaga qingshengii. The sequence goes on from NZ_JACVFC010000004.1 coordinate 310,092, forward strand.
AAGGACTACTGTTGCTACGGAAGATGGTATGATAGATGCTTCCGATCTGAAACAGATCGCTGCTCTGAAGAAATCTTATCATGTTATTGGCGCGGTGGCAGGCATCTCAAAAATAAAGGGATACGATCAATTGATCAGGGTGTTGAAGCTGAACCGGAATTTTGCGTTGGTGATCATAGGAGACGGAGCAGAAAAAGAGTTGCTTATACAACTGGCTAATGAGCTGGGAGTGACCGATCGATGTTTGTTTTTAGGCTACAGGGCTAATGCTACTGATTATTTTCGCTATTTTGATGTTTATGGATTGACTTCTATTTCTGAGGGATTTCCGCTTGTATTACTAGAGGCGGCGAGCCGGGGAATACCTACCGTTTGTTCCAATCTATCCAACCTGAAAGAAATGTTTAGTGACCATGAGGTTGGTTTTTACAGGCTACATGATATAGAGGACCTGAGTAATACGCTGGACAGCGTGTTGAACAATAAAACGGAATTTTCGAAGAATATTCTGAAAAGATATAACGAAAACTATCGAATTAGCATTATCTGTGATCAGTATTTTTCCTTGTTCCGAAGTTTATAATGACTAAATATTAACTAATGTTTTTTATCTCAGATAATTGTGATTTATGTATGATGTAGTGGTATCCATCGTTTTATATAATAGTGATGCTGAAACGGTGAAAAATGCAATTGTTTCAGTACTCAAAAGCCCGTTAAAACTGAAAGTGTATCTGGTTGATAATTCTCTTCATGACTCATTGCGGGTATTAGCGGATATTGACAAGGAGAATATTGAATATATACATATTGGTAAAAACATTGGTTTTGGCTCAGCTCATAATCTTGCTATCCGAAAAAGCAGGAATGAAACGAATTATAACCTTATTTTGAATGGTGATGTGTATTTTGATTCCACCGTTTTGCCGGATATTTTCGACTATATGCAAAAGCATGTGCATATAGGTCAGTTAGGCGTAAAAACGTTGTATCCGGATGGTTCTTTACAGAGTTCATGCAAAATGTTGCCTACGCCATTTGATCTTTTTGCCAGAAGGTTTATACCTAAGCCGCTTCACGGGCTATTTAAGAAAAGGATGATGAGGTATGAAATGCAGCATCGGAGTTTGGATGATATTATGAATATCCCAAATTTATCGGGTTGTTTTATGTTTATGCGGGCAGGTGTTTTAGAAGAAGTCGGAGGGTTTGATGAGAACATTTTTATGTACATGGAAGATGTAGACCTTACCAGGCGGATACACAGCAAATATGATACTATATATTATCCACAAGTGGCTATCTATCATGAATTCGCGAAAGGATCCTATAAATCGCCGTTGCTACTGAAATATCATATCAAAAGCGCCATTTATTATTTTAATAAATGGGGTTGGTTTTTTGATAAGGAAAGGAGTAAGATCAATAAGGCATTGAGTTGAATTTAAATAGCCGGCTATGTTCATTCAGCTAACACAAGAAGAGAATGACCGCCTAATAAAGTAACGGCAAAATCTTTATTGATATTATATAATAATATTCTTGGCAGCTTCGCTATTTTTGATTTGAATGACCTGGAGAGCTGAACTCCACTTGGGGTATAGAAATGATCAATGATGGTATATCCACAGTCTTTAATGGTAGCAATGGCCGTTTCTTTGGTATAGTAGTGAAGGTGACCCACTTTCTCTCTGGTTTTCATAATAGTGCCTCTGAAAAGCGCGAGTACGGAAATGTCGAGTGGAATGTGAAATATTTTATACCGGGCTTTGTCTTTGCAGCTCCTGATAAAACCAATATAATCTTCTACATGTTCAAATACGTCCATCATCAGCAGTAAGTCTGTTGGGGCCGTCACTTCTGACATGTCGCTCAAATTAAAAGAGAGTCTTTCGTTAGCTCTTGATACGCTTAGTGCATAAGCATCCGGCGAAATTTCATATCCTTCGAAAATGGTGTCTGTCGGCAGCCGAAGGTATAACTGATGTAATATTTCTCCGGCGCCGCAGCCGATTTCAGTGATCGTTTGGGGGTGCAGGTTATTTCGGTTCAACATAGACATAATCTGTGAAGCCTTCCAGGAAGAATCTTCGATATGCCAGTTTGGATTCTTTTGTTTATATGCTCCGTTTGTGGTCTCATAGATGTTTTGCTGCATGGCTGATATTTTAATCAGAAATAACAATATAGAATATCGATACTGGCAATGATCAGGAATAACGATACGAATTACAATACTAAAATAAGGGAAATGAGGACTCTCTGTAATTTACATAAAATATTGATAGTTTAAACCCGGCTCTATTTTGCAGATCTAAATCCAGCAGGAAATCCTTAACTTTATTTTTCAGTCCCCACTCCTTTTATCCTATAACCTAATTTGGTTATGTTTTAGTTAAAATTATAATATATGCGAAATTCACATTCTATGAAAAAGATAATAGCTATTATCATTTATGCATGTATTTTTTCCTTTAGTGGTTATGGGCAATGGAAACAGGACAAATTTATACTGGGGACTTTTTATGACCCGCAGGTAAAGGATTGTAAACTTGACACCGCGGCATACATCAGCTTATTGAAAGGAGTTAAAAATTGTAACCTGGAGTTGCTGACAGGAGTGGACGGGTGTTATGATTTTAAATTTGTCGCTTATAAATTTAAGCTGTTAAGCCAACTGGGCCTGAAGGGGCTACAAATAAATCTGAGCTCATCGAAAAAGAATGGTGTTGATTTTAATGCAGCTCAGGCCGCTGATTGGTTGAAATTTGTATCTGGTTTTGATGCTCAACAGCGGTCGGCATTCTATGGCTATTTTGTATATGATGAGCCGTTGCCCAAGGATGCTGCTGCCATCAGGAAATGGATGGCTTTTGTGAAAACGAAGGACCCTGGGAAACTGGCCTACCTAAATCTGTTACCGGTTTATGTTTTCAAGACCAGACAGGAGTATGAAAATTATCTCGACAGTTATATTTCCCCGGTCAACTCCCCTGAAACGCCGGATATGATTTCATATGATTTCTATCCCTTTATACAAGGCGGAATTAAGGACAATTATTTCTATAATTTATATATTCTGCGGAAAAAAGCGGCCGGCCGGCCACTCTGGGGATGTGTACTGACAACCAAACACAGGGAATATACTGACGTGGGGCCCTATCAGATCAATTTTATGGTCTTTGCACCCGTTACATACGGTTTTAAAGGGTTATTATATTTTACTTATCAGACCATTGTAGGGTCAAGTATGCCTTTTGGGGCCGCTATGATTGCTGATAACAAACAGCCCACCAACAAGTATTTTCAGATACAGAAAATCAATGCTTTTATGCGGGACGTGTGGGGGCCGATTGTAATGAATTCCACCAGTACAGGCGTTTATCAGATATCCGGACAGCCTTATAATCAGCAGCCGGAAGACGGAGAAACCATTACCGCCGGCACGCCACTTTTGGCTGCTGTGAAAAACAATAACATGACTATTGGGGTCTTCAAATCATTGGTGAAAAACGGGGAGTATAATTTAATGCTTTTTAATAAATCAGCACAAACGCTCAAACAGGTGCCCATTGTATTAAAAAATAACCTGGTGTCCAGGGTTTCCCTGGCGGTACCTTATACGAACTACAGAAAAGGAGTAAAGGTGTTTAGCCCGCTAAAGGCCAGCTATAACAGCAGCTCAAATACTACTACTGTATATGTGGATTTTCAGGGTGGTGAAGGCAGGGTTTTAAAAGTGTCAGGAGTTTCTTATTGATACTTTTCCAAGCCTGAAACAAGACATTATCCAATCGGAGTTTATTGATATGTTTTGTATAATTCTTATGTGAGATAGGAAAAGAACCCTATTTTTGTGTAAATACAACATATACTATAATGAAAATTGCCCTTATTACAGGCATTACGGGCCAGGATGGTGCATATCTGGCACAGCTTCTATTAAAGAAAGGTTACGAGGTACATGGTATTAAAAGAAGAAGTTCTCTTTTTAACACAGATAGAATAGATCACTTGTATCAGGATCCGCATGAAAAGCATGTTCGTTTTAAACTGCATTACGGCGATCTTACGGACAGTACTAATCTGATACGGATTATCCAGGAAGTACAGCCGGATGAAATATATAACCTGGGTGCGATGAGCCATGTTCAGGTAAGTTTTGAAGCGCCTGAGTATACAGCGGATGTGGATGGTGTTGGGACCCTGCGAATACTGGAGGCAGTGAGATTACTGGGGCTTACCAAAAAAACCAGGATTTACCAGGCTTCCACATCGGAATTGTATGGTCTCGTTCAGGAGGTGCCTCAATCAGAAAAAACGCCCTTTTATCCCCGCTCGCCTTATGCGGTAGCTAAAATGTATGCGTACTGGATCACAGTCAATTACCGGGAAGCCTATGGTATGTTTGCCTGCAACGGTATTCTGTTTAACCATGAGAGTCCGTTGAGGGGAGAGACCTTTGTAACGCGTAAAATTACCCGGGCTGTGGCCAAGTTGTCAATGGGTATGCAGGACATGCTTTATATGGGGAACCTGGATGCCAGGCGGGACTGGGGCCATGCCAAAGATTATGTGGAGGCGATGTGGAGGATGCTGCAACAGGAAGAGCCGGAGGATTTTGTGATTGCTACCGGCATCACTACCACCGTCAGGGAGTTTATCCGTATGGCTTTTGCTGAGGTGGGTGTAGAAGTGGAGTTTCAGGGAGAAGGAGCAGAAGAAAAAGGATACGTGAAACATGTTGCCCATCCTGACTGTTCTTTAACGCCAGGCCAGGAAGTAGTAGCGATAGACCCCCGGTATTTCCGGCCAACTGAGGTAGATTTGCTGATTGGAGATCCGGCAAAGTCTAAAAGCAAGCTGGGCTGGAGCCCGCGTTACGACTTGCCGGCTCTGGTGAAAGAAATGGTAGCTGCTGACGTAGAGTTGTTCAAAAGGGAAAAACTGTTACTGGATGCAGGTTATAAAGTGTTAAACCAATTTGAATAGCATGGAATCGGGAGCTAAGATTTATGTAGCCGGCCATCGCGGGATGGTGGGGTCTGCCATTGTGCGAAGGTTGGAGAAGGAAGGATTTAACAACATTCTTTCCCGTACATCCAATGAACTGGATCTGCGTGACCAGGCGGCAGTAGCTGCATTTTTTGAACAGGAAAAGCCGGAATATGTATTTCTGGCTGCGGCTAAAGTGGGAGGTATCGTTGCTAACAATACATATCGGGCCCAGTTCATTTATGAAAACCTGATGATTCAAAATAATGTTATTCACCATGCATATTTGAACCGGGCCAAAAAGTTAATGTTTCTGGGGTCCTCCTGCATTTATCCCAAAATGGCCCCTCAGCCATTAAAAGAAGAATATTTGCTGACCGGCCTGCTGGAGCCAACCAATGAACCATACGCCATCGCCAAGATCGCAGGTATCGAAATGTGTGATGCATATCGGGCGCAATATGGTTGTAACTTTATTTCAGTGATGCCTACCAACCTGTATGGGCCTAATGATAATTATGATCTGAATAATTCGCATGTATTGCCTGCTATGTTGAGAAAGATGCATGAGGCAAAGCAGAATGGGCAACCGGAAGTTGTGCTTTGGGGAACAGGTACGCCACGGCGCGAGTTTCTTCATGCAGATGATATGGCTGACGCCTGCTACTATCTTATGCAGCATTACAATGAAAAAGGCCTTGTAAACATTGGAGTAGGAGAAGATATCAGCATTAAGGATTTAGCACACCTGATCAGTAACATAGTTGATTATAAAGGGGCGTTGGTATTTGACACTACTAAGCCGGATGGAACTCCTCGCAAATTAATGGATGTAACCAAGCTGCATAGCTATGGCTGGAAAGCTTCGATCCACCTGGAGGAAGGCATCCGTAAAGTATATGAAGAAGTACGATCAAGCCAATTTGCCGCAAAATAGTTTTGGATTATTTCCCCTAACTCCGGAAATTTGAACATTGCTTTTATAGCCCTGCCTTTTTTCGTGTAGAAGACAGGGTTATTCTTTTTTATATTTCATCCCGCCGCTGTCATCACAGTTTACCGAAAATATTATCTTTACGCTTTATTGGAACCTGCCATACGCATTTGCCAGGTCATAGTGAAGATGTTTGTGACACCTGATTTTGTGCGTTAACAAATTTTAGAACCAAACAAAAATTAATGAAGTATCTCGTTTGGGTGGCGGCAATCTTATTGCTGACCCGTGCCGCCAGTGCACAGGAAAAATTACCGGTTACTCTTCCGTACAATCATATGAACATACGGGAGCTGTATCTTGACACTGTTAATCACCACACTGCTTTTAAGCCTATTTTGCATGTGGATACCAGCGCAATGTATACCCAGCCGGATACTATAAAACGTAGCCTGCTTTACCGTAAATTATTCCAGGAGCATTTGCTTGAATTCAGAAACAAAGAATATAATGTATTTATCGACTTCCTGCCAGACTTCCAGATAGGTAAAACCCGTGATGGCAGCAAAACGACCTGGTTAAATACGCGGGGAGCCATTATCCAGGCGAATATTGGTACCAGGTTCTATTTTGAATCTTCCTTCTACGAAAATCAAGGTAAATTTCCTTATTACCTGGACCAGTATATCCGGAAAAACGATATCATTCCTGGTCAGGGTGGCATTAAGTATTATGGCGATGGCAAAGCGTATGACTATAATTATGCCACAGCATTGTTATCTTACACGCCCAATAAATACCTGAACGTTACTGCCGGTTACGGTCAAAACTTTATCGGCGATGGTTACCGCTCCCTGATTTTGTCTGATATTCAGTTCAGCTATCCTTATCTTAAATTGACAGGCAACCTTGGTAATGTTCAATACACTGCCATGTGGGCCCAATTTATGGACAAACACAGTAAGGACTTTGCAACAGCCTATAATGACCTCGGCTACTATAAAAAATGGGGCGTTTTCCACTTCCTGGACTGGAATGTCAACAAACGCCTGACAATCGGTCTCTTTGATGCCGTTATATGGCCTGATGCCGACTCTTCCGGCCGCAAACGGGGCTTCGACTGGAGTTATATGAACCCGATCATTTTCCTCCGTTCAGCGGAGTTTTCTGAAGGGTCATCTGATAACGCCCTGGTAGGTGCCAGTTTCAAGTACAAACTGTTCCCCAAAACTACCGTCTATGGTCAGTTGGTGCTGGATGAATTCAAACTGAAAGAGGTATTCCGCGGAAAAGGCTGGTGGGCCAATAAACAGAGCTGGCAACTGGGCTTCCGTTCATTTGACCTGTTTAAGGTGAAAAACCTGGACCTGCAGGGAGAATATAATGCTGTAAGACCTTATACCTACAGCTATAAGAGCACTATGATCAACTACGAACACTATAACCAGTCGCTGGCTCACCCATTAGGCGCTAACTTCCAGGAGGTGTTGGGGATCGCTACCTACCGCTATAAGCGCTGGTACGGCCGTGGAGAACTCATGTACGCCAAATATGGCGGCGACCCGGATGAAAAAACCAACTTCGGCCACGATATTTCCAAACCTTACACAACTCACCCCAACGAATATGGGAACTGGATCGGACAAGGTGTTAAAACCAACCTGCTCTATGCACAAGGTACTATTGCCTATGTCTTGAATCCCAAATACAATCTTCGTCTGGAAACTTCTCTGGCTGTCCGTCGGCTGAAAAATGATATTGATTCCAGAAATGACCTGATCTTTAGTTTCGGGCTTCGTAGCTCCTTCAGACAGTTCTATTACGATTTTTAAGAATGTGTAGGTGCTAAAAACACGCAAGCCCTTCCGCTTCACGCGCAAGGGCTTTTTATTTTACGCAAAAGAGGGGCAAGGATAATGGACAAAGGCCGAAATAAAACGAACAACAAAAGACTTTATCATGAGGTGTAGGATTATCCGTCCGGCGATCCATTCCTATACTGAATATACGAAAAAAATCATAATATCAAATACATAATTCGGGATTTCGGGGAGTTTTCCTGAATATGTATAACTTCGCGGTTATGCATTACGTTACAGTAGAAGGGCTCACTAAATCATACGGCGTTAAGCCTTTATTCCGGAATATCTCTTTTCATATCGAAGAAGGTGATAAAATAGCGCTGGTGGCGCTGAATGGAACGGGTAAATCCACCCTGCTTAAAATTATCCTGGGAAAAGAAATCCCTGATGAAGGAAAAGTATGGATACATAAGGATGTGACCGTCGTAATGCTGGAGCAACAGTCCGATTTTAACCTGAACAAGTCCGTTATCGAAAACATCTTCGATCACGATAACCCCACCCTCAACGCTATCAAGGAATACGAACTCCTGACCGAAGAAGGGCAGGAACCGGACCTGGAAAAGCTCACAGCCGCCATTGCCCGCATGGATGAGCTCAATGCCTGGCACTTCGATGCCAAGGTAAAGCAGATCCTCGGTAAACTCAATATACATCACCTGGATCAGCCGGTAGGCTCCCTGTCCGGCGGACAGCAAAAAAGGGTGGCCCTGGCCAAAGTGCTGATAGACATCGGATTTGAGCATAAACATGTACTGCTCATCATGGATGAACCCACCAACCACCTTGATGTAAGCATGATCGAATGGCTGGAAAACTACCTCGACCAGGAACGGGTAACCCTCTTACTGGTTACGCACGACCGCTACTTCCTGGACAGCGTCTGCAACGAAATCATGGAACTGGACCAGGAACAGCTCTTCATCTACAAAGGCGACTACGAAAACTACCTGGAACGCAAAGCTTCCCGTGAGGACATGGACCGCGCCAGCGTTGAAAAAGCCCGCAATACCTACCGGAAAGAACTGGAATGGATGCGGAAACAGCCGAAAGCCCGTACTACCAAGTCCAAAGCCCGCCAGGACGCTTTTTATGATGTGAAGGAAAAAGCCACCACCCGGATCGCCGATCAGCAGCTGGAGCTAAATGTTAAAATGACCCGCCTGGGTGGAAAAATACTGGAACTTAAAAAAGTATATAAAGCCTATGGTGATCACGTCATCCTCAAAGGGTTTGACTATACCTTCAAAAAAGGAGAGCGTGTAGGCGTTGTCGGTAAAAACGGCGTCGGTAAATCTACTTTCCTGAATATGTTGCTGGGCGCCGAACAGCCGGATTCCGGTAAAATCAACATCGGTGAAACCATCGTGTTTGGTAACTATTCCCAAACCGGCCTGGTAGTGAAGGAAGATATGAGGGTGATTGAATTTGTGAAAAATATTGCAGAGAACTTTCCGCTGGCTGATGGCACCAAAGTGAGTGCCGCCCAGTTCCTTGAATTATTCCTGTTCCCTGCAGAAAAACAATATACCTATATCTCCAAGCTTAGCGGCGGAGAAAAAAGAAGGTTACACCTGCTTTCTATCCTGTTCCGCAATCCCAACTTCCTGGTACTGGATGAACCTACCAACGACCTGGACCTGCCTACGCTCAGCATCCTGGAAAACTTCCTGCTGGAATACCAGGGCTGTGTGATCATTGTTAGCCATGACCGTTACTTTATGGACAAACTGGTAGACCACCTCTTTGTATTTGAGGGTGACGGCGTAGTACGGGATTATCCTGGTAACTATACCCAATACCGGGAATGGCAAAAAGACGAGGACAAACGAAAAACAGAGGAAAAGAAAGAAGTCAAAGCTGCAACTTTTCAGACTACAATTGCCGCTCCCGCAGATGGCGCCCGTAAAATGAGCTTCAAGGAAAAAAGAGAGTTCGAAAACCTGGAAAAAGAAATGGCGGCATTGGAAGAAGAAAAGAAGGCCATAGAAGCGAAATTATCCAGCGGTACACTGCCTTATGAAGAAATGGAACCACTTACACACCGGATAGGCGAAGTAATACAACTGCTGGATGACAAGGGGATGCGCTGGCTGGAGTTAAGTGAATTAGACCTGTCCTGAAAATAAAAGCGGCCTGATTGATAGATCAGGCCGCTTTTATTACTGCAGGATTTATTTTTTGTATATGTGGTCTGTCTTTCTTTTCCGGATAAACATACGTATGGTATTACGAAGGGCTGTGTAAGACCTATATCCTTCGTTATTCCATATAGTTGGAGTAATGAAGGATATTATTTTCTTCTTTTTGAAAGGAAAGACCGGCGGATTCAGCTATTTTGGCGGATGCGATATTCCCTTTTTTTACCTCTGCTCTGACTTTTGCACCGGTAGCCAGCAAGGCAACCAGCAGTCCGACCATTTTTTTACCTACCCCTTTCCCCCGGAATTGCGGAGAGATCGTCCACGATAACTCATATGTCTGTGTATGCGGTTCGAAATCGGCCCTTACTGTTCCAACCGGCTCATTATCGTCAACAGCAATATATAAATGCCTGTTAGGGTTATTTAATACCGTATTGAGCCAGCGCTTATGATCTTCTTCCGCTACTGGTTCGGGATGATGGGAATTGTTCCTGGTTTCAATATCATTTCTCCATTCAAGAAGAAGAGGCCAGTCTTCCATATTAACTTTTCTAAGTATCATCATACTGATCGGGAGTATTACGTATTAAAACAGGAAAGTAGTATTTTATGCTGAATTTACTGTAAGCCTGTAAAAAACGTTTTCGGGCATGATAAAATTGAGACTATGCAATACAGACAATTAGGCCAATCAGACTTAAAAGCATCTGTAGTCACTTTCGGCGCCTGGGCTGCCGGTGGCTGGATGTGGGGCGGCACGGAACGTAAAGACGCCGTAAGGGCCATCAGGGCTTCCTATGAAGAGGGTGTTACCGCCATTGATACTGCTCCTATTTACGGACAGGGTACCAGCGAGGAAATTGTGGGAGAAGCGATCAAAGGTATTCCAAGGGATAAAGTACAGATCCTGACGAAATTCGGTATGCGCTGGGACCTGGCCAAAGGTGACTTCGCCTTCAAAAGCCAGGATAATTATGGCAAGGACATCGATATTTATAAATATGCGGGAAAAGCCAGTATTATTAAGGAGTGTGAGGATACGTTGCGCCGGCTGGGTACTGACTATATTGACTTATATCAGATCCACTGGCCTGATTCTACTACGCCTATTGCCGAATCCATGGAAACCGTGGCAGCATTGATCAAACAGGGAAAGGTCCGTTATGCCGGCGTCTGCAACTACAATGCTGAACAGCTGGAAGAAGCCCGTAAATATGTACCGCTGGTGTCTGATCAGGTACCCTATAGCATGGTAAAACGGCAAATTGAAGTGGAAGATGTGCCCTACTGTATGAAGAATGGCTTGTCTATACTGGCATACAGTCCGCTGGAACGTGGATTACTGACGGGTAAGATGAAGCCAGGGCATCAGTTTGCACCAGGCGACCATCGCGCCGGTATCTACTTCTACCGCGAGGAAAACCTGAAAAGAACCAATGCGTTCCTGGAAAAGTTAGCGCCGCTGGCAGCAGCTAAAAATGCGTCGCTCTCCCAACTCGTCATTCGCTGGACAATCGAACAACCAGGCATCACCATTGCGCTGGTAGGAGCCCGTAATGCCGAACAGGCCGTACAAAACGCCCGAGCGGCGCAGATACAGCTGAGTGGAGAAGAAATTCGTTTTATCACTGCGGAGCTGGATAAACTGGTATTGGAAAAATAGGATCTTAAAAATTTAAAAAACGGGGATGGCCTTTAGCCGTCCCCGTTTTTTATGTACAAAATGAATAATTAATTGGATTTTACCGGTGCAGATACGCTGCTGGGAGTATTGAAGTCCAGCTCATTCTGTGGTACGTCCCAGTACTCGAGATAGTTGTATTCGATCGTAGCATCGGTGTCCACCTGGTTGTTGGGTTTTACCACCCAGGCATGTTTACGGCCACCACCTGCTGCGGTAATACCCCATCTTCTGGCATCATAGAAGGCTACATTTTTCAGGAAAAGTCCGATTCTTCTTTCGCGGCGCAGCTCTTCGAGTGCATCCGCTTGTGAGAGACCGGTGCCGGAAACATGTGGGAGCCCTGATTTCTGGTAATCGCGTACGTTATCAACATGTTTTAAGCCTTCCTCAATATTGTTGAGATAAATATTGGCTTCGGCGATCATCAGCTCATTTTCTTCATAAGAGCAACCGACGGGTATTTCTGCCATACCAATGGTCGTGGAAACCCAGTCACCGCCGGTTCTGATATCATTCAGCCGCCACCTGGTGGAGTATTGGGCGCCCCTGTTTCTTTCATTGCCATAAGGGGTAACAGGACCAATGACATTACGGGTATACCGCTTGTCGCCGGCTTTGATGTCTTGAACGAAACGTTCACTGGGAAGGTCCCAGCCATTCAGCAGGCGATAAGGGGCCCAGGCGGTGATACCTACGAGATCTTTCACGTCGTAACTACGCATGGTGAAGATGTGGTCGTCTTTGGCAAGGCCCGCAGTAGCGAGTGTTAAAACATTAGTCCAGTCGGCACTGGTCATCTGAGCTACCTTTTTGTTGGCCAGTATGTTCCTGGCTTTGTAGGTATTGAGGTGCCTTTTCCAGGCAGCCGGACTGATAACCCCGCCTTTTCCTCCCATCGTAAAGCCGGGGATGATGCGTGCAAACAATGCATTGTAGGCATCCTCGTTCGTTACTTTGTTCAGCTCTGCGGCGCAGGCATCAAAGTTGTCATTGCCAAGTTTTACAATGGCATCATGTGTGACGAAGTTGCTGTTGAGCAGGGTGCCGCCTTCGAATTTGTCGGCCTGAACACCGGCAATATAAATGGAACCGATGCGGGAATAGACAAATCCTTTCCACCAATATGCGAAAGCACGTATCAGCGCTTTTTTGGAAGTTACTGCATCCGCACTGCCGCTCATTGTCAGATCATCTTTGGAAGTAACATCCAGGAGGAGATTAGCCTGGTTATTCACTAAATAAAGCGCGGCCCATTCGTTGTAGAAAGCGTTGTCATTACCAAAGGACCGGTCGTTACGGTTCTTCAGCTCCGTTCCCTGTGCACCGCCCTGGGGAGGGGTGAGCACCGTTCCGTCAGATAACGTGATTTTGCTGACCTGGTTAATCCATCTCCAGGAATAGTTACCGGCGCTGATAGTAAAGGCATCCCCCATGATGTCGTGGTTGGCGAGGGTCAGCCACCAGTATTCAAGGCCAAACTTCGCATAGATACCCAGGGCGCCTCTGGTAAGACCTTCTTCTGTTTTTAGTACGGCGGGATTCGGGGAGTTGGGATTCACCAGGTCCAGGCTGTCTTTGCTGCAACTAAAAAGAAGGGATGCTGATAATATTGTAAGAAATATCTTCTTCATGATCGTGATTTTTGTTTTTTAGAAACCGAACGTAACACCAATTTGTATGGACCTGAAGTTAGGGAAGGCATATACATCAATACCTCTCTGGGCCGGATTGTTAAGCATCGCGCTGCCTTCAGGGTCAAGTCCTGAATAATTACTGATAGTGAACAGGTTTCTTCCGGTAAGACTTACCTGTGCATTGTTGATGAATTTGTTGCGGAGGTATTTATCCAACCGGTAGTTCAGCGTCAGGTCACGCAGTCTCAGGAAGGAGCCATCTTCCACAAATGCCGAGTTGGTATTGTTGGTGTTGTAAAGGCTGTTATAATAATTTACAAAAGCCCCTGTTTTACCATCGATCGTAACGGGTTTTGCAAAGTCGCTGCTGACTTTATCAGCGTATAACCATTGACGGGTTTGGTTATATACCTGGCCGCCGTATACCCAGTCCAGTTGGAAGGAGAGCGTAAGCTGACTGTTGAAGGTAAGGGTATTGGTGGAGCTCATATTAAACTTAGGGGTAGGGTCGCCGATTTTTTTATTCTCAGAGCCAAACATCACCATTTTTGAAGTTTTATTAACGACCCATCCATTCGGCCCTATTTCGTAATTACCTTTTACTGCGCCTGCAGGAAGATCATCGATGCTGGTAAGCGGCGTAACGCCAAAAAAGGCCCCCAGTGCTTCTCCTTCTTTCAGTACAAATTGTCCGGAACCTGAACCCCCAATAGTGATGGATTTGTGATTGGCTATCTGGTCAACCAGGGAACGTTGTTTACCGAACCTGATACCAAAATTCCAGTACCATTTTTTGCTTTCCAGTACATCGAGGTCAACAGAAAACTGGAAACCATTTGATTTGATGCTTAGTGCATTGGTAGTAATTTCAGCAGCACCGGTAGAAAGCGGAAGATCGAGCGGCCTGATAACGTTGGTCGTATTCTTGATCCAGTAAGTGGGCGTAACAGCGAGCTTTCTAAACCAGTTTCCTTTACTTAACTCCATGCTGAAGTCGATTCCCACTTCAGTTTCTGAAGACTTTTCCACGGTAAGATCAGGGTTATTTAAGGTGTTTCTAAGGCTCAGGTAACTGGCATCGCCGATGGCAGCTCCCGTCAATGTAACCTGCCGGTCATATGCGTCTGGTTGGATACCTGCCGCCCCATAGGCGCCTCTGATCTTAAATTCATATATGCTGGGAATTTTTAGTATTTCACTCAATCTGAAATACGCGTCACCACGGGCAAAAGCAAAAGGTTTATTACCGCGGCCGAAAGCGGAAGAGTAATCTACCCTGACACCTCCTGATATACCAAACAGGTTGCCGTAATCAATACGCTGGTTGATCAGGTAACCGAAGGTAATGAACTCGGTGATTGTTTCGTTATTTGTCTTGGTGCCTGCGGAACGCATGGTATAAGGAGGGAAAGGAGCGAAACCAACCCCTTCTGCTGTTAGGTTGCCATAAGAACGTTTGCGCCAGTCATAGGTTAAATTGGTAGTGGTCTGAATCGGAATCTTCCAATTGAAATCGTTCTCGAAGTCAGTTCTTACGAAAAGGGACAGCAGGGAGTTTTGAATCGTTTCCTTATCCTGGTCGTGCACTAATTTCCCGTTGATGGGACTGATGCTGTTATCGGGCGTTAAAGTGTTCTCCTGATTATGAATGAAATCAGTGAGATCAACCCGGGAGTAATCGATACCATATTTATAATCTATTTCCAGGTATTTAACAGGCTTGTAATTAAGATTGATGGCCTGCATGACCCGATTATTTTTCGACTCATAACTTCTGTTTTGGAAAGTATAGTAGGGGAATACAGCGTTGCTGGTTAGAACGCTGTTGACAGGGTAGTTACCAATAGAATCCTTTAACAGCAGGTCTACGAACGGTTCTGTCGACATGGCGGTGCCCAGGCCGCTATAGATATTATTCTGACCGGTAATGCCTCCTGTGGTATTTTTAGAGGTAACGAGTTGTGTCGTGGACCGGATTTTCAGATTTTTCAGGATGTCTGCTCCCAGGTTCACGGAAAGGTTGGTCCTGCTGTAGTCTCCGTGAATAATGCTCTGTTGTTTGAGATTAGAGAGATTGATCGAGAAATCGTATCCTTCGCGGCCACCCGAAATATTGATGTTATTATTGTAGGTAGGAGAATTTTTCCTGAATACCTGATCAATGTGATCGTATAAAGGCTCTTTATAATCCTTGTCTATTACCGTGTTATTCGTCACCTCTTTATTAGGTTGGCTCCATTGTCCTGAGGCGTTAGTCCTGATGCGTTTACCGGCGCCATCCACGATATAACCTTCATTATCGGTAGGGTAGTAGTGTTTGTTAAGATATTTGAAATTACCTTTCAGCACGTTGTCATAGCTCACCCGTGAGCTGAAATTAACATTGATTTTACCACTCCGTGAGCCTTTTTTGGAGAACAGCTGGATAACACCGTTGGCGCCCTGTGCGCCATAGATAGTAGCGGCAGCTGAGCCCTGCACTACTTCCACTCTTTCAATGTTGGAAAGATCAATATCAGAAAGCCTGGAGGAGAGGTTACTTTCAGAACCGTTCATACTATAGCCGGCATTGACTTCTACGCCATCAAGCAAGATCATAGGTTGAGTGGTCTTTAGGGTATTAATACCACGCAAAATGATCTGTGCCTGTTGTCCTGGTTGACCGGAAATAGAAGATATCTGCGCACCGGCTATTTTTCCTACCAGGGCCTGGTCAATAGATGCTACCGGTACTTTGGGAAGGTCTTTGGCAGATAATGCTTCTACGGAGATGGCGACCTTTCTTTTGTCAATAGCGGAGCCTGTACCGGTCACAATTACTTCCCGCAATCCTTTCATATCTACCCGTAGTGCTGCATCTACGCGGGTTTTACCGTTGACCGGCGCTTCGGTACTATAATAACCAACATAGGAAAAAACCAGCGTGGCATTATCGCCTACCTGTATTTTATAACCACCATCGGAGCCCGTCATGGTGCCTGCTTTGGTGCCTTTAATGTTAACGGTGACACCCGGCAGTGGTGTGCCGTCTTTTCCATCTGTGACTTTTCCGCTGATTGTTCGTGTTTGAGCATAACTATGCACAATACTGCTGGCCACGAACAGCCATAAGAGTAGCAAATTTTTCATGAGCAATTTAGATTTAGATTTTGGTTGATAATTTTTAGAAAAAAGGGTTCCCCTACCACTTACGGTATATAGTTCTGAGCCTGGTAATAGCAGAAAGGTTGATTCCCCCGTTACTACAGGTTACTCATAAGTATATCTTGTAAACGGCAAAAAAATTCAGGCAGACCGGGTTAGATCTGAAAAGTTACAGTACGGATGTTGACATCACTTCTTCGAAAACAAAAACCGGGTTTGCTACAGTGCTTTAAAGTAACACCTGGATAATAGGGAAAATTAATTTTTTGGTTGAAAAATGATCTATCCCATCAGTATTTGCAACAGCACAATTTTTTTTAGATTTTATGTTTGTTGTTTACAGATTCAGCTGTTGGTCCCAAACAAATCAATAGGTGTCATTGGCATAAGGAGTTGGGAAACAATTTCAGATTTTGGTTATCTAGTTACGTCGATCCCAAATATAGATAAAAGCCTGCTATATAGCATAACACCTTGGTGTGATAGGTAAGTTTGTGCAATATTATTCTTAATAAAATCCCCTTTCATCATCAGCAGAAATATCAGTATTCGCCGCGAATATCAAAGCATTCCCTGCGGATATTGATACACTTTAAATGGCGTACCCTGATACTGTAGTTTTACATCAGTTTCCTAAAAGAAGTTACTCGAAAGTGCATTCATTGTTTTGTTGCCCAATAGTTAAATGTTAACCCTAAAAGATCGTCAATAACCAGGACTAATAGTGTAACCCCAAAGACTATAGCGCCCACTCAGTTCTCTGAGTGGGTATTTTTTATTATATTTTTTTGGGAAAATCCATTATTGATGAATATTTAATAGATTTGGTTTGTTTTGTAAGTGAGTTCCCGAGAATGATATAGTAATAGTAATTATATCCCAATAACCAAGAAATTTAAAATAAAATATCAACGTCAAATTATGTTAAAATTAGACTTGGGCTGCGGTATCTCCAAACGGGAGGGGTTCGTCGGTGTGGATTCGCTATCCTTAACGGGGGTGGATATTGTTCACAATTTAACCAACTATCCTTATCCATTCGAAGATAATACGGTGGACGAGATATGGATGGATAATGTTCTTGAACATATTCCGCAACCAATAAATGTAATTGAAGAAATTTACAGGATTTCAAAAAATGGGGCCCGGGTAAATATTGCCGTGCCTTATTTTAGAAGCTTTTATGCTGCCATCGACCCTACTCATGTTAACTTTTTTGGGGTATGGTGGTTTAAATATTTTGACCCTAATCACGCTTTTCACCATAAGTACCAGTATTCCAGGGTGAAATTTCAAATAGAACGAATCGAATTTGACAGAGAATATAAAAATGGGAAGATGGGTTTTTTCCGAAAGAGACTCATTAAGTTCGCAGAAAGGAAACCTGAATTATATGAATCGAGATTTTCTCACTTGATACCGCTGAATTCCCTTACTTTTTATCTGAAAGTAATAAAATGAGCGCAGAAAGTACTATTACAAAAGCTCTCAAAACCTCAAAAAATTAACTTTCTAACGTTCTGACAACAAGAATGACAACGATGTTAAAATAAAAAAGCCGCAAACGCTTATCTGTATTGCGTTTGCGGCTTTTGCTGGTAGCCTCGTCAAGAATCGAACTTGAATCTGGAGCTTCGGAAACTCTTATACTATCCATTGTACTACGAGGCCAAAAGGGAACGCGAAGTTACATTTTCTCCGGAATAATCCCAAATTACATGAAATATTGATATTATTTTTAAAAAAAAATTAGCGGATTAACCGGCTGGGATACACGAAGAGCGCCTGCCAATCAGCATTTTGCGAAAGGGAAAACGGCAGAAATATAACGTAAAGCATTAGCTTTCTCTCCCTATCTTTGCGCCAAGACCGACCTATATGACCGAGGACATTATTATTCAGATCAGTAACAGGATCAAGGAAAAACGGAAAGCCAAAGGCATTACCATACAGGAGCTGGCAGACAAGGCAGAAGTCAGTAAAGGCCTCATCTCGCAGATCGAGAATAACCGTACCGTGCCCTCCCTGCTGGTACTCATCAATATTATCCGGGCACTGAATCTCGATCTTAACGAGTTCTTCAACGAAATAGACCAGCAGTCGCAACAGTCTAAAGTCATCATCAAACAAAAATCTTCCTATCAGGAGTTTGAAAAGGAACCGGCTAAAGGTTTTCAGTACAAAAGAATCCTGACCAAAAACGTCAAACATTTCCCGGTAGATATCGTGATGCTGGAGCTTAGAAAAGGAGCCCGCCGATCCCAGATCGTGAAAACCGATGCCTATGAATATAAATATATCATCAAAGGCCGTGTGGAATACCAGATCGACAATGAAAAATATATCCTCGAAGAAGGTGATTCCCTCTTCTTCGATGGCCGGCTGGGACACAAACCGGCTAATATCGGTGAAGATACCGCCCAGATCCTCGTCGTTTACTTCTTCCTGGAGAATGATAAATAGTAAACTTTCTTTACTAGTTATATACAAATACTTAACGTTAATTTTAGTATAGCTTAACATTTCCGTCATATTCGAACTTAACCTTTGCATGGTAATCAACATTACCCCTTAATCTAAATTGCCATGCAGTTAAACCTACGACGGGCGCTTACGCAGCTATGTGCCCTGCTATTGCTTTTGCTGAACGTAATGTCAGCGGCAGCTCAACAAGCCGTAACCGGAAAAGTCCTTTCCGGCGGCGATAACCAACCGGTCATCGGCGCTACGGTAAAAGTAATAGGCGCCAATAAAGGAGCTGTCACCGATGCCAACGGTAACTTCAGTATCAGCGCCAATCCTGCCGACATCCTGGAAGTAAGATCTATCGGCTTCCTCACCGGCAAGTTCCCGGTCAACCATCAAACCTTCGTCACCGTGCTCCTCCAACAGGATAAAAAAGCACTGGATGAAGTAGTGGTAACGGCACTGGGTATACGTAAGGAAATAAAACGGGTAGGTTATGCCGTACAGGAAGTAAAAGGCGCCGACCTGGTTAAAGCCCGGGAACCTAACCCTGTCAACGGCCTGGTAGGTAAAGTAGCCGGCCTCACGGTAGGGGCGTCAGCTGAACTGCTGGCTGCGCCACTGGTACAGCTCCGCGGTAATAACATTAACCTCTACGTGGTGGATGGGGTACCCATCAATTCGGATACCTGGAACATCTCCCCGGATGATATCGAAAGTTATACCGTCCTCAAAGGCGCGACAGCCTCGGCGCTCTATGGCTCCCGCGGCCTCAACGGCGCTATCATGATCACCACTAAAAAAGGTTCTAAAGATAAAAGAGGCTACTCCATTGAGTTCAACTCCAGTACCATGTTCGAGAAAGGCTTTAATGCCATCCCTAAGGTGCAGGATCTCTACGGCCCCGGCGACCACGGTAAATACGCTTTCGTGGACGGTAAAGGCGCCGGCGTAAACGACGCGGACTACGATGTATGGGGACCTAAATTTGAAGGACAGCTCATCCCGCAGTATGACAGCCCTATTGACCCGGCTACGGGTAAACGTACCGGTACACCCTGGATCGCCCGCGGAAAAAATAACCTGCAGCGTTTCCTGCGTACCGGTATGCTGAGTACCAACAACCTGGCTGTTTCTGCCCATACTGATAAAGCTGATCTGCGCTTCTCCCTGTCCAATTCCTATCAGAAAGGTATTGTGCCCAATACCTCCCTCGATATCGTCAACTTTAATATCTCCGCTGGTTACAGTTTCTCACCCAAACTGCGGCTGGAAGGATATCTCAACTACAACCGGCAGTCGAGCGACAACTTCCCGGACGTAACCTACGGGCCTAACAGCCTTATCTATAACACCGTTATCTGGGCAGGCGCCGACTGGAGCATGGACGATATGCGTAACTACTGGCAGCCTGGTAAAGAAGGGATTCAGTCCATCTACGCTGAATACCAGCGCTACCACAACCCCTGGTTCCTGGCTTACGAATGGCTGCGCGGTCATCATAAAACAGACCTCAACGGTTATGCTAAGCTGACTTACAAATTCACGGACAAGCTGGAGCTGATGGCTCGCACGCAGATAACCAGCTATGACCTGATCCGTACAGAAAAAATGCCTTTCTCTGCTCACCCGTATGGCCGTGAAGAAGGTAAAGGCGACTACCGGGAAGACAAACGTTCGCTCTACGAAAACAATACGGATTTGATGTTGTCCTATGCCAACGTGTTCCCACACAAAATTGGTATACGTGCATCCGTAGGCGGTAGTGCCCGTTCGTTTAAATATAATTCCAGCTTCGTTTCCACCAACTACCTGAATGCCCCGGAATGGTATGGTTTCGGAAACACCCGTGATCCGTTGTATGCTACCAGTTACAGCGCACCTATGTTGGTGCTCAGCGCCTATGGTTATGTAGATATTGATCTGGGCAAATATGCTACGATATCGCTGACTGACAGGCTGGATAAGGCTTCCAGTCTGCCGCCGGCGCACAATGCCTACTCTTATCCTTCTGTTTCGCTTAGTACTGTACTATCCGACTATGTACGGCTGCCGGAAGTGATCTCTTTTCTGAAATTCCGTGGTTCCTATGCCAACGTGAAAGGTGGTTTCACGGTGCCAACCATCGGCGCTACACCGGAAGCTAACTACCCGCTGGGATATGGCACCGAATACCAATCTTCGTATGATGGTCCCCGTTATAACTCCCCGGTATATTCCGTATCCCAGGTATATGGTAACCAGGCAGCCGCTTATTACTCACGGGTAATTTATAATAAAGACCTGCAACCCTTTACCAGTAAGGTGACGGAGGTGGGTATGGATCTGCGGTTCCTGAAAAACCGTATAGGCGTTGACGCTACTTACTTCACGAACCTTAACGGACCGCGTATCTATACCCTTTTGCTGGCGCCAAGTACCGGCGATTCTGCTTATCTGCTCAACGGTGTGAAAACCCGTAAAACCGGTTATGAAATAACCGTGAATGGCACTCCGATCAAAAATCCACGCGGTCTCACATGGACGGTAACTGCCAACTGGTCTACCTTCCAGGAGAAATATGTGGAGATAGATGGTAAACAGACAATGCTGGACGTAAATGTTGGCATAGGTGACCGGGTAGATAAATTCTTCGGTACCAAATTCGTCAGAACACCGGATGGACAAATTATCAACGGTCCGGATGGCCGTCCGCTCGTGAACCCTTATCAGCAATACCTCGGTAATGCCAGCGCCGATTGGGTATGGGGAATCAACAACAGTTTCAGCTATAAAGGCTTTAACCTCAGCTTCCAGTTCGACGGAAGGGTAGGTGGCCAGATGATCGACTATATCCAGCAACAAACCTTCCGCGGCGGCCGTAATATCCTGACTACCGAAGGCGCTATGGGTGACGCCCGTTACCAGGATTATAAAGGTGTAAAATCATGGCTGGGGCAAGGTGTGGTAGTGTCTAATGGTGTTCCTATCCAGTACGATAACAGCGGGAAGGTAACCAACGCCGATAAACTGCAGTTTGCCCCCAATACTACCAAAACCTTCCTGCAGGACTATATCAGCGTATACTACAAAGCCAATGAAGCAAACCTGATCAGTAAAACCTTTGCCAAACTGCGCGAAGTAACGCTGGGATATACCCTGCCGGAAAGCCTGCTGAAAGGAACATTTATCCGTTCTGCCAATGTCTCTTTTGTGGGTAGAAACCTCCTGTATTTCGCCAAGAATAAGGATGTGGATCTGGACCAGTATCCATCCGCAGACCAGGGCTCTTCTACGCTGCAAACACCTACTACCCGCAGATATGGCTTCAACGTTAATCTCACTTTCTGATCCGCTAAAACATGAACCGTATGAAATCATTGAAAATAGTTGCCCTCGCTGCACTCACCGGTATCGCCTTCAGCAGCTGCAACAAAAAGTTTGAAGATTATGCCATCAATACCAACAAACCTTCCAAGGTGCCGCCAAGCCTGGTATTGGGTGGTATCCTGGGAGATATGAATGCAGACAAACCCTGGAGCGCCGTGATGCGCTGGAATCAGTTTGACTGCTGTAACTATAACTATTACGGAGATCAGCGTTATGACTGGAACGGTGCTGATTTCAGCAGCTATTTTTCGCTTACCAACGTACAACAAATGGAGCTGGAAGCGCAGCGGTTGGGAGGAAAGGACGTAAACCCCTATACGGCATTGGGAAAGTTTGCCCGTGCTTTTTTCTACTATCGTTTATCCAGCCTGGTAGGTGATGTGCCCTTGAAAACAGCGTTGCAGGGCAAGGATAATACCACGCCCACTTACGATGCACAGAAAGCCGTGTTTGTACAGATATTGCAATGGCTGGAAGATGCCAACACTCAACTGGCGGCGCAGATTGCCAATCCTGATAAATCCAATACCGCCGATGGACAGGTACTGAAAGGCGACTTCTATTATGGCAACGATCTAACCAAATGGCAGCGCGCGGTGAATACCTTCCGCCTTCGGGTGCTGATAGCGCTGAGCAAAAAAACAGGAGATGCTGATTTGAAGGTATCACAACAGTTTAAGGATATTGTTGGTAATCCTGCTAAATACCCATTAATGGAGTCGATGGATCATAACCTGCAGTTCATCTACAATAATATCAACAAGTATCCATCCAACCCCGATAACCTGGGCTTCGACGCTACCCGTTATAACATGTCTGCTACCTATCTCAATACACTGGCCGGTCTGAACGATCCCCGGGTTTACGTGACTGCGGAACCGGCTACCAAACAGGTAAACGAGCTGCATAAACTGCCTTCCGATATCACAGCATATGTAGGCGCTTCCCCCGGAGAAAGCCAGGAAGATATGTCTTCCAAAATGTCCAATGTGGATACCGCTGCTTACTCCCTGCGCAGCAGGAACCGTTACTACAGCAGTTATGCCGCCGAACCTGGTGTTATCGTCGGTTTTCCGGAGCTGTGTTTTAATATGGCCGAAGCAGCCAATCGCGGATGGATTTCCGCAGATGCAGAAGCCTGGTATAAAAAAGGTATCAAAGCGTCGCTGGGATTCTATGGCATCACTACCGATGTTGCCGGTACAGTTACCAAAACGTATAAGGGTGTACGTTATGACATCGCATTTGATTTTGAAAACAGTTATTACCAGCAGGCAGCCGTAAAGTACCAGGGTAACAATGCGCAGGGCCTCGCACAGATCCTTACACAGAAATATCTGGCTTTCTTTGAAAACTCCGGCTGGGAGGCGTACCTCAACTGGCGTCGTACGGGTGTGCCTACCTTCCTGACAGGCGCCGGTACCGGTAATAGCGGCGTAATACCTAAACGTTTTAAATATCCGGATACAGAGAAATCTGCCAATACCATTAACTGGACCGCTTCCCTGAAGAGCCAGTTCGGTAGCCCTACAGATGATATTAATGCACAGATGTGGTTGCTGCAATAATGCCGGAAATGTGAAGATTATATAACGGGCTGGCCCAAAAGGCCGGCCCGTTTTGTATTTAATGCCGTTATACCTTTATTTAGTAATACTTAACAATTAGTTCAGTATTGCTTAACAATTAGTTTACATTGGAGCCGCACCTTTGGCCCAAATACCTGATCTGAAATGCTGACTATTCCCTGGATACAGAAGAGGCTGGAACGTGCGCCAACTGTTGTTTTAACTATATATGCCGCCTTAGTGGCCTTTGGTACCTATTCCTGCATGTATGCTTTCCGTAAACCATTTACTGCCGGCATATTTGAAGGACTTTCCTTCTGGGGAATCGACTATAAAATCTGGCTGGTGATCAGTCAAACGATCGGGTACGCCTGCAGTAAGTTTTACGGCATCCGGTTTATTGCGGAAATGAAAGGCAACAACCGGGCGCAATATATCATCCTGCTGATCCTGATTTCCTGGGCGGCATTGCTGGGTTTTGCCATGGTGCCGGCGCCGTATAATGTGCTATTCCTTTTTATTAATGGGTTTCCATTGGGTATGATCTGGGGACTGGTGTTCAGTTACCTGGAAGGCAGGCGGGGCACAGAGTTTATGGGAGCAGTGTTGTCTATCAGTTTTATTTTTTCTTCCGGTTTTGTAAAATCTGCCGGGAAGATGACGATGTTATCCTGGCATGTCTCTGAATCCTGGATGCCTTTCGTAACGGGATTGATGTTTATAGGCCCTATTCTCGTGTTTATCCTGCTGTTGGAACAGATACCCCCGCCGGCAGCTGCCGACGTGCAGATGCGCACCAAAAGGGTGCCTATGAACAAACAGGAACGGAAACGTTTCCTGCAAACTTTCCTGCCGGGCCTGGTGCTGCTGATAGGCAGCTATGTGCTGCTCACCGTACTGCGCGATATGCGCGACAATTTTGCGGCGGATATCTGGAAGGACCTCGGTTATGGTACCGATACCGGCATCTTCACCCGTACGGAAATACCCGTATCTGTTGCCATTATCGTGATCATGGGATTGCTGGTATTTGTGAAGAATAACTATCATGCTTTTATGCTCAATCACCTGATTGTGATCTTCGGTTTTCTGATAGCGTTGGTGAGTACACTGTTGTTCCGGCAGCACCGCCTGGACCCGGTAGCCTGGATGACATTAACAGGTCTCGGACTGTATATGGGCTATATCCCGTTTAACTGTATTTTCTTTGAACGATTGATTGCGGTGTTTAAATACGCCAGTAACGTGGGATTCATCATGTATGTAGCGGATTCTTTCGGGTACCTGGGTAGTGTAGGGGTAATGTTGTTCAAGAATGCCAGCCGTATGCCCCTTTCCTGGAGCCAGTTTTTTGGGGATGCGGTGCTGGGCGTATGTGTGACAGGTATTGTGATGATGGTGGTGTCTTCCTGGTATTTCAAAAAAAAGTATAATGGAGATAGCATCTCCCTGCGAATAAAACATTTAGGGATTTTTTGATTTACGATTTCTTGATTTCATAGGTTGATAAAAGCGAAGATCAAAGCAAATTAACTTTCGCTTTGATCTTCGCTTTTATCATTTGCAAAATCAAAAAATCGTAAATCAAAAAATCCCTAAATTTTTATGCTTCTTTTGAGTCTTTTTTAGGTGTTTCGTCTTTGGCATCTTTGAACTCGCGTATGCCGCTACCCAAACCACGCATTAACTCAGGTATCTTTTTACCACCAAACAGGAGCAGAACTACCAGTGCAATCAGCAGTAATTCTTTGATACCAATTTCCTGCAGAAACAAAAACGGAATATTCAAAAGTGATGTTGCCATTATAAACTGTTTTTTTATTGTGTGCTTTTAATATACGGCGATTCCGGACATAAAGTTAACACGAAATAAGAGTTTTTTCGACTTTTGCCGAGATATTTGGGAATTTTAACATAACTCTAATAAAAAGAATACTTTACGAATTATAAAAAATAACTTTTATATCTCCATTTTCCACTTGAAGTTGTGAAATTCTCCCATATTGCACCTTCAGGTCGAAGGAATCTACCAGGGGGGTATTGGTGGCATGTGCCAGGATAGAGCGGATGACACCGCCATGTGTAACCAGTACGGCATTATTGCCCTTCACGATCACTTCATCTATCATCGCCATACTGCGGGTATACAGGTCTTCATAGCTTTCGCCCTGTGGTACTTTGGCTAGCACAAAATCATCCGCCCAGGTTTGTAGTTCTTCTTTACCAATAGCTTCCCACGGCTGCATTTCCCAGGCGCCGAAGTTCATTTCCTTCAGCCGTTCATCAGTGATAACATCGTTACCAAAGAGAGCTGTAGCCAGCTTATGACAGCGCTGTAACGGGCTGGTATATACGTCGAATGTGCCGGCGGGCAGTTTGGCCTTCAAGGCAGCTACTTCTGTTTCAAAAGTATCGGCAACGTCAATATCGGAAAAGCCGTAGCACACGCCGCTTTCAATGGCAGGCGTGGTATGTCTTATGAGGTAAATTTCCATGCGAGAATACAAAAGCACAAATATATGACTGTTTCCGCAACCTGCTGAACAGCCCCCAGGCAGTCGCCGGTATAGCCGCCAATCCATTTGGTCATCAGGCGGGCCATGTACCAGCGTACCAGCACCAGCGCGGGTAAAATGAGCAACAACGCGTAATTACGGGTGAAAGCGGTCACGATAAACAGGGGCACTACACCGAAAGTACCTGCCAGCAAAAGGTCCGGGAGACTGATACCCTTGGATACCGGCTTGGCCTTGCTGTCTTCGTTTTCCCTCACATACTGATGGGTGTAGATAATCGTCACTGCTACAAAACGGCTCAGCGGCTGCGCAACGATCACAGCCATCATCACTTTATGGAGGGGCAGCGGTATCAGGCAAATATATTTCATGGTCATCAGCAGCAACAGCCCCAGCATCCCGTAGGTGCCGATACGGCTGTCTTTCATAATTTCCAGTATCTTTTCCTTTGTCCAGCCGCCACCAAAACCATCGCACATATCGGCGAAACCATCTTCATGAAAAGCGCCGGTCACCCAGATGCTGATGATAATCGATAACAGAATAGTGACCAGCCGGGGCGCAATATCGCCGAATGCATATAGTACTGCCAGCATAAAACTGCCGGTGATCCAGCCTACCAACGGAAGATAGCGGGTAGCTTTGTTGAGCATTTCAGGACTATAGGGGGCACTAACGGTAACGGGTATACGTGTATAGAACATGATAGCGGTTAGCAAAACCTGCCACTGTTTTTTCATATGGTGCGGTTTGATACCTGGGCACTGTTAAAGCTGGCCATCTCACGAAGGAACAGTACAGCGCTTTGGATAACAGGAATAGCCATGGCTGCGCCGGTACCTTCTCCAAGCCGCATATCCAGTTGCAACAGCGGCTTCACACCCAGGAATTCCAACATGGCCTTGTGGCCTTTTTCTTCTGAACAATGTGCAAAAACACAATAATCCTTTACGGCAGGTTGCATGGCGGCAGCTACCAGTAAGGCGGAACTCACAATAAAGCCATCTATGACTACGATCATTTTCAGTGCGGCAGCCTGCAGAACGGCTCCCACCGTCATGGCTATCTCAAAACCGCCGTAGGTGGCCAGCGCCAGTTCGGGCGTATGTGGCCTTACGTGATGGGCCATCACCTGCTGCAACACTGCTTTTTTCTGCGTCAGCTGCTGGGCATTGCTGCCAGTACCGGTACCTACACAATCCGCAATAGGAATACCGGTGAAATGACTCATCAGCAAAGCGGCAGAAGAAGTGTTGCCAATGCCCATTTCTCCGAATCCGATGATGTTACAACCGGCTTCGTGCGCCAGTTTTACCTCTTCTGCACCAGCCTGCATGGCCAGCCGGCATTGCTCCGGCGACATGGCGGGACCCTTCAGGTAGTTTTGGGTGCCACAGGCAATCTTACGTACATGCAACAACGGGTGCTCCGGAAACTCGTGATTAACACCGGTATCCACCACCGTCAGCTGTAACTGATGCTGCCGGCAGAATACATTGATGGCGGCGCCTCCCTGCAGGAAATTATACACCATCTGTGCGGTAACGGCCTGTGGAAACGGATTCACCAGCCCTTCGGCAGCGATGCCATGGTCGCCCGCAAAAACAATAATATGAGGATGATGTAATGCCGGCGTCAGGCTGTTTTGTATCAACCCGGCCTGTAATGCCAGCTGTTCCAGCCTTCCCAGGGAACCGGGTGGCTTTGTTTTCTGATCAATCTTATCCTGTAAGGCTGCCCTTAACTCATCGGACAAGGGGGACACGGCTATCTGCATCATGTTGTTGATTTAAAGCTCTCTTTTCTTAATTACAACCGGAATGCCGGATACCATTAACACTACGGTATCGGCTACACGGGCTATATACTGGTTGGCCCAACCCTGAAGGTCGGTAAATTTGCGGCCTATCGCTGTTTCGGCATGTACGCCCATACCTATTTCATTGGTAACTATGAAGAAGTGGCCTTCCTGTTGCTGAAGCGCATCCACCTCTGTTTGCAGGGATACCAGTGCTTTATCGGTATCATAATCGTGGAGCGCGAAGAAATTCGTGAGCCATAGGGTAACACAGTCTATCACCACGGTATGCCCTGCCAGCGGAAGCCGGCTCACATACAGCTCTTCTTCGTAATTGGTCCAGTTGGCGCCCCGCTCCGCCTGATGGCGACAGATACGTTGTGCGAAATCCTCGTCCCATATTTTGGCGGTGGCTACATATACCGGCTGTTGACTAATGGCCAGCGCCTGGTCTTGTGCATACCGGCTTTTGCCGGACCGGGCGCCACCTGTAACGAGTGTGATCATGATACAAATGAAAACGCGCTGTACATGACGGTACCGTCATGTACAGCGCGTTGGCTTTAATTAGTTATTGAATACCGGGATAACCGGGAAGAAAAAGCCGTTATACTGCACGTTCTTCACAACAGCACCGGTGGTAGCATTAAACTGGAACAGGGTATTGAACTGGAAATGCTGACCATAACCAGGTTCTACGCCCAGGGCCACCAGGGTATTGTTGGCCGGGTTGTACCGGAAACCGCCGCCATACAACTCTCTGTTATCCGGTAAGGTAACGAAGGGCGTCTGTAAAGAAGCCGGGTTACCGGATTGGTATTTATATATTTGTTTGCCATTGATGCCCCAGGAATTGGTCTGGGTAAGGAATACCGCGTTCTCTATCGTGGAAGCGGCTATGATGGTTGGGTTCCAGGCTCCCCAGGCGCCGTACAGCGGGAAGGGCAGGGCAATGGTTTGTACGGTAAGACTGTTCGGATCAATTGCATACAGGTTCTGTCCCTGTCCGGCCCAGATGGTGCCATCCGGTGTACGGGCAAAACCTACTTCCGCTTTCACCAGGGTAGTGGCAACACTCAGATCTGATGCATTCAGCACCACGATACCGGCCGTTTCGGTCATCACAAATACATAACCGCCCGCTCTGATCATGCTGCCTGCCTGGCCGGTGATACCGGCAATTTTAGCGCCTACGGTAAAGGCCCCCAGGTCTACCGGGTAAACGCCATCGGTCGTGGAGATAAGGCCCGTACTGCTGTTAACACCGCAGAAAGCGTTGGCGTTGCCGGTTAACTTCGGCGTGCGGCCAATCTCTTTCAGGGAATGCGCATCCGCAATCACCATAGGAGCGTCTTTGGACACGATGTAAAACCGGTTGTTGAAAACAGTGCCATAGTCAACGGTGGTACCCAGGGTTTTACCCGGGTTTTCCCGCTCGTATACGTTCTGGTACAGGGTATCTTCGCCGTAACGGTAAAAGTTCACACTCCCGTTGGCATGACCAAACCAGCCCTCATTGATAATGAAAAGGCCATTGTCATACTTGTCGGTTACCTTAATACGGTAAAAGTAGGAGTTGAGGCTGTTACCGGCACTTACCTTGAAGGAGATGGTATAATCGCCGGTAGCGGTAGGTTTAAAAGTGTAGATGGAATCTGTGCCGGCCACTGTACCGTTTACCACCCAAAGGAAAGTCGGATTGACAGCATTGGTGAGCTGCGGCCGCAGTACGCGGGTGTCGCCAACAGCGATGGTATCTTTACCATCCTTAAGCCCGGGGTTACTGATAACAGGGATGACCACTTCTGCCACATTATCTTTCTGACAGGCGGAAAAAGTCAGCAATGCAGCTGCTGCCAGGAGAAAGAGCTGGTGCAAACGGTGTGTAAATCTTCGCATGAGACGATGTTTGTTGGATGTAAACATGTAGAGATTTAGTTACTGTTGTAGAACAAGGTTGTAATAACCCATACCGCTCTACAACAATAATTAAATCTCTAAATAAAAAAATGAAAAAATATGTTAGTGTGCCAGACGCAGTTTGCGTTGTACAAGGGCATAGCTGCCAAAGAAGATAGCGCTGTATACCAGGGTACCTACCAGGAAATACTTCATGAAAGGAACCGCCAGAGCGTAACATTTCATCAGACCGGCCATGTCTCTGGTGAAAGGTAATCCGGTGGTGATATCGGTAGAACCGCTTATCCACACGCCGAAGTTGGAAATCAGGAAATGTACCAGCGCTGCGGATACACCGGCAACGGCGATACGGCCTACGCTCATTTTGCGGATGACCAGCTGGCCAATCAGCACAATGAACACAAAGCTGATATAGTTGGCTGCCCAGCCTTTATACAGCAGTCCCTGCGCATATTCCCGGTGGAATACCTGCATCAGGATAACATCACTGAGGAATAACGTCAGCAACGGGAAAGCATAAGACTTCCACTTGTCAGAGAAAGATGCACCGCCAAACAGGGCCATGGCTCCTACCGGCGTAAACATAGCGATGGGTTGGAGAGTAGACTGATCAGCTCCCAACACTACTCGTATAATACCAGCTACCAGCATAAACAGCAGCAGTATACCAAACCGGGGATTAAGATTCTTTAAAGACATTATGTTGGTTTTAATGTTTACAAATTCAACACAAGACCCGCATTCCAGTTGAACCGGCGGGAATTATAGCCAAGGATATCAAAATACTGATAATTCGTAATATTTCGGAACCCGGCGAAAATTTTAAGCAAGTTACCAAATTTATACTCACCATAAAGGTCCACGGTGTAATAATCTCCCATCGGCTGAGCTACAGGAGATATCTGGTAACGTTCGCCGGTATACCGGAAGCTGGCGCTGGTATAAAGCGCAGGCGTTACCTGGTAGCCCAGCGTTGCATTCACGGCATGTTTAGGAACCCTGTTCAGGTTGTACCAGGAAGAATCTCCGCCGTTTTTGGCAACGGAGTACACCCTGCCATCTGTATAGGCATAGTTTACATTCAGGCCCAGCTTGTGGTTAATATGCCAGTCAACCTCTGCCTCTCCACCGTAAGCCCACTGTTTGTCGGCATTGGTATAGTGAGAGGTATAGAGGATGAGGTCTTTGGTACGACGGGCAAAACCCACTGCCCGGAAATCTACCGCATTATGGGCCACCGTAGCCTGGTAACCACCTTCATAACTCAGCGTGGATTCGGGTTTCAGGTCTTTATTGCCCCACATACCCGCATACAGCTGATACAGTGAAGGCACTTTATAGGCGGATGATATATTAATAAATACCTTATGATGTTGATTAATCAGGTAAGAAGGGTTGAAGGTAAATGTCTGGTTGCTGCCGTAGATGTTATGGTAATTCAACCGGCCGCCGGCTTCTATGTTAAAACCACCGATGTTACCGAGTAACAGGGAAGCGTATACGCTGGTCTGCCGGGCATGGGTGCTGTCGTCAGACAGGTGGGAAAACTGCATCTGCGGATTGGGGTCCCAGATCGCAGGCTGGCCCAGTCGCTGGTTGAACTGGTCCATACGGGCTGCGGCGAAACTGCCGCCGCCTACCAGTCTCAGGATGCCTGAAATGTTCCAGTTCACATAGCTTTCTACCTGGTGAATATTGGACGAAAAGTCGGACAGGTCGTATTTACTGAACCCGTCAGGCGCAATGTAATTGGAGTCATTCAGGATATGCCGTTTGGTACGCTGGTAGCTGTACAACACATGCCAGCTGCCTTTTTTAAACTGGTATTCGCTACTGAACCCATGGAGCATATTGTTGGAACGGCTGGTATAGTCACGATCGTCGATAAAGGCGCCTTCATCGAGGTCGTGATGGTAGTTGCTGTAATTAAACAGGTAATGGAGCCGCCAGCGGGAAGTGGCTTGCAGTCCCAGTTTGGCAAATACGGATTGCTGCCGGAAACCATCCTTGTCGAAACCGGCTTTGCCGGTAGGATCATAGGCATCGGACAGACCGTCGGAGGTTTCGTATTTGTATCCGGCCATATAGGAGAACTTATCTGCATTGCCATAGGCGGTTACATTGCCCAGGAAGCTATTATAGCTGCCATAGCTGGTATTGGCTGTCAGGCCGAATTTTTTACCGTTGTTTTTCCGGGTGATAATGTTGATGACTCCCGCCACGGCATTGGAGCCATATAAAGTAGACTGGCTGCCCCGGAGGATTTCGATTCTTTCCACCAGTTCCGGAGCAATGAAGTTCAGGTCGAAGGTATTGGCAATCTGGGAAGCATCGCTTACCGGCAAACCGTCTATGAGTATAAGGGTATTGCCGTTGGTAGCGCCCCGCATATATACTTCCGGGACCGTACCCCGGTTGTTTTGGGCGCCATTGATGGTAATTCCGGCCTGCTCGCTCAGGATGGCGGCAATGGTTTTACCGCTGTTTTTCTCCAGGTATTCGTGTGTGAGGATGGTGACTACCTTACCGGTTTCGCTGGCTTTCCGGGGGCCTTTAGTGGCGGTGACAGAGACCTCGTTCAATTGGCTGATCCTGGGCACAGAATCCTGTGCTGTAGCGGAAAATGGCAACCAAAAGAGAAGGGGAAGTGCGTAAAATTTTGCATTCATAGGGGGCGAAATTACGAATTCGCCCAATTGCAGGAGATTAAAAAAAGCGGGGCCGGATGATTCGATCATCCGGCCCCGCTTTTAATGATATGTATTGGATCAACCAGGCATCCTGGAGATGTACTTGTCCATTTCCTTGATCTGGTTTACAATCTGGGCGGTAGTAGGTTTCTGTGCTTTGGCTCTGCGAAAGTATTCCTTGGCAGATTTAAAGTCACGGCGGCTCATGGCAATAGAAGCCAGTGTCAGCAGGGCGGCGGCGGTGTTTTCCTTGTCAGGTAAACCCATGCGCACTGCTTTTTTCAGGTTCTGGTCAGCCGTTTTCAGATCATTTTTCTGGTAAGCGATAGTGCCCAGCTGGAAATACTGCATGCCTTCGTATTCCTTCATCGGGCTACCGGACTGAATACTCTGGCGGATAGTAGCTTCGGCCTTATCCAGGTCGTTGCTGTACATAGCCATGTTACTTTGCATGAAGTAGTATACGGAACGGATCGGTTTATACAGCAGTTTAGGGAACTTCACCTTGTTCATCAGGGCGGTGGCGCCTTCTATATCACCGGCCTCCACAGCTTCCTGTACCAACCGCATAGGGCCAAACAGGAGATGGGTTACAATACAAACAACGGCGATCAGCAATACAACGGTCGCTTCCCACCATCCTATCGAAACTCCGAGGGCAATACCGGCCACCAATAACACGATCCCGATCGGGAAACGATATAGAATAAAAAAGTTAAATGCTTTCATGAAAAAACTGTTCGTAAATCACTTGATGCTTTATAGCGGGGGCAAAGATAAATAAAAAAAACACCTCATGGGTTTAATAGTTCGCTTTTGGCCGGTGCTGCTTTCGGTTTTTTCAGGTTGGCCGCTACAATGGCCGCCAGGATGATGAACACACCGCCTACCTGGAGAGGGGTAATGGTTTCGCGCAGGAACAGCGTGGCCGCAATGGTGGCCACCGGCAACTCTGCAGCGCTGAGAATGGCGCCCAGGGCTACGCCTGTCTGCGGCATACCCTTGGCAAACAGGAAAGGTGGTAATACCGTTCCGAAAAGCGCCAGGGGAATACCCCACATCCATAGGGGAGGAGTGGTGAAACGGCCGTTCCACAGGTAAGCCGGCGGAAATAACAGGGTGATAATGATAAAGGCGCCCGTCACAATCCAGGCGCTTTTGAGTACCGGCGTGAGGGAATGACCCACCCGGCCGCTGACTACGATAAAGGTGGTGTAAAAAAGGGCTGCCAGCATGCCAAATCCAATACCCCGCCAGTCCAGCTGAATGCCGTTGCTGTTAAATAAACCACCGGCCAGCAGGGTCCCGGCCAGGATAAACAATACGGCTACCCATTGTATAGCGCCCGGACGTTTCTTATAAATCATCCATTCTGCCAGCATACTCATCCAGGTGAACTGCATCAGCAGGATGATAGCCATACTGGCAGGGATATATTGTACACTTTGATAATAGGTAATGCTGACCAGGCCGGTAGAGCTGCCTAATATAAAACAGGTACGGGCTTCCTTGTTTTTAAGCCCCTGGGTGGTACGTCCGGATAACAGATGCAGCACCCACAATGCCAGCATCCCAAAGCCTGCTTGCACGCTGCATAATTCTCCCAGGGTAAAACCTTCCTGGTAGCCCAGTTTCACAATCGTCGATAAAATTCCAAAGCTGCAGGCGCCCAGTAGCACCAACAGAATACCTTTCCACATGCTAAAATGATTTTCGATTTTTTGATTTTCGATTTTGAGATTTAGTAATTCTCAACATCGAAAATCAAAAAATCAAAAAACCGAAAATCAAAGTTAGTGCTTTTCTTTCTTCTCCAGGTTAGGCAGGAATCCTGTCAGGAGCCCTATCAAGGGAAGGAAAGAACAAACCTGGTATACGTACCGGATGCTGGTGGCATCGGCGAGCTTGCCCAGCAGGGCGGAAGCTACACCCGCCATACCGAATGCCAGTCCGAAGAACAGGCCGGCAATCATGCCTACTTTACCCGGCATGAGCTCCTGTGCATATACCAGGATAGCTGAAAAGGCGGAGGAGAGGATAACGCCGATGAATACACTCAGTATGGCGGTCCAGAAAAGATTCGCATAAGGCAGTAACAACGCAAAGGGCGCTACGCCTAAAATAGATATCCAGATAACGTATTTGCGGCCAATCCGGTCGCCGATAGGTCCACCGATGAAAGTACCGGCGGCTACGGAAAACAGGAAGATGAACAGGTATACCTGTGAACTCTGAATAGATAAGCCAAAACGGTCTATCAGGTAAAAGGTATAGTAGTTGGTCATGCTGGCCATGTAAAAGTATTTGGAGAAAATCAGCATCAGCAGAATACTCATGGATATGATGACCGTTGATTTGGGCAATGTCTGCTGTTGCAGCTGTTGCACTACTTTCTTCGGTTTAATACGATGGGTATTGTTCTGATACCATTTACCAATATAGATCATCACAAAAATGGCAATCAGCGCCAGTACGGAAAACCAGATCACATGAAACTGACCGAAGGGTACAATGATCAATGCTGCCAGTAAAGGCCCCAGTGAACTGCCGGCGTTACCGCCCACCTGGAATAAGGACTGTGCCATGCCATGTTTGCCGCCGGAGGCCATATGCGCCAGCCGGGATGCTTCCGGATGGAAGATGGAAGACCCTACGCCCGTCAGTGCTACGGATATCAATACCATCGGCAGGGAATTGGCCATGGATAAACTGATCAGCCCGGCCAGGGTGAAGGTCATACCCACCGCCAGGGAAAACGGCTGCGGCTTTTTGTCGGTGTACAAGCCCACCAGCGGCTGTAAAATAGAAGCCGACATCTGGAAGGTAAGCGTAATAAGGCCTATCTCCGTGAAGTTCAGCTTGAGAGAGTTTCTTACCAGCGGATAAATAGCTGGTATCAACGATTGCAAGGTGTCGTTGAGTAGATGCGTGAAGCTCAGCGCGATCAGAATGGGGAAAACCGTCTGCTGTGCTACCTGCTGGGAAGCCGATTTGGGCGCTTCCTGTGTTAGTGTTGCCATGGTTTCTTTTTTGGAGATCAGATCATCTGATGTTTTAAAATAAAAAAATGAAGGAAGCTTGCGCAAACTCCGTATGTACTATTGTTATTTGCTGTGTGTACTGATTTTTGTAGCCCAGAGCAATGCCTTCTTGGGATCTTTGTCCACAATACTCTGCAGCAGGGCATCGTGCAGTGACTGTGATTCTACAAAGGAATCAGTATTGCCGTAACGCGCTACAAAGGAGGTCTTCAGGTGAGTGGCTACCGTTTTGTAAAGGTCCAGCATAATATCGTTTTTGGATGCTTCGGCAATGGCTGTATGGAAATTAATATCCGCCTGGATACAAGCTTCCAGCTCATTGGAAGTAGCATAGGTGAAACGTTTCTTCAGGAAACCCTTCATCTTTTCAATGTCCTTGTTATTCCGATGCATGGCTGCCCGCTCGGCAATTTTTACTTCCAGCAGCAACCTTACTTCATTCAGCTCTTCAAAATCAGCCCGTTGTAAACGCTGACTGAGCGGCTCTCCGGCGCCAATCTGTGATATCACAAAAGTACCCAATCCCTGCTGTACCCGCACCAATCCTTTGTTCACCAATATCTTCACCGCTTCGCGTACGCTCGAACGGCCCACACAAAACTGTTGCATCAGCTCCGGTTCTGTCGGTAGCTTTTGCCCGGTCGTATATTTACCGGAAAATATCAACTCCTGCAGCCTGTCGGCCACTTCTTCAGCGAGGTTTTGACGTTTTAATGGTGCGGATCCTGTATTCATCATATCATCAGATGTTTGCAAAGGTAGGAAAAGATTTTGGAATTTTTTTATTTGGTTATTTTGTATTGAAATTTTTTGATTTCGCACTTATAGGGAGAAGTTGTCTTTGAGATGGTTATTATTAAACCATGTTTGATTAATCACCGCTTGCAAATCCCGAAATCCGTAAATCAAAAAATTCCAACATCCGTAAATCAAATATTCAAATGACCAAATACCTAAATATACCCAATGAACAGTTGTGGCTTTTATTTCTCCTGGAGAATACCCTGATCATGCTGGGTGTACTGGCCTGGGGTAATCGCCTGCTGCGCCGGCCCTGGCAACAGATGTTTGCCTATAGCCGTCACCAGTGGCAGATCTGCCTGCTCACCACACTGCTGAATACCGTCATTACCTTTGCCGGATGCTGGCTGTGGAAACACGGGTATATCCGTATACATGAAACACTATCCTGGCGGATATTGACAGACGCGCTGGCATTGTTCCTCCTGATGGACCTGCTGATGTATGCCTTTCATTACCTGATTCACCAAACATTTTTATACCGCCTGTTACACCGTCTTCACCACGAGGCCATAGACCCGGCGCCGATCGATTTGTTTGTACTGCATCCGCTCGAAACACTCAGCTTCGGCGCCCTCTGGCTACTGTTACTGTTGCCATTCAACCTCAATCTGTACGGTATCCTGTTTTATCTGGCTGTCAATGTTGTCTTTGGCATGGCAGGCCACCTGGGTATAGAACCACTCCCCGAAAAAATACGACAGTGGCCAGTGTTGAAATACCTCGGTACTTCTACGTTTCATCATGATCACCATCGCCAGGAAAACTATAATTACGGGTTTTATACCAGCCTGTGGGACCGCCTCTTCGGTACCCTGAAACGCTGACAGCACCAACCGCTTGTGTATCGGGCTTCCGATAACCGGAATAATGTACTATTTTGGCCGGATTCATTTTTCAGAATCAAACTGCTGTATGAGAAAATTAGTATTAACACTGTCGGTGTTCATTACCTTCCGTGCCTATGCACAGGACGCATTGAAGTATCAGACACCTGCTGAGAGCATTGTGGAACTGGCCATGGCAGCGCCATCGCCAGCCGTTAGCTTTGGCAGGGAAGACCTGATGCTGATCATGGACCGCACCGGTTTCCCTACTATCGAAGAACTGTCGCAACCGGAATACCGCCTGGCCGGTTACCGCATCAATCCGGCCAACTTTGGCCCCAGCCGCGCCAATTACGTGACCGGCATCCGTATTAAGGAAATAAACGGTAAACGCGAATATGCGGTAACAGGGCTGCCTGCCAACGCCCGCATTGGTAAGGTGGTTTGGTCTCCCGGGAAAAAAAGCCTGGCTTTTACGGTAACCACCAACAACAGCATCACGTTGTGGAAAGCAGATGTAGCCACAGGTGTAGCGAAACAACTCAGTTCCCGCCGCCTCAACGATACCTTCAGCGGGGCTTTCCGCTGGATCGATGAAGATCGTATCCTGGTATTATCGGTACCTGCCGGTATCGCCGCCGCGCCGCAGAAACCACTGGCCCCGGACGGTCCCACGGTACAACAAACCTCCGGTAAAGCCGCTCCTGCCGCCACTTACCAGGATATGCTGAAAAACCCTTACGATGAACAACTGTTCGACTACTACTTCCAGTCCGAACCAGTTATGATCAGCAACAGCGGCGAAACCGTTATCGGTAAACCCGGTGTATATACAGAAGTCAGCCCTTCTCCGGATAAACAATATTTACTGGTGCAGCAGTTGAGCCGCCCTTACTCTTACCTGGTGGGCGCTTACCGTTTCCCTACCACGACTGCTATCTGGGACCTCCAGGGTAAAACAGTAAAACAGCTCGCCCAAAACCCGCTGGATGAAGTGCGGCCTAAAGGCTTCGACGCTACCAGCAACTACCCCCGTAGTTATCAATGGCGTAACGACGTTCCCGCTACTATCTGCTGGGCACAGGCCCTCGACGGCGGCGATCCTAAAAAGGAAGTGCCTTTCCGTGATGTGATCAATACACTGGAAGCGCCGTTCACCGCTGCGCCGGTAGAACTGGTGAAAACGAAAGACCGTTTCCAGGGTCTCACCTGGGCTAACAACCAACTGGCGCTGGTAACAGAAGGCAACAGCACCAAACAGACCGTTAAGGTAAGCCGTATCGACCCTTCCCATCCGGGACAGGAGCCGGTGACCATCATCGACCGCTCTGAAAACGACCGGTACAACGATCCCGGAGATCCGGTAACCGTGAAAAACCAATACAACCGCTCCGTATTGTACGTTTCTCCGGCCAATGAACTGCTGATGATAGCGCCGGGCGCTTCTCCGGAAGGCGACCGTCCGTTCCTGTCCAGCTTCAGCCTGAAAAACGGTAAACAAAATATCCTGTGGCGCT
The DNA here is from genome assembly GCF_014529935.1 of Chitinophaga qingshengii. Classification (GTDB taxonomy): domain Bacteria; phylum Bacteroidota; class Bacteroidia; order Chitinophagales; family Chitinophagaceae; genus Chitinophaga; species Chitinophaga qingshengii. Next base: position 349,002 of record NZ_JACVFC010000004.1, read on the forward strand.
CCCAGGCTCCTTATTTTGAACAGGTAGCTGAAGTAATCGATCCGGCCAAACTGCAAATTGTAGTGGCCCGTGAATCTGCCGCTACACCGGTGAACTATTACCTGCAGAACCTGAAGAAAAAATCAGCAGCGGCAGCACTGACTAACTTCCCGCATCCGCAGCCACTGCTGCAGGGTGTACAGAAAGAGCTGCTGAAATACAAACGTAAAGACGGGGTAGACCTCACCGCGATGCTGTACCTGCCCAAAGGCTACGATCCCGCTAAAGACGGCCGTTTACCGGTGCTGATGTGGGCTTATCCACGTGAATACAAATCGGCCAGCGATGCGGCTCAGGTACGTGGTTCTGCCTATAAATTCACCCGTGTCACCTACGGTTCCCCTATTTTCTGGGTTACCCGCGGCTTCGCGGTAATGGACGCTACCGAAATGCCGATTGTAGGCGAAGGGGATAAAGAGCCGAATGACAATTTCATAGACCAGCTGGTGATGAACGCAGAAGCGGCCGTGGATAAGATCACTTCCATGGGTGTGGGCGACAAAGCCCGTATCGCGGTAGGTGGCCATTCTTACGGCGCCTTTATGACGGCTAACCTGCTGGCACATACGAACCTGTTTAAAGCCGGTATTGCCCGCAGCGGCGCTTACAACCGTACACTCACGCCTTTCGGTTTCCAGAACGAACAACGGTCCTACTGGCAGGCGCCCGACGTGTATTATAAAATGTCTCCGTTTTCCTATGCCGATAAGCTGAAAACACCGATCCTGCTGATCCACGGCGAGGCTGACAATAACTCCGGTACTTTCCCTATCCAGAGCGAAAGACTGTACAATGCCCTCAAAGGCAACGGCGGTACCGCACGCCTGGTATTCCTGCCACAGGAAAGCCATGGCTATGCTGCGAAGGAAAGCATCCTGCATATGCTGTGGGAGATGGATAACTGGCTGATGAAATATGTGAAATAATCCAGATCCCCAGGGCTTCAGCCCTGGGGGCCTAATATGACGAAAAACCTGCAAATACCCGGAATAGGTAAAAAGTACCATTGAAGCCCCATATAACACAATCAACTTCTCCCGGTGCCCCGTACCTTTGTGGTATCATGTCAAAGGCACATATCCATACATATGACATCTGTTCGTTGGGAATGGGAAAACCCGCATCAGAAGAGATGCTGGTAGCAAGGTTTACCGATTACCTGGCAGCACATCCGGACATCAAATTTCCACATCGCCATTCTTTTTATCACCTGGCATTTTTTACCGGTGGAAAAGGATCGCATACCATCGATTTTGAACGTTTTCCGGTAGAGCGGGGGCAAATGTATTTTATGATACCGGGGCAGGTGCACAGCTGGTTTTTTGAAGGAAAAGTAACCGGATATGTAGTGAACGTGTCAGCCGGTTTTTTCAACGCTTTCCTGCAGGATGCGGCCTATGTGGAACGGTTCCCGTTTTTCAGTGGTGTGAGTGCAGAAGGGGTGGTAACATTGCCCGAAGCAGCCAGCCTCGCAGTGGCAGCCTTGTTTGAGGAAATGCTGGTGGAGATGGACAGCACGGAAGCCTATAGCCATGATATGTTACGATTGCTGATGCTGGAAATGTTTGTGAAAGTCAGCCGGGTAGCCAGGAAAGACGATACCCGGCAGGAACCGCCGCATAACTATGTATTGTTGCGCAACTTCCGCAAACTGGTGGAACAGCATTATATGCAGTTACGATTGCCGAAAGACTATGCCGCGCTGCTATACGTAACGCCCAATTACCTCAACGCTTTCTGCCGGCATATGCTGGGCAAATCGGCCGGGGAAATTATCCGCGACCGGGTGCTGCTCGAAGCAAAAAGATTACTGATCAATGTAGATATCAGTATCTCTACTATCGCTTACCAGCTGAGCTTTGCCGACAATTCCTACTTCACGAAGTTCTTCAAAAAATATGAAGGGGTGACCCCTGAAGAATTCCGGAAGAACATTTCCTGACATTAAATGCTTCAATATATGTGTGCAGATAAAAATCATGATAAACCGAATGTTTTCAAAAGTGTATTTACGAACAAGTGCGCGCGCTGCAGAAGAGGATCTATTTTCCTCAGCAAAAATCCCTATGACTTGAAAAACTGTATGAAGATGCCGGAAAAGTGCCCGGTATGCGGTCAGCAGGTGGAAGTGGAAGTTGGATTTTATTACGGTACCGGTTATGTAAGCTATGCGCTTTCTATCGCCATCTGTGTGGCCAGTCTTATTGCCTGGTGGTTGTTTATTGGTTTCTCCATATACGACAACAGTATTTACTGGTGGCTGGGCTTCAACGGTATACTGTTGCTGAGCCTGCAGCCGGTGCTGATGCGCTGGTCCAGGACTATCTGGATGGCCTTTTTTGTGAGATATGATGAAGACTGGCACCAGCCTCCGCAGAGCACCGGCCGTGTGAACGCTACGTTTAAAAATGCTATATAACAAAGGATAGTAGGATTGAGTATAACGAATGAAAAGGCGAAGGCCCGGGTATTTTTGCCCGGGTCTTCGTTTTTTTCGTTATATTAGGATAGCTATTTAGCCCCATATCTGTCATTAGCTATTTACTAACAGCAATGATTACACGATGACATTTTCCCGGCGGTTTGTTACTTTGTTATGTCTGTCCTTCTGGACGTATTACAACAATCCGCTGATAGCCCAGGACAGCACACAATCAACACTGCCGGCTATCTGGAGTTTACAGGATTGTCTGGACTACGCAATGAAAAATAATATCCAGCTCAACAGCCTGCGGCTGAGCCGGATGAGCAGCGAACAGAACCTGTTGCTATCGAAGGCAGCCCGTTTGCCTAATCTCACGGGTTCGGCCTCCATGAACCTGACGGGCCGCAAAACGCTCACCGCCGGCGGTAACATGCCCTATGAAGGCGCCTTATCGGGCAATTATGCGGTGAACTCAGGTGTTACCCTCTACCAGGGCGGTTATCTCAACTATGACATCAAACAAAAAGGCCTGCTTACCCAGGTCGCCGATCTGAACGTAGCCCAGGAAATCAATAACATCACTATCCTGATTACCCAGGCCTACCTGAATATCCTGCTGGCACGGGAAAATATTGTTTATGTAAGGGATCTGGTCACCACTTCCACAGCACAGGTACAACAAGCACAACAGCGCTACGATGTAGGCAGCATTGCGCTGAAAGACCTGGCTTCGCTGCAATCGCAGCTGGCGGCCGACCGCTATAACCTGGTGACAGCAGAAAACCAGAGCCGGCTGAATAAACTCACCCTAAAACAACTGCTGCAACTACCCGGCGCCTACGATTTTGATATTTTTTCCCCGGATACACTGGTGTCCAGTCACCTCGTAGTGCCTTTGCAGGATGCACAGGACACCGCGCTGGCCAACCGGCCGGAAATAAAAAGCGCTGAACTGGGCGTGAACGTATCTTCCCTGGACCTGGCCAAAGCCCGCGCGGGATTCTGGCCTACGCTCACCGCCGGCGGCGCACTGGGGAGCTCCTACCTGAAAGACCCCGGCGCCAACTTCTTTAAACAGCTGGACAATAATTTCTACCAGCAGATAGGCCTCACCCTGTCTGTTCCCATATTCACCAGAAGGGCCAATAAAACCAATGTAGAACTTTCCAAAATAGAAGTAGATCAATCGAAACTAACGCTGAAGGATACACGTACTAACCTGTCTCAAACGGTGGAACAGGCGTATATCAACGTGCTGAACGCCCAGGGGCAGTATGATGCTTCGGTAGAACAGCTGCGTTACGCTTCAGAAAGTTATCGTATCGCTACGGAGCAACTGAAAGTTGGAGTGGCCAATATGGTGGATTTTCTGCAACAGAAAAACCTGTATGTACAGGCCTTCCAGGCTTATATACAGGCTAAATACAATGCTGCATTGACAATCAGGATATATGATTTTTACAGGGGCGTACCTGTAAAACTATAAATGCATTGACGTATGAAAAAATATAAACGGGTTATCATCGTGGTGGTTATACTACTGTTGGCGTTGCTCATCTGGTTTGTTTTTATCAGGAAGAAACGCCAGCAGATAACGATTGATACCGTACAACCTGCCTATGGTCATATAGCCACTACCGTTACTGCCACCGGTACCGTTCAACCGGTGGATACCGTTGCTGTGGGCGCTCAGGTGTCCGGTACGCTGAAATACCTGTACGTGGATTTTAACTCGAAAGTAAAAAAAGGAGAGAAGCTGGGAGAGCTGGACAAGGTGCTGTTTCAGGCACAGGTAGACCAGTTCCGCGCCAACCTGCAGGTGTCGCAATCCAACCTGGATTATCAGAACAACAACTTCCACCGGCAGGAGCTGCTGTATAAAACCGGCGCTATTGCCAAAGCAGATTATGATGTGGCCTACAATCAACTGGGACAGGCAAAAGCGCAGGTGGCCAGCGTAAACGCACAGCTGGCATCGGCCCTGAAAAATCTCTCTTTTACAGATATTATTTCGCCCATCAATGGGGTGGTACTCAACAGGAGCGTGAGCGTAGGACAAACCGTGGCCGCGAGTTTCAACACACCTACCTTGTTTGTGATTGCCAAGGACATTACCAAAATGCAGGTAGAAGCCAGTGTAGACGAAGCTGATATTGGCGCCGTAAAAGACTCGCAGCGGGTGACCTTTACGGTAGACGCCTACCTGGAAGATGTGTTTGCCGGCAATGTCCAGGAGATCCGCTTGCAACCCTCCGTATCGTCTAATGTGGTGACGTATAATACCATCATCAATGCCTCCAATGAATCCATGAAGCTGAAGCCGGGCATGACGGCCAACGTGACCATCTATACTGCGGAGAAAGACAGTGTGTTGCTATTGCCTGTAAAGGCACTCAAGTTCCGCCCGGATTCTGCCTTACTAAAAGATTATGTGATCGTGAGCGCCATCGGTCACCGGCAGCGGCAAGGGCCTCCGGCAGATACGAGCGGCAAGTTCAGAAGTGTGGAAAGGGTAGGCTCTTCCAATTATGTATGGGTATTACGGGGCGATACCCTGTTACAGAAACATATTCGTACAGGCCTCAACGATAATACGCAGATAGAAGTTATCCACGGCCTCACGCCGCAGGACGCCGTGATAACGGCTGTCAATGGTAGTTCAGGTCCGGCTGCGGCAGCCGGTAATAAAAGCCCGTTCTTGCCTAAGATGGGAGGAGGGCGCAGACGATGAGCAACAAGATCCTGGAACTGCAACAAATCAAGCGTGAGTTTGTCATGGGCACGGAGGTGGTCCGCGCATTAAAAGGTGTTTCTTTTGATGTATATGCCGGTGAATTTGTGACTATCATGGGCAGCAGCGGGTCCGGTAAAACTACGCTGCTCAACCTCCTGGGTTGTCTCGACAAGCCCACTGCGGGCGAGTATCTGCTGGATGGTGTCAATGTCAGTCACCTCTCGCGTAATGAGCTGGCCAGGTTGCGTAACCGGAAAATAGGGTTCGTGTTTCAGGCCTATAACCTGCTACCCCGTACTTCCGCGCTGGAGAATGTAGAACTACCGTTGTTCTACAATCCCTCCCTGTCGGTATCGGAGAGAAAGGAAAAGGCGATCAAAGCCCTGGAAGCGGTGAAACTGGCCGACCGGCTGGATCATACACCCAGCCAGCTTTCCGGCGGACAGCAACAAAGGGTCGCTATCGCCCGTGCGCTGGTAAACCAGCCGGTGATGATCCTGGCAGATGAGGCTACCGGTAACCTGGATACCCGTACATCCTACGAGATCATGTCGCTTATGCAGGACCTCAACAAAGACGGTAAAACGATCGTCTTTGTGACCCATGAGCCGGATATCGCCGCCTTTAGCAGCCGCACCGTCATGCTGCGCGATGGTAAGGTGGTAAAGGATACGGTCAATGAAAATGTTCGCTCGGCTAAAGAGGCGCTGGACGCCCTGCCGCCGGCAGATGATTACTAACTAAACAACATGAGTGCGCTCAATCTCATACGGATCGCTTTTAAGGCGCTGCAACGCAACAAGCTGCGGGCTTTCCTGACCATGCTCGGTATTATTATCGGCGTGGCGGCGGTGATTGCCATGGTGGCTATTGGGGAAGGCTCTAAAGAAAGTATCCAGTCCCAGCTGAGCGCTATGGGCTCCAATATGATCACGGTGCTGCCGTCCAGTAACGTGTCTGGCGGGGTGCGGGTGGAGGGGGCCAGCTTTCAGACACTCACCATCGTAGATGTAAAAGCCATACAGAAGAATGCCGAACATGTGAGTGCCGTATCGCCTGTATCTTCTACCAAAGGTCAGGCTATCTATGGGGCGCTCAACTGGCCCACCAGTTTACAAGGCGTAGCGCCTTCCTACTTCGATATCCGTAAACTGGAGATAGCCGATGGCGTTAGTTTCACCGATGCGGATGTAGCTACTGCGGCCAAAGTATGCGTATTGGGGAAAACCGTCATCGATAACCTGTTCCCCAGCGGGGAAAGCCCGGTAGGCAAAGTGATCCGGCTGAATTCGATACCGCTGCAGGTGATCGGCACCCTGGTACCCAAGGGACAAAGCTCTTTCGGACAGGACCAGGACGATATCATCCTCACTCCCTATACGACCGTACAAAAACGTATCCTGGCCACGATCTATTTTCAAAGTATCTATGCCTCCGCTGTCAGTGAAGGGACTTCTGCCCTGGCTACTGACGAGATCATAGACATACTGCGGGAAACGCACCGGCTTCGCCCCACCGATGAAAACAATTTCCAGGTAAGAACCATGGAAGAGCTGATTAAAACACTGAGCTCTACCAGCAGTTTACTCACCATTCTGTTAACCGCCATTGCGGGTATTTCCCTGGTTATCGGTGGTATCGGCATCATGAATATCATGTACGTGTCTGTAACGGAACGTACCCGGGAAATCGGGCTACGCATGTCTATCGGCGCCCGTGGGGTGGATATACTGTTGCAGTTCCTGGTAGAAGCGATCATCATCAGCGTTACCGGCGGCGTCATCGGTGTGATATTGGGTATCACTACCGCGGAAGTGATCACACTCACGCTGGGATGGCCTACTATTGTTTCTGAATCCTCTATTGTGTTGTCGTTTATGGTATGTGCGCTTACAGGTGTTTTCTTTGGTTATTACCCGGCGCAGGCAGCCTCCCGCCTGGATCCGATAGAAGCGTTGCGCTACGAATAGGGTCTTGATAATTTTATGTGCGACAGATACCGTCAAAAAATAAAACCGTCCGGGACGCTGCCAGGACGGTTTCAGATATACGATTTCAACTTACAACTTACTCTTTCTTGTCGTGAATCTGTGATGGTTTCAGATATACCTTTTTACCCTTTTCGTCGACAATATATTTTTTGTCTTTTCTATTGATGTAAACAGTTTCTCCATGCGGACCTTCTTTGCCTTTGTATATTTTATCGGTGACGGCGGAAGCGCCTTTTACTGCGATGGAGGCTGTTTTGTTACCTATCTTTTCGGCAGTGCTGTCGACTTTGTTTTTTTTATGCTGTGCAAAAACTGCCTGTGCAGGTAAAGTAGCCACTGCGCCAAAAGCGAGGGCAAGCAACACGGCGGAAATACTTTTTGGAGCTTTCATAATTATAATCTTTTTTAGGTGAACAACTTGATTGTTGTGAGCGTTAATCCAATTTTGATGCCATTCCAAAATACTTTTTCTGCAGCGTTGAAAAATAAAGAATTACAGATGTCGCTTTTTTGTGCTGGAAAAGGAATACCGGGGATTTTCCCCATGGCAGTATAAGGACTTTTTCGTATATTGGTTAACGAGATAACCTGTGTCTATGAGATATTCGAATGGTCTGTACCTGTCTGTTCCTACACCTTGCGGGGAGAATTGGGAAAAAATGACCAATACTGCTGCGGGTAAACACTGCGATAGTTGTGCTAAAACCGTAATAGACTTCTCCTATATGACGGATGCTGAAATTTTTGCTGTTATCAATAACAGCCATCGGGAAGTTTGTGGCCGTTTCCAGGACCACCAGCTCAACAGGCTTATCCAACCACCGGCATCTCCCCGCAAAACTTTTTTACCCGCTTTATTACTTACTGCTGGTCTTATTACAGGTATTGCCAACTATTCCTATGCGGAAGCAAGGGGCTTTGAAAAGGTGGAAATGGCATTGTCATCAGTGCCTAAAGATACTGTGCAGCAGCAGCCCATGAAACAATACGATTTGCCTGAAGTACAGGTTACCGCATATCCGCGTTCCATAGGAAAAGTGGTGATAACCTGTTCTGTTATTAAAAGTTCAGTGCAGCCAAAGGATGCCACGGATGACCGGCTGCAGTCAGCAGGGGGTAGCATGCTGCGTCGCAACATGATAGACCCGATATATCCTACGGATGATGAACGCCGCCAGAAAAAAAAGAAACGTTGGTTTTAAATATACTTTGAGCTTGTCTTAATTATTCCGGTTGTTTGCCACAACCAACAAAACAACCCTTCCGGATGCCCGTTTCCGAAAGGGTTGTTTCATTTTGCGGAGTGCCGGATGCCTGGCAAACGCGTCTAATTGCCCCAGAACTGGTCTTCATGCGCCAGGTCAGCAGCATATACTTTAGCTGCCACAATCTGACCATCTTTTACCGTATATACGTCTACGTTATCAGTGTCCAGTGTGGCGCCCGGACGGGATGCTTTCCAGTTTAATACTACCGCAGCCTGATCGCCGTTAACGGTAATGGATTTAACATCAGATAAAGTCATGGTATTGGCAGATACTTCAAACATACCGCCTACCATTTGAAATACTTCCCCACTGGAGTTTTTGGTGCCGGAAAAGCGGTTGTTGCCCGGCTGGTGCCATTGGATCTCAGGATGCAGCAAAGCGCCCAGTTTTTCAAGGTCTACCTGTTGAACAGCGGTAACAAATGCTTTTACGACGGATAAGGTTTGATTTTCCATGATGATATTTTTTTTTGAGTGATGAGTTATTGTTTGTTTGATGATACAAAGCTACTATCGGCGATAACCCTGTTGTTTATCTTTTCACGACAACCATTTACCATTTCACGCCAACCTGTTTTTTATACCGTGGCGGATAAATAACTTTAGGATATGAAAGAACTAGTATTAGCTATCATCGCATATGCCGTGCAGCGTGATATAGATGCGGCGAGGCTTTGCAAGCTGGCAGGCATTAACCTGGCCGCTTTAAAGAAAACCAATACACCTCCTGTTACGCCACAGCAGCTGGATGCGCTGTGGTTGCATGGTGTGCAGCTGTCCAATGATCCGTTGTTGGGATTGCATTTCGCAGCTGCTGTGCAGCCGGCAGCATTGGGCGTGGTAGGACAGATTATTCAGACCAGCGCCACGGTGGGCGAGGCGCTGACGCATGCGGTGGCATTAACGCATATATTGACAGATCGATGCCGGCTGGAAATAGCACGGAATAACAAAAACTTTACGATACGTTACATTCCGGCGACGGGTAACGGGAACGAGCCTACGGCTGGTCTTCGTACCTTAATAGAGCTGCTGATGGTGATCACCATTTATGAGCTATCCGGACTGATGCTGGAAAAGATTGTTCCCCAGGCGGTAAGGTTGCCCTACCACGTACCCGATGAAGCAGCCTATGAACAGATATTCCGGTGCCGCCCGGTGAAGCGTACGGGGGAATATGCGCTGGTGTTTGACAGCCGGTACTGGGAGGAGCCGATACTAACGGCCAATTATGAACTGCAGGAGCTACTGTTGAAAAAAGTAGCAGCCGTGGCGCAGCAATCATCTACCCAAAATACCCTGCAAATAAGGGTATACAATCACCTGTTGGCCAACTCTTACCTGGGTATTATATCGTTGGAGGATATGGCGGCCAATTTTAACCTGAGTCCGCGTAGTCTGCAACGTAAGCTGAAGGAAGAAGGAGTGAAGTACCAGGAAGTAGCCGATGCGGTGCGAAAATCGCTGGCCTTGTATTATATCTCGTCCGGTAATTATCCGCTAAAGGACATTTCGTATATGCTGGGGTATAACGAACTGAGTGCTTTTACCCGTGCTTTCAGGCGGTGGACGGGCAGCAGTCCGTTACAATATCAGTCGTTGTAGTTGAGGGAGGTGCTTTTGTTGACAATGCCCCACTTTTTAACAAAAATATAATCCCCTCTTTCGATGGCATCAATGTAGCGGTCTATCCATTCCCGGAAGGAACGTGCTACGATTTCGCGGTGGCCGTCATCATGCCAGAGGGTGATGATCTGGCCGTAGTTGCCTTCGGGGGCCGGGTCCAGGTCAATGCAGACAAAGTTACCGAAGCCATCGGCTGTAAAGGGTATCCACCGGGGATTCCACCAATCGGCCCGGATACCGGTGTCCGGCTCGGAGGCGATGGGCTCGTCATTGTAGGTAAAAGTACCCGAAGCAATGAGGTCATGCCAGTAATGCCATTTATTTTCGATCTCTTCCAGGGGTAACAGCTGGTCGCCATCTACCAGGCCGGGCCGGGCTTTACGCTGACCGTCATGTATGGCATAAAAATCTTTGAAATCAGCCGGTATGGCTGCTTCGGTAAGTTTTTCAAGGGAGTCGAATGCACCGTATGATACCCCGGGATTCAGATGATGCAATAGTTTTGGGGCATACTGTCTCATCCAATTTTCCCATCTTGTCCAGTATTCTTGCATATGGTATGGGTTTAAACCGACTATAAAGATGTAAAAATTCGGCCATAAATAAAAGCGGGATATGTTGCGGGCACGTGAAAGAAATCCCTACTTTTGTAACCAGCATCATTTAAACGAAAACATACCACTATGGCACAGTTACCTAAATTTCTGATCGCAGACGATCCTGTAACAGATCCGGAGAACGAATATATTTTTCACACCGAGAAACCCCGCTTCTTTGCCAAACGTGTAGAAGAAGACGAAGAAACTGCCTACATCGATATCATTGAAGAAATTGATGATGTAGAGGCCTTCTACAAAAGCGCTCCGGAAAAGAAACAGGAACTGCTTGAACAACTGGAAGACTGGTACTACTCTTACATGGAATGGCTGGAAGACGACGGCGAGGAAGAAGATGAGGAAGAATAGTAACTGCAAGAAATTGAAAAGCGTCCGCCACGTCGGCGGGCGCTTTTTTGTTGCATGATCAGTTAGGTTGTAATTGTAATTGCAACTCTTTTCTGAATGCAGACGGATTGACCCCTTTGTATTTTTTGAACATCCTGTTGAGATGACTTTCATCGGTAAAACCCAGCTCATAGGCTATTTCACCTACCCGCATGCTGCTGTATTGCAGTCTCGTTTCCACCAGTTTCAGTTTGTATTGCATAATATACTGCTGTAAGCTATCCCCGTTATTCCTTTTAAAATACTCACTCAGGTAAGTAGGGGAGATATTGAAATGCGATGCGATCTGTTCGGCCCGCAGCTTCTCCGGAGCGTAAATATTTTCGTGGATATAATGCAGGATATTGAGCGGTCCTTCACTTTTGCCCGGCTGCCTGGATGATTCCGGTAACTGGCTGGAAATATTACGCGCTACAATCACCAGGATGGTATTGACAATCTGTTGAGATAAGGTCTTGTGATATGGTTGCTGGTTCACCTGTTCCCGGATCAGGGCTTCTATCAGTGATTTTACCAATGGTTTGTCACTTTTATTTTTCAGCAGGCAACCCGGCAGGTGATTGTTATTCTGGAAGATGAATTCCAGCTGTTGTATCCACTCTTTAGGCTGATTTTTTAAGTAGATGTCATTAAAGCGGATAAAGAAAAACTTGGTGCTGGCATTTATCTGAAAGGAATGATAATCCTGCGGCATGAGCAGGAACAGTTTGTCGGCGCTGTACGGCAGCTGGTTTTTATTCACGCACTGCAGGCCGCTGCCCTCTATAATGTACACCAATTCAAAGAAATTGTGTTTATGAGGCTCTATCGGGCACTCCGTGCATTCCCGGAACTCGATCTCAAAAGGCTGGTATAAGTTCTCTTGTATCATCTTATAAATTTACAGAATGATCCCCTATTTGTACAAAGTATTTTACCGGCAAAAGGCGGACCTTTGATATATAAAATTACAATAATGGAAAACAACACAATTGCCTTTGCACTGTTACGGATGGCGGTGGCAGCCAGCATGTTTGGCCACGGTCTGGTACGACTTCCCAAACTCAGCGGGTTCAGCCAATGGATGGTTACTTCCTTCGAAAAATCCATGTTACCCCGTACCCTCGTGCTGCCTTTTAGTTATGTACTGCCCATCGCGGAATTTGCTATCGGCCTGTTATTAATACTGGGTCTGTTCACCCGCCCGGCGTTGATTGCCGGCGGTATCGTGATGATGATGCTCATATTCGGTACCACCCTCATAGAAGACTGGCACTCACTGGGATCACAGCTGATACACGCTGCCTTTTTTGGGGTGTTACTGGCCTTTATACAGTATAACGGTTATGCGCTGGATCGCCTGATCAGCAAGTAATACGGGGGATCAGCATCTCCCGGAAAGCAGCAGCGGTGTCCACCCGGAAAACGATCTGTTCTACCTGCTTTTTCTTTTTAAACAATACATGTACGGAAATGGGCCGTTTTAGCTCCAGTGCCAGGTTACAGGGCTCGAAAACCTTCAGTAGCGAGAGTTGAAGGGTATGGTCCGTTACCGCGCCCCGGAAATCCCGGATCGCCTTCACCTGCTCAAAGGGAATGTACAGGGAGGTTACGAGGCCATAACGGAGGTAAATACCGTTATCATCCACCTGTATTGGCCGGGCGCATACTGCCTTCACCTGTGCCAGCAGAAAAACGACAGAATAAGCTCCGGCAGCCAGCAGCAGCCGGTGTAGCATCGGGTAGTGAAGCCGGGGAAGTAATAACCCCATGCCCGTCATTTCAAGCAGGAACAGGAAGATAAAAACGCCATAAATAGCCGGTAATCCTTGCCGGCCATACCAGGAACGCGGGGCTTCGGTGTCCCGCTTTCCCCATTTGAAAAAGGCATAATATACCAGCGTAATTTCTGTTGCCAGTGCGCGGCATACTTTGTCGTGCCGGATCACCCGTTGCAACGCCGCTAAAAGCAATTCCGGGAAATCCTGTATGGGGTTCTGCTCCCGCAGCTGCCGGTAATGGCCATAGGTGCCATGTACCAGGATAATGACCCGTAACAACAGTATGTCCAGCATCAGGCCGGAAAGCATCTTGTCCATTAACGGATGCCCATGCCCAGAAAGCAGCAGGGATAACACTTTCAGGAGGACTGCCACGATGAAAAGGATCGTCAGTAGACGGGTACGGGTAAGTGTTATTTTCATGAGGGGAATTTGCTGTTAAGTTAAATAAAGAATATGGATTTAGTGATTTTCTGAATCTGATTGTAAAAGCATCTTCATGCCACTACGCCTGCTATTGTTTATATACATATTGGCCGCCGGATGCCGTTATCAGCCAGTTAATATCCTGACTAATGATAAAAGGATATTGATCGATTCGTCATTACCGGTAGATAAGGCAAAGTTTTATAACAATGACGACTATACGACGGCATTCCCCGTCTATTACATAGGGCCTGCTACGGACAGAATTGTATTACCATCGCGGCCTTTACCTCATTTCCGCCAAACCGGAGACAGAGATTTTTATAGAGACAGTACCTGGACACATACAGACAGCGCGCATCTGCAAATTATGGTGGATGCTGCTTTTCGTATATCCAATACTGCCCGGTATTACCATTATGAACAGATAGACGATCAGCCACAAATGGTTTTGGATTCCATAGTGAGTTATAAAGCGATACCGGTTTTTCTGTACAATCGGGGGAGCGGTATATTTAGCATCGGAATATTTGGTGCCTTGACCGGGATTACATTGCAGGTTAGGAATGAAAAGGGCAAATGGCAGGATATAGCACTGCCGGCTAAGTATTATTGCAGCACCGGCGCCAGTATGCAAGTGCTGCAATCCGGGGAAATGGCGGTGGCTAAGCTGTTTCTGCTGCAAGGTGATTACCCTACGGAAGCCAGGTTAAAATTCAGGCAGTTTAGAGATAGCATCTATTCCAATGTTTTCCCGTTTACCATCAGCAAACAACAACTGAAACGGCCTGTTTTATAACTTTATGGCTGCCTGTACCTATCATACTGCTGCCGGATATACACATACAAATCATAATCACTGATATCTTTCACCTGGTCGTACGAAGGCTGGTACTTCAGCATAAACTGTGTAAGGCTATCTCCCTCCATGCCAGTGAGTTGTTGTATCAGTACCGGATTAAATTTTCGTTCCACCAGGTTTTCCTTTTCTTTATCCAGTAATATTTTTCTGAAACGTGCTTTCTTTTTATTCTTTTTAAAAGAGACCGCCTTGTATAACTGGTTGATATTAACAGCTACTACAGGTCCTACGCTGACGAGTACTTCATTCCAACGGGGCCGGCGGAAATCAAATTCTTTCTTGAATTCCTGGCGCAGGCGCAGCGAGTCGCGCAGGTAGTTATAATGTATTACGTTGATAGCTTTCAGCTCCAGTGGCTGGGATTGAAGCTGGTGTACAACAGTCGTTTTGTCCTTGCTGACAATGTATAGCAGTGGCACAAAACCCAATGCCTTCAGCAGCAGGGTATCGCCTTTCCGGGCGGTTAATTGATAGTATCCCTGCTCATTGCTGGTGGTAGCAAATTGGGTACGTTTATTCAATACCGTTACTCCGGCAACCGGAATGCTGTCTTCCGACAGAATGCTTCCCTGCACGGCATTCTGGGCATTGGCGGATACTAACGCTAATAACAATACGATTGATAAAACGGAAAACCTGTACCAACACATAACAGAAAGATAAAGATGCTTTCTCAAAGGAAAAGTTAATATTAGCCGTTTTGGTTTAAATTCGTATCATGAAAGGATTTTGGTCATATTTCTGGATAGCATATATCTTGTTTTTTGCGATCCCATTTCCCATGCTTATTTATTACAACACACGGGAAGGGTTAAACGATACCAACCCCTATCTGGCTATCGCTCTCCTGTTGTTGTCAGTGGTGTTGTGGGGTATTCTGGTAGTGCGCTGGTTCCGGAACTGGATATTATTGCCGTTTAAGATGAAACGCAATGCCGACTACCTGTTACGTGAAGGAGAGCACCGGGATGCCCGTATTCTGGAAAGTTTACAGGGGAAGACGGTGAATAATACGGTGGAAAAAAAGCTGACACTGGGACTGAAAAATTTTGTGGGAACAGACATCACCGAAAAACTGGAACTGATCGATACCAGGCCGTCGGAGATGCGCTACGAAAAAGGGAAATCTATCCGCCTGGTGATCGATAAAACACTGAAATTGCGGCCGTATATGATGGTGGACGGTGGGCAGGCAGGGCTGAATCCCGGCCGGATCATATTACTGGTAGTAGGTTGGCTGGTGCTGACGATAGCCATCGTCTGGTATTTTTATTTTTCCTACACCACAGAAAGTAATGGTTATGGCTGGCGTTTCATGAAATTTTATCACCCGCTGGTATTGTGCCCGCTGATTCTTTTCCTCACCCGTTATGGACTGGGATTATTACTGAAGCTGTTTACCGGCGGTGATCCGGGTAAATTGTTACATGTCAAATACTTCGGTGTGCAAACCATGGCGGACGTAGTGAACGCGACACAAACCGGTACTTACATCAATGAGCAGCCGCAGGTGAAGTTTGAACTGCGTTATCGCGATACCTACGGTAAAACCTATACTGCTGCACTGAAAAAGATCGTTTCCCTTATTGACCTGGGAACGGTCCGGCAGGAAAAGATTTCCATATTCTATTTAAAGGAAAATCCCTCAGAAGTAGCATTTGCGAGTGATCTGGATGATTAAATTTATTTTATGTTGAAAAACCTGCACAAGTTTTCGGGCTTATTGTTGATACTGGGCTGTCTCTCCTGCAACCAGTTGACGGATACTTTTAAAGACACTTTTAAAGAGGATAGCACCGATAATAAGAAGGAAGAGAATGCGCCAACGGCCAGCACAGTGACGTCTTCTTCTTCCTCTATCACTATAGAAACACGCATTCATCGGGATACGGTCCGTGTTTCTTCCCGTAGCAACGACAAACAAACCGCCTTCCTGGCCGATGAAGCGGCACTACAGGCAGCAGAGGCGAAACTGAAAGCATTGCCGGCGTATGCAGGTAAAAAAATGTATCTCTATGATGACATCCATGTATATGATGATGGCAGGATTAATCTGCAGTTGCGTCATCCTTCCAATCCGGAATACGTGGATAAGTATCAGTTTGAGCATGGTCAATGGTCCGGCCCGGAACCGGTACAACTGTCGGTGCGGGATAAAGTAGACGCTAAGCTGGTACCATTGGATGGTATCGACTTTAAAGCGATCGCCAACGTATACCGGAACCTGGTTGAGAAGTCTGCCACCATAGAAGGGGCTAAACCTCCCACACACATATACGGTGTTATTCATGAAAAACGTTTCTCGTGGTACCCGCGGTCTATCAGCGGCAGCCGGGAGCGGTATGCTATCAGCTTCCGGCTGGATGGTAGTGTGGATCAGTTTTTCCGCGAATAGCCGGGCAGCGGTATCTCCTGTAGTATCTCGTAACGGGACGCTTCCACTGCTTTCTTTAATACAGTGACCTTATTGCAGCAGAAGCTGTCATGGCAGTCAAAATCATGCAAATCTACCTTACTCAATTCTGCAACAGGGATATTTCTTGCGATGGTAATGTGGGGCCGGATATTTCTTTGCTGTTTGAAAGGCTTACTGATAGCGCCATGCAGGTGCATGATAGTATCAGGGTTAGCCGGTTGTAACATTAATGTAGCAGTTGCTCCATGATGAAAAATACCGGCACCATTGAGTTGTATCCGAAACGCCGGAATATTCTCCACCGCCTGAGTTACCCACCGGAGAATCCGCTGGTCTTCTTCCTCCATCAAAAATTTCATGAGTGAAATGTGGGCCAATGAATGCAGGTTATAGGACGGCAGGCTGATCATCGCTGCCAGCCGGCTTTTCATGGCCGCCACCTTGCGGATAATAAACGGCTCCGGAGAAAGTAACAGAAAGTACTCATAACTACGGAACAGTGACAACTGTGCATAATTCACCCGCGGCATGACAACGAACATTTAACATGACAATAAGTGATTGGGTGAAATAATGGGTCGTAAGTAGTAATTAAAGATAATAAATGTATGGAATGCCAACAAAATTTATCGGTTTCGCAAGAATGGCAGATATAGCGGTATCTGCCGTGGTTTGGGCGAATATCCTGATATTCAATTGTCGTTGGTAGCGGGTAATAGTCTGCCATAGGCCGCCATTACGCGGTTCACGTTCTTGCGGTGTTCCGCCCGTACAGTAGCAACGGCCTGCCGCTTTACGCGTGCGCTCAACCGGATGATTTCATCATCCAGAATATACAGGGCGATCTCTATCCGCAACATCCTGTCCCGTTGGGTAATACCACCGATAGCTATCGAAAAAGGACGGACAGAAAAATCTTCCATCACAAAACGCTCGAATAAAACCGGGTTTAATTCATACAGGGCGTGTGTTTCCAGGGGGAGCGCCAATACTATTTTTCTGATGGCTGTAGCCATCCGGGAAGAGTGCATAAAATTCCGGATGCGCCTTCTGAGGCGGGCCAGTACCTGTATAGCGGGCGTGCCATTAAACTTCGTACAGGCTTCGGTCTGGAATTGAATAATCGCTTTGATATGCAGCTCCGATTTAAGGAGATGGTCATCCAGGGTAACTCCTTTTATCACCATGATCTCATCAGAAAAGGCGGGATCCAGCAGATAGGTTTTAAACAATTCAGGGTTAGCCTGATGCAAAGGTATTTCGGGGTTATTCATAACAAATGATTTTGGGGTAACATTATTTACAGTTGATATCGGGATTTGTTCAGCCGGAACGCATGAAATAATTGTATTATTGTTTTTATATATGCACGTAAACGGCTATATTGATATATGAACCGCCAAATCAATGAACCACATCTGGACTTAGCAGCGCTGGTAAAATGTTATTGGACATTGGAAAGTCCTGCAGGAACTACGCCTGAAAGAAATACCATCGTTCCTGACGGTTGCATGAAACTGATTTTCCACTACGGCGATGTATATAAACACTACCCTGAGCACGGCGATAGTATTACGTTGCCGAGATGTTTTTTAATCGGGCAACTGACAAGGCCATATGAAGTGGAACCAACAGGAGAAACAGGTACTTTCTTTGTTTGTTTTCATCCAAACGGGTTCTTACCCTTTACCTCCATGCCCATCAGGGAGATGGAAAATACGGCGGTGCCATTGAAAATATTATTCGGAAAAGAAGGTGCCAGCCTCGAACAGCATATTTTAAGCGCTCACGATACGGCGGAACGAATAAACCTGGTGGAAACATTTTTATGTAACAAACTAAAAGATGCCGGCACAATAGATCATATTGTACAATCAACCGTCGAAACCATATTAACAGCCAACGGACAGCTGTCAGTAGATGAACTTTCCAAACAGGCAAATGTTAACCGCCGGCAGTTAGTCCGCAAGTTTTCATTCGCAATAGGACTAAGTCCCAAACAACTGTCGAAAACAATCAGGTTGCAGCATACACTCAAAATGCTGTTGAATAAAAAAGATGTCAGTCTTACTGCGTTGGCTTATGAGGGTGAATACTATGACCAGGCGCATTTTATTAAGGACTTTAAAGAATTCACCGGACTAACACCCAAAGAATTTTATGGGGATCATTTAACCATGTCTTTGATTTTTGACAGAAAAGAGTAGCCTTGTCCCATTTTTACAATTTTATGTTTCCTGTACGGCGCAATTTTGTGCTATAACATAAAACAAGTTAAAGATGAAAAATGTAAATCCTGTTTGTTGGTTTGATATCTACGTGTCCAACCTGGAACGTGCCAAAAAATTCTATGAAACCGTGTTCAGTATTCAGCTGGCGGATGCTCCGGCTGAGTGGGGTAAACAGTCTTTTTTTCCGGCAGATTATGACGGTTTGAATATTTCCGGTGCACTGGTTGAAAAAGTGGATGGGGATAGCAGTGGGAACAATACGATCATTTATTTTGCTTCTGAAGATTGTACTACCGAAGAGGTTAGGGTGGAAAATGCCGGCGGCAAAATTATCAAACCAAAAATGTCTATTGGAGAGTTTGGGTTTATATCTGTTTTAAAGGATACAGAAGGGAATATGATCGGCCTTCATTCCAGGAAATAATATAAAAAATAGACAGATGAAGATTATTTGGTAAACTTTATGTGTTGAATATAATTTAACAAGAAAACTTACTTCATTATGTCTGAAGAAAACCTGATCAACAGGACGACAAAACCTGTCACTGCAGAGGCTCTTTTCGACCAGCTGAAATCATTGGGCATTCAGTCAGGGGACACACTGCTTGTTCACTCATCGCTCAGTTCCCTGGGCTGGGTAAATGGGGGACCTGTAGCGGTTATTCAGGCATTATTACAAGCGGTCGGTGAGGAAGGCACTATAGTCATGCCTGCACAGTCAGCCAGCATCACCAACCCTGAAAACTGGCAAGCGCCTGCTGTTCCCAAAGACTGGGTCGATACGATTCGTTATACCATGCCCGCTTATGATCCCCGCATTACACCTACACGGGATATGGGACAGATTGCCGAGCTGTTTCGGACCTGGCCGGGCGCTGTGCGTAGTGATCATCCCTTCTCTTCGTTCGCTGCACTGGGGCCGCTGTCTGAACAAATTATCAGTCACCATCCGCTGCACGACCCGTTAGGCATGAGTTCCCCCCTGGGAAAGCTCTATCAATTACCGGCAAAAGTCCTGCTGATTGGTGTAGATTTCGATAAATGCACAGCATTGCATCTGGCCGAACAGATCGTATGGCCGGGTCGGCGTAAAACTATGGAAGGCGCCCCGCTGATGGTGCATGGAAAAAAACAATGGGTATCCTTTCAGGTGCCACAGGTAATGGATAGCGCTGTATTTCTGCCGGTAGGTGCTGCGGTACTGGCATCAGGAATGGCTGCCAGTGGTACGCTGGGAGAGGGGAAAGGGGTACTTGTTGGATTGCGGCAGCTGGTGGATACTGCCGTGAAAGAGTGGTCGGGGATGAAAGATCCGGTAGAGAGCTGAGAGGTGTTTCATCAACGCCTTAGACCGGATAGGAGTTTGGGGAATATTTTACTTAATCTGAAACCCACGTCCATAAATGAAAAACGCCCAAACTTAGCTTTACTAAGTTTGGGCGAATAAGCGTTTTTGTAGTCCCGACAGGGATCGAACCTGTATCTAAAGTTTAGGAAACTTCTATTCTATCCATTGAACTACGGGACCATCCTGGTACCCTTTTGGGGGTATCGGGTTGCAAAAGTAAGGGTTTTAAATTAATATTTAAAGACTTTCTATATCAACTTTCCCGCCGGAAGGCGCATAAATACCGTCAATCTCTTTTTTGTACTTTTCGAGGATCACCTTCCGTTTTACCTTCAGGGTAGGGGTGAGTTCTCCTGCATCTACACTCCATTCGTGGGGCAGTAATACAAATTTTTTTACCTGCTCTATATGGTTAAAGAACTGGTTGTACTTATCAACAGCTTGTTTGTACAGGTCCTGTACGGCAGGTTGTTTCAGCAGTGTTTCATCGCTGTCGAAGGCAATGCCCCGTTTCTGCGCCCAACCGCGGAGATTGTCGAAGGACGGAACAATCAGGGCTGCGGTGAACTTGCGGTCTTCTCCCACCACCATGATTTGCTCTATGTAGGGCGATTCCTTGAACTTGTTTTCTATGGGCTGCGGCGCCACGAACTTACCGCCGGAGGTCTTGAAAAGTTCCTTTTTACGGTCGGTGATCTTGAGAAACTTATGATCTATCAGCACACCGATATCACCGGTATGGAACCAGCCATCGGTGATGGCGTCTGCAGTGAGATCGGGGCGTTTATAGTACCCGATCGTCACACTGGGGCCTTTACACAGAATTTCCCCGTCTTCGGCGATTTTCACTTCTACATTGCTGATCACCGGTCCTACGGTACCGAACATACGATCTTCTACATTGAAGCGGTTAACACTGATGACTGGGGACGTTTCTGTAAGACCATAACCTTCCAGTATGGGAACACGGGCAGCCGTGAATATTTTCAGCAGCCTAATCTGACAGGCGGCGGCGCCATTTACAATACAGTCGATATTTCCGCCCAGGGCGGCGCGCCATTTGCTGAACACCAGTTTGTTGGCCAGTTTCAGCTGTAGTGTATACCAGAAACTCAGCGGGTGGTTAATCTCATAACGTTTGCCCAGGTCCACTGCCCAGAAAAACAGCATCCGTTTGATGCCTTTGAGCTCCAGGCCGGTGGCCATAATTTTTTCATATACTTTTTCAAGCAGTCGTGGCACGGTGGTGAAGATGGTCGGTTTTACCTCCCGCAGGTTGGCGGCAATGGTATCTGTACTTTCGGCATAATAGACGGGTACACCACTGGTGAGGTACAGGTAAGTGACCATCCGCTCGAAGATGTGGTTAAGCGGCAGAAAACTAAGCGCACGGGCATTTTTGCTGACAGGCAGGTAAGGTTGACAGGCCAGCACATTGCTCATGATATTGTGATGCGAGAGCATAACGCCTTTGGGCGTGCCGGTGGTGCCGGAAGTATAGATAATGGTGACTAACTCTTCCGGTGATATGTTTTGTTGAATCTGATCTATCTGTGGATAGTCTGCCTCGTCTGCCAGCTCCAGGATCTCCGTCCAGTGACGGGCGCCGGGTACCCGGTTAAAAGTAAAGATCTCCCGGATAGTAGGAAATTTATCCCGGGCGGCAAGTACCTTTTGCAGCAATTCCTGATCGTTGACAAAGAGGATACGCGCTTCCGCATCGTTGAGTACATATTCCAGTTCATGCTGACTGATAGTGGGATATATAGGCGTTAAAACGGCGCCGATCTGCTGCACGGCAAGATCGGTTAATATCCATTCCGGTTTATTGGGAGAGATAATAGCGATTTTGTCTTTTTCTTCATTTTGCCGGATACCCAGCTTTAGTAAGCCAGCACTGAATTTGCGGGTGAGGGCTGCTACTTCCTGTGTACTGTATTTTCTCCATTGTCCGTTTTCTTTGCCGGTAAGCATATCCTCTCTGGGATAGGTTTCCAGCTGATAGCGGATTACGTCAAATAGTCGCTGCGGTCGGTCCATTATGCTGTCTTTTTGGGTGGCTATATTCGTTTCAGCGTATCATCGAAAGTGCCTTTATGATAAGTAGTATAGTACTGTAACAGGAGTGCAATGCCCCATCCCAGGGCTGGCGCCAATGGCCAGGGAGCATTTTCGGGAAGATCCCGGTCGGAGAGCAACCACACGGTCCATAAACCCATATTCACCACCAGGTAAATGATGAGATGACATTTAAAGCCGGCCCTGGCTTTTGCAATGCGCCAGAGACGTGCATCTCTTTGCTGGGTAGTTTCCATGTGAAGTGGTTTTAGATTGAAGCAGCTGCTGTACTCAATTTAAAATATTTTATCGGCTTTCCGGCAGAAAAAACGAAAAAATATAGCCTATCTGGATGCGCTGATATGAAACCCGATATTGACCTGTGAATTGATCAGTTTGTCCTGTAATGATTTGTCTGCCCGGTAGTTAATGCCCCACAGGGTACGGTCTATGTTGAAATTGGCGACAGCAGTGAGTTGATGTTTGTCTATATGAACACGCGCAGGAAAGGAGATGTTTTTAACCACGCTTTTAAGCGTCAGGTTTCCGGAAATAAGATGGGTGGCACCTTTTAGTGCTACTTCTTCTCCAACGGCAGGATGATAGGCATTAACGGCAGTAATGTCGAAAGTAGCGGTAGGGAACTTTTCTATGTCAAAAAAGGAACTGCTTTTCAGTTCTCTTTCCAGTTTATTTTTCATGGCGGTATCTGAGGCGAGGTCTATGTTCTGCAATGTGTACATGTTGATCACCAGTTGTCCGCCGGTAATGAGGGAGTCTTTTACATAGATAGCGCCGCCGGCCAGCCGCAGGGTACCGCGGTGTTGACCGGTAGGTTTGGTCCCAATCCATTCAATGAGACAGGCAGCGGTATCAGCCAGATAAGCATTGCCGGTGGCGGCTGTCACTGTCTGCGCATTGGTGGCGCTGGCCTTGTCTGCCTTGGGCGCCTGCTCGCAGGCTACCAGGATAACGCCGGGTAAAAGAATAAATGCAATACTTTTCATAAATATCTCCCTGCAATTATAAAGCCCGGCGTTCGGGGAACGCTCCGAACGCCGGTATCATCCATCTATGCGATCATTTCCCGGTTACCTACCCATACAAACCGTTTGATAATAAATTCCTGATTGGTGAAACTGGCGTTGCCAGCCGGATTACCTCCACTTACGTGGAAATCGGAAAAGGCGGCATGCTGGTTTACCCAGATAAAACCAGTAAGATTAAATGAAACAGGGGTAAATACACTGTTCATTTCATCTGTGATTTTTTCTTTGGTGGCAGGATCGGTGGTGTAAGCGGCACATGTAATGGCGCCGTGTTTCTGCGCCATCTGTTTGGCGAGCTGAATGGTGTGTGTGGTATCTTTCGTCTTAACGATCAGCACAATCGGGCCAAACAGTTCTTTTTCGTAAATACTGCTATCAGCACTGCTTACTTCAAGAATGGTAGGCGCCAGTACCCGGGCTTTGGCGAATTCTTCGTTATTCACCGGAGTGCCGGCCAGTATTACTTTACCACCCAGTTGCGCGGCTTCCTGCGCCCGGTGGTAGGTGTTTTCATTTTGCAGGGCGCCCAATGTGCCGGGACCCATTTTCGGATTGTTGACGAGCGCTACTACCGCATCGTGGAACCGCTGTACCACATCATTGAAGCTCACATGCCCTGCTGCGGTGTTGATACCGGTTTCGGGGATAAAGAAGTTCTGCGGAGCGGTACACATCTGGCCGGAGTACAGGCTCACGGAAAAAGCGAGGTTCTGTATCACTGCGTCCAGGTCATTAACACTGTCCAGCAATACGGAGTTCACGCCGGCTTTTTCGGTGAAGACAGTCTTACCGGGAAGCGACTCTACGTAGTTGCCGAAGGCACTGCTGCCGGTATAATCAATCAGTTTTACCCCTGTATGTTCTGCCAGTGTTTTGGCGATGAGATGGTCGGAACTATCAGGCGCCAGCTGACACAAATGCGGATCGTGACCATTATCCTGCAGCACTTGCTGAATGGCACTCACCGCAATGGCTATAGGCAAAATCGCTCTTGGATGTGGCTTAATGATGACCGGGTTGCCGGTGATCAGGTTGGCATATACGCCCGGTAGTGTGTTCCATACCGGGAAAGTAGAGCAACCAATCACTACACCGGTTCCTTTCGGAATAGCCCGGAAAGTCTTTTTAAGCCGGATGCTGGTCTTGCCCATCGGTTTCTCCCATTCCAGTTCAGCAGGGTATCGCAGCAACTCATGATAACCGGTGGCGATGGCTTCAAGGGCGCGGTCGTTGGCGTGTGGACCGGATGCCTGGAAACTCATCATAAAGCTCTGGCCGGTGGTATGCATGGTGGCATTGGCGATATCAAAAAAGTAGTCTTTAATTCGTTCAAGCGTCTCCGTTAGTACGCCGGCTCTTTCCTGTACGGATGTGTGGGCCCAGGCGTGAGCGGCTTCACCGGCTCTGCTTACGAGATCATCTACCGCAAAGGTAGGGTAGGTAACACCCAGCACTTCCTGGGTATAAGGGGATACTTCTTCTCCCACCCAGCCGGTTTCACCGGTTTGCAGCAGCTGTTTAAAGGGTTTGTTCAGCAACTGCTGATAACTTTGTACACCTTTTGCGTGGGCTTCTTCCCCGTACGCTTTGGGGTGCTCCGGATAGTGCGAATAGAAGGTTCTCTCGTGGTTCGCTTTAACAGCGGCATCAATCGTGTTTTGGTGTTTGGTAGCGAGCATATTCAGATTTTGAGATTATTCAGACAGCCCGGGTGGTGTACCCGGACTGAAAAAAGCTTGCTAATAACGCTTCACTTACTCATCCCATGCTCCTCGTCCCGGCATTGCTGCTCCGGGAAGCTGATATTAATACCCTGAGTTGATCAGCGTGAATCTTCCGTCGTTGTAATATTCATCCGGCCTCGGTTTCAGCGGATGGTTACGCTGGTATTTCAGGAAATCGTCGTAATCCTGTTTATGCAGCGTTACCCATGCTTTATAGTTGGCCTGGTTGGCGGCCGGACCGAACAGCCAGTGATTGTATGATTCAAACATACCCTGCTGCAACATCGTCTGTTGAAAATCAAAAAGTGCATAAGGGTAATTGTTGCTATAGGAATTGTACCAATCCAGCAGGAAACGGGTACGGGCCATAATCAGGGCGTCAGGATCTACACCACCGGTAATCACACTCAGCTGTTTACCCATGCACTGTTTGTATGCCTGAACAAAACCGCCGTCACCTTTACTTTTCCGGCCTTTTTTGCCTTCTTCTTCAGGCACCATGGCATCGAAAAGGCTCGGGTCGTTAAAGAGTTTTTTGTATGATTCCAATACGATATTCCTGATCTCCGCGGTCCGCGTGGTGAAGCTCTCCATGTTCATGAAGGTTTCGCCATATAAGATGCACCACAGTGGATTGTTGCTGTAATAATAGGTTTTGGTGGCATTGTAGTAGTTACCCGGAAAACCAGGGTCCTGCTCAATACCTTTCAGCCAGGAACGCAGGGCGCCGTCATACATCTTAAAGTTCATGGCCAGCGTGCCGTTGTCGTTGTACAACTCACCGCTGTTGGGAAATTTACGGATCGCTTTTTCGTACATGCGTTGAGCGGTTTTCCACTCTTCCCGCCCCTGATAAATGTTACCGGCAATCTGGAACACCTGTACATCTGCCTCTTTCTTATTCAGCAGGGGCTCAATCACACTCTTGGCTTTGTTGAGGTCTCCTTTCAGATAAAAGGTGAAACCCAGCTGCTTCCTGAATTCGAAATTGTCGGGTTCTAACTGTAACGCCTGGTTTAATACCAGCACAGCATTGGAGTAATCCCCGTTACGCATGAAATTGGTAGCGGTTTTATATAACTCCTTTGCATCCTGTGCAACGGCCGCTTGTGTAAATAGTACTCCCGCAACTAAAACTGCTTTCAATAAAGAAGACCTCATATGCATTCCTGTCTGTCGTTTGTTGTAAAAGTAAGGAAAATGGGGTAATGTCCCACAGGTCGTTCTCCGGGCAAGCGTAAATAAAAAACAGGAAATTTTATATTATACTTTTTTTAAATGTTGATAAAAATATTTTTTGAAGGAGAAGCCCTCCTATGGCTAACACAGCCAATGCGGTAACAACAGTGGGAACATAACCTTCTGCGAACAATTCTTCCCATTCGCTTTTAAAGACAAGGAGGGCAAATACTAAACCGACGATGGTGACCCATATACCGGGAAGCAGGGAACGGGTGTAGTAATAAACCCAGTTCTGCAACAGATGGATGAAGATGTAAAAAAGGATGAGCGCCGGTTTGATACCCATGATCGATATAAATAATACACAATTGAGGATCGCCACGGCTGGCCGGTATCTTTTTAACAGGCCATCCAGCAAAATACCCCGGATGATCAGCGTTTCCAGCAGCGTCAGACCTGCGAAGGTGAAGAAGATGATCAGGGGGTTGTCCGGGAAGTATAGGAATGGCTTATGCATTACCATTACCCAGGTATTGACATGGAGCCAGGCGGAAATGCCGGTAAAAGCAATGGTCAGCGCCGGTGTAATAAGCGTCAGTAATAACAGCACGGTGAGCGGAGGCATGGCAAACGATGGCTTGTAGTCTGGTTCATATTTTTTCTTTTCCCGATAGGTAAAGGCAGCGATGAGGAGATATAGGACAAGGTTGAGCGGCCCAATAAACTGGTATATCTCAGGGATAGCGCGGTGGGTGATGCCGGCAAATAATCCCAGACTGGCATTGACAATGAATAAACCGCCGAAAAAAATAATGAATAATATCCACAGTTGTTTGAGGCTGGGATAGGCATTTATCTCAGGTGCGGCAAATTCGGTATCATCAAAAATAGATGGAGTAGGCTCTGTGGAATACATAGGAAAGGAAAGGGAATAAAAAAATCCCCTGGCCTTTCACCAGGGGATCAATATATTAAATTAAATAACATGCGTGATCAGGCCATCCCGCAGCTTCGGCTCAAACCAGGTGCTTTTGGGAGGCATTACATTGCCACTGTCAGCAATATCAAACAGTTGCTGAATAGTCACCGGATACAGGGCGAAAGCAACTTTCATCTCTCCACTGTCAACCCGTTTTACCAACTCCTGTAAACCGCGGATACCGCCCACGAAATCAATTCGTTTATCGGTACGCTGGTCTTTGATGCCCAGGTGTTTGTCCAGTACGTTGTTGGACAGGATGGTTACATCCAGGATGCCGATCGGATCGGTGGTGTAGGTGCCTTCTTTGGCTACCAGGCGGTACCAGGTTCCTTCGAGGTACATGCTGAATTCGTGCAGCATGGAAGGCTGTTGTGGCTGATGGCCTATTTCTTCTACGGTAAAGTCATAGTCGAGGCGTGACAGCAATTCAGCTTTACTCAGACCGTTGAGGTCCTTTACCAGCCTGTTATAATCCAGGATGGCCAGTTGGCTGGCAGGGAAGATGGTGGTCAGGAAATAGTTGACCGGGTTTTCCACGGAAGTGATTTTACCGTTTTCCTGGAATTCTTTCTGTACCAGGCTGGCGGAAGCAGCGCGGTGGTGCCCGTCGGCGATATAGGTGCAGGGCACCTTTTCGGCGAAGAGGGTCGTGATTTCCTGTACGGCTGCCGGGGTATTGATAACCCAGATGGTATGCTGTATACCGTCGTCGGCGGTGAAGTCGTACGCAGGTTTGTTGTCTTTCTGCCAGCGGTCTATCAGGGCATTTACTTCCGGCACATCGTTATAGGCCAGGAATACGTTGCCTGTCTGGGCCAGCGTGGTTTTAATGTGGTTGATACGGTCCAGTTCTTTGTCCGGGCGCGTAAACTCATGTTTTTTGATGATGCCTTTATTGTAGTCATCTACAGAAGAGGCGCATACCAGGCCGGTCTGGGAGCGGCCATTCATCACCAGTTTGTAGATGTAGTAGGCAGGTTGTGCTTCCTGGAACAATACGCCATCGCTGACCAGCTTTCGCAGGTTTTCGGCTGCTTTGTCGTATACCGGCTGACTGTGGGTGTCTGTCCCTTCCGGCAGGTCTATTTCTGATTTGGAAACATGATAATACGAATACGGATTACCGGCAGCGGCGGCTTTAGCTTCGTCCGAACTGAGTACGTCATAAGGCCTTGCAGCTACTTGCGCCGCCAGTTCTTCCTTGGGCCTTAATCCTTTAAAAGGTCTGATAATAGCCATGATAAATAATGTAGATGAGGGTAAAAGTAATAATAAAAATTACGAAATGCGAATAACGATGATCAAACTGAAATGATCGTTCAGTTAAATCATCGTTATTCATATTTCGTAATGACAGGTAGCTTAAGCTTTCTTCAGGGAGAAGTATTTCATGGCTTCCACCATTACTTCTACGCTTTCGTAGGGCAATGCATTGTACATGGAAACCCGGAAACCACCGGAGAGGCGGTGCCCTTTGATACCTACAATATCTTCTTTCTTACAGAATTTCAGGAATTCCTCTTCCATCTCTGGTTTATCCATGATGAAGCAGGCGTTCATCAGACTGCGGTCTTCTTTGGCCACTGTACCGCGGAACAACGGGTTGTGGTCAATTTCATCATACAGCAGCGCGGCCTTTTTCTCATTGATTTTTTCGATGGCCGGTATACCGCCCTGCTCTTTTAACCAGCGAAGGGTGAGCATGGAGATATATACCGCAAATACGGGAGGGGTATTCAACATGGACCCATTCTCAATATGATTCTTGTAGTCCAGTATAGCCGGGATCTTGCGGGTTACTTTGCCAAGTATGCTTTTACGGATAGCTACCATCGTAGCACCGGCAGCACCCATGTTCTTCTGAACACCGGCATAAATCAGCGAATACTTATTGAAGTCCATAGAGCGGCTCATAATATCACTGCTCATGTCTGCAATCAGGGGAACGTCTGTCACCGGGGTCATATGCCACTGTGTACCATAGATGGTATTGTTCGTGGTAATGTGCAGGTAGCTGGCCTGCGCAGGGATGTTGAACTGCTTGGGGATGTGGTTGTAGTTACTGTCTTTGGAGCTGGCTACTACATCTACGAAGCCAAACAATTTCGCTTCCTTGATGGCCTTGTTGGACCATACACCGGTATCTACATAAGCGGCTGTTTCACTGCTTTCCAGCAGATTCATGGGCACCTGCATAAACTGCGTGGTGGCACCGCCATGCAAATACAGTACCTCGAAGTCGTCATCAAGCTGCATCAGTTCCCTAACCAGGCTACGCGCTTCCTCCATCACCGCTACAAACGGCGCTGTTCTGTGGCCTATCTCCAGTATGGACATCCCCGATCCTTCAAAATCTATCAGGGCTTTACTGGCTTTGTATAATACCTCGTTGGGCAATACAGAAGGACCTGCGTTAAAATTATGCACCTTCATGTTACGATCTAGATTAAATTCATTTTTTGATCTTTCCACTTTGTTTTGGTTTTTCTAAGGAAACGGAAAAAAAACGGCACGGGTGTTTTAAAACCTGTAAGGCGCTGGTGTAGGATAGGTTAAAAGACGGTAGGAACAAAGATAAAATTTCTTTTCCAATTTTTTTGTATCAGCCTA
Source organism: Chitinophaga qingshengii (assembly GCF_014529935.1). GTDB lineage: Bacteria > Bacteroidota > Bacteroidia > Chitinophagales > Chitinophagaceae > Chitinophaga > Chitinophaga qingshengii. The sequence continues at coordinate 378,736 of NZ_JACVFC010000004.1, forward strand.
AATATTTTGACCGCTTATTCTGCCCTGCCCAGCATACGCCCCTCTGTCCATCGCTGTTGCAGCTGCTCGAACTCCTGCAACTCACTCTCCGTAAGACTTGTATGCTGAAGCTCCTGCAAGGACGGTTGACCTGCATTTACCCAGGCGGTATACCAACAGGCTGCCACCGCTGCAATGGCTTGTTTCATTCGCCGCTCCACCATATCACCCAATAAACGATGATATGCTTTCGTATAACCTTCAGCGTAAGTTCGCGTTAACACACCGTTCCTGATCTCATAGGCATAACGCTGCGATGGAGAAGTATGTTCACATAACCTCTTCTCTTTTTTGAGTACGGTATCGGCAGCAAGACCACTACTGGTCACAATCTGCCATACATACGCCCGCCAATCAGCGATGTAACGCGCTTTACCGGCCCAGTAGTCAAACTCCGCATCTGCCAGCAATTCGGGGATACGTGATTCCCAAAGGCCATGGATGCCGGTTTGACCGGTAAACTGCCCGTTGTGGTTGGAACAGGCATGTAACGGCACATGCGCATCGGCTACGTAATGGCCTATTTCAGCCGATAATTGTAGTATCCGCTGCTGGTCCAGCTCCCTGAATGCCCTGGTAAGCCTCGCCATCATGGTTTCCAGGTACCAGGGTAAAATACCATTGCGCTGTAGCGAATCGGCCCCATACCGCGCTACTGCTTCCTGCCAGCTGCGGGGGATGCTGCGGTAAGGCGGCCTGTCCAGCAGATCGATGTCCAGGAAATGCCGCGCCCCCTCCGCAGCCACCATGTACCGGCGCTTATCGGGATCGGTAGCGTGCACACGAATGTACTCCAGGTGCGGCTTGTACAATACCATCATCTCCGGTGGTAAACAAAATACCGCCAGCCGGTTGATCCGCTCATGCGCAAAAAAGCCCCAGCCACCGGCTCGCAGCGGACAAATCAACCATAATACAATTGTGAAACTTACAGCGAATGGCTGTATCAGGATACGGGTTAACATAACAAACAATTTAAACATTTGGTTATTTAGAAATTTAGTCATTTATCCCAAGGATGCCAAAACATCCACGGAAAATAAATGACCAAATAACCCAATAACCAAATCCCTAAATATTCGTAACGCCGCCGCTCACGGCAAATTTCATCGCTTCTCCGGCCGATACGTTCTCCAGCGGTTTTACCCGCTCCTTCGGTACAATAAACACCTTACCGGTAATAGCATACGCATGGGGAACATATACGGCCATATAACCCTCTAAACCAAGATGGGTAACGTCCGTCTGCGTAATAAAACCCATCTCCCATACATCCTGCCCGTAAATCTGCACCAGCACCGGGTGATCAAACTTCTTCTTCTCGCCCACAAATGCATCAAATACGTCTTTGATAGAGGTATAGATGTATTTGATAAACGGCGTCCGCTCCAGCAAATGGTCGAATAAATCAAAGATCCGCCCGATAATAAACGAAGAACTCAGGTATCCCACCACTACCACTAATATCAATACCAGCGCAAATCCTACGCCCTTGTATTTTAAAAAGTTATAAGAGGTATCATCCGGAATAATCTCCTTCGGAATAAGATTGTCAATAGTAACAAACGCCCAATATAAGGTCAGTGCAGTGATCCCGATAGGAGCCAGTATCAACAGGCCCTGAAAGAAATACCGCAATAAACGGGACGCAAACACTTTTAATTTGAGTTTTGGCGACATGGCAAAAGGAATGAGGGCACAAAATTAGACAAATAAGCGGAAGATTGCCTGCCCCGTTTTTTCCTGTCACTTATTCCGATCTCCACTATAATCTCCGCTAATCAGTAAATCAGTCATCATCCTGTCCATCACAGTTCCGTGTTGCCACATGTAAAAAATAAATACTGGAAACTTTGGAAGTTTAAAAAGTTTCCATAGTTTTGTCTCAGCATTACAAAGCCTGTTAAAGCACTCTTATGGAACCGCAGGAACGTATCATGGACACGGCTTTTAGCCTGTTTCGACAATATGGCACCAGGTCTATCACCATGGATGACATCGCTGTGAAAATGGGCATTTCCAAAAAAACACTCTATGCCCATTTTATGGATAAAGATGACCTGGTAACACAGGCTATCACCCGTTTTATAGGTATCGTAGACCAGGAATGCCAGACTAACCGCGAAAAATCCGACGACGCCATCCAGGAACTGTTCCTGGTGATGGATATGCTGGACCGCCGCATGCGGAACATGAACCCGGTAGTCCTGCTCGACCTGCAAAAATTCCATGCGAAAGCATATCAGGTGTTTATAAACTATCAGAACAACTCACTGGCCAACACCATCCGCGAAAACCTGGAAAGAGGCATCAGTGAAGGACTCTACAGACCGGACCTCGACATTAGAATTCTGACTCAATACCGCGTTTACGGATGTATGCTCAGCTTTCAACCCGAAACGTTCCCTGGCAATTCAGATATGACCAAAGTACAAAAGGTACTGCTGGAAAACTATCTGTACGGAGTAGCATCTGCCAAAGGGTATAAGCTGATCGAAAAATACAAACAACTATCGCTAAACATATAATACTATGCAACGAATCAGAAGGCTCACCGGCATGGCTTCCATGGCGGGATTGCTCGCCCTGGCTACCACCGCCGGCGCCCAGCAGTCCGTGTCACAGGAACCTGTCCGCCTGTCGGCCCGGGAAGCAGTGGACTATGCACTGGCTAACCAGTCTACCGTTAAAACGGCCAAACTGGATGAACTGATCCAGCTGGCCAAAAATAAAGAGGTCGCCGGCCTCGCACTACCCACTATCAACGGTACCGGCCAGTACCAATATAACCCGATCCTGCAGAAACAGATGTTCAACGTGGGAAACTTTGCCCCGACCGGAGGTAAAGACACTTTTGCGGTCATCACTTTCCAGCTTCCCCAAAACCTCATGGGGGAAGTAAGGCTCACCCAAACGCTGTTCGATCCCAGCGTACTGGTTGCCCTCCAGGCCCGTAAAACCCTGGAAGTACTGGTATCGCAGAATGTGGCCAAATCACAGATCGATGTGAAAGCCAACGTATACAAAGCCTATTATAATGTACTGTCAGCGCAGAAAGCATTGTCTATCCTGACAAACAATATCAATACCCTGGAAAAAATACTCAACGATACCAGGGAAATCAATAAAAACGGTCTCGTGGAAAAGCTGGATGTAGACCGCCTCGTGGTACAATTCACCAACCTCCAGACCGAACAAACCAAACTCCGTAATCTCATCGAACTCGGGGTAGCTGCACTGAAATACCAGATGGGCATGCCACTGAAACAGGTGGTCGTACTCTCCGATACCCTCTCCACGGAAAGGATCACGGAAAGCATCCCCGACATGGACCATTTCGACTACTCCCAACGGATTGAATACCAGTTGCTCGAAACACAGAAAAAAGCCAACGAATACGACCTGAAAAGATATAGGATGAAAGGACTGCCCTCGCTGCAGCTTTTTGCGGCTACAGGCGCGCTCCGCGGAAGCGATAAGTTCGATTACCTCAAAAGCCAGACATGGTACGGCTATCTCAATACAGGCCTCAACCTCTCTGTGCCCATCTTCAGCGGCTTACAACGCAGAAGACAGGTAGACCAGGCCCTGCTGAACGTCAAAAAAAGTGAAGTGGCTATCGAAAACGCTAAACTGGGTATCGATCTCGAAAGAGAACAATCGGCTTCTACCTTCCGTAACAACGTGCTGAACCTGGAAGCCCAGGAAAAAAACATGAAACTCGCGGAAGAAGTACACAATACTACCCAGATCAAATACCGTGAAGGGGTGGGCTCCAGCCTGGAAATGTCGACTGCCGAAAATGACCTGCTCACCGCCCAGAACAATTATTTCACCGCACTGTACAATGCCATCGTAGCACGGGTAGACCTGCTCAAGGCTTACGGAAAACTATAGTGCAAAACCTTTTCAATCACCTATCACTATCAGCTATATGAATAAAAGATATCTTTTCATCGTCCCCGTGCTCTCTGTGGTAATAGCTGCCTGCGGCGGCGGAGGCAACAAAGTGCAGCAACTGGAAAAACTGAAACAGGAAAGAACTGCCCTCGATACCAAAATCGCAGCCCTGGAAAAAGAAGTTGGCAAAAAAGATACGGTAGCAAGAATGAAAGACGTTACAGTGTCTGCTGTGAAAGACACGGTATTTGAACATTATATCGATGTACAGGGAAGCGTGGATGCCCGCGAAAACGTAAACGTATCAGCCCGCGCCATGGGCGTGATCACGGCTATCTACGTACGCGAAGGCCAGCAGGTCAGCAAAGGACAAACACTGGCCCAGGTGGATGACCAGGTACTGAAAGCCAATATGGCGGAACTGCATACGCAGATGGACCTCGCCAACATCCTCTATGAAAAACAAAAAAATCTCTGGAATCAGAAAATAGGCTCTGAAGTACAATACCTCAACGCCAAAAACCAAAAGGAAGCGCTGGAACGGAAAATGGCCACCCTGCAGGACCAGCTGGCCCAAACCCGCATCATTGCACCCATCGGCGGTACAGTAGACGCGGTGATCGCTAAAGTGGGCGACAACGCTGCTCCCGGTAATCCTACTTTCCGCGTGGTAAACGCCAATAACCTGAAAGTAACGGCCAACGTGGCGGAAGCCTATGCCGGCCTCCTGAAAACAGGCGACCGCGTGATCCTCTCTTTCCCGGATATCAACCGCGAAATCAAAACCAATATCGCTTTCGCTTCCAGAACGATCGACCCGCTAAGCCGCACCATCAAAATTGAAGTGCCGCTGAAACCGGATAACGCTATCCGTCCCAATATGATCGCCCATATCAAAATTGTGGACTATACTGCCAGCAATGCCGTAGTTATACCGGTGAACCTGATCCAGTATTCTTCCGGTAAACCTTTCGTGATGGTGGCGGCTGATAAAAACGGTCAACTGGCTTCACTACGCAGAACCATCGAAGTAGGACGCACCTATAACGACAAGGCTGAAATCAAAGACGGCTTAAAAACCGGCGACAGGATCATCACCACTGGTTACCAGGGCCTCAACGACAATGACCTGATCAAACTGTAATGCTGAATCACAGCCAAAACCAAGTGTATGCAAGATAATCTTCATAAAGAATTTAAACCCACCAGCTGGGCCATTGATAATAAGGTGAGCATCTATGTAGCCACCATTATCATTGCGCTGGCGGGTATTCTTTCGTATATCAACCTGCCAAAGGAACAGTTCCCGGAAGTGGTGTTCCCGCAGTTCTTTATCAATACCATCTATGCCGGTACTTCCCCGGAAGATATGGAAACCCTGGTGACGAAACCCATCGAGAAACAACTCAATGGCATCTCCGGTGTGAAGAAGATCAAAAGCACTTCCATGCAGGACTTCTCCGCCATCACCATCGAATTCAACGCTAACGAAGACATCGAAGCGGCCCGCCAGCAAGTGAGGGAGAAAGTAGACGACGCGAAAAAAGATCTGCCTAAAGACCTGACACAGGAACCGCAGATCGTTAAGATCGATGTGTCCCAGATTCCTATCATGAACGTAAACCTCTCCGGCGATTTCGATCTGCAAACACTCAAACGGTATGCAGATGATATGAAAGACCGCATCGAGGCACTGAATGAAATCACCCGCGTAGACCTGGTAGGGGAGCTGGAAAGAGAGATACAGATCAATGTTGATAAATATAAAATGGATGCTGCCAAAATCGGTTTTGACGATATCATTGGCGCTATCCAGGGAGAAAACATTACCATCTCCGGAGGCCTGGTGTCTATGGACGGCCAGAAACGTACCCTCAGTGTAAAAGGGGAATATAAAGATCCGGCTAAGATTGGTAACATCATTGTACGCGGTCAATCCGGCGCTACAGTCTATCTGAAAGACGTAGCCGATGTGGTGGACGGTTTCCTCGAACAGGAAAGTTATGCCCGCCTGGCCGGTAAGAATGTAATCACGCTCAACGTAATCAAACAAAGCGGTAAAAACCTCATCGATGCGTCTGATAAAATACAGGCCATCAAGGCCGATATGGAAGCCAACTACTTCCCGAAAGGCCTGCATGTGACCATTACCGCGGATCAATCTAAGTCTACCCGTGTTACCCTGCACGACCTGATCAACACCATCATCATCGGCTTCATCCTGGTAACGCTGATCCTCATGTTCTTCATGGGTGCGGTAAACGCCATCTTCGTGGCCTTGTCGGTGCCCATCTCCATGTTCATCGCCTTCCTGCTGATGCCAATGTATGGGTTTACCCTTAACATGATGGTGCTGTTCTCCTTCCTGCTGGCATTGGGTATTGTGGTGGATGACGCCATTGTGGTGATCGAAAACGTGCACCGTATTTTTAATGAACGAAAAGACCTGGGTATAGTAAGAGCCGCCAAGATAGCGGCGGGAGAAGTGTTTTTGCCGGTATTGTCAGGAACCCTGACGGTATTGGCGCCTTTTGTACCGCTGTTATTCTGGCCAGGCGTTATCGGTAAATTTATGTTCTACCTGCCGGTAACATTGATCACCACCTTGGGAGCGTCGCTGATTGTAGCTTATATCATCAACCCGGTATTTGCGGTGGATTTTATGGACCGGCACGAAGGGGAAGACCATCCCAAACCGAAGTTTGACCGCAAGTTCAGAATACTCTCCATCGTGTTTGCGGTGATCGCATTGATTGGTTATGCCAATGGCAGCGTGGGAACAGGCAACTTCGTGGTATTCGCTTATCTGATGATCCTGCTGGAACGTTTCTGGCTGGGTGGTGTAGCGCGTCACTTCCAGCACAGCTTCTGGCCTAAAGTGCAGGAACGATATAAACGTATCCTGAAATGGTGCCTGGTAGGATGGCGCCCGGTATGGATACTGGTGGCCACTTTCGGCCTGCTGATTTTCAGCATTATACTCACAGGTATTCGTAATCCGAAGGTGGTATTCTTCCCCCAGGCAGATCCTAACTTTATCTACACCTATATTGAGCTGCCGAATGGTACCGACCAGAAATACACGGACTCTATCACGCATATCGTGGAAGACCGTATTACCAAAGTGGTGGGCGCCAACAATCCGATTGTAGAGTCTATCATTTCCAACGTCGCTAAAGGCGCCGGTGACCCGAGCCAGATGGACATGAGCACCCAGCCGCAGAAAGGGAAGGTGACCGTGGCTTTCGTGGAGTTCGGCGCAAGAAACGGGCAGTCTACTGTTGCTTATCTTGCCAAAATCCGTGATGCTGTAAAAGGTATTCCGGGTACCAACATCACGGTAGAACAGGAGCAGGGCGGACCGCCAACCGGTAAACCGATCAACATCGAGATCACCGGCGATAATTTTGATGAACTGACCAGTTCTTCGTTTAGACTTAAACGTTATCTGGATTCACTGCATATCGATGGGGTGGAGGAATTGAAAAGTGATTTTGAAGATAACAAACCGGAGATCGTTGTCAACATAGACCGTGAAAGAGCCAACAACGAAGGGATCTCCACCCGGCAGATCGGTGGAGCGCTGCGTACAGCCTTGTTTGGCTTTGAAGCATCCAAGATCCGCGATGCCAAAGACGAATACAAAATCATGGTAAGATTACGGGACGATCAGCGTAACAATATCAATAACCTGATGAACCTCAACCTGGTATACCGGGATATGAATATGGGCGGCGCTGTAAGGCAGGTACCTCTGTCGGCCGTAGCGGATATTCATTATTCCAATACTTACGCCGGTATCAAACGTATCGACCAGAAACGGGTGATCACGCTGTATTCCAACGTGTTGACCGGTTTCAACGCCAACGAGGTAGTGCAGCATATCCAGACAGCGCTGCATGACTTCAGTCATCCTAACTCCGTGACAATCAAGATGACCGGTGAGCAGGAAGACCAGCAGGAAACCATGAACTTCCTGTTAATGGCGATGCTGGGGGCTTTTGGGTTGATTTTGATGATTATGGTGACCCAGTTTAACTCTATTGGCCGTCCGCTGGTCATCTTTATGGAAATTTTGTTCAGCATCATAGGGGTATTCCTTGGCTTCAGCATCTTTAAGATGGACATTTCCATTGTGATGACCGGGGTAGGTATCATGGCGCTGGCAGGTATTGTGGTGCGTAATGGTATTGTGCTCGTGGAATTCACCGACCTGCTGATTATGCAGAACATGCCGGTGTATGAGGCGGTGGTGGAAGCAGGCAAAACCCGTATGACGCCCGTGTTGCTGACAGCGATTGCCGCTATTTTGGGCCTTATTCCGCTGGCAGTTGGTTTTAACATTGACTTTGCCACCCTGTTCAGTGAGTTTAAACCGCATATCTTCTTCGGGGGCGACAACGTAGCCTTCTGGGGGCCGCTGGCCTGGACCATGGTGTTTGGGTTGATTTTTGCGACTTTCCTGACCCTGATCCTGGTACCGGTAATGTATGCCATGAATAAGCGCTCACTGGACGTACTTGATAGGTATGGGCTTTCCAGAACACTGAAGTATGTGCCTTTCCTGGTACTGATTTTAAAGCTATTTATGAAGAAGGAAACCGTGCGGCAGTTGCACGACCCTAAGTATGTGTCTGACAAGCCTTACAATTTTTTCCCGGCGCCTGAGCAGGAACAGCAGGAGGAGATACTGAAGAAAGGCGCTAAGGTGGACAAGGTTTCCGTGAATTAAAACAAGATAATTACGTTTTTTAGTAATACAGTGTAACAGTTGTAGGTTAACAGTCTCCGTCCTGATTCTTCAGGACGGATTTTTTTTGTATATTGTGGATGAAACCATATTTTTAGTTTTATTAACAAATTTTAACAATCAGAATGGTGGGCAATTCGATAGCTATTATTACATTTGACCCTTCAGAGCGTTCACGTTACTAGCTATATACAGCCTTAGCCTTATATGCCATATGATTATCGGATGTTAATTTTTCGACAGAAGACGGTCTGTTTTAAACAGTTATACAGGTTTGCCTGTTTTATGAAGTAGATATATTTAGCGTAGATAGACAAGACACAAGGTATCCGGGATGAGATACCCTCAGCCATTAAAATGGAAGACTGGCAAATGATTGGAAGACCATGGAGTACGTAGCAACCTTAGCATTTGCTAAAGAGCAGGACCAGCAGGATCCATTAAATAAATTAAGGGAGCAGTTTTATTTCCCCCAAAGAAAAGGAAAGGACGCAATTTATTTATGTGGCAATTCACTTGGGTTACAGCCTAAAAACGTTAAATCAGCAATAGAACAGGAATTGGCCGATTGGCAGCAGTGTGCAGTGGGAGGGTATTGGTCCGCCCAAAATCCCTGGCTTTATTATCAGCAATATTGCAGCAAACCCTTGACAGATATGATGGGGGCCAGCCAGCAGGAGCTAACAGTGATGAACACACTTACGGTTAACCTCCACCTGATGATGTTAAGTTTTTACCGGCCAACCAAACAACGGTTTAAAGTGTTAATGGAGGCAGGAGCTTTTCCGAGCGACCAGTATGCGGTGGAAACGCAGGTCAGATGCCATGGTTTCGATCCGGAAACAGCCATTATCGAGGTTTCGCCCAGAACCGGAGAATATTTGATAAGAACGGAAGATATTTTAGATATTATTAACAAGGAAAGTGATAGCTTAGCATTAGTTTTATTCGGAGGGATTAATTATTATACCGGACAATATTTTGACATACCCGCTATTACGGCTGCTGCTCATAGGGCAGGTGCTTATGCCGGTTTCGACCTGGCACATGTAGCAGGAAATATTCCGGTGGCTTTGCACAATTGGGAAGTAGATTTTGCCGTTTGGTGTTCGTATAAATACCTGAATGGTGGTCCCGGCGCAGTAGGAAGCGCATTTGTGCATGAGAAATATGCCAGCGACCGCGGATTTCTCCGCTTGGGTGGCTGGTGGGGCAACGAAGAGAGTGCACGTTTTAAAATGGAAAAAAGGTTTGTGCCTAAGAAAGACGCCGAAGGATGGCAACAAAGTACCGCACAGGTTTTTAACATGGTAAGCCTGAAAGCATCCCTCGAACTATTTGAAGCAGCCGGTATCGGCGCTTTAAGAGAAAAGAGCCAGGGACTAACCAATTACCTGGAGTTTTTGCTGCAGCAGTTGAAAGGCATTAATTTTGAAATTATTACACCTAAAAATTGTAATGAACGTGGCGCACAACTATCTTTGCTGTTCCTAAAAAAAGGAAAAGAGATACATCAGCAAATGACAGATGCCGGTATAATCATTGATTAGAGAGAACCCGGAGTCATCAGGGTTTCACCGGTACCGATGTATAACTCTTATCAGGATGTATTTCATTTTTATGAAATCATAGCTAATATTGCTTCAAACGCTTAATTAAGTAAGATGAATTTTGAGAGAAACGAACGCCCCCGCAGGCCCTACTCTTCTGATACCAACAAAGAGAATGATCCCAACAAGGAGAGAGGTGACTACAGACCCAACTTAAACAATGAGCGGGAGGGTGGAAAACCCGATTACAACGGTGGAGACAGCACAGAGCGTCGTCCACGTACTGAGTACAATCGCGAGGGTGGGTATCGCCCCCGTACAGACTACAACCGCGAAGGTGGCGGTGGTTACAATCGTGAAGGTGGCTACGATCGTGGCGGCGGCGGATATGACCGCGGCGGCGGTGGTGGTTATGATCGCGGTGGTGGCGGCGGCTATGACCGTGGTGGTGGATACGACCGTGGCAACGGTGGTGGTTACAACCGCGAAGGCGGTGGTGGCTACGATCGCGGCGGCGGTGGTGGTTATAACCGCGAAGGCGGTGGTGGCTATGACCGCGGTGGCGGTGGTGGTTACGACCGTGGCGGCGGCGGAGGCTACAACCGCGGTGGCGGTGGTGGTTATGACCGTGGCGGCGGCGGTGGCGGCTACAATCGCGGTGGCGGCGGCGGCGGTTACGACCGTGGCGGCGGCGGCGGTGGTTACAATCGCGGCGGTGGCGGCGGTGGTTACGACCGTGGCGGCGGTGGTGGTGGTTACAATCGCGGCGGTGGCGGCGGTGGTGGTTACGACCGTGGCGGCGGTGGTGGTGGCTATAACCGCGGTGGCGGTGGTGGCGGCTACAATCGTGGCGGCGGCGGCAGACCAAGACCAGGCGGCCAAAACAGACGCTTTGAACCCAAACCTGATAATAAAATTTACTTTATCGCACTGCTGCCCACTGCAGAAGTAGGTAAGGAAATCATTAAAATAAAACAGGAATTCGCAGAACAATATGGTCCGATGTACGCACTGAAAGTACTGCCCCATATTACCCTGCAGGTACCTTTCACCGCTGATCCTGCACTGGAAAAAGCCTTCTGCGATGAACTCACCGAGTTCGCCAAAACACAGGCTCCTTTTGAAGTGTCCCTGAAAGGATTCGGTACCTTCCCGAACAAACAGAACCGTGTACTGTTTATCAACGTGGAAAAAAGTGAAACGATGGCGGCTATGCATCGCCAGCTGATCAACTTCCTGCGTAAGGAATTCGGATTCAGCACCATGCTGGCACGTACCGGCTTCACACCGCACGTAACCGTGGCCTTCAAAGACCTCGACGACGAACAGTTCAACAAAGCCTGGCCGGAATATGAAAACAAGGAATATGAGGCTACTTTCAAAGTAAACAACCTCTACTTCCTGCGCCATAACGGCAAATCCTGGGAAGTACTGCAGAAATGCAAACTGGGCGGTGCATAATCATTTTGAGATTTATTGATTTAGATATTTAGTTATTGATTTAGCCATTTGGATATCGTTCCAAATGGCTAAATTTTTTGGTGCATAACACAATCAAATATCTAAATATCAAAATCCCAAAATAAAAAAGGGTTTCCGCTACAGCTGCAGAAACCCTTGCGTGTTGAACCGTGCATTACCACAGTCTAACAGTGCAGGTTATACGAATCAGATCTTTTTTACTTTACCTGATCCCTTAATATCTGTTTGTACTTTGGCAGGATTACCGGAATAGGTAACATCCCCGCTGCCGTAAATACCTACAGACAGCTGATTCCGTACGCTAACGGAATGGTCGCCGGAACCCCGGATGGTAATATCGGCCTGTTGGTATCCAGCTCCAGTGCGCTGATCTGGCCGCTGCCGTTAATGTCACTATTGAGGGAAACTGCCTTTCCTTTCATGTCGAGACTGCCGGAACCATTGATCCTGGTATGCAATTCCTGTACGGTCAACGCCAGCCTGGCATCGGCACTCCCATCAATCTGGTAGGCGAATTTGTTGCTTTGTAAGGTATCCTTATTATCAAGTGTGCCGGATCCCGCGAAATTAATGCGCTGATAATTGCGGCTGTGCACATATACCTGTATGGGTAAATGACGCCATAACTTAACATGGTTGCGTACCCGGATAAACAGCGTATTATCAGCGGTGCTGGTTTCTATGGCGCTAATAACATTGTCCTCCGCTTTGATTTCCACGGCAGCTGTGCTGTCCTGGATAAGATGTACTTCAAACGGACCGGCTATTTCCACTTCTGAAAAAGGAGAGGTGCTGCGGGTTTCCGCTACAACATGACCCGACCCGGCGATCTGGTCCCTGGCACAGCTGCTCAGGATAAGGGAGAAAATCGCCAGCATCAGTAATAACCAGCTTACACTGAGACTGGTGTAGGTTATGATAGCTTGTTTCTTCATAAAAGTCATTTTTAAAGGGGCCTATGCAAAAATGACGGCTGAAGAAACATTTACCCCTACGGGCCTGCCCAAAAAAAATAAGCCGGCCGTACAGACGTACGGAACCGGCTTTTGATTAACCCCTATGAAAACCAACTATTGCTCTTGATTAATTTGTCAGTTTAATTTCTCCCAAATCAGTGGCTCTTCCATCTTCTACTTTTACATCTGTAAGGGTAGCAGGTTTAAAAGGCGCTTTTGCACCTACAATAACGGTGTAAGTGCCTGATTTGGCGTTTTTAAAGCTAAAAGCACCGTCATTAACGGGTGATTTTAACGTGTCTGTTCCAGTGATAGCCAGTGCTTCAGTAGCCGCGTCTGCAGGTGTTACTTTTCCTGCAATACTACCTCCATCAATTCCTTTGAAAGCAAAGCTTCCAAACGCTACTGCTGCCAACGCCAACATGGTTACTTTCAATTTTTTCATGGCACACGATTTATACAGTTCAACAATAAAGATTACATGGTTAAAGTAAAGTTGTCAGCATTTATTTGCTATCGCTTTTTTGGATGTAAAGAACTGATGATAGTTTTGCAAACACGGTGCCATAAAATGGCGGAAAAATCTGCTTTAACAAATCTTTTGGAAGACATTAACAAAACAAAAAAAGTCTACCGGTTTACCGGTAGACTTTCTATATAAGATAAAAAACAGCTTGTTTATCTCCTGTTCAATTTGCTCAGCAAACGCAGGATTTCCAGGTACAGCCATACCAGGGTTACCAACAGGCCGAAAGAAGCGTACCATTCGAAATACTTCGGTGCGCGCATGTTAACACCCTGCTCAATCATGTCGAAGTCCAGGATCAGGTTCAGCGCTGCAATAGCCACTACCACTACGGAGAAGCCTATACCCATCAGCCCACTGCTGTGGATCAGCGGCATATCGATATGGAATAAACGCAGTACCAGGGCAATCAGGTAAAAGATACCGATACCCAGAGTGGCGGTCATAACGATGGATTTGAAACGTTCAGTCGCGCGGATCACACCAGTGCGGTACAATACCAGCATCGCGATAAAGGTACCAAAAGTGAGACCTACCGCCTGCAATACGATACCCTGCCATTGTGCGTTAAACATAGCAGAAATACCACCGAGGAAAAGACCTTCTGCCAGCGCATAGGCAGGGGCCAGGTAACCGGACCATTCTTTCTTAAAAATGATAACCAGTGCCAGTATAAAACCACCAATGGCGCCGCCGATTACTAACGGGAACACATTAGCACTACCTTTTAAAAATTGACCGTAAGAGAAAACTGCTGCTGCCATCAGCATGATCAGCAGGAAAGACATTTTGTTAACAGTACCACGGATGCTCATGGTAGCGCCATCAGAATGAGCAGCCTTGTCAAAAATACTTTCTTTGAGTACAGGGTTGTTCGATTGAAACAGTGCCATAAAATATAGTTTAAAAATTATTAACGGAATAAAAATACGATTTGATTTGAGAACCAACGCATCCCATCACCGAATTTGTATTAAAATTAGCATTTATTTAGCCAATAACCTGTGGTTATCACCCATAACAAGAAGTAATGTAAACGGCGCTTTCTGGCGATAATAGTCTACTGTATTTGTGTACTTTTGTGGGAAATAAACATGATTTTGCGCAGGTTTGGTATATAACATCTGCCGATTGCCTAAATTTACACCTTTATACAGAATACCTTATACTAAGATACCTTAAAAGAATAATAGATGTCCAATACTTCGATTCAACAACTGGATGATGTAGTGATAAAATTTGCGGGCGATAGTGGAGACGGGATGCAGTTGACAGGTAGCCAGTTTTCCAATAATACCGCGCTGATCGGGAATGACCTGAGCACATTTCCGGACTTCCCCGCCGAAATACGGGCCCCACAGGGTACCCTGCCGGGCGTGAGCGGTTTCCAGCTTCACTTTTCCTCTAACCGTATATTTACACCAGGCGACGCCTGCGACGTACTGGTGGCCATGAATGCCGCTGCCCTGAAAGCTAACCTGAAAGGCCTCAAAAAAGGCGGTATCATCATCGCCAATACCGACGGCTTCGATGCCAAAAACCTCCGGCTGGCCAACTACCCGGAAGGGGTAAACCCACTGGAAGACGGTTCCCTGGTGAACTACCAGCTCCATACCATGGACGTCACCAAAATGACCCGCGAAGCGCTGAAAGAGACTACCCTGGGTATGAAAGAGAAAGACCGCGCCAAAAACATGTTCGTGCTGGGCTTCCTCTACTGGCTGTATGACCGTAATATGGACAACACGGAAACTTTCCTGCAGGAAAAATTCGGCAAAAAACCGGAAATCCTGGAAAGTAACCTCAAAGTGCTGCGCGCCGGCTACCACTTCGCCGACACGGTGGAAGCCTTTACTACCCGTTACCGGGTGGAGAAAGCCCGTATGGAACCGGGTACCTACCGTAGCATCACCGGTAACACCGCCCTGGCCTACGGCCTGGTGGCTGCCTCCCAAAAAGCAAATCTGCCGATATTCCTGGGTACCTATCCCATTACACCGGCCTCTGATATCCTGCATGAACTGAGCCGCTTCAAAAACTTCGGTATCCGCACCTTCCAGGCGGAAGACGAGATCGCCGGCATCACGTCTGCTATCGGCGCCTCTTATGGCGGCCATATGGGCATTACCACCACCTCCGGTCCGGGTATGGCCCTGAAAGGTGAAGCGATGGGCCTGGCCGTTATGCTCGAAATTCCCCTGCTGATCGTGGATATTCAACGCGGCGGTCCGTCTACGGGCTTACCTACCAAAACAGAACAATCTGACCTCCTGCAGGCTTATTATGGCCGCAACGGGGAATGCCCGATGCCGATCATTTCTACCTCCACGCCGGCTGATTGTTTCTCCGCTGCTTTTGAAGCTTTCCGCATTTCGGTGCAACATATGACACCGGTGATTCTCCTGAGTGACGGCTACATCGCCAACGGCGCTGAGCCCTGGCGTTTCCCGAAAACAGCCGACCTCCCCGCTATCGAGGTGAAATTCAAAAAACAACTCGAAGAAGGAGAAGATACCTTCCTGCCTTACCACCGCGATGAAAACCTGGTCCGCCCCTGGGCTGTTCCCGGCACACCCGGACTGGAACACCGCATCGGTGGCCTGGAAAAACAAAATATTACCGGTAATGTGAGCTACGATCCGGAAAACCACGAACTGATGGTGAAAATCCGCCAGGAAAAGGTAGACAAGATAGCTGATCATATTCCGCTGCAACAAATAGAAGTAGGCCCGGAAAAAGGAAAGGTACTGGTGCTGGGCTGGGGCTCCACCTTCGGCGTAATTAAAAGCACCGTGCTGGAACTGCTGGCGGAAGGCCATCAGGTGGCACATGCCCATATCCGCCACATGCGCCCGTTCCCTAAAAACCTGGGTGAAATCCTCCACAGCTACGATAAAGTACTGATCCCGGAAATCAATAATGGTCAACTGATCAAGATCATCCGCGATCAATTCCTGATCGATGCACAGGGGTACCATAAAATCATGGGCGTTCCCATCACCAAAGGAGAACTCCTTACCCGCATTAAGGAAATGTTATAAGTTAAGATTCGTTTATACATGCATAGGCCAGGGGCGCAGCGAAGCTAGTCTTCACTGCGCCCCTGGCCGTTGTATCGTAGGGAATACACCAAACTTCCGGGATTTTTCGTACTTTCAATAAGGGGACTATTACAGCTACCTCCCCCTTGGTGTTATTTTTTTTCTGGTTTAAGTTTCCTGATTTATGAAATACCTTTTTCGTGTATTGTTATGCGTTGCAACGGTAGCTGTATTCTACCTCCCGGTACGGGCACAGAAGACGACTTTTGAAGTCCGGATTGCCAATCATGCAGTGGGAACTATCGAAGCACAACGTAAAGTAAGTGGCGCTGCTAAAAGCATCACCATTAAAACCCGCATCCAGACACTGCTGGCAAAGGTCAACAGCGATATCCTGAATGAGTACGATAACAACGTGCTTACCCTCGCTAAATCTACCCGCGTGGCGGGAAAAAACGGGGAAGATAAGGAAACGACTACGCGTCGTAACGGAAACGACTATACGATAGTGTTGAACGGCGCCCGATCCGTGATCGATAACACAGAGATTGCTCATTGTGTGGCCGATCTTTATTTTTCAGAACCCAAACAGGTATCCCGCATTTTCTCGGAAGCCCTGGGTAAATTCCTGCCCCTGCACCCGCTGGGAAGCGGCCAGTATGAACTGGTACTGCCGGAAGGCAAAAAAAACATCTACAAGTATACGAACGGGGAATTGACGGAAGTAGAGGTTAACCACACATTCGGGAAAGCCCTGTTTATTAAAACGATCTAACTATTTTCAGATTTTTTGATTTACGATTTTTTGATTTCGGGGAAGGAATAACATTTTTTCTCCTACCCGAAATCAAAAAATCGTAAATCAAAAAATCGAAAATCAGGATATCGTCTGCTCTATTATCTGCCCGGTAGTCTTGTCTTTCAGGATCAGTTTTTTAGCGCCGAAGTGCGTCATTTCTTCTTTCACCAGATAGTACTGATCATTGTAATCCTGCAGGGTTTTGGCTTTGGTAACCCCTTCCTGGCCACGCCATATTTCCAGTTCTACAGGTTCCCATTTTTTGGAGGCGGCGCTTTTATAGGCGGCATCAAGAATAGCATTCACCACATAACCGTCATAGAAGGATTCACGGGGCGCTTTACCGGCTTCCATAGCGTTGAACATGTCGGTAAACATATGGTTGTAACCTAGTTCATTCAGCTCGTCACCTACGGGAAACAGCCAGCCGGTATTGCTTTCAGCTTTTTCGGCGACATAATCGGCGCCCTTGCCGGTGGTAAACATGTCGAAACCCGTACGCAGGAAGCTGTTGAGCCAGATAGTACCTTCTGTGCCCATTACTTCATCGCGGAGATCTAACCCGCCACGGAAAGTCCAGCTTACTTCAAACTGGCCAATGGCGCCGTTCTCATACTTGACCAGGCCAATGGCATGGTCTTCTGCATCAATCGGTTTTACCTGCGTATCTGCCCAGCACATCACTTCTACCGGCTTAATATCCTTGCCGATAAAACTACGGCCTATTTCTACGCAATGACAGCCGAGGTCCAGCATACAGCCGCCGCCAGCCTGCTCTTTGTCCCAGAACCATTCGCTATGCGGACCAGGATGCGTTTCGCGTGACTTGGCCCACAGGATACGGCCCAATGCGCCATCCTGTACACTTTGTAAGGCTTTCAGGAACTTAGGGGTATACACCAGGTCTTCCAGGTAACCGTGGAAGATACCTGCCTTTTCTACCGCTTCCAGCATACGTTTGGCCTCCTGCGCATTACGGCCCAGGGGCTTGGTGCAGATGACCGCTTTTTTATGTTTACAGCACAGGTTCACCGCTGTTTCATGCAGGTTGTTGGGCAGGGAAACGCAGACTACCCCGACCTCCGGACGGGCAATGGCTTCTTCCATATCCAGCGTCCAGTGAGCCACCTGGTAATCGTCTGCGAATTTCTTCGCACTCTCTTCCCGGCGGGAATAAATACTTACGATCTTATCCCTGCTACGTTGTCCTTGCAGGGAATCGGCATAAAAGCGCCCGATAAAGCCCGAGCCAAGCATTGCAATGTTTGCCATACAGTACGGTTTTCGTTTATTGAAATGAAAAAATGCAGCGAAGCCATGCCCCGCTGCATTTTAAAAGCGTATAAATAGAGACAGAAAAATCAGGCGGTTTTTTCTGTTGCTTTGTCGGTGAACAGCAGCATGAACAATACGAGTACCACTGCGGCAATACCGGCGGGAATCAGCCAGATACCATGCCAGTCGTGGCCTCCACTTGTTTTATAAGACTCTACGATAGGACCGGAGATCAGGAAGCCGATCAGCATACCCACACCATAGGTGGCCAGCGTAACGAAGCCCTGTGCGGAACTTTTAAATTCTTCACCTGCCAGTTTATCGGTATAAATCTGACCGGTAACGAAGAAGAAGTCATAACAGATACCATGCAGTACGATACCGGCAATCAGCATCCAGTAATTGGAATCTACATTGCCGTAAGCGAACAGTACATAACGCAGTACCCATGCCAGCATCCCCAGCGCGAGCATCTTCTTAACACCCAGGCGAACAAAGAACAGTGGCATTACCAGCATAAAGAACAACTCGGATACCTGTCCGAATGATTGTTTACCGGCAGCAGCATTCATCCCAATCTCATTCAGGAACGGATTGGTGAAGTTGTAATAAAACGCCAGCGGAATACAGATGGCGATGGAAGCCAGGAAAAACAGCAGGTAGGAGCGGTTTTTCAGCATCCGGATAGCATCCAGCCCGAGGATTTCCTTGACGGAAATCTCTGTGCCTTTTTTCAACGGCGGTGTTTTAGGCAGCGTAAAGCTGAACAGGCCCAACAACAGGGACGCGCCGGCAGCCATCTTGAAAGTGAGGCCCAGCGTATTGTTTTTCTCCCAGTTGAGCCAGCCGATCAGTAAACCGGCAATGATCCAGCCAATGGTACCAAATACCCGGATGGTGGAGAACTCTTTACTGGGATCACTCATCTGCCGGAAGGAGATGGAGTTTACCAGTGCCAGTGTTGGCATATACAGGACCATGTATACCAGCAATACAGGATAAAAGCTGTCGAAGCTGGTCATACCGGAGCAGGTCCATAACAGCGCTGCCCCAATCAGGTGAATAGCACCCAGGATTACCTGGGCGGAAATAAAACGGTCTGCAATAATCCCCACAATGAAAGGCGCGATAACCGCTCCGATGGATTGGGTGAGGAACGCAACGCTCACCTGGTTGGCGTTGGTGTCCTGCAGATTTTTTAATACGAACGTACCTAGTGTCACAAACCATGCTCCCCAAATAAAGAACTCGAGGAACATCATGAACGACAATTGTACTCTTACGGCTGATTTCATAACGTTTTTTTAGCTTTTTAAATGCATCTGAATGAACTGCTTAAGATAGCAAATTATTATAAATCGTATCGAAATTTATGATGGAAGAAAAAAACAACGCGGGTTTCCTGAAACTCAGGACCGTAGCTTCCTGCCATGCATGACGGCAATCGGGGAACCGTTGGCCAGCAGGGCAGATAAGGGAGCTTGTTCGAGTACAGGCCCGAAAGCCGGGCCATACAACCGGGAGGCATGGCAACGGTAGTCATATTCGATCACCGGATGGAGGTCCCAACGGGGATGGGCCACTTCATATTCACCGGTGGTCTGGTGGTTCAGCCGGGTATAGCCCCAATAATGTTCGGTGATAAAAGCGGCTTCACTATCTTCTTCCAGGGGGAGGGTGGTAGCGGAGGCCGTTGCTGCCATATAATTCGGCTGGCCGGCAACGTCCCATTCGTAGCGAACGTTGAGGGTGTTGTTATCTGGCTGATCCCACTGGTGGCGCATCCGGTGGGTAGCGTAGTTTTCTTTATAGAGGGTATTGGCTACCAGCGTGATGAGTGGTTTAGGCACCAGCTCCCGGATGAATACCACGCCGCGTTTCCACTGGCCCTGGTCTTTATAGCGCACATAAAAACGGAGGTTGACCTCTTCAAAGGTACGGTGACCGGGAAAGCCGATACCTTTTACTTTGGTATCCTGGAAGAGGAAGCCTACCAGGCTTACATAGTGGATGTTGTTCCAGGTATCCGGTTCGGTATGGGCCGGGAGGTAAGGCCGGAGCGTGTGGGCATCTGCGGCGAAGTTGAGCATGAGCAGGTTTCGCCAGCTGGCAGTCAGGAATGGGCGCATACGGATGATTTAGGAGACCGAATATACACCAACCGGAGTTATTGCGCCTTGGTGATCTGTTGATAATATTTACAGGCCGGACGCAGGCCGCATTCACCACATTTGGGATTCCGGGCCACGCAGATGTAACGGCCATGTAGAATCAGCCAGTGGTGGGCAACATGCACTTTTTCCTTTGGTATATATTTCAGCAGCTGCAATTCTGTTTGCAGGGGCGTTTTGGCATTGGTGGTAAGGCCAATACGGGCGGAAACCCTGAATACGTGGGTATCTACCGCCATATTGGGCTGCTGGTGCACCACAGAAGTGATCACATTGGCGGTTTTACGGCCTACGCCGGGCAGTTTTACCAGTTCAGCTACGGTGTCCGGTATTTCGCCGTTGAAGTCCTCCATGACCATCTGCGCCATCCCGATGAGGTGTTTCGTTTTGTTGTTAGGATAACTGATACTACGGATCAGGGGAAACAACTCATCAAAGGTTGCGTGACTAAGCGCTTCCACATCCGGATAACGTTCGAAAATGGCGGGCGTGGTCATATTCACCCGTTTGTCGGTACATTGGGCGGACAGGATAACGGCTACCAGCAGTTGATATGGATTATCATAAATCAGCTCGGTTTCGGCATTAGGCGTGTGTTGCTCAAAATAGCTGATAACGAATGCGAAGCGCTCTTTTTTGGTCATGCCGTAAAGATAGGAAAATGAAGCCGATAACCGTACGAAAGACGTTACAGTACAATAGACAGATCAGTAAGGCTCAATCGGTTATCGTTGCTCCGGTTTTTTGGCGGCGTAGTCAAAAATCAAGCGGAGCGTAGCGGCCCTGGGAGAAAAATGAACCGTGTCGAGGACGGCTTTGGTGTCCTCGAAACAAGCCTGCTCTTCCCGGGTTAATGTTAATGATGCTTCCTGTTGGCGTTTAAGATCGCTATCAGTAACAAGACACAAGGTGGAGAGGGTAGACAGTGTAAAATTACTCATGCAATATATATTTGATAAGAAATATCGTATCCTACTTTATAACGACAGAAACGTGCAATGTATTGTTAATTTAAGATAAATTTTTATGATTCACAAGGGGATAGAATCAATTACTGCCGGGGAGCGGGGGTAATAATGAACAGGTCTTCATTATCTTTCTTCATATAGTATTTTTCGCGGGCAAATTTCTCCAGTTTCTCAGGACTGGACAGCAGTTCCTGTTGTTCTTCCCGGGTTTGTCTGATCTCTTTGATGAAAAATTCCTTCTGGTTTTCCAGTTTGTTGACTTCTGACTGGAACTGATATTGATACATCAGGTTAGTCTTGTCCAGAAAGGCGATCCATACCACAAAAGCGAGAGCGGTAATAAAGAACTTGTTCTTTACATAGCGCGGCAGTTTTATGGATTTCAGAAAAGACATAATGCAATTTAGGGATTTTTTGATTTACGATTTTGGAATTTAATAGAGCGGGCCTCCGCTGCATTTCAAATCACTAAATCGAAAATCAAAAAATCCCTAAATAGAATGAGGAGGTATTATTTTTTTACGCGGATAGCGTTAGTAGGGTAGATCGCTACTTCACCCAGTTCTTCCTCGATACGGAGCAGCTGGTTGTATTTGGCCATACGGTCCGTGCGGGAAGCAGAGCCGGTTTTGATCTGGCCGCAGTTCAGTGCTACTGCGAGGTCAGCGATGGTAGTATCTTCTGTTTCGCCGGAACGGTGGCTCATGATGGAAGTATAACCGGCTTTGTGGGCCATGTTTACCGCATCGATGGTTTCTGTAACAGTACCGATCTGGTTTACTTTGATCAGGATGCTGTTGGCGATGTTTTTATCGATACCTTCTTTCAGGCGTTTTACGTTGGTTACGAACAGGTCGTCGCCAACCAGCTGTACGCGGCTGCCTACGGCTTCGGTCAGTTTTTTCCAACCTTCCCAGTCGTCTTCCGCCATGCCGTCTTCGATAGAAACGATCGGGTATTTGTTGCACCATTCAGCCCAGTAAGCGACCATTTCATCGCTGGTAATTTCTTTCTGGGAGCTTTTGTAGAATTTGTATTTTTTGGTTTCGTCGCTGTACATTTCGCTGCTGGCGGCATCCAGGGCAATAGCGATCTGTTCGCCCGGTGTATAACCGGCTGCTTTGATAGCTTCCAGTACAGTTTCGATAGCTTCTTCGTTGCTCTGGATTTCCGGAGCGAACCCGCCTTCGTCACCTACGTTGGTGCTGTAGCCTTTGCCTTTCAGTACAGTTTTCAGTTTGTGGAATACTTCCACGCCCCAGCGCAGACCTTCGGAGAAGGTGGAAGCACCGATCGGAACGATCATAAACTCCTGGAAATCAATTTTATTGTCGGCGTGTGCACCACCGTTTACGATGTTCATCAGGGGAATAGGCAGGGTGAATGCGTTAACACCGCCCAGGTAACGATACAGGGGCTGATTGCACTCTTCTGCAGCAGCTTTCGCTACGGCCATGCTCACCGCCAGGGTAGCGTTGGCGCCCAGTTTGGATTTATTTTCGGTTCCGTCCAGGGAAATCAGCAATTTGTCAATACCAGCCTGGTCGGTTACTTCCCAGCCGATCAGCTCTTCTGCGATGATCTCGTTAACGTTTTTAATAGCTTGTTGTACGCCTTTTCCGCCGTAAACACTCTTATCGTTGTCGCGCAGCTCTACTGCTTCGTGCTTACCGGTAGAGGCGCCGGAAGGAACGGCAGCACGGCCAAAGTGACCGTCTTCTGTGGTTACGTCTACCTCAATTGTAGGATTACCGCGGCTGTCAAGGATCTGCCTGGCATGGATTGCTGAAATAGTACTCATAATTCGAAAGTTATAATTGTTAGCTATTAGCGGTTAGCATGGGCGTTTAAACCCTGGGGTCAAACGCGTTTTGTTATTTCCCGGAAAATAGATTCCAGGCTTTGTGAATTGCTCTGCAAAGAAAGGATGTTCCGGTTATTAATCAAAGCAAATTGTAACAGGTTTTTTCTCACAGCGTCTACCTCATTGGTATACAATTGCCAGGTATTGCCTTCCAGGGCGGTTACCCGGGAAACGCCGGCTATCTGTGACAGCTCTTCCGCAGCGGCCGGTTCTCCAAAAGTTACCTGCAGGTAGCCACCACCGGCATTTTGCTGCTGGAGGTTGGCCAGCCGGTCATCTGCTGCTATTTTTCCTTTGTTGATGATGATCACCCGGTCACACAGTGCCTCTACTTCCTGCATGATGTGTGTGGAAAGAATCACCGTTTTATCGGTCCCCAATGTTTTGATCAGCTGCCGGATATCGGCCAGCTGGTTGGGGTCCAGGCCGGTGGTAGGTTCATCCAGGATCAGCACCTCCGGATCATGCAACAGGGCCTGCGCCAGCCCTACACGCTGTTTGTATCCGTTGGACAAAGCACCGATTTTTTTACCGCTCTCCGGCAATAACCCTGTCATCTCAATCACCTGGCGGATACGCGCGGCGCCGGAAGCGCCCAGCTGATGCACGCCGGCAATGAATTCCAGGAACTCTTTTACATACATATCGTAGTACAAAGGGTTGGATTCCGGAAGGTATCCTACTCGTTTGCGTACTTCGAGCGACTGGCTCACAATGTCGTAGCCGCACACACTGGCGCTGCCACTGGTAGGTGGCAGGAAACCGGTGATCATTTTCATGGTGGTGGACTTCCCCGCCCCGTTAGGACCCAGGAATCCGGTTATTTCCCCTTTCTTCAGTTCAAAGGAAATAGCGTCCACCGCGCGTTGTTCGCCATAGACCTTACTCAGTTGTGATACCAGGATAGACATTAGGATAATGATGTTTTGCGGCATCTAATGTACGGAAGAAATTACGTCCTTCAATTCCTATTTTTTTTCTACCATTGCATATTATGAAGAGAGTCATAGGCTTATTTTGCTTACTACCGCATTTATTAACGGCGCAATCCCTCCCTGAGAAGAACTACCCGAAAGGCTATTTCAGGAATCCCCTGGAAATCCCGATACAGCTGGCGGGCAACTTCGGAGAGCTCCGGCCCAATCACTTTCACTCCGGTATGGACATCAAAACCCAGCAACGGGAGAATATGGCGGTACATGCCGCGGCAGATGGTTATGTAAGCCGTATCGGTGTATCCCACACCGGTTTTGGCAATGTGTTGTACATTACCCACCCCAATGGGTACACGACGGTATATGCCCACCTGAACGCGTTCTTCCCGGCCCTGCAGGCCTACGTGAAAAAACAGCAATATGCTAATGAAAGCTGGGCCAGCGACCTGTCTATCCCGGCCGGTATGTTCCCGGTAAAGAAAGGCGAATTTGTGGCCTGGAGCGGTAATACCGGCGGTTCTGCCGGTCCGCACCTGCACTTTGAAATACGCAATACCCAAACAGAAAAGCCGCTGAACCCGCTCCTGTTTGGCTTTAATATCGCTGATACCCATGCACCGGACGTTTATCGTATAGCCATTTACGATAGAGAGCGCAGTATCTACGAACAACAACCCATGATACTGCCGGTGAAAAAAACGGGCGACCACTACACCACCACCCAACCGGTGATTAAAGTGAAAGCAGGCAAGGTAGGCCTGGGTATTAACGCGATTGACCGGATGGACAATGCACCCAATACCTACGGCATCTATGAGGTGTTCATGTACAATAACAATGTGCCGGATATCGATTTTCAACTGGATAATATCGGTTACGAAGAAACCCGTTACCTGAACGCGCATATTGACTATAAACTGAAAAAGGGCAATGGGCCTTATATCCAGCTGTTATTCTCCCTGCCGGGCAACGAACTGGATATCTACCACGACCTGAAAGGCGACGGTACCATTTTCCTCTCTGACGGAGAAGTACATGAGGTGAAATTACTGGTGAAAGATGCCTACGGCAATACTTCCACGGTAAAACTCAACCTGCAGCAGGGGGGAGAGGAAGCGCCGGAGAAAACCTGCGCCAATCCTATGTATCCGGACTCCCGCAATATCTTTGAAAACAACCAGGTGGAGTTCTACCTCGATGAACGGGCACTGTATGATCAGATCTGTTTCAATTACCAGGAGGTAGCGGCCACTTCACCTAAATATTATTCCAATATCTACCGGCTGCACACGCCGCTGGTACCTATACACGACTATTTTGACGTGCGGTTAAAACCTGCCAAAACAATTCCGGAATACCTGCAACCCAAAGTGGTGATGGTACGCGAAGGATTGGGCAGCAGCAATACTTCCGCTACGGTAAAGGAAGATGGCTGGTATAAAGGCTCTTTCCGTGATTTCGGTAACTTCCACCTGGAAATAGATACGGAAGCGCCGAAAGTAACGCCGGTAGGGGTGAAGCCAGGTGCTAACCTGTCTAAAGCCACTAAACTCTCTTTTGTAATGAGCGATGCCAGCGGTATCAAAAATTTCCGCGGAGAGCTGGATGGTAAATGGATCCTGTTTTCCCGCAAGGGTAACGTGCTTACCTATACGTTCGATGAACATTGTCCGGCAGGCAGTCACACCCTGGTGATGAAAGTGACCGATGTTGCCGGCAATGAAGGCAGCTATAGTCTTTCTTTCAAACGTTAATCTCTCAGAAAAAATTTAAAATATGACAAACTTAAAAGAAGGCGATAAAGCGCCTATATTCAAAGGAAAAGATCAGCATGGCAAAACCGTATCACTGACGGATCTGAAGGGGAAACGCGTGGTGCTTTACTTTTATCCGAAAGATATGACGCCTGGTTGTACGGCACAGGCCTGCAATCTGCGCGATAACTATAGCGGGCTGACTAAAAAAGGATATGAGGTAATTGGGGTGAGCACAGATAGTGAACAAAGCCATCAGAAGTTCATCGAAAAATATGAACTGCCTTTTACCCTGCTGGCCGATGAAGATCATAAGATCGTGAATCAGTACGGTGTTTGGGGCGAAAAACAGATGATGGGCCGCAAGTATGATGGTATTCACCGCACTACCTTCCTGATCAATGAAAAGGGCGTGATTGACCACATCATCAAAAAGCCGGATACCAAAAATCACACGGAGGAAATCCTGGAGCTCTGGTCTTAGTTCCCGCAAAGGCGCAAAGCAGCAAAGAGCGCAAAGACTATTTAAGCGAATATAGGAAAGCAAAGGAGCGAAGATCAACATTTGATCTTCGCTCCTTTGCTTTCTTATTTAGAACTTAAAAAAACTTTGCGCTCTTTGCTGCTTTGCGCCTTTGCGGGAACTATCGCTTCTGTCTTTGTTTTTTGAACAGGTTACCTGTTTTGAACTTGTTACCCTCAGGGCTGCCTACACGGTCCATGGCGCAACGGAAGCCTACGGTGTTGGTGGCCATGTCTTCCTGCATGTAGCGGCGGGTGCCGGGGGAGAGCCAGTAAGCCCGGTCGTTCCAGCTACCACCTTTTACTACGTGTGATTTGTCGTTGATGAGAGAGGTGATGCCATAGCCATATTCCACCTGAGAGAGGGAGTCACCATCGAGGTAGTTGATTACGTCACCTTTCTGGTAGTTAAGACGGTTGGCACTTTCTTCGTCGGTCACATCACGCATTTTCAGGTGACCCAGGCTGTCTTTTTCGAACTCTTTGTTTTCGTTCTGATAAACCGTCTGGAATTTGTTACCACGGAAGTAGTTAAAGTCTTCCCCATCGATCGGGTTGAGTGGTCTGTAAACGTCCAGTACCCATTCAGACACGTTGCCGGACATGTTATAGATGCCGAAAGTGTTGGGGTAGAAGGAGCGGGTAGGACCAGGGATGGAAGCACGGTCGTTCAAGCCACCGGCCACACCCATGTTATCACCGGAGCCACGCTTGAAGTTGGCCAGGAACTGACCTTGCATGGTACCACGGCGGATATCACGCAGGCCGCTGGTATTGGTGCCCCAGGAATATACCTGTTTGTTCATGATCAGCTCTTCCCCGTGTTTGCCTTCTTTTTTGGAAGGGCCGGGGTTTTGGCCGATATAGCCCAGTGCAGCGTATTCCCATTCTGCTTCTGTGGGCAGGCGGTAGTTCGGCAGCATCACACCATCTTCAAACTGGGCGGTACGAGGGGTACCATCCGCATTTTTGAACTGGTCTTTGGTAGACTTGGACATTTTACCGGGTGTACCTTCATACAGGCCGGCGCTATAGGCTTTGGTGTCAAAGGTGTTATCGTCTGACTGGTTGGAGATGTCTGCTTTGGAAAGCAGGCCTTTGTCCATCAGCATTTTTTCGTTTACACGGTTGGAACGCCATTTACAGTAGTCGGTGGCCTGTTTCCAGGTAACACCTACCACCGGATAGTCGTTGTACGCCGGGTGACGGAAATAGTATTCCACCAGGGGCTCGTTGTAAGCCAGCTCACTACGCCATACCAGGGTGTCGGGTAATGCGTTGCGGTATACGTCGGGGAAAGATTCTCCATAAACACGGGCCAGCCAGAAAAGATATTCCCGGTAGTGTACGTTGGCTACTTCTGACTCATCGATGTAAAAAGAGGATACTGTAATACGACGTGGAATGTTGTTCCAGTCGCCCATTACATCCTGCTCAGTAGCACCCATGGCAAAAGTACCGCCCTGTACAAACACCAGGCCCGGGCCGGTTTGCTGGTTTTTATTCTTGGCTACACTGAAACCACCCATTTTCTGGTCGTTATAGTTCCAGCCGGTAGCAGAGGAAACTTCTTTCTTTTTGCCGAAAAGTCCTCCACCGTCCTTGTGACAGGCAGTCATGGATAGCATTACGCCGGTACCTACGAGCAATGATAAAGAGGTTAATCTACGCATGCGATACAGCTTTAGTCGATTATATTTACAGTAAACGCAAATGTAATCTTTTTTATTTTATGGCGAAAAAAATTAATTTGTAATTCGCCCTCGCCATACCAGTTCCCGGAGACAGTCAGGAACAGTACAGCAGCGAAAAATAAGAGATATATTTCAAATTTTTATCCTATATTTTTTCTACATTACACCGGCCTTTCAGGATGGATGGTAAAGGGCTATCAAGATAATGAAACCTTCGTATATTTTTCCGGTACTCCTGTTATTTTTTCTATACCATTACAGGACAGCAACGGGGCAAACCGTACCCCGTACCTATAAAGACCATAGTGTGCTGGCATCAGGCCATTGGTATAAACTATCGGTGGCAGCTCCCGGTATCTATAAAATTGATATTTCCCTGTTGCAACAACTGGGGATAGATACCCGGCAACTGGCATCGGGCAGTATCCGGCTTTTCGGTACCGGAGGCCAGCTACTGCCGGAACCCAACAGTCAGCCACGCTACGACGACCTGCCGGAAGTATCCCTTCAGGCACAGAATGGGGGCGACGGCCAGCTGGATGGCAACGATTACCTCCTCTTTTATGCACCCGGCCCGCACCGCTGGCAGTGGGACCCGCTAAAACCAGGGTTTACCCACCAGTACAATCTGTACAGCGACGTGGCTTACTATTTCCTTACCATCGGTGAAAACGGCGCCCGTATCCGGCAAGACAACAACACCCTGCCGGCAGACAATAAAACAGCTGCTTTTGACTATCATACCTTTTACGAACGGGACAGCCTGAATTTCCTCAGCAGTGGTAAACAATGGTGGGGACAGGAATTTAGTAAGGTAATTGGCAACAGCCGCTCCTATGGCTTTTCCCTGCCCGCCCTGCCCCTGGGCCCCGTCACAGTTGGTTTCCGTGCGGCTGCCCGCGGGGCTACCGGCAGTAATTTTAGTGTGAGCCTCAACCAGACCACTGCGGCCAGCGCTTATCTGTTGCCCGTAGGCGGCAGCGTGTTTGAAGCCTTTGCCACCGCCGCTACCGGCGCCGGCCAGGCGGCAGTCACCAATGCCTCCCTGGATGTAGGTGTTACCTTCCAGCCGGGGGACCTGAACGCCAAAGGATGGCTGGATTACCTGGAACTAACGGCCCGTTGCCCGCTTAAACTCCCTGCCGGCGGTATGCTGGACTTCCGTTGTACCACTCCCGTGGGCCGTACACAGTATTTCCTGGCTAACGCTGCCGCACAAACGCAGGTGTGGGAAGTGAGTAACCCGCTGATGCCCTTACGTATGGCTACCCGGCTGCAGGCTGACACCCTGATATTTACGGGAGAAGCCGGACCACAGCGGGAATTTATAGCCTTTAATGCCAATGCGCTCCTGCGGCCAGTGCCTGCCGGCGCTATCGCCAACCAGGACCTGCATGGGTTGCCTGGGGCCGACCTGCTGATAGTCACCTGTGATGCCTTTCTGGCGGAAGCAGAACGCCTGGCTGCCTGGCGGCGTTCACACGATGGGTTAAGTGTCAATGTGGTCACCGCCACGCAGGTATTCAACGAGTTTGGCGCCGGTACCCCTGACCCGACAGCTATCCGTGACTATGTGAAAATGTATTACGACCGGGGCGATCATCCTAAATACCTGCTGCTATTTGGCGCCGCCTCCTACGATTACCGTCAGCGCCTGAAAAATAACACCAACCTGGTACCTTCCTGGCAAAGTGAAGCTTCGCTCGATGCCATTCATTCCTACGTATCAGATGATTTTTTCGGATTCCTGGATGATGCGGAAGATATCACCCGAACGGATATACCTAATCTGCTGGATATCGGTATCGGGCGGTTGCCTGCGCGCAACAACAGCGAGGCGAAAATGGCCGTGGATAAAATTATCCGTTACCAGCAGCCAGCAGCCTTTGGCCCCTGGCGCAACCGGGCAACGCTGCTGGCCGACGATGAAGACGATAACCTGCACCTGGAAGATGCTGAAGCGATGGGTAATATCATCTTTAAAAACAATCCGCTTCCCAACATCAGCAAAATATACATCGACGCCTATCCGCAGGAAAATACGTCAGCAGGCGTCCGCTCGCCGGAAGTCACACGGGCGGTCAATACCAATATAAACAACGGCACGCTGGTGCTGAACTACAGCGGTCATGGCAGCAATAACCGCCTGGCCGAAGAAACCGTTATGGACCAGAACAGTGTACGGGATTGGAAAAACGAACAGCAGTTACCGTTATTGATCACCGCCACCTGTGATTTTGCACCGTTCGATGATCCGGGTATAAACTCATTGGGAGCACAATTACTGTTGCAACAGCAAAGTGGCGCTATTGCTTTGATGACCACCACCAGGGCGGTTTTTGCCAATTCCAACCGCATTATGAACGCCAACTACCTGGAAGCTGCTTTCACGCCGCAGGCGGGAGGCGCCATGCGTAGTTTGGGTGCTGCCATACAGGAGGGGAAAAATAAAACCTACCGTACTTCCGGTGATGTGGTCAATAACCGTAAGTTCCAGTTGCTGGGAGATCCTTCCCTGATGCTGGCTTTCCCGAAATGGCAGGTGGTCACGGATAGTGTCAATGGCCGGAAGGTTACAACGGAAACGGATACCCTGAAAGGATTGCAACATTGTATTATCAAAGGACATATCGCCGATGCGCAAGGCAATATACTGCGGGATTATAACGGTACCCTGACGGCTACAGTGTACGACCAGCCCGTAACGCATCGTACGAGAGGCAATGACCCCCGCAGCCGGGCGGCTGATTTCCAGGTGCAGGAAAACGTATTGTTCAAAGGCACACAAACGGTTCAGCAGGGCGAGTTTACCATGGCCTTCACCGTGCCTGCGGACCTGCTGCCGGGAAAGGGAAAAGGGAAGATCAGTTATTACACCAGTAATGCCATCGCAGACGGAGGTGGTTACTTTGATGGCTTTATGACCGGAGGAACATTGCCGGGCGTACCGGCAGATGTAACCGGACCGGATGTAAAAGTATGGCTCGACAGCAAAGCGTTTATTAATGGAGATATGACGGGGCCGTCACCCTTGCTGATGATAGATCTGGCAGACAGTAATGGTATCAATGTATCGGGCAGTAATCCGGCACATAGCCTGGTAGCGATACTGGATAGTTCAGAATATTTAATTTTAAATGATTATTTTGAAGCATCTTTGGACAGTTACCGGGAGGGGCAGGTGCGTTTTCCGCTGGCAGGATTGACAACAGGACCGCATCATATTACCATTAAGGCTTGGGACACCTATAACAACAGCACTGTAAAAACGATCCGCTTTAAAGTGGCGACGCCGGGATCGCTGACGGTAGACGAGGTAGTCAACTACCCGAATCCTTTTTACGACGTAACCAGGTTTTCTTTTCTGCACAACCAGCAAGGACAACAACTACAAGTGGATTTACAGATATTTTCCATAGATGGAAAGTTGGTAAAGAAAATGCGTAGCACAATATTTTCGGGAACCAGCCGTTTTGATGGAATCCCCTGGGACGGCAAAGGTGATTCCGGAGCAAGGTTACCCGCCGGTATTTACATCTACAGGCTGATTATAGGCAGTAATGATCAAACCAGGGCATTGGGTGGAAAAATGGTATTATTATGACCTATGCATGGGAGAGCAGAATTTGGAGTAATCCCTTTATCAACCCCTTTCGTTTTTATATTAATAAATAAGTTTATTTTTACACCCTATCAAAATTCGAACGTTGCATGATCCGAAAGGTAGCTTTGAGCCTTGTGTTCATATATGGTACTTTCAACAGTTTAGAGACCTCAGCCCAGGTGACCAGAGATCAACTTGATGGTCGTCAAAATACAATCAATACAGCAGTACCTTTTCTCCGCATTACACCCGATGCACGAAGCGGTGCTATGGGAGACGTGGGACTGGCCATTTCTCCGGATGCCTCTTCTGTATACTGGAACCTTTCCAAATTGCCATTTGCAGATTCCAAAGCCGGCGTAGCGGCAACCTATACTCCCTGGCTGAAAGAGCTGGTGAACGACGTATTCCTGGCAACCGTCAGCGGATACACGAAATTGGATGAATACCAGGCTATTGGCGGATCGCTCCGTTATTTTTCACTGGGTACCATCAACTTCCGGGATGCGGGTAACCAGGACCTGGGCGATTTCCGTCCGCGTGAATTCGCACTGGACGCAGGGTATGCCCGTAAATTGTCCGATCACTTCTCTATGGGATTAACCGGCCGTTATATTTATTCCAACCTGGCCGGCGGACAATCCAACGGCAGTGCGCAGATCCGCCCGGCGAAAGCTTTTGCAGCCGATCTCTCTGCATTCTATACCAAAGATTTTGAAAAAGACGATGGCCTGTCCAACCGCTTGAACATCGGTGCAGCCATTACCAATATCGGTACAAAGATCTCCTACACCAGCTCTGCCCAGAACAAGGATTTCCTCCCCACTAACCTGGGTATCGGTGCTGCCTATACGTTGGCGCTGGATGAAAGCAACCAGCTGACCTTCGCGCTGGACATCAATAAATTACTGGTGCCTACACCGGATTCCACCGGAGCTTACAAGGAAAAAGGCGTACTGCAGGGAATGTTCAGTTCCTTCGGTGATGCACCGGGAGGCTTTAAGGAAGAAATGCAGGAGCTGATGTATTCCGTTGGCGCAGAATACTGGTACAACCAGATGTTTGCTGTAAGAGCCGGTTATTTCAACGAAAATAAATACAAAGGCAATCGTAAATATGTGACTGCCGGTATCGGTATCAAATACGATATTTTTGGCCTGAATTTCTCTTACCTGGTGCCTTCAGGTTCCGGTATCCAACGTAATCCGCTGTCAAATACACTGCGTTTTACCCTTACATTTGACTTAGGGCCCCGTGGCGAAGACAGCAGAACCGGCTGGTAAAAACAAATGCATAAATAACTAAATAATAAAATTTTAAATATATCAGGTCCCTCCGTTTTTTAGCGGGGGGATTTTATATTTAAAGCCTTACCTTGCGGATTGGCAAAAATGTTCTAAAATATAAGCTATGAGTAGTATTCGTATTGGTCTGGGAGTAGATTTTCATCAACTGGTGGAAGGCCGTGATTTCTGGATTGGCGGCGTAAAAGTCCCGCATCACAAAGGCGCCCTGGGGCATAGTGATGCCGATGTACTGCTGCACGCTATCTGCGATGCCATGCTGGGAGCGTTGTCACTCGGCGATATCGGTGTACACTTCCCGGATACGGACAATGCCTATAAAAACATTGACAGTAAAATACTGCTGACCCGCTGCGCACAGCTGATCGGTGAAAAAGGATATGGCGTAGTGAACGTAGACAGCACTTTGTGCCTGCAGGCCCCTAAAATCAAGCCTTATGTGCCGCAAATGCAGTCCGTGATTGCGGAAATACTGCGGATTGGCCTGGAAGATGTATCTGTAAAAGCCACCACCACAGAAAACATGGGCTTTGTAGGACGCGAAGAAGGGGTTACTGCCCACGCAGTTGTGTTATTGGAGAAAATCGCTAAATAATAATAAATTATCTTTGCCCAATGGCTGATATAATTGTGAAAATCATCAATAAGTCGGATAATGAATTGCCGTCTTATGCAACGGATCAAGCTGCAGGAATGGACCTGCGTGCGCACCTGGAGACGGCCTTAACGCTCCAGCCATTGGAAAGGGTATTGGTACCTACGGGCCTTTTTATGGAACTACCGGTAGGCTATGAAGCGCAGATTCGTCCGCGCAGCGGCCTGGCCTTTAAACAGGGCCTGAGCATACCTAATTCACCCGGTACGATCGATGCCGACTACAGAGGAGAGATCAAAATAATTATGATCAACCTGTCCAACGAACCACAAACGATACAACCCGGAGACCGTATAGCCCAAATGATCATCGCTCCCTATGTACAGGCGGTTATGCAGCCTGTGGAAGTGCTGAACGAAACCGTTCGCGGTGAAGGTGGCTTCGGTCATACCGGTAAATCCTGATAGATGCGTGTATTCTTAACCGTTATAGGTGTTGCCGGTATATTGATCACAGGCGCGTGCAGCGGGCCTAAAAATTCCCTGCGCCATCAAACCGTGATCAAAGACCCTGCCGTGCTGGAGCAGCGTGCTGACAGCCTCTTCTTTGCTGCGCAACGCTCTAAAATGCTGGGCGATTTCCGTACTGCTATCACGCAGTATTCCGACTACCTGCGGTTAAACAAGAATAATCCCACCGTTTATTATGAACTGGCCCGCCTGTTCATGGAAGTCCAGAACCCCGGTTACGCCCTGGGCTTTGCCCGCCGGGCCGCCACTATGGACCCCGATAATCATTGGTTCCAGATCACGCTGGCAGACGCTTTTGCGGTGAACCAGCAATTTGACAGCGCCGCTACCGTTTTTGATAAACTGACCCGGCGTTACCCTGAAAATGAAGACTACCTGTATAACAAAGCCATGTTCCTCGCCAAAGCCAACCGGCCGGCAGCGGCACTGGCGGTGTTTGCACAGCTGGAAGAAAAAACGGGGGTAGTCGAAGAGGTCATCTACCAAAAACAACGGCTATTACTCAAAATGAGCCAGGTAGATGCGGCAGCTGCCGAGATCCGCAAACTCATTGACAACAACCCGCAGGAGCTGCGTTATTATTTCCTGTTGGCAGAAGTGTACGATGCCAACGACCGTGTACCCGAGGCGAAAGCTATCTTTCAGGATGTGCTCCGCAAAGACCCGGATAACGCCAGAGCGCTGCTGGGCCTGGCTACCTACGCCCGTAAAAGCAACGACAAAACGGCCTACTGGGCTTTCCTCACCCGCGCCTTTGCCAATCCCACCTACAGCATCGATGAAAAAGTGGCCTACGTGTATCCTTACCTGCAAATGATGCAGCTGGATTCTACCAAGGTGGAAGAAGGACTGGAGCTCACTTCCCTGATCGTAAAAGCACACCCTAAAGATGCCAAAGCATATGCCCTGCGGGGTGATATGTACTCACAGGTGGATATGCTGGACAGTGCCCAACAGAACTACACCAAAGCACTGAGCCTCGATTCCAGCCGCTTTTCGGTATGGTATCAGCTGATGTGGATCTACTCCCGTAAGGAAGATCCCAATGCGCTGCAGGCGCTTAGTAATACGGTAACGGAGAAGTTCCCGCAAGAATTTATGGGGTACTACTTCAAAGGTGTGGCCAGCTTCTTGCTGCAACAGTATCCGGCTACCATCAACGCGCTGAATAAAGCGCTGGAAATCGGCAGCGGAGAGAAAAAGTTTATGGCCGACGTACAGTCGTTGCTGGGAGATGCCTATCATGCTACCGGACAGCACCAGCAGTCCGACAGCAGCTATGAAAGAGCCCTCCTGCTAAGGCCCGACGATGCGCTCGTACTCAATAACTATAGTTATTACCTGTCACTGCGCGGCGAAAACCTGAATCGCGCCGCGGAATTGTCTAAACGGTCGCTGGAACTGGAACCGGATAGTCCAACCTACATGGACACCTACGCCTGGATCTTATTCCGGCAAGATAAGTTCGAAGATGCCAGGCACTGGATAGAAAAAGCCCTCGAATTTCCGGAAGCACAGCAGAATCCGAATGTGCTGGAACACTACGGGGATATACTATTTAACCTGAAAGATGTCACAAAAGCGGTGGAATACTGGCAGAAGGCTAAAGACAAAGGAGCTACTTCCGTAGGCCTTGTCCGTAAGATCGCTGAAAAAAAATATATTCAATAGCCTTGCGGCCGGAAGGCCCGATAACACCACCGTTGGTAGCGCTGATACCGCTAAAAGCTAATAGCTGCATGAAAAAAACATTACTGTTATTAATAGGAATAGCCGGTCTGGCCTTTACCGCCTGCCGTCACCCGAAGAAACTGTCACGCAATACTTTCCCGGCTACAGACACCAGTAAGGTGGCTGCCCACCGGGATACCACCTCTGCGGAAGAAAGAAACGCCTTCATCACCAATATGCTGAAAGGTATCCGCAGCAACAAGATCGATTTCAATACTTTCTCCGGCAGGATGAAACTGGCTTTTGAAACAGAAAGTAAAAGCCACAATAACCTGACGGCTACCATCCGTATGAAGAAGGACAGCATTATCTGGGTATCTGTGAGCGCTCCTATCATCGATGAAGTGATACGTGCCGTGATTACCCCGGACAGCCTTAAACTCTACAACCGGCTGGATAAGCAGCTGATACTCCGGAGTATGGCAGACGCGGAACAGGTACTGAATATTCCTTTCGACTTTAAAACCCTGCAGGATATCCTGATCGGTAACCCTATATACCTGACAGACTCCGTCTATGGCCTCGTAAAAACACCTTCCGTGATCTCTTTCAGCTGCGCCGATGCCCGGTTTATCAGCCTGTTTAACGTATTTGCAGACGACTATAGCCTGCAGCAAAGCAAGGTGATGGATGCTGATAGTACTGTTGCGAATAAACGTTCCTGTGAACTGACCTACGGCGATTATGCCAATGTTGCCAGCCGGAAATTTCCCACTGTTCGCCGCATTTTCATAGAAGAAAAAAATGTGACCAAAGTAGCGCTGGACTTTACCCGCTATGATTTCGACGTACCGCTGAGCTTTCCGTTCAACTCGCCTTCCGGTTATAAACGGATGTAATAAATTTCCCGGTAAATTGTCACCTTCATTAAACTAATAAACGTTGTATATTTATCGTTTATATACTTGAACCAGGTACTTAATTGCAGTTACTTAAAATAGTCATGTTGTATTTGAAGAAGATTATCCCGTTAGTATGTTTCATATGGTTGTTACCGGCTATACTGGTGGCGCAGAATACCGGCCAGCAGCAACCGACGCGGGACGAACTGGAGCGCAGGAAAAAAGAGCTGCAAAAGGAGATCGAGGAGGCGAACGCACAGCTGAAGGATACTAAAAAATCCACCCGGGAAAGCCTGGGCCAGCTTCGTGCGCTGAGAGACAAGATCACCCTCCGTACCCGGCTGATCAATAATATCAACGAGGAAATCAACTTTATCAATGGTGATATTAACACCGCTGCGCGTGATGTAAAAACCCTGCAAAAAGACCTGGATACCCTGAAGGCACAATACGCCCAGCTGATTGTATATGCCTACAAGAACCGTTCTTCCTACGACATGCTGAACTTCGTGTTCTCTGCACAGAGCTTCAACGATGCCGTAAAACGTTTTCAATACCTTAAACAATACCGCGAATACCGCCGCCGTCAGGCTGATAATATCGTATCCACCCAGGAACAACTGAACCAGAAAATCCAAAGCCTCGAAGGCCAGCGTGTAAAACGTGCTGACGCCCTGAAAACAGAGCAGGAACAACGGGCTACCCTGGAACAGGATAAAAAAGAAAAAGACGAAGTACTCACGAAGCTGAAAGGCCGTGAAAAAGAGCTGGTAGCCGACATTAACCAGCGTAATAAAGACGCCCAGAAAGTGCAGGCCGCTATCCGTGCAGTAATCCGCCGTGAGATTGAAGAAGCGCGCCGCAAAGCCATGGAGGAAGAAGCGGCCCGCCGTAAAGCGGCGGAAGAAAAACGCAAACGCGAGGAAGAAGCCCGCAAAGCAGCCCTGGCTGCGGCTGAGAAAGCGAGGGCTGATGCCGCTGCTGCCAATAACAACAATGCTGCCAATAACCCACCTGCAGCGAAACCAACACCACCGCCGGCAGCAACACCGGAGCCTCCGAAACCAACACCGGTACCGGAAAAACCAGCACCAACCCGTAGTGAAAACGTGCTGGAAGCTACCCCTGAAGCACTGGCCCTGTCTGAAAGCTTTGAAGCTAACCGGGGTAAACTGCCCTGGCCTGTGGATGCCGGTAATATTATCGAACATTTTGGTATACACCAACATGCGGTGATGGAACATATCACAGTGCCTTCTGATGGTATCGTGATCGCTACCACCAAAGGCGGCGCCGTGAAATCCATCTTCGACGGGGAAGTAAAATCTGTAGTAGTAATGCCCGGCTCCGGATATGTAATTATTATCCGCCATGGACAATACTTTACCACCTATGTTCGTTTGCAGACTACCCGCGTGAAGAAAGGCGATATGGTGAAAACCGGCCAGGTAATCGGTACCGCCAGTGTGAATGACATCGAGAACACCGGTGAAGTAGAACTGCAGATCTGGAAAGGGGTTACCAAACAAAACCCCGAGCAGTGGATAAGACGCAGATAATTTGAGTATTTGGTCATTTTGTTATTTGATTATTGAAGAACAGAAGGATACCCCCAATAATCAAATAACAAAATAACCCAATGGCTAAATGTTAAAACCGTTCCTTTTTGAGAAAGCTAATCCCTCTTTTAATAGCTTGCTGGCTGTTACCGGGAGTGTTGTATGCACAACGCGGTAATAAAACATCGCGCGCAGCATTGGAAAACCGTAAACAGGAACTGTTGAAAGAAATACAGGAAGCCACCCGCACCCTGGCAAATACCCGTAAATCCACCAAACAAAACCTTGGCCTGCAACGGGAACTGCAGCAAAGAATTGATAGCCGCAACGCCCAGATTAAAAACATCAATATAGAAATCAGTCAGCTGGATGGCGCTATCAGCAATACTAACGATAACGTACAAACGCTGGAACGGGAAGTAGACTCCCTGCGCGCCCGTTATGCGCAATTGGTAGTATATACCTACAAAACCAAAGGAGACTACGATGTACTCAACTTCCTGTTTTCAGCCACCAGCTTCAATGATGCACTGCGCCGCTACCAGTATCTGCGGCAATACCGGGAGAACAGGCGCCGTCAGGCGGAAAGCCTGTTGTCTACCAAAGTACTGCTGGCGCAGAAACT
Organism: Chitinophaga qingshengii; assembly: GCF_014529935.1. Classification (GTDB taxonomy): domain Bacteria; phylum Bacteroidota; class Bacteroidia; order Chitinophagales; family Chitinophagaceae; genus Chitinophaga; species Chitinophaga qingshengii. The sequence goes on from NZ_JACVFC010000004.1 coordinate 417,752, forward strand.
TCAGAACCTGGAACAGGAACGCGCGCTGAAAGCGGGCGCCCTGCATTCCGAACAGCGGCAGCGAGGTGCGCTTATAGCGGATAAAAAAGAAACCGATCAAACCATTGTACAACTACAACAACAGGAAAAAGAACTACAGCAAAATATTGAAAAGAGCAGGGCAGAAGCCCGGCAGGTAGACCGTGCTATCCAGGATGCTATCCGTAAGGAAATAGAAGCTGCCCGTAAACGGGAACTGGCTGCTGCAGCGGCACGGAAACGTGCAGCCGCAGCTAAGGCAGCCAAACGTAAAGCGGAACAGGAGGCGGCCCGCAAACGTGCTATCGCCGCGGCTAAAAAGGCAGGCCATAAACCGCCGCCGGCGAAACCGGTTAAACCGGAGAAAGAGGAGGAAGAAGATGATCCGGCGCCAACACCTAAAGAAGATGTACTGGCAGCAACACCGGAAGCATTGTCACTCTCGCGTGATTTTGAAGCCAACCGGGGCCGCTTGCCGTGGCCGGTGGACGCAGGCCGAATCACCGGGCGCTTTGGTACCAGTACCGTCGGTAAGGTGGAAGTGGAGCACAATGGTATCGTTATCGCTACGCCTAAAGGGGCAGCGGTAAAAGCGATCTTTGAAGGAGAGGTGATTATGGTATTCAGTGTGCCGGGCGCCGGGTATATGGTCACCCTGCGCCATGGGAAATATTTCACCAACTACGTGAGGCTGGTCAATGTGCAGGTGAAGAAGGGCATGTCTGTCAAACGCGGACATGTACTCGGTGCGGCCGCCGGCAGTGCGGTGGCCAGCACCGGAGAGATAGAATTGCAGATCTATCGCAACATGGTACAACAGAATCCTGAAAGATGGATACGCGGCCGTTAGAGTAGCTGCGCCTGTTGTTGCAATACCTGTTCGTACAACGCTTCGTATTGCGGAATGATATTATTGATATGGAAACGTTGTGCCTGTGTCAGTGCGCCTTTACGCAGTTTGGCCAACAGCGCATCGTCCTGCAGCAGTTTAATGGCATGGGCGGCCATACCGTCCACGTCTCCTACATTACTCATATAGCCGGTTTGACCGGGAATATTGATTTCGGGTAAGCCGCCGGCATTGGAGGAAATCACCGGTACCTGGGCAGCCATGGCTTCCAGCGCAGCGAGACCGAAACTCTCATAGTCGGAAGGCAGCAGGAAAAGATCGCTGATAGACATCACATCTTCCAGTTGCTCCTGTTTCCCTACAAACCGTACATCCTCACAGATGCCCAGCTCACGGCACAGGCATTCGATAGTAGGCCTGTCAGGGCCATCGCCTACGAGCAACAGCTTGGAAGGTATTTCCTGCCTTACTTTCGCGAATACTTTCACCACATCAGGCACCCTTTTTACCTTGCGGAAGTTGGATACGTGCAGCAATATTTTTTCACCATTGGGAGCAATGGCATTGCGGAAATGCGGCATTTCACGGCGACTGAAACGCTGGGTGTCCACAAAGTTGTAGATCACCGAGATATCTTTTTCTATCTGGAAGTATTTGTAGGTCTCGTCCCGCAGATTCTCAGATACGGCCGTAATGGCGTCAGACTCGTTGATGGAGAAGGTAACGATCGGAGCGTAGGTTTTGTCTCTTCCTACCAGGGTGATGTCGGTACCATGCAGGGTCGTAATGAACGGTACTACACGGCCCTGTTTGCTAACGATCTGTTTGGCCATATACGCCGTAGAGGCATGCGGTATCGCATAGTGTACATGGAGCAGGTCCAGCTTCTGGTTCAGGATAACATCCACCATGGTGCTGCTGAGAGCTGACTCATAAGGCGGGAAATCGAAAAGAGGGTAGGTCGGTACCTGCACCTCGTGGTAATATATATTAGCGTGAAAAGCATTGAGCCTCACGGGCTGTTGGTAGGTAATGAAATGTACCATATGGCCTTTGTCAGCCAGGGCTTTACCCAGCTCGGTAGCCAATACGCCACTACCTCCGTATGTCGGATAACATACTATTCCTATGCGCATGATCTTTATTTTAACGAACGGAAAGCAACCAGTAATAAAGCCCTGTAATGATGTGTGCCAGCGACCAGATTACTTTGCGTAACGAAGGTAACGCTGAATTTTCAATTAGCGGAGCGTCTAAAACCATTTATTTGTTATTTGTAAGAACCCTGCCAATTAGTTAGTTTTATTGCAAAATTTAGCCGCTTATATGAGAAAACTCCTTTTGCCAATGCTGCTGACCTGCCTGTTGCCGGCAGTTACCAGGGCTCAGCAGTCAGATTCCCTCGTTTTAAGACAGATGGCCGACGAAATCCTGAGAAACAGCACCGCCTATGAAAATCTCCGGGTACTGACGAAGACGATCGGTGGCCGGCTGGCCGGCTCTCCACAGATGGTAAAGGCCGAGCAATGGGGCGTAAAAGCCCTGAAAGCCGCCGGCGCTGACACCGTATACCTGCAGGAATGTATGGTGCCCCATTGGGTGCGCGGTGAGAAAGAAGAAGCCCGTATTGTGTCCCGGTTGCGCGACTTTGTACCACCGCTGAACATACTGGCGCTGGGTAACTCCGTAGGCACCGGAAAGGCCGGTATTACCGCCCCTGTGCTGGAAGTCGCTTCGTTTGAGGACCTGGAAGCCAAAAAAGACCAGGTAAAAGGAAAAATCATCTTCTACAACTACCGCTTTAAACCGGAATTCATCAAAACTTTCCACTCATACGGCGATGCGGTGAAATACCGTGGTCAGGGCGCCAGCCGCGCCGCTAAATACGGCGCCGTGGCAGTGATTGTACGCTCTATGTCGCATGGGGCCAATAACTTACCCCATACCGGCGCTATGGCTTATGACTCGGCCTATCCCAAAATTCCGGCTGTGGCCATTGGCCTGCAGGATGCCGACCGCCTGAGCGACCGGCTGAAGAAAGATAACTCCGCGAAAGTATTTCTCCGCACCAACTGCCAGATGCTGGCAGATACTATTGGTCACAACGTAATCGGGGAAATACGGGGCAGCAAATATCCCGATCAGTACATTACAGTAGGCGGTCACCTCGATTCATGGGACGTATGCGAAGGAGCCCATGATGATGGCGCCGGCTGTGTACAGTCTATTGAAGTGTTGCGTACCTTTAAGGCTATGGGTGTAAAACCCGCGCGCACCTTGCGTGTAGTGCTGTTTGCCAATGAGGAAAACGGTACCCGTGGTGGTAAAAAATATGCGCAACTGGCTAAAGAACGGAATGAAAAACACGTCTTTGCACTGGAGAGCGACGCTGGTGGCTTTACACCCAGAGGCTTTATGTCTACCATGGAGCCGGAGAAAAAAGCGAAGATGGCTAGCTGGAAACCGCTGCTGGAACCCTATGGCCTGTATGATTTTAAAGAAGAAGGTGGTGGTGTGGACGTAGGACAACTGAACCGGCTGTTGGGTACTCCTATGGCTGAACTTTCTCCGGACAGTCAGCGTTATTTTGATATTCACCACGCGGCCAACGATGTGTTTGAAGCGGTGAATAAACGTGAACTGGAATTAGGCGCCTTTGGTATGGCCGGTCTTATTTATTTGGTGGATCTTTACTTTTGATCATAACGTTTACTAAACTCATCACATGGGGCGGTTTATTTTTATTGTTGTTACCATCATTATCCTGGTATTGGGCGGTTTCTTCCTGTACAAGTTTTACTTTGTCTTTGGCAGAGGCGTAAAGGCGGGGGAACTCAATTATTTCGTGCAAAAGGGCTACGTTTTCAAAACCTATGAAGGAAAGTTAATCCAGTCCGGCTATAAAGGCCAGGCTGCGGGAACAATTCAATCCAATGAGTTCCAGTTCTCCGTGGCGAACGAACGTATTGCGCAGCAGCTGATGACTGCCAGCGGCAAAGCGGTGGAACTGCATTACAAGGAATATCTCGGCGCATTGCCCTGGCGCGGTTACAGTCCGTTTATCGTAGACAGTGTAATCAGCGTGAGGGATGCATCCGGAAGAGATATACCTTAATCGGCCAGACACAAAAAAAGAGCGAAGACCATCGTCTTCGCTCTTTTTTTGTGTCTTTATTTTTAAGCCTGTCCGGCGTAAAGTAAAAAAATCGCAGGACGCTTATGCAGGTCCGGCAACGCTTTCCGCCATTCACGGATCGTTTTTGTTTTGATGAATTCTTCCGGTCCGGTGATATCCATCGCGATACACAGCCGGGTGTGGTCTTTACAGTGGTCCAAAATATCCTTTAGCAGCTGATTGTTACGGTAAGGTGTTTCGATGAACAACTGGGTTTGTTTTTTCCGGTCGGATTCGTCTTCCAGCTGGCGGAGGACTTTACCACGTTCTGGTGCTTTGATAGGCAGGTAGCCGGTAAACTGAAAGTTCTGGCCATTCATACCGGAAGCCATCAGGGCCAGTAGCATGGAATTGGGACCTACCATCGGGATCACACGGGCATCTATGCTGTGGGCAGCCTGTACGACCAGGTGGCCAGGATCAGCGATGGCCGGGCATCCTGCTTCACTCAGTACTCCGATATCTGTACCGGCCTGTAACAGCTTTTTCGCTAAAGCAGTATCTGGTGGCTGGTTTTCATGCATGGGCAGCAATTGCAGTTCATCGATATTGATGTTTCTGTCTAATGCTTTCAGGTAACGGCGGGCGGTACGTTCATTTTCTACATAAAATACACGCAATTGCCGGGCAATGGTGGTTATATAGGCAGGAATGCTGAACAGGGCGTCAGCGCTCAACACAGTGGGAATCAGGTACACTTTGCCTGTAGCACTCATGGTTATATCAGTTTTTTGTTTTGCAGATCGATGGTAGCGGCGATAACAGCGTAGGATGGCGCCAGCATCCAGCCGAGCACCGGTATCAGCATGAAGACGTAGAACACCATTCCGTTGCCCAGGGCCATGCCACGATGCTGACGGATAAATTGTATACTCTGCGACATGCTGAGGCGATGCCGTTCACAGCTGTAATCCATCATGGAAAAGCCATAGAAATAGGCCTCAATAAAGAACCCGATCATGGGGGTAATCCAGCCTACGACCGGAATAAAGGATACGACTAGTAACACCAGGATGGCGGCTGTCTGGTATACGATATTACGGAACGACATCCGGACGCCGCGCCAGATGTCCTGGCCCAGCTGTGCCCAGCTAAAGGGAAACTCCCGGTATTCCAGGATCGCTTCTGTTTTCTCCGAGAGGTAGGAAAAAACAGGGGATGCCACAATCAGAAACAGATATTTGAAGTAGGAAAAATACCAGAATACAAACACAATCCGCACAGAGAAGGCCACGAGAATAAACAGGAAACTTACCCAGCTGCTTTCCAGGTCCTGTACCCATTCGGTGATGTGCAACAGCCGGGTCAGGTATTCCACAAAATCACCGGAATAACCCCAAACAAAATAAAACCCGGTAAAAAATAATAAGCAGTAGATAATGCCGGGTATCAGTATCCATTTCCACAGCTTATGCTGCATAATGAACTGATGGGCTTTTCCATATGATTGAATGGCCGACAGTACCTCTCTGAATGAAAAAAACAACGCCTGAGATTTTTTTGGTGACAGAAAATTTTATCTGAATAATTGATGATGAACGAAACTAAGGCAAAAATATTTCAAATCGGATCCGGATTTACGGAAATCGTTGATTTTATGGGGTTCTTGATAAAAAAAACCGTGAAGCACAGGCTACACGGTTCCGATATATAATCAGGGTGACAGGTCTGGTGATCAGAAACGGGGACACAACGTTTTATACTTGTTGTTCTCGTTCCTGGTGTGGATGTAGATCAGTGATATTTCCAGTCCGCCGCGGGCATTCGAAGCCGGTTTCAGGCTGGATACGTTGGTATCGTAGGTCATGCCTACCTGGAATCCTTTGAACTGCATCCCTACGTAAGGAATGATCGCGTCTTTCAGACGGTACCAGCTACCCAGGAAAAGCACGGTAGGATTGTTTTCTTCCACCTCGCTCAGGGTGAAACCATAAGCGCCGCCAAAAGTAAATTCAGAGGCCGTGCTTTGTTTCATGTACAGAATACTGGTATGAAAACGGTCCTTCCCGTTTACCGGCACAGAGCCGCCGCCATGCAGCGTCCAGCGATAGCTTAGACGGTTCTGGGTTTGGTCCATAAAGGATTCTATCGGTTGGGTAATATGATAATAAGAGGCGCCCAGGTAGATGTTGGAAGACTCTCCAATCAGGCCATTGTAAAGTATGCCGATGTTAGGATCGAAGTAGGATATTTTCGGATTTACCAGCGTTTCGTTACTGGGTATCAAAGGATTGTACCCGTTGTTGTCCATCTGGTTTTCAAATTGCAGTTTAGTGTTGTCTATTCTTTTCTGTACCAGCGTTCCCTGTAAACCAATAGCAATGGTATGGTTGCCTTCCGGGTCCAGCCCTTTGTGATAGGCTGTACTGGCCGAAAGATAAGTGGCTGTGAGAGCGCCGCCGCCACTTCGGTCATACATCGCCATCAAACCTACTCCCCAAATATCTGTATAGGAGATTACGTTTTTCAGGATGCCGAAATCAATAGCGGCTGTGCCCGTTACAAACGGTGTGGAAATGCTGCGCCATTGAGAACGATAGTTGCCTGACATACGATAATCGCCTGAAAATAAACCTGTAAAAGCTGGATTAAGCGTGAGCGGAGAGGCGAAAAACTGAGAAAAGTGCGGATCCTGTGCCCGCAATGAGTTTAGATAGAAGAATATGGTCAAGAATAGTAAAGCTCTTTTCATAAGATAAGCTTAAAGCATAGGGTTTATGCAGTAAGGGTGAAGGTACACCAAAAATGTTATATTTCAAATTAAATCCATGTGTAAAAAAATTAATACAGAAGAGAAATGCCTGTCGCTATAATAAATTTACGGATTTAACAATTTACATGAGGTGGTAAAATCGTGTGATATATTGCCCTCATTTAAATTGCTAAATCCGTAAGCTGTATTGTCCGAAAATTCCAGGTATTAAACGCAGGAAACGGACTATTGTTGTAATTTATTTCCGAAAGCCAGATCACCGGCGTCTCCCAAACCAGGTACGATATACCCTTTGGCGGTCAGTTCGTCATCAATGTCTCCGGCCCAGATGGTAATATTGGCTTTGGTATTACGCAGCACATATTCAATACCAACGGTGCAGGCTATCGCTACCACCAGGTGTATGTGAGTGGGTTTTCCTATTTCTTCCAGGTGTTCAATTGTTTTTACCAGGGAAGAACCGGTAGCCAGCATGGGATCGGAGAGGATCAGCACTTGCCCTTCAATGGAAGGACTGCTCACATATTCCAGGCTGATATCGAAAGAGCCGTCATGGTTGTGTTTGCGGTAAGCGGAGATAAATGCGTGGTCCGCTTTGTCGAAATAATGCAGCAAACCCTGATGGAGCGCCAGTCCGGCCCTCAGGATGGTCGCCAGTACCGGCTGTGCTTTCAGTACCCGGCAATTGGCAATACCCATGGGAGTGGTAATTTCCTTTTCCTCATACTCCAGCGTTTTGCTGATCTCATAGGCGGCTACTTCACCCAGCCTTTCCATATTACGCCGGAAGCGCATACGGTCCTGCTGTACATCTATATTCCGGATCTCGCTCAGCCATTCACCTACCAGCGAATTTGTTTCACTTAAATTGATTATCATATATCTGCTTCGCTTTGAAGCGGCAAATTACCGAAAATATAGGAAACCTATTCCTCGTCTTTATTGAGCAATCGGGCTTTTTTCACCAGCTGAATAAACTCTGCCCGGTATCCTTCGGTATCGTCGCCTTTAGCTCCGGAAGCCAGCTGTAATATGGTATCGTAACTGATGTTCCCTTTGTAGGCGGAGTTGCGCAGCAGTTGCCCGAAAGCTGCTACAGCGGTGGCCATACGGAAATCTTCCGGTGCGGCTGTTACTTCCTGGTTGTTGTAAGGCAATACCTGTTCCATCAGCTGGCTCTTATCGGCATCCGGTTGTTTGTAACGCAGTTTCACGGTGAGCACTTCCGGCCGGCTGCCGACAACGGTGGTCTGCTGGTATTTTAAAGGATCTACCCAGTTGACGGGTTTACCCGTTTTGTCTTTGGAAGAAACGATCTCATACAGGGCAGTCACGGTATGACCTACACCCATATCACCGGCATCTTTTTTATCGTTATTAAAATCTTCATTCGCCAGCAGGCGGTTTTCATAGCCTACTAACCGGTACGACTGCACGAAAGCGGGATTAAATTCTACCTGCAGTTTCACATCTTTCGCTACGGTGAACAAGGTGCCACCAAACTCGGTCACAAAGGTACGGCGGGCTTCTTCGAAATTATCGATATAGGCATAGTTGCCATTACCTTTATCGGCCAGCAGTTCCAGCTTGTTGTCTTTATAGTTGCCCATGCCGAAACCCAGCACAGAAAGGAAGATACCTTCCTGTCTTTCTTTTTCGATGATCCGTTGCAGTTCGCCATCGCTGGAAGCGCCTACGTTGAAATCACCATCAGTGGCGAGGATCACGCGGTTGTTGCTTTTAGCCGTACGGTTCTCTAAAGCAATTTTATAGGCCAGTTTGATGCCTTCGCCACCAGCGGTAGAACCGCCGGCCTGTAAGGATTCCATGGCTTCCAGTATTTTCTTTTTCTCACTGCCGGGCGTAGAAGGCAACACCACACCGGCTGCACCGGCATATACCACTACGGCTACCCGGTCTTGCGGCCGCAACTGTTGTACCAGCGCGGAGAAAGCCCGTTTTACCAGGGGCAGTTTATTTTCTTCGTCCATAGAGCCGGACACGTCGATTAAAAACACCAGGTTGGAAGCCGGCAGCTTGCCGGCATCTACCTGCTTGGCTTTCAGCGCAATGCGCACCAGCTGGTGATCAGTATTCCAGGGGCATACGGCCATATCGGTGTAAATAGCCACCAGGTCTTTACCGGCAGGTGCTTTATAGTTATAGTCGAAGTAGTTGATCATCTCTTCTACCCGCACGGCATCCTGTGGAGGAAGACTGCCCTGGTTCAGGAAACGGCGCACATTACTGTAGGCGGCCCTGTCCACGTCTATGCTGAAAGTGCTGAGTGGCTGGTCGGTGACGGCATGGAAGTCGTTTTCGTTAATCGGACTGTAATCTTCCGTACTGGGCCGGGGAGATCTGCTTATTACCATACGGCGCTTGGCGGCATAGGGAGGAGCGGCGTTACGGACCATATCGCCGGCGGGTGCAGCTGCATTCGCTTGCCCATAGCCTGTGACCATTACTTCTGATAACGTGCGGTCTTCTGCTTGTATGATAGGTTTGGGGGAGACAAAGGAAACAGGGGTCATGTTAACAACAACGGATGAGAGGCCGGCTTTAATTTGTATAGTCGCAGTTTCATAATTGGGGGCAATAACTTGCAGGGTCAACGGTCCATCGGGTACCTGCAGGGTAAACCGGCCTTTTTTATCGCTGTGGGTAAGGGCCTGGCCACCTTTTTTAAGGCTAACAACGGCGCCGGCTATGGGGGCGTGGGTCTGTTTGTCCTGCACCGTCCCTGTCAGGGAGTGCAATTGGGCGGAGGCCTGGATGACCACCAGGCAACTCAGCAATAGCAGAAAGAGGTATTTCTTCATATATGGGTATTTTCTGTCGGCATGATGCAGGGGAAATAACAGATTCCATAAAAGGGTAAAAAAAAATTTAGCGAAGGGAAATCCTACCTTTGCCAAAATTTTAGTTGAATGGTATACAACGTAATAGGTACCATGTCCGGTAGCTCATTGGACGGACTGGATATCGTTTTCGCTGAGTTAACGGAAATCAGGGGACAATGGACTTATGTCATCAAGGCGTCGGAAAGCCTGCCTTATGAACCGGAATGGGTAGAAAGGCTGGCTGCCGCTACTACGCTGCCTGCCAGGGAATACCTGCTGCTGCATACAGCCTACGGTCACTACGCGGGCCAGCGTATTCTGTCTTTTATAGAGAAAAATGAACTGGATCATAAAGTACATTTTATTGCTTCGCATGGGCATACCACTTTCCACCTGCCAGGGGAAAAAATGACGGCTCAGCTGGGCGATGGCGCCGCTATGGCAGCGGTTACCAAACTGCCGGTCATCACCGACCTGCGCGCGGTGGACGTGGCATTGGGCGGTCAGGGTGCGCCTATTGTACCTATCGGTGAGAAATACCTGCTGGGTGGTTATCAGTTCTGGCTCAACCTGGGCGGTATTGCCAATATCTCCGCTCAACTGCCGGAAGGCTTTGTGGCATTCGATATCTGCCCGGCCAACCGGGTGCTCAATGAACTGGCACAGCAACTCAACAAACCCTATGATGACGGCGGCGCCCTTGCTGCCGGCGGTGTAAGTGATGCCGGTCTGCTGGCACAACTGAACGCATTGCCCTACTATCAGCAGCCATGGCCTAAATCACTGGCTAATGATTTCGGCACCGGTACCGTACTGCCCATGATCCAGGCACTGCGTATATCCGTACAGGGTAAACTGCGTACCTATACAGAACATATTGCGGCGCAGATAACACAAGCTGCCGGCCAGCTGAAAGCAGCCATGCCGGAAGGCCCGGCTAAACTGCTGATTACCGGTGGTGGGGCATTTAATACGTTCCTGGCAGATACGATCCGCCGGCAACTGGAACCATTGGGTATTGAAGTAGAAGTGCCGGATGAGCAGACGGTAGCTTTTAAGGAAGCCCTGGTAATGGCCCTGATAGGCGCTTTGAGATGGAGACAGGAAATAAATGTATTGTCTTCGGTAACAGGCGCAGAAAGAGATTCTATTAATGGTGCGCTCTGGATCAGCCAATAAAAAAAATAATAACAGGATATAGACAACGGCTGGCCGGATAGGTCAGCCGCTGTTATTTTGTTTACACCTGTACCGGCGTAAAAGCAAATTTATCCCCGTCAAACAGGCCAAGGTCGCTGAGTTTCAGGTGAGGGATCACCAGCAATGCCATAAAGGACAAGGTCATATAAGGAGAGGCGAGGGTAGAACCCAGCTGTTTGGCCGCCTGGTCGAAATGACTGTATTGTTCCGCAATTGTATAGCCGTCCAGGTTGCTCATTAAGCCAGCCACCGGCAGGGGCAGTACCTGTACGTTTTCCTGTTCAGCTACACTAATGCCACCCTGGTGGGTAATCACGCCATTGATGGCGGTGCAAATGCTGGCATCATCGGTACCGGCAGCAATGATATTGTGGCTGTCGTGCGCCACGGACGAAGCGATAGCCCCGCGTTGCAGCCCGAAGCCACGGATAAAGGCAATAGCCGGTGGCGCCTGCCGGTAGCGGTTTACCACCACCAGTTTGATTACATCCTGTTGGATATCGCAGGCAATGTGACCATGCGCTACGGGTAAGGTGGCTTGCAGCGCGTTGGTGATCAGCTGGCCATCCATGGCTTCCATTACCCGGACGGTGGCGGTGGTGCCGGTGGCGGGTATACGAAAATCGGCGGGCGTGGCAGGCTGGCATACGAAGTTGTTGACGACAGCCGTTTCTACAGGCTGTATCAGCGTTTTACCATGTTCCGCTACTTTGATACCCTTAATATAGGTAGCGAGGATATTAAAATCCTGCAGGTTGTCGGTGATGATAAAATCGGCAGGATCGTTCTCCCGCAGCAGGCCGGTGTCCAGCTTGTAATGCAGTACCGGGTTGACACAGGCGGCACGTAATACCTTGAACAGGTCGATGCCTTTGGCCAGCGCCCGTTTCACCAGCTGATTGATGTGTCCTTCCACGAGGTTGTCCGGATGTTTGTCATCGCTGCAGAACATAATTTTTTCCGGATGGTCGTGCAGTAAGGGAATGAGTGCTTCAAAATTTTTAGCGGCGCTACCTTCGCGGATGAGTACATGCATGCCATAGGCCAGTTTCTCCCGTCCTTCTTCAAAGGTGAAACATTCGTGGTCGGTGCTGATGCCGGCTGCGATGTAGGCTTGTGCGTCTGCGCCGCGAAGACCGGGAGCGTGGCCGTCTACCGGTTTATTATATTTTTGGGCGGCGGCTATTTTAGCCATCACGTCGGGGTCCTGGTGTAGTACGCCGGGAAAGTTCATCATTTCGGTGAGGTACCTGATGTCATCGCGTTGCAGCAGTTGCTCCACATCCGCTACACTAACGGTGGCGCCGGCTGTTTCGAACACAGTGGCAGGCACACAGGAAGGAGCGCCGAAGTTAAACTTAAAAGGTACTTTTTTGCCGTTGTCGAGCATGAATTGTACACCTTCCACTCCCATGACGTTGGCTATTTCGTGAGGATCGCTAACGGTGGATACGGTGCCATGTACTACAGCCAGCCGCGCGAATTCAGAAGGGATCAGCATCGAGCTTTCTATATGTACATGTGCATCTGTAAACCCAGGGAGGATAAAATGCGGATAGTCGTTGGAGTTACGAACTATCTGCCGGATGCGTCCGTCCACAATATGGAGTGTGGCGGGATATATTTCCTGTTGCAGGATGTCTACAACATTGCCGGAGATCTGATAATGATTCATGCCGTAAAGCTACACAATAGCCGGCATTTTCAGCGATGATGCCGCAGCTGCGCAAAGGCAGGTACGTTTTTTGGTACCATTGGACTTTTCAAAAAAAATCAACGGTAGTTTATGAGATATCTAAAAGTTTTTTCGCTGGCGGCAGGGATGGTGATCGGCAGCTTCAGTTTGCATGCCCAGACGCTGACGGAAATATTGGACAAATATACCGCCGCTATGGGCGGCACCGATAAGCTGAAAGCCATCAAAACACAATATACGGAAGGAGAGATGGAAGCGCAGGGCGTGAAAGTGCCCATCCGGAAATGGGTGAAGCAGGGCGAAGCCATGCGGGTAGAGTTTGAGGTACAGAATAGAAAGAATATACAGGTAGTGCGCAAAGACTCAGGATGGCAATATATGCCGATAACTGCCAATCCGAATGTGGAAGTAATAGAACCCAATGTACGCAAGCTGATGCAGCCACAGCTGGATGTTACGGGAGAACTGTTTGATATCACAGGCAAGGGTAAAAAAGTGGAGCTGGTAGGCAAAGATACGCTGGCCGGCGCTTCCGTATATAAGCTGAAAGTAACTACTGCAGAAGGTATTACCGGTTTTGCCTACCTGGATGCCAATACCTTTTATCTGGTAAAGGCTACCAATGATATTGAGAACCAGGGGCATAAAGCAGAGCTGGTAACGAATTTGTCGGATTACCGGAAAACGGTGGATGGCTATGCTTATCCCGGTTTGACAGAACAGGCGTTGATAGGAGGTAATGTAAAGATCCGGACCAACAAGGTGGAAGTGAATCCGCCGATGGCAGATTCGCTGTTTGAAAAGCCAGTGTTAAAATAGAAAGAAATAAGCCCGGGTCCAAAAGTCCCGGGCTTATTTCTTAATCTCCGCTCATCGGCGAAATCACGGCCATTATTTGTAGCGTTTCATCATTTCTTTGGCTTCTGTAGCCAGTTTATCTGCCAGGTGCTGTGGTTCCAGTACTTTCACCTGGGCGCCATAACTCAGCAACAGCATGGTCAGTTCGGGATTGATCACCACCTGCAGCCCGATACGGCATTCCTTGCTGTTATCTGTCAGCACCTGCTGGGAAGAGTGGATAGGTTGCGACTTAATATATTTCCCTTGTCTGGGAGAGAAAGACAGCACTACTTTTTCCGGTTCTCCCTCGTGTACGGTGATGCCGATCGCATGCTGAAAATAGCTGGCGTCATCAAAATTTTTCTCATCAAAATGTTTCATGGTAGGCCATAGCTCTACCACGCGGTCCAGCGCAAAGGTGACTACAGCGCCGCCTCTGGTTTTCTGACTTTTACCAATCAGGTAAAAGCGGTGCTGATATTCCCGCAGGTGATAAGGTTCCACCCAATGTTCCTTGGGTTCGTCGCGGTCAAAGCTCTGGTAGGCGATACGGATCACTTCCAGGTTTTTGATAGCGTCTACGATATCGGGGATAAACTGCGCGCCTTTGTATTGGGAGGTGCGGGTGAATTTAATGAGCCCTTTGTGTTGGAGGGCTTCCCGGTTCATTTTGAGGCTCGCGGCTATTTTGAGGATAGCGTCTTCAAACTGTTGCACAACGGGCAGGCTGCGGAATTGTTCGAGTATACCGATAGCGATTTCCAGTCCCTGCAGGTCAGCTTCCTCAATAGGGATATTGCTGATAGAGAAGGAGTCATCCGCATACCGGTAGGTGCGGCTGCTACGGTCATACACGATAGGCGCCATATAATTGAGCTCCGGGTCCTGGCGCATGTCCTGAATATCTTTCTGGATAGTGCGGGTAGAAATTACCGCGTCCATTTTTTCAGATACATATTCAATCAGGTTTTCCAGGGTGGGTTTAGGCAGCCTTTTATTGCGCAAACGCTCGTCTATCCAGCGATAGCGCGAAACTGCGTCCTTGTTTTTTGGCACAAGCGTAAAATTTAGGCTTAAAAATAAGCATTTCCCGACTTTAGGGCAGAACGATAAAAAAAATTTCACACGTTGTTGTCACTACGCAAATCCCTTGCGTGAGGAGCAGGTAGCTTTGTATTGTTATCAAAAGCTGATAGTTATGAGTAAAACACATACAGCAACAGCAACTATGCAAATGCAGGCCATTTCAGTGGGCCAAATCATTATGGACGATTCCAACTATCTGACATTATGGGGTCATGTGCAGCAGGATGGCGTGTGGTATCCTTGTGATCTTGTAACTACTTATGAAGTAATGAATACAATGTTAAGGTACAGCCAGGAGAAAAATGATGCCGTACAAATGACCATTGTGAAGCGGTTGGAAGCGATGCACCAGGTGCCTGAACTGATTGATCTGGAAGAAGAGCTGGGTGGCGCCGTGGTTTTTGATAACATGGCTTTTTATATGAGCAGGCCGGAACACCATGAATGGGAGATCTGTGCGGATGATGCCTGTTATTTTATCCAGAAAGTGGTAGTGATGCCGGTAACCCCTCCGGTTCCGCCGGCGCGTGCTGCCCTGACGGAAAAAATGGAGGAATGCCTGCATACCCTCCGCGCCAAATTTGACCTGTACCTTGGATTTATTGAAATAGACCTGGAAGAGGAAGCTGCCCGTCTAAAAGCCGGCCTGGCCGACGATCTTAGCTTTAGTACGGCTTATTATGCCTGGCAGCTCCATCTTTCTGATCATCCTGAGTGAGAACCCCGTTTTTCATCCGGATGTTTGTAAAACCCCGTCCATTGTCCCTTTAACCTACGAAGTATCCTTGTTTGTTAGTTCCATTAAATCCCGTTGATTGAATCCTGTTTGTTTGCCCCTGTTTGTTGACCCCAAAAACCTATTTATGACCTAGCCATTCATCTGTAGTGTTTAACCCCTCTCATCCATTGTTACCCCCGAAGGGCAGGCTGAGTATGCCAACTAATGTGCGCGGCCTGCCCCTAACCATCCCTACCGGTACCCCATCTGCTGCCCTCCCTGGTTTTCATACCAGGAGGGTGCCCGGTCGGACTCGCTGAGATGAGAACGAAATGAGAATGAGATTAAAAAAATGACACTTATCAACCCCTGTTTATCCAGTTCTTAAAAAAAAGCGATAAAAAAGAGAAAAAGTTCCTTTAAAGTCTATAATTTTTGTAGGAAAATGCTATTTTTGATCAAGTAAATTGTGAAACTATGAGTTTAAGACTGGGCGATACTGCTCCCAATTTCAAAGCTAAGACCACAATAGGGGAAATAGATTTCTACGAATATCTCGGCGATAGCTGGGGCGTACTCTTCTCTCATCCTGCTGATTTTACCCCTGTTTGTACAACTGAATTGGGTAAAACGGCTTTATTAAATGGCGAATTTGCCAAAAGAAACGTTAAAGTGCTGGCACTCAGCGTAGATCCGCTGGATAAACATATGAGCTGGATAGGAGATATTAACGAAACACAACATTGTGACGTAACTTTTCCTATTATTGCAGATGAAGACAAAACAGTGGCCAACCTCTACGGTATGATCCACCCGAACGCTTCAGAAACATTTACAGTAAGATCCTTGTTTATCATCGGTCCGGATAAAAAAGTAAAACTGACCATCACTTACCCGGCTTCTACCGGCAGGAACTTCAACGAAGTTTTACGCGTGATCGACTCCCTGCAACTCACAGCCAAATACAGCGTGGCAACACCGGCTGACTGGAAAGACGGAGAAGATGTAATAGTGACAGCTGCAGTGGCAACCGCTGATATACCGGAACGTTTTCCGAAAGGGCATAAAATTATTAAGCCTTATCTGAGAACAACACCACAGCCTAACAAGTAAAAAACGACACAACAGGAAGCCGGGCTACTACACCACCAGGTCCCGGTTTTTCATGATAAGAGTTTTTAATGGTTGGTTTTTGATTTTTACGAAGCGGGGATTTTTCCCCGTTTTTTTATTTTCATATTTTGAAATTTTAATATTTGTGTTTCGGCGTAGTAGTTCTTTCATTCCCGCCACGTGACTACTTTCAGATAAACAAAAAAGCCCGCCGGCATAATGCCAACGGGCCAGTATTAAACCAAAAAAACTTCTGTCCTATTTCATCCTTCATGGTATCCGAAATTCCGGATTCCCAAAATCCAGAAATTTCAAAATCCCAAAATCCCTAAATGATTACCGTTGCTTCCGCAATTGATTCACCACCGCACTGATATCCTTCGGCAGCGGCGCCTCTACGGTATAAGTCTTACCAGACGGATCTTTGAACACCAGCATGGCAGCATGCAACGCCAGGCGGGATAACAGCGGACGTTCCTCTTCAGTATGCTTACCCAGCTTGAACTTTTTCTTGATGGATGATAACAACACCGGTTGCGCACTGCCATACAACTCATCTACTGCAATCGGGTGACCGAGATGTTTCATATGTACCCTGATCTGGTGGGTACGGCCGGTATGGATCCGCCACTTCACCAGGCTGTACAGACCAAAAGACTCCAACACTTCATAGTCGGTGAGAGAGGCTTTGCCTTTACGGTTGGTGACCATCTTGCCTTTCTGCACAGGATGTTCCATAATGCCTTCATTCACAGAACCCTTCGGCGGATTCGGTTCTCCATGCACCAGTCCCAGATAATACTTCTCTACATCGCGGCTTTCAAACAGCTGGGAGAAATATTTATGGGCTGCTTCGTTGCGGGCAAACAGTATAATACCACTCGTGTCGCGGTCCAACCGGTGCACGGTGAAGATTTCCCCGTATGCTTTTTTCATCACCGCTATCAAAGACGTCAGCTCATTATCGTGCCGGTCCGGCAGCGTTAGCATGCCGGACGGCTTATTCACCACCACAAAATCAGGTGTTTCCAGTAAAATATGCTCTTGTAATCGCACCAGTTATTTTTTAAAATGTTTCAGCAGGATCACTTCCTTTTCGTTGAGGTAACGCCATTGGCCACGGTTCAACGTTTTTTTGGTGAGGCCGGCATACATCACGCGGTCCAGCTTTTCCACATTATAGGAGAGGTGCTCGAAAATACGGCGGACGATACGGTTTTTACCGCTATGGATCTCAATACCAATCTGCTTTTTGTCCTTGGGATCTACATAACCCAACGCATCTACGTAGGCTACGCCGTCTTCCAGGGTAAGCCCGGCAACGATTTGTTCAAAGTCGGCTTTGGTAAGCGGTTTGTCGAGTTCTACCTGGTATATCTTTTTGATATTGTGTTTGGGATGAGCCAGTGTCTGCGCCAGTTCACCATCGTTGGTGAGCAGCAACAATCCGGAAGTATTGCGGTCCAGACGGCCTACCGGATATACCCTTTCTTCACCGGTAGCATCCTTGATCAGGTCCATCACGGTTTTACGTCCTTCCGGATCTTCCGTGGTAGTGATAAACCCTTTGGGTTTGTTGAGCAGGATGTACATCAGATTTTTGGTCAGGTTGATTTTTTTGTCCGCCAGCGTTACAGTGTCGGCGCCGGTCACTTTGGTAGCCGGCTCCAGTACTACTTTCCCGTTAACGGTTACTTTACCTTCCTTGATAAAGTCCACCGCTTTACGGCGAGAGCAGAGGCCGCAGTGGGCAATGTATTTGTTCAGCGGCATTTCGCCGGGAGCGAAGCTGCTTTCTTTGTTTTCTTTTTTATTCCTGGAAAAATCAGTGTTGCCGATGTTCTCAGCGTCTTCTTTGGGACTTTTTTTATGACGGCCAAACTCAGGGCGGCTTTTGCCTCCGGTTTTGGAAGCCATGCGTCTTTCCTGTTTATCAGTAAAACGGTCGTTGGTGCGGTCAAAGAATTTTTTACGGTTGAAGCCACTGGGTGTTTCCTTTTTAGAACCACCTTTGGAATCATTGAAATCTCCGTGGAAGGAGCTTTCATCTTTTCGGGTATAGTTATCGGCCGGTTTTTTACCGAAAGGTTTTTTATCGCCGAAGGTACGTTTGCGGAAGCCTGGTTTATCATCTCCGGTGTTTTCATCCCGGAAAGGTTTTTTATCACCGAAGGTACGTTTGCGGAAACCTGGTTTATCATCTCCGGTGTTTTCATCCCGGAAAGGTTTTTTATCACCGAAGGTACGTTTGCGGAAACCTGGCTTATCGTCCCCGGTGTTTTCATCCCGGGAAGCGTTTTTGCGCACGGGTTGTTTACCGTTGCCGAAGCTGCGTTTGCGGGGACTGGCTTGCTCGTCTTTGTTAAAACCCTCATCGGTTTTGCCAAAGGATTTTTTACGGATGGGCTGTTCATCGTTATCGGAAGCGCGTTTACGAACGTCATTGCCGTATATGCGTTTCCGTTGAGTGGGAGCTTCTCCTGCATTATCTTTTGCAGATGCTCTTCCGGGCCTTTCGCCATCGAAGGAGGAGCGGTTGCGGTTGCCTGCTGCCGGTTTGTCTGTGTTTCTTCCTTTAAAAGGAGCCGGGCTCTTCTTAGCAGGTTGTTTTTTCTTCATAAATTATTATTAAATGATGGCCATGCATGCAAGGCCCATAGATATTTTTATTTGTACTGATTAACCTTTGTTGGCCAGTTGTCCGCAGGCAGCGTCGATGTCTTTACCACGGCTCCGGCGCAACCTCGCATTCACGCGGTTTTTGGCGAGATATTCCATAAAATCCTCGGCCTTTTCAGCGTCGGGTTTCTGGAAACGGGCATTGTCAATCGGGTTGTACTCGATGATATTCACCAGGTCGGCAGGCACCTGACGGTAGATTTTTATCAGTTCGTCAGCGTCCTGTTTGCTGTCATTGAAGTCCTTGAAAAGGATGTATTCAAAGGAGATTTCGTTGCCGGTGGCTTTATAGAAATGGTTCAGCGCGGCGATCAGTTCCTTCAGGTTGTTGGAATCGTTGATCGGCATGATTTCGCTGCGTTTCTTATCGTTGGCGGCATGGAGGGACAGGGCGAGGTTAAAACGCACCTGGTCATCGCCCAGCTGGCGGATCATTTTAGCCACGCCGGCGGTAGATACGGTGATACGTTTGGGAGACATGCCCAGGCCATCGGGGGAAGTGATCCGCTCAATGCTCTGCAGTACGTTTTTATAGTTAAGCAGGGGTTCGCCCATGCCCATGAATACGATGTTAGTCAGCTTCTTTCCGTTATGCTCCAGGGCCTGCTGGTTAATGAGGGCCACTTCGTCGTATATTTCGTCAAAATCGAGGTTACGCTTACGGTCCATATAACCGGTAGCGCAGAATTTGCAGCTGAGGCTGCAGCCTACCTGGGAAGATACACAGGCAGTTTGACGGGTATCCGTTGGAATCAGCACCCCTTCTACGAGGTGGTTGTCATGCAGGCGGAAACGGCTCTTGATAGTGCCGTCGTTGCTGTGTTGGGTGGCATCCACCCGTACCGCCGGCAACACAAAGTTGTCCTCCAGCTTGGTACGCAGATCTTTAGACAGGTTGGTCATCGCCTCAAAGCTGGTCGCATGACGCAGCCAAAGCCATTCATACACCTGTTTTGCACGAAAGGCCTTTTCTTCTATAGACCCGAAATATTCTTGTAATGCTGGCAGACTTAAGTGCCGGATATTTTTCTTGTCAGACTTCATTATTGACCGTTATATGAGCAAATGGCTGCCTTACGGCAGTCGGAAAGCATCTGCAAAGATAGGTAAAATAGCGTTCTAACCCGCTGTTATCATCTTTTCGATTGATAATCAATTAAAAAGATATAGGCTGATGATTAAAATGTTGTGAATCAATTGTTTGTGATATATAGATCCCCATGGGACCGGCGTTCCCGCTGTCTGCCGGAAGTAAAAAAGAGTTTTATATTGCAGATAAACCAACAGATCAACATGCAAGTCGCTTACATTGTAGATGCAGTACGTACGCCGATAGGCCGCTATGGTGGCGCGCTGAGTAACGTCCGCCCGGACGATATGCTGGCCCATGTGCTGAAAGCCCTGATAGACAGGAACCCTTCCATAGATCCTGCCGCCATTGAAGACGTTATTGCCGGCGCCGCCAACCAGGCTGGCGAAGATAACCGCGACGTAGCTCGTATGGCGGCCCTGCTGGCCGGTCTGCCGGTAACGGTGGGTGGCAATACGGTGAACCGCCTCTGCGCTTCCGGTCTACAGGCGATTATGGACGCCTCCAGGGCTATCATGTGCGGCGACGGCGAAATATACCTGGCTGGTGGTACAGAAAGCATGACCCGTGCGCCCTTTGTCATGGGTAAAGCCGACGGTCCCTTCAGCCGCAAAGCAGAAATATTTGATACCACCATCGGCTGGCGCTTCACCAATCCGCAGCTGGCGGCGCTGCATCACCCTTATTCTATGGGGGAAACTGCGGAAAACGTTGCCCGGCAATGGCAAATCGGAAGAGAAGAACAGGACCGTTTCGCCCTCCGCAGCCAGCTACAATACGCACAGGCATTAAAAGCCGGCCGCTGGAATGATGAAATTATCCCGCTGCAGGTTACTGCCGGTAAAGAACAGGTGCTGGTATCCCAGGACGAACATCCCCGGGAAACCACCCTGGAAAAACTCGCCAGCCTGCGCCCGGCTTTTGCGAAAGACGGTTCTGTGACGGCCGGCAACTCCTCCGGTATCAACGACGGCGCGGCAGCGGTGATGGTAGTGTCGGAGAATGCACTGAAACGTTTTAACCTCCGGCCGCTGGCGATGGTGCGTTCTATGGCGGTGGCGGGAGTAGACCCGTCTATCATGGGGATAGGACCGGTACCTGCTACGCAAAAGGCTTTGCAACGGGCAGGCCTTACCATTGGTCAGCTACAGCTGGCGGAATTTAACGAAGCCTTCGCATCACAGGCGCTGGCCTGTATGCGCGACCTCGGCGTGAATCCTGATATTGTGAATGTAAACGGTGGCGCTATCGCAATCGGCCACCCCCTGGGGTGTAGCGGGGCACGTATTACCACTACCTTGCTGCATGAAATGAAACGCCGGCCGGAAGCGCGCTATGGCCTTGCTACCATGTGTGTGGGAGTAGGACAGGGGGCCGCGATGATCTTTGAAAAGTGTTAAGGGATAGCCTTAAAAATAACGAGCGGTCGGACATTACATCCGGCCGCCCGCTGCTGGCAAGCAAAAAAAAGGGTCGTTCATAGACAAATTTGCTTCTCCGTCATCATCTTCCGGAGATTGATCAGGCCATATCTCATACGACCCAAGGCGGTATTGATACTCACTTGCGTGAGATCTGCAATTTCTTTAAAACTTAGTTCTGCATAATGTCTCAGGATGATTACTTCGCGTTGCTCTTCCGGTAACATGTCCAGCATGATCCGAACGCGATCGTGGCTCTGGCGGGTCATGATCTTATCTTCCACGCAGCTGTCGCTGAAGCCCAGTACATCGAAAATATCTTTATCGTCGCCGGTTTTGATCATCGGCGTCCGCTTGATCTTTCTAAAGTGGTCTACACACAGGTTGTGAGCAATACGCATCGCCCAGGGTAAAAATTTCCCCTTCTCGGTATAGCGTTCAGCGCGGATCGTGTCGATGATTTTGATGAAAGTATCCTGGAAAATATCTTCCGCCAGAAAGGAATCCTTCACAAGCAACAATATGGAAGTGTACACCTTGTCTTTATGACGGTGAACCAATTCCTCCAATGCTGAAGTGTGGCCTTTCTTAAAAAGGGTAATCAACTGCTCGTCGCACAATTTGTACATTATTTGCATAAACTTCTACAACTAGAACGGGTTAGTAAATAAATACAGATTTTACAGCCTGTTGGTTGTTTAATTAGCGTAAAGTTTAGGCGATAATGAGCAGTTTTAAGCGTTAAAGATTTTGTTACAATTCCAAGGTATAGAAAACGTTCTATGCAAATATAAAAGAATACTTCAATAAAACAAATATTAAAAATAGCTTTTCAGCCCTTGGAGATTAGCTTTTAGCCATTTTGGGGTTTGTTGTTCCGGTTAATTTTCTGTGAATGAATTCACTCGTCATTTACTATTCAACTAACATCTTTTCCCTTAAATTTGTTCTGTCATGGCAACAAAACTCAAGAAAAAAGAAACCATCATTGATCCTCAGCAGGTTAACCCGCAGGACAGTATCTTCATAAAAGGCGCCAGGGTCCACAATCTCAAGAATGTGAGCGTCTCCATCCCCCGCAATAAAATGGTGGTGGTGACCGGCGTTTCCGGTTCGGGAAAATCCTCCCTGACCATGGACACTCTCTACGCGGAAGGACAACGCCGCTACGCGGAAAGCCTTAGCTCCTACGCCCGCCAGTTCCTCATGCGGATGAACAAACCGGATGTGGACTATATTAAAGGCATCTGCCCGGCCATCGCGATAGAACAAAAGGTGATCACCCGAACGCCCCGGTCTACCGTAGGCTCTATGACGGAGATCTACGATTATCTCCGCCTGTTGTTTGGCCGCGTCGGGAAAACCTATTCCCCCGTGTCCGGCCAGCTCGTGAAAAAACATGAAGTGGCGGATGTAGTGGACTATATCAGTCAACTCGAACACGGCGCTAAAGTATTGCTGCTGGTGCCTTTCCGCCGGCATGCAAAACGCGATGTGAAAGAGGAGCTGAATATCCTGATGCAGAAAGGGTTCTCCCGTTTGTATGCTCCATCAGCCGGAGGCAACGGCCTGCTGCGCATCGAAGAACTGATGGAACAAAAGAAACCGGCTGTGCCCGCGGATGCATGGGTGCTGATAGACAGGCTGGTTGTCAAAGATTTTGAAGAAGACGATAAACACCGTATAGCCGATAGCGTTCAAACCGCTTTTTACGAAGGAGAAGGCGATTGTAATGTAGAAGTGAACGGTACAGAGATGACCCACTTCGCTAACCGTTTTGAACTGGACGGTATCCAGTTTGAGGAACCGGTGCCGAATCTTTTTTCCTTCAACAATCCCTACGGCGCTTGCCCTACCTGCGAGGGCTTCGGCCAGGTGCTGGGTATCGATGCCGATCTCGTGATCCCCGACAAACGCCTGAGCGTTTTTGAAGGCGCCGTGGCGCCGTGGAGAGGCGAGAAAATGGGCGAATACAAGGAAGCGCTGATCAAAGTAGCCCGTAAGTTCGGATTCCCCGTGCACAAACCGATTGCAGACCTCACGGATGAACAGGTGCAGCTGCTGTGGACCGGCAACGAACACTTCTACGGCCTGAATGAGTTCTTCAAAATGGTAGAGCAAAATCTCTACAAAGTACAATACCGCGTATTACAGGCACGCTACCGCGGACGTACCGTTTGCCCGGAATGCGGCGGCGGCCGTTTACGGAAAGAAGCGCTGTATATCCGCGTGGGCGACAGCAATATCGCCCGGCTGGTAGACATGCCGGTGGCCGACCTGAAAAACTGGTTCGATAACCTGCAACTCAACGACTACGACCAACAGGTAGCCAAACGTATCCTGTTTGAAATTAACCACCGGTTGAAAACCTTGCTGGATGTAGGGTTAGGATACCTGACGCTCAATAGGGTGGCTAATACTCTCAGTGGTGGCGAAAGTCAGCGTATTCAACTGACCCGCACCCTGGGCAGTAACCTGACCAACTCCATGTACATTCTCGATGAACCGAGCATTGGTCTGCATGCCCGCGATACGCACCGCCTCATCAAGGTATTGAAAGAGCTGCGCGATCTGGGTAACACCGTGGTGATTGTGGAACACGACGAACAGATCATGGAGGAGGCCGACTATATCATCGATATGGGGCCGCTGGCCAGTCACCTGGGCGGCGAAGTGATTTTTGCCGGTACCTACCCGGAAATACTGGAAGATGGTAAAAGCCTTACTGGTAAATACCTGAGCGGCAACCTCCGGATAGAGCCGCCGCTGAAACTGCGTAAATGGAAAAAAGCCATCACGCTCGAAGGTTGTCGTCAACATAACCTGAAAGATATTACCGTGGATTTCCCGCTGGAAGTACTGACAGTGGTGACAGGTGTGAGCGGTTCAGGTAAAACCACGCTGGTAAAGCAGATCCTGTACCCTGCCCTCATGAAACTGAAAGGCGAGTTTGCGGAAAGAGTGGGATACCACAAAGCACTGAAAGGCGCGGTGGATGATATCACCCAGATAGAAATGGTGGACCAGAACCCGATCGGTAAATCTTCCCGTTCCAACCCGGTTACCTATATCAAGGCATACGATGAAATCCGCGACCTGTATGCGAAGCAGCCGCTGAGCAAAATGCGTGGTTTCCAGCCTAAACATTTTTCCTTCAACGTAGACGGCGGCCGTTGCGACGCTTGTAAAGGAGAAGGAGAAGTGATCGTTGAAATGCAGTTCCTCGCAGACGTACACCTGCTGTGCGAAAGCTGTGGTGGTAAACGTTTTAAGGATGAAGTGCTGGAAGTGACCTACAAGGGCAAAAATATCTACGAAGTGCTGGAACTGGGTGTGGACGAGGCTTTGGAATTCTTCAAAGATGAAAAGGATGTATGTAATAAGATCCGTCCTTTGAGCGATGTAGGCTTAGGTTACGTGAAACTGGGCCAAAGCAGCGATACCCTGAGTGGTGGCGAGGCGCAGCGTGTGAAACTGGCTTCTTTCCTGGGTAAGGGCAAGGCACAGGGGAAAATCCTGTTTATCTTCGACGAACCCACTACGGGCCTGCATTTCCATGATATCAAAAAACTGCTGGATTCCTTCAATGCGTTGATAGACCAGGGCCATACCGTACTGGTGATTGAGCATAACCTGGATGTGATCCGCAATGCCGACTGGCTGATTGATTTAGGGCCGGAAGGCGGCGCCGGCGGCGGAAACCTGTTGTATACAGGCGTGCCGGAAGGATTGAAAAAAGTGAAGGAAAGTTATACCGCTAAATTTCTCTGAGAGAGATGAAAAATATCCAATAAAAAAGAGGGCTGGTCAGTGATGATCAGTCCTCTCTTTTTGTTGGGCTATATTGAAGTGTGTTTATCTGAGTCTGTCCAGTGATTTGATCAGTTTCTCATCTTTATAGATGCCTCTGGCGGCCATAAAAAGGAGTATGATCATCAATACCGGAAGAAATGCCGGGAACTGGAACGAACCGGTGGCTACCGGTGTCCCGCTGGCGGCAAATTTGTTGCCCGTTTCCTTTACCGTGTAATAGGTGTAACCCAGTGCAGCAAAGGCAAACAGGATATTGAAAATAGTGAGGCGGAATTGCAGTTTTCTCTTTTTAAAGAGGAAAATGCAGAAAAGTGCTAACAGGATGATGATCACGTACAGCACGAATAACAGGTAATTGCTGGAGGCATTGACGGATATGGCGGTTCCATTGCTCAGCTTGGCTGTCCACAGGTTAAATGACAGTGTGGCGGCTCCGGCTCCGGCAGCCAACAGCAGGTAAAGACTCTGAATACGTTGTATCATGATATTTGTGAATGTTTAACGGGGTAAAAGTAAGCAAATTTAGTGGTTGAAAAGTGCAATATCTGATAACTGACTGCGGATTTTGATAGTCCGTATAGTGTAATACTTCGTATATTGCACGCCCAATAACAATCTTTTATATTTTATATGGCAAGAAAACTGAATAAGCAGGATGCGTTGGACTATCATGCAAAGGGAAGGCCGGGCAAAATTGAAGTAATACCTACGAAAGATACTAAGACTCAATGGGACCTTTCACTGGCCTATTCTCCGGGCGTAGCGGAACCTTGCAAGGAGATTCACAGAGATGTAGAAAATGTTTATAAATATACTGCCAAAGGCAACCTGGTAGGGGTTATCAGCAATGGTACCGCTGTATTGGGCCTGGGCGATATCGGTCCGGAAGCGGGTAAACCGGTGATGGAAGGAAAGGCTGTGCTGTTCAAGATATTCGCTGATATCGACGTATTTGATATTGAACTGAATACTAAAGATCCGGATAGCTTCGTAGCGGCTGTAAAAGCGCTGGAACCTACCTTCGGTGGTATCAACCTGGAAGATATCAAAAGCCCTGAGTGCTTTGAAATCGAAGACAGGCTGCGTAAAGAGCTGAAAATACCGGTGATGCACGACGATCAGCACGGTACCGCCATCATTTCTGCGGCCGCACTGCTCAACGCACTGGACCTGGTGAAGAAAAAAGTTGACAAAGTTAAAATAGTGGTAAACGGTGCCGGCGCCGCTGCCATGGCTTGTGTGAAACTGTACGTGGCACTGGGAGCCAAACCGGAAAACTTCATCCTGTTCGATAAGGACGGCGTACTGAATAAATCCCGTACCGACCTTACTGAGCGTCACATGCAGTTTGCCACCACTTCCAAAATAACCACCCTGGTGGAAGCCATGAAAGGCGCCGACGTATTCCTCGGTCTTTCTGTAGGTAACGTGGTAACGCCGGAGATGATTAAAAGCATGGCAAAAAATCCCATCGTATTTGCGATGGCTAACCCTGACCCGGAAATCGCCTACGACACTGCAATTGCCGCTCGTCCGGATATCATCATGGCTACCGGCCGCTCCGATTATCCTAACCAGGTTAACAACGTACTCGGATTCCCTTATATCTTCCGTGGTGCGCTGGACGTGAGAGCTACCCAGATCAACGAAGCCATGAAACTGGCCGCTGTAAGGGCGCTTGCCGAACTGGCCAAATCTCCCGTGCCGGATATCGTGAACCTGGCCTATAACGAAAGAAACATCGTTTTCGGACCTAAATATATTATTCCTAAACCGCTGGACCCACGCCTGTTAAGCACCGTGGCGCCTGCCGTAGCGAAAGCTGCCATGGAAAGCGGTGTAGCGCACAATCCCATCACCGACTGGGAAGCCTATAAAGTGGAACTCAACAACCGTCTGGGCCTGGACAACCAGCTGTTCCGGGTAATCGGTACCAAAGCCCGCCGCGATCCCCGCAAGGTGGTGTTTGCGGAAGCCGACAACGTAAAAATCCTGAAAGCTGCACAGGTAGTGAACGACGAAGGTATCGCCTTCCCGATCCTGCTGGGTAATGAGGCCCGCATCCGTCAGCTCATGCTGGAAAACTCCATCGAAATCGATGATGTGGTGATCATCGACCCGAAAAGCGACGAAATGCAGGCAAAACGCCACCAGTTTGGCGACCTCTTCTTCGAAAAACGCAAACGTAAAGGCTTTAACCATTACGAAGCCCGCAAAATCATGCGCGAACGTAACTACTTCGGCTGCATGATGGTGGAAACCGGTGAAGCAGATGCCCTCATTTCCGGTCTTACCCGTAAATACCCAGATACCATCCGTCCGGCCCTGCAGGTAATTGGTATGGAAGAAGGTGCAAAACGTGTGGCGGGTATGTATATCATCAATACCAAACGCGGTCCGCTGTTCCTGGCTGATACCACCGTAAACTTTAATCCTACCGCTGAAGAACTGGCTGATATCACCCTGATGGTGGCCAAAGAAGTGAAACACTTCAATATCACCCCGCGTATCGCCATGTTATCTTATTCCAACTTCGGCTCCAGCCAAACGCCGGAAGCCCAGCTGGTAGCTAAGGCCCGCGAAATCGTGAAACAACGTGAACCGTCACTGGTAGTAGATGGTGAAATCCAGGCTGCTATGGCTTTCAACAAAGAAATCCTGAAAGACAACTATCCGTTTACCGAATTGATGAACGAGGAAGTGAATACCCTGATCTTCCCGAACCTCACCGCCGGTAACGTAGCCTACAACCTGCTCCAGGAAGTGGCCGGCTTCGACGCCATCGGTCCGGTACTGCTGGGTATGAAAAAACCGGTGCACATCCTGCAACTGGGTAGCACGGTAAGGCAGATCGTTAACATGGTGAACATCGCCGTGGTAGACGCTCAGGAGAAATGCCGCAAGGTAGCCGAGTGCAAAGAGGAGGCGAAAAAGAAGTCACGCAAAGGATAATAAGACAAATTTTATAATAGTTAAGAACGCAAAGGAGCGGAGATCACCTGGTAGATTAACAGGTGGTTTCCCCTCCTTTTCTTTTATAAAAAGTGACTAACTTTATAGCAATTGGTTAAATGCGATCTCGCGGCAGATTTCCGCTCCTTTGCGTTCTTACTATTATCTTATTATCCTTTGCGTGATGCAGTCAATTTCCAAAAAGAAGATATTTTTCCCGATCAACGAGGCTTTCCGTAAATACCTTAAACTGTACGAACGGGAAGTGAAGCTGCCACTAACCTATCAGGAACTGCGCTATTATGAGCATTCCATTTCCGTATATGACAAAGAGGGTAAAGATACCCTGTGGGAAACCGTGTTTTACTCCCAAAGTATGATGGGACCTATACATGCCGGTCTGAAGCGGATTTACTCCATCCTGAAAGCGGGTGGTGATCAGACCGCGGAAGAACACCTGCATATAGAACGCATCGACTACTGCACTTTTGGTAATTCCCATCCTTTCCGCATCAAAATCGTCAATAACTACAACGAGGTGTATGATTATTTCTACATCAAGGTAGCGGATGCATCCCGTATCTATGGCCTGGAGCTGGAACATATCCTGTCGCCCTACTGGATGAACTTCCTGATTGATGGCAACACACTGGTAGAAGAACATATTGCCGGGGTGCCGGGCGATCAGTTTATCCTGCATTACCTGGACCGCCTGGATTTTAACCCCAAACGTATTGCCAAGGAGTTTGTGAAATTCAACGAACGTTGTTTTGTGCGGCTGCTGGGTGACATGCGCTCCTATAATTTTATTATCGATATCACCCCGGATTTTGATGATGTACAATTCCGTATCCGGGCTATTGACTTCGACCAGCAGTTTTATGAAGGCCGGCGCACCTTGTATATGCCGCAGTTCTTCAAGGAGAACCGGGTATTTGTGGAACTGGCTATGAAACACCTCAATGCAGAAGTAGTAAAGCAGTACCAGCAGGAAGAGCGGGCGTTGATAGCCCGCAGGCTGAAGGTACAGCGCCACCGTATCAAAGACCTGCGCGATGTGATTATGACCGACAGGGTATCTTTCCCTGAGAAGGTGCAGCAGCTGGGCGATGAACTGGCAGCCTATTATCACGATCCTGTTTTTTCCCGGTGCAAAACCATGGGTGAAATTATCGAGCGTAGTTTAAAACGCTTACTGGTAGGTAGTTTACGTTAACCGTACCATAAAATCTTAAATTCGGATCTGATTGGCAAAATCATTCATATCTTTGACCAGCTATGGAATTCAGATTCTTTTATCACTTTGGAAACTTTTTGCTGATGCTGAAAGGCATGTTTTCCCGCCCGGAAAACATGCGATTGTACTGGAAACAGTTTATGCAGCAGTGTGTAGATATTGGCGTAGGGTCGTTCGGGATAGTATTCATCATCTCCCTGTTCATGGGTGGGGTTACCACCCTTCAAACCGCTTACCAGCTGGTAAGTCCTATCATTCCTAGAAGCACCATTGCACAGGTTGTGCGGGATACCATCATTCTGGAATTTGCGCCCACCCTTACCAGTATTGTACTGGCCGGGGTGATCGGCTCCAAAATAGCTTCAGAGCTGGGGAATATGCGTATCTCTGAACAGATAGATGCGCTGGAGATCATGGGTATCAATACCAAAGGGTACCTGATCATGCCTAAAATCCTGGCGGCCACGCTGATGATTCCGGTGCTGGTAGCCATCGCGGGTTTCCTGGGTATCTGGGGTGGTAAGGAAGCAGGGGTGCTGTCCGGCGTACTTTCCGGCGAACAATTTATGATGGGGCTGCGACAGGAGTTTAAGGCTTATAACGTATTTTTCGCCATGGCTAAATCCTATACGTTTGGGTTTATTATTGCCAGTGTGTCGGCCTATTATGGATATAATGTACAGGGCGGCGCCCTGGAAATCGGTAAGGCCAGCACCACCGCTGTGGTAGTGAGCTGCGTACTGATATTATTTATGGACTACGCATTAACGGCTATATTACTGTAATCATGATTGAACTGAAAGATATAACCAAAGGCTTTGGAGATAAGAAGATACTGAAAGGCGTTTCGGCCGTTATGGAGTCCGGTAAGGTTAACCTGATTATCGGCTCCAGCGGCAGCGGTAAGACTGTCATGATGAAGTGTATCGTGGGCCTGATGGAAGTAGATACCGGTACTATCCTGTATGATAACCAGGACTTCACCGCCATGGATGCCCACGCCAAAAAGGAAGTCCGCCAGCAAATCGGTATGCTGTTCCAGGGTTCGGCCCTGTTTGACAGTATGACGGTAGAACAAAATGTGATGTTCCCCCTGGAAATGTTCAGCAAAGACTCTTTAAAAACGAGAAAGAAGCGGGTGGAGGAGTGCCTGGAAAGGGTGCAGCTGAAAGATGCCGCCAAAAAATTCCCTGCGGAAATCAGCGGCGGGATGAAAAAAAGGGTGGGGATTGCCCGGGCTATCGTACTGAATCCCAAATACCTGTTCTGCGACGAACCCAACTCCGGCCTGGACCCTCAGACTTCCCTGCTGATAGATCAGCTGATCAAGGAGCTTACCCAGGAATACAATATCACCACAGTTATTAACACCCATGACATGAACACCGTAATGGAAAGCGGCGACCACATTGTATATATGTATCAGGGGCAGAAACAATGGGAGGGGAGCAATAAAGACATTGTATTCAGTAAGGATCAGCAGCTCAACGACTTTATTTTTGCCTCCGAGTTCCTCCGGGAAGCCAAAGAAATGCGCCAGCTCGATATGTTTAAGGATGGTAAATGGAAGGAGCACCTGGACGAACAGCTGAAACGGGACGGTAAAAAGTAGGTTCCGGCATTTGGTAGCTTTATCTTAAAGGCACTAAATTGCAGATTTATGGAAATCGGCTTATTTTTGCCGCACCTAAAGAAGAAACATATAAAATAATAAACCAATAAAACAAGCGCGATGAGTGTTTTAGTTAATAAGGATAGCAAAGTGATCGTGCAGGGATTTACCGGTACAGAAGGTACTTTCCATGCTACACAGATGATCGAATACGGAACTCAGGTTGTAGGCGGTGTTACGCCCGGTAAAGGCGGTACTTCCCACCTCGAGCGCCCGGTGTTCAATACCGTGGCTGACGCGGTAAAAGCAACCGGTGCTAATGTGTCTATCATTTTTGTACCGCCGGCATTCGCCGCGGACGCCATCATGGAAGCTACCGAAGCCGGTATTGCCCTGGTAGTATGTATTACGGAAGGTATCCCTGTTCAGGACATGATCAAGGCGAAAAACTTCCTGCAAGGGTCCAATACCCGCCTCATCGGGCCTAACTGCCCCGGTGTTATCACCGCTGAAGAAGCAAAAGTAGGTATCATGCCTGGCTTTATCTTCAAAAAAGGCAGAATCGGTATCGTATCTAAATCCGGTACCCTGACTTACGAAGCTGCTGATCAGGTAGTTAAAGCTGGTCTGGGTGTTTCCACCGCTATCGGTATCGGTGGCGACCCGATCATCGGTACCCCTACTAAAGATGCGGTAGAACTGCTGATGAACGATCCTGAAACCGACGGTATCATCATGATCGGTGAAATCGGTGGTAGCATGGAAGCAGAAGCTGCCCGCTGGATCAAAGAATACGGTACTAAACCAGTGGTAGGCTTCATCGCCGGCCAGACAGCGCCTCCGGGCCGCCGTATGGGCCACGCCGGTGCGATCATCGGTGGTGCCGAAGATACTGCTGCCGCTAAAATGAAAATTATGGCTGAATGTGGCGTTACCGTTGTGGAAAGCCCTGCTAACATCGGTAAAACCATGGCTGAAGTGCTGAGCAAAAAAACAGCAATGGCTTAATCAGCTTAGCCTGATATATTTGAAAAGGTGAAAAGTGAAGCGGGTCCCCCATCACTTTTCACCTTTTTTTTAACCCCCATTGTGGAAACCTGTGTAATACCTGCATCCTGTACAAAAAGACTAACTTACCCGTAAATAGCGATATATATGCGTTTATGCCTCTCATTATTCATTGTTTTATTCTTAACCAACAGCGTGATGGCTCAGACCTATTATGACAATGCCTGGAAGAAAGTGACCGCCCTGGAAGAGAAGGGACTGCCTAAATCGGCGCAGGAAGAAGCGGACCGGATCTACGCTCAGGCGGTGAAGGACAAACTGTCTGCCCAACAACTCAAAGCGCTCATCTACCAGATGAAGTATACCGACCAGGTGAGCGACAGCAGTATCCAACAGAATCTGGAAAAAATCAATCAGAAAATTGCGGCGGCTGCCGGAGCGCAACAAGCCATCCTGCAAAGCATCAAAGGCGAAATACTGCTGAATTATCTCCGCAATAACCGGTACCGGTTCTATAACCGTACCGCTATCGCGGAAGAGAAAGCCGGTCCGGACCTCACCTCCTGGAGCCTGGACTATCTCCACAGCCAGATTACCGCCGCTTACCAGGCTTCCCTGGCCGATAAAGCCACCCTGGAAAAAACACCGGTAGGAGAATTTGATCCCATCCTGGTGAAAGGTGCCAACACCCGCCGGCTTCGCCCCGTGCTGTTCGACCTGCTGGCCCACCGCGCCCTGGATTACTATAAGTCCGGCGAAAATACCCTCACCAAACCGGTGAACCAGTTTGAACTCGACGATCCGGCTGCCTTTGCGCCGGCCGCCACCTTCGCCCGGCACGAATTTACCGCCAGCGATAAGTCCTCCCTGCAATATCAGGCTATCCTGCTGCTGCAACAACTGATACGCCTGCACGAAAATGATAAAGCCGCCCTGCTCGATGTTGACCTGGAAAGGATCGCATACATGCAGCAGATTTCTTTGGCAGAAGATAAAACACAACAATACCGTAAGGCGCTGGAACAGATGGCTACTGCCTATAACAGCGAAAAAGAAGTGACCGGCGTACTGGCCCTGTTGGCCAATACCTACATCGGCAACGCATTGTACAACAGTGAGAAACCCGACACTACTGCCGACCTGAAAAAGGCCAAAGAAATATGTGAACAGGCTATCCAAAAAGGCCCCGGTACCCAAGGCGCAGTGGACTGCCACAACCTGCTGAGAGAGATCCAATCGCAGGCGCTTGAACTGGTAACGGAGAAGGTAAACATCCCATCGCTTCCTTTCCGGACACTGGTGAAATATAAAAACACTGATAAAATATACCTGCGTGTATTAGCGGTAGACGAAACCTTTATGGCTACGCTCCGCGCGGCGCAGAATGATTACCGCGACCGGCAAAACCGCTATTGGCAACTGCTGTTGGGCAAAAAACCGCTGAAAGCCTGGGAACAAACACTCCCCGACCCGAAAGATTATAAACACCATGCGGCGGAAATTAAGATCGATGCCCTGCCCGCCGGACATTACATTGTCCTGGCAAGCACCAAATCCGGCTTCGATCTGAAAGAAAATCCCATGGCAGTGCAGTTTAGCTGGGTCTCCAATATCAGCTACCTGGAAAGCAATACCCGCTTCGTAGCGCTGGACCGCAGCAGTGGCAAACCGCTGGCAGGTACTAAACTATCCGCCTATTCCCAGGAATACCAAAACGGCCAGGAGAAATGGACATTGCTGCAATCTACCGTTACCGGTGCGGATGGCAGCGCTGAATTAAGTGCAAAGAATACCAACCGCTCTGTGCGCCTGAAATGGGAACGCCAGGGAGATATGCTGTTCCTGGATGATTATAACTACCTCTACAACTACAATACAGATAACAAGGCAGAAAAGAAATCGCGCCTGTTCCTGTTCACCGACAGAGCTATTTATCGTCCCGGTCAAACCCTCTATTTCAAAGGAATTGTACTGCAGCATGAAGCGGGTAAAAATACCAGCACAGTAGTAGCGGGTCTGAAATCGACCCTCACCCTGTACGATGTCAATAACGAAAAGGTAGATTCGATTGTAGTGACATCCAACGAGTTCGGGTCTTTCTCCGGCAAGTTTGTACTGCCGGAAGGCCGTCTGAATGGTATCTACTCTATGCGGGACAGTAAAAATAATGGTGGTCAGTCTTTCCGCGTGGAAGAATACAAACGGCCTAAGTTTTATGTAGAATTTGATACGCTGAAAGGTAGTTATCGTTTAGGCGAAACCGTTACTGCCAAAGCCAAAGCGTTGGCCTATGCCGGTAATAACATTAACGGCGCTATCGTAAAATACCGCGTAGAGAGAAGGACCCGTTACCCTTATCTCTGGCTGTTCAGAGGCTATCTGCCTACCACCGCTTCCCGCGAAATTGCCCATGGTGAAACCACTACCGATGAGAACGGACACTTCACGGTAAATTTCCCGCTGCTGGCAGATAAAACGGTGTCTCCCGATCACAAACCGATTTTCACCTACGTGGTATCCGCTGATGTGACAGACCTGAACGGCGAAACACGCAGTGCCGAACAAACTATCAACGCCGGTTACCAGTCCCTGGAGATCAGCGTCGGCGTACCGGAAAAAACGGAAGCATCAGCCCTGAAAAAGGCCTACATCGCTACCCGTAACCTGAATGGTACTTTTGAACCCGCCTCCATCAAAGTGGCCTTGCAACCACTGGAGCCGGGCAAACGCCTGCTGCGTCCCCGCTACTGGGAACAGGCCGACCAGTTCGTGATTTCCAAAGCTGCTTATATCAAGGATTTCCCTGCGGATATTTATGATAATGAAGACAAACAGGAGAACTGGGCCCGTAAACAGGCTGTATGGGAACAACAGCTCACCAGCACTGCCAACGGCGAAGTAGCGATCGATACTAAAAAATTAACTCCCGGTTACTATGAGCTGGTGGTAAGTGCTACCGATAAAAACGGTCAACCGGTGGTACAGAAAGCTGTATTTGAACTGGTAGACGCTAAGGCCAAAACACTGGCTACGCCCACTTATTTGTGGGCCTATCAGCCGGCTGACAGCACAGAACCCGGTAAAAAAGCAGCGGTGCTGCTGGGATCTTCTGCGCAGGACCTGTACGTATTACAGAGCCTTACCCGTGTGAACCAATCTGCTCAACGTTCTAATTTCACCCTGAGCGGTATAAAACAACTGGATTACAACGCTACCGAAGAGGACAGAGGCGGTATGCTGCTGCAGTATGTTTTTGTAAAAGATAACCGCGTATTCGCCACCCGGGAACAGATCAACATTCCCTGGGATAATAAAATGCTGGATATCAAAATAGGTACCCACCGTGATAAACTGCTGCCTGGTGAAAAAGAAAAATGGAGCGTGGAAATAGCTGGCAGTAAAGGCGAAAAAGCAGCCACTGAAATGCTGGCTTCTATGTACGACGCATCGCTGGATGCCTTTGTACCGCACCACTGGAGCACGCCGGACATCTATCCAACCATTATGCCTTATGGCAACAATGAGTACAATGGCCAGAACAACTTCTGGATGATCACTTCCCAGTATTATTTTGAGACAGACAAACAAGGACTGGCCGCTAAGGAAAAAAGCTATGATGCGCTCGATTTCTTCGGCTGGGGAATGTCTGAAAACAGGGTGATGTATAAAAGGAGTTTAGCTGGCAGGGCTGCTGGCGTGGCGATGTCAGCAGCAGCGCCTCCATCTCCGGCAGCACCGCTTGCCAAAGACGAGAGAATGAGAGAAGTCCAATCCATTGATGCTAAAGCAGTGGCCGATAAGCTCGAAGAAACACCACAAAAACAGGACAACGCCGGCAATGTCGCACTCCGAAAGGACTTCCGGGAAACTGCTTTCTTCCTGCCGGAACTACGCACCGACAAAAACGGCAACGTCTCTTTTGAATTCACCATGCCGGAAGCCCTCACCAAATGGAACTTCCAGGGATTGGCCCATACAAAAGACGCTGCTTTCGGTAGTGTAAACGCCAGCATCGTTACACAGAAACAATTGATGGTAGTGCCCAACGCACCGCGTTTCGTAAGAGCCGGTGATAAAATTGACTTCACCGCCAAAGTGAGCAACCTGACAGACGCACAGCTGATCGGACAAGCTCACCTGGAACTGTTGGATGCTGCTACCATGCAGCCGGTAGATGGCTGGTTCCAGAACATCTTCCCGGTACAGCATTTCACGGCTAAAGCAGGACAAAGCACTGTAGTAACCTTCCAGTTGCAGGTGCCGAACAACTTCACCAGCGCGTTACTGTACCGCGTTACCGCACAGTCGGGCAACTACAGCGATGGAGAGGAAAACGCACTGCCGGTGCTCACCAATTCCATACTGGTAACAGAAGCCCTGCCGCTGCCGGTGCGTGGTGATGGCACACATAGCTTCAGCTTCGATAAGCTGGCAAAATCCGGGGAGTCTTCCACACTGCGCCAGCAGGGCATCACCGTAGAATACACCAGCAACCCGGCCTGGTACGCCGTACAGGCGTTACCGTACCTGATGGAATATCCGTATGATTGTTCCGAACAGGTATTTAACCGCTATTATGCCAATGCGCTGGCTACCCATATTGCCAACACGGTACCAGGTATTCAAAAGGTTTTTGAAAGATGGAAAACCACGGATACTGCTGCTCTGTTGAGCAACCTGCAGAAAAATGAAGAACTGAAATCCCTGTTGTTGCAACAAACACCATGGGTATTGGAAGCGAAGAATGAAGCGCAGCAAAAGAAAAACATCGCGCTGCTGTTTGATCTGCAACGCATGCAGCGGGAAAGAAAAACAGCGTTGAACCAACTGGCTTCCAAACAACAGTCAGACGGCTCTTTCCCCTGGTTCAACGGTATGTGGTCCGACCGTTATATTACCCAGTACATCCTGGCGGGTATCGGTCACCTGCAACAGTTGACTGCCGCGAAAGATCCGGTAGCTGCCAGCATCGCCGACAAAGCCATGCAATACCTGGATATTCAGCTTGACAAAGATTATCACCAGCTGCTCAAAGCAAAGGCTGACCTGAAAAAGCAGCAGATCAACGCGATACAGGTACAATACCTGTACGCCCGCAGCTTCTTTGACCGTCCGGTTCCCAAGGAAATGCAGCCAGCGTTTGACTTCTACGCTGCTCAACAAAAAGCATACTGGACTAAAATGGGTCGATATACACAAGGTATGATTGCCCTGAGCCAGTTCAAAAAAGGTGATAAAGCCACGCCTGCCGCTATCCTGAAATCGCTGAAAGAAAATGCGATCAACAACCCGGAAATGGGTATGTACTGGAAAGATGTAGTAGCCGGTTATGGTTGGCACGA
Source organism: Chitinophaga qingshengii (assembly GCF_014529935.1). Taxonomy (GTDB): domain Bacteria; phylum Bacteroidota; class Bacteroidia; order Chitinophagales; family Chitinophagaceae; genus Chitinophaga; species Chitinophaga qingshengii. Next base: position 455,158 of record NZ_JACVFC010000004.1, read on the forward strand.
AGCGCCGATAGAAACTCAATCCCTGTTGATAGAGGCCTTTGAGGTAGCTGGTAAAGACAATGCAGCCGTTGCCGATATGAAAACCTGGTTGCTGAAAAACAAACAGACCAACAACTGGAGCACCACCAAAGCTACCGCCGATGCATGTTACGCTATGCTGCTGCAAGGCAGCAACTGGCTCACTGCCAATCCGGAAGTAACGATCCGTCTGGGTCAGGAAACGGTTAGCAGCAAACAGCAGTCCACCGAAGCCGGTACGGGTTACTTCAAACAACAGATTGAAGCGAAAGCGGTGAAACCAGAGATGGGTAATATCAAAGTAACCGTGAAAGACAGCAAAGGTCAACCCACCTGGGGCGCCGTTTACTGGCAATATTTTGAGGAGCTGGATAAAATCACTTCCGCTAAAACGCCGTTGGTACTGGAAAAAGAGCTGTACAAAGAAGTGGCTTCCGATAAAGGCCCCGTCCTCACTAAAATTGCCGATGGCAATGAGTTGAAAGTGGGGGACAAAGTCAAAGTTCGGATCGTGTTGCGTGCCGACAGGACCATGGAATACATCCATCTGAAAGACATGCGCGCCGCCTGCTTTGAGCCGCAAAATGTACTGAGCGGTGCCAAATGGCAGAATGGCCTCAGCTATTATGAAAGCACTAAAGACGCCTCTACAGATTTCTTCTTCAGTTATCTGCCTAAAGGTACTTATGTGTTTGAATATGCCTTGTTCGTGACACATCAGGGTAAATTCTCCAATGGCATCAGTACGGCCCAGTGTATGTATGCGCCGGAGTTCAGCGCGCATAGCGAAGGACTGAATGTGAAAGTAGTGGAATAAGTTTCGCAGATATATTGTTGAAAGCCCGTCTGGTACTACCGGACGGGCTTTCAACTTTTATCCCCTATTTTTACATCTTCAGAAAAGCGTATGACAAGTGTAGATTATATCATTGTAGGACAGGGGATTGCAGGCACTATGCTGAGCTGGTCGTTATGGAAGGCGGGCAAAAAGGTGCTGGTGATCGATGATGCGAAGTTCAACAGTGCATCGCGTGTGGCGGCGGGGATTATCAACCCGGTGTCTGGCCGCCGGTTTGAGCCGGCATGGATGTATGATACCATTTATCCGTTTGCCCGGGATGCTTATCAGCAGGTGTCGGATATATTACAGGTGCCGGTGCTTACGGAGCGGCGCTTATGGAATGTGTTCCCTTCGCAACAGATGTATGATGCCTTTATGAAGAAAGCCGGCGGAGGGCAGTATACCTCCTTACCGGAGCAGCCGGAGTATGAAGATATACTGGACCAGCCGTATGGAGCAGCGATCGTAAAGGGCGCCACCGTCAACCTGCGGGAGCTGTTACCGGCCTGGCGGCAATTTCTGGCCGGTATGGGGGCTTTGCTGGAAACGCACCTGGAGCTGTCTGCGCTGGAAGTAACGGCAACGGGCATACGCTACGGTGATATTGCTGCGAAGAAAATTATTTTCTGTGATGGTATGGCGACGGCGAAAAATCCCTGGTTCAGCAAGCTTACCTTTCTGCCCAACAAGGGCGAGGTGCTGATGGTGCGGGTGCCAGGATTACATACGGCTGATATTATCAAAAAGAGCATCACGCTGGTGCCGTATGGACCGGAGTTGTTCTGGGCGGGGTCTTCTTTTGTATGGGATTATACAGACGACCTGCCTACCGGCAGGCAGCGGGAGGTGTTGGAAAAAAGTCTGCAGCAGTTGCTGAAGGTGCCTTATACCGTGGAGACCCAGCTGGCCGCCGTGCGTCCTTCCGGGAATGACCGCCGTCCGATGATAGGGATGCATCCGGAAATGCCTGCTGTAGGTATCTTTAACGGCCTCGGTACCAAAGGCTGTTCGCTAGCGCCCTTTATGGCGGCTCATTTTACAGAAGTATTGGCTGGAAACGCCCTGCTGATGCCGGAAGTAGACATAAACCGATATTTTAACATCTCCAGGGGGTGAAATGCCCGCTTCATGCCGTATCTTTGCCCACCTTTCAGGTATGGCTGAACAGCTGATCAGTGACAGCAATCCCAAAGGGAATTCAACCATAAAACATTAAAAATCAATTTTATACGCATGTATAGGACGCACACTTGCGGGGAGTTAAGGATGGAGCAGGTAGGTCAGGAAGTAACGCTGGCCGGATGGATACAAACAGTCAGAAAATTTGGCAGCATCAATTTCTTTGATCTGCGGGACCGTTATGGTATCACACAGCTGTTATTCAACGAAAGCCTGAATGATAAGCTGGATGCACAACCCCTTGGCCGTGAGTTTGTCGTACAGGTGACTGGCAAGGTGACAGAGCGTACCAGTAAAAACAAAAACATCCCCACCGGCGATATTGAGATCACGGTGACAGATTATAAAATTCTCAATGCGGCGAAAACACCGCCTTTCACCATTTCCGACGACACGGACGGAGGGGATGAACTGCGGATGAAATACCGTTATCTCGATCTCCGCCGTAATGCGGTGAGACAGAACCTTGAACTGCGTTACCAGGTTGGCCGTGCCGCACGTAACTACCTGCATACCAGGAATTTCATTGATATAGAAACACCGTTTCTGATCAACTCTACACCGGAAGGCGCCCGCGACTTCGTAGTACCCAGCCGTATGAACCCTAACCAGTTCTACGGTTTGCCACAATCTCCACAGACATTTAAACAATTGTTAATGGTGAGTGGTTATGACCGGTACTACCAGATCGTAAAATGTTTCCGCGATGAGGATCTGAGGGCCGACCGCCAGCCGGAGTTTACCCAGATCGACTGCGAAATGAGCTTTGTAGAACAGGAAGATGTACTGAATATTTTTGAAGGTATGACCAAATATATCTTCAAAGAGGTCAAAGGCATTGAGCTGGAAGGCGATTTCCCCCGGATGACCTGGGACGACGCCATGGAATATTACGGCAACGATAAGCCGGATATCCGTTTCGACATGAAGCTGGCTAATCTGAACGATATTGTAAAAGAGAAAGGCTTTAAGGTATTTGATGAGGCCGAGTTAGTGGTGGCTATTGCTGCGCCCGGTTGCTCCGAATATACCCGCAAACAAACCGATGAGCTGACAGAATGGGTGAAAAGACCGCAAATCGGTATGAGCGGGCTCATCTATGTTAAATACAACATAGATGGTACCCTGAAGAGCTCGGTTGATAAATTCTTTAATGAAGAACAACTGAAATTGTGGGCGCAAAAATGTCAGGCTAAACCGGGAGATCTGATCCTGGTGCTGGCTGGCAAAGAAGAACGTACCCGCAAGGCCATGAGTGAGTTGCGCCTGGAAATGGGCGAGCGCCTGGGCTTCCGCAATAAAGACGTGTATAAACCGTTGTGGGTGATAGACTTCCCGCTGTTTGAATATGCAGAAGAGGAAAACCGCTGGGTAGCCCGTCACCATCCATTCACCGCACCGAAGCCAGAGCAGATTGCCCTGATGGACGACAGGTCCCAATACGCTAAAATCAAGGCAAACGCATACGATATTGTGTTGAATGGTACTGAAGTAGGAGGTGGCTCTATCCGTATTTTCCAGCGTGATCTGCAGCAGAAAATGTTCGCTGCACTGGGTATGTCACCGGAAGAAGCAGAACGCAAATTTGGCTTCCTGCTGGGAGCTTTTGAATATGGTGCGCCGCCTCATGGTGGTATCGCCTTCGGATTTGATCGCTTGTGCTCGCTTTTAGGCGGTAGTGAGAGTATCCGTGACTTCATCGCGTTCCCGAAAAACAACCACGGCCGCGATGTAATGATGGACGCTCCCGGAGAACTGGATCAGGCCCAATTAGATGAATTAAGGATCAGCCTGGTAAAACAATTACCGGCATAATCTTTGCAATAAAGCGGAGCTTAAACGCGAAAAAATCCCCTTTGGTATGGCGCTTTTGCCGCATCAAAGGGGATTGATGCTAAATATAGGGACAATTTTTTTTAACAAGAAATTAACGACGAAGATAAGGCTAGTAGAAGAAAGAACGTATTATTTAATTTTTTAAAGTAATATTGCGGTGTGATGTGTGATCATCGTTGATATGTGAGGTAAGTAATGATGCTGAAAACAAACAACAATCTTTCACCTGTAACAAAGAATACTCCTATGAGAAAGGTAATCACCACCTGCTTCAAACGGTTAGTATGGGTATGTGCGGTGCTTTTATTGCTGATGCTCAGCAATGTTGGGTATGCTCAACAGTCCACGAGTAATTATCTGAAGAAATTTAAACCGGTATCTGTAGAACTTATGCAGGAAACCGGCATTCCAGCCAGCGTTATCCTCGGGGTAGCCATGCTCGAATCCGGCACCGGTACCAGCAGAAATGCTAAATTGCTCAACAACCACTTTGGTATTGTTGGAAAAAACAATCTTTCCAAAACATCTCCTGGTACTAAATCCAGGTACAAACAATATGCTTCCGCAGTAGCGTCTTACGAGCATTTTGTGGATGTTCTCGCCAGAAAAAAATGGTTCAGCCAACTGAAAGGTAACCCCGAATTCGCAGTGTGGCTCAAACATATGAATCACAGCGGCTATTCCTCTGCCGGCCATGAATGGATCAGAAGAGTGACTGCCATTATTAACCGTTACAAACTATATAAACTGGACGAAGGAATGGATAGTGATAGCCTGGCACGGAGCGCTTCCTGGTTAACCGTAGGCTTGCCGCCAACAACCGACGACCAGTGAGTGTGCTAATCGACTCAAAAATATGCCTGGCGAAAATAAGTCTGCCTATCCTTTTTACATTATTGTAGGATCAATGGTGTGTCTGGTGATTATATCCCAGCTCAACTTTAGTTTTTCATTCAGAGATTTTCAATTCCGGAAACTGGACATGCTGTCAGAACTGCGATCGTCCACCCCGGGAAAAGATAAAGATAACGGAACGCTTACTGCTACGAAAGGTGGCAGTAAGCGTTCTCATGCCGACTCTACTGCAGCGGCTGCCGGTAAAACACCGGAAGGAACACCGGTTAACCCGGATGCGGTGTATGACTACATGTCGTACCAGGGTATCCTGAACTATGCCTCCCCGGAATCAGGGGATAGCAACGCCGGCCTCGACCGCTTTGTCAACGCCCTTAAAGAACTCAAAGCCGGTACCCGTAAAAAGGTCCGCATCGCCTACTTCGGCGATTCCATGATCGAAGGCGACCTCATCACCACTGACCTGCGCGATAGCCTGCAAGCCCATTTCGGCGGTGCTGGTGTTGGATTTGTTCCCATCACCTCGGTAGTGGCCAGCTTCCGAACTACCATCACGCACACTTTCTCGCGTGACTGGAAAGATTATCACTATAAAAATTCCCCCCCTTCCAATATTGTACTCGGCCTTTCCGGCCATACCTTCTACCCGGGCGGTAGCAGCTGGATCAAGTACACACCGGTGAAAAAGCCCCGCCTCGATAAGTTCGACGAGATATCCCTGTTGTATGGCCCTGCTGGTTCCACATCAATAGACATCAACGATAAATCATACACTCTTTCCGGCAACGCACCCGTGAACAGGCTGGACCTGCGCCAGGATACCGGCGCGGCTTCTCTTACCATCAAATATGGCGGCAGCCCGGCAGCACCGCTCTACGGCGTTTGTTTTGAAACCGATAACGGCGTGTATGTGGATAACTACTCTTTCCGCGGTATCAGCGGCGTAGAGCTCGGACACCTGTCTGCCGACATGATCCGCCACATGCAACAGGAACGCCCCTACGATCTGGTGGTACTCCACTATGGCGCCAACGTATTGTTCCGTCCGGAACTCACGGACTATAGCTGGTACGAAAGACCCATGAAAAAAGTGGTGGACTCCCTGCGTAAAGACATGCCGGGAACAGCTTTCCTCATCATCGGCACGGCCGACAAATCCTACAGAAAAGGAGATCATTATATTACAGCGCCGGGCGTTGAAGCACTGCTGAAAGTGCAGCACGACCTGGCTACTACCTACGGTACGGCTTACTGGAACCTGTATGCTGCTATGGGCGGTCAGGGCTCTATGGTAAAATGGGTAGAAGGCGATACTGTACTTGCCAACAAAGACTATACACACCTTAACCGACAGGGAGCGGCCAAAGTGGGGGCGCTGCTGTATAAAGCTATCATGAATGATTACAGCCAGGGAGAAAAACACTAGAAAAAGTATCGTAGCAGTGCTGGCACTGCTGTTTACCACCTTAGTCACCTATGCACAACCGCAGGCCAATATGATCCAACAGGATACGGCCCTGTACCGTGCATTTAGTGCGCTGCATCATGCAGACAGTAACGTGGTATCCATACTTCATCTGGGTGACTCCCATGTACAGGCAGGCTCTTATCCTTTTACTACGGCTGCTTTACTACAGCAGCAGTTCGGCTACGCCGGCAGAGGATATGTTTTCCCGTACAACCTGGCCGGTACCAACGGACCGGAAGACTACCGCTGGAACAGTACCGCCCGCTGGACGGCTGAAAGAGTGATTGACCGCTATAAACCACCTGTACTGGGCCCCGGCGCTATCGCCATCCAGACACAGGCGCCGGCGCCAACCCTCTCTTTTACCGGGAAACAGGACGCGGCAATGGATAACAACTTCCGGAAAGTACAGCTGTTCTACGACGCCGCTACTGACAACAACACCATCGTTTGTCCTGATGCGACAGACATAAAAATAACCGGCATGCCATTTCCCGGTACACCTACCATCAAAATGGCTACCCTCGATTTCCTGCAAACGTCCCAGAACTTCCAGGTACGCTGGGAGAATACAGGAAGCCTGCCTTTCCGCTTTTATGGGGCAGTACTGTTCAACGGCCGCAATGGCGTGCTGTATCACAGTGTAGGTATCAATGGCGCCATGTACCAGCATTATAACGATCTTAACAGCATCCTGATCGCACAAATGGCGGTACTGAAGCCCCGGCTGGTGATCATCTCCCTGGGCACCAATGAAGCCTATGGCCGCTTCGACCCGCTGGCTTTCCGCGATGAAATCGATAAAACAGTTACGCTTGTACGCGAACAGCTACCATCGGCCAGCATCCTGCTTACCACACCCCCCGACTGTATGCGGGCCGTGAAAAAAGCAGTCCGTAAAAAAGTCGGCAAGAAAAAATACCACACCTACTATACCACCTCGTATTATCCCAATCCTTACATTGCAATGGTAACGCAACAGATTACAGGATATGCGCGGCAACACGGTATCGCCTGCTGGAATTTTAACGCCGTTAATAGAGCGGAATCCAGCCGGTTTTCAGGTGCATGGGCCCCGGATCATATTCACTTTAATGTAAGAGGATACCAGTTACAGGGACAGTTGCTGTATGAAGCACTGCAACAGTCCTACAGTCAATATTTACAGGTAAAAAAGAAAAACCAAGTCAATTCGGATGATCGACGTTAATAAGCTGCTGTCTCAGCTGTTGTACAACCCATCAGACCCGGTACTGTTTAACAGTGCCTTCTTCTTCTATTTTTTTGCTGTCTTCCTGTTGTGTTACCTCGCGGTAAGCCGCAGCCAGCAAGGCCGGGTGTGGGTGTACACCCTCTTCTCCCTTTACTTCTTTTACAAAGCCTGCGGGTTTTATGTAGGCTTGGTGGTACTATCGGCCATCGTGGACTTTAACCTGTCGCGGTGGATTTATAATACCACCAGTCAGCAGGTTAAAAAATCATTGCTGATATTCAGTATACTGCTGAATATAGGGCTGCTGTTCTATTTTAAGTACACAGACTTCTTTATCGGTATTATCAATGATGTCACCAACGGGCATATCACACCATTGCACCTGTTGCTGCCCATTGGTATCTCGTTCTATACTTTTGAAAACCTGAGTTATACGATCGATGTTTACCGGGGAGAAATTAAGCCGGTAAACCGTTTCATGGATTACCTGTTTTTCCTGTCCTTCTTCCCGAAACTGATGATGGGCCCCATTGTGCGTGCCGCCGATTTTATCCCGCAGATACACCAGCCATACCGGTTGAACGGTGAAGATATTGGTAAAGGCATGGCCCTGATCGTAGGTGGTTTATTTAAGAAGATCGTGATCTCCGACTTTATCTATCAGAATTTTGTACAGTATATTTTTGACGATCCCAGCAAACATACCGGACTGGAGTGCCTGTTGGGCGTATATGGATACGCGTTAGTAATCTATTGCGATTTCTCGGGTTATTCGGATATGGCCATTGGTATTGCCCGGTGGACCGGCTTCAAAATTCCACCGAACTTCGATTCGCCTTACCAGAGTGCTTCTATTACAGAGTTCTGGCGCCGCTGGCACATTTCCCTGTCCAGTTGGTTGCGCGATTACCTGTATATCCCGTTGGGCGGTAACCGTAAGGGTAAGGTGCGTCAATATGTGAACCTGGCGCTGACTATGCTGATCGGTGGTTTCTGGCATGGCGCCAGCTGGAATTTCATCTTCTGGGGTGGCCTGCATGGTACTGCCCTGGCTATTGACAAGGTGCGCATTGATCGCCAGAAAAAAAGGAAAACGGTGGTCACCGGCTGGCAGGCTAACCTGCTGAAAGTTGGCGGTATACTGCTCACTTTCCACTTTGTATGTTTCTGCTGGATATTCTTTAAAGCAGCTACCTTCCATGATGCGTGGTCGCTCATACACCAGATTGCGTACGACTTCCAGCCGAATATTTTTATGGAACTGTATGCAGGTTATACTGCCGTGTTCTGGGTAATGATACTGGGTTTTGTGCTGCACTTCCTGCCAGCCAAAGCAGAGCTGAAGATGGCCGGCGTATTGGGCCGCATGCCGGTAATAGGCTGCGTGGTGGTGATGGTGGTGTTTATCTGGCTGCTGGTACAGGTGAAGAGCACCCAACCGATGATTCCGATCTATTTCCAATTTTAATATTTAGTTATTTGATTATTTAAAGGATGCCCAAGCGTTCTTTAAATAATCAAATAACTAAATAACCAAATAGCTAAACGGGAATGTAGATTTCCGATACACTCGGCTCAGGCAGCGAAATAAAGAAGTGGTTGGTCCGCATATAAAAGTGTCCCACCCGGCAATTAGCATTAATGAATTTATACATGGGAAGTCCCGCGTCAGCAAAGCTGAGCGGGACTTTCAGTTTTTTATAGTGACCTTCCTCGATTTCCCTGCCTACCAGGCCATAGGCTTCCTGGTATGCTGTCAGCATCCGGTAATGCGCCATCATATTCGCCGGTGTGTGGGGTAACAGCAGCCCTACATACATCATCATCCGGTCGTAGGTGGTAACGGGCACCACATCCAGCGTGCCGGTAATGATACGGGCATCTTCCATGGCCAGTTCCGGAATAAGATCGCGGAGTTGCCGGGAGTAGCGTGCCATCGATACCACCATGCCTTTTACCGGGTCGTTGCCACTGGGAAGTATTTTGTAGTAAAGTGTACACGCAGGCAGCCGGCAGTCAACCGTGTTTTCCATGTTGAAGTGTTCGGGGAAATCCTGTTGGGAAGCGGTGGCAATCCTGGTTTGTTCCAGGGTGTACAGCTCTGCCGGCATGTATTCCCGGTTACGGAGCCCGGTTGGACTGGTGTTAAACCACCCCCTGATAGCTTTGGAAAATGATTCATTGGAGTATTGGCATTTTTCGCTGATCTCGGTGATAGAAAAGTTGCTATGGCGAAGGTATCCTACGCCTGCCTCCAACCGGGTACGTTTTACATACCGGGCGTATGGCTCACCCATCAGCCGGGAAAATTTATGCGAAAAGTTGTCTTTGGAAACGGAGAGCATATCTGCTACCGTTTGCAGATTGATTTCTCTGAGGGAATTGTTGTGGGCATAGGCAATGGCCAGTTGGACTTTCCATGCCCAGTACTCCTGGGTAACTGTTTTCATAAGTGACATAATCCACCTTCAATTTAGTCCTTTGGACCCGTTTTCTGCCCGGAAGCGCTGCGGATTAACGAGGGATTAACGGGTATCGGGATCAGGCTAAAAAACGGTTTATAGGGCCTTTCTGCAAATATCTCGTTGAAAACCCTACTTTTGCGCAAATTTTTTGCGCAGATGCGACTGTTCAGATCTTTGCTGCTCACGGCAGTATTGTTGAGCTCCTTTACGGCAGTAAAGGCCCAGTTTCTCATGGATATGATTGATACTACCACAGAACTGGGAAAAGGGATGATTTCCATGTACCATAAGTACGATGCACTGCGTTTCAGCGGATATATCCAACCCCAGTACCAGATGGCGCAAGGCAAAGGTATCAGCAGTTATGCCGGCGGCGATTTCCCCAATGCCGTGGACAACCGTTTCACCTTGCGCCGGGGCCGTATCCGGATGGACTATGAGCTTTACAACCACGCAGACATGCCGGTGGTGCAGTTTGCCTTCCAGTTTGACGGTACCGAAAGGGGCGTGTTTATCCGCGATTTCTACGGACGGGTATTTGATACAAAATTCAACCTCTTTTCCCTGGTGGGCGGGATGTTTGCACGGCCTTTCGGGTATGAGGTAAACCTGTCATCGGGCGATCGTGAAACACCGGAGCGTGGACGCATGTCGCAGATACTGATGAAAACAGAGCGTGACCTGGGCGCTATGATATCTTTTGAACCCCGTGGTAAAGACCATCCGCTGCGTTACCTGAAAATTGATGTTGGTTTGTTCAACGGTCAGGGACTTACCGCTACCACGGATTTTGATAGTCATAAAGATCTGATTGCCCGTATTGCCATGAAACCCTACCAGTTTAAGCGCAACAAATGGATATTGTCTGCCGGTGCATCTGTATTGTACGGCGGCATGCAGCAGTTTACCCCTTCCATTTACCGCATGGGTACGGCGAACGGTCAGAAAACATTTGTGCTGGACTCCAACGACCTGAATGTGGGAAAGATTGCACCCCGTCACTATTACGGGGCAGATGTGCAGTTGAAAATTCCGAACGGACCAAAGAAAGGGTATACCCAATTCCGGGTGGAGTATATCCGTGGTTCCCAGACTGCTACCGCGGCTACCACCGAAACACCGGGCGTTATCCCGACAGATGCGCAGGGAAAAAGATTACCGTTATACATCCGGCCTTTTGACGGCGCCTATCTGTATTTCATTCAGCACCTGGGCAACGAGAAACATCAGGTAGTGGTGAAATACGACTGGTATGATCCCAATAGAAACGTAAGCGGGAAAGAGATAGCGCCGGGTACCGGTCTCACGCCGGCGGATATACGCTATAACACGTGGGGCCTGGGATATCTTTACTATGCCAACGAGCACCTGAAATTTATGGTGTATTATGATTGGGTGAAAAATGAAAGCACGAATCTCCCCGGTTACACTTCCGACCTCAAGGACAATGTGCTGACCTGCAGGATGCAATACCGGTTTTAGTCCTACAACATAGACTCCTTACCGGCTTCCATAGTGAAGCCGAAAGTGCTGCCGATTTCCGGTTTACTGCGAACGGTAATAGACTGATCGTGTGCTTCCACGATGTGTTTTACGATAGCGAGGCCCAGACCGGTGCCGCCGATGTCGCGGCTGCGGGCGCGGTCGGTACGGTAGAAACGTTCAAACACGCGGGGCAGATGTTCTTCTGCCATACCAATACCATCGTCTGATATTTCCACCAGTACTCTTTTACCATCCATGTTGTAGATGCTGGCCACGGTGTGACCATCGGGTTTACCGTATTTAATGGAATTGTCTACCAGGTTGATCAGTACCTGGCGGATTTTTTCTTTGTCGGCCAGTACGGGGATGGGTGCTTCACAACCTTTTTTAATATTGAATTTGATGCCTTTGGTATTGGCTTTCAGGGACAGCGTGTCAAACACGTCTTTCACCAGGTCCTGTATCACAAAGGTTTCCGCGTTGATGGTCATTTCACCGCTTTCCAGTTTGGAGATCTCGTCGAGGTCATCGAGGAGGCGGCAAAGACGGTCAATATTTTTAGTCGCGTTTTTCAGGAACATTTTGTTCACCGCAGGATCTTCCAGGGCGCCGTCCAGCAGCGTATGGATATAGCCCTGTACCGCGAAGATGGGCGTTTTCAGCTCATGGGAGAGGTTGAGCAGGAACTCCTTACGGAAGGCTTCGTTGCGACGGAGGTTTTCCAGTTCTTCCCTTTTCTGGCTGGCCCATTTTTCCACATCTTCACTTACTTCTTCAATAGTTTTCAGCGGAAGAATATTTTTCTGGAAAAACTCTTCTCTTTTAGAAGCTTTTGTCTGATAGATAAACTTATAAATGAGTTTGATCTTCCGGTAGATAAAGTTCTGCAGCGTGTAGAGATAGAGATAGTAAGACACCAGGAAGGTGAGAACAAAGGCGGCCAGCGTTACTTGCCAGCTGCCATCTACCAGCATGCTGCCCAGCGCAATAATGGCTGAGAGGATGAGGGCGGTAAATCCCGCGAGCTTCTGCGGGGACAGGTTTTTAGCTTTAAACATACTCCAGAGTGAGTAATTGGTATAATAATGGGAAATTACTGTAAATTTCTTTCTTGCCATAAAAAAGCCATTCGCCGCCCGCCCATAGCATCACGGTTAACAATAGTTCTGGTGCAGGAAATGTGGTTTCCGTTGGTGTTTTATCGGGGAGAGGTCTCCGTATTACATTTCAAATTTATAGCCTACGCCTTTCACGGTGGTGATCAGGTCGATGCCTATTTTCTGCCGGATTTTACGGATATGTACGTCGATGGTACGGTCACCTACAATCACTTCTGTGCCCCATACCTGGTTCAGGATTTCGTTGCGCAGGAATACGCGGCCTGGTTTAGAGGCGAGTAACTGCAGCAGTTCAAATTCCTTTTTAGCGAGAATAATTTCCTGGCCTTTGTAAGTAACCGTGAATTTTTCCCGGTCAATAATGAGGTCGCCCAGTTGCACCGTTGTTTCTTCTGCCTTGTGCAGACGACGGAACAAAGCATTGATACGGCTTACCAGTAATTTAGGTTTGATAGGCTTGGCGATGTAATCATCGGCGCCCATGTTTAAACCATCAATTTCAGATTTTTCATCATTGAGCGCTGTGAGGAATAGCACCATGGTATCTTTGAAGTCAGGAATTTTTCTGAGTTCACGACAGGTGTCGATACCGTTTTTGTTGGGCATCATGATGTCCAACATAATGAGGTCGGGGCGGAATATTTTCGCTTTCTGAATAGCCTCGCTGCCGTCTTTGGCTGTTACGGTCTCGTAACCCGCCGTTTTGAGATTGTAGCTGATGATTTCCAGTATGTCCAGCTCATCATCTACTACCAGTATTTTTCCTGCAACCGCTTGGTCTACCATAAAAATTTGCTTTTAAAAAGACGGCACAAAATTATAAAGCCGGTTCCGTGATTAATGGAAAGTTAACATTATGAAATTGTTAATTCAGTACCATCCGGATTCACATGACATTCCCGCAAAGGTACAGAGAAATCCCTTAGAGGGTGATATGTCCTAATTTTGATATTTATATATTTATGATTTTGATTCATTAAAGGGGACAGGTGTCCAGCTATGATAATTTGGTTGTAAATTTGCTATCTGGTCCGAGTGAAAAGTACATCTACAATGAGAAAAATTCTATTGCTGTTATTGCTCGCTGCTTCTCAAAGCACGTGGGTCCACGCACAAAGCGGTCATATACAGATACCTATCAACAGACAGGGGCTCCATGACAACATCGACAAAGAACAGGCAGCTGCCTCCAAATTCGACGGTAAGGCGGATGATATGGTGAAAGTGTCCGATGATCAAACCATTAACCTGCAGGTGACCAACGCCATCATGAAGGAAGTGGACGACATGCAAATGGAAATAGAACGGGATTCAGCCTTGGATCACCGTCTCAAAGTAAAATACCTCACTGGTCTTTATACTGTTCTCCGGGATTACAACCTGAAAAGAGCCCGTCACCGCATCGAGCCGGAAGAGGCGCCAGCGATGATCACTGCCTATCGTAACATGATGCGGGCCGATATCAAAGGAAAAAGCATTGAACCGTATGTTAAAACCCTTTCCTTTGAAGGGTCTGAACGTATTATAGAAATCTTTCACGATAACCCCGGCTATAAAGCCGCCAGGGGCGAAGTGTTCTCCAAATACGCCTTTAACAACCTGGAAACGGTGATGCCTAAACTGCAGGAATACCTCAACTACCCGGGCACCGATTCCATTATTGCGGCAGTAGCACGTAAATATCCTAACCAGGTATTGACCTACGCTACTTCCTATACGCCCATGGCCAATGTGATCAAAAGAAACCAGGACCCTATCGTGCAACTGATCGTCCGCATCGGACAATCTCCCCAAAGCACCAAGATCCTGCCTTTCATCGATCAGCTGATGGATGGCTCCACCACCGTGGAGAAGCTGGAGAAAATCGTAGATAACGACTACGCCTACTACAAACAGATGGTGAAGTCCATGATCGCGCTGCAGAAAATGAAAGCCGAAGGCCACAATCCTTTCGGGATGAAGGCGATGATGGAAAATATGCAGGCCAAATCACTGCTGTATATCCGCGAAGTGAACGACCTGCACGAAGAATCTGCCCCGGTACGTTTTCGTATCGTGAAGGACTTTACACCGGAAGAACTATACTACCTGATCATCAACGGTCAGGAAGAACTGTATACCTCCAGCTATACCAACCATAACAACGCTGGTTTATACGACCAGATGATGATACGCATGAAACCTCCGCGCGGCGATAGTTTGCTGATGATGGTCAACTTCGACCGCTTTAAGAAATTCATTGCCATGGCTGCCGGTTTCAATACCCTGGACAATTTCCTGAAATCTATGGCGCCGGAAAACTCCAACTACCTGATGCAGAAATATGTGCAGAACCTGGAGAAAACTGAAGACCTGGAAGATGCCGTGGACGTGGCCAACTCCTTTGGCAGTATCCGCGACGAGAAGCTGCTCAACTTCCTCCGGGCAGAGGTGAAAAAGAACCTGGTCTATGTGAAAAAACATAACGACAGAAGAGGTACTGTTATCTACCAATTGCTGAGCAGCCTGTTCGAAACAGAATCCGCCAAAGGGGAGAACGATTCATCCAAAGCCACTGATATTGCTGCTGAACTGTCATTGCCGCCGATCAACTACGTTGGTTTCAACACCCTTCAAAGCGATAGCGGCCGCGTGTATCAGCAGGTGTTTTTCTATGGTGATAAAGACGGACAGGAATCTTTTGCCAGCTTTATGAGCAACTTCCCGTCTGCCGACTGGAAATCCGTGAAAAACAAATACTGGATCACCATCACTTCCCTGAAAGGCAAGCCTACCACCATCTACGCCAATCTGCCGATAGATGAACCCGGCGATAAAGAAGCCATTCAGCGGTTGTCTGAATACCTCGATGAAAACGATATTCACCCGACCATCTTCATTCACCGTGGTCACAGTTATCATATCAATACTACGCTGGACAACCTGCAAAGTTCTGCCAAGATCGTAGTGCTGGGCTCCTGTGGCGGATATCATAACCTGGCCACCGTACTGGAAAAATCACCGGAGGCGCATATCATTTCCTCCAAACAGGTAGGTACCCGTTTTGTGAACGAACCAATTATCCACAGCCTGGAAGATGTGGTACGTTCCGGTAAGAATGTGGACTGGGTAGTGATGTGGGCGCAGCTGGCCAAAAAATTTGCCCCCGATGCCCGTAACAGGGAGCTGTTCAGCGACTATGTGCCACCGCACAAAAACCTGGGTGCTATCTTCATCAAGGCTTACCGCCAGATCATGAAATAATTTAGGGATTTTTTGATTTACGATTTTTTGATTTCGGGGATAGAAGGCGAAGACCAAAGCGGGTAAATGAATCGCTTTGGTCTTCGCTTTTTTATCATCCCCAAAATCAAAAAATCGTAAATCAAAAAATCCCTAAATAGGAATCGCTTTGGTCTTCGCTTTTTTATCATCCCCAAAATCAAAAAATCGTAAATCAAAAAATCCCTGAATAGGAATCGCTTTGGTCTTCGCTTTTTTATCATCCCCAAAATCAAAAAATCGTAAATCAAAAAATCCCTGAATAGGAATCGCTTTGGTCTTCGCTTTTTATCATCCCCAAAATCAAAAAATCGTAAATCAAAAAATCCCTAAATAGGAATCGCTTTGGTCTTCGCTTTTTTATCATCCCCGAAATCAAAAAACCGTAAATCAAGAAATCCCTGAATATTTTGGTAGGTTTGTTATATAGTTTAGCTTAAACCGTAATTCCCTTGGAAAATCTGGCCGTAAAGAAAGTATTTGATTTCAGTTTACTGCGACGCATCTTCACATTCGCGGCGCCTTACAAGCGGGCACTGTACCTGTCTATGATCATGACGGTGATCTTCGCAGTGATCTCTCCGCTGAGGCCCTATCTGATACAGGTTACCGTAGACAAATACATCGCCAACCAGCTCATGCGTATGCTGGTCACCGTCACTATTCTGCAGATCGGCTTATTGCTGGTAGAATCGGTAGTACGGTTTTACTTCTCTTATCTCACCAACTGGCTGGGACAGTCGGTGGTAAAAGATTTGCGGGTAACGGTATACAGGAAGATCGTGCATTTAAACCTGGCGTTTTTTGATAAAACGCCGATCGGAACACTGACAACCCGTACCGTGAATGACATTGAAGCCATCAACGACGTGTTTTCAGAAGGTATTATCTCCATTGTTTCCGATCTGTTGACCATTGTTGCCATTCTGGTGGTGATGTTTATAGAAGACTGGCGTTTGACACTGGTAAGCCTGTCACCTTTCCCGATCCTGATTTTTGCCACGTATGTGTTTAAGGAGAGTGTGAACAAGTCCTTTTACCGGGTACGTAACGCCGTATCGGCGCTCAATGCTTTTGTGCAGGAGCATTTAACCGGTATGGTGGTAGTACAGGCGTTTACCTCGGAAAAGCGGGAATCCGCCCGGTTTAAACAGATCAATAAAGAGCACCGCAAAGCCAATATCGATGCTATTTTCGCTTATTCCGTGTTTTTCCCGGTGGTGGAAATTATCCTGGCTATTTCGCTGGGGTTGATGGTATGGTGGGGTTCCAACAAGGTGCTGAACTATGAAGTGACCCAGGGGGTGATGATTGCGTTTATCATGTACCTGAATATGCTGTTCCGTCCGCTGCGGATGCTGGCCGATAAGTTCAATACCCTGCAGATGGGGATGGTAGCCAGTGAGCGGGTGTTTAAGGTACTGGACAACCAGGATTACATTCCGGACCGGGGCCAGGAGAAGGGAGAGCAGATGAAGGGCGCCATTACCTTTGATCATGTATCCTTTGCTTATGTAGATGACCGGTATGTGTTGAAGGATGTTACTTTCCAGGCCAACCCCGGCGATACGATCGCCATTGTAGGGCATACCGGTTCCGGGAAGACCACCATTATCAGTATCCTGAACCGGTTGTACGAGATCCAGAAGGGTAGTATCAAAATTGACGGTATTGATCTGCCGTCGTATTCGCTGGAGGCGCTGCGTAGCAGGATAGGGGTGGTATTGCAGGATGTGTTCCTGTTTGCCGGATCTATCTACGACAATATTACCCTGCACAACAAGGCTATTAGCCGGGAGCAGGTGGAGGAGGCTTCCAGGTTGATCGGGATACATGATTTTGTGATGCAGTTGCCCGGCGGCTATGATTACCAGGTGATGGAGCGGGGCAGTACCCTGTCTTTAGGGCAGCGGCAGTTAATTTCCTTTGTACGGGCTTTATTGTACAATCCGGCTATCCTGGTGCTGGATGAGGCGACCTCCTCTGTAGACACCGAATCGGAGTATATGATTCAGCAGGCCATTGACAAGCTGATAGCAGACCGGACCGCGGTAATTATTGCCCATCGTTTGTCCACCATCAGTAAAGCGGACAAAATTATCGTGTTGGACAAGGGAGAGATCAGGGAGATGGGTACGCATGAGGAGTTATTGAAGCTGGAAGGCTTTTATTACAAGCTGCACAGTATGCAATTCAATGCCAACAAGGTATAGGTACTGCGGCGGGATTGCAGAGGCCGTCAGGCTGATAATAAATAATAAAAAAATATATATGGCAGATCACTCAGAGATCTGCCTTTTTTATGTTTTTTTCGGGGGATTATAATTCCCTTTGGCGACTATTTAAGCTGCTGATTATCAATATATTTACAATATATCCATCATTTTTTGCATAGTCGCTGAATTTTTGAGTTAAAAACGTTTATCTTTGCGCAAAATTTCAGAAAACGGTGATTTCTTTCAGTAAGTTCAAACACAGAGTGGTAGCACTTGTGATGGTTTTAGGCCTTCACGGTTTTGGTAATTTTTCTTTTGCAGCTCCTGCAGAAGGCGCAGAACATGCAACAGAAGCGCATTCTTCTGAGGCAGCAGCTGCAGAAGAGCCAAAAAAATTTGATGCTAAGGAAGTAATTCTCGGTCACGTTAAAGATGCCTATGACTGGCACTTTTTCAGCATTGGCGACAGCCACTATACTGTGCCGCTGCCGGTTATCATTTATAGCCCTTCACGTGGTCTTTCTGTATTTTCTGCGTCTCATTTCCATCATGGACACGAGGCGTACGATGGTTATCAGATCGCGAACGCCCACTTTTTCCATGAAAAAGGGCTGGATCCGGCTAATTTCAGGGAAGGTTCCGTTATCGCAGTAGATGCGAACGGTATGCCTACAGGGGAGAAGATCTACGATTTTTCCATGACCAAGAATGTTTCTTCCATGCTGATTGCAGCTATTCTGCTGGTGATCATTATGCTGAACGTAGCGAAAGCTTACAAGGTACGTGGTTCCAAAAAGGCGCCTAAAGGTTTCCAGAACCTGATTGAGCCGGTGATTCTCTTCATGCGTGACGAGGTAGCCAAGCCCAACATTCCTGGTAAAAAAGCGGAGAAGTTTACACCGTTTATCCTGACTATATTCTTCTTTATCCTGATCAACAACCTGTTGGGTCTGTTGCCCGGATCTGCGAACGTAACCGGCAACATTGCTGTTACAGCGGCGCTGGCAGTTATCAGCTTCCTGGCTACCATGTTCTCCACCAACAAACATTTCTGGGGTCACATTTTTAACCCTCCGGTACCTTTCGGTGTGAAAATCATCCTGGCTCCGGTAGAGCTGATTGGCGTGATTACCAAGCCTGTGTCACTGGCGATCAGGTTGTTTGCCAACATCCTGGCGGGTCACATTATCATTTTGAGTATTATTTCCCTGGTGTTCATATTTGGATCATTGAGCAAGGCGGCTGGTTATGGCTTCCTGCCGATTACCATTGCCTTCAACATTGTTATGATGATGCTGGAGTTGCTGGTAGCGTTTATCCAGGCGTTCATTTTTGCCAACCTGACAGCGGTATTTATCGGCCAGGCGATGGAAGGTGCGCATGATGACCACCACTAATTAATTCTGTAATTTCTTAAATACAAATACATATTCATTATGGCACTTTTGACTGTTTTATTGCAGGCTGCTGCTGCATCTGGTTTAGCTAAAGCTGGTGGTGCTGTTGGTGCTGGTATCGCTGCTATCGCTGCTGGTATTGGTGTAGGTAACATTGGTAAGAGCGCTCTGGAGTCTATCGCTCGTCAACCAGAAGCTGCTAACGACATCCGTGCAAACATGATCCTGGCTGCTGCGCTGGTTGAGGGTGTTGCCCTCTTCGGTGTAATCGCTGGTCTGCTGGCGGTAGTTCTGTAAGCCAAACTTTTTACTGCATCCGGCGCACAGGGCAATGGATGCAGTAATTCTGATTTTGGGATGTATTGATTTTTTGATTTTTTAATCGAACTCAAAAATTCGCTAGTCTCAAATCAAAAAATCAAAAAATCGAAAATCAATAAATCATTATAACATGGATCTGTTGCTCCCCGCGTTAGGGTTGTTCCTTATTTCATTTGTCATTTTCATCATCGTTTTCCTGATTCTGAAAAAATTTGCCTGGACTCCGATTCTGGCTGTTTTGAAAGAAAGGGAAGGTTCTATTGCAGATTCCATTGCCTCTGCCGAAAGGGTTAAAGAAGAGATGGCGCAGATGAAAGCAGAACATGAACATGTGCTGGCTGAAGCGAAAGCTGAAAGAAGCAAAATCCTGAAAGAAGCTAAAGAAGCGAAAGACGCGATTATTGGCGAAGCGAAAGCGCAGGCTCAGGCTGAAGCTAAAAAAATCATCTCCGAAGCTTACACCGCTATCGAAAACCAGAAACTGGCTGCGTTAACGGATGTGAAAAACCAGGTAGGTACACTGGTGATTGAAGTGGCTGAAAAAGTGCTGAGAAGAGAACTGGCTGATAAATCAGCACAGGAATCTTATGTAAAACAACTGGCCGGAGAAATTAAATTGAACTAAGATATTAACTATTGGCCTCCGGTATTTGCCGGAGGCTGATGGCTTAAAGTTATAAGCATATATGCAGAATCCCCGTTTAGCATCAAGGTATGCGAAATCATTGATTGACCTGGTTCAGGAAAAGGGCCAGCTGGAAGCGGTGCAGAACGACATGCTGTTCCTGCAGCAACTGGTGAAGTCCAACCGCGATGTGGTGAATTTGCTGAAAAGCCCGATCATTAAGGCTGATAAAAAGCAAAAAATCATGGCCGCCATCCTGGAAGGCCGTGTAGGCGCTACAACGCTGGCTTTTATCAACCTGTTGATCAACAAGGCGCGTGAAGCTTTCCTGCCTGAAATAGCAGTGGAATACACCCGCCAGTTCAACGTGATTAAAAATATCGCCACCGTGAAGATCACTTCGGCAGTACCGCTGGACAGCGCTACGCTGGAAGCGATCCGTCAGAAAGTGGCCAGCGAAATACCCCAGCAGGTACAGCTGGAAACTTCCGTGAATGCAGACCTGATCGGCGGTTTCGTACTCGAAACCAACGACAACCTGTTCGATGCTTCCGTAGCACGCGACCTGCACGATATTAAAAAACAATTCAGTCAGAATATTTACGTATCCGCGATACGTTAAGTGAAAACAGCAGCCGCTGCGTACACGCAAAGCTGTTGTCGTTATACTAACTTTTTTAACGACTTTTTTTAAAAGCATAATTATGGTTGATATTAAACCTGATGAAATTTCGGCGATATTACGCCAGCAGTTAAGCAACTTCAATGCTTCTGCCGATCTCGAAGAGGTAGGTACAGTATTGTCGGTGGGTGATGGTATCGCCCGCATTTACGGTCTCGGTAATGTAGGTTATGGTGAACTGGTTGAATTTGGCAATGGCGTAAAAGCGATTGCATTGAACCTGGAAGAAGACAACGTAGGTGTGGTATTGATGGGTGAGTCTCAGGATATCAAAGAAGGTGATAAAGTACGTCGTACCGGTAAAATCGCTTCCATTAACGTGGGCGAAGGACTGGTAGGCCGTGTGGTAAATACACTGGGTACACCAATTGATGGTAAAGGCCCTGTTACCGGCGAACTGTATGAAATGCCGCTGGAACGTAAAGCTCCGGGTGTATTGTTCCGCGAACCGGTAAAAGAACCTATGCAGACTGGTATCAAAGCGATCGATGCGATGATTCCTATCGGCCGTGGTCAGCGTGAGCTGGTGATTGGTGACCGTCAGACTGGTAAAACTGCCATCTGTATTGACACGATCATCAACCAGAAAGAATTTTATGACGCAGGTAAACCTGTGTATTGCATATACGTAGCGGTAGGTCAGAAAGCATCTACTGTTGCGGGTGTAATGAAAACGTTACAGGAAGCCGGCGCTATGGCTTATACTGTGATCGTAGCTGCTTCTGCATCTGAGCCTGCTCCGCTGCAGTTCTACGCTCCGTTCGCCGGTGCTGCTATCGGTGAGTTCTTCCGTGATAGCGGCCGCCCTGCCCTGATCGTATACGATGACCTGTCCAAACAGGCCGTTGCATACCGTGAGGTGTCCCTGCTGCTGAAACGTCCTCCCGGCCGTGAAGCTTATCCTGGTGACGTATTCTACCTGCACAGCCGTCTGCTGGAACGTGCAGCGAAAATCATCAACAACGATGAAATCGCCAGAAACATGAACGACCTGCCTGAGTCTATCAAACACCTGGTAAAAGGTGGTGGTTCCCTCACTGCATTGCCGATCATCGAAACACAGGCATCTGACGTATCTGCTTATATCCCGACCAACGTAATCTCCATCACCGATGGTCAGATCTTCCTGGAAGGTAACCTGTTCAACGCCGGTGTACGTCCTGCGATCAACGTAGGTATCTCCGTTAGCCGTGTGGGTGGTAATGCACAGATCAAATCCATGAAAAAAGTATCCGGTACCCTGAAACTCGATCAGGCTCAATACCGCGAAATGGAGGCCTTCTCCAAATTCGGTGGTGACCTGGACGCTGCTACCAAAGCAGTTATCGATAAAGGCGCCCGTAACGTGGAAATCCTGAAACAAGCTCAGTTCAGCCCACTGGCAGTAGAAAAACAAGTTGCTATCATCTACCTCGGTACCAACGGTCTGCTGCGTGATGTGCCGGTTAAACAAGTACGCGCTTTTGAAGAAGCCTTCCTGAACGAAATGCAGGTACGCCTGCCAGACGTGCTGGGCGAATTCAAAAAAGGGAACCTGCCGGAAGACGGCCTGAAGAAAATGGTGACCCTGGCCAATGAACTGAAACCACGGTTCATCTAATACAAGCCTTTAATCCTTTTTTATATAAGAAGCCTCTGCCAGTATATGGCAGAGGCTTCTTGTTTTACGTATATCCGCCACGGTTATTTAAAAACATGAAATATAATAATATTTACATATTATTTATTTTCAGACTGTTAAAGATTATTCTTACGTAGTTTTTTTTTATTAATTGATCCGGCCGTTATATATTTGATTGCAATAGCAATGAAACTTGACCTGAATCGCTTTCGTGTTTTTACCCCGTTCATAACCTTTACCGCCTTTTAGACGATTTTTCTTCCGGTTTTTACATTTTCTCCCAGGTTACTGGTTGCATGTGAGTAGCTATGACTGTTTGTGTCCCAGCCTGAGATAGCTCCGTCTAAATATGCGTCTATGGGTGTATGTCTACGTTTGTTCGTATGCGTGGTAAAAAAAATGATCCGCATCCGCCCGGATGCCCGGCAGTTCGTATATGCCTGCCTGTTGTTAACACTTCCTGCCCGCGCACAGTTTACCATTACAGAAGATTTTAAAGGTAGTTCCGCCGGAAACATTACCCTGGGAGGCGCCGCCAAACTAACTTCCGGTGTAGATGACCCGGTAGGACAAGGCTGGTTACGACTCACTGAAGACGTAGGCAACCAGGTTGGATATGCTTTCGTGAATGCCGGTTTTCCCTCCACGCTGGGCGTATTGATGGACTTTGAATATGTGGCCTGGCGACGTACCAATCCCGGTCTGGGTGGTGGGGATGGATTCTCCGTATTCCTGTTTAATGATAATATCACCGCTGCCACTTTTAGCCTCGGATCACGTGGCGGCAGCCTGGGATACGCAGGGTCCACCTCTACCGGCAACACCGGTCTGGCTGGTGGTTACGTGGGGGTAGGCATCGATGAATATGGCAACTACGCCAATTGCAGTGAAGGAAAGACAGGGGGTGTGTCTGCCAACTGTGGAACACTTTATAAAGATTATATCTCCGCCCGGGGACCAGCACCGACTTACGCTTACCTGGCCGGCAGCTCCGCGGGCGCCTCTCTGGATTATGACGTGATCACCAGCACCCGCCCCACACCAACACAGTTTTACCGCCGGGTGCAGGTTGCTATTTTGCCTACGGGTACCGGGCAGTTCACCCTGACTGTAAAATCTACCACCACCCCCGGAGGAACCCTGCAAACGCTCTTTGGCCCCATTACGCTTACCTCTCCGCCACCGGCACGGTTAAAACTGGGCTTCGCAGCTTCTACCGGCGGCGCCTATAACCGCCACGAAGTACGAAACCTCATCATCACCACACCCGGTAATATACGGGTACAGAAACTGGTAGATAAACCCATCGCCAAAGTGGGAGATGCCCTGACCTATAAAATGACGGTCTACAATGAAACTACTTCCGCACTCACCGGCCTGCCCATGCAGGATGTATTTTCACCTGCCAATGGATTTAATGTGACCGGTGTTAGCTTCTCCAACAATGGTTTTGCCGGTAATACCGCCAGCGGCTATACGAATACTAATATATCCAACGCCACGCTGAATATGGCTGCCAGCAGTTCCAGTACTTTTACGGTCACGGGTACGGTGGCGACTATGCCTGCCAATAAAACACTGACGAACAAGATGTGGGTAACGCCCTCCGCTACCGGCATTACAGATCCCGATGCATCGAATGACACCTCCCTTGCCTCCACCAATATCATCGCACCTGATCTGGTTATCACTAAAACACATAATGGTAACTTACGAAAAGGACTTAGCGGCAATTATGTGCTCACCATCAAAAATACAGGCGTAGATGCCAAACCGGACGTCAGCCAGGTCACCGTTACCGATGTAATTCCCACCGGTATGACGGCCGGAACTCCCAGCGGAACAGGATGGAGCTTTGCTGTTCTGGGGCAAACGGTAACGGCTACACGACAGGACGTGCTGGCCGCAGGCGCTACCTATCCTGCTATCACCATTCCCGTAAAAGTGTCTGTAGGCGCGCCGGACAGTATTACCAACACCGCTACAGTGGCCAACGCCTATGAAGCCAATACCACCAACAATACGGCTACAGATGTAGTGGATACCCGCCGTAATATGGACCTGCAGGTAGTTTCGTCGGTATCACCCCCCAATAAACAGGGCTGCCTGAATACACCTTACCAGGTACAGATCAATATCAGGAATAATGGTCCCGATTCAGCAGTGAATGGAAAGTTCAGCTTCAGTGTGCCTACGGCCATCAATAATATTTCCCTGGTAAGCCGCACCATTACTGCCGGCAGCGGTACCTTCGGAGTAGGCAGCTCCAACAGTACCACGGGCTATACCGACTCTGTAACACTTACCAGTGGCGCAGCCGCTACATATGTGTTCTCCGTAGTGGTGACTACACAGGCGCCTGCAGACCTGGCCATCTTTGAAGCAAGCCTGCTGCGTTCTGCTACCGACCTGGATGTGGATGCCTCTGATCCTACCGTAGCGGTGCCTGTCAACCCCAATCATGAATGCGACGCCGCTCCTTCCGGTGGCGGTTGTAACAATATTTTGCGGGACACCACCTTTGTGCGCAATAAACCTACTATCGCTAATGCCGGTACGGATCAGGCGTTGTGTAACGCCACCACCGCCACGCTGAATGGTAATAACCCCATCAGCGGTACGGGTACCTGGCAACAGGTGAGCGGCCCCAATACTGCGACAATCGTCAATAAGAACACGGCGGTTACCGGTGTGAGCAACCTGGTACCAGGTACCTATACTTTTGTATGGGCTATTAATAACGGCAGCTGCGCCAGCTCCACGGACACGATGCTACTCAGGATAGATGCGACCCCCAGCCTGGCGCTTGCCGGACCTGACCAGAATCTGTGTAACGTTAACGCCACTACGATGGCAGCAACGGCGCCAGTAGTAGGCACTGGTGGATGGCGACAGATAAGCGGTCCCAATACGGCCGCCTTTGCCGATACCGCTAAAAATAATACCGGAGTTACCGGGCTGATAGCCGGTAGTTATACTTTCATATGGACCACCCGCAACGGTTCCTGCACCGCCCCGCCGGATACCGTGGTCGTGACTGTCAATACTCCAGGCCCGGTGGCCAATGCTGGTCCGGACCAGGCGCTGTGTAACGTTGCCACCACCACCTTGGCGGGCAACGCTGCCGCACCCGGCATGGGGACCTGGGCACAGATAGCAGGGCCTAACAATGCTGTTATTGTTAGCGCCAATCAAAACAATACAGCTTTACAAAACCTGGTCCCCGGCGTTTATCGGCTGATATGGACCATCAACAACGGAGCCTGCGCCACTACTGCCGATACGGTACAGATAACCGTGTATGCTGCACCTGCGGCGGCCAATGCGGGTCCTGATCAAACCAAGTATAATAACGGCCTCTTTACCATGAGCGCCAATGCTCCCGCTACCGGCACCGGTACCTGGGCGGTGATAGGAGGCAGCGCTGCGGTTACTACCGCCGGTAACCCCAATACAAACGTTACGCTGCAACCCAATACCAGCGCCACACTTACATGGACGATCAGCAATGGTAACTGCCCTCCTTCGGTAGATACAGTGGTGCTGACTTATAGGCGCCAGGCTGACCTGAAGATCACCAAATCTGATGCGGGCAACTCCTATAAAACCGGTAGTCCGCTCGTATATACGTTGACAGTAGAGAATCTGGGGCCTTCCGATGCTGCCGGCTTCTCCGTACAGGATGCGTTACCCGCTATGATGAGCGGTGCCACCTGGACTTCCGTATCTACCGGCGCCGGCGTGTCTTTAAGCCCTGCTTCCGGCAGCGGCCCGATGATCAATGCCAGCGCTGCTATTCCTTTTGCGGCAGGAAATAAAATTGTGATCACTGTAAGAGGTACTGTATCCACTGCTGCCAAAGGTGGTGATGTGATCAGCAATACCGGTCTGCTCGCCACAGCGGTGGACGTACCGGATCCGGACCAGTCCAATAATACTTCCAGTGTAACAGGAACAGTGCCCAACAACCCGCCGGTTGCGGTGGACGACCAATACACCACGCCCCGGGATGTACCGGTGAGCGGTAATGTGCTCACCAATGACAGTGATCCGGAAAATCAGCCACTAACGGTAACGACTACCCCGGTAACGCCGCCTGCACATGGACAGGTAGTACAACGGGCAGATGGCACCTTTACCTATACGCCCAATGCCGGTTTTACCGGAACAGATTCCTATGTGTACCAGGTATGCGACAACCAGGGCGCTTGCGCTACCGCCCGGGTTATCATACAGGTGACCGCGGCGCAAACAGATCTGGTAGTCGCAAAAACCGCTACACCCTCCTCCGTGGTGGCTGGTCAGCCCCTGACTTATCAGGTAACGATGACCAACAATGGGCCTTCTACTATTCAGCCAAACGAGATCATTACCGTGGCGGACTCGCTGCCGGTAGGATTCCTGGGTGCCGCTTTCTCCGCATCGGAAGGTACCTACGATCCTGTCAGCCAGCAGTGGAGCGGGCTCACCATGGCTCCCGGAAAGTCTGTAGTCCTTACTATCAGCGGAACTGTATCTTCACAATATAGTGGTAGCAGTATCCGTAATATTGTATACCTCATACCGCCGGCCGGTGCTATTGACCCCGGTGTGGACAGCGCTTCTGTGGTAACGCCGGTAAACAAAACCGTAGAAATAACCGTAGATAAAACAGATAATACGCCGTTGTATGTACCGGGTACCACCACCCGCTACAAAATAACAGTGGTCAATAAAGGGCCTTCTGATTTGTTGGGGGCTACTTTCCGTGATCCGCTGCCAGCCGGTGTTACCGTGGCCTCCTGGACAGCTGTTTCCCCTAATGGGGCGCAGCCGACCAACTCCGGTACCGGCGCCATTGACCAGCCGTTGAATATGCCGGCAGGATCAACAATCGTTTATACGTTAACGTTAAATATACCCTCCAGCTTCACCGGCTCTCTGGTGAACACGGCGAACGTTATTATCCCTGCCGGCTATACGAATATTAATCCCGTGCGTAATACCGCTACGGATACCGATGACCCTGATCTGCAATATGGTATTACCCTTGCGAAGACCGGCCCTGCACAAGCTGTTGCAGGAGATACTATCGCTTATCAGCTACAGATCAATAACAATGGGCCATCTGATTTGATCAATGCAGTGGTGGCGGATAATTTACCTACGCCGGTACAAAATGCATCCTGGACAGTGACCACACAAGGCAGTGCGACAGCAAGCCGGGCAAGCGGTACGGGTAACGTGAATTTCACTGCCAGTATCCCGGCGGGTAGCGGTAATACGGTATTGATAACGATCAAAGGACTGATCAGTTCCGCTGCTACCGGCAGTTTTAATAATACTGCCACCATTACGCCAACCGGTAAAACGCCGGTATCTTCCAATACAGTGAATACCGTGCTGAACAAACAAACCGGTCTGACGATCTCCAAAGCTGGTCCTGCTTCCGGTACCGTGGTAGCGGGTAACAGTATCAGTTATCTCATCAACCTGACCAATGCGGGTCCTTCAGATGCTACCGGTATTGTATTGCAAGACCTGGTGCCGGCTACCATCCAAAGTGTGACCTGGAATGTGACCACATCGGGCGTGGCTTCTATGGCTACGGGTGCACCGGTGTCCGGTAGTGGTAATACCGTACGTACCACTGTCAATATTCCTGCTGGTGCAGCCAACATTGTACAGGTACAGGTGAATGGCGTAGTGAGTGCGAGCGCCACTGACACCCTGGTCAATACGGCCACGGCTATACTGGCTAATATTGATACGGCCAGGGCCATCAATAAAACAGCCATCATCACACAGCCTGGCCTGCAAGTACAAAAATCCGGTCCGGCTAACATTGATGCAGGTACTAACATCGTGTATACCATCACGGTAGGCAATACCGGTCCTTCTGATGCCGTAAATGCTGCTATCACAGACCTGGTAGGGCCAAACTCTGTCCGTAATGTCCGTTGGACGGCTACGGCTTCCGGTGCCGCTCTGATCAACAACGGCGCTACCGGTACCGGTAACGCCATTAGTGTAAATGCCAATATTCCCGCCGGCGCCGCCAACCAGGTAACGATTACCGTTACAGGTACGGTGATGAGCAGTGCAACAGGGGATATTGTGAATACCGCTACGGTAACGGTACCGGGTAAGCAACCGGTGAATTCCAACGAAGTGAAAACACTCATCAATCAACACCCTGGACTGGTGATCACGAAGCAGGGACCAACCAGTGCAACAGCCGGTGGCACCATGCTGTACATTCTGAAGTTATATAATACCGGCCCGTCCGACGCCTATAATGTAGCGCTGGCAGATACCCTGGCAGCGGCTATACCAAATCCTTCCATCAGCACTACCGCCTTTGGAAAGGCTAAAGTGATTTCCAAAGATGTGACGGGTAATGTGGCACATGTGGTGGGAGATCTTCCTGCCGGAGACACCAATTACATTTTGATATTTATTGGTGGTAAGATAGATC
The DNA here is from genome assembly GCF_014529935.1 of Chitinophaga qingshengii. GTDB lineage: Bacteria > Bacteroidota > Bacteroidia > Chitinophagales > Chitinophagaceae > Chitinophaga > Chitinophaga qingshengii. The sequence goes on from NZ_JACVFC010000004.1 coordinate 484,216, forward strand.
CGGCCTTCACCGGTCAAATCAGGAACCAGGCCACAGCAGACGCCGGTGGCGGACATACGGCAGTATCTGAACTGGTGACGACGAATGTACAGAATGTGCCGGCACTCAGCCTGAGTAAGAGTGCTCCTGATACCGTTGCCGCAGGACAACAGCTGACATATACTGTAGCTGTTGGCAACGGGGGCTTGTCTGATGCACAAGGTGCCGTGATTACTGATGCGGTACCTGCGGCATTGACCAATGTTAGCTGGACAGCTACTGCCAATGGCCGCGCGGCGGTTACCGGCGGCGCTACCGGTACTGGTAACAATGTCCAGGTAACCGGTAATGTTCCTACCGGTAACGGGAATACGATTTTGATAACAATCACGGGCACTGTCGCTCCTTCCTTTACCGGTGTGCTGACTAACTTTGCCGCAGGTGTTGCAGGCGGACTGCCGCCGGTGATGTCTGATACGGTTAATACGCAGGTGGTGAATAAGCCACAATTGCAGATCAGTAAGTCCGGGCCTGCCAGTATATCGGCCGGAGGCCAGATCACCTACGTGGTGGCAGTGACCAATGCCGGTCCTTCCGATGCGCAAAACGTGCGCATCGCCGACATACTTGACACGACTATTATTCAACATATACAATGGCAGGCGGTAGCATCCGGAGGGGCAATGATCATTGGTAACGCTGCTGGTGGTAGCAGCCCGGAACAGGTAATCGCGAACATACCGGCAGGTACCGGTAAGGTAGTAATAACAATTGGCGGCACGGTGAGCCCTGCTGCTGCCGGTACATTGGTAAACATCGCCACCGCCGGTGTAACAGGACAGCCTGCAGTAGAAAGTACAGTATCCACCCAGGTACTCAACAACCCGGTAATATCCCTTACCAAAACAGGACCTGCTCAACTCAATGCGGGTGAACAAATCAGCTATCGTTTGGTAGCTACCAATTATGGCCTGTCTGATGCCCGTAATCTGAAGATTCAGGATGTGGTGCCAGCGCAGATCACCGGGGTAACCTGGACCACCACTGTCGCCGCCAATGGCATAGTTTTGACCGGGAATACCGGCACAGGAAATAATATACTCGTTACCGGTAATCTGCCTGCCGGCACAGGTAATCATATATTCGTAGACGTTAGCGGTACCGTAGCTCCCGGCTTTGCCGATACATTGCCTAACAGCGCTTATGTGGCCATGCAGGCAAAAGATACCGTGTGGAGCGATACCGTTAAAACGGCAGTGCTGAACAAACCGGTGTTGCAGATTGTGAAGACTGCTCCGGATACCGTTGCTGCGGGAGGTGCTATCACCTTTACGTTGACGGTGACCAACGTGGATCCTTCTGACGCTGCCAGTGTTACGGTAACCGATGCCGTACCGGCTATGGTACAGAACATCACCTGGTCTGCCGAAGCACGTGGTACGGCTACTTTGCAGACGACCGGAGGGACAGGCAATAATATACCTGTTACCGGTACTATCCCCGCCGGCGCAGGTAATATGATGATCATTACCATCAAAGGCACGGTAGCCCCGGCATTTACCGGTAGTATCCTCAATATGGCAACGGCTACCGCCGCCGGACAACCGCCGGTGAATTCCAATACAACGACTACCCATGTAGTGAAAGAAGTAGCGCTGTCGGTGATAAAAGCTGGTCCGGACCAGATTGCAGCAGGTGCGCATATTGCCTACCTGATCGGTTTCAGGAATTACGGGCCTTCAGATGCTAATGGTGTACAGTTCCGTGATACTGTACCAGCCGCTATTCACAATGTCACCTGGGATGTGATTGGTTTTGGGAACACCGTGATTACCGCAGGTCAGAGCGGTACCGGTAACCAGATTGTGATTAATGCCAATATGCCGGCCGGCAGTCCGGCCAGCAGTGCCCTGGTAGTGGTAGAAGGAACAGTCGATCCAAATTATACCGGTCCTGCCCTGGTCAATGTGGCTAATGTTTCTTCTGCCGATCAACCGGCGCCGGGCCGTGATACCGCTGTGACGACCGTTTACAGCCAGTCCATGCTGGATATTGTGAAGAATGGCCCGAGCCGTGCTTTTGCAGGGGACTCCATAAAATATACTATTCACCTGGCCAACAACGGGCCTTCCAACGCGGCGAACATATCCATCAATGATGTGCTGGATCCGGCTATCCTGCAACCGGCGTGGACAGCTGCCGCCTCCGGTACCGCTACAGTAAGTGCCGCCAGTGGTACGGGTAACGTGGCACTGACTGGTAATATTCCCGTTGGCACCGGAAATGGCATCGATATAACGGTAACGGGTAAACTGAATCCTGACTTTGCCGGCAATAGCCTTTCAAATACCGCTACCGCAGCGATTACCGGTCAAACACCGGTATCGTCTACCGTTAATACGGTTGTTGGCCGCAGCGCTAATCTGCGGATAGTGAAGAGCGCACCGGGTACTGCCGCCGCAGGTGCTAATATCACCTATGTGGTGACCGTGCGCAATGCAGGACCTTCCAACCTGAAAGGAGTGGCTATTCATGATGCTATTCCGGCAGATATTCTGTCGCCAACCTGGACAGCGGTATCCACCGGGCCCAATACCACTGTCTCTACAGCCGGCGGCACCGGTAATGTGGATCTAACAGCTGATATGGCGGCAGATACCAGCAGCATTGTCATCACTGTACAAGGAAAAATAGATCCATCCACCACTAGTGGTACCAATATTACCAATACTGCCACCGTAACACCTCCGGCAGGTGTTGACAACCCGCAACCGGTGAATGCTACTGCTATTACTGCGGTAAGCCGTCAGGCTGACCTGGTGATGGTGAAATCAGGTCCGGCTAATATTGATGCGGGCCAGAATATTACCTATCAGCTGTTGATCACCAATCGTGGTGTATCTGATGTAACGGATGCTATTATTACGGATGTTGTGCCTTCAGATATTATCCTCAACAATGTTACGGCTACCGTTACAGGGAATGCTATAGCCGATGCGCCGGTGGTTACCGGTAATGCGATCACCATCAATGGAGATATTAAAGCGGGCAATGGCAACGCTATCCTGGTAACGATTACCGGTACAGTGAATCCGGGAGCTACCGGTACTATCAGCAATACCGCTACGGTAACACCTCCGGCTGATGTGACAGAAACCATCCCGGGTAATAACAGCAGCAGTATTTCTACTGCCATCACTACCGATATTGGAGTACAGGTTTCTAAATCAGGTCCGGCATCGGTGAATGTAAATGATCCGATCACGTATACAATTGTGCTCAGTAACAACGGTCTTTCAGATGCCACCGGTATCTCCATCACTGACGCAGTACCGGCGGATATTACCGTCAACAACTGGACGGCCACCGTTACAGGTACCGCTTCTGTATCGCAAACCGGCGGCACAGGTAATAACATTAGCCTGACAGGTATGCTCGGCGGCAGCAATACCGGTATGATCACCATTACTATTAACGGTACTGTGAAAACTACCGCCGGTGCCACTATTGTGAATACAGTTAGCGTGGTGACAGGTACAACTAAAACCAGTTCCGTGACAACCTCCGTAAACCGCTCCGTGGACCTGCGTATCACCAAATCCGGTCCCACCGCCATGTTTGCCGGAGAGGCGATCGATTATGTGATTAATGTAACGAACAACGGTCCGGCTGATGCTATGGGCGCCAGCATCCAGGATGTGGTACCTGCAGGTGTAACCGGTGTTACCTGGACGGCCACTGCCACTAATGCCACTGTTTCCAGTGCCAGCGGATCTGGTAATAATATTTCGCTGACAGCAGATATTCCGGCTTATAGCGGAGAAATAGCTATTCATGTGAAAGGTGTGGTAGATCCGGGCTTCACCGGAACACTGGTGAACACGGCTGTTGCCATGCCGCCCGCCGGTGTTATTGATCCATTGCCGGCTGTGGCTACCGTGAATACCGTGGTGACAGCCTCGACAGGTATCAGCATTGTCAAATCTGGTCCGGCTACTACTACAGCAGGTAACAGTATTGGCTATACGCTATTGATACGTAACAACGGTCCGTCCAATGCGACTGGAGTTGTTATCCGGGATACCGTGCCGGCAGCGGTTACCAATGTTACCTGGAGCGGTGCTGCTACTAACGCTACCATTACCAATCCGGGTACAGGCACCGGTAATAGCGTTGATCTGACAGCTGATATCCCGGCCAATGGCCAGGTAACCGTAACGATCAACGGTACAACTGATCCTGCCTTTAGTGGTACTATCAGTAACCGGGCAGTGGCTGGAAGCCTGCTGAGCAACACGGTAGATACCCGTATCAACAATACACCAGCATTGGTGATTACCAAATCTGGTCCGGCTACTATTGCTGCGGGTAGTAATATTTCCTATAGTATCGCTATTGCCAATAATGGTCCGTCTACCGCTGTGGGAGCCACTATCAGCGACGTGTTGCCGCAGGAAGTGAAACAGGCCACCTGGTCAGCCACCGCTGCCAACGGCGCGGCCATTGCCGGTGGCAATATTTCCAACAACAGTGGTAATGTTAACTTCAAGGCAGATGTTCCGGCGGGTGGTACCATCATGGTGATGGTGAATGGTCAGATAGATGCTGCCGCCAATGCGGGCACTATTACCAACGTGGCAGCCATAACACCGGCTAATGGCGTGCCTGTAACAGATACGGCACGCACCATCCTCACGCAGCTGAGTAAACTTCGGATCGTGAAAGCGGGTCCTGATTCCGTGGCTGCCGGTAGTATGATGGCGTACACCATCGATGTGTATAATGATGGCCCATCCAATGCTACCAATATCCAAATTGCAGATGTACTGCCGGTTCCGTTGCAGCAGGTCAACTGGTCGGCTACCGCTGGCGGCACCGCCACGATCAATGGTGGAAACCTGCAAAACCAGGTTGGTAATGTAACATTGGTGGCCAACATCCCCCAGGGAAGCGGCAATTTCATCCATATTACCATCAATGGCAGGATGCAGGCATCTTTTGCCGATACGGTTGGTAATACGGCAACGGCTACACTAAATAATGTGACCACTGTTTCCAACAGAGTGATTACCCGTGTATACAACAAAGCATCGGTACAGCTGACCAAATCCGGTCCGGCTACTGTGGCTGCCGGCGGGCATATCAGTTATAACCTGGTGCTCAGTAACGGAGGCCCGAGTGATGCTGCGGGTATCCAGGTAAGTGATCTGCTGCCAGCTCAGTTATTGAACCCGGTTTGGTCTGCAACGGCGTTTGGTGCAGCTACTATACAGGGCGGTAATGTGTCTGATCAGACTGGTAATGTGACCCTCGTTGCGGGCGTACCTGCGGGCGCTGCTAACCGTGTGGTGATTTCCATAGAAGGAGATACCGATCCTGCATTAACCGGTACCGTGACCAACACCGCCAGTTATACTTTCGGCGGCAATACCGTTAATACGCCGCCGGTAGTGACTACCGTTACATCGCAGGCTGCCCTGCAAATCAGTAAATCCGGGCCGGATAGCCTGGCTGCCGGCAGTGGTATCACGTATACTTTACAGGTCACCAATAACGGGCCTTCCAATGCGACGAATATCTCCATTGCAGACGTGGTGCCGGCGGCGGTTACCAACGTAACCTGGACCGCCACCGGTTCCGGCGTTGTAATACACGGCGCTGCTGCCGGTACGGGCAACAATGTCAATCTCAGCGCTGATATACCGGCAGGTGCGGGCCACAGTGTATTGGTGACCGTTACAGGCACCATCGCCTCTAACGCCAGCGGTATCGTGAAAAATATCGCCACGGTGACCAATGGCGGAGGTGTGGTGGCACAGGATAGTGTGTTAACACAACTGGTACAACAACCGGGTGTTGTGTTCAGCAAGGCCGGTCCGGCTAAAGCCGCTGCCGGCAGTAATTTGCTGTACACGCTTCAACTCAGCAATAACGGTCCGTCTGACCTGATCAACGCGACCGTGAAAGACCTGATACCGGCACAAATAGGACAGGTATCCTGGACTATCGTTACACAGGGTACCGCAACCCTGGCTGCAGGTACGCCGGTATCCGGTACCAGTCAGCAAATTTCCTTCACCGGTAATGTGCCGGCAGGCGTGGGTAACGGTATACAGGTAATGATCAGCGGTGTGGTAAATCCCGGCTTTACCGGTACGATTGTCAATACCGCACAAACCACCGACAATAACGGTCAGGTATATCCGTCATCTGTGACGACGGTTGTGAATAACCAGGCCCGGTTGAATATCACCAAAACAGGTCCGGCTAATACCAATGCCGGCGGTACGGTTACCTATGTGCTCACAGCCACCAACCAGGGGCCGTCCAATGCCAGCGGTATCCGTATTACGGACCTGGTACCGGCCGGACTGACAAAGGTGACCTGGCAGGCCTCTGCCACCGGTGATGCCGTTGTTACTGCCAATGCCACCGGTACAGGCAACAATGTAAACGTAACCGGCAATATCAACGCCGGCTCAGGTAACAGCATCCGGGTGATCATCAATGGACAGCTCAGCAGCAATGCGGCAGCCGGCGGTATCGTTAACAGCGCGATACTCACCACTACCGATGGCCGCCAGTTCATGAGCGATACCGTGAAGACCAGCATTATCAAAACCAACTCCGTAGAACTGGTGAAAGTAGCGCCGCGTACCGCCAATGCGGGCGACAGTATCCAATATGATATCATCGTCTCCGATCCCGGCCTGAGCGATCTCAGCCAGGTAACAGTGCAGGACGTGGTACCGGCCAACATTACCGGTGTACGCTGGACTACCACAGTAACCGGCGCAGCACAGGTATTGAGCGGCGGCACTGGTAGCGGCAACACCGTGAATGTATCTGTTCAGATACCCGCAGGAGGCGATAATATGGTACACATCGCGGTGAAAGGAAGTATCAATCCTGCTTTTGCCGGTGTGCTCACCAATACCGCAACAGCGACTACAGAAGGCAAAAACTTTACGGCTACCGCAACCACCACGGTGCAGCGGAACCTGGACCTGGTCATCGCTAAAAACGGTCCGCCAATGCTTAGCAGTGGCGATACTATCAATTATGTACTCACTGCCCGTAATAATGGCCTGGCAGCCGGTGATGGCGCTGTGGTAACCGATGTATTGCCTGCCGGTATCGATAATATCAGTGGTGCAGTGCTTACACTCAGCGGTGGTGCAGGCGATGTGCAGGTGAATGTCAGCAACGGTACGGTGACAGCCACTATCGGCAATTTCCCGGCCGGTGGCGAGGTAAGGCTGGGCATCAGCGGCGTAGTGCCGGCACCGGTAACCCTCAATAACGTGGCCACCATTACAGCCCCGAATGGTGCAATTGATACCAATCCAGCCAACAATACAAGCGGTACCGTTGTTACAAAAGTGGCACAACGGCTATACCTGAAACTGGCGGACCTCCAGTTGAAAAAAGTGCTGATGAATCATGAGCCGTTGCAAACAGGAGGCAAGGCGGTGTTCAGCATAACACTGACCAATGCAGGTCCGGATTCAGCCAAATCTATCGTTGTGAGGGATACACTATCCGGTAACCTTGGTCTCGTTGGTGGCATTGATGTGAGCGCCGGTATCACGCATTATGATGCAGTATCCGGAATTGTTGTGTGGGAAATCCCGGTACTGGCATCCGGACAAACGGCCACCGCACAGTTGACTGCCCGCATTAACAACACCGGAACAGTAGTGAATACAGCTACCGTGACCAGTGCCGTAAAAGACCCGGATCTGTCCAATAATACCGCCACTACGCAGCCCGTAACGGTATCCGGCGATGATATTTTCATCCCCAACGTTATCACTCCTAACGGTGACGGTAAAAACGACCGGTTCATGATCATCGGTATCTCCCGTTATCCAAATTCATCATTGTTTATCTATAACCGGTGGGGTAACCAGGTATATCAATCTAAAAACTATCAGAACGAATGGGACGGGCATGGATTGAGTGAAGGCACCTATTACTACGTGTTGAAACTGAATACAGCGAATGGAGAAAGATCGTACAAAGGCTGGATACAGTTACTCCGGTAATCAATTTTAAAAATCAGTCCACACATATGACAAAGCGATTATTACTATTTGTATGCGGCTGTATAGGGTTACTACCCGCCACTGCACAACAGAATTTGCAGTTCAGCCAGTATGTGTTTAATGGCCTGAGTGTAAACCCTGCCTACGCAGGATACAAACAGGATTGGTATTTGAATGCCATCTACCGCCATCAGTGGGTGGACTTCCCCGGAGCGCCGACGACCGCGGGGATATCGATAGATGGTCTTACCAACGCCAAAGACGAAAGGGTAGGAGTAGGGGCACAGGTCATGCTGGACAAACTGGGGCCACAGGAGAATCTGTCGGCATACGGTTTTTACTCTTATCGTATTCCGCTGGATGAGGAAGATACCAAACGCCTTTGTATCGGCTTAGGCGGCGGTATCACCCAATACAGCATAGATGGTACCGCATTGAAATATGTGGATGACTTGGACCAGAGCATTCCGCTGGGGAAAACCTCCAAAATAGTACCGGACGCCCGTTTCGGGGTGTACTATTATACGCCGAAGTTTTATATCGGCGCTTCTGTGATGGACCTGTTTTCTCTTTATACCACCAATGTTAACTACTACTGGGGTGGATACAATTACAATACCCTGCGTAAAACACAGCACCTGTATGTTACCGCCGGTTATCTGCTGAATTTATCGGAGAACCTTAAACTAAAACCGTCGATACTGGTGAAGGAAGATTTTAAAGGTCCTACCAACGTGGACCTGAATGCATTTTTGTTGATTGCAGACCGTCTGTGGGTAGGCGGTTCCTATCGCACCGGCGTCAAACTCTGGAGCAAACCGGCGCTGGCCAAGGACCTTGAACAGCTGGATGCTGCCAGTGTACTGGTGGAATTTTATGCGACGCCACAATTGCGTATTGGATATGCGTACGACATCACCGTCAGCAAGATGGCCAGTTATCAGCAAGGATCGCATGAGATCTCCGTAGGTTTCCTGTTCAACAGCAAAAAATACGAATCCCGTACCCGGAGTCCCCGGTACTTCTAAAATATCGCAGGCATGAGAAAAACACTGACCAATTATTTCACGGCAGGTATACTGTGTAGCATTACGATAACGGCCGTTGCCCAGGAGCAACCTTCCATCAGTAAAACAGCCGATATCCGTTTCCGGCGGGAAGAATATGCCCAGGCGGCGGGATTGTATGAGCGGCTGCTGCGTACCCGGGAGGGCCGCAAACATGCCGCAGAGATCAAAGAAAGACTGGCTACATCCTACCGGTTGTATAACCAGTATGATAAAGCGGCTTACTGGTATGCTCAGCTATTGCAGGACAATCCGGGAAACACAGAAGCCCGGCTGCATTATGGAGATATGCTGAAATGCCTGGGCCGTTATGAGGAAGCCCGGCAACAATTTGCCCAATATCCCGATAAGCAGCGGGTAGCCGCGCGTATCGCCGGTTGTGACTCCGCTGCCCGTTGGTCGGGAATTCCCGGGGCGGTGCAACTAAGAAATGAAACGGGTGTTAACACCGGTAAAAATGATTGGGGTACTACCTGGCATGGTAACCATGTGGTGTTTGTATCAGATAGTGTGCGGAAAGATATATGGTATATTAAGGGTACCCGTCGCCGTTATGGCCGTAATAACGCCGGTTACGGTAAGTTGTATGAAGCGGAAGACGGGCAATCCGGTATCGGTTATGTGAAAGATTTCTCTGCCGTGATCAATAACTATCCTTATCACGTAGGCCCGGTGTGTTTTACGCCAGGGGGTGATACCGCCTATGTTACCGTGACTGATCCCGCCCGCCGGGTGCCTTACAATAAAAAGGAAAGGCCGGTATATGGTACCCGACAACTCAGGTTGCTGGTGTTTGTAAGGCAACAGAACAAGTGGCAGCCGCCCGTGGCGTTCCCCTATAACAGTAACGACTACTCGATAGGACATGCAGCGCTGAATGAAGCCGGTAACATTCTGTATATAGCCTCTGATATGCCCGGTGGCAGCGGGGAAACTGATATCTGGTACTGTGAAAAACAGGCCGACAATACCTGGGGAAAACCGCAGAACTGTGGCTCACTCATCAATACCGCCGATGATGACGCATTCCCGGTGACAGGGGCCAACGATATGCTGTATTATGCCAGTAAAGGCAAAGCTGGTTTAGGAGGCTACGATGTATTTGCCAGTAGCGGTAACCGGGCTACCTGGAGTACGCCGGTAAACCTGCTGCCACCTTTTAATTCCAGCACAGATGATTTTTACTATGTGCCGCAAACCAGCCGGGATGGCTTTATTTCATCCAACAGGCCCGGAGGTAAAGGGGGAGATGATATTTACAGCTTCAACCTGCCGCCGGCGTTGCCGGAGCTGAGGCCGTTACCAGTGCCGTTACTGCGTATACCCCTTACCGTGGATATCTGCGCCCGTACCGAAATCTGTGTTTACCTGTACAACAAAACCAGGGATATGGGTTGGTGCTACATGATTATGCCGCCTTCGGGGAAAATAGAAGCGAAGCTGGAACCTGATGCAGAATATGTTATCCGGGTGCACTATCCTGATCATATAGAAAGTGTGGCGTTTGATACCAAAAATTGGGATGGGTCTACACCGGTATATAAATCCATTTGTCCCACACCTGCTGTAAAAGAGATACCCCGGCCCCATCCGGTAAAACACCCCAAAGGACACGGTCATCCACCTAAAAAGAAACGAACGAAATAAACGCCGTTCCGTTGAAGGGAAAAACATTGAACACCATAACCCGGGGCATTTGCTTCGGGTTTTAATTTGGTAATCAATATGATATAAAAATATTTTTAAATAATTTTGTTTATATCATAAACTAGTTTACCTTCAGGTTGCCTAACTCCAAAAGTATGTTCAGGATCAACCTCTACCTATTCTTTTTATTCTCTCCGATGGTGCTGCTGGCGCAACATAAGATCAGCGGCAAAGTGACGGACAACAAAAAACATCCGTTACCGGGTGTGAACGTATACATCAAAGGTTCGTATGACGGCGCCACCAGCAAAGCAGATGGCAGCTTCGCCTTTACTACCGCTGAAGTGGGGGAACGCATCCTGACGGCCAGCTTGAGTGGCTATCAGCCGCTGGAAATAAAAATCAATACAGCAAGTGCGGAGCAGCTGACGGTTATATTAAAGAATGCTGTGAGTGCGCTTCGGGTGGTAACCATCTCCGCTGGCAGCTTTGAAGCCAGCGATGATAAAAAGGGAACAGTATTAAAACCACTGGATATCGTCACTACGGCGGGAGCAGGCGCAGACATTGTGAACGCCATCAAAACACTGCCGGGAGCGCAGCAAACCAACGACCGCGAAGGGCTCTTTGTGCGCGGTGGTACCGGTTACGAAACACAAACACTCATCGATGGTATGCTGGTGAGAAATCCTTTCTCTTCCAGTTTACCGGATGTACCGGGCCGTGGGCGTTTTTCACCATTTCTCTTTAAAGGCACCACCTTCAGCAGCGGTGGTTATTCCGCCCAATATGGACAAGCGCTGTCTTCCGCGTTGGTACTGGAGTCCACAGATTTGCCGCAACGTTCCTCCTCCAGTATAGGCGTTTCCGTTATCGGCGCCAGTGCCGGTGTGGAGAACCTTTCCAACGACAAAAAGACTTCCTGGGGTGTAGAAGGAGATTATACTAACCTGGCGCCCTATTTCCAGGTGGTGAAGCCTAAACAAACACCCAACCTGGGTCCGGAGATTATTGGTACCTCCCTGAATTTCCGCCGGAAAACCTCTTCCACCGGCATGCTCAAGTTTTACGGCTACGGTAACTGGAGTAAGATGGGCTTCAGTTCACCCAGCATTGAATACCCGGGAAATACGGAATCCTACCAGGTTCGTAACGGCAACCTCTATACGAATATGACCTACCGGGAGAACCTGGGCGATGACTGGCGTTTATACGTCGGCGCTTCGTTTAGCGCCAACCGTGATAATATCACCACAGATACACTTGGCAAAGACCAGATCCCGGCCGATATACGGGTCCGTTCTTCCCTGGCCCAGTCACGCGTGATGCTCACCCGCCACCTGGGCCCCTTTTCCGCACTGCGTTTTGGCGGTGAATACCAGTATGCCGTCGAACAGTTTTCCTACAACCGGAGACCGTTCAACTATGCAGATAATTACACCGCTGCGTTTACCGAAGCGGATATTTATTTCACCCCCAGTTTTGTAGGCCGCGTAGGCGGCAGAGCGGAATACTCCTCTGTACTGGCTAAAATGAATTTGGCGCCGCGTGTGTCGCTGGCGTATAAAGTGGATAACTACAGCCAGTTTTCCGTTGCCTATGGCGATTATTACCAGAAGCCGGAACCGCAGTATATCCGTTTTGATCACGGGCTCGGCTATATGAAAGCGACCCATTACATTGCCAGTTATCAGCGGGTAGCCACGGATTATACTTTCCGCACAGAAATTTTTTACAAACAATATGCAGATCTTGTAAAGACCGTGCCCGGCTACAACAATAACGGAAAAGGATATGCGAAAGGAATTGAACTGTTCTGGCGGGACCGTAAAACCATCAAAAACGTGGACTACTGGATATCCTATTCTTACCTGGATACCAAACGGGATTACCTGAATTATCCGAAGGAAGTGCAGCCGGACTTTGCCGCTACCCATACTGCCAGCCTGGTGTACAAACATTTTATTCCGAAGCTGAGCACCAATATCGGGTTGACCTATACTTTTGCTACCGGTCGCCCTTATTATAATCCTAATCTGCCGGCAGATAAATTCATGTCGGACAAGACGATCGATTATCATGCAGTAGGGGTGAGCGCCAGTTATCTGACGACTATCCGGAAGGCCTTTACCATTTTTGTGTTGAGTGTAAGCAATGCGCCGGGAAATAAACAGGTATTCGGTTATCGTTATTCCAGTGACGGGCTGCGTCGCGGAGAGATTACGCCGAGCGTGCCCCGGTTCATTTTCCTGGGAATGTTTATGAACTTCGGTATCGACAGAAGACAGGACGTTATTAATAACTTATAATTCACACATACATATGAAACGTTTACTCCTTTCCCTTTTTATGATCGGCGGGCTGGCTACAGCCGCTGTAGCGCAATCCGCACAATTCCAGGACGCCATGAACAAACAGGTGTCCGATCTGGACAGCAGTGCAGCTTTTGCCCCTGATGCGCTGGTCGCCAAAATCAACACCTTTGAACGTATCGCCGAAGCAGAAAAAACACAGTGGCTGCCTTACTACTATGCCGCTTACTGCCAGGTAATGTCCTGCTTTGTAGGCCAGGATAAAGGCAAGATCGATGAACTGGCGGATAAAGCTGCCGCCAATCTGGATAAAGCCGATGCTTTGGCGCCTAAAAATTCAGAGATCGCCTGTATCCGTTCACTTGTAGCATCTGCCCGGTTGATGGTAGATCCGGCCAGCAGAGGTATGAAATATGGTATGGAAGCCGGTCAGCAGATTGAACTGGCTAAAACCTATAACACGGAAAATCCACGTGTGTACCTGTTACTGGGACAATCTTTGCTGTTTACCCCCGAACAGTTCGGCGGTAGCAAATCAAAAGCTAAAACAATGCTGGAAACGGCCCTGCAGAAATATGCAGCGTTTAAACCGGAAAGCAATATCGCGCCTCATTGGGGTGAGCCTTATGCGAAAGAGTTGCTGACCAAAGCGCAGTAAGATTTTAAAATTTAAGAATTTTAAAATTTGGCTATTTGATTTACGGATTTACGGATTTCGAGATTTCGGGATTCATAATCAGGAATAATTTGTTGAGATCTAAGTTCATCAAATGCTGGTCTTCGCTATATGAATCCCGAAATCCGTAAATCCCAAAATCCGTCAATCCAATAATAAAATAATAAAATATCTAAATATATAAATAATATGGATTTTAAGGATCTGGACCCGGTATTGCATTCACAATTGCGGTTAGCAATCATGAATATTTTGTTGAGTGAAAAAGAGGCGGAGTTTACGCTGCTAAAGGAGCGGACGAATGCAACAGCAGGCAATCTGAGTGTGCAGATCAACAAATTGCGGGATGCTTCCTATATAGAAGTTGTCAAGCAGTTCAGGGATAATTATCCGCAGACGTTGTGTAAGATTACGCCTGCGGGCAAAAAGGCATTTGAGAATTATGTACATGCTATCCAGGCTTACCTGAAGATTGGCAAGTCAAAAGGATAGGCGCTATTCGGAAGCCAGTTCAGTTTTCTTCAGGGGGTTACGGGTGTTTTCGGCGTAACGTTCCCGTTGTTCGATGATATCCAGGCAGGTAAAGATGGCCTGTCTGAAGGAATGAGGATCTGCCAGGTTTTTACCGGCGATATCGAAGGCGGTGCCATGGTCCGGTGAAGTACGGACAATATTGAGGCCCGCTGTAAAGTTGATGCCTTCGCCGCTGGCGAGGGATTTAAACGGAATCAGTCCCTGGTCGTGATACATGGCCAGTACCCCGTCAAACTGGGCATACATTTCCCGTGCAAAGAACGCGTCGGCGCTGTAAGGCCCGAAACAAAGGATACCATTACCTTTCGCGTGCCGGATAGCCGGTGCGATCTGGTCAATTTCTTCTTTACCGATCAGTCCTTCGTCGCCGGCGTGGGGATTAAGGCCCAATACCGCGATGCGGGGTTTATCGATACCAAAATCTTTTACGAGGCTTTCTCTCATCAGTTGCAGTTTGGCCAGGATATTCTCTTTGGTCACAAACTTAGACACTTCCGCGATGGGCACATGCTCGGTGAGGAGGCCCACCCGCATATTGTCTGCCGTCATAAACATCAGTACGTCTTTCGCATTGAAGGCTGCTTTCAGGTAAGGTGTATGACCGGTATAGTTAAACTGCTCGCTTTGAATATTGTTTTTGTGGATCGGGGCAGTTACCAAACCCTGTACATGCCCTTCTTTCAGGCATTGGATGGCTACTTCCAGGGCGCGGGCGGCGTATTTGCCACCAGCTTCATTGAGTACCCCCGGTGTGATCTGCACCTCTTCTTCCCAGCAGTTGTACACGTTCACCTGTTTGTGGTTCAGGCGGGTGAAATCCTTGATGGACTGGTAGTTGAAGTTGTTTTCATTCATCAGCTTCCGGTAGAAGTTGATGGTTTTATTAGATGCGAAGATCACCGGCGTGCAACATTCCATCATCCTGGCGTCCAGGAACGTTTTGATGATGATTTCTGCGCCAATGCTGTTGATATCACCGATGGTGATGCCGATAACCGGTTTGTTGATTTGTGTACTACTCATACTGATAATGCCTCCAATGAAAGGCAAATATAGCCAGTTTGCGGGAGAAAATATTACCGCTTTGGCAGAAACAGGCTTATCTTTGCAGCCACGCATGTATACATTAAAAAAATCGCTGGGACAGCATTTCCTCACAGATGAGAATATGTGCAGGAAGATTGTGGAGTCCTTACCTGTAATTGAAGGCCAGCAAGTGCTGGAAGTGGGTCCGGGTGGCGGAGCCATCACGAAGTACCTGTTGCAGCTGCCGGGCATTGATTTCAAGGCTGTGGAGCTGGACAAGGAAAAGGTGACCTATCTGGAGAAAACCTATCCTGCCATCCGGGGCAAGCTAATCAACGAGAGCATCCTGGATACCGCGTTGCCTTTTGAAGGTCAGTTCCGGATCATCGGTAATTTCCCGTATAACATTTCTACACAGATCATGTTCCGTTTGCTGGAATGGCGGGAGCAGGTAGATGTAGTGGTAGGGATGTTCCAGAAGGAAGTAGCGCTCCGTATTGCTTCTGCCCATCGCAGCAAGGAGTATGGCATCCTGAGTGTGTTGTTGCAGGCCTTTTATAAGGTGGAGTATCTTTTTGAGGTACATGAAAATTGTTTCAATCCGCCGCCTAAGGTGAAGTCGGCCGTGATCCGGCTTACCCGGCTGGAGCAGCCGGCAGACATAGCTTCCGAACGGAAGTTCACCGTATTGGTGAAAACAGCGTTCGGTCAGCGCCGCAAGCAGCTCCGTAATCCGTTGAAACCTTTGTTTGACAAGGAAACCTTACAGGACCCGATTTTTACCAAACGGGCCGAAGAATTGACTGTTGCTGATTTTGCAGCCTTATCCCATAAGATGATATGAGCAGAAAAGTATTAATTACCGCCAAGGTACATCCATATTTAACAGACCAGTTACAGAGCAAAGGCTTTGAGATTGTATATGAACCTTCCATCTCTTATGATGAAGTTTACAGCGCCATCCAGGATTGTGTGGGACTGATTGTGACCACCCGTATCCGGGTAGATAAAAATATTATCGACCATGCACGGCAGTTGCAATGGATAGGCCGGCTGGGTTCCGGTATGGAATTGATTGACGTACCTTATGCCGAAAGCAAGGGGATACACTGTGTAAGCAGTCCCGAAGGGAATATGGACGCTGTAGGTGAACAGGCAGTTGGTATGTTGCTTTGCCTGGTCAACAATATCCTGCGGAGCAACCTGGAGTTGCGGGAAGGTATCTGGGAGCGCGACGGTAACCGCGGTTTTGAGCTGAATGGCCGGACGGTGGGTATTATCGGCTTTGGTCATACCGGAAGCAGCTTTGCCCGTAAGCTCAAAGGTTTTGATGTGAATATCCTGGCCTATGATAAGTACAAGAAAGGTTTCGGTACGGCCGATGTAAAAGAGGCCAGTCTGACTGACATCTTCACCAATGCCGATGTGGTGAGCCTGCATCTGCCGCTGACAGAGGAGACGTTGCATATTGCCAACCTGTCTTTCTTCCAGTCTTTTAATAAGCCGGTTTGGTTTATGAATACCGCACGGGGCAAGCTGGTGAACAATACTGACCTGATAGCGGCGCTGCAGCAGGGTCTTATCGGTGGGGCCTGTCTTGATGTGTTGGAAAATGAAAAAATGAGCACCTATACGCCGGCAGAAAAAGAGCAGCTGAACTGGTTGCTGAACGCCCGGAATGTAGTGGTGACGCCACATATAGCCGGTTACTCCCATGAAGCGAGCATTAAGATGGCGCGCATCGTGTTAGAGAAGCTGAACATCCTGTAGGTTCTGATCCCTGGAACCAGCGTTCCGAATTAAATTGTTGATTTTCAATTGATTTAATTCGGAAGGGCGCTTTATTTTTCTTTCCTCCAAAATTTATTATATTTGCAATAACACCAGTAAACAACGCTTCTGTGCAAATGGAGGCGTTGATTTTTTTTTCTTATAACCATAAAAAACAAGCAGGTTATGTCTGGCATAAACTACGTTACGAAAGAAACCCTGGACCAAATGATGAGCGAACTTAGCATCCTTAAAACAAAGGGTCGTGCCGAAATTGCACGTGCTATTTCCGAGGCAAGAGAAAAGGGAGACTTGAAGGAAAATGCCGAATATGATGCCGCCAAGGAAGCGCAGGGTATACACGAGGCTAAAATCGCGACACTGGAAGCTGCTATTGCCACTTCCCGTATTGTAAGTGCAGACGCCATCGATACATCCAAAGTATCTATTTTATGTAAGGTTACTATTACCAACGTCGCCAATAAGAAAACTGTTACTTACCAGCTGGTTTCTGAAACAGAAGCAGACCTGAAGGCGGGTAAGATCTCTGTTACTTCTCCCATCGGGAAGGGGCTGCTGGGTAAAACGGTAGGTGACGTTGCGGATGTACAGGCGCCCAATGGCGTGATCAAATTCAAGATTGAGAGTATTACGGCATAACCCCATGCTGTTGCACAATATCGAAGGGGTTGCATCACTGCAACCCCTTTTTTATTGGGCATTTTTTCATTTTTATATTTAGTTATTTGATTTCGGTATTTTGGGGGCAAATCCCTTTATCAGGAAATGGAAAACCCGTATCCAATAGTTAAATATCAAAATAATCAAATATGACAATCTTCACCAAGATCATTAAAGGCGAGATTCCCAGTTACAAGATTGCTGAAAACGAGCATTTTTACGCATTTCTGGACATTTTCCCTTTAATGAAAGGGCATACGCTGGTCATTCCCAAAGTGGAAACAGACAAGTTTTTTGACGTATCGGATGATTTATTGAGGGAGTGGTTGGTATTTGCCAAGCCGATAGCGCAGGCTATTGAGCGGGTGGTACCTTGCAACCGGGTGGGAGTGAGTGTGGTAGGGTTGGAAGTACCCCATGCGCACATGCACCTGATTCCGATTAATTCCGTACAAGACATGAATTTTTCGCGCGGCAAGCTGAAACTGTCAGAGGAGGAGTTTAAAGTTATCCAGGAACAGATAGTGGCGCAGCTGTAGTATTATGACTTCACAGGGATATTGAACCGGAATCCGACACCGTGTAGTGTTTCCAGTTTTACATGCGGATCTGACTTAAAGTGTTTTCTTAGTTTGGTCACAAAAACGTCCATACTCCGGCCCAGGAAGTAGTCGTCTTTTCCCCATACATGAGAAAGGATATCTTCCCTTTTCAGTGTTTTGTTAGGGTTTTCGCACAGGTATCTGAGCAGTTCGGCTTCTTTCTGGGTAAGGGAAATGGAGATTTCACCTGTTTCATTGTACAGGCGGAGGTCTTCATAATCAAACATCAGTTTACCGATCGCGAAGGTGGTGCTTCTTTTGGCGATCTGGCTCCGTGTTCTTTTCAGGAACACTTCTATACGCAGGATCAGTTCCTGCATGCTGAATGGTTTGCTGATATAGTCGTCAGCACCGGTCCGCAGGCCGGCTATACGGTCTTCTTTTTCATTTTTGGAAGTCAGGAAGAGAATCGGAATGTGGTCATTAACCGTGCGGATCTGTTGCGCCAGCGTGAGGCCGTCTTTTTTGGGCATTACCACGTCGAGCAAACAAATATCGAAAGTGCGTAACTGGAACTGTTCCCACGCGGCCTGGCCGTCTATACTGTGCACAACATCGTAGCCCGCTTCTTCCAACCGCTTCTTTGTAACTGCACCAATATATTCATCATCTTCCACCAATAGGATTCTTGCTTTCATATTTGCCTGATGCTGATTAATAAAAAGCTTGTTGCGCAATTCATGCTTAACAAATGATGGTCATTTTTCATAGTGATGCTAATTTTCCGGCTATGGCCGGGTTAGCCGTTTATTCAGGATGAACAATTTCAAACAAAGTAACTACATTTTACGAATTTATGAAATAACCTTTTAGCTACCGTGAAATCCGTTCCGGGTGCTTTTGCAAAAATTGTTCCCAGCCTTTGGCTTTACTGATGGCGGCCAGCGGGCTGCTTTCCTGGTAGAAGTGACAAACGGCAACTGCCAGTGCATCGGTCGCATCCAGGTAGTCGGGACGTTCGGCGATACTGAGAATACGTTGCAGCATCAGCCATACCTGTTCCTTATCAGCATTACCATTGCCGGTGACAGACTGTTTGATCTTCTTGGGTGAATACTCCGTTACTGCCAGGCCGGCGTGCATAGCGGTAGCAATAGCCACTCCCTGTGCCCTGCCCAGCTTGAGCATACTCTGTACGTTCTTCCCAAAGAAAGGCGCTTCAATGGCAAAACAGGATGGTTTGAACTCCTTGATCAATTCATTTACGCGGGCGTGAATCAGTTGTAAGCGTTCGTAATGGTCCTTGGTCCGGGATAATTTCAGGACATTCATGTCTATCAGACTGGCTTTTTTTCCTTCCACCTGAATCAGTCCATATCCCATTACAAGGGTGCCGGGGTCAATGCCTAGAATTATTTTTGCCTTGTTTGCCAACCACAGTATATTTTTGCAAAAATCTTGATATCTGAACAAAAGTACCAAAATAATTCTCAATTACTTATTAGGAGCAGGGCTTTTTACCTGGTTGGCATACTCCATCTATAGCCAGTTGACCCACCGGGAAAACCTGGAACAATCACTGCAGCATATGAGCAGAACGCTGCAGGAGAAAGGATGGATGGGGCTATTACTGGTGCTGTTGCTGATGTTCTTTAACTGGGGACTGGAAGCCAGAAAGTGGCAAAAGCTGGTCCGCCCCCTCGAGCCTATCTCTTTTCTCAGAGCCTTCAGCGCCATTCTATCGGGGGTATCCCTTTCTATCAATACCCCTAATCGTATAGGCGAATACGGTGGGCGTATCCTGTACCTGAAAAACCATAATAAGCTCAAAGCTATCGCTGCTACCATTGTAGGAAGCTTCAGCCAGCTGATTGTGACTGTTATTTTTGGGTTAATAGGTATGCTTTATTATCTCAACAACTTTACGCTGGTAAAGGAAAACAGCTATTTCCCCCCTAATTTCTGGGAGAAAATCGTGTTTGGTATCCTGGTAGTAATTTGTGTGCTGACGATATTGTTATATTTTCGGCTACAGATTATTCTGGCTGTATTTGAAAAAGTCAAATTCCTGCGAAAAGCGAAGGTGTTTGTACAGATTATAGTACGCTACTCTGCCAGCGATTTACGTTACCTGTTGCTGCTTTCAGCCATCCGGTACGTGGTCTTCTCGGCACAGTATTTGATTTTGTTGGACGCGCTGGGTCTGGAGTTTTTGTGGTGGCAGGCTTTTCTGCTCAATAGCGTAATCTACCTGGTAATGGCCATGGTGCCTACCATTGCGATCGCAGAGCTGGGAATCCGTGGCAAAGTCAGCATCTATTTTCTCGGATTGCTCAGCACTAATACGGCCGTTATTATAGCAGCCACCGGTGGTATCTGGTTAATCAACCTTTGTTTACCGGCAGTAATGGGAAGTGTGCTGCTCCTGGGTGTAAAAATTTTTAAGGACAAATAGCTTCCAGCAATGAGGTATCTTCTACTCATCATCTTATGCTTCGCCTGTGTAACCCCCGCTCGTGCGCAAAATGAATTCTGTTCTATCCGTAATACCAGTTTTAATGTGGGAGAAACCATCACTTTTAAGGTGATGTATAACCTTGGTAAGATGTACGTCGGCGCCGGGGAGGCCGTTTTTACTGTCGCCCTCGAACATTTCGCTAACCGCGATGTATACCACATCACCGGCGATGGCCGCACCTTCCGCGCGTACGACTGGATCTTTAAAGTACGCGATAAGTACGAAACCTGGCTTGACACGGCCACCATGCAGCCACTGAAGTTCCTCCGCAATGTAAACGAAGGCGGTTATAAAATTTATAACAACGTCATATTTAACCAGGCAGCCCACCAGGCCACCAGTACCAACGGTACCTTTACCGTACCACCCTGTGTGCAGGACGTTATCAGCGCCATCTACTACGCCCGCAATATCGACTTCTCCAAATACAAGGAAGGCGATAAAATACCTTTCGCCATGTTCCTGGATGACCAGGTGTATAATATCTATATCCGGTATCTTGGTAAAGAAGAAGTCAATACCCGCTTCGGCAAATTCAGGGCTATCAAATTCAAGCCCCTGCTGATCAAAGGCACCATCTTTGAGGGTGGAGAGAAAATGGCGGTATGGGTCAGCGACGATGGTAATAAGGTACCGCTGCGGGTAGAAAGCCCCATCTCCGTAGGGAATATTATTGTAGACATGGTTAATTACAATCACCTCCGCTACCCCTTTAGTTCGTTGATCAAACAACGATAAAATATTTACCGGCCTGAAAATGAATAGATTTAACAATTCTTTGGGCTGTGGCCGTCCAAAATTTACCGACCTTTCAGGCCGCAGAAAAACTTTATATTTGTTATAATCAACCCTTTATGATTATGGAAGAACGTAAACCGAAGATATTACTGGCAGAAGATGATACCAACCTGGGCATGGTACTTAAAAACTACCTGGAATTGAATGATTACGATGTGGAATTATGCCGCGACGGCATCCTGGCACTGGCCGCTTTCCGCCGCGAAAAATTCGATATCTGCCTGCTGGATATTATGATGCCCAATATGGACGGCTTCAAACTGGCGGAAGAAATCCGGGACGTAGACCCCGATATCCCGCTGTTTTTCCTTTCTGCCAAAACCATGAAGGAAGATATCATCCAGGGCTATAAACTGGGGGCCGATGATTATATCGCCAAACCGTTCGACAGCGAACTGCTGCTGCTGAAAATCAAAGCCATCCTGAAACGCAACCAGGAACTGAACAGCAAGGAAGAAGAACAACACGAATTCCAGATCGGTTCATACGCCTTCAACTCCCGCTTACGCACCCTCGCCCATAACGGCGACAGCCACACGCTTTCCCCTAAGGAAAACGAACTGCTGCACATGCTCTGCGAACATAAAAACGACCTCCTGCCAAGGGAACTGGCCCTCAAAAAGATATGGGGCAGCGATACCTACTTCAACGGCCGCAGTATGGACGTATACATCGCTAAACTCCGCAAATACCTGAAAGACGATCCGAATATCGAGATCGTGAATATTCATGGTAACGGGTTTAGGTTGGTAGTGAAAGAACTGTAACCGTGGAATACATGATTTTCGCTGGTTAGCGAAGATTGAAGTGAATAACATATTGTGTTTTATAAAAAAGCACCCACACGGTGGGTGCTTTTTTTATGCAGATCCCTGGATTGATCAGAATAACAGATTGGAGCCACCTCTGAACGGTGTAGTACCCAAATGCACATACGCTTTTTCCGTTACCTCACGGCCCCGGGGCGTACGTTTGATAAAACCTTCCTGGATCAGGAACGGTTCATATACTTCTTCCAGGGTACCGGCTTCTTCTCCCACCGCAGTAGCAATGGTAGTGATACCTACCGGTCCGCCTTTAAAGTTTTCGATGATCACCCGCAGAATACGGTTATCCATTTCATCGAGGCCGTATTCATCTACATTGAGGGCTTTGAGACTGAGTTGCGCTATTTCCAGGTCTATCACCCCGTTACCGATTACCATGGCAAAGTCGCGCACGCGGCGCAGCAGGCCGTTGGCAATACGGGGGGTACCACGGGAACGGCGGGCAATCTCTCCGGCGGCATCAGAAGTGATTTTAGTCCCTAACAGACCGGCTGCACGCCAGATGATCTTCTGTAGTGTGGCGGCATTGTAGTATTCCATCCTCGACTTGATGCCGAAACGGGACAACAGGGGAGCGGTGAGCAACCCTGAACGGGTAGTAGCCCCGATGAGCGTGAAAGGATGCAGGTTCAGCTGTATAGAACGGGCATTAGGCCCGGTATCAATCATAATATCGATGCGATAGTCTTCCATGGCGGAATACAGGTATTCTTCCACCACGGTGCTCAGCCGGTGTATTTCGTCGATGAACAGTACATCCTTGTCTTCCAGGTTGGTCAGCAACCCGGCCAGATCACCAGGTTTTTCGATCACCGGCCCGGAGGTTTCCCGGATATTTACGCCCAGCTCATTGGCCACAATGCGCGACAGGGTGGTTTTCCCAAGTCCGGGAGGACCGTGGAACAAAACATGGTCCAGCGCTTCATCCCGCATTTTGGCGGCTTTGATAAATATCTTCAGGTTTTCGATGATCTGCTCCTGGCCCGAAAAATCTATGATTTCCCGGGGCCGGATACTGTTCTCAAACTCCTTCTCAGCGGCACTGAGTTTATTTTCTTCTGGTCTTAATTGCGGATTGGACATAATATACTGATCAAAAATACCAAATTAAATGCAGCCGATTGCGGTATCCTACAAACATGTTAATGCAACCCGCCGGAAAATCCTTAGCATTGTATACTGGTAAAACAGATGACTGTATCTTACAGCCGGCTGATGCCACCGCTAAACAACCAAAAAGACAAAAGACCAGACTGCTCATGAAAAAAATGATTTTATCGCTGGCTGCGGGATGTATGCTTACCTCCGCTTACGGTCAGCAGATATCGCAAAAAGAAGTAGCCCGCATTATTAACACGCTGGCGGCCGACGATATGCAGGGCCGTCAATCGGGAACGCCCTCTATTGACAAGGCTGCTGCCTTTATCAGCAATGAATTTAGGAAAGCTGGTTTAGCACCGTTGTCCGGTGAACAAAATTACCTGCAAAGTTTTTCCCGTTATGGTCTTCATACAGTAGCCACTACGCTGACGGTGAACGGTGTTGCCCAAAACTGGCCGGTACTGACAATAGGCGCCTCCAGGCATGTACAGCTGCACCGGGATACCGCCCAATGCCTGGAAATAAAGGTGACTAATGCGGATGAGCTGCGTGCTGTTTTAGGCAAACGCAAGTCCATGCAAAAGAACATAGTGGCCTGGCTGGCTCCTTCCTTAGATGCCTATCTGGCTAATCTGGAAGGCTCTATCTCCAGCCGTATGTATGCTACCGAGCAGGAAGTGCCCGCCGATACGGCCACCCGGCAAATGGTGCTGATATTGGAAAGAGAACCGTTGAAGGCGGATGATAACTGGTCAGTAGATCAAACCCGCAGCATTCACGCACAACAATTCACCAATGTGGTGGGGATGATCAAAGGTGCAGCCAAACCAGATGAATATGTGATCTATTCCGGTCACTATGATCACCTGGGTATATTACCGCCGGTTGATGGTGACAGTATCGCCAACGGTGCGGATGATGATGCATCCGGTACCACCGCGGTGATTATGCTGGCAGATTATTATAAGAAGAAACGGCCTGCCCGTTCGCTGATTTTTGTAGCCTTCACCGCAGAAGAGATGGGTGGCTACGGTTCTGCTTACTTCTCTCAGCAAATGGACCCTGCGAAAGTAGTCGCGATGTTTAACATTGAAATGATCGGTAAGGAATCCAAATTTGGTAAGAACAGCGCGTTTATTACCGGGTTTGAAAAATCAGATTTTGGTACGATCCTGCAAAAGAATCTGAGTGGTTCTGCTTTCCGTTTTTATCCCGATCCTTATCCGGAGCAAAACCTGTTTTATCGCTCAGACAACGCTAACCTGGCCAAATTGGGCGTGCCTGCCCATACGATCTCTACCACGCAGATTGATAAAGACAAATACTATCATACCGTGAAAGATGAGGTGTCTACACTCGATGTTAAAAACATTACAGATATTATTAAAGCGATTGCGGTGAGTTCAGGAACGATTGTGAATGGAACGTCAACGCCTACACGTATTACCCCTGTTTCCCAATAGGGAAGCGACATCATATATTCATCCGGTTGCGTCACGCAACCGGATTTTTTATTTTTAATTAATACATCATCTGTTCTTTTTTCGGTTTTCTTGTTTATTTTTATGGCCAATATTTCCCCAAGTAGTCATTTAAAACCATATCAATATGAAAACCGGAATCCTACAATTCTGCGGTGCGCTTGGCATTGCATCCATGATGCTCGCATCATGTTCAAAAGACATGTCGGGGCCTGATCAGCAACCAACGCCTGATGTGAAGGACTCTACATCTATCAACTACGAAATCGCTGCGGTAAATCCAACGTACACGTTAACACCCGATGCCGCGGGCCGTTTATCAGCCATTACCGGCGATGCCTCCATGGCCAAGGCTTCCGGAGGGTTCGACATTACGTGGGACACCGCCACTGCCCGCTTAAGGGAAATCCGCTTCGACGCCAAACGCGGAAAAGATGAACTGGAATTTAAGCTGAAAACAGACCGTCAGATTGACCTGAAACAAATCCCCGCACAACTGGGCGCTATCAGAATCCCGCTGGGCACTTATCAAAAGGTGAAAGTGTATGCCAGAGTGGAAGGCGACAAAAAAGATCCTGCAGTAAGGTTAATAGGATTCCTGACCTGGGATGGCAAAAAAATCCCGATGGAAATCCTGCTCTCCGGCGTGATCGAATTACAGGCGCAAGGAAAAGATGTGGTGGTGACAGACAAAAAAATCGACTGGAAAGGCTCTCTCAAAATTTCAATGGACCTGATTTTAACCAAACTGCAGGTGGGTGATTTCACCGGCTCTTTCACCAGTGGAAAACTTAAAATCAGTGTAGACGTTAACGGAAACCTGCATAACAAAGTGGTGGACGCACTGGAAAACAGCATGAGCGTTGAACACACCCACGATTGATTGTGAACGTAAACTATTCGGCAAAAAGCTTGCAAAGAAGCAGGGAAAGGTGCTTGTCATTTCCCTGCCTTCTTTGTTTTTAATTATTGCAGTATGATTTTCGCCAATACGGCAAAATGATCGGATGCAAAGCGACCGCCCCATGTTTGGGAGATGGAAGCATGTTGTAATACCTTAAATTTCCCTTTCAGAAAAATATAGTCGATAGGCTGGTCATCTACTTCAGCCGGGTGCCATCCGTTGAAAGTGCCGGTAGGCCCGTAGTGCGGCGTTACGCTGATACTTTTGCTATCAGTGAAATGCAGGGGATTGTTATTGTCCATCACTACGCGGATAGGCTCATCTTCCGGAGTGGCGTTGAAGTCGCCCGTGATAACAGCCGGTGTGTTGCCGGCAATCTTATGTACCTGTTGTAACAGGAAGCGGGCGCTTTCACGGCGTGCCACTTTGCCCATATGATCGAAGTGAGTGTTAAAATGATAGAATATCTTTTTGGTTTGTTTATCCCTGAACAGGCCCCAGGTTACTATACGCGTAATAGCGGCGTCCCAGCCTTTGCTGCCGTGGACTTCCGGGGTTTCTGATAACCAGAATGTCTCCGTTTTGAGTAATTGCAACCGCGTCGTATCATAGAAGATCGCGGAGAACTCGCCTTTGTTTTTGCCGTCTTCACGGCCGCCTCCAATGGATTTGTAGCCAGGTAAAAGCCGGCGCAGGTCTTCCATCTGGTCAAACAGTGCTTCCTGTACTCCCAGGGTATTGGCCTGGTGAAATAATACTTCCGATGCTACTTTTTCTTTCCGGTAAGGCCATGCATTCAGACTATCGCTTTTGGTATTCAGCCGGATGTTGAATGTCATTACCTGCAACGGCGCCTGTGCCATTGCTGCGCCCATGAGCAGGGATAACACGCCTGTCAGCCATATCTTTCTCATATAATAACTGTTTAGCTGGTAAAAATATCAATCACGGGGCTTTATGTCAAGCTGCTAAGGATAAATGGCTGTTTTTAATGCTGCAAGCTGTGTGAGCAGGATAGCAGTGGAAATACCCAGCAGCTCCCGCATGTTTTTGAGTGCGCGGGCAGAGAGTTTATAGGCGCCTTTCACCGAAATGCCCATAATACCGGCAATCTGATCGTAATCCAGTTCCTCGAAATAACGGAGATACAGGATTTCCTTCTGGCGTGCATTGAGTTGATTCAACGCCTGTAATAACTGCTGATGTTTGGCCTGCAGCTGTTCCTTTTTAATATAGGCGTGCTCGGTAGAGAAGTGGGCCAGGAAATCATGTTCCTGCTGATCGAAGGCCACAAGTATGGCATTCCGCCGGGGACGCAGCCGGTTGTACAATGTGCCGCGTAGCGCTACAAACAGGTAGGGACGGGCATCTACCGTGGTGCTAAGATTTTCTTTGTTTGTCCACAGTTTGATGAATAATTCCTGTATCACATCTTTCACTACATCATCGTTGGCATGCAATCGCATACCATACTCATACAACCGTTCAAAATAACGGTCGTACAGTTGAGCGAACGCCTGTTCATCGCCTTGTTGTATGGCTGTCCAGAGTGTAGTGTCAGTTACTGTTAAAAGGTCCATCTCCCGCTTAATCGGCTAAATGTACAAAAAAATGTATAGCCGTACCCGGTTGTTCCGCTCTCATATAATCATAAATAAATATGAAAAATATACATGCATATAATGTCAATAAAATCAGTACTTCTATAAGTTTTAATTAAAAAATTATAAAAAAATTGAAAAAAAGTGGGGTGTTTTGCGAATTCCTTGTGTTCTGTTGGAGCATGGGGTTGTTGTTACTAACGCTCCTGTGATGATTACTGTGCTGCAAACGAAGAACTGATAATTGGAGAAGAACTATTATTTATTTACGAAAGATGATTTTCTGGAAGATGCCTTCTTCCGGGAGTGGGTGAGGTATGCCACACCGGAGGCGACAGCCTTCTGGGAGGCTTACCGGGACGGCGCGCCACCCAATGCAGCGGCGATGGAACAGGCGGTGGAAACATTACAGGCTATTTGCTGTCTGGAACGTATCACCCCTGCAACAGGAGATAAGGCACAGGTATGGGCGCAGATACAGGCCGGTATCACTACGGCAACACCGGTGTTGCCTATTACCAGGAGCTACCGCAAACGCTGGCTGGCGGCGGCAGTACTGTTACCGCTACTGATATTGACAGCCTGGTACTTCCTGCAATCCTCAGGTGTGCATCGGGTGGAAAGCGGCTATGGTCAGCAAGTCCGGGTGAAACTGCCCGACTCATCGGTGGTTATTCTGAACGCTCACTCCACGCTGACCTACCATACCTGGAAAGATGGCCGTCGGGAAGTATGGTTGGATGGTGAAGCCCTCTTCGATGTCAGGCATGCTGAAATGCCCGCCGCGCAGCACTTTACGGTGCATGCAGGCAACGTGAAGATAGAAGTGCTGGGCACTGTCTTCAATGTAAAACGGCGTAGAGGCGTTACCGAGGTATACCTGCAAAAAGGGAAGGTAAAAGTCTCTTCTCCCGAAAAAGAACAAATACTGATACTGCAACCAAATGAACAAGCTACGTATAACAATCAGCAACAGCAGCTGCTGAAAAATACCGCTGACGCCAACATTGCACTGGCATGGCGCGACCATAAAATGTTATTAAAACAAACCACTGTCGGGGATATTATACACGCATTGCAGGATACCTATGGTTTTACCATCATACTGCAAGATACATCCATTGCCAACCGCACCCTGGAAGGGACGTTATCCCTGGATAATGTAAATAATGTATTGTTTGAATTGTCTGCAATACTGAATGTAAAAATTGAAAAGAACAATGATACGCTGTACCTGAAAGATAACGGGCAGCGCGGATATTAAACAGATCAATATAAAAACCAAGATCAATGAGGATTTGTACCAGACAAAGCCTTCGTGGCTTCCTGTACCTATGCGTACTGTTACTCACCAGTGTTGTGGCAAGGGCACAACAACGCGTCATCCGCACAGCAGCGCCTGTGCCGGTACAATATGCACTGGAAAGGGTGACCGCTATTTATGGCACTACCTTTATGTATGAAGGCGCTCTGCTGAAAAACAAAACCACCAACGTAGTGGTAGAAAGTATGAAAGACCGCCCGGTGGAAGAAGTGCTGAAAAGCATCCTGTATCCTGCTGAGCTGCTGTTTTTGTATGTAGACAAAAACCATTACACCATTGTAGCCCGTCAGCACAAAGAGAAGAAGGCGGAGAGCCTGGTTCCCGGCGCTACACCGGCCGATGAAGAAACTCGTACTATCAGCGGTCTGGTGAAAGACTACGCCAATACACCGCTGCCGGGTGTAACCATTCAGCTGGAAGGAGGAAAGAAATGGGCGGTCACCGATAATACCGGTTATTATATTATCAGCGTGCCGGTGAATGCTATGGCGTTGATTTTTACCTATGCCGGCATGGAGCGGAAGCGGGAGCTGGTGGGTACCCGCGCTATGATCAACGTATTCCTGGAAAGCAAAACACTGGATGAAGTGGTGGTTACCGGTTATCAGACCATCTCCAAAGAGCGCGCTACCGGTGCTTTTGCTACCGTAAAAGCTGCCGACCTGGAGAAACGCCGTATCTCCAGCCTGAAACAGGTGCTGGAAGGTACGTTGCCAGGTGTGGTCAGCTATAATGGTGATATCAGTATCCGTGGTACCAGTACGTTCAAAGCCACTGGTGCGCCTTTATATGTGATCGACGGTTTCCCGGTGGAAAATACGGCCTATGACATCAATACCATGAAACTGAAAGATTTTATTCCCAACATCAACCCGGAAGATATTGAGAATATCACCGTGCTGAAAGATGCTGCTGCAGCTTCTATCTATGGTGCGCGGGCAGCTAATGGTGTTATCGTTATCACCACCAAAAAAGCCAAAGCAGGTACCACCCGTATTGCCTTCTCGGGCGACTTTGCCGTGAAACCGAAGTATGACCTTTCCTATCAGAAGAAAGCCAGTGCCAGTGAAATGGTAGACCTCACGCTAAATTATTTTGACAACAACCCGGGATATAAAGCCAATCCGTTACAGGAGGCCAGCCGCCTGCGCAACTATGCCGGCGCTGTTACACCGGCTGTGGAGATCATGCTGCAACTGGCAGAAGGGAAAATTACGCGGGAGGAAGCGGATGCACAAATGAATCAGCTGCGGGGGATGAATCTGTACAACAAACAGGTGTTGCAGCTGTTGCGTCCTGCTGCTAATCAGCAATATAACCTGTCCCTCTCCAAAGCTACTACCGGTAATGCTTTTAACTTTTCCGCCACTTTCCGCAATGAACAGGGATATCAACGCAGCGATAACAATAAAAACCTGGGCCTGAACCTGCGCAATGTGTTGACCGTTAACAAATGGCTGACAGCGGAAGCGGGCGTGTTCCTGAATTATGGCGATTCCCAAGGCCCTGGCGCAGATGCGATGAACCTGCCGGATGCGATCAACGACCAGTTGCCCTTCGAGCCCATCTTCGATCAGAACGGTAACCCGCTGCCACTGCGGAACCGGCTGCGGACCGACGAAATAGCCGACTATAAAAAATACAATCTCAATTCAATCGATCAGGTGTTGCAGGATGAACAAAACTACAACCAGGTACGGCAACTGGACCTGAGAACCCGTGTTTACGGCAAACTAACGGCCAGAATACGTCCCTGGATTTCCTACGAAGGCATGTTCCAGTATGAAAAGAACAGCGGGAAATCCGAACAGTTCCTGGAGGCGGAATCCTACTATATGCGGGATAAGCTGAATAGTTTCACCTACCTGGACACCAAAGGAAATGTGGCGAATAAGTTCCCGCAGGGCAACGGCTACCGTACATTCAATAACTACCTGCGCGCCTATACGCTGCGTAACCAGATGAATGTGAACAAATCTTTCGGTAGCCATGAAATCGTTGCCATTGCCGGATCTGAAACCCGTGAATTAAAAAATAACCGGGATTTTATGGCTATGTGGGGCTACGACCCGCTCACATTGCAATATGTGCCGATCAATAACCCGGCGGAACTGCTCAACGGTATCACCGGGCTAAACAGGCGTTCAGGAAGGATATACAGTTATAAAGATCTGCTGACAAAAGGAGAGACCATCAACCGTTATTTCTCTTTCTACGGAAACGGCAGCTATACCTACGATGAGAAGTACATGGTTAGCGGCAGTATCCGGTATGACCTCTCCAACCTGTTTGGTACCAATCCGGCTTATCAATACCGGCCGATGTGGTCTGCAGGTGGCAGCTGGATCATGAGCAAAGAGAAATTCATGGAAGATATTTCCTGGCTCAATCTCCTGAAACTGCGGGCTTCCTACGGTATCAATGGTAATGTGGCAAAGGATGCCGGGCCGTTTATGACAGTCTCTTATACCCTGAACACCTTAACGAACAACCAGATAGGGAATATTAAATCGCCGCCTAATCCAAATCTGCGCTGGGAGCGCACTACCACCACCAACTTCGGTGTTGACTTTGCCTTGTTGAAGGACCGTTTGTCTGGTGCAATTGATGTGTATAAGCGAAAAAGCGATGACCTGTTGACTACTGTCACCATTGATCCGGCGCTGGGTTTTGCTTCTGCTATTATCAACAACGGCGCCATGGAGAATAAAGGTGTGGAGCTGATGCTGAAAGGGCAGCTTATTCGCCAGCGTAATTTCGGTTGGGATGTTACCCTCAACGGTTCCTATAATAAAAACAAAGTGACCCGTGTGGACCTCAAACCAGGCACCGCTTCCATTTTAATATCTGATGCGGAGAACGGAAGTAATTTCCTGGAGGGCAAGCCGTATAAGAGCATGTATAGTTATCCCTATGCCGGACTCAATAATTACGGCGAACCGATGATATATACACTGGATGGTGTCGCTGCCAACGTAGCGGTGACTGATCCTAATATCGCAGTATACAGTGGTTCCCTTGTTCCGATTTTCAGCGGCGCATTGATTAATAACATCAACTGGCGCAATTTCCAGTTCTCCTTTATGTTCGTTTACCACCTGGGTAATGTCATGCGCGGCGATGCGGCCGTTATTGAGATCCAGCCTAATAGCGGTACGCTGTTGAGCGGCGTGGCTGATAAAGTCTGGAAACAACCGGGTGATGAACAGTACACGAATGTGCCCCGTATTTCCTGGGAATACGATCCGCGTAGAACCAGTTTCCGTCCTGCTTATTATCGTTACGGTGATCAAAATGTAGTGAGTGCTTCCTACATTAAGGCGCGCAACCTGGCACTGAGCTACTCGCTGCC
Organism: Chitinophaga qingshengii; assembly: GCF_014529935.1. Classification (GTDB taxonomy): domain Bacteria; phylum Bacteroidota; class Bacteroidia; order Chitinophagales; family Chitinophagaceae; genus Chitinophaga; species Chitinophaga qingshengii. The sequence goes on from NZ_JACVFC010000004.1 coordinate 516,404, forward strand.
CAAACAATGGATCAGAAAAGCTAAGATAGCGGATGCCCGTATCCGTTTCCAGGCAGATAACCTGTTCTATATCGGGTTTAATGGACTGGGAATAGATCCTGAAGCCGCAAACCTGCGTACGGGCGGCCGTTACCTGCCGGTAATGCCCACCTATAACGCAGGCTTTAACATCACACTTTAATCATCAGCACAAAAGATATGTATATGAAAAAGATTATGCTGTTTGTTTTGGGAGGAAGCCTGATGATAGGCGCTGCCAGCTGTAAAAAATACCTGGAGATTGTGCCCAAGGGAGAAAAAATCCCACAAACGCTGGCGGACTATAAGCCGTTGATGGAAAGTAAAAACGCCCACACTTTTGATTATACCAACCAGGTAGTGGTGGGTAATGAGTTTTATCAACCGTTACAGCAGCAGGTGGCCGTCAACCTTACCAACATCAATTTTAACTGGCAGGAAGACAAAAACCGGGCGGAGCTGGTGGTGGATGATGGAGGATATAACAGTGCCTACAGTGGTATTTTTATTTACAATACACTGGTGAACAATGTGCCCGATGCTACTACAGGTACCGCAGCGGAGAAAGCGCAGCTGGTGGCCCAGGCACGTATTGGCAGGAGTATGTTGTATTTCTACCTCGTTACATCCTACGCTAAAATGTATGATGCCGCTACTGCCAACACAGATCCTGCGGTACCCTTCAATATCACAGGTGATCCGGAAGATCAGCCTAAACAGGTGTCTGTTCAGCAGATCTATGATTTTATCCTGCAGGAGGTTACTGCCGCCCTGCCAGACTTGCCCAGGGTAGCGGAAAATAGCCTGTATGCCAGTAAAGGCACCAGTTACGCGTTCCTGGCGCGTGTTCACCTGTTCATGAAGCATTACAGTGAAGCGGCGGCTTTTGCCGATCAGGCACTGGCTGAAAACAGCGCACTGTTCGATTATGTGGGCTATTATAATGAGAATAAGACCGTCCTGGAAAAACCGACGCCTTCAGTAACGGTGCCCAAGTTTGAGTTTACCAGCCCGGAAAACTATATATTCCATTACGGCGGCGGTATTGTGCCTAACCAGGGCTTCTATGCCTCTTCTATGCGTTATGCGGATTCTGCGTTGTATGACAACGGCGATGTGCGCCGGCTGGTGAATTTTGCTCCCAGGAGCCTGGGCGCCAATGCGGAAACGATCTGGTCTTACCGGAGAACTGACAACGTCAACGTAGGTGGTATCCGTACGCCTGAAATGTATTATGTGAAAGCAGAATGCCTCGCCCGCAACGGCAAGCCTGGAGAGGCGATGACGGCACTGAATACAGTACGCCGTAAACGTATACTGCCGGCTAACTATGCGGATGTTACGGCCACTACTACAGAAGAGGCTATCCGCCTGATACGCCGTGAACTGTTATGCGAATACCGCGGCACCGGCTTGCACTACCTCACCCTTCGCCGCTTCAATAATGATCCGCAATACAAGGCTACCATCAACAAGGTAGAGGGTACAAACACGTATTCCATCAAGCCGGAGTCGCTGATGTGGATCATGCCTTTTTCGGTGAAAGCACTGGCTTATAACAAGTCTTTGCAGCAGAACTCGAAATAGGAAAAACCAAAAACCAACCAACCATACAAGCAGGTCGCCGGATTGCCGGCGGCCTTTTTTTTATCCGTGTGTATTCCGGTTCAGTTGGAGGATCAGATCGGGGTCGGGACAATTTTGCAGGTACTTTTCCCGTTCGCTGTAGCGGCATACGCCGGGATAATCGCCCCGGTAGTGCATCATATCGGCAATGATCTGGAAATGCAGATGAGGGGGCCAGCCGCCGTTTTCCGCCGGGGTACCGAACCAGGCAAACGCTTGTCCGGCGGCTATGGGCATTTTTTCGTATAGCCCTCGCAGGTTGGAGATGCTGAGGTGTCCGTATAATGTATAGAACGTATAGCCGTCCAGTTGATGTTCGAGAATGATAGTAGCGCCGTAGTCGCCGAAATGGTCGTTGAAGCGGAAACTGTGCACATGCCCTTTGAGCGGCGCGGATACCGGTGTTTCGGCGGCGCCCCACACATCGATACCCAGGTGCAGCCGGCGGGGCTCTTCTCCCGCGTCGAAATGTGGACTGACAGCATAGATCGTGCGGTGTTCATTATATCCGCCAATACCCAGCCGGCAACCGGCATCGGCAAGGGTACGGGTAATGTAGCGGCAAAAACGGTCTATGTTGTTCAGGATAGGTTTAGTAAGAGATGTGTTGTTGGCAGTAAAATCCATGACCAGCAGCTGTTCATCGGGATGGAACAGCGTGATCACGGGTTGGAAGGTGGACTGGTGTTGTTTTAATACCTCCTGTAACATATTTTGTCAGCTTAAACTGTACATCTAAATATAAATATTAATTTGTGTATAAAATAATCAGTTACCCCGTGGAGTATCCTGTATATGTGTCTGTTGGTGCGCTTCATTTCCCGTTACATGTGCTAACGGAAACGCTCGGTATGTTTATCGGCTTCCGTTATTTCCTGTATCTGCGCCGGCGCCAGGGTGATAAAGTGGATAGTGGCAACCGTATCTGGTCTGTTATCGGCGCTACTTTTGGCGCCTTGCTGGGCAGTCGTTTACTGGGAGCGCTGGAGAATCCTCCGGGGCTGTTGCATGCCGATAACCTGTTGTTATATATCTACCAGAATAAAACCATTGTGGGTGGATTATTGGGTGGCCTGATCGGCGTGGAATCCATCAAAAAGATAGTAGGGGAACGGCAATCCACCGGCGATTTGTATACCTATCCGCTGATACTGGCCATGGTGATAGGCCGTATTGGTTGTTTCAGTATGGGTATTTATGAAGAAACGTACGGCGTACCTACCAGTTTGCCCTGGGGTATGAATCTGGGTGATGGCCTGCTACGCCACCCGGTATCTTTGTATGAAATCGTTTATCTGTTACTGTTATGGCGGCTGCTGCGCATGGTGAGCCGCCGCTATCGGCTGGTCAGCGGCGCCCGTTTTCAGCTGTTTATGATCGGATACCTGTTGTTCCGTTTCCTGCTGGATTTTATCAAGCCGGGGTACCGCTTTGCGTTCGGTCTTGGCTCCATACAGCTGGCTTGCCTGGCCGGACTGATCTATTATGCACCCGTTATCTTTTTCCCATCACGATTAATTGAGAAACAATATGCCTGAGAAAAACTACACCTACTACGATTTTACGGTAAGTATCTGCAGCAGCTGTCTGCGGCGTGTAGACGCTAAGGTTATCTTTGAAGATGACAAGGTGTTTATGGTGAAAAACTGCCCCACCCACGGAAGGGAAAAAGTACTGATTGCGACGGACATCGATTATTACAAAAACACCCGTAATTATAACAAACCTTCGGAAGCGCCGCTGAAAACCAACACCAATACACATTATGGCTGTCCATATGACTGCGGTCTTTGCCAGGACCATGAGCAACATTCCTGCCTGTCGGTGATTGAAGTAACGGACCGTTGCAACCTGAGTTGCCCTACCTGCTATGCGATGTCTTCGCCGCATTACGGCCGGCATCGTACCCTGGAAGAGATAGAGCAGATGCTGGATATCATTGTGGCTAACGAAGGCCAGCCGGACGTAGTTCAGCTGAGCGGAGGGGAACCCACTATACATCCCCAGTTCTTCGAAATCCTGGATATCGCTAAAAAGAAGCCTATCCGCCACCTGATGATCAATACCAATGGGATACGGATTGCAAAGGACAAGGAGTTTACCGCCCGCCTGGCTACCTATATGCCCGATTTTGAGGTGTACCTGCAATTTGATTCCTTCCGGCCGGAATCGCTGGAACGTATGCGGGGGAAGGATCTTACAGAAACGCGGAAACAGGCGCTGGAAAATCTCAACGAAGTAAATCTCAGTACCACTTTGGTGGTAACATTACAACGTGGCGTTAATGAAGACGAGATGGGTAAGATCATTGACTATGCGCTGCAACAGAAATGCGTGAGAGGCGTTACCTTCCAGCCGGTACAGGTGGCTGGCCGTACAGACGATTTTGACCCGGCTACCGACCGTATAACGTTAACGGAAGTACGGCAGCGTATATTGGAGCAGTCGCCCATATTCAATGCCCACGATATTATTCCCGTGCCTTGTAATCCTGATGCACTGGCAATGGCTTATGCGCTGAAAATAGATGGGAACGTGTTCCCGCTGACCCGTTTTGTAGATCCGGCGGTATTATTGAACAACAGTAAAAACACGATTGTTTATGAACAGGATGAGCAATTGCACCAGCACGTACTGAAAATATTCAGTACCGGCATCTCCACGGATGCTGCTGTTTGTGATATGCAGTCCTTATTATGCTGCCTGCCACAGATACAGGCGCCCGGACTGGATTATAACAACCTGTTCCGGATCGTGATCATGCGATTTATTGACGCGTATGATTTCGACGTAAGGGCTATTAAAAAATCCTGTGTACACATCGTTCATAAAGATGGAAGGATTATTCCGTTTGAAACCATGAACCTGTTTTACCGGGATGATAAAGAAGAATACCTGAAAACATTACAGGCGGAAAGAACTGATGTTCAGATATAAATACAGTATATGAAACCATTTGTCAAAAAGCTGCTGTGGGTATTATTCACGCCGATAGTGATTGCGTTGCTGGCGTTGATTACCGCAAGAGATGGTATGGAGATAGCGTTGTCGTTACTCTGTTTCGTAGTACCGGCCTACCTGGTGGTAGGGCTTATACTGCTGCTGGTCTCCGGCCCTGCAGCTGAAACGGGCAAGGCGCTGATGCTGGCATCGGGGATCATTCTGTTGGTGGGCTTGTCTACCTGCGGCCTGATGATAGCCACCATGAACTGATTTACGATTTTTTAATTTACGATTTCCTGATTTCGCGAATAAAAGAGCGAAGACCAAAGCGGTAATAAAACTCGCTTTGGTCTTCGCTTTTATCAATCTAGAAATCAAAAAATCGTAAATCAAAAAATCCCTAAATACTATATTACCACGTTAATCATCCTGCCTTTTACGATGATCACTTTTTTCGGTGCTTTACCTTCCAGCCATTTCTGAACTACTTCGCTGGCCAGTACTTCCTTCTCAAGGGTACTGTTGTCAGCATCCAGGGGCAAGCCCATTTCAGTGCGGGTTTTACCATTTACCGCGATAGGGTAGTTGAAAGTACTTTCTTTGGTGAAACTTTCGTCATACACCGGGTAAGCAGCGTCCAGGATGCTGCTGTTATTGCCCAGCTGGTGCCACAGTTCTTCTGCGAAATGCGGCGCATACGGTGTGAGCAATATCAGCAAAGGCTCCAGGATAGCGCGTTTGTGGCACTTCATGGTAGCCAGCTCGTTTACACAAATCATAAACTGGCTCACAGCGGTGTTATAGGAGAAGCTGCTGGTATCGCCATCAATTTTGTTGATGGTTTTATGCAGCACTTTCAGTTCTTCCGGAGTAGCGGCATCATTGGTGACAATGAGTCCTTTGTTTTCATCGGCAAACAAACGCCACAGTTTTTTGAGGAAACGGTGCACACCTTCAATGCCTTTGGTATCCCAGGGTTTAGATTGTTCTACAGGGCCCAGGAACATTTCGTACATACGGAAGGTATCGGCGCCGAATTTGTTCACCAGATCGTTTGGATTCACGGTGTTGAACAAACGTTTACTCATTTTTTCCAGCTGTACGCCGCAGATATATTTCCCGTCTTCCAGGATAAAGGTGGCATCCGCGTAGTCGGACTTCCAGTTTTTAAAGGCTTCCAGGTCCATTTCCAGGCCGTCTACGATATTTACGTCTACGTGCAGCGGATCTGTTTCGTATTGATCTTTAAGACCGTAGGAAACAAACTGCTGAGTACCGCGGATACGGTACACGAGTCTGGAGCTTCCGCCGATCATACCCTGATTGATCAGGGATTTGAAAGGTTCATCGAACCCGATATGCCCCAGGTCGTACAATGCTTTGGTCCACATACGGGAGTAGAGCAGGTGTCCTACGGCGTGTTCGGTACCGCCTACGTATACGTCTACCTGGTTCCAGTAGTCGGTTACTTTGCGATCGGCGAAGGTGGTACTGTTGTGTGGGTCCATATAACGCAGGAAATACCAGCTGCTGCCGGCATAGCCGGGCATGGTGTTGGTTTCCCGTTTTTCGCCGGGGGCTACATTTACCCAGTCGGTGATATTGGCCAGCGGGCCTTCTCCTTCTTCGCCGGGTTTATAGTTTTCCACATGGGGCAGTTCCAGCGGCAGGTCTTTTTCATCCAATGGGTAGGCCACGCCGTCTTTGAAGACGATCGGGAAGGGCTCACCCCAGTAACGCTGGCGGCTGAAGCCGGCGTCACGCATTTTATAGTTGATCTGGCGTTTGCCGATCTTCATTTCTTCCAGTTTGCTGATTACCACGTCCATGGCAGTTTTCATATCCATGCCGTTGAGGAAGCCGCTGTTTTGCAGTTTAGCGTCTTTAGTGGGATTGGCTTCTTCACCGTTAAAGGCTTCCCCGATAATATTGGTGATGGGGATATTAAAGTGACGGGCAAAGGCAAAGTCGCGCTGGTCGCCGCAAGGCACGGCCATAATAGCGCCGGTGCCATAGCCTGCCAGTACGTATTCCGCTGTCCATACCGGGATTTCGCGGCCATCGAACGGGTTGATGGCATAGGCGCCGGTAAAGCAGCCGGTGATTTGTTTTACATCGGACATACGTTCTCTTTCGGAGCGGCTTTGCACGTATTCCAGGTATTTTTCAATGTCTGCCTTTTGTGCTGCGGTAGTGATCTGTTGTACCAGCTCGTGTTCCGGGGCGATTACCATAAAATCCACACCGAAGATGGTATCGGGGCGGGTGGTATATACTTCCAGGAACTGATCGGATCCTTTGAGGGCGAATTTAATTTCCGCGCCCTGGCTTTTACCGATCCAGTTACGCTGCATTTCTTTCATCGCGTCGCTGAACTGAACGGTTTCGAGGCCTTCGAGCAGGCGGTTGGCGTATTCGGTGATACGGAGGAACCACTGGCGCATTTTCTTTTTCACAACGGGGAAACCGCCGCGTTCACTCACGCCGTTGATTACCTCGTCGTTAGCCAGTACGGTACCCAGGGCAGCGCACCAGTTCACTTCGGCGTAGTCGAGGAAAGCCAGGCGGTATTGCATGAGTACTTCCCGCTGTTGTTTTTCGGAGTAGCTTTTCCAGTCGGCGGCGGTAAAGGCCAGCTGACGGTCGCCGGGGCAGCCATGATGGATATTGCCTTCCTGCTCAAAGATGGCTGTCAGCGTGCTGATAGGCTCCGCTTTTCCGCTGATGCGGTTGTACCAGCTTTCAAACAGCTGCAGGAAAATCCATTGGGTCCATTTATAATAAGCCGGGTCGCTGGTATTTACTTCACGGTCCCAGTCGTAACAAAAGCCGATATTATCCAGCTGCTCGCGGAATGCTTTGATATTCTGAGCGGTGGTGACAGCAGGGTGCTGACCGGTTTCCAGGGCATATTGTTCTGCCGGAAGGCCGAAGGCGTCGTATCCCATGGGGTGTAATACGTTAAAGCCTTTTAGCCTTTTATAGCGGGCGTAGATATCTGTTGCGATATAACCCAGCGGGTGGCCCACATGGAGGCCGGCTCCGGAGGGGTAGGGGAACATGTCCAGCACGTAACATTTGGGCTTGGGGCTGTCATTGCTTACCTTATAAGCGTTGGACTCCTTCCATTGCTGTTGCCATTTTTTTTCGATTGCCCTGAAATTGTATTCCATATCTCAATGTAGATGATACGGTAACCGGTCGGATATAAACAATACATCCGGCCTTTACCGCGTTATCAGTTATAATTTTAAAAGCGGATGATGCCGTTTCGGCAAAATAATGTTAAAAATACTAATACAGCAATGACATGCCCCAACATCTTTATATATTGCCGTTTTCTTAACATATTATCGCCGGTGACAGGTTGGACTGGCAAAATTAAACACATAACTACTAATTTTTATTATTTTCGCCGATAAACTGCAGATTAATGGCGCAATCCGGGAAATCATCAGCAAAGAAGTCTAAACCGTCGTACCTCTACTCCATTATTGGGGTAGCCCTGGTATTGTTTTCATTGGGAACCCTGGGCCTGGTGGTTATTCACGCCAGCAAGCTCAGCAAGTATTTCAAGGAAAGCATTGAAATACAGGTGATTCTGAGAGATAATGTGAAAGAGAACCAGGCATTGGCGCTGCGGGACTCCATTGCTCATAAGCCTTATATCAAATCTATCGAATTTGTATCAAAGGATATGGCAGCCCAGCGTTTCCAGAAAGATTTCGGGGAGGACTTTATCCAGCTGCTGCAGTATAATCCGCTGTATGCCAGCATCAACATTAAGGCTAACGCCAATTATGTGAACAACGACAGCCTGAAGGTGATTGAAAATAACCTCACCCAGCAGAGTATCGTGCGGGAGTTGTCCTACCAGCGTACTCTGGTGAGCAAACTGAATGAAAACGTCAATAAAATAGGAATGGTGATCCTGATCATCAGCTGCCTGCTGGCACTGGTGGTGATCTTCCTGATCGATAATACCATCCGCCTGGCTATGTTCAGCAACCGTTTCCTGATAAAAACCATGCAGATGGTGGGTGCTACCCGCTGGTTTATTGCCAAACCGTTTGACCTCCGCAGCATTGCCAACGGCGCTATCAGCGCGCTGATAGCCATTGCCGGCCTGGTGGCCATCCTGTCGTTTGCCGATAAAGCCCTGCCAGAACTGAACGGCCTGCGCGACAACGTCATGATCGCCCTGTTGTTCCTCGGCATGCTGGTTGTAGGTATCGCTATCTCCCTGTTCAGTACACACCGCTCCGTAATGAAGTACCTGCGACTGAAACTGGACGACCTTTATTAAGCAACATCATCTTAACCAATAAACACTATGGCTAAAGAAACGCTCAGATCAACTGTGACAAAAGATACCCAGGTGACCGACAGCCGGCCTATCTTTCCTAAAGAAAACTACAAATTCATGATGGCTGGTATTGTGGTCATCGTCATCGGATTCATCCTCATGATGGGCGGAGATGGTAACGACCCTAATACATTCAAGCCGGAAGAAGTATATAGCTTCCGCCGTATTACCCTGGCGCCTATCGTTATTGTATTGGGACTGCTGATTGAGGTATATGCTATCATGGCCCGCCCTAAAACGAAAGAGTAAATTGAGCCAACGAATATTATTACAGCGATGATGCCCTCATCGCTTTTTTTATCACGTTTTAACCATACTTGATTTAAATGAACTTTTTCCATGCCATCATTATCGCCATTGTAGAAGGGCTGACGGAGTTTCTTCCCATTTCTTCCACCGGGCATATGATTATTGTAAGCTCCCTGCTGGGCATCAGTGACGATGAATTTACCAAACTGTTTGAAGTGGTGATACAGCTTGGGGCCATCCTGGCGGTTGTAGTACTGTACTGGCGGAAATTCCTGATTTTCGACAAAAACAGGGTTAGTTTCTACCTTAAACTGATTGTGGCGGTGATTCCCGCTCTTATCGCCGGTTACCTCTTCAGCGATAAAATAGATCAATTACTGGAAAGCCCCATGACGGTAGGGGTCACTTTGTTACTGGGTGGCATCGTACTGCTGTTTGTAGATGATTGGTTCAGGAATCCGGTTATTGATACCGATGAAAAAATCAATATGTTCACTGCCCTGCGCATCGGCTTCTTCCAGTGCCTGGCCCTGATACCCGGTATGAGCCGCAGCGCTGCCACTATCATTGGTGGTATGCAGCAGAAACTTACCCGCAGCGAAGCAGCTGAATTCTCCTTTTTCCTGGCCGTACCTACCATGGCTGCCGCCACGGGTTATAAACTGCTGAAAGGCAGGGAACTGCTGATGGCACACCCCGAAAACCTGAAAATACTGCTGATAGGCAATATCGTAGCCTTCGTAGTAGCGATGGCTGCTATTAAGTTCTTCATCGGCGCCCTGAAAAAATACGGGTTCCGGATGTGGGGTTACTATCGTATTATCGTAGGGGGAATTCTGATCATAGCCCTGATGATGGGGAAACTCAAATGATCATGTTTTTTGCTGATTAGCGAAGATCGAAACAAAGATAAAAGCGAAGCGCCGATGATACTATATCATCGGCGCTTCGCTTTTATAACATCAATATTTTTTAATCTTCGCTCTCATCTCGGCTAATCAGCGAAATCAGCAAAAATCATGTCCATCACAGTTACCCTTTGACGGCTAATAATAATTCCAGGTCTGTATATTTCAGTTTGAACTTCTCACTTAGATGATAATTGGTGAGGGCGCCCTTATACAGGTAAATACCGTTTCTCACCCCGCGCTTAATCCATACCAGGTTTTCGAAGCCGCCATCGTCGGCAGCTTCCACGAGCAGGGGCATCAGTACGTTACTGATGGCTTCTGAAGCGGTACGGGCAAAGCCGGAGGGTATATTGGGAACACAGTAGTGAACGACGTCGTATTTTTTGAATACGGGATTTTCGTGGCTGGTGATTTCCGAGGTTTCAAAGCAGCCGCCGCGGTCTATGCTCACGTCTACGATGACGGAGCCTGCCTTCATATTGCTCACCATAGCTTCGGTGACCACAATGGGGGTGCGGCCGCTCTGGGAAGAGAGGGCGCCTACAGCCACATCGGCATTGCGTAACTGTTCGGCCAGCACTTTGGGTTGTATCACGGAGGTGAATACCCGTACCCCGATGTTGTTTTGCAGCCTTTTCAGCTTATAAATGTTGTTATCGAATACTTTAACGGAAGCCCCCAGTGCCATAGCGGTACGGGCAGCAAATTCGCCTACGATACCGGCGCCGATGATCACCACTTTGGTGGGCGGGATACCGGTAATGCCACCCAGCAGGATACCTTTGCCTTTGTGGCCATTGCTGAGGTACTGACCGGCAATCAGCATCACGGCGCCACCGGCGATCTCACTCATGGCCCGTACGATAGGATAGGTGCCGGCATCATCTTTCAGGTTCTCGAAAGAAAGCAGGGTGATACGCCTGTCCATCATTTTCTGTATCTGCGGCGCTTTCAGCGCTGCCAGGTGGATGGGCGATATCACGATCTGGTGCGGATGTAACAGCTCTATTTCCTCATCGTTCAGCGGGGCGGATTTTATGATGATTTCAGCTTTGAAGACTTCTCTTTTATCATAAACGATTTCAGCACCGGCCTCTGAATAGTCGGTGTCATAATAATGTGAACCATCGCCAGCTTTGTGTTCCACCACGATATGATGTCCGTGTGCTGCCAGGATGCTTACGGCGTCGGGCGTCAGGGCAATACGGTTTTCCTGGAAAGAGTTTTCTTTGGGTATTCCGATGAACAAACGGGAATTTTTTTGTGGGATATCCAACGTTTCTTCCAGTGGTGAATAAGTAAAGCCAGCACTCACTACAGGTTTTTGCCTTTGCTCCATAAACGGTTCAATATTGTTTTTCTGTATTTAGTAAAGATACACTATTTGTCAGATGCGGAGATTTCGCGTAACACCCTTTTTTGGTCGGGCAACACCTCCAATTGCAGGTGAATGGTGTCCGGGGGCAGGAGTGGGGCTATCACATCCGGCCATTCCACGAAACTGATGGCATCCTGGTAGAGGGTGTCTTCTACACCGGCACTGATGGCGTCATTTTCATCTTTCAGCCGGTAGAGGTCCAGGTGGTAAATACGGCGTGGTTTACCCTGCGGGTCCAGGTAACCGTATTCATTGATAATGGAAAAAGTGGGGCTGGCGGTGGCGTCGGCTACCCCTTTGGCCGCACATAAAGCTTTGATCATCGTGGTCTTACCGGCTCCCATAGGACCGTTGAGCGTAAATACCTGTTTATCGCCAAAATAATTCCAGAACGCACCGGCTATTTCCGGTAACTGCTCCAGCGTAAATGTCCATTGCATAAGCAAATGTAATTATTTATAGCTTTCCTTTTTTGTTGGCAGGATATGTTAAATCTACACGCGGTTGCATTAATATTTGACCACCATTAGCCCTGCATGGGGTAATTTTGTGGCCGGAAAAAAGGAAACACCATGACATCAGTTAGTTGTAAGGTGGAGGGCATGCACTGTACCAATTGTGCACTCAGCGTGTCCAGATACCTCGAGAAAAAAGGCATGGAAAATGTCAATGTCAGCTTTGCCACGGAAGAGGTTAGTTTTACCGCTCCCGCCGGCGCCGACTCGGCGGAAGTCCTGAACGGTATCAACGACCTCGGTTTCCGCGTGGTACTGCCCAATCAGGCAGCCACCAAGGTACCGGTTTACCAAACCCTTACCTTCAAATTCTTCTTTTGTTTAATATTTACACTGCCGCTGCTGTTGCACATGTGGATCAACTGGCACTGGCTGCATAACCCCTGGACACAGTTCTGGCTCAGCCTGCCGGTATTCGGGATGGGACTATGGCACTTTGGTAAAAGTGCGCTCCGCTCCCTGATAAACCGCATGGCCAATATGGACGTGCTGGTAACACTGGGCGCTTCGGCAGCGTTTTTCTACAGCGTAGCTGGGGCGTTGATCAACGGCAACCCTGATTACCTGTTCTTTGAAACAACAGCCGCCATTATCACCCTGGTGTTTTTAGGTAACCTGCTGGAAGAAAAATCAGTCAAACAAACCACTACCGCCATTGCGGAGCTGGCCCGCATGCAGGTGACTACCGCCCGCCTTATTAACACTGACCATGGCCATGAACATATCAGCGAAGTAGATAATCAAACGCTCCGTCCGGGCGACTGTGTGCTGGTGAATACCGGCGATAAAATCCCTATGGATGGCACTATCTACTGGGGTAGCGGGCATATCAACGAATCCATGATCACCGGGGAAAGCGAACCGGTGGGCAAAAAAGAAAAAGACAAAGTAATTGGCGGCACTATTCTGGAAGAAGGCAGTATGAAAGTATACATTACCGCGACGGGTAAGGATACCGTGTTGTCTTATATCATAGAACTGGTAAAACAGGCCCAGAGCGATAAGCCGCCTATGCAGCGGCTGGCGGACAGAATCAGCGCCATTTTTGTGCCACTGGTGCTCAGCATCGCTATCCTCACTTTTGCCGGATGGTACTTTATCGGGCATACTCCTGTGGCCACCGCCATGATGCGGAGCATCGCCGTACTGGTGATTGCCTGTCCCTGTGCGATGGGCCTCGCTACACCTGCCGCCGTGATGGTGGGACTGGGCCGTGCTGCCCGCAACGGTATCCTCATCAAAGGCGGACATACGCTGGAACTGTTTAAAGACATTAAACGGGTGGTGTTTGATAAAACCGGAACGCTCACCACGGGAAAACTCACCCTCCGTCATTACCATACTACCCTGGAGGATGGTGTTTTCCGGAAGATCGTTTATAGCCTCGAAAAATATTCCTCCCATCCGATAGCCCGTTCTGTGGCCGTCCTATGGAAGTCCGCCGGAGAAGTGGCACTACAGCAGGTCCGCGAGCACAAAGGCCTGGGCATGCGCGCCAAAGACAAAGAGGGCAACGAATGGCAGCTGGGCTCTTTCCGAATGGCTACGGGCCTTACAGAAGATGACAGCCATAATCTGTACCTGGTCCGCAACAATGAACTCGTAGGCTGGCTGGACTTTGCCGACGAAATTCGTCCTGAAGCGCCGACCGTTATTCAACAGCTGAAAGCATCCGGTATTCAGCCGGTATTGCTTAGCGGCGATACCTCGCGCAAATGCCTGGAACTGGCTGCCGCACTGGGTATTACAGAAGTGTATGCAGAACAATCACCCCAGCAAAAACTGGAACAGATCGATCGTTTTGTGAAGGAAGCACCTACCGCCATGGTGGGCGACGGTATCAATGATGCGCCGGCGTTGTCCAAAGCTACCATCGGTATCTCTCTCAGCGATGCTACCCAGGTAGCGATGCAAAGTGCCAATGTAGTACTGCTCAATAACCATCTGGGCTCGTTGCCGCTGGCATTGGGACTGGGAAAACATACTTACCTCACCATCAAACAAAACCTTTTCTGGGCCTTTATCTACAATGTAGTAGCTATCCCGGTGGCGGCCATGGGATTACTGAATCCTATTGTGGGCGCAGGGGTGATGGGCCTTTCCGATGTAGTTCTGGCTATTAATTCTGTACGTCTTCGTTACAAGCGGGTGGTAAGTGCGTCCTAAATAGTAAATTGCGAGCGCACTATTCATCAAACAATTTGATTACACCCGTATCCATATTGCAGCAGTACTGGGGTTACAACCAGTTCCGCACATTACAGGAAGATATTATCAACAATATCCTGGCAGGCCAGGATACACTGGCCCTGCTGCCTACCGGTGGCGGGAAATCCATCTGTTTCCAGGTGCCGGCTATGATGAAACCCGGGCTGTGCCTGGTGGTTACGCCGTTGATCGCCCTGATGAAGGATCAGGTGGCCAACCTTAAAAGGAAAGGTATCTCCGCCTATTCCATCTATTCCGGGATGTTGTATAAAGACGTGGAACGTGTGCTGGAAGCGGCGCGCCGGGGAGGCTGCAAGTTTTTGTATGTATCTCCCGAGCGCCTGCAAAGTAAATTGTTCCAGACGTATTGTGATGGGTTGCCGGTAAATCTCATTGCTGTAGATGAAGCACACTGTATTTCGCAGTGGGGCTACGATTTCCGCCCCGCCTACCTGAAGATTGCTGATATCCGCAGTTACTTCCCGGATACGCCTGTACTGGCGCTCACCGCATCCGCTACCCCCAAAGTACAGACAGATATCTGCGATAAACTGCTGATGAGAGAGGCTAAGGTGTTTACTAAAAGCTTTGCACGTGCCAATCTCTCTTACAGTGTGCTGGAAGAAGCCACTAAAATTGATAAAGTCAAACATATCCTGGACCGTGTGCCCGGCTGTGGCATCGTTTATTGCCGCAATCGCAAGCGTACCAAGGAAATAGCCGATCTGCTGAAACTGCAGGGTATCCCTGCCAGTTATTATCATGCAGGCCTGCCACAGGCCGAAAGAGCTGCCCGTCAGGAAGCCTGGATCAATAACGAAAGCCGGGTGATGGTGTGTACCAACGCTTTCGGCATGGGGATCGATAAGCCGGATGTACGCATTGTGGTGCACTACGACATGCCCGACGGGCTCGAAGCGTATTACCAGGAAGCCGGGCGTGCAGGCAGGGACGAGCAGAAAGCCTATGCGGTATTGCTGTACAATGAAGAAGAACTGGCTGAAATGCAGGAGCGTATCGCCTTGCAGTTCCCCACGCTGGAACAGGTGCGGGAGGTATACCAGTGTATTGTGAACTATCTGCAGGTGCCGGTAGGCAGTGCGGAAGGTGTGTATTTCGATTTTGATATCAATGATTTTGCCCGCACTTTCCAGTTGAACTTAACCATGGTGTATAGCGCGGTGAAACTGCTGGAGCAGGAAGAAGTGCTGCAGTTGAGTGAAAGCGTGTTTTTGCCGTCGCGGGTGGAGTTTGTGACCAATAAAGAATCGTTGTACGCCTTTGAAAATGCTTATCCTGCCCTGGAAGAAATTACCAAAGTGTTATTGCGTACCTACGAAGGTATTTTTGATCATGCCGTGCCCATATATGAAAGGCAGATCGGCAGAATCATGTACATGGAGGATGATGATATTGCAGCACTTTTACAGCAGCTGCATCAATATGGCATCATTCATTACCAGGCCCGTCGTGATGAGCCACAGCTTTGTTTTTTACAGGAGCGGGTATCGGCGTCCAACCTGCGTATCAATATGGCCCGGGTGGAGGTCCGCAAGAAAGTATATGCCGACCGTCTCGCGGCTATGTTTGCGTTTGCCCGTAACAGTGATACCTGTCGCACACAACAGCTGGTAGCCTATTTTGGAGAAAAAGATGCGACGCCCTGTGGTATCTGTGATGTATGTCTGAAGAAAAAATCATCCCCGCCGGATGCTGCTGAGTTTAAACGTATAGCCGATAAGGTAACACAGATACTTAAAGATAAATCTCTTTTGTTTGCCGACCTGCATCAGCAACTGCCGGATATCCGCAGAAGTGACCTGATGGCGGTATTGCAGTTTATGAATGAAGAAGGACTGTTGCGGCGCGATGAGGAAGGAAAACTCTGCATGTAGGGATTTTTTGATTTGCGATTTTTTGATTTCGGGGATGATAAAAAGCGAAGACCAAAGAGATGAACTACATCGCTTTGGTCTTCGCTTTTTATTCACGAAATCAAAAAATCGTAAATCAAAAAATCTACAAATTAACCACACGGCCTTCTTTACTGCTCTGGAAGGCGGCTTCAATAATTCTGATCACATTCTCTGCATCTTTCGGATCTACCGGGTTCGGTGCTTTATTGGCGATGGCTTCATAGATGCCCTGGTAGTACTCCATATAGTTACCGTTGGTGCTGGGCATATATTGTTTTACCATTTTTCCGTCGATGGTAGTATGAATCAGGCCCCATTCATGCGGCGCTTCTGCGCCCCAGTCCGGGCTATCAGGCATGAGACCTCTTTGCAGCTGGGCTTCCTGTATATCGGATTTTGTTTTGATGAAGGAACCGATGCGGCCATGTATCTGGTAGGAAGGCAGTGCTTCGCGGATCAGGTAGCTGCATTTCAGGCGTACGCGCAGGTTATCGTAGTAGAGTACCAGCTCAAAATAATCATCTACCAGGGATTCCCGGCGGATGATGCGGATGTCGGCCCATACTGCTTTCGGGAAGCCGAACAGTTGCAGTCCCTGGTCTATCAGGTGGGAACCCAGGTCATACAGGGCGCCGGTACCGGGATTGGCTTCTTCCTTATGTTTTTTATAACTCAGTTCTTCCTTGAAACGGTCGTAGTGAATTTCCGCTTCGAGCACATCGCCCAGCAGGCCTTCGTTGACCACCTTCCGTACAATTTTGAAGTCGCTGTCGTAGCGGCGGTTGTGGTATACGCTGAGGAGCAGTCCTTTCTCTTTCGCCAGGGCGATGAGTGTTTGCGCATCTGCGGTGGTGACGGTGAAAGGTTTTTCCACTACCACGTTTTTACCTGCTTCCAGCGCGGCTTTTACGTAGTTGAAGTGGGTGTAGTTAGGCGTATTTACCACAATCAGTTCCAGTTCCTTATCGGCCAGCATATCTTCTACTGACGTATATACTTTTACGTTAGGATACCGTTTTCTGGCCAGGTCTTTACTGCGTTCTACCACGGCGGTGAATTCAAATCCCGGATTCACCTGTATAAAAGGTGCATGGAACACTTGTCCGGACATGCCGTAGGAGCAGATGCCCGTTTTGATCACTTTACTCATAATTATCGTTTGATATCGGCGTGCGGCCGGTTAGGATACAGTGCATTAAAGTATAAAACTTTTCGCTCCATTCCCAATCCTAACCGGTGGAAACGTCTTAAAAAATGGATTTTTTGCTTCTGCCGCCCAGTCCGAGTGCGCCCAGCAGGCTACGGGTAATAACGCTGGCGGCTGTACGGCCGGCCTGCCGCATAGCGGAACTGCCCATCACCTGCTCCAGCAGGCTCTTTTCTTCTTTGGGCTTGCCGGAGCCGGTAGAACCGGCGCTGTTGGCTGCTGCGGTCTTCTCGGCGGCTTCCTGGAGCTTGGCGGTCAGCATTTCGTAGGCGCTTTCGTTATCGATGGTTTCGGCGTATTTTTTTACCAGTTTGGAACTGCTGACCAGCGCATTTACTTCTGCATCGGTGAGCACATCCATCCGGGAGCGCGGCGATACCAGCATGGTGGCGGCGAGCGGCGTAGGCACCCCTTTTTCATTGAGGCAGGTGATCAACGCTTCGCCGATACCGATCTGCGTAAGCAGTTCATCGGTTTTATAGAAATCAGACAGGGGGTAGTTCTCCGCTGTTTGTTTGATGGTTTTGCGGTCATTGGCGGTAAACGCTCGCAGGGCGTGTTGTACTTTCAGGCCCAGCTGTCCGAGTACGGAAGCCGGAACATCCATGGGGTTCTGGGTACAGAAGAAAATACCGACACCTTTGGAACGAATAAGTTTGATGATGGTATCGATTTGTTTCAGGAGCGCATCGCTGGCTTCGTTGAAGATGAGGTGCGCTTCATCGATAAACATTACCAGTTTGGGCTTGTCGAGATCGCCTTCTTCCGGCAGCGTGGCGTACAGTTCGGCCAGCAGGCTGAGCATGAAGGTAGAGAAGAGTTTGGGACGGTCCTGTATATCGGCCACCCGCAGGATAGATACCACGCCACGGCCATCATCGCTGATGCGCATCAGGTCGTCTACTTCAAAGGATTTTTCTCCGAAGAAAAGATCGGCGCCTTGTTGTTCCAGTTCTATCACCTTGCGTAGGATAGTGCCGGTGGAGGTGGTAGATATTTTACCGTAGTCTTTTTCGAGGTCTGCTTTGCCTTCATCGCTGGCAAACTGCAGTACTTTTTTAAAGTCTTTCAGGTCCAGCAGGGGCAGTTTATTGTCATCGCAGTATTTAAACAGCATGGCTACCAGGCCGGCCTGGGTGTCGTTCAGTTCCAGTATTTTGGATAACAGGATAGGGCCAAATTCGCTGGTGGTAGCACGCAGGCGTACGCCTTGTTCCTGGCTGAGAGACAGCAGTTCGGAGGGGTAGGCTGCGGGCGACCAGGTGCCGCCAATTTTCTGGTACCGTTCCTGTATTTTGGGGTTGTCGGTACCGGCAGCAGCGATACCGCTCAGGTCTCCTTTAATATCCATCAACAGTACGGGAACACTGGCGTCGCTGAGGCCTTCGGCGATCACCTGCAGGGTTTTGGTTTTACCGGTACCGGTGGCGCCGGCGATCAAACCATGCCGGGTCATGGTTTTTAGGGGGAGGAATACATCTGCTCCGCTGATCACTTCACCATCCAGCATAGCACATCCTAATTTGAAATGCTCGCCTTTAAATGTATAGCCATTCTTAATGGATTCCAGAAATGCGTCTTTATTGGCCATGGTGTAAAAATTGTTTTTATGAAGATAACAAAAACCGGGTGCAATCGCTGCTGCCGGATGACAGTTTGCCGGCTCCGGCAGAAATATAATCTCCCGATAATATAAACAAAAAATTCCGCCTGCAAGGCGGAATCATCTTCATAAAAAATCCCGCCCAGCGGGCGGGAATCAAATATCTGTATTCCAAAATCCTTAAATGATTACAGGTCTTCTTCTCTTTCCAGCATCAGGATGGCTCCCTGTGGTACGATGAAGTAGGTTTCATCTTCATATACGATCTCTGTGGAGCCGCTGAGCAGGAAGATAGCGAGGTCGCCTTCTTTGGCCTGTAACGGGATATATTTTACTTTGTCTTCTTCCGGTTTCCAGGAATCCTCGTCCTCTACGGGAACAGGAATCGCGTAACCCGGACCGGTTTTGATCACATAACCTCTCTGTACCTTTTCTTTTGACTGCACACCGGGGGGCAGGTATAATCCACTTTTGGTACGGTCATGCGGCGTGGTAGGCTTAATCAGCACCCGGTCGCCGACAACGATCAGTTTTTTCAGTTTGTTATCCGGTGTAATATGTATAGCCATACTTTGGTCTGATCAAAAATAATGCGGAGCTGTATTGCAATGACATACTGACAGTGCTATAGCGCGCTGAGTGCAAATGTTTCCGCCGCACGGATGCCTTTTTCGGTGTTTTGCAGGGTGCAGCACTCAATGGCAGGGTCGTGCTCAAAAAACAGCACATACTGGTTGTCGACTGCTTCCTGCAGGAACCTTTTCTTTTCCGTGAGGGTGGTCAGCGGAAACATATCATACGCCATCACATACGGTAGCGGCAGGTGGGCCGCTGATGGCAGCAAATCGGCCATATATACGATGGTTTTGTCTTTATACCGGATCTGTGGCAGCATCATGGCATCGGTGTGGCCGTTGGCGAAACGGATGCTTATGTTTTCCGTAAAGGGGATGCCTTCCCGGTGATCCACAAATTTCAGCTGGCCGCTTTCTTTAATCGGCAGGATATTGTCTTTCAGGAAAGATGCTTTCTCGCGGTCATTGGGTTCGGTAGCCCATTTCCAGTGGTCTTCATTGCTCCAGAAAGCAGCGTTTTTGAAGGCTGGCACCAGTTTGTCTCCTTCCCGTACAATGCTGCCGCCGCAATGGTCAAAATGCAGGTGCGTCAGGAACACATCGGTGATATCGTTGCGATGAAAACCATGCGCAGCAAGGGATTTATCGAGGGTAGCATCGCCGTGCAGGTAATAGTGACTGAAGAATTTGGCGTCCTGCTTATCGCCGATGCCGTTGTCGATCAGTATCAGGCGGTTACCGTCTTCTATGAGAAGGCAGCGCATGGCCCAGCTACACAGGTTGTTCTCGTCTGCCGGGTTCAGTTTGTTCCACAGTGTTTTAGGCACTACGCCAAACATGGCGCCGCCATCCAGTTTGAAAAAGCCTGTTTCGATAGTATACAGCCGCATAATATTTAATTATTTAGTTATTTAGTTATTGTTGTTATTTGGTTAATTGGCTGCTTTGATTATCAGAAGCTGTTTCAATAATTAAATAGCCAAATAATCAAATAACCAAATGCTTTTCTTTTTCGGGTTCCGCTTTCGCTACCTGCCGTTGTTTCAGCAAGGCAGAGATAATCCATGCCAGGCCGATCACAAAGAATACCACCAGCGCCAGTACGGAGTTACGCATATTGTTGGTGTAGTCGTCAATATAGGCAAAGGAGAACATACCGATCACGATGGACAGCTTTTCGGTAACATCATAATAACTGAAGAAGCTGGCGGTGTCTTTGGTTTCGGGCATCAGTTTCGCGTAGGTAGAGCGGCTGAGAGACTGTATACCGCCCATTACCAGGCCTACTGCCGTTGCCAGCAGATAGAAGTCGGTCGCTGTTTGCATTTTATAACCTGCTATACAGATACCGATCCACGCCAGTACAACGCCAATCAATACACGAAGATTACCGAATTTACCGGAAAGACGAGCCATGCCCCATGCGCCGGCAATAGCCACCACCTGGATAATCACCACGGTACCAATCAGCTTGTCTGACGGCAGATGCAATACTTTGCTGCCGAAGATGGTAGCGGCCATCATCACTGTTTGTACGCCCATGCTGTAAAAAAAGAACCCACGTAAAAAACGTTTCAGGACCGGCATTGTTTTCACCTGGGCATATACTTTCCGCAGTTCCGAAAAGCCTTCGGTAACAGCACCGGCTTTGTGTTGGCCTACAGTGGCTTTGGTAGCAGGCAGGGTGGCAAAGGTGACTTGTGCAAAACCGATCCACCAGATACCTACCAGCAGGAAGGTAGCGCGTACGGCCAGCCCTTCGTCCAGTCCGAAAGGCAGGGTCATCACTACGGCAAAGCCTATCAGCTGCAGTAGTACACTGCCCACATAACCGAGGCTGTAACCCCGGGCGCTGATACGGTCCCGGTCTTCCGGCGCGGCTATTTCAGGCAGGTAGGAGTTGTAGAATACCAGTCCGCCGCAATACCCCATGGTAGCCAGCATAAATGCCAGCACGCCCAGCCAGAGGGTACTTTTGGTGAAAAAGAAAAGGGCTGCGCAGGAGAACGAGCCCAGGATGGTGAAAAATTTCAGGAAGTTCTTTTTGTTGCCCCTGGTGTCAGCAATGGAAGACAGGATAGGGGAGGAGATCGCTACCAGCAGGTATGCCGCTGCCATGGTGTAGTTGTACAGCGCAGAGTTGACAAAGTGCATTCCCATAAACGACACCTGTTCGTCGGTAACGGCCAGGAAATAAATCGGGAAGAAGGTAGTAGTGATAACCAGATTGTACACGGAGTTGGCCCAGTCGTACATGGCCCAGCCGTTGAGTACTTTTTTGCCGGCAGTAATCATATATCGCGAAGACGGTTAGTTGGCAACGAAGATAACAAAAACGCGATACGGCAACACTATTGTTTATAGTCGGTAATACGGATGTGATGTTTGCACATAAAATACTCCTGCTCGTCGTTGGAACTCACGATGATCAGGCGATCCCCGCCATATTGATTGATCAGGCCCTGGTACAGGGCTACGCCGGCGGTGTCGAGGTTGGTGCAGGGTTCGTCCAGCATCAGTACCGGCACATCGCTGAGAATGGCCAGTGCCAGCTTGATACGCTGTTTCATGCCGGAGGAGAAATTACGGAGTTGTTTGTGGGCGGCCTTTTCCAGTCCTACCATTTCCATGGCCATGGCCGGGGTAATGCCGGGCAGCAGGGATTTGAACTGGGTATGAAAGGTGATAATTTCGGTGAGGGTAAATTCTTCGATGAGCTCCAGGTAAGGAGCTGCGATAGCACAGTACCGGAAAAACGCATCGGGAGCGATGGGTTTTTCCGGTGTGCTGTATTGTACAGTGCCTTCGTTGTGTTGAATAGCACCGCTGATAACCTGTAGTAAAGTGGATTTTCCTGAACCGTTCGGTCCCAGAATCGCGTAGCGTTCTCCTCCCTGAAAGGTAAGGCTTACACCACGAAATATCCAGTCGTAGTTAAAACGTTTACCGGTTTGGTCAAGAGATATCGTCATTGGAATGGGAAGTATAACCTCTCATAATACCGCGGCCGGATTCCCGGATAAAGGACAGTATTTCGTCTCTTTCATCGGTAGCAGGAAATTCAGCTTCAATGATGCCGATAGCCTTGGATAATTTATAGCCCTTTACAAAAATCACCCGGTAAATATCCAGGATATGATTGATTTTATCCAGGGAGAAACCTCTTCTTTTCAGGCCTACTGAGTTGATACCCACATAGGAAAGCGGTTCACGGGCAGCTTTTACGTAAGGTGGTACATCTTTCCGCACCAGGGAGCCACCGGTAACGAAGGCGTGGTCGCCTACCTTACAGAACTGCTGGATAGCCACCATGCCGGCCAGTACCACGTGGTCGCCCACGGTGATATGCCCTGCGAGGGTGGTGTTGTTGGAGAAGATGCAGTGGTTACCCACTTCGCAGTCGTGCGCAATGTGGCTATAGGCCATGATCAGGCAGTTATCGCCGATCTTGGTTTTCCATTTGTCGCGCGTACCACGGTTAATGGTCACGAATTCACGGATAGTAGTATTGTTCCCGATTTCCACAGTGGTTTCTTCACCCGCATATTTTAAATCCTGAGGGATGGCAGAAATAACAGCGCCTGGGAAAATACGGCAGTTTTTACCGATACGGGCTCCTTCCATGATGGTTACATTGGAGCCGATCCAGGTGCCGTCGCCGATTTCTACGTTTTTGTGGATGACGGTGAACGGATCAATTTTAACATTAGGCGCCACTTTGGCGTCCGGATGTATGTATGTGAGCGGGTGGATCATTGTTTTATTTGCCTTCTCTGGTTTTTACAATTTGTGCTATCATATCGGCTTCGGTAACAACTTTATTGCCAATGAAAACCGTTCCCCGCATTTCTACAAGTCCTCTTCTGATAGGACTTAACAGCTCCATTTTCAGGATCATGGTATCTCCCGGAAAGACTTTCTGTTTGAATTTACAGTTGTCGATTTTCAGGAAGTAGGTGTCATAGTTTTGTGGGTCCGGCACGCGGTTCAGTGCCAGGATACCGCCTACCTGCGCCAGTGCTTCGAGCTGTAAAACGCCTGGCATCACAGGATTACCGGGGAAGTGACCCTGGAAGAAGTTTTCGTTGAAGGTCACATTCTTAATACCCACTACTCTTTCTTCGCTCAGTTCAATGATTTTGTCTACCAGCAGCATCGGGTAACGGTGCGGCAGCGTTCTTTCGATACGTGGGGTATCGAAGATCGGTGGCTGGTTAGGATCATATACCGGAACGTCTTTATTGTGTTTATTCTTTTTGATATATGCTTTGATCTTACGGGCAAATTCCACGTTGGAAGCGTGACCCGGACGATTGGCAATGATATGCGCCTTGATAGGATAACCGATCAGGGCCAGGTCGCCCACTACGTCCAGCAGTTTGTGACGTGCCGGTTCGTTGGGGAAACGCAGCTCAATGTTATTGAGGATGCCTTCACGCTGTACCGAAATATTTTCGCGGTTAAAGGCTTTGGCGAGACGGGACATATCGTCTTCGTTCACCGCACGGTCCACCACTACGATAGCGTTGTTGATATCGCCGCCTTTGATCAGGTTGTTGTTCAGCAGGTACTCCAGCTCATGCAGGAAACAGAATGTCCGGGAGGAGGCGATCTCGTTCCGGAAATGTTCGATGCCTTTCATTTTCGCGTGCTGGGTGCCCAGTACGGGAGAGTTGAAGTCGATCAGACAGGTGATACTGTAATCCAGTGCCGGTAAGGCCACCATTTCTACCTTTTTCTGCTCGTCGTAGTAGCTGATATTGGTATCTATAGTATAATAGATCTTTTTAGCGTCCTGGTCCTGAACCCCTGTTTTTTCGATGGCTTCGATGAAAGGAAGGGAACTGCCGTCCATAATCGGAATTTCCGGGCCATCCAGCTCAATCAGGACGTTATCCACACCGGTGCCTACCAGTGCGGCCAGCAGGTGCTCTACCGTGCTTACGCGGGCGCCGTTATGTTCCAGCGTGGTGCCGCGGGCGGTATCTACTACGTAGTCCACGTCCGCTTTTACAACGGGCTGGTTAGGCAGGTCTACACGTTGGAATTTGATGCCGTAACCCGGGGATGCCGGTTTCAGCGTCATGTTTACACTGGCTCCTGTATGCAAACCTACACCCGAAATGCTGATATCGCCTTTCAGGGTATGCTGGTTCTGCAACTGTTGATTTTCCATCATATTAACTAATGTATAACTGTTTGATCTTCAGATTAATTAAACCCCTGCTTTTTCCTGTAACAGTTGTTTTACCATCTCCTCTAATTCCTTTACACGTTTTTCAAGGTCCGGCAAATTTCTAAAAATTGCCTGACTTTTCAGCGAACTTTTATAATCATATGCCGGGGAACCGGTGAGAGAGCTGTTTGGAACAGTAATGGATTTGGAAAGACCACTCTGGGCGTTGATTTTAGTACCGTCGGCAATGTGGATATGGCCTACCATACCTACCTGGCCGCCGATAACGCAGTTCTGGCCGATTTTAGTACTGCCGGAAACGCCGGTTTGTGCAGCGATAACGGTGTTCGTTCCGATGTCCACGTTGTGGGCTACCTGGATCAGGTTGTCCAGTTTTACACCCTGACGGATAATGGTAGAACCCATAGTGGCACGGTCAATCGTTGTATTGGCGCCGATTTCCACGTCATCATGGATGATCACGTTACCGATCTGGGGTACTTTTTTATAGGAACCGTCGGGCTGTGGCGCAAAACCAAAACCGTCTCCACCAATTACACAGCCGGCATGCAGGATCACACGGCTGCCTACGATACAATTGTCATATACTTTTACGCCGGGGTACAGTACCGCATCATTGTTCACTACCACATTTTCACCCAGGTACACACCTGGATATATCTTTACGTTGTTGCCCAGCACCACGTTTTCGCCCAGGTAGGCAAACGCGCCCACAAATACGTTTTCACCCATCTTAACCGACTGGGGAATGTGGGACGGCTGTTGAATGCCGGATTTGTTGCCGGTGAGGTAACGGTATTTTTCCAACAGCAGGGCAAAACTGCTGTAGGCATCCTTCACCCGGATCAGGGTGGAATGAATCGGTCGTTCTATCACCAGGCTTTCATTCACAATCAGAATGGACGCTTGTGTTGTATATATGAACTCTTCATACTTCGGATTGGCAATAAAACTGAGCATGCCCTCGCCGGCCTCTTCAATTTTGGCGATGTTGCTCACCTTCACATCCGGATTTCCCTCCAGCTTACCATCTAACATGGTCGCTAACTGTAATGCGCTAAACTGCATAAATAATAATTGTAATGTTTTCCAGGCCTACTCCGGAATGTATGAAATAATTTCTTAACATTTTAATGCTTGTAAAACGTTGTTAGCCTAGATTTTTGGATGACAAATGTAGAATTTTTTTACCGGTATAGCCAGTGTGTGACTAATCAATGCGTTGTCTATCGAGGAAATGTCTTTCACAGTCCCATCTTTAAACAGGATATTGATCTTTTCATCATTCACGTTGTAAGCCCTTAGGGTAGCCTCGTCCGTAAAAACGAAATAGTCAAGATCGTCGCCAGTGATCTGCCATTTTTGTGCCACCTGTTGACGCAGCAGATCTACTGCACTGCGGTCAAACGCTTCGTTGGTCAATACAACCTTGAATAACTCTCTGTTAATAAGCCATTTACATAAAAGTGACAGTACTTTGTCCGGGTGCTCAGACCAGACTTTTATAGCGCCCATAATATCATAATCATCCAGCATGCAGAATAACCGCAGACAATCCGGCTCTCTTTCGAAATTGTCCTTGCTGACCGTGTTATACAGGAAATAGGACAGGGCCGGTGAACAAAACAGCTGTTGTCCGTCCTGCGCCAGGGCTTTGGCCCGCTGCAGTATCTTCACCAGCATGTTCTCCGCACTCAGCACCGTCTTGTGCAGGTACACCTGCCAGTACATCAGTCTGCGTGCTACAATGAACTTCTCAATAGAATAAATCCCTTTCTCTTCTACCATCAGTTCTCCCTGGTGTACTGTCAGCATCTTAATAATACGGTCGTACCCGATGGTACCCTCCGCTACGCCGGTAAAAAAGCTGTCGCGGTTGAGATAATCCATCCGGTCAACGTCTAACTGGCTGGAAACCAGTTGATGCAGGAATTTTTTATGATAACGGCCGTTAAAAATATCGAGGGTAAGTGACAGTGCGCCATCCATCTGGCGATTCAGGTCTTCCATCAGCCACTGGGAAATGGCTTCGTGCGACACGCCTTCAATGATACCATTCTCCAAAGCATGGGAATAAGGCCCATGGCCAATATCATGCAGTAAAATGGCCATCTTGGCGGCAACTTCTTCTTCAGGAGTAATAGCGGTGCCTTTGTTCTTCAGCTCCTGGAGCGCCATGGTCATCAAATGATAAGCCCCCAGGCTGTGATGAAAACGGGTATGCATGGCCCCGGGGTATACCAAATGAGCCAGTGCCATCTGGTGTATCCGGCGCAAACGCTGATAACAAGGGTGGGAAAGGAGGTTAAAAATCAACGGGTGGTCTATGGTAATAAAGCCATACACCGGATCATTAACAATTTTTCGCTTGCGTTCGGTCATTGCATCAGATTATTCAATTTCAAATGCCTCAGCGCACCTGAAATTCATAGTGCCAGTGTGCAAAACTACACCATGAATTAATTATATGTAATTTTTTTACTTATAATGACGCTTTCAACAGGGAAAACCCCTATTTACAGTAAAAACAATTGGTAGGTTACAGGTAGAAAATTGTTATGTGCGAAGGTAATTAACTTTAAGAACTGGCCCGCTTTTTCATCCCGGAATTTGCCCGCATGACCCATTTTTAACATATAATTACCGCGATGGATGACCCGGGGAATGATTTTTGCCAAAAAATAGCGGTAATTTTCTTTTTTCCGCAACCATAAAACGAACTATGAGCCAGATCAACATATTATGGGTAGATGATGAGATTGAATCCCTCAAATCACAGATTATTTTCCTCGAAAACAAAGGTTATAACGTTTCCGCCCTTACCAATGGCTACGATGCGCTGGAATTCCTGAAAGAGCAGGTGGTAGATGTGGTACTGCTCGATGAGTCCATGCCAGGCCTGACCGGCCTGGAAACACTGGGCAAAATCAAAGAAATAGATCAGCAGATACCCGTGGTCATGATCACTAAAAATGAGGCGGAAAACCTGATGGACGACGCCATCGGCTCACAGATCACCGATTACCTGATTAAACCGGTGAATCCCAACCAGGTATTATTATCTCTCAAAAAAATAATAGACAACAAAAGGCTGGTGGCCGAAAAAACCACTACCGCTTACCAACAGGAGTTCCGCTCGCTGTTTATGGCTCTCAATTCCAACCCCGATTACAACGAATGGATGGACATCTATAAAAAACTGGTGTACTGGGAAATGGAAATGACCAAAGCCAACAGCCCGGAAATGCTGGAAGTATTTAATGCCCAGAAAGCGGAGGCCAACACAGAATTCGCCAAATTCATCAGCCGCAACTATTCTGACTGGCTGCATCCCAAAGCCACCGATGCGCCGGTCATGTCTCATACCCTCTTCTCCAGAAAGGTGGTCCCTGCGCTGGACCCCGACGTGCCTAACGTATTCCTGCTGATAGATAACCTGCGGCTGGACCAGTTCAAGGCTATCCTGCCCATTTTCCAGGAATCCTTCCGGATGGTGGAAGAAGATACTTTTTACAGCATTCTGCCTACCAGCACGCAATATAGCCGCAATGCCATCTTCGCCGGTCTGCTGCCGATAGATATCGAACATAAATTTCCGCAGGAATGGAAAAATGATGACGAAGAAGGGGGGAAGAACCTGTATGAAGAAAAGTTTTTTGCCGCCCAGCTGCAACGCCTGAAAATGGACCCCCGGTTTTCCTATACCAAGGTGACCAACCATACCGACGCGCAGCATATGCTCAGTAATATCCACAATCTGCTGGACTATCCGCTGAGTATCATTGTATACAACTTTGTGGACATGCTCAGTCATGCCCGTACGGAAATGGAAGTACTCAAGGAACTGGCGAGCGATGAAACATCCTACCGTTCGCTGACTGCCAGCTGGTTTGAGCACAGTCCGCTGCACCAGGCGCTCAAACGGATCAGTGATAAAAAAATCAACCTGATCATTGCAACCGATCACGGAAGTGTGCGGGTGAAAACGCCGGTAAAAGTGATCGGAGACAAACAGACCACTACCAACCTGCGCTATAAACACGGCCGTAACCTGAACTACGATGCCAAGGAAGTGCTGGCCTTCCGTGACCCGAGAGATGCCGGATTGCCGAAGCCGAACGTGAACTCTTCCTATATTTTTGCCCGTGGAGATGGTTACCTGTGTTATCCGAACAACTACAACTACTTCGTTAACTACTACCGTAATACGTTCCAGCATGGCGGGATTTCGCTGGAAGAGATGATCGTGCCTGTGGCGAGAATGGTATCCAAGTAATCTTTTAGTTACATTTGTAGTATGAATATTAAGATCACACCTAATAACCTGACCAAGCTGGAGAAGATTTTTGAAGATGCCAAGTATTTGTTGCGTTTTGAAAAAGGTTCTTTTACTTCCGGTTATTGTATCCTTGAAGATAAAAAGGTTGTGGTGATCAATAAGTTCCTGAACCTGGAAGGACGCATCAACACGCTGCTGGATATTTTATCCTCGTTGCCGTTGAACGAGGATTTGCTCACAGCAGAGTCGCACAAACTCTACAAGCAGATCCTTAACAGCAAGCCCGTACCGGATGCTGATGATGCATCCGCCATCGGGGAAGAGGCACCAGAAAACTAATGCTACGGATGAAAGTTACATTTCTTGGAACAGGCACCTCACAGGGCGTACCGGTTATTGCATGCGGTTGTGAAGTATGCACTTCTTCCAATCCCAAAGACAAACGGCTGCGGAGCAGTATTTTTATTTCTTCCCCGGCAGGAAACATAGTGGTGGATACCACCCCTGATTTCCGCTACCAGATGTTGCGCGCACAGGTAAAACACCTGGAGGCCGTACTGATTACGCATTCCCATAAAGATCATATTGCCGGGATGGACGATATCCGGGCATTCAATTATTTCCAGCAGGGCGCCATCGATATTTATGCCACTGATTTCTCGCAGAACGTGATCATGCGTGAATTTGCGTATGCCTTTGCAGATTTTAAATATCCCGGTATTCCGGAGATCAACCTGAAAACCATTGATGACGCGCCTTTCCAGATCAATGGGCTCACGATTACGCCTATACAGGTAATGCACTATAAAATGCCGGTGATGGGTTTCCGTATCCACGATTTTACCTATATCACCGATGCTAATTTCATTGCGCCCGAAGAAAAAGAAAAGATCCGCGGCTCAAAAGTACTGGTGCTGAACGCGCTGAGAAAAGAAAAACATATCTCCCACTTTACCCTGGAAGAAGCTATCGCACTGGGCCGTGAGCTGGATGTACCGCAGGTGTACTTCACGCATATCAGTCACCAGCTGGGCCTTCATGATGAGGTGATGAAAGAGCTGCCCGACGGGATGGCCCTGGCTTACGATGGGCTTACCCTTGAAATATAGGCGCATTTACTTCCGGTTAACATTTTACTGGTAACGGTGCATTAACTTGGGGTGATTGATAACCCCATATGCCCCAAACTCCCCTGAAAGAACTGTTCCGGTTTTCCCGGAAAGAGCAGGCTGGCATTGTGCTGCTACTGGTGTTGGTCGCCCTGACCAGCCGTGCTCCCGACCTTTGGTTTTATTTTCATCGCAGTACGCCGCCGGATACCACCGGATGCGCTGCCGCCATGCTTGCCCTGGAAGCCGCTGCCGGTGAGGAATTTCGGCCGCCTGTGGCAGATAGTGTAGCCGCTACCGTTGTACCGCCTGTTTTATTTTATTTTGACCCCAATACCTTGCCGGTGGCTGATTGGCAGCGACTGGGCGTGAGCGCCCGTACCGCCGCTACTATAGACCGTTACCGGCAAAAGGGCGGGCGTTTCCGTACCGCTGTCGACCTCGAACATATATATGGTCTTTCACCTGCGCTGTGCAGGCGGTTGCAGCCGTATGTGCGTATCGCCCGTAACAGCGCAGCAATGCGGCCCGACACTGCCTGGCGAAGAGAGCGCAGGGAGTCTCCGTATACTTACAGAAAAGACAGCAGCGCTTACCATCGTAAACCACCGCCCCGTGCGATAGATATCAATACCGCTGATACGACCGACTGGCGGGCATTGCCAGGCATAGGCGCCGGTTTTGCCCGGCGTATCGTGGCTTTCCGGGAGAAGCTGGGAGGGTTTTATGATATCAGCCAGGTGGGTGAATGTTATGGGTTACCCGACAGCACCTTTAAAAAAATTCAACCTTTCTTACAGATCGGTAATGGTTCTCTAAAAAAACTAGATCTCAACCTCACAGATGAAAAATCTTTGGCAGCACACCCATACATACGTTATAAACTGGCCCGTTTGATCGTGCAGTATCGCAGTGCCCATGCGGGTTTCAGGCGTGTGGAAGAGCTTCGGCAGCTACCGTTGGTGGATGACGTTATTTATCGTAAAATTGAACATTACATTGTAATCACTTTTTAAACCCGCACGTTATGAATTTTGAGCCTACGGATATGCAGCAACAGATCGCGCAAATGATCCGGGATTTCGGAAAAACACATATTGTACCGCACGTGTTGGAGTGGGACGAGAGCCAGGAGTTTCCTGTAGCATTGTTCAAACAACTGGGCGAGTTGGGATTAATGGGCGTGCTGGTACCGGAAGAATATGGTGGCAGCGGCATGGGATACCTGGAATATGTTACCGTGGTGAGTGAGATCGCCCGTTTCTGCGGCGCTATCGGCCTTAGTGTGGCCGCACATAACTCACTGTGCACCGGCCATATACTCCAGTTTGGCAATGAAGAACAGAAAAAGAAATACCT
This sequence comes from Chitinophaga qingshengii, assembly GCF_014529935.1. Lineage (GTDB taxonomy): Bacteria > Bacteroidota > Bacteroidia > Chitinophagales > Chitinophagaceae > Chitinophaga > Chitinophaga qingshengii. The sequence goes on from NZ_JACVFC010000004.1 coordinate 547,863, forward strand.
GCCCAAACTCGCTACCGCAGAATGGATCGGCGCATGGGGACTGACAGAGCCCAATACCGGTTCTGATGCCATGAATATGAAATGCGTCGCTAAAAAAGATGGCGACCACTGGATACTCAACGGTACCAAATGCTGGATCACACACGGTAAAAGCTGTGATGTGGCGGTTGTCATAGCCCGCACCGGCGATGTACGGGACAGTCATGGTATGACTGCTTTCGTAGTAGAGAAAGGCACACCAGGGTTCAGCGGTGGCAAGAAAGAAAACAAACTCGGCATGCGGGCTTCCGAAACTGCTGAAATGATTTTTGATAACTGCCGCATTCCCGCTGCTAATATGCTGGGAAAAGAAGGAGATGGGTTTATACAGTCCATGAAAGTGCTGGACGGGGGCCGTATTTCCATTGCGGCACTGTCGTTGGGCATTGCAATGGGCGCCCGTGATGCTGCTGTTAAATACGCCAAGGAAAGGTACCAGTTTGACCAGCCCATTGCTAATTTCCAGGGCGTGTCTTTTAAACTGGCGGATATGGCTACCGAAATTGAAGCCGCCACTTTACTGACATTGCAGGCTGCCGATATGAAGAACCGTGGCGTGAAAATGACCAAGGAAGCGGCTATGGCGAAGTATTACGCCTCCGAAGTAGCGGTGAAAGTAGCCAATGATGCGGTACAGATTTTTGGCGGTTATGGCTATACGAAAGATTTTCCGGTGGAAAAATATTATCGTGATGCAAAATTATGCACCATCGGAGAAGGCACTTCCGAGATCCAGAAAATCGTTATAGCAAGAGAAGCCTTAAGATAAGAAAATGAATCTTTATATTGATTTTAAGAGGATTGAGATAGGCGATTTTTTTTAATTTAAAAAAAGATAAACTGCAAACCACTTATCTTTTTTGACAATAAAATGAAATATTACCCCTTTAGTGTTATTTAATATTGCAAAAGGAACGTTAAATTTGGGTTAATTCATCACTCTTTACCGTTTATCAACCTTAACACAAAATCAAAGAAAGATTTGAAACACTTTTACGCACAGGAAAGCACCCTTTAAAACGGGTGCTTTCTTATACCGGAAAGCCCTCAAACATATTATAACCTGTAATTTCACGTTATGCTTTCGTACGTTAAAAGCAGCTCCTTTTAAAAATCGGTACTACTACTGATGTCCAGCCCAATTCCCCACTTTATTTTTGTTGCTGATTTTTAAACCTTCATAAGAAAATATTATGTTCCCCAAAATGCTCAAATGGGCCGGTATTGCCATACTGGGCCTGATATCCCTGTTGTTGATTGTCTTTGGTGTTTTCTATTATGTATACAGCACGCATGTAAACAAATCATATGCGGTGGAAGTCCGTTCTATCCCCGTTCCCGGCGATTCGGCGACGATAGCGGCCGGCGCACATTTATATGCGATCAAAGGTTGTGGTGATTGCCATGGAGCCGACCTGGGCGGTAAAGTTTTCCTGGATGATCCGGCTGTCGGTTTTTTTGCGGGCGCCAATCTCACCGGTGGTCAGGGAGGCCGCCCTACCGGGTATACGGATACCGATTGGCTGCGGGCCATGCGGCATGGCCTTCGTACCGACAATAAGACATTGCTGCTCATGCCCTCCTATGAATACGCGAAACTTTCCGATCATGATATCGCCGCATTGGTAGCCTTCTGTAAGGCGCAACCAGCGGTGGACAGGACGCTGCCACCTATGAAAACCGGTCCTGTCGGAAAGGTACTGGCGGTGCTGGGGAAAGTACCGCTCTTTCCCGCTGAGAAAATCGACCATGGTTATCAGCAACCCGATAAGATGCCCGTTACCGTTACCAAAGAATATGGCGAGTATCTGTCAGTGTCCTGCACAGGATGCCACAATCCCCGTTTTACGGGCGGAGAAAGCCCTATTCCCGGCGGTAAAAGGGTATCAAACATTACCGCTGCAGGCAATCTGGGAAAATGGACAGCCGGTGAGTTTATTACCGCGTTACGTACCGGTAAAACGCCAGAGGGTTTGCAGCTGAAGAATAAAGACATGCCCTGGTCTATGACGGCACAGTACACCGATGAAGAGTTACAGGCGTTGTTTCTGTATTTGAAAAGCCTGTAACTGTGATGGTCATGATTTTTTATGATTTCGCTGATTGTGCCGAGATGGGAGCGGAGATCGGCGCATGTTCCCTAGGCAGAAGTAAATTGTTCCAAAAAGTTAGACACTTTTTTGGAACAATTTACTTCTGCCTAGGGTTTCATCACGTGGCGGAGACGTAAACGCTTTTCCTGCAATAAAAAAGGGCCGACCTTATCGGTCAGCCCTGATATCTTTTGGGTGGCATGATTATGCCTTTTTCTCGTCTTTATGGAAGAAGTCAGAGATTTTGTCTTTGGCTTCTTCGGCCCAATCTTCCGCTTTATCTTTCCAGTCTTCTGCTTTGTCTTTTACGTTATCGAGGAAATCGCTGGCCTGGTCCATGAGTCCTTCTTTCTTTTCGCCGGGTTTATCAGACATATTGGCGAACCAGGTATCTACAGTACCCGCAATAAAGGGAGGAAGTTTGCCTTTCACGTATTCTTTGATCACTTCAATCGACTGGGCAGCCTGTTCAGGAGTAAGGCCGGCTTTGGCCTGTAATTGCTGAATAAGTTCCTGCATAATAGTGGGTTTTAAAGGTGAATCGGACTGCGGTGATAGTCCGCAGTCCGATATGAATTACGCTACTTTGAGCTTCGATAGGGTAGACTGTTCCAGTTTGTTCTGGGCATACTCTTTAGTCAGCGCAAAGGTGGATTCGTTAGCGGATGGCAGTTCATACATGGCATCGCTCAGTACCACTTCGCAGATAGACCGGAGGCCACGGGCGCCCAGTTTGTATTCCATGGCTTTGTCCACGATATATTCGATCGCTTCATCTTCTACCTGGAGGTCTATGTTTTCGATAGCGAACAGTTTCTTGTATTGTTTGATCAGTGCATTTTTCGGCTCTGTCAGGATGGCTTTCAGGGTGTCGCGGTCGAGTGAGTTGAGATAAGTCACAACGGGCAGACGGCCCAGCAGTTCGGGAATGAGGCCGAAAGACTTCAGGTCCTGGGAATTTACATACCGGAGGATCTGTTTTCTGCTTTCTTCTTCTTTCTCTTTGTTAACAGTGAAGCCGATGGAGTGTGTTTGCACTCTTCTGCTGATGATGCGGTCGATACCATCGAATGCGCCACCGCAGATGAACAGGATATTGCTGGTGTTCAGCTTGATCAGTTTCTGTTCCGGGTGTTTACGTCCGCCCTGTGGAGGTACCAGTACTTCGGCGCCTTCCAGCAGTTTGAGGAGGCCTTGTTGAACGCCTTCGCCGCTTACATCACGGGTGATGGAAGGGTTATCGTTCTTACGGGCAATTTTATCGATTTCATCGATGTATACGATACCACGTTCAGCAGCTTCCACGTCGTAGTTACATACCTGGAGCAGGCGGCTGAGGATACTTTCCACGTCTTCGCCTACGTAGCCGGCTTCTGTGAATACGGTGGCATCTACGATGGTGAAGGGTACGTTCAGTTGTTTGGCGATGGATTTGGCCAGGAGGGTTTTACCGGTACCGGTTTCACCGACCATGATGATGTTGGATTTTTCGATTTCCACTTCATCTTCTCCTATCTGCTGATTAAGCCTTTTGTAGTGGTTATATACCGCTACAGCCAGTATTTTTTTAGCGTCATCCTGCCCGATCACGTATTCATCCAGGAACTTCTTCATGTCCATGGGTTTGGCTACTTTGGGCATAGCGCTGGCGGCCGGGGTGGAAGATTTTTTGCCGGGAGTGAATAATTCCGCGTCAATAATCTCCTGTGCGTTGGCCACACAGTTTTCACAGATATGTCCTTCAGCACCCGCAATCAGTATCTGCACATCATCTTTGGAGCGGCTGCAGAAAGAACAACGAATTTTGGATTCTTTCATTTCAGAATAAATTATTTTTCGACGAATCTCAATGACCTGCAATCTCGTTACAGGGTTACAAATTTACACTAAAAATCCGGGCGGGCAGAAAATAAAACAGCCCCGCCTCAGGCGGGACTGTTAAAGTTATCTTAACTGTCCAGGAGGTTCCTGATCAGTCCGGATGTTGTCATGGTTACGGGGTAAATCAAGCGTTTACAGGATTTAACAATTAATAATTATGCTATATCTGTGCTGCTTTGTTACCCGTTTCCCGGATTACTGCGGAGTATCCAGTTGTTTTTTCGGATTTTTCTGCAGTACGTCGTCGATGATACCGTATTCTTTGGCTTCATCGGCGGTCATCCAGTAGTCACGGTCAGAGTCTTTTTCCACTTTTTTCACGGGTTGACCGCAGTGACCGGCAATGATTTCGTTGAGTTCTTTCTTCAGTTTAACGAACTCACGGGCAGTGATTTCGATATCAGAAGTCTGGCCTTCCGCACCGCCGTGAGGCTGGTGGATCATTACGCGGGCGTGTTTCAGGGCAGTCCGTTTTCCTTTGGTACCTGCTACCAGCAGTACAGCGCCGAAAGAGGCGGCCATACCGGTACAGATAGTAGCTACATCCGGAGAAATGATCTGCATGGTATCATAAATACCCAGGCCAGCGTAAACGCTACCACCGGGGCTATTAATGTACATCTGGATATCACGGTTGCGATCGGAAGACTCCAGGAACAGTAACTGTGCGGTGATAACGTTCGCCACATAGTCGTTCACGGGGTCGCCGAGGAAAATGATACGATCAGCCATCAACCTGGAGAATACGTCCATCTGCGTCATATTCATCTGGCGTTCTTCCAGGATGTAGGGAGTCAGGCTGTTGATAGAATGGCTTTTTGCATAGCTGTCTACTACCAGGCTGCTGATTCCACGGTGTTTAATGGCATATCTTCTGAATTCGTCGTTATTAATGTTCATGATGGTGATGTTTATGAGGTAAATTAACAAATTCTTCTGCTTTGATTTCCTCTTCTTTCACTTTCACCTTGGTCTCAGCCCAGTCAAACAACTTGGCGGTGATCATTTCACGGTAAGTCTGGTCAACAAATTTTTCGTCCTGCAGCAGGCGGTCCAGGTAGCTGTCGAGCCATTCAGCGCCGTCAGCAGCAGCACCACCGTAGTAGCCCAATACTTTTTGTTTGGCATTTTCTCTCAGATCTTCGAAAGAAACTTCCAGTTTATTATCACGAACCAGTTTATCGCTGATCAGTGTCCAGCGGAGTTGGTGGTCGAAACTTGGGAATTCTTTTTCGGCTTCTTCAGCAGTTTTTGGTTTTTCACCGCCTACCTGCAGCCAGCGTTTCAGGAAATCCTTTGGTAATTCAATCGGCGTTTCGTGTACCAGCACTTCAAACAGGTCGTTGTGCATGTGGTTGCGGCTTTCTGAATCCCAGTATTTCGCGATTTCTTCTTTCAGTTTCGCGCGGAAAGCTTCTTCAGTGGTGATGCTGTCAGCAGGATAAACTTCTTTGAAGAATTCTTCGTTCAATTCTCTTTTTTCGATCAGGGTGATCTTGGTGATGGTCAGTTTGAAGTGCTTCTTAGCGGCTTCTTTGTCGTCGGTTTCAAAGCCCAGATCTTTGAGGATCCAGCCCAAACGTTGCTCATCAAAGGATTTACCCAGTTCAATAACAATGCTGTCATTGATTTTTTTGCCTTTCAGCTCAGCCTGTACAGCTTCTGTAAAATATTTTACCAGCAGGCTGTTTTCTTTGGTGATACCACCTTCTACCACGTTGCCTTTAGCATCTGCTTCTTCAAAAGTAACGTTGATGATGTCGTCTTCAGTAGAAACGGTTTCAGACTCGGAAGGTTTGCCGCCTTTCAGCTGTAAACGCTGAATTTCGTCATTTACCATGTCGTCTGTAACAGTTACTTTGTAACGGGTGAGGGTAGTTTTGTCGTTTTCGAGGGGAGTAATGTCGAAAGTTGGTTTCAAACCTACTTCAAACTCAAAAGTGTATTCTTCCGGTTGAGCGTAGTCCAGGTTTTTTGCGGTTTTTTCCAGAGACAGCGGCTGACCGAAGATATCCAGTTTTTCTGCCTGTACAAAACCCATCAACTCTTTTTCCACGGTTTTCAGCACTTCGTCGCCGAAAATGGCCGGACCGTGCATCTTTTTCACCATACCGGCAGGTACCATTCCTTTACGGAAGCCGGGAATATTGGCACTTTTGCTGAATTGTTTTACTGCTTTGTCAAAATTAGGAAGGTAGTCTTCCTGGCTCACTTTCACAGTGATCTTATCGTTCAATAAACCAATGTTTTCTCTGGTAACGGTTGCCATAATTGAATTGTATAAAAATGTTCTTTATGAAGCAATAATGATTCCTTGTTTGATTTTCTGCCATGAAGTCACAAACGGCAAGCAGGAATGGCAGGAAATAAAAAAATAATAAAAGACAATTGATTAGGTGAGAGCGCGTCAGATAAGACTGCAGTGACAATGTAAGTGAAGGAAAGCATAGCATTATCACGTTGCCATATTGACACATTGCCACTTAATAAGTTAAGTATATGTCCGGGTGGAGGGACTCGAACCCCCATGCCTTGCGGCACCAGATCCTAAGTCTGGCATGTCTACCAATTTCACCACACCCGGAACTGATAAAAATAAGAACTTTTGCTTTTCCCTGACGGCCCCGGAAGGCCGCGCGAAAATAATAAAAGAGCAGTCCTTTTTACTCAAAAAAGGACTGCAAAGGTATTATTTTCTATGAATTAAAAAAATTTGTGGACAGATTCCGCTGGAAAGGCGCTTTGAACGGGGCGTCAAACCCAGCTCATCACCGGGAAGCGGCCGCTTAGCCTGCTGTCTGCCCCCAGCCAGCGGCTGGCAATGGTGGCGTAGATGCTCCGGAAATCGGTGCGTACGGGCAGCTTTTCTCCGGAAAGGATACAAGGCTCAATACCCCATTGCTGTAAACGGCTGCCGAAAATATGTACCTGGTTGCCCTCCCCATGATCGGTACCCTGGCGGATATTCTGGGCCAGGCTCCGGCCAAACTCCGACCAGGTTACCACCAACGTATTGTCCAGCTGCCCGTTTTGCTCCAGCTGCTGCAACAACCGCCGTACACCCCGTGCATAAGTTCCCAGCAACGGGTCCTGCTGCACCCGCTGGAACTGGTGCGTGTCAAAACCATCGAGCGACACATGGTACACCTGGCAGGCATCTCCCAGTAAAATTCTTCGGGCGACATCCTCCAGCGAAAAAATAAAATCCTGCTCTCCATAGTCCGTTACAGGTATACCGGCCGGCAACCAATGATTGGCCTCCAATCCCTGGCAACAGCCGGTACGCCATACCTGGCCGGAATGATAGTGGGACGGGTCCGTATCCGGATAACCTACCTGTTGTAATACCAACAGCTGCTGTCGCTGGTACACGGGCAACAGCTCGGCCAATGCCGGATGAAAACCCCAGCCATCAGCCGCGGGCAGCACTTCCTCCGCCGGAATAGCCAGCTGTGGCCGCTGTTCGTAATAGTGTGCCTGTCCGTACGGAATGATGGTGTTCAGTCCATCATTGCCGCCCTGCAAGCGGATAAACACTACCCGCCGGCCGGTAACCGTCGCCTTTGGAGCCACCGCCGCCTGCACAAAGGAAGGCAGCAGCAGCATACCGGAAGCCAGCCCCGATTGCCTTAAAAAATCTCTCCGTTTCATACACGCTGATTGGATGTTTTATAACCATTGAGGCCATAAAACAGGATGTACAGATAACAAATAACCGGTACCAGGAAAGCGATCTGCCAGGTGGCATGATCTTTCAGCAGGCCCTGGGCATAGGAAATCACTGCGCCGCCACAGATGGCGGTTGACAATAACCCCGATGCCGCAGTGGTATGACGGCCTACACCGGCTACCGACAGCGAGAAAATAGTGGCAAACATGATCGCATTACACAATCCCACGGCAATCATGCTCCACACGGCCAGTAATCCGGAACTGTTCACAGATATCAATATCAGCGCTACCGCCGCCACGGCACATACTGCCAGTACCCTGGAGGGCTGCCATATGCGCAGCAAACCCGCGCCCAGCAATCGTCCTACCAGCATGCCGCCCCAGTAAAAGGCGACGTAGTTGTTGGCCACATTCTCCGGAACGCCTAACAGATCGGTGATATAATTGGTCAGGAAAGTACCGATGGATACTTCCGCGCCCACATACACGAAAATGCCGATAATGCCGAAACGCAGGTTACGATGGGAAAATACACCACTACCGCTTCGATCTGCTTTTTCCACATTGCCCGTAGTACTGATAACGGGCAGGGATAAACGGGAAACTACAAAGGCAATCAGCAGCAGCAATGCGGCAATGCCCAGGTAGGGATAACGTACGGCTTCACTCGAAGCGCTGGATTCCTCCAGTCGCGCCAGGATGAAGTGCGCACCAAACAAGGGCGCCACCGTGGTACCTACTGAACCTACGCCCTGTATCAGCGTTAAACGCGCAGAGGCCGTATTGGCGGGCCCCAACGCCGTGATATACGGATTGGCGGCTACCTGTAGCATTACAATGCCGATAGCGATCACAAACAGCGCCGCCAGAAACAATACGTACTGATGATACACGGACGCGGGATAGAACAGCAATCCGCCTACGGCCGCTATGGCAAAGCCCAGTACCATCCCTTTTTTGTAACCGGTACGGCTTACAATCCTGCCTGCCGGCACCGACATGATGCCGTAGGTGAGGAAAAAGTAAAACTGTACCAGCGACGACTGCGAGTAGGTAAGGGTGAACCCTTTTTTGAAAAAAGGCACCAGCGTATCATTCAGACAGGTGATGAAACCCATCATAAAATAAAGCACAGCCAGCGAAATCAGTGCCGGCGTATAGGATTGCCGGTTACCGGTGACTGTAGTGGAGGCCTGGTTGGTTGTGGATATTACCGCCATAATTATTTGGGTTGAGTAGATAATGCCTGTTTGGCTGCAATCTGCTGCAGCGTTTGCCAGCTTTGGTATAGTCCTCTTGGCACATGAAAACAGCCTTTCCACTTACCGCCTTTGAGCGGCAAAAGGGGCTGTCCCTGCCTGTTAAGATAACCAAACCATTCACCATTTTCAGGGTCCGGGAAATGTTTCCAGGTGTAGTCGTGCACTTTTTCGAACCATTGCCAGCATTTTTCATCGCCGGTATGCAGGTAGCCTTTCAGCAGACTGATAATCGTTTCTATATGCACCCACCACAGTTTCTGGTCCCATTCCAGCTGTTGTGGCGGATAACCTTTTACATCAAGGAAATAAAAGATGCCGCCGTTTTCCTTGTCCCATCCGTATTCCAGCAGGGTGAGGGCGGTATCTTTTGCTTTTTTAATCAGTGCCTGATCGTTGTTACGGGTAGCCAGGTCCATCACAAACCACATCGCTTCCAGGCCGTGGCCGGGATTAATCAGGCGGCCCTCAAAAGAATCGGACAGCATGGCTTCGGGGGTAATGTTTTCCATAATCAGCCCGGTATCCGGCTGATAAAAAACGTCCATCACCGTGTGAATGCCGTGTTGGATGGTGTCTTCCACCAGTTTTTTGTCGAGCAGCGATTCCATTTCCAGCACCAGGTTACACAATATCATGGGCAGTGCGAAGTTCTGCAGAGGCCGTGTACCCGCAATGGCCTTGGAATAGTGGCCTTTGGGATTATCCTGGCGACGAAGGATGTTATGGAAAGTAGTGATGGCGATGTGACTGTAATCTGCGTTGCCGGTGGCCTGGTATAGCTGCCCGAATGCCATGGCGGCGAAACAGTCGGAGAAAATATTGTAGGGAGCGATCAGCGGTTCGCCGGTACGGGTAAGGGAGAAATACCAGCTACCGTCTTTATCCCGACCATGTTTGCGGAGAAATTCCGCGCCCTGGATAGCCATGTCCAGCCATTCCTGTTTTTGCTCCACTTTGTTGTACAGCATGGCGAAACACCATACTTCCCGGCATTGCAGCCAGATGAACTTGTCGGTATCGAAAACGCTGCCATCGCGGTTGAGGCAGGTGAAATAACCTCCGTATTGTTTGTCGGGAGAATGCTGCATCCAGAAAGGGATGACGTCATTCAGGAGGTTGTTGCGGTATAACGCGGCATATTCCATTGTTCTGTTCATGTATCAGAGGGTTTTGAGGTATTCTTTATAGCGGTTATAGAGATGCCCGGCCTGCAGGTAGGCTGACTGGGGACTCATAAAATGGGAAAATTCAAAAGTGATGGCTTTGTCGTAACCCGCTTTGCGGGCGGCTTCCAGCTTCATGCGCAGTTTCTCAAATTTGATAGGCATGAATTTGATAGGCATGTCACGATCAAAGGATTCGGCATTGGTCCAGCATTGGATACCGTAGCGGTCGGCCATTCTTTTGTTGACGGCGAAGAAATCGGGCAGTTCGTGGAATTCGATATGACCATCCTGGAAGGCTACTGCATCTACTACGCCTTTGATGCCGTCGAAGATTTCACTCCACTCGCTTTCATGTTGTTTCAGCGATACGGCATCTTCCTTCGTGATAGTGGAGGAAGCGGCCATAACAGCCTTTTTCCCATCTATCCAGGGAGAGATGAGGGTAGGCAGATTGTTGGAGATGTCTTTGCAATGTTTACCCAGTTTGGCGTACAGGTCAATCACTTTTCCGGTACGGCGACTGACTTCCTGTGTCAGGTACCAGCCCTGGAAAGATTTATGATGACCATAATTTTTCCACACTTCATCAATTACTTTCAGGTTGATGTCCACCTCTTTCTGGAAGTCCCCTTTCCACCAGTATTTACCGGAGTCATAGAGCCCGAAATAAAACTTCATATGGTGTTTATCGGCCAGTTCGAGGAACATCTTTACCAGGTCTACCGGTGGTTCGTAGCCGCCTTCTTCCTGCATCACTACTTTGGAAGGGTAGGTGAGCCAGCGTTGAAAACCGCTGCGGATAAGGAATACCGTGTCTATGCCTACGGCTTTCATGTGGGAGAAATCGGCGTCCCATTCTGCCCGGCCCCAGTTCTGGTGCGGGATATCGTGACTGATTTCATCGAGGAAAGTGCCTGTTATTTTCATGGTGTGGTGGTTTTATGTTGAATAGCGCCTGTGAAGGACACGGGAATATCAAACGGGTGAAGGAAATGATCGGTGAGTACAGCGGCCGTTTCCCGGTTGAGGGGTTGGTTGTCGTGCGGTGAAGCGCCCAGCTGCAACTGGTTCCAGGCGGTGGTAAGCTGCTCGTTATTGACCGTTGCGCCAGCTGCCTGCAATGCTTTTACCAGGAAGGCCGGTGTGAGGTCCTGCCCGGTGGGATTGAGTTTGGCAATCCCAGGGTAGTAACTCAGCAGTCCTTGTGTAAATTCATATTCACTGATGGGCCGTTGCGGATAAAACCAGGTTTGATTGGCCCAGGTGTATGGTACGCCAGCGCCCCGGAGGATACCGGTAGCGCCTATACGTTGAATTGCCGCAAAGTGCGGATGCGCTTTGGGCACATCGATGTAGGGCATCAGGTATACGCCGGCTTCCAGCAAGGCTTGTTGTACCTGCCGGACTGCTACCTGCCGGGGTTGTATTTTTTGTTGCAGGGAGATGGCCGCCAGTGCGCCGGCTGCCTGTCCCAGTTGTAATACCACCGGCTGTAGGCGGGTAGCACCGTTGACGATATTGGTAACGCTGATACTTTTTTCTGCCACGATCAAACCATCTGTAGTAGCGGGTATCAGTGAGCCAAGCGGAATATTGTAAGATGGTACTTTCGCTTTGGAGAAATCTATTTTCGGTACAGCAGGATCTTTTTCCTGGTGATGGTCAATAGGATAATCACCCACTGCGATACCCGTGCGATAGTAGGCTTCCGGCTGGTCGAAAGGTTTAGCCACATGGTTGAAGCTCAGTGTGGCAATGCCTTTGAGACGGCGTGCTTCCCGGTAGTAGGGGATCATGGGCAGTTTATCGGCGGTGGGGTACTCATCATCGGCGAGGCCGAGGTGTTTGTAGCCCAGTTCCGTTTGCAGGTAATAGAGATACCGGAGCGTATGCAGTTTAGCTTTTTGCAGGGCCTGTGAGCGGGCTTCGCGGCTCATTTCGATAACGTTGAGCGGGTAGTCGTTACCGCAACCGGGCCAGTTGATCATGTACTTATGATTGGGCAGTTTGCCGTATTGCATCATATGGTCACAGTTGATTTTTCCACCACCACCGCCGTAAGGATCGTCGTTGGCGCAGCAGCAGCGGAAAGGCGTGGGGTCGTAGCCGGCAGGGCGGGGGATGGTTTTGTCGGCCCCGGTGCCGTAATCTTTCAGCGTGGCTACGTAGGTCAGCACCTGGATGTAGTTATTGGCTTTCAGCGGGGCGACTGCTTCGCCCGTTTGCAGGCGGCTGTCCATGCCGGTGCGGTAGCCGGTGTGAGTGGCGGCCATTACGTCGCCCAGTTCTGTAGCGTCGATAACGAGCGGCGCTTCAATAGAACCGGGCTGGTTGTTGCGCAGGAAGGTAACCTGCCAGCGGCCGTTGATTTTTTTGATACCGGTCCAGGTGGTGTTAAACAGCACCTGCAGCTGTTTTTCATTTTTAACCAGCTGTTGCAGGATATTATTGCCCACAGACGGTTCAAAGAGGGTGTTGCTGACCCAGCCGGTGGCGAGGGCTTGCGCGCTGCCATAATGCCGGATAAGTTGTTCCCGGAATTCGCCCCACAGGCCGGAGGGTAGTGCGTTGTTCCCATCGATGGCCGAAACGCCGGCTGAAGTGAGCATGCCGCCTAACCAGGTGGTTTCTTCCAGGATGGTTACCCGGGCGCCCATACGGGCGGCTTGTATGCCTGCCGTGGTGCCGCTGGCGCCGCCGCCGATGATGATCAGGTCGGTCTGCAGCGACTGGGCGCTTAGTTGCCAGGTTAGGAGACAAAGAAGTTGGCTGATAAAAAATCGTCTGATAGCAATCATAAAGAACTAAAATAAAAAATTTAATTACTAACTGCTAATACTAATTAATAAATTTTATTTATTCTTGTTAAATAATAAAATAATTTTTGAAATATAACAGATTTCCGTAAATAATAGATTTGATTGAACCCGCTTTTAATAATTATTAAGAATAACGTTATTAACTTGGCCCCTCATTCAAGTAAAAAGCACAACTATATATGGCTAAAACCTTTTTCGAAGAATTGAACAATGAAAATGTTACCGGGGTAGCCTATAAGAACATTAACCTGAAGAAAGCCGCCCTGGCCTACTTCGCCAATATCGGCAATGCCACCATCGCCGACATGTGCAAGCAGTTAAACCTCAGCGCACCGAAAGTAACCACCCTGCTCAACGATCTGATACAGGACGGACTGGTAAAAGATTATGGGAAAGTAGAATCCACCGGTGGCCGCAAACCCAATCTGTACGGACTGGTGCCGGATTCCGCATTTTTCATCGGGGTGGATGTAAAGCAGCATCATCTTAACCTGGGACTTTCCGATCTGCAGAAAAACCTGATCTGTACGGAAGAAAATATTCCCTATAAACTGGACAACAACAAATCCTCCCTGGAGGATCTTTGTACGCTGATCAGCAACTTCATCAAAGGATTGCCGGTACCCCGGGAAAAAATATTAGGCATTGGCATCAACCTCTCCGGCCGTATCAACTACGCCACCGGCTATAGCTACAGCTTTTTCTATTTCGATGAAGAACCGTTGAGTAAAATCATCGAAAATAAAATAGGCATCCGCGTTTTCCTGGAAAACGACTCCCGCGCCATGGCCTACGGCGAATTTTGCTCCGACGCCGTGCATGGGGAACGCAACGTACTTTTCCTGAACCTCGACTACGGCATCGGTATGGGCGTGCTCATCGACGGTCAGTTGTATTACGGCAAATCCGGCTACAGCGGGGAAGTAGGGCATATTCCGCTATTTGACAATGAAATTATCTGTCACTGTGGAAAAAAAGGTTGTCTTGAAACCGAAGCCTCCGGATGGGCACTCACGCGTATGTTCCAGGAAAAACTACGGGAAGGCTCTTCCTCCATGTTGAGCCGCAGACCCGGCGCTCCGGACAACATACAACTGGAAGATATCATCGACGCCGCCAATCACGACGACGTACTGGCCATAGAACTGATTGCTAAAATAGGCGAGAACCTGGGCCGCGGCATCGCTTTGCTGATTAATATCTTCAACCCGGAACTGGTGATACTGGGCGGTAGCCTCGCCGCCACACAGGATTATATCCGGCTGCCGATTAAAAGCGCGGTGAATAAATATTCCCTCAGCCTGGTGAACAACGATACCAAGCTGCGTATTTCCAGTCTGGGTGAGCGGTCCGGGATTATCGGCGCTTGTTTGCTGGTGAGGAATAAGGTGTTGATTAATTAGTGCCCGCCAGCTTGCATAGTTCACGCAAAGGCGCAAAGCAGCAAAGAGCGCAAAGGTTTTTTGTTAAGATTAATAAGAAAGCAAAGGAGCGAAGATCAACTATTGATCTTCGCTCCTTTGCTTTCTTATATTCACTTATATCATCTTTGCGCTCTTTGCTGCTTTGCGCCTTTGCGTGAATTAATCCTTTTTCTTCCTCAGAAACGAAAACAACCCACTGCTATTCTTCATCGCCGCCTTTTTATTCAATGCCGGCTGAAACCCCGGATCCTTCTCCAAAATACGGTCAATGGTTTTTTTGCAGGCCGCCAGATCGCCTTTTCCTTCCTGCGCCAGTGCCAGGGAGTAATAGAAGGCGGATGATTCGGCATCCCAGCTCCAGTTCATGTCTTTGTAAGTTTGTACACACTGATTGGCATAGGACAGGGCATTGTCATAATCCTGCAGCCCCAGATACGCTTCTGCGAGGAAGGCATATACACCGCAGCGGTTATTGGGTGAGTTATCTGACTCATCGCCGCGGGACATAATATCGAGCGTTTGCAGCATATCCTGGATGGCGGCTTCGTACCGGCCCAGTTTGAGGGCTGCTTTGCCCCTGAAATAGTAGATCTTCATCTGTGATACCAAAGGCAGTTTTGGAATACCGCCAATGGATATACGATTATTGACAGCACCGATACAGTGTTCGTATTGGGCGTTGTCATAATACAGGTACATCAGGTTGAAGTACGCGTCGCTGTCGTCCGGTTTTTCTTCCAGGTGTTTTTCGAGCGCCTGTATTCTTTCGTGCAGATCGTCCTGGCTGCCGGTCTTGATGAAAGCCCGGCCGGTTTTGATCCGGTCTATATTGTAAATGATGATTTCCTGTTCTTCTTCTTCCAGTTCTTCCATATCGTTAGAGATCCATTCCTCGTACTCTGACAGTATCTTATTGTAAAGTGCCAATGCTTCATCGTAGCGTTCCAGTGCGGTGAGATCTTCGATGATACGTTCGTGGATGGATACATAATATACCAACGGCAGCGAAGAAAGGAAGGTACTGAGGATCATTTGCCGGTCGCCTACGGCTTCTGCATATTTACCCAGCTGGTGAAAGGCATCTGCCCTGGATTCCAGCTGTTCCCAGAAGGGGGACATGTTATAGCCCACACTGTGAATGAGGACGGCATCTTCATAAGCGCCCAGTTCAAACAGCGTGATACCGTAGTTGTTGCAGCACATTGCAAAATGGTGTGGATGACCGGCGTAGGAGGAGCCGGTATTCTCGTACCAGTAAGGATAATACAGGGCATAGGCTTTCTGGTAGAGGTATTTCTTCAAGCCGCCCATAAATTCTCGTACCTCGGCATCTTCTTCGTCCTGCATCAGCTCATTGCATACCACACCTGCGGAGTACCAGTCGTACGCAATGGGATAATCGATATTCGGCCAGCTCTCCGGGAACTGCCCATGTGTTTTGTAATGGGCATAGTACCAGCGGATAATGGTAGATGGGTAGGGACGGATAGCCATCGCCTTCTCATAATACGGCAACGATTCACTGAAACTGCCGATGTTAAAGAGGGCGGTGCCGGTAAAGTGATAGAAGTAACTTTCTTCCGGATACAGAGCAATGAAACGTTTGCCGGTGGAAATCTGTTCCAGCGTACCTTCTGCTTCATCTTCCCCGTAAAACTGGTGCCAGTAGTCGATAGTGCCCCAGCAGAATTCCCTTGCCAGTGCCAGATGGCGTACACCCTGGTCCAGCAGGGCTTTCACCTCCAACAGGATTTTCAGCATGTCTTCTTCTTCCTGTTCGCCTGAGGTGCTGGCGATATGCAGCATTTCCGCAGCGAAGTCGTAGTCGGCCATTTCAAGGGCGAAATGCAGCGTAGAAAGTGTCCGGTTATTGTAGACCGTGCAATGGAATGCCTGCCGGTAATAGTCCAGTGCGGTAGGTTTGTTATCGTTGTGGTAATACACATCGCCGATGCGCGTATAACACTGGAACCTGGCTACATTGAGCTGTGGCAGATCATCATGGTAAAGTGACTGGTAAATCTCCAGATTACGATGCATATCTGCGAGCGCTTTTTCTGTTTCATTTAGCAGCACCCATACCTGGAACCGGTATAACAGGGCTTTGGTCATCAGCTCTTCATCGCCCTGATCGAGGATCAGCTGGCAGTCCTCCAGGGTGGCCGCTGACTTATCGGTGAGCACATTGGCGCCCATATAGGCACGATGTACCCTCGCCTGAATATGTAGCGGATCATATTCCAGTGTTTTGCTGAACGCCTCATAGGCGGTTTCGTATGCCGTCACCATTTCGTCCCTTTCTTCCTCGGACTTAGCTATTTCCAGTCTGCACTTACCCATCAGATACCACGCTGCTGCTTCGGTGGGATGCTCTTCCAGATATGTTTCCAGTTCAATCGCCGCAACCGTATATGCCTGTTCCTGATATAGCCTTTCCAGTTCTTCCAGATTCATATTACCATTAGATTAGAACGTGCAATTTATTAATATTGAAGCAGGTTGTCCAGCTTCATAAATAATTTCTGAATATTAAAATCGTTTATATATATTTATTGGATTGATAAGGATACCGTAAAATGACAGTGTCTGCACGGGAAAAGCGTGATAGATGAATGTTTGGGGTGAAACTTTTCATGATCCTTTTCTTCGTTCAACGAATATCTTAACAATAATCATATACGGCCATGCAATTCCTTGCAAGGCCTTTTTAATGCAGTATAGCTACAGGGAATATTGAATGGTATGCTCCAGGATACCTTTGAGCAACTGATTCAGTTCATGCAGGCTATTGGGTTTGGTGATAAAATAGGATGCTCCCAGTGCACGGGTTTCTTTTTTATCCGATTCATGGGAAGAAGTGGTATAGATGATAACAGGGATATGACGCAGATGTGCTATCTGCCTTATTTCAGCGAGAAACTGCTTCCCGTCTATCCTCGGCATGTTGAGGTCCAGGAAGATAAGATCAGGTACCAGTCCGCTTTCCAGTTGCGCAAGGGCGTCTTCACCGTTAATAGCTTCGTTGTAAATAATATCCGGCACCAATTCTTTCAGCACATCGCCAAATATCATCCTGTCATCTATATCATCATCAATTAAAAGTACAGAGGAATATTTACAGCTTACCATATGAGAATTAGAATAAAGACAAATTTATGATTTTGTTGTTATTTTCATATCATTATCCTACAATGATTGGTGGTTAGGTACACGGTTTGCGAAGCCATTTACCCGGTATCTATTTTTTTCCTGATAAAACTAAACGAGCTCAGGCGGATGAAGAAATTTTTTATGCAGCTGCCACTGCCCAGGAAGTTATTCCTGATTGCTATTGTTCCCTTGATATGCCTTATTTATCTCGGTATACAGATCTTTAACAAACAAAGTGAAGATATACGCAGTATCGAAAACCTGCTACAGGATGTTAATACAGCGACTACCATCATGAAAGTGGCCGATGAAATTCACATGGAACGCCGTTCCAGCGTGAATTACGTATTGGGTAACTATTCCATGAACGATCTCCTGATGCAGCGCGCTAAAACAGACCTGGCCATCGATGCTGTGAAATCCAGATTACTGGCGGCTGACAGCCGTTTTTTTACATACTCGCTGCTCAATACCTTGTCTAAAAAGAGAAAGGAGATCGATAACAAAAATATGCCGCAACGTGAGGTACTGGACTATTACTCCAACCTGATTTTCCGGCTCAATAACCTGGCACACGCCAGCACACCGGATATCAATGTGCTGAAGCCGCTGCAACAGGACCTTAATTCCCAATATCTGCTGGCACAAATGGCTGCCTACCAGGGACTTATCCGCATGGATATCTATTATTTTATCCTGAAAAAAGAAGCCTGGCCGGATGATTTTTCCCGCATCGAAAACAATAACGATATGTACGCCTCGCTGCGGTCCGAATTCCTGGATAAATCGTCCCCGGCCAACGGTGAAGCACTGCTGAAGGCGGAGAAAAGCAACGAGTTTGTGATTACGAATGACTTCATCGGCAATACCATCAAAAACCGCAAAATAGATACCCTCTTTAATGCCGACTCCTGGTGGGATAATTCCAGCATGGCGGTGGATCAGCTGAAACAGCTACAGCGCAGTCTTATAGATAAGGTGAGCAGGGAGGCTCGTATTATCTCCCAAAGAGAAAATGACCTGAAAACACGTTACCTCGTTTTGCTGGTACTCATTGTCGTCGCTGTTGTCGCTTTTGTTTCCTTTACCATCAAAACTATTACGGAAAGCCTGAACATACTACGGTTGGCGGCTGATAAAATATCCAAAGGGATGTTGGGTGAAGCGCCGGATATCCGCACCAAAGATGCCATCGGCAGCCTGGCTAAATCGCTGTCACTGATCGATGTGTCGGGCCAGGATCTGGCGTTGGCGGCTGACAGTATTGGAAGAGGCGATTTTAATATCGACGTAAAACCCCGCAGTAGTGAGGATACGCTGGGCAACGCCATTGTGCAGATGGCAGCGGATCTGAAAACTTTCCGGAAAAATAACGAAGCGGAAATATGGGTGCAAACAGGACTCAATAAAATAAATGAAACCTTACTGGCAGAAAGGGACATGCATTCGCTGACGAAAGACGCCCTGTCAGACCTGGTACAGTATATCGGCGCCCAAACGGGAGTACTGTACATCCGCCAGAACGGCGACCTGCACTTCTCCGCCGGTCATGCCCTGTCAGAACAATATCCGGCGCCGCCGGTCATTAGCTCCGGGAAAACATTGATAGGACAGGCTTTGCAGCAACGTGAGTTAATACATCTCCGCGAGGCGCCCGATAACTTCCTGCATATTGCCGGTGCTGCCGCTTCTGCACAACCCGGCCACGTAGTCATTATACCATTGATACACGCCGGTATGGCGGAAGGCGTAGTGGAAATAGGCTCCCTGTTTCCTTTCAGTGACAGCGCTGTTCAGTACCTGAAAAAAGCAGCTAACAGTATCGCCGTGGCTATACAAAGTACCCGCAGCAGAATACGCCTGCAGGAACTGCTGGAAGAAACACAATCCCAATCGGAGGAATTACAGGTACAACATAGTGAACTGGAAAGTCTCAACGCTGAACTGGAAGCACAAACGCAAAAGCTACAGGTATCTGAAGAAGAGCTGAAAGTACAACAGGAAGAGCTGATGCAATCCAACGCTGAACTGGAAGAGAGAAGCCGCCTGCTGGAAGAGAAGAACCAGATCATTGTGGAACGTAACCTGGATATTCATAAAAAAGCGGAAGAACTGGCGCTCAGCACCAAATACAAATCGGAGTTCCTGGCCAATATGTCGCATGAACTGCGTACGCCACTCAATTCTATCCTGCTGCTGTCACGGTTGTTGTCTGAAAACCACGATCATAACCTGAATGGTGACCAGGTGGAATATGCCCAGGTGATCAACTCCTCCGGCAAAGGGTTGCTGACGCTGATTGACGAGATATTGGACCTGTCCAAGATCGAATCCGGTAAAATGGAACTGGAATATAACCAGGTATATATCGGGAATATCTTCTCCAATATGCAGGCGCTGTTTGAGCCGATTGCGCGCGACAAGGGGCTGGCACTGCAATTGGTAACCGCTCCCAACTTGCCGGGTGCCATAGAAACAGATCAGGCGAGACTGGAACAGATACTAAAAAACCTGTTGTCCAACGCGCTGAAATTTACCGCTAAAGGTTCCGTTACGTTGTCTGCACAAGCAGGCGAAACACCAGGCACCATTCGTTTTGCGGTGAAAGATACCGGCATCGGTATCCCGGCAGAAAAACAACAGGTGATCTTTGAAGCATTCCAGCAGGCCGACGGCTCTACGCGCCGCAAATATGGCGGTACGGGGCTGGGGCTCTCCATCAGCCGCGAACTGGCCAAACTGCTGGGCGGACATATCTCCCTGGATAGTAACGGAGAAGACGGCAGCGAATTCGCAGTAACGGTGCCGGTTGTACGAAAAGCCGGACCACCGGCGCCGATTACAGCACCGGCAGTAGTGAAAGAGCCTACAGTTGTTGATGAAGGTCTGGCGGTGAAAGAAATCTCTTACCTCGCACCGCTTATTCCGGCTGATATCCCCGATGACCGCGACCAGGTACAACCCGGCGACCCTATCGTATTAATCGTGGAAGACGATACCTACTTCGCCAAAGCGCTGCTGGAGTTTACCCGTCAGCGTGGTTATAAAGGCATCGTAACCGTCCGGGGCGACATGGCAGGGGAACTGGCCCGCAAATACCGGCCTATGGGTATCCTGCTGGACATCCAGCTACCTGTGAAAGATGGCTGGCAGGTAATGGAAGAACTGAAAAATGATCCGGTTACCCGGCCCATACCGGTGCATATCATATCCTCGCTGGAAGCGAAGAAGGAGAGCCTGATGAAAGGTGCGGTGGACTTTGTCAGCAAGCCGGTCACCGTGGAAAGTATGCAGCTGATTTTTGAAAAGCTGGAATTTGTGCTGCAACGTTCTGCCAAAAAAGTACTGATACTGGAAGAAAACGCCAAACATGCGAAAGCACTGGCTTACTTCCTGGGCAACTACCAGGTGAGCTCAGAAATCAGCAGTACGGTGAGCGACGGCGTACAGCTGCTGCAACAGAAAGATGTGGATTGTGTCATACTGGATATGGGTATCCCGGATCAGCAGGCCTATGAAGCACTGGAAACGGTGAAGGAGATAAAAGGACTCGAAAATCTGCCTATCATCATATTCACCGGTAAAAGCCTTTCCCGCGCTGAAGAACAACGGATACGGCAATACGCAGATTCTATCGTGGTGAAAACGGCGCATTCCTATCAGCGTATGCTCGATGAAGTATCGTTGTTCCTGCACCTGGTATCGGAAAACAATGTGACCAGTCAGACAGGCAATGGTAAAATGCCTTTACTCAACGAAGTGCTCAAAGACAAGACCGTTCTCGTCGCCGACGACGACGTGCGCAATATCTTCTCCCTCACCAAAGCGCTGGAGATGCACCAGATGAAAGTACTTTCTGCCGTGGACGGGAAAGAGGCGCTGCAGCAGCTGAGCGAGCATCCGGTGGACATAGTGCTGATGGATATGATGATGCCGGAAATGGACGGTTACGATGCGATTGCGGCTATTCGGAAACAACCCTCCCTGGCCAATTTACCGGTGATTGCCGTTACAGCCAAAGCCATGATGGGCGACCGGGAGAAATGCCTGAAAGCCGGCGCTTCTGATTATATCTCCAAACCGGTGGATGTAGACCAGTTGATTTCATTACTACGGGTATGGTTATACGATAAAGGCATGAAATAATATGGAACAGAAAAAAGTATTGATCATTGATGATGATGCCCGCAATATTTTTGCGCTCAAAGCGGTACTGCGTTCCCGGGGTATACCCTGCGTTTCCGCCGCTACCGGGGCGGAAGGGCTGGCGCTGCTGGAGCGGGAAGAAGATGTAGCGGTGGTATTGATGGATATCATGATGCCGGACATGGATGGTTATGAAACCATCGCTGCGCTGCGTGCGAAAGAAGGGCGGCAATACCTGCCGGTTATCGCTGTTACAGCCCAGGCGATGGTTGGCGACCGGGAGAAATGCATAGAAGCCGGCGCCGACAACTATATTTCAAAACCAGTTGATGTAGATGTGTTGTTGTCGCAGCTACAACAATATTTATCTTCATAAACAGTGAACAGGAACCATATAAGTGAGCAGGAGGTAAGCATGTTACTCAATGATGTGCTGGAAAGATATGGATATGACTTTACTGAATACGCACATGCCTCTATTAACAGGCGGGTGAACCACCTTTTCCAGGTGGACCGTTTTCCGAGTTTTGCCGAATTCCGTTATCGTATTATTTCCGATGCAGATTATGCCCTGCGTTTTGTAGAAGAAATTACGGTCAATGTGACGGAGATGTTCCGTGATCCGCAGTTTTATCTTACACTGCGCCGGCAGGTATTGCCGTTGCTGGCCACCTATCCGCTGATCAGGATATGGCATGCCGGCTGTTCTACCGGGGAGGAAGTGTATTCGTTTGCCATCCTGTTGAAGGAAGCCAACCTGCTGCATAAGTCCGTGATTTATGCCACAGATATCAATACCAGTGTGCTCGAGAAGGGACGTACCGGTATTTTCCCGTTATCGCAGATGCAGCAGTATTCGCGCAACTATATGGAAGCGGGTGGCCTGCACGATTTCTCTTCCTACTATACGGCTAACTATGAATACGCCAAATTCAGGCAGGATCTGGGAGAGAAAATTATCTTTTCGCCGCACAACCTGGTGACAGATGGTTCGTTCAATGAATTTCAGCTGATCATTTGCAGGAATGTGTTGATCTATTTTAATAAAACATTACAGGATAAAGTGCTGCGCTTGTTTTGTGATAGCCTGGAACCATTGGGCTTCCTGGCATTGGGGAGTAAGGAATCCCTTAACTTTACCAGTGTGTCGGGGCAGTTCAGGCAGTTGGATAACAAGGAAAAAATATGGAGAAAACATCATCTGTAATCAACAAAATTGTACCCTTATGTCTATGTCTACCGCTTCGGGGGTGGTGCTGATAGGTGGCTCTGCCGGCGGATTACAGGCTATCCTGACACTATTGCCGGGCTTATCGCCCCGGCTAAACGCAGCCGTGGTGATTGTGCTACACCGGCAAAACCGTGCTGATTCCGTATTGGCGGAGCTGCTGGGCATTAAAACCACGTTGCCGGTCCATGAAGCAGAAGAAAAAGAAGCGTTGATGCCAGGCACTATCTACCTCGCACCACCTGACTATCATTTGTTGGTAGAGACAGATCACACACTATCGCTCGACTATTCCGAAAAAGTGAATTTCAGCCGGCCCAGTATAGACGTTACATTTACTTCCGCGGCCAGCGTATTCGGCGCTAAAACCATGGCTATCCTGCTTTCCGGTGCCAACGATGACGGTGTGGAGGGACTGGCGGACGTACATGAAGCAGGCGGTATAACCCTGGTGCAGGATCCGCTTACTGCGGTGGTAGATTTTATGCCCCGGCACGCGATAGCGGCAGTGCCGGTAGATCATGTGCTGGCCGCGGCCGACATGGCGCGTTTTATAAATGATTTTGCCGGGGTGACAACCGGTTAAGGTATGGTTATTGAAAAAAATCCCAGTGTAATATTGCATGTATGATTCTGATTGTTGATGATAAGCCAGAGAATATTTTATCAATTCGGAGAACACTCGAACTATACCGGTTTGAAGTAGATACGGCATTGTCCGGTGAGGAGGCGCTGAAAAAAATACTGCGGCATAGTTACACCCTCATTATCCTCGACGTGCAAATGCCCAGTATGGACGGGTTTGAGGTTGCTGAAGCCATTTCAGGCTACAGCAAGGCAAAAGATATCCCTATCATCTTCCTGTCAGCTGTCAACAAAGAGAAACGTTTTATCGTAAAAGGCTACGATTCCGGTGGTATCGATTATCTCACCAAGCCGGTAGACCCTGATGTGCTGCTGATGAAAGTGAAAACGTTCTCCCGTTTGTATCAGCAGTCACAGGAATTGAAACAGATGCATCAGTCACTCCAGGAAGAAGTGGAAGTCCGTAAGCTGGCGCAGACGGCTCTCAGCGAGAAAGTGAATGAGCTGCATACGATGCTGGAAGTACTGCCGCAGATAGCCTTCACCGTTACTCCGGATGGCCAAATAGAATACGCCAACCGCAACTGGTTTAAATACGCCAACGGCCTGCAGCAGCTACCCGAAACATTACCGATGGACAAAAGTCTGCGTCAATGCCTGGATGATACCCTTCAGGCTGGGTTGCCGCTGGAAAAGGAAGTATACCTGAAAGACAGAACAGACAACAGTTTCCGCTGTCA
Source organism: Chitinophaga qingshengii (assembly GCF_014529935.1). Classification (GTDB taxonomy): domain Bacteria; phylum Bacteroidota; class Bacteroidia; order Chitinophagales; family Chitinophagaceae; genus Chitinophaga; species Chitinophaga qingshengii. Next base: position 572,068 of record NZ_JACVFC010000004.1, read on the forward strand.
CCTGCTACGTTTTATCCCCGTGCGGGAAAGCGCCGGTATCAGCAAATGGATCGGTACCTTTACCGATATCGCCCATCAAAAACAAGCCAACGAAATACTGGAACAGAAAGTCCGTGAACGAACGGAAGAACTGGTGGAGATTAACAAATCGCTGGAAGCCAGCAACCACGACCTGCAACAGTTTGCCTCCGTGGCATCCCACGACCTGAAAGAACCGCTGCGTAAAATACAGTTGTTCGGCGCCATTGTACGGGACCGGTTCCTGAAAACCGACCCCAATGCCATGTCCTACATGGAAAGAATCGTAGGGTCTTCAGAAAGAATGGCGAAGTTGATTAACGACTTATTGAACTATTCCCGCCTTTCGGCTGCCAGCATATACGAAAATACCGATCTGAATGTGGTAGTGCAGGAAATTGTGAGCGACCTGGAACTGACCATCAGCGAGAAGAAAGCTGTGGTGTGTGTGGAGAAATTGCCACAAATCGAAGCCGTTCCGGGGCAAATCCGTCAGGTGTTCCAGAACATTATCAGCAATGCTCTTAAATTTTCTCAGCGGGACAAGGCTCCTAAAATCCACATCACTGCCGAAATGGTGGCGGGTAACACCGCAGATAGTCCGCCGCAGGCAAATGGCGACTATTGTCGTATAGTCATCCGCGATAATGGGATTGGGTTCAATGAAAAGTACCTGTCCAAGATATTCACTATCTTTCAGCGTTTGCACAATGCAGATCTTTACGAAGGCACCGGTATAGGGCTGGCCATCGCCAAAAAAGTGATCGATAAACACCAGGGAACTATTACCGCTACCAGCGTAGAAGGAGAGGGGACATCCTTTATTCTTGTATTGCCATTGCAACAAATGAAAATGCCTAATATGATTTGATAGCCCGTTTTTTATTCTTGTTTTAAACCTATACTTCATGAAAAAATTCCTATGCGTACTGCTGTTAGCGGCTATTACGGCCGTTGTTAATGCTCAGACACCTTCTCCCACCAGGGCTTATTGGACCAATATTGATATCCCCGGGAATACAGGAGATGCCCAGGGGCCAGCCTATATATTACTACACCCCTCTTACGACAATGCCATCATTCATGGTGGTTTTGTAATGGGGAAAATCACCGGGATTCGTGGACATGAAGGCGCCTGGAACCGGAAATGGACGGTGGAAGTAAATACTGCAACAGCTTATAATTCAGATAGAGGCAGTGTGGTTAGTTATAACGAACCCGCATCGCTGGTAACACTACGGCATAACGGTGTAAAGTATCTGGCTGTAACCATTACCAATAGCTCTACCCTTGGCGAATTTGCTTTCACGGGTTGGGTACAGGGACCCACGCTGAAACTGGTAACGGCATATGAGGTAACAGAAGTGCTCCCATTTGAGCATTATGACCCTGTATCCGCACCGGGTGGCGTTGTTGTAGGAGATGCCGACCTGCATCCTTTTTCTTACCCATTGGATAAGAATGCCATCATTGTCAATACTGCAAAAACTGGTGGTCTCGCTATTACAGTACCTACCAGCCAACAGAATATTTTCACTGGTGGGCATCATATTGCCTGCTTTTCACCCAAATTTAAAGGTGGCCTGGGTATTTCCATTGGACAGGATAATAGCGGGTTTATTCAGGCACTTGCAGAGTCCACCGAAAACGGTACTCTCTATCTTAACCCTAACGGCGGTAATGTGGGTATAGGCGTACAGGATACCAAAGGATACCGGTTGGCGGTAGCAGGCAACGTGATTGCTGAAAGGATCACTGTAAAGAATCATCAAAGCTGGCCGGATTACGTATTCACCAAAGATTATCACTTACCCACCCTGCAGGAAGTGGCTGCATACATTGCGCAGCACCAGCATTTGCCGGACATGCCTTCGGCAGAAACGGTGAAGGAAAAAGGAATAGACCTGGAAGAAATGAACAGTAAACTCCTTCGGAAAGTAGAAGAACTAACACTGCACCTGATCCGGCTGGATCAGGAAAATAAGGAACTGAAGGCGGAGGTCAAGGCCATCAGGGCAGATTTACAACATAAGTAATTGAATAAAACCCCGGTCAGTGACCGGGGTTTATTTTAGCCTTTATATCATGACCGGGCGAAAAGAATTAATTTAGGATTCCTTCCGGAAAAATTTAAAAGATGAAAACCCTGGCAGTGGTCTCTTACGTAAGTAAGGTATCTGCTAACATGTTTGGAAATCCTGAATAACCATTTTCTTAAATTGCTTTTATCATGGGCCTCGCAATTGTTAACACGATCTTTGCAATAGGTACAACCGCAGCTACGGATGCGAAACTGAAAAGAAGCATTCTGGTTGTTAACCAAATGGCTGTTATTCCGGCTATTTTTGCTTTCATGCTAGCTCCATTCCTGTATTATGTTTCCGGTATCAGCCAGATGTTGTATGCGCCTGTATTAGAAGGAACTCTAATGTTATCCGTTCCTGTTTTAAACAGATTAGGATATTACTTTACAGCGGCCGTCTGCATAGTGGTTATTCATTGTGGTGGTATGTTTTATTTCGGTGCAATTATGGGAGAACTGGCCTCGGTTGAGTTTATCGCAGTGTATCTTTTTCTGATGTCTTTTCTGATTTATCAAAAGAGAAGTAAGCGCGTTATTATGATAAGCTTAATTGTGCTTGTGCTTTTGACATTGAAAATGAATTATCTTTTTCCCTTTTTAAAGGTGCTCGCTTTCCCCGGAAAAGGTGTGGAGATGGCTCGTATTGTTATACAAAGTGCAGTCTTCATTTTGGTGGGTTATACGATTTCTTTTTATGTGAAGATCACAGACGAGCTATCCGCTGCGGAAGTAAAATCTGTTCAACAAGCGAAACAGATCGAGAGCCTGAAAGAGCGCTCAGCTGAAATTGTACAGAATACGAAGATTGCTGCACACGAAATAAGAAATTACCTGTCTAATGTAACTTGCTTTTCTGAAAAGTTTAGCCGCATAGGTAAACGAGCTACTTCCAGTGTGCCAGTGGATAAGGGAGAAATATACAGCATGAAGGTTTGCGGAGATGTTATCCGTGACATTGTAGATGTGATCTTACGTAAAGATCTTTCTAAGACAGATATTTATGGAAATAATGCTACAGCATTCTTCTGGAAAGACTGGGCCGAGGATATTCTTCGAATGTACTTATTGGCTGCTGAAGGGATGAAAAAGAAATTGTTTTACAAGATAGCTCCTTCCGATTTTCAAATGATCAGGGCCAATAGATATCTATTGACAAAAGTTTTTTCTAATAGTATAATCAATGGTCTGAAGTACTGTCGGAAGGAGGTTCATGTAGAAGTGAGCCTTTCTGACGCACATGTTTTAACATTACAGATAGCAAATGACGGAGTAGGGCTAAACAATGAAGTTCGTAGGAGGATCGAGAACGGATTTGCTGAGAATCTGACGGCGGTGAAAGGGGGGAACGGATTTGGTATTCCTACAGTGATTAGAGCTGTAAAACAGCTGAGAGGCACATTGTTAGTGGAGGGAACAAAAAAATGGACTACAGTTTTTTTGTATCAGATCCCAACAGAGCTAGTGGAAGAAAAAATGGAGCATGCCGCTGAAAAGTTGGTTTTGTCTGAAACAAATAAGCTGCAGGACCTGAAAGTACTGGTGGTGGAAGATGATTTTTTGAGTACTGCTCCTTTCAGAAGCTGGGCGAGAACGCGGGAGTTCACCTTGTGGCTGGCGGATGACGTGGTTGAAACACAGAGAATTATTAAAAGTGAACAGCCTGACATCGTTTTTTTAGATGCACACCTGTCAGATATATCACTGGACGAAATGATCCATGAAATTAGAATTATAGATAGCGCTATCCCTATAGTGGTGATATCCGGAGATGAGGCGGTGGCGGAAATGGCATGTGTAAAGGACTTCGATATTGCTACTGTCTTGCTGAAGCCATTTACAGAGCATGAATTTCTCAATGCGATTGAACTCACCTGCCCACAAGTAATTGATGTATGATCAAAGGGATCGAAAATTATTTTCCGAAAAAAAGAAAACCCGCACATTGTGCGGGTTTTCTTTTTGGGTGGAGGATAGCGGGCTCGAACCGCTCACCTCAAACATGCCATGCTTGCGCTCTACCAGATGAGCTAATCCCCCATGAGCTTGTGTTTCCCCTTTCGGGAATGCAAAAATAGATAATTTTCTGAATTCGCCAACTTTTTATAAAAAATCTTTGAAGATTCCGGCTACTGTCTCCCTTAATTCCTTTAACAGTAAGGGTTTGCGGAGTAGTTTGATCACCAGCGGATTGGCATTGGTACGGGTGATATCGCCGTAATCCAGGGAGGAAGATACCATCACAATATGGCACTGCGACTTGATTTTCTGTGGATAGGCATCAAAAGCCTGCAAAAACTCAAACCCATCCATTTCGGGCATCTGGATATCCAACAGGATGATGGTAGGTGGAATTTTAGGCAGGGCAATATTCGAAGAGAGAAATTCCAGTGCTTTGTTGGCATTTACGAATGAAATCACCGTTCTGCTGATCTGTTGAAACGTAATCAACTTCTCATGCAGTAATAAATCAATCTCGTTGTCATCTATCAATATGACGCGCAGGTCAGGTATCGAATTCATTTCTGTTCGGGATGGTAATTTCAAATTGGGTGCCTTCGCCATATTTGGATTCTACATTAATTGTACCGCCAATTTTGCTGAGGGCTTCTTTTACGATGTATAATCCTATGCCACTTCCTGGTTTGTTATTGTTTTTAGAGCGGAAGAACATTTTAAAGATATTGTTCAAATGCTCACTTAAAATACCGATACCATTATCGCGGATACAGATAGTGGCCTTATGTGGCTCCACTTTTGCGGATAGGTTGACCATCGGCTCAGGTTCCTCCGGTTTTTGGTACTTAACAGCGTTGGAAATAAGATTGTTTAAAATAACACTGATTCTGAATGTGTCACCCCGGAATTCGGCCACCTGGTCTACCTGGGTGTGAAACCGGATAGCGGTGTTCTGTGGCTGAAATGCCGTGATACAATCGTTCAACAGGTTATTAAAATCAATTTTTTCATATTCCACTTCCAGCCGGGAGTTGCGGTAGTATTCGATGATTTTCTGGATAAACCCGTCCAGCTTCAGTACGCAGGACTCAACCATATCAATATAGCCGTTGGGGTCTGTCACAGAATTATCGAGGCGCGACAAATTAATGATACCCAATACAGACATCAGCGGAGAACGCAGGTCATGCGAAGTGGAGTAAATGAACCGGTTTAGCTCATCGTTGGTTTTCTCCAACTCTGCAATTTTTTCCTTGAGCTGCCGGCGGGTATGATAGATCTCATACGCATTGTTAATGGTTTTATGTAGCTCATGTTCATCCCAGGGCTTTTTAATATAGGAAAAAATATGTCCCTTATTGATAGCATCAATGATATCTTCCACATCCGTATAGCCGGTCAGCAGAATACGCATAGGGTCCGGAAGGGTGTCTTTGATTTCGTTAAAAAACTCCACCCCGGTAGAAACTGGCATTTTCTGATCCGCTATGATGATATGGACCATAATCTCCTTCAATAACTGCTTCCCTTCCTGTGCTGAGTTGGCGGTATAAATTTCGTAACTCCTCCGGAAGCTGGCCTTGAAGGCATTCAGATTATGGATTTCATCATCGATGTATAATATTCTAATGCGGTTTTCTTTCATTAAAGGGCGTTATGGTTAAGATTGATGATTTGTGATGTTGAGCGGTAAATATATAATAAATTCTGCTCCTTCTCCGGGGGTGGAATTTACGATGATTTTACCCTTGTGTTTCTCTATGATACTGAACACAATAGAAAGCCCCAGCCCGGTCCCTTCCCCCACATCCTTAGTGGTAAAGAAGGGATCAAATATCTTCTGTTGCACGGCCTCCGACATACCAATACCGGTATCCTTAATCCGGATACAGATAAACGATCCCTCTTGCCAGGTGGTGATGGTAATGGACTCGTCGTGCTGTTCCTTTTTGCTCTTGATCGCATTCAGCGCATTGGAGAAAATATTCATGAACACCTGGTTAATTTTCCCGGCGTAACATTCAATTTTAGGCAGCTCCGCGTAGTGTTTGATGATATTCACATTCGGTGGGATGCCATTGCGCAACAGTACCAGTGTAGAATCCAGGCCCTCGTGAATATCGATGGATTTTACATCGCTTTCATCCAGCCGGCTGAAAGTTCTGAGCCCCTTCACGATCTCTGCAGTACGGGCGGCGCCGTCTTCTATCCCTTTGATGAGAGAAGATATCTCTTCGTGGATATAGTCAATATCAATTTCCCGCTTAAATTTCTCAATGGATTTCAGCTCTTCCTGTATATCCGTTTTCCCGGCCAGGCTGTCGTAGCGGCTTAGCAGGTCCTGCAAGTCGGCGATGTCGAGTTTCAGCGGTTTGATATTGGAGGTAACGAAGTTGATAGGATTGTTGATTTCATGGGCAATACCGGCCGTAAGCTGACCGAGGGATGCCATTTTCTCTTTTTCCACCAACCGGGTCTGTGTGTCTTTCAGGTTGGTAAGGGCCACATTCAGGTCCCGGTTACTGTTTTGAAGTTCTTCGGTGCGTTCCTGCACTTTGGCTTCCAGGATGATATTTTGTTCTCTTACCAGCTGCTCGTTTTCTTTGGAAATCTCCAGGGCAATAGCCTGAGAGGCTTCTTTCTCCGCTTTGAAGGTGTTGATTTTATCCGCCAGGGCAAAAGACAGCAGGATGACTTCTATCGCTGAACCTATTACGATAATGTGGCTCGTAAAGATATTGTAGGGGATGATGCCTACATCTTTCAACACAAAGCAGATAATGGCGAGAATGAATACGGTCCATGCCATCACAAATATTTTGGCGGTACGGGAGTGTTTGACCGCCTGCATGATGGCAAACAGTAAAATGAAGCTCACACCGGTGATAGCCAGGAAGTCAATCAGTGCATAGGCTACGGAAAAATAACCCAGTAAGGATAATACAATGGTGCTGGAATACACCACCACAAACAGGGTCATGATGCGATACGCCCAGGGGGCTTTCTCCCGCACATGAAGGAAACTTTGCACAAACACCAGTACTGATATACCGGACAATGCTCCGGCCCAAAGAACACTCTGCTCGGTGATATAGAGGTTCTCATGCCAGAAGAAACGATATCCGAAGCCATGCAGGCATATCTGTGCCATGCCTACGCAGGCGATATAGATGATATAGTAGAAGTAGCTCCAGTCTCTTACGGAGAAGAAAATGAAGGTATTGTAGAATATCATCACGAGGATAATGCCGATATAGATAGATAACAACAGGTCGTCGTTATACAATTTGTTGTAGATCTCCCGGGCGGTACCAATGTATACCGGCACCAGGATGGCTTCCCGGCTTTGTATACGCAGGTAAAAAGTACTGGCGGCGCCGGAAGGAATACTAACGTTATATACGAAGTTCTGGTGCACGACAGGCCTTTTCTTAAAAGGACGCAACTCGCCGCCGGGAATTACCTCGTAGCGACTGTCGGAACCGGGGTAATAGAGGTCTATCAGGTCCAGGATAGGGTAGGTTACGTTGAACATCAGTTCTGGGAACCCGGTATTGTTTTTTACCGTAAAACGCAGCCAGATGGCATCTTTGGTAAGACCGAAATTGGGAATCTGTTTCTGTAATTTCTGAAAGCCGGAGGAATGTTGTATGTCTGCAAACGTCATGGTACCGGCGGGGTCCAGCAGGTATTCGAGCTGGCCGTACTCCGCCAGCTGGATAGGATAGTTGGGGGAGATACTGATGGTATCTGCCCAAACGGGTACCCAGCGGACTGTTACTAACAGTAACAGGCATACGAACTTATAAAATGCCGGTCTGATCAGAAGTCGCATGGCTTTTTTCGGATCATTTATGGTGGTTAAAAATCTGTTCAAGGTCTACATAATAACGGCCGGAGGCTATTTCCCGGTTTAGCCCCATTTCCCTGCATACGTGGGCGATGGCGGCGCCTCCCAGCATAACGGCTGATGCCAGTTGCGGCCAGGTGGTAATCGTTTTGCCTATCTCCCGGATGGAGTCCTGCATTTTGGTTGACATGGCGCTGATATTAACAATGCGGTCTACCAGCTGCATTCTTTCTGGTCCCTGCATATTCCGGATCTGCTCCGCAGTGATATCGTCAGGTATCCGCCCATGCAATATAGGTAAATCGGGTTGTAGATCAAATCTTTCTATGTCTACCATGCCCCGGTCGCTGGTATCCATTACAACGGGGATACGCAGCGCCTTTGCCCGCTGCCGTGCCAGAATCTTGATATCCAGGCCATCACACTCCTCTACGAGGATGTCCAGCTGACCACCATCGGTCAGGAAAGTGTCTATATTATCTTCCGAAATACCGCTATCATAACAGCGGACGGTCAGAAAAGGATCGATTTCAGCTATTTCCCGGGCGACTAATACTGTTTTGAGGATGCCCACATGATGTACCCCTGTGCGGATGCGATTCATATTACTGAGATCCAGCCTGTCGAAGTCGGCTATACGAAGCTCGCCGCACAGTCGTTCAATGGCCAGTGCCAGGGCGACCGACTGCCCGACGGAGAGGCCTATAACACCTATTTTCCGGGTTTGCAGGATTTGTCTTTCTGCTTCAGTGATTTTTTGTTTGTTACGGCTGGTGCGCAGAGACACAAACTCTGCTTCATCCAGTATGTGTACCACGCGGTTGGACCAGGGATAGTACACCCATACGCCATAGGCGGCCACCGGGGTATCGCCCAGGCGGGCGGCTACTTTTTCTGCGACGGCGGCGTCGGATAATCTTTCTGTGGGATGTTGAAGACGGATTAATTCCGCCAACTGAGGTTGTATTTCGTCGAAAACCTGGATACCGGGTTGTTGAACTAGCAATTGGGTGAGGGCTTCCAGCTGAGCGGGGTCCTGTAACCTGAAAAAACTGACTTCCCGCGTTGATGATCTTTGTCGGCTCGTTGCTATGGCATCTACTAGTACGTTGTTCATTGTTTAGTTATTTATAGCTACCGGGAAAGCGGCAGGTCACTCGTTGCCGCTGACATAATCCGAAGATCGTAGTCTACCTGCATTTCTCCCTTAGGTCCTTTTTCTACAATCGTTTGCACCGGATTGTTGCGTAAACTCATCATTCTTTCACGGTCTTCCGGGTGAGCATTCTTCAGCTCGCCGGGATCGTTCAGTATGAGGGCGGTGGCAATCAGGTCTTCCTTGGGGTAATAAAAGGTACCCTGGTTGCCAATATTGGTCATAATCTGGTAACCGGTACGGATACTGTTACGGAAGGTGGTCTGTGCACAGAATCCCAGGAAGGTGGTAACGGGCAACTGGTTCAGTACGGCATTTACTACCCGGAAAAGGACAATACTGCCAATACCCCAGCCGGCTACTTCACGGGAGTTCCATAAACCACAAAATTCACCGGTACCGCCACCGGCGGCCAGTTCCTTTACAATATCATAAATCCGGGGGTCCATGCTGTTGATGGCGCTTTCAATGGGAAGGGGGACACTTCCGCCGGCAAGTTGTATCCGGCAACCGCCATATGTTTTTGTGTAATCGTCATTGCTCACGGTAATAATGTAAGTATAAGGCTCGTACATCCAGTCTACGTTGGCGGATGTAACTTTCGTAACTCCGTATGCTTCCAGCACTTTCCGGTGGCCTGCAATATACTGCAGGCATTCTTCAGGATATTCGATAGCCTTGAATACTCTTACCTTGAGCATGTATGGGAATGCTTTAAAATTTTTACTCTTTGAACAGTAAAGCCAGGGTCAGGTGGCGCTGATATATGGCGTTATAGTAAACATTGATAGCAAAAAGGCTACCGCTTTATACTACGCTGTAACAATGGCGGGTGTAAGCAGCATAATATTGTTGGCCATTATAGGGGATTGCATTTCTATCTCCGCAGTTAGCATCGCCCGGGATAAATAGTTCCATTTGTTTTGTTGAAAAAGATTAAAAAGCTCTACATCTTCACATGAAGGTAATGGTAAAATAGTATTATTTCCAGAATTATCCATAAAGAATGTTCCGTTTTTTGAATAAATACGAAACACTTAACATGTGGGGCACTGGTATTCAACAGTATAGGCATCTTTATTTATTTTGCCTGTAATAATACCTGTTGCTATTGGTGTAAATTTTGCTGCAATGAATTCCCTTTAAAGTTAGATTTGTATCTGTCTTTTTTACATAACAAATTTCAATCCTTGCAATATGAACAAAAGAGAATTCATAAAGCTAACCAGCCTGGCTGGCGTAGCTGCCCTCAGCGGCCCGCTGAGTAGCCTGGCCGTACCCGTTACTACCACGAAAACCAGCTTCGACGACCCGAAAGCCCCCTTCGTTGTACCGCCATTGCCTTATGCTTATGATGCACTGGAACCCTATATCGATAAAATGACCATGGAACTGCACCATGATAAACATCACGGCGCTTATGTGAAAAACCTCAATGAGGCCATAAAGGGTACTCCTTTCGCTACCTTGTCACTGGAAGAAATACTGCATAAAGTAACCACCGGAGACAAAGACAAAGGTATCCGCAACAACGGCGGGGGGCACTATAACCACTCCCTGTTCTGGACCCTGCTGTCTCCTAAAAAAACAACACCTTCCGATAAACTGAAAGCAGCGATCAATACCCATTTCGGCTCCTGGGAAAAATTCCAGGAAAAATTCAACGACGCCGGTAAAACACAATTCGGCTCCGGATGGGCATGGCTGATCGCAGGTCCTGGTAAAAAGTTGTCTGTGATCAATACGCCTAACCAGGACAATCCGCTTATGCACAATATTGTGAAGGAAAAAGGTACGCCCATCCTCGCCCTCGATGTATGGGAACATGCCTACTACCTGAAATACCAGAACAAACGCCCGGATTATATCAACGCCTTCTGGAACGTGGTAAACTGGGATGAAGTGGAAAAGAGATACAACAACGCGTAACCGCAAATCCATATAAACCAGGGGGGCGGAGTTCAACTGAACTTCGCCCCCCTGGTTTTGCATTGTAGCATGCGATTTATTTACGCTTTAGGAACACAAAACCATTCTTTTCTCCAATCACTTCCAGGTTAGGATGATGGATGAACGCTTCTGCATCCGTGATGCGGCAGATAAAATAAGCCGGTTTGTCAATAGTGCCGTTCAACAGCCAGTTGGTATCGTAATAGTTTTTATTGGCATGGGGCTGCTCCCGGGTATAATAATGCTGGGCATAACTATGATAGCCCAGGGCTTTCACATACACATCTTTCCCCTGCAGGGAGATGAAAAAGTCGATCGCCGCTCCCTGGGAATAACGTTCTATTTTAGGTACAAAATGCACAACGGTCACCTGTAAAATCAGGATAGTGCTCACAAATAAACATATCAGCCCATTGGTGGTCTTTTTCCTGGTCAGCAGCACGGCGCTCACGATCACCAGTATAATATAGGCGATACCGTAGCCGGTTTCGGCGACAGACCAGGATACCTGCGCCTGCAGGTTACCTACGGCAAACTTATCCCCGATATAGGGAATGAGCATGTCTTTGTAAACCCCCGCCAGCGGCAATACAGCGATGGCAATGCCCAGTATAATACCAATCACACAAAGCAGCACGATGTCCCAGCTCCGAAGGCGCAGTCTGCCGGCAGCCAGCTTGTACACCTGGTAGGCTGCGAGGTAAGACAGCGGGAAATAACACAGGGAAGAATAGTGTACAATTTTGGTCTTTACAATCGAGAACAGGACCAGCACTACCCAGAATAATATCCACATCCACACTTTAAAGTCTTTCTGTTCGGAAGCGGGGGGACGCCCGTAAATGGACCTTTTTCTGCCACGGATATACGAAAACAAAAAGATGCTGGCCGGAAAACAACCCACCAGCAGTACTATCCAGTGGTAGAGGAAGGGACCGCCGTGACCGGCATCTTCGGTGGTGAGCAGCCGGATCTGGTAGGTCACAAATTCATTGACAAACCACCAGCCATGGGCGATAATTTCATAACCAAACCAAAGCAGGGTAGTGATAGCCGCAAAAAGGGTAATGAGTCCCAGGTGCGCCAGTTTGATGCTGATCCGGAATTTATTCCAGAGCCAGTACACCAGCAGCACCAGTAAAGCGACCAGGATGGCTACCGGACCTTTGGTGAGCACGGCCAGTCCCAGGAAAAAACCGCTCAGCATAGCCATGCGGTAGGATTGGGCACTATGGGCTATCCGGTACGCAAAATAAATTGCCAGGAAAATAAAGTAGTTAAAGGTGGGGTCGATAATACCCGATTTGAAATAAAAGTGAGGAAGCCAGGAGCCGGCATATACCAGCGCCCACCACATACCCAGTTTCTCATCCGCCAGTTTTTTACCGATGGTAAAGAGGGTGAGCAGGGTGGCGATACCAATGATTGCATTAGGAAAACGGGCCGCAAAGTCATTCACACCAAAAAGCAGCATACTGCCGGCCTGCATCCAGATGAACAGGGGTGGTTTTTCCCAGAAGGGCCGGAAATCGATCTGTACCTGACTATAGTTATGGCTGACGATCATTTCTCTGGCTGCTTCTGCAAAGTTTATCTCATCCCAATCAAACAGGTGTACAGCCCCCAGGAACGGTATAAATAAAAGGGCTGCCACCAAGGCAATCAACAGGTATTTCATTATCACGTTTTATAAAAAATAAGCATTACGGGCTTGCTGAAAACAGCAAAAAAGCAAAAGAGCAAAGCTCGCAAAGGTGCTGATCTTTGCGAACTTTGCTCCTTTGAAAAATTTTCGGGTTTACGCGGCGTTGGCGTTGACGACGGCTTCTGTACAGACTTCCGGAGAAGTAGCTGAGTCCTGGAACCGGAAGAACCCGCAAATAATAATAGTGCTCAGGGTTCCTACGATGCTGCCCACATATACATCCGCAAAGAAATGTTGTGCCAGGTAAATGCGGGAATAGCCCGCAGTCAGTGCTAATACAATAAACAGTAATCCCAGCTTTTTATTGCGCAGGAGAACTGACAGGAAACTGAACATGGCAAAAGCCACTGCAGAGTGTCCTGAAGGAAAACTGCAGCTGCTATGTACGGTCACCCATTTCACGGTATGTACCAATGACGCTGCTTCATCGCCAAAATAGCTGATGGGCCTGGGCGCATTAAAATAGTGTTTGGCTACCTGCACGACAAGCGCTGCCAGCAGAAATACTGCCAGACCAACAAAAAATACCCTGAACTTCTGCATGACCAGCATCAGCAGCAGGATCAGCCCAAACATAATACCATCCCCGAGATAAGTGATCCCGGTGACCAATACATCCCCAGCCGATGAGTGTTCCCCGTTAATACCAAGAAATAACTCACGTTGACTGTAGGTAGCCAACATTACTCCTCCCACGATGATCCACAACAGGAAGGGCAGAAAGAAATAAGCATTCTTTCTGAACAGTGTAAACAGCGTTTTCAATTCTGTAGGTTTTAAATTGTAGGTTGCTTTTTAAACGTGTTACGTCTAAACTTTTGCAAGAACTTTTTTATTTTTTGATATATGCGAAAATAAAATTCTTTATTGAATAAGTTGGAATCATTCATGGCTTTATAAATCAAAAAGCCGGCAATCGGCAACAGCACAATGTTTGATAACCACATCCCCGACCAGGTAAACATTACGCCGCTACGGGCCATCTTTTCCCCGATCATGAAAAATATATTAAAGATCACGAAGAAGATGACGGCGAACACCAGCGGCGTACCCAGTCCTCCCTTACGGATAATAGAGCCCAGCGGGGCGCCGATCAGGAACATCACTACACAGGCGGCTGCCAGGGTGAATTTACGTTGCCATTCCACCTTATGCAATAATATAACGCTGTGTTTGTCAGAATATTCTTTTGTAGGAGCTTCCAGGGAGCTTAAAGTTTCCCGTACACTCTGTTCTGCCCGGTCCAGCACATTGCGGCGGCTTTTCTCCGGGATCATTTCTTCAAAATCCTTCACTTTCAGCGGTGGTACGGTAGCGGCCCAGGCGGAATCTTTCCAGCGGTAGAAGGGGAAACGTACGCTTACGTAGGCATTGACTGTCCGGCTGAATATGTTCTGCGCCTTTTGCAGGGAATCGATCGCCACGTCCAGCTGCCGGATATTGAGCATTTGCTGGTTGGAGGCAAACAGGTCCATGTTGAGGCGGTTAAACGCGAAAGAGCTCAGGTCGAAGGCCTTACTGTATTTTTTGAAACCCAGACGGATCATGTCGCCGGGGACGGTATAACCGCGGTTGCCTCTTTCTTCGTATCTCCATCCGTTTTCCAGGATGAAGTAGAGGAAACGTTTGTTGGCGGTCAGCACCATCTGGCCTTTTTCCGCCAGGATGATCCGGTCGCCTGCCCCGCCGCCGGTGGAGTGATCGAAGATCATTACCTGGTGGATGGTTTGGTTGTCTTTATCCTTTTGGGCGACTTTGATGGTATACCCCGGAATATCGCGGTAAAACACGCCGGCTTTGATATTGAAGGCCGGTTTGGAGTTGGTAATATCGTATAGTAGTGATTTAGCCTGTAGATTGGCCACGGGGATGACGTAGTTGGCAAACAGGAACGCCAGTACCCCAACGATGGAGCAGACTACCATGAGAGGGCGGATGAAACGCAGCAGGGAAATACCGGCCGATTTCAGGGCTACCAGCTCAAAGCTTTCGCCCAGGTTCCCGAATGTCATGATAGATGACAGCAATACGGCCAGGGGAAGTGCCAGGGTTACCAGGGTGGCGCTGGTGTAGGCGATCAACTGAATAATCACGATCGTGTCCAGTCCTTTTCCTACCAGGTCATCCACATATTTCCAGAGGAACTGCATTACCAGTACGAAAAGCGTCACAAAGAAGGTAGCCACAAAGGGGCCCAGAAAGGTTCTAATAATTAATTTATCGAGTTTCTTCACTGATAATGCCTGATTTTTTCTCGCAAAGCAGCAAGGTTAGCCAAGAGCACAAAGCTGGCGCTAAGATAAGGTCCAACGCAAAGATTTACAGGAAAACCGGGCGTGAGGGGACTACTCTTAGCATTCTTTGCTTACTTTGTTACTTTGCGTGCAAAGGTAGCACGATTTCACAAAGGAGTGTTAAAGGAGCCCTGAAAATACCGTTAAATTATATGGAAAATTTTTATTTGACGCCGGAAGAGGCCGCGATTGTGTTTACACCACGGGTGATGGAGCTGAAAAATAAGGCGATCGCCAAGGTGATGGCGCTGATGGGACGGTTGCAGGAAGCCCTGGCGGCCTATGATGCAGCGTCAGATTTCCCTTTTGAGCCGGAGTGGCTGCAACAGGGACCTAAAATATCAAAAGGGGAGCAGTACAAGTCCTTACCGTGGGTGATCCTCGATTATCCCCGGTATTTCAGTAAAACGGAGGTGTTTGCTTTTCGCAGTATGTTCTGGTGGGGGCATTATTTTGTGGGTACCCTGCACCTGGCGGGGGACGTCAAAAGGCGGTTTGAGGCATCCCTGTTAACGGCATATGCGCCACTGGCGGCTGCCGGATTTCAGGTATACCTGCCCGATGATCCATGGGAACATGACTTTGAAAATGGAAACTACCGGCCCATAGGTGATATGTGTTTAGAAGACTGGAAAAGGCTGGTTGGCCGGAAAAACTTTATTAAACTGGCGAAACCGTTTGCATTGGAACGCTGGGGAGAAATAATAACTGATATAGTGGAGGCGTATGCGACCCTACTCAATGTACTGGTGAAAGGTCGTGATTAGTTTCCGATGCGATGGAACAGATCTTTTACCTGGGATTCCCAAAGCTGGCTTTGGTCTTTAATCTCTCTCTTTTCAGCAAAGTCTTTAACCACCAAAATGGTCATATTCGTGACTTCTGATATCTGAATACGGAATTCAAAGTATTCTTCTTTGGGGGCGTGCAGCCAGTGGAATTTGATAAATTCATCTTCCTCCTGTTCCAGGATCTCCGCTTCTTCAGCACTGCCATTCCAGGAAAAGGAAAACACGTTGTCCCTGAAGTCGACCCTGTCTGCGAACCATTCCTGCAAGCCTGCGGGGGTTGACAGGAATTCGTATAGGATACCGGGGGAGCACCTAACCGGGAATTCCAACTCGTAAAGCACTTTCTTAGACATCTCTCAAATAATTAGTAAATCAATATCATCAGGTTGCAATTATAGAAAATATTTTATTCTATCAAAATAATTTACTGTTTTTTTTTAATTAATCTGAAGAATATATGAACACCTTACATATTTTACAAATATTATAAATATTTACAATTTATAATCGTCCGTTGTGTGATGGTGGCGGCTCAAGCTATATCGGTAGCGGTTTTTGCGAAAAAATAATAAGCTCTTAAAGATCAATCGATTTTATTTGGAAATGATTTAAAAACGACAGATTTTTTTTGGTTGCCTTCTAAAAAAAGTTATTTTTGTCAGGCATTCATCAAATCTTAACTTTTTCTTAACCTGTAACTGTTCCGACTCTATGTCAATGCGCCAACTTAAAATCACTAAATCCATTACCAACAGGGAATCTCAGTCCCTCGAGAAGTACTTGCAGGAGATTGGGAAGGTGGATTTAATTACGCCGGAAGAAGAGGTAAATCTCGCTATCCGGATCAAGCAGGGCGATCAAAGAGCGTTGGAAAAGCTGACTAAAGCTAATCTCCGCTTTGTGGTATCCGTTGCCAAACAGTATCAGAACCAGGGTCTGTCACTCAGTGACCTGATCAACGAGGGCAACCTGGGGTTAATTAAAGCTGCTCAACGTTTTGATGAAACGCGCGGTTTTAAATTCATCTCCTACGCCGTATGGTGGATTCGTCAATCCATCCTGCAGGCACTGGCAGAACAATCCAGGATCGTGCGGCTGCCGCTCAACAAAGTAGGCCTCAGCAACAAGATCAGCAAGGCATACTCCCAGCTGGAACAGGAGTTTGAAAGGGAGCCATCACCGGATGAGCTGGCCACTATCCTCGAAATCAATACCGATGAAGTGGAAGCTACCCTGGGTGTTGCTGCCCGCCACGTGTCTATGGACGCGCCGTTTATCGACGGGGAAGACAACTCCCTGCTGGACGTGCTCGAAAATCCAAACGCCGTTAGCGCCGATGAGGAACTGGATCACCATGACTCCCTTCGCCGGGAAATTGAAAGATCCCTGTCTACCCTCACCGACCGCCAGAAAGATGTGATCATGCTGTATTTCGGCATCGCGGTAGAACATCCCATGTCTCTCGAAGATATCGGGGAAAAATTTGGCCTGACCCGCGAAAGAGTTCGCCAGATCAAGGACAAAGCCATTACTAAGCTCAGGACCACCTCCAGAAGCAAACTGCTGCGGAACTACCTGGGATAAGATTATTTACGAATTACGATTGTTGGATATAAACGCTTTGGCGGAGACGGGACCGGAAAGGTCCCCTGTCTCCGCTATTTTTTTGTGCCTGGACAGCCCCGAACGCCCTCCGGTTGCCGGAAGGCCGATATTCTCAACATTCTCAACATATTCTCACCCAAAAACAATAATTTTGCTGTCCGTTTAAAATATCAACAATGTTTGAATCATTATCAGAGAGATTAGATTCCGCGTTTAAGCAGCTTAAAGGGGAAGGCCGTATTTCGGAAATCAATATCGCCAGTACCGTGAAAGAAATCCGCCGCGCCCTGGTGGATGCCGACGTGAACTACAAAATAGCCAAGGAATTTACTGATAAAGTAAAGGATAAAGCCATGGGAGAAAAGGTGCTGACCGCCATCTCTCCCGGACAGCTCATGGTGAAGATCGTGAAAGACGAACTGGCAGAGCTGATGGGCGGCACCGAAGCGGAAATTGATATCAAAACAAATCCCTCCGTTATACTCATCGCTGGTTTACAAGGTTCAGGTAAAACCACCTTCTCCGGTAAACTGGCTAACTTCCTCAAAACCAAAAAAGCAAAGAAACCTTTGCTGGTGGCGGCAGATATCTACCGTCCGGCGGCGATTGACCAGCTGAAAGTACTGGGCGAACAGATCGGCGTGGAAGTGTATAACGAACCCGACAATAAAAACGCAGTGCAGATCGCAGAAAACGCGGTCAAACACGCAAAAGCCAATGGCAATAACATCATCATCATCGATACCGCCGGCCGTCTGGCGGTGGATGAAGTGATGATGACCGAAGTGGCCAACGTGAAAAACGCCGTGAAGCCACAGGAAATCCTGTTCGTGGTGGACTCCATGACCGGCCAGGATGCGGTAAACACCGCCAAAGCGTTTAACGACCGCCTGGACTTTACCGGCGTGGTACTCACCAAACTGGACGGTGATACCCGCGGTGGTGCGGCCCTGACGATCCGTTACACCGTTACCAAGCCGATCAAGTTCGTGAGCATGGGCGAAAAGATGGACACGCTCGACGTGTTCTATCCGGAACGTATGGCGCAGCGTATCCTCGGCATGGGTGATATCACCACCCTCGTGGAACGCGCCCAGGCCCAGTTCAACGAAGAACAGGCTAAAAAGCTGGAGAAAAAGATCCGTCAGAACCAGTTCGACTTCGACGACTTCCGGGAACAGCTCCAGCAGATCAAAAAAATGGGTAACCTGAAAGACCTGATGGGCATGATCCCCGGTGTGGGCAAAGCCGTTAAGGACCTGGATATCAGCGACGATGCCTTCAAAGGCATAGAGGCCATGATCAACTCCATGACCCCCGACGAACGTGGTAACCCGGACCTGATCGACGGCAGCCGCCGTAAACGTATCGCCAAAGGCAGCGGTAAAAACATCCAGGACGTGAACCAGTTCATGAAACAATTTGAACAGATGCGCCAGATGATGAAAATGATGAATAAGTTTGGCGCTGGTGGCAAGGGTTTGAGAGGATTGGTCAAGTAAAAAATACTGCCCGGCAAACTTTTTTTTGCAAATATGAATTAGAAAGTTACATTTGCATCCCTAATTAAACAATATTTCCTAACTCGCAAAAAATAACTCGACTTATTTATGCCAGTAAAAATCAGACTGCAGAGACATGGCGCCAAGAAGAGGCCTTTCTATTTTATCGTAGTAGCCGACGCTCGCGCTCCAAGAGATGGTAAATTCATCCAAAAAATCGGTACTTACAATCCTTTAACAGTTCCGGCTTCCATCAACATCGATACTGAAAAAGCATTGCGTTGGTTGCAGAAAGGCGCTCAGCCTACCGACACTGTTAGACGGATCTTGTCTTTCAAAGGTGTATTGTATTTGAAACACCTGTTAAGAGGTGTTACACTGAACCTGTTCGACGAACCTACTGCTTACCAAAAGTTCGCACAATGGCAAGCTGAACACGAACAGAAAGTTTCTGCCCGCCGCGACGGTCACAGAAAAGCAAGAGTTGCTGCTCCAATCGTTAGAAAGGTAGAAGACACTCCTGCTGCTCCCGCTGCACCTGCAGAAGGAGAAGGTACAGAAGCATAAAACGGCAACGTTTTAACAAATACCTGAAAAAGGAAATGTTTGCATCGCAAATGTTTCCTTTTTTAATTTCAACACGGATGAATAATTATTTCAGCATAGGAAAGCTGGTGTCTGCACACGGATTGCAGGGAGAGCTGCTGCTCCGGCACAGCCTCGGCAAAAGATCATCCCTCAAAGGGGTGGGCGCCATTTTCCTGGAAGAACGGAAGAATAGCTTTATTCCTTATTTTCTGCAACAGGTGACGGTGAAAGATGCCGAGCATGTATACATCCGCCTGGAAGGCGTAGATTCCAAGGAGGCCGCCCAAAAGCTCATGCCCGGGCAGGTATACCTGCAGGAAGATGATTTTAAGGCGCAAACAGCCTCCTCGTCGCCGCTGGCCCTGCTGGGCTTCACGGTGGAAGATGCCCGCCACGGCCTGCTGGGAACAGTGGAAGAAGTGATCGAAATGCCTATGCAGGTGCTGATAAAAGTACAGATCAACGGAAAAGAAGCCCTGCTGCCGGTTAATGAACAGTCACTGGTAAAGGTGGACCACAAAAAACAGCTGGTACACCTGGACCTGCCGGAAGGGCTGGTGGAATTGTATACGGAGGGTTGAAACCCCGGGCGAAGATGTTGCCGGGCCGACGTTCATCAACCGGATTTCGGGTTCGTGCAGTGACGTGGGCTGTTTTTAGCCTGGAGCCCGGGGAAACAGACGAAGATAATTTTATGATGGCTGCCGCACCATACGCCGGCCAAAGCAAAATCAATTATGCGAATAGATATCATTACAGTATTACCTGAACTCCTGGAAAGCCCGCTTTCTCATTCCATTATGAAGCGGGCACAGGCGAAGGGGTTGCTGGAAGTACATGTACACCCGTTGCGTGCTTATTCCAACCTGAAACATGGCCAGGTGGACGATTACCAGTTTGGGGGCGGCGCCGGTATGGTGATGATGCTGGAACCGATTGTGAATGCGATCGAGTCGCTGCAGGCCAAAGTACAGTACGATGAGATCATCTACCTGACGCCTGACGGGGAAACGCTGAACCAGCCGATGGCCAACCAGCTATCCATGAAAGGCAACCTGCTGATGCTCTGCGGTCACTATAAGGGGATCGACCAGCGTATCCGCGACCATTTCATTACCAGGGAGATTTCCATCGGCGATTATGTATTGTCCGGCGGGGAGCTGGGAGCTGCGGTGCTGGTAGACGCCATCGGGCGGTTGCTGCCCGGGGTGCTGAATGATGAAACCAGCGCTTTATTTGACTCTTTCCAGGACAATCTGCTGGCGCCGCCGGTATATACCCGCCCGGTAGATTTCCGGGGCTGGAAAGTGCCCGATGTGCTGTTGAGCGGCGACCATAAAAAAATTGACGAATGGCGACATCAGCAGGCGTTGGAAAGAACCCAGGCTCGTCGACCTGACCTGTTGTAAACTAATGACTTAGAAAATAGCATAAATGGCAATGTCTGGTTTTCCACAGGCAAATCCGGAAAAAGAGTGGATAATCTCAACATTTATTCGTGATTTAATTTGGTAAATGCCATTTCTTGTTTTACTTTTGCACTCCCATAAATATTTGAAAGATGAACGCAATTTCGTTTGTTCACGAACAACTGACAGCTAACAAACAGTACCCGAAGTTTAAAGCAGGCGACAACGTCACTGTCAATTATAAAATCGTGGAAGGTAATAAAGAAAGGATTCAGTCCTTTAAAGGTGATGTGGTGAAAATCCAGGGTACAGGGTTTACTGCGTCTTTCACTGTTAGAAAAATTTCTGACGGTATTGGTGTGGAAAGGCTGTTCCCGCTTTACTCTCCTCATATCGATTCTATCGTACTGAACAAGGTAGGTAAAGTAAGAAGAGCGAAACTTTATTACCTGCGTGAACGTGCTGGTAAGAAAGCCCGTATCAAAGAAAAAAGGGTTTAGTATAATAAAATACAGGGAAATTAGTTACGAGCGGGGCCGTTTATGGCTCCGCTTTTTTCGCGTCTTAAAATGCCATTAAATCTCCGGTTTTAACAATCCCAACGGGTGAAAAAGCAGATTTTATGGTTATCTTTGCAGACTATCATCGATAACTAAACAAACACAGAAAATGACTTCATTTTTGATTCTCCAGGATATTGGCATGTCTGAACTGCTGCTGATCGCCGTTGTGGTATTACTGCTGTTCGGAGGCAAAAAAATTCCTGAACTGATGCGCGGCCTGGGTAAAGGTATCCGTGAGTTTAATGATGCCAAAAACAACGTGCGTCAGGAAATCGAAGAAGGTATGAGGGAAAAACCTGTACAACCCGCTACTACCGACACTACTAAGCCAACTGATGCTCAGCACAACGCATAATCCGGCGTAGAGCATTAATATTCCGATTTTAATATTTTAACTGATTTAGCTTTGACTGAATTCAGCAGTATAACTACTTTTCATAAAGCATTATACGCCGGCAGTACAAGCTGTGCGGAGCAGGTACGTGGTTACCTGGACCGGATAGCGCAGTTAAAGCATTTGAATGCCTTCCTGGAAGTGTATGAGGAGGAAGCCCTGGACAAGGCGCGGGAACTGGATGAACGGATCAAGAACGGTCAACCGGTAGGCGCCCTGGCAGGAGTAGTGGTAGGTATTAAAGATGTGATCTGCTACCAAGGCCATCATGTGGGTGCCGCTTCCAGGATACTGGAAGGGTTTACCTCGCTTTATTCCGCCACGGCTGTAGAAAGGTTGCTGGCTGCCGACGCGATTATTATCGGCAATCTCAACTGCGATGAGTTTGCGATGGGATCTACCAATGAAAACTCAGCTTACGGTCCTACTCTCAATGCGTTGGACAATACCCGGGTACCGGGAGGTTCTTCGGGAGGTTCAGCCGTAGCCGTTCAGGCTAATCTTTGCCTGGTTAGCCTGGGCAGTGATACAGGCGGCTCCGTTCGCCAACCGGCTGATTTTTGCGGTATTATTGGTCTTAAACCAACATATGGCCGTATTTCCCGTCATGGTTTGCTCGCCTATGCGTCATCTTTTGATCAGATAGGCATTTTCGGCAAGGATATTGCGGATGTGGCGGCGGTTCTGCAGGTGATTGCAGGGCCTGATGAGTTCGATAGTACGGCCGCCCAAATGGATGTGCCTGATTATCAGCAAAATCTGTCACACAATAAAAACTACAGATTAGCGTATTTAAGAGATGCCCAGTACCATGAAGGGTTGGATGCTGAAATGAAGGATGGGTATATAGACCTCTTTGAAAGCCTGGTGGAAGCCGGACATACCGTTACCGGTAAAGGTTTCGACTATCTCGACTATGTGGTGCCGGCCTATTATGTGCTGACCACCGCAGAAGCATCCTCCAACCTGTCCCGTTATGACGGTGTCAGATTTGGACACCGGACCAAGGAAAAAGACCTGGATCTGGTTGACTTTTACAAAAAAAACAGGTCCGAAGGATTTGGTAAAGAAGTAAAACGTCGTATATTACTGGGGACTTTTGTGTTGAGCGCGGGATATTACGACGCCTACTATACGAAGGCACAACAAGTCAGGAGATTAGTTACAGACAAGCTAAACGAGATACTGAACGAATTCGACGCCATTTTGATGCCAACGGTGCCGTCGACAGCTTTCAAACTAGGAGAGAAAACAGAAGACCCGATTGCCATGTACCTGGCTGATATATACACGGTACTGGCTAATCTGGCAGGGGTCCCGGCTATTTCAGTGCCGTTGGGCCGGCATTCAAACGGAATGCCATACGGTGTACAGATCATCACAAAGAAATTTGACGAAGCGGCCTTGTTACAAATTGCCAACCAATTAATGGCAACTGACAGGGCACCGATTGTTTAAAATAAATTGTATGAGAAAAATCTTTTTACTATTGCTGTTGCCAGCATTGAGTTTGGGGAGTGTGAAAGTGATGGGTAGCAACAGCGTACCTAAAGAGACGGCGTTACCACTGGTCTCGCCCGACACTACAGTGAAATTCCGCAAAGTACATTTGCCGAAAGACTCTGTAGCACCTACT
Organism: Chitinophaga qingshengii; assembly: GCF_014529935.1. GTDB lineage: Bacteria > Bacteroidota > Bacteroidia > Chitinophagales > Chitinophagaceae > Chitinophaga > Chitinophaga qingshengii. The sequence goes on from NZ_JACVFC010000004.1 coordinate 595,568, forward strand.
CCTACCACCATGGCAGTGAAAAAAGCTGCCCAGAGCCTGCCGAATACTATTCGCAGCGCTAAAGTGTATGAACAGATCAACAATAACCTGGTGGCCGGTTATGTAAATAACTACGCTACCCGGTATAGTCAGCATCTGCAGATCATGATCGAAAGAGGCCAGCCTTATTTCGCCATGGTTGAAAAAATCTTCCGTGATCACGGTATCCCGGAAGAGATGAAATATCTCGCTGTTATTGAATCCAGCTTTAATACCAATGCACGTTCCAGAGTAGGAGCCGTAGGCGCCTGGCAGTTTATGGCCGGTACCGCCCGCATCTTCGGTCTGAACGTGGGTAAAAAAGTAGATGAGCGTAAAGATTTTTACAAATCTACCCTGGCCGCTGCCCAGTACCTGAACCAGCTGTACGATCAGTTTAATGACTGGCTGCTGGTGGTAGCTGCCTACAACTGTGGTCCCGGTGGCGTACAACGCGCTATGAAGGCCAGCGGTCGTGAAGATTTCTGGGGTATGCAGTATTTCCTGCCCGCAGAATCCCGTAACCATGTGTATAAATTTATTGCTACCGGTTATATCCTCGATCGATTCAACAACTTCTTCGGTGTGAGCGATGAACCCGGCATGCCTGTGGCAGATAATACCGCCGCTCCGGCCGCCGCTGCCGCCGTAGCAAGAGGTCCGCTGACAGAAGACGAAATCTACAGCAGTGTAGAGATCAACGTTACCGGTAAATACCGCCTGGAAGCAATCGCTAAAAAGCTGGATCTGCCCGTAGCTGAGCTTGACCGTTACAATCCCGGTTTTGCTAAAGCCATGGCCAGCCCGGAAAATAACTACGACCTGCGCATCCCGAAAGAAAAAATGAAGCTGTTCCTGGCTGAAAGAGACGAGATGCTGAAAGAGTCTTTACAAATGACACTGGATGATAAAGCAGTAGGTGTGGATAAAACCAAATTCCCGCCGCCCGCTAAAATGCCGGCTGAAAGAGTAACACCCGCTAAAAAAGCGACTGCCGCGGGTACTAAAAAACACCACAGCACTAAAAAACATACCGGTGCTAAAAAGCATACATCTGCAAAAAAGAAAACTACCCACAAAAAGTAGTTCATCTTCTTGAAAAATAAATAAAAAACCCGTGTTGGTAAGGCCAGCACGGGTTTTTTGTTTGTCTTTTATGCAGATGATCGACAGTTGTTTTATGTATATCCGATAAGGTTATACCGCGAGTAATCCCTTTTTTCTTTCGCTGAAAGCAACCAGGTCTAACAACGGCCCGGTCATGAAAGTGGTAGCCAGTGCCATTAATACCATCATGGCAAAGATTTCGGGAGAGAGGATACCCAGGTCATAACCAATATTGAGCACTACCAGTTCCATCAGGCCCCGGGTGTTCATCAGCGCCCCGATAGAAACCGACTGCCGCCAGCTTTGTCCCATCAGCCGGGCAGTGAGCGTACTGCCGCCAAACTTGCCGGAAACGGCTACCAGCATAATCATACCGCATACCACCCAGAGATGGCCCTGGTTCAATAAGCCGATTTGCGTACGCAAACCGGTATACACAAAAAAGATAGGGAGTAATAACAAAACACTGACATCTTCCAGTTTGTCGGTCAGCAGTTGTTTGATGTCTGCCTGTTGAGGCATGATCACGCCCGCCAGGAAGGCGCCAAAGAGGGCATGTATGCCAATTACTTCCGCTGCCAGGGCAGAGAGTAATAAAGTCAGGAAAACGGCAGAAATGGCCGCTTTCTGGCGTTTGCGGGCAAGATGCCGTTGTACCGTGCGGGCCAGCCAGGGACGTACCGCCCACAGCATCGTAGCCACAAATACCACCGACATTAAAATAGTTATGAGCGCACTAATGAGCCCGCTGGCTTTTACAATAGCCACTACTACGGCGAGCAGGCACCAGGCGGTGACGTCATCGGCGGCGGCGCAGGTAATGGCCATGGTGCCCAAAGGCGTGCCGGTAAGCTTCCTTTCCTGCACAATACGGGCCAGCACCGGGAAAGCGGTAATGCTCATGGCAATGCCCATAAACAGCGCGAAAGCGGGGAAGCTGACACCCGCAGGGGCGAAGCCGGTAAACAGGTAATAGGCCAGCCATACGCCCAGGAAAAAGGGCACAATAATGCTGGCATGACTGATCATCACCGCATCATGGGCTTTACTCCTGATTTTGCTGATATCGAGTTCCATCCCTACGATGAACATAAAGAAGGCCAGTCCTATCTGGCTGAGGAACTGCAGTGTTTTGAGCGATTCCGCCGGGAAAAGGAAAGCGGAGAAGGAGGGCATTGTCCAGCCCAGCAGGGAAGGACCGAGTAATACACCTGCAATGATTTCGCCTACTACAGCCGGCTGTTTTATTTTATTGGCCAGTATACCGAACAGGCGGGCCACCAGCATAATCACGACGATCTGTAATAACAACAGGCTCAGCGGATGTTTCAGGTTTTCGAAATATTGCCACCAGTCGCTGCCGGCTGCATGTGTTGCAGTGGGAGCGGCGGTGGCGGTAACGGCCGTCACGGCTTTTACCGGCAGCAGCCGTCCTTTTTCGAGGATGACCCATATCAACACCCCGAACACCCCGATGATAGCCGGGTAGAGGAGAAGGCGTTTTTTCATAAGGTGAATTATAAAAGTAAAATACGGATTTGCAGGGTGTTATTGATTGTTCCCCGCAAATCCGTAATGATTTAATAATACTGCTGCTGGCTTAGATAGCGGAGATGCCAGGCAGTACTTTGCCTTCGAAGAACTCCAGCATCGCGCCGCCGCCGGTAGACACATAGCTTACTTTGCTGGCCAGTTTGAACTGGTTAACCGCCGCTACGGAATCGCCGCCGCCTACGAGTGAAAATGCGCCGGCTGCGGTAGCCGCTACGATAGCGTCTGCCACGCCTTTGGTGCCTTTCTGGAACGCTTCCATTTCGAAAACGCCCATAGGACCGTTCCACAGGATGGTTTTGGAAGCCTGGATAGTTTTAGCGAAGAGCTCTACAGAAGCGGGTCCGATATCGAGGCCCATCCATCCGGCGGGGATATTATCGTTGGAAACGACCTGGGTGGCCGCATCAGCAGCGAATTTATCGGCCGCTACGGAGTCTACCGGGAGGATCAGTTGTACGTTTTTGATCCTGGCTTTTTCGATCAGTTCGTTGGCCAGGTCCAGTTTATCATTTTCGCAAAGGGAGTTGCCTATTTCTTTGCCTTGTGCTTTCAGGAAAGTATACGCCATACCACCGCCGATGATGATGTTGTTGGCGCGGTCCATCAGTGTTTCGATGATGAGGATTTTATCGCTCACTTTAGCGCCGCCGAGGATAGCGGTGAAAGGTGCGGTAGCGTTGTTCAGTACTTTTTCCGCGTTGGTTACTTCTGCTTCCATGAGGAGGCCGAACATACGGTCGGGTTTAGCGAAGAACTGGGCGATTACCGCTGTGGAGGCGTGTGCGCGGTGGGCGGTACCGAAGGCGTCGTTTACGTATACATTACCCAGTTTAGCCAGTTGTTCCGCGAAAGAGGCATCTCCTTTCTCTTCTGCTTTGTGGAAACGCAGGTTTTCCAGCAGCAGTACTTCGCCTCTTTGCAGGTCAGCCGCAGCTTTCTGTGCAACAGGACCTACACAGTCAGCCGCAAATTTCACGGTAGCGCCGCCCAGCAGGGAGATGAGGTGGTATACCAGGTGTTTGAGGGAGTATTTGTCAGTCGGACCATCTTTCGGGCGGCCGAGGTGGGACATGAGGATAACTGAACCGCCATCTTTCAGGATTTTTTTGATGGTAGGAACAGCAGCCCGCATGCGGGTATCGTCCGTGATTTCGAATTTATCGTTCAGGGGAACGTTGAAATCCACGCGGACCAGGGCTTTGCGTCCATTGAAATTATAGTCAGAGAATTTGCTCATATGTAGCGAATTTAAGATAATGGTTTAGCCATAAAAAAACCGCGGGCCAACAGCACAAAGCGAGTGTAACCAAGTTGATCTGGCCTATCTGCTGCTATGGTGTAGTTGTTCCGCGGAATGTAAAAAAGGTATCCCGGCAGGAGAACTGCCGGGGATACGATCTGGTTATTTGCTGATCAGGCCGGCGAAGTACTTCACAGTACGTACCAGCTGAGATACATAGCTCATTTCGTTGTCGTACCAGGAAACGGTTTTAACCAGTTGCTGATCGCCAACAGTCAGTACTTTAGTCTGTGTAGCGTCGAACAGGGAACCGTAGTGAATACCGATGACGTCGGAGCTAACGATTTCATCTTCGGTATAACCGAAAGATTCGTTGGAAGCTGCTTTCATAGCGGCGTTCACTTCTTCAGCCGTTACTTTTTTGCTGAGGATGGTAGTCAGCTCGGTGAGGGAGCCGGTGATGGTAGGTACACGTTGAGCGTTACCATCCAGTTTGCCTTTCAGTTCAGGCAGAACCAGGCCGATAGCTTTAGCGGCGCCGGTGCTGTTAGGAACGATGTTGGCAGCGGCAGCACGGGCACGGCGCAGGTCACCTTTCGGATGCGGAGCATCGAGGGTGTTCTGGTCGTTGGTGTACGCGTGGATGGTAGTCATCAGGCCGGTAACGATACCGTATTTGTCCTGCAGTACTTTGGCCATAGGAGCCAGGCAGTTGGTGGTGCAGGAAGCGCAGGAGATAACTGTTTCGCTGCCATCCAGCAGTTCGTGGTTAACATTGAAAACGATCGTTTTCAGATCACCGGTAGCAGGAGCGGAAATTACAACCCTTTTAGCGCCGGCGGTGATGTGTGCAGCAGCTTTGTCTTTATCGGTAAAGAAGCCGGTGCATTCTATCACCACGTCGATACCATGGTCTTTCCAGGGAATTTGAGACGGGTCTCTCTGTGCATATATTTTCACATCTTCGCCGTTCACATTAATTGCGTTGTCGGAATGTTTAACTTCTGCATCAAACCTACCCTGCGCTGAATCGTACTTCAGCAAATGCGCCAGCACGGTTGGGCTGGTAAGGTCATTGATAGCTACCACATCAATGCCGGGCATTTTGTAAATCTGGCGGTATACCAAACGACCGATACGGCCGAATCCATTAATACCAATTTTGAGAGTAGTTCCCATTTTTGTCGTGATTTGAGTATGAAAAAATCGAGAGCGAATTTACAATCAAAGTGCTTATTATTCAATATAAATTTGGGTTACCAAAATTTTTTTTGGAAATATCAAACAATAATGTACTTTTGCAATCCCAAAACGATACGCCGCGTTGGTCAAGGGGTTAAGACGCCTCCCTTTCACGGAGGAATCACGGGTTCGATTCCCGTACGTGGTACTAAAACAAAAAGGGCTTCTCTATCGGAGAAGCCCTTTTTTGTTTCCATCCCCACATGATCCTTTTTTTTTAAAAATTTCCCCTCCTCAATTTCATGCCAGTTTTTACGTATTAATTCAAATATGTTTATGATGTAATGTGTATTTTATTTTATGTAAAATATTTGCCTGCTGTTGTTCATTTTGTGCATTTTCTCTCCTGCCGGTTCACTTATTCATTTTATCCATTCAAGGCTGAAACTCGCTGTGGTACTCATTATTCTGCTACATTAGCCATACCGTACCAAATCCCGATGTGACCCGATATCCCTTATGCGAGTGTATACATGGAATGCAGCAACCAATACCCTATTACCTGTAGTTTGCAGGTGGACTGCTGTCATTATCTGTCAACTGACACTCCTTCTTTCTTCCTCGTTATATGCCCAAACCGGCTGCCCCATACCTGCCATAAGAAAATATGCTACCGGTTACAAAACAGCTGTCTTACTTGGTTCGGTGGATAACCCGGCACAGGCTGCAGACGGGAAACCCACTACTTTCGCCACACTCAATGCACCTATTCCCCTGCTGGGCCTAACTTACGCTTCAACGTACCTGAATTTCCCTTCGCAGGTGGCCGCGGGTACGCCGGTGAGTATCAAAGCCACGTACTCAAAAAGTTTGCTGGGGGTAGGTACCGCTGTTACCGTTCAGCCTTTTGTATATGACCGTTTTGGTGCAGAAAAACTCGTCGGCGCAGCATACGCTATCGGGGACCTGCTTTCTTTATTAAGCGGTACCGGTGATATGGAACTGAACTTCATTCCTAAAGATGCTTCCGGTAATCCGGTAGCCTATAACGGCGTATACATCAAACTTTCCGGCGTGCTCGGACTGGCGCTCAGTATTGATATTTATGATGCCTGGATCATGACAGCGGCGCCCGGCAATGTTGACTGCACCCGCCCTGTGGATGTGCTGGCGGGTACGAGGGCGGGCGGTGTTAGCCTCTTGTCTGCCACCAGTTGGGTGGATAATAAATGGAATGCGATTGATAATGATCCGTCCCTGCTCACCTACGCACAGCTGAATACCGGCGTACAGGTACTGAGCCAGGTATTTGAAACCGTAGTGCTGAACACGCCTGCCAGTGCGGGCGATTCCGTATATATTGTATTGCAGGATGCCGGTGGCGGGTTACTGGACCTCGGCCTGCTCACGGGATTTGTGATTCAACCCTATCTGGGAAGTATACCGGCAGGCCCGCCTATTACCAGCAACGGCACTTTACTCAATTTGCGCTTACTGGCCGGCGCCGGAACGAAACAAATCCTGACTGCCGCTATCCCGGCGGCTTTCGACCGGATTGACATACAATTGGGCGGACTGGTAAATGCGCTTTCTTCTCTCAGAATCTATGATGTAAAGATAGTGTCGCCGATACCGACGTACTCCCTGGCTATCAATGGGGATTTCCATGCCGGTCCTGTATGTATCAAAGAGGCAGATAAACTGAAATTTAAGATCACTAATCCGGACCCCTGTGCTGCCTATTACTGGTATAAGGCAGATAATACCCTGCTGACGACCGGGCTGTCCTATACGCCTGTCATCACTGCTGCCGGTAACTATACCTGGTATGTGGAAGGCGTGAGGAACGGCTGTAACGGAGCCGTTAAAAATCGTGTGCCCGTTACCGTTGTAGTGGACCCTGGTCCGGGAAAACCTGTAGTCACCATTCAATTAAACCCTTAACATATGAAAATTGCTACTTTCGACATCCGCCGGCCTTACCATCCCGTTTCTCTGACCCCTGTTTTAAAGTGCGTGTTCGCTGTTTTGTTATTGTGCACTACGATAAGTGTGCAGGCACAAAAGATTAAATCGCCCGCTGATCTGTCGGTGAGCGATGACCCGGCGAAGGGAACCTCTACTGCTACCGGTACAACCTTGTTCTGTAAGGAGCAGTCCGGATTTAAACTCACCTCCAGTGCCACAGATCCTACCGTGACAACCGGCACGCCGGTGCCCTATACCAGTTGGGCATGGAAAGAGATTGATGCAAACGGAGATCCGGTGGACTTGCCCGCCGGCACCTTCACCGCGGCAAACGAAGTGCTGACAGTAGCTTCCGCCACCCCTGGCTGGCATACCTACCAGGTGATAGCTTCCACCGGCGCATCTGAGTGTCCGGCCGATGCGGTGATCTTCACGGTTTATGTATTACCTGATCTTACGGTTACATCCGTTGTAGATCCTTCTACTACTTCACTTAAATATTGTGCCGCGAATGGCGCGCCAACCGGTACTAATGCCATTAAAATGAACAGCACCGTAACATTTGCTACTGCGCCAAGAAAAGTAAAAGGGTTGAGAGACCTGACAGTGGATGATTTTGAACTGACCTATTCCTGGTCTAAAGAAGAAGTGGGTGTGACCGGATCAAAGACAGAGGTAGGTACAGATGCAAACTATACAGTGACAGAACCTGCTGTAACCGCCACGGGAGGCGCCGACAGGAAATTTACCTACAGCGTAAAAGTAACCTATAAAGTGAAGGGCTGTGGTGATTATGCAGCTACCACTCAATCCGGTTCCAACCCGGCTGTTATCACCGTTACACCTAAACCTGGTAAACCGGTTATTACGATCCAGTAATCCGCTTATGGGTAAAAAAGTAGCCGTTATTATTTTTTTCCTGTGTTGGTGGTTGACTGCTGTTGCGCAGCAACCGCCAACCAGGTATATCATGCCTGGTCAGCAGGTAAAACTGACCGCTGCCACTTCAGATGCTTTGCACTACCGGTGGTACCGTGATGGTATTCCTGTGTCCGGCGCCGCCGGGAAGGAATACATCACCTCTACGCCGGGCAGGTATACCGTGGAAGCATATAACGGTGACGGATGTATGTCGGACCGGTCGGACCCGGTGATAATCGCTGAAATAACCGGACCTGGCCCGGATGCCGATATGCAGATCATTAAAACTGCCGACAATGGGAATGTCCGGGTGAATAGCACCTTCAATTACTATCTGACCGTGGTGAACAAAGGGCCTGCCAGTGCATCCGGTATTGTGGTAACGGATAAACTGCCGCGTCATGTTGCTTATGACGGCCTGTTTGGACCGACGGTAGGCGCAGCCGTTTACCAGGCCAGCGAGCATACGATATTATGGAATATAGATGCGCTGAAAACCGGTGCCACCGCTTCTTTGACTATCAAAGTAAAAGTGCTCGAAGGGGGACAAATCAATAATACAGCCACTGTTACCGCCCATGAAAATGACGACCAACTGCAGAACAATTCCAGTACCCACCAGCTGAAAGTACTGGCGCTGCATATTCCTAACGCCATTACGCCCAATGGAGATGGCGTGAATGAGGTGTTTGTGATCAGCGGACTGGAAGCTTATCCCGTTAATGAACTGACTATCCTGAACCGCTGGGGTAACCATGTATTTGAGCAGAAAGGCTATACACAAAACTGGAGCGGGAAGGGATTGAACGCCGGTACTTATTTCTACCTGCTGCGGGTAAAGGATGAAACCGGCCAGTGGCAGGAGTTTAAAGGGTATATCACGTTACTGAAGCCATAACTGTTTACTATGTGTATCAAAAAATATGTTGTTTTCCTGGCAGGTTTCTTTTGCTGTTGGCAGAAGGTATACGCACAACAGGATGCACAGTTCACCCAGTATATTTTTAATGGTATCTACCTTAATCCTGCTTACGCGGGATACCGGCAGGAGTTCAATGCCCATGCCTTTTACCGGCATCAGTGGGTAGGGGTGCCTGGTGCGCCGGAAACGATGTCCCTGGCAGTAGATGGCAGTGTGAATAACGACCGGGTAGGATTGGCCCTGCAGGTTTCGCAGGATAAAACAGGCGCACAAAGTCAGTTAGCTGCCTATGGTAATTATGCCTATCGTATCCCGCTGGGCGACGAAACGGGGCGGCTGGCCCTGGGCATTGGTGCTGGTATTGTGCAGCAGGGGCTTAACCCGAATGAACTGGATTTTAATAACCCGAATGAACCTGATCTGGCAGGCGCCACACAGCATATGCTGCTGTTCGATGTGCGTGCCGGTGCTTATTATACTACGGAAAATTGGTTTGTGGGTTTTTCGGCAGATAATCTCACCGCTCAGTACCAGGCCAAAAACAAGCCGCTGGGCCACTTCATCCCGGTACCCAAGCCGCATTTTTATTTGACCGCCGGCGCTATGTTTCGGATAAATGACGACGTATACCTGAAACCATCTTTTCTGCTGAAAGAGGATCGTGCCGGTCCTACCAACCTGGACCTGAATATGTTTGTATTACTGAAGGAGGTAGTGTGGGTAGGAGGAGGATACCGCACGGCAGTGGGATTGTTTAACAAACCGGAACTGCAGCCCGGGCTGACTAAGTCAAGCGCCGTGGTAGCGATGGCGGAAGTATTCGTCCTGCCGGAATTAAGGATCGGATACGCGTTTGACTATGCTTTGAACAAATACCGGACCTACAACAACGGTACCCATGAAATATCCGTAGGGTATTATTTTAAGAGAATGGACAATGTCAGGAGAAATTCTTTACGTCAGCTAAGATGTTCGTACTTTTGAGAAACGCCCATCATGAGAATCTTTTTGGTCATCTTCCTGTTGCTTCCGTTTCAGTATGCTTTCAGTCAAAGTCTTACCCTGGCAGATTTTGATACCATTGTTTCAAAACAACATCAACAAAAGGGATTAACGCCGGATGTTTACCGTTTTATAAATGGCAAGATTGATTTCGCATCTATTTATGGTAGTAATGCCAGCAATGGGGACTTCCGGCTGAAGGGAGAAACATTTAAGAAAAGGAAGACTAAAGAGCTGCTTTGGGTGGAAATAAAAGAACATGATGCCCGAAGGAAACTGATCACTTGTTCCATGGGATATACGGCGCCGGCGTTGGTCATCTCAAAAATGAAGGAAGATTTACTCCGAAATGGTTATAAGTACCGGAAAAAGAAAAAATATTATATCAAACGGAAGAACAGAAGGGAATACATGACGGCTGAAGTGAAAAAGCATAGTGTTTATGTATCGGAGTTTGATGACCAGCCTGAGATACTGTTTACGGGCGTTAAACAACTCAAATAAAGAGCGGTAATTATTCCGTTCGTCTCAATAAACGGATACCAAAATCCCGGTTGTATTCCCTGCTAAAGACTTTCCATAGTAACCCCAGGCCAGCTTCCAGATCCAGCATGTCGGCTTCGGTTTTTATCACTACGGGATCAAACCCGATTTCCCGGATAAGCAATGCAACGATGTTTACCGCCGCTTCGTCGGTGCCGGTGATAAACGAGCTGGCGGGTATGTTATCAAACCGGGGCTGGGAAAGGATTTCCCAGGGCGCCAAATGAAACGCCCTCACCACGCGTGCGCCAGCGGCTAATTTCACCACTTCCCGCAGGGAAGACTTGTCCATCCGGTTGAGGCTATTAATGATGATCTTGTTTTGGAAATCGCCCGTCTGTTGCAGGATAATGTCTGTTTCGGCTGCTGGAGCTGCCAATAAAATAATATCCCCAAAGGCAATGGCTTCGTTTACAGTGCCTGTCTTTGCAGTGTGGTGGGTGGCCTGTAGCAATGCCTGCATCTTTGCACTTTCCGGGTGCCGGGAGCTAAACATTACCTGATGTCCCTGTGCGGCCCAGAGTGTTCCCAGTGTACCGCCGATATTGCCGGCGCCTATTGTTGCGATTTTCATGTGAATATACTTTGCCCCAAAGTTAGCCGGCTGTCAATCCGGGAAATTGTATCAGTGCGACATGGTACAACTTTTATATTCTTTGGGTGTGATGTTCAGCATAGCCCTGCAATCGGCGATAAAATGGGACTGGTCAAAATAACCGGCTTCATAAGCTATATCGCTCAGTTTCTGATAACGGTTTTGTTCCAGCAGGTTACGGGCTTTCTCCCATCTTACCATTCGCCTGTATTGCCGCATGTTGATGCCCACCAGTTGCCGAAAGCATCTTTCAATCTGTCGGTTACTGAGAGTTGTAGCGGTTTTGATCGTTTCCAGCGCGGGGAAATCTGTAGTATAACGGAGGGTATCTGCCATCCGGTAGATGAGTTGACGCGTGGGAGAAGGCGCCTGGAGCCTGTTTAACAGGAAGGTTTCTACCAGTTGTATGCGGGTATCCAGCCGGGAAACAGGTTGAAGTGTTTCATACAACTGGTAAATATCGGGGCCAAAAAGATCCGCAGCATCTATCAGCAGGTTGTTGATTTCGTGGAGAGGCAGCTTCACGAAGGCGCTGGCGCCGTAGGCTGTGAAACGTATATTTAGAGCGTCATGATCGGCCCCCTCAGTTCGGTGCAGGTAAAAGGGCCGTTCCTGGTGACCGATCACCGCAATTTTTAACCGGGCACCTTCGTAGCGGGAATGATGGCCAAAATCCATGACCAGCGAAATACCGGCGTGTGGCGGAATATACTTCGAAGGGGCTTCCTTTCCTGACACCTGTATGTAGGTATCCACATAAGGAAGCAGCGGTTGCGCGAATGGTTTTCGTTCCTGGAATGTTGCCATATACTACCGGATCGGTGTTTGTAAAATTACGGCAAACCGGCGGGAATAAATGCCGTACCGCCGCCGAAAAGTGCTATTTTTAACGGGTACTTTCTCAAACCCGGATCTTATGACAAGACGGAGAATGCTCAAAGATGTCCTCCACCTTTATCCCTTACGGCGTATCCTGATCAGCCTGGGACTTACCGCCATCGTTTTCGTTATCCTGTATATGGGCGGAGCGGTTATCAGTCCTTTGGTGTTTTATGTGCTTTTATGGGATGTTTTTGCCCTTTCCTATATAGCTACCGCCTGGGTGGTATTCGTGCGGCGTACGGTGCCTGAAATTCGCAGCTGGGCCCGTGTGGATGATGGGAGTCGCAGCTTCGTGACATTTCTCCTGTTATTATCCTCGTTTGCCAGCATGGTAACGGTCGTATTGCTGATGGTATCGGGACAGGAGAAAGAAACCATTTACCTGCCGGTGGCGATTACCGGGATATTGTCGTCCTGGGCGCTGGTACATACCACCTACAGCTTTCACTATGCACACCTGTATTATGATGATGATGAAAACGATACCAGCCGTCATGCCGGCGGACTGGATTTTCCCCAGGAAAAACATCCGGACTACCTGGACTTCGCCTATTTCTCTTTTGTGATCGGTATGACCTTCCAGGTATCTGATGTACAAATCGGGAACCGTATTCTCCGGCGTACCGTACTGGTACATGGATTGTTGTCCTACATCCTGAATACGTTTGTGGTGGCATTAACCATCAACCTGATTGCGGGGCTGAAACATTAATGCAGTATGTTGCGTTATCATTGCATACCTGGTAAAAAACAGGGGGTAGGAATAAGTTGATCATCTCCCGAAAAAATAATTCAAAAAAAATTTTGTGAAATAAAACTATTCCCTATCTTTGCAATCCCAAAACGGAAACGCCGCGTTGGTCAAGGGGTTAAGACGCCTCCCTTTCACGGAGGAATCACGGGTTCGATTCCCGTACGTGGTACAAAAAAAGCCTGCAAATTTTGCAGGCTTTTTTATTGTTGGTATAGCTTCATATCACACCACTTTCCAAAATCGAAAAGGTTTTATCCGGAGAGTTGATCTCCGCTAACCTGCCATAAGGAAGGGTAAACGATGGAGCGGTATGTCCGAAATCCATTTGGGTAATAACAGGTAGCTCATCTAATCCTTCTTCATCCAGTACTTTTAATAATTCCGTTTCATACTCCGCTGCGTAGCAATTGTCGTAAGGCCTGCCGAAAATAATGCCGCTGGCCTGCTGCAGAATCCCCATCATCGCGTAATTTCTTAACCAGTATCTTACCAACTCCGGCCTGGGTTTATCTTCAGAAGTTTCAAAAAACAAAATGCCCTCTTTCCAGGTGTCCAGGGTGGGCCAGTACGCCGTGCCTTTCAGCATTTCCATTACTTCCATACAACCACCTATCAACCGGCCCCTTGCGATGGTATTGCCACGGACAAAACGCCATCCGGTAGCTGGTGTCAGTTTTCGCCTGGTGTGCTGTAAAGACACATCAAACCAATCGAGATGTTCGGTGGTCCATCCTGCGGTGTTGGGAAGAATCTCACCGATAACACCGGACGAAAAAAGTGTGCTGTTGATATCATCGATCTGATAGGGAAACATGGCTACGTTTTCAGCGAACCCCGTTAACACAGAAGTGCCGTAAAATGAACCCAGTCCGGCTTTCAGACAAAGGAAATGCGTGATGGTGCTATCAGAAAAACCCAGAAAAATTTTGGGGTTGTTTTTAATAACAGCTATATCAACATACTTCAAAATGCGTACGCTGTCATCGCCGCCGATATTGGAGATGATAGCTTTGATGGAAGGATCAGCAAAGGCTTCCATTAAATCTTCGGCCCTGGCCTGCGGATGTTTGTATATCCAGTCAGCCGGTTTTAATGCGTGCCGGGTTTCTACTACATCGAGCTTGAAAATCTCCTTCAATCGTTCTTTTCCTATGGCATAACGATGTGGTAAATCGCCTGCACCTCCCCAGGAAAGGGAAATAGTAGCTACTTTGTCGCCACTGTTTAAACCTTTGGGGGTTATTAAATTCATCATAAAATTTCCTATGCCGTTCAGTATTAAAGGTATGCCGATCAGGAATCTCCTGATGTTACGTTGTTGAGAAAAGTAGTGGTTGGCACAAAAAACAAGGTGCCGGTTACGGGGGTGCTAAAATCCAGCAGCCTGTCATAGTTGCCGGCGGGAGAACCTACAAACATATTGGTCAGCATTTTTTTTACCGTGCTGAATGTGCTGGCATAGGCAATAAAATAGGTTCCCATTTCATTGGTGGCCATATTCCCGAAAGGCATGTTATCCCGGATGATTTTAAAATCATCGCCAACATTGGCCAGGGCACTATGCGCGTTTGCGGGTTTAACATCATCGGGCATTTCAATGTCGCTGTATTTATACCTGCCAAAAACTTTTTCCTGTTCTTCCTGTGGTAATGCTTTGAAGGCGGTTAAATCATGCATGTATTTTTGTACAAAAAGATAGCTCCCTCCTGTATAAGCTGCGTCATTATCACCCACCAGGCCGAAGTAGGAACGTTGTTTTTCCCCACGCGGATTTTCAGTACCATCAACAAAACCTAAAATAGACCGGCCGTCCCAGTACCGGAAGCCGTGGACTTCTTCCACACAGGAGGCAACAGGTTCCAGGTATGAAGAGAGCGCTGCGGTCATATCATAACAAATGCTGATGTCATTGCCTTTGATATGAAAATGTAAATCCCCTTTTGTGGAAACGGCGGTATGTTTTTGTCCTGCTATCGGTGCAAAGTTTTCCAGTTCTTTAGGCAGCGGAACAGGCAATTTAAGCCGGTGCCAGGCATCATAGCCGATACCCATAATACAACATACTCCACCATCGGGAAACCGCGTATCATTGGAATGATTAAGATTGATGACCAGTTTGCAGACCCTTGCGAAAGCATCGGTGACGTCCATATCGTTTTTAAAATTCCAGACCATGAAAATGGTATTGTTTCCCTGATCGTTTATTATATTCTGTGGTACCTGGTCCATAGTTAGGAGTGATGTTTTTCGGTTGTTAATTATTTTCTGAATACCTAGTCAATAATGTGATGACCACTTTTTTCGTCGGTTGCTGTCGGCAGCCCCGCCAGTTCAAAAATAGTATGATTTATCATTCGGCACATCGCATTCAGGGCCAGGTCATTGGCTTCGGTGCCAAAAGGTTCTTCAATTTCATCGGCAATCGCCTCAAAAGCAACAAAGGTGTATCCTATAAAAGCGACAATGAATGGCGTGAACCATCCGAGACTGTCCACCAGTCCAAAGGGTAATAAAAAACAATAGATATATACCGTCCGGTGCAGCAGCACCCGGTAGCTATAGGGGAGTGGCGTGGAAATAATCCGCTCACAGCCACCTACTACTTCCTCCAGTTTGTCGAGATTTTCATCGAAGCGTGCCTGTTGTAAGGAGTCAATATGGTTCTCCTGCCGTTTTTGCTGCACCCATGTTGCCATGAGCTTTGTCAATATTACCGGTTTATATTGAGCGGTCATCACCAGGTTTAATTGTTGTTCGGGAAGACGTGTTTCCAGGTCCTTCCGGGGATCGGTGCCACGCAACTGATGTTTTAAAGCATACGGGAAAGCACTGAGCAGTTGTATGAATGCGCTGGCATCGGACGTTGCAGTATTTCCCAGGGTTAATGCCTGACGTGCCAGTGACCGTGTGTGATTGAGCAGCGCGCCCCAGAGTTTGCGTCCTTCCCAGAAACGATCGTAACTGGCGCTGTTGCGGAATCCGAGAAACAGGGCCAGTACAAATCCAAACAAGGTGAAAGGCGCCGGATTCAACGGTACTTTAAAGGAGAAGATCGTTCCCCGGAGATATACTATAACAGCAGAAAACAACAGCAACAGAAGCAGCCGGGGTAACAAACGCGGCAACACAGAGCCGTGCCACACAAAAAGCATTCTGAACCAGTGCTCTTTTTTTTTGATAATCATATAACTGATGCGACGTTAGACAAGGGACTAAGATAGCGGCTTTAAAAGTTTTTACAAATGGGATGTCTTTTGATAAACTGCCTCATCATGCTTCCTGATCTTAATCCTGACATATTTGGAAGCAGGCATATTGCTTTCCTTTACAACATTGTTGACAGATACCAGCACGTTGGTTTCCGGAAAATAGGTCACCGTGTTTTTTTCGGGTATGGGGTACGGTACAATGACAAACAAAGGAGCCACCCGTTCTATGCCGTCATCGTAATTGAACAGGTCTACCTTATCGCCAGCCCTGAATCCAGCCCGTTCGATGTCTTTTTCATTCATAAAGATCACCCGGCGTCCATTATGAACACCTCTGTACCGGTCGTCCAATCCGTAAATGGTGGTATTGAACTGATCGTGTGTACGGGTGGTAGCCATCATGTACTCATCATCGGCCAGTGTATTATCCGGAATTTCGGTGATGGTAAAGGGGGCGCGGTAATCATATTTTGGGGCGAAACGTTGTTCATCCCTGGCGGCATTAGGCAAATAGAATCCGCCTTTCTGCCGTACTCTTTCATTGTAGTTGTTAAATCCGGGGATACATTGTTCGATGGCATCCCGTACAGCATCGTAGCTGTCGTGGTACCGTTGCCAGTTGACAATATGATTTTCGCCCAAAGTGGCCATGGCCATGCGGCAAACGATCTGTGTTTCGTTAATCAGGTTGTCAGAAACAGCTTTTAGCACTCCTTTTGAAGATTGTACTACGCCCATGGAATTTTCGGTGCTGACAATCTGTAATTCACCCTTTACGATATCGAAATCCGCCCGGGAATAGGTAGGCAGGATAAGCGCCTCTTTCCCGTGTACGAGGTGGCCACGGTTTAATTTTGTAGATACACAAACCAACAGCTTCAGTTTCCGTAGGGCGTTAGCCGTATAGGTAGTGTCTGGTGCGGCAGACAGCAGGTTACCCCCCATACAGAACAGCACTTTCACTTTTTCTTCATGGATGGCTTTAATGGCACGGACTACATCGTAGCCATGTTTCCGTGGCATTTTAAAACCATAGTATTTCTCCAGCCGGTCCAGTTGTTCATCGGTAGGTTTTTCGTCGATGAGCATGGTGCGGTTGCCTTGTACATTACTATGCCCGCGTACCGGGCAAAGGCCACCACCCCTGATGCCAATGCTTCCTTTCAACAGCACGATATTGAGCATTTCACGCACCATATCCACGCCATTGGGCTGTTGGGTGATACCCATGCCCCAACAAATGATGATACGTTTTTTATATGCGATCATTTGTGCCGCTTCGCGTAGCAGAGCAGTCGCAACGCCGCATTCTTTTGAGAGGTCTTCCAGGTTGTATTGCCCGAATTGTTTTATAAAATCGTCGTAACCGGTGGTTTTTTCTTTGATGAATGATTGATCAAGTACTTTACCGGGGGATTGTTTTTCAAAGTCGAGCAGCAACATTTCCAGGGCTTTTAGCAATGCCATGTCCCCGTTTATTTTTACGGGGAGATAAAGGTCGGCCAGTTTAACACCGTCGCCGATAATGCCTTTCACGGCCTGCGGGTCTTTAAAACCCATTAAACCCGCTTCCGGTAAAGGATTAACGGCAATAATCTTCCCGCCGTTTCCCTTACACTTTGACAAGGCGCTCAGCATACGGGGGGCATTGGTACCGGGATTCTGCCCCACGATGATCACCACTTCCGCATCATGCATATCCTCCAGGGTGACCGTGCCTTTACCGATGCCGATGGTAGGGCGCAATCCTGAGCCGGATGTTTCATGGCACATATTGGAGCAGTCGGGCATATTGAGCGTGCCATAAGCTTTGGCGAAAAGTTGATAAACAAAGGACGCTTCATTGCTGGTCCTGCCGGATGTATAAAAGGCTGCTTCATCCGGAGATGCCAGCGCGTGGAGGTGTTGTGCTATTTTTTTGAAGGCGTCGTCCCAGCTGATGGGCTGGTAGTGAGCACCGCCTTCCGGCAGGTACACCGGGTCTGTAAGCCGGCCCAGTTTCCCGATATGATAGTCGTCCAATTCTGCGAGGTCGTATACGGCGTTTTTGCGGAAAAATTCGGGGGTGACTTTTTTGGTAGTGGCTTCCTCTGCCAGCGCTTTAGCGCCGTTCTCACAATATTCCGCTATAGGGGAGCGGTCATCGTCCGGATCAGGCCAGGCGCAGCTGGAACAATCGAAGCCACCGAACTGGTTCATTTTAAACAGCGCCATTGTTCCTCTTAACAATGCTTTTTCTTCAATAAGGTCTGCAAAAGAAGCCAGTACGGCCGGAATACCTGCTGCTTTCTTCTCCACCTTCGTGATCTTCAGATGACCTGTGAGACGGATGGGGTTTTCCGCAGCTGGTTCTTTGGGACTGCTGTTTTTTACATCTTTTTTATTGTCTTCCATAAAAAGATTTTTAAAGGCAGTCACACAATGTCCTCCATCCACATGCGATGCAGCGTGATCTGCCTTATAAATTTAATGAAAAAAAATGACAGCATTTTCGGCTGTGCCGGATCGTTCATGGCCGTAGGTTATTCCGGCGCAGGCCCTTTCAGCGGCGCCTTCTGTAATTTTCCACTTCCCGGCCTTCTGATTTCCAAAAGAAACGGTTTTTTTGCCTTAAATATCCCCGTAACATTTAGTACATTTATCTCGCAGCCAATTTTTTTCCTGACTATCATGATCGCACAGCTTATCCGGTCAATCACCCCAAGACGGTATGGCACAACGAGGTATTTATACAGCCTGTTGTGTTGTTTGTTGCTGGGTATTACTGCCAGCGGGCAGCAGGAAAATATCTCCTATCACTTCCGGCATCTGGATATTAGCACCGGTCTTGCCAGCAATCACGTTTCCGCTATCCTGCAGGACCGGAAAGGGTTTATCTGGATTGCCAGCACCGCACTGCAGCGGTACGATGGTACCAACCTGGTCACCATGGCCAATTTCGACCGGGTACCGGGTTCTATTTATTATGATGATATCTGTCTTTGTGAAGATAACCGGGGCCGCATCTGGATGGGTACCCCGGATAATATTCGTGTATACGACCCGGTTACCACGCTGATAAAAACCTTGCCGGTGGCCGACCGCACAGCACTGCCGGAAGGATTGCAATGCAGTAACATCATCCAGGACCGTAGTGGTGTGATATGGGCCACCACCCGCGAAGGCCTCATGCAGTTTGATGAAGCATCGTTCAGTTTCCACAAGGCAGCTATGATCCCCGAAGCGGACCGCCTGCAAATGGAAGATGCTATTATGGAAGACGATGCCGGTAACCTGTGGATCAGTGGTACCAAACATCTGTATATCCTGGACCGTGACCGCAGGCAGCTGTATACGCCCGACAATAACCCGCGGCATCTGCCTGTATTTAATATCCATAACAGTTTTAAAAAGATTTATACCGATGCCCGCCATCATATCTGGCTGGCAGGCAGAGGCGGCATCCTTTACTACTATGATCCCGTTGCCAATAAGCTGGAAGACTACCGGCTTAAAACGCCTCAGGCGGATAATATCTTCGATGTGATGACCGATGGCAACCAGCAACTCTGGATCGCTACCGAAAAAGGCGGCATCTTCCGCTTTAACGACTCCACCCACCGGTTCGATTTTAATATCACCAGCAACAATGACGATGAGCGCGGATTCCATTACGATTACGAAGCCAACTGCATGCTGAGCGACCGGGAAGGGCATCTGTGGATTGGTACCGATCGCGGTGTGAATATCCTTAGCATTCACAATACTTCTTTCCGGATGCTGGACCACCGCACTGTTTTCGCCAATACAGATAAACGGCTGCCGGCAGCTGAAGTAACGGGTATCTACCAGGGTAGTAACGGTGACGTATATATCGGATACTGGGGCAAGGGATTTAGCCGGTTATCTCCCCAACTGCAATTAATGGGTAACTATTACCCTGGAAAAGACGCTGCGTCCACTATCCCGGAGGAAAGAGGACTGGTATGGAGTTTTACTGAATTGAAAGATGGTACCATCCTGGTAGGACAGGAGAACGGTAACCTGTCTTTGTTTAATCCCGCTACCGGCCGGTTTATCCGGCATCTCAGTTCTCCCGCCCTGCATGAACAAACACTGTTGCGCATGCTGGTACAAAGCGATACCACCGTGTGGATAGGTTTGTATAAACGCGGTTTGGCCAGCTGGAACCCGCGCAACGACAAATTCCGGTACTTCCATGAAATCACCGATTCATTAAAACGCCCCTTGTCCGTGCTGCAAATTGTGGCGGAAGGGGATTCCCTGCTGTGGCTTGCATCCAGCGGCGGCGGCCTGATTCTTTTTAATCCGCACACCCGCAAAATCGTTTCCCAACAAAACTTCGACTGGCATCAGCATAGCTATAGTAATGTAACTTCCCTTGTCCGGTACAACGACAGTACCCTGTTGGCCGGTACGGACCATGGGTTGTGGATCTGCAATACCCGGAAAGGAACGTATACGCCTATACAAACCGGCGGGCATCTTTTCGACGAATGGGTGTTAAATATCCGGGAAGATATTCCCGGCAAATTCTGGTTTATCACGCCCTATGGTTTCTATCGCTACACCATCGCTGATGGCAGCCTGGAGACATTCACCCAGAATGACGATATCATTGATAACTCCCGGAAAGTGCGCCGCCGCATCACCTGGCTGAAGGATGGCCGTTTGCTGGTGGGTGCTTCCGACCACTTCGTGGTATTTGAACCGGATAAGCTGAAAGTGGCGCCACCACCGCCGGATGTAACCATCGTTAATATGAAGGCGCTGGATAGCATCGTGCTCATAGAAGCTGCGCTACAGGACCATAAAGCAGTGGAGTTGAATCACCGCCGGAATATCATCAGTGTGGAGTTTAAAAGTCTATCGTACCACCATGAAAAAATCCGTTACTACTACCAGCTGGAGGGATTGGATGAAGATTGGGTGAGCGCGGAAAATATGCTGGTAGCCAAGTATACCAACCTGGCGCCGGGCTCCTATACTTTCCGGGTACGGGCTGTTAACTCCGCCGGTACTTTCTCCCGGCATATCAGTGAATTGAAGATATTCATCCGGCCGGCTTTCTGGCAAACACCCTGGTTCCGTATGTTGTGCCTGTTGGCCGCGCTGGGACTGGTAGCGCTCTACCTGCGACTCCGTATTACCTCTGTGAAAAAAGAGGCCCGGGAAAGGGCTGCTATTCAGCAACAAATGGCACAACTGGAAATGAAGGCGCTGCGTGCACAAATGAATCCGCATTTTATTTTCAACGCACTGAACTCTATACAAACCTTTATGATGAAAAGTGAAACGGAACAGGCGCTCGCCTACCTGGCCCGTTTTGCACGGCTGATCCGGAATGTGCTGGACAACTCACAACTGAACAATATCCCCGTTTCCAAAGAGGTGAATATGCTCACCAATTACCTGGAACTGGAGAAACTGCGTTTTACCGATGCGTTTGAATATGAGTTTATTGTTGACCCTGAACTGGAAGCCGATCTGGTGGAGATTCCCACCATGATCCTGCAGCCTTTTGTGGAAAACGCTATCTGGCATGGTATCCTGCATGTTCCCGCCAAAGGAAAAATCAGGATCATGTTTGCCCGTATAGGCGACAGGGTTTTATGTACCATAGAGGATAACGGTATAGGCAGGGCAAAATCGGCCGCCATCCGGAAAAAGGATAAACAACAACATTATTCCCGTGGATTACAGATCACGCGCGATAGATTACAGTTGTATAACAGCCGTTTTAATATGGATGCCAGTTTTGATATTGAAGATTTGGACGATGGATCGGGAAATCCAACAGGGACAAGGGTTAATATCTGGTTCCCGTATGTGGAAGAATAAAACAGATTACGGACATGGTCCGTAATCTGTCAGCATTATTTATCTCAGGCCAATTTCATAATGTCTTTCCGGAATTTCGATATCCAGGAATCCTTTTTTGAGCAGCCAGTTTTTGAAGATGACCTGCACATCGTATTCACCATGTACCAGGAATAATTTTTTCACATCGCCCGGGTGTTGGCAAGCGAGCCACTGGCTAAGGTCTTCGTAGTCGCCGTGTGCACTCATGGAACGGATCACGCCTACTTCCGCTTTCACCGCGTAGCGGGTACCAAAAATAGATACTTCCTTATTGCCTCTCATCAGGCGGCCGCCGAGCGACTGTGGTTCGCAATAACCGACGATCAGGATGGTATTTCTTTCCTCATCGATATTATTGGCGATATGATGTTTAACGCGGCCTGCATCTGCCATGCCGGATGCGGAGATGATCACGCAGGGTTCCTTGCGGAAATTGAGGCCCTTGGATTCATCCACCGATTTGATGTAGTGCAGTCCGGGGAAATCGAATGGATCGTCGTCCCGTTTCAGCACGTCGGATACCTCGCGGTTAAATACTTCAGGGTGTGCTTTGGTAACGGCAGTAGCTTCGGTAGACAGGGGGCTGTCCACGAAGATGTCTACTTTAGGCAGGGTACCGTTCAGCTGTGCTTTGTTCAGGGCGTACAGCAGTTCCTGGGTACGGCCTACGCTAAACGCAGGGATGATCAGCTTACCTCTTTTGTCTACGCAGGTTTCCCGGATGTAGCGCAGCAATTCAGCGTCTGCCGGCGCTGCATCTGCATGGAGGGTGCTGCCATAGGTAGACTCAATGAGGATGTAATCTGCCTGTGGGAAAGTCGCCGGGGATTTAAGGATCGCGTCATTATACCGGCCTATGTCACCGCTGAAAGTGATCTGTTCTGTTTTACCGTTTTCGGTGATACGCAGGTGTACGGAGGCGGCGCCTACGATATGACCGGCATCGGTATACATCAGTTGTATATCCGGATCGATGTTGACCCAGGTATTGTAGTTGCTGACTGGTTTAAGATGCTGTATTGCGCTTTTAGCATCATCTACGGTGTAGAGTGGCAATACATAGGGTTTGCCTTCATTTGCCCTTTTTTTGTTGGTGAACTTCACATCTTCTTCCTGGATTTCTGCGGAGTCGAGCAGGAGGATCTCTGTCATGTCACGGGTTCCGGGGGTGCAGTAAATGTCACCGTTATAGCCCATCTTCACCAGGCGGGGAATCAGGCCGGAGTGATCGATATGGGCGTGCGACAGCACCATGTACGTGACTTCAGCGGGTTCAAAGCCAAAGTCTCTGTTCAGTTCATCGGTTTCTGCGCCCATGCCTTGAAACATGCCGCAGTCCAACAGAATCTTCTTGCCATTCTTCAGGGTGATGAGGTGCTTGGAACCGGTAACGGTGCGGGCTGCACCATGGAATGCTATTTTCATATCCTTGATTTAGGGTGATGAACACCATTTTTTTAAGATTTGCCTTTAAAAGACCAGGTAATGGCGAACGAGGCAATTAATGTGCCTTGTTTGTCCCTGCCTTCACTGCGCAGGGTAACGGTGACTGCCTCCTCCTGGTTCAACGCTTTGCTGATAGCGTCTTTTAGTGCGGGAAGGTCATTACAGGTAAAGTAGGTGATACCGGTAGCTTTTTTCACAAAAACGGATTCAAGCCCGGTAACGAGCATGGATACACGTTTGGGTGCACTCTGAACATACATCATGGCAGGCAGGCCGGTGCTCATTTCTGCGGCCATCGCCAGACAGGCGAAGTAGGTAGAACGGAAGGGGTTCTGTGACAACCATCGGAAAGGGATGGAAGTAATACAGGCATCTTCACTGATAGCCTTTATCCGTACACCGGCCAGCCAGGCTGCCGGCAGCTTCCAGAAAAGATAGGCCCGAAATTTAAACGGATGCTGCGCAAACTTTATAAAAGTATGCACGGCATCCGTATTAAAATTGGTTCCACCGTTAGGTATGACAATATTATTCGTTGACATAATTGGAAGGCATTAAGGCTGCGGGAGACCATTGTTTGAAGAACTCCATCAGCTTCTTTTTGTCGTAGGAGTCTGCAGATTCCAGCAGGCCGGTATTTTGCGTATGCAACCGGGTTCCTTTGGCATCCAGTATCACCAGTACCGGAAAACCGAAACGCTGCGGATATCCCAGCTCTTTCAGGATCGGCAGGTTTTTATTTTCC
Source organism: Chitinophaga qingshengii (assembly GCF_014529935.1). Taxonomy (GTDB): domain Bacteria; phylum Bacteroidota; class Bacteroidia; order Chitinophagales; family Chitinophagaceae; genus Chitinophaga; species Chitinophaga qingshengii. Next base: position 619,518 of record NZ_JACVFC010000004.1, read on the forward strand.
TTGCTATAGTTCAGGTGATACACGACGTAGTTCTTGTTCATCGCCGCTTTCAGCTCGGCATCGTCTTCCACGAACTTGTACAGCCGTTTACACCAGATGCACCAGTTACCACCTATCTGTAATAATACGTGTTTGTTCTCTTTGGCAGCCTGTTTCAGGGCGGCGGCCATATCCGCTTTGGCATCTGCGGAAGGGTTGTAAATATGTTCCAGGTCATGCGTCTGCGCTTGTACCTTTATCGCCGGCAAGGCGAAGAAAAGGCCCAGGAACAGTGCCCATACTATCTTCTTCATAAAACTTGGTTTATTCATCCGATCTAATTTACACTATATTTTGCACATACGTTTGTATGGCTTGCTGCGCCTGCCGGCCATCGGCCAGTTGCAGGGCTACAATGTCTTTCAGCTGTTGCTGCAGCGTGGCATGGTATACGGGTACGCATACTTCGATACGGCGATGCAGGTTGCGGTTCATCCAGTCGGCAGAACCCATGTATACTTCTTCCCGGCCATTGTTATGGAAGATAAACACCCGGGCATGCTCTAGGTAACGGTCTACAATCCGTACCACGCGGATACGGCTGCTCTCCGGGATACCGGTCAACAGGCAGTTGATACTGCGCACCACCAGGTTCACTTCCACACCGGCCTCACTGGCTTCATACAGTTTGGCGATCATCGCTTTCTCCTGCAGGTTGTTGATTTTGATGGTCACCTTTGCCGGCAGCCCCTGTTGGGCATGGGCAATTTCGCGGTCTATCATCTCCGTAAAGCGGGTCAGCATATTAAACTGCGCTACCAGCAAATGCCCGAATTGCAGGAAATGATAAGCCATCGGCTGTTCCCTGCTTTGCAGGTAAAGGAACAACAGTTCCATCTCCCGGGTAATACCGGCATGTGAAGTAAACAGCACATGGTCGGTATAAAAACGGGCCGTGCTTTCGTTGAAATTCCCGGTGGCAATAAGACCGGAATAATCCCATTGATAACCACGCCGGCGCTTTACCAGCGCTGTTTTGGCATGCACTTTCATACCGGGTATACTGTAAATAAGTTTCACCCCGGCTTCTTTCATCTTTTTAGACCACCGGATATTATTGGCTTCATCGAAGCGCGCTTTAAGTTCTACGAAAACGGTCACCGCTTTGCCATTACGGGCAGCGCTGATGAGGGCCTGGGCTATCTGCGAACCGGAAGCGATCCGGTAAAGGGTGACGTATATTTCTTCTACATCAGGATCTACGGCAGCTTCGCTGAAGAAACGCAGCACAGGGTCGTACTGTTCGTAGGGAAGATGCAACAGCAGGTCCCGGCGCTGGATAAGGTCCAGCAGATAATCGGCTGCCGCCGCCTCCGGATGTACCACCGGCTTTGCTTTGGGATACAGGAAAGCGCCGGGAAGACCCGCCGGTAAAGGCAGATCGGCCAGGTCTTTCAGGTTGTGGTAACGGCCACCGGGCACCATTTCATTATCGGCTACGTCAAACCGGGCGGCCAGGAAATTACGGAGCGACAGCGGCATGGCAGCGTCATACAGAAAGCGGGTAGGCACACCCAGTTCCCTTTTACGGATCGCTGTCTCTACCTCTTCCAATACATCGCCTTTCATTTCATCCATGTCTATTTCCGCATTGCGCGTGAGTTTGATGCAATAGCTGTCATGGATGATGTAGCCCCGGAAAAGATAGGGCAGATGCACCCGGATCACGTCGTCCAGGAAGGCGATATGGTATTGATCGTCCGCCGCGTCAAGCGACAGGAAACGTTTCAGCCCTGCGGGAATATTCACCAATACAATTTCCCGTATATCCGGCGCCGTTTGTGGACTGAGCGTCACTACCAGGTAGAGGGCGTTGTTTTCCGGGAAAAACTTTTTATGCCGCTGGCTAAGCCATACCGGTTGCAGACAGGCTTGTACAGCGGTCTGAAAGTAAGACCGGGTGAAGGTAGCCAGCTCCGGGTGTGGCTGCACCGGTCCATAGGATAACATGATCCCATGTTGTTGCAGCGCCGGTAAAATCATACCGGTAAATATCCGGCCGTATTCTTCCTGTTGCCGGTTGATGGTATCCAGCACCTCCTGCAGGGTTTCCGGAGTGGGAGATTCTTCCCCGGCAGCTTCTGGATCGTGTTCTAATACCTTGTTGATAGCCAGGATAGCGGGCATCCGCACCCGGAAAAACTCGTCGAGGTTGGAAGAGAAGATGGACAGGAATTTAATACGTTCGTATAGTGGTACCTGTGAGTCGGCAGCCATTTGCAATACCCGGTGGTTGAAGGACAACCAGCTAAGATCGCGGTTATATAAAGGAATAGCCATGAATACTTACGCTTTTACCGGGAAAAAGATAGCGGCAATCATGAAGGCCAGCACAGAGATGATCAGTCCAAACATGAATACGTTATAGGATATACGCAGCAATTTGTATTTATGAGCCAGTACTACGCCCAGGTGGTACACGTCTTTGGTCATGCTGCCATACAGGAAATCGGCGTCGTTCATCATCTGCCTCATTCCCCATTCATATTCATCCAGCTTCATCTTATAAAAGTTACCAAAGAAAAGCAGGTTGGCATTTTTGTTGGAAATATCTTCTTTGGTGAAAGTGCCACTGGTTACATTGGGCCTGGTGGCCAGTACCGCAAAAACCACCGTGGTAAGGGCAGTAGCCAGGAAGATCACGGCAGGAATCACCATGTTTGGATAGTCTTCTATCCGCCGTACCAATACTGTGAGCATAAACGAAATGATAATGGAGTTGACCGAAATCATGATATGCGCTTTGCTGTCGGCCATAGAGCTCAACCGGATATGGTTGGTGGAAGTGATGCGGAACATGGTTTCCACGCCGCGGTCCGGTTTTTTCAGCTTCTTTTTATTTTTCTCCAGGAGCTCGGCGTCCGGGGTACCGGCATTATCGGCCGGAGCAATGACTACCGGAGCTTCGGCAGCTTCGGCAGATTTTTTCTCCATTTTTTTTAGCAGCTTTTGCAGATTCTCGTTTTTCTGTTGTTGGGTGTATGTCTTCGCGTAATCGGTCCAGTAGTGGTGGTCGGTGAGAAACTTGATATTACCCGCCAGCCAGTTGGCGGCCGGTATGTCCTGTTGTATTCTCAGTTCCACTTCCTTGCGCAGTAACTTATTACGGTCCGCATAGTCTTTGGAGCCGAGGTGAAACAGGTCGGCATCACAAACAATCTGTTCTACCAGGGTATGGGGCGATTGTGGCATTTTAGTGGCCAGGATAGCGCCTTTCACCATCGCCTGTATGTTTTCGGAAGCCTGCTGGCTTTGCAGGAAGCGGACCGCTTCTTCGGCGCCGTTTTGTTCGTGAGCGGGCGCTTCTCCCAGGAGATAGCCGGCGTCGTGAAACCAGGCAGCTACATAGACGGCTTGCAGTTCTTCGTCCTGCAGCCGGTAATGTGCGGCAATCTGTGCGGCGGCTTTTACCACCTGCTGCGTATGTTCAAGATTGTGATATACCAGTTCCGGATGCGGATGTTGCTGATACTGGCCCGTGATATAGTCTCTGGCAGCATCGATGAGTGAGCTGTTCTGCATATTCATAGTTTTGTCCGGCAAAGGCGGAAAACGGTACTTTTGCGTGCATTGCCCGATTTACGCATTTGCATGAGGGAAGTTACTGCATTTTTGAGTTAAATTTATGGTACAAAGCCGATGTATGAACAGAATAACCCTGTTGGGAATGATGTTAATGTTCCTTTCCTGTAATAACTTCAGCGACCGGGAAGAGAAAGTATTCGCCTCTCCGGCAGGCTACGACCTGAAAACGCCGGTACGTTACAGGGTGAGGGAATCGATGCAGGAAATATCCGGTATTGTTGCTTTCCCCGACGAAACCAATATCATCGCTATCAATGACGAAGAAGGCCGGGTATACCAGATCGATGTTCATACCACCAAAGCCTATCCTTCCTGGAAATTTGCCAAGAACGGGGACTATGAAGATATCTGCCGTACCGATAGCGGCTGGTTTGTATTGAAGAGCAATGGCTCCCTCTATGAGGTACAGGGGCTGTTTGCCGACAGCGTGTCCAGTATCCACTATAAATTCCCGAAAGCAGGTAAACGGGAGTTTGAAACCACCTACTTCGACAGCGCCCGCCATAGTATTGTGATGATCACCAAAAATGCGGTGGATGATAAAAAAGACGGAATGACCAGCGCCTACCGGTTTGACCTGGCTACCCGCACATTCGATACGGTGCCCGTTTACCGGCTGGACAACCTGGAGATCGCCAAACTGGCCGGTACCGACATGCGTTTCTTTAAACCATCCGCAGCGGCTATACATCCGATAGAAAAAAGACTGTATATCGTGGCGTCGGTCAGCAAATTACTGGTGATTACCGATCTGCAGGGCCATGTCCAGGAAGCCTATAACCTCAAACACCGGCTCTTCCGGCAACCGGAAGGACTTACCTTTGCGGCTAACGGAGACCTGTATATTTCCAATGAAGGCGGCTACGACGGCACCGCCAATATTCTTAAATTCAGCTACCAGCGCAAATGATCAACAAAGCCATAGTCCTTATTACACTCGTTATTCTGACCTGCGGTCGCATCTTCGCGCAAGGCCCCACCGTCGTCAAAAGGATCATCCTGATCGGCGATGCCGGCGAACTGCACGAAAACGGCCATAACCCCGTAATAGATGCCGTCCGGAAAAAATATGACCTGCAGGAAGATATCAACACCATATTATTCCTGGGGGATAACGTATACCCGAGAGGGTTACCTGATCCCTCCCATAAATCCTACCCCGTAGCCAAAGAGATACTGGACTACCAGGTAGGACTGGTAAAAGGTACCCGCGCCAAAGGCATCTTCGTTCCCGGTAACCACGACTGGGACAAGAGCAAACCCGATGGCTGGCAGGTGATCCGTAACCAGCAACAGTATATTGATTCCCTGCACCTCGATAATGTGGATTTCCTGCCTAAAGAAGGTTGTCCCGGACCGGAGGAAGTGAAGCTGTCTGATAATATCACCCTTATCATCATGGACAGTGAATGGTGGGTATTCCCTTATAAAAAACCAGGTACCGAATCGGATTGTGAGTGTAAGGATAAAGAAGAAGTACTGGCAAGACTGGCCGATATAATATCCAACAACCGGAATAAACTGCTCATTTTCGCCACGCACCATCCGTTCCGCAGTTATGGGCCTCACGGTAGCTACTATACGATCAAACAACATATTTTCCCCCTCACCGATCTGAGACCCTGGGCTTATCTGCCATTACCGGTGATAGGGTCCATCTATCCGCTGGCAAGAGGCGTTTTCGGAACGGCGGAAGATATTCCGAATCCTAAGTATCAGCAAATGATCAAAGGAGTGGAAGCGGCGTTTAAACCCCATGGTCCTGTGATATTTGTTTCCGGTCACGATCATACGTTACAGCTGATTAAAGATACCCCCAACACCTATATTGTCAGCGGCAGCGGCGCCAAAAACAACCGCGTAAAAAAAGGCGGTAAATCGCTGTATGCCACTTCCGGAAACGGTTTCAGTGTACTGGAAGTATTATCCGACAGTACAGTAAGGGCACAATATTACCTGGCAGATAACCTGTCCGCCCCGGCTTATACAGATACGGTATTACGTATCCCCGATATCCGCAGCCAGGGCCTGCAATTCCGGGAACCGGCCAACCTGCCGGCTTTTGTGAAAGTACCGGCGGATAGTCAGTATGTGAAAGTGAGTAAATTCCACCATTTCCTGTTGGGCAACAACTACCGTAACGTGTGGGCTACACCGCTCAATTTTCCGGTGATAGACCTGCAAAAGCAAGGATATACCATCTTACAACGCGGTGGCGGTAAACAAACCCATTCCTTACGGCTGGCCGATAGTACCGGTAAGGAATACGCCATGCGTTCCCTGAAGAAATTCCCGTTGGCAGCCATCCCGGAAATGCTGCGGGAAACCATCGCCCGTGAGGTGGTACAGGACCAGATCTCGGCTTCCAATCCCTATGCGCCGCTGGCAGTGAGCGTACTGGCGGAGGCTGCCGGTGTGCCTCATACCAATCCCACTTTTGTGTATCTCCCGATGGACACCACCCTGGGGGGCTATGCTAATGTGTTTGGCAACGAAGTGTTTCTGCTCGAAGAAAGGGCGCCGGTAACCGGTGATAAAGACAAAACCTATAGTACCCCCAAAGTACTGGACAAAGTACTGGGCGATAATGATATTCATGTAGACCAGAAAGCCGTGCTGCGGGCGCGTATCTTCGATACCTATATCATGGACTTCGACCGGCACGACGACCAATGGCGCTGGTACCGGGAAAAACACAAAGGACAGGAATACTATTACCCCGTGCCGCGTGACCGCGACCAGGCATTTTTTGTGAACGAAGGCCTGCTGCCCCGCATGATCTGCAAACCCTGGATACTGCCCGGCATACAAGGTTTCCGCGACCGCATCCCGGATGTGAACGGCTTCCAGTTCAGTGCCCGTTATTTTGACCGCTCCTTCATGAATGAACTGGAGAAAAAAGATTGGGAAAAACAAACCGATAAGTTCCTCCGTAAAATGACCGACAGCGTGATACAAGCCGCCGTCAATGCTTTCCCGGATACCATCCGCTCACAGGTAGGGCCTATGATGCTGCACCGGCTTTCCATCCGCCGGGCCACTCTCAAGGAAAATATGCTCAAATACTACCGCTTCCTGGCTAAAGGCGTAGATGTGCCAGCCACCCAAAAGAATGAGCTGATACAACTCGAAAAACTGGAAGGAGGCGCTGTATCCCTGAACATGTTTAAAATCAGCAAAAAAGGAGAAGTAGAACAAAATATCTATTCCCGCACCTTTGATCCGAAAGAAACCAAAGAACTGAATGTGTACGGGCTGGGCGGGCGTGATCGCTTTGAAATCAAAGGTAACCATGGTACGCCTATCCGCATACGGTTAATCGGAGGGAAAGATGCAGATACCTATATTGACAGCTCTACTTCCCGTGCGGGCAAACGGATACGGATATACGATCAGCGTAGCGGTAAAGATACTTTCCTGCTGGATGGCCATATACAACGCCGCCTGTCGGATAACCCGGAAAATATCAGTTACAACCGCAGCGCTTTCCAGTATAACAAAACCTTTCCCATGCTGGCGGCAGCCTTTAACCGCGACGATGGCGTATTGCTGGGAGTGGGACTGCAAATGATCCGGCATTCGTTCCGTAAAGAACCCTATGCGGCTAAACATATCTTCACGGCTACGCACGCGCTGGCTACCAGGGCCTGGAATTTCCGCTACGACGGCGAATTCACGGACGTCATCGGCAAATCAGACCTGTTGCTGATGGCCAGGGCCAAAGCGCCGAATAACACCATTAACTTCTTCGGATTTGGTAATGAAACGGTGTTTGATAAAAGCAATGGTAAAAATATCACCTACTACCGGGCACGTTTTAACCTGTATACCCTGGAAGCATTGCTGCGTACCAGTCTGGGCAACCATTTCAGCCTGTCTTACGGACCCACCTTCAACAATTACGCTTTTAATAAAGAGGAAAACGACGGCCGCTTTATCACCAACTTCCAGCATAACGGGCTGGATTCTGCCGGTATATACGCCAATAAATCCTATGCCGGGTTGAAGCTGCTAGCCCAGATAGATACCCGTAACAATAAGCTGATACCTACCAGAGGTATTCTCTGGACTACCTCCTGGACGGGCAACAAAGGCCTCAACGGCGATAGCCGGAATTACACCCAGCTGCAATCTGACCTGAGTTTGTATATGAGCTTCCGGGTACCGGCCAATTTTGTGATCGTCAGCCGTTTTGGCGGTAGTAAAATCTGGGGCGACTATGAGTTTTTCCAGGCAGCTACGATTGGTGGCACACAGAACCTGCGCGGTTTCCGCAACTATCGTTTTGCGGGAGGTGCTTCTGCCTATAACAATACAGAAATACGGGTGAAACTGTTTGACCTGAAAACATATGTATTGCCGGCTACTGTAGGGTTACTGGCCTTTAATGACGTAGGCCGTGTATGGCAGGACAATGAGCATTCCCATGTATGGCACGATGGTTACGGTGGGGGCCTTTACCTGGCACCGGTGAACGCGCTCATCATTACCGCAGTGGTAGGGCATTCGAGTGAGGAAACGATACCGTATGTAACACTAGGGTTTAAATTCTAACCATAAAAAAAGACCGGAGTGAATGCTCCGGTCTTTTTTTATGATCAATTGTTACCTTCCGGCAACAATTCCTGGTCCATGTTAACCCTTACCCGCAAGGCTTTGAGGCCGCTTACTCCCTGAAGTTCTTCCAGGTCCAGCATTTCAATATCCGGCAGCAGGATGTTTTTGGCTTGCAGGAAAGAGATGTATTTTCTCAGCTCTTCCATTTCACGCACATAAGAGTATACCATGGCGATAGTACCCGGTTGGGTCAGGCGTTCGCCGGTATCTTTCACATGTACTTTATCAATCCTTTTTTTGATGATCTCGTAGCGGATGTTATAGGCGCCTTCCACATCAAAGCGGCGTTCATCGCTGCGGAAACTGATGGTGATAGGAGCGCTGTGCATGAGGATCATCTGGGTTGTTTGCAGCGGAATTTTAAGCCGCGGCGATATTTTGTTGGTCAGCCTGGCTATCCGCGCCATTGACGAAAGCTGCCACAGGCGGAGGTTACGCAGGTATAACTGATCAAATTTCTTTTCCTGGGCGATAGACTGACCAATATAAATCGTGTATTCGATACCGTCAGTACGGTACTTTTCAAAATAGCAGGGGAAGGACTGCTGAATATACGCCCTTTCTTTCTCCAGGTACTGGCTGATGGCCCTGTTGATAATGGACAGGCTTTCTTCATATTCGCGCCGGTGGCGGAATACATGTCCCTGTTCTTTATCAATCTTGGCGAAATAGTTGTTCAGCACCGGTTTCAGGGTATCGCTGCCTTCACAGAGGTGTTCCAGTATCGGCTGGATTTCCTGCTCCATGAACTCGTTTATTTTGAGGTCTTCACCGGCAGTGAGGTTATCACTCAGGTTTTGCAGCAGGTCTTCTGTTTTAAACATCAGTTCCTCCAGCAGGGGCAGGTGTATTTCCTGGGCTATCTGCTGCAGGGTGTATTTAATCAGTTCCAGCTGTTCGTGCAGGTCTTCCCGCAGGGCATTGCCCTGTTGTACGGAGGAGTTACGGATATCGATGGCGCCATATAGCGGGTATACTTCTTCAAAAGAGATGTTTTCTATGTCTTTGCGTTCTTCCGCCGGCGTGAGCAGGTAGTTCCAGGCTGCTTCGGTGAATTTCCATTCCACGGAAGGTTGCAGGGCGGTGAACTGATCTTTCAGCACCTCGTTGAGGCGGCTGTCCAGGATACTCATACTGCGGTTAAGCATCAATACCACCAGGGGATAGGTGCTTTCCAGCTTCCACAGCGGTTCGGCAGATAAGGCGTTGGGCGTGGAAGATGCCAGTTCCAGTACACCCAGTATTTCTTTTTTATGGGTGATGGGGAAGAGGACGAAGCTATGGATATTTTTGATGGGCAGATACTTGAGGAACGGGTACTGGCTGATGATCGCTTCGTTGACTGTTGGCAATATCAGCGGGGCCGGTTGTTTTGCCACATGGTCCAGCAGCAGCTGGAAGAAGTGCTGTTGTTGTTTTTTATTGCCGACACCGAGAATAGGATCAGCGTTGGTGAACTGTTCTTCCAGCACGTTTTTACCATTCACTTTCGGGAAGGGCACGATATGGGCGGTAATACCTTTCCCGCCGAGCAGGGTAGGTACCATCTTCTCCAGGGTACGGTAACTATCTGCTTCGTTGCTGGCTTTCATGTTCATTACCAGCGCTTTGATATTGTTCAGTATTTCCGCCTGGGTTACATCTTCTACGGTCCAGATCACAAAGCCTTCGAGGTAGAAGTTATCCGGGGGGATAATATCCTTCAGCGTATCGGGCGACATTTGATAGGAGCAGTAGTTTTCATAATCCAGTGGCGGAGGCGTGTCGCCTTTGAATTTAACATCCACAAAACGTGGGTCTATATTAACTTTCACGTATTTCCTGGTACCGTCGGGCAACTCTATATGATGGATGATTTCATTCTGGTAATTTACCGGGAAGTGGTATATCCTGTCCAGGATGAGTTTATACAGCCAGGTGAGTTTGTCCTTTTTCACCTGGGATACGGAAATGCCCTGTGGAACGGCCACCAGTCCTGAGCTGCTGTCAGTAAATATTTTCTTGAACAGGTCGGAATAATAGAAAATGGCAAACTTGAACGGTACGCCTATGCCATAGATATCACGGGTGGTATCTGTAGTAACCGGGAATATCGCGGCGGTGAGCAGGTCGAGGTATTCTTTATAATCCGTGAGGTCAGCAGTAGGTGGAATGGGTTTAAGAATGTCGGGGTGGTTTTCAAATTTCCGGACAATCATTTTATAAAAGGTAGCGCGGGGGTCCTCCTCGTTCGCTGATTTTTCCTTCAGGAACCGCACGAAGGGGACGAAAGATATATTGGAATCAATTACCTGTTCATCATGAATTACACTGGAGTGTGCAGTTAAAATCTTCATATATATGATATATAATTATCATCAATGGCTGTCCATTTTGTGTGTCAGCAAAAAAAATCTATTACAATTTACAGTAAAAACAGTGCAGGAGTAACAAGGGGAGATAGTATGCAGACGTAAAGGTAGGAGCAATATTTTATAATTTTCGAATTTTGGAATTTATTGATTTTTGTTTGTTGATTAATAGATCTTAATAAATAAGAAAATCATTAAATAGAAAAATCAAATCAAAAAATTCCAAAATCCGAAAATCTCTAAATTATTATGCCAGTTCGATCTGGTTTTTCAGCAGATCTTCGATGGTATCGCGTTTGCGGATAAGGAACGGCTTACCGTCTTTCACCAATACTTCCGCGGGTTTAAGGCGGGAGTTGAAATTGGATGACATTTCGAAGCCATAGGCGCCGGCGTTATAGAACACGAGGTAATCGCCTTCCCGTACTTCATTGATTTTACGGTCCCATCCGAAGGTATCGGTTTCACAGATATTGCCCACTACGGTATAAATCCGTTCGGTTCCTTTCGGATTGGAGATATTGCGGATCAGGTGAAACGCGTCGTAGAACATGGGGCGGATCAGGTGGTTGAAACCGGAGTTAACGCCTACGAATACGTTGGCGGTAGTTTGTTTGATGACGTTGGCTTTTACCACGAAGTAACCGCATTGGCTTACCAGGAATTTTCCTGGTTCAAACCAGAGCTGGAGGGGCTTTTCGTAGTTTTTAGCGAAGTTGTTGAAAGCGTCGCTCAGTTTTTTACCCAACAGGTCGATGTCTGTTTCAGGATCGCCTTGCTGGTAAGCCACTTTAAATCCGCTGCCCAGGTCGATGGATTCGAGGTCCGGGAAGTGCTGGGCCATTTCAAACATAATTTCCACGCCACGGAGGAATACGTCCACGTCTTTGATTTCGGAGCCGGTATGCATGTGCAGGCCGGTCACTTTCAGTTTGGTGGATTTTACGATCCTTTCGATATGGCGCAGCTGATGGATGGAGATACCGAATTTGCTGTCGATATGCCCGGTGGATATTTTAAAGTTGCCACCCGCCATGATATGCGGGTTGAGCCGGATGCAGATCGGATAACTACCACCAAACTTGTTACCAAATTGTTCCAGGATGGAGAGGTTATCGATATTGATAATCACCCCCAGGTCTTTGGCGGCAATAATTTCCTGCAGGTCAACGCAGTTGGGGGTAAAGATGATATTTTTAGGATCAAAGCCGGCTTTGAGGCCCAGCTGTACTTCCTGTATAGATACCGTATCCAGTCCGCAACCAATGGAGTTGATGTACTTCAGGATGTTGATATTGGTCAATGCCTTACAGGCGTAAAAAAAGCGGGTATTAGCCTTGTGGAAAGCCTTTTGCAGCTTCTCGTACTGGATTTTGATCTTTTCTGCATGGTATACATATACCGGGGTACCAAATTCTTCTGCTATTTTCACGAGAAAGTCGGTAGCAAGAACGTCGCTTTGTTTAGGCATTGATTTACTCCTTGATTTAAGAATGAGGAGGCAAAATTACTAAGCAAAAATGAGAAATTATAGAAGTATGGCTGAAATCAGTCTTCGCTGGTATCACCTTCCATAAAACCTTCGATATTCCGGCGGTCTTTTTTAGTCGGGCGGCCGATTTTGCTTTGTCTTTTGCCGGTATGGAATACGGCGGCCATGGCTTTGGGCGCGGTTTTGTCTTCTTCGGGGGTATTGTCCACGTAGTATTTAATGGCCTCACTGTAGGCTACCCGGTTGGCCAGGAGGCCCGTTACCTGGATCATCCATTTACGGCCTTCGGTTTTGATTTCAAAGTTATCGCCGATAGCCACGGGTTTGGCGGCTTTTACGTTGTTGCCGTTCTGTTTTACTTTACCGCCGTCGCAGGCATCAGCCGCCTGGCTGCGGGTTTTGAATATGCGGATGGACCAGAGGTATTTATCTACCCGTAATTTTTCGGTAGTACTCATATTATGAAAATTTATAGATTTCCGATTTTTTGATTTTGGAATTTTGGGGAGCGGTTTAGTACGAATCCCCAAAATTCCAAAATCAAAAAATCGGAAATCAAAAAATTACTTACTCATCTCGGCAAAGTACTGGTGGAAATACGGGATGGTTTCTATGCCTTTATAGTAGTTGGCCACGCCATATTTCTCATTGGGGGAGTGGAGGTTATCACTGTCCAGTCCAAAACCCATGAGCACAGTTTTCAGTCCGAGTGTTTTTTCAAAGAGGGCTACGATCGGAATGCTTCCACCACCACGAACGGGGATAGGTGCTTTACCGAAAGTGCTGGATATTGCTTTGTGTGCTGCTTTGTAAGCCACAGAGTCGGTCGGTGTTACGTAAGGGCTGCCACCGTGATGTTTGGTCACTTTTACGGTTACGCTCTTAGGCGCAATCGCTTCAAAGTGTTTGGTGAACAGGTCGGAGATCTCGTGCCAGTCCTGGTTAGGAACGAGGCGCATAGAGATTTTCGCGAAAGCCTTGGAAGGCAGTACGGTTTTGGAACCTTCGCCGGTGTAGCCACCCCAGATACCGTTAACCTCCAAAGTTGGACGGATACCGGTTCTTTCGATGGTGGAGTAACCTTTTTCACCCCATACATCCTGAATGCCCAGGTCTTTTTTGTACTCCTCTTCGTCGAACGGAGCGGCGTTGAGCGCGGCTCTTTCTTCGGTTGTCAGTTCCTGTACTTTGTCGTAGAAGCCGGGGATGGTGATGTGGTTATTTTCGTCGTGCAGGGAAGCGATCATTTTGGCGAGGATAGTAGCCGGATTGGCTACGGCGCCGCCATAAACGCCGCTGTGCAGGTCGCGGTTGGGACCGGTTACTTCTACTTCCATATAGGCGAGGCCACGCAAACCGGTGTCGATAGACGGGTTGTCGAGGCTGATCATGGAGGTATCGGAGATCAGTACCACATCGGCTTTCAGTTTCTCCTTGTTTTGTTCCAGGAAGATGCCCAGGTTAGCAGAACCTACTTCTTCTTCTCCTTCAATCATAAACTTGATGTTGCAGGGAATGGTGTTGGTCCGGTGCATGGTTTCAAAGGCTTTTACATGCATGTAAAACTGGCCTTTGTCGTCTGCACTGCCACGGGCATATATGTTACCATCTTTGATAACTGGTTCAAAAGGACCGCTGTGCCACAGTTCCAGCGGATCTGCGGGTTGTACGTCGTAGTGACCGTACACCAGTACGGTCGGCAAAGAAGGATCTATGATCTTTTCTCCATAAACGATGGGATGTCCTGCGGTGGGGCATACTTCTACATTATCCGCGCCGGCTTCCTGCAGGCGTTGCTTTACAGCTTCTGCACATTTTTGTACGTCACCGTTAAAGCGGGAGTCCGCACTCACAGAGGGAATGCGCAACAATTCCAGCAATTCTTCCAGGAAACGCTCCTGGTGTTGGGCCTGGTAATCTTTCCAAACTTGCATGCTTCAGAAAATTAAGTTCACAATGGGGTGCAAGTTAACGGAAAATCAACATTCGGGAATTTGGGATTTGGAGATTTGGGAAATGAATAAATATTTAAATATTTAAATATTTACTTATTAGGAGATGAGCTTCTGCCGTACCAGGAATTCCAGCTTTTCATTCACATCCAGCAGCTTGGCGGTGAGTTCCTTGTTTTCCTTACGGAGGGAATATACCTCAAATGCTTTCTCAATGTTATGTTTCAGCTCTTCCTCATTCCAGGGCTTGGAGAAGTACTTATATACCTGCCCTTTATTGATGGCATCTACTACCGCATTGATATCGGCATAGCCGGTCAGCAGCATACGGATCGGTTCGGGGTATTTTTCCAGTATCGATTCAAAAAACTCGATCCCGGTCATTTTGGGCATACGCTGATCCGAAATAATGATATGAAATTCCTGTTCTTCCAGCAGCTTCACGGCTTCCTCTGCGGAGGTAGCGGTAAAAACATTGTATAGTCTCCTGAAAGAAGCTTTGAAGGCATTCAGGTTGTGTATTTCATCATCAATATAGAGTATATGGATGTGTTGTGCACTCATTTAAGCAGACTTAGTTCCAAGTTAGTAATAATAAATGAGTTAGAAACAATGAAACCAGTTATATCGATTTAGTATTAATCCTGCCCCATTCACTTTTTTGGCATTTATCGGCAAAACGGCTAACGATAAACGTTACTATAAAGGTACATATAAACATACTGTATTAGTGTGAATTTTTCAAGTATGAATGAACTTTTTTTTAAATTCATCGTTTCCCTAAGCAATAGCGATTTACTGCGTTAGTTTCCATATTTTCGTGTAGGGATGAAAAATAGGCGTTTACCGCGTTTTTTATAGCGTTCACCCCATAAAACACACATTTACACCGGCAGGCCGGGAAACAGGAATAGCTTTTGCTTCCCAGCCGGCACAAAACTTAAATTCTTATTCAGATGAAAAAAGGAATCATTGTCATCATTGTTATTGTATTACTGGGCATGTTTGGTTGCAACAAGTACAATGGATTGGTTAACCAGGACGAAAATGTGAAGAATAAATGGGGTGTTGTACAAAGCAGCTACCAACGCCGGGCCGACCTTATTCCTAATCTGGTAAACACTGTAAAAGGCGCCGCCAACTTTGAAACAGAAACCCTGACCAAAGTAATGGAAGCCCGTGCCAGCGCTACGCAGATCAAAGTCGATGTGAATGATCTCAGCCCCGAAAAAATCCAGCAGTACCAGGCTGCCCAGGGTCAGTTGAGCCAGGCGCTCGGCCGTTTGCTCGCTGTTTCTGAAAGCTATCCTGAACTCAAAGCCAACCAGAACTTCCTGAACCTGCAGGCACAACTGGAAGGCACTGAAAACAGAATCAACGTAGCCCGCAATGATTTCAACGATGCGGTAAAAGGATATAACAGCAGCGTACGTAAATTCCCTACCAACATCGTGGCAGGTGTTACCGGCTTCAAACAGAAAGGGTACTTCGAAGCAGCTGCCGGCTCTGATAAAGCCCCCGAGGTTAAATTTTAAATTTACGGATTTACGGATTTTTTGATTTAGGGATTTTGGGAAGCCCCTGAATGCCCTAAATCAAAAAATCAAAAAATCGAAAATTCCCAAATGTTATAGCATGCGTCTATTCCCTTTTACAAAAAAAAGAGAGATTTTTTCCGAAACGGATAAAAACAGATTGGTGCAGGCTATCCGGGTTGCCGAAAGATTGACATCCGGTGAAATCCGGTTATTTGTAGAAAACCGTTGCAGTTATGTAGACCCCATAGACCGCGCCCGTGAAGCTTTCACCTCGCTCGGTATGGAGAAAACAAAACAACGCAACGGCGTATTGGTATATGTGGCCCTGAAAGACCATCAGTTTGCCATCCTGGGCGACCAGGGCATCCATGACAGGGTGGGCAACGACTTCTGGCAAAAAGAAGCCACGCTCCTGAGGTCCCATTTCCAGGGCAACCGTATCATTGAAGGGATCGAGGAATGTATCCGCGAAATCGGCGAATCCCTCCGTACCCACTTCCCGCACGAAGCAGGCGATGCCAACGAGTTGCCGGATGATATTGTTTTCAATATCTAGCGGGCACTATTTTAAACGATTTTAGCATAGATGAACATGAGGATATTACGCTGGTTCTTACCTGGATTATTACTGTTGACGGGATTGCTGGCAAAAGCACAGAACATTCCGCCCAGGCCCAATCCCCCTACTTTAGTAAATGACTTTGCCGGCATCCTCCTCAAAGATGAAGACGAAAGGCTGGAACAGAAGCTGGTAGCCTATAATGACAGTACCTCCACCCAAATAGCGATCGTTACCCTGAAGTCTGTCGGAGACTATGATATCAGCCAGGTGGCATTAAAAATTCTGAGAGATTGGGGAATTGGCACAAAAGGCAAGAACAATGGCATCCTGATTCTTGTTTCCATGGAAGACAGGAAAATAAGGATCGAGACAGGTTATGGCATGGAAGGTGTAGTACCTGATGCGATAGCCAATGAGATAATTGCACAGATCATCAAGCCCGCTTTCCGGGAAGAACAATACTACGAAGGCCTCAACAAGGCGGTAGACGCTATCGAAAAAGCGGCGGCCGGTGAATATAAGGCCGATCCACGGCAAAGTAAACCAGGTATCAGTCCGGGCGCTATTTTCCTCCTTATCCTGGTGATCGTCATTATTGTCTCCATCATCAGCCGCGGCGGTGGTGGTGGCGGCGGCGGCACTACCTACAACAGGCGCGGAGGCTGGATCTGGCCGGTACTCGGCAGCATGGGCGGCTTCGGTGGAGGCTCCGGCGGCGGTTGGTCCGGTGGTGGTGGCAGTGGCGGCGGAGGCTTCGGTGGTTTTGGCGGAGGTTCCGGCGGCGGCGGAGGCGCCAGCGGTAGCTGGTAATATTTCAAACCTTCAAAACTCACGATATGTCATTCATGTATGTGTTAAACGGAGATGCTACATTGTCCCTGCTAAGACAAAGCAAACTGAGAGGCGGTGTGGTAGTGTGCAGGGAAATGATGAGTGAAGGCAAAGTAAAAGTTACCAAAGACCCTGCTGTGTTTTTTGAAAGCCGTGCTAAACACCTCGAATTTCATTACGGGATAGATAAACAAACTTATTATACAAACGTCGTACATGAGCTGGAGAAATTAAAAAACTCCGGCTCATTTGATGAAATCGTACTTTGGTTCGAAGCCGATCTGTTTTGCCAGATCAACCTGCTCTTCCTGATTCACTATCTTAAAACAAATCTCGATACTTTACCCCCCATCAGCCTGGTAGATCTGCCTCATCACCGTGAAGCAGCCGATTTCCCAAAACTGCTCGAACAACGTGTATTGCTTCAGCCAGCCGATATTCAACTGGCGCTCGATGCCTGGGATGCTTATTGCGCCAATACTCCGCTGGCCCTGGAAACCATCGCCCATATGCCCGCCGGTAACCTGAAAAACCTTCCGGCAGCCATTCATGCACACCTGGAACGCTTCCCGGATGTAACCAGCGGCCTGAGCGCACTCGAAAAATTTTTCCTGCAAAAACTCTCGCTGGGCCGGTACCGCAAATACGACCTCTATATCGCTTTCTGGGATGAATTATGGATATATGGATTCGGCGATTTTCAACTGGACCTGCTGCTGCAACGAATGCAACAGGCTGGTGTTATTGAAGAGGACGCCCAGATGATAGGTATCACCAGTCTGGGACAGGAAGTGTTGAACAATGAGGAAAAATATCTCGATTATGTACCGTTACAACACCGGTGGCTGGGAGGTGTTAATATGGCCAGGTCATCCTGGTGGTGGGACCCGGGTAAGGACAGGATCGTTAAAAAAGAAAGCGCGAAGACCAGCTAGTCTTCGCGCTTTTTTTATCGTTGTATAAAAATACTATTCTTTGACAGCGGTCCGGATAGCATCCGCAGCTTTCCGCATATAAGCAGCCTGCTGTTGCAGTCCTTCACGGTCGCTGCCGCTCACGGCGGTGGCATCGTTGTCTTTTTTCCGGGCGATTTCCTGCAGCCAGTTGCTGATATAGGTGTTGACCTGGCTGTTATTGAACTGCACGGTCATCGCCTTCACCTGGTCCACACCACGCTGTACGGCGTTGGTATTGTTGATTTTGGAAAGGAAACCGAGATAGTCAAAAGCAGCATTCAGCTTATCCTGGCCGGTAGTCTCGTCGAACTTGGCAGCTACAAAGGCAATGTCGTCAGGATTACCCTGACGGGCATAAATGCCGGCAATAGCGCTGACCAGTTTGCCCCTGGAGTCTTTCTCCAGTTGTTTGGCGATACCATAGGCTTTATTGATATCCAGTTCTGCCAGGGCTTCCAGGGCAGCAGCTTCTACGCCGTAAGACCTGTCTTTGGTGGCGGCTTCAAACAGCGGTGTATATTGGGCATCTTTCAGATCGCCCAGTTGTTTGATGGCAGCGGCTTTGGTCAGCGAGCTGGGGTCCTGTTTCGCCATTTCCACCAGTACCAGCAGTGCAGCCTCTTTTACAGCCGGCAGTTTCATATTCAGGGAAGATACAGCGAGTGTACGGAGGCCATGGTATTTATCTTTTAAAGCCGCTACCAGCAGCTTTATTGCCTCAGTGTTGCGGCCTTGTTCTTCTACGGCTGCTTCAATAGCAATGCGGCGGTCCAGGTAGTTGGGCGCATGCGCGTATTGATAGGCATAGGTGGAGAAATCGCGGTGATCATCTTTCTTGGACAAAATTACTTTGTCGGCATCCACATTGATCAGGTCAGGTTTGGTGGTATAGGCAAAAGTGAAAGAGTCCACTTTGTTAGCCACGGTTACATGATAACGCTCTTTTTTACTACCGGTATACACGTCAATAGCCACCGGCAGTTGCCATACCTTGGCGTCTTTCTGGATCTGCTGTATATAAACGGTGACTTTATTGTTATTGTATTTGTAGCTGATATCCAGTTCAGGGTAGCCCTGACCGAAATACCATTGGTTAAAGAACCAGTTCATATCACGGCCGGTTACCTCTTCAAAGGCCAGGCGCAGCTGGTGTGCTTCGGTAGCTTTGAAAGCGTTGGTCTTCAGGTACAGGTTCAACGATTTAAAGAAAGCGGAATCACCTACGGCGTTACGCAGCATATGCAGGATACGGCCACCTTTCTGGTAGGTGATCTGGTCAAACATATCTTCCTTATCGTGATAGTGGAAACGTACCAGGTCTTTATCGCCGGAGTATTGTACCATGGAGAGGTAAGACATAGCAGCTTCGTAGCTGTGTTCATCGGCTGCATCTTTACCGTATTTGTGTTCGAGCCAGAGATACTCGCTGTAGTCGGCGAATGACTCGTTAACGGTCAGGTTGCTCCAGGATTCGGCAGTAGCCAGGTCGCCAAACCAGTGGTGGAACAGTTCATGCGCAATCACGCATTCATTGTAGTTGTTATTGTCCAGCAGTTCACGGTCGGTTTTCTGCAGAAACTCACCATGTAACGTGGCCGTGGTGTTTTCCATGGCGCCGGATACATAGTCACGGCCGGTGATCTGGGAATATTTTACCCAGGGGTATTCATATCCGAGGATATTGGAATAGAAGGAAAGCATCTCAGGTGTATTGCCAAAGATGTTTTTCGCGTATTTTTCGTAAGGTTTCTCGAGATAATAATTCACCTCTTTGCCTTTCCACTTGTCTTTTACAACAGCGTAGTCGCCTACGGCCATCATAAACAGGTAGGGGGAATGGGGGAGGTCCATCTTCCAGGTATCGGTACGGGTACCGTCCGTATTTTTTTTCTGGCTCACCAGTTTACCGTTGGAGAGCGTTACATACTTATCAGGTACGGTCATGCTAAGCTCCTGGGTGCATTTCTGGTTGGTTTTATCGATGGTGGGGAACCAAACGGAAGAGCTCTCCGTTTCGCCTTGTGTCCATATCTGGGTAGGCTTATTGGGTTCTTTGCCGTCCGGGTTAATAAAGTATAGGCCTTTGGCGTCGGTAATGGCAGCGCTGCCTTTTACTTTCAGCTCATTGGGCTTGCTGGTGTAGTTGATGTAAACAACGTATGATTCAGTAGCAGTATAGTTTTTATCCAGTTTGATATGCAGCTGGAGGGTATCATAACTGTAGTGCAGCGGCGTGGTTTTACCGCCTTTTACGATGGCTACCTCGTGGATATCCATGCCTTTGGCATCGAGGGTGAGGGAGTCTGTCGCGTAAAAATGGGGTCTCAGGGTAATCCAGGCTTTGCCATAGAGATACCTTTTGGGGTAATCAAACCGTACGTCCAGTTTGGTGTGTACCAGGTCGTTGACCTTCGTGGCTGCTGCTCTATAGATTTTCAGGGCCGGATCATCGGTAGCCGCCTTCCCGGATTGAGCCATCAGGGAAGTTGTGGCGCCCAGGCCGGCCATCCCTCCGATCAGCACACCCAGTAAGGACCGCTTTAAGTGTTGATTCATGTAAAAAACCGTTTTAATTAAATATATCAGCTTCTGATTATATAAAGGGTCAAATTTAAACAAATGGCCTTATAATGAGCTAAGTGGTTAAAAATGCTATTTTTGTTGGACTTAGGCTAATAAATACAGCAAATTATGATCAAGGCAACAGTTAACGGCAAATCTGCGTTTAGCATTCAACAGGATAGTACGCTTACCTGCAACGGGGAGGCGGTAGACTGGTCCGCGGTACAGGTACCTTCCGGCGATTACAGTATCATCATGGATGGTCATAGTTATCAGGCCCAGGTGCTGAAGGTGGATAAAGAGAGCAAAACCGTTACCCTGCAAATTAATCAGCAGCAGTATGAAATAGCCATTGAAGAACCGATAGATCAGCTGCTGGCGTCCATGGGTATCAAAGACGCCCTGACTAAAAAAGTGAATGATATCAAAGCGCCGATGCCGGGACTGGTACTGAAAGTACTGGTGACGCCCGGACAGGCGATCCACAAAGGCGATCCGGTACTCATACTGGAAGCCATGAAAATGGAGAATGTATTCAAGGCGGCTGCCGATGCCGTTGTGAAAGAAATTAAAGTCGCAGAGCGCACCGCCGTAGAAAAAGGGGAGGTGCTGATCGTGCTGGAATAATATTTGCGTAAGGACAGTTTTATACCAATTTTTAGTATGCTTCTTAAATACAGGACAGTATTATACCTATTGGCATGCTTGTTTTGCTGTGGCCGGTCATGGGCACAGAGCCAGCAGCATTATGTATATATCCAGAGTGAAAAAGGCCAGCCCTTCTATGTAAAGGTGAATGGCCAGGTGCTGAGTTCTACCGAAAGGGGATATATTATCCTGCCCCGGTTGGAAAACGGCACCGTACCGATATCGGTGGGTTTTGCCCAGAGCGAAGGCCCTGCACAGGAACAGAAGTTCTATGTCAGGATTTCCAAAAATGACCAGGGTTTCCTGTTAAAGAAGGGATCGTTGTACAACCTGCAGACTTTCCGCGAAATCAAGGCCGATAACGGCGATGGCAGCACTGCTACAGCCGCCGCCCAGGAGCCGGTAACAGAGACGGTAGCTGCCAACAGTGAAGATACTGCCCGTAAGGAAATGATGGGTAATCTGCAGAAGGAGCTGGAAACTACTTTCGCTCAGAAAGCTACTGTCACTGGTCCGGGTAAACCATCTTCCCCTAAAGCCGGTAATTCATTTTCCTCCGCCCTTGATAAAGTAGTCGTAACGGGTAATGACCGGGACGAACCGGCAGAAGAGATAGCCCCCGCTAAGTCTGCCCAGCCTGTTGCCGTACCGGCAGGAGAAGTGGAAGTGAAAAAGCCTAGAGGCAAAAAACATAGAGGTGAAAGAGAGCCGCTGACCGACGAAGAGCAGGCTATCCTGAAATCCGTGATGGCGGAAGAGAGTAAGTCCGCCGCCGTTGAAGCAGCTGTTGAAGATCAGCCTAAACAACAGGCAACAGAAGAGCAGCCGGCGCCTAAAAAAACGAAAAAACACCGTAAAAGGGAAGGAGATCCGGATTTTATAGAATTCCAGGATGAGAGCAAACCTGCCGCTGCCGCCGCTGTTCCGGCTGCTGTGGCTGCTGCACCCGTTGAAGCTGTCACCTCCGCGGTGGATTTACCGGCTACCGAGGAAGCGCCGTCCCGCAAAAAGAAAAAGCGGAAACTGTTTGATGATACCGAACATCCGAATAATATCATCACTGATTCTTCCGGTTATGGTGTAGCGGCAGGTGGTGAAACATCTGCCAAAAGCAGGAAGAAAAAACATGACGACGCTGTGGAAGAAGTTACTGGAAAGAAAAATGCTGACACCCGTCTGATCAATACCGATTGTGGTAATATTATGGATGACGATACTTTCCGGAAGGTATTGCGCAAGTTTGCCGGCTCCAAAAGCGATGACGGTATGATTGATGTGTTCCGCCGGTCTACCCGCAATTATTGTCTGGAAACCGCGCAAATCAAAACACTGGCGCAGCTGATGAGTACCGACGAGGCGCGTTACCGCCTGCTGGATATGGCTTATGCGAAGACTTATGACACCGAGAAATACGGTTCCCTGGAGTCATTATTGACAGAAAGCTATTATAAGGGCCGCTTTAAAGCCATGTTACATAAATAAGTAAATGAATAAATAGATAAATAATCTGGCCTTCGGCCGATGAATGAGCGAAGATAGACCATCTTCGCTCATTTTTTTTAATTGTATTATTTTCGCCCCCGATGAACAGATATTTTATAGAAGTAGCCTATAAAGGTGCGCAATACAGCGGCTTTCAGGTGCAGGAGAACGCACATACCGTGCAGGCGGAAGTGGACAGGGCATTGAGTTTATTGTTCCGGACGAAGATAGAAAGCACCGGTTCCAGCAGGACCGACGCGGGGGTGAATGCCCGTCAGAACTTCCTGCATTTTGATACGGAGTTGCCGCTGCATCCGCAGATGCTGTACAAAATCAATGCTATTTTGCCGTCCGATGTAGTGCTGAACGGGGTATACCGGGTGCCGGAAGATGCCCATAGCCGTTTTGCTGCATTGGGTCGTTCCTATGAATATACCTTATATACCCGTAAGGACCCTTTTATGGAGGACCGGGGGTATTTCTATCCCTATAAGCTGGATATGGCCGCGTTGCAGGAAGCAGCCGGTATTCTCAGGGAGTACAGTGACTTCACTACTTTCTCCAAGCGGAACACGCAGGTAAAGACGTTTATCTGTGCCATCGCCGAGTCTTTCTGGACAACAGAGGGGGAGCGTATAGTCTATAACGTTAGCGCCAACCGTTTTTTACGGGGAATGGTGCGTGGCCTGGTGGGAACTATGTTGCGGGTAGGGCGTGGTAAGCTTACGATACCGGAGTTTAGGGCAGCTATTGAAAGCCGGGATTGTACAAAGGCCGATTTCGCCGTGCCGCCGCAGGGATTGTTCCTGATGCAGGTACGGTATCCGGAGGGGTTATTGGAACCGGTTTCCTTTATAAGATAAGAGAATAACATCTTAGCCCAGGACTTCAGTCCTGGGATGGCGGGCGAGAGGTCTCCACATCTCCAAAACTACAGCTATAAAAAGCGTTCGCTTTGGGTATATCTCCCTGATGATTCGTAGCTATACAAGACAAAAAACTGGTTTAACAGTATCGTTTCCTATATACAGGAGGGTTTTGAGTGAAATTTTTTTCAGTCTGTAATCCTTTGTGGTAAAGGGTTTTACGGTTTTATTGAAAAATAGTTCCAAGAAAAAGTTGGAAGTGTTAAAAATCCGCCTACCTTTGCGCTCCGCTTTGATAGAAAGCACGCACACAAAAGCTCTTCACATACTGCATTTTTACTGATACCGGGTTTGTAGTCTATGGCTGCAGATAATGAATGGCAGTGCATTTGCGCTGACTGTTCTCCGAAAAGAAAAAATAAAAAAATCTTAAAAAAAGATTTGGTAGAAATGAAAAGTTGCTTACCTTTGCAACCCCAACGATAACGGGGCAACGAAAAGAAAGCGAAGTTGCGAAATTGAAATAACAGGATGTACGGTCAAATGGGCCACAGAGATCGGATCTCAGACATCAGCTAACGATCAGCAGTGATCGAAAGTTCTTTGAAAGAATGGAAACAACAGCACGAATCAAATTAGTGATAGTTTGATTCAAT
>NZ_JACVFC010000005.1 GCF_014529935.1 Chitinophaga qingshengii
ACTGCATCCAAGCCTCCGTAGCGTTTCTTCCAATTGTAAAAAGTAGCCTGGCTAATCCCTAATTT
This sequence comes from Chitinophaga qingshengii, assembly GCF_014529935.1. GTDB lineage: Bacteria > Bacteroidota > Bacteroidia > Chitinophagales > Chitinophagaceae > Chitinophaga > Chitinophaga qingshengii. Next base: position 66 of record NZ_JACVFC010000005.1, read on the forward strand.
GCGGCAGACTTCTTCCACTGCAACTGTCTCTGACTGTTTAAGCGCAAATATGATCTGCGCCTCGGTGAATTTTGACCTTTTCATGGGCAATTTTTTCAGATTTAAGGTAAGAAAATTTGCCCCGAAATTTCCAATTTACACCGCTACATTTTTTCGGGGAGACGTCAATATACTAGTTCCCCCAGATAGCTTGATTGAATTCCATCTTTGAAAGTGTTTCTTTATATAATTTAATATGAGAATCTCGCTTTTGCAACATTGAAATTTTAAGTGCTTGTTTTTCTGTTTCTATTGCTTTGGATCTATCTCCATATTTGTAAAGCACATTGGCATAAGTGTCTAAAAATTCAACAATACCTGGATTGTTGTTGACAACTTCTTTCATATAAGAACAAGCCTTTTTTAAAATCAATTTGTCATTGGACTTCTTTAAAATAAAATCAAATACAAAATTATTTATTTGGGAGGACTCAAAAATGTCCGGCTGGATACCATTTTTATCTATTTTTTCTGTTTGATAGAGTATGTATTTATGCCAGTATTTATTTGATTTATACCAATTAATTTTATTATTTAGTATAATATTTGATGCTGTATTGTGATCCCAATATTCTTCGATCTTATTTTTAAGAGTTAACCAATCTGGTTCTTTTGAGGTATATTCTCCTGACAACTTAATTAATGGGAATATGATGTCTGAGTTTGTAATGTATTCGATTATTTGATTAGAGACACCAGGTTGTTTTAGAATGCTATCTATTTCAATTTTATGATGATAAATATATTTGGTCAACGTGTCATTAACCTTAAAAAGAATTGGAAAATTGTTAATTAGCGTGAAGAAGTTCGGATCGAATTCTTGGGATAATATACGCTTTGTTGTGATTCTTTCCTTATATTGTTGTGCAATCTTAATAGATAGTGAGTCATCCTTTATTTTGAGGTTTTTAGGCGCAATTTTTACTAGTTCTTCTTCTGTTAATTCATTTTCTGATATTTTTTTGTCGGTCAATTGGCGATTTTTTTTTATGTCGTCAATACTCTTGCATTGTGTTATCATTTCTTGGACATTGAGATACCCTTCTTTTTTATCAATGATGGTGCCATTGGACTCAAGGAAAATAAAAGTTGGTAGAATCCTAATGTCATATAATTTCTTGAGTTTTGCTGCCATTTCATAAGTGGATTTAATTGATTCATTGTCCTTTAAGCTTGTGTCTATTTGTATTTTTAACGTTATGAAATTGCCATTTATATATGTAAATACGTCATGGTGAGTGTAGACTTCTTTTTCCATTTTTTTGCAAAGAGTACACCAAGTGGCATAAAAATCGAGCAATATATATTTTTTTTCTTTTTTAGCTATTTTTACAGCTTCTTCTATGCTTTGAGAATTAGCAAATTTTATTGAATTCGTTTGGGCAATCGAATTCATTTGGATTACCATAAATATTGCTATAGCAATTTTTTTTTGCATGTTAGACCTGTTTATCAAATTGTTTAGTATTAGTATCCAGGATTTTGAATGAGTTTACTGTTTTTGTTAATTTCACTATTAGGGATTGGATACAATTGTTTATAAGAAGCCCATATTCCTCCTTTAGATGTTTCTGCTGTGCGCATAGTTGAGTCCAAGCTTCTATTTCGTTTTAGGTCAAACCAACGATGTCCCCATTCTGTGAAAAGTTCAATTCTCCTTTCTTTCTGAATATTCATTCTTAATTCATTAACATCAGATGTAGTGATAGCAGGAAGCCCTGCTCTATTCCTTATAGCATTTAGATCATCTTTTGCGCCAGCCAGGTTGTTTTGCTCAAGTCTGCATTCAGCTCTTATTAGATATTGTTCAGCTAGTCTGAAAACTATGCAGTATTCGTTTATGCCAGTGTTGTTCGCGTCTATTTTATATTTTGCTGGGAAGTAATATGTTTTGGTGGAATCCGATATTTTTCCAATCCATTTTTTAAACCTTTGGTCGTTGCTTTCGAAGCTCGATTGTAAAGATGATGAAATTGCGAAGTATTTGTTGGGCGCTGTTCCGGGGGAGTTTGTTAGTAAAAATGTTGCACCTTCCAAGGTGTTATATCCCAGAACTACTGGTTGTAAAGACCAAATTGTTTCTTTACTATTCTTTTTAAAAACAGAGTCCAAACCTACTAGCTGAAAAAGAGATGTCTTGTTAATTATTTCGGTGGATGACATTTCTGCAGCAGCATAGTCTTTTGTGTAAAGTTGTGATCTAGCTAAGAGTGCCTCAGCGGCTGAATAATTGGGCCTAACTCTTTCTCCAGTACTACTTATTATATTGGCATCGGTATATGTATCGGTCAAGAGTGTTTTGGCAGTGTTGAGATCACTAATAATCTGTTTGTATACGCTTGATTCGGGTGCTCTCGGTAGGGATGTATTAATTTTATAGTCAGTTGTTAAAGGTAACGGAATATCTCCATAGAGATTTACTAAATAGAAAAAGTAGAACGCTCTTAGGAAATGCGCCTCACCTAATAGGTGTTGTTTTATGGAGGGGGTTAAGCTATTGCTTCGCGTAAGACCTTCTATCGATGCGTTTATTGTATAAAGAATTGGATAAAAGTTAATGAAGTAATTGTAGCCTCCCGAATTGGCATAATCTCCATTATAGGAATTTTGCCAGTAGTTGAGATAGCTGATTTGATTTAGATCGTACAATTGCAGATTATCCGCAGCTAGATCTTGAAGAAGAGATATTGAAATGGCATTGGCATTTGTGAATGAAGTTGTGTTCATCATCGTTGCATAAATGCCAGTTAAAACAGATGCAGCAGTTGCATCATATTGATATACATTCTCAGCATTCATACTAGTTGTTGGAGCTGCTATTTCTAAGAATTTTTTGCAACTCGGAAATATTAACAATATAACTGTTAATACAATGATTGGAGTTATATTTTGACTGTTTATTCTTTTCATGATTTTTCTATTAAAGTGTAATATTGGCGCCGATAGTTATTACTCGTAATGGAGGAAGCGTGCCTATATAAGTTACTTCTGGGTCAATTCCAAAGAATTTGCTTATCGTTAACAGATTTTGTCCCTGCAGAAATATTTTCGCATAGTTGACTTTAATTTTTTTCAACCATTGGTTTGGGATGGAATACGAGAGACATGCTGATCTGAGTTTTATATACGATGCGTCTTCATATGCAGCTGTGCTAAGTGCCAGGGAGTAATATGAAATGTTTGGGTTTCCTGCCTTTTGATAGGTGGTATTATCGCCTGGAGAATGCCATCTGTCTGATACTGCCGTGGGCATGTTCGACATTGATCCAGGGGCATTTAATGCAGTTATTCGTTGAGTTGGTCCGATTTGCTTGACAAACTGAAAGGTAAAATCCAATGTGATACCTTTGAAGCTGAGAGTATTAGTTATACCTCCATAGTATTTCGGATTTATATCCATAAGCTGAGTACGGTCTTTGACGTAGTTAGGGCTGGATGTTGTTTTCCCGTCTTGAGTAAGATATTGATATGATCCGGTTTGAGGGTTTACGCCTAAGAATTGATAAACCCTCATTATATTCACAGGGCGCCCTATTACATAGCTGCTAGCTAGTGGGCTACTTTGAAGGCTATCGAATTTTATTAGTTTGTTTTGCTGTATAGTTAAGTTCGCGGATATGTTCCAGGTTAGTTTTTTCTGTTTTAATGGCGTAACATCAACCTGTAACTCAAATCCTTTATTTTGTATTGTTGCTTCTATATTTTTATTGATTCCTGAAAATCCTGTGACTAATCCCAACGGATAGTTAACCAATTGATTGGAAGAACGGTTGATATAATAGTTCGCACTTAGGAATATCCGGTTGTCAAGAAAGCCAAGATCTAATCCCACGTTTGTTTTTTTGGTTAATTCCCATTGCAGATATGGATTTGATAGGCGGGTTGATTGCAAGCCGACAGCCTGTTGATACGGTATTGTAACAGGAATGCTATTGTAAAGTGCCAAATATAGGTAGTCCTGTATTTGGTCATTTCCGGTAGTGCCATATGAGAGTCTAAGCTTTCCTAAGCTTAGTAAAGAGCCTCCTTTGAATATACTTTCTTCGCTAAAAATCCAAGCTCCGGCGAGTGAATAAAAGTTTGCAAATCTATTGGCAGTTCCAAATCGGGTACTACCATCGCGCCTACCTGCTAGTGTTAGTAAATATTTATCATGAAGGTTGTATGACAGACGGCTAAATGCTCCGTTATATCGGTATGTAGTTTCGAACAGTGAATTTATGACAATTAATGGCGCTGCCTGAATGTTTTGGAGCTGTGCGTCATTACTGAACCCTCCGCCTGCGGTTTCTAACGCGTAGTTTTTAGTTTGTTGAAAGGAACTGCCAAGTAGAATGTCAAATCGGCCTATGTTAAGTGATTTGGAGTACTTTAATTGTGGTTCTATTATCCAAGATGTAGAGTATTTGTTTGCCAACGCTGCTGATCTTTGATTGGCGACTGTATTAGGATTAAATGCAGCCTGTGGTGTAATACTTGTCTCGTTTGATTGGAGCCTGTTGTATCCTAATGTAACATTTAGATCTAGTCCTGGAAATATACTATATCCTATGTTTGAACTTGCCGTAAGATTGTTGGTACTTCCTTTAAATTTTCGTAGTAGATAGTTTAACGGGTTGTTAAATGTGTATATCGATGTTCCTGGAATATTACCCCAGTTAAGTGTTCCATCGTCATTATATAACGAAGGTGCGTTAGGGGCGAGGGTTAAGGCAGCCTTCATTAAGTCAACTGTGGCTAACGTGATGTCATCCTGTAGATAGGTTCCAGAAAAGTTTAGTTTGAACCTTTGGTTTTTAGAACGATGATTAAGATTAAAATGTGCATTCCCCTTGATATCTGCAAAGTCTCCAGGATATACAGTGGTTTCTTTTAAATACCCACCACCTATTCTGAATTGCGTATTTTCACTGCCTCCAGATACCGCAGCTTGTAGATTTGTAAATGTTGCTGTTCCGCCAACAAGCACCTTTTGCCAATCTGTATAACGGTTTGGATCCCAGGTTCCATTGATGTCGTAATCACTTTGCAATATTGGTGCGTTATCATTTTTCTTTCCCTCCAAACGTAGAGCTATATAATCTTTTGTATTTAACATGTTTAATTCTTTGGGCACCTTCCCCCATCCTGTTTGGAGATTGAAATCAACTTTGGTATTACCCATTTTCCCTTTTTTTGTTGTTATTAGTATTGCGCCGTTAGCAGCTCGTGATCCATAGATGGCAGTGGCATCGGCGTCTTTAAGGATTGAAACACTCTCTATATCGCTGGGATTGATATACGTCAAAGTACTCCCATAACTACCAACTATTGCACCACCTATAATTGATGATCCGATAAGCTGTGGTGGGTATGGGACGCCATCGACAACAAAAAATGGGGCAGTTCCCTGTGCAAGGCTATTTATCCCTTGGATGTTTACGTTTACATTCCCTGCCGATATTCCTGTAGTTTGTCGAATAAACAAACCAGGTACTCTTCCTTGTAATGCCAGTAGTGGATTTGATACTGGTTGTTTCTCGATAGTCTCTGCATCCACCGTTGCAATATTTCCTGTACTGGTCCGCTTCGTCGTCGTCCCATACGCAATCACCTGCACCTGGTCCAACGCCGTGTTCATCTGCTTCAGCACCACGTCTATCTCCCCATGCGCCGCCTTCACTTCTTTAGTAAGGTACCCAATGTAGCTAAACACTAATGTCGCAGCGGCGTTTGTTTTGAGATTGTAACTACCATCAGGGTTGGTCACAGTACCTGTTCCGCCACCTTTCACCCGAATGCTTACTCCGACAAGCGGCAGCCCTTTATCATCCACTACTTTCCCCTGCACATACACCACCTTCGTCGAATCCGGACCTCCATTATCAAACGTGAGAAAATCAGCGCCGGAAAGATTGTTAAGCCTTCTGCGCGTAACAACAATAACTTCATTCTGTATAGTATAGGTGAAGGGCTGATTTTCGAATATTTTATCCAGGGCTTCGTGTATGGAGGTAGCGGAAAGATTGAGGTTTACCGGTTTGGTATCGGTAAGGTTGTCGGTTTCTATGAAGAAGGAATATCCGCTTTGAAGCCGGATGGACTGGAGCACTTCTCTCAGTGGCATGTCTCTTACCGTAAGTGATATCCGTTGTGAATAAACGCTGGCAGTTACCTGAAAACTCAATAAAACCAACAATGCGATTAATTTCATAGCCACTATGATTTTGAGGGCTTTAGCGCCCTTACGGGTGGGGATTTTCCGCAAAGAAAAATCCATCCCCACGTTGGTGGGTACATTATAATCCATATCTTTGTGTGGTTGAAAATTGTGAAAAAATTGTTAGAGCAAGATTTTTTACATGTTCAATTCCGCCGGGAGTGTTGGTAGCACTTCCGGTTTTTTGTTTTTAATAAACTATTTGGTTGATGGTTACTGTACGTTGATTTTCCTACCGTTGATACTAAACTTCAGCTTACTACTCATTTCAATGATTTTGATCACTTCCAGTAGATTTAGATTCCTCGGGATTTCTGCATCAAATCGTTTGTTCGGAAGGTTGTTGTTGTAGGTGAAATCTACATCGTACCATCGGCCAATTTGGTCCAAAACTTCTTTTAGCGGGGTACTGTTAAATACAAACAATCCATCTTTCCAGGCTATGACGTCTTCTGCGTTGACTTTCCTGACTTCTACATTATTTCCTTGGAGTATTGCCTGTTGACCAGGCCTGAGTGGGTGAGGAGTGGATGAAGAGAGGGGCGTGATTTCCACACTTCCCTCCGCCAGGGTGGTGATGTCTGGCTGATGGAGATAACAGCATACATTGAAATGTGTGCCGGTCACCTTAATATTCTGTTGTGGGCTGGAAACTAAAAAAGGTTGCTGGTGGTTCTTAGCCACTTCGAAATAAGCTTCGCCGATCAATTTTACCTGCCGGGTAGCACCTGTGAAAGGTACAGGGTACGTTAAACTACTTTCTGCGTTCAGAAAAACTTTCGACCCATCAGGAAGGACCACCTGGTACTGGCCACCACGAGGGGTAGTGATGGTGTTGTACACAGGCCGGTCTCCTGAGGTAGAGCCAAAAGGTTGCTTTTTATTCAATACATAATCCAAGATGCCGGAGCTGTTATGTTGAGCAGTTACACCCGGTGCCGCCTGAATACTGTCTGGCTGGTCCCCCAGGGGAATCTGACGGCCGTCGGAAAGGGTCAGCATCGCTTTGCTGCTGCCGGGATGGACGGCGGCCATCATTTTCTCCTGCGGAGGTGCCGGTGTGCTCGTTTGCATATACAAGGTATAGGACAAAACAGAAATAAACGTTGCTGCCGCCGCCATCAGGTACCAGAGCCCATAAGACTTGCTGCCACCCAGGCCCAGACTGGCCCATATTTTTCGTTTGATAAGATCATAGTCCACATTGGTGGGTGCCGGTTCCTGCCGCTCGCAGAGATCACGGTACCAGTCCTCTACCAGCGCCCGCTCCTCCGGTGTGCAATCACCCCGCTCCACCCGCTCCAATAAATCTTTGGTTTCCTGGTCGCTCATACAAAGTTTTAGTTAGATGGTATACATTCACATGGACAATCCGATCAAACATTCACTACTTATTATTACGCACTATTAAATCGTCAGTTGAATGGAGATTATTAAATCTTTAACTTTTTGTAAACGATGCAAATTTTTTTTACAAGTAGTTTAGAATTCGGCTAAAAGTAACTCAGCTTCGTCCGCAATATCCGGATCGCATTATGGATCTGTTTACGCACGGTTTCTGTAGAAGTGCTGGTCCTTTCAGCGATCGTCTTGTAATCGCAATGCTGCTTACGACTCAGTTCAAACGTCAGCCGCATCCGCTCCGGTAGCCGGGATATCTCCATCTCTATCTGCCGCTGTAACTCCCGCTCCCGCACCTGTACATCGGTATATTCCACGGCGCATACATGGTTCTTCAAAGAAGCGAGGTACTTCTCCCTTACCTTCTCCCGGCGATAGTCATTAATGATCCGGTTACGGACGGTCGTATATAATAATAACCGCAAGGGTATCGCTTCCTGGATACGGCCATGTTTGATCAACGAATGAAACGTTTCCTGCACCACGTCCTGCGAGGCACACTCATCACGCAACATCCGTAACGCATGGCGGTACAGAACGGCCCAGTATCGATTGTAAATCTCGGTGAAACATTCAACGTTGCCCTCATTATAACCGGCAACCAGGTCACTGTCACTTAATTCATGGTAGGTCATATAAATAACAGGTTGAAGTGGCAAAGAATAAAACAAATAAATGGCGCCACTTATACAGAAGGAACGACTATAAAAAAAAGCTGGTTGTAAGTCATTTGTTAATCCGCAAAAAGCGTAGGGTTATTTAGTAAACTATAAACGAGGAAGCATGAGGCATAAAGAAAGAAAACCAGCCATCATGGCTGGTTTTGTCAAAAAAGAAAAAGTCGGCTAATCGGTCGGAACCAACGCGTTTTTAGTAACGATATACCGGAACCACACCACACCGGAACGGAAAGTCTGCATCTTAAACAGATCCAAAGCTACCTTTTCCATGCCTTCGCGGAACAAGGGCACGCCCTGACCCAGTACGACCGGATGCACCCATAAATGATACTCGTCCACCAGGTTCAGGGCTGTCAGCGCGGCTACCAGCTGACCGCTGCCATATACCAGGATGTTTTTCTCCTGCCCCGGCCGCGGCTGCTTTAAAGTGGCCACCACCCGGCGTAAATCTCCTTTTACCTGCCGGCTGTTATTCCAGGATAGCTCGGTCAGCGTCCGGGAATACACTAGCTTCTGACAGGTATTCAGCATCACGGCATGGGCAATGTCATCCCTGGGGAAAAAGGTGTCAATTTCTACCTCCCTCCAGTAAGATGCCATGGCTTCATAGGTGTTCCTTCCCAGCAACAGCGTGTCCGCCTGCGCCAGGTCCCTGGTGAGCTTTTCTGCCATGTCAGATCCCCAGCTGGCGAAATGCCAGTCCAGCTCCTGCCGGGAACCGGACATAAACCCGTCCAGCGAAATGTTCATGGATACGATCAGTTTTCTCATAGGCTGTTGATACCACAACTACATGGCTATTTTCCATCAAAGGCATTTTGTAAGGCCTGCATGTCGAGTTTTTTCATACCCATCATGGCCTGCATGGCACGGGCTGCTTTGTCGCGCTCGGGAGAACCCAGCAAACGCCCCAGCAACGTAGGCACTACCTGCCAGGAAACGCCGAATTTATCCTTCAGCCAGCCGCATTGCCCTTCGGCGCCGCCGTCGGCGGTCAGGTTATTCCAGTAATGATCTACCTCATCGGCGGTCTCACAGGAAATCACAAAGGAAACGGCTTCGTTAAAGGTAAAATAAGGCCCGCCATTCAATGCTATAAAATGAAGGCCCTCCAAACGGAAGGTGGCGGTCATCAAAGTGCCTTCGGGTAAAGGCGCACCGGCGGTATACCGGCTGATATCACCTATCTCGGCATCCTTAAAAATACCTTTGTAAAAGTGAATAGCTTCTTCCGCATTGTTGTTAAACCACAGAAAAGGTGTAATTTTTTGTTCGTTTTTCATAATCTTGCATTTGTGACTTCAAAGGTACCCTGCCATCCGCTTCGTGAAGGGGTGGTGTAGAGACATTCAATGGGTAGTTTGCGACTTTTTATACGATTAAATTCCCCCGGTTATATGAAACACGTTTCTATCCTCGTGCTCAACGACGCTGTAATGGCCAGTATTGTAGATCCCCACATGATGCTTTCCGGTGTAAATGGCTTTCTGGCAGATGCGGGTAGACTGCCGGCTTTTAAAATTCAATTGCTGGGCCTGACGCCACTCGTGAAACAATACAACGGTATCTTCAGCGTCCATACTGATAAAATGCTGAAAGAGGTAAAACGCACGGACCTCGTGATTATTCCCGCTATAGAAGGAGATTTTGAAGCTACTTTATATAAGAACCGGGAATTTATCCCCTGGATTATCCGACAATATAAAGAAAATGGAGCAGATGTGGCCAGTCTTTGTTCCGGCGCTTTTGTGTTAGCGGCTACCGGCTTGCTCGACGGACGTGAATGCTCCAGCCATTGGGCGTCGGCCAACCTGTTCCGGCAACTATTCCCTGATGTGACGCTGGTCAACGGCCGCATTGTGACGGAGCAGCAGGGGCTCTACTCCAGCGGCGGCGCCAACTCTTACTGGAACCTGCTGCTACACCTGGTGGAGAAATATGTGGACCGGGAAACGGCGATCATGGCGTCTAAAGTATATGCGTTGGATATAGACCGCACCAGCCAATCGCCCTTCACCATGTTCAGCGGACAAAAGAAACATGAAGACGCGCCCATCCGCCAGGCACAGGAATATATTGAAGCCAATATCCACCAGCGTATCTCGGTGGAAGAACTGTCGGACCGCTTTGCCATCGGGCGCCGCCATTTTGTACGCCGCTTTAAAAAGGCGACGGACAATACGCCACTGGAATACATCCAGCGGGTACGCATGGAAGCGGCCAAAAAGAAACTGGAAACCAGCCGCATGAACGTCAATGAAGTGATGTACGAAGTGGGATACTCCGATAGTAAAGCCTTCCGGAGCATCTTCAAAAAACTGACCGGTATGCTGCCCGCCGATTACCGGCAAAAATATAACAAGGAAGGCGCTGTGGAAATCAGCCGCCGTTAGCATCTCTAAGAACATGACGACACCATTGGGCAGCGGCACTTTCCTGGGCAAAAACAGGGTCAATTACCATCTCTCAGGGATTATACTGTCAGAAACAGTGTACCATACGGCGGTATCGGAGGACTGGCACTATCACGCCAATCCGCATTGTTCCCTGGTACTGGAAGGCGGCAACCTGGAACACCGCCGGCATAGCGAACGGGAAGTGCTGCCCGGAACATTGGTCCGCTATGCTGCCGGGGAAATACATCGCAATGAACAAACCCTGCATCCGTCGCGTAATCTTAATCTGGAAATAGAACCCGGTTTTCTCAAAAAGTATGAGTTGACCGAAACAACCTGGAATACCCTGCCGGCTCATGATCTGCAACTGGCTATCCTGAAACTGTACCGGGAATGTGCCCTGGAGCCGCAACAAAATACCCTCGCTCACGCTATCTTGCTACAACACTGGGGCACACGGGTCAAAGCGGGCCTGGGTACCCCTGCCTGGGTGCAGCAGCTGCGCCAGTTACTGCACGATCAGTGGGATGCGCCCCTGTCGCTCGACAGCCTGGCGGCTGAAATGAATATGCATCCGGTGTCTCTCTCCAAATATTTCCCCCTCTATTTTCATGACACCCTGGGGGCATATCTCCGGAAAATAAAAGTGGCTAAATCACTGGCCCTTGTGCGTAATAAAAAACATTCGCTGACCAGTATCGCGCTACAGTGCGGCTTCTTCGACCAAAGCCATTTTATCCGTTACTTTAAACAATACACCGGTTTTCTGCCTGGCGCCTTCCGGAAACTATAATTTTTCCCCTGACTAACGCTGTACAATTTTGGCTCCTGTGCCGATGCTAGCTTTACAGGATTAATCTATATCACATGAAAAAATACTATGCCTTTATGGCCGCTTGCCTGTGCCTGTCAACGGCCTACGGACAAACCATATCTCCTGCTGAAAAGCAGGCGGTGATCCGCCAATCGGCACAACTGCTGGAACAGCATTATGTATTTGCAGACAAAGGAAAAACACTGGCAGCTGCCCTGCGGCGACATGAAAAACAATTGTCAAAAGGTACGGACAGCGTAGGCACCTTTGCCCGTGCAGTCACCAGCCTGTTACAAACAACAGTGAAAGACGGGCATAACTACCTGCGCTACGACCCGGCTATGGTGAAGGAACTGGCGGCGCCATCGAAGGATACGGCGAAAGACCCTTTTCATTACGGTGAACGGGCCGCCCGGATGAACTATGGTTTTGCGGAAGTGAAAGTGTTACCGGGTACCATCGGGTATATCCGTTTGTCGGAGATCAATTTATCGCCGAAAAGCGTGGACCTGCTGAAAGCGGCCATGGTACTGGTGCAGCATACACAGGCGCTGATACTGGACCTGCGCGATAACGGCGGCGGTGGTAGCGAAATCGGTGCGGTGCTGGAGGGATATTTTGTAAAAGCAGGTACGCCGTTATTGTCAACGCAACAGCGGAATGGCGATACCATGTTGCTGAAAGCGGAGGCGTTAAGCGGCACAACAGCTTATCGGCGGCCTGTATACATACTGGTCAACAACCGGACGGCATCGGCAGCGGAAGCCATCACTTTTGAATTGCAACAACTGAAAAGGGCAGTGGTAGTTGGTCAGCGTACGGCTGGCGCTGCCCATATGAACGATTGGTTGCCGGCGGGAGAGCGTTTTTACCTGTCGGTAGCCAGCGCCGCGCCGGTATTTCCGGGCACAGACCGTAACTGGGAACTGACCGGTGTACAACCGGATATCCCGACTACCAGCCGGGAAGAAGATCTACCGGTGGTATTGCGGCTGATAGAAAAGGACCACGATACCGCAGGAAAATGAAGTGGCCTGCATCAGTTTCATAGGTAACTGTTTTTCCAGCAGATGGAAGATAGGCAACCCTTTACCGATAGCGATGGGATTGACGAAGAGATGGAATTCATCCACGAGTCCTTCCTGTATGAGGGTAGCCGCCAGACTGCCGCCACCATAGGTGATCATATCCCCTCCGGGAGATTTTTTCAGCAGGAATACTTCCTCCGCCAGGTCCTCATTGATGAGTGCTGTGTTGGTCCAGCCATGGTCAGTTTGGGTACGGGAGAATACTACCTTAGGGAGATCATTAACGCGGTGCGTGTAGGCGTCTGCGATATCTGCATCGCCGGCACGGGCGGCCCAGGCGGGCAACATGTGGTCTGCGGTTTTGCGGCCCATCAGTATCAGGTCTACCGGCTCCGTGAGCGCCAGTGCATAGCTTTTCAGCGGCTCGTCCCAGTCCCGGACGAGCCAGCTGGTATCTCCCTGGGCATCGGCAACGAAGCCATCTATACTCACCTGCATTTGAAGGATCAGCTTTCTCATGGTTATTCTTTTGGAGGATGCTGATACAAACTTACAGGTTAAAAAGATTTTTGACCGGGGGTGAATCCGTCAAAATAACACGTATTGCCGGTGATAGGTAGTGAATGGTATGAGCGTATCCATGATGGGCAGTGGCCGGATCGGGATGATGGTATCCTGGTGATAGGTGGGCCGGTCTTCGCCGTCATAAGGCTCCTGTTTATGAATGTAGCGGCCGGTAGAGAGATTGTACTCGTCGCTGATGATGAGGCCCTGTCCGTCTGATTCACTGCGGCTGTAGCCGATTAATTCGAAACGCTGGTTCTGATAACGATAGAGGTACTCCACCATACCGCGCAACAATGAAATACTAACGGTGAGCACACCTTTATTGACCCTGATAGTATCGAAGGTGATACCATCATGCCGGTTATCACCGCCTTCCGGCAGGATAGCCTTGGTGGAAGTGGCTCCCAGACGGTATTGGCCATCGGGCTGGCCGAAAAATACCTGCAACCGGTAACCCTGCCAGGAAGTGGTGGTATCGTGCATGACCACTACAGAATCACTGATATTGTCTTTGTTAAGATCGCCGGTAGCGCGGGCGGAGAGAACGTTATAAACGGCGCCTCTTTCCTCAAAGTCCTCGTTATCATTAACGGCGGGTTCCATGCCGGAGGGCAGGGAGTCAACAACAGCACTGTCAACGGCGGAGCTCTCAACATGGGTACTGTCGATATGATCAACAGTATTGGACCGTAAATGACATCCGGTAGTAATCATCAGGTATATGGCGGGTAACCAAACAACCAGGGCAATGGGGCGAATCTTGTATCGGTTCATTGTATCAGAAAAAAATTGACTGAGGGCAAACTAATAAAAATAAATGATTCCGGCATTAGGGATGTTGCCGGAAGAAGTGGGTCCATTCTGTTTGTTTGGCCTGATGGTAGCCCCTTGCCGGTGTTGTTAAAAACTGAAAGGGAATCATTTTTTCATCACAGTGAGCTTTGATGGCGGCTACTTTCGCTTTTATATTCGGGATACCACCAAATGTTCTCCGGGTAAGACAAATCCGTTTGAGGTGAGGGAGTTTATCAATTTCGGAAATAACATCTGTCCATGCAGTCACCTTGTTATCGAGATAGTCATCCTGGTAGTTGGTGGCTTCGTCTACATCTACCGCGGAAATCACGTCAATGAAATCAATTTTATGTTTGGCCATGAAGGCCTTTTTTTCTTCTTTAGGCCTGCCTTTTAAAGATGTTTCCCCCAGGGCTACCGGAATCAGTGTCCAAAGGAAGTTTCTTTGTCTGCCGTAGAAGAAGTCAGCCAGGTTATTATCGGTATCCGGGTTAAAGGTCCCGATGATCAGCGTTTCCGTTTCCGGGTTTATCCGATGGTGTTTCATCCGGTGTGTTAGTATAGCCATCTGCGTTATTTATTTACTGATATACCTTCACCCAATCCACGATCATCTGCACCGGCAAATCATCCGGATTCACTTTCCCTACCCAGTTGCCACCCAGCTGCTGGTCTATCAGCAGATAGAAAGGCTGATCATAAGGCCACTGTGACGGATCTACGCCTTTTACCCTTGGGTAGGTGAATGTTTCCTTCCCGTTGAGGAGGAAAACAATTTTGTCCGGGTACCAGGAGATGCCGAATACATTGAACTCGCCGTTGCGCAGCGCTGCTGTCCCGCCATGAGGTGGTTTTTCCGTTTGTTTCAGGTCCAGCGTATAGTAGGAGTGGGTAGTTTGATAAATGATGCTATCATAGTTCAGGTGTTCCATGATATCGATTTCGCCGTTGCGAGGGTAAGCGCCGTATTTATCCGTTTCTGCCAGCATCCAGATAGCGGGCCAGGCGCCTTGTGCGCATTCCAGTTTAGCCCGGATTTCTACTTTTCCATACTGGAACGCAAATTTACCTTTTGTATAGATACCGCCGGTGAGAAAGGGGCGGGGATCTTTGGTGGTATCGGGGTTGTTGATACCACGCAGATACAGTTTACCATCCTTTAATGCATAACAGCGGTCGTCGCTGGTCATATGTTTTCCCCAGGCGGCATTGTTCGGTGGGATGCGGGTCCACTTGGTGGTATCCAGCGTATGCCCGTTGAAGTTATCCTCCCATACCAGCTTCCAGGGCTGCTGGGAGCGGCCTTCTTTTTGAATATACAGTCGTTGCTGTGCAGCTGTTTTACAGGCGATCATTCCTGTCAGCAGACAAAAAAGCGGAAGGATGTATTTCATGGTTCACTTTTAAATTTATGTTATGAGTTTCCGTTCTGTAAAAGTATAGTTTTTGTGAACTAAATAATCAGTAGTTTTAGAAAAGATGCCATTGAGCCCGTGTTTTTGCAGTGAACAATTTTGAGAAAAGTATACCTATTTTAAACATTTTCAGTACCCTATTATTTCCATAAAAACCCAAACATCCGTAACAATGAAAAAAGTTTCCCTGTCCGTCATGGCCATGGTATTGGCTTCCGCCTGCAGCAAAAACATGCAGGGCGATCTGAAAGAAAACGCTAACGGTGCCCTGTCCAACCAGTTTATCAGCGCGGCCCTGAGTACAGACACCGCCAACATCACTCTGAACTGGGGCATTACCTACCAGCGCATAGAAGGCTTCGGTGCTTTTGCCGGCCGCGCTACACCTTTCTTTGAATCACCGAAACGCGACAGTATCATGAAACAGCTCTGGGGCGCCGATGGCCTGCAGCTCAACATGGTCCGCGGTGAAGTGATGTACACCTATCCCTTCAACAAATCCGCCGGTACCGTTACGATCCAGCCTGCCGGTACAAGCATCGACATGGACGTGGCCAGCGCTGCCTACCAGGCGCTGACCAGCGACCAGAAAGCGCAGCTGTCGCAGTTATGGATACTGAAGAAACTGAAAGAGCGATACCAGGTTCCCATTATGTTTGCCAGCACCTGGACACCACCTTTATCTATGAAGAACAACACTTCCCAGGAGAGCGCCAAAAACTTCAATGGTCTTAATTACAGCTGCTGCTCTACAGACTTTGCCAACTATGTAGCCGGTTTTGCGAAAGCCTATCAAAATGAAGGTATCAACTTTTACGGTATCTCTCCCAGCAACGAACCTGAAAACGTGTTCTCCGACTGGGCTGCGTCGTACTGGACCGCCTCCCACCTGGGAGAATTCATCTCCAATAATCTGCGTCCTGCCCTCAACGCCAAAGGCCTGAATACCATGAAGATCATCTCTTCTGAAAATGCTGCCTGGGGTACGGCCAACAGCTTCCTGTCCGGTATGGATAAAAGCAACGTCGATATCCTGGCAGGTCATGGTTATGTAGAAATCGGAGATCTGATATTGGGTAAACGCGGTCTGAATCAAAATCCGCAAACATGGAACTACGCTACCGGCAACAGGCCGGTATGGATGACCGAAGCTTCCGACGACAGCGGCGTATACGACAACACCATGACCGGCGGTTTGAAACTGGCTGTCAATATGCACAAATTCCTGGCCGAATGTAACGTGAACGCCTATGTGTATTGGTTAGGTATGCTCGCCATCCGCAACAACGAATCACTGATCTGTACCAATGCCGACGGTTCACTGGATTATCCCAAAACCTACGATGTAATGGGGCAGTATTCCCGGTTTGTGCATGCCGGTTATTACCGTTTCAACTCGGCGCTGGCCAATAACGCTACGCTGAAAGTGTCTGCCTGGAAAGATCCGGTTACCGGCAAATTCAGTGTAGTAGTGGTGAATCCGGGCAGCTCCGAAACCCGCACCCGGATTAAGTTAGCCGGCTTCGCCAGCAGCCAGCTCACTTCTTTCCTGACAGCGGATAATACCACCGCTCACTGGCAGCAAAGCGCACCGGTTACCCCGCAGGCCGATGGTAGTTTTGTAGTGGTAGTGCCATCTGCCAGTGTGATTACTTTCACCGGAACGGCACAATAATATACTCATAAATGCCCGGGGGGTCAAAGCCCCCGGGCATTCATAACATCCTATCCCATGAAACCCCGGAATGTTAAAATCCGCTCATAACTCATCAATTTCAGGGCATGCTGTTAACCGATACTCCGTTAAATTCGTGATGTTGTTGTATGTAGAGCACAAAATCTGAGAAACTGACGCCTGTAATATCAACCAAATAAGAATCGATACTGCTCTTTTGTTGCCTGTACCCGGCTCCCGGGTAACACTATCCTGAATAAACCATTTTCAACCATAAAATACACGATATGAAATAGAATTCTTCCCTCTTGCCAGACACCCTGTGTCTACCCTCACCTTATTACATATACTACCGCGACGTACTGCCGCGGATAATATTTTCCTTGTCCACTTTTAAACCATTTATATGTCACCTTTATCACGAAAGATAATAACGCTATTGTTATGTCTGGTGACCAGTCATTGGGCTATGGCCCAGCTGGCGCCGTTACCGGAACACTGTTCCTCCTCAAAAGCCATGCAGGACCTGTATAAAAAACATCCTGCTTCCCGGCAGGCTGCTATTAACCAGGAAGTCCAGATCAAAAAGATGATCGCCAATATGCGTATGCAAAGAGCGGCGCTGGCTGGTCCTGTTCAATATACCATTCCGGTGGTATTTCACGTCAACGATCCGGTGAATCCCTATAAGGTAACGCTGGAACAGATTCGCTCAGCCATCGATATTCTCAACCAGGATTATAATCTGCTGAATGCCGACTACTCGCAGATTGATCCGCGCTTTATCGGGCTGGCGGCCAATCTGCACATTACTTTCAGACTGGCAGATATTGATCCGCAAGGCAATCCTACTAACGGCGTTACCTATCATTACAACGACCTCGATGGCCGTTCGCCGGATGGTACCGGATCTGCGGTGAAAAACATCTCCTACTGGCCGGGTAATAAATACCTGAACATCTGGATTGTGAGTGAAGTAGAACAGAAAGGCGTGTACAATAACTCCGGATGGACTTACCTGCCGGACGACTGGGTGGCTGCCAATCACCTGGATGGTGTCGTGTATAACTGGCGTTATCTCGGCGCTCCCGGCGTGGGCGTGTCTGAAAACGGTTACCCCTATATGAAAAGGGTACTGACCCACGAAGTAGGCCACTTCCTCAATCTGCAGCACACCTTTGAAAACGGTTGTACCGCCCCTGGTGATGAGGTGGATGATACGCCGCCTACACAATCCAACTTCGGCGGCTGTAACCTCAATGCCAACTGGTGTGGCGCGGTAGCCAACGTAGAAAACTACATGGATTATTCCTCCTGCGCTAAAATGTTTACCGCCGGTCAGCGTGACCGTATGCTGGCAGCCCTTACCGGCAACGTGGCACAACGCAGTAACCTGTGGTCTGCCGCCAACCTGGCTGCTACCTTATTACCGGATACAGTAAAAAGAATGGTCGCCAATTTCACGCTCTTTAATGAAAGTGATGTGAATAATGGCGCTGTAACGGGAACGGATACACTGAAAATGCTGGGCGGCGCACAATTCGCGGTGAGCAGCGGTACCCTGACCGCCGGTACACACTTCACCGTGCAAAACGTTCCCGCCGGCCTGACAGCGCAGATCCAGGTGATCAACAACAAGACCGCCGTACTCACTTTTACCGGTCAGGCTACAC
Organism: Chitinophaga qingshengii; assembly: GCF_014529935.1. Taxonomy (GTDB): domain Bacteria; phylum Bacteroidota; class Bacteroidia; order Chitinophagales; family Chitinophagaceae; genus Chitinophaga; species Chitinophaga qingshengii. The sequence goes on from NZ_JACVFC010000005.1 coordinate 18,748, forward strand.
AACACGCTGCCTCTAATAACAACGACAGCGTAAAAATCACCTTCCTGAACGCAGCCATACAAGGTGGCGCCGGCTCTCTGTACCGTGCTTATCTTGTTTTCGGCATTCATTTCATCGATCCCTACAAAATTGTGTATACCGATATCCCCGATGTGACGATCAACAGTACCAACAACTGGAAATATCTCTCCTTCGGCGCCGGTGATGCAGAATACGGGGGATGGTTCGATAGCAACAAGCTGCGTTTTGAAACCTATTCGAAAGCAGTTGTCTGCGAAGGTACTACCCGCAACATTACCCCACTGGCGGTTAACACCACTATCGGCGATACCTCCAATTTTGTGCCGGGTGGGGCTTATCCTAACGAGCATGATATTTACAGTGCCACCTATACCAAATGGGCAGGTAAAACAGCTTACATCGGACTGAAATTCACCATGGGCGGTAAACCCCGCTACGGCTGGATGCGTATTACCGTATCCGCCGACGGTAGTAACTATACCATCAAGGACTATGCATGGAACCAGGCGCCTAATGGCAGCATTAAAACAGGCGATGCCGGTAAAGCCACGCTTTCCTGGTCCAGGACGGATTTCCGTGAATCGCTGCCCAACGACGGCGCTATAACGGACACGGCTGAACTGGGAATACTGGGTACTACTTTCGCTGTCAATTCCGGTAACTTCACGGCTAATACCCATTATACGGTAAGTAATGTACCGGCGGGTATGAGCGTGCAACTGAAGGCGCTCAACAGCACTACGGCACGGTTGTCCTTTACGGGTAAGGCTACCAACCATGCGGCGGCCAACAGCACCAGCATTACCCTCACTTTCCTGCCGGCGGCATTCAGTAATGCGCAAACACCGGACAGCAGCCAGAAACAGCTGGGTATCAGTTTCCGTGATCCATACCAGATCAAATACGTGGATGTGAACGATACCACCTATACCGTTACGGCTGCCAATAACTGGTACTATTTCCGGGTAGATAATATCAATGAAGCTGAATACGGTCTGTGGTCCGATAGTGGAAAACTGCGCCTGGAAACCTATCAGAAACCGATGATTACGGTAGGCACTACCAAAAACATTGCGTTGCTGGCGGCTAACACGGTGATAAGCGATACCTCCAACTTCGTGGCAGGCGGCGCTTACCCGGATGAACATAACCTGAACACCGCTTCCTATACTGCCTGGAAAGGGAAGACCGGCTACGCAGGATTCTCTTTCAGCACCGGCGGAGAAAACTTCTATGGCTGGTTCCGCTTTAAAGTGAATGCTAACGGTACCAGCTATACGCTGATGGACTACGCCTACAATACCATGCCGGGTGGCAACATCAAAGCGGGGCAGATGTCTTCCACTACGCCGCCAACTGATTCGGGCGTGCATGTACAGGATTATTGCAGTGCCAGCACTGCGTTGAATTACAACTCCATCACCCGGGTACGTTTTGCAAACCTGGATAACAGTTCGCTGTGGGACGGCTACAAGGATTTCACGGCGCAAACAGCCAATGTGGTAGCCGGACAGTCCTATCAACTGCAGATTAACCTGGGTGTGGAATACTGGCCCGACATTTCCGTGGCGGTATGGATTGACTGGAATGGTGATAAACAACTGAATGATACCACAGAAAAAGTATATGTACAAAGAGGCAGTGGTCCGTTTACGGCAACAGTCGCCGTGCCGGCCAATGCGAAAACCGGCGCTACCCTGATGCGGGTGAGAATGGGCTATGGCAGTAATGTAAAACCTTGCGGTCTGGATACCTACCAGGGAGAAGTGGAAGACTATACCGTGAAAGTAAGCGGTGGTGCTTCCCCGATGATGATGACGAAAATGGGTGTGGATAAACCGGCGCTGACGGCTACCAGTCCTTTCAATGACCGCATACAGGTATACTGCCAGTCCACCTATGAAGGTATGGCTACCCTCCGTTTATACGGTCTGGATGGTCATATCCTGAAAGAACAAAAAGTACAGCTGATGAAAGGCATGAACAATTTGCAGTTGAACAGTCTTTCCACGCTGCCATCCGGTATTTATCTGATTGATATTACCCATGGTATGCAACGCATGAGCGTGAAAGTGGTGAAGTAGTTCCTGACTGGCCAACCAATAACAAGGCGTCTCACCTACCGGTGGGGCGCCTTTTTTTAGGATGCCGTTTCGAGGTGTTCGATGCAGTTGAAGAGCGGGCATTCCCATTTACCATCCAAAAATTCCAGGTGGGTGATGGAGGTGTTTTTCATGGGCGGCGGCGGTGGCATATGTGGCAGCAGGTGCGCCAGCATTTGCCGGATAAAGCTGCCGTGGGTAACGAGTACGATCTGTTTGCCCGGTTCTGCGGCAAGGAGTTCTTCCAGGAAAGACATGCCTCGTGCCAGTACAGCGGCGTTGGGTTCCATGCCGAGGTCCTGTTGTTTCCAGTCGGGCCCCCATTTTTCCAGTCGTTCTGCTTCTGTGGTGCCTTCTATAAGGCCGCCGCCGGCTTCGCCGATGCGGGCATCCTGCCAGATGCTGTCGATGCCCAGTTGTTCCGCTACGATAGCGGCTGTCTGCCGGGCGCGGATCAGGTGGCTGGAGCAAACAATGTCCCACGTTTCGCCGGCCAGACGTAATCCCAGTTTGCGGGCTTGTTCCAGCCCTTCCTCATCGAGGGGAATATCAGAATGTCCTTGCAGGCGGCCTGCCTGGTTCCAGGAGGTGCTACCATGACGAATAATTGCGATACGGGTGACCATAAATTTGTCTGCTCTTTTTTTCGGGTGACAAAGATAAACAACAACGGGCGTAAATTCAGCCTTTTATGAGCGGGAAAGTGCAGGGATATTCCATATTTTTGTCATATGGAAGCAATGATTATACCTGCAGAGAATAGTCCGAAGCCAGCCAATACGGAAACCCCGGCGGAAGAGCCGGTTACGATTATACACGATGGTTCGGGAGGTGCTTTTGAAGGAACGGAAACAGTATCGGAAGAGCAGGAGGAAGGACCGGAGCGTGAGAAGCCCCGGCCATATTGATGTTAATCGTGTTCGCTATGGAAGATAGTCGACAGCAGGTTGTTATGTACCGGTAACCAGCCCAGGCTACGTGCCGCCACCGCGGATACAATACTGTTGGACCCCAGTCCGAATTGCGCGCCCTCCATGCCCCAGCGGTGTATGGCCTCTTCTATGGTGATAGAGGCTGTTTTTCCGCCAAAACCCAATGATTTGCTGATAGCGCCGGCAATTTCCTTCAGGGAATGGATACCGTTTTCCGCATAGTAGAAGCTGCCGGAAGGCGCCTGCTCCAGTGCCAGCAGGTAGAGATTAGCCAGGTCTTCAATGTGTACATTGGACCAGCGGTTTTCGCCTTCCCCGATGTATACGCCGTGACCCAGTTCCCTGGCGGCTTCCGTTAACAGGGGCACCTGTACGGAGTCTTTTTTGATACCTAAGCCGTTACCATAGATCATGGTAGGGCATATCACGATATAATGACCTCCACCAGCCAGCACGGCCCTGTCTATCGCTACCCGGGCGGCCTTCTCCAGTCGCGGGTTTTTAGGGATGAAGGTAAACGCTTCTGTCGCCGCATAACCTCCACGGGCTTTATCACCTGCAATACTTGAACCGGAAGTATGAATGAATTTTTTGCCGCTACCCGCCAACGCTTCGAGGATGGTGGCTACTACATAAGGATTGTCTGCCGAAGCAGTGTTGATCACCGCATCTGCGGCGGCGGCTTCTGCTGCGATGATGGCTTCGTCGTTCAGCGTGCCGGCAACGGGTTGAATACCCAGCGCTTTGAGCGCCGGAAAATCTTTTTCATTTCTTGCCAATCCTCTGACATCATAGCCCGCCTGTAAAAGCCGGACTGCTACGGAGCCGCCAATATAACCGGTGACACCCGTCATGAATACTGTTTTCATCTGTAGTTATTTTTTTAGATGGATGACCAATAGGGTAGAAGCGAGTGTCCAAACAGAATTTTCCTGGCTATGTTTTTGTGCGGGATTAAATCCTTACTTTTATTTTAACCAAAAAGAATGCTGTTATGTTATCCTTGGAAAAAATCAGTGAGTTACTCGGTAAAGATAGCGATATCCTTTTACAACACGAAAGCAAGACCATCTCCAAAGAGCTGCTGCACCTGCCCGGACCGGATACCATAGAACGTATTTATCAGCCTTCCAGCCGTAACCCGCAGGTATTGCGGAGCCTGGGACAGTTGTATCATTCCGGCCGTTTGGGAGGAACCGGTTATATGTCCATCCTGCCGGTAGATCAGGGCGTGGAACACAGCGCCGGCGCTTCTTTTGCAAAGAATCCCGCTTATTTTGATCCGGAAAATATTGTGAAACTGGCCATAGAAGGCGGCTGTAATGCGGTGGCTTCGACTTTTGGCGTGCTGGCGGCCGTATCCCGTAAGTATGCGCATCGTATACCCTTCATCGTTAAAATCAATCATAACGAACTGCTTACCTATCCCAATAAAGCAGACCAGGTCATGTACGGCACCGTGCAGGAAGCCTGGAACCTGGGCGCAGCCGCAGTGGGCGCTACCATTTACTTCGGTTCCGATAACGCCGACAGGCAGCTGGTAGAGGTATCACAGGCTTTTGAACTGGCGCATGAACTGGGCATGGCCACCATTCTGTGGTGTTATCTCCGCAATGATGCTTTCAAAAAAGACGTGGATTATCATCTGTCGGCAGACCTGACAGGACAAGCCAATCATTTAGGGGTGACTATCCAGGCAGATATCATCAAACAAAAATTACCGGAGGTAAATGGAGGTTACAAAGCATTAAATACCGGCGCCTCTTCCTATGGTAAACTGGATGAACGTATCTATACAGAATTGACTTCCAATAACCCGATTGATCTTTGCCGTTACCAGGTGGCGAACTGTTACATGGGCCGCATGGGACTGATCAACTCCGGTGGCGCTTCACAGGGAGATGCTGATCTCGCGGATGCTGTCCGCACGGCTGTTATCAATAAAAGAGCCGGCGGCATGGGACTGATATCCGGCCGTAAGGCTTTCCAGCGGCCAATGAAAGATGGCGCTGCGTTATTAAATGCCATCCAGGATGTATACCTGAACCAGGAAGTGACCATTGCGTGACGATAAAGCATTTACGCTGCCACCGCACCCGCGGATGCATCTTAAATAGAAAAGGCTGACGCAGGTCAGCCTTTTCTATTCGTTATAATCATTCGTTATAATCATTCGTTATAATCATTCGTTATAATCATTCGTTATAATCATTCGTTATAATCATCCGCTAATCAGCGAAATCAGCAAAAATCATGGCTATCTGACTTGCCCGCTTCCATACACAAACCATTTCTCCGTCACCAGTTTCTCCAGTGCAAAGGGCCCGCGGGCATGTAGTTTTTGTGTGGAGATACCTATTTCTGCTCCGAGACCGAATACCCCTCCATCGGTGAAGCGCGTAGAGGCGTTCACGTATACGGCGGCAGCGTCTACGGTGTTCAGGAATGCTTCGCTGATGATAGGATCGCGGGAGATGATGGCTTCGGAGTGCCGGGACGAATGCGCCTGGATATGCGTCAATGCAGCAGCGGTGTCGGGCACTACTTTGATAGAGCATTGGAGCGACAGGAATTCGCGGCCAAAATCTTCCGGCTGGGCCTTGTGCAGGTGCGGGTATTGTTGTGCTTCCAGCAGGGCGTAGGCGGTATCATCTGCGTATATCCCTACCTGGTAGGCGGCCAGTTGTGGCGCCAGCAGGGCAATGAAGCCGGCGGCCACGGGTTCATCTACCAATACGGTGTCCAGTGCATTACACACGGAGGGTCGTGATACTTTGGCGTTGGTAACGATAGCGGCGGCCTGTTCCAGGTTGGCGGAGCGTTCCACATAGGTGTGACATACGCCGGCGCCGGTTTCTATGACCGGTACGCGGGAGTGTTCGCGTACGAAGTCGATCAGCTGCTGGGAGCCGCGCGGGATGATGATATCGATATATTGGGAGGCGGTCAGCATGTCGGTGACCAGCGCACGATCGGTGGGGAGTAACTGCACGGCGCTTTCATCTGTTTCGAAAGCCCGCAGGGTGTCCTTTATCAGGGATACGAGGATAGTGTTGGTATGGATGGCATCGGAGCCGCCACGGAGCACGCATACGTTGCCCGAGCGGATGCAGAGGGCGGCCACGTCTACGGTCACGTTAGGGCGTGATTCATAGATAACGCCTACAACGCCCAGGGGAACGGTTTTTTTCTGCACCAGCAGCCCGTTTTCGAGGTGGTTTTCCAGCAGCAGCTGGTTAGCCGGGTCAGGGAGACGGGCGATGTCCAGCAGGCTGGCGGCGAGACTGCGGATACGTTGGGCATTGAGCAGGAGACGGTCCTTTTTGGGATCATCGTCCGGCATGCGGTCCAGGTCTTTTTGGTTTTCCGCTATGATAGCGGGGATATTTTCGTTGAGGGTACGCGACAACTGTTGCAGGAGCGCCTGTTTCTGCGCATCGGGCAGTGTACGGATAGATGCCGTGGCCTGCCGGGCCTTCTCTAAAAGGGGTTGGATCGTCATGATACATTATATTTAGAGCAGCACGATATCATCGGCATGTGCTACTTCTGTGTTCTGTGCTTTGTGATTTGTTTCCAGTATATCGGAAGATAATTTAGCCCTGCCTACGGCAATGACTATATCCTCTTCATTGATGATTTCTATCACTTCGCCGCATTCAAATTTCTCCAGGACAGCTTTCACGCCTACGGCGAGCAGGCTGTGACGCTTTTCCAGCGCTTGTTGGGCGCCGGCATCGATTTGTATCCTGCCGGTCACCAGGCTGCCGCTGGCCAGCCACTTGCGGCGGGCGGGCATGCTGCAGGGCTGTGGTAAACAAAGGGTGCCCGTTTTGCCGGCGATAGCGTTGAGGATACCGTCGGTAGTGCGGATACCGAAGATCACTACCCGGATACCCATGCGGGTGGCCAGCCTGGCGAAGGTGAGTTTGGATACCATACCACCCAGTCCCAGGGCTGATTTCTCTTTGTCGGCCAGTCCCAGGGCTGTTTTGTCGATCACATCTATCTGTGGTACTACCTTCCCTTCCCTGTCCAGTACACCGGCTACGCTGGTGCTGAACAGCAGCAGGGAGGCGCCGAAGCCGACTGCTATCAGCGTAGCGAGTTCGTCGTTGTCGGAGAACTTCAGCTCCAGGCTGCTCACCACATCGTTTTCATTGGCGATGGGGATGATATTGCTGGCCCACAGCTCTTCGTAGGTACGTTTCAGTTGAAGGAACTGGTCGCGGTTGGAGAAATGCTGCCGCTCACAAAGACTTTGCGCCACTGCAATATTATAAGGCGCAAAGTAGCGGCTGTATTTACTCAGCAGCAGCGGATTGCCGATAGCGGCTGCCGCTTTACGTTCGCTGATGGTACCGCTGTATTGTTGCAGGTATTGTTTACCTGCGGCCACAGCGCCGGAAGATACCAGTACAATATGATACTGTCCGTGCAGTTCGGCCACCTGCCGTGCAATGCCGGCAATGACCGTCTCATCGAGATCGCCGTTTCCATGCGTAATGGACGCTGTACCGAATTTTATGACTAATATGGGTTTGCTCACAGCCTTTCGTTTTAAAAGCTAAAAATAATATCTGATCGCGGAAATTCTAAATAGAAAATGAGCCGGCCACCATCTTCGCTAAAAAATGTGGATAGCTGGATAAATAGTGGTTAATTATACACCACGCGATATTGGTATTTTTCTACCTTTGGCTATCCTAAAAACTAATTACATTTTATGTTAATGCACCGGTTTTCCCGCTTGGCTTTGCTGCTGATATGCCCGCTCGTGTCCATGGCTCAATCAAAAACTACCCTTCCTCAACAATTTGAAAGCATTGCCAAAGCGTCTAAAGGGACGGTCGGCGTATCAGCATTGATATTGGAAACCGGCGAAACGGCAGGGCTCAATGCTGAGGCGCGTTTCCCGATGCAGAGCGTATATAAGTTCCCCATCGCTATGGCGGTGCTGCAACAGATTGATAAAGGTAAGTTCAGGCTGGACCAGCCGGTGCGGGTATTACCTTCCGACTATATTCCTAAACCAGGTCATAGCCCGTTGCGCGATGAACATCCGGGTGGCAATGTAGATGTTTCCATCGCGGAATTACTGCGGTACAACGTGGCGGAGAGTGATGGTTCGGCCTGCGATGTGCTGCTGCGCATCATCGGCGGCACAGCGGTGGCCGACAAATACGTACATTCCCTCGGTATCAAAAATATGCGTATCGCGCTCACAGAGCAGGTACAGGTGCCCAATGAACCGATGCAGTACCAGAACTGGTCCACCCCGGCAGCGATGACCGCCCTGTATAAAAAGTTTTACACCGGGCACGTACTGTCCGACAGCAGTTACAACTTCCTGTTGGACCTGCTGGTCAATTCCGGTCCGGGCGCCAGGCGGCTGAAAGCGCAGCTGCCCAAAGGAACCGTGGTAGCGCATAAAACGGGTACCTCCGGTACTGTGGATGGCCTCACCCGCGCTACTAACGATGCAGGCATCATCACTTTGCCTAATGGCCGGCACCTGATCATCACCGTCTTCATAAAAGATTCCTATGCCGACCAGGAAACCCGCGAACGGACCATTGCCAATATCGCGAAAGCCGCATGGGACCATTTTGTGCCATAAAGAAAAAATGGATAGCTTTGGCTTTTAGGCATCATGAAGATATTAGTCATAGAAGATGAAGAACGCGTGGGAACACTGATCCGGCGCGGACTGGAAGAGCAGGGCTATACCGTAACACTGGCATGGGACGGGGAAGCCGGCCTGAAGCTCGCGATGGGCGGTGGGTTCGATCTCGTTATCACAGATATTGTACTGCCGCGCATCAATGGCCTTGAACTGAGCCGCGCGGTGCGGGCTGCTCTTCCGGCTATTCCCATCCTCATGCTCACTGCCCTGGGCACCACCGATGACAAGGTAGAAGGTTTTGATGCCGGGGCAGACGACTACCTCGTGAAACCTTTTGATTTGCGGGAGCTGCTGGTGCGTATCCGTGCCCTGCTGAAACGCAACCATGGCCCGGTAACGTCGCAGCCCACGGTGCTGCGGTATGCTGACCTGGAAATGGACCTGCAGACAAAAAGCGTTACCCGTAATGGTCAGGATATCAACCTGACGCCCAAAGAATTCCGGCTCCTGGAATATATGCTGCAAAACAAAGAAAGGGTGCTGTCCCGTGCAGAGATCGCAGAAAAAGTATGGGAAACCCATTTCGATACCGGTACTAACTTCATTGATGTATATATCAACTATCTGCGTAAAAAAGTAGATAAAGCTTTCGAGGTAAAACTGATCCATACCAAACCTGGTATGGGATTCATTTTTAAAGCAGGCTAACCATGAAGATCCGTAACAGGCTCACCTTATTGTTCACTGGTATGATAGCAGCCCTGCTGCTGTTATTTGCCTGGGTAGTATATGCTTCCTACTCCCACGACAGGGAAGATGAATACTATAAAACCCTGCAGGAGCAAGCCGTTACGAAAGCCAATCTTTTGCTCGACGCCAAAGTGAGTCCCGAAGTATTGCAACTGATTTATAAAAATGCTGCCGGCTCCCGTTCCCAGGAAGAAGTAGCAGTATATGATACCGCGTTTAACCTGTTGTACCACGATGCGGTAAACATCGACAAAGTAAAGGAAACGAAGCAGATGATCGGGGAGATCATCCGGCACCGCGAAATCACTTTTCATGCCGGACGCTTGCAGGTAGTGGGTTTCCTCTTCCCGCATAACGGTACCGACTATGTGGTAACAGCAGCCGCGGAAGATGAATACGGTCTGAAACAGTTACAAAACCTTTTTAAAACGCTGGCCATCACTTTCCTGGTGGCGGTGGTGTTTGTGTTCCTGGCAGCGCAGTTTTTCTCGCGGCAGGCGCTGAAACCCGTGTCTGATATGGTAGATAAGGTAGAAGAAATTACCGCCACCAACCTGGACCTGCGACTGGCAGGTGCAGCGGGGAAAGATGAAATCGCTGAACTGGCACAAACCTTCAACCGTATGCTGGACCGGCTGGAGCAATCTTTTGATGCGCAGAAACAATTTGTTTCCAATATCTCGCATGAGCTGCGTACCCCGTTAACCGCTATGATGGCGGAATTGGAGATCACCGCTTCCCGGGACCGGCCTGCCGAAGAATACCGTCAGTCTATGCGCCACGCTATCGCCGATGCGCAACGGCTGGTGAAACTCTCCAATAGTTTGCTTGATCTCGCCAAAGCCAGCTACGATCCTTCCGAGATCAATTTCCGCGAAATACGGCTCGACGAAGTGCTGATGGACGCCCGCAGCGCTATTCTCCAGGCGCATCCGGAGTATAAAATCAACGTGGTATTTGAAGAAGCCGATGACGATGATATGGTGTCTGTTAACGGTAACGAATACCTGTTGAAAGTAGCGTTTATCAATCTGCTGGAAAACGGCTGTAAATTTTCTACCCCACCACAAACCACGGTCACCGTCACCTGGTTTAAAGCCCATACCATCCTGCGTTTTGCCGATGAAGGTATTGGTATGTCGAAAGATGACCTGCCGCATATTTTCACCCCTTTTTACCGGGGAGACAACCGGCCCTATGCCGAAGGCAATGGTATCGGACTGTCGCTGGCCATGAAAATTGTGCGCTTGCATAAGGGGAATATCAGCGTGGTATCTAAACCCGGCCATGGAACGGTGTTTACGGTGGAGCTGCCGCATATTTAACCCCCTCTAATAGATTTCTAATAACATTCTAAATCATCTCTAACGGCTACCTCCTGCGGTGGCACTTACCTTTGCGGCGCTTACTGTTACAGATATACGAAAAAACAGATCGTCATGAAAAGGTTTACTGCAGCTTGCGGCGTGGTATTGATTGCTGCGTCCTGTCAACATCCGGAGAAGGAAAAAGAAACGGTAACATGGGAGAGCCGGGGAGATACCGTGGAGGTACCCGCCACTGCTCCGCTGGCGGCCAAACTCAGCCTGTATACGGTGGTTGAGAAGCCTTATCAGTTACAGCTGCTGACGGCCGGTATTGTAAAGGCTATTCCCAATAACTATGCTGAAATAGCGCCGCCTTTTGCCGGCAGGGTGGTGAAATCCTATGTACGTTTAGGCGAGAGGGTGAGTGCCGGCGCGCCGTTGTTTGCCATCTCTTCGCCTGATTTTTATGCTGCTCAGAAAGCCTGGTTTCAGGCCAGTCAGCTTTGCCAGCAGGCGGTGCTGGCCCAACGCCGGCAGCAGGACCTGCACCGGCACGGTGTAGGCGCTGCCCGCGACCTGGAAGAAGCCAATACCAACCTGGCGGTGCAACGGCAGGAGCTGGAGAATGCCGCGGCGGCATTGAAAGTGTTCAACGTAAACCCGCAACACCAGATGCTCGGTGAGCCGCTGATCGTGAGAGCGCCTATAGCCGGAGAAGTGATCAGCAACAAACTGGTTACCGGTCAGTTTATTAAGGCGGATGACGGTCCTGTGGCCGTGGTGGCACAACTGGCGCAGGTGTGGATAGCCGGTCTGGTAAAAGAAAAAGACCTGCGGTTTATGCATGAAGGCGATGCAGTGAACATGCAGGTGGCGGCATTGCCGGATACCACGTTCTCCGGCACTGTGTTTCATGTAGGCCGCACCATTGATGAAACCACCCGCGCAGCGGATGTACTGATGTTATGCAACAACCCTGAACATCAATTGAAACCAGGTATGTATGCCAGCGTACACTTTAAGGATGCCCCGGAGAAAGTGCTGACAGTCCCTGCCAAAGCGGTGTTACAGGAAAATAACTACAGTTATGTATTGGCGGCCATAAAACCGGGGACCTATGTGCGTCGTAAAATCGTGACCGGTGAAACGACGGAACAGCAAGTGGTAGTGCGTAGCGGCTTACAGCCCGGCGACAAAATTATAGGCGAAGGCGCCTTCTATCTCTCAGCAGTAAAATAAGGGCTTATGAAACAACTGATCGATACAGCTATACACAAACGTTGGCTGATGGCTACGCTATTTGCCTTACTGGCCGCCGGCGGCTGGTACAGCTGGCAGCAACTGGCGGTAGAAGCCTATCCCGATATTGCCGACGTTACCTCACAGGTGGTAACACAGGTACCGGGACTGGCAGCAGAAGAAGTGGAGCAACAAATTACCATACCCCTGGAACGTGCGCTCAACGGTATGCCGGGCATGCATGTGATGCGCTCCCGTTCCACTTTCGGGCTCTCTATGATCACCCTGGTATTTGACGATGGGGTAGATGATTATTGGGCACGGCAGCGTATCAAAGAACGCCTGGGCGATGTAACGCTGCCCTATGGTGCGCAACCGGGGCTGGACCCGCTTACATCGCCTATCGGGGAAATTTACCGCTACATCATTGAAAGTGATCAGATGGACCTGCGCGCACTCACTGATCTGCAAAACTGGGTGATCATTCCCCGTATTAAACAGGTAACCGGCGTAGCCGATGTGACCAACTTCGGTGGTATCACTACGCAGTACCAGGTGGAGCTGGACCCCCAGAAGCTGGAGCAGTACCATCTGCCGCTGCATACCGTCACGGAGGCGATTAATAATAACAACAGCAACAGCGGTGGCAGCGTATTGGAACGGGGTGATCTGGGGTATGTGGTGCGTGGTATCGGTCTGCTGAAATCGCTGGATGATATCGGCAGGACTGTGATACAGTCGCCGGGCGGGGTACCGTTGTTTTTACAGGATGTCGGGCACCTGCGTTATGGTAACCTGGAACGCAAGGGCGTACTGGGGTTCACGGACCATCAGCGGCATTACAGTGAAAGCATTGAAGGTATTGTGCTGTTGCTGAAAGGACAGAACCCTTCCAAAGTACTGGAGGGCGTGCATAAAGCTGTAGATGAACTGAACAACGGCGGCCTGCCGCCTGGTGTGAAAATACATACCTTCCTCGATCGTACCGCGCTGGTGAATACCACGCTGAATACGGTATCGCATACACTTCTGGAAGGCATGGCACTGGTAGTGCTGGTGCTGATCATTTTCCTGGGTAGCTGGCGCGCCGCTTTGCTGGTGGCAGTGACGATTCCCCTGAGTTTATTGTTTGCCTTTATCCTGATGCATTTTACGCATATACCGGCCAACCTGTTGTCATTAGGGGCGGTGGATTTTGGTATTATCGTGGATGGAGCCATTGTGATGATAGAAACCATGTTGCGGCAACGGGAAGATCATCCCATGGAGATGCTGGAGGAGCGCAGTTTTGCGCAGAAGGCCCGTTCCGTGGCGCGTCCTGTATTTTTTGCAACACTGATTATTATCACGGCTTATCTTCCTTTGTTTGCTTTTGAACGGGTAGAGAAAAAACTCTTCACCCCGATGGCTTTTACCGTGGGCTATGCGTTGTTGGGTGCGCTGGCGGTGGCGCTGTTGTTGATTCCCGGCATGGCGTATATGCTTTACCGTAAGCCACAAAAATTATATCACAATCGCTGGCTGGAAAAACTCACCGACGGTTATCAGCAACGGATGCAGCGGGTGATGGAACGTCCCCGGCAGATATGGGCGCCGTTAGCGCTGATATTGGCAGCAGCTGTCGGACTGACCGTCATGGTGGGCAAGGATTTCCTGCCACCGCTGGATGAAGGTTCCATTTGGTTGCAGGTGCAGCTGCCGCCGGGCGTATCGCTGGCCAAAGCCCGCGAAATGGCGGATACGCTGCGGCAGCGGACTATGCAGCATCCGGAGGTGACGTATATGATGACGCAGACCGGCCGGAACGATGATGGTACCGATCCTTTCACACCCTCACATTACGAGTGTTCTATTGGTTTGCTGCCTTATAAGGAATGGCCTTCCGGCAAAACGAAGCAGGACCTGATCAGGGAGTTGTCCGCTGATTACGCCGCTATGCCCGGTTATACCGTGGGGTTTAGTCAACCGATGATTGACGGTGTAATGGACAAAATCGCCGGCGCGCATAGTGAGCTGGTCGTGAAAGTATACGGAAAGGATTTCGCGGAAACACGGCGTACAGCCGAGTCCGTGATGGCCACGCTGGCAACGGTACCCGGAGCTGCCGATCTGGCCATAGACCAGGAACCACCATTGCCTCAGCTGCAAATACAGGCCGACAGGGCCGCCATTGCCCGCTATGGTCTCAATATCGGCGATGTGGCGGAGCTGGTGGAAGTAGCGGTGGGTGGTAAAGCAGTCGCCCAGGTATTTACCGGCGACAGGGTTTACGATATTAGCTGCCGTTACCAGGAGGAGGCGCGTAACACGCCGGAAAAAATCGGCAACCTGATGCTCACTAATGGCGACGGTGTGAAGATACCATTGTCGCAGGTAGCGAAAGTGCAGTTAGCCACCGGGGAGAGTACCATCACCCGCGAAATGGGCCGTCGCCATCTGACGGTACGGTTAAACCTCCGGGGTACTGACCTGACAACCTTCCTGCGCACTGCGCAGCAGCGTATTGATCAGCAGGTGAAATACAACAAAGACAATATTACCATAGCCTGGGGCGGACAGTTTGAGAACCGGAACCGCGCCTACAGCCGCCTGGCCATTATTGTACCGGTAGCGCTGGGATTGATGTTCATTTGGCTGTATGCCGCTTTCGGTATAGCGCGGCAAGCGGCGTTGATATTATCCGTTGTACCGTTGGCGTTATTCGGTGGTATGCTGGCGCTGAATATACGGGGCATGACATTGAATGTGTCGTCTGCCGTAGGTTTCATCGCTTTGTTTGGGGTGGCTATTCAGAATGGCGTATTGATGGTATCGCAGATGAACTTGTTGCGCCAGGAGATCCCTTCCCTGAAAGATGCGGTGATACAGGCTGCCCGGGACCGTTTCCGCCCCGTGTTGATGACCGCCACTGTGGCCATGTTGGGCCTGTTGCCAGCATCGTTGGCTACCGGTATCGGCTCTGATGTACAACGGCCGTTGGCTACCGTGATTGTATACGGACTCTTATGCTCTACGCTCATCACGCTGTTTGCCTTGCCGGCATTGTATTACCTGACAGAGAGAAAAACAAAATGATTTTTATGAAGAAAAGATGGCTCTTGTTTGCAGGCCTGTTCTATAGTGGCCTGGTGGCTGCACAGGAAAAACAACTGGACTTTTCCACTTACCTCGCCGGTGTGCGATCTCATAACCTGGGTTATGCTGCGGAAAAATTCAACATGGACGTAGCCGCTGCCAATGTATTAACGGCAAAGGTATTTCCTGATCCTGAAATCAGTGCCGGCGTGTTTGATAATGGTCAGCGCCGGATGCAGCAGGGTTACGGCTTTAGCAGCGGTATTGGCTATACGCTGGAGCTGGGTGGTAAAAGACGCGCCCGTATCGGCGTCGCCAAAAGTGAAGCCGAAGTAACGCGCTATCTGCTGGAAGATTATTTCCGCAACCTGCGTGCCGATGCTACCCTGGCATTTTTGAGCGCAATGCAACAGCAACGCCTGTACGATATTAAAATGGAAGCCTATCAGTATATGCAGCAGTTGGCGCAGGCGGATAGTATCCGGTTTAAGGCCGGATTAATACCCGAAGCCGATGCGCGGCAGTCGCTCATAGAAGCGGATATGTTGCTGAACGAAGCCTATGGCATTGCGGCTGAGGTGAAAACCGCGCTGGTACAGCTGCATCAATTCATGGGCGCTTACCGGGGTGATACGCTGGTGCAGCCGGTAGGGGATGTGAGCCGTTTTAAACGCAGTTTTTCCCTGCCGGAGCTGGTAGCCCGGGCGCAGGACGAGAGGGCTGATCTGCTGGCAGCCTTACGGCAGAAAGATGTGTCGGTGAAAACATTGCAGCTGGCTAAAGCCGCCAGGATGATAGATCTGGGGTTGAACCTGGGTGTTAACAACGCTGCGGTGGTAACGAACGTGGTGGCGCCTACGCCTTCGATGAATACATTATCTGCCGGTATCAGTTTACCGCTGAAATTTTCCAACCGCAACAAGGGCGATCTGATGGCGGCCAATGCCGGTGTAAAACAACAGGAAGTGACATTTCGGCAAACGCTGGTGCAGGTGCAAACGGAAGTCACCACTGCCTGGTTTGGTTACCTGGGTGCAGGGCGACAGTTACAGCAGTTCGACGGAGGCCTGCTGGATGAAGCCAAACGGGTGCTGGAAGGCCGCCGCTACAGCTACCAGCGGGGAGAAACCTCCCTGCTGGAGGTACTGAATGCGCAGCGTACCTATAACGAAGTGCAACAAACCTATTATGAAACCATCTATCGACATGCATCGGCCCTGGTGGAACTGGAAAGGGCTGCCGCCGTGTGGGATATTCAATTCTGATTGTATGAAAATAACAGGATGTATTTTTTTATTGCTTTTGGTGATGACGAGTGTGGCCGCACAGGAGTCGCTGGGTTTTTCCTTACAGGTAAAAGCCGGCTGGCAACGGCCACGGATATACGGCGCGGAGAAAGACAGCATGTCCGGTTATGCCAAAACCGGATGGATACTTGGGTTGAGTGCATTATCTCCCATTGGCAAATCCCTGGTGTTAAAACATGATGCGTGGCTGGCTATGCAGAAAGGAGAGACCCGGTTGGACCTGTTTCCTGTGAGCGCTGCTTACCGGAAATACGATATGGAAATATTTGCCGGTCCGTATATGGGTATTTTATTACGGGCTGATAATTATGGTAATGGCAGTATGGAAAATGGATATGCTACTAAAAATGATCTTGGGTATACTATCGGTGCCGGCTATACGTTTCGCAAACGCCTTAATGCCGAAATACGGTACGTACAGGGATGGTCTCCGTTGGCGGAAAATGCTGGCACGAAAGCGCAGTTAAAAGCGTACCGGCAATATCTGTCGTTTACGCTGGGATATGTATTATTTTGATATTTTATTATTTAGTTATTTGGTTATTGAGAGCATCCATGTCTTCATCAATAACTAAATAACTAAATAATAAAATTCCTAAATAGACAGTTTTTTGTATTCGCTTTCGATATCGGTGATATCAATATTCATCACTTTTTTGCCGTCGAAGAAGAATACTTCCCAGGTATATTTTTCATCGTCGAGATTGATGACGGTAGTGCCGCCATCCTGGTGTTTAAACGTGATTTTCCCGCCTGCTGCGGTGATTGTTTTTAATGTTTTGTCTTGCAGGAAAGCGTGGCAGTCTTCGATACAGGTTTCGTTATCATCTGCGAGTGCATAATATGCTTCTTCTCCGTTTTCCTGTTTAAGTTTTTCCAGTTTGTTACTATCCGGTGCATAAAAAACGGCGCAGGGTTCCGAAATCACGCCGATGGCGGCGTGTATAGGTGGTGCGGCGTCCGTACTTTCCGTTGTGGCGGGTTGTTGGTGGCAGGCAACCAGCGCCAGCAGGGCGATGGTCAACAGGCTACAGCTTTTTATCCGATACATAGGCGGTATTTGTTTGGCATACAGGTTTGCGTTGTCTACGGGACAGCGCAAACCTTAAAGGTAAACAAAAAAAGCCAGTTTACGTGGTAGCGGGGCAACAGAAGCTAGGGTAGTCGATGAGGCCTTTGGCGCCGCCTTCGTAGAAAGTAGTCTTATCCGCCGGCGCAAAAGGCTGCCGTTGCGCAATGCGGGCTACCAGGTCGGGGTTGGAGATAAATGGTCTGCCGAAGGCGATTAAATCGGCATTGAACTGCTGTAATGCATCCTGGGCGGTACAGCTGTTGTAGCCGCCGGCGAGGATCAGCCATTGATGGAACTGCTGGCGCAGCAGGGAGATAAATGCCGGTGGAATAGGAGGAAAACCGTTGCTCGACTGATCGGAAAGGTGAACGTAGCGGATCTTTAGCTGGTTGAGTTTTGCGGCCAGGTAAAGATGGGTGGCCGCTTCTTCTTCGTAGGCGGAAAGACCGTTCAGGGAGGCGAAAGGAGAGAGACGTATGCCCACCCTGTCGGCGCCGGCGATGGCCACCATGCCTTCCAGGATACGCAGCGGCAGGTGGCAGCGGTTTTCGATACTGCCACCATATTCGTCTGTACGTTGATTAGCGGCAGGATGCATAAACTGTTCCATCAGGTAGCCGTGGGCGGCGTGGAGCTCTACACCGTCGAAGCCTGCTGCGAGCGCGTTGCGGGTAGCTTGCAGATGCAGTTCATACATTTCTTCCACCGCAGCGGCGGACAGGGCTTCGGGCACCGGAAGGGGATGCGTGCCTGCCGGAGTGGAGATGGTACCCTTTGCTGCAATAGCAGAAGGCGCCACAGGAGCGCCGCCGCCGGGGATGTTCAACGAATGGCCGATACGGCCGGAATGCACCAGTTGTACAAATATTTTTCCGCCTTGCGCATGCACCGCATCGGTGACTTTTTTCCAGCCGGCTATTTGTGCAGCGCTATAGATGCCGGGCAAACGGGATATGCCCATACCATCGCGGCTAACCACGGTGCTTTCAGCGATAATGAGGCCGGCGCTGGCACGTTGTGCGTAGTAACGGGCCAACAGCTCGCTGGGCACGCCTTCATCTTCCACTCTTCTTCTGCTCATGGGGGCCATCACAATCCTGTTGGTCAACGACAGGGAGGAGGTGGCAATTGGTTCCAGTAGTTTCATAATTTTTACTTTGCTATTGCAAAAGTAGACCGGCGCTCAAAGGGCAGGCAGGTACAATCCCGGGAATCTGTTGTAATTTTGGAGGCTATGGGAGAAAGAAACCTGCATATGCCTTTCGAGTTGTTCGAGGCAGATATGAGCGAGTGGCAATCACGCCCGCTGATATATTATTTTTTTGAGATCATACATGTTTGGGAAGGCTCCGGTACCCGTGTGGTGAATCAGAACCGTTTTCCCTATGCGCCCGGCAGCGTGCTGTTGTTTACCCCGCGTGACTGCAGAGGTTTTGAAGTAGAGACGCCTACGCGTTTTACCTCGGTACGTTTTTCGGGCCAGTTCCTGGAAAAGGCGCATGCTACGGAAGAGCGCCATCGTATCTGTCAGTGGTTGAAACAACTGGAGTATATCTTCTTTCAGCATAACCGGCATGAACCTATCCTGGTAAAACATACGGATGATTGTAAGATGATTACTGCGCTGATCCGCAACATGGTGCAGGAGTACAAACAGCGGCCGCCGTATTATGAAACCAATCTGCAGCATTATGTAGCATTGTTGCTGAATATCATCGCCCGTAATGTATCGGAAGAAATGGATTTTGCGGGACAGACGGGCGAGGAGCCATTGATCAGCCGGATGATCGGTTATATCCGTCAACATATATATTTCCCTGACCAGCTGAAGCTGGAAGTGCTGGCGGCG
Organism: Chitinophaga qingshengii; assembly: GCF_014529935.1. Classification (GTDB taxonomy): domain Bacteria; phylum Bacteroidota; class Bacteroidia; order Chitinophagales; family Chitinophagaceae; genus Chitinophaga; species Chitinophaga qingshengii. The sequence continues at coordinate 38,028 of NZ_JACVFC010000005.1, forward strand.
AAGTTTAACCTGTCGGTAAATTATATCGGTGAGTTTTTTAAAAAACAAACCGGGGAAAGCATCCAGCAGTTTATTATTAACTATAAGCTGAAGCTGGTGCAGTTACGGGTAGAAAACAGCGGGCTGACCATCGGGGAAATCGCTGATGAACTGGGGTTTACCGATGAAAGTCACCTGAGCCGGTTATTCCGGAAATATTATGGGGTAAGCCCGGCGATGTACCGGCGGAACAAACTGGCCGAAAAGGCGGGCACAACCGCATAATTATCTTCCGAAAAAAAATCATCGAAAAATTTCAATGTTTCAAAAAAAGCATTTACTTTTGTGTCATGGATGTGGGAATTATAGAAAAAGCAGCAAATGCCATAGCCGATAAACACAGATTATCAATAATTATGGAAATCGCCCAAAAAGGAAGTATTGTTTGTGGTGATGTTTGTTGTCTTTGTTCCTTGTCTCAGCCTACTGTTTCGCATCACGTGAAGATCCTGGTGGATAGTGGTGTGTTGAATTCCGTGAAGAATGGACGTATTGTGGAATTGACCATTAATAAAGAGATGATGAAACAGTTATCGTTGTTCTTTTTACAGTTAAGCTGATCTGTCAGCTTTTTTTATCCGGCAATATATTGATACTTTTAAATAAATAGATACCTGGATAAAGGGATAGAGACGGGCATCTCTATTTTTTTACTCAGAAACATTGATACTTTTAAATAAATCAATCGTAAGAATCAACAGCATGGACCAGCTTAGGAATAAAACGGCTATTATCACTGGTGGTAATAGTGGGATTGGATATGCAACAGCAGCGGAATTTTTGGCGAAAGGAGCAAGGGTATTGATAACCGGTCGGAATCCGGGTGCGGTGCAACGGGCCGTACACGCACTCGGTTTTCCGGCAGAGGGGTTAACAGCAGACCAATCTAAGCTGGAGGACTCAAAGAAACTGGCAGAGTATGCGCGTAGTCGTTATGGCAAAGTAGACATCCTGTTTATCAATGCCGGTATCGCTAAGTTTGCTCCTTTTGAGGGAGTAACGACAGAGATGTTTGATGAGATCATCGACATTAATTTCAAAGGGGCCTTTTTTACTGCGCAACAGTTACTCCCTTTGTTAAATGATGGCGGCAGTATTGTCTTTTTATCGGCCATTAACGCCTACGCCGGCATGCCGGGCACCACGGTGCTGGCGGCGAGTAAAGCGGCGCTCAACGCTACGGCCAGAACACTGGCCAGGGAACTGGCGCCGCGCAATATCAGGGTCAATGTGATCAATGCGGGACCTATTGATACGCCCCTGATCGAAAAAATTGGTGTCAGTCATGAAGAGGCTGGCGCTATCAGAAAGAAAATGACAGCCAGTGTTCCGCTGGGAAGATTGGGAGAGGCAACAGAAGTGGCTAGTCTGGTGTCCTTCCTCGTATCTGATGAAGCAAGGTTTATTACCGGCGGAGAATATACCATAGATGGTGGCCTGATGGTTCACCCGGGAATCAATTAGTTATTTAGCTATTTGGTTATTTAGGACAGCTGTTTATACGCAGGGAGCCTTAAATAACCAAATAACCAAATAACAAAATGTTTCGATTTACAGTTGATAAGTTACAAGGTTGCCATTGAATGTATAATTCCCAAATATTTGCTTGCCGGGCGTAGGTGGTTGCCACCTGCGTCCGGCAGCTTTTTTTAATTCATTTTGCGAATCAGTTTACCAATCGTTTTTAACCCCTCATCTACCTGTTTACTCCAGGGATTACCATAACTGATACGCAGACAGTTGTTGTACCGGTTCTGCAAGGAAAAAATACGGCCGGGACAGAAGCTGATCTTATGTTTGAGGCTTTGCTGGAATAATTCAAACGTATTGATATGTTCATCCAGTTCTACCCATAATACACAGCCGCCCTGCGGGCGGGATACCCGCGCACTTTCCGGAAAATATTCACAGAGGGCCTGTGCATACCGCAGACTTTGGGTATGCAGCATCTTGCGCAGGTTACGCAGGTGAAACTCGTACCGTCCTATTTCGAGGAAATGTCCGGCAGCCGCATGGGTGAGCGAAGTACAGGAAATAGCATGGTGGTGTTTCATGCGCAATACCTTGTCCTTATATTTGCCGGGCATGGTCCAGCCCACGCGGTAGCCCGGCGCCACGGACTTTGACAGCGAATTACACAACAGTACGTTGCCCTGTGTATCGAACGTTTTGCAGTTGGCAGGCCGTTGTTTACCAAAATAAAGATCCCCGTAGATATCATCTTCAATCAGTGCGATATCATATTTCTCTATGATTTTAACCAGTTCCTGTTTGTTTTTATCAGGTATGCAGCAGCCCAGCGGATTGTTGAAGTTGGTCACAAACAGGCAGGCTTTGATTTTATGTTTGGGAATGGCTTTGTCGAGATAGTCGAGGTCCACGCCGGTAATCGGATTGGTGGGCACTTCCAGTACTTTGAGGCCAAGGCCTTCCGCCAACTGCAACGCGCCGTAGTAAGCCGGGCTTTCCAGCGCGATAGTGTCGCCGGGCTGTGTAGTAGCCGTCAGGCAAAGCGTGAGCGCGTCCATGCAGCCGTGGGTGGTCACTACATCATCGGCAGTATGCACACCCCATCCGAGCGACAGCCGCGCGATCTGGGTACGGAGCAGTTCATTGCCCTGCAGGGGTTCATATCCGATACCGCCTGCCTGTAGGTCGCGCATGGTATGTACCACGGCTTTGGCCATCTTGGCAGAAGGCAGTACGCTCACCGGCAGCGTGGCTACAGAGAACTTCAGGATGTTATCGTTGGACATGTGGTTGAACACCTCCATCACCATATCACTGACCGACACTTCGGCGGCGGGTTTTCGTACAGGCGCGCAGGTGCCCGGCATAGCTGCCATGCGGCGGGTGTTGCGGCAGATATAGTAGCCCGATTTAGGCCTGGATTCTATCAATCCTTTTCCTTCCAGGTGATAATAGGCCTGAAAGGCCGTCGTCAGGCTGATGCCCTGCTGTTTGCTTAGCATGCGTACAGAGGGCAGTTTTTCGCCCATTTTCATGACGTCTTTTTCTATCATCTGTTCAATTTTATCTGCAACCTGCAGATACAGATGGTCGGCAGTCTTAATCATAACCGGAGAAATCTGATATGCTTCAAAAGTACGAAATGTGATCTGATATTTACCGGCGGTTATCCAATTGTTGCCGTATCAGTTTACCGAGTGTTTGAACGGCCCAGGCCTGGTCTTCATCAAACGGATTGGCGTTGGACAGGCGCAGGCAGTGGTTATACTGGCCCTGGCTGGAGAACAGGCTGCCGGGTGTAAAAGAAATATGTTGCAGCAGCGCTTTACGGTGCAGTTCCCAGCCATCCGCCTGCGGCGGTAGCACCACCCACAGGCTAAGACCGCCTTCCGGGCGGGTAAGGCGGGTATCGGCAGGGAAATATTGTTGTATGGCGCGGCTGATCTGTAGTTGTTGGGTGCGCAGCGCCTGTCGCAGCGGTTTCAGGTGAAGATCCATCCGTTGCTGGTCCAGGAACCGGGTGAGCACCAGTTGCGGTAATAGCCCGGTACTGGCGGAGGACATGAACTTGAGCTGTGCCAGGCGGTCGTGATAGCGGCGGCTGATAATCCAGCCGATGCGTAATCCGGCGGCGATGCTTTTGGAAACAGAAGAGCAGTACAGCACGAGGTCGGCGCGGTCAAAACTTTTGATGGTGCGTGGCCGCTCCGGGTTAAAGTGCAGATCGCCATAGGCATCGTCTTCGATGAGGGGTACCTGGTACTGTTCTATCAGTCGTGCCAGCTGTTTTTTATGCTGGTCCGGAATACAGCAGCCGAGTGGGTTGCTGTAATTGCTGATGATAAGGCAGGCGGCCACTTTTCTTTTGCGCAACGCTGTTTCCAGGTGTTCGAGGCTGATGCCGGTGACAGGATCGGTGGGTATTTCCAGGGCTTTCATGCCCAGGTTTTCGATGGCTTGCAACAGTCCTACAAACGTAGGCGATTCAATAGCAATGGTATCGCCGGCTTTAGCGACCGCCCGCAGGCAGATGGTGGCTGCTTCGATAGCCCCGTTGGTGATAAGGATATCATCGACGGCAACGCTACCACCCCATGCCAGGGATAGTTTGGCGATATGGCGGCGCAGTGGCAGGTGCCCGTCGATATCACCGTAAGGGATATACGCTGTTTTTTCTTCGCGGGCAGCCTGGCGCAACGCTTTGTTGAGTTTGGCCACGGGCAGCAGGCTGGGATGGGGGGCCGCGCCAATCAGGGATACGATGCCTTTACGCCCCATGGCATCGCGTATCAGTGCTGCGCGTCCGCTGATGTTAACCGGCGCCGGCGTGCGTGCCGGGAGGGAGATCTCCGGCAGTTTCGGTAATAGTTGCCGGGAATAGCTCACATAATAACCCGATTTCTCGCGGGCCTCCACCAGGCCTTTCCTTTCCAGTTGCAGGTACACCTGCAGCGCAGTACTAACACTGATGCCATGTTCCCGGTGAAGGCTGCGCACCGACGGCAGCTTATCGCCGATGGCGTAGGCGCCGTCGCCAATCATGGCTTCGATCTTATCGGCCAGTTGCTGATATAAAAAGTCCTTCTTGTTATTCATCTCCCGAAAAAAAATCTGTTATGGTCAAAAGTAAACAATTCTGTGTCTGTTCTGGTGTCTGTTTTTATGGTTATTTTGTAGGAATCAATTTTTATGAGCACACCTATTCATACACTCGCTCAACAGCTGGTAGCCCTTTGCCGGGACTGGAAATTCCTGGAAGCGCAAGCCACACTGCTGCATGAAGACGCCGTTAACATAGAATCAGATGGGCGTATTACCCGTGGACGCGAAGCTATCATGGCCAAAGAAAAAGCATTCCTCGACAATATAGAAGCTGTTCACTTGTTGGAGATATCCGACCCGGTAGTGGCGGATGGTTATTTTGCAGTGCAGTTTCATTCGGAACTGACGGTGAAAGGTATCGGTCGCCGTAGTCGTAATGAAATCATTGTATACGAAGTGAAGGATGACCTGGTGATCCGGGAACAATTTTTTTATCATGTTTAAAATCAGGTAGTCATGGGACCCAGAATGGACATTTCCAAACTTTATCCGGCAGGATTTAATGCTATGCTGGAACTGGACGGGACACTTAAAAAGAGTGGCATCGACAAAACGTTGTATGCACTGGTCAAGATCAGGGCATCGCAGATCAACGGCTGTGCATTCTGTATTAATATGCATTCCAGGGAGGCCCGTGCCGCAGGGGAGACAGAACAACGCATCTATCTGCTCGACGCCTGGCGGGAAGCGCCGTTTTACACAGAGAAAGAGCGGGCGGCACTGGCTTTGACAGAGGCTGTTACCCTGCTGGCTGATACGAATGTACCCGATGAAGTATACAACGCTGCCAGTGCTGTTTTTACACCGGAAGAGATAGCGGTCGTCACGATGGGCATTGTGGTGATCAACGCCTGGAACCGGATCGTAGTAACCTCCCGGACACAGGTTATTTAGTCATTAGGCTATTTGATTATTTAGCTATTGATAGGGCCTCAATAACTAATATATAATCAAGTAGCCCAATGATTGAATAGCAAGAAACGGGCTTGTTGCTGTTACCGGTTTCTGTAATTTTGTATATGACCATGCAAAAGATAAAGATTTCGGTGAATGATCCTGTCAACTTCTCTTTCCAGGAATGTCTGCATTTCCTGGGCAGGTCCGACAAAGAATGTTTGCATTATATCGTAGATGGAAAACTGCGCCGTATGTTACTGGCGGGAGGAGAACCGGTGGTGGTGGAGATCGCGCCCGGAGAAGATACCGCTTACCTGGAAGCTACTGTACTGGCGCCTTTGGATGTGACTGTTCCGGAGAAAGATATTCAGGATTTTGTTACACGCTGGCTCCACCTGGATGCAGATTTGCGTGCTTTTTATGATTACACCTTAACAGACCCGCTGTTGCGGGGGCTGGCTACCGACTACCGTGGTCTGCGGCTGATAGGGATGCCCGATTTATTTGAAGCGATTACCTGGCCTATTATCGGGCAACAAATTAATCTCTCTTTCGCCTATACGCTGCGACAGCGTTTTATTCAACATTTCGGTTATCATACTGCAGTAGACGGAACGGATTATTATCTTTATCCGCATCCGGCGGTGATCGCGTCGTTATCTCCGGAGGTGTTAACGCCGATGCAGTTTTCCCGCAGTAAAGCATTGTATCTTGTTGAAACAGCCAAGGTTATGGCTAGTGGTGAACTGTCGGAAGTTATCATGGCCTCGCTGGACTATGCCGCCGCCCGCGACCGGCTCGTGGCGCTGAAAGGTATCGGCAACTGGTCGGCCAACTACACATTGATGAAATACAGCCGGTTTCCGCAAGCGGTACTGCTCGAGGATGTAGGATTACAGAATGCTATCCGGCAACGGCTGCAACTGCCCGCCAAACCATCGATGGCGGAACTGATGGAATATGCGCGGCCCTGGCGGCAACATACGGCATATGCTATCTTTTATTTGTGGCGCTCTTTATTGTCCCCCTTAAATGTTTGATATGGAACTCGCACATCTTCGTATAGATACTCCCGTTGGACCACTGCTGATCAGTGGCACCGACGAATATATAGCCTCCGTTTCGTTTACCGAAGAACCGGAGACAGATTTCCCACAGCCACCACACCTGGTACTCGATTGCGCACAACAGCTACATGAATATTTCGCCGGCGACCGCAAAGTGTTTGAAGTACCTACCCGGCAGCCGGGTACCGATTTCCAGCAAACGGTCTGGGAACAGCTGACACATATCCCTTTCGGTCAGACGATTTCTTACCTGCAGCTGGCCCGTAGAATCGGCAATCCTAAAAGTATCCGGGCAGTAGGCACTACCAATGGTAAAAACCAGCTGGCTATTATAGTGCCCTGTCACCGGGTCATCGGCAGCAATGGTACCCTGGTGGGTTATGCCGGCGGCGTATGGCGCAAACGCTGGCTGCTGGAGCATGAGCGGCTGGATTTGTTTACGGGGCTGATGTGAATGATTAAATCTTCTGCCAGGGCGGTGTAAAATCTGATCTGCTCAAAAAACACAAAACTGAATCTGTTTTAGGTTCTTTTTTATCCGCACTTTTGTGTTTTGAAACGATGAACCTATCCAAACTGCCCAAAAATGAAACTTCAGGATGATTTAAAACATACGGACCGCCTGTTACAATTAACAAAAGAATTCAGTAGCAAATTTTTATCCTCTTTGGACAGGCTGGCTGCAGAAAAAACGATTGATATACCCGTAAGGCAAACGATACCGGCAGCAGGTGTAGGCGGTGTAGCGGCATTGGAGCTGTTCCGGCAGCAATATGGGAGTGCGCTTACAGCGGCGGTAGGTCCGCGTTATTGGGGTTTCGTGACCGGCGGCGTAACACCTGCCGCGTTAATGGGCGACTGGCTGGCATCTACCCTGGATTTGAATGCGGCTGACAAAAGTTCTGCCGCTTTTGCCATAGAAACGGAAACCATTGTTTTATTGAAACAGTTGCTGGGCTTGCCGGAGGCATTCCTGGGTTGTTTCGTTACCGGCGCTACCATGGCCAATTTCACAGGTCTTGCGCTGGGCCGCCAATGGCTGGGACATCAAAGGGGTATCGATATCGGTCGGCAGGGAATGGCCGGACTGCCGGACTTGCAGGTTGTTTCCTGTTTGCCGCATTCCAGCATTACCAAATCCATGTCCATGTTGGGACTGGGCCGTAATAATGTAGTGAAAATACCGGCGCTGCCTGGCAGGGAAAGTGTGGACATCGATGCTTTGCGTAGTTATCTCGAATCCCGGAAGGGACAGCCGGTTATATTTGTAGCCAGTGCGGGAACCGTAAATACCGTGGACTTTGATGATATCGCCGCTATCGTGGAACTGAAAAAACAATTTCCTTTCTGGTTGCATGTAGATGCCGCCTTCGGCGGATTTGCGGCCTGTAGCGATACTTACAGGCACTTGTTGAATGGTTGGGAAGAGGCAGATACTATCACCATCGATGCTCATAAGTGGATGAACGTACCTTATGATGCGGCGATGATTTTCTCGCGGTATCCGGGATTGCAGGCAGAAGTGTTTCAGAATGCCGGCGCTGCTTACCTGGGTGATCCGGCAGAGGATTTTAATTACATTAATCATGTTCCCGAGAATTCACGCCGGCTGCGGGCGTTGCCTGCCTGGTTTTCGCTGATGGCCTATGGTCAGGATGGCTACCGGCACATCGTAGAAGAAAATGTGATGCTGGCCCGTCAACTGGAGGAACTGATCGGGAATAATCCGGCTTTCCGTCTGCTGGCGCCGGTGAGAATGTGTGTGGTGTGTTTTACATTGAATGTGCCGGCAGAAGAACAGGAAGCTGCGGTGGACCGGTTCCTGCAAGCCCTGACCGCTACCGGTGTGGTAAGCATGACGCGTACCGTGTATGCCGGTCAGCCGGGTATCCGCGCGGCACTGGTCAACTGGCGTACCACCGCCAACGATGTGCAATTGGCTTATCAAACCATGAAAGAAGTGGTTGTAACCGTTTTGAATCTTCCTGCATATGCGTAAATCAAATACCAATGCTTATATCGCATTGGCTATTGTCAGTATCTTTTGGGGAACCACCTACCTGGCTTCAAGAATTGGTGTCAGACATATTCACGGGATCATGCTGGCGGGCATCAGGCAAAGTACTGCCGGCTTGCTGATCACCGCTTTTTTCTTCCTGAAAGGATATAAGTTGCCTGAAAAAATTGTGTTGTCCAAACTTTTTGTGATGGGGCTGTTAATGCTGGTGGGCAGTAACGGTCTCATGACCTGGGCCATGCAATATATTCCCAGTGGGCTGGGAGCGGTGATCAGCGCCACGGTACCCATCTGGATCACCATCTTCAGCTATTTCCTGGTGAAGAAAACCCGTATCAGTATACAGCTGTTGACCGGTATGTTGCTGGGCTTTGCAGGTGTAGCCGGTATTTTTTATAATTATCTGGCGAGCCTGATGAATCCTGATTTTCAGTTTGGGATTATGTTGTCCATTTTCGCCTGTATCTTTTGGGCGCTGGGCTCTGTATTGACCGCCAAATGGGCGTTGGGAGTGAATTATCTTTTTGGTGCAGGATTCCAGATGTTGTTCAGCGGTATTGTGATGTTGTTGATTGGTACACTGTTCCTGGGGCAGCACCTGGAAGTGAGCAACTTCACGGCGGAGCTGTGGGAAAGCTTGCTGTATCTCATTCTGATAGGATCGGTACTGAGTTATTCAGCTTATGTGTTTACGCTGAATAATCTGCCGCCTTCGCTGGCTGCCGTGTATGCCTACATTAACCCGATTGTGGCCGTGTTGCTGGGATGGATATTGCTGAGAGAAAGTCTGACCTGGCTGATGGGCTTCTGTAGCCTGGTAACGATAGGAGGGGTGTACCTGGTCAATGATGCGGTGAACAAAAACAAACAACGACAGTTGCAATAAATATTTAAGGTAGAAGTTAAGAGTCCGATGCTCGCCCCGGTTTTTACCGGATGAGCATCTTTTTTTTGTCTGTTGAAATGCGCTAATTTTAGCTAGGTTATCCCGCAATCTAAAAATATAACGTATGGAAATCGTCCAGGCCTCAGCCATGCATACCAATGAAGTTGCCGTATTGTTTGATGCATACCGCAGTTATTTTGATCAGGCGCCCGATTTCAAAGGTGCGCTGGCTTTTATCAGCGAGCGGATCAAACAGCAGGACAGTGTTATTTTTATAGCTTTTGATAAAGATGAAATTGTGGGTTTTGCCCAGTTATACCCATTGTTTACTTCCCTGGGGATGAAGCGGGGCTGGCTGCTCAATGATGTGTATGTACTGGAGGAACATCGTGGCAAAGGCGCCGGTGGCGCACTGGTAGACGCGGCGGTAGAACATGGCCGGCAAACAGATGCGGCCTGGATCATGTTGCAGACGTATGTAGCCAATACCGGCGCTCAGAAACTGTATCAATCCAAAGGGTTTAAAAAAGATACCAACTCCTTCTATTTCTACCTGGCAGTCTAGTGCGGTATTTTCCTTTTCTTTGCAGCATGGATATTACAAAGAATCCCTGGACGATACATTCCAGCGAGGTAAGATATGACAACAACTGGATACAGGTGATCCATCACGAAGGATTAAATCCGGCTGGTGGTCCGGGTATCTATGGCGTTGTACATTTTAAGAACCTGGCTATTGGTATCGTAGCGCTGGATGATCAGCAAAATATTTATCTCGTCGGACAATATCGTTTTCCGTTAAAAAAATTCAGCTGGGAGATACCGGAGGGTGGAGGCCCATTGGGAGAGTATCCGCTGGACACCGCTAAAAGGGAGTTGCTGGAAGAAACCGGGCTGATCGCCCATCACTGGGAAGTGATTTGTGAAACCGCATTGTCCAATTCGGTATCAGATGAAACCGGTGTCATATTCCTGGCACGGCAGCTGGAGCAGCGGGAAGCGGAGCCGGAAGAAACGGAGCAGCTGTTGGTGAAGAAAATACCCTTTGAAGAGGCTTATCAGATGGTTAAAAACTATGATATTACAGATTCCCTCTCGGTGATGGCCATTCAGAAAATAAAGCTGATGATGCTGGAAGGGGAGCTGGTTTGATAGAAAATACGTTTCTTTGCAGCAAATGGAAAGAAAATTTAACGCTTTCAAAGGTGAAAGAAGACCAGGCGGACCTAAAAAGTTCGCCAGCCCGCGGCCGAAACAATCCTCGCTGATTATTGGCCGTCAACCGGTGATGGAAGCCCTCAACAGTGGTAAACCGATAGAACGGATTTACATGCTACGCTCTGCCACCGGCGATATTATCCCTCAGATCAAAGAACAGGCGCTCGCCAACAATATTCCGGTCAATGTGGTGCCGGTAGAAAAACTCAACGGCCTCACGCAGGCTAACCACCAGGGGGTGATTGCCCTCACCGGCCAGGTTACCTATCTCGACCTCCAGGACGTTATTTCCCATGTAACAGACCAGGGCGAAACCCCGCTGTTCCTGATCCTCGACGGCATTACCGATGTGCGTAATATTGGCGCTATTGCCCGTAGCGCAGTATGTTGCGGTGCGCAGGCCATCATCATTCCCGATAAAGGCATTGCCGCGCTCAACGAAGAAGCCATGAAATCTTCTGCCGGCGCGTTGGAAAAAATCGCTATTTGCCGGGTGAACAGCCTGCTGAAAGCGATTGACACCCTGCATCTCAACGGTATCAAGGTACTTTCCAGTGAAATGGAAACAGATCTCAAACTGTATGACTGCGATCTCCGTGAACCGGTAGCCGTGATCATGGGTTCTGAAGATAAAGGCGTATATCCCGCGCTCATCAAAGCATCGGATGTGTTGTTCCGCATCCCGATGGCCGGTAATTTTGAATCTTTCAACGTATCTGTGGCGGCAGGCATCATCCTGTATGAGGCCATGAAACAGCGGACCATATAGCCGGTGACGGCGGACGGATTTAAATTCGTAATTTGTAGCTGGTAACCGCTCACTACTATGAAACTTATCGAATGTCCGCGTGATGCCATGCAGGGATGGCACAGAATGATCAGCACGGAAGAAAAGGCAGCATACCTGCAGGCCTTGCTTAAAGTAGGTTTTGATACCCTCGACTTTGGCAGTTTTGTCTCTCCTAAAGCTATTCCGCAAATGGCGGACACCCGTGAAGTATTGTCGCGCCTGGACTTGTCGGCCAGCCGCAGCAAGCTGCTGGCTATCGTCGCCAACGTAAGGGGGGCAGAAGAGGCGGTCATCCATGAGGCGATTCATTACCTGGGCTTCCCGTTTTCGGTGTCTGAAACCTTTCAGCTCAGAAATACCAATAAAACCATCGCTGAATCACTGGAACAGGTACATACCATGCAGGAGCTGTGCATCAAAAACGGCAAAGAGCTGGTGGTGTATATCTCCATGGGATTCGGTAATCCCTATGATGATCCTTACAGTCCGGAGATAGTATTGCAGTGGGTAGATGAAATGGTGAAGATGGATATCACCACTATTTCCCTGGCAGATACCGTTGGCGTAGCCAATCCCGCTATCATCAGCAGCCTTTTTCAGCAATTGATACCTGCCTATCCCCGCGTGGAATTTGGCGCGCACTTCCACTCCGCCCCGCATAACTGGGAAGAGAAAGTGCAGGCCGCCTGGGAACAGGGCTGCCGCCGTTTCGACAGTGCTATCAAAGGTATAGGAGGCTGTCCCATGGCTAAAGATGAACTCGTGGGGAACCTGGCTACCGAAAACCTGATCTGGTTCTGTCAGCAGCACCAGGTGTCTCCGGGCCTCGATATGACCGCACTGCAGGCTGCACAACAGCTGGCAGATGTGGTGTTTAAAGACTAAGACATGCAATTTCACCTGAGTTTCCCGGTAGATACCATAGAACCGGGCATACAATATACAGATAAGATAATGCTGCTGGGCTCCTGTTTCGCAGAAGAAATCGGCGCCCGGCTACAGGAACATCGTTTTAATACCCTCCTGAATCCGCACGGGATTCTTTTTAATCCCCTCAGCATTACCAAAGCGCTGACGGCTTATCTTGACGGTAAAGTCTATACGAAAGCGGACCTCTTCCAACACCAGGACCTTTGGCACAGCTGGGACCATCACAGCCGTTTCTCCGGCACTACGCAGGAAAGTGTGCTGGAACAGATCAATAGGGAACAACAAGCAGCCATACAAACTATCGAACAGGCCGACTGGCTCATACTCACCCTGGGTTCTGCCCATGCTTATTTTCTGAAAGAAGGGAATCAACTGGCAGGCAACTGCCATAAAGTGCCGGCAGCCAGCTTTTATAAAAGATTGCTCACCGTAGAAGAGATAGTGACGGCCCTCGATAATATGATGCACCGGCTGTTTTTCCGCAACCGAAAAGTAAATATACTTTTTACCGTTAGTCCGGTACGGTATATCCGCGATGGGGTAGTGGAGAATAATCTCAGCAAAGCCGTGCTGCTACAGGCAGTACATCATATGGTCAATAAGTTTTCCCGCCTCTGGTATTTTCCGGCGTATGAGCTGGTGATAGATGATCTGCGCGATTACCGTTTTTATAAAGAAGATATGGTGCATCCCAATGAAACGGCTGTCAACTATGTTTGGGACCATGTGGTGAAGTCGGTGATTCACAGCGGTAGCCAGCCGCTACTGCATACTATTGCAGACATCAACAGGGCTGCGCAGCATCGCCCGTTTAACCCGGATAGCAGCCAGCACCAACAGTTTCGCCAGACGTATGCCGCCAAGGTAAAACAACTGATGCAGGCGCATCCGTACCTGCGCCTCAGGGACCTCCACGATTTTTTTATTTAGGGATTTACGGATTTTTTGATTTACGGATTTCGGGGATTGGACCTGCATTTGTTGAAAAAATTATATAACAAAAGGTAGGTCCAATCCCCGAAATCCGTAAATCAAAAAATCCGTAAATCCCTAAATTCCTACATCTCTACATTTTTATTGTCCCGGATATACACCAGGCCTATCAGAAAGCAGATAACGGCCACGGCTATGGGATAAATCAATCCGGCCAGGTGGTTACCTGTTTTGGTAACGAGGATGGTGGAAATGGTGGGGAGCAGTCCGCCGAAAACGCCGTTACCGATATGATAAGGCAGCGACATGGAGGTATACCGTATCCTTGTCGGGAACATTTCTACCAGGAAAGCCGCAATAGGCGCATATACCATGGTCACAAACACTACCTGCACAAAAATCAGGAACACCAGCATAGCCATACGTGTATTGCTGACCGTTAGTTCGGATTTACCCTCACTTTGCCGGAGTATGCTGCCATCGGCATAGGTGTGTACCTTGGTGGTATGCTGCACAAACCGGCCGTTTTCATCTTTGGCCTGGTTGCTTTCGATTTTGTACAGTTCCGTCAGCTCCGTTTTTTGTTTTATATCGCCAATGGTGTCCATCGCCTTATAAATAGGGTAGTAGGCCAGTGCGGCGATAAGCATTCCAGCCAGCATGATCTTTTTACGGCCGATACGGTCCGACAGTGAGCCGAAATAAATAAACAGCGGCGTACCCAGCAACAGCGCCAGCGCGATGATGACATTGGATTGTACAAATTCGATGTTCATCGTTTTCTGGAGGAAAGAGAGGGCATAAAACTGTCCGGTATACCATACTACCCCCTGGCCCATGGCCGCGCCAAAAAGGGCTATCAGCACCAGTTTCAGGTTTTCTTTGTTGCCAAAGCTCTCTTTGATGGGGTTGGTGGATGTTTTACCCTCTTTTTTCATCTGGACAAACAAAGGGGACTCCTGCAGGCGGATACGGATATAATACGACATCATCACCAGCAGGATAGACAGCAGGAAGGGAATACGCCAGCCATAGTTGTTGAAATCGGCGGGCGTCATCACCGAGCGGGTAATCAGGATCACCGCCAGTGAAACAAACAGTCCCAGTGTAGCCGTGGTTTGAATGAAGCTGGTATAATAGCCGCGACGGTCGTTGGGGGAATGCTCCGCCACGTAGGTAGCTGCGCCGCCGTATTCACCGCCGAGTGCCAGTCCCTGTAGTAACCGCAGTATCAATACCAGCATGGGTGCCAGTACCCCGATGGTATGGTAGCTGGGTATCAGGCCGATAGCGAAAGTAGAGCCGCCCATGATGAGCAGTGTCAGCAGGAAGGTGTATTTACGGCCTACCAGGTCGCCCAGTCGTCCGAAAACGATGGCGCCAAAAGGTCTTACGATGAAGCCCACAGCGAAAGTAGCCAGGGTGGCTATATAAGCCAGTTCCGGGTTGCTGGGCGGGAAAAATTTCTCTGAAATAATGGCCGACAGGCTGCCGAAGATGTAGAAATCGTACCACTCTATCAGTGTCCCGGCAGAAGAGGCCATAATCACCTGCCAGATGGTTTTAGTTCCGGTTTGTTGCATTAGCTGATTTTTAAGCGATGGGTTTTGGTTGTAGCGTTGAAGCAAAAAAGATAGGAAATAATTATTATGGGTGCAAGTTCTGAGACAGGAATCTTGAAATGAATAAAGACTTATCTTTAAGGACAGCAGCAATCCTTCAAGATGAATCAACGACAGTTACCATATCCCGGCAGGTTACTTTTTATATTGCTACTTAGTCAGTTATTCTGCTGTACGCTCCTGCAGGCGCAGCAACGCGCCCATGACCGCCCTTCTATAGGGCTTACGCTCAGTGGTGGCGGTGCGCGCGGACTGGCGCATATCGGTATCCTGGAAGCCATCGACAGTGCCGGGCTGAAAATAGACTATCTCACGGGCACGAGTATGGGAAGTATTGTAGGGGCACTGTATGCCATGGGTTATTCCGGCGACAGTATTGAAGCTGTGGCGCGGCGGCTGGACTGGACCAGCCTATTTACCAATCAGCCGGTACTGACGGATGTTTCCTACGAAGAAAAAGCGGAGTATAACAAATATATTATCGAGATACCTTTTGAGTATGGTAAACCGAAACTGGCTTCCGGTGTTATTTCCGGGGAGGCCCTATGGCTGGAACTGGCCAAACTCAGCTGGCCGGTAAAGGATAAAAAGACTTTTTCCCAGTTTGATATTCCCTTTAAATGTATTGCCACTGATGTGGCCACCGGTCAGATCGTGACGCTGGATTCGGGGGAAATTGTTACGAGTATGCGTGCCAGTATGGCCATCCCTTCTATCTTCACAGCAGTAAAAATAGGCAACCGTAAACTGGTAGATGGTGGCGTGGTGCGCAATTTCCCCGTTATCACCGCCAAGGATATGGGCGCTGATATTGTCATCGGCTCCAATGTAAGCGGCGGGCTGCGCAAAGCCGACCAGCTGATTACGCCTTTTGATATCCTGTACCAGCTGGGCTTTTATAAAGATGCCGCCGATTTTGAAAAGGCGCGTAAGCTCTGTGATATCTATATTCCGGTTAATGATGAGTTGGAGAATTACTCTGCTGCTGCTTTTGGCAGTGTGGATTCCATCATCGAGATCGGTAAACGGAAAGGGAGGGAGATGTACCCTGTGTTCAAACACCTGGCCGATTCCCTGAATGCCCGCCTGGAAGTGGTGAACCGGCTTCCTTTCGCTGCCGACGTAGAGCTGAGCAGCATCCATGTATCGGGACTGATACATTCCGATGAGAAATTTTTCCTGCAGAGGCTGCACCTGAAACCCGGGGGGTGTTATTCCAACACACAGCTGCGCGAAGGTATCCAGCGGGTATATGGTACCCGCTTCTATAAGCTGATCACCTATAACCTGCATCCCGAAGGTTATGGTCAATACCGGATGGATATTGCCGCGGAAGAAAACCCGCTGACATATGTAAAGTTCGCGCTTAACTATAATACGCTGACCGGCGCCAGCGCCATCCTTAATCTTACGCAGCGTAATTTTATCGTGCCTAACTCCCGTTCTTTCGTGAGTGTGGCCATCAGTGAAAATCCACGGTTGGAAGCGCAATATTTCAAGTACCTGGGACGCAGCCGTAACTTCGGTTTCGGACTTGGCGCGTACTATGAGAATACCGGTCTCACTTTCTACGATGAAGACCTGACTAAGATGCAGCCCTACCGCAACAAATACGCGAACGTAGATATCAACCTACAGTATACGCCCAATGGTAACGTGGCTTTCGGCGGAGGTACCCGCTGGGAATACATTAAATACAAGCCGCAGTTTTCGCCGTTTGTAGAGGTGAGGGGCAGCACCAATCAACTGAATTCCTATGCTTTCCTGGGTGTGAATTCCCTTAACCGCAAGATGTACCCTACCAGTGGCGTGTTGTTAAACATCGAAGGCGGATTTATCTACAATCAGCATTCCGGTATTAACGTCAACAACAGCGGCGTTCCCCTGGACCTTGACAGTGCCGGTATACGGTTCAATAATTACCAGCGGCTGGTAGCGAACCTCAAATATTATGTTCCGCTGGGAACTAAGTCAGCATTGGAGTTTGACGGTAACCTGGGATGGAATTTTAACTATCATGAATCGGTGGTGAGTAGTTATATAGTAGGAGGTATGAATGAGGTGGTCCGCAACCAGTTGCCTTTTGTGGGAGTGTTTGAAGGTGAGGTGATTTCGCCTAAAGTGGCCGCGGTGCAGGCTGCATGGCAATGGGAAGTGATCCGTAATATTTATGCGATACCAAGAGTAGGCGCTGCTTTGTATAATACCAGTTTACTGGAGGCGCAGAATGCTTACCGGGGATTGACAGGGTATGGGCTGGGAGCAGGCTATAGTAGCAGGTTAGGGCCTATTGAAGCGACGATGATGTATAGTGATCAGTCGGGTAAGCTGAAGTTTTATGTGAATCTTGGGTTTAACTTTTGATTTTTTCATTTTGATATTTAGCTATTTTATTGGGCTTTGGGAGATGAAAGAAGCTGATAAAATAGCTAAATATCAAAATGAAAAAATATCATTAGTGCATGCGATCGCCGCGCACTTCAATATTCTTCAAGATTTCGGCTTCCATTTTCAGCCATTCTTCCCATCTTTTACGCACTTTTTCTTCCGGGAAATATTCATTGGCCAGGTCGATGAACAGCCGGTAGTGGCCAGCTTCGGATATCATAAAGCGGCGGTAGAATTCGCGCAGGTATTCATCTTCCAGTCCTTCGCTGAGCAGGCGGAAACGTTCGCAGCTGCGTGCTTCGATGAGGGCAAAGATGAGCAGGGCATCGAGGAAGGCATCGTCGGCATGACCGCCTTTAACGCGATGGTCCATGAGGGCGTTCACATAATCGTCTTTCCGTTGTTTGCCCAATGGCAATCCTCTTTTTTTCATCTCGGCCAGTACCTGCCGGAAATGCCCCCATTCCTCCGTTACGATAGGCGCCAGTTCCTGTACCAGTCGTTCTCTTTCCGGGTTTTTTTGGATCAGTGAGATGGCGGAGGAGGCAGCTTTCTGTTCACAGTAGGCATGATCCGTGAGGATATCCTGCAGCGAGATCGCTGCGAGATTCACCCAACGGGGGTCGGTAGGTAATTTTAATCCGAGTATGGATACTTTGCTCATGTTTTCGCTTTCTGGTATTGATTATTTTTGTTGTGCGAAGATAGTATTGAATCTGTTAATTTGCTAAAGCCCATTCGTTTATGCATAGAAGTCCAGAGTCCTTTTTACTGCAACCGTTATTACAGCGGCGTGAACAGCATTCCTTCCGGGAGCTGCGGCTGCCGGGGCAGCTGGTTGATTTCTGTTCCAATGATTACCTGGGACTGGCGCGTAGTGCGGCCTTACAGGAAAAAGTACATGCTTTGCAGCAGGAGCGTCCGGTGATGCAGGGCAGCACCGGTTCCCGGTTGCTGGCCGGCAATTACCAATGGATCAACGATGTAGAAGCAGATCTGGCGACCTTTCACCGCGCTGATGCCGCGCTGATCTATAATTCCGGCTACGATGCCAACCTGGGGTTGTTTTCCTGTGTACCGCAGAAAGGGGATACCGTGGTGTATGATCAGCTGGTACATGCCTCTATCCGTGATGGGATGCGTTTATCCCATGCGCAGGCCTTTTCTTTCCGCCATAATGACCTGGAAGATCTTCGTAAAAAAATCAATAATGCCAGTGGCAATTGTTTTGTAGCGGTGGAGTCGGTTTATTCCATGGATGGCGATATGGCGCCGTTGCAGGCTATTGTGGCGTTGTGTAATGAGTATGGGGCTCATCTGATTGTAGATGAAGCCCATGCCACCGGTGTAATCGGTCCACAGGGAGCCGGACTGGTGCAGGCTTTGGGATTGGAAGACGCTTGTTTCGCGCGGGTGCATACTTTCGGCAAAGCCGTGGGGTGCCACGGCGCCGTGGTGCTGGGATCTGCTACGTTACGGGATTACCTGATCAATTTTTCAAGATCGCTGATTTATACCACTGCCTTACCTTCCGCAGCTATCGCCGCTATCCAGGCGAGTTACAGTCTTTTTCCCTATATGGACGAAGCCAGGGCGCAGTTAACCGCGCTGGTACACCGTTTCCGTGAGGGCGTGCAGTCGTTGACGTTATTACCCGGCGAAACGCCTATTCAGGGCGTGCTGACCCGTGGCAATGAAAATACCCGCACCATCGCCGCGATGCTGCAGGCCGCCGGGCTGGATGTGAGGGCTATCCTGCATCCGACGGTACCACAGGGAGAGGAAAGGCTGCGAATCGTGCTGCACAGCTTCAATACAATGGAAGAAACCGACCTGCTGATAAAAGTATTATTGCATTAGCTCGTTTGATGCAAAAAATGATGTATTTTACATATATACATCTGAGCTACTATTTATGAGAATCATCCCAGCTGTTATTACCGCCGCCGTTACCTTGTCGCTTACATACGCACTCAGCACCAAGATAGGCCAGTTACCCCCGATGGGCAAGTTGTTAAGTCCGCAGACCGGTTTTTGGCAGAATGCCGAAGTAATAGGAGAGCGGCCGCATGAGACCATGGTATTACCGGGGCTGACCGGTAAAGTGGAGGTTTGGTATGATGATCGTGCAGTGCCGCATATTTTTGCCGACAACGATGCCGATGCCTATTATGTACAAGGATATGTGACCGCCCGTGACCGCCTCTGGCAGATGGAATTGCAGACTTTCGCTGCTGCCGGCCGTCTTTCGGAGATCCTGGGACCCGGGCTGATAAACTATGACAGGTCCAAACGCCGCGATGGGATGATGTTTGGGGCAGAAAGGTCCGTCGCCAGGATGGAAACCGATCCGGCCACCAGAACCGCTATCCATTCCTATTCCGATGGGGTAAATGCCTTTATCGCGCAGTTGACACCCGCATCGCTGCCGGTAGAATATAAGATCCTCGACTATAAACCCGAGAAATGGGATGTCGTCAAATCGGCTTTGCTGCTCAAGTATATGTCGGCTGACCTGGCCGGTTTCTGTAACGACCTGGAGTTTACCAATGCCCGCCGGTTGTTCTCTATGACTGATTTTAACCTGTTGTATCCTGATTTCCAGGATACCTTATATCCCATAATTCCGAAGGGTACTGCGTTTGCGGCCGCTTCTGCCAAAGCAACCGCGCCACCTGACAGCGTGCTGGCCGTTGACGCTGCTTATATGAAATTCAAAGCAGATAAGCCCGATCCGGCCAACGGCAGTAATAACTGGGCCGTAGCCGGCAGCAAAACACGTTCCGGCGCGCCTATCCTCTGCAGCGACCCTCACCTGGGCCTCAGTCTGCCTTCCCTCTGGTACGAAGTGCAGATACATACCCCGGAAATGAATGTCTACGGCGCCTCATTGCCGGGCGCACCCGGCGTAATCATCGGTTTCAATGACCATATCGCCTGGGGGGTAACCAACGGAGAAGAAGATGTAAAAGACTATTACCGTATGCAGTTCCGCAACGGTAAAAAAGAATACCTGTTCAACGGCAACTACCGTTCCGCCGATTTGCGGGTAGAAGCTATCAAAGTGAGAGGGCAGGCCACTGTGTATGATACTGTGGCCTATACCGTATTCGGGCCGGTAGCCTACGATAATACTTTCCCGGAAAAAACAACGGGACAGTCGTTCCTCGCCATGCGCTGGAAAGCGCTGGACTCTTCCAACGAACTGCGTACCTTCCAACGGCTCAATAAAGCCCGTAACTACGACGATTACCTGGAGGCGCTGCGTACGTTCACCTGTCCGGCCCAGAACTTTGTATTTGCCGATAAAGCCGGTGAAATCGCTATCTGGCATAATGGACAGTACCCGTTGCGTTGGAAAGATCAGGGCAAATGGATTATGCCAGGAACCGACAGCACCTACGCCTGGCAAGGATATATCCCGCATGGTGAACTGCCGCATATCAAAAATCCGGAGCGCGGTTTTGTGAGCTCTGCCAATCAGCGTCCTACAGACAATACCTATCCGTATGCTCTGTACGGCGAGTACGATCTGTTCCGCGGTGAACGTATCAACAACCGCCTTGGCGAGATGAATCAGATTACCCCACAGGATATGATGACGCTGCAGAATGACAATAAAAACCTGTTCGCCGCCGCCGCGCTGCCACTGATACGCCGGCATATGGATACCACTGCCCTCAGCGAAGCACAACGTTCATACTGGCGGCTGCTTTCACAATGGGACTGTGTCGCCTCACCCGACAGCAAGGCTGCTACTATCTTCAACAGCTTATGGGGACATCTCTCCGATACTATTTTCCGTGATGAACTGGAGCCGAAAGATTCCACCCTTCTGGCGATGCCACAGGCTACTACCGCTTTACTGATGCTCTTACGGGACAGCGCCGTTCATTTTGTAGACAATATCAACACACCACAGAAAGAGACATTATCAGGCCTGGTACAAGGAGCCTTTGCTACTACTGTTACGGAAGTAGCAGAGCTGAATAAAGCCGGTAAACTGGAGCTGGGCAAAGCCCGTGGCACCGATATCCGTCACCTTTCCCGCGCTATCCCTGCTTTCAGCGCCATGCATCTTAATACCGGCGGTGGGCAACATATTGTGAATGCTACCAAACAAACACATGGTCCTTCCTGGCGCATGGTAGTACAGCTATCCGATAAAACAGAAGCCTATGGTATTTATCCCGGCGGACAAAGCGGGAACCCGGGTAGTCCGTTCTATGATAATGCTGTCAACGACTGGGTAGCAGGCAAATATTACCTGCTGCATATATTTGATCAGCAGGAAAAAGATGACCCGCTCATCCGCTACAAGGTGGTGTTTACAGGGAAATAGAAAAATTTTTTTACAAAAGAATTTGGAAGAAAATGAATTATTCCTATCTTTGCACTCCGTTAAACAAACGGGGTGTAAAGATTCCGTAGCTCAGTTGGTAGAGCAATACACTTTTAATGTATGGGCCCTGGGTTCGAGTCCCAGCGGGATCACAGACAACTTATAAACCTCGCGCTTTGCGCGGGGTTTTGTTTTTTTAGTTGAGCGTTTAGTTGAGTTCCTTTTGTATACCCCCGATTTCTTTACTGTACTTTATACAGGTTAATCAGCTTTTAATGAGATACATGATTTGTTGTTCGACAATTGTTCTCCGATTAAAAAATACTCTTATTTAAAAGATGTGGTTTGTCAAAGATGCATTACATAAACCTGGTGTTGACAATTAGGTACTATTCCCTTTAGTAAAGCAATCTTTACGTATTCGGGAGTGTCCTTCAACCAGTTGATATGGTGGTTATAATTCAGCATAAGCAGGTGCATAAGACTTAACAGAATCCGTATTTATGATTATTGGAGGAACGTGCCAAGTGCCTAGTGTTTTCCAATCGCGCTCCTGCTCATCGGTTGCGAAATTTTCATATCTAGGTTCACCAATAGTGATACTATTCGTAAAAGAATCGATTGTTGGAACCAGGATAAGATCTTCCGTATTCCAGTTTGCTTTAGTAAACTGTACCATTGTAAAATCTAGCCAAGCATAATTTGTAATAGTTCCGATTTGCTCCGACAGTCGGGAGATATTTTAGGCAGCTGGCGGAAGATTGTCTAGCTGCTTTTCTTTTGCTAAAGGTACTGTTTCTTCAAAAGTTTGCAATGGTGTCCGTCCGAAGCAGTATTTACCAGTATGTGTCCGATTGCGGTTGTAGTGATCTATCCACTCGTCCAGATCGGCTTGGATCTGCTCCAGAGACGCATAGATCTTTTTCCGGAATGCTATCGAATAAAACTCCTCCTGAACAGTACGGTTAAATCTTTCGCAGATCCCGTTGGTCTGAGGGCTTTTCGCCTTGGTCCTGGTATGATCTATGTCTTCCAGCGCCAAATAAAGCTCAAATTCATGATGATCCCTGGCGCCACAATATTCAGTACCACGATCAGTTAAAATTCGCAGCAGGCGAACACCATATTCGTCGTAGAAAGGTATCACCCTGTCGTTTAGCATATCAGCTGCAACAATGGCATGCTTTCGATCATACACCTTCGCAAATGCTACCTTGCTATAGGTGTCTATAAAGGTCTGTTGGTAGATTTTTCCAACCCCTTTGATAGTACCTACGTAATACGTGTCCTGAGCTCCAAGATAACCTGGGTGGTGAGTCTCAATCTCTCCGTGGGCAACTTTCTCTTCTTTTGCCCTTTCCAGTGCTATTACCTGCGCCTCAGTGAGGATCAGGCCTTCGGCCATAGATTTCTCCTCCAATGCCTTAAGCCGCTTTTTAAGCGTTTCCAGACCATGTCTTAACCAAACCCCACGTACACCTGCAGGCGATATGAAAATGCCCTTCTTTTTCAGTTCATTACTTGCTCTTAGCTGACCAAAGGCGGGGTGTTCTATAGCCATTTCTACTGCGGCTTCTTCTATTTAGGTCTCAACCCGATTCTTTAGTATGGGCTTCCTTCTGCTAATCTCCTGGAGAGCCGACTCTCCACCATCTTCATATAATTCTTTAAATCGATAAAAACTATCCCTACTGTAGCCAAATAGCTTGCATGCATGGGATACGTTACCTAATTCTTCGGCCAATTTTAACAGGCCTACCTTGTTTTTGATTAACTTTACTGCTGTATTCATTTCTGGCAGTTTAAAGGGTTAATGAATAAGTGTGGTTACTTAAAATTAACCCAACTGTCAGATTAAATCACAACTTCTTCATATTATGACTATTCCCTCTTTTAAGAAGTGACTTGGTGTTTTCCTAATTCAAAATCCCATGTATATAAACTTTAGCCCTAATATCTCCGCCCTTTTTTCATCGCTTTGCAGATCAATTCTCCATCTTTCTTCCATAAAGGTTAATAATCTCATGCCTCTGTCAAATATTTCCTGTGAGGTCCAATTCGAATAATGAGAAATTTCATTTTCACTATAAGATCCGTATCTATACCCTATTTGTCCTTTTCCCTTTTGGATTTTATCCTTGAAGCAACGATTTTGTAACGAGGAGTTTTTGGCTTTTGATAGAGGTAATAAATTCCCTAATGAATTTCGTAAGCTTTTTCGTTCCTTGGAGTTAAAATTGCTGAAACTTTCAACCCAGCATGGCAATTTTGCTGTTTGTGGATAGATATGTTCGACCGTGACGAATTCTTCAGCTTCCGAGTCAAAGTCGTCCCAATTTATTTTGTTTCGCCTGGTTTTTGATTGTTCTTTTAGAGAGCTTTCGTATTCATATAGAAAGTATCTTATTCCATCCCACTCATAGAACCCATTCTTTTTCATGATATCAATTATCCTATCGACAAAATCTGGGTGCGAAATAATTGTTTGAATACAATCCTCCAGATATTTAATGATTTCAATAAGTTGTTTCTTGCCATGAAAAACATCGAATGCCAAAGATCCAAAGTTGATGTAGTTTCTATAGTGTGGTTGGACCAAAAGACGGTCGATGAAAATAAACCTTTCAAGCAAGGATAAAAACTTAATTTTTGCATCTTTTTTTTGTTTTTTTAGATACAGTGCTGAAATAAGGACTAAAGCGCTGTTATATTTTAGTCGAACTAATTTGTTAATTAATAGTCTTTCTTCTTCCGCTGCATCCAGAAATTGACTTGGGTTATTTATATTATACCAGATTATTACACACTCTTGAAGCGTTTCAACATACTTTCTTGTTTCACGAACAGTCATAATTGGGGCTGAACGTTTCTTTTTTCCATTGATATTTCGCAGCGTAAAAACTTCATCCAGAAGGTAATTCTCAATAGTAGATCTTTTCGTCATGCCATGCATATATCGTATTCTATGATGTCGTAAATATTCTTCATCTCCAAAATATAATATAGTATGTAAATCCAGGAAAATATCATCGCTTAATGGTTTATCCGGATTTTTGCCCAGATAATGATATATACCTTTCCATGCATCATTGATTGTCTTTCTTAATTCTCTTTTTTCATCCTCCTCAATTTCAAACTTAGTTGAAAGGTATATTAGTCTGTTTTTCAATAGTTCTAAATCGGAGAGAGGCTTTCCTCTATTGTTCATAGTTTCGAAAGCGATAAACACATCGATATCTGAGCTAATTGAGTAAATATTAAACAGTAGGTTTTGTGTGACCTTGCGAAAAATTGTTTCTTTTTCTGTTAGGGTCAGTTTGGATAACTTTTCTCTGAAATAGTTTTTAGCATATTGTAAGTTATTTGTATAAATTGTAATTTCCTTTCTGTAATTGCTTGAAGAGTATTCTTTGAAAATTTCTGTTTTCAAAAATTCATATGATGGATTATCTTTCTCGTATCCAAAAATGTAGGATCTAGAATTACCATTATCTCTAGAGTCAAAAATATATCGCTTTCGTATTTCGTTTATTGATGTATAGTTGAGAATATCTTGTTCACCAATACTTTCAGTGATGGCCTGAATTAAAATAATTGTTGTAGTTAGACGTTGTTGCCCATCTACCACATAAAATGGTTCAAAACTTTTTGCTTTAATAATCCATTCGTCCTCCTCCCAATTAGCAATTGTCTCCTTGGGGACAACTTCAAGTGTCAATACACCAACATAGTGGTTTTTACCCGGTTCGAGTTGAATGATATCGTTCCAGTAATCCTTAAGTTGCTTTTCGCCCCATGCATATCCTCGTTGGTAGTCAGGGATTCGATACAATTTTTCGGTGAAAATTTTTGAAATTGATTGCAGTTGATTTTCCATGATTTTGGGTTGTTGAATGACACAAGATATGTCTCAATGATAGTTGTATTCTCAGGAGTGGTACTTTCGTTTTTTAGGGTTGTTCAACCTTTCCAGCCTCCATTTCGCTTCCTGATATTTTTTAAGTGCCATAAACTGTGTCATTTTTAGTTCAATGGATATTTGGGCCAGACTATATTTTTTCTCGTCATGAAGTTTGTATATTTTCGCTTGTATTGGGGTGAGATATGCTTCATAGTTTGGAATGGGAATTATTGGATTTTGATGATAAGCGATTGCAATTGTTTTTAGCCTCTTGGTGATCACTGTCATTTCTTTAATGATTTCGTTTTCTTCTCTTTTTACAGCTTGATAGGTCCTGCCCAAGCGTTTACCAATCTGTTTATGGCTGAAACCTCTATTCAGCAGTTCCAGAACTATTTTTTTAGTGGGGTGGAGATAGGAAATTGCTTTTTCGATCAGCTGTCGGTTCTCCTCGTCGATCCTCGTTTTTTCACGTTCCTCCAATTCTTTTTCAAGATCACTAATGGCAAGGGGAATTCCCTTGTCTTCATAAAGGTCCAGGGAAGTAGTGATTGTTTGGGATTTAAGATATTTCGAACACCTCCATCGAACCTGATTATAGAGGAAGCGCTTAAATTGCTGTAGGTTTTGTATTTCTTCGTGATGCTCCCATATCCATAGAAATGCATCCTGAATAATTGTATCGGTTTCAAACTCGTTTTGTATTCTTTTCTGTGCAAAACGATACAAGGACTTACTTAGCGCTTCCATCAGGTAGGCTAAGCCTCTTGGGGAACGTTTTTGGAATAGCAAAAAGTACGGATGTAATTTGTCTTCAGATGTTGGTAATGGCGGGTTGATATCGGGCATTTTCTCTATAGTTAGTAAAAATTAAAAGACTTGAAAAAAATCGATGCACATTTTTTTTCAAAATGACATTTTGCAAATCAATAAGAAAAAAAAATAGACTTTCTATAGATTTTCTTAAGGATGTTGTATTAACGATTGGTTAACAATAGATTAGTCGAGCGGTAATTTATAGGTATATAGTACAGATAGCCGCTTCGACTGAGCCGGGTAGGCACTAGGTTTTTATGGTTGGGCATAGCTACGATCTAATCTGCCGGTTGAGGTCATCACTTTCAGACCCTCACTGTCAGATTAAATCGTAGCTGTTTTAATTAAGCGGATAAGTGTTGCAAATCCTGAGGAGCACTTGAATGCTCTTGTACCGAGAGCCATGTGTCTTTGATGGCTTTTTCTATTCTTTCTCTCGATTCATAGCTTTTCAGTGCAGAAAAGATTTTGGAAATTCGATACAGTACCGCTGTTTTGGATTCTCTGATATGGTTGAGAGGAATACCTTTTAAAATAGCCCAGAGCAGATAGAAGTTCAGGGCTACTCTTGCGTTGCCATTATTGAAGATTTCATCCAGCCTCCTGTGGCTTACTTGATCTCCTGGTTTGCTATTTGATTTTGCCAATAACAGTCTCGTTTTTTCCAGGAATTCAGCTTCAAAGTCAATGAGTGCCAACAGGAACTCTGCTTTAAATGCCCTGTTTTCCAATGTTCGGGTTATGTTGGCTTTACGTCGGAATTTAATGACAGTGACTGCCGCCCGTTTGTTTATGGATAGTATTTCAGTTATGTTTTTTATACTGGGGGCTCCGGCAGTGATGTAGTGTAGATAGCCAAGGCGGGTCATAAGTTCCTCATTGAGCATCCGCTTATCCTCTTTTCTTAGGTAGAGCCACTTATTTTTGTTACAGAGATCCTTTACCGCATCAATAATGTCACTATCGATATAGGCATTCCAAAATTCAAAGGTGTCTTTATCTATAGGCATCGGTTTATGGTTGATCCGCTTGAATAATTCTTCCGGAAGGAAATGTTTGTTGTTCTCCTCTTTGATTTCTATTATTTCCAGGTCGAAGTGCCTGATGCGCGATTGTTCCTCTTCGGATAGCTGGCTGAATTTTTTACCATGAAGGTGTGTTAATATGCCTTCCCGCAGGTTAAGACTGAAATTGTTTTTTTTGGAAAGCACAACCTTTCCGTTTTCATCTATGTAGTGTTCGCCGAGGAACCCGATGATCGTTAAAAGGCGCTGTTGACCATCTATAACTTCTGCTACGCCATCTTTTCTTAGGTAGATATACAGCGGATGGATCTTGATGCCCAGGAGAATACTTTCTATCAGCGAAGATGCTTTTGCAATACTCATTACTTCGCTACGTTGATAGGACGGTTTGATTTTGAATTTCCCCCGCTTTATTTTGTCCAGAATGTCACCGACAGATGTTGATGTAGGGTCCATTTTGGAAAAATGTTCCTCCTCTTTCCCTGGCGCGAAACGGGTTTCCATATACTCCTGCATCTTTTCTTTATGGGATTCCAGGAAGGAATCATCACTTTTTAAATAGCGGATAAAGGCGATGTCTAGCTGAGAGGTGAAGAAAGTTGAAATACTGTTGTAGCGTTTTATGATATGTTGTGTATTGTTGTTTCGTTCTACGTGATACGTTTGTATCTGTTTTTCGATGTGGTTGGTTAGCCTTTCCTTAAAAGTTGGATTGTTGATCTCTGTGGGTGAGACCTGTTCGTTTTGACATATGGACAATGCCCAATATAGACACTCAAAGATCACACCATTCGATTTGCAGCCCTTTGCGTGTAATTTTTCTTTGATTTCCCAAATGAAATCGCATTTTTTTTTGAAATCATCAAAGATAGCAGCCGGGCTTTCTGCGGACCCTTTGTTGGTCATATTATAGGAAAGATAGTCATAGTATATATTAATAAGATCTTCCCTGTAGCGTAGGAATTGGTTGATAGGAACATTATGCAGCACCAGCATGTGCCTGATATGTTGCATCATGATTTCGTGATTTTTGCTCCTATGCTGAAAGATGTCTGTTACCTGCTTGTAAAGTGACGGCTTTTTTTCAAACTGTTCCTTGAAATATATATTGATTTTGTCCTGTATGTATTGCGCTTTAAACACTTCCTCCTTCTTTAAGGGAGAGATGCCGAGATTATATCGTTTGAAGATTTCCCGTTTCACTATTTCTTCTTCCTGGGAATTAATCAGTGAATCATTAGTGGCTGTTATTTGAATCAGGCGAAGTGAAGTGTCGAGGATACGATCTTTCAGCTTGTCGTCGAGCTGTGAGAATTTTTTTCCGGCGAGATGCCATAATTTATCTAATCCATTGTTTTTCAATTGAAATTCGTCTCTAATGAATCTATATATCGATTCCACGCGCTGCCTGCCGTCTATCACTTCCCAGTCATTTCCTTTAATATAAAGAACAATGGGAGGTATCTCCCCGTGCAGCAGAATCGTTTCGACCAGGTAGGTTGCTTTTACATCTGTCCACACATAGTTACGTTGATAGGGGGGGGTGTAGTTTAGCGTATGCGTTTGTTTGTTGTTGAATTGGAATACGGAACGTATGGACCTGAGTTTATTGTGAATGATAATATTTTTGAAGAGATCAATGATGATTGTTTTTTTCATGGTTTGTATTTTGTTTGTATATGGTTGAATAGACGGTAGTTATGGGCATAATATTCCTGTTCCGAAGGTGAGTCGGTGAAATTTTTTGTGCTTCTTTTTCTTGTAAAATGGGTTTAATGCGCTACGGTAATAATCGTATAGGCCTGCCATTTACATGATTTCCCGATTGTCAACATGATCGGGATATTTATAAATTGATTGTTTTGGATTTTATTTTTGCATGTTGAAGGGTAGATATGAGTTTGAATAAATTAAAGCGCATAGTTACTTAATTCGCAATCTCCAAATGTTAACCAATTCTAAAAATGGCTGTAATCTAGTCTGGGTGCGGGAAGAAAAATTGATGTCTGGATGTTTTTTTGATAGAATTCGTTAAAGTTGTCTAGGTTTTTACTTCAGATTGAGTGATTTTTTTTCAAATACTTGGAGAAAAATCACTCATTTTTCAACCTCCATACCTAATAAGTTTAGCCGCGCACTCGCCGATCTTCTCGATTTTTTCACTGTTTCTAAAAAAAAATACATTCATCCAAACTTTCTGGATAGTTAGTGGCGTATCTAAATAGACAACACATCAAAAAAAATCAGGTAATCCACCTGGTTATTAAAAATTTGACACATATGAATAAATCTATGATGACATTGGTCAGATGGGGACTTGTGATAAGTGTGGTAATACAGTTGAGAGATACTACTGAAACTAAGCAGGAGTCTGTGTCTTCAGGGAGGGGATGTTATCTGATCGATCCTGAAGACGTGGTTTCGAAAAGAGGTGAACATAATGAAAAACTGCCTCCGTTAAGAGGAAGGAATGTGTTTCCAATGGAAGTCCTTCATGTATATGGGGAAGAAAAAGTTGGTAAATATTATCAGATGGAAGATGGTAAGCTGTTGTTCGTTGAGGAAAAAAGGCGGTGAGTGCCTCGTTTGGTGATGCAGATGTAAAAATTATGATTCCTTACTAACTTAGCTATTTGAAACCAGAAAATACATATAACAACAGGATATTTGCATTTTTATCGGAAGAAGAGAAAAGGAGTGAGTTTAAACGTCTTTATGATGAACATCACGGTCGGATCTTTAAGGCCATATTGCGTATGCTCGGAAATGGAGAACTTGTTGAAGACGTTTTGCAGGAAACGTTCGAGAATGTATGGAAGAATATGGATAAGTATGATGCTGATAAAGCGTCAGTATATACCTGGATATGCAATATCGCACGCAGTGAAGTAGGGAATGTGCGTAGAAATAAATTGTATCGCTCCCTTTTGAAAAACGCAGCTTTGGAGGATGCACACACCAATCTGGTGCTGACATTTGATAAGGAATATACCGGAATCAACAGGCTGTTTAATCATTTGAAGCCTGAACATCGTATATTAATGGAAATGGTCTACTATAGAGACTGGAAGCAGGAGGAAATAGCTCAACAGCTCGGCTTACCGCTAGGTACTGTTAAGACAAGAATTACTAAAGCCAGAGAGGCATTGAGAGATATTGCGAAGCGCGAATATGGATATTGAACGATACATATCATCCGGTATTATAGAAAGCTATTTGCTGGGGCTTACTTCGGACGAGGAATCGGCTGAACTGGAACGCATGTGCGTAGAATATCCCGAGTTGGAAATCGAGATACTGCGCTGCGAACAGCGTATGGATAGCATTATGTATGATGAAGCTGTTCTCCCTCCGGAAAGAATAAAGGAAAGAGTGCTCCAAAATATAAGGCGGGAAACGGAAGAAAATACGATATCCAATTATCCAATTATACATATTCAGCCAGATAATGGAGAATACGTCTTTGTAAGGCGTGTATTGGTTTATGTGTTGGTCTTTATATTAGTGGTTTTAAACTTGGTCTTTTTTTTGAATCTGTTTTATTACTACAAATTCGAACACCGGGAGGCATTACCGAAAGTCCATAGGGCTTCTGTAACAACAAAGGTAGTCACTGCAAAAAAAGCACATCCCCCGGTAAAGAGAGGGGGACAGTTACAAGCGGGTGTCTTGCAACCCGAAGGACGACCTCCTGGCTTTGTAGGCCTGAAATTCCGGGGAAACCCTCCATTGTATTATTAAAATGATTAAATTCGAACCAGCAAAGTTTTCTATATTAAATGGAACCCAACAGGCAGTTACTGTGGTAAGCCCCCTCAAAACCCGAGGTAGAGAAGTTTAATAAAGCATGGCAGCGATAGCCGAAAAACTTTCCCTATTAAAACGCAAATTCCTTACGAAAATGAGACGATTAACCTGTTTCTGTACCAAGCGATTTTATTTGTCCTTGATATTGCTGGCTGCTATCAGTTTGGGCCCCGGATGTCATAAATCGAAACAATCAGACCCCTGCGATGGGGTTGTCAGTGAAGGAATGCCTACCCAGGCGGCCCTGATCCTGATGGATGGGCAAACCGGAGAGAATATTCTTTCGGCGAAAAATATTGATGCGACGACGATCTCCATTACTACTGAACCGGCAGATCTCCCGTTGGAAAAAGGTATGATCGTGAAAGAAGCAGCTTCACCATTGAATGGTGCGCTGATGTTTCATATTGCGGATACCAAAAAGGGCGCGTTCAAATACAAAGTCACTATTCCCAATGTGGGCAGTACTACCTTGTCTTACATAAATAAGGAAGAAAAAACAAATAACCCCTGTAATCCTCTTTATATCAATGTGGCAGATCCGGTTATTGAGGACCATCAGTTTACCCTCACGCGGACTGTCTCCCGGCTGGTATTTAAAGTAACAATGTAAAGATGTGTTTCGCACAAGATAAGAAAGCGCGGGACCAAAAGTCCAGGGCTTTCTGTTTTATATCGTATAACGATTAAGGATATACTCTAACGATGTTGGGATAGAGTTTAAAAGCCTGTGAGAAAGTAGCGAATCCGGTTTCAAACCGGTTGTCTCCCATCAGGTAGTAACCATTGTAGGTTTCTCCATGTCCCATATTGGTATGGATGAAGTTAAAATCCGGTGCGAGGGTACCGGCAATACGGGTGACCATCGCCCCATCGATCAGCCACCAGTGGCCCTGGGATTGAGCCGTTTGTCCATACATCATGATGATTTTGAAGTCAGATACGGAACTTCTGATGGAGGCAAAATTATAGGATGTTTCTGTCCCCATTGTGATGCTTTTGCTGCTCAGGAAGTTCCGGATGGTGGTGATGTTGGTAGTGCTTCCGGTACAGGTATAGGTGATGCCGGCTTGTTGGGTTACACCGCGCATCAGTTCCGCCACCATGTTCCGACGCTCAATCGGATCCTGAACGTGGCTGCCGAAATAATCAGTATCCTCCCATATTTCCTTGTTCACCGTTAGGTAATTCCAGTCCATGTTAACACCGTTTATGACCATAGGAGGCTGATAAAAGGCCAGCACCTGGGCAATGGCGATCGCTCCGGCGCTGATGGCGTAACGGTTATCCCACAGCCAATTGTCCGGACAACTCTGTGGCATTAACCGGTTATAGGGTATTTCCAGGCTCCAGGCGGTTGCCATAATCGGCATGTAGGTGGCAATCACCTCATGGTTGGGGCGGGTACTGAGTGGATTTTTTTCCATGGTGTATTTGGTGGTGGGCCTCTTGTCTATCACAATATGTTTTTGCACCTCGGAAAGTTTCACCTCCGCTTGATGGATTGACAAGGAAGTCGCTATTTTGGCTATCGCGCTGGCTTTGAGGGAGTCTGTCGTTTTGTTGGCCTGTTCGTAAAAATCTTCATAAGCCAGCAAGGAGGAATGTAAAAGCATCTTCACATCCTCCGGTGTTCCGGGATCACTTAACGGTTTACCACCGTTAACAAAAGCAACGATCTGCGGGCATCTGGCATAGGCGGAGATAACAGCGGTAGTGGTGTCTCCAGTGCTGTTGACGGAGGTCAGATTATACAGGGGAGTAGTATTGCCGGTCGCGGATTTCGTGCGTACGCTGAAGGGCGCTATGCGATAGTTTTTAATACCGGATGCTGATTTGCTAGCTGGCTTTTTCGAGGTGCTGCTCATAAACTGACTGACCATCGATACCATCAAATACCCGTACTTCGGCTACACCGGCGGCATTTTTAAATCTTACCAGCGGGGCCACATGATAGCTCCATTGCTGACAGCAGAAGCTGTTGACAGTCACGGCTAGCGGTGCGGAGGTGGCATAGATAAACAGTTTTCCACAGCCATATCCGTTCATGGCAATGATTTTGGCAATCTGTTGTGCTCTGGCATAACAGCCGTCAGATTTAAAAGCAAATGTTTGTACAGGATCAGAAGCACAGGCGCTAAAGATCAGATTCATCTTCGCTTCACTGGGCATCAGCGGAATATCCTCTTCTTTCGTTGTTAAAGGTCTCTTGGGCGCATAGTCAAGCATATACTTGTCGATAGTTTGTTTGGAGGCCGCTTCTACGGCAGCGATCTCAATTTTACTTTCCAGGATGCCGTTTTTGTAAACAGAAATCATCACCGGTATTTCATCTTTGGCAGCCGCTTTGATCAGCTCGAGATTTTTCTGGCTGTTCTTTTCTCGCAGGTCCAGCGTGAAAACCATCGGTGTTTGTGCAAAGAAGATATCTGCGCGGTTGTTTTTGAGGTTTACCATGGTAGGAGTGAGGTTCCCGAACACTTTGGAGGAGTCAGTCCTGACAATGGTTTGAAGCGGCGGGTTGGTGTTGTTTTCTTCGGAAGGAGCGCTGTTTTTACCATCTTTCGTACAGGCAACAAAGGTACAACTGAGGCCAATGAGTAAAACAAACAGATAAGAGAACGTCTTTTTCATAATGATTATTTAGAGATGATAGGAATTACTTTTTGCTGATGTTGGAGAAAAAGGTGAGATTAATTTTATACTTCTGTGCACTGTTGGACGCAAAAGTTAAGGAACCAACATTGTCTTTGCCTACGAGGTACCAGCCACTGCCAGACCAAAATGATCCCCAGCCCATATTGCAGTGCAGGTACATATTGTATCGCTGCCAAACATTGTTGCCTACAATGGTTTCACCGGGATTTAAACTGGTCACTGCGTAGCCGTCCACCACCCAGGCATGGCCCACTTTGGGATTGCCATCATTGTTAGGCTCGCGGAAGCCGGTGGCCAGTACCAGTTTTAACTGGTCCAACGAATTTTTTATGTCCGTCATATTGATACCGATGCCGTTGTTGACGTTCAATGTTTGCCTTAAATAGGCAATGCCGCTTGTACTGTTGGTGGAAGAGCCATCACAGCTGGGGGTGGTGGCGCATCCGTTAAAAACATTTTTGATAAAGGAGGTAAGGTGATTACGGGTATTCTGATTGGTAGCTTCATCACCTCCATAGGGAGTGGATAACATGGCATCCCACTGAAAGGGTGTAGCAGCACCATTAATATTCACCTGTAGATTGGGGCGGTAATAGGCCTGTACTTGGGCCGCTGCAATTACAAAACATCCTGCGGGATAAGGAGCGTTGGGAGAGCCATTGGGACAGTTGGATGGAGGCATGAGTAAATTATAAGGCTCGTGCTGGTCCCAGTAGGTATTGGTTAACGGACCCACCTGGGATCACCTCGCTCTTGGTACCGGGTCGTTCGTTTGTAGTGGCAATATGTCTTTTCACAAAATCAAAGACATTGTTACCGGGAATTCTTCCGAATTTTTGTTCCAGTTTGCTGATAGTAGGCGCATATAGGGAGTCTACTATCTTTTCCACTTCTTTTACTTTATCTACCAGTGATAACTGGGAAAGCAGCAGCATAGGGTCTGCTGTACCTTTTGCCTCCTGTGTGTAGGCAATGACGAACGGTACCCGTTCGTCGCCGGAAACAACGGCCAGCCCACGTTGGGCGCCTTTTTTTACGACTACATTAAAAACGGGAACGGTAGTGGCGGCGCTGCCTTTCGTGGCTACCTGGCTGCTACTGCCCTTTTCATTGATATACGATTTGCCGATGACTTCAAAGGTCGATTTTGAAGTGCTTTTGGTGCCCGGTGTCCGGGAGATGGAGTCTTCAAAATGCCGGAGAATGCTCAACGCGTCCTGCGTGCTTAGTTCTTTGGGATGCGCATAAGCGATACTGGCAATTTCGTAATCAGTTAAGGTGATTGTCCCGTCCGGACTTGGCGTGGTCATGTCTTGTTTGCCGCCCTTTTCCTTTTGACAGGAAATGGTTAACAGGGCCGTTACAAACACAACGACATAGGGAAAAGCGTTTATTCTTTTCATAACAGATAACGGGGAATTATTGATGGGTTAAAATGAAAAATAGGGAACAGGTCTGCTGATGGACTATTGTTGGGCTACAGAAATACGGGTTATACTAACGATCTGTGGTTGCTGCTACAATTCAGGTCTATAACATTTTTTTTGAGTTTGCTCATGTGCTTTTGGTCTTCTTCGGACAGCTACAGTCCTCGAACACTGAAATACTGCTTCAAAAATATATTTCGGTGCTGCAGCAAATTTGCGCTGCTGAAAAAAATGACAGGAATCCTATGTTTTTTATCCTGATGAATGATTTTCTTTGGTGACAGCACTTCTTTTTTAATTAATGAAAACTAAATCCCTATCTTTGTGCGGATGGTAAAAAATACCACATTCCCATAACTCAAAATAATCTGTATCAGCATCAACCAAAATAGATAGATAACCCAAATCTTTAAACATAATACCCTCAAGTATGCCATTAGTAATGCTTTTATAAAGCATTTAGATAACCCTGCGTCTATCCTTTTTTATTTATTCACTTAACCTTTTATGTATGAAAATCACTAACGTTTTCCTTACTCTTATTGTAGCATCAGGATTTTTGATGAGCAGCTGCCGTAAAGATCTGGTTGCAGATGCCAACCTGCAGCAGCATGAGCAGCCCATCAACAGCCAGATTAAAGGCGGACAAAAAACGGTTACCTTCACCTTCGGGCCTGGTGGCAGCCTGGAAAGAGGCGGTACCCAGGACGATGTATCTGTCTACAACAAACCGGATTGGGTAGATATCAACTTTAGTAGTTCGATTGACTTCATCGCATTATCATGGACTTACCAGGGCGTACCAGGCACGGCCGTCAGTTCTTTAGATTTAATGGTCTCAGTTCTATTCCGACGGGTACTACCATTATCTCTGCCACCCTTACACTAAATGGTGTAACCAGCAGCGTGGCAGCGCCCCAGGGTAACTCCTATTATCCGGGATCACCCTACAATTCTTCCGGTACTAACCCTGCCTGGGTGAAACGTGTTACCGGCCCATGGTCCGCCAGCACGGTCACCTGGAATACCCAGCCGACTACCACTACTACCAATGCGGTGGCTGTTCCTGCTTCTACTTCACAGTGGAATTACGGTGTAACCCTTAACGTTACAGCATTGGTACAGGACCTTATCAACAGCGGACAGAATAATGGCTTTAGCCTGCAACTGCAAACAGAAGCCTATTACCGCTGCCTGATCTTCGCAGGCCCCCGCCATGCAGATGTTAGCAAGCGTCCGAAACTGGTGGTTACGTATGAGATATAAACAATGATATATCAATACAAAAAAGAAGGTGCGCTTTATAGCACCTTCTTTTTTTGTGTCTTTTTTTATGAAGAAGACACCGGAGGTATCCTGATGAAGGAGAAAAATTACTTCGGCAGCAGGAACCCGAATGTAAAACTGTTATCTATACCGGATAACAATGATTTCAATAGGTAAAAAGAAAAATAACGGGTATGGTCAAACTTATAATCTATTGTACCGGTACGACGTGAAACCGGCAGTGATTTATCCTTGTTCTTCGGGATAATCACATGTTTCAGCATGAAGGAAGGAAACTTTGCTACTTTTTTTTGCTGCCCTTTTAACTTGTCCAGTACCAGCTGGTGATATTCCCCAACAACCTTGCCGCTGGCTTTTTCATCATTCAAACTAAATTGAAAGGATAAATTATTCAGCATACCGGATTCAACATGAAAATGCCCAAGGTTCTCAGCTGCTGAATTGAGAGTGGTAACGTCTAAATTGTCAATCGCGCCACTGACATAATAATCTTTACCGGGATTAAAAGGTAAATAAACGGATGTCCGGATCGTGCCTGATCCCATGAGAGA
This sequence comes from Chitinophaga qingshengii, assembly GCF_014529935.1. Taxonomy (GTDB): domain Bacteria; phylum Bacteroidota; class Bacteroidia; order Chitinophagales; family Chitinophagaceae; genus Chitinophaga; species Chitinophaga qingshengii. Next base: position 75,201 of record NZ_JACVFC010000005.1, read on the forward strand.
ACCTTCCATTTCCAGGTTCATATGGTCAGGATCGGATGGGGTAGGGTGATTGATAAAGGGAGACACGGAAAGCCGGAATTTTTCAATCTTCAGCAATCCTGTTTGTTGCCCGTCTTTCGGGTATTCTTCATAGGATACTGTCGATTCGGATACTTTGAGATGATGCGCCCGGATATGTACCGGGATCTCCTTCAGTGATACCACAGGCAGTGGTCTATATTGTAGCGTACGCGGCAATCTCCTGTCCCGAAAAATTTCAAATTTGCTTTCCTTTATCCATATTTGTTCTGCTATTACCGCTTGCTGAAATAACTTGCTGACATCGAGTTTGGTGACTGTGATACCGGAAATGACTGCATTCATCACATCTATCTGATGCCCTGCTTTCTGTCCTGTTTCATACTTGTTGTATAGCGGACTGATTTGAACAGAAGTAGCCTGTAATGTTCCCTGATGATCGATATCCAGTTTTTTGATTTGAATGCGCTGGTAAGCGCTGGGATTAATCGCCTGAATGTCATGCAGGGAGCAGGTGAGCGTATTGAATCTGATAGGAGTACTGTCTGTTATTTTTAATTGATGTATGGCTACCTTACCCTGTAGTGTTAATTGATTGCCGGTTGTTTCTTCGTAAGCAATATCAGCCCGGTTGACACTGAACAAATCCGCTTTTATGGATGAAAACACTTTTTTAACATCCATAAGAGAGGTTATTTTGGAAGAGCGGTGGATTTTAACAACAGCGTTTTGCAGCATTATTTTTTCTGCTGCCAGCTTTTTATCAAACAATAAAGGGATATCCGGATGATGAATAGTCATGTTGTCAATACATAGCGGTTGGTCGTTGGTGTTGTGTGGCGGAGCCAGCTGCAGGGAGTCTGTTTGCAGGATGCCCTTGGGGCTGTCCAGAATTAACTGCTTTATCATCAGCGTATAGCCGGCATTGGGTAGTGTATAGTGGATGTCCGATAATTTGCTTTTGATGGCGCCGAAATGAAAATTCTCTGTGGTGAGTGCCTGGGTTACATCATTGATATCGATGTCATCCAAAGCAATGTTTCCTTTCAGCAGTGGTTTATTGTCTTCCGATATACGAAGGTGAAACGCTTCGAATTGACTGACTGATATGCGTTTGAAAGACGCTTGTCTTACCAAATCTGTTAGTATGGTATCTCTTTTATTCAATAAAAAACTGTCCAGATTAACCTCTCCATCACTGAGTATAAAATTTTTGACAGAAAGTGTTTGCCGGAACAGTATCATGATAAAATTGATGCCGTCGAGTGTTACCCGTGTAAAGCGCAGCGTGTGTTGATGTTGGTTGTTGTTCGGTGTGTAGTTGACGGTGAGGTTGTTCAATTTAAGTGATGAAGCGAACAGGTTACTGTGGAGAGATGAAAAGCTGACTTTTACATGAGGGGAAAGATGCTGTAGTTTTTCGCTGATTTTATGCTGAATGATCCCGTTGATGATGATGTTCGCGATAAACAGTGTCAGCAGTAATCCCAGGCTGCTGTAGAGTAGCAACCGCCACTTTCGGTGTATGTTGAAGGTTCTTTGCATCAGTTCGCCGGGATGGTAGCTTGTTTATTAACTTTTACACCGCTGGTCCCGGATTGTTTTATTTTAAAGCAAATTTCCCGCCAGACAGCTTCAACAGGTATAGGGGGATAATTTATCCGGTTTGTTAAAAATATATGGGGGTATGAAGCCAGGCTTCATACCCCCATATATTTTTAGCGCAGACAACACTAATACCCCGGATTCTGCGTCAGTCCCGGTTCTATCTTCAAACTACCAGAATGAAAAGGCCATAAATAATTCCGTGCCTGAAACGAGCGGTCTTCTATTTTGAGGGAAACAAGACTGCCATTTACCAGCCGGGTATGCCCCAGTGCTGGTTTGCCCATCACCTGTTCACCGATCTTCCAGCGCAGGATATCGTCGTATCTGACGCCTTCGCCGGCCAGTTCTGTTCTCCGTTCGTTCCGGATAAGGTCTACCCATTGCTGCTGGTTGTAGGCGGCATATTTGGGCAGGGTAACATCCGCTTCTGTCATATCCAGGCCGGCCCTGGTCCTGACCTGGTTGATACAGCTTTTGGTGAGATTGTCAATTTTGTTTTGCATAATAGTAGCTTCTGCGTAGGTCAGCAGTACTTCCGCATAGCGTAATATAGGGAAGTACATGTTGCCATCATTTTTGAAGGCATCCGTTTCATCTACAAATTTTCTGAACCAATAACCGGAGCGGCTGGCACGTTCTTTTTCATGGAACATGGGGCTGTTCTGATCGTAGATATTGATGGCTTCGTTAACAAAGATATCGCCCTGGCCCATGATGCTGGCTTTATAACGCGGATCACGGTTCAGTTTCGGGTCCAGCTCATAATCCTGTTTGCTATGATAGGGACATTCATCAATTTTGTTGCCTTGTAAGGTCCAGTAGGCATCGACCAGCGATTTTAAGGGTACGGAATACGACTGCCCTTTACCGGTGCGGAAATGCGGTCCCAGGTGTTCAAAGGAATTGGTACCGCTGTTGCCATGGCTTTGCATATCCATTTTGATGATAAACTCCCTGTTGGTCTTATCGGCTTTATAACTGAATAAATCGGCATAAACGGGATACAGGGCGTAGTTGCCGCTATCCATGATCTCTTTGGCGAGCCGCGCTGCCAGCTCATAGCGGCCGTTGTACAGCGCATACCGCATGATCAGGGCTTTGAGCGAATACTTGTTGAACATGTAGCCTTCTGAATTGTATTCCTTTTCCGGGAGCGTATTGGCGGTGGCCTCGGCCATCGGGAAAAGTGTATTCAATATTTCTTCTTTGGATTTAGCGGGTTGTATCACCTTGGAGATATCCACCGGCTCCAGGTAAAAAGGGATATTGCCCCAGCGGGAAACCATCCTGAAATAGTGCCAGCAGCGCAGCCCTTCCAATATTCCTTTGTATTTGGTGCGGATGGCTTCATCTTCCACATAAGGTGTATTGATACTTTTCAGGTAGGTATTCAAACGGCCTATATGTTTCATGTGGATGGTGTAATAATACTCAAAAGCCCTGGTATTGGCGTCGTAGCTGCCATTGGCGATACGTTGATGATTATCGTCTTCTATCCGGCTGTAGGCATTGTCGGATTTACTGTCTTCCATATAAAAAAGCAATCTTCTGTCGCCCTGATTGGTGAATACATCCAGGTAGGTGCTGTATACCACGCGGCGCAGGTCTTCTTCTGTATTGAAGAACTCATCGAATTTGGTGGCGGTAGGATCTGGTTTGTCCAGGAATTTCTGGCACGCCGGCAGCACGATGGCGAATAATATCAATATGATAAGTGTCTTTTTCATCTGATGCATGTTTTGCAGTTGATTGAAATAAGGTGGAGGATTAAAACAGGGTAGCCCTTACCCCCAGGCTGTAAATAGCCATTCGGGGATAGTTGCCGTTGCCGCCGTCGCGCTCGGGTTCCAGTCCTTCCCAGCGGGTGAAAGTGATGGCGTCCTGTGCGTTCACATATACCCGTACGTTCCGGATGGTTTTACCCTGTAACGGGAACGTATATCCCAGCTGCAATACTTTTACACGGAAAAAAGCGGCATTACTCAACCATACATCGCTGAGGTAGGTATTGGTGCTGGAGCCGGTCCATACCCGCGGAAACCGGCTGTTGGGTGTTTCGGGTGTCCAGCGGTTATCTGCATAGTATTGTCGTGGTCTTCCCAGTGAATTACTGCTGCCGTCCACCAGGATAGGATAACCTTCGAGGCCGCCCAGCCGCCCGAGCCTTTTGCCTACACCCTGACCTAAGAAGTTAAAGTCCCAGTTTTTAAACTGTAAACCCACGGTAACGGAGTAGTTCAGGTGAGGGAACGGATCTCCGAGGTTTACCCTGTCGGCGTCGTTAATGATACCGTCGCCGTTCTGGTCTTTGTACCTGATATCGCCGGGGAGGGTATTGGGCAGTTTAGCCGGGGTGGCGTCTACATCCCGTTGATCGCGGAAGAGGCCATCGCTTTTATAGCCATAGTAGTTATCGATGGCGATGCCTTTGTACCAGATTTTATCGTTGTTGTCTTTAAAGATCAGCGTATCGCCGTCGCGGTAGCCTGCTTTCAGCACTTTGTTCCGGTTGTCGAACAACATGGCGCCGATGGTGTAACTGAGGTTGCCGATTTTATCCTGCCACTGTAAGGATATTTCGTACCCGTTGTTTTCTACTTCTCCGATGTTAAAAGCTGCTTCGAGTGAGCTGGAACCGGTGATAGGCGGAACGGGGAACCTGGAGTAAATCAGGTCATAGGAGTTCTTTTTGTAGGCTTCTGCCGTGAGGGTAAGCCTGTTGTTCAGTAAGGTCAGTTCCAGGCCGATATTGCCCTGTTTTTGTTTTTCCCAGGTGAAGTTCATGTTGGGTACCCGCATCAGCCATCCCCATTCGTTTACATTCTCCTGCCACAGGTAGGGATCTACGTTCTCGTTACCGATAAGGCCATAAGAAGCACGTAGCTTCATGTTGTTGATAATGCCGTTGTTGACGAGGCCTTTCATGAACCGTTCATTGGTAACGTTCCAGGCAAGGGCGCCTGCCGGGAAAAAGCCCCACTGTTTGCCGGGGGCAAATTTGCTGCTGCCATCCCTGCGGGCGGTGAATTCCAGTATGTATCTGTTGTCAAACGAATAGTTCAGTTTACCGAAAAAGGAGGCTTTCGCAATTTCCTGGTAATTGGTAAAGTTGAAGGTCATCACTTCCGAACCGGCGGTGAGGTATATTTTATCGGCCTGATGCCGCAGGCTGCCGGTATAGTTCAGTAGTCCGCGGGCGGTCAGCTGACTTTGACTCACATCCTGATCGGCGCCCACCTCGTTTTTCCATATTTTCACCGGTTTACCATTACCGTCATAGAATTTAAAAGTCTCCCGTTGCCGTTTATTGGCGGATTTGCTGATCTGGTAAGATACGTTGCCTTCCAGGCTCAGATGTTTGCTGATGTTGTATTTGGGACGCAGGTTCACGGAACTGAAATCATACAGGTTATTCCGGAATCCGCCCCGGTTGATGGAGGCTATCGGGTTCATATCGTTATACAGGATATAGTGCTCGGGGATGTCTCCCTCGGGATAGTATACCTGCTGGGTGGGATTCATCTTCCAGAGATTTTCATATAAACCGGTTCCGTCGTCATTTTCCTTCAGGCGGTTAATTTGCAGGCGATGGGCGTAAAAATCGGCCAGCAATACAAATTTATCGGCGATGTTGATGTTGGTATTAAACCGTGCGGAGTATTTACCGGAGCCTTCATAGCGGTTCAGCCCATTTTCTTTCAGGTAGCCCATCATCAGGTTGAAAGAACCGATACCACCGCCGCCGGATACGCTCATGGTCAGGTTTTGGGAGTTGGCGGTGCGTTGCATTCCTTTTTTGAGCCAGTCAACAGAGGGTGTTTCACCGGATGTTATTTTGCTGATATCCTCATCGGTATAAAGCGGTGTCTGACCTTGCAGATTCCTGGCTTCGTTGTTTAAACGCATGTAGTCGGCGCCGTTCACAAATTTGGGGAGATCAATGGGTTTTTGCACGGCGGCCCATGAGTTTACATCTACTTTAAATTTCCCCATTTGTCCGCGTTCTGTTTCTATGATGATAACCCCGTTAGCACCCCTGGAACCATACATGGAGGCGGATGCCGCATCTTTTAATACGGTGATGCTTTTTACCTGGTTGGGGTCTATGTCATTTAAACTTTGTTCCATACCATCTACGATCACGAGTGGACCGGCATTCTGCAGGGTGCTGATACCCCGGATGGTGATACCGGGCACGCTGCCGGGTAAATTAGTGGTTTGTTGCACCGTTACGCCGGGAACAGTGCCGGTAAATGCCTCCTGTAGTTTAGCGATGGGCCTGGTTTTGGTGAGTTTGATGTCTACCTGGGAGACCGACGATGCCACGTGCCGGCGCTCTACTTCGGAAAAGCCCATGACCACCACTTCGGAGAGACTTTTGGTACCTGTTTTTAACCGTATTTCCATATTGGTATGCAGGGAAGGACTGACTTCCGTTGGTTCAAATCCGACGGCGCTGATCATGAGGGTGACCGCCTCCCGGGGGATTTTTATTTCAAACCGGCCGTCGTTGCCGGTAGCGGTACCGATGTTTGTCCCTTTGATGAGGACGCTGGCGCCGGGTATGGGTTCGCTTTTTTCGTTGGTAACCCTCCCGGTCACTCTCATAGCGGTATCGGCCGCCTCGCGGGTGCGGCTGTTTAGCAGGATACGGCCGTTGTTAATGGAATAACGTACCGGCTGGTCGCGGAGTGCTATCTCCAGTACCCGTTCCAGGGAAGCGTTTTGCACTTCAATGGTCACCGGTTTGGTGGCAGACATGAGCGTCTCGCTATAGGCCACGGATACGCCGGCCTGGACGGCCATTTCTTTAAGGACCTTTTTGAGGGGCGCATTTTTTTCCGAGAGCGTTATCTGCTGCGATAAGGCTACGGCACTGCATTGCAGGCAGACTGCAAGCAGTAGGACAGAGGTAAGTCTCATAACGTAGAACATTTTGGTTGAACAAAGCGGTTTCATACCGCAACCGGCCTGGTTGCAGCAGTGTTTGGTTTTTTCATTATTATTTTATCATCATACAAAAAAAACGTGCTCCGGCAGGCACTTTACCGGGTCAGCGTTACTTTGATGGTCCGGCCTTCCAGTTTGAATTTCAAACTGTCGGTTTCGAGCATAGGCAGTACTTCCTGTAGTGGTTTACTGCGACTGATATATCCTCCGAAGCGGTAGTCCGCTGGTATGGACTGATAGTCGGCTTCCACATCATACCACCGCGACAGCTGCCTGAGTATGCTGGCGAGACTGGTATTTTCAAAGTTGAAGTGGTCTGTTCTCCAGGCGGTGGCCTCTCTCAGGTCAACCGTCTGTACGGAGAGGGCTCCGGTAGTATTGTCCACTGCAGCGGCTTGTCCGGGACGAAGCTGTTTTTCATTGTCACCGTATTTCACTTTAACGGCGCCCTCCACCAGGGTGGTGCGGGTTGCCGGCTCGTCGCTGTAGGCCATGATGTCGAAGCTGGTACCCAATACCTGTACTTCCATATTGTTCACTTTTACAATAAACGGTTGGCCGGGAATCTGTTTGATATCAAAGTAAGCCTGACCTTGTATTTCCACGGTCCGGTTACCGGCGGGAAAGGCCGTAGGATAGCGCAGGCGGGAGGCCGCATTCAGCCATACCCGGCTCCCGTCCGGCAGTACAACGTTGAACTGTCCGCCACGGGGTACTGCCAGCAGGTTATAACTAACAACGGATGAAGGGCCGGCGGTAAGCGGATACAGCAATTGACCGTTGTATTGCTGCACCTGCACATTGCCCTGTTGAATCACCTGGCGACCGGTACTGTCCAGTGTAATCACGGAGCCATCCGATAAGGTGAGTTGCGCCTGCTGGTTACCGGGCAACCCTACCGGCGTAACGTGTAGCCGTGCCAGTTTGGGAGCCGGCTGTTGGCGGGTAGTGTAAAAGATAGCGGTGGCGGAGAGCAGCACGGCCACTGCGGCGGCGGCGCCCCACCATCTGTAACGGGGGCGCATCGGCACTACCTTGCGCCGGCGGATCTCTTGTAACAACCTCGCTTCTATACGGTCTCCCATGCCTTCGGGCACTGCATGTTTTTCGTTCATCACGCGGTCAAATTCCTGTTTAACCACCCCCAGCAGATGGCGCCGGGAGCCGGATGTATGCAGATAACCGAATAATACCTCCAGTTCCTCCGGGCTGCATTGGCCATCCAGGTACCGCTGTAACAGTTTCTCGTAATCGTTCTCGGGTTGCGACATATTTTTTTGCCCATTGAAAACAAGGGGGTACTATATAATATCCGGAAATGAGCTGGGAGGGTACCCCCTTTGGAAAAATTTTTTAAGAAAAAGTGGAGACCAGCCAGATGGCCATTAAAATATCGCCGTGCCGGTATACGTAATCTTCTATGAAACGCATTCCCAGCACCATGTGTTTTTTTACCGCATTCCTGGAAATCCCCAATATGGCGGCGGCTTCGTCGTAGGTCTTCCCTTCCTGGCGGCAAAGGCGGAATACTTTCAGCCGTTGACTGGTCAGCTTTGACAACGCTTCCTCGAAAAGCCGCTCGTACTCCCTTGTCCGTACCACTTCTTCGGGTTGCTCGGGGTCAATACCGGCCAATTGCTGGTAGAACTGTACCCGCATTTGTCCGTCGGAGGCCAGTTTGGTAATGGTTTTAATGACATGGTTGCGGGCAATACGATACAGATACCCGCTGAAATAAAGTTGTGGATTAATACGGTCCCTGATCTCCCAGATTTTGAGAAATACGTCGTGCACCAGGTCTTCCGCAAGGGAAGGAACCTTGCAGAAACGCAACAGATAAATATATAAGGAAGGATGGTAGTGCCGGTAGATGGCTGAAAAAGCTGATTCATCTCCCTGGGTCATCCGTAGCAGCACTTCCTCTTCCATGGACATACGCTCCATACCTTTTGAAACCAGTTGTAAGAAACAATAAATTAATGGATAATAGGTAGATAAAGATAAAAAACCGCGCAAGGAAATAAAACCGCCGGTACAGGATTAATAAAAGCTTCTTACTGCGCGAAAAATTTTGAAAGTTGACCTATTGTTGTTTATCTTAGAAAATATACCCACGTTTATCACCGATACAAACCCTTACTGTGCTGATAAAAAGATATATCCTGGTGTGTTTGACAAGCTGCTTTTTTATACCCGGTTATAGTGTCGGTCAGCAAAAGGCAAATGGTGGAGTCCACAAAGATACGATCACGGGTATCAAAGACCTGCGTCAGGTGGTGATCAGTTCCTCCAGGCAAGTTACCGAGCAGCGGGTCGACAAAACCATTGTTAATGTAGACGCCCTCATCAGCAATACGGGTACCTCCGCCTTTGATGTATTGAATAACGCACCCGGCGTGGTACTGGACGAAAGCGGTCAGGCGAGCCTGAAAGGTAAAGACGGCGTTCGTGTTTTCATCGACGGCAAACCCTCGTATCTTACCGGAAAAGAACTGACCAGCTATCTGAAGTCACTGCCATCCGGTACTATCGATAAAATAGAACTGATGTCCAATCCGCCTGCCCGTTACAATGCTGAGGGCACAGGGGGGATCATCAACATCAAAACAAAAAAATTATCATCAAAAGGGTTTAATGGAAACATTAACCTTAACTATAGTCAGGGTGTTTACCCTAAAACCAACAATACCGCCAGTTTCAATTACAACAATAATAAGGTGAATGTTTTCGGTCATGCGGGATATAGCCTGCAACAAAACTTTGTTAACTCGGACCGCGACCGCCATTATATTGTTAAAGACGTATACACACTGCGGCAGCATTATTTTGAAAAAAGCGACCGGCAGGGATTCAATTATAAAGCAGGCGCCGATTACCGGATGAGCAACAAAAGCACCATCGGCATCGTATTGTCTGACAACCACATGGCGCCGTATAGGGAAACCGGTCAATATAACAGTCTTTTTATCCGGCAAGGAAAAACAGATTCGACGATTTATATCAGCAGCCGCGTAGCCGAAAATTCCCGGAACTTTACCGGTAACGCCAATTTTCGCCATCAGTTCAATAAAAATGGAAGAGAACTGAATGTAGATGTGGATTACCTGAAATATCGTTATGCAAAACAACAATCGTCCGAAAGCCTGACCTATCAGCCAGACAACACGCGCTCCGACAGCTATCATCTTCTTACTGATAATCCTTTCCATGCAGAGATCTATGGGGGGAAAATGGATTACGTGCATATGGCCGGTAACGGCACAAGCCTGGAAGGCGGCGTCCAGTCCATCTACTCCAAACGTAACAGCGAGGGCATTTACTTCAACGGTGTTTATCACGCAACTACTCCCGTTTTGCAGCTGAACAACCGGTTCCGGTACAACGAAAATATTAATGCGCTGTATGTCAATTTCAGTAGGGATTTCAGGCGGTTTTCGCTGGTAGCGGGCCTTCGGATGGAGAGCACCTATGCCAGGGGGACCATCGTCACAAACGATCTGCAAAGAGATTCCGCCTTCCGGAAACGCTACACCGATCTTTTCCCAAGTATATTGCTCTCTTATAAACTTGATAGCAGCGGCCTGCATGTACTCAGCCTCTCCGGGGGCAGAAGGATTTCCCGGCCAGGTTACCAGGACCTGAACCCGTCCGTATTTTTCTTTGACAAGTACACCTCCTTCCAGGGTAACCCGATACTGACACCGGAATATGCGGGCAATTTTGAACTGAACTATTGTTATGACGGAAGCTATACAGTGGGCGTATATTATAGCCGGGTAAAAGGTACCATTACGCAGCTATATGCACAGGTGGACAGCGCCTTTATTTCTAAGCCCTATAACCTGGAGCTGGTCACCAATGCCGGTATTACCGCTAATATTTCGCATAATATCACCCCGTGGTGGAATACCAGTCTTTATATGGAATTGGTGCATTCGCGTTTCCGCGGCTGGCAGGAAAATAACGTTTACCTCGACAACAGCCGTACGGCTTTCCGTTTCAACGGCAGTACGAAAATACAGTTCGGCAGCGGATGGAGCGGGGAGCTGAGCGGGTTATACCGCGGCCGGATGGTAATAGGGCAGGCCACCCTGGAGCCGGCCTGGAAAATAAATGCTGCATTACAAAAGAAAGTAATGAAAAACAAAGGTACCCTCACCCTCAGTGGACTGGACATCTTTAAAAGCTGGGTAGTAGACCGGAATATCCGCATCCCGGAAGGAAATGTCTTTGTATCAAATATCTTTGACACACATCTTGTTACTATCGGATTTAATTACCGGTTCGGTAAAGCGGTAGCCAACCGTGAACGGAAGGGGAGTATCCAGAACGAACAGCAAAGGGTAGGGGGACAATGATCACGCGGATCAATCCCTTATTATCCTACCTTTGCCGCAATACAAAAGTACAACACATGGAGCTTACAGCGTTTCTTCAAGATAGGGTCAGTTTCACCAGAGCAGCGCTTTTTTTATTACGGTCTGGTAAATACGGCTGTTCTGCCCAGCAGCGGTGTACCAACATATCCCCTGACTTCCAGTTTCTCTCCTTTCAGACTCATGACACTGTTGTAAGTCTTACCACTTTTAGGATCGTACACTTCCCCATCTATCCATTTGCCATTCTCGAATTTGAAACCGGTTAATATCACCTGGTTCATTAAAGGGCGTCCCCTGCGGGCGGCATCTTTGTTTTTACCGTCTTTCCGGGGCGTTTTCCCATCCGCCTCCAGTGGGTCTTTCATCCAAACCAGTTTACCATAGTACTTTCCGGAGGATTCATAAATTTCTATTTTACCATCTTTCTCCGGGTTGAGCCATTGCCCGTTGATACTATTGGCCGATTGGGCAAACCCTGTGAGGCTGGCTATACACAAACCCATTATCCATGTCAGTCGTTTCATAATTTAATCTTTAGTGTAAAGAAAAAACAAGCGAATGGTTTTTTTTTGAAGATAGATTAAAAAATGGGAAGTTGATCTACCTTATTTAGTGCTGGCCTTACCCTTTTTTGTTAGAAATAGATTCCTGCTTTATTTTCGTGCCTGGAACCATTATATTGAAGATCATGAGATTAAATGTAAAAACATCCCTGGTGGCGCTGGCATGCCTGCTGTCGGGCTTTGTGGCGAAAGCACAGGACGAGGGGGCTATTAAAATGCTGAAGCAGTTTTATACCAGCTATATCACGGAAGAAGCAAAAAATGACGTAGATGAGAAGAAGATCAATTTGCTGAAAAAGAAGTATTGTACAACCGCCTTGCTGAATAAGCTAAAACATATGGAACTCGATGCCGATCCGTTTGTGCATGCGCAGGATTATGATGCAACGTGGATCAATACCTTGTCTGTCCGTAAAGATGCAAAGCTGGCGGATGTATACCATGTTTCCTATCTGGATGCCTATGCTAAAGAGAAAAATACTATCAAGGTACAGGTAGTCAAAGAGGGGAATAGCTATAAGATAGCCGCTTTACAATAAAATATCATCCCAGGGCCGCTCATAGCCCTGGGATGGTCTTATTCTATTACCAGCTACAGGGATTAAACCAACGCTGCGCACCTGGAGTTGCTAGTCCCTTATAATGATATTCGTTGGCTTGCGGATCATAATCATAATGAGCGCCCCATGCTTTCGCATGCCGCACCGTCATTTCAATAGCATCCAGGATAAAGTTAATTTCCTTTACAGTCATAGTAGGGTGAATGGATAGCCTTACCCAGCCTGGTTTACAGGATAAATCCCCGGAAAGAATGCCTTGCCGTATGGCGTGGGACCGCTGTTTATCTACTCCCAGCAACAGATGTCCATAGGTACCGGCACAGGAGCAGCCACCCCGCAGTTGTATCCCGAACCGGTCATTGAGCAGGCGAACGACCAGGTTGTAATGCATGCCGGTAACGATAAAGGATACTACGCCTAATCGGTGGGTTGCCTGTGGCGCCAGTACCTGCAAACCATTTATCCGGGATAACCGTGCAAAAACGAGGGATAATAATTCGGCCTCCCGTTGCAGGATATGACTCACCTGCATCTCCTCTTTCAGCCGGATACACATAGCAGCCTTGATTCCTTGCAGAAAGGGCGGCGTGCCTCCATCTTCCCTTTGTTCGATGTCTGTTACATAGATATGCTCACCCCATGGATTGGTGTAATCAACGGTACCCCCTCCGGGCTGATCGGGGATGGTATTGCGATACAATGTTTTGTTGAAAACCAGTACACCGGGAGTACCCGGTCCTCCCAGGAATTTATGCGATGAAAAATAGATGGCATCCAGATAGGTGTCTGTTTCCCCGGGGTGCATGTTAATCGTGCAGTACGGCGCGGCGCAGGCAAAATCAACGAAACAAAGGCCTCCTTGTTGATGAATCATCCCGGCGATCTGGTGATAAGGTGTTTGAATACCCGTAACGTTGGAACAGGCGGTAACGGCGGCTATTTTGTTGGGCCGGTCTTTATACTGTTCCAGTAAAGCGCTGAAATGCTGCAGGTCCACCTGTCCGTTAACATCGGCGTTAATCACTTCCACGGTGGCAATGGTTTCCAGCCAGCTGAGATGATTGCTGTGGTGTTCCATATGGGTGACAAAAACCACGGGGCGCAGTTGTTCATCCCGGAAGGTACTGGCGATGTAATCGGCCGTCCGTTGGGGAACACGCAGCCCCAGTATTCTTTGCAGCTTGTTGACGGCGCTGGTCATGCCGCTGCCACAAAAGAGCAGTACATCGTCCTGGCCGGCGTGTACATGGGCTTTGATGATGTCTTTGGCGGTTTCATAGGCGGTGGACATCAACGTACCGGTGATGGTCGTATGGGTGTGGGTGTTACCCACGAAAGGTAGTACCTGTTGTTGGATACATTGTTCTATCGGGCTATAGGCGCGGCCACTGGCGGTCCAGTCGGCGTAGTGTAAGCGCATTTTCCCAAATGGGGAAACGAATACCTGCTGCTGCCCAATGATATGCTGCCGGTAAGCGGTAAAATAGTCTTCCAGTCTGTTTGCACAGGGTATAGGGGCTGACTGCATGATGATCAGGATTTAGCGGGTTTAAACATGGCGTGCGGCGCTTTGCTGATATACCCATGAAAAAAATGCGCTCCCACAAAAGGCAATGCTATAAATGCTGCCAGCATCACCAGCTGACCTACGGATACTTTTTGTATGGGCGGCCGGTTTTTGGTGTCACATACCTCGCCGGGACAATGCTGCACCTTGTTTTTAAAGAAAAGCGGGTACACCAGGCAGCCCAGGCAGATACCAAAGGCGGCTTCGAAAAACAGGAATATCAGGCAGATAAAACATACAGCGGCTGTAATAGGCCCGTAGGCGTTCACCACTAAAAAGAGATAAAACATGGCGCCGGAGAGGATTATCCCTATACTCCAGGCAAACCGTTTCTGGGGAGCGCCTACGTATTCGGGTACTTGGTTACGTACGATTAAACGTCCCAGGATCAGGGTGGGAGAGAACCGTGGATTGATGAACACACGTATCAGCAGGTCCAGTAAAAAAACGGGGATCACATATTTCAGTAAAATGAAACTGCCGTCAAAAAGAATGAACATCAGGGAGGTATAGGTGGCGAGGAAAAGAATGCCTGCAGCAGCCCTGATCTCTCTTTCATTTAAAACGGGGATATCATAACCTGCTACCTGCTCGCCGAATTGTATAAACTTGTTCATGTTGTTAAGGTTGAAAGTGAATATTTGTTTGCCGGCAGTATAAAAGTAGATTACCGGCGCCGTTGCCGTTATGGCTGGTCAACAAACAACGGTTTCCGGGGTACAGACAGCGATATGGCGTCAAGCAGTGCAACCGATTAGGAGAGAAAAAAATATTTATCGACATTTATCCTATTAAACAGGAGAATGAAAAAGCTGTCTGATATCAAACATTACCAGTTGTACCTATGGCTGATACCAGGTTTCCTGGTATTGAACCTGCTGGAAGACCTGGCACAGCAAAGCGGTAACTTCCCGGCCAGGATGGTCAACGAGGTATGGCTGGTCATCTTTGTGTCGGTGGTCAACTACAGGCTGCTGGAGCATACGGTCCCCAAACTGAGCTGGAAAAAGGCTTTCAGCGGTTTTTTTACTTTGTTGTTATACGGCTTCGCTTATTCCATCGGGTTGTTTTTATGGCGGGCGCTGGGGCTGACCCTGCATATTTTTACCGCTTTGGGAGAACCGGTTCCCCTGGAAGACAGGATAGGAACGCTCCTGGGATATAGTATAAGTGCTATTCTTTTCTTTGCTGTTATCCGTCACCTGTACCTTCATTTTAAACTGAAGCGGGATGCGCAGCAATTGCTGATCGTCAGCCAGCAGGCAGAGTTGAATTACCTGAAGTCACAAACCAATCCCCATTTCCTGTTTAATACGCTCAATAATATTTATTCACTGGCAAGGGATAAGTCAGACCTGGCGCCGGAGTCTATTTTGCGGTTATCCAAAATACTACGGTATATGTTATACGAAACCGGTGAACCCTATACTGCGGTGGAACAGGACCTTAAAATTATGGAGGATTATATCGCCCTGGAAAAGCTGCGTTATGATGATACCCTGCGGGTGAGCTTTAATTACGACCTGGAAGACATGCGGCAGTCTTTGCCCCCGCTGCTGCTGATACCGCTGGTGGAGAATGCTTTTAAACACGGTGCTTCCGAAACCAGGGAAGCGCCGTTTGTGGATATACATCTCTCCATTAAAAACAGACAGCTATATTTTGTGGTGAAAAATTCTACCGGCGACCCGGTAGGTAACGGAAACGTACAAACGCAGATAGGGTTGTCTAATCTGCGGCGGCAGCTGGAGCTGCTGTACAAAGATTATAGTCTCGATGTGCAGCAGGGCAATTTCCAGTTTACTGCCACACTTAAAATTAACCTGGCAAGCCATGTCTAAAATAAAATGTATTCTCATAGAGGATGAACCACTGGCCGCAAAAGTGCTCAGCGACTATATCTCGCAGGTGCCTTTTCTGGAATTGCAGCAAGTATTCAAAGATGCGCTGCTGGCCTCGGAGTTCCTGATGCGCGAACAAACGGATCTTATGTTCCTCGATATTCATCTGCCTAAATTAAAAGGCATGGCTTTCCTGAAAACGCTGATCAATCCGCCGGCAGTAATTGTTACAACGGCCTATCACCAGTATGCGGTAGAAGGATTTAACCTGAATGTAACCGACTATCTGCTCAAGCCATTTGAATTTGAACGTTTTTTGACGGCGGTCAATAAGGTGAAGGCCGCACAGCCAAAGGCTGCGGAGGAAAGGGATTTTATCTTCGTGAGTGTACAGAAACGCAGGGTCCGCATCCCGTTTGCAGAGATATTATACGTTGAAAGTCAACGGGAATATATCCGGATTGTGACCACGAAGCAGGAGTATATCTCCAAAATGAGTACCCATGAAATAGAGGCGCTGTTACCTTCCGCGACTTTCAAACGGGTACACCGCTCTTTTATCGTGGCGGTGAATAAAATTGAATCCTATACGGCGGAAACCATCTCATTACCAGGCACTTCTATTCCAATAGGACGAGGATACAAAGATGTGATAGATGATCTTTAATAAGTAAAACACATAATTCTGGAAACATTCTGGAGAAATTGTTAATGAAGCATGATGATTTGATTATGTTTATGTGAAATCCCTTTACCCTGCTATATTCTACGCTAATTACACGACACATTTGCAGTGCTAAAATTAAATTATGGCCACTGCAAAAAAATTTACCAAACTAATTTTTTCAGCATTTCTTGCATCTGTCACACTGGAAGGCTACTCGCAGGTAATCAAAGGGCGGGTAACGGATGCTTTAACAGGGGAGCCGCTGGTGGGCGCCACCGTGGTACTGAAAGGTACTTCCGGTAAAGCCATCGTAAAGCTGGACGGGTCTTTCCATTTTAAAAACCTCCAGCCGGGCGACTATGAGCTGATAGCCACCTATATTGGTTATTCCGTGGCTAAAGCCGGCCCGGTACGGGTTAAATCGGAGCATGATGCAGCAGTGATCAACATCCTGGCTAAGCCGTTGCACAGCGATCTTTCCGGGATTACGGTAATAGGCAGCAAAGGCGACGAGGCAGGCGCCAGAAGCCAGGAGCAGAAAGCCAATCAGGTGGTGAATATCCTGTCTTCCAAAACATTGCAGCTGTTGCCCGATATCACGGTAGCCAATGCCCTGCAAAGGGTCAGCGGTGTCACCATCGAAAAGGGAAGCTCCGGTGAAGGCCGCTATCCCATTATCCGCGGTATGGACAAACGGTATATCAATACCCTGGTCAATAATATCAAAATACCCAGCCCCGACAATAAAAGCCGCTTTATTCCGCTGGACCTCTTCCCGTCTGAACTACTGGAAAGACTGGAGGTCAGCAAAAGTCTCACTCCTGCTATGGAAGGTGATGCCATTGGCGGTACCATCAACCTGGTAATGAAAGATGCGCCTGCCGCCAAATTGCTGCAGGTGAATGTTTCCGGCGGCTATAATAACATCTTTGGGGAACAACCCTTTCAATCCTTCTCTACCGGCAGCATGAATAAAAGGTCTCCCAACCAGATCAATGGACCTGCCTATGCAGCGAAGGAGGCTGAGTTCCCGCTGGGGCATATGGATTATACCCCAAAATCCGCGCCTGTCAATACTACGGCAGGGATCACGGTCGGCAACCGCTTCGGTAAAAACAAAGCGCTGGGGGTTATCTTATCCGGCAGTTACCAGAATCAGTACCGGGGAACGGCTACTTCCGTATTTACCACCGCTACCACACCTAATGTGGACAATATCCCTTCTTTTGAATTTCTCCGGGAAAGAAAGTATTCTACCCGTACCCAGCGTATAGGGGTGAGCGGTAAGGCAGATTACCGGTTCAATCCCCGCAATAAAATCTCCCTGTTTTCCACGTATGTCAACCTGGATGACCGCCAGGTGAGAACATCCATCGATACCACCAATGCTATCAACCAGACGCTCTCTTATTCATCCAGGACCACCTGGCAATACCAGTCTATTTACAACGCTACCCTGCAAGGCGAACATCAACTGAGTAATACCGGTAAAGTGGATTGGTCGGCCGCCTATTCTATGGCTAAAAATACCATACCCGATCAGACCTCCTTTTCCCATGGCGGTTTGAGCGTAGACAGAACGGGTAATAAAGTGCAACTGGCCGGTGAAGATATCCTCAACTCGATGAACCGCAGCTGGATGAAAAACAGCGACAGGGATCTGTCCTTTTATGCCAACTATACCAAAGAAACAAAATTGTTCAACCGCTTTTTTGAAGCGAAAGGCGGAGCCTTGTACCGGCATAAAAACCGAGATAATTTCTACAATTACTACACCCTGAATCCCCTGCGTATTAATGGCAATAACCAGCTGTTTACCACGGTAGATGCTGCTCAGTTTACTTTCATCGGATCGGATGCGACGGCGCAGCTTAACGGTAACAACTATACGTTCACCGAAGATATTACTGCGGGTTACCTGCAAGGTAAATGGCAACTGACCCACCAGCTCGAAGCATTGGGCGGTCTGAGAGTAGAACATACCCATCAGCAATACAACACCCAATTACCGCCAACGGCAGATTACAAAGACGGGACCATTACCTATACAGATCTCTTACCCAGCCTGCAATTAAAATATCAGCTGTTCCGTAACCAAACCCTGCGCCTGTCTTATTACAAAGCCATCGCCAGGCCACAGTTTTCCGAACTGATACCGGATGGTCCTGACAACTACGAGCTGTTTAAAGAAAGAGGTAACCCTGAAGGGCTGCAGCACTCTACGGCGCATAATTTCGATTTCCGGTACGAACTTTTCCCGGGCAAAGCAGATCAGCTGTTGCTGGGTGTTTTCTATAAAAGAATCGACGATCCTATCGAATTGTCGGTGCGGAAATTTGGTTACAATACCCAGGTGTTTAAACCGGTGAATATCGGTACCGCCGCTACCAATTATGGTTTTGAAGCGGTCTTCATTAAATACGTCGGTTCCTTCGGTATCTCCGCCAACTATACGTATACCCATTCCCGTATCACCAACGATAGTATGCTCTATAAATACCGTGACCCGCAGCTGGGCATCACGGACAAATATATCTCAGAAACCAGGCCTATGCAGGGACAGGCCAATCACATCGGCAACCTCTCGGTACTGTATAAAAACACCAGTACCGGTACCGATGTACAGGTGGCGGTGGTATATACCGGCGAACGGTTGGCCATCCTGAACACCTATGCAGGCCTGCACTACTGGCTGCAACCTACTACCCAGCTGGACTTGTCGTTTGAACAGCGTATTTACCGGAAGCTGACTTTCTACGGAAAACTTAACAACCTGACGAATACGCCTACCATTACGGCCATGCATTTACCTTACAACAACTATCTGCAGAAAACCAGCGTGCCGCTGAGCCAGCAGTCCACGCCCGATGATAAAATCGTGGTGCAGAAAGACTATTTCAAAACCTCTTTCTTATTTGGTTTCAGATACAAACTCTAAAAATAGCTGTATGAAACATCGCATTTTACATATTGTTTCCCTGTTGATTTTGCTGGCATGCGGCGTTGCATGTAATAAGGCGGAAGATCAGAAAGACCTGTACAAAGCGCCTAAAGCCATTGCCTCGCCGGTGAGTGATGCCGCTTGCCTGGGATCAGACCCGTTGAACAATGCCATTAAAGGCACCATGCTGGCGGGTAAAACCTATACCGTATGCGGGGATATTTTTGTGAATGAAAATGATACCCTTATCATTCAGGAGGGGGTAACGATCAAGTTCACCGGCAACTTCGGACTCGGAGTAAGAGGAACACTCATCTCTTTGGGTACACAGGAAAAGCCCAACCTGTTTACTTATCCGGGTGTTCAGAAAACAGATACCTATGGTGCAGATCCTAACCAGGACCCGGCGCTCCGCGGTAAGTGGGTGGGTATCATCGGTGGACCTACCTGTCCGCTGATGGTGATGAAATGGACACGTATTGAATTTGGAGGCGCCGCTATCCCGGCAGCCAGCGGTATCCGGCAGATTTATGCCAACCCTTACCCGCTGTTTTTCCAGAATCCCAACGGTGTTTTTGTAATGGAAGATTCCTGGATATATGGTAGTGTGGATGATCCGCTGCGTATCCTCGGCGGTAAGGTATCTATCATGCGGAATACCTTTGAAAAATGCGGCTATACGGGCGGCGAAGCCATGAACGGGAAAGCGGGTTTAAGAGGTGATTTTGCCTATAACCTGTGCATCGGCATGGCGACCAATGGCCCCAAGCTATCCAATGCCGGCGCTATTGCCGGCGTACCCAACAGCAATATGAGAATGTATAACAATACCATCGTTAACTGCGGTTACAGACGTTCCTCCGCAGGCCGTGGCGGTTCTATCAATTTTGAAGAAGGCGCTGGTGGTATGGCTTACAACAACCTGATTGTAAACTGTAAGTTTGGTTTGCGCGTAGTACAGAACCCCATCGCAGATACTGCCAACCTGGCTTACGGTTACAACTACACGTATACTGATTCCGCTTCGGTGGCTAACAATATTTATCCTTCCATGGCTATCAGTGTGTGCATCAGCAAAGCGCCGGCGACAGATTTTCCGGCCCCGGCTTCTTTTTTGCCGGCCGGATGGACTCCCGGTACCGCCTATACGGCCAATGCCACTATACCGGGGGCCAACAATCCGCAGTTTGTCAATGGCCCTTGCCCCATGCCTGCCGGACTTAACCTGCGCGATATTTCTTTTGTAGGTAAATATGATTTTCACCTGAAAGCCGGCTCTCCGTGTATTGGTAAAGGTTATACCGGCTTCAGACCGAGGGCGGACGTACCGGTGGACCCTATCTATGGCGCTACGGAAATAACGCCGCCGGGAAAAGATATGGGCTGTTACCAATTCAATGGTTATGGCAACAAACACTGATGTTAAATATTGCATAGCATGCTGAAGAAAACTTATTTTTTGTTACTGGGTTTATCCCTATGCTGCCAGGGTCTGAAAGCCCAAACCGGCCAACCTTTTATTACACCGCCGTATTTGCAGATAGGCTATCAGCCTTCGGCCACTTCGCTGGAATTGTTATGGCATAGTACCGACAGCAGTACTAACTGGGAAGTAGAAACGAAAGCTGTCGGTACCAACACCTGGAAAAAGACCAGCCCTCCGGAAGCTACCCGGGTAGCGGTGGCAAACATCGGTACCCACTTCGTTTACAGAACATTAATGACCGGTTTGCTTTCCGGTAGCGACTTCCACTACCGGATACTGAAAAACAAAAAACTGGTCTTCTCCGCCAGGGGAAAAGCCCCCAAAGAAAAGGACCAACCCTACCGCTTTGTGGCCTTTGGCGACATCGGCGCGGGTACTCCCAGCGCTAAGGCGCTGGCACAGCAGGCTTATGGCGTTCATCCCGATCTGGTAGTGGTGCCGGGAGATATTGTATACGAAAGAGGCCTGATCTCCGAATACCGGACTAAATTCTGGCCGGTATACAACGCTGATACAACCAGTGCGGAAGGTGCGCCACTGATGCGCTCCATTCCCTTCGTGGCGGCTATGGGCAACCACGATGGTGATACCCGGGATCTTAACAATCACCCGGACGCGCTGGCCTACTATGCTTTCTGGGACCAACCGCTGAATGGCCTGCCAGCCGCGGAAGGAAGCGCCGTAGTGCCTTTCATGAAGGCTACGCCGGAAAATAAAAAAGCCTTTGAAACCGCTGCGGGAAAGGCTTACCCCGTGATGAGCAATTTCTCTTTCAACTACGGTAATACACATTGGACAGTGATTGATTCGGATACTTATGTGGATTGGACCGATAGCACTTTGTTGAAATGGGTGGCCAATGACCTGGAATCCGCTAAGGACGCCGTCTGGAAAATGGTGGTGTTTCATCATCCCGGATTCAGTTCTGCCCGGGACCATTTCGAACAGCAGCAAATGCGGTTGCTGTCGCCCATATTGGAAGCAGGTCATGTGGATGTGGTGCTGAACGGACACGTACACAACTACCAGCGCAGCTTTCCGATGCGTTTTGCACCGGATAAAAAAGGCACTTTGCTGGTGGGCGGTAAAGACAATAAAACCATCCGCGGCAGGGTGGTAAATGGAAAATGGACGCTGGACAAAACTTTCGATGGACAGTCGCAGACTAAACCCGCCGGTATCATTTACCTGGTTACCGGTGCAGGCGGACAGGAACTGTACAACGTAGATCAACAAACGGATACCGATTCCTGGCAGCCATTTACTCACAAATTCATCTCCGATATTCATTCCTTTACGGTGGCGGATGTAAACGGAAATAAAATCATTTTCCGGCAGCTGTCGGAAGAAGGGAAAGAGTTGGATACCTTCACGATCTCCAAATAAATCACAACGGGCGTCTCTGTCATCAAACAGACGCCCGTTGTTTTAAAAGTTGCAATTCGGATTTTTAAGCATTACATTGTAAGAAGCAAAATACATGTAGATGTTTAAGCGCTCATTAATTGTATGGCTTGCACTAGCCCTGACCGTCTGTCATGGAGGAACCACAGCAGATAAAACCATAGAAAACCGGCAGTTGTTGGAAGTAGCGGGGATGCAGAAAGATCTGACCATTTTATGGGAGGCTTTCCGGGATATTCACCCCGCCTATGGTTTATATACCTCCGGAGACAGCTTACAGGCAGTTTATAAAAAAACACGCGATGCCATTCGGCAGCCATTATCGGAAAATGAATTTATAGCGGCTATTTATCCCTTTGTGAGTGCTTTAAAATGTGGACATACACAGGTGAAGAATTCCGTGCATTATAAACCTGTCGCAGCGGACGGATTACCACAGTTGCCATTTCAGGTACTGGTACAAAACGACAGGGTGTGGGTCACTACACATCAGCTGAAGACTCTGCAAACCGGCGACGAATTGCTGAGTATCAACGGGGTACCGGTGGCGGATATCGTTGGTCATGGTGCCGATCTGTACGCTGCTGACGGCAACAACAGGACCTTTAAGGAACTGTTTTTAAGTGAATATGGTGGTTTTGAAGATGCCTGCAATAAATACTACCGTTGGAAACCACCTTACGAAATTAAGCTGAAAACGTTACAGGGGACCCTAAAATCCATTACAGCAGATACCTTGCCGGATAAAGCGCCGCTGGCTGAGGTAGTACAGGAAGTGGATAATTACAAAGATTGGAGCACCGCTTCCAGTACCGATTACCTACCCCTGCGTTTCCTGAATAATTCAACCACCGCCAGCTTTGAAGTGCACACTTATCAATATGGCGATACTCTCATCTATGAAAAAGCATTCCGTGAAATCCGTGAAAAAGGCATCAAAAATCTCATCATCGATTTAAGACACAATACCGGCGGCGATTTGAGGGTCGCCGCAAAGCTGTTAACCTACCTGGCTGATACACCCTTTCAAATGGTCGGCGACCTGTGGGCAAGAGTCCCCGATCCCGGCGCCACTCGTTTTGAAAAATACTTCGATACCGCCAGGACTACAAGCTTTATCCAAAGTTTTAAACCAACAGGAATCAGGAAGAATGGGCATTACCAAATAGATTTTCAACCTGATTTTGGACCTATGCTTAGCAACACAGGCCTGGATAAAAAAGACCATTATAACGGCAAAATGGTTGTGTTGATCGATGGGGCCACCTTTTCTTCGGGAGCCCATACGGCGGCAGTGATTAAACAATACTGTCCGTCGGCTGTATTTATTGGGCGGGAAACGGCAGGTGGTTCCGAAGGTTGCAGTGGTGGTTCCATTCAACGGCTAACTTTGCCCAACACCGGAATCGTGATAGAGTTCCCTTTGCTGCGCGTGGTGTCTGTATTAAGCCACCCCACCTTTGGACACGGTATCATCCCGGACTACGTGGTGGCCTATACGCCGATGGATATACTCACTAAAAAAGACCTCGATTTACAAAAGGCTTTGGAGATAATAGCCAGATAATACCCCGTTAATACAGCTTTTTTATATATCAATTCTCTACCGGTGGCTTGGTCAACAGATTTTCTGCATCTTTTGACTTAGCCACTTTTATTTTCCCAAACTTATACAGAAAGTTCACTCCGAAAGAACGGTAGGGAATATATAACAGGTTGGTCGCGTTCAGATTTACGGTCTCCTGGACTGTTTTTTGTTTCAGGTTTTGGGAGAAAGGATTGACAGCTACCAGACCAATGCTGCCTTTGTTGTTGAATAACTGTTTCTTCACGGCAAAGGTATAGGTGAGGAAGTCGGCCTGCCGTCCCTGCCAGCGGATACCCGATTTATAGTTGCCAAATACTTCTGCTATCAGGTCTTTCGTGATCTGCCAGCTGGTATTGAGATTCATGCGGTACTCAAACCCGCTGATACGATTGGGAACGGCGTGTATGTTGTCGGTCTCGCGCCGGTATACCTGTACATTTGGCCTGATGGTAATCACCCTCCCCAATGCCAGGCTGCCGGAGATATTGGCGCCGATACGGGTTTCTGACGCGATATTGTCCCGCCGGATCACATTCACGTTGTCGTATACAACATCGCCTATCGTAAATTGCGGGTGGAAAGTGGTGTAAGACTTAATATCCGGACTGTTATGGGTATACAGCAGCACGATGTTGAGGTTGTTATCTCCATTGAAATTCCGGTTATAGCCCAATTTAAAATCATGGCCAATCTCCGGTTTCAAAAAAGGATTACCCATGGTGATGTTATGCGGATCGGCCAGATTGACGAATGGGTTTAAGTCACGATAGTCGGGCCTTTCCAGCCGGTAGGCGTAACTGAAGGACAGGGTTTGTTCTCCCTTAAACGTATGGGCGACCGTGATAGACGGCCCGGCATTGTTGTAATCGGGGATGGTGGTGCTGGGCGCCTTATCGTAAGTGGCACGGTTGGTAGTGTATTCCCAGCGAAAGCCGGCGAGTACGCTTAAATACTGAAACAGGTTCAGGGTACCGGAAACATAACCGGCATATACCTGGCGTTTAAAAACCGAGGAATAAGATTGTTGCGCATCGGGGGTAAAACCGCCTTCAGCCGGATTATAGGAAAGTACCTGCGCGCTGCTGGACAATGTTTCCATCTCTGTTTTTACACCGGCTTCGAGTAAAAAATCCTTTGTAATGGGATGAGCATAGTCGATGGCCCAACTGAAAAGCTGGTCAGTACCGGGATTGTGGCTGCTGGATCCGCCGGATATTGTTTCACTGTCTTTGTTACGCTGGGTCTGGGAATAAGACGCCAGGTTGTTGCCGTGACTACTGTACAATACAATGGATAGCTGTTGTTTGTCACGTTTGAATTTATGCCGGTAGTCCAGCGATAGGTCCAGCGATCCGTTATTGACTTTCGTCAGCGCATTTCTCACACTGGATTCTTCTGAAAGCAGGTGTCCGTTCCCGTCTTTGGTATTGTTATATTGCCGGATGATACCGTCATTACTGTTGCCAAAGTGGTTGTAGCTTAATGAGAAGCCGATATTATCCCGGGTGCTGGCATCCCATTCCACACCGATACCGGTCTGGTAGCTGTTACGGTAAAAGTCATTCACGCCGCTTTGTTGCAGATAATATTTATTGGTGGAAAAAGAGTCCGTGGCAAAACGTTGGTTCTCTGTCTTGGTTTGGGCCGTCAGTTGAGCGCTGCCGTTGAAATAGCCCGTTACAGATAAATTGTTGGCTTTGTAATAGAGGTTAAGCGCTCCATTTTCCAGCCGGGTACCGGCGGTGGCATTGATGGTGCCGCCAAAGCCCTGTGTTTTATTTTTTTTCAGGATGATATTGATGATGCCTCCGGTACCTTTTGCATCGTATTTGGAACCGGGACTGGACATCACCTCTATGCGCTGTATCTGGGATGTGGGAATGGATTGTAAGGCATCGGCCACACTGGCGCCGAACATCGTAGAGGGTTTACCGTTAATCAGGAACTGAACGCTGGGATTGCCCAGCAGCTCTACGTTGCCGGAGGCGTCTACGGTTACCTGGGGAATCTTGCGTAATACATCGGTCACCATGCCGCCCTGGGAGGTGACATCCTGGTCCACATTATATACCAGCCGGTCTATCTTGTTTTCCACCAGTGCCTTTTTACCGGTCACTAAGACGGTGTTCAGTGTTTTACTGGCGGTTTGCAGTAAAATTTCTTTTTCAATAATACCCTTGTCGGTGGTCGTAATGGTAATCTGCGTATGGTAGGGCTCAAAACCGGCATAGCCGACAGTTAACTGGTACCCGGCTGCCGGAAGGGCATGCAGGGTAAAGGTGCCGGCACTATCGGTAAATCCGGTAGCGTAGTTTTTTGCGCTACCTGCAACAGTAAGGATAACGGTGGCCCTGTCCAGCGGGCGGCGACTGTCGGCATCTCTCACGACTATCTTCAGTGAAGCCGCACTTTGTGCATAGCTGCATTCAACGACAAAAAGAAGGATAGCTGCCAGCACTATTTTTGTAAAGGTCATATCATCGGCTTAAATATGTGCCGCAAGTTAACAGGCAATTCTGGGTGCTTTCTGTAGAATAGGGGCGTCTATTGCCAGTGAAAGGAAAAATAATGCAAACCGTTTTTGTATTCGTAGGCAGGGGAGAGATGGGATACAATGCATATCTGTCTTACAATGGAGAGCCCCAGACCGTTATACGCATTGTTGACAGCGCTTTTATAAAACCGGAAAAAAACTTTTTCGCCGTCCAGGGCTTCGTAGGCGCCGGTATTGGCAATATGAACGGATGTATTGTCCAATGAAATATGAATCACGCCGCCTGGCCTGTTATGCCGCGTGGCGTTGCTGAACAGGTTGTTCAGCAGGATATCCAGCAGGTCTGCATTCATCTTCACAAAAGAAGGGTATACCTGAAGGCTATACGAAATATCGCTATCTTTCCAGATCTCCTCAAACTGGCTGACCTTCTGCTGCAGTACGTCATGCAGGGGTATCTCCCGCTGATCGCTGAATTGGTTGTTCTCGATTTTAGTCAGCAGTAACAGGGATTGGCTTAATCCCGATAAACGGGTAACAGCGCTATACGCTTCTGCCAGTACTGCTGTTTGTTCTTCCGTGAAATTGTCCTGCTGGATCAGTACGTCCAGTTTGGACCGGATGATGGCGAGGGGTGTTTGAAACTCATGGGACGCATTTTCCGTAAACTCTTTCAGCAGATGGTATTCCTTGGTGGCATTGCTGGTCACCAGCTGTAGGTGTTCGTTCATAATACTGAACTCCTCGATGTTGCTCTTTTTAAATTCTACGGCATCAGTATTATTCAGCCGGAAATTTTTCAGGCTGTTGAGCGTGCCATAAAAGGGCCGCCATAAGCGGGATACCACGAAACGGTTTACCAGTGCCAGTACCACGATCAGCAACAGGATCATCGTCATGGTAATCAGCATCACGGCTTTGGTGATATGTTTGATTCCTTCCAGTGGCCTGCTGATGATGATATTGTAATATTGCCGGCCGAGGGAGACGGAAAACGTCAGGGTACGGCCAATATGTTTTTTCCCTTTTACGGTGATATCCCCGTTAACGTAAGTCAGATAAGGTTTGTCTACGGGGTGGGAGACAGGCTCTGTTGAAATCAGCAAATTATCATAGGTGGTGGGCGCAGGGAGGGCATGATACGTTTGCACGTAACCGTTAACCCGGTCCATGGCATCTTCCAGGCTTTCGTCCAGCTCGTTGAGCAACACATTTTTAGTCAGTTTGTAACTGGCTATCCCGAAGAGGATAAACAACAGGGTGAGGATGAAAAAGTTGTGCCGGTTATAATGCACGATCAGCTTCATGCTACGTGATTTTCTTCCGCGATGAATTTATATCCCATGCCATAGAGCGCTTTGATATAGTCGGGGCAGCCCTTTTCTATCAGTTTCTTCCGGAGGTTTTTAATATGGGAGTAGATGAAGTCATAGCTATATCCCAGCATGGCGTAGTCTTCCCATAAATGATCGGCAATAGCTTCTTTGGTAACGATCCTGTTTTTGTTGCTGATAAAATACAACAGCAGTTTAAATTCTTTTTTGGTAAGGTGAATCTCTGCGTTACCGGTTTTGACGGTTTTGTCCAGCAGGTGGACTGTCAGCTTATCAAAGATGACAATATTATTACCGTCAAAATTTTTCCTGCGGATAATGGAATTGATGCGGGCGGTGAGTTCCGCCAGGTGAAAGGGTTTGGTCAGGTAGTCGTCGCCGCCCAGCTGCAGGGCGTTGATTTTGTCGTCCAGGGAATTGCGGGCGGAGATAATGATGACGCCGGCATCGACCTTGCGTTTTTTCATATGTTGCAGCAGCTCCAGGCCACTGCCTCCGGGCAGGTTGATGTCCAGCACAATGCAATCATAGGCGCTGCTTTCCAGCATGCTTCTGCCTTCAGAGAAATTATAGGCGGCATCGCATAAATAATTGCTTTGCAGGAGATAACTATGGATGCTTTTAGTCAGGGGCTTTTCGTCCTCAATAATTAGTAATCTCATAGTTTGTAGGCTTACCCTGCAAAATTGGTTATTTAAGCCTTATGTGTATGTTAAGTTAATATGAAATTTGTCCGGCCGGACATCTGTTATCAGGTTATTTTTTTCGTTTGTAGTGTAGTTGTACCAGCCCTGTGTCAAATGTTTTGGCGGTCATAAACTCAAGGACTTGCTCAGGCCTTCCGTCTTTAAATAACCGGGTACCGTTGCCTAATAATATGGGAATAACGGAAATGATAAATTCATCAATCAGGTCGCTTTTGAGCAGTTCGTTGATAACTTCAGCTCCGCCGTCACAGTAGATGTTTTTCCCGTTTCCGTTTTTTAATTGTTGTACTAACGTGGTGATGTCTCCTGTGTGGAAATGTATCCTGCCGGTATCGGGTCTTTCGGTTCTGGTGATCACATACACGTCTCTTTGGCCGTTGTCGTAATGGGAAGGGCCAATTTCTTTCAGCACATAATCATATGTTTTTCTGCCGATGATGATGGTGTCAATGGTGGAAGTAAATTCCGTATAGCCATAGTCTTCCCCTTCCTTTTCTACCAGTTTCAGAAAGCTGAGGTCGTCGTTGGGTTGGGCAATGTAGCCATCTAAACTGGTGGCAATAAATAGTGATAATTTTCGCATTCGTTCGTTGATTTAGTTACTGTTGTAAAATTAATACCCCTTTATCATTTCTTTATTGGAAAAAAGCGACAAATTAAAGCTGTGACGGTGAAATGCCGGTGTGCCGTTTGATTTCGTTGGTGAGATGCGAATGGTCATAAAAGCCGCATTCAAAAGCAATATCGGCCAAGCTTGGCCTGTTACCGGCGTTCCGGATGATGCTGAGCGCTTTCTGAAAACGGATAATGTTTGAATATTCTTTGGGAGAGATGCCGATTTGTGTCTTAAACTGCCGTTCTAACTGACGTGGGCTGGTGAAATGCCGCTTTGAGAGTTCTGAGATATTAAATTGCCCGTTGGAGGCGTGTATATCGTTGATGATGGATTGTAGCTGGATTTTTTTGTCTTTAATACGATCTGAAAAAAAATAGTTCAGATAATGGAAGGGGGTTTCCCGCATTTTGTTGAGATCAAATGAATAGGATCTTTCGAATGCAACGGTATTATCTTTTAGCTCATGTTGAGAAGCATAATGATAGAAGTTTGCAAACGTTGCCGGTTTAAGGCAAACACCCAACAAATGTGTATGGGGTGTTATAAAGCTGTCTTTAAAAGCAGTCATGGCGCCAACGGCATACGTTTTTCCAAACTCCATGGCCACTGCTCCGTTGTCGGTCAGACAGGTATCACCCAAATTGATGACCACACCGGCGCATCCATCCGGGAAATTACGTTCCCATTGATGGTCGTGTTCGGTTCCTTTTAGTTCCCAGTAAGCATGGATAAAAGGCGTTAATGTGGAGGACGGTTTTATTTCGCAGTACTTCATTTGTCCGGCAAATGTACACAATTACTTCCAGTCGGGATTTTCGGCGGCACACCGTATATGGTGGGCCAGGAAGTATATAATTTTTTCATGTAGATATTTTATTATTTAGAAGCCCTCTAAATGATAAAATATCTACATGAAAAAATGGCCTTATCTCACCACAGTAGCTTCCAGTTCTACCTTCAGTGTTTCAAAAAGACCGTTTACTTCCAGCACGGTCAGTGCTGTTTTAACCTCGTGCCGGGCAATCCATTCCTTGTAAAGATCAAAACAGGTGGCGATGAATTCCGCGGAAGAGGTGCTGTAGATGGTTAACCGGGCAATACCGTTGCAGGCATATCCCGCCGTGTTGATTACCTGTTCCAGGTTCTGCAGCGCCAGTTGGAACTGCGTACGCATATCATCCGTACTGGAACGTCCATCGGGATGTACGGCTGCCTGACCTGAGCAGTACAGGATGCCGCCGGGTTGTTTGATCTCTACGGCTTGGGCATAATTACGCTCGTCCTGCCATTGCCAGGGATTAATGATTCGTTTTTCCATGTTGTTGTTGGTTTGTTGCGGACCCTCAAAAGTCCGGCGATAAAAAAAATGTACCCTGCAAAGTTGGACTGGGCGCCTTTCTTTTTATGTGACAAACCGCACATTTTTAAAACGTCAGGAAGAATGCCAAAGTCTGCTCAGGGTTTCTCTGGAAACGCCGAGGTAGGAGGCCAGGAGGGCTTTGGGAACGCGTTGCAGCAAGGTGGGATACCGTTGTAACAGTTGCTTATACCTTTCTTTGGCGTTGGCCGTGAGGAATGATAGGATACGTCGTTGTGAACCAATATGACCGGCGTTGGCTTTTTGCAGAAAAAAATGCTCCATTTTCCGGAGTTGTGAGCATAGCAATTGATATCCTTCCAGGGAAAGGCTATATACCACCGTATCTTCCAGGCATTGCAGCGACATAGTGGCCCGGGTTTGGGTAAAGTAGGCGAGGTAGTCGCTTTCCCACCAGTCTTCCATCGCAAAAGAGACGATATGCTGCTTCCCGGAATCATCATCGTATATGAGCGTTAGAAGGCCCGAAACAACAAAATAGCAATGGCGGACAGGCTCTCCCTGCCGGATCAGAAAATCCTTCTTTTTGACCGTTTTAGGCACGAAATGGGAAAGTACCAGGGCAAACTCTTCGTCGGTCAGCGGAACTATTTTTTCTATGTGTTGCCGTAGCTTTTCCTGCATATATAACGAGATGAAGTTGAATCCCCAAAGTTAAGGGTATCCTGTCCGGCGGAAAAATCCCTTTTTTACGGGATAGCACGGTGTCGGATAATACTGTAGCTTAACAGACACTTCTCTTTTAACCTCTAATTTACAAACGATGAAAAAGAAAATGCATTTGCAGAAACTCGTGTTGAGCAAAAAAGTCGTGGCGCGTTTAAGTGAGTCGCCAACGGGTGCGGTGGCAGGAAGAAAAATTTCGGACCCGCTGACGGAGAATCCCTGTGATCCATTGCCTAGCATGGTGTTTTGCACACGCCGGGCATGTTAAAAAGAATGGGTGCTGTTTTCAAAGAAAACAGCACCCATCAGCCATGCAGGCACTCAGGCTTTCCACCAGTTGTAGTAATTATGTTCGTTGTCCACTTCAAAACCCGTTCTGGGGTATAACTGGTTACCGATGGTGTTCGTTTTTTCGGTTTCCAGCAACAGGCCGCAGGCGCCTGTTTCGTCGCAGAAAGCCTGGCAACGTTCAATGATCTTAACAGACAGGCCGCGTCCTCTGTAATCGGGGTCTACAAACAGGTCGCTCAGCAACCATTGACGCTCGAGCTTTTTGTAATGAAAGAGAGAATAGAGCTGTGCGAATCCCACAGCTTTCCCATCTACTATCGCCAGGAAGGTGTCTGACTCTCCGTTGGTAATCCTTTCGCGCAGAAAATTTTTACCTCTTTCCAGATCGGAAGGCTGACGGTAGAAGATCCGGTAACTGTTGAATAGTGCTGCGAATTCGTCGAGATGTTCAATTCCCGCTTTGACAATTTGTACCATTTTTATGATGATTTAGCGTTTGAGTTAACGGTTATTCCACTTTCACCGATTCATTCCAATAGTAGCTGTCAGGTGTAGGCCGTTGTCCGAATACGGCGGTGCCTACACGAACAATGGTGGCGCCTTCTTCGATAGCGGTTTCAAGATCTCCGCTCATGCCCATCGACAGTTCCAGCATCTCCACGCGGGGAATACGGGCAGTGGCAATCTGTTGCTGCAGGGACTTCAGCAGCCTGAAACATGCACGGACCTTTTCGGTTTCTGCACTGAGCAAACCGATGGTCATCAGGCCTTTTATTTTTAAGGTAGATAGCTGGGATACACCCTCTATCAGACTGATGGCTGCTTCCGGCGGGATACCGAATTTGCTTTCTTCGCCGGAGGTGTTTACCTGTATCAATACATCCAGGGTCTTTTTTTCTGACAGCAGCCGCTGGTGTAACTTCTCCGCCAGGTCCC
Source organism: Chitinophaga qingshengii (assembly GCF_014529935.1). Lineage (GTDB taxonomy): Bacteria > Bacteroidota > Bacteroidia > Chitinophagales > Chitinophagaceae > Chitinophaga > Chitinophaga qingshengii. Next base: position 107,195 of record NZ_JACVFC010000005.1, read on the forward strand.
ATCTGTCCAGCGATTGCAGGCAGGTAACATCATACTTCAGCAGGTCCTTGATTTTATTGGTTTGCAGGTGACCGATAAAATGATTTTCATGCGGGATGTTTTTTAACGCTTCATATTTTTCTTTCAGCTCCTGTATTTTGTTCTCCGCAATCAGGGTGTGACCAGCTTCCAGCGCTATCCGGATGCGCTCCGCCGGCACTGTTTTGGTGGCGAGCAGCAATTTCACTGCTGCCGGGTCCCGGTGACTATTGACGCAGGCTTGTTGTATCCTGTTTTCAATTTCCCGGAGATGTTGTAAGATGTCTTCGCTCATACCTCCACTTTTTTTGGTGATGATTCCAGATGGGCTATTAACCTGGCTTTTACCTGGGTATAAACATCGTCTTTCGCTTCCGCGAAGGAAATGCCCATCTTACGTTCTATCTGCCGCATATGTTCCGGGAACCGTTCCAGGAGTTTGTCGTAATACGTGTTCAGCTCGGCAGCAGCAGGCATTTCAAAAGGAATATGCAGCTGGAATCGACGCAGCAGCGCCTGGTCGATAATGTCCACATGGTTGGTGGCGCAGATCAGCAACGATTTTTCCGGGTAATAGTCGATCAGTTGAATGAGCGTATTTACCAGGCGTCTCATTTCCCCTACATCGCGGTCGTCGTTGCCTCTTGCTTTCCCGATCTGATCAAATTCATCGAGGAATAATACCGCCTTTTCACGGGCGGCTTTATCAAATACCGCTTTCATATTTTGCGATGTTTCCCCGATACGGGCGCAAACGATATTGCTGAGGTTTAAGATAAACAGAGGCTTACCCAGGGCATGGGCAATGGCTTTGGCGGTAGTGGTTTTGCCGCAGCCTGAGCTGCCATGCAGCAGTATCTTGTTGTTGACAGGCAGCCCATACTGGTGAAGCTCCTCCACATAATAATGTTCTTTTATCAGCTGTTGAATCGATTGCCGTTTTGCCGTATGCAGAAAAACGTCTTCCAGTTGAGTCGTCTCTTTGTCGGTGATAATCAGATCATATACATTCATGCTGGCTGCGGTTGGTGTTTAAAAGGTAAAAATGACGCCCCAAAGTTACGGTGCTGCACATTACCTTCCTGATTGTGATACAAAAGTACGGTGTGGCTGGATGAGGGGAGTGGTCCAGATTTGACAAAAGGATATAGTCCAGCCGGTTACAGAACTTTCTTTATCTTTGCAGTCATCGCTAATAACAGAAGTATGCCGGATATTGTAAACGCGTAGTTACCGGTTCTCCGCCGGTAATAGATACGCACCTTTTTAAGGAATCAAATTTTTACACACCTGTACTGCATAGTCCCAACTTTGCAGCAGGAAAACTATTATCTGGCAATGAATACAAACACTTATATCATCAGAAAAGAAATACCATCCGATATCCGGCAAATAGACGCAGTAACGAAAGCCGCGTTTTCATCCGCAACCCATGCCAGTGGTACCGAACACTTGATTGTGCGGGCATTGCGGGCATATCAGCAGCTGACCATTTCCCTGGTAGCCGTGGCCGGCGACCAATTGATCGGTCATGTCGCTATTTCCCCGGTAACGGTATCATCCGGAGAAGCGGGCTGGTTCGGACTGGGGCCGGTATCCGTGCTGCCGGCATGGCAGGGCGCCGGTGTAGGTTCGTCGCTGATCAGGGCTGCGATGGCTGCATTACAGGAGTCATCGGCCAACGGCTGCGTAGTACTGGGTGAACCGGCTTATTACGGCCGCTTCGGTTTCCGGGTCAATGAACGGCTACGGTATCCGGAAGCGCCGGCGGAATACTTCCAGGTATTGGCATTCGACAAGCCGGTACCGGAAGGAACGGTGCAATACCACGATGCTTTTTATGTAACGGAATAAAACAAACAAGGGGCCTCGCAAAGGCCCCTTGCTCATAGCGGTTATTGGTATCGGATCATGCAAAAAAAACATATATTCACAGGGTAAACGCTTTACTGCGGCCAATTTTTAGTAATACTTATATACGATGCGCTTCATTTATCAGGACGAAAAAATTATCATAAGGGAATTTAAATCAGAGGAAGGCATTTTGTTCACCGGCTTGTTTAAAGACCCGGAAGTTACCCGATATCTTCCTTACCGCTCTCCGGAGCAATATGAAGAGTTGTTTCAGATTGTGCTGGACACCAACCACCATAATATCTTCAACCGCTGGGGTGTTTGGGATGTGGTCACCAACGACTTCATCGGTTGCTGCCTGGCGCGGCCCTTTGTGGAAGTGCCGGGGCAAGTGGAAATAGGATACACCCTGGCACAGGCTTTCTGGGGAAAAGGAATCGGGACCATTATCAGTAAAGCATTGGTGGACTATTGTTTTCGCCATCATGGCGCTCAGGAAATCGCTGCACTCACTGACCTGGATAATATCGGCTCCCAGAAAGTACTGGAAAAAACGGGCTTTGTCCGGCAGGCGAACCTGGTGCGGGAAGATAGGGAGCTGGCTTATTTTGTGATGGAACGACCGGCATAACCGGTAAGGAAACATGGACATCAGAGATTAACCGGGACTGTTTTTGCTGGCATGGAATTAACAAAATTAACAATGGCAACAGAAGCGCAAAAGCAGGAAGAGAATACAAAGTCTGCATCAACACAAACATGATAAGGGGTATCTGAAGATGAACAGCCAGGGCATTAAGCCCTGGCTGTTTACATTTTATTTACACCGGAATATCCAGCCCTGCCTCGCGCGCCTGTTGCTCATATTGCAGTGCTTTGGTTTCATCTTTCACCTCCTCATTATAACGGTACATGCGACGCAGCTCCAGCACGGCATCCTCCATGCCAAACTCCATGGCTTTCATATAATGGGAGAGTGCTTTCCGTGCATCCGGTTTCACGCCTTCTCCTGTTTCGTATAGCCGTGCCAGATTGAAGGCGCAGAAGGAATCTTTATTTTTAATGCCTTTGCGATAGGCATCTACGGCGTTTTTATAGTCTTCTTTTGCTTCAAAGAGAATACCTGCATAGTTATAGCAGTCAACCCCCAGGTTGCTGGCATACAGGAAATGTTTCAGCGCCAGCTGATGGTCTTTGGGTACTTTGACGCCTTCGTAGTACAACATGGCAAGGTTGTAATGGGCATACGGTACATGTTGCGAAGCGGCCTGCTGGTATAATTCCAGCGCTTTACGTATATCCGGCGACGTACCGGTACCATACTGGTAACAGTTACCCAGTCCATTGGCTGCATGAGGAGAACCGGCTTTCACTCCACGGTCATACCAGTCGAAAGCTGCCATGGCATCAACATATCCCCCGATGGTTTCATAAATATATCCCAGGTCATTCATGGAACCGGCATCACCTTTGGCAGCTGCTTTCTTGTAAAGGCGTATAGCCTGCTCATAATCCTTTGCCTCAAATGCTTCAAACCCTTTCTCATACAACAAATCACCCGGAATGTCTTCTCCCGCCAGCCGGGTGAGTATAGCCAGTGATGTATCGGAATAACGGTAACGGGTGTCCGAACTAATCTCTTTAGCAATATCTGCTGATGTTAGCTGTTTGATGCTGGCATCCTGGCTAATGGCAAAAGCGGTATCACCCTGGATGGCAATCGCGTCCCAACTATTGGTATTATGCCAGGTATATTCCCGCAGGATAGTATCGTACACGGGGGGGATCAGCGGATAATCCCAGATATACATGCCTTCTTTGCCATCCTGGGTAATAATACAGGCATAACTTTCTGTTAGTTCAATACCCACCGGCGAAAGCGGCACCAGCCAGCCTTTGGAGACGGAGAAAATGCCGTTGAGGTTACCCTGCCGCACAATCATGGTGTCAAATAGGATGGATTCCAGCTTGTCATACACCATGGGCAACAGCTCCTTGCCTTCGGCGGTATAAAGGCCGTACTGCAACTTCGGTTTCCAGCGTATAAAGTAAAAGATGGCGTTCCCCTGGTAGGTACCGCCCCATGCCACAGCGTCAACGTCGTCGTTGCCGATACGGGTAAACTCCGGTGTATAGTAGTGGCGCATACCTGTATCCAGGTGCCGGGCATTGAATACGGGGCTATCCGTGAAATATTCCGGGCGCATATCAGCATCAAAGTCAAAGGGCAACAACAGTGTACCGGCTGCATTAATAACGCCGTAACGTCCGTTGCGGCCTGCGATGTATCGTTGAGGCGACTCGGAGAGGATACTGATATCATCATATCCGGCTGCTGGCAGCGGGGCGCCTGCCTGCAATACATAAAACTGATCGTTTACTTTCACCACCGCCCAGCTGTTGAGCGTGCTATAGGCCATGTCGTATATCAAACCAGTTACCGGTTGACCTTCGGTATTTACGTAGCCCGCTTTGCCATCCCGTATCACAACGGTGAATTTTTCGTTGTCGGGGAATTCATATACGTCATCGTATTCTGCGGGAACTATTATTTTACCGGCTATTTTCAGGCCTGTCAGTCCGTTTTCCGTGAACCGTTCCTGTCCGGAGTCCCTGCCGGGTTCATAATAGTCAGAGGTGATGACATCCCAACCGTAACCATAAACCCCGGTGCTGAAATACTGCCGGAAGGAGGTGAAACCGTAGAAGTTATGCTGTACATCCGGACATTCATTGAGCAGTAACGGGTCATTGGCTTCAATCGCCGCTTCAATGGCGGCATTGGTATGTTGGATCTGTTCCAGTAATTCAGCGCCCTGCTCCTCATGCGGAATGTCGTTCATGCTAAACACGTCCGCTGTATAAAGATGGAAGCTATCATACCGCATTTTAGTGGTCAGGAAGTCGTAGATGTTTTCTTTGTTGACCCGGAATGCTGCCGGGTCATCGGTCAGCACTTCCGCATGGGCATCAATGAAATCATAGAGCCGTATCAGTGCCAGAATGCCTTCGGTGGCATTGCCATAAATACCGCCAACCTGGTTATGGGAGGCTGCACCCAGGTAAGGGCGACCGGCAAATAAAGGATGTAAAAAGAAAGGAAATTCGTATTTCCATTCCATCATATGGACGCTGCCTGCCTGCGGGAGTTCAGTATATTCAGGTACACCATCCTCCGTGGGACGGTACGCTTCGTTGGGCAAGTTAAACAGGTAGATACGGTGCGACATGACACAAGTTTTATACTTCCGGGCCGTAGCCCGCTATCGGTTAACAAAGCGCCAAATTGGGGTATTTTCAGACATCTACCAAAAAATCTGCATAAAATATTATATTGCCGGCTGTTTTAAAATTTAAAAAATGACCCTGGCCATTCATGAAACCGGCGCTGTACGCATAGCAGAAGTTGTTGCCGACGATATACTGATCAATACCCCGGAAGAAGCATTACAATTGATAGTGGATGTTTATTATCAAAATTTTGAGAAAATGATTATCCATGAAAAAAATATCATCCCCGCTTTTTTTGACCTGAAAACCGGTATTGCAGGAGAAGTACTGCAGAAGTTTGTCAACTACCGGATGCAGCTGAGCATTGTCGGTACTTTTGAGCACTATACCAGTAAAAGTATCCGTGATTTTATTTATGAAAGCAACAAAGGCCGGCAGATCAGTTTTCTGTCATCGGTAGAAGAGGCGGTGGAGAAACTAAGCGGCATATAACGGAAACGTATGTACGATATTTCGGAACAATACTACAAATTTCTGCTGGAAGTACAGCTTTCAGGGAAGCGGTATTTTACTGCCGTGGGCGCTGATGTTAATCATGGATATCAGGATAAATGGCTGGTGGATGCCGCCAATCGTATGTTATGGTATAACTCCCCTGAAGCGTTGTATGCAGGTATCCTCGGTAATGACTGCGCTTTTGATGAGGTGCGCATGCAAACCTGGGCAACAAAGATGCTGGGACATGACGAACCTTACGCCAGGGTGAACCTGGACCTGCTGGTCCATTTTACGCAATGGCCAGGTGATGTTGGCGTATTGAAAGAACTGTATACAACGGTATGTTTGCTCCAGGATTATGCCATTCAGGTAGATGATCAACCTTTGCTGGATTTATTTGCCGATAGAATAATGCTGCAGTTCAAGGATGATTTGGCGGACCATGCGGTGTGGGGAAAACCTGCGCCGGATAAATTCTCTGTAGATACCAGGGAACTGGTGTTATTGCTAAAAAGTGTATATATGATACTGCTGTCTAAGATAAGATTTCAATAGAATAGATGCTGGCTAATCCCCCAAACAGCTATTAACACTAAATAACATTCCCCTCCTCACTCTGGCACGCTTTTATCATTATTACCTGCAGGAACCCAAACTGCTGCAGGGTTTGAGTACTCCGTCCATTACATCACAACAAAAAGCCAACGATCATGAAAATGTTAAAGTTTCTCGTTATAGCACTGGTGTTGATGGCGGGGTTAAGTAGCTGCCTGGTGGTCCGTGACCGTCCGGGGTACTACTCCCGCCCATATTATCACCATCATCATCACTACGGACATTGGTATAGATAAAAAAAGAGCAGGGAGGCCACGACCAGCCTCCCTGTTTGGTTCCACCTTTTTTTCTTATGTTCTTTAGGACTAAAAATCCGGCGTAAAAAACAAACCAACCATTAACGTTTTTACTACTTACCTGACAGCGCTATTTCCAGCGCTGTTTTTAAATGAGATTCAGGCAGAAGGCCGGTCTGCCGCCATATTTCCTGGTTATCTTTCATCAGTACCAGGGTAGGTACTGCCATAATCCGAAAGCGGCCGCTGAGTTCTTCTTCCTGGTCAATGTCAATCCTGCTTACCTCGAGTTGGTCCTTCATTTTTGTTGCTACCGAATCTACAATCGGCATCAGCATTTTACAGGGACCGCACCATGTGGCAAAAAACTGCAATAATATAGCGGGTTGCTGGCTCATATCTTCTTGTTTTATACCAGCAAAATTAGGGCAGGTACGTTGCGGAGTCGTGATACGTTTCGCCGGATTTTTGGTACAAACAGCAGTTTCTCAGCTGCCGTGATGCCGGTGCCCGTGGCGGTATTGCAGGGGCGTAACGCCGGTATGTTTTTTAAAGAAACGGCCGAAGTAGGACTGGTCCGCAAAGTTGAGCTGTATGGCAATGTCGGCAATGGTGGCACTGCTCTGTATCAGCTGCGCTTTGGCTTCGGTGACCAGCTGACGGTAAATAAAACTGCTGGCCGGATTACCGGTGATTTCTTTGACGGTATCATTCAGGTAATGTGGATTTACAAACAACAATTTCGCGTAGTCAGATACCTGTTTGTAATCCATATAATGTTTGGATACCAGGTTCTTAAAAGATGCTACCAGTTGCTCTTTGCGGGGCAGGTGAGGGTCGTTGTCATTATTTTGCGACAAAAAGATACGCTCGGTTTCTATCAGCAGTACGTTGAGATACAACCGCACTAACAGGTCGTCATTGAATGTTTGCCGGTTGCAATATTCCTGACGCAACTTGTTGAACAGGCCGGCTACCATGTCAGTTTCGGTGGTAGTCAGCCGGATAAAGGGCGATTTGTCATGCTGAAAGAACGGGTACTGATGCAGCTTCACCTGGTTTTTCAAACAGAGCAGAAAATAGTCAGCATCGAAGATGCAATGATACCCTTTTACATCTTTGCTCCAGTGGTGAATGGCATGGAGCTGGTTTTCCGGGATGAAGTACAGTGTCCCGGCCTCAAAGGTATGTGTATGGTAACCGATGGTTTCCTGTACGCTGCCGGCGGTGAGTAGCACCATAGTATAGAACTTCCGGCGGGTGCCGCCGAAGGTATCATGTTTGTGCAGCTGTTTCAGTTGTTCCAGCGTAGCAATCTCCAGGAAGTTGCTGGTTCTTTTGGGCGCGAGGTCGTTGCATGCCTCACAGAAGGAGTGCTCCGGGCTGGACAGGTATTCCTGTTTAAAGTCGTGCGGGTTACTAACTTCCCGGAAAGTATTTTTCAGGTAACTCATCTCTCTATATTGTCATGGCGGTGGGGTATCCTTTCAGAGCCCAGTCCATATATCCGTCATCAAATTTTCTGGCTTTGTAGCCATGCTGTGTAAGTAGGGCGACTGCTTCTTCTACCAGCATACAAAGGGAGCCGCGGCAATAGGCAACGATCTCCTGTTTTTTGGATAGTTCCCGGATACGTTTTTCCAGTTGGTCCAGTGGTATGGAAATAGCATTGTGTATATGCCCGCGATGGTATTCATCTTCCGGCCTTACATCCAGTACAATCGCGTTGCCTGCATGTACTTTTTCCAGCAGTTCTGCGGCGGTAACGGCTGTACCGTTGTGGTAACCCTTACGGTAATCGTCGATAGCTTTTTTTACTTCGGCATTATGCGCCATCCCCAGCTCCCGCAGGGATGTCCAGGTGGCGTATACATTTTCTCCGGTCAACTGGTAATAGATATGGTTGCCTTTGCGGTTGATGGCCACCAGTTGCGCATTTTTAAGCACCTGCAGATGCTGGGAGGTATTGGCGATGGTCATGCCGGTGTAACGGGCAATGGTTTCTACCGTGAAAGGTCCCTGTGCCAGCAAATCGATGATTTCCATGCGATGCGGGTTGCCCAGCGCTTTGGCCGTTTTGGACAATTCCTGGTATATCGTGTCTTTGAATTTTCTCGCAGCTGTTTTCATAGAGTAAAAATACGGAAAAATCGGGCATTCAATAGATTTATTGAATAGATAAGACAGTGCTTGCTTGAAAAACCTGACACTCACTTCGCCGCCTTCCTGAAACCCCTCATCAGCAATACCAGGCTGCAAATGGTCAGCACGCCCGCTATCAGGTAGGGCATCCCCGGAAAATATACCGGTGATGTTCCCGCTGTAGCCCAGGCGAAGCTGCCAGTCAGCACCGGCGGGGCCAGTAAAGTGGTGAGTCCCATGAGACTACCTAAACCTCCCTGTAGCTCACCTTGTTCGTTGTCGGGCATAGCGCCGGCGACAATGCTCTGCATGGCGGTGCCCTGTATACTGCCGGCAATGTAGATCATCAAAGCCGGCAGCAGTACCCACTGCCACCAGGCGAAAGCAAACAGCAGGTATCCGGCGGTCATACACAGGAGACCGATAACGGCTATCTGTTTATCGGGGAGCCGCCGGCTTACGACGCCTACGAGCCAGGTTTGCGACAGCACAGACAACAACCCCACGAAAGCCAGCGAATACCCTATCAGCTGGTTACTCCACCCGAATTTTTCGATGGTGAAGAAGGCCCACACACTCTCCATACTATGTGTGGCGAAGGAAATCAGTAACATGGACAGTATCAGTGATTTCACCAGCGGAAACCGCGCAAGGTGCCGCAATGCGCCCAGTGGGTTGGCCCGTTTCCAGTCAAATGGACGACGATGTTCTACTGGTAAGGACTCCGGGAAAAAGAAATAGCCCAGGATACAGTTGAGAAAACTGAGCGCTGCTGCAGCGATAAACGGGGTATGGGTACCCCATTGTCCCAGCGCGCCGCCAATAGCGGGACCAACAATGAAACCTAATCCGAAGGCGGCGTTGATCAGTCCATAGTGACGGGTCCTGTTTTCATCAGTGCTGATGTCGGCTATACAAGCAGAAGCTACGGCGTAACTGGCGCCGGTAATACCGGCAATAGCGCGGCCAACAAACAACCAGGCTATATTCGGCGCAAAGGCCAGGAAAAGGCAGTCGATGGAGAAGCCCAGCAGGGAAGATAGCAACACGGGCCGTCGTCCATAATGGTCGCTCAAACCACCCAGTACAGGTGCAAAAATAAATTGCATGGAAGCGTAGGCGAAGGCCAGCCAGCCGCCGTAACGGGCTGCTGTGCTTATGTCTGCATGAAGTAATTCCCGCAGCAGCTGCGGCAGTACGGGGAAAATCAAACCAAAACCGGCAGTGTCTATCACTACCACCAGGATAATAAATAATAGCCGGGACGGATATACGGACGACATACGTATATAATAGTATTAAAGTGGGAAAAATTATAAGACATCCCGGCCGGAATGTACTTGCCGGGAAAAGATGCAGGCGGGTGCCGGTGCAGAAAATAGAAATTATTGTCTCATAATAGGAGTAAAGGTAGGGCTAATTCTCCAAAGAACGAATGGTCATCATTGGCTATACGCAAAAAGGCGGTCGCCTGTCTGCCGGGCGACCGCTGGGGAATAACAAGGGAAGATATCAGTTCACCTGGGTATCTCCCGGAAAATAACTGCGGGGTTGTTTATTTTTTTCTTCTCTCCATTTCACGAACATAATGTGTTGAACAAATTCCAGGAACTGGTAATCATCTACCAATGTGCCCAGGGTTAGTCCCTCAGGATAGCCGTTATCGGTAGTGCGGGCTACTTCAAAACAAGTTAGTTTTTCCTGTAACGCTAAGGTAAGGGACCTGACCAAATCGGGGAATACGGCGAAGGCCTCCTGCATAATACGTTGACCCATAGGAGTTTGTTTTAACTCCTGGATACGCTGATGCGTGATAGGGGGCAGTGAAACGCCGGGTTGCTGAAAATTTTGGCCTGTAATCATTGTTTTAGTTTTCGCTTTAGGTCAGTTTGGTTAATAGTCAGGCTTTTATATGCCCGTTAATATTGATTAGAGGACAGATTTTAGAAAAGGTTACAAAATATTCGCATTTTTTGTAACTTATTTTCACTTTAACCATCTAATACTTGATTGAATGAGTATAATTCAACCTATTGACACGCTTACTGACAATGAAATTATCGCCAGGGTACTGGCTGGAGAGAAACGGTTGTACGAACAACTGATGCGTCGCCACAATACCAGCCTGTTCCGGCTTGGGATGTCCTTTTTGAACAACGATATGGACGTGGAAGATGTGATGCAGCTTACCTATATCAATGCCTACCAGCACCTTGACAAATTCCGGATGGAAGCCGCTTTTGGCACCTGGCTCAAACGGATTTTGATCAATGAGTGCCATCAGCACCTGAAAAAAGGGAAAAGGAGCGCCAGCGAAGATATTTCAACTGTGGAGCAACGTCAGGAAATTCCGAATACCAAAGAAACACCTGTGGACACAGTCATTAACAAAGAGTTGGGCAAAGTGCTGGAACAAGCACTGCTGAATATTCCGGAAAAATACCGGGCCGTTTTCGTGCTCCGGGAAATGGAACAACTCAGCGTGGCGGATACCAGTAAAGTACTGGATATCTCCCGGGTGAATGTGAAAGTCCGCCAGATCAGGGCCAAAATGATGCTGCGCGAACATATTACCAACTTCTACAAAAACGATGTGGTGTTCCCATTCCACCTTATCCGCTGCGACAGAATCGTTTTCAGTGTGCTCGACAAACTGGGTATCAAATAATTAACCGTTCGTTATTTATAGTAAGGGTTGGCTCAACGGCCAACCCTTTTGTTTTCAAGATAATTTTGTGGCGGTTCCCCCTCAAAGTCCACCACTCCCAACCACTAGCGCGTTTGAAAGGCCCATAAGGAATTAATTTTCAGGCAACTTCTTATATATTTAAATAATATGATTATATTGCTGGTAGAAAGAGATGCTCAATTTAATCGTATCAGTTCCAGCAGCTTGTGTAGACGGTATATGACGCATGATGATTCCCGGACCAAAATGATTTCCCTATAGATGTGACTTATACATCATATTCCAATCAGCATCCTATCATTTATTTAAATTTAAGTTTACCCAATGTTGAAACTACCTAAAGTCATCAGTGTAGTATGTGGTGTTATTTTCATGCTGGCAGCCTGTAAAAGTAATTCCGGAAACCGGGCCAGACAGCAAGTGCCTATAACCGACAGTATAACGGAAACGCCAGCGGTAACAGAAGGCCCTGTTAAACCGGCTACCTATAAGGTGTTTATCGAAAACTCCGGTAGTATGAACGGCTATGTGAATGTCAATTCGGCTTTTAAAAATGCCGTGATGGGGTATATCACCGACCTCAAAACAAAAGATGTCGCCGGTCAGCTTAACATCTATTATATCAATAAACAGGTCTGCCCGCAAAAAGAAAATGCCCTCCCGGATGAAATAAAGAATTTCTTTCAAAACCTCAACCCGGTCAGCTTTAATAACTCCGGCTGTGGTACCAGCACCTCCTACATCCCTGAAATTATCAGGCATGTGGTAGATAGTATTAAAACAGATGTCAACATACTGATATCAGATTTTATTTTTTCAGATGCGGACGGTACTTCCCCGGCTTACCTGGAAGCGGCCCAGCATACGTTAAAATTATACCTGGCAGAAGCACTTAAATCACAGGATTTTGCGACAGTTATTGTGAAGCTGCATTCCAACTTCGACGGCAAATATTATATCGAGAGCAAACGTCCTGCTGTGGTGGATTTTACCGGTCGCCCTATTTCCCGCCCTTATTACATGGTAATTTTCGGTAAACCGGAACGGCTGCGCCCTATGCTGGATAAAATAGATTTCACACAGTATAACGGCTATGAAAACGCTTGTTACCTGTTCCCTCCGGGTAAACAAAAGATAAATGCCAAGATCGTACTGAACGATAAAATAGGCAACTTTAAAGTCGCCTTCCCCGCTACCAACCTGGTAGTCAATCACGCCTCCACGGGGAAAGACAGAAATGACGACAGCGACAAGTTCCAGTTTTCACTAGCGGCCAATCTCGGCTACCTGAAAACAGACAAACAATATTTACTGGATGTATCGCAGTACCAGGTGCCGGATAACTACCGCCTGGTATCGGTAAAAGAAACCGGGCCGCTGGCAGGGCCAGGCCTTGAAGGCTATACGCACCTGTTCACTTTACAAACTACCGCCCTGCAACCCAATCAGGAGGTATACATCCGCTTGAAACCAAAATTGCCGGATTGGGTGGCCGCTTCTTCCACTAACGATGATTCCCGGCCGGCTGACTCCCTCCAGCAGCGGCAGACTTTCGGCTTCGCCTACCTCATAAAAGGAATGGCCGGCGCTTATACCAACCACTATGCAGATGCCGCACAGTTTGCCTTACAGGTGAAGGTGAGCAAGGACGAAGCCGGGAAATCCAACTCCCGCGGCGGTTTCCCCTGGTGGATCGTAGGCGCTATCGTACTGGTATTAGGTGGAATATTCATCATGAAAAGAAGATAATAAACATACAAGTATGGAATTTGTCATTACACTTTTTGAATCTTTAGGCCTGTACTCCGATGCCAATGGCCTGGGAGAACATCTTCGGGGCCTCGATGTGTCCTGCACCGGTTTTACCGGCGCTTCCATTTATAACCAGGTGTTCATATGGTTGTTTGTGATCAACACTGCTATCGTGGTAAACTATTATTACCTGGCCTTCAACAGACGCCCCTGGAACAAAGCGTGGAAATGGGCGCTGAATATACTCATTGGCGCATTGCTGGTGGCCGGCATCGCCTATACGCTGCCACATAATGACCTGGAAACAAACAATATCTGCCAGCAGCTGGGTGTCACCAATTCAGACTGCATAGGCTTCGCTACTGCGGCGGCCATCTATTCTCTTGTATGGTCTTTTGTCTTATCCATGGTGATTAAATGGAAAAGTGGTGTTAACAAAAAAGTTCCTTTCTGATTATGGCAAAGCTCTTTCTTTTTGCAATCGGCGGTACCGGGTCCAGGGTGGTAAAAGCGTTGACCATGCTGATGGCTTCCGGGGTGGACATCAAAAACACGGATACCATCATCCCCATTATCATTGACCCCGACAGTGCGAATGGCGACCTTACCCGGACGGTAGATATCCTGAAGCTGTATAAAGAAATCCGGGAAAAAGGAAGTTCACCGGATACCGGTTTCTTTCAGGTAAAACTCTCTTCCCTGGATGAACTGGGCGACCAGCGTTTTGTGTCCGATAATTTTAAGTTTGATATCGATGGGGTGAAAGAACAACTGTTCAAAGAGTTTATCGGATATAGTGAGTTGGACCGGAATAACCGTGCCTTCGCTTCCCTGTTGTTCTCTAAAGCCAACCTGGAAGCCGATATGGAAGTAGGTTTCAAAGGAAATCCCAATATCGGCAGCGTGGTGCTCAATAAGTTCAAAGACTCTGAGTTTTTCCGCAAGTTCGCCTCCAACTTTGAACAGGATGACCGCATTTTTATCGTCAGTTCCATATTTGGCGGTACCGGTGCTGCCGGTTTCCCGCTGATACTGAAAAATATCCGGGAAGCCAGAAGTCCGCTGCCACATCACCATTTCCTGCAAAATGCCCGCATCGGCGCCGTAACCGTGTTGCCTTACTTCGGAGTAGATAAAAATGAACAGACCAGTATCGACAGCAATACCTTTATCTCCAAAACAAAAGCGGCATTATCCTATTACGCCAGGAATGTAAGTGGTAATAATACGATCAACGCCTTGTATTATATCGGCGATAAAGTGACCAACGACCATAAAGGCGCTGATGGCGCGCATGAACAGCGTAACAAAGCACATTTTATAGAACTGGCTGCAGCCCTTAGTATCGTGGATTTTATGGAATTGCCGGATGCAGATCTGCAGGTAGACCAGGGCAGGGCAGTAGGACCGCGCTTCTACGAGTTTGGTCTGAAAAAGGAAACTGCTGCTATCGGATTTGATGACCTGGCCACCCGCACCTACGACCTGATTGCCCGGCCGGTAACCCGTTATAGTTTGTTCCGCAATTTTATGGAACATCACTATGAAGCAATTTCCGTGAACCGCAGCGAAGCCTGGGCCTCTAATGGCAACAATAAACTGGCTTCCGGAGAAATGGACAGCCGTTATAAAGCAGCCATTCATCAGTTCAATAAACACTACGCTGAATGGCTGACAGAAATGGCTGGTTCCAATGTGGCTTTCAGGGCCATTAACCCGCAACAATCCGGAAAAGACCTCTATAACCTGGTCAATAGTAAGCCCGCTAAAAAAGGCGTGCTCAAATCATTGTTCCAGGGTACCGGGGTGGACAGCTTTTTGGGTGCATTATCCAAAAAAGAACCTGAGTTCGACCATCTGCAGAACACTAAGAAACTACTGGCTTTGTTCTATCATACCACCGCAGAAGTCACAGAAAAGGAAATCGGTATTTAAAGTTTTTTAACCGTAAGCTATGAGCAAAATATTTCGTTTGCATTCCGGCGCAGGAGAAAATGTGGAACACTGGCAACCGGCGCCGGGGCATTTGTCCGATAATTTTATTAATTCCATTGAAGATCCGGCAGGCTCCAGTGCCCATACACAAATCACCTCCATCCCTTCTCCCTTTGCCCGGATGGACCTGGTGAGAACGGCTTTCCGTTATGTGGCCGGCAGAAAGGAACCGGATGGTGTCACCATCTATCACCGTATGTTGTCCGACTGCCTGGATATCGCTGAGATTTTTTTTAATATAGATGCCCTGCGCGATAAGATAGAAATTCTGGAATGGAACGCCGGTATCACCAGCAATGGCGGGGAACTAAGTGTAGACCCCGATAGTGAGCTGGGCAGACTGCTGCATTCCGTTAATCCCAAACACCGGCTGCTGGGCGAAACCCTGAAGATGTACCTCTTCCAGGACCAGAAGGCATTTAACTTCGCAGGACTGAAACATTGTTATCTGCTCAATTATAAACAGGGGCCGGAAATGATTAACATTATCGGTGGTACATCTCCCGCAACCTTGTTTTTCTCTTCTGCCAATGACCTGAGTTATGTAGATATCCGTTTCGGAAACGACCGTGTATTCGATAGCCAATATTGCCCGCTACATAAGCGCGGTAAAGAATTCGTGACCTTCTTTTTCCAGCTGAGGGCCGCTTTCCCCGGATTTTCGGATAAGTTCCCGGATATCAATAATTATATGGACCAGTGTTTTGAGCTGCTGGATGATACGCTCAAAGACAAGATCCGCGCTTTACAACCCGGTAGCTATGATAGCAGCTATAACCGGATTGCTGTCAATACCGAAGGAAATAACGTAGAGATACTGGGACAGCCGCTGCGGGCCAAAAACTACAGTGCGGGTGCCAACGAGGAAGATAATGACTTCATCATTGCTGCTACCAAACCAGTGTCCGGTTCATTGCCCTGTGTATTGCCGCATGAACCGTTTAATGAACCGCTACAATACGCCGGCGGCGTATGGCAGCACAACTACCACGAGCAGGTGCCCGCCTACGATGCGCGCCCGCTGTCAGAACGTACTTTGCCGAACCAGTCACATGTCAAATACCCATACCTTACTGTTAGCGACTTGTTGGAGCCTTACCTGATAAAGGTGCCTTACCCGCTGGATACGGACCGTTTTTTTGATGGCAATTATGAATGTACGCTTAGTCCCAAAAAGGATTTCGGATTTATCCTGCCGCTCAAAAAACAGTTCTTCGAGTATTTCTCCATCCGCGATTTACAGGGTGTGGTAGGCGATGGCCGTAAGATGATACAGATGACGGATTTGCCGGGTGGTATCAAAGTTACCCTACGTATACCCATCCGCCATAACCGGTATATCCAATTCTCCCGTTTATATGCCAGCAACAGGTTCCAGGATACGGTGCCACCCGTAGAAGGAAAAGATAATAAAGGCATCGTTATCGATCATCAGATTACGATGGCCATTTATCCTTTTATCCGGCTAAACGATGGGGTAGATCCCCACTACCGTGTGATGATGGTAGACCGGGACGTGGCGGCATTGACCAAACATCATCAATATTCCCTGGCATTTTACCATGAAAACAACGCGGCAGCTTCGCTTAAAATAGCGGATGTACGCCGCAGAAGCGATAAACATCAGGAGGCCGGCGTTTCTTCCACCTATTATATCCTGGAAGAAAATTTTGACTTCGCCGAAGTCACCAATTCCCTGGCCAAAGGCCTGGTGATACCGTTGTTCAAACCACAACCGGTAGCCTCCAAAACATTTAAGTTCGCCGTGGACTTCGGCACCACCAATACGCATATCGAGTATAAGTCCGGTACCGGGGAAGCCCGTGCATTCGATATCTCCGAAAAAGATGTACAGGTGGGTACCCTGCATGCCCCTACCAAAGCCACGGAAGAAGCGCTGATGAACCCGGTGTATAGTTTCGGGGCCAACAAACTGGCGCTGATCGTTAATGAGGAATTTCTCCCGTTGGTAGTAGGACAGCACACCCAGTACAAATTCCCGCAACGTACTGCCGTAAACGATAACGGTATTTTTAACCCGGAAGAATCCAATTATGCCCTGGGTGATTTTAATATTCCGTTCTGGTACCTGCGGGAAGATCCTAAAGGCGCCTATACAATTACGCCTAACCTGAAATGGGTTGATTTCAGGCATGATAAACGGTTTGAGAAAAGAGCCAAAGGATTCCTGAAACAACTGCTGCTGATGATGCGTAATAAGGTATTGCTCAATGGCGGAGACCTGGCAGCGACGGATATTGTATGGTTCTACCCGGCTAGTATGCCGCAGTACCGGCGTAACTTCCTGCATGCTGCCTGGCAAAAGTATTATCAGCGCTATTTTGGCAACCAGCCGCGTTTGTACCGTATGTCAGAATCGTTTGCACCTTTCTACTACTATTACCACAAGGAAAATGTACGGCCGCATGACCGGCCGGCGGTAAGCATCGATATCGGTGGTGGTACTACGGATATTGTGGTGTATAAAAGTGAAAAACCCGTATTGCTGACCTCCTTCCGCTATGGGGCTAATGCTCTATTTGGTGATGGATACGGTAATACCAGCCAGTTCAATGGTTTTGTACAGCATTATGAACAACCCATACACGAAGCGCTGTCTGTTACCCAGGCTCAGAAACTGACACAGGTATATCAGAAATTAAAACAAACCAATTCCAGCTCCCTGGAGCTGATCGAATTTTTCTTTTCCCTGGAAGATAACCAGCTGATCCGGGATCACCGGATTTCTCTGTCGTTTTCGCAAATGCTGGAACAACACCAGGAATTTAAACTGGTGTTTATACTGTTCTACGCTTCTATTATCTACCATGTAGCCCGACTGATGAAAGTGAAGGGGCTGGAGATACCGGAATATATCACCTTCAGCGGCAACGGTTCCAAAGTGGTGAAACTGGCTTCCAGCGGGGATAATCTGAGTACCCTGCTCGCCTATACGAAAATGATTTTCGCGGACGTGTACGAAGTGGAAGCTGCGCCGCAAATGGAATACCGCTTCTTTAAAAGCCCTAAAGAGATCACCTGTAAAGGCGGACTGGAATGTAAAGACTACCAACAGTTTGAGCAGCTGGAAAATGAAATCAGGACAGTACTGATCGGGAAAGACCATACCAGTACCGTTCCGGAAACAACGCTGCATTACAGCGGTTTGGAAAACGGAAATGTAGTCAGTGACGTAGCCACGGAAGTCGGTAGTTTTATCAACCGCTTCTTCGACTGGCATGCCCGTTTTAACTACTATAATCATTTCGGTATCAGTCCACGCCGCTTTGAAGAATACAAAGAACTGCTGCATACCAAGATCAGGGTAGACCTGATCAGCGGCATCAAAGAGAAGCTGGAGGAAGTGGATGATAACGTGCATATCAATATTGAAGAAACCCTGTTTTTTTATCCGCTGATCGGCGGTATCAACCGGTTGGCTAATAAAATTCAAACTGATAATAAGAACTAACATGCAAAAAATAATGCACTACTTATGGATCACTGTGGTGATGACGGTTTGGGTGGGAAAGAGTATGGCAGTGGATAGAGACAAGTTGGCTAAGGCCAAGCAGTTCTTGAATGCGAAGGTGACGTATATTGTCATGAAAGCGTTCGTGGATGCTAATAAGAAAAGAGATATTACATTTCAGCAGCGGTTGCAGAAGTTCGATCAGTTAAATGTAAGTGAGGTGTTGAAGGCCCCGGCTTATGCAACCTGGAAAACATTGGCTGATAGTGCATTTCGTGGCGTAAACGAGAAGATCAGCAGTTATATAGATGCTATTGACGAACAGGCGCAGGCAGATAAAGAAGCAGTTATAGCAGCTCCTGCTTTGGGTAACGAAATATTTGCCCACGCAATAGAAAAGTATCCGGAGTATAAAATGCTGTTGGCGGAAAATCAAGGGCCATTGGTAAAACAGATAGAGGTGTATCTGGACGATGCTCCTTCTGCGCCGGCCACAGCTGGGGTGTCAGCACCAACTGTAGCCTCTGTCTCCGTGGCTACTGTTACCAATGAAGCTCCCGGTTTTTTCAGTATGCAACATCTGTCATTTTGGAATCTGCTGGCAATACTATTGGGAATAGGAGCCATTGTTCTGCTGTTGATAAGCCGGGAAAAAATCAGGAAAGAACTGGGACGACATGAATTGTTATTGGACAAAGTCGATACCGGCGAAAAAAAGAGAAAGTTTTCTGAGGCGGTACCCGACAGTCCATCCGACAACCCAGGCGCGTCTGCAAAGAAAAAAAATAACTCCATTTTCGATCATCCATCTCTGGATCAGCAGCTGCAGAACAACGACATCATCAAAAATTTATCCCGCGAGATAAACGACCTGAAACAGGCGTTGGCTGCCGTGGAAAACAAAACGAAAAACAAACCGGCGCCGGAAGTGGTGCTGACCCCTGCTCCGCAGGCGCCCGATAATATCTTCTTTATGGCAGGCCCGGTAGGCAACTACTTCCCGGCCAACGCGAAATCCATGACCAGAGATAATACGGTTTACCGTTTTACCGTAAAAGATAACCGGCAGGAAGCCAACTACGAAATCCATACCACTGGTGCGCCTATCAATGAAATTGTGAGTATGCGGGAGAGTTATATTGTACCGGCTTGTGTAGAAGAAAATATCCCCGGCGCCAGCGTAAGAGGTATCAAAACCACCCGTCCCGGAACCGCCATACTGGAAGGTGACAAGTGGATCATTAAAACCAAAGCCAATATCGCTTATGAGTAATGTGTTTGAAGTATTTGAAGTAGGCGGGATTGCCGTGATCGTTGTTTGTCAGGTACTGATTTTTTTTCGAACGTACCGCCGTATCAATATCTTTAAAAATATCTTCCCGGATGCCCGTCAATTCAACGTTTCGGAATATAAACTATCGCCCCGTTTTCTGGCATTGCCTCCCTGGAAAGTACTGGCCGACCTGGACGCATATGCCTTACAAAGCCGCCCCGCGATTAAGGAAACTGAGCTGATCAGTGCCGATGGCGTATTATTACGCCATGAAGAGTACGAGCATGATGACCGGGTAAGCCTGGACCTGATCCGGGTAACGGAAGGTGGTAACTTTATCACCACAAAAATCATCTATGCCATCAATACTTACCTGATCCGCAACAGGGGAGTAGCTTCTGATTTTCACCTGATCAAGGATGTGGTGGAACGGCATACCGATGCGGTAGAAGGCGATATCAGTCAAACGGTTTCCCTGCCTTTGTACCTGGGACTGATGGGCACCTTTCTCGGCATTTTCCTGGGATTGTTCCAGCTGGCGGGGGTAGATCTGACGAAATCCAATGAAGGTATTGCGTCTTTGCTGGGTGGCGTGAAAATAGCTATGGTCGCTAGTTTGTGCGGACTTTTCCTCACCGTACTGCATACGGGTTATTTCTTCAAAGGTGCTAAATTACTGGTAGAAGATAAGAAGAATGATTTTTATACGTTTATTCAGACGGAGTTGCTGCCCTTGCTCAACCAGAACATTAACTCCACCCTGTTTTCACTTCAGCATAACCTGCATAAATTCAATGAGGAGTTCAAAGGTAATGTGGGCCGGCTTACCAATGTAATGGGTAAAAATCACGATGCTCTTATTGCTCAGGAAAGAATACTATCCACGTTGGAGGAAATTGACATCAACGCCTTTGCGAAAGCTAATGTGGTGGTACTGCGAGAGCTGCAGAAGTCTATAGAGAACTTCCGGGACTTCAATAGTACCTGGGCGCAGGCCAATGAGTTTGTTAATAACGCTAAAGGATATACGGAGAAATTAAACGTAATGATCGCCCGTTCCGATGATTTCCATGAACTGGGTCAGCAGATGATGACGATATTCGCGGAGAATAAAGCTTTGCAGGGATTCCTGCAAAGCCACTATAGTAAACTGGAAGAAAGCAGCCAGTTAATCAACGGCGCGGTAGATCAGGTAGCCAATAATCTGGGTGAAAGCCTGGAACGCATGGAGCTCTTTACACGCACCAAAATGGACCAGCTGAAAGACCTGATGATGAAGGAATACGATATGATGCAACGGGAATTGCCGGACCGTTGGAAAAAACTGGACCACCTCACCCATCTGGAGGCGGTCAATAAAGTATTGAATGAAATTAAATCCGCCAACCAGGAGCAAATGAACCGCCTGAGCACAGAGATGAAGTCCGTCAACACTAAAATGTCGGGTACCCTTACCGTGCTGGAAAAAATCAATGAAAAAAGCAGTCCTTCTATGGTCATGACCATTAAAGATGCTTTCGGTAGAATGTTCAAGGGTAAAAAAAGTGCGTCATGAAACCTGATAAAAACGACTTTTTCTGGCCCAGTTATACCGATCTGATGACCAGCCTTTTCTTTATTATGCTGGTGTTGTATGTACTGACTTATGTAAGATTGGACAGCACCATCAAGGTACAGGAGAAACAATTACAGATTGTGAAAACGGTGCAGGGGAACCTGAAGCCGTTACGGGAAGACACGACCCAGTTCAAATATGAAGATGCCCATAAACGTTATAAACTGGCTTTTGATGTAAAGTTTGTAAAAAACAAATTCGGTATCAATGCGAATGAGTTGGAGGAATATGAGGGCACTATTCAGAAAATTGACGGTGCCGGACAGAAGTTAAAAGCGGTGATCGACAGTCTGCAGGCCGCCAAGCTGGAGGCTATCCAATCGAATAAAGAAGAGCTGAAGAACATGTCCTATATCCTGGTGATTGCCGGATATGCTTCCCGAACCGGGGATGAATACCACAACTATCAGTTGAGTTATGAAAGGGCCTTAAGCCTGTGGCGGCATTGGCGCGACAAAGGAATCAATTTTGAAGCGGAGAAATACAAAGGCCTCATCGACCTGCAGATAGCGGGCAACGGCTGGGGCGGTGTAGGGCGGGAGAAAGACGAAATAGCCAACCAACGTTTTCTGATACAGATATTCCCTAAAATCCCAGACCTGGAAAGACAATGATCACACGTTTTTATACCATCATCATGAGTGGCTGCCTGGTGCTATTATCAGGTTGTACAGGGTGCTCTAAGTCCGGGCGTTTCGGACAGCACCGCGGACAGGTATCTTCCCCCAGAACAACCGTGCCTGCGGAAAATAAGTCGGCCACCGGCGGAAAAACGGTGGTGAGAATGCTGAAAGACGGCGGTATCTATAAAATACCGGTGAAGGTGAATGGGGCGGACATGTCTTTTATTTTCGATACCGGCGCTGGCCTTATCTCCATTTCCAGCGTGGAAGCGTCTTACCTGTACAAGCAGGGTACCCTGACGGCTGATGATATTGAAGGACAAGCCAAATTTATGGATGCCAATGGCGATATTTCTGTTGGTACTATTATCCGTTTAAAGGAAGTGGCCATTGGCGACCGGAAGATTCATAACGTACAGGCATCGGTGGTGCACAATTCCGTAGCGCCCTTACTTTTTGGGCAATCGGCGTTAGAACAGTTTGGGAGTATTTCCATCGACTATAAGAAGGGAACGATCACATTTGAGTGAGGATGGGCCTTTTTATGCCAAATAATGTGTATTTTTCGCCTTATGCAACATGATCGTGAAAAGGAGCGCGCAATGCTGTTACTGGTTTCTGAAGGAGATGAGCAGGCATTTACGGTGTTGGTGAAGGAATATCGCCGCAACGTATATACTGCGGCGTTACGACTGTTGCATCGGCAGGAATTGGCAGAAGAGGTGGTGCAGGACGTATTCCTGAAAGTATGGCTTCACAGAACTTCCCTGCCGGGAGTGGAACATTTCCCTGCCTGGTTGCTGGGCGTAGCCCGTAATACCATCTATACGGCTTTCCGCCGCTCCCTGAAAGATAAGCTGATACCTGTAGGTACCCCGGACGAGGAATTGCCTGCTGCCAATAATACCGAAGATCCTTTACTGAACAAGGAATATACCCAACTGCTGGAGAAAGCGATTGCACGGCTTCCGCTCCGGCAGCAACAAACCTACCGGCTTATCCGTCAGGAAGGCCATAAACGCGCGGAAGCAGCTGCGATACTGGGTGTTTCGCCTGAAACCGTTAAGTTTAACCTGGATGAGGCCAATCGCAAAGTGCGGGCTTTCTGCCTGGCGCAGCTTCCCTTGGGCGCTTTACTACTCCTTTTGAACATCAGATAAAAAAAATCTGATGCCCACCCCCCCAAACGTTTTTTTTAATAAGACTATTATAGTGATGCACGAGCATCTTTTTGTCGGATGATGTCTGAGAGAGTAATCATATTATACCAAAAATGCCTGGATGGCACTGCTGTAGCGGAAGAAAAACAGGAGCTGTCGCTGTTGCTGGAAGATCCGGCGCATGAGGCGCGGGTGAAGGCGCGTATTGAAACGTTGCTGCAGGAAGATCAGGGGCTGACGGATATCCCGGAAACTACGATGAGCTCCATGTTGCAGGCTATCTTCCAGGCGGAGTCAACGCCTGTGCGGCCAAAGACATCATTCTGGATGGTGATCCGGCGCACAGGGTGGGCGGCTGCCGCTGTCCTGGCGGTGGCGGCTACGGTATGGTGGCTGCGTCCTACGCCCAGGACTATACGACAACCGCTGGCTGTGCAGACATCGCCGGCTGCGGGTTTTAATAAGGCTGTGCTGACGCTCGCCAATGGCGAAGTAGTGCTGTTGGACAGTGCCGGTCATCGCCAGGTAAATCAGGGTACTACCCGTGTACAGCAACAGGGTGGTCAGCTATCGTATACTGCCGGCGGCCGTCAGGCTGCTGAAGGCTACAACACCCTGAGTACGCCCCGTGGCGGCCAGTTTAAGGTGATACTGCCGGATGGCACTGCCGTATGGCTGAATGCTGCATCCTCCCTGCGTTACCCGGTGGCTTTTACCGGCGGGCAGCGACAGGTGGAAATGGCCGGGGAAGCCTATTTTGAGGTGGCTCCGGATGCGGCGAAGCCGTTCACCGTGAAACTAAAAGATGGAATGCATATAGCGGTACTGGGTACCAGCTTTAACGTGAATGCCTATGCCGATGAGCCACTGGTGCGCGCTACCTTGCTGGATGGTGCAGTCAACGTATCGAAAAACAGTCGTACTGTTCGCCTGCAACCTGGTCAGCAGGTACAGGCCCCAGCCAGTGGGGACGCGCTCCGGCTGGCCATACTACCCGATGCCAGCCAAACGATTGCCTGGAAAAATGGCGCCTTTGATTTCAACCACGTGCCATTGGCGGACGCCATGCGCCAACTGGCACGCTGGTACGATATTGAAGTGGTCTATGAAGGCCGTGTCCCGGATATTACCTTCTGGGGGAAAATGGGGAGAGACTTACCCCTCAAAGATGTATTGCTGATACTGGAGATGTCACAGGTACATTGCCGCCTGGATAAAGATGGCAAGAGACTGATCATAACACCATAATCACCTGTCAGCCAAAAATAAAATGTTGCCGGAAACCCTCAAGGGTAGGCCGGTAAGGAGAATTTTTTGCGAATCATAACCAACCATTTTCGCTTTCATGGAAGTTAATTACACCAATGCCCACACCGGCAAAACCAGCTACAAAACGTTGTTCATACTCCTGTTGATGACAACGTTACTGCACCTTTCGCAGGTCTTACGAGCGCAGACTGTCACCGTTAAAGGGACCAAACTCTCCCTGGAACGGGTGCTGACAGACGTTGAAAAACAAACGGGTTATACCATCGTTGCCAATTATGAGCTGATTAAGAAGGCCGCACCGGTCAGCATCACGGCCGATAAAATGCCGCTGGAACGTTTCCTTGCTACTGTTCTGAAAGAACAGGGATTGGACTATTTTATCCGTAGCAAAACCATCACTATTACACTCAAGGGTACCGATTACCCGCCGGCATCTGGTCCTGCGGTAGTAACAAGCGTCCCTGACGTAACGGGTGTGATTACCGATAGCACGGGAAAACCATTGCCCGGCGCTACGGTGGCTGTTGTTGGTAAAGCCGGTTTTGCCCCTACCGACAACAATGGCCGCTTTAAAATCCAGGCTGCCGCCGGTGAAACGCTGGCCGCCACTTTCGTAGGCTATCAGCCGGTACAGGTAAAAATTACATCCGCTAATCAACCTATAGAGGTGAGGATGAAACCAGTGGTATCCCAGCTGAACGAATACGTGGTGGAAGTAAATACCGGTTACCAAAAGTTGAAAAAGACCCAGCTTACCGGTGCTTTCGCCACGGTAGACCGTAAATCCTACCTGCAGAGTGTACCCGTAACCGGTAACATTGTGGAGAATATGGAAGGCCGTATATCCGGCCTGGTATTGAATACGAACCAGACCGGCGTAACGGATCCCAATAATGCCAGCCCGTTCACTATCCGTGGCGTTTCTACTTTTCAGGCGGTGAAAAAACCACTGATCGTATTAAACGGGTACCCCACAGAAATTAGTATAGAATCCCTGAACCCTTATGAGATTGAATCTATCACGGTGCTGAAAGACGCCGCTGCTGCTGCGATCTACGGTGTTCGTGCATCCAATGGCGTAGTGGTGATCAATACGCTCAAAGGGGTGGACAGCAAACCGCAATTTCACCTGACAGCGGCGATGAGCGTAAAGCCCCGTCCGGATTATAACAAATTAAACCTGGAGACCGGCAAAGGGTTTGTTGACTTTGAAGTGGCCCGGGCTACCAATACCATGAAGCTCGATGGAGCAATGTCCCGGAAAAAGATCGATGCAGCCAATGGTACCTACACCCCCGTTTACGGTATAGCGGATGACTTGTACAACGGACTGATTACAAAAGAACAAGCGGATAAACTGTTGGAAACCTATGCCAGCTATGATAATACTGCTGATTACAAACGACTGTTCCTGCAAAACCAGTTGCTCCGTACCATCGATTTTAGTGTGAATGGCGGTAACCGTCAGGCTAATTATTTCCTGGGTTTTAACCGGGTCGACAATCAGCGGGGACAACGATATTCCGCTTTCGACAAAACCAGCATCAATTACAGGGGCGCTTTTGAATTTATGAAGATATTCACCCTGGATGTACAGAGTGTTTTCTCTACCATTAACGACAAAAGCGTTCCGATACCCGAATACACCAGCTTTCGACCCTATCAGCATTTCCTGGACGACGCCGGCAATCCGCTATCCGCCATGCTTTCGCCCAGTGATCCCAACATACTCGGGTTTGGCGGACAGTATGGCACTATCAGTGCTAAACGTAATGCCGATAACATCGCTATGGGGTTGTATGATAACTTGTACTATCCCTACCAGGAGATGTTTGAATCCAGCAATCACCTGAAACAAAACATCTATCGCCTGCAGGGCAACCTCCGCGCCCGCGTGATGCCGGGGCTGCAGCTCGAACTGGGAGGCGTATACGAAAGGCAACAGGGCACGCTCACCAACTGGTCCTCTGAAAATGCTTACCAAACCCGCCTTATGCTAAACTATTTTGCTGCCAGAAATCCCAATAGCAGCAAACCTCTGTTCCGCATCCCGCAAGGTGGTATCAACAAGGTGACGGAAAGCCTCATCAATACCTATACCATCAGAGCGCAGGCATCCTATAATAAATTGTTGAATGACCGTCACGACCTCTCATTCCTGCTGGGGGGAGAAGCCAGAAGGCTCACTACTTCCAGCCGCCTGAATACGGCCTTCGGGTATGATGGTAACACCCTTTCTATAAAGCCGGTCGACCTGACCCTGATCGGTAACCGGGCGTTGACAGCGGATTATGGAAATGTACTGGCGCCCACATTTGCTTATCCGTATGACTTCTCACAGTTCAACCAATACTTTAATGAAACCTGGCAGGATGACCGCTTCATTTCCGGTTATGCCAACGGCGCCTATACCTACGATGAACGTTATACCGTTACCGGTAGTTTGAGGATAGACCAATCCAATCTCTTTGGTAATGATCCCCGCTTTCGGTACACGCCTTTATGGTCCGGCGGTGTTTCCTGGAATATGCACCGTGAAAAATTCATAGCGCAGCTGTCCTGGATAGATGAACTGAAATGGCGCGCCTCCGCCGGTTACAACGGTAACATCATCAAACTGAGCGGGCCTTATACCATCCTTGGCGCGTTTATCAATACCATGACCCCTAACACCATGGTAGGGTACAGTATTAAAACCTTGCGTAATAATCAGCTGCGCTGGGAAAAAACACTGAACTATAATATCGGGCTGGACTTTGCTTTATGGCAACGTCGTGTATACGGCAGCGTGGATTACTATATCAAAAAGGGTACTGACATCTTTTCTGCGCTGGCGATCGACGCCACCAAAGGCGCTGCTAACGCGCTGGTCAATAATGCGTCTATCCGTAACAGAGGGTTGGACATCAACCTGAATTCCATCAACATACAAAACAAAAATTTCAGATGGCAAACACAGGTGACCGGCTCTTTTAACAACAGTGAAGTATTAAAAGTTGCCAACCAGTTCGATGGCTCTTACAATTATGCCCGCACCGCTTTACCGGAGAATATGGTAGGATATCCTATCAGCGCGGTGTTTGGACATAATTACCTGGGTTTGAATGAAAAAGGGCAGCCTACCGTGCAGGGAGAAGATGGCAAGCCGGTTGTATTGTCCAACAGCCCCAGAGTGGATATTCCTTTTTCTGCCCTGAAGTATATGGGTGTGAATGATCCGCGCTATGTGCTGGGATTGAACAACCGTTTTGATATAGGACAGGTTAATTTTTCTTTCCTGCTGATGTATTATGGTGGAAACATTGCCCGTATAGCGCCGCCGATTGTGGGAGATGAACGGCCGCAGGCGGGTATTCATAATTACTGGAAGAAGCCGGGAGACGAGCAATATACCATGATTCCGGGCATGTCTCCGCCTTACGGAACGCCTGGTTATTTCACCGTCAGATATGGATACGAATATGCCCAACAGTATTACCGTAAAATGGATTTTATAGTACTGCGCAATATTACGCTGGGATGGGATATAGGAGAGAAGCTTGCCAAACGTATGCGGTTGATCAGCCCTCGCCTGGCCATGCAGGTACAGAATCCGTTCAAATATGTGTTCAGTGGCAATGATGTAGATCCGGAAACGATGAACTATGTGACGGGTAACAGGGGATTACCTATCGTGCCCGCCTATACGTTTTCACTGAATGTAAATTTTTAAAATGTTTACGATGAAAAGAATTTTCCTGCTGATAGTACCCGGGATGATGTTGTCGTCCTGCAATAAGTTCCTCGAAGTAAAACCGAAAGGTGTTATCATTGCCAGCACCATCAACGATTACGAGGCGATCCTCAATGATATGACCATCGTAAATGTATTCAATGGTAAGAGCCCTTTATTGGCTACAGACGACCTGACTGACCAGACACAATCTCCACAGAACCAGATATCGCTTGATGCCAATCTATATTTCTGGAACCCCTATATTAACAGCACACCGGAAAAGCCGGAGATATGGCTGGATGCGTACCAGCGTATCGCCAGTCTGAATGTAATAACAGAAGGTGTGATGCAGGCAGAGAACGGGACAGAACAAAAGAAAAAAGCGTTGTATGCCGAAGCATTGGTATCAAAGGCTTATTGTTATATGCATTTGCTGTCGTTCTTTTCTCCGGCTTATGATCCGAAGACGGCGTCCAAAGTATATGGTGTGCCGTATATGGTATCCACAGATATCAGTGCGCCTACGCCGCCACGACTTACACTCGGGGAATCCTGCCAGCAGCTGGTAAAAGATCTACAGGCGGCGATCCCTGATTTACCGGAAACTAATGTTAACACTACCCGCGTAACCGTTGCCGCCGCTTACGCATTGCTGTCAAGGTTGTACCTGTATATGCAGGATTATCCCCAGGCGCTGAAGTACGCCGATCTGGTGATTGCCGCTAAATCCGTACGGATGCTTGATTACAATAAGTTTTTGGGGAACGCGCTGCCGGCCAGCAATATCAGTCCGGATGAAGTATTTGTTCGTTATACCGCCAATTTGCAATTCAAATATTCGGCTGATCTCCTGCAACAATACGATACCACCGCTGATCTGCGTATCCGGTTTTTTGCGGTGCGGAATGTGGCCGGTAATCCGGCTATGATGAGCTATAATAGCGCCAGGACCTACATTCCCAACCGGGGTATTACCTATGCGGAAGTGCTGCTGACGAAAGCCGAGTGCCTGGCCCGTCAGGGTTCTATTAATGCAGCCTTGGAAATTGTGAATGAAGATATCCGGAAGAACCGTTTCACACCGGCAAAATATCAGCCATTGTCGGCCTCCACTACAGAAGAAGCGATAACGGCGGTACTGGGTGAAAGGCGGCGGGAGCTGGCTTTTAAAGGCATGCGCTGGATGGATATGAAACGGTTGGATCAGGATAAACGTATGCCTGCCGTGAAGCGTATAGCCGCTAACGGTAGCACGCTGGTTACACTGGAGCCAGGCAGTCTCCGTTATACCTACCAGATACCTCTGCAGGTACAACAATTTAACCCTACCATGCCTTTAAACAAACAGTGATTTTTTATATGAAAATCAAAAAAAATATCCTGCTGTTGTCAGGTCTGGTGTTGTCAGTATTCACGTCAGCAGGGCAGCAAACCTATCGTATTAGCGGGCAACTACCCGGCATTCCGGATGGGGCCAAAGTATATCTCGGCGATCTCTTTGATCAGGGCGCGGGCATGCTGGATTCTGCTGTTACCAAAGATGGCGTCTTTACAATGACCGGAAAGGCGCGCTGGGAAACAGCCCGCCTCTGTAATCTGCGCATCGATCCACAACCGGGTGATATAAAGAAAAGCAAGCTGGTGCCACTGTTCATGGGGAATGAAACGGTTCATATTGCGGCCTCGCATATTGATAGCGTACCGGGTTATTATTTCCCGGGCGGCAGCATGAAATATGTGCAGATCACCGGCGCTGCTGAACAGACCTTGTACAAAACGTTTGAAACGGCAAATAAACAGCTGTCGGATCGTATAACCGTGTTGTCTGGTCAATACGAACATACGTATGAAATACCTGCCAGGGGTGGCATATTCAATACGGCAAAGGGAATGGCGCTGGCCCGGGATATAACGGCAGCGCAGCAGGCGCTCGGCGCTCGAAAGAGGGCATTTGTCCGTGAGCATCCGCAAACAGTGGTAGCGGCCTACTTCGTATATGAGTTGCTGTTATCTGCCAACTCAAAATACACCATATCCGAAATTGATGCCATTGCAGGAAGTCTGGATACCGCTGCGCTGGCAACTTCAGCGCTGCTGAAAGCTATCCGGCTGGTGGCGGCCAATGAAAAAATCATAGCGAAAGGCGTACGTTTTACCGATATCCCTTTGATAGACCCACAAGGCCAACCAGTGCAACTGGCCCGGTACGTGAAGCCGGGACAATACAATATGCTGGAGTTCTGGGCCAGTTGGTGTGGCCCTTGCCGCGCGGAAATTCCGCACCTGCGTTATCTCAATAAGGTGATCAGCGAGAAGGATTTTCATATCATCAGCATCTCTATGGATGAAAAGAAAACAGATTGGGACAAGGCAATGGTGGAGGAAAAAATGGTATGGACGCAATTGTGCGATAATAAAGGGTTTAAAGGACCAGTGACTGGTCATTATAAGGTCAGGGCCATACCTTTCTCCATTGTACTCGATAAACAAGGTAAAATAGTAGCCAGCAAGGCGAGAGGGGCTGAGCTGGATGCTGTGTTGAAGGATCTGTTGGGAGAACGTATCAGCGCGTTTTAAACAACAGCAGTGTGATGAATGAAAAAGCCCCGGATATTAGTCCGGGGCTTTTTCTTTTTGTTATATCATGCTTTCGCAAGATCAAAAGCGCCTTTGCGTAAATTGATACCATGTTCCAGGTACGCTTTCAGGCAATCCAGGAAGTTAGTCCAGCCGAAAGTGTTTTGTGAAAACCATTTCAGGCCGGTGGCGTCCAAAGGAAGTTCACCTTCTGTAACGGTAACGACTGTACCGCCACTTTTGGACGGCGCCAGCGTGATGTTCACCTGGGTAGTGTGATTGGCAGCGCCTTCCCATTCAAAGCCGATTTCAGTGTATCGTACTATTTTTTTAACGGGGATATCAAATTTTCCTGTTTCTTCCGCGAACGACCATACCACCGTTTCCCCTTCCTCCATCCGGCCGCTGCCGGACGAAATGAAATAGTGGCTCATTTTCTGCGGATCAACGATGGCTTCAAAAACCTCGGCTGGCGACTTGGCCACTTGCATGGAGGCGGTAATGATCAATGGTCCCATAAGACATGTTTTTTTGATGATAGGGGAAAATACGGATTTCTACCGGGGGTAAAAATACAAAACCCGCCGGAAGGCCGTAGCGGCTTCTGGCGGGTTTTGCGGGTAAAAAATTTATATTCTGTTCAATACTTCTTCTCCGATAGCATCTGTGCCTTTGATCATGTCCGCCGGCGTTTGTGCGTTAGCGATATCACGGGTACGGAAACCGGCTTTCAGCACCTGGTCTACGGCATGGATCACCGCATCTGATTCGGCTTTCATGCCAAACGAGATATCCAGCAGGAGGGCGGCGGAAAGGATAGAAGCCAGCGGGTTGGCGACGCCTTTACCGGTAATGTCGTGAGCGGAACCATGGATAGGTTCGTATACGCCGGTGCCATCACCTATGGAGGCGGAGGCCAGCATACCCATGGAGCCTGCAATCTGGGATGCTTCGTCGGTAAGGATATCGCCGAAGAGATTAGCGGTCACCACTACATCGAAGCGGCGCGGATCTTTGATCAGCAGCATAGCCGTAGCGTCTACGAACTGGTGTTCTACTTCTATGTCCGGATATTCGGGTGCAATTTTCTGGATCACCTCCCGCCATAGCCGGGAAGTCTCGATCACATTGGCTTTGTCAACGGAGCACAGCTTTTTACGGCGGGTACGGGCAGCTTCAAATGCTTTGCGGGCAATACGTTCTACTTCAAAACGGCTGTATTCTGCAATGTCAAAAGCGGTGTCGCCATTGTTTTTGCGGCCTTTGTCGCCGAAGTAGATGTCGCCGGTGAGTTCACGGAAGAATAGGATATCGGCGCCTTTCAGGATTTCGGGTTTAATGCTGGAAGCATCCAGCAGTTCATCGAACAATTTGATAGGACGCAGATTGGCGTAGAGGCCCAGCTCCTTGCGCATTTTCAGCAGTCCCTGTTCGGGTCTTACTTTCGCGGAAGGATCGTTATCATATTTCGGATGACCTACGGCGCCAAACAGAATAGCGTCGGAAGCGCGCATTTTAGTCAGCGTTTCATCCGGCAGCGGATTGCCGGTAGCTTCAATGGCGGCGTGCCCTACCAGGGCTTCGTCATACGTAAAGGTGTGACCAAAGCGGGCAGCGATTTTGTCCAATACTTTTTTCCCTACGGCGGTTACTTCCTGTCCGATCCCGTCGCCGGGAACAATTAAAATATGTTTGGTTGCCATGATGATGAAATCAGATTAAGTTGAGCATTTTTTGAGTGGCCTTGATGGCAGATACGGTCTGATCGCTGTCCAGTCCTCTTGTTTTGAACTCTTTGTTTTTGAAGGTCCAGGTAATAATGGTTTCGCACAGGGCGTCACTTTTACCACCGGGAGGAATGTGTACGGAGTAGTCTGTCAGTGCAGGCAGTTCCTGTTTTTTCTTTCGGTAAACTTTTTTCAGCGCGTTCATAAACGCATCGTACTGACCATCGCCCTGGGAGTGTTCTTCAAACAGTTCACCTTCTACGGATATTCGGAGGGTGACAGACGGGTGCAGGTTTTTGGAGTGGGTGAGTACATAGTTTTCTATTTTCACTTTTTCCTCTATCCGGCTGCTGTCAAGGATATCCGAGATAATGTAGGGGAGGTCGGCCTGGGTAACGACTTCTTTTTTATCGCCCAGTTCGATGATGCGTTGGGTTACCTTTTTCAGGTTAGCGTCTGATAATTGTATGCCCAGCTGCTGCAGATTGTTTTCGATATTGGCTTTGCCGCTGGTTTTACCCAGTGCGTATAGGCGTTGCCGTCCGAAACGCTCCGGCATCAGGTCACTGAAGTAGAGCTTGTTTTTTTTGTCGCCGTCGGCGTGTATACCGGCTGTTTGAGTAAACACATTGTCGCCTACCACGGGTTTGTTGGCCGGAATACGGATACCGGAGAATGTTTCCACCAGTTTACTGGCGCTGTAGAGTGATTTTTCGGACACGGCTGTTTTTACGCCGGGCAGGAAATCGTTGATTACAGCGATAGCGCTGGCCAGCGGCGCGTTACCGGCTCTTTCACCCATACCGTTGATGGTGAGGTGGATGCCGTGGGCGCCGGCTTTCACGCCTTCGAGTACGTTGGCGGTGCCGAGGTCGTAGTCGTTGTGTGCGTGAAAGTCGAAGCGCAGCGTTGGGTAACGTTGCACGATTTCGCTGATATATTCGGTGACTTCGCCGGGAGTGAGTACGCCGAGGGTATCGGGGAGCATCACTCTTTTCACCGGTTGCGACTGCAGGAAGTCGAGGTATTGATACACGTAGTCACGGGAATGGCGCATGCCATTGCTCCAGTCTTCGAGGTATATATTACATTCCAGCCCTTTTTTGCGGGCCAGGGCGATCACCGCGCCCACTTCCGCAAAATGTTCTGCGGGCTTTTTTTTCAGCTGGTGGGTGAGGTGGTTGAGCGAACCTTTTGTGAGCAGGTTCATCACTTTGGCGCCGGCCTGCAACATCCATTGTACAGACACGTCGCCGTCAACGAAGGTGAGTACTTCCACCCGGTTGAGGAAACCATTGGCCTTCGCCCATTTGGTGATGGCTTTCACAGCAGCCAGTTCACCTTCCGACACGCGGGCGGAGGCGATTTCTATCCTGTCTACTTTCACTTCCGTAAGCAGGACCTGGGCGATGGTTAGTTTTTCCGAGGGTGAAAAGGACACGCCGCTGGTTTGTTCACCATCACGGAGGGTGGTGTCCATTATTTCGATGTAGCGCTGCGGTACTGGCATAAGGCGGATTAATGATGGTTAATACATGCTCTTGGCGGCGAAGGCCTGTATATCTGATTTCATGGCCTGGAGGTAATCGATATCATCGTAGCCGTTGGTCATGTTGTGTTTTTTGTAGCTGTTGATATCGAATGTTTCACTTTCGCCGGTGGCGGAGATAGTGATGGTTTGCGCCGGGAGATCGACCACCAGTTCCGCTTTCGGATTGTTTTCGATAGCGGTGAAGATTTTATGCAGGAATTCCGGGCTTACCTGTACCGGCAGGATACCGATGTTGAGTGCATTATTTTTGAAGATATCGGCGAAGAAGCTGGATACCACGCAACGGAAGCCGTAGTCGTAGATAGCCCAGGCAGCGTGTTCGCGGCTGGAACCGCTGCCGAAGTTTTTACCGCCGACCAGTATTTTACCGGAATAGATCGGGTTGTTTAACACGAAGTCATTTTTCGGAGAGCCGTCGGCGTTATAGCGCCAGTCACGGAACAGGTTATCGCCAAATCCTTTGCGTTCGGTCGCTTTCAGGAAGCGGGCAGGGATGATCTGGTCGGTGTCCACATTTTCGATCGGCATCGGCACAGCTGTGCTTTTCAGTACCGTAAATTTATCGTAAGCCATGTTGTTGTTTGTGTAATTAAAAGGATGATAGAAAGAGATCAGATCAGTTCCCGGGGATCGGTTACTACGCCGGTAACAGCAGCAGCAGCGGCTACCAGCGGACTGGCGAGCATGGTGCGGGAACCGGGGCCCTGGCGGCCTTCGAAGTTACGGTTGCTGGTGCTGACAGCGTATTTGCCGGCGGGCACCTTGTCGTCGTTCATGGCCAGGCAGGCGGAGCATCCGGGCTGGCGCAGCTCAAAGCCGGCAGCGGTAAGGATGTCGAGGATGCCTTCTTCGCGGATCTGTTGTTCTACGATGTGTGATCCCGGTACAATCCAGGCGGTCACGTTATCTGCTTTTTTACGTCCTTTTACGATAGAGGCGAAAGCGCGGAAGTCTTCAATGCGGCCGTTGGTACAGCTGCCGATGAATACATAATCTACTTTTTTACCCAGCATTGGTTCCTGTTCCTGGAAGCCCATGTATTGCAGGGATTTTTCGTAGCTGGCAGCGCTGCCGCCGGCTTCTTCTGCTACGGGGATACGTTGGGTGATACCCATGCCCATACCGGGGTTGGTGCCATAGGTGATCATCGGTTCGATGTCGGCAGCATTGAAGGTATATTCCTTATCGAAGGTGGCGCCTTCTTCTGTTTTTAATGTTTTCCAATAGGCGAGCGCGTTATCCCAGTCAGCTCCCTGCGGGGCTTTTTCACGGCCTTTGATATAGGCGAAGGTGGTTTCGTCCGGGGCAATGATACCGCCACGGGCGCCCATTTCGATGCTCATATTGCAGACGGTCATACGGCCTTCCATGCTCATCTTTTCAAATACTTCGCCGGCATATTCCACGAAATAGCCGGTAGCGCCGGCAGCGGTGAGCTGGGAGATGATATAAAGGGTCACGTCTTTAGGTGTAATACCTTTACCGGTAGTACCGGCAACGGTTATACGCATTTTCTTCGGTTTCTGTTGCATGATACACTGGGAGGAGAGTACCATTTCCACTTCGGAGGTGCCGATGCCGAAGGCGATGGCTCCAAAAGCACCGTGGGTGGACGTGTGGGAGTCGCCACATACAATGGTCATACCCGGCAGGGTGATACCGTTTTCCGGTCCTACTACGTGTACGATGCCGTTGCGGGGATTACCCAGGCCCCAGTGGGAAATACCATATTTAGCCGTATTGGATTCCAGGGCTTTCAGCTGATTGGCGGAAAGGGGGTCCTGTACCGGCAGGTGCTGGTTGATAGTAGGCGTATTGTGATCGGCTGTTGCAAAGGTTTTTCCGGGGAACATCACGCTCAATCCCCTGCTTTCCAGTCCCAGAAAGGCTACCGGGCTGGTTACTTCGTGAATGAAGTGACGGTCTATAAATAATACATCAGGACCGTCTTCGATTTTCCTGACCGCATGCGAATCCCATACTTTGTCAAATAAGGTAGCGGGTATTTTGCTCATTTTCATAATTTTAAAGGTAGGTGCTAAATTCTTAAAAAATATCCAGATATTATTATGATTGTCATATTTTTTCTAAAAAGAAGTGTAAAAAGATGATTATTGTTTGATGGGGTAGTGCTTTCGGTTTGTGTTAATTGGTTGATTATCAGTATAATGATCTTCCTGGAATATATGACAAAAGGGGAGAAGGGGAGCAGGAAAAGATAATTGGCTGTCATGGTAATGTCATGCTATAGGGGCTGGCGTAAAGAAAGCCCAGGGCTGAAGCCTGGGCTAAAACGAATTGAAGGGATGGCAGTTTTGTTATAATATCTCCAGGTTCTTCGCCTTATATCCCTGCAACGCCTCACTACCTGCCGGTAGTTCGGTAATCAGGTAATGTATATCCTGCAGATCGGCGATCTTCATTTTCATGGAGCTGTTGAGTTTTTCGGAAATGGCCAGGATAGCCACTTTATCGGCTGCTTTGATCATGGCCTTTTTCACCTGGATGGTTTCCCAGTCCGCATCGGTGAGACCATTAACAGGATCGATCGCATTGGTACCGATAATGCACAGGTCGGCCTTGATATTGGATAAATATTCAAACACTTCCCCGCTGACGGTCATCTGGCTGTAAGCAGATATCTGTCCGCCGATGACAATGGTTTTGATCATGGGCTTATCCAGCAGTTCTACGGCTGACAGTACGTTTACCGTAATAAAGGTGGCCCTGAGGGTGGTGGGTATTTTTTTAATGAACTCACGGATGGTGGTGCCGCCCCCAATGAGCACAATCATATCATCGCGCAGCAGCTGCAGCGTTTTTTCAGCGATGACCAGTTTATTGGTCTGCGCATAGGTTTCCGATTCATGACCATAATGGTAAGCGATGGACATAGCGCCGCCTTTGATCTTCACTACCTCCCCATCTTCCGCCAGTTCGTTCACATCCCGGCGAATAGTGTCTTCAGAAACGTTGATCAGGCTCACCAGTTCACTGTAGGTAATACGGGTATGTATGTTTACCTGCTGAATGATAAGCTGTTTCCTGGACTTTTTAGTGAGGGAAACCGGGGGTATCTGGTCCTGTGTGTTCATACTATCCATAGCATCTGATAAAATTCATTGGTGATGATAGACAAAAAAACGGGCATATGCAAAAAATGCACCGCTTCCTTTATAGCGCCACCATATGGGTTGTATAACAAAAATAGCAGAACCTGCACAATTTTGCACTTTTGGAAGATAAATAATTTTTCTGCGTTTTTTGTTTGATGATAAAATATTGATAATTAATTTGTTATGTTGAAGTGAAACTTTTGTTAACCTTAAATTTTGCATTGTTTGCGCAAATTTATTGCAAATAATTTGCAGTTTTCGCAAAAGTCCCTATTTTTATCCCTGTAATTTCCGCATTATTCGAAGAACTAACTATCAACCAAACCACATGATGAAACATATCATAACCGTGGCCAACTTTCCGAAGATATTCCTGCCACTGCTGGGCCTGTTGTTTTCCGTATGTAGCTACGCCCAGTCTGATCTGGTATCCGGAACTGTTACCAGCGCTGGCGACGGGCAGAAAATCATCGGCGCCTCCGTATCGCTTGTCGGCGCCAAAGGCGTTGGCGCCCTGACCAACGAAAACGGTCAGTTCTCTATTAAAATACCGGCTACCCATACCGGTGAAATCACCCTCGCAGTTACTTTCGTAGGCTTCGACCGTAAAGAGGTGAAAGCCACGAAAGGACAATCCAACATTCAAATCCAGCTGGCCACCAATACCAAAGCCCTGGGTGA
Organism: Chitinophaga qingshengii; assembly: GCF_014529935.1. Taxonomy (GTDB): domain Bacteria; phylum Bacteroidota; class Bacteroidia; order Chitinophagales; family Chitinophagaceae; genus Chitinophaga; species Chitinophaga qingshengii. Next base: position 145,005 of record NZ_JACVFC010000005.1, read on the forward strand.
ACTGGTGGTAACAGCCCTCGGCATTAAAAAAGAGAAAAAAGCCCTGGCCTACGCTGTCACTGAAGTGAAAGGCAGCGAATTTACCCAGGCCCGCGAAATCAACGTGGCGGATGCATTAACCGGTAAAATCGCCGGTGTGAACGCCTCCAGCCTCGCCAGCGGCCCCGGTAGCTCCAGCCGCGTGATCATTCGTGGTAACGGCTCCCTGAACGGCGATAACCAACCACTATACGTGGTAAACGGTATGCCCATCGACAACACCACCCAAAGCACCCTCACCAGCGGCGCTTCCAATGGTCTTAACTTCGACCGCGGCGACGGTATCGCCGGTATCAACCCCGACGACATCGAATCCATCACCGTGCTCAAAGGCGGTCCGGCGGCAGCCCTCTATGGCGCGCGCGCTTCCAACGGCGTTATCCTCATCACTACCAAAAAAGGCGTAGCGCAGAAAGGTATCGGCGTGGATTATAACACCACCTTCACCCTCGAAACACCGTCTATTATCCCCGACTGGCAATATGAATACGGCTCCGGTGAAAAAGGGCAGAAACCTAAAACCAAAGCTGAAGCTATCGCTGCCGGCCGCCTCTCCTGGGGACCGAAATTGGATGGTAGCAACGTAATTCAGTTCGATGGCGTGGAACGTCCTTACTCCGCACAACGAAACAATATCAAAAATTTCTATAACACTGGTAACACTTTTACCAACACCCTGGCATTTTCCGGTGGTAATGAAAACACCAAATACCGTGTATCCTTATCCGATATGAACAACCACGGTCTGGTACCCAACCAGTCGCTCAATAAAAAGATCGGTTCTGTCAGTGTCTTCTCTAATCTCAGTAAACGCCTGTCTATCGAAGCCTATGCCCAATACAATGTGGAAAAGGCTAAAAACAGGAGCAGCGTTTCCGATGCACCCGGCAACATCAACTGGGGTACCTACATGATGGCCAACACTGTGGACATCCGTAGCCTCAATCCCGGTTATGACGCCGCCGACAAGGAAGTTGAGTGGAACCCTTCCGGTTTTGCCTCCAATCCTTATTTTGTAGCTAACCGCTTTCGTAACAACGATGACCGCAAACGTTTTATCGGTAACGCCAGTATTAAATACAATATCCTGGACAACCTGTTCGTTCGCGGTCGTGTAAGCCATGATTATCTGAACATCAACTACACCGGTATTGTACCTACTGGTACACTCTTCGCTCCTAAAGGGCTGTACCAGCAGTACAATACCATCAGTACCGAAACCAACGGCGAACTGACCATCAACTACCAGGGTAAACTGAGCCGCGACCTCGGTATCACTGCCATGGCCGGCGGTAACAGACGCAAAACCCTGTCAGACGGAACAAACCTGAACGGTACCGATTTCTTCGCACCAGGCTTCTATGACCCGTCCAACGTGGTAAGTCTGAATACCACCAACGTTAACCAGCGCCAGGCGACCAACTCGCTGTTCGGCTCTGTGGACCTGTCTTTCAGAGACCTGCTGTTCCTCACCGCTACCGGCCGTAACGACTGGTTCTCTACTTTATCTGTCAACAACAACAATATCTTTTATCCATCCGTAGGCGCCAGCTTCCTGTTGTCAGAAGCGGTTAAAATGCCTTCCTGGATCAACTACGCTAAAGTGCGTACGTCCTGGGCGCAGGTAGGCGGGGCTACGCCACAGCCTTATATCCTGAGACAGACCTACTCTGTACTTTCCGGTGGCGGTCACCTGGGCCAGCCGCTGCAAACACCTACCCAGACTACCTCCCAGGGTAGCGGTTCCGGCCTGCTGCAAGCGCCTAACCCTAACCTGAAACCACTGCTGTCTACCACTTTTGAAGCCGGTATCGAAGCAAGGATGCTCAATAACCGCCTCTCTGCAGACATCACGGTGTATAGCCGCAAAACTACCAACGATATCATGCAGGCGGCTGTATCTCCTGCCTCCGGATATAACTTCGCCATCCTCAACGTAGGGGAAATGAGCAACAAAGGCATCGAAGTATTGCTGAACGGCACACCTGTCAAACAGAAGAATTTCTCCTGGGACATCAGTTACAACATGGCCTACAACAAAAATGAAGTGCTGAAACTGGCCGATGGTATCAGCAGCCTGCAACTGGATATGAGCGTTAACAGTTACGCCTATATTTTTGCAGAAGCAGGTAAAGCCTACAGCACCATCAAAGGTTTTAAAGTGCTGAAAGATCAAAACGGTAATACCATCTACGACAAAGCTACCGGTTATGAAATGCGTAGCGGCCTGACAGACCTCGGCACCGGCGTATCTCCCTTCTCCGCAGGTATCACCAACAATTTTACCTACAAACGTTTTAACCTGAGTTTCCTGATCGACGGTAAATTCGGTGGTCACGTATACTCCGCTACCAACCTGTATGCTACCCGCTTCGGCCTGAATAAAATCACGCTGCCGGGAAGAGATGGCGGTCTCACCGTCAGCGGTGTAGACCAGGAAGGCAAACCGTTCAGCAAAACATTTACGTATGAAACGGGTCTGCAGGCTTATTACGACAACTACAAAAACCTCTCTGAGAAATTTGTATACGATGCGAGCTTTATTAAACTGCGTCAGGTGGTATTAAGCTATAACATTCCTGCAAAAGTGTTTGCTTTCGCCAAACTGCAGGGGGCTACTGTTTCTTTCGTAGCCAGGAACCTGTTTATCCTGTACAAGAATGCGCCAAACATCGATCCGGAGTCTACTTTCAGCAACTCCAATGCGCAAGGCTTTGAAATGTTCGGGGTGCCCCGTACCCGGAGCTATGGCGTAAACCTTCAGGTAAAACTTTAGTTCATTTTTAAAATTGTCAGCTTATGCAACGTATTGCCCGATATAAATTTGTTTTGCTCTTAGGCGCTGTGCTGGGGTTATCCTCCTGCGATAAAGGCTTCGGTGATCTCAACGTAAACCCGAATGCTACAGAGAAACCGAACATCGATCTGCTGTTCACCCAAAGTTTGCTGAAAGGCAACCTGCCGCTGGACCGCGCTTATTTCTTTACTTCTTACCTGCATTCCGGTACCTACATACAACACTACGCTATTGCCAAAGAAATGGCTGGTTCCGGCGCCGGTGATAAATATGCGGTCAACGATTTTTATCAGAGCTTTTATTTCCGTAACATCTATACCAATACCATCACTACACTGGCGGAAATCATTGAAGCCGCAAAAGGGGCGGATGATGTGAATAAGCTGGCGGTAGCCCGTCTCTGGAGAGTGTTGCTCATGCAGCGTATCACCGACCTGTACGGCGATATCCCTTACAGCCAGGCTAATAAAGGCAAGTACGATTTGTTCCAGCCTAAATACGATGCGCAGGAAGATATCTATGCTGCCATGCTGAAAGAAGTAGAAGATGCCATCAAATCTTTTGATGCCGACAAACCTACCTACAGTAATGCTGACCTGATCTATAAAGGCAACATCGACCAGTGGAAAAAATTCGGTTACTCCCTGATGCTGCGCATGGCTATGCGTACTACCCGTGCCAAAGGCACTAAAGTAGTGGCGAAAGACTGGGCGCAGAAAGCTATCGCCGGCGGTGTGATCACTGACGCGGTAGACAATGCGGTAGTGCGATATTCCAACGGTCCGCAGACCTATAACAACAACCCCATTGCGTTTGAATTAGTGAACCAGGAATACGTGCCCAGCTCAAAAGGCGCTAAAAACCAGGAATGGGGTAAATTCAGCAAGACGTTTATCGATTTCCTGAAAAACCACAATGACCCGCGGCTGGGTGTAGTGTCCGTGGTGTGGACCAATGGCAACCCGGACACTACGGCCGCTTTGCAGAAAGGTATGGCCAACGGTACCGATGTAAAACCAGCTAACCCGGAAACATACTCCGAGCCGAACCCTGCTACCATCCTGAACTACGCTTCACCGCTGCTGGTGATGACCAACGCAGAGATGAACCTGTTGCTCAGCGAAGCGGCCCTGCGTGGCTGGAGTTCCGGTGACAAAGCACAGCTGTATGCTAATGGCGTAACCGCTGCTTTGCGCAACTGGAGCCTGTTTGGCGCTGCCGGTACCATCGCGCCGGAACGTATCACGCAGTACGTGGCGGATAACGCGCTTAATACCGGTGGTTCTTTTGATCAACAGATGGAACAGATCCATACACAGTTCTGGGTGGCGCTGCTGCTCGATGAACAGGAAGCATATGCCAACTGGCGCCGCACCGGTTACCCGGTACTGGTGCCGGTGAAATATACCGGCAACGTAACCGGTGGTACTATTCCCCGCAGACTGCCTTACTCCCAGACGGAACAGGGTATCAACGGGGCTAATTACAACGAAGCGGTGCAAAGACAAGGACCGGATTTATTAACAACCAGAATATGGTGGGACAAATGATGATGAAAAGAGTATTCCTGTTTTCTGTACTCATAACGGTTCATACATGCCTCCTCGCTCAAGGGAAAAGGGTTGCCGCTCCGGCAGCCCTGATTCCTTTGCCGGTGGCGGCTTCCTGGACGCCCGACAGCGCTTTTATTACTGTTCACGCGGAAATAAAGGCCATGCCCGGCCTGGAGCGGGATGCTGCACAGCTGAAAATGTATATGCAGACGGTCAACGGCCTTCCGTTGAAAAATCGTGTGGGCGCTGCTGTTAGTATGGCGCTGGATACGGTGCTGGTGAAACAACCGGAAGGTTACCTGTTGCAGGTAACACCCCAGCAGGTGAGACTAATCGCGCACGATGCGGCAGGTATCGGTCATGGTATCGCTACCCTGCGGCAACTGTGGAAACCCGCCCCCGGCGGTGGACTGGCATTGCCGGGAACGATGATCACCGACTATCCCCGTTTTTCTTATCGTGGTATGCACCTCGATGTAGGCCGGCATTTCTTTTCGGTGGAATATGTCAAAAATTTCATCGACCAGCTGACGCTCTATAAGTTCAACAACTTCCACTGGCATCTGACGGATGACCAGGGGTGGCGCATAGAAATAAAAAAATATCCCCGTTTACAGGAAATAGCTGCCTGGCGCGATCAGACCATGATCGGGCATAAGAAGGAATTGCCCCATCGTTTTGATGGGAAAAGATACGGTGGCTACTACACGCAGGAACAGGTGAAAGAAGTGGTAGCTTACGCTGCTGCAAGACATATCAATGTGATCCCGGAGATAGAAATGCCAGGGCATGCACTGGCGGCGCTCAGTGCCTATCCTTCGCTGGGTTGCACAGGTGGCCCTTACAAAACCGCGCAGTTCTGGGGCATATTTGACGATGTGTTCTGCGCCGGTAAAGACAGTACCTTTTTCTTCTTACAAGATGTGTTGGATGAGGTGATCGCACTGTTCCCGTCTTCGTACATCCATGTGGGTGGGGATGAATGCCCTAAGGTAAGATGGAAACAATGTCCTGCCTGCCAGCAGCGGATGAAAGCGGAGCATCTGGAAGATGAACATGCCTTACAGAGTTATTTTATTCGTCGTATCAGCGATTATGTTAATAGCAAAGGCCGCCGTATTATAGGCTGGGACGAGATCCTGGAAGGCGGGCTGGCGCCCGGCGCTACGGTGATGAGCTGGCGCGGCGTAGAAGGCGCGGTAATGGCGGCCAGGCAAAAGCAGCAGGTGATTATGACACCGGAAGAGGAGTTGTATTTTGATCACTATCAGTCACTCTATCCCGAAGAGCAGACCGCTGCCGCCGGCTATACGCCGCTGGAAACAGTGTATGCCTATGAACCGTTGACAGCAGCCGGTGATACGGCGTTGCTGCCCTACATTGCCGGTATACAAGGGGGAATCTGGAGTGAATATCTTTCTTCCGAAACAAAAGCCAATTATGTAATCTATCCCCGCTTGCAGGCAACCGCTGAAAGAGCCTGGTCGCCGGCCACGGTACGGGATTATAACCAGTTTACCCGACGCTTGACAGCGTTGACGGGTGACCGTTATACTACCTGGCGGGAGATCAATTATCACCTGGACAGCCTCTCACGGGGAAGCCTGTACGTTAGTTTACAGGCGCGTCAACCCGGCGCCGTGATCCGTTATACCACCGACGGGAGTGTACCCGTAGCCGGTAGTCCGGCTTATAGGGATCGCCTCCGGATCGATCGCAGCAGTTTGTTGCAGGCCCAATTGTTCGTACAGGGCAAACCGGTAGGGCGTTTGTTCCGTCAGGCATTTGACGTGTATAAGTCCACCGGAGCCCCGGTAACTCTACAACAACCGGCCAATACCAAATATACCGGCGATGCTTCCCTGCTGGTGAACGGTATCGCCGGCACGCACCGTTTCAATGACGGGCAGTGGATGGGCTTTTCGGCCAGGGACCTGCACGCGCTGCTGGATCTGGGGACTGTGCAGGAGGTGAAAATGCTCGGGACCAATGTGCTCAACTATCACTGGCAGAAAATGTGGGCGCCAACGGCGTTGGTATTTGAAGTATCCACCGATGGTATAAAATATGAACGTGTGGCCGGGACCGATAGTTTCCCGGTTAATGGTATTAATTCCGTACGATTGGTTGTAAAACCGGTGCAGGCACGTTATATTAGAGTGACCGCTGTTAACAAAGGCGTGATCCCGGAAGGTGAATACGGCGCCGGAGGCAGGTGTATGCTGCTGGCAGATGAGATTATTGTTAACTGATGCTGTGCGTATATTTTCCACGTTAGCATTACATTTTTATACGGCATGGCATTTTTGATCGTTGTTTTATGTATACTGGTGCTGATAGTACTGGTAACGTTAGCCAAATGCAACGCCTTCCTGGCTTTTGTGATCGTATCTGCACTGGCAGGCTGGTGGCTGGGTATGCCGCCACAGTCCATTACGGCGGCCATGCAGAAAGGCATTGGCGATACCATGGGTGGATTGTTGATCATTATCACTGTAGGCGCTATGCTGGGTAAGTTGGTGGCTGAGAGTGGCGCTGCGCGGCAGATCGCGCAAACGCTGATCGGGTTGTTTGGTACCAGGTACGTACAATGGGCCTTGCTGGTGGCGGGTTTCATTATCGGTATCCCGTTGTACTACGGTGTAGGCTTTGTGTTACTCGTTCCTTTGATATTTTCTGTGGTCTACCAATATAAGCTGCCGGCGGTTTACATCGGGCTACCCACGCTGGCGGCTTTATCTATCACCCACGGTTTTTTACCGCCGCATCCTTCGCCGGTAGCGCTGGTGACGCAGTTTCAGGCCAATATGGGACTAACGCTGGTATACGGTCTCGTGGTGGCTATTCCTGCACTGCTGGTAGCGGGTCCGTTTTTTGCACGGTACCTGAAACGGATACCGGCATCACCTTCTCCGTTATTTCAAACAAAAGATACGGCTGAACAGGCGTTGCCCGGGGCTTTCAACAGTTTCCTGACAGCGTTGTTGCCGGTACTGTTACTCATCATTACCACGGGGTTGTTGCATGGGATGTCTAAGAGCGCTCCTTTGTATGGCCTGATTTCTTTCGTGGGCGATGCACCGATCGTGATGTTATGTTGTTTGCTGGTAGCCACTTTTACGCTGGGTGTGGCGCAGGGGAAACCATTGAAAGACATCATGAATATCTATGCGGAAGCGGTAAAGGACATTGCCATGATTATGCTGATCATTGCCGGTTCAGGCGCTTTGAAAGAAGTGCTGGCGGCCAGCGGGGTGAGTGAACAAATTGCCGTGGCTATGCGTTCCTGGCATATCCCGGTGCTGGTACTGGGATGGCTGATGGCGGCGGTAATACGCGCCTGTATCGGGTCTGCAACGATAGCCGGTATCACGGCAGCAGGTATGATGGCGCCGATGGTGGCAGCAGGACAGGTGAATCCAAATCTGATGGTATTATCGGTCGGCGCCGGCAGCCTGATGTTCTCGCATGTGAATGATGCCGGCTTCTGGATGTTCAAGGAATACTTTAATATCAGTATAAAAAATACGTTCCTCTCCTGGTCTGTGATGGAAACCCTGGTGGGTATCATGGGTCTGATAGGGGTATTGGCACTGAATACAATTCTCACAAACTAAAGCAAACATAAACCAGAAAACATGGAAAACAAAGCAACAGCAAAACTGGCAGCATTGGGCCTGGAATTACCACCGGCGCCAGCACCGGTAGGGGTGTACAAACCTTACCTGATCGATGGTAAATACCTTTACCTCTCCGGTCACGGACCGGTACAATCAGACAAATCCCTGATCATCGGCAGAATAGGCCGTGAACTGGATATGGAACAGGGCAAACTGGCCGCCCGGCAGGTTGGGTTGACGATGCTGTCTACCATCCAGACACATGTGGGTAGTCTTGATAAAGTGAAGCGGGTAATTAAAGTGCTGGGGATGGTAAACTGTACCCCTGAATTTGAAAAACATCCTTATGTCATCAACGGTTGCAGCGAGCTGTTTGCCGCTGTCTGGGGTGAAGAAAACGGTATCGGCGTACGCAGCGCTGTGGGCTTCGGTTCCCTGCCAGATAACATTCCGGTGGAGATAGAAGCCTTGTTTGAATTGTATTAAGATGGCTGTAGCAGATGCCGGGGAAAACAGTATCTTCCCTTAAAATTTGGATCATGCAAAAGCGGGATGGATCAACAGCAGTCAGGTTAGCAGCTTTCGGCGAATTTTTGCTGAGGCTTCATAGCAATAGCGGTAAACGTTTTGTGCAGGCAGATGGTTATATTCCCTATTATGCCGGCGCTGAAGCCAACGTTTGTGTGTTGTTGTCACGCCTGGGGATGTCCACAGAATACATCACCCGGATACCGGACAACGACCTGGCTGCCACAGGACTGCAACAGCTGAAAAGCCAGGGTGTAGGCACCGCAAGGATTGCTTATGGCGGCGACAGGCTGGGGTTGTATTTTACGGAATCCGGTAATGGTATCCGCCCCGGACGGGTGATATATGACCGTGCTGGTTCTTCCTTCGCTACTTTGCAACCGGGTGATATCGCCTGGTCATCTGCCCTGACAGACATCGACGTATTTCACTGGTCCGGCGTGGCAGCGGCTTTATCCGCCAGCAGCGCCGCGGTGTGCGCAGAAGCACTGGAAGCTGCGCGGGCAGCTGGTCTTACCATCTCGTCAGATTTTAACTACCGCGCTACCCTCTGGAAATACGGGCAGCATCCCGCTACGGTGATGCCCGCCCTGCTGCAACACAGCGATATCACTGTCGCCGACCTGGACGCTGTGAATGTGTATTACAATATCGAAACAGATAAACAACTCCCGCTGGAGAAAAGGTTCGAACAATGTTATGAACAGTTGCGCCGGCACATGCCCCGGCTTAAAACGCTGGCCATGAGCTTCCGGCGGGTACAAGGCAATCAGCTGGTATATTTCGGCGCATTGGCGCAGGATAACCGGTATTATTATGCAGAAGGATTTACTGTTCCGCAGGTCACCGACCAAATCGGCACCGGCGACGCTTTCACAGCAGGCGTGCTGTTCGGCGCCATGAACCGGTACCCACCGCAACGGATCATCGATTTTGCCGTTGCCTGTGGTACACTGAAACAAAGTATTCATGGCGACTGGGCGCTGATGAACGAAAAGGAGGTGACGGAACTGATGGCCAACGGCCCTTCAGGAAGGATAGTCCGATAATTTTATGCTTGTATGTTTACGATTGATGCACACCTGGACCTTAGTATGAATGCCCTGGAATGGAACAGGGACCTGCGGCAGCCTGTGATGGCTATCCGCAGCAGAGAGGCCGGGCAACATGATAAGCCCGACAGGGCTAAAGGCGTGGTCGCTTTCCCCGAATTACGGAAGGGAAACATCGGCCTGGTAGTGGCTACACAGATAGGCCGTTATGTAGCGCCAGACAACCCGCTGCCCGGATGGCATTCTCCGGAACAGGCCTGGGCACAAACACAGGGACAGCTGGCCTGGTACAAAGCCATGGAAGATGACGGCGAAATGATCATGATCAAAGATCTGCCGGCACTGGAACAACACCTCGCCCTGTGGAACGATGGCACACCGAATGATAATAAACCAATCGGATATATCCTCAGTCTCGAAGGCGCGGATTCATTGGTAACACTGGACCATCTGCACCGGGCATACGAAAAAGGGTTGCGCGCTGTAGGTCCCGCTCACTACGGGCCCGGACGTTATGCCAATGGTACCGACGCCACCGGCGGCCTGAATCTGCAAGGCCGTGAACTCATCAGGGAAATGGAAAAACTAAACATGATCCTCGATGCAACACACCTCTGCGACGATGCCTTCCGGGATGCCATGGATATTTTTAATGGCTCCGTATGGGCCAGTCATAACAACTGTCGCGCCCTGGTAGACCACAACCGCCAGTTCAGCGACGACATGATTAAAATACTGGTGCAAAAAGGCGCTGTCATTGGCGGCGCACTCGATGCCTGGATGATGGTGCCAGGGTGGGTACGGGGAGTATCCACACCGGAAGCCATGCAATGTAACCTGGATAAGTTAATTGACCATATGGACCATATCTGCCAGATTGCAGGCAACTCCCTGCACGTAGGTATCGGGACAGACCTCGACGGCGCTTTCGGAAAGGAGCAATGCCCTTACGACCTGGAAACCATTGCCGATTTACAACGGCTGCCGGATATGCTCTCCAAAAGAGGTTATGCCGCAGCAGACATAGAAAATATCATGCACGGGAACTGGCTACGGTTCCTGCGGAAAGCATGGAAATAATGCACGCGAAGCCTTTCTCTCTCAAAGGCGCAAAGATTTTTATTATTTATTAACGCGTTGTGCTATGAACGGTTTGCAAATCGAAGCAAAACACACGTTGGCTTTTTAATAGCACAACGCGTTAAGTTATAGTAAAAATATCCGGGGCACAGGTAACAGCAATGCCTTCCAGCTGTTGGTGGTGTCATGCGGTAGTCGTTGCTTAATTGAACAACGAACGGAAAGCCAGAGGGCTTAAGTTAGTTTTGCTTTTGAAAAGTTTGCTAAAAGACTGCAGGTGTTCAAAGCCTAGCTCATAGGCAATCTCGCTTATTGTCAGATCGGTCGTGGAAAGCTTCTCTTTAGCCAGTTCGATCAGCTTGCTGTGCAGATGCTGTTGCGTGTTCTGACCGGTTAGGGATTTGAGTAAACTACTAAGATAACCTGGTGAAATGTGTAAGCTTTCAGCGATCCAGGTGACGCTGGGCAGCCCATTTTGCGCCAACGCGCCGCTGTTAAAATAGTTTGCAAGCAAATCTTCCAGCTTACCAAGTATTTCATGACTCGCCATCTTTCGGGTAATGAACTGCCGCTGGTAAAATCGCTCAGAATAAGTTAAAAATAGTTCCAGCTGGGCAACGATCACGCTTTGACTGAACCGGTCAATATTAGAAAGATATTCTTGCTTGATATCTTGTACGATATCCGTGAGCATAGCCTCTTCTTTGTCCGAAAGATAGAGCGCTTCGTAGACAGAATAACCAAAGAACTCATACCGGCGAATGGTTTTAGCGAGTGGGGTATGCCACAAAAAGTCCGGATGCACCAACAGCATCCATCCTTCCGGGCGATGTGTCGCATTGCCTGCTTCAAATTCGACGCTGAAAACCTGGCCGGGTGCCATAAAGAACAATACTCCATTGTCAAAATCGCTGGCCTGCTGGCCATATTTGAATTTAACGTTGCTCACTCTTTTCATCGAGATAGCATAAAAGTCATAGACAATGCTGAATGGGCTTTCCCCCAGGGGGCTGGTCAGATCGTCCATTTGTACCAGGCTGATCAGCGGGTGTGCGGGGGCGGGTAAGCCTGCCGCCCGGTGATACTCGGTGATCGAATGAAAATGATATAGCTGATGATTTTTCAAGGCAGATAAAATTCGTTATTTCTGATGATAAACGATCGCAAATTCTTTGGCGAAATCGCTGAGCTTCACCTTGCCCATTTTAGGATGCGAACGATGGAAGTGCTCCAGGGTCTTTCCGCTGTGCATGACCGACTGCATTTCAACCAGCGTCTTCGCTAATTTTTCCGGTACTTTCGCCATCTTCAATCCCTGCAACATCTCTTTGTCGGTGAGCAGTACCCACCTGAGCCAGGGCTTGCCTACTGTAGTACCGATGATCCGGGCGGCTTCATTACAGGTCATTTCTTCGCTGCCCACATACCGGATGGTCTTTTTTTTCGGCGACAGTTGCAGTTCTTCGGCTACGGCGTCTGCAATATCCTTCGGCGAGACAAAAACGATGCGGTCATCTCCCCCGTAATTACCCATCAGTAATCCGGTTTTACCTGTTAGCAAGGCCCGGAGCCCATTGTATCGCAAGGTCAGGTATTTGCCTATAATGCCTTTACCTTTTATTAAATCGATCGACTGGTAAAAGTTGGTATAAAAAGATGCCGGCCGCATAATGGTTAATGATGTGTCCAGCCCGTCGAAAAGATGTTCTACGTTTTCTGCCTTTATAAGGTCCGCCGTCCAACCGCTTAAAAAAACCACCCTTTTGACCTGTGTTTCGTTTAGCGACTGCACATAGCTTTGTGCTGCCCGGTGCATGTAAATGCACAGGTCCGGCTCCGCGAAGCTCAGCGGGATCATTGCATAAACCGCATCGGCTCCTCTGAATGTTTCGGTAAGAAATGCAGGATCCGTAATGGAACCGATAGCAGCTGTTGCCCCCAGCTGTGTAATGTCAGCCTGCTTTTTAGGGTCATTACTGACGACGGTCACATGATGTCCCTGGCTGACCAGCAGCGCTGTTAATGGCCGGCTGATGTTGCCTAAGGACCCGGTTACAATAACATTCATCTTTGCTTATTTAATGTAAACGCCTTTTTCGATGTCCTCCAACAGGGAAGCATGGCTTGGCCGCCAGTTTAAGTGTACCTGTGTCCACTGGCTGGATGCGGGACAGTCAATAGCAGCCATTTGCGCAAACCAGCCAAAATGCGCTGCCGCAGCTTCGGGTGCAATGGATATTACCGGCAGGTTCAACTGTTTGCCTATTGCTTCGGCTATCGACTTTACAGTGACGGCTTCTTCAGCTGCAGCATGATACCGGGCCGCAGGAGCCGCATTTTCCAGTGCCAGCCGGAAAAGCAGAGCCGCATCCAGGCGGTGCACTGCATTCCAGCGGTTGAGCCCCTCACCGATATAGCCTGAAACACCTTTTTCCCTGGCGATATTTACGAGTATGGGAATAAACCCGTGCTTGTCGCCGTAGCCATGCACAGATGGTGATAAGCGAACAGATGCCGCACGAACACCCAGAGCGGCGACTGTATCGGCAGTTTGTTCGGAAACGCGCGGCCAGGCGGGGTTAAACGCGGGAATGATATCTTCGGTGGCCGGTTGGCCTGGACTTACCAAAGCAGTGCCCGAAGTGACAATAAACGGGCGATCGGAACCTGCAAGTACATTGCCGATGGTTTCAATAGCTGCTTTGTCTACCCGGCAAACTTCCGGAAAGCGGGTGAAGTCATGAATGAAACCGGCATGAATGACGCCATCTGCCTTTTCAGCGCCGCTGTGCAGGCTGTCGAGATCCTCCAGGTCGCCCCGGTGAACATCAGCCCCTGCATCGGCCAGCTTTTGGGCCGAGGCTTCGGAGCGTGCTAATCCCAGTACCTGGTGACCTGCATTTAATAATTCTTCTACGATGGCGGTACCGACGAAGCCGGTAGCCCCTGTAACGAAAACGCGCATATTGTATTTTTTTGCTGATACAAAAGTCCGCATTAGTCTTCACCCGTATTTATCCAAATCAGCGTTTGGTTTAGCCCAAACAGGGTAAACAGATAAAAGTCGGTCAACTGAAGGGATTTAAATGCAAGCGGGTCAGACGGAATAATTTGAAAGTTTTATCTTCGTAGTGGCTTTCGGTTTCGGCAGACAGGAAAGTATTTCAAATTTCCTCCCTGTCTAAAAGCTGCAGTCCGGTAGCAGCAATTTAAACTCACGGCATGAAAATACTTATCACTGGAACAAGCGGACATTTAGGGGAAGCAATTGCCAGGCTATTAAAGTCAAACAATGAAGATTACATCGGGCTTGACATAAATCCATCAGCATTCACTACGCATGTTGGTTCAATTACTGACAAAGAATTGGTAAGCAGCCTGGTAAAAAAAGTGGACTTTATTATTCACACGGCAACGCTTCATAAACCGCACGTTGGAACACATTCAAATCAGGATTTTGTGGATACCAACATTACAGGAACATTGACTTTGTTAGAAGAAGCCCGGGAGCAAAACATAAAAGGGTTTATTTACACAAGTACAACAAGTACATTTGGCGATATGCTGACACCAAAGCCAGGTGAACCGGCAATTTGGATAACTGAAAAAACGATTGACATTCCAAAGAATATTTACGGCGTTACCAAAAATGCAGCAGAAGACCTCTGTCAATTGTTTTATCGCAATCATAAGTTGCCTTGTTTGGTTTTAAAAACATCACGTTTTTTTCCTGAAGAAGATGATAAAAAAGCAGTACGAGATAAGTATGACGATTTGAACATTAAAGCAATTGAGTATCTATATCGCAGGGTGGACATTGAGGATGTTGTAACGGCTCACTTACTAGCGGTTGATAAAGTACAGGAAATTGGTTTTGGCAAATATATTATTAGTGCAACTTCACCATTTGAGCAACATCATTTAATGGATCTCCACACGAATGCTAATGCTGTAGTTGAGAAGTTATTTCCTGAATTTAAAGATATATTCAAACGTAAGGGCTGGAAAATGCTTCCACAAATTGACCGTGTTTATGTAAACGCAAAAGCAAGACAGGAATTAGGCTGGAAGCCTAAATATGACTTCGGCTACATTTTGAATTGTATTGCGGCAGACAAAGACTTTCGCAGTCAGTTATCGCTTGACATAGGAATAAAGGGTTATCATGAGGAGACCTTTACGGAAGGGCCATATCCTGTGCTCGATATATAGAAACTGCTAACAAATGTTTGCTGCCATAGCGGCTGACTCAAGGCATTCAGGTCCGGGTTTATCTTTTTAATAGCATAACACGTTATTTATTAAGAACGCAAAGGAACGAAGTTGGAATTTCGATCTTCGGTTCTTTGCATTCTTATTTTTTCTTTATACCCTCTGCGTGCAGGATGGTCGCCTGCTTGTCAGTCATCCAGTCCGGCAGCGGCCCCCGCTTGAGATAGTAGTTGAAAAATTCCAGCATGCGCGTGCTGAAATCCAGGGCAGCCTGATCGAAGATACTGTGACCTTGTCCTTCATATTGCAGGAAATACACCACCTTACCCATCCGTCGCAGTCCGGTGAAAAATTCTATCCCCTGCCCAACGGGCACATCACGGTCTTCCATATTATGCATGAGCAATAAAGGCGTTTGTACTTTATCGATGTTAAGTACCGGGGAATTTTCAAGGTAGAGATCGGGCCGCTCCCATAAGGACGCGCCGATACGATCGCGGTATAGTTCGTATTGTCCTTGCCGGGAGTATCCTGAGCCGATAATAGCACCATAGGCGCTGACAAAGTCGGTGAAACCGGCAGCGGAGCAGGCGGCGGCAAAGCGGTTGGTATGGGTAATGATGTAGTTGGTCTGGAAGCCGCCGAAGCTATGCCCCTGCAGACCCATGCGGGTGGAATCCACATAAGGCAACTGTACGAGTTTGTTGGCGGCTCCCATGACGGTACGCAGGGAACTACGCCCCGGATAACCGATGTCAAAATGAATATCAGGGGTAAAAACAAGAAAGCCGTTGCTGACAAAGTAGGGGATATTCATTGGTCCCATACTGGGTTCCGGCCGTATGTACAGATGCAGGCACTCGCTGATCTTCTCATAATAATAAAAAATAACAGGATACTTTTTCCGCGGGTCGAAGTTCTCCGGTTTATACAGGATGCCCTGTGCGGCTTTACCATCTGCTGTTTGAAAGTTGATTAGTTCGGTGGTGAACCAATTGACACGCCGTTCGGGGTGTATGTCGCTGATGGCATCAAACCGGATAAAATCCCTGGTGACATAGATATTGGGCGCGCTGGCGGCATCCATTTTTTGCACCAGGTATACGTCCGCGTCTCTGGCTTTTACCGGAGGCGTGCGCATGAAGTATTTACTTTCTTCCGGTCCGGTAATGGCGGCAGGCTGCATACTAAGCTGGCGCAGGCTTTCCGGCTTGCTTTGGCGGACTTCAAAAAATCCATCTTCTTTGGTATCGCGGTTAAAGGCATTGAGTAAAATAGGTTGGCCTGGCCGGCTGCCAGGCGGAAAAGCGAAGCGGAAAACAATATGATGGTCTTTGCCATAACCGCCGGTAAGGTTAATGGGGGCGGTTTTTCCGGTGAGATCTATTTGAAAAATATCGTACTGATCGTACAGGTAAAGAATTGTTTCATCATCGCTGAATCCGCCGGGAGGAAAGTTGAGATAGGGGGCAAAAGGAATGTCATCGTTGTCGTAAGTAGTCCAGGTGGCAGGGATGCCTGCCGTGATGTTTTTTCGTGTACGCGTAGCCGTTTGATAGCTGAAATAACTTTGTTGCGCTGCATCGTAGTAAATGATCCATTTTCCGTTGGGAGACAATACATAGGAGCCGCTGTTACGATCACCCGGTGCGGTGATGGTTTCTTTGGTACCGGTGGTCAGGTTAACCAGGATGCGGGCAGGCAATGCTTTTTCGTTCCAGTTCCATTCGCCTCTGTGGGCGATTGTTTTATCCAATAGTTGCCAGGTGCCGTCGGGGTTATAGGCGCCGGGGTAGAAGGCAGCCATATAAAACGGTGATTCATCTTTGTCCTGTATTTGCAGCAGGGTATTGTTGCGCAGATACCATATCGCCTGGCAGCGGAGTGGGTCGGGGTTGTTGCTGAGTTTGGGATCGAGGAAGGTGTGGAGCTGTAGCCGGGCGGGGTTGGCTGCTGTGGTGGCCGGCTTTTTTTCTGTTAAGGTACAGAAGATAAAAGTGCCATCGGCGCTGAACCGGTCGAAGTTGCTGAAAGTCATGCCTTCATTGAGTTGCAGGTGTGGGGAAGCTACGATGGCCTGGCTGGTCTGTTCCCGGTGATAGTACCAAAGTGTACGTGTTTGTTCTTTGTTAAGGGTGATGAAAATGCACTGGTTACCTTTGGCGTCGGTTACCAGGTTAAAGGGCTCGTCGCCGGCGTAGATGTTCAATGTTGTTTGTCCGGACAGGTCTATGTTTTTAATGAGATAGGTGTTGCTGTCTGTTTTGCATTTGAGGAAAAGGAAACGTCCGTTGCCGCTGTTAATATAGTCGATTACGTTAGGATAGCTGCGTATGGCACCGGATGACAGGTTACGCAGTTCCAGGGTACTGTCTGTTTTCAGGAAGGCCAGCCATTCGCTGTCGCCCTGCAGGAAGGTGCTGTGTTTTTTAACTTCAGGGATAATTTCTTCCGTTGAAGTACCCAGGGTAAGGAGCCGCAGGCTATTGTTCATGAGTTTGCAGAACGCCAGTTTGCTGTCAGCCGAAAAGGAGATTTGCTGAAACGCGATCAATTCTTTTTTCCAGGGTTGTTCCAATGCCTGTATTACTTGAGTGGCTTGTCCGGGAGGTTGATTGTAGATATAGAAAGTGGCATATTTCCCGTTATTGCTGATTTTCGGGTTGATGGCCATGCTCCATTTATTGAAGTCGGAAGTGTCGAGAGTGCGCTTTTGTGCGTGGACAGTAAGTGGCAACAGGATAAAAAAGAGGGCAAGGTGTTTTTTCATGGCCAGGGTTTGAGGGGGTGTCTGGTAGTTACTATTGCTAATCTTTTTTTATTTGGCGCAGGTAATCTTTATCACAATAATAGAAATTTCATTTGTGTGATAGTGGTTAAAGTAGCAACCAAAACCGCAATGGCTGCGGTTTAATGGCGGTAATGCCCTGGTGCGGGCTAATAAAAACACTCCCAATAAAGTCACACTACAGCGACCTTATTGGGAGTGTTTACAGTGTTATGCCCCCCCGCAGCCTGCCGGGGGGTGTTATACTCTCCTCTTTTTTAGACATTCATCCCTATTCCAATGTATTCTTCCATTTGATTGTACGGCCGGTAAACCATACAGGAAGATCCGGGTTGTTAGAGGGGCTGATAATGGACCAGCCTTCCGGATCGGCAGCTTGAACGCTACTTGGATATGTCATTCTTTCCTTCCACTTGAATATTTCATACATGGAAGCCGGATTGGTGCCCAGGTATTTAATTAAC
Organism: Chitinophaga qingshengii; assembly: GCF_014529935.1. Lineage (GTDB taxonomy): Bacteria > Bacteroidota > Bacteroidia > Chitinophagales > Chitinophagaceae > Chitinophaga > Chitinophaga qingshengii. Next base: position 163,138 of record NZ_JACVFC010000005.1, read on the forward strand.
CTTCGGGCAGTGGTGTAAGGCACTTCAAAGTTCAACATATTGTAATGCAGTTGAAGCTGGTTGAAAATTGCCTGAACCTGCTGCGTACTCGACATGGCATCAAATTTCTGCGCTGCATTCTCTGCATAAACGCTTGCATTATATTCCATTGCTGGCTTGGCATTGATTCTTGAATCATCCATAGTTGTTGGCATGGCCGGCAACGTTGTCTTGGAATATTGATTTGAGTTATTCAGTTCATACCAATATTTGCAGGATAAGATAATGGCATTCTTATAGTGATCGCGGGCGGCACCATTCAGTTGACCGAAACCTCTTACTGCTGCTTCTGCCAGTGAAAGCTCGGTTTCAACCGCATGGATGGTTGGATATTTCAGCGCAAAGTTGAATTGCGGGCGAATGTTATACTCCGCAACGAGGTTGTTTGCTGTACCGATGTTCCCATCATGGTCATCACCATTTGCAACGGCGCTGCGAAGTGCATTTAACAGGAATGATTCCCGTTTACTCAGGTCTGCTTTTGACGCTGCATCCAATTGAATTGACTTATTTACGCCATAATAAAAGGTTGTTTTTGAAATATCAGTAAGGATAGGATCGTTGATGTATAAGCCACGCAGAACCTGATTTAAATAACTATTTGGATCCTTATTGCCATCCCATTTTGCATCAACTCCCAGGTATCTTCCACTCCAGTCCGGGGCGAAGATATAAGCGACACGTGGGTCAACAGTACCATTCAATAAACCTGTTGCGGAATTATCACCGCTGAAATAAGATAAAGTTTGTCCGTTTATCACTTTACTGGCGATGGTTGGCTGACAATACATCACGTCCTGCAGGAATTTCTTCCCTGCACGGCAATCATCCCCTCTTTCCCTGAAAGCACGTGTAATACCTAATTCATTACAAATACGATTCAGCGCAATGACTGCTATGTCGGCTATACCAGCCACGTCGTTATAGTCGGTCAATAAAGGCTTGCCCTGTAACTCGGAAAGGACCTGCCGGGTGAGCACAGGGGTAACCTCGCTTACATTCATGGCACAACGCAATCTTAATGAATTAACATACTTACGCCATTTCAGGATACTTCCTCCAAAAAGGATATCCTGTTGGTTGAAGGCGGCCTGTTGGGTAGGAGTCAGCGTTATCGTTGACAATGCGTCGTCGGCAGCTTTAAAATCACTGATTATTTTCGGGTAGATATCCGCTTGGCCCAGGTATTTTGCTTTAATACCATCAAGTCCGCCTGCCGATCCTGTTTCTATGTACGGCACCTTATCGTACATGTCGGTTGCTCTCTGGTAAGCATAACCTTTTAAAACATGCATTAAGGTGATATACAGGCTATCTAAATTGGTTCGCTTAGCTTGTGGTGTGTTATTGTATTCACGTTGCGCCCAGAGTATGGGCGTAATCCATTGCGTATTAACAAAGTTGAAAACAGATTCGTTAAAACCGCCTGTACCCCAGTCATGTTCAACATCTTTGAGCGCGTAAGGAGCTCCTTCAGTAGTGGTGTTATAAACCTGGATGGCATTTGCCATAACCCTCTCTCCACTTCTCACCTGGTGGTAAACCGAACCATAATCGCCACTCAGGAAGAATCCCTGGGTGAGCTGAGAGGTGAAAAATCCGGAGATAACACTTACCCCTGACTTATCAGCCATGTCCTTCGAATATCCATCAGGATTCTGGTATAATTCCTCCAGCTTCTTCTTACATGCTACAGAAGACAGTAACAACGTAAGTACGAAAAATGATTTTAATTTGATGTATTTCATCTTAGTTGTTTTTAGAATTTAGTTTTGATAGAAATACCTATTGAACGTTGAGCGGGTAATGCAGTTGTTCCATAGGAACCTACGCCCCAGCCTGTTCCGTTAGTTGATTCAGGTATTGAATTCGGAGCAGCTTTGTAGAGGTAACCCACATTATTGGCAAAAACTGATATCACCAGGTTACTCATACGCACCTTGTGAGCGATATTTGCGCTCAAAGTATAGTCGATAGCTACGTTGCGCAGTGCTACGTAATCACTTTTAAAGATCCTGTCTTCAGGAAAGAAGCCATTGGAAAAATAAGAATCGTAGTAATAGTTATCAGCAGACACCACTTTTGTGTTTGGCTTACCATCAGTATCAACACCGTCCAATATTACACCGTCATGGAAGGTTGGACCTCCATTGGGGTTTGTACCTGCTACTTTCCTGGAATTTGCGTCTAAATAATAGGCAACTCCGCCATGCGCCTCATCTCTATATTTTAATGTTTCTTTCAATGCACCGGCAGCCATCATATAAGTTTCTGAGCCAGACAGGAAAGTAGCCCCAAACTGATAGTCTATATTTGCAATAAGGCGCACATTTTTGTAGGCAAAAGAAGTGAAAAAGCCTCCCGTTATATCAGGAACTGTTTTGCCAATCAACTTTGCCGTACTCTTATAGTCATAAGCTGATCCGGCAGCATTCACTACTTTTTTTCCGTTGTTTGGATCACCTGGATTATCTGGATTATTGTAGGTGTAGGTCGACTTGGTCAGGTAAAGCTGACCATATTCCTGGCCAACATTAGCCACGGTATTCACTGCGCCAAATGCAGTCCACAATGTGAGCGATTGCAGTTTGCCATCCAGTTTATCAACAAAGGTCTTACCATGTGCAAACATCAGATTCACATCCCACTCAAAGTCTTTCGTTAAAACCGGTTTCGTTTTAATAGCCAGCTCCCATCCTTTGTTCATAACGTTACCTGCGTTCATACGAACATTTTTAACGCCCGTCCCCGGAAGTGCAGCTACAGCCATGATCTGGTCGTAGATATTTGATTTGTAATAAGAGAAGTCAATACCAATTCTTTTGTTTTCGAGCAGGTAAGTTTCAAAACCTACTTCGAATTCACGTTTACGTTCAGGTTTTAAATTGGGCCGACCGTTGGCATCCATTGGAGGAAGATCAGATGGAGGAGTAAGCACATAGGCACCGCCGGTTTGAGAGGTAGAATAGTTCACGTTGCTGAAATAACGGGGACCCGGACGACCCACATCGGCCCATGATGCCCTTACTTTGGCATAATTAAACACCGCCGGCAATTTAAAGCTTTCGCTTAAGATCCAAGCTGCACTTATACCAGGATAGAAATAATAATTATACCCCGGAGGCAAAATAGAGGACCAGTCTTGTCTTCCCTGAGCTTCGATGTACACCTGGTTTCTCCACGCCAGCTGTGCCGATCCAATTAAACTGTATAACAAATCCTGTCCGTTTGTAAACTGGTACTGGGGTTGTACTCCTAATGGCAGGTTATTAAATGAAAAATAATTGGGGATCACGAGCTGTCCATAACCATTCACAGAGGCACCTTTCCCTTCTGTGTAATTCTTTCTGATGACACCGCCCACAAAGCCGGATAAATCGAAATCAGCATTTATTTTGGTATCGAAGTTCAACATACCCTGTCCGTAGGTAGTCTTATAGGAATTCGTTACATCGCTGTACATGAAACCACTATTAGGCCCTAATAACTGGGGATCCAATAATTTACCTTTATACTCATTCCTTTCCGTGCTGTAATCCATGCCACCCATTAATGTGGCACTGAATATTTTGGTGAGTTTTATATCGGCAGATAAAGATTGTATATTATGCAATCTTGTAAAGATAGACTGATTCTCGAGCTGATCCCAGAGAAAACCTACTACTCCCTTCCGCCCATTGGAGATTAAGTTTCTCAGGCTTGGGTTGGCAAAGTAATTATATCCATCAGGTGTCAGCAAATGTGATTTTAACAAACCTACATTGATATCGGCACTAAATGCTCCAATCTCAGCTTGCTGACCTTCTCCGTTCATTGTACTCAGATTGGCAGCATTCTGGTTTTTGGAAATAAAAAAGTTACCGGTATATTTAAGTGTGATGTTATTGTTTAACTTGTAGGATGCGTTAAGGCTAAATGTATTTTTATCAAACCTTGACCCTGGCCTGATAGGAGTCATATTGGTATTGGTGTATGAAAAACGGATCTGTCCCTGATCATTGCCACCACTTAAAGCCACATTGGTAGTGTTTTGATGCCCTGTTTGGTAAAGATCATTATAGATATTTTTAGTTTGTGCTACCCATGGTCTTTCTACACCATCCCACCACAACAGCTTTACGCTTGGGTCGAATTTTGGTCCAAACGCCTGTGCACCAAAGCCATCGCCCAAGGTAGTTGCCAGTGCTCTTTTTCCATTCGCGTCAAGATAATATCCCTGAGCGTCGTTCCTGGAGTTGCTGGGGCTGGAACCTGTTCCATATTCATTTTGCAATTTAGGCAGGAAAGCCGCGCGGTCCCATGAAGTGGTAAAAGATGCCGCCACTCCCAGTCCTCTTCCTTTAACACCACTTTTGGTAGTAATCAACAGCACACCGTTGGCGCCTTCGCTACCATACAACACTGATGCCTTAGCTCCTTTCAAAATTTCCATAGAGGCAATGTCGTCAGGGTTGATATCGTTAATACCTGTTCCGTTATCACGATCCGTAGCGCCATAGCCCATTTGCGTATTCTTGTCGTGGATGGGAACGCCATCTACAACAATCAGCGGACGTGTGGTGGAATTTTCGTCGAAAGATACTGCATTACGAATATTGATTTTCATCCCGGCAGTAGGACCAGCTGCTGTAGCTCCCACCTGCACGCCAGGTGCGGCTCCATAGAGCGCCTGTAAAGGATTGGACGGTGTACCGCTGGCCATAATCCGGTCGGCATCAATTTTAGACACCGCATAGCCTAATGCCTTCGCTTGTTTCTTGATACCCAAAGCCGTAACAACTACTTCTTCTGTCGTTCGGACATTAGCTGCCAGCGTTATCTGCATAGAAGATGTGGCGGCCAATTCCTGGGTTACAAACCCAACATAAGAAACAACCAGTCTTGCATCTGGTTTTACATGGATGGTGAAGACACCTCCCTTGCTGGTCGGTACCCAATTGGATGTACCTTTTTCGCTCACGGTAGCACCTTCAAGACCGGCGCCGTTGGCGTCTTTGATGGTACCTGAAACCGTCATTTTCCCCTGCCCATAGGCAAATATGCTTCCTATGCAAAAGAGCATAAAAAGCAAAAGACATCTTTTGGTTGACTGCATCATTTGTTAATTTTAAAATTGAATAGAACCGATTGGATATAGCATTACGAATGGAAATATTATTATCCATTAGCTTTTAATACAAAACGACTGAAATAGAATTCTGCGCTGATTGATAGCTGGCATTCATATTTTTTCCGGCATGGTTTCAATGCCGTAAACTGCAAAGCCACTGTCCTTTTTTCGCGGTTATAAATGATGGATTCACCTGAACACTATTTTGCGCGTTCAGTACTCATTTGGATTCCTGCTTTTGGGCAAAAGAAACACCTGTTGCGCTAGCTCATTGCGCAAAAACATGGAAAACTTAAACTGGAATAAAAGGGGCCCTGTTCGGGACATTGCTTATCATCGAGGCGATCTTATGATGATAACATTTTGACGCGCATGCTAATAACAAGTTGATTGATAAAAAAAATCTGGCTATTAAGTAGTTGAGTGCTCAAATGGATAAAAGAAGTCTCTTGTAATTTTGATTGATCTTGGTTGAATTTAAAGTTTGGGAATAAAATGTTGTAGGCGGATCTGCTCTGGACAAAATAGGCTAAATGATATAGTTAAACGTTTTAGCTGTTAAATAAAAAAATATCTCACTTTGCTCTAAATACTCTTCTTCTTATATTTTCAAACCTAGATAAACTTTTTCAAGCGGCACAATTTTTTAACATTTTTTTTATAGAAAAGTGAATATAGAATTATAATTTATCAAAATAAAATCATCCGATGGGATGGACCGTTTCCGGAGCCGTAAAGAGGGCGTTGCCATGCGGGGCCTTGAGATTAGCTGCCAGGCGCTGGCTAATGCAGAAATTGCGCTGGGTTGATAAATACAGCCAGGGCTATTTAAAACTTCCCCAAAAGTTTCTTCCTGAAAATTTGTTTTTCTTGATAAATTATTTATCTTCAAAAGATCAAAGTCTCAAAATAGCCGGTTACTACTATGTCTATGTTCAACTTACATACATCTAAATCTGCCAATAGTTCCCATCATTTATAGGTCTTTACGCTGAAAATCCGCCCCATGGCGTTACTGCTTGGTTAAAGACAGGGGAGGTCTTAATGAAAACGATATAGTTATGAAAAAGAAAAAAATTGAGTTGGCGAAAAAACTGACCCTTGCCAAAGCTCCGGTAGCCGCCCTGACCGGTAAACAACAAGGTGAAGTAAAAGGTGGATTTAACTCACAGTATTGCGATACCTATGATCCGCAATGGACTTGTGAATCAAATCCAAGACCAGGAATGGTTTGTATGTAAAGGATGACTGTTAGCCCGGCATCAACAATTGTAGAACCCACTTTTAACCCGTAAACATCCCTGTTATGAGAAAGAAAAAAGTCTCCCTCAAGAACAAACTGATTCTGAACAAATCTGCTGTTTCGTCCCTGACCATGCAACAACAGTCCATGGTAGGCGGTATTCCTGTTACGGTGGCGCCCCGTTGCCCGGTAACGATCGTGGATACCTGCATTACTTACATGCCAGGACAGGACCAGTGCTACATGTGCAACTAATTTTTTTGAATCCGGAAGAAGGTTCCTGCTGTTGGTGATAACGGCCGGGAATGCTATTTCCTTATTCAAAACAAGTCTGTTAATCTTTTACCTCCTGTAATCCATTTTTATGAAAAAGAAGCAAATTGATCTCAGCAAAAAACTGTCACTGAAAAAGGATGCAGTAGCTGCCTTGAATGTGCAACAGCAAAACCAAATCGCAGGTGGAGTTCCGCTCACCTGGTGGAGCGCCTGCTGCGTTAATACCAGGGAAGTTACCTGCCCTGATGGATGTGTGCGCACCAGTCAGCCTGGTACACTTTAAACCTGTTTTATTCCAAACCGGGAGCCTTTCTGCTCCGTTAAAACCTCCACAATCATGAAAAAGAAAACACTCCAACTGAGCAAAAAACTGCTGCTCAAAAAAGACACGCTGGTTACCCTGAACCAACAGGAACAGACTAAACTCGCCGGTGGCGCACCCATCACCTGGTGGAGCGCTTGCTGTGTAGAAACAGATGAGGTTACCTGCCCTGCCGGCTGTGTAAGAACCCACTAAGCCGTAAAAAAGCTGAACATCCACCCCATGGCTATAGACAGGGGAGGGCATCCTCGATTTACCATTATTTTTTATGAAAAAGAAACAAATAGACCTGGGCAAAAAACTGCTGCTCAATAAAGAAACTGTCGCATCATTGAACGTATCCCAGCAGCAACAGCTGGTGGGCGGTATTATTGAAACCCGGAATATCATCTGCACCGAAGATACCCGTGCTATCTCCAGCTGCAGAGCTACCAGCCCGGGAAATACACGCCCCTGTTGCCAGATACCTTGATGGTAAAAGGGTATCGGTCTCCGGAAGACCAGGGAATCCGCACTGCATGAGCACCTCCCTGTCTCCCGTTTTATTCCCGACAGGGAAAGCCCGTCTTTCCCTGTTGTACACCTTATCTAAAATGCTGCCGCCAAATGAATAATATCGCCACTCAGTTAAGATACCTCTACCACGACATCGTTCCCCTGTTACGGGAACGTAAGTACGCCGCCGAATACAATACCAGCCTGTTTAAAGGTCCCTGGGGCGCCCTGTTGTTCATGTTTTATTACGAACAGTATGCCGATGATCAGGCAGATAATGCCACGGCCCTGCTGGAGGAACTATATGCTGCCTATGCCCCTGAGATGGGAGATAACTACGCCTTCTGTAATGGCCATACCGGCCCATTCTGGCTGCTGGACCACCTGAGCCGTCATGAATTCCTGGACCTCGATATACAGGACCTGGCTACCGATTTTGTATCCGCCACCATTATGCAAAGTAGTTTCCACCTCGAACACCAGAACTACGATTTCCTGCATGGTAGCTCCGGTATGTGTAATTTCCTGCTGGGTTTCACCAACCGCCCCGATGTGGTAGCTCACCTGGCACAATTTGTACAGGCACTCTGGGATAAGAGTGTGATGACGGAACAAGGCAGAAGCCTGCCTTTCTTCTACACGCACGACAAACCTGAAGGGATCTTCGTGAACAGCTTCAGCCTCGCGCACGGATCCTGCTCCCTATTGATTATTGTAGCCAAAATTTATCAGGCTGGCATCGCCACTGCATTATGCCGGCAACTGATCATGGAAAGTATTCCTTTTATCCTGCAAAATAAAAATACCTATACTGAAGACTCTCTCACCGCCCTGTATCCGGCTATCCTGGATGGTAAATCTACCGGCAGCCGTCTCTCCTGGTGTTATGGCGATCTGAATGTGGCTATGATGTTATGGCATTGTGGTAAAGTGTTTGAACAGGAAGACTGGAAAAATGAAGCCCTGCATATCATGCGTTACAATATGCGCCGCGATACCGAAGAAACAGCCGGTATCATGGACAACTGTCTTTGCCACGGTTCCGGTGGCATCGCCGCTTTTTACCGTAAGTTCTGGTTCGAAACGAAAGATGAAGCCTTCCTGCAATGTGCCAACCACTGGCAGCAACGGGCTATAGATGCGATCTCTTTCCCTGAAGATCACAGTAAACACGGTATCAAAATGTGGCTCGGCAGCGAGCGGGAATGGGACTATGCCTGGGACCTGCTCGATGGCAGCGCCGGCGTTGGATTGTCTATGCTGTCCCAACTGCATCCCGAACCATTGCCATGGGACGAGTGCTTCCTGCTCTCCTGAAAAATATTTTAATCATCTGCAAAAGGAATTATTATGGCCCTGTCGCACACAGGATTTTTCCTATTAAGAAGCCCGCTATACCCGGTGAACCGGTATCGTGACGTGTTGCAGGATAGCCTGCAGGAGCTGGCCGACAAGAACCCGCTGTTCCTGTACGCCCTCTGTATCGCTTCCGGCGAACTCCTCAAAGAGCTGGAACGTTTCCTCAGTGATCCTGCTTCCTTCAACAAGAAAAAAACGGATAAACTGCGTAAATCGCTGTATAAATACTGGGTACGCGCCTGCTCCCGCAGTACGCCCTATGGCCTCTTCGCCGGCTGTACTACCGGTACTGTCGGTACAGACACACAGCTGCAGCTCAATGATATGAAAGACGCCTATCAGTATGTACGGCTCGATATGGATTACTATACCCGTATCTGTTATCATATCAGTCAGCAGCCAGGTATCAGCACAGCCCTGCGCTATTACCCCAATAACAGTATTTATAAAACCGGTGATAAATACCGCTACGCGGAATATACCATCACCAACAACCGGCGTAAATACCTGCTCACCGCTGTGGAAGATTCGGTATTTATGACCGCTATTATCCGCGAAGCCGCCGCCGGCCTCACCATCGCACAAATCGTGCAGATCATTCATGAGCAAGACCCCTCCGTAACGGAAGAAGAAGCCTCCGGTTTCGTCCGTGAACTAATCGAATCCCAGCTGCTTATCGCAGATACCGAGCCCCGGATTACAGGAAAAGATAACCTGCAATTCCTGACAGACCGCCTTTTATCCATCCCCGATGCCAGTACCTTCCGCGATGCGCTGCTGGCCCTTCAGCAATTGTTTGACAAACAGGACTACGAACGCTCACGCCTGTCGGCCATCCATCAACAGTGCGAAAACGCTTTCCCCGTCAGCATCCCCAAAGACCTGCTGCAGATAGATCTGTTTAAGACTGCACAACGATGCCAGCTTAGTGAAACACTGGTGAATGATATTGTATCACAGATTCACCGGCTGTTGTCGCTCTGCCACGGTTTCGCAAAAGGACAGTCGGAGATGTCTTCCTTTATCACCCGTTTCCAGGAACGGTATGAATCGCAGGAAGTACCGCTTAACCTGGTACTGGACGGCGAAACAGGTATCGGCTACGGCGCGGCTATCGAAAATACTGTACACGCCCCCTTCGTGGAAGATGTGGCCGGTGGCGGCGCAGAAACCCAGATTCAATCTGTGAGCTGGTCGCCCATACAACAACTGGCCCTCGATAAATACGAACAGTTCCTGCAACAAAACCTGCCGGAGGTATCCATTACCGACGAAGACCTGCAGAAACTGGGCGATCCGGAAACCGTGAACATGGCACGCAGCTGTTACCTGTTCGGTAGCCTGCACGCCGCTTCTGCTGAAGCCGCCGATAAAGGCGATTACCGGTTCGCCATGAGCTCTATGGGCGGCCCTTCTGCAGCTAACCTGCTGGGCCGTTTTTGTAACGGCGACGCAGCACTGACGGAGAAAGTGAAAGCGGTGCTGGACGAAGAAGCCGCTGCTTTCCCGGATGTTATCCTGGCAGAAGTGGTGCACTTCCCGGAAGCCCGCGCGGCCAACGTGCTGATACGTCCTACACTGCGCCCTTATGAAATTCCGTATGTAGGCGTAGCCGGAACAACGGAGGAATACCAGATACCGATAGCCGATATCAGTGTATCTGTTCGTAACAATGAAGTGGTGCTGAGAAGCCGGCGGCTCAACAAACGGGTGATCCCCCGCTTAAGCTCCGCGCATAACTACGGTTTTAACAGTCTGCCTGTCTATAAGTTCCTGTGCGACCTGCAACACCAGTCCATTACCGGATTTATGGCTTGGGACTGGGGTGTATTTGCTTCCCGCAAACGCCTGCCCCGCGTGGTGTATAAAAACATCATCCTCGCCAGGGCTTCCTGGACGCTGACGGCCAAAGATGTGGAACACCTGGGCGATGACGCCGAAGCGAATCAACGTTTCCTGGATCAGTACCGCGAACAACAACAGATGCCGGCGAAGGTAATGCTCTCCGAGGCCGACAATGAGCTGCTGCTGGACCTGACCGCACCGGCTGCCGTTAGCCTGCTGATAGAACATGTAAAGAAAACGACTTCTTTAAAACTGAAAGAATGCCTGCTGCCGGAAGATGCCGGCATCGTAAGAGATACCAACAACCAGGTATATACGAACGAAGTACTAGTGCCTTTGCGTTGTGTGCCCGTGCCTGAAAAAGCGGCTGCCGGAAAACCCGCTGTTGAAAAAGCAGTAGTGCAAAATCCACGTCCTGCTGCGCCTGTAGCCACTGCGGCCGCTTTGCCATTGCGTAGCTTCGCGCCCGGCAGTGAATGGCTATACGTAAAAGTATATTGCGGCTTCCGCATAGCGGAAGAACTGCTGGCTACCTGGTTTGCGGAGCACTTGCCCCAATGGCAGGAAGATGGCCTGTTTGAAGAATTCTTTTTCCTCCGCTACGGTGATCCGTTGCCGCATATCCGTTTACGTTTCCGTAACAGCCGCCAGCCCGGTAATAACAACGAGATCCTGCACCGTATCCAGGCAGGATTGCAACCGCTGGTCAACAATGGCCAGGTGTCCAAAATACAATGCGATACCTATATCCGTGAGCTGGAACGTTACGGCGCTTTCACCATGCCCCTTAGCGAGCAGCTGTTCAGTGCCGACAGTATGGCGGTACTGGGTATTGTGAGCATGCTGGAAGGAGCGGAAGGGGAGAGTTACCGCTGGCGCATGGCCCTGCGGGGAACGGATATGCTGCTGGAAGATTTTGGGCTGACGCCGACAGAGCGTAAACAACTGCTGGCCGCTTTGCGGGAAGGGTTTACCAACGAATTCGGCGGCGCCAAAGTACAACACAAGGCGCTCAACGATAAATACCGGAAACATCAGCAGGAGATCGCCTCTTTCCTGCGCGCTGAAAACGATGTGAATAACGAGATTGCAGAAGCGGTGGAACTGTTCCGTCAACGATCTGCCATCACCGCGCCGCTGGCGCAGCAGATCCGGGAGCATTACCAAAACGATCAGCGTTATTTCGATATCCTGGCAAGCCATATCCACATGTTCCTGAACAGGATATTCGTGGCCAAACAACGCAAACATGAAATGGTGATCTATCACTTCCTGGAGAAATATTATTTGTCGCAACTGGCGATGGAAGCAACACTGAAATAAATGGCTTTTACTACTTACAGACAACTGGACGCGATGGACTGCGGGCCTACCTGCCTGCGGATGGTGGCCAAACACTATGGCCGCGAATATCCGCTCGACTACCTGCGCGAACTGGCCAATATCACCCGGGAAGGCGTAAGCATGCTCGGTATCAGTGAAGCTGCGGAGAAAATAGGTTTCCGCACCAATGCCGTCAAAATCACTTTCGAGCAACTGGATGAAAACGTAGACCTGCCCTGTATACTACACTGGAACCAGCAACACTTTGTGGTGCTGCCGCCGCAGGACTATAACCGCCACAACGAGAAAAACAAAATACTGGTGGCCGATCCGGGACATGGCCTGGTAAAAGTGGATAAAGAAACCTTTCTCCGGTGCTGGCAGGGAAAACAAAATCATGGTGTAGTACTGATGCTGGAACCGGGAGAACAGTTCCACCGGCAACAGGCGCCGGAACGCGCCGCTACCGGTTTCCGTTTCCTGTTCAGTTACCTGCGTCCCTACCGCAAATATGTGGTGCAGCTTTTCCTGGGACTGATACTGGCCAGCATCCTGTCGCTCATCACGCCTTTTCTTACACAGAGCCTGGTGGATTATGGTATCAACCGGCACAATGTCCATTTTGTATACCTGGTGCTGATATCCCAGCTGGTACTGTTCGCCGGCGCTACGGCCATTGAAATGATCCGGAGCTGGATACTGTTGCACATGAACAGCCGTATCAATATCAACATCATCTCCGATTTCCTCATCAAACTGATGAAATTACCGATCCGTTTTTTCGATAGTAAAATGATCGGCGATATCCATCAGCGGATCGGCGATCATACCCGTATCCAGAATTTTCTGACCGGTACTACCTTATCCACCCTCTTCTCTTTTGTGAACCTGCTGGTATTTACCGTAGTGCTCGCGGTTTACAGTCTGAAGATATTACTGGTGTTTGTGCTGTTCAGCACGGCGGCTATTGCCTGGATCTTCTTTTTCCTGCGCCGGCGTAAGGCGCTTGACTACCGCCGCTTTCAGCGTATGAGCGACAATGAGAATGTTCTCTTTGAGCTGATCACGGGCATGCAGGAAATTAAACTGAATAACTGCGAAACCGCCCGGCGCTGGGAATGGGAACATGTGCAGGCCGGCTTATACAGGATCAATGTAAAAAGCCTGGCACTGGGACAGTATCAGCAAATCGGATCGGTATTTTTTAATCAGCTTAAAAATATCCTCATCTCTTTTATCAGCGCCCGGGAGGTAATGAATGGAAATCTCACCCTGGGGATGATGTTGTCTGTCAGTTATATCATCGGGCAGATGAACAGTCCGCTGGACCAGCTGCTGACTTTTATTCAGTCGGCCCAGGATGCTAAAATGAGCCTGGACAGGCTGGGAGAGATACACAACCGTCCTGAAGAAGAAAAACGGGAACTGGTGATACCTCCTTCCTCCTCAGCTGATGGTAACGGCGATATTGTGCTGGACAACGTATCGTTTCAGTACGGAGGCGCCAGGTCGCCTTATGTACTACAGGATATCAACCTCGTGGTGCCGGAAGGCAAAGTAACCGCCATTGTAGGTACCAGCGGTAGCGGTAAAACCACGCTCATGAAATTGTTGCTGCAGTTCTATGAACCTACCACCGGAGAGATAAGGGTAGGTGATCAGGCGCTGGGGCGGCTGTCACCACGATGGTGGCGCCGCCAATGTGGCAACGTTATGCAGGATGGCTTTATCTTTTCCGGCAGCATTGCCAAAAATATCGCTATCAGCGATGAAACCATCAACAACGAAAAGCTGGTGCATGCCGCTGAAATGGCTAATATCCGCGGATTTATTGAAGACCTGCCGCTGGGGTATCAGACCAAAATAGGCAATGCCGGCAGTGGTATCAGCGCGGGACAGAAACAACGTATACAGATTGCCCGCGCCATCTACAAAAACCCGCATTACCTTTTCTTCGACGAGGCCACCAGTGCGCTGGATGCCAACAACGAACGGGTGATCATGGACAACCTGGAACAGTTCTTCCAGGGTAAAACGGTGGTGGTGATCGCACACCGCCTCAGCACCGTTAAACATGCGGATCAGATCATTGTGCTGGACAAAGGCCGTATTGTGGAAACGGGCAACCATGCTTCACTGACGGCCCGGAAAGGCAATTATTTTGAACTGGTAAAAAATCAACTGGAACTGGGAGGATAACATATGCCGGAAAATAAACCTGTAAAACGAATGAATGGACGCCCGCTGCATGCTTCGCTCACAGAAGTACGGAGCGAGGAGGTGCAGGAGATCATGGGCAAGATGCCCCCCTGGATGGTGCGCAGTGGTATTACCATGATAGCGGTGATAATGGTGGTTGGCCTGGCAGGGGCCTGGTTTTTCCGTTATCCCGATGTGCTGCCGATGCCTGTCAGGATAACAATGCAGGCGCAGTCCCCGGAGGTACGCGGCCGGATCCCGGCAGCGGAAGCGTGGCGGGTAAAGGCCGGTCAGCCGGTGATGCTGCAACTTACGGCCTATCCGCCGGATACCTACGGATTGCTGCGGGGTACTGTTACCACCAGCGCCGTCGCCGAAACAGACAGCAGTTTTGGGGTAACAGTACAACTTACCCAGGGAATGTTGTCCACCACCGGTAAACAAATACCCCGGCAACCGGTACTGACAGGAACAGCTGAAATTATGACAGACGATAAAAGTCTCCTGCAACGGATACTGGGCAGGGCGCTGGCGCCCTTGTCAGGAGAATAGCTGCTATGGCTGTTTTATTGCTTGTTGTAGATCTTTTGTAGATCATTTTTTTGAAATGATGTAGATGTCATGTAACCCCTGAAATTTGGGGAGATCACCTAAAGTTTATCATCTTTGTGGCGGTTTAAACCAGACCATGATCGGATGAAAAACACAATTGTCCTGTTTGTATGTTGCCTGATGACTGCAGCAGCTACCGCCCAACAAGGAGAGGTGGCCTTTGTTCCTGAAAAAAATATTCGTATGATCGGCCTCTTTAAAGAGGGGCTGGCCTGGGCGTCGACTGTCAACGGCGACTACGGTTATATCGATACCACCGGTAAAATGGTGATCCCGCCACAGTTCCGGGAGGTTGGTGTTTTCAGCGAGGGACTGGCCCTGGTCGGTAAGCCCGTAGCCGGAAATATCCGCTATGGATATGTGAACCGTCAGGGCCGGCTGACGATCCCTTGTCAGTATGAAGATGCCCACAACTTCTCGGACGGCCGTGCGGCGGTCAAACATAAAGGTTCCTGGCAATATATCGACCGTCAGGGGAAAACAGCCCTGGGCAGCGCGTTTGTACGGATAGATACCATCAATAGCATTAACGGCAGCGGTGTTCACAGCAGCATAAAAGCCAAGCCGCTCGATTTTCATAACGGCCGCCTGCTGGTGCGGAAGGGTAACCTATATGGCTATACGGACACCTCGGGGCATTGGATCATCCCGCCCGTCTATCCCTGGGCCAATGAATTCTCCGATGGCGTGGCGGTGGTAGCTGGTAAGGAGAAAATCCGGGATGCTATCGCCGGCAATGACGAACTGGCCCAAATGTACAACAAGCTCCCTGCCGGCAGACCGGAATACATTTTTAATGTGATCGATACTACAGGTAAACTCCTGTTTGCCGCAGACGTGGAAGGCCTCGACGATTTTACCGACGGGGTGGCGCAGTTCCGCCAGGATGATCAATGGGGGCTGATGGATAAAAAAGGGCAGGTGGTGATGAAGCCCCGGTTTGCTGACCGGCCTTACCCCGTGTCCAGCGGCGTGTTTTTCGCCCAGATAAACGGCAAGGAAGAAGGTAACCGCGACGGCTACCTCGAAATCTTTAATACCGCCGGCCAGCCCGTCGGAAAGGTTCCCTTATGTCTTCCCAACGGCCACTGTATGTATAATTCACACCTGGCCTTTTTCAATGGTCTGCTGGCTGTGGAGATAGCCAACAAATGGGGTTTTGTAGATACCACCGGAAAATTGGTGATCGACCCGGTATATAATGAAATATCTGATTTTAGCACCCATGCTGCAGTACGGACAGCGGATGGCATCCTGAAGGTACTGCGGAACCCCGTTAAATAATATATCGATATGAAGCGTAGCTTATTGGTCACCCCAAGCCTGCTGTTACTGACAGCAGCGGCCTTCGCCCAAACGCCGGTTACGGCCGGCTACCTTGACCGCTTTGAAGGCGATTATGCCAGGGTGCTGGTCAACGGACAGCAACAATTACTGCATCGCAGCGGTAAGCTGCTGATAGACAAAATTGAGGCCATCGGAGACTTCCGGATCACGGCAGCCGTGAAAAACGGCGCCTATGGCGCGGTTAATAATAAAGGTGCCGTGATTGCGCCATTTAAATATGATGCAGTCCGTATCCTGGCAGACCAAAACAAAGAACACCCTGAAGACAACTACTGCCTGGTATTGGTAAAACTGCAAGGTAAATTCGGGGCAGTAGACAGTCTGGGTAATGTATTATGTCAGCCGGAATACAGCGCTATTGATATTATCTCGCCTCGTGTCTTCGCCATAAAGAAAAATGGTTTATACGGCTGGTGCGATATGAAAACCGGTAAAGTAATACAGGAACCTGTGTACGAAGAAGTATCCGCCAGCTATGTGCGGGAAAAAGCACTTGAAATCAGGTCCAAAGGTAAAGCAGGCATAGCCCTGGAAGATGGCACCGTGTTAGTTCCGCCACAGTACGAACGCTTTATAGGATGGAATTTCGATGGAGAACTATTCTCGTATTACACCGCCAACGGCAAGTGCGGCCTGATGAGCAAACAGGGAAAAGTACTGTCGCCCGCTATTTACGATGATATAAAACAAGGTCCCTCGGAAGACCTGGTGGCAGTCACCGTTCAGGGAAAGACCGGCCTGTTACAGGCGGCAGACGGTAAACTGAAAGTACCATTGCAATACACCAAAGCAGCATGTTTGGGACCACTCTTCCAGGTATGGAAAGGGAATCTCACCGGTATCCTGGATAGCTCCGGCAAAGAAGTGATCCCGGTGGTGAATACGGAAATTAAGTTATATGATGCGGCGGGGCATAGCATATATGGCGCACTGCCTAACCCCGTCCGTTACACGCCGCCTTACTATTGTGTGGTGAAAAAGGGAAATACTGCCGCTTTGTTTAGCGAATCCGGTAAACAAATCATGCCTTTTGACTATACAGAGATTGGCGTCTTACCTGATCGGGATAAGGTATTTGTGATACCCATGAAAGGCCGTCAATGTGGCCTGGCCGATTTCTCCGGTAAGCTGCGGGTGCCGGTACAATTCGACGGCGTGGCCATCCAGTACGCGATGCAGGGCTATGACGATGATGCTGCCGGCGATGAAAAGGATCATTTCATCGGTGTGATGAAGGGTGGCAGGATCGGGTTGTTTAATATGACTACCGGGCAATTAGTGATCCCGGCAAAATACACCGATATCAGGTGGCAGAACCCTTATATGCTCTGCCTGAAACAAAACGACAGCACCTGCCTGGCAGATAAAACAGGTAAAATCATCCGTGCCCTGGAACAATACGGCAGTTTCGATGCCGTGAGCGCCAACCTGATCGTGGAACGGAATTATAAGATGGAACCGGCTACGACCTTGCTCATCAACAAACAGGGAAAAGTATTGTATCAGAATAAAAACTGGAATTTTTCCGCTTCTTCCTACAACCGTCTGCTGGTGCCGGAACTCAGTAAAACAAGACCGTTGCAGTTTAACAGCGGGTTATTAAAGGTGCGAGGGGATGGCCGGGAAAACCAGTTTGTGGATACCACCGGCGCCCTGGTGGTATTTGACGAATACAAATACGTAGGCGATTTCTGGAATGGACTGGCTCTCGCCGCTAAAGAGGAGCGACAATTCGGTATCATCAACCGGGATAAAAAAGTAGTATATCCGTTGGTGTTAGACGATATGTCACCCCTGGGCGATGATCTGCTGCTGGCCAAACAAGGTGATAAAAGAGGATTGTTACGTAAAGATGGAACCGTATTCCTGCCATTGGAATATGAAAACATTACCCAGCTGTATGATACTACTTTTTATGTTGTTACCCGCCAGGGTAAACAAGGGGTGTTGAATGCGGAAGGGAAGGAGTTAATACCGGCAGCATACGATGAAATCCGTTACTACAAGACTCTTCAGCTGTTTGAAGTGGCGAAGGATGGTAAAAAAGGATGGCTGGCGATAGATGGCAAGGCCATCATTGCACCGGTATACGACGACATGGAACAAAACCAGGACTGGGATTCCAACTCCCTGTTCCCGCTGCTGGTAAAACAGGGTGAATGGTATTTTTACCTGGATGAACAGGGAAAGGAATTACCCTATCGCTCTAAAAAGAGAAAAGGTTATGATGAGTAAAAAAACAATGACAGGTTTGTTGGGTTTGCTATTGGCTGGTCATACATTGCTGGCGCAGCAAGGCTCCGTGTTTACAAATGGTTTTGCACGTATAGCTACCAAAGAGAAAAGCTGGTACATCAATACGGCCGGCGAAAAAGTATTCGACAAAATTGAATCCTCCTTTCCCCCCGTAGACAGCATCTCGAACGAGCATATCTTTTCCAGCAATACCCATAGCATGATGATCGTACGTAACAACGGAAAGTACGGTCTTGTGGATGACCGGGGGAAATGGGTACTGAAACCGGAATACGATAAACTGGAGTTGCAGAACAACATCTACCTCAACCTGTATAAGCAGGGGAAGATGACCTACGCGGATACCTGGGGCAAACTACTGCTGCCGCTGCAGTTTGAAAAAGTGGGTATCCTCGACGATCATCGTTTTGATGTAAAACAACAAGGTAAATGGGGTATTTACGATGCCACACAAGGTAAACTGGTGATACCCGCCATCTACGATGAGTTCGACTACTGTGGTGGTTGTGGTCTTAAAAGCGATTATGTCTACGCCAAAAAAGGCGGTAAATGGGGCATCGTCAGCAGTTCAGGCGAGGTGCTGATACCTTTTGCATTTGAACACAAACATTCCATGATGCGCAGCGATGAATGGGTATGCAGTTTTACGCAACAGGGAAAAGAAGTGGTGGTGAACATTCCCCTGAAAAAAGTGTATGCAGCACCCACTTACAGCCAAATGGAAGTCATTGGCGAGGGTGTGCTGAAAGCGAAGAAGAACGGCCGTTTCGGCCTCATTAATGTCAAAGGGGAACAGGTGCTGGATTTCATCTATGATAATATTGAAGATCCCTACGGCAGCTATGCCAGCGGCCCTTATCTCACGGTAACCAAAGGCGGTAAAACCGGCATTGTTACTGCTTCCGGCAAAGTAGTGGTGGCACCGTCGCTGGATGAAGACGTGATTTGCTCAGATGACTATATCATTGCAGCACATGATGGTATGTACAATATATACGACAGCACCGGCAAACCACTGCTGCAACAAAATTACAATGGCATTGAACTGATGTCATCATCCGGTAATATACCCCTGTTTGCCCTGAAACGACAGGCGTTGTATGGTTTTGTGAATCTGTCGAATGGTAAGGTGGTTACGCCGGCTTTTCATGAAGTGGGCATGGTGACTTACGGTAAAGACAAAGGACTGGTACAGGTGAGTTATCAGGGCCAGTCAGGCCTGTATAAACCGGACGGTACGTTGTTGCTCCCTCCCAAATACCGCGGGTATCAGCTGCTGTCGGATACACTGCTGACATTTAATACGGCCACCGGTACAGGGCTTTTTAATACCCGTGCCCAACAGGAAATTATCCCTGCGAAATTTAAATACATAGACCCGCTGGCGCCGGACAGCACGCTGCTGAGCGTTACCGCCGTTACCGCTGCCGGGGAGGATGTTTTCGGGCTTTATAGTTTGACTGGCAAGGAACTGATCCCACCCGTATATACGTCCCTGTTACCCATGAACAAGGATCAGTACCTGGTGATGAAAGACAACGGAAACGCCGTCTATTCACTGTCAACCGGGAAAATGACGCCCCTGCCCTATAGCAGCGTAGCGCCGGCGCATGTACCGGATCTGCTGATTGTATCGGATGGCAAAAACTCTTTTCTGTGGAACGTGGCGAAAGGAAAGGTAGTATCAAAGCCGTATCCCATGGTAAAACGTTACGAGGGGGATACAACCTTGTCGCCTTCCATTCCGGAATTTGCCTTTGGGGTAGCCCCGGTACAGCAGAATGGTAAAATGGGTGCCATTAATAGTCGTGGTGAGGAAGTGTTGCCGTTTATTTACGATGGTGCTTCCATGCTGAAACAAGGGGTGATACTGCTGATCCGTAAAAGCGGGGAGAACTGGAAATACGGCTATGCCGATACTACCGGGAAATTACTGGTGCCACTGGATTATGATTATAACGCAGACGGCTATCCGTACGATTATGACGATAGTGAATACCTGTCGCTTTTTAAACTGTCAGATGGACTCTCCCGTACTCATTCACTTTCCTATAAAAAAGGTTTGGCTGACAGATCCGGAAAAGTAGTAATACCACCGCTCTATAATGAAGTATTTATCGGGAATAAGAACTCCGGCTTTGTCACCAAAACGGAACAAACAGTGACCGTGCTGGATGCCAGCGGAAAAGCCATTACCGCTGAAAAATTTACGGCGGTTATGCTGGACCGGTTGGCAAGTCCTTACAGTGAAGGGATTACGCTGACGTATCCTTTGTTGTGCCGCAAAGGGGAAGGGTATGTATACCTGTTGGCAGATGGAAAAACGTTGCCGTTGCGGATAACGGATGTGACTAGTTTCAACAATGAGGCAACCTGGTAGGAGATAAAATAATAAAACAAAAAACCGCTGTGCAGATTTTGCACAGCGGTTTTTTGTTTTTGTAAGATGATTATTTTTTATCCCACCATACTTTAGAAAGATACGCATCTCCTTTGGACAAGCCTTTTACGGCCTGTTGGTAGTTATCCGTATTCAGCAATGCTTCCAGGGAAGAATAAACTGCTCTGCGCGGAATAGTGCCATTGGTAGAGCCCTGGTTGGGACCCGGTGTCAGCACCGGGTAACCGGTACGGCGCCATTCTGCAAACGCTTCATAGTCGCGGCCAAACAGCTGTATCCATTTCTGGGTCATGATTTTTTCCAGCTGTTGTTCGCTGGTGAGGCCTGCCAGGGAGAACTCCGCATCGATGTATGCCTGCGGGATGGTGGTGATGTTATAAGGCTGCATGGCCATCGCTGCTTTGATGCCATCCTGGTAAAATTTCTCTGCATCCGCGGGAACAGCGCCCCAGCCCATCAATGCGGCTTCCGCTTTAAAGAAACATACGTCTGCATAAGTGAATACGTAGCAGGGGATAGGCGATGCCAGTGTTTTGTTAAAATAGGTGGTAGTGGAGGCGGTGGAGTAGTCATCCTTGATGATGCCCGCCAGCAGCGCATCGGTGAGCGCTACGCCGATACCACGGTAAACAGGGGTGCCGGTGTTTTTTGAATTGACAGTCGGTGCCGCAATGAAAGTCAGCCGCGGATCTTTTTTATTGGTGAGTGTACCGACAAAAGCGCTGGCCAGGTAACGCAGGTCAGGACTGCCGCTGATGAACTGCGCCAGGATAGGATGTGCGTTGGTGGTTTGTGCGTCGTTGAACGTAGGGACGGCAGCGTTATCCTTATTATCTGCAAACAGTGGTCCGCTCATAGCTTCCCGCACGGTTTTTTCTGCCAGTTGCGGGGAGGCGTATTTAATGCGCATGCCCAGCCGCAGTTTCAGGGAATTGCCGAATTTTTTCCAGTTGTCGACGTTGCCTTTGTAATAGAAGTCGGCGTTGCCATAGGAAACGTCGCTGCCGTTCAGTTTGGCGATGGCGGCATCCAGATCGGTGATCAGCTGTTTGTAGATGGATTCCTGGCTGTCATACGCCGGTTTGTTATTCACGTTGCCGGCATCTTCGGTGGTCCGGGAAAACGGCACGTCTCCAAACAGGTCGGTGAGCCGTTGCCATACATATATCTCCATGATACGGGCGATGGCCAGTTTGGTACGGCCGGTAGGATCATCTTCTTTGCCTTTCAGCGCCTGGTTACGGATCTGGCCGAGGTTGCGCAGCAGGGTGTAGTGGGCTGCCCACATGTTATTGTCCGGCTGCTGGATGTAGCGGGAAGTAGGCGCCACGAGGCCGCCGGCCCAGTATTGTACCCATGATCCCACCTGTATATTGGCGGTTTCGGTGCCTTCGGCGAAGGCGGCATCTTTTTGTGCTTTGGACAGCAGGATAGCCGCATCGATATTGGTCACGGAGGTAGGCGGCGTATTCAGGTCCGTGAAATTTTTGGTGCAGCTGCTGAAGGAAAGGCTTCCCAGCAACAGGGCGGCATATATGGAACGGGTATGTTTTTTCATCTCTTCTTCTTTTTTAATGCATTATAAATCCAGGCTCAGGTTAATGCCAAAGTTCCGCATCATGGGCAGCGCGGTAGATTCCAGGCCCAGAGAGGAGTTGTTGACGTTGAAACCGGAAGCTTCGGGAGAGAATCCATCTGTTTTACGCTGGAAATAGAACAGGTTACGGCCATAAATACCGACGCCTGCGCGTTTGATGATTTTGCCGCTGAACAATTTCGCCGGCAGCTGGTAGCTGAGACTGATTTCCCGCATGGCGATATAGCTGGCGTCGTTCATCATTTCTTCGGATACTACGTTTTCTTTATCGTTGGCTACTACGTTCCAGTAGTCCTGTGCCTTTACGGTCATGGTATTGGCTTTACCGGTGCTTACCCAGTTGCCGTTGTTATCTTTGGCGGCAATCATGCCACTGGCAACATAGCTGCCATCACGACCGGCCAGCGTTCTTTTGGTAGTGCCGTAGATCAGTTCTTCGCGGTTGCTTTGGGAATATACCATGCCACCCTGACGGATGTCTACCAGGGCGCCCAGTGTAAATCCTTTGTAACGGAAGGTATTGGAAAAACCGCCGGTCCAGTCGGGCAGTGCGTTACCCAGTTCGGTCAGCTGGCGGCCTTGTGTACGCAGTGGTAAGCCGGTAGCGGGATCAATGAGGCGATTGCCATGTTCATCTTTCAGCCAGGCGAAACCGGTACCGATCATGGTGCCGAAAGGTTTGCCGGGAGCGGCGATCACGTTGATGCCACGGTCGCTGCCCAGCACAAATGTTTCTACGCCGGCGGCGAGGGATACCACTTCATTGCGGTTGCGGGAGAAGTTAAAGGCGCTTTCCCAGGTGAAGCCGTTGGCCAGTTTCAGCGGGGTACCGCTGATGGACACTTCTATACCCCGGTTACGGATTTCGCCGGCATTGATACGGCGTGCTTCAAACTTGCTGGACGGTGGTAGCGGTACGTCGAGGATCTGATTTTTCGTAGCGGCGTTATAGTAAGTAAAGCTGATGCCTAAACGATTATTCAGCAAACGCAGATCGGTACCGAATTCCAGGGAGGTGGTGAGCTCGTTTCTCAGGTTCGGGTCAGGGATCACGGAGGTGAAGTAACCGAGTGGCTGCCCGCCGTGGGTGAACTGATCGAGGCTATAGGTACCGGTCAACTGATAAGGGTTGCCGGAGCTGCCTGCCTGCGCGAGGGAGCCACGCAGTTTCCAATAGGTGAGTATATTGCTTTTGATGTTGAGCGCGTCTGTCATGATCACGCTGGTACTCACGGATGGATAGAAGAAGGAATTGTTCTGCGGCGACAGGGTAGAAGACCAGTCGTTACGGGCAGAGAAATCCAGGAACCACCAATCACGGAATGACAGTTGACCGAAACCATATACAGAGTTGATTTCAGACTGTTGTAAATCGAACAGGTAGGAATTGGTAAGGGTATTGTTGATCACATGCAGATCGGGCACAATAAATTCTTTACCCGTGTTGCCGGTCATGCGGTAGAATTTTTTCTGGTGGCTGCTACCGGCATTCAGGCCCAGTGTAAAGTCTTTGTTGAGCGGCAGGTTGGCATTGAGCAACACATCGTAGTTGTCTTCCCTGACCCGCAATACTCTTTCTTCGATATCGCCGTTTCTGTTCTGGCTTTGGTACGTGCCTTTAGCGCGGTAGCGCAGGCGTTGTTCGGTGTAGAAATCGGTGCCGCCGCGTGCAGTGAGCTTCAGCCATTTGGTGAAGTCGTAGGAGAGGCGGAGCATACCCAGTATACGATCACGCTGATCGGCGTTGTAGGTTTTGTTGATGGTCCAGTATGGGTTGGCAGTGGAACTGTTGGTGGCGTAGGTTTTTTCCAGGCCGGGCGTTACGCCGCTGTAGCCGAATTGTTTGGCGACGTCGCTGGCGGTCCATTCGTAATCAGCGAGGATATACATCGGCATGCTGCGGGGCTGGCTGATGAACAGGTAGGCCGGGTTGTCGGAAGCGTCGGACAGGGTAGGCCTGTTTTTACCTTTCTGGTTGATGTAGTTCACTTTGGCGTCCAGCTGCAGTTTAGGCGTGATGGAGGCTAAAGCGCGCAGGGTAAAGGTGTTACGGTCCAGTGTATTGTTGGGCACATAGCCGTTAACGTGGGTATTGGAATAGGAAAAGCGGTAGGTCACTTTATCATTGCCGCCTTCGGCGCTGATATTGTTGACGAATTGTTTTTCCTGGTTGAAGAAATGCTGGTAGGTATTGGGTTGTGGGGTAAGGTTCAGGATATTGCCCCACTGATCTTCATATTGCTGGCCTTCCATTTTAGGGCCCCAGCTGCTGCGTGCGATACGGTCGCGGCCGGCGCTCATTTTAGGCATGCCTTGCAGGCTCTGTGCTTTGGCTTGTGCCATGGTGTAAACTTTACCATCCTTTGCGCGGAAGTGGGTGAAATCGCCATCGAGGCCTTGCCCGTATTCATCCTGGAAATCCGGTGTTACCAGTGCGTTACCCAGGGAGTAATCGCTGCTGAATTTCACGCCGATGCCTTTACGGGAGCTGCCGGATTTAGTGGTGATAAGTACCACGCCGTTGCTGCCTCGTTGACCGTACAACGCGGCGGCGTTGGGACCTTTCAGGATAGAGATACTTTCAATATCATCCTGGTTGATGTTGGAAATACCATCACCATAATCCACCCCACCAGTACTGCCGGCTGCGCCGATGTTCTGGTTGTCCAGTGGCACACCGTCTACTACATACAGTGGTTGGCTGTTACCCTGCAGGGAGTTATTACCACGGATCACGATTTTGGAAGAGCCACCGGCGCCGGAAGCGGGGCGGGTAACCTGTACACCGGCTACTTTTCCGGAGAGGGCGTTAGCGACGTTGACTTCCTTGCCTTCGGAGAGGTCGGCGCCTTTCAGTTCGGCTACGGTATACCCCAGCGATTTACTTTCCCGTTTGATACCTAACGCGGTTACCACCACTTCTGACAATCCTTTGGAACCTTCGCTCATTTTTACATTGAGCGTGGTATTGCCGTTGAGTTCCTGGCGTTGTTTGCTGTAGCCGATGAAGGAAAACAGCAGTGCTTTCGCGCCGGAAGGCAGTTGTATGCTGTATTTACCGTTGCCGTCAGTCACGGCGCCTTTGGAGGAGCCTTCTACGGTGACGGTTACACCGGGCAGCGGCACATCTTTTTCATCGGTTACTTTACCGGTGATGACGGTATCTGCTGCGAGGTGCGTGGCTGGCTGCTTTACCGGTGCTTCTTTCAGTGAAATAGTGCGGTCAATGATTTTGTAGGCCAGCGGTTGCCCTGCCAGGCACTGGTCCATCACTACGGTGATGTCGGCATCTTTTACCTGTACGGTTACTTTACCGGCTTTTTTCAGCAGGTCGTTGTTGTACAGAAAATAGTAGCCGGTCTGTTGCCGGATAGCGGCAAACACCTGCTCCAGCGGCGCCTGTTGCATGGATAGGGTGATCTTTTGCGCGTAGCCGGTGGCAGATACGCTCAATGCAGCCATCAACAGCAGCATGGCGGTGAGTTTGGCGGCCGCGCTGATTTTTACAGGCAAAGGGAATAGCATACCCCGCCGGCAAGCGGAAATAAATCTTTTCATCATCTGTTTGAATTTTAGATTAATAGCGGTTATGTCCCGTTAATTTTGGCATTCCTGGTTGTTCTTCATTACAGGTATTTGTTAATTCGCGTGTACTCGTTTACGTTATAGGCTCACACTGACTTTCCTGCCCCTGATATCAAAATGGGCGCCGCTTACATAGTTCAGCATCTCCAGTACTTGTGACAATCTTGCCTGCCGGCTGATGTTTCCGCTGATTTTCCTGGCCGGCAACGGTCCCTGGAATTCCAGCTCCAGGTCATACCAGCGGGCTACTTGTTCCATAATGTCGCGGAAATCGTCGTCTTTAAAATAGAAAATACCCTCTTTCCAGGCAATTGCTTTTTCGGTATCGGCATAGGTGATGGACACCTTTTCTGACTGTACATTGGCCTGCTGCCCGGGAACCAGTTGCAAGGCGCGTTTGCCGGGTAGCTGAACTTTTACCGCGCCGCTTACCAGGGTTGTTTTTACCGCATAGTCATAGGCCCCGATGTTGAACCGGGTACCCAGTACCTGTACTTCTACACCATTGACCGTTACCTTAAACGGCTGCTTACTGTTGGCCGCTACTTCAAAATAACCTTCACCGGTGAGGGTGACGGTCCGCTCCTTACCATTGAAATGTACCGGGAAAGTAAGGGAGGACGCGGCATTAAGCCATACCTTGGTGCCGTCTTCCAGGGTGAGCTGGTATTGACCGGCCCTGTTGGTGGTCAGCGTATTATATAAACTGGCGTTGTTATCGCCGCTGTCGTGATAAACGAGGCCGCCATCATCCCGCCGGATGGTGGTACCATCGGCTTCGGTAATGGTTTTATCTGCCTGGCCGCCGAGGGCGACGGTTTTGCCATTGCCCAGCTGTAACACTGCCTGGTTGCTGCCGGGCAGTACATCGTTTTTAAAAGTGTGTGACTGGTCTGCTACAATACGGGTATCCGGTGTAGTGGCGGACCGGGGATACAGCAATACCACGCCGGCGACGACGGCAGCTGCTGCGGCTGTCCAGGCTGCGAAGCGCACCCACGCCGGTTTACGGGTAGTGGGAGTAGCGGTGGTGCGGGCAAGGACGGCTGCCCAATCGGCATCCACATCAATATCTTCCTGGAAAGCAATACCAGCGGCCAGCTGCGCAGGCTCCTGCAAGGAGTCGTACAGTGCCTGATGACGGGCATCTGCTGCCAGCCATTGCTGCAGCCGCTGTTGCTCTGCGGCGGTAGCTTCTCCGCGCAGGCACCGCAGCATCAGTGCGGCATGGTCAAATGTGTCGTGGTGTGCGTCCATGTTGTCGGTTCCGTAATAAAGAAACGCAAGGCGGCAAATGGGGTGAAAGAAAAAGAGAATTTTTTTTGAGCAGGGGAATCAAAGGAGAAAGAGACCGTAGATTTCTGGGTTCAGCCGTTGCCGTAGCAGGTGAAGCCCTCTTTTTTTCTGGGTTTTAACAGTGTTGATACTGATGTTGAGCTGATGGGCGATCTCCTGGTTTTTTAAACCATCTATATAACCCAGGCGGATAATCTCCTGGCAGGCTTCAGGAAGCGTCTGTAATACACGATTAATTTCTCCCATTACTTCAGACCGGATCATGGTGAGCACCACCGTGGTATCGTCTGGCGGGGGCGTAGCCTGGGAGGCGGCAAATTTCTCCACTACTTTTTCATGGCGCAACAGGTTCAGGCAGGCATTGCGCACGGTCGTATACAGGAAGTTTTTGATGGCCACCGGATGCGGCGTCACCTGGGCACGTTGTCCCAGGTAGCTCACAAAGGCTTCCTGCGCAATGTCGCGTGCCTGGTCTTTGTCTCCCGTAAACTGGAAGGCAAAATAACATAGCCGCGGATAATAGGCTTTAAAAAGACTGGCTGGTTCCAGTGTATCTGATTGCATAGACATATTCGCTCCCTTTCTGACCTGGTTACTAATATAGTGCGAATTTCGGGTAGTACCGGCGTCGGCACAGGAATATATAACGGTTTGGTAACTTACACAAAAAATCAAAAAAAAGATAGCCGGATAGCCATTATATTGCCGCCGCATATTAAAATGCCCTGCTTTATGAAGAAAATAATAGCCTGTTGCCTGCTCTGGGGAAGTGTTCTGACAGCAAAGGCGCAGCAAACCCCGTTTGTACTGGGTGTAACGGACCAGGTGGTATCCCGGCAACTGAACGAAACCAGGACCCTCAATATTTACCTGCCGGAAGGGTATCAGAAAGATACCGCTACTTACCCGGTTATTTACCTGCTGGACGGATCGGCGAATGAAGATTTTGTGCATGTCACCGGACTGGTGCAGTTTCTCACCATGATCCGTTTTATGCCGCCGACGATTATAGTGGGCATCGCTAATGTGGACCGTAAGCGTGACTTTACTTTTCCCACGTCGATTGCGGAAGATAAAAAAGCGTATCCTACCACCGGAGGCTCCGCGAAATTCATTGATTTCCTGGAGAAAGACCTGCAGCCTTACATACAGCAGCATTACCGGGTAAAGCCTCACCGCACCCTGGTAGGGCAGTCGCTCGGCGGCCTGATAGGCACGGAAGTGCTGTTGCACCGGCCTGAACTCTTTGAACAATACGTGATCATCAGCCCCAGCTTATGGTGGGACAATGAGTCATTGCTGACAGCCGCACCGGCGTTACTGCGTAAAAATCTGCGGAAACCGGTGAATGTATACTTGTCTGTTGGAGAGGAAGGTGACGTGATGAAAAAGGATGCCGCCCGTTTGGCAGCATTACTGGAAGCGGCGAAACCGCAGCCTGTGACGCTGTACTACGTGCCTTTCCCCGCGGAAAACCATCTGACGATATTACATCGCAGCCTCTATGCCGGTCTTGATAGCCTGTTCCATAAAATGGTACCCGTTGTCAAGCCTTAATATAATCCCTTAACACTACGGGCACATTACTGTTGTCTACATACAGCACCGGAAAAATACCATTACGGTGTTGTATGTAATTACAGGCTACCTTATCCAGCGCACTGAAATCGAAAGGCTTCAGGTACACCTGATGCCCGCCGGTAAACGAGGCTGGAAGTGCGCAGGGCTGCATGTTTGATCCAATCTGTGAAGCGCGCAGCAGGCGCACCACTGTCCGGTCGTCGGGGTTGCTGGTATCCGAAGGAATATTCACTACCCGGTCGGAGACGAGTTGCAGCAGCGCAATATCCCAGCGGGTATCGCTGGTGCTGAAGATGCTGTAATACAGCTGCTGCTGTTCATGTACTTTGATGATTTTTGCGAGGCAGACAGGTTTTCGGGAGATGTTTTCCAGTACCTGTTTTTTTCCCCTGCCGGAGATGATGATAAAAAGCAGGACGCCGGCGATCGTCACCAGCACTGCTCCCAATCCGTAGCCACTTTGCAATAAACGGGCTTTGTTCAGGAAAAAAAGCGTAAGACCTCCCGCTGCAATCAGCAGGGTCGGCAATAGTAACAATTTGTTACCGGACGCAAAATGAGCATAATTTTTTTTCCAGTCGGTTTTCCTTTCAAGATGTTCCAGTTTGGTGACATCATAATGTGCCATCATGGGTGATAGACGTTTTTCAAATAAGGTGAATAGTAATAAAGTAAGGTTTCCTGTCTATAAATCCACTTAAAATTTGGGTTAATCAGCCGGTCTTTGTCGAGTGATGGGCAAAGATAAAGAAAGTCCCGCAGTTGAACATCAATTACGGGACACTAGATAAAAAAATACTGGAAATTAGGGAGATGCTGTCAACCGCCTAAAACGACTTCAATGGCGGCGCCCAGTTCGGCTGTTTCAGGCGTTTCATTGTCTGTATCTTTCTCAAACCAGTAATCAGCGCCATCGCTGTCCTGTTTCCGTACCAGTTGTACGGTCTTATTGGGCAAGGCTACCAGGAAACTGTCCGCCGACTCCTGCGAGACGGCAATCAACTGTCCGTGGTAATCGATGTGAAAGGTGCTCATGGTAGACGTTTTACCCAACAGGTCACAAACATGGTGCCTGTATCTGCTGCGAGCGAACTGATCAACGGTGCTTTTTTTGGAACAACTTTTCCTATTTTTAAACCCGCAACAATAACGGCTTATGAAAAAATGTATTAACCTGCTGCTATTACTGGTAACAGCTGCGGTGACTGTGCAGGCACAGCAGCTGTATGAACCCCGTAATATCCGGAATGCTTTTGAAAACGGGACCCGCTCCCGTACCGGGGACCCGGGTCCTCGCTATTGGCAGAACAAAGGACGGTATGATATCCATGTCACCGTTAATCCGCCCTCTCCTGTAGTATATGGCCGGGAAAATATTACCTATATCAACAACAGTCCGAATGTGCTCAAAAACCTGGTGCTCGATCTGATCTGCAATGATCACAAACCGCAATCACCCCGCTCCGGCTATGTCAGCAAAGATTATCTGGCCAGTGGCGTAGTCATCGACACCCTTATTATCAACGGGCAAACAGTACCTTATAACAACGACAGAGGTACGGTAGGTGCTGTTAAGCTGCCATCACCGCTGGCTTCAAAAGACAGCCTGCAAATGCAGATCAGCTGGCACTATGAACTGTCTGTGGAGAGCGGAAGGGAAGGCATCATCGACAGTACTACCTATTTTATGGCTTACTACTACCCGCGTGTAGCCGTATACGATGACTACAACGGGTGGAACATGCTGGAACATACCGGCCGCGTGGAATTCTACAACGATTTTAACGACTACAGGGTGGCGGTGAAGGTCCCCAAAAACTTTGTGGTATGGGGTACGGGTAACCTGCTCAATGCCGGCGAGGTACTACAGCCGGAATACGCTGCCCGCCTGAAAAAGTCCTACAGCAGCGATTCCTGTATGCATATCGCTACCAAAGCTGAGATGCTGGCGGGAAAGGTAACCCAACAACAGGAATGGAATACCTGGAAATTCAGCTACGATCATATCCCCGATGTGGCGCTGGGCCTCAGCAACCACTACGTATGGGATGCAGGCAGCGCAGTGGTGGACAGCACTACCCGTCGCCGTGCCAGTATGCAGGCGGCCTACAATGATACCGCCTACGATTTCCGTCATTCGGTTCGTTTCGGGCAAACAGCGCTGTCGCTCTTTTCGCACCAGTGGCCGGGTGTTGCGTATCCTTATCCGGTGATGACCGCCTTCCAGGGTTATGCCGATATGGAATACCCGATGATGGTCAACGACGGCTCTGTAGGCCAGGAGCTTGACTTTGCCCAGCTACTGCAGGACCACGAAATGGCCCATACCTATTTCCCTTTCTACATGGGTATCAATGAAAGCCGCTACGCTTTTATGGATGAAGGATGGGCTACCACCTTTGAATACCTGGCAGGAATCGTGGAAAAAGGAAAGGAAAAGGCCGATGATTTTTATCGCCAATTCCGGGTGGCGCATTATATCGGCAACCCGTCCACGGAAGAAGACCAGCCTATCATTACCATGTCCAACCAGGTAAGTGGTGATGGTTACTCCGTTAACTCCTATGGTAAGGCTTCCCTGTCTTACCTGGCGCTGAAAGATCTCCTGGGAGATAAGCTATTCCGTAAATGCCTGCACGCCTATATGGACAAATGGCATGGCAAACACCCGATTCCGTGGGATTATTTTAACAGCTTCAGCACCGCTGCCGGGCAGGATTTGAACTGGTTCTGGCAGAACTGGTACTTCAGCAATCACTACATCGATCTGAAGCTGTCTGGCGTAACGCAGAAAGGTAAGACGGTGGCACTTTCTATTGCGAACGAAGGCGGTTTTGCCATTCCGTTTGATGTGGTGATTACCTATGTGGATGGCTCAAAAGCCACTGTGCATCAGACACCGGCGGTATGGAAGAAAAATCAGCGTCAGCTGCAGTTGACATTGCCGGCCAATAAAGTGGTCGCGGGTGTTACCCTGGAGGGCAATCTTTTTATGGATGCCACACCGGGTAATAACAGTTGGGCCAGCAAACATTGACGGTCTCCTTTAACCAATATAAAAAAGCGGTGGCGCCTGCAGGCACTACCGCTTTTTTATGTTTTGCCGGCGAAGGCTACTTAAATATTCAGGCGTCATGCCCAGATACGAAGCAATATCCTTTAGCGGTACGAACTGTACAATGTCAGGATGGATTTTCATAAAATTGATATATCGCGCTTTGGCGGGCAACGTAAGGGTATCAATTATTTTCTTATGATGAGCACATAGTGCGTCCTGGTACATCTTTCTGAAAAATCGTTCCAGAGAAGGAGATTTATCCAATATACAATCAAAGGAAGGTTTGCTTAGCTGCAATACTTCGGTGTTTGTAATAGCCTTAATAATGACGGTAGAAGGCGCCTGGTTGAGATAGGAATTGAGATCAGCCACCCATTTCTCTGCCGGCACCAGCAAAATACAGTGTTCGTTCCCCGTAGGGCTCACATGATAGGTTTTCATAAACCCCTTTAATACAAAATTCTGATGACGGCAGATTTCCTCATTCTTCAACAGTAATTCGCCTTTTTCCATTTTTCTGTAGGTAAATGCTTCTTCTATTAAAGCAATGTCGGACGCAGTAATGGGAACGTACTGCTTTATGTATTTGATGAGTGTTTCATGCATTCCGGGAAATTTGAGCAAGTCCCATAATAAACAAGGTTCAACTAAATATTAATATTTATTAAGACTTTATTTATCCAAATATAGGATTATTGTGTAGCGTTCAAACGACATAAAAATGAAGAAAGTCATTATCGCACTCAAAATTATCGGTGCCATAGGTATAACAGGCTTTTGGGGAAACAAGCGTTTTTTTTGTCTCTTTCTTTTCTACCTGGTAGCCGTTATCCTGGAAAAAATCATAAAATACAGGAGCAAAAGGGGAGAACCGGAGAAGCCGGTCAACTCACCGGTTCTTACGCACTACTATGTAAGTATGTACTTAAGTTTGCTCAATCCCTTAAATATTATATTGTTGCTAAAGCAGCTGCTGGGGCAGCTGTATATCCTGGTGTTTTATGGCTACCGGTTACCGTCTCCATCGTCTTTCCGGAACAAGGTACAGTATAGGCTGCCCTTTAAAGGCGCCTGGGCGGTAGGCAGGGGAGGTGTTACTGCGGATACCTCCCATTCATGGGATATATATACGCAACGTTATGCCTACGACTTTTTTATGATGGATGATGCGCATAAACCCTGTAAAGATACCGGCAAACAACTGGACGATTACTACTGTTTTAACCAGGACGTTATCGCTCCTGCTGATGGTACAATCATATCGGTTAAAAACAACATCGCGGATTATAGCGGTGTGGGGGATCTTTCGGTGGACTGGAAGTCACCTGATTTCAGGGGAAACTTCGTCATCATCAAACACGCAGACCAGGAATACAGTTTTATTGCGCATTTTAGATGTGGCAGTATCAGCGTGAAAAAAGGAGATATCGTGAAACAGGGCCAGTTTATTGGAAAGTGCGGCAACAGCGGACATTCCACCATGCCGCACATTCATTTTCACCTGCAAAACAGCCGGCGGTTCTGGATCGCGCTCGGTTTACCGGTAGTATTCAATGATATTGTGATAAACGGTGTACAAAACACGGACGCCTATATTACCGGTAGTCAACTGGTAAGCAATAACGCCTATTGTATACAATCATCGGACATGCCGGTATAACGGAGTATTGTTCCTGAAATACCTTTGGGCGCCCGCAAAAAAACTGCTGATAGTGCAGGATTCCGGTTATTTATAATTTGATAAATTCTACTCTGCGGTTATTAGCCTTGCCCACTTCGGTGTTGTTATTATCGATCGGCTGTGTTTTGCCTTTGCCGTCTGTTTCCAACCGGGTTACATCGATACCGAAGTCTTTGTTTAATGCCGCTTTTACCGCGTCTGCGCGACGTTTGGACAGGTCGAGGTTTAGTTTGTCGTTGCCATCTGCATCAGTATGACCTACAATTTTAACCCGTACGGCTGCATTCTCTGTCAGCACGTTGGCAATGTCTTTTAACGCACCATAAGATTCCGCTTTGATCCGGTCGCTGTTGGTATCGAAGAGAATGCCATGGGAGACGAATTTGCCTTCGGTGATCAGTTTGTTGCGGGTATCGGGAGCGCCTACTGCCAGGGTGATATTACTGATGTAGAAGGTGCCATCCTGTTTGTCGTAGTCCGGTGCATAGGCGGCAAATGCCAGTGTGTTGAGCACAGCGCTGGCATCCAGTGCGCGTGGGAGGTCTACGATTTTGGTGCTGTCAAGATATACGCGTACCCGTTGTTTCTGCCGCCAGATAGATACCCGTACATAGTTTTTCTTTGGTACGTTGAATACAGGCAAACCATTGATCGTATTGCTGCCGATCACATTGGAGGAATAACGGAGGTAACCGTCGCCGGAATGTTTGGGTGCAAGCGATACTTTAAAGGAGGGAGACATAATGTGGTTGTCGGTACCGAGGTCAAATTTTTCGTCGGCACTCGCCGCTTTCAGCAGACTCACGGTCAGGTTGCCGATACCGGCAATACCGTTGCTGGCCATTACATCTACCTGTAGGGTGAAGTTGTCGGGGAAGTTGCTGGTCAGGTATTCCGGGTAAAAAACACCGTCCTGTTTGATGGCCAGCCATTTACCCGGACGGTTGCTTACTGTCACCACTTCCGCACCGGAACGGGTATTCCACTGGGCCGGAAATTCACCTACAGCATCCTGGGCAAAATTCTCCTGCATGATAATTTTTTCACCGGGTACAAAGTCAAACCGGGAATAGGACCTGATATCAGTATTGGCAACAGCGCCCTCATTGCCATTGTTCGTATTGCCCGAAGAAGTGGTGGACGTCGTCGTATTGCCGGAACCGTTAGTGTTTTCTTCACTCTTCTTTTTAGGAGCCGTGGCATTGTCAATCGTCTGGTCTATCTTTTCGTTGACTTTCTGCTGAACTTTATTTTTGATACGGTCAAAAAGCTGGGCTTGCGTAGTGCCCGCCCATGCACTGATACCGAGTAGCAGGAATACCTTTTTCATAATTAACAACAAAGATGGTTCTGAAATAATGGATAAAATGCCCTGCAAGGTAATTATGTTTGGCGGTTCCTGCCGACAGAAAGATGTTATTTTTTTTGAAAGCAGGGTTATATTTAGGAATAGGAAATGCTTTTAATCATTGTTTATGTTGATAATAAGACACTTTTTGATAGTCCTGCTGTTAGCGACCGGACTGAATGCCGTAGGCCAACAAAAGCCGGCCGTGAAGGTTTCCGGGGAAGTTACCCACCCACTAACCCTTTATCCGGAAAACCTGCGCCAGATGAAACGTACTACGGTCGCACTGAAAGACCATGAAGGTAACGAACGCGCCTATACGGGCGTACCGGTACAGGAAATCCTGGAACAGGCGGGTGTCACCACGGGAAAAACATTAAAGGGGAAAAATCTCCGTAAATACCTGCTGGTACGCTGCGCAGATGGGTATGAAGTACTGTTCTCACTTGCTGAACTGGACAGTGCTTTCACCGATAAGGTAGTTATCCTGGCAGATGAATCCGGCGGACAACCGCTGCCCGCCGGAAAAGGGCCTTTCAGACTGGTGGTACCCGGAGAGAAAAAGCCTGCCCGCAGCAGTTTCCAGGTAACGGATATGATCGTAGGTTTCGCGAGGGACTAAACTACTTTTCTACACCAAACTCTACTTCATTGGACCAGTGCACTTTCCAGTCGGGATGAAAGGCACGGGCATTTTGTTTGGACACGCTTCGTTCTTTGGCCAGTTCCATACAGCTGCCAGGGGCGCCGTTATCATTCACCCGGAAGGAAAGTTTTATCCGCTCACCATTGTCAACAGCTGCTTTTACATCGGGTATCTCTTCCCAGGGGATAGCGCATTCGGTGATGACGGTATTGCCTTCCCGGCGAATCACCAGTTTACCTTTGGTAACGGGTCCCTCCTTATCGGATTTCGGCTGCCTCGGGAAAAAGTGTTTCCGGTTAAGCCCCGGTACCAGTAACCGCCATATTTCGGTACCACCGCCATATTGCGCGGCTACGGGGTTAAAGGCATATTCATAGTCGGTACATTTATAGCCGGTATAGCGGGGCATGGTACCCGGGGGATTGGCCAGCATACCGTCTTTACCTTCGGGGATCACGTTAAAGGCCAGTAATACGTTGTCATACGAATACCCTAATCCTGAGTTATCCGGTGTGACCGGATTTTTCTGATAGGTATAATGCCGTACACCGGCCGGCCATATCAGGGGTTCTTTCATCTCTTTGTGGGCGGGTGCCAGGGTAACGCCTGCGGGCAGGGCGGGGCCGGCGCCCACAATATAATGTCCTGACGCGCCATAGACGTTTTTCCAGTTGCCTCGGGTATCAAAATCTTCTTTTACAAAAATGCTGTCGGATGTTGGCTTGTCAAACATCAGCGCGGCCAGTTTGGGTGTATACCACCAGGCGTTGGCATGCAGAATGACACGTATATCGCCTTCCAGGCGCAGCACTTCCCAGGCGCCGCCCCAGAGGTTGGTGAGGGTACGGCGGAACAGGTATTGCCGGGTTTTGTTGTCATACACTTCCAGGCGCAGGGAAGATACTTTCAGCGAGGGCAGATACAAAGCTACCTGCGTTGGCTGCGGCAGATGCAGGTCCACTCCGAAGGAATTGGTATTGTCGCCGCTTTCCCAATAGTGCAGGATACGGCCGTTGCCTTCCGGTAATTGCAGTGCAGCGGCGTCTGTGGCGGGGGCGCTGTTTTCCTTGATCACAAGCGACTGCTGCATGTCCAGGATATAAGCGGTATCGGGATAAAAGAACTCGTCATCGGGGCGCTGCGCAAAACGATAGGTTCCCGGATGAGGCGTGCTGTCGGCCACCTTGGCGGCGAAGTAGAAATAACGATCGTCATGGGCAAAGTACCCGTTGGCATACCCGTTGGCGTTAGTATCGAAGTTTTTGAACGGGTACCAGGCTGCTTCGGTAACACTCACCTCGGCGGCGCCTTTGCTGCTGACGGTTTGCGGCAGGGCATCCTTCCAGTCATCCAGCCGGCCATCTACGTTGATGCGTAGCCGGGAGATAACGTTCACGTGCATATCTTCATAATGAGTAGCCATCCCGTCCGTGCCGGCATTAAAATGCACCGCAAGCGGATAGGTATTGTTGGCGGCGGCTATACCGCCGGTGATCTTCACCGGAATGGTACGGGTTTCATGCGGTGCAAGGGAAACGGTATCGGGGGCGGATACACGCAGTCCCTGTAAGGTAACGGCCAGCTTTCCTTTGACCGGGCGGTTCAAAATATTGGTCAGCTGTAAACGCATCACGGACGATGAGGAAATGCGGGAGGTCATGTCTTTGGCGATGATCTCCACAGGCGCGTAACCTTCTATACGGGCGGCTTTTACCGCAGCCAGCAGTTTGTTGAAGGAGCCTTTGGAACCGTCGGTACGCAGGTAATAACCCTGACTGTTGAGTGGTATCTCCAGCTGATCGTTAGCCGGGGCAATAGGGTTACCATAAAAATCATACAACCGGAGATAGGCCGCCGCAGGCAGTATCATGCGGCCGCCGCTAAGCGGACGGTATTTCAGCAATTCCTGTTGCAGACTGTCGGCCTGCGGACTACCGGCGGCAATGGCGGCCCTGATCTTTTCTTTATCAGTCACTTCATTAAGTCCTCTTACGCCGCGAAACAACACCCTCTCCGGACCAAAAGCTTCCCCGATATCACCGCTGATGACAACTGTACCGTCATCCGGACGCTGTGGTGCATCAAACACCATCACCCAGGGCAGTCCGTTGGTAAACAGCAGCTGCCGGAAATCACGTTCGCCTACCAGGTGCTGTACTGCGCCCAGGGCGGCGGCCTGAGACCAGGTGTCGGGAATACGGGTAATGGTTTTGGTTCCTTCGGGCGTCCGTACGGACTGGGTGAAATGTTCGCTGCCCCGGCCGCCGCTATACATGTAACCGGCGTATATGCCCATGGAACGGTCGTAACCGGAGGAGCGGTTGGTGGCAACGGTAAGGCCTATACGATCATCCGTATTGCCCACCCAGCTTTCTGTATCCCAGATCTTCACACGGCCCCTGGACGATTGGCGGTTAACCCACTCCGGATAAATGGCCGGCGATTCCATACCCTGGTAGTGGATAGAGCAGAAATCGAAAACAGGCAGGAAAGTCATTTTGCCGTCGGCAAAAAGTTTATCCCAGGCGTTGGAATTAGAGTCGCCGCCGCCTACCAATACGTCAGCCCCTTTTTTACGCGCATCCAGTACGGCCTTGGCCATTACGCTGTATATCTCCCGGTAGCGCAAAATGTCTGACTGCCAGCCGGAGATAGAGGCGCCCTCCCAGGGCTCGTTCCATAACGATACGGCTGTCACCGGTCCTTTAGGCCAGCCGTATTGGGTACACAGGCGGTTGACGAACAATTGGAAATCGGCATCGGACGAAGGGGCCCATACAAAATCCTGTTTGGTCTTTTTCATCACGTGATTGGAGTCCAGGAAGGAGCGCGGCATGCCCAGCGGCAAAGGTGCTGTGCCGGCGCCAAACATCAGCAGGATGGTAATATTTTTGGATTGGTACTCTTTAATTTTGGCATCCAGTTCGCGCATTTTCTGCGTATAGTCCGGTGCGTTAGTAGGCGTGTAATCTACGCCCATACGGATAGCCTGCACGCCTACACGCTGCAGGAAACCGGCGCCCATATCATCGAGCGATTGTTTGGGATACTGCAGCCGTTGCGGGTTGGCGGCGAAAGTGCGTACCAGGCTGGTGATCATTCTCCGGCCATATTTACCCAGGTCCATCACCAGGGCATACCCGCCAAAACGGGCGGGTATGCTGGGTAAATGTTCAAGATTGAGATAACCGCCGGCGGGAATATTAACCGTCACCGGCGTGCTGGTTACCGGGCCATGGGAGATCATTTCGGGCAGCCAGATGTCGCCAGGCATGCCACGGGTGCCATAAGGGATCATTTCAATATGGCCGGTGGTTACCATCGGCTCGTTCAGCCGGTTCACTACCTGTAACGTATAGGAAGGTTGTTCACCCGGCCACAATACGTTACTGGGACAGGAAGCCCGTATCACGCTCACATCATAGTCATAATGACGCTGGTTGGTTTTTACCCCCAGTACATCTTCATAGTGTACCCAGTCGGCCGGCGCTTTCATTTGTGCCATACCGTTATACCCGCTGCCGATCAACAGCCCGAGTATCCATAAATATTTCATTCCTTTTTACTTTTTTATAGCTTGATGAATTTCTGTTGGCCGAGTACCTTACGACTGGCAGCATCCATGATGCGCAATACATAGGAACCTGGCATTAAACCAGCCACATCGGCCTGCATTTGGCCCTGGCCGTTGGCTTGCATGGTTTTGACGGTTTTTCCGGAAAAATCAAAAATGTCGAGTGTATAACCTTTGGCAGCTGTTTGTTTCAGGTCTATGTACAGTGTTTTGTCCACCGGATTGGGAAATATCCTGAAACCGGCATTGGCATTCCTCGAAACGAGTGTAGCCGTAGCTGTTGTAACACTATCGGACGTAGCCGGCGCGGTGGCGGGCGTCCAGCGGTACAGCACTACCTTGTTGGCATTGTAGTCGTCTTTGGTGATCAGGTATTCTCCGGTACTGCGGTGATATGCTTTGATACCATATTGGGAATCCACATCGTTGCCTACGTATACAGCCGGATTGCTGGTGTTCATGGTAAGTACCAGTGCGCCGGTACTCAGGTCGAACACATCGATATCGGGAATGGCGTAGTAACCCACAAAAAGATAGTTACCGGCAGCCGACATGGATTTGGCCTGTGCACGGCTCAGC
Source organism: Chitinophaga qingshengii (assembly GCF_014529935.1). Lineage (GTDB taxonomy): Bacteria > Bacteroidota > Bacteroidia > Chitinophagales > Chitinophagaceae > Chitinophaga > Chitinophaga qingshengii. The sequence continues at coordinate 202,910 of NZ_JACVFC010000005.1, forward strand.
GTAATCACCAGGTTAGGAGTGCGGTTTCCCGCTTTCCAGCCACGGTATACTTCTATCCGGTTGCCAATCAGCGTCCAGTCTGTATTGCCACCGGCCAGCACCATCATATCGCTGGCGGGAACATATTCGATCCTGTTCAGCCGCGCAATAGACGCGGGTGTTGGCGTAGATACCACCGGACCATATATAGGTTTGCCGTTGGCTGCAAAGCCCGTCAGCGGATAATGCTGGATAGCATCTGTCTTATCCTGCGAAATCCAGATATCCCCGATGGAATCCAGGCAGAAACCATTGCGTACTTTGCTGATGGTGTCATTTGGGATAGCGATGTAACCATCGGTCGCTTCATTGAAATAATAGGTATAAAATATATCGGCATTCTGGTTGCAGGCGATGAGGATCTTGTGCCCGCCCACGTTTGCCAGGTGTCCGAAATGTTCGCCACGCGCATGGTCCGTCATCTGTATACGGGCATCCAGCGGGTAGCGGTACGGGTCTACGGTGTTGGCTACATAAGTGCCGCCATCGGTACCGGTGTAGGAATAGATGATGTTACCGCTGTAAAAATAAGTCCCGTCGCTGCCGGCATCGGCGGAGGCGTTGCCTTCGAAGTTGAGCGCCTGGAGCGTCCACAGGAGATTACCGGCATTGTTGTAGCAATGAATGTCTGTAGCGCCGTTTCGGCCCAGGTCCCAGGTGCCTCCCCAGGGATTGTTGAGTACGTACAGGTTACCGGCGGCATCGCGGCTGATACCTGCTACACGGGTAAACCGTTTATCGCCCGTGGCGCCCCTGATACCGCTGCTCTGGTTCAGGTAACCTCCCTGCACGCCAAATGTGCCGGACAGTACAGGCGTTCCCGTTAGGTTGCCGTAGATTTTGATCTGCATATCCGGTCCCTGGTCGCCGATCAACAGCTGGCCCCGGATACTATCGGCATATAATGCGGACGGCCTTGCGCTGGCGCCCAGTGAGATGGTAGTTCCCGCTACGCCGGTAGTATCGAAACTCAGCACTTTGCCCTGGTAACGCTGCGCTACCCATAGCCGGCCGCTGCTGTCTATGGCTACTGCGCCCGGACCGGCCACCGGCCACTGCCGCAACTGTACGCCGCCGGTAGTGAAAACAACAATACGGTTTCCACTGGAATCGGCTACGTATACACGTCCTGCTGATACGGCAATGCCGCCAATAACGTCGCCGGTGGTGCCGGCGCTGGCAGCAAACAACAGGTCGCGCACTTTGGTGGCGCGGTTGTAACGGCCTACTTTGCCACCATTAGGCGTTTGCTGGGCGGTGAAAATATAAGTGGCATCACCTCCTATAGCACTGCCCTGCGATTCTTTGTTACCGCCCATAGAGCCCAGTGTGGCGCCGTTCTGGTAAATGCCGATGTTGCGGCCTTTTTCGTCCCACATGGCAGCGGTATATACCACACCCTGCGGCGATACCCACATGGAACGGGCGCAGTTGCCGACATGGTTGTTCACATCGGAAAAATTGTTGCCCATCCAGGTGGTGGTATACTGGCCGTAGCTGCTGGCAAAAGCCAGCAGCAAGCCTGATAATACGGTAGATGTTTTTTTCATATAGATGGAGTTTGAGGGTGAAAAGCATATGCTTAGTAGCCGTGGTTCTGCTGCAAACGCGGGTTACGTCCCAGCTCCCGCAGCGGGATAGGCCACAGCGTCTGATCGGTGCTGATGCCCAGTACGGCGGTAGCGCGACCGGTACGTGCCAAATCATAGAAACGATGGCCTTCAAAAGCCAGTTCCTTCAACCGCTCGGTTTCTATGGCAACGGTGAGGTCGGCAGCCGTTTCGCCGGCCTGTGGAAAATCGTAGGCGGAAGGAGCAGTGGTAGGTTGACCATAGGCACGGCGACGGATGATATTCAACATTTCAACGGCATCAGCATAATTACCCAGCTTATCCAGCGCTTCGGCTCTCACTAAGATGATATCTGCCAATCGCAAAGCAATGATATTTGGCTCGGTACCATTGGTAAGCCGGATGAATTTGCAGACATAATTCACCGGGGTAGTGCCGGCGGAAGTGCCGACGGTAGCGCTTTTACGGATATCGCCGGTGGGGTAGAGGCTCATCATCTTACTGGTAGGCGTTACCTGGTAGCCGCCGGTCTGCTGACCGGCAGGGATACCGTTAACGGGCATATAAAAACTATACAAACCATTCGCCTGCGCCGAAGAGCTGACATATTGTATTTCAAAAATAGACTCAGTGCTGTTTTTACCGCTGACGGTAAACATATTATTATACGCTATAGCGCCATTCACCAACGCATACACGGTGCTGTTCATCACATCCTGCGCTTTAACAGCGGCGGAGTCATACTTTTTGATGCTGAGGTAAGCCTTAGCCAGCAAAGCTTTGGCGGTACCCTGCGTGGCGCGCCCACGGGTATCTGCCCCGGTAGGGTAACTGGTAGGTAACGAAGATTCCGCGATGCTCAGATCGGCGATGATCTGCTGAAAAACTACGTCCACGGGTGAACGCTCAATCGTGAAATCCGCGTTGAAGGAGTTGTACGGCTGCGTTACCAGCGGCACGGGACCGTAAGCCTTGATCAGGTTGAAATAAAAATAGGCCCGCAGGAAACGCGCTTCTCCCAGCAATTCCTGTTTACGGTTGCCGGTAAAAAGACTGTCTCTCATACCCGGCACATTTTTCAGCAGATCATTGGCCCTGCCAATGCCGGTATAGTTGTTCTGCCAGTAGGAAGCAACGATGGGATTGTCCACCGGGATACCATGCTGGCTAAACGGTGCATAGTTGATCAGCAACGCAGTGGCGGCGTCGGAGGCGGCGTCAAAGGCGAGCGGGAACTGCTGCGCAAGGCTCTGCACTGCCGGATAAATGCCCACGGCGGCGCTTTCTGCATCGGCGGCGGTAAGCCAGAAGTTGTCTTCTGCAATGGTGTATTCCGGCGTCTGGTCCAATACTTTGGTGCAGGAAGCAAAGGCTATAGCGAGTAAAAAGATGCCTGTTTTTTTCATGTCTGGTCGCTTTAGAAGTTCAGGTTTAATCCGGCCATAAAGGTGCGTGGCTGTGGTTGTACGGCCCAGTCGATGCCCAGCTGGGAGTTCTTAACGGACTGGTTCTGTGATTCGGGATCATACCCGGAATAGTTGGTGATCAGGAAGAGGTTTTGTGCGCTGACATACACCCTGGCACTGCTGATACGCACGCGTTTCAACATGGCGGTGGGAAACGTGTAACCTACTGTCACATTTTTTAAGCGCAGGAAGGAACCGTCTTCCACGAAACGCTGGGATACTTCGCCGTTGGTGAGACTATTAGGCACCACGGGATCGTTGAAGATGGCCTTGGGTACGTCGGTCTGCGTGTTGGTGGGTGTCCAGCGGTTCAGCGTTCTGGCGTCCCCGTTATTGTAGCTGCTCATACGTTCCAGCATACTGCGGGTTTGGTTGTAGACCTTGTTGCCATACGACCAGTAAAAGAAAAAGCTGAGGTCTACTCCTTTATAGCTGAAACTGTTGGTGAGGCCACCGGTAAAGTCGGGCAACGCATTTCCCAGGATTACGCGGTCGGCTGCGGTGATCTTACCATCTTTATTAATATCGTCATAGATCATATTGCCGGTGGCAGGATCTACGCCTTTATTGCGGTAGCCGAAAAAGGAACCAACGGGCTCGCCTACACGGAAAATACTGGTCGGCTGACTGGTATAAAAAGAACCGGGTAAACTCTCTGTAAAGTCCGAGCTGGACGGGTCGCCGGCCACAGTCTCCGGCAGACCGGTGATTTTATTGCGGTTAAAGTAGAGGTTGAAGTTGGTGTTCCAGGTAAACTTACCCCGGATGTTTTCTGTGTTGATACCTATTTCCAGGCCTTTGTTCATGAGTTGTCCGATGTTGGCGCCGTTGGTACGGTTAAATCCGGAGGTATAGGGTAGTTCGAGTTTAAATATCAGCCGGTTGGTCATTTTGCGATAGGCTTCCACGGTAACATTGATGCGGCTATCCAGGAAACTCATGTCCAGCGCCAGGTTGGTGGAAGTGGTGGCTTCCCAGCTAAGGTCGCGGTTGGAGAGGGAGGTAGGGGCAATCCCGGCGGCGGCGCCGTAGTTATAGCCTGTGGAGTAGGTGGCCAGTGAGGGAAAGTCGCTGCCGAGACCTTCGTTGTTACCGGTAACACCGATGCTGCCACGCAGTTTCAGGTCGGAGAAGAAATGCTGGTCCTTCATAAAACCTTCATTGATGATGCGCCAGCCTGCGGAAATAGAGGGAAAGAAGCCGTATTTTTTATTGGCGCCGAAGCGGGAGGAACCATCGGTACGCAGTACGCCTTCCAGTAAATAACGATCGTCAAAGTTGTAGCTCGCTCTGCCGAAATAACTCACCAGTCCCCATTGGGAGCGATAGTCCAGTGGTGAAGACAGGTTGGTGAAGCCGGTCACTGCCTGGATGATATCGGTAGAATTGGTATTACCGGAAACGCTGATGCGACGTACATTGGCTTCCTGCGCACTTTGTCCCAGTAAAACAACGAGTTTATGTTTACTGTTCCGGAGTGCGGGCGTATAGGAAAGTGTGTTTTCATTCACCCACAGGAACTGGGAGAACACAGATACAAAGCCGGTGGCAGGCGATTGGTTGTTGACAATCTTCGACTGGTAACGGTCGTCGGTAACGTGTTGGTTGTCGAAACCAAAGCTGGTCCTGAATTTCAGGCCGGGGATGATCGTGTATTCGCCGTAGAGGTTACCGATATAACTGTCCACGATGGACTGGAACCGCAGTGAGTGTGCAATCATCACAGGATTGGTCCAGTGGCGGTTGGGATCAGTATAAAAGGTGCCGTTGGGATTGTAGATCGGGTCGTTGGGATTTTCTATCAAAGCCAGCGCCAGTACGGATTGGCCGGAGAAACTGTTATCCATGCGGTTGTTGATGGAGTGTACCCCGGTGAGGTTGACGCCGATTTTCATTTTATCGGTAGCCATGAAGTCGAAGTTCGCGCGGCCGTTGAACCGTTTGAAATGCTGTACGCCTACCACGGTGCCGGTTTGATCGAGATAGCCGACAGACACGTAATGGGAGGTGCGGGGCGTACCGCCGGAAATGGACAGGTTGTAGTTGGATACCGGCGCGGAGCGGAAAATAGCATCCTGCCAGTTGGTGTTCCTGCCTGTTTTTACGATAGCCGGGTCCAGCGGCATGCCGGCATTGGTACGGGATTCATTGAAGAGGTCCACGAACTGGTCGCCGTTTAGCAGCGGTAACCTTTTAGGAATATCAGAAACCCCGGTGTACATGCTGAAGTTAAAGCGGGACTTCCCTTCGGCGCCTCTTTTAGTGGTGATGAGGATCACGCCGTTGGCGCCCCTGGAGCCATAAATGGCAGTTGCCGCGGCGTCTTTTAATATTTCCACCGATTGTATATCATTCGGGTTAATATTATTCGTAGCGGTGATCCGTTGCCCGTCGCCGGAAACGCCGTATTGTGCAGCGGGCAGGTTGCTCATCGGCACGCCGTCTATCACGTACAGGGGGCGGTTTTCTCCAAAGAGGGAACCGTTGCCACGGATACGGATATACGTTTCATCACCGGGAGCGCCGGAGTTTTGTACCACCTGTACGCCGGGCGCTTTTCCCTGCAGGGCCGCATCCAGATTGGTGACCGCAACGCCGGTCAGCTCGCTGCCTTTGATGGAAGAAACGGACGATGTCAGGTTTTTTTTCTGCTGGGTGCCGTATCCCACTACTACCAGGTCATTCAGGGAATTACTTTTTTGTTGCAGTACAATGTACAGCGATGATTGCCCGTTGACACTCACCTCTTTGGTTTCAAAGCCAACAGAGGAGCACAACAGGATGCTGTTATGTGCCGGTACCAACACCGTGTAGTTTCCCAGCGCATCGGTTGTGACGCCGGTAGTGGTGCCCTTTACCCGGACACTGACACCTGGCAGGGGTAGTCCTTTATCGTCCGTTATTGTTCCGGATACAGGCAGGCGGGCAGCCTGCACCTGGTTGTCAGGCGTAGGATTGTTTTCTTTGCGTGTCACTACCACAATCCTGTCTGTAATCTGATAGGTCAGGGAAAGCCCGTCGAGGAAAGATTTCAGCACCTGTTCCAGCTGGGCGTCTTTACATTCCAGCGATACGCTTTTATAGGATGCGGCAGATTCACCGCGCCAGATAAAGGAATAGCCCGTCTGCTGTTTCAACGTGGAAAACACTTTTTCCAGTGGTACATTTTTCAGCGATACCGTTACTTTTTGTGCGTAGCTGGCGGTACCTGCCAGTAGTAGTGCAATGGTCAGTATTACCCACAACGGCCTGGCCGTGGGAATGCGCGTGGCAAGGAATTTCATATTTTTTTACTCGTGGATTTTAAACATGAAGCAATCATAAAACGTGGACGACGATGCACACAATATTATCCCGCACCGGGGGCCCCCGGTAATTTCCGTTCCCATTGCTAAAAGCCCTGGGCTAAAAATGTTTCAGCGGATAAGTAATGGTGTTTGTTCTGGCTTTACTTTTTTTATTTGATTTTGGTTTAACCCGGTACTTCAGCCCCGGGGAAGCTTTTATCATAGATTTTTTTCGGTATACGCTGCTCAGCTTTGCGGGCCCGGCGTCACAAACACCACATTGCCCTGTATCCGGAACTGCACTACTTTGGTCAACTCCAGGGCTTTCAACAGCTGCGTGATTTCCTTATTCCTGGATATAATTCCCGAGAGTGACACTTTGCTCATGTCTCCTTCATATTTGACATCTATATTGTACCATCGCGCCACTTCCCGCATAATGGTTTGGATGTTGGTATCCTGGAAGTAAAATTCGCCGTTTTTCCAACTGAGGATTTCTTCCAGGTTAGGTTTGCTGACGTGGAAGCTGCCGCCGGGAGAGATAGTGGCTTGTTCGCCCGGGCGCAACAGCTGTTTCTCTGCACCGCTGCTCACGTTCACGGCGCCTTGTACCAGGGTGGTGCGGAGACCGTTTTCCTCCGGATAGGCCTTCACGTTAAAGGCGGTGCCCAGTACTTGTATGTCAACATGGTTGACTGTGACTGTAAATGGTTTGCGCTCATCTTTGGCGATATCAAAATAGGCTTCTCCGGTTACTTCCACCTGCCGGCTGTCGCCCGCAAAGGCGGTAGGGTAGCGGATGGAGGAAGCGGCATTGAGCCAAACGGAGGAGCCATCGGGCAGGGTTAGCCGGAACATGCAGCCATGCGGTGTTTGCATGGTGTTATATAATACAGTGGCATTGTTACCGGCTTCCGGTTGATAGGCTACCTGGCCGTTGCTGAGTTTTACGATGCGGGCATTGCCTTGCCGGGCAATGGTACCATTAGCCACGCTGTCGAGTGATACACGGGAGCCATCGCCCAGGATCAGCACCGGTTGTACGGTACCGGGAGGGACAGGGGCGACCGGTTTGCCGGCGGCGAGTATCCTTTCGTGGCGGTGCCGGGCGGCAAATTTCCAGGTGCCGGCTACCAGGAAACCGAAGATAGCGGCTGCTGCGACGTATTTAAACCAGGGCCGGAAAACAGGTGGTTTGCGCATCGGCGGCAGCATCGACAACTGGGCATCCTGTTGACGGGCTTTCTGCAGTATCTCGCCGGCCATTTCCGCAGGGTCGTAGTCGGCGGATTCTGCATAGGCCGGATTGCTGAAGGCTTCTTCCAGCAAACGGGAAAGGACGGCCTTATTCTCCCGTTCCATCGCCATTTGGCGGAAACGGTGTATCTCGGACGCATTGAGCGTACCATTCATATAACCTTTGAACAGTGCTTCAAATGATGTATCAGACATGCGGCTGCTGGTTTAAGGTCATCTGTTTTCCCTTTGTATGATGAAGGACGGAAAACAGGCGTAGGGTAAGACAGTGAAATCAAAAAAAATCTAAAAAAAATTTACCAGGAGGAGCAGTAACGTAAACACCCCCTCCGGATGGCGGTCCAGGTACTCGCGTATACTGCGCAGGGCCCGCACGATATAGGTTTGGGAGCTGACCACAGAGATATTCAGCTGCTGCGCGATCTGCGGATGCGTAAGGCCCTGGAACCGGTGAAGGATAAATACTTCCTTTACTTTGGCGGGCAGGTGTTCGATGGCTTTGCTGAGGAGGCTTTCCAGTTCCCGGTATTCCAGCCGGGACTGGGCGTCGGGCAGCGGGTCGGCTTGCAGGTGGCCGGTCAGTGCGTCCAGGTTGGTGATGCGTAATACTTTTCTGGAGAGGAAGTCCATGATCAGGTTACGGGCACATACATAAATAAAAGGGCCGGCATTGTCTACCTCGGAAAGTTTCCCGCGGTTGTTCCATAGTTTAAGAAAGATATCCTGGGAGAGGTCTTTGGCTTGTTCCGGTGAGCGGGTCAGCCGCAAAGCGGTACCATACACCTGCGGCCAGTACTGTTGTACCAGCTGCCGGAAGCTGCGTTCATCGCCGCTGGCAACGGCGAGCAACCATTGTTTTTCATTACCGTGGTCCAAAAGTGTCTTGTTGATATAACAGAGCGTAGTATGAAAATAATACAACGCCCCGGATTTACAAAACGATGTTGTATGCGTTTGTTTTTCTTTTTTTGGGGAGATATGTATCTTGCCCGTATGTTAACACTCGATGCCAAAGCCTGGCAACACTTAAGCGGACCATTTGGAATAGACGGCAGTCTGCCGGAAGCCATTGCCGGATTACAGTCCGACTACTCCAAAGAGCTGCTGGATGAAATTATCTGGGAAAAAATTTACCATCAGGATACCCTCTACGAAAATACATTCGCCACCATCCCTTATCTGCTGGAACTGGCGGCTAACAACACCGATCCGGAAACACAGATAGACATCCTCTGTAGCCTGGCTATACTCCTGGCTGCAGACGGTAACCCGCCCGCAAAGGATACCATCCCGGCTGAATTCCGGGACAATAGCGGGCTTTCACCGGAGGAGATAAAGGCTGTCTTCAATGATTACCTGCTGGCGCTGGAACGGCTGCCGGCCCTCTGCGAAACCCTGCTGCCGGAAGCCCGGGAGCTGCCGGAGGAGACGGACAAAAGCTATTTCCTGGCGGCGCTGGCAGTAGCCCACGGCCAGCGCGACTTCGCCCGGGTCTTTATCCAATATTACGAAGGGGAGGAGTATATGGCTTATTGTCCTGCCTGCGAAGCCGGTAGCCATGTATGGCCTAAGGGCGACGAGCTGCGGATCTATGCAGAAGACCCGGTGTTTCATAAAGAACAGGAAGGAGACGCTGTTACTCCGCATCCGGAGCTAATACCGGCTTGGGATGGAAGCACCATTACGGCTGCCAACCGTTACGCATGGGGCTACGATTTCCTGACACAACTCGATATGCCCGCCTTGCGGGCACGTTGGCCTTATCTGTTCGGCACTGCCCGCTGTCCTGGCTGCGGCGCGGAAATGGACCTGTTCAGAAGCATCCTGGCAGGCGTATAACATCTACCCAAAAATGTAATACCATTTAATCCGTTCATATGAGTAAAAAGCTGTACCAGCAAATAGATAAGACTATTTTGAAAGGGTTGCCAAACCCCTCTAAGGAGAAATACGAAATGAAAATAAAAGTGCCGGAATTTACTTTCCTGGGGGTGCATGAGCAACCGGATTTCGCCAAGTTATACATCACTTTTTATCCTAAAGGCAGGATCATCGAACTGAAATCGCTCAAACAGTATGTTTATCATCTGCGGGATATCATTGTCTCTTATGAACGACTCATCAATATTATGTATGATCATATGATAGAAACTTATCAGCCCGATAGGCTCAGGCTTACCCTGGTGTGTAATCCACGCGGTGGTATCAGCTCCAAGCTGGTAATTGATTCAGACTGGAAAGACCGGGGCGGGGAGGAGAAATTTAAAGATTATCCCGAGCGCGACGATGAATGGGGTATTTTGATGTAATATGATTTAGTGTAATATGATAAGGCGCGGAGGTGTACTCCGCACCTTATCAGCGCTGATCTCCACGATCAGCGGAATCATTTACAATCATGTCCATCATCGTTTTTTTTTGTATCTTCGATGTAGGTAAATGTAACCTATAAAAAAACCAAAAGGGAAACCATTTACCGGCAAACAAAAAATTATGAACAAATCAGAAAATTCCGGTAAAAAGGAAAATCTCAGTAAAAAAGAAATCGAAAAAAGAAAACTGCAAAAGCAGAGAGAAAAACAGGAAAAAAAAGAAGAAAGACAGGCGAACAGTAAAAAAGGAAAGAGCCTGGAAGATATGATGGCTTACATTGATGAAAATGGTAACATCACTTCCACTCCTCCGGACCCCAGCAAAAAGAAAGAAATTAACCTGGAAGACATTCAAATCGGCGTAGCCCGCCAATCGGATGAAGAGCCTGAGAGCCTGATCCGTACCGGCGTGGTCACCTTCTTCAACGAATCCAAAGGTTATGGTTTTATCAAAGACCAGAAAACACAGGAAAGCATCTTCGTGCATGTGAACGGACTGCTGGATCGCGTGAGGGAAAATGCCAGAGTCACTTTTGAAGTGGAAATGGGTCATAAAGGACCTAATGCCGTACGGGTGAAACTGGTGAAATAAGTCTGCCCATCGCTTCGTTTAATCATATTCCACAGCTGCTGGCTGCCAGCGGAGGTCATCACCTCCGCCGGTAGTCGGCAGTTTTTTTATGGAAGCTCCTCCCGGTGCTGTAGCATCAGCAGGTACAACAGAGAAACGAGCACCAGCAGAAAGACAAGGCTGGCGGCAGTCAGGCATGCAATAACAAGGATCCATGTGTTCATGAGCGTAGGTTTTTTTTCCAGCGCCGGTGCGTCCACAGCCAATAAGCGGGACACTGGCAAATGTCTTTTTCCAGACGGGTGTTGAAAATCCGGGTGATCTCAAAAGGTGCTGCTGTGGCCGCTTTATCGGTTATCAGGGAAAACGACATCTCCCACTGGCCACCTTTTTTGTGGATGACGGCATACACCACCACTGCATCTACCGCTTTGGCCAGCCGTTCAGTACCGGTAATCACCGGCGTAGGCTGATGCAGAAAATCAACTACATGTTTGCGCTGCGGCGGCGACTGGTCAGCTATAAAGATGTAAACCCCCGGTGGCGGTTTGCGCTGTAATAAATGACGTGGCGCGTCTTCCATCGCCAGCAACCGTAAACCAAAACGGGAACGTATCTTCTGCATCAGGCGGTCAAAGAAACGGTTGCGCAGAGGCTTGAAAACAGCATATACCGGATAATGCCATAATGCCGGCAACAACGACATACATTCCCAGTTACCATAATGCCCCAGCATCATGATCACCGGCCTGCCCTGTGCCAGGTACTGCTCTATCAAAGCGGCATTGTGCAGCACCAGCCTGCGGGAAGCCTGCTTCCTGGGCATGGTCATCAATAACGGTATCTCTACAAACAACCGGCTGAAATGCCGGTAAAAATCAGTGGCTATCCGCTTGATCTCCCCATATGACTTCTCCGGAAAAGAGCGCGACAAATTCTGTATCACCTCCGTATAACGGTAACGCATCACCTTGTACAACAGGAAAAAAATAATCCAGGCCAAACCTCCGGGATAAGTGTTGTGTCTTGTTCTCATTGGTTAAAAAAAAGTTAAAGCATAACAGGGCGGCAGGGTAACGCCTCCCTGAAGTGTCGGTACCATAACCGTTGCACAGGACAAAGAGACAGCATTTACAAATGAACATGTTGCGGTGAACGGATAAACATTTACGTTAAACGGATTTTTTTATGAATAGCATATTGGGAAATAATACCGGCATACAGCTGACACAGCATCCTGTTAATATATATGAAGAAGTAAAGGTGGACGACATACCGGATCAGGGCCGCATCAAAGATCTTTACCGGCAGAAAAAAGCACTGGAACTGCTCATCATGCACTATGAACGACAGCAATCAATACAGTCATCCGCCGGAAAAAATATAAAGCTATCTGAAACGGATATACGAAAAATACATGCAGCAAAGGAATTTTTGCTGGCGGATATTCAGCATCCGCCTTGTTTGTCACAACTGGTGCGGCAAACCGGGCTCAATGAGTTTAAATTAAAGGCAGGATTCAGGAAAGTATTTAACAACAGCGTATTTGGTTATCTGCGGGATTACCGGTTATTGCTGGCATGGCAGCTATTGAAGAAAAAAGAATTGTCTGTAACGGCGGTCGCGTATGAAACAGGATACACTACCGTGCAGCATTTTAGTAAGGAATTCAGTAAACGTTTTGGGGTCAGTCCTTCGCGGGTCGATTAGGGTTTATATTGCACCTGGTATTTGCCGTTTTGCTGCTCCCAGCGGAAATAGCGATTGAATAAGGCTTTGCGGTCGGCAGGGGTGAGCCGGTCATTGAGTTTTTCGCGGAACAGCTGTTGCAGCGCCGTTGGCAGCGGCTCACTGGTAACGCTGTTATCTGTAAGGTTAATCGTGTAAATACGGCAGGTGTCCTTATCAAAGAAACCACCGATGGCGGCAACGGCTTGCTGGTTGGGCGCGAGGTCGTATGCCACGGAAGTAACCGGCATACGGTAAGCACGCTGTTTGTCTGTTGATAAATCGAAGATGATGTTTTGAAAATAACCTTCCTCCGGAGAGAACGTTTTTTCATACACCAGGTATCGGCCCTGTATCAACGGATAAACAATCTGGGCACTGTTATTATACAGAAACCAGTAATGTGGTTTTCCCTGTTGTTCATCTACCAGGTAAACAGGCGCGTTGAAATTTTGTGCAATATGCACCAATAGCTTGCCCGGCAGACTATCCAGCGGTTGTACATTTATATAGTACCCCGATTCATTGATACGGTTGGTCACATCTGCCGGCGAAATATTCCGGCCTTTGTAACGGATGCGGTAATTGAAGGATTCTCTTTTACTGCCCGTATCCCAGTTGTTGTATCGTTGTTTGCTCGTTACTACCGTAAAAGGACCATATTCTTTTTGTTCACCACAAGCACTCAGCATCCATATACCAAAACCGGTTGTAATAAGGCGGAGGTTTGTTTTCATCTCCGGAAGATAACTTTATTTCTCTTTGTTTGAACGCCCCTTATTTTTTTAACATTTTTTAAAGGTTACCTTTTGCGGTTTATGGGTATAAACGGAAAATTATCCTTTATGCGTATACCCATCCGTTATGTAGTTATTCCCACGCTGGCCCTTGCTGCCTGTGGTAAACCAGGCTATCGTGAAGATGCCGCTTCCACTGCCCCCCAAAACGCTGATCAGTATGTTGCATCCGCCGATTCCACAGACTTTCCCGCTGATATTACTTCCTTAACTTCCGCTTCCCGTAAACGCGTACGTACGGCAGATGTACGTTGCCGGGTGACGGACGTGTTCCGCGCTTCTACCCGCATGGAACAGGTCGTGTCGTCCGTACAGGGTATTGTGGTAGAAAGCACCATGAAAAATCAATATGCCGGGCAATACGATCTTCCTTATACTGCCGACTCACTGAAAAGAATGCAGTTATATACGCCTACTGCCAATCTCACGCTACGCGTGCCGGTAGCCAGTTTGGATTCCGTAGTGACCACCCTTACTTCCATGGCCGCTTTTATTGATACCCGCGCGATGAGGGATCAGGATTACACCCTGGCTTACCTGGCCAATGCACTAAAGAATAAAAGGGTAGGACAACATACTGCTAAGATCGTTGCCGGTAAAAAAAATACCACACTGGATGTAGCGCAATACCAGGACCAACAGGAAGAAACAAAAGTAGACAGAAGTATTTCCAACCTGAAAATGCTCGATGATGTAACCTACGCTACCTTCACGGTGGAACTGTTCCAATCACAGGCCGCCAGCATGGAAACGATTATTAATCCGCGTTATGTAGCCCGCGCCGGATTTGGCACAGAACTACGTACAGCCATAGTGGATGGCGCGAATTTATTGCGCGATCTGCTGCTGTTTTTCGTACAGATATGGCCCCTGCTTATCATGGCAGTATTGGGCTGGTGGGGTTACAAACGTTACCGCAGGATGTCTGTAAAATAATACTCGTCCTTATTTCAATGTGGCGATAAACCCGCTTAGCGCAGGGTTATTAGCCAGCCGTATATCAATTCTCCGGATCGTTGTATCCGACATAAACCAATTCATCGTGTAAGAAGGTTCTCCCTGGGGGAACCTTTTTCTTAATGGGTCCTGTTGCCATTCGAGACTGTCTTTATACAGCGGTATCTGTATGTACGAAGCTTTTTTGTAGTAGTAGTCATTGATATCGCTGACATAGTGTGAAAGCCGTATATCGTTGACCGTAGTCTGCATACCATAAGCGCCGGCGATGGTCAGTATCGGGGCAAAGAGATCATTTTTAATCGGTGCTACTGAATGGAAATGTTCTTTACCCGGAATAACGGGACTATTGGTAATGTGCAGCACTTTAAAGTGCAGACGGCTGATTTGTTGATATAACAGGCTACTGTCCCCATGCAGGTGCCGGTCGTCTTCTCCTATGTTGATAATGCCACGGATGATTTCCTGGATAACGCCGGCGCCGGAATTATCGAAGTAACCGCCGTCTACGAAGTATTGGTCCTGTATGCGGCCGGCCGGGCTCAGGTAAGGAAACCGGGCTCCCAGTATAGCACCGGAGGTGATGGTAATATCCGAATCGTGACGTAATAAACTGAGTACATCTACCCGGTTGTTAAAAATACCCGCATCGAGTTGCAGGTTAGTGACTACACCGGGATTGCCATCCTGCATGCGCGTGGTATTGATGCACAATACCGGCAGGAAGACGGTATCTGCCCGCATGGCAGGGAACGACGATAACGCTGCATCAAACGGTACACGGTAGAGGGAGTCGCCGGCTACGCCGGTACTGCGTTCAAAAGACTCTTCCAGCGCCGCGGCCCGGTCGCCCGCCCGGGAAGTACGGATCATATACCGGAAAAAATCAGGCCCCAGCATCCGGGCAAAAGTATAGCTGAAATAGTCCTGTTTCAGGTAAGTCATAGCCGATTTGGCATACAGCGGCTGCTGATGCATCCGGTCCCGCAGCATGGAAAAGAAGGTGGCTACGCCCACACCGCCGCCGGAAGTACCGGAAAGGCAAAACAGGTGGCGGGAAAATCTGTCCTCCGGATGTTGACGGATACTGGCGTCTTCTATTTCCCCGAGTACCGCAGCGGTCCAGTAGGCAGAGCGGGAGGCGCCTCCATTAGCCATCACAAAATATACATCGTAACTACTATCGGCCATCACTGGGCGGGTTTGCAGCCAGGACCGCAGGTAAGTGTCCAGCGAAGGCCTGTTATTGTATTGGTTGCCGTTGGGAGCATTCGTCAGTTTTACATAGTGGGTTTCTTTTAACCCAAAGATCAGTGCAGCAATGATAAAAAGCACATGTAAACTGATGCGGTAGCGCACAGACAATGCGGTGATAATGTTGCCAAATAACAACAACATGCCGAATGCAAGCAACATAAAGGGGAATGGCCCCAGCCGCCTTGCGAAGTTCAGGCTGTAAATAGCTGCCACATAGGTAACCAGCGCTGCCCCGCCGATGAAAATAAACCAGCGGAAGAAACTTTTTTCAGTACGCGGAATAAAAAAGTAACGCATCAGGGTGTCCAGCGGCGTATGGGTGAGCAACATGCTTTTCCGTGCGGAGATGTCCAGCTCTACCCGCCGCAGGTGCGTGTATAGCAGGAAAAGGGCGTGCAGCAGCACCAGCAGCGTCAGTAACAGCAGTATGCTGATACGCGGAATAAAACTGGTGGCAATAGTGGCTGCCAGCCATGATAAAAGCAATACCATAAACACTTTCCGGAAAGCAGGCTGCAGGGAAAGCTGACTCAGTGGTTTGTTGAGAAAATACAGCAGGGTGAGCGCCGCTGCGAAAATAATCCAGCAGCCGGTGCTGCTCAACGGATGGACCAATACCGGTGATTGTAGCATGGCCAGTTCCAGCAGCAGGAAACAGCAGTGACCCAGTACCCGCGGAGATTCGTCAAGAAAAAACTGGCTCAGGGGAAATCGTTGATTTTGCTCACTGTAGGCTTTGTTAGCGGCGGCGTCGGTAATCCTGGCTTCGTCCCGCAGGTCGGCTATCAGGCGGGTACGTTTGATGTAGGCGATGATACGGGAGGAATACCAGCTCACGTACACCCAAAATCCGATGGCGAGGAAAAACAGTATCCGTTCGCGGTAGGTATTTTCGGTGTAGGCTACCACCACGTCTTTGCCCTGGTCCAGCGACCAGCAGATAAAAACGATCAGCAGCAGGAAGATAATGCCGGGGAAAAATAACCAGATGGCTTTGAGCAGGTGCGCAGCCAACCGTAGCAGGTTTTTCGGTAGTGATAACATAAGGCTTCATTTGGGATATGCTACCACTAAGATAAAAAATCCCGCTGCTAAAGTATTGGCGTCAAAAGAGTTATTATAGCAGGTTACGTTTAGGCCTGCACGTCACGCATCTTTTTTATTTTGTCGTGCTCTGTTTTCAGGATAGACCGTTGTGCCGTCAGCAGTTCGCGTAGATATGCCGGCAGGTGTTCTTCCTGTAAAGCCTGTGAATAGGCGCGCATGGCGGCGTCTTCTTCGGTTTCACAGTCGGACAGGATGGCGTGGCGGTCGTGACCGGTAAACACACTCTTTAGCTCCATCCAGGCGCGGTAGAGTTTTCCGCCGGTGGTAGTGCCTGTTTCCATTTCACCTCCTAATCCCTGTACTTCTTTCCCCAGCGCATTCCGCATGGTGCGGCTTTCATCGATCATATGCGTGAAAAGGGCTTTCAGATCGGTATCATGGCCCTTATTGTCCTTCAACGCTTTTTCGTAACCGGAGATACGGTCGTTGTTAATGCCGATGAGATCGTTGAGTGTCTCTACGGTGGCTGTTGTTGTGTTCATAGCTGCAAGGTTTATAACGGACAGTCGCCATAAGTATGCCAGCAGATTTGTGTATCTTTAACGCTATTCTATAAAATTCATGAAAAACTGTTTACGTCTGTTGTTGTTATGCAGCTGTCTGCTGCTTGTTTACCCCACCTATGCAGGAGGATTGTCGGCCTGGGAAAAATCTACCCCGGGAGGTAATAAAATGGAATGGGATGGAACAGCCCCCGCCCGCGCCTTGTTCTGGGGAGTGCAATGTGATTCCCTGAAAGACCCTGTACCGCTGGCTACCTGGTATTTTTACAAGGATTGTATTATCGGGGGAGATGATTCCACTTTTTATGTGATCAATGAGCCGGATTGTTCCGTGCATCGTTTTACGGAAAAATCGGCGTTTGAAGCCTATCTGACCGCTCAAAATTTAGTTCCCCGCGTGTGGAAGCGAACTTATAATGCATATGATATCTGGGATTATT
Source organism: Chitinophaga qingshengii (assembly GCF_014529935.1). Lineage (GTDB taxonomy): Bacteria > Bacteroidota > Bacteroidia > Chitinophagales > Chitinophagaceae > Chitinophaga > Chitinophaga qingshengii. The sequence continues at coordinate 220,262 of NZ_JACVFC010000005.1, forward strand.
CAGATCGTTTGCTCTTTATGTCTTTTTTCCTGATCCCTGTCCTGGGGATAGTACTGATATGTTACATCGTTGTACTGGTAGGGTTACTGCGTGGCAAAAAACGCGCGGTCTGGAAATATGTATTCCTGGCGGCGCCGCCACTGGTGTATATTATAGCGGCGATATTGCAGGCGAGTCCGCAAAGCTGGTAGCCTCTACCTGGAAGATGGCCGTCTCCATATGCCGGGATGCCACAATAATCCGGGTACCGTTGGCATGCTGATCAAACATTTCCTGTACGAGGGTAGGGTTGTTATTGTCCTGCGACAAGTGGGAGAGTAACAGGTGTGTCATAAAAGCCGGGCGATGCTGCGTAAAAATCTCCAGTGCCTGGCGGTTGGACAAGTGCCCTTTCCCGCCCCGGATACGGTTTTTCAGGTAGTATGGATACCGGCCCTGTTCCAGCATTTGTTCGTCGTAATTGGCTTCCAGGAAAGCGGCATGGCATTGTTTGAAGTGATGCAGCAGGTGGTCGCAGGGTGCGCCGATATCGGTAAATACGCCTATGGTCACCTGGTTGCCGGATACAATGAAGCTGTGAGGCTCCACAGCGTCGTGATGCTTGGGAAAAGCGGTGACGGTAAGTCCGCCGATTTGCACCGGGGTATACGCGGTGAAAGGCATGACCCTTTGCAGGGCAAGGTTACCGCCTGCCATCGTGCTTTGGGTGATATATACGGGCAACTGATGCTTTTTAGCCAGCACGGTTACACCTCTGATATGATCCGTATGTTCGTGGGAGATAAAAATGGCTTTCACTTTAGTCATCGACAGTCCCAGGCGGGTCATCCGCTTCTCTGTTTCCCGGCAGGAAATGCCGGCATCAATCAATACTGCTTCCTGCCCGTTACCAATATAGTAGCAGTTTCCGTTGCTCCCCGAGTTCAATGACGTGATAAAAAGTGACATGCCGCCAAAGATAGAAATATTTGGGTATTTGGTTATTTAGTTATTTGGGTATTTGATTTACGGATTTTGGAATTTACGGATTTCGGGATTTAATGAATCGAAGATCATGTTATATGATGTCGATATTTGTTGCATTTAAATATTTAAATCAGGAGTCCGTAAATTCCAAAATCCGTAAATCAAATACCTGCATGCTTCAATATAAACGGATGTAAGTCTGTATTTTTTACAAAGGGCGGCAATAACTCGCTGCCCGGTCCTGTCATGGCCAGTTCCACATAATCAGCCGTATGGTCCATGCCGCCCCAGTTAATGGAGGTGTAGGCGCTTTGTATCATGGCGAGTTCCTTGAAGGGCAACTTACGGGGATTGTATAGCCCGTCCCCATCCAGTTGTGAATAATGGGCCAGCAGGGAGCCGGCTTCTGCCGGCGTGATTACCAGGCCCTGTGCATGTTCTATGCGTTCTATCAGGGCGGCCGGCGTGGTGCTGCGTTGGATACCGTTGAGTATCCAGTCGTTGGTATGCCGCATGGTATGCAGCTTATCAAAGTTGCTGTTGGCTTTATCACTGTAATACAAACCCGGATTGGCATTGCCATGGTCGGTAGTGATGATCACGAGCGTGTTTTTGTCGGTAGCTGCAAAATCCAGCGCCACTTTAACCGCGTCGTCGAAGGCCAGCTGATCGTACAGCAGGGCGGCGGCATCATTGGCGTGGGCGGCCCAGTCTACTTTTCCGCCTTCCACCTGTAACATAAATCCTTTCGGATGTTTGGATAAGCGCCGGATGGCTTGTGTCGTCATTTCAGCGAGGGTAGGTATCTGCTGTTGCAGGGTGGTATCCTGTTCCCGGTCCAGTGCGTAGGGGAGACCGTTTTCGCAGAATACGCCCAGCACTGGTGAGCTGTTGGCAGCAGGTAGTTGCAGTAATGCATCGCGGTTGTCTATAACCGTATAGCCGTTGTTTTGGTACTGTTGCAGCAGGTCCTGTTTGTCCTTGCGGTGACTGGCCAGGAAGTATTCGCGGCCGCCACCCAGCATCACATCAAATTGCAGGGGGAGGTATTGCAGGGCGATTTCGCCCATATCGCCCCGGTGACTGTTATTGATACAAAAGCCTGCCGGCGTGGCATGGGTGATGGGTACCGTAGTAACGCAACCGGTAGCCCTGCCGGCTTTTTTGAATTTTTGCAGGATAGGCGTGTAATGCGTGCCATCAGCGCCTACGTTGAGGCTACCATTGGGTACCCGTACACCGCCGCCCCAGGCGGAACTGCCGGCGGCGGAATCCGTGACCAGCGAGGTAGCGGAGGCAGTGCTCATCAGCGCCCGGGTGGCCTTACCGCTTTCATACAGTTGCAGCCAGTGGCTTTGTTTACCTTCCTTACGTTGCCGCAGCAGGCTCGCCATCGTCAGGGTACCGTTGCTCATGCCGTCGCTCACCATAAAAATGATGTTCCTGGCAGATGCTGTTGTTTGTCCGATCGCACGGAGCGGTGCGGTGAATGCCGCGCCCAAAGCCCCCAGGGCGGTGTTGCGGAAAAAGTCTCTTCTTTTCATATACAGGTTTGTGGTGCACAAAAATAACCGCTGCAAAATAAATGCATCGATGTTGCAAATTATTTTTGTGTGAACTTAGTATATTTGCAACAATGTTGCAAGTTGAGAATCCGATGTTATACATCACCTGGGGTCCATCGCCGGAAATATTCCGCATCGGTGGTTTTGCATTGCGCTACTACAGCGTAGCGTTTATGGTGGCCTTTATAGCCAGTTATTTTATCATGCGGTACATATTTGACCGGGAAGGGAAAGACAAAGCATTACTGGACCGGCTGCTGGTATACGTGGTAGTGGGCACCATCGTCGGTGCAAGATTGGGACATTGCCTGTTTTATGAGTGGAGCTATTTCCGGCATCACCTGTCGGAGATAGTATTGCCTTTCCGTTGGGAGAACGGGCATTTTTCGTGGACGGGTTACCAGGGACTCGCCAGTCACGGCGGGGCTATCGGTATACTCACGGCAGTGGCCTTGTTTGCCCGCCGCTACCAGGTACCCCTGTTATGGCTGCTGGACAGGTTGGCGATAGTGGTGCCGCTGGCAGGCGCCTGGGTAAGGATCGGCAACTTTTTTAATTCGGAGATCGTTGGCCGGCCTTCACAGCTGCCGTGGGCAGTAGTGTTTACAAAACATGATAATCTTCCCCGTCATCCGGCGCAGCTCTATGAAACGATCTGCTACCTCCTTATCTTCGGCATTATCATCTTCCTATATAAAAAAAACAAAGGAATGGAACACCCGGGTTATCTTTTCGGCCTTTTCCTGGTATTGGTATTCAGTGCACGTTTTATCATTGAATTCGTGAAAGAAAACCAGGAGGTGTTTGAAAACGGGTACCTGCTCAATATGGGTCAACTGTTGAGTCTTCCGCTGATAGCTGCCGGTATCTGGTTCCTGAAATTTTATCGTGATAAACATGCAAAAAAATAAACCCATTCCCGTATACCTGCTCACCGGTTTCCTGGGGGCAGGCAAAACCACGCTGCTCAATAGTTTGCTGCAACAAAGCCAGGCGTATCGCAACATCGTTATAGAAAATGAATTCGGCAAAGTGAATATCGACGCTTCGCTGGTGACGGCGCAGATAGAGAACGTATATGAACTGACCAATGGCTGCATCTGTTGCTCGCTGGACAATGAACTGCTGGAAGTATTGGGCAACATACTACGGCTGAAAGAGCTGCCAGACCAGCTTTTCATTGAAACCACCGGCATTGCGGATGCGGGTAACATCATCGGTATGTTCAGTATTCCGGATGTGAAAGCACGTTATCAGCTGGTTTCCACCATCTGTGTGGTAGATGCGGAAAACGTGGAAACCCGCCTGGAACAGGTGACGGAAGTCGGTAAGCAGGTTTCCTGTGCCGATGTAATTATCCTTAACAAAACAACGGACCTGCCGGTACCCGAACAGGTGCGATTGCAACAATTGCTGGAAAATATTAATCCATTCGCCTATATCACCGCTACGGCAGATGGACAGGTACCCATAGGCGACGTGCGACCATCCGAACGCCGTATGCCCGCTGTGGCGGCAGATCCTGCAGTAAAAACACCGCATAAAATCAATACCGTATTGTTTGAATCACCCCGGCCGTTTGACCTGCAAATGCTGGTGTTTGTGCTGGAAATGCATTTTAACGTATATACGGACCAGTTATACCGCATCAAAGGGTATGTAGCGGTAAAGGATGATCCGGAGAAATACCTGGTACAATCTACGGGTAACTACCTCAGCATCGTGCCTGCGGGTAACTGGGAGGATACACCGCCGGTATCTACGCTGGTATTTATCGGGAAAGAGCTGAAAAGCGCGACCATTCAGCGCATCCTGCAACCGGCGCTACGGTAAAGATACGCGGTATGCCAGCGCTTTTCCTTATCTTTACAGTCATCCATGACGGCATCCGAAACCATAAAACTTTCTGCGCTCACCGGCAAGATCCAGCAGGCTATCTCCAACGTATTCGGAGAACAAAGCTATTGGGTAGTGGCTGATGTGACCAATCACGCTTTCTATGCCCAGAAAGGGTATCACTATTTTGATCTGGTGGAGAAAGACACCCACTCCAACGCTATCGTGGCAAAAGTCGCTGCCGTAGCCTGGGGCAACGGCGGTATCCGTATCCGCGAATTTGAATATGTGACCGGCCAGCAGTTTAAAAATGATATTCATGTACTGGTGAAAGTGAGCGTCAACTACCACCAGGTGCACGGCCTGCAAATTACCCTGCTGGATATCGATACCAACTTCACCATCGGCGTACTGGAACAACAGAAACAACAGACCTTACAACGGCTGCTGGTTGAGTGTTCCGACTATATCCGCAAAGTGGGCGACCGGTACATTACCCGCAACAACCAGTTGGCCTTCCGCGCCGTCATTCAAAAACTGGCGATCATTACCTCCGGGAACTCGGCGGGTTTCCAGGATTTCCGGCATACGCTGGAAACTAACCGTTTCGGCTATACGTTCCAGGTAGATACCTATTTTACCGTGGTACAGGGCGAATCCAAAGCGGAACTGGTACAACAGCGGCTGATAGATGTGTACAACAGCGGCATACCCTACGATGCGGTGGTAATTATCCGCGGTGGCGGCGCGCAAACGGATTTCCTCCTGTTTGATACCTTTCTGCTGGGAAGAGCGGTAGCCAAATTTCCCATTCCTGTTATCACCGGTATCGGTCACCAGAAAAATGAAACCATCACCGACATGATGGCACATAGTCCCGTGAAAACGCCTACCAAGGCGGCGGAGCTGATTATTGCCCATAACAAGGCCTTTGAAGATGCCGTATCGGGACTGCAACAAAACATCCTCATCAAAGCACAGCAGTTATTTTCCGGTCATTATCAGGCATTGTCGCAACTGAATTCGGTGGTGATCAATGAAACCCGCACCATCCTGCACCGGCAGGGGGAAATGCTGCGCGATTATCACAATGTGGTGTCGCATGGTTCCCGGTCGGTATTACAGCATCACCAACGGGAACTGCTCACGCTCACCGGCGCCATACTGGCCCGGCCCAGGGTGGTGATAGCCGGTAAACAGAACGATTTACAGAATATCACGGCCAATATCCGCTCCTTTAACCGGCTGTTTATGCAGAACCGGCGCGGACAACTGGCACACTACGACACTTTATTTAAACTCATGAGCCCTGTCAACATACTGAAACGCGGCTTTGCCATTGTATACGCAGGCGATAAAATTATTAACAGCGCCCTTCCCGTGGAAACCGGTAGCCCTATTACCATACGGCTGCATGACGCTTCCCTGGAAGCCACCGTTACCGCTAAAACACCACATGATGAATCAGGAACTGACATATGAAGCAGCCTACACCGAACTGCAACAGATCGCGGAAGAAATAGAGAACGAAACCGTTTCGGTGGATGTCCTGGCTGAGAAGGTAAAAAGAGCTTCCATACTGATTGAATTCTGCCAGCAGAAATTGCGGGCTACAGAAGCGGAGGTCAACAATATCATTAAACAAATGGAGAACAAGCCGGGCACCTGACCCGGCCTGCTGTAGCAATGTCGTTATTCAATCGCTTTAATCAGCGAAATATAAGTCGGGAAGTGGTCGGAGAACCCGCCCGCATAGTTGTCAAAATCGTAGGTCCGTTTAGGATACCCCTTATAACGGCCGGTCGTCTGGATCATATCTTCTCTTTTGAAGATATTGGCTTTATAAAAACGGAACTGTCCTTCTTTTTTAGATAACAGGTTTTGGGAGATGATGATCTGATCGAACAAAGCCCAGGCATCCTGGTAGGCGAGGGTGCCAATACCTTTGTTATAGTAGGACACCCAGGGATTAAACAGTTCACCCTTCTTCAGTTTTTCGGGGTTGCCACCCGCTTTCAGCACTTTCGTGACGCTTTCGTTGGTCGGATTATCGTTCAGATCGCCCATCACCACAACATTGGCGGCAGGGTCCTGCTCATACAGCGAATCAATCAGATGACGGCATACATTGGCCGCAATCGCCCGCAGGTGAGCCGACGCCGCTTCCCCGCCCAGCCGGGATGGCCAGTGGTTCACCAGTACATGCAGCGTTTGCCCGTCGAGGTTACCTTTCACCCACAATACATCCCTGGTTTTATGCCGGCTGCCCGAAGCATCGGCAGGCAGCTCCACGGGTAAAGCCGCGCTGTGTTCTACGGTGAAATGCCGTGGATTATATAGCAGGCCTACATCTACACCGCGTGCATCAGGTGAGTTGTAGTGTATAATATCATAACCTCTTTCTTTCAATAACGGGTGCTGTGTCAGATCTTCGAGTACACCCCTGGTTTCAATCTCCGCTACACCCAGGATGGTAAGGCCTTCCGGGGATATATCGGTGCCTATTTCCTTAATGACGCCGGCGAGATTTTTTACTTTATCAAGATAAACTTCACCGGTATAACGTTTCTGGCCCTGCGGGAGAAATTCATAATCATTGACCCCGGCCTGATGGGTGGTGTCGTAAAAATTTTCCAGGTTGTAAAAGCCGATGTTGATTACTTTATACTGCTTGCTTTGCGCATAGGTACAGGTGGCGGCGAAGCAGAGGGATAACCATAATAGTCCTCTTCTGATCATGTCTACGGTGTTATTGGCGGGCAAATATAGGTTTTTCACGCAAAGGGGCAAAGAGAGCAAAAAGACGCAGTATGTTTTTATCTTGTGTTAATGAATCAATAACATTTCTTTATTGCTTTGCTTTCTTTGCCCCTTTGCGTGAAATGCCTATATTTGCCGCGCAATTTAAAACGCGAACTAAAATAGAATTATCCCTGTATAACACGATGCTGTTTGTAACCTGCAGTGATAATACCGAATGACCAACAAATCTGACCAAACTTCAATGCATGAATAGATCTGCCAGGTTTTTTTCCAAAAGACTGTTTGCCGGAATCAGCCTGCTGCTTGCTGCTCCCGGTGCTTTTTCCCAGGTGAAAAAAGACAGTATCGCAGCACAAGAGCTGAAGGAAGATATCAGGAGCAACATCCCCGTGATTGTATTGGACGAAAATGATGCGGACAACACTGCCGGTTCATCCGGACAGAGCATCTCTTCTATCCTCTACGGCGGCCGTGATCCTTATTATTCCGGTGTCTTTAACTTCAACGCCGCCCGCTTTAAACTGCGCGGATACGACGCTTCGTATTTTGATACCTATATCAACGGAGCGCCGGTGAAAAACCTCACCAACGGCTATACGGCCTGGAGCTTGTGGGGTGGCCTCAACGACGTGATGCGCAGCCGCATCACCAGCAACGGTCTTCGCCCGATAGACTTCGCCTATGGCGATATTGGCGGTGCTAACTACATCGACACCCGCGCATCCAAACAAAGCAAAGAACTGAGCGTAGGCTATGCACAATCCAACCGTAACTACAACAACCGCGTGATGGCCAGCTGGTCAACCGGCCTGATGTCCAACGGATGGGCGTTTTCCGTAGCCGGGTCTTTCCGCTATGCAGGCGAAGGATATGTAGATGGTACCTTCTATAACGGTGCTTCCTACTTTGCCTCTATCGACAAAAAAATCAACAAACATCACCTGCTGTCCTTCACTACCTTCGGTACACCCACGGTTTATGGCGGACAATCAGCTGCCACACAGGAGATGTATGACCTGGCAGGGACCAACTTCTATAATCCTTCCTGGGGTTATCAGCAGGGCAAAAAAAGGAGTGCTAACTACACCAGCAACTTCCAGCCTTACTTTATCCTCAACCACGAATGGACTATCAATAACAAAAGCAGCCTGAAAACAACAGGCTCCTATTCCTTCGGTGACCGTACCCGTACTGCGCTGGACTGGTACAACGCTCCAGACCCGCGCCCGGACTACTACCGTAACCTCCCCAGCTACGCAACGGACGACGCTACCCGTCAACAGCTCACCGACATCTTTACACACGACGTCAACGCGCGTCAGATCAACTGGGACAACCTGTACGATGTAAACCGCCACAGCTTCGGAAAAGACGGCCAGCTGCGTTCCCGTTATATCCTGGAAGACAGGATCACGGCCACGCAGAAAGGAAACTTCAACTCCGTTTACAACACCTTCCTGGATAAGAATATCGAGTTTACTGCCGGTATCTCCTACAATGTGCAGAAAGACCACAACTTCAAAAAAGTGAACGATCTGCTGGGAGGCGATTACTACGTAAACCTGAACCAGTTTGCGGAACGGGATTTCCCGGGCAACGGTACCGTTAACCAGAACGACCTGGATAACCCCAACCGTATCCTGCAAAAAGGCGACAAATTCGGTTACGACTATACGCTGAGCATCAATGAAGCCAAAGCGTTTATGCAGACCGTTTTCAAATTTGATCACATCGACTTTTTCCTGGCCGGCGCCTATTCTTCCACTTCTATGTGGAGAACCGGTAACGTAAGAAATGGCCTGTATCCGGAAAATTCCCTGGGCAAATCCACCGTATACACCTTTATCAACTATGCTGCTAAAGGTGGTATTACCTACAAAATCGATGGCCGTAACTACCTGTTCGCCAACGCTTCGTATTCCACCCGCGCACCTTTCGTAGAGAGCGTATTCACTTCTCCCCGTATCCGCAACACTGCCCAGAATGATGTGCGTTCTGAACAGGTGATTGACGTGGAAGCCGGTTATGTACTGAACTGGGAGAAACTGAAATTCCGCCTCAATGGTTACTATACCAACTTCAAAGATGGTATGGACGTACTGAGCTATTATGATGACAGCTATCAGAACTTCGTGAACTACGCCCTTACCAATATCGGTAAAGAACACTATGGCGTGGAAATCGGTCTGGAAGCCCCTATCTATAAAGGACTGAGCGTAAAAGCCGCCGCCAACATCGGCCGTTATTACTACAACACCCGTCAGAATGCTGTAGTAACCGTTGATAACAGCGCTGCCGTACTGGCCAACGAAACCGTGTACGCCAAAAACTTCCGTATCGGTCAAACCCCGCAGGAGGCCTACACCGTGGGATTGAACTACCAGGCTAAAAAATACTGGTTCCTGAATGTGAACGTCAACTACTTCGATCAGATGTGGGTGGCGATGAACCCTATCAGACGTACAGAACGTGCTACCGATGGCGTAGAACCAGGCTCCGATCTGTGGAAAAGCATCCTGGCGCAGGAGCAGCTTCCGGGTCAAACTACGGTAGACATTTTCGGTGGTAAAACATTCCGCGTGAAAACCGGTAAAATCAGGTCTACCCTGGTGTTTACAGCTGGTGTCAACAACCTGTTGAACAACAAAAAAATGATTACCGGTGGTTTTGAGCAGCTGCGTTTCGACTATGCTGATAAAAACGTGAACAAATTCCCTGCGAAATATTACTACGCTTACGGCCTGAATTACTTTGTGAGCCTGGCCCTGCGCATGTAATGCCGAAAAGAAAAAGTTATTAAAATCATTAAACAGATATCAAATGAACAAACTGTATAAACAATTCGTACAATTTTCCGGGGCATTGTTGATGCTGGCCCTGGTTGTTGCCGGTTGTAAAAAGACTTTCGACGAACCGCCTTATAAAAACGGAGATCCTGATCTGGCTGTTACCGCTACCATCGCTGAATTACAGGCACTGTACAAAGGTGATCCGGTGCTGATTACCAATGATATGGTATTGGCTGGTGTGGTGATTGGTGATGACAGATCCGGTAACCTGTTTAAACAGATCGTGATCCAGGATAAGACCGCCGGTATCAACATCCAGCTGGATGCATCCAATATCAATGCTAAATATCCGATCGGCCGTAAAGTATTCATCAAAGCCAAAGGTCTTACCCTGGGTGCCTACGGAGGACTGCTGGAACTGGGTTACGGTGTAAACGACTCCAAACAACCGGTACGTGTACCACAGGCCCTGATCGATTCTTTCCTGGTTGGCGGCAGCGCCAACAACGTGGTAACACCCGTAGAACTGGCCCTGGACCAGCTGAACGGCAAATACCAGAACATGCTGGTGAAAATCAAAAAAGCACAGGTGGTGATTGCTGATACCAGCAAAACTTTTGGAGATCCTACCAAAGGCCAGGCTTATGTAAGTATCGGTATCCAGGATACCACCATAGGTGGTCTGGTGATCCGTACCAGCAGCTATGCGAACTTCGCGGGAACCAAAGTACCGAAAGGCAATGGTGAGCTCACCGGTATTTACACCATCTTCAACAGCGATAACCAACTGGTGATCCGCGATGTGAACGATGTGGCTAAAATGACGGGCGACCGTAATGCGGTAGTAGCGCCTCCGTCTACCAACATCGAACTGAAAACATCTCCGTTGCTGTTCAACTTCGACGGTATCGACACCTTGCTGCCAATGGGTGTAACGGTGCGCTCCGGCGCTACCGCCAGCTCCCTGGGTAATGATACCTCTTACAAGAAAACACGGGTAAAATGGGCAGATGTAGGTCTCGGTTTTAAAAACTTTGCTTCCGGTACCGACTTTACCATGGACGAGAATACCCAGAATAACGCCACTAACCGCGCTATCGGTGTACGTCAGACAGGTAGCATGGAGTCCGGCGTGTCTTTTGTGTTTGAAATCAAAAACACCACCGGTAAGAAAAACCTGAAGATGAACTTCAAGTTACAATCCCTGGATATTACCAGCACCCGTACCACTACCTGGGCTGTGGAATACGCCACCGGTGACAATCCAACCAGCTTCAAACCAGGTACTGCAACCGGTATCATGACTACCGGTAACAAAACTGCGGTGAGCAACAATATCAGCGTTGACTTCGGCAACGGACTGGATAACATCAGCGATAAGGTTTATATCCGTATCATTTCGCTGGGCGCCACTACCGGCACCGGTAACAGACCGTCTTCTGCCATCGATGATGTGCAGTTTACATGGAACTAATTGCAGGTAATTACATACATGAAAAAACCGTCTCTTCATGCAGGAGACGGTTTTTTTATGCCCCGATGGTTTATTAGGAATGGAGACGTTGAGTTAAATATTTTAGCGTTGGCAGGCCTCGAAGCAAAAAAAGAGGCTGCCCGGGATGATGGGCAACCTCTTTTTAGAAAGTATGGCGCACTAAATTAGTGATACAGTTTTTTCTTGAGCTGTGTTCTGATACCTTCCGGAATATTTTTGAACAGGTTCAGGGGAACACCGGCAGCATTGGCTTTAGTTTCCAATGTTTCTACGGTACAGAGATAATCTTTCCAGGCGGTTGTTTTACCGGTGCCGCTATACAGATCGTTGTCATTCGGCATATCTACTGCGATCACAGTAGCATTGGCATCTACGCGGGCAAGGTCGTTTACGCCTTTAGGGATAATAACTACTACTTTCCATACTTGTTTTGGCACCGTAATGTTCTTCTGGTCCAGCGTTTCGATGAATTCAGTTTGTCCTTTACCCCGGCCGCCTTTGCCATAGGCGCCCATTACGATGAAGGCTTCGTTGCCATTTTTCACTTGCTGGCGGATAAAATCTTCCATATTGGCCCAGGGTACCTGGTTCAGCGCCGCTGCCTGGGGAATCATGTTGGTCATCAGGAAAGTGCTGCTATTGGCTTCTTTAGTGGCAGTACGGTCACCGGAGGGGCAGTTGTGTCCTCTGTCGAAGCCGCTCACGCTGCCGTTATAGCTGCTGGCGCTCACCTGGTACCAGCCTTGTGGCAGGCTGGGATCGGGTCTGAAATCGTTGCTACGGTCCACAGTACCCGGACAGTCTTCTGTTTGCAGGTGCCAGCTTACCCATACCGGGATACCGGCATTTTTGCTGTAGGCTTCCATAAAGTAGGTCTGGTTCATCAGGAAGTTCTCAATGAATACCAGGTTGGATTGTGCTTCGGTAGGATTGCCAAGCAGCAGATGGCCGTTATCGCCGGGAACAGTGCCTGGGTCTGGGTTAGTAGTGGGTGGCGTTACAGTAATGGTGTCTGGTTTGCCGGGTGTGCCGGGACCGGATTTCCGGATATCATCCTTGGCACAGGCAACGATCAGAAGCAGGGCGGTATAGGTCGCCAGCAGTCTAAAGTTAAATTTCATCTATCCCTCGTTGTGAATATTAAAAATGCAAAGGAAAGATTTTAATGTTAAAAGAAGGTGAAATAATTGGAATAATAAAAACGTGTATACGTATCTGATAGCATCAGAAAACTTCGTTGATACCAAAGTAAAACCCTGACTGGTCCTGGCCGCGGCCATAATCCAGCCGGATATTAACGCGGTTCTTGAATTCCCATCGATAACCGATACCATAGCTGATAAGCGTTTGCCGGAAGGCCAGCTCATTGAACTGGTGAAATACATTGCCGCCGCCAACCCATACCACGGCGCCGCTGCGCCGGTAAACACGCTGCCGTATTTCTACCTGCCCCGAGAGATAATTGCGGTCACGGTAACGGCCTTCGTAATATCCCCGCATACGATTGGAGCCGCCGGCTTGTGCCAGCAGATTCCAGGGGACATCGCCGCTGTGTTCTTCGGCATAAAAATCCATCGCCAGGATACCGCCCTGCCATACACGCTTGTACCAGTCGAGCTGCAGTTCCAGTTTGGAAAAAACGGCGTTATTGCCCAGGAAAGAAGGGTAGAAGCGGTAACCGATCCGTGCATACAATCCACGCGCCGGATTGGGAATAAAGTCGCGGGTATCATACACCACAAACGGACCGATACCCATCCCAAATACATTGTCCGGTTGCATCAGCGGTTTCCCGCCAGTAGTGTCAATATCCCTGGCCTGTGCATTTTGTACATGGGTGCTCACGCCAGCATAGAAACGGTTGCTCAGGTTAACGGCAAAATCGGCCTGCAGTTTTTCTGTGAGCAACAGATAGTCGGTATAGTTATCCTTGTCGGCCCCCGACAGATAACCAATGCCCCAGTATTTATCAGGGCGCGAGCTGAAAGACGCTTTGAGCGATAAACGAAAACGATCTTTCGGAAAAATAGTGGTGCTATTGAGACCAATGCCATAAAACCCGGTGAGGGCCACGGAGCCGAAGATAGCCACGTTAGATACCGGCAACAGGCTGTCCGAACGATCGGTGCGATATTGTGCGGCCAGCATAACAGCAATACCCGCGCTGGTTTCGGGTGTATATACGGGGCCGCCGATGAAACTGAGATCTACTTTTTTGTGTTTCTTTTCATCGTTGGTATGTGCCAGATAATGGAGAATACGCTGGTACAGCCCTTTCGGGGCTGTGGTGTCGATACTGTTATCGGCCGGCGGAACCTGACGGGCCACCACTTTAATACCACAACAGAGCAATATGGGGAGTAACAGTTTTTTTATCATGAGAATGTCTTCCCAAAATAACGATATTTTTTGTAAACGATTGTGGGTCAATCCACCCCAAAAAATAAAACCCGGTAACCAACGGTTACCGGGCGGGGGGTATCAATCAATAAATAATTGTGTCACGGCGGCGGTATCTCTCGCCCATTGGGCGGTATACACTTCGTCTGCTTCGGCGGTATCCACCAGTTGCAGCTGCTGGGCTTCGGCTTTTATCTGCAACAGTTGCCCTATGCTCAGTTTATGGTCCAGCTTTTTCAACAGCCCGGCAACGTTGTTGTTGTTTAACTGCTGAATGGTCTGTCCTTCATAAGGCAATTCCAACCAGATAATGTTACGGGCGGCTACGTCCAGTACACCGAAAACCAGGCCTTTGGCCAGGCCCCGGGTGATACGTACCTGGTGTTGCACACAGGACGGGTCATATGCGACGCCGGTTTTTTCTGAGATGTCCATTTTATAACGGCTATCCATCCAACCCACGACCATTTCCGGTACCAGGCTTCCGAAGGAGAAAGCGTTACAGGTGAAGGTTACATACCGGGCGCCGGCATGCGCGAGCGCATCTACGTCCAGCTCAATGTATTCTGCTGTTCCCACGTTGTTAGGAATGCTTCGGATATCCCCGCTATGCAGGCATCCGGTAGTCTGCAACCGGCTGAAGGAACAGTAGTCGGTACGACCGGTATAGCTGATATGACAGCTCAGGTCCATATCCAGGTGCTGGGCCGGTAACCCTTTACCCCATTGCATAAACAGGCGTATGTTATTCCCCTGCAGCTCAAAACGGGTCCCCATCAGGGCTGCAGGCAGGTCCTGTATCTGCTCGCTTCGGTCGCCGATGGACAGCGGTATCTGATACAATGCCGGATCGATGTACATGGTTTGCAAATCGGTGGCCGTTGCAGCAAAACGTTTACGGGTAGCTTCCAGACACAAATCGGTAACGGCCTGCTGCATCATTTCCAGTTCCTGGTCTTTGTACAACCACAACAGTTTGTTGGCAGACAGCTGTTTGGCAGTACCTCCCAGCGGTCTCACCGTCCGTACGGCATCATGGTCAAAATAATAACCGGCATACATCTGCAAAGTGAACAGGAGCCGTGCAGGCACTTTATCCGCTACTTTGGCAAAGGCTTCCAGGGTTACTTCCGGACCAAACCACAGCATGTTGGCAAACAGGGAACGGGCAAATAATCCCGGACGCTGCTGCAACAGGTAAAAGGTGCTCGCAGCATCATGACGGAGTCTGAACTGGTCCAGACGGCCCTGCCATACGTTATAATCTTCCCGGTAAAATTTATCCAGGATGGTCTGCAACTGCTCAAATCCTGCGCGCTTGCTATACTCCGGCAAACGCAGGGCGCGGATGAACCGTACCCACATCTGTCTTTTAGGATGCATATCGGCGCAGATATGCGCGGCGTCCATAGACAGCCCGTTGATCCATTGTGCAACGGTCAACGCGTCTTTACGGCCGTATTTCAGCTTCAGGGCCGCTGCCTGGGAGGTTTTAGGGATCTGTTTATGGGCCTTTTTATAGTGCGTCACCATACGCAGATCAGTACAGTTACGCAGCTGCCGTTTGATAATAGTTTTAGGTGCTACCAGCTGCAGGAAACCGGTATGTTTATACCACAGGTAGCGGAGTATATCCGTTGCCGTGGTAAATAAAGCCTGCGCTTTTTCCGGTTGTCCCTGTTTTACCAAAGCGTCGATCACAGCGATAGTAGTTTCCCGCATCGCAATTTTTACGTCTGGTAAAGGCAGCTCGGCCAGCAAACACTGTAAGCTATCCTGTTGGGTTGCATCCAGCGCAGTTTTGGAACCCAGCAGGTTTTCCAGATATTGTACAGCGTTATCCATGGTCCACAGTTCCAATACACGCAGTTTTTTATTCTGCCCGTATTTCTCTATGGCAGCGGTTTCCAGCGGCATACCACAGAAAGGGCAGCCGTTGTAACGTTCCAGTGGAAAAGTATGCGGAGGTATCAGGTGGCCGCAGGCCATTCTGGTACCGCCGGTAAGACCCAGTAAATTGGTGAAATAAGTAACGAGATGGTCGGTAACCGTTTCTCCGGTTGGTACCCGCCAGTTTTTTACCAGCGGCGCCCAGTTCAGCTTTACGCCCATTACTTCGCGGAGCTGGTCCAGTATCTGCGCCTGGTAGGTAGCATCGGTACCTTGAAGGGCGCGTAACAACGGTTCTGCTACCCCAAAGCCCAGTTTAGCCATATTGGCTACCAGTACGGCCGTATCGGCATTCATGTTGGCAGTGGCCTTATCCGCCGCGGCGGAAGGAATGTAAATGGCCTGCTGACGTAAGGCTACCTGTAAAATGTTGTTCATCCTGATAAAATTTAAAAATCAGATAATGTTGCCGTTGTTTCTTGAATAGAGAAGTAGTAGTAAACGACAATTGACCTGGATTGAAAAACAGGCTGGGTTCGAACCAGCATTCCCGGCTCCCTTGAGGTGAGTAAGCCCCGGTTGACCATCAAGGTAATTCCGAAGCTCCTATGCCGGTGTCTTGCCATTTAGACGACTGTTTCTGTTGAAACGATAATGGTGAAAGTAAATCCCAAATGATGTGAAGTAACTTTTACTTGACCGTTTCGACAGTACAAAGATGCAAGACCATGTGCGCAGTCTTTTTGCGCAGATAAAATTTTTTTTCAAAAAGCATATTATCTTTGCTCCCTCAATCAATTGTTTGTCCCCTGGCAACGCCTTACAACATGTCGACAGTAAAAGAAAGAAAAGCCGCACACCATCAGAAAATCAGGTTCATGAAGTTACACCGTGGCATACGGGTAGCACGGTATGTGATGTACCGGGAAACGCTTATCGACAAACAGAACATCTACTGGTCCTTTATCGGCGCCTTCGCCGGCATCGCCAGTATTGGCCTGTTGAGTCATTTTTACCTGCCTGTAAAGGATAACCTGTTCCTGATCGGTTCTTTCGGTGCTTCAGCAGTATTAATATACGGACATACCCAAAGCCCGCTGGCGCAGCCGCGCAACCTGATAGGCGGACATTTACTCAGTGCAGTCGTAGGGGTGACTGTCCGCTACCTGGTACCTTCTCCGGAGCTGGAATGGCTGGCCTGTGCGCTGGCTGTGGCGGCGTCGCTGGTGGTGATGCAGGTAACAAAAACGGTACATCCGCCGGGAGGCGCTACGGCACTGCTGGCGATTGCCGGTTCACCGGCCATCCGGAAACTGGGGTACTGGTATGTATTATCACCGGTGGCCTCCGGTGTGGCCATACTGTTGCTGATAGCGGTGATCGTCAACAATATGACCGACATCCGGCAGTACCCGGATAAAGGTAAGTGGTTTTAAACCACTTTCTTCTTATAAATGATAGTATCGGAGGCGAGTTTTTCCAACTGATAACCGCCGGTATCAATGGCCAGTTTGGGCAGTTGTTGTTGCAGTTGCCGCAGCGTAGGAGCGTCGGTGTTAGCCTGGTACAGATACAGCTGCCGTAGTTTTTTGTTTTTCCCCAGACCGGCCAGGAAGGCGCTGCTACAGGCGGTGCCGCTCATGTTCAGGTAACGTAGCTCCTGGCAGGCTGCCAGTGATGTGCCTGCGGCGCCTTTAATACCGGTGTGTTTCAGCTCCAGCCTGGTAAGGGCGCTCAGTTGAGCGATACCAGGAAGGGCGGCATCGGTAATACGGGTACCGGAGAGATCGAGCCATATCAGTTGAGCCCGGAGCGGGTGCAAGAGCGCCATATCAGCATCGCTGAAGCCGGGCGCATTCACGCAACTAACAGATACATATGGACTGCTGGCCGCTACCGGCAATACTTTCACACCTTTTGTTGCCAGTGCTGCTATGGCTTTTTTATCGGGAGATGAGGAAGTAGCTTCCGGTACAAATTCGTTGTGATCCAGTGCTTTGCCCGGTGTCATGGCCTCCAGCACCAGCTGGATGCGGGTATTGGGTTTCAGCTCTTTCACGGTTTTGCCGGTGGGCGCTCCCTGCGCTATCCACCAGTAAAGGAGTTCCACTTCCCGGGGAGACAGCTGTGGCTTGCCTTTGGGCGGCATGCGGTGTTCGTCATTGTCGGGTAATACCAGTCTTTTAAATAACTCGCTTTCTTCCGGCAGACTATCTTTCATCACCGGCCCATGTTCGCCGCCTTTACGGATCAGGGCTACGCTTTCCAGGCGCAGACCGCCTTTCAGTTTCTGTGCATTATGACAACCGTAACAGCGGCTGGAAAGTACCGGCGCTATCAGGTCTTCGTATAACCGTGCATCCGCGATATTCGTATAGGCTGGTGCGTTATCAGCCGCTTTTTGTTGACCGGCGAATGCCTGCAATGCCGGAGGCATGGCTTGTGTCAGGTAGTCGTCGCCATGCGTGAGGGAGCCTCCGTAATGCCCAGCAGCGGATACCAGCAAGAGCAGCACCACAAAAAGCGGCAGCTGCAACCGGGGCAGTTTGTTAAGAACCGTCAGCAGGTATAACAGGGTGCTACTAACGGCTACGCCTATACCGAGCCACAGGTGCGTGTTGAGCAGCTGCTCGTCGTATCCGCCATCGAGCGATAGGAGGTAGCCGGCGGCGCAGCTGGCGATGGCAGAAAGGGCGGCGGCCAGCAACAGCAACGGCAGCGCTGCCCGAAGGCCGCTCCGCTTGCTGCTGCGCGACAGCAGCGCCAGCACAAAGGCAATGATCAGGATGCCTATCGGCAGGTGTACAATTAAAGGATGTATCCTGCCAATAAACAGGTTCCAGTTTCCGGAGGCGGCTAATATCTTCATTATTTCCCGTAGCGCTGTTTGAGTTGATGCATCATATATACGTTGATATCCCACTGATTACCCAATGGTTGCCGGGTATAGGGCAGGGTGGGCATATAGTCGGCAGGACCGAATTCAGTGAGCATAGTGAGTGGTTTGCCGGCAGCCTGGTGACGGCGAACTACCTGGTCCCACCAGCTGAAATGCGCTTTAACGGCATTGGCCCATTCCGGCGCCCGGGGATCATTCACCTGCGGCCCCTCCGGATGTCCTATACGGGCATGGATATGACCTACCCGCTCCAGGGCTTTGTTTACCGTTTCGGCCTGGTCTTCCAACAGGGATTCATGTACGTTGCACCAGTGGGAGATATCCAGTGTGAGGCGCAGCTCGGGCTTCTTTTCGATGAACTGCCGGGCGATGTGGGCCGCAAACAACATCCGGGAACGGTGTGTTTCATGGTAAATAGGAACGCCGTTCCGTTGGGTAATACGGGTGCTGATATCAATCAGCGCAGCATTTTGATCGAAAGTAAAATAGTCTTTGCCAGACTGTGTATTGATGTATAATGGCCGCGGACCGGTAGTGGTGGCGGCGTTAAGCATGTTTTCAAACTGCGTGGCGTGTTTCGTATAGTCGCTGTCGTGTCCTCCGGCGAGATAACCCACTTGTAATTTGTGTTGGTCGAGGGCGGCAAACAGCGCCTGCTGTGCGGCTTTGTCCTGCGGCCACCACAACTCTATGCCATCGTAGCCCGCCTGTTTGGCTTCGCGGCAAAAATCACCGATACTACCGGGATAACCCCAGTTGGTAGCCATTACGGTAAGCCGGTAACCATCGGCGGGACGGGCGGCAAAGGAAGGAAGAGTGGCAAGGGCCAGTACCCCGCTCGCCAGGGCGGACTGTCGTAGGAAGTTTCTTCTGCTGTACATAGTGGATGTTAAAAAATTAAGCCAGGATCGGCGTGATCACATGTCCGCCTACGTCTGTCAGCCGGAAGGGCCGGCCCTGGAACTGGTATATCAGTTTCTCATGGTCAAATCCCAGCTGCTGTAAGATAGTGGCGTGTATATCGTTGATCGCTACTTTACCTTTAACGGCAGCGTAACCTATTTCGTCTGTTTCTCCCCAGGAGAAACCTTTTTTGATGCCGGCGCCGGCCATCCACATGGTAAAAGCTTCTACGTGATGGTCGCGGCCCAGGTAAGGCATGTCTTTGCCATCCCGGTTTTCCTGCATGGGCGTGCGGCCAAATTCACCGCCCCAGATCACCAGCGTTTCGTCCAGCAGTCCCCGTTGTTTCAGGTCCTTCAGCAGCGCGGCTACCGGACGGTCTATCTCGCGGCATTTATTGCGGAAGCCATAGTCGATCGCCAGGTTTTCGTCGGTACCGTGACTATCCCAGCCCCAGTCGTACAACTGCACAAAACGTACGCCTTTCTCTACCAGTTTACGCGCCAGCAAACAGTTGTTGGCAAAAGATTCTTTACCAGGCTGGGTGCCGTATAACTCATGAATATACGCGGGTTCTTTGCTGATGTCCATCACATCGGGCACAGAGATCTGCATTTTGTAAGCCAGCTCGTATTGGGCAATACGGGCCACTGTTTCCGGATCGCCGAAATTTTCATATTCCTGCCGGTTGATATCATTGATGGCTTCGATGGATTGTTTGCGCAGGTCGCGGTTCATACCGTCAGGATCGGTAAGAAACAGCACCGGATCACCTTTGGTACGGCATTGTACGCCCTGGTATACGGAAGGCAGAAAACCGCTGCCCCACACGCTTTTACCGGCATCGGGTGTTTTGCCGCCGGAAGTCAGTACCACAAACCCGGGCAGGTTGCTGTTTTCCGTACCCAGACCGTAAGTCACCCAGGAACCGATGCTGGGTCTGCCGAGACGGGCATTGCCGGTCTGCATCAGCAGCTGCGCCGGACCGTGATTGAACTGGTCTGTCTGCACCGCTTTGAGGAAACTCACTTCATCGGCCATAGTAGCGAAATGGGGCAGATGATCGGATACCCATGCCCGTGATTCGCCATGTTGTGAGAAGATGGCTTGCGGCCCCAGCATTTTGGGAACGCCGCGGATGAAAGCAAATTTTTTCCCTTCCAGCAAGGAAGGCGGACAAAGCTGGTTATGCAGTTTCTGCAACTCCGGTTTATAATCAAATAACTCCAGCTGCGATGGGGCGCCGGCCATATGAAGGTATATCACGCTTTTAGCCCGGCCAGGGAAATGAGGCGCCCGCGGCGCCATCGGATCGGCGCTGAAATCAACCGGTTTAACGGAACTGCCGCAACCTGTCAGCAATGAGCCCAGCGCAGCGGCGCCCAAACCCGTTACACAGTCCAGCAGAAAATGCCGGCGCGTGATATAGCGCAATGTTTCTTCATTGGCTTCCCTGAGTAGTTTATCGTGCTTCGCCATTTTGTTATTTTGCTATTTTGTTATTTGTTTATTGTGAAACTAACCGAACAACTCTTTCCATTTTCAATCGGCTCTTTCATCATTGGAAAAATGAATAAATAACCAAATTTCCAAATAACTAAATGGTCAGAAATTCATCCAGGTTCATAATCGCATTCGCCACCACCGTAAGCGCCGCCAGCTCAGCCATCTGTGGCGGTGTTTCTTTGCATTGCAACAACTTCTTCGCGTCGTCGGGCGATTTTTTATACTGCTGTAACGCTTGACCGTATAGCCGTTGCAGTATGGCCAGTTTGTTATCCGGTAAAGACTTGCTCATGGCAGCATGATAACCCCAACGGATACACGCTGCGGCATCGTTGCGGCCGTTGCGTTGCATGTTTTGCGCCAGTGCCCTGGCTGTTTCTACATAAACCGGATCATTGAGCGTTACCAGCGCCTGTAAGGGCGTATTGGTGCGGATGCGCCGCTGCAGGCACACTTCACGGCTGGAGCCGTCGAAGGTGATCATGGAAGGGTAGGGGCTGGTACGTTTCTGGAACACGTAAATGGCCCGGCGGTATTGGTTGCCGTCCTGCGCTGTTTTCCAGTATTCGCCGCTCCATACGCTTTGCCAGATACCTTCCGGCTGGTAGGGCATCACTGCACGGCCATGCATGTTGCGGTTCAGTAATCCGCTGACGGCCAGTGCCTGGTCCCTTATTTCTTCGGACGTTAGCCTGAAATGCGGTCCCCTGGCCAGCAACCGGTTAGCAGGGTCTTTTTCCTGTAAGGCCGGTGTGGTGGTAGCATCCTGTTGATAGGTGGAGGATAATACGATCTCCCGTAACAATTTCTTCGTGCTCCAGCGATATTCATGCATATACTGATAAGCAAGCCAGTCCAGCAAGGCGGGGTGAGAAGGCAGGAAACCCTGGGTGCCAAAATCTTCTACTGTTTCTACGATGCCAATGCCGAAAATCTGCTCCCAGAGGCGGTTTACCATCACCCTGGCGGTGAGCGGATTGGCGGGATCAGTAATCCATTCGGCCAGTCCCAGCCGGTTGCGCGGCGCTTTGGCAGGAAAAGGGTTCAGGGAATGAGGCACGTCAGGGGTGACAGCCTTGCCAGGTACCATCCAGTTGCCACGTTCAAAAATATGGGTGGCCCGCTGCATCACCGGCGGGTTTTCTATCATCACCGGCACATCTTCCGGGTGGGTGTTGACCAGCGCCAGCAGTTGGGCGTTGACAGCATCATATCCCGGCTGGCCTTTACCCGGCAGATCATCGCGGAAGGCGAACCATTCTACCATACATACCGGATCATCCGGCTTCAGGGAGGTATTGCGGAACTTCAGGTACAGATCGTGTTTGCCGGTACTGGCGGGCAACGGAATAGCTATCACCGTGCGGTCGCTGGCAGGCGCCAGCGCCTGTGTAAAATATAACGGGCCGTTAAGGCTGTCCAACCGGCATTCCAGTGCGCCGCCTTTGTTGCCGGTCCAATAGTTCATCAATAGCTGTGTTTTGCCGCCGATAGCCTGTGCGGGCAGGCGGCAGCTGCCGTTATGCCGCACACCCAGGTATTTGGTATCGTACAGGGCGCCGTTGATGTAGTTGTCACAATCATGGGCATGTACTTTAGGTTCCAGCACTTTCATGAACTGTTGTACGTCAGCTACCTGCGCGGTATTGCCATGTTGTTGTACCCATTCGCTGATACGGCTCACTTCTGCCAGGCCGATGCTGTCGTATAGCCGTAGCTTGGGGTGTTCCATATGGGTATCTTCATCGCGGGTATTATTCATGAAAGCGAGCAGCTTGTAATAATCTTCAAACCGGAATGGATCGTAAGGGTGGCTATGGCATTGTACGCAGCCGATGGTAATGCCCTGCCATACTTCCATGGTGGTGCTGACGCGGTCCATCACGGCTGCGGTGCGGAATTCTTCGTCCTGCGTACCCCCTTCATCGTTAGACATGGTATTGCGGTTAAAACCGGTAGCGATCAGCTGGGCGTTGGTAGGATGCGGCAACAGGTCGCCGGCCAGTTGTACGATGGTGAAACTGTCGTAAGGCATGTCCTGGTTAAAGGCATCGATCACCCAGTCGCGGTACCGCCAGATATTTCTGCTGGCATCTCTTTCGTAACCTTTGGTATCGGAATACCGGGCCAGGTCCAGCCACATAGCGGCCCAGCGTTCGCCATAGTGGGGCGATTGCAGAAGGGAGTCTACCAGGCGCCGGTAAGCAGCGGGACTATGATCTGCCGTAAAGGCCGTCACCATGGCGGGTGTAGGCGGTAACCCGGTGAGGTCCAGGCTTACCCGGCGCAGCAATGTCATCGGATCGGCGGGTTTGGAAGGTTTCAGTCCTTCCTGCTGTAGTTTCTCTATAATAAAACGATCGATATCATTGCCGTTTTCTACCTTGATATCCGGTACCGGTACGGCTTTGGGCGCTACATAAGCCCAGTGTTCCCCCCATTCGGCGCCTTCTTTCACCCAACGGGTGAGGATATCTACTTCAGCAGCGGTAAGGGGCTCACCTTTCTGCGGCATCCTTTCCTTGGGATCTTTACAGGTAAGACGGCGGATAAATTCGCTTCGCTCCGGATGACCAGGTAAAATCGCGGGTTTGCCGGACTTGGTATTGCCCAGGGCTTCTTCGCGGAACAGTACGCTGAAGCCGCCGCTTTGTTTAACGCCACCATGACAGCTGATACAGTGTTTATTGAGGATGGGCTTGACTTCCGCGCTGAAGTCAGTGCGCTTGCGCGAATGGCAGGCGGTTACCGCTATGCCGATAACAACGGACACCAATAGGGCTGCCCGGTACGTGGATGTAGAGCGCATGTGTTTTTCATTGAACCACTGTAAAAATAATCGTCCGCCTTCACTAAGTGGATAGAGGATATAAGGAAAATGATGGATTATTTTATGATTCCTGTCTTTTTGCCCGGTATTGCGCAGGCGATTGTCCCATTACTTTGGAAAACAGCCGGGAGAAATAATAAGGGTCTTCCATGCCCAGCAATGAAGCGATTTCCTTGATGCGCAGATGGGTGAACTGCAGATATTGACAGGCTTTCTGCACTTTCAGGTGATTAAAGTACTCGATAGGGGAATATCCCGTATTGCTTTTAAACAAGGCGGAGAAATGGGAGATTGATAAATTAATGGACCGGGCCATCTGTTCCAGCGTCAGCATACGGTCCAGGTGTTGGTACATATAATCGATCGCATGATCGATGGTATCCTGTTCGGGTTTTGTCTTCCCCGGGTGATAAGAACCAGGGTAAATACAGGAGGCCAGGAAAGCCCAGAAACTCATATTGGCATACAAGAGGTTTTCCGTACGGTAACCTCGTTCCAATTGCTGATAGATGTTTTCAAATAATGCCAGCCTTTCATGGGCGAGTGGCAAAAAGGTCTGGTAACTGTTCAGCTGCTGTTGTACCGCGGTCACAATAGCATCGGCGGTATAGCCTGCAAAATGGGCCCAGTAGATGGTCCAGGGATCGGTATCATGCGCCTGGTACGCATGCGGTTCATCACGCGGAATAATAAAACAATCACCCGCCTCGATGGGATATTCCTTTTTATGCAGCCAGATAGTGCCGCGGCCTTCCAGGCAATAAATGAGGATATGCTCCGGCGTGCCATGAGGCCGTTTCAGATAGTGAAACTGCGCTTTGGGATAATAACCGATATCGGTGATATGCATGGTTTGCATCACCGGATCGGCGGTACATTTCTCCTGCAAAATATTGCGGGGTATCACAATCGCGCGCTGTCCCTTGAAGCCTTGCCCTTTCCTGACTTCGTTTCTCATCATGAACGTGGATTTCTTTTCAATAAAAGTAAGAAAATCCATCAGCCCGGAGAAGCTGTTATTCGGCGTGAAGGTTTTTAAGCGGGTTGGTTAAAGCGGCTTTAACCGACTGAAAGCTGACCGTACAGAGGGCAATGAGCAGGGTAGTGGCGCCGGCGGCGGCAAACATCCACCAGCTGAGGTGGATACGGAAAGCAAAACTTTCCAGCCATTTGTTCATCGCCCAGCCGGCAAAGGGGGCGGCCATCACAAAAGCAATGCATACCAGGCGGATAAAATCGCGGTTCAGCATTTGGGTAATGCCACTAACGCTGGCGCCCAGTACTTTGCGGATACTGATTTCGCGGGCCCGTTGCGCAGCCATAAAAGTAGCCAGGCCGAAAATGCCCAGGCAGGCGATGGTAATGGCGAGGATGGAAAATATCATGGCTATCTGTTGCACCCGTAACTCTGCCCGGTACATGTTGTTGAAAGACTGGTCCAGGAAACCATAATCGAAGGGCATGCCCGGCGCCATCGTTTGCCATAGCGCCGCTGCTTTGTTGATGACCTGCTCGCTGGAAGCGCCGTTTATTTTCAGCAGTAGCTCGTTGGACTGCCAGTTGGAAAGCTTAAAACACAATGGCCCGATGGCCTGGTGCATGGATTCAAAGTTAAAATCCTTTACCATGCCGATGATGGTATAGGTGTGGATGCCGTCGTCTTCGGTGGAATACACTTTTCTGCCTATAGGCTCTTTGTATCCCAGTATTTTGGCGGCGGTTTCATTAATGATCACTGACTGGGAGTCGGCCGGGGAACCTGTTCTGAAATTCCTGCCTGCAGCCAGTTCGATGCCCAGTGTGGCCAGGTAATCATCGTCGATGCCCCATTTTTGGATGTTGAAGCTGTTGCCGGCGGCTGAGGTATTTTCCCCGTTGATGTTGAGGTTATTACGCCAGGAACCGGCGATGGGTAAATAGGAGCTGGCAGTGGCACTTTTTACATCAGCGGAAACAAGCATCTCTTTTTTGAAAGCGCCGATCTGGTTACCCAGCACATAGGCGTTGTGAATGGTCAGCACCTGTTCCTTGCTAAATCCCGGATTCCGGTTTTGGATGAAACGGAGCTGCTGGTATACTACCAGTGTGCCGATGATCAGGAAAACAGCTGTGGCAAACTGAAACACCACCAGCGCACTCCTCAATCCCGCACTTTTAGCGCCCATCCGCAGTTTACCCTTTAATACTTCCACCGGTTTAAAACCGGAAAGGAAAAACGCGGGATAACTGCCAGCCAGTAAACCTACCACAAAAGGCAGCAGCAACAGCCTGGGAAGCAGCTGCCATGAAAACAACCGGGAAAAATCAATGGTCTTATCGGTTATCTGGTTAAACAAGGGTAGTGCAAGATAGGTAAGCCCGATCGCCATTATCAGTGACAGGATGGCCATGAATGTGGACTCCGTCAGGAACTGACCCATCAGTTCTTTTCGTGCGGTGCCCAGCACTTTACGGATACCTACTTCTTTGCTTCGCCCTGCTGAATGGGCGGTGGTGAGGTTCATGAAGTTAATACAGGCAATCAGCAGGATAAACAAAGCCACGGCGGAAAAAATATAGACATACTGTATACTGCCGGCGGGACTGATTTCGTCCGGCAGATTGCTGTGCAGATGAATGTCTGTCAGCGGCATCAGCGATAGCGTTGCTACATTCCCCGCTTTTTCAAAATCAGTGATATTGTGTATTCCAAAAGCGTGTAATTCCGGGATCAGGTAATTCACAATATACTGGCGCAGGTTCCGCTGAAAAACCTGCGGATCGGCCCCGGGCCGCAACAGGAAATATGTATAGAAGTTATAATTACCGGCACTGCCCCAGTTATAATTGAGGCTCTTCATGGAAAACAACAGGTCAAAACGCAGGTGGGAATTGGCGGGCATGTCTTTGATCACCGCAGTTACTTTGTAAGGCACTATTTTTTCTGCTTCTTTGATATCCAGCGCTCTGCCAGCTACATCGGTGCTGCCGAAATACTTACGGGCTGCGGAGGCAGATATCACCACTGTTTGCGGGGCGTTCAGTGCGGTATGTGTATCTCCTGCAATGGCAGGAAAGCTAAATACATCAAAGAAGGTGGAATCGGCGTAGGCGGTATTGTCTTCCGTGATATAATCGTTGCCCTTTCTGATCAGCTTCCTGTTTTGCTGAATACAGATACGGGCATAGGTTTCTACTGCCGGATAATCTTTCTTCATCGCCGGTCCCAGTAAATCCGGGGTAGCCACCATACTCGATTCCTGGCCTCCCCA
The DNA here is from genome assembly GCF_014529935.1 of Chitinophaga qingshengii. Classification (GTDB taxonomy): domain Bacteria; phylum Bacteroidota; class Bacteroidia; order Chitinophagales; family Chitinophagaceae; genus Chitinophaga; species Chitinophaga qingshengii. The sequence goes on from NZ_JACVFC010000005.1 coordinate 247,355, forward strand.
GCGTATATGACTCTGTACACGGAAGATGCGGTCTGCTTTTTCATGAAAACGGTCAAAGCTCCATTCATCTGCTATGTACAGTGTGATCAACAAAAAACAACCCAGCCCGATGGCAAGCCCCATCAGGTTGATCAGGGAAAAGGTTTTGTTTCGCAGGAGATTTCTCCAACCAATGATGATGTATGTTTTTAACATAGTGTTGTTTGCTGCTAGGTACCTGACCGCCGGCCAATAGGATGCCGGAGATGTGATTGCTTTTAAATTAGGTAGATCTATATATTATAATAAAACTATGTGTTCGTTTTTAATCGTTGATTGTTCGTTTCCGGTCATCCATCTTTGTTGGTATTCTCTATAATTACATGTATTTTGTACACTTCTTACCAGGTAGTACAGCACAACGAAAACAGAACAATGAAAAAAACACTACTTACCCTGGCGTTTATCGCTGCCACTGCGGCAGGGTGGGCGCAACAGCTTCCGTCCGAATTACAGACACCGGAAGTGGTGTCCGTTAACCGTATGCCCATGCGGGCATCGGCCTTTGCCTTTGAAAATAAAACGCTGGCAGACCAGCGTGATAAAACGAAATCCGGTAATTTCCTGTCACTCAACGGTACCTGGAAATTCAACTGGGTACAAGACCCCCGCAAACGGCCGCAGGACTTCTACCAACCAGACTACAACGACAGTGGCTGGGATAATTTTAAAGTGCCCGCCAACTGGGAAGTAAACGGTTATGGCCTGCCTATCTACGTTAACCACCCCTATGAGTTTACCGGCCGTGCTAAAATGGGCGCTGCCCTGAAACCACCTTACGATATTCCGGAAGATAATAACCCTGTGGGTTCTTACCGTAAAAAATTTGAGCTGCCGAAAGACTGGGACGGTAAACAGGTCTTCATCCACCTGGGAGCCGTTAAATCAGCTTTCTTTATCTGGATCAACGGAGAGAAAGTAGGTTATAGTGAAGATAGTAAACTGGCGGCGGAATTCGATATTACCCGCTTTGTGAAGCCGGGTCAGAACGTAGTGGCATTACAGGTATACCGCTGGAGCGATGGCTCTTACCTCGAATGTCAGGATATGTGGCGTATCTCCGGTATCGAACGCGATGTGTACCTGTACGCTACACCCAAACTGGACATGCGCGACTTCAAAATTGCCGCATCGCTGGATAAATCCTACACTAACGGTATCCTGGACATCAACCTGGAAGTAACCAACTACCGTATCGATAAAAAGACCAACCACAGTAAACCGGATACCTTTACCGTAGCAATGGAACTGGTAGACGCTGCCGGCAAAACAGTGCTGAAAGAAGAAAACAGCGGTCAGCGGCCGGTGTTGGGCAACTACAAAACCAATGTGCAGTTTCACCGGGAAGTACCCGGCGTACAAAGCTGGTCTGCTGAGATACCTTATCTCTACACCCTCTACCTGACGCTGAAAAACAAAACCGGCGAAGTACTGGAAGTAGTGCCGCAACGTATCGGCTTCCGCAGCATTGAACTGAAAGACCGTAACTTCCTCGTCAACGGTAAACGCGTGTTCCTCAAAGGGGTGAACCGCCACGAACACAACGCTACCCAGGGCCATACCCTCACCCATGAAGATATGCGCAAGGATATGGAGATGATGAAACAGCTCAACGTAAACGCGGTACGTCATTCACACTACCCGCCGGACCCTTACTGGATGGAGCTTTGCGATGAGTATGGTTTGTATGTGATCGATGAAGCCAATATCGAATCTCACGGCCGATACTACGATCTCGCCTATACGCTGGCTAATGATAAACAATGGCGCATGCCGCACCTGGAAAGGATACTGCGCATGTACGAACGCGATAAAAACCACCCCAGTGTAATTACCTGGTCACTGGGTAACGAAGCGGGCAACGGTACCAACTTCTACGAGGCCTACGACTGGCTGAAAATACACGATACCCGCCCCGTACAGTATGAGCGCGCTGAATGGGATTACAATACAGACATCATTGTACCGCAATATCCCGATCCGGACTGGCTGGTGAAATATTCCAAACGCAATCCCGACCGGCCTATGATCATGAGTGAGTATGCGCATATCATGGGCAACAGTCTCGGTAACTTCCAGGAATACTGGACGGCGATTGAAAACCATCCTTTCCTGCAGGGAGGCTTTATCTGGGAGTGGATTGACCAGGGCATCGATACCGTGAAAAACGGCAAACGTATCCTGGCCTATGGCGGCGACTTTCCGCTGAGCGGCCCGGTGAACGAGACTTTCAGCGATAACAACTTCTGCGTAAAAGGTGTGGTAACCGCGCATCGTGGTCTCACCCCTATGGCTGTAGAAGTGAAAAAAGTATATCAGCATATTAAGAGCAGCTACAACGGCAATAATGCAGTCGTGGTACGTAACGGTTATTTCTTCCGCGACTTGTCCAACTATCAACTTAGCTGGGAACTGCTGGAAGAGGGTAAGGTGGTGGAAAAAGGTATCATCAGAGACCTGAATATTGCGCCACAACAAACGGCTACCATCAACCTGCCGGTGAAAAATGGCGTTCGTACCGGGAAAGAATATTTCCTGAATGTACGTTACCAGTTGAAAAAGGCAGAACCTTTCCTGCCGGCCGGTTTTGAAATAGCCGACGAACAATTTGCCTGGGGTAAAGGGCAAGCCATCGTACCCGCCACTATCAAAGGCGGACAGCTCTCCCTCCAACAGGATGCTGGTCACGCGGTGATCAAAGGCAGTGGTTTTGCGGTGAGCTTCAACCTGCAACAAGGCATGCTGGAACAATACGAACTGAAAGGAGAACGACTGCTGAAAGGCGGTCTGCAGCCCGCTTTCTGGCGCGCGCCTACCGATAACGACATCGGAGCCAACTTTAATCATTCCCTGCGTAAATGGCGCAACGCCTATGCCAGCGGTAAACTGCTGGAAGCTACCGTCAATAAAACAGCGGATGGATATGAAGTGGTGCTGAAAAAAGAACTGGTGGATGGAGAAGCCATCATTACACAAACCATCGCGGTATATGGTGATGGCAGTCTGAAAGTAACCAACGCTTTCACCGCCGTAAAAGGGAAAAATCCGCTGATGCTGCGTATGGGTAATGATATACAACTGCAACAGCAACTTAGTCAAATCGATTTTTACGGCCGCGGTCCCTGGGAAAACTACCGGGACAGGAAAACAGCTTCCTTCATTGGTCTGTATCATCAAACCGTGGATCAGCAATACTTCCCGTATGCAAGACCACAGGAAAGCGGTAACAAATCAGATGTTCGTTGGGTAACGATGACCAATAAAAAAGGTAAAGGTCTCCGCTTTGAATACGCCGACAGTCTGTTGAATTTCTCCGCACTGCCTTATAGCCTGGATGACCTGGACCCAGAAGCCGATAAAAAACAATATCACTCCGGTGAACTGGTAGCCCGGCCGGAAATATACATGCACATTGACTTACAACAAACCGGTGTGCAGGGTATCGACAGCTGGGGCGCCTGGCCGCTGGAGCAGTATCGGATACCGTTCCGCAACCAGGAATATAGTTTCTGGGTGAAACCGGTTATTTGATATCTGATAATATTAATAAAAAGGCCAACCGAAAAGGTTGGCCTTTTTATTAACATCCTGAATTTCACTCCGCGCTCAGCGTCCTTAATTTCGCAATATCCTCATCCGCCCTGTTACCATAAATCTGCACCACTGACAGCGCATTTTCAATTTCTGTAAACTCCTCATCCGTCAGCGTTACCGCTGCCGCGCCAGCATTTTCGTGTATTCTTTCCCGTTTGCGTGATCCCGGTATAGGCACGATGAAATCTTTTTTATGCAGCATCCAGGCTAGTGAGATCTGTGCCGGTGTGGCGTCTTTCGTTTGTGCAAACCGATGCAGGGTGTCCAGTAGTGGCTGGTTGGCTTTGATATTTTCTTTATCAAAACGGGTGATCACCCTGCGGGCGTCGATACCTTTAAACTCCGTGTCGGCGCTGATTTTACCGGAGAGGAAACCATTAGCCAAAGGGGAGAAGGGTACAAAGCCGATCTGCAGTTCTTCACAAACCGGGATCACGTCGGTTTCGAACCTTCGTTCCATGATGGAGTATTCGCTTTGAATAGCGGTGAGTGGTGTAACGGCATGTGCGCGGCGGATCTCGTCGGCGGTGGACTGTGACTGGCCCCAGCCCAGTATTTTACCTTCCCGGATCAGTTCGCCCATGGCCCAGGCGATGTCCTCAACAGGGATGTCTTTGTTGACCCTATGCTGGTAATATAATTCTACGCGATCGGTGCGTAATCTGTTTAAGGAGTTTTCCAGTTTCTGCCGGAGATGGTGCAACAGGTTTTGGGGGGAATAATCGCCTATGTCATTTTTTTCTATCATAAATTTTGTGGCGATGACGACCTTGTTCCGTACAGATTGCAACGCTTCTCCGACAAGTGCTTCGTTGGCGCCCATGGCATATCTTTCGGCGGTATCAAAAAACGTATATCCCTGATCGTAGGCATACTGCAGCAGTTGGATAGCCTCCTGTTTGTCCGGCGTTGTGCCATATCCCATGCTGAGCCCCATACATCCGTAACCAATGGCGGATACCTCCAGGGTGTTTAATTTTCTTGTTTTCATGCTTATCCGGTTTTATTAAATGAGATAAGCAAAGGTCATCTACAGGAGGAGGGAGGAAAAGCAAGATGCAAACAATCTATTTCGAAATTCAAACATTCCTGAATTTGGCAGGGGAGGTGCCGGTGTGTTTTTTGAAGAAGGCGTTAAAGTGGGCGGGTTCCAAAAAGCCTAGTGCGTAAGCGATTTCGGCGACGGTCCAGTGACTTTGTTTGAGCAGGGTACGGGCTTCCAGCAGGCAGCGCTCCGCAATAATCTGCGAGGTGGTTTGACCGGTAGCGGCTTTTAAAGCCCGGTTCAGATGATTGACATGGATGTTCATGTGCCGGGCGAAGTCTGCCGCAGAGCGGAGGGTGACTTGCTGGGCCACGTCGTCAATGCTGTAGTGACGCTCCAGCAGCGTGGTAAAAAGGGTGGTAATCCGTTCCGCTGCGTTGCGTTTGGGGGGTACCTGCACGGCGGCGGTAAGTTGTGTTTTTAACGCAAAATGAATCAGTTCCAGGACGAGGTTACGCAGTACATCATATTTATAAACGTAGGAAGAGGCTTTTTCTTCCAGCATACGCCGGAAAATGTGGGTCACCTGGGTTACCTGTTCGCTGGTGAGCTCAAAGGCATGTGTACCGCCTGGTTGATATACCGGGTATTCCTGAAGCTGACCGTAGCGATGGAAAAAATGTTGGTTGAAGACAAGGCAGAAACTGTTGTTAACGGCTGAAAGGTCTGCGCTGTAGGGTATTTGCGGGTTAAGGAAGATGAGCGCCTGTTGTTGTACCTGTACCGTTTTGTCGGCAAAGTGCAATTCACTTTTACCGTGGGAGAGGATGATTTTATAGAAATCACGGCGTCTGTAGGCGGCAGGATCGGGCAGGTGCCGGTCAATGGTATAATCTGTTTTGAAAATGTTAAAATGCCCGGCGCCGGGGCGCAGGCTTTCAGGCGTCCGGCCGATTCTTTCCCGGTAAAAATGCTCCAGTGTTTCTATTATAGCCATGGTATGAAATTACGACTTTCAAACCATTTGGCAGGTTTGGTAAACCGTTTCAGCAGTCACTTTTGTATTATCTTTACAATGCCGGCAGGGGGACCCATGGAACAGACTGAAAACAACATACCGCGTAAAATTATTCACATCGATATGGACGCCTTTTATGCGTCGGTAGAGCAGCGTGACAATCCGCAATACCGTGGCAAAGCCATTGCGGTGGGCGGATCGCCGGAGGGTAGAGGCGTGGTGGCGACGGCCAGTTATGAAGCGCGGAAATACGGCATCCGTTCGGCCATGTCTTCCAGGCGGGCCTTGCAGTTATACCCCGATATTATTTTTGTGCGGCCCCGTTTTGATGCCTACAAAGAAGTTTCCCGAAAGATCCGCGAGATTTTTGCACGCTATACCGATCTGATTGAACCGCTGTCCCTCGATGAAGCCTATCTGGATGTAACGGAAGATAAGTTGCATATTGGTTCCGCTATTGAGATTGCCAAACAAATCAAGCTCGCCATCCGGGAGGAGTTGCAGTTGACTGCTTCGGCGGGTGTTTCCATCAACAAGTTTGTGGCGAAGATTGCTTCCGACCTGAATAAGCCGGATGGCTTTACGTTTATCGGGCCTTCCGCCATTGAAGCGTTTATGGAGCAGCTGCCGGTAGAAAAGTTTCATGGCGTAGGCAAGGTAACAGCCGATAAAATGAAGCGGATGGGGCTTTTTACGGGTGGTGATCTGAAGAAGTTATCCGAGCAGGAGCTGAAACAATATTTCGGTAAGGTGGGTGCTTTTTATTACCAGATTGTGCGGGGAATAGACAACCGGGCGGTGCAGCCACACCGCGAAACCAAATCTTTGGGCGCAGAAGATACCTTTCCCTACGACCTGACGGTAGTGGAAGAGATGCATGCGGAGCTGGAAAAAATTGCACGCACTGTGTATGACAGGCTGGAGCGCTACAGTCTGAAAGGGCGTACCATCACGCTAAAAATCAAGTACAGTGATTTTAAGCAGATCACCCGTAACCAGTCTTTTCCTTATCCCGTAGGAGACCTGGACACAATACTGCATACGGCCAAACAATTGTTGGCAGCTACAGGGCCGGAAGATAAGCAGATACGTTTGTTGGGTATAACGTTGTCTAATTTCGGAGAAGCGGGTCCTGTTTCGGATAAGCCTGTTAATCCACAGTTATCACTTTTCGATTTTGAGGGATGATCTTGTCCTGTTGAACTTTCGGCTTATGATTGCCAATAGCCGGGTAAGTCAATCTCTGACGCTACTTCTACTGCACGTGACTGAATCATTTTTTTCATGTCTGCGTGTAATTCCTGGTGTTCTTCCCAAAAAGGTGCAGGGACATCCAGCACATTCTTTAACAGATCGCCCGGGTACAGGTCTGCTTCAACGAACAAGTCATCTTTCAGTTTTTCAATGGCCAGGGGTACCAGATAGTTTGGGTTAAAGGATTGCCCTATCAATACCCTAAGATCGCTGGCTGTTAACTTGATGACGGGTACTTTGCTGAGAGCGATGCACCTTTTCGTTAATACGGAATCATTATCTGTAGCGGGTTCCCAACGTTTGTTTTCTAATTGCTCCAGAGATTTGTATCTCCAGACGTCTTTCCTGTTCATATTACCTTTCGTAACTTTTTGTCAATAATATACTAATTTCGGCAGATGATACCCAATCGCGTTATATTTTTTCTTTTTGATGGGGTACACCTGTTGGATCTGGCAGGTGCAGTGACAGTATTCGTAGAAGCCGTTTGCTGCGGCCAATCCTATGAACTGCGTTATGTTTCGCCGTATCCGCATCCCGGTAGTTCGTCCGGGCTCGGATTTGCATCGGTAGATCCGGTTTCTTCCCTAACCGTAACAAAAGAAGATATCCTGATCATTGCCGGGATGGATCTAACGCGCTGGAACCGGGCGGATGATGCCTTATGGATTCCCTGGTTACAGGCTGCTGCTGCCAGCGGCGCCACGATTTGCTCTGTTTGTACTGCGGCCTTCGCATTAGCCGCTGCCGGGTTGCTCGACGGTCAACAGTGCACGACGCACTGGGCGCAAACCACTTCTCTGCAACAGCAATTTCCGCGCCTGAAAGTGGTGGAAAACCGATTGTTTGTAAAAAGCGGCCGGATCTATACCAGCGCCGGTATCGCTACCGGTATCGACATGGCCCTGTCTCTCATAGAGGAACGGCATGGTATCGCGTTCGCCAGCCTCCTGGCCAAGGTACTGGTAGTACCCATGCGCCGCGATGGTTCCTCCCCGCAAGATAGCATCTTTCTGCAAAACAGACAGCATATAAATCACCAGGTTCATGCCGTACAGGATTATATCGCGGCTCACCTGCATCAAAAACTCACTATCGGTGAACTGGCAGACCAGGTATTTATCAGTCCGCGTAACCTCACCCGTCTCTTTAAATCCGCTACCGGCGCCACTATTGGCGATTATATCCAGAAGCTGCGCAAGGAAAAGGCCCTGCTGCTGCTCAAATCCGGCCATAAAGCTGCCTGGGTAGCCAAAGAATGTGGTTTTAAAAGTCACCATCAACTTCGCCGCCTCATCCACCCCAAACAAGCGAAGCCGGAAATGGCCTGATTTGTCCCCCGCTTGTCCCGATCTGCTATGCTCCAGCCCCTAGCTTTGCGGTATAAACTTTTAATGTATGAAACAGCTGCTGCTGATGCTCTTGCTGGCACCCTGCCTGCTTTTTGCCCAGGGCCAGGCCAACTATGTATGTCCGCCCTGCGGTCCCTGTGATACCCTCGTTTTCCATCAACCCGGCAAATGCCCGCATTGTGGTATGAAGCTGATAAAAAAAGACAAGCTCGAAAAGCGTATGAAAATCTGTTTCCTCCTGTATGAAGGCATTGAAATCCTCGATTTCGCCGGTCCCCTGGAAGTATTCACGGATGCCGGTTTTGACGTGTTTACGGTCGCTAAGTCCAACAAACCCCTGGTGGCCCAGGGCGTGCTGAAAGTGGTTCCCGACTATAGCCTCGCCGACGCGCCACCCGCCGATATCCTCGCGGTTTTTGGCGGTAACGCCGGCCCTACGGCACAAGATCCGGAAGTGATGGCCTGGATCAAATCCCGCGACAAAAACACAGAACGCTATTTCTCCGTTTGTACCGGCGCTTTTATCCTCGGTAATGCCGGACTGCTGGAAAATCAGACGGTCACCACCTACCACGACCAGATAGAAACGCTGCGCAAACACCTGCCTAACGCTAAAGTGCTGGAGAATGTCCGCTACGTGGATAATGGCCGTATCATCACTACTGCAGGTATTTCCGCAGGGATAGACGGCGCACTGCACCTGGTAGCCAAACTGAAAGGAGAGGAGGAAGCCCTCCGCGTGGCCCGCGTGATGGAATATGATAAGTATGTACCCAATCAGGGACTGGTGATCAAAAAATAATTTACGGATTTATGGATTTACGAATTTAAAAGATGCCTGGTTGCATTTTTTAAATTCGTAAATCCATAAATCGTAAATATTACCGGTATTTTGGTAACACCATTGTCTTCACAATGGTATGCGCTATCAGCGACAACACCAGTGCCAATACAATCAACAAAGATGACTTCATCGGTGTATCAAATACATCGATTACGCCGGACACAGATTTGCCTGCAAACAACAAGGTGATAACACAGGCCAGCACGCCGGTGATCCACAAGGTGATGTGTGACCACAGGTATTTGGTTTTCTGAAAACCGTTTTTGCCGAAAGAAGTGAAAAGCAGTCCTACATGTGCTACAAAAAAAGCAGCTGCCAGGATAGTCAACGAAGTAAGCATTTGTTGGTCTTTTAGGATTTTGGGAAAATGGTCAATCCCAACAATATACAATTTTATTGGAATATACCAAATTCTCTAGCCGGCTTCCCCATACTTCATTTTTATTTGTGAAATGTGCTCGGCAATCATATGCAGCCGGTAATAGTATTTCTCAAAAATATCATCGTACATCCGGTGGCGGTTTACCAGGAATGTATTGAGGGATTCATAGATAAATTCTTCAAACGTACTCTGTTCACTTACCCTGATCACCACTTCTGCGACCGGTTCCAGGCTGGTGGCAAACTTTGTTTTTACCTGTATGTCTGCCATCCCGGTGATCATAATCTTATACAGGTTGGGCGCACGGGCAAAAGGGGCGTAATGAATGGCGGTAAGCCCGTTTTCGTCATATACGTATTTGCATACTTCCTCCGCGAGCAAAAACTCAATCACTTCCCGGTTGTTGTTGTGCCGCGTAGCCAGCAATAACGGCGTATCCTGACTGTCCAGCACAAAATCGAAATGGATATTGTGCCGGATCAGGATCAGTAACATATCAGTGATGGCTGTCAGCCGGTGATGCTGGAAAATATAGGCAATGGCATACAGGTAATCCGGACTGTCTACCTGCAGGGTGGCGCCCTTTTTCAGCGCATACTCCACCGCCTGGGGCTTGTTAGCTCCTACGGCACAGAAGATGATGGGGATCATATCTTCCTTTTTATAGCGGATATCGGCGCCGCCTTCTTCTATTAATAGTTCAGCAGCTTCAAAAAAAATTTCCTGGTACTCCAGTAACTCGCATAACAGCTCCGATAACTCCCGCCGGTTGAAGGACCGCAAATGCCGTCGCAATAAGGTGATCACTTCGTCCGGGTTCTCGCTCGTTCTCAGTTTGCGCTTTAAATCGTACAGCGAAATTTCCTCCATATGTTTTCATAGGGTGATAAATAGGCTGGGAGAGAACCTCCATAGGATGAAAAAGCGGCTGCAATGATAATAAATATTAGTTAAAAAATTCATTTGTTTTCCTGATGTTTCCACAACTCCTGGAAAACAGGGCTGTTATCCCGCAATTGGCGGAAGTTACCGGAAGCTACCACGCGTCCCTGTTGCAGCACATAAATATGATCGAACTGCGGTAACAGATGCAGACGGTGCATGGCTGATACAATCGCCTTGTCGGAGAATGTCCCGAACATCTTGGTATAAATCATGGCCTCGGTCTTCGGGTCTACACTGCTGGTGGGCTCGTCCAACAGGATCACATCACTATCGCGGGCGGCCAGGATACCTCTCGCCAGCGCGAGCCGTTGCTTTTGTCCGCCGGAAAGATTCACCCCTTTCTCCCGGATATCGGAAGCCAGTCCGTCTGGTAACAGGTTTACCACTTCGGTGAAATGAGCGGCTTCGCATACTTCCATCACTTCTTCTTTGGAGAAGGGAAGCCCCAGGGTAACGTTGTACTCAATGGTGTTTTCGAAGATCTCCGGTTCCTGCGGAAACAACGTCACACTCTCATGAATGGTGGCTAACGGGAACGCCTCTCCGTTGACTGTCACCCGGCTGCCTTCTTCCGGTTCGTATAGCCCTCTCAGTATGGACAGTAAGGTACTTTTACCGCTGCCGCTTTCCCCGATCAGCGCTATCCTTTTACCCCGGCCTATCTGTACGGCCAACTGGTGGAGGCTTTGCGGCGCATGCTTTTCGTTATAGGTGGGCAAATGGGAGAAATTAAGCTGACTGATACCGATCGTCTGCCAGTTAGCCGGCAGACTGGGAGCGGCATCCGCGCGGTGATGTTCCTGGTAGGCATCACTGATGTTACGGGCGGTTTCTACGGAAGTATTGTACTGGGTAATATCAGTGTACTGCCAGGCTACGTCCTGGAACACGCTGGTGAACTGGTTTACATACCCCAGCAGGGTTACCAGTCCGGCTACATAAAACACTTCACCCGGCACCCAATGCTGGAACACATAGCCAATAGCCATCACACAGTAGATCAGGGAGATCATCATTTCTGCTACAAACCATTTGGTTTCGTTGATGATCACATTTTTCCGGTAGGAAGGCCATATTTTGGCGATTTTGCCAAGCAGGCCCGCTTCCATGCTCTTTTCCAGCCGCAGGGTAATCACCGTCATGATGTTGGAAAGACTGTCGAACAAAGTGGCGGACACCACATGTTCTCCTTCATTCATTTCCTCCAGCGTACGGATATACGGCTTGTCGAACAGGATCAGGAAAAATACGCACCCCACGCCCATCACGATGCCGATGGCGCCAAACAAGGGAGAAAAATACAGCATGGCCACCAGGGAAATAACGAGTTTTGACAAGGCATGGAGGTACATAAAGCCGTGGGAGAAGAAGTCCTTCAACGCGTCATAGCCTTTGCGGATACGGTTGATCACGCTGCCGCTGTGATTGTCCTGGTGCCATTTTACCGGCAAGTGCAATGCCTGATGGTAACGTTCCTGCAGGAAATTACGGCTCAACCGGAATGCCAGTGCCTTTTCCATAACCCGGGCAGGGCCGTGGAACGCCCACTCCAGCAAATGAATGCCCAGGTAGGCGCCTGCAAACATCATCACATGACGGGGCAGGTTCGTAGTGTCCTGTTGTACCTTCCCGATAAACCATCCAAATAACAAAGGGTTCAGGGAATAACAAATATTAGCCAGTATAAACAGCGTATAGGCGAGCACGTATTTTTTACGCTCTTTCCGCGCATATTTCCAGGCGGTTTTTAACAATGAAATGTAAGGGTTGGGCATGGTTTCCTATTTATAATTGTTGATCTGGTACGATATTCGTACATTATAGTATGTAAAATCGTTATGCTATGAAACATTCATTTGCAGGCAAAACACTGTTCTTTCTCTCTCTTTCCCTTTTCCTCTTCACCGGCGCATATGCCCAACAGACAAAGGTCCAGGAAAAAGCCGCGAAGGAGGCCGCCAAAACAGCCGCTGTAAAAGCAATGGTAGACAGTAAAACCTTCGTGTTTATCGCTCAAAGCGCATTGCCTATGAGTGGCCGCGTACGACAGATTACACCGGATTTTAACCTGGTCGTGACGCCTGATTCCGTGGTAAGTTATCTGCCTTATTTTGGCCGCGCTTACTCCGCCCCCTACGGGTCAACAAAATCTCCACTTGACTTTAAGACGAAAGATTTTCAGTATACCTCTAGTCCCCGCAAAAAAGATGGTTGGGACATCAACATCAAACCAAAGGATCAGGATATACAAAATATGGCTGTTACAATTACCAGCAGTGGCTATGCTACCGTACAGGTGACCAGCAACAACCGTCAGCCAATCACTTTCAACGGGTATATTCAGGAAGTGAAAAAATAATTTAGTTATTTGATTATTTAGTTATTGAAAGAATCTGAGATGCCTTCAATAACTAAATAATCAAATGGATAAATGTTTTATCATTTCATAATTATCCAGTACCACCCCATCAATATCCACGGTTTGTGCCCTTACCACCGTAAACCCTTTCTTCTCAAAAAATGGCCTGGCTGTAATACTGACGTAAGCCGTCAGCACAGGCAGTTGCAGTTCCTGCGCTTTACGGATAATCTGCTCCACCAGTAAGGAGGCCACCCCCTGCCGCTGAAAATCTTTATGCACAAACATCATGTCAAATTCCCCGTCATCTTCCAGGGATGCAAAACCAGTAATCACGTTCTCCGCTGTTTCCGCCACATAAAAGTGCTGGGTATTGATCCGTTTTTCCAATGAATCCAACCGGTTGCCACGCGCCGCCCAGGCTGCTACCTGTTCGGGATTATAATCTTTGCTGTTGACACTCAGGATAGTTCCCTGGTAGAGGTCCCGCAACGCAGGCATATCGCTCAGTTGGGCTTTCCGTATATTCATTTTTTATTTTTTTATTTTTTCATTTTGATAATGAATAGCTTCTGAAGGACCTGTTTCAGCGGAACATAAATATCAAAATAGAAAAATGACTAAATTCATTACCAATTTAACTGATTCCATGGAGAACCAAACACCCATTACTACATTATTCCTGGATATTGGCGGCGTACTGCTGACCAACGGGTGGGACCGTAAAGCCCGCAAACTGGCGATAGAAACGTTTCAGCTGGATGCGGTGGAGACGGAAGAACGGCACCACCTGACTTTTGACACCTATGAGGTAGGTAAACTCACGCTGGATGAATATCTCAACCGGGTCGTTTTTTATGAAGACCGCTCGTTTACCCGGCAAGCCTTCCGCGATTTTATGTTTGCCCGGTCGGCTCCCTATCCGGATATGATCGATATGGTAAAGGCCCTGAAAGAGAAGTACAAACTGAAAATCGCTATCGTCAATAATGAAGGCCGGGAGCTGAACACCCACCGTATCCATTATTTTGGTATCTCTACTTTTGTAGATTTTTTTGTGTCTTCCTGTTTTGTGCACTACCGTAAACCGGATGCGGATATTTACCGGATTGCGCTGGACATAGCCCAGGTGGCAGCAGCAGAAGTGGTGTACCTGGAAGACCGCTCCATGTTTGTAGACGTGGCCAATGGACTCGGTATCAACGGCATTTGCCACCAGGCGTATGATACCACCCTGGCGGCCCTGGAGAAATTCGGCCTGCGGCTATAAACAGTTCATGGTGCGCTTGGCTTCGGGGAAGGCGTGTGAAGACCTTAGACAAAAGACCCGCCAAAGGAAACGGCCTGAGCTCAGCATAATACTGGACTCAGGCCGTTTATATTTTATGTATTATTGATTGATTTTTATTGTGTTGATTTGTGTGTAGTCGTTTTGTAGTCGCTGTTTTTTTTACCGGTAGCTACTTTGTAGGGGTTCATTGTTTTGAGAACACATCTAAACCATGGATTTTTACCGCTGGTAAACAAACCATTAAATCATCATGACAAACTATCAATTTTATCAGCAGGTAGGCACTAACATCTTTAAAAGGAAAGACCAGAAAAAGCAATACATCGTCATGGCATTGATCCTCTTTGGAGTGGCAGCATGGTTTTCTCTCAGATATCCTGGCGTTAGTGGATTTTTAACGGCCGGTATTGCTACCATGTTTGGCCTTGGCTTTGTTAACCGCATGTTCAATTTTGTATTGATAGATACCGGCAATCAGACCCTTACCCAAAAAGCCAGTCTGCTGGCTCCCGGTCAGACCGTTGCGCTGTCGGATATTCACAGCCTTTCCATCAATAACAGGATTTATGGGCTGATATTGATCTCTTCTGCCTGGGCGTTGGTAAATAAAGAGGGGAAACAGACGGATCTATTATTAGGACAAAGTCTGATGAATAGCAAGCATACGGAAGCATTTTTATTGGAAACAGAAAAAGTATTGGGAAGACGATGAAGGAAGAAATGTGTTATTGGCTGGGGACGGAGCTGATTGTAACGCCCAACCGGTGTTATACTAAAGTGGTTGTCCGCATTGTGGTAACGGGTTTGGTGTTCCTTTGCCTGAGCGTATACCTGGCTATGCGGTTGGGAGATTTCTGGCAATTACCCCTGGCTATCGCTATTAGTTTGATATTGCCGGGTTTACTGTACCAATTTTTCAACGCAGCAAGGCGGATACACATTCCGGCTGGTAGGGGAGTCGTCGCTATGAGTTTTGCCGGCTATTTTAAACGTTCGCTGATAGATAAAAATGACGTAGATATAGTGGAAAATGCGCTGAACGGGAAAGCATATATGGCTATTGCCAATAAAAATAACCCTTACGGACAATCGTACCAGATAAGCCCGTATCTGACAAATGCACGCCTGCGTGCATTATTTAATGAAAATATATTGCCGGTAATCAGGCAACAATTATTAACTTGAGGAACAGTTTTAACCCGACACCTGCGTTAAACCACCTAATATATTCGAGCATATGAACCTGCCTTTTATTGAAATCATTGAGGCTACCACGCCGGACCCCAATCTGCTGATGTGGAAATACAAGGACGAAGACAAAGAAATCAAGAATGGCGCGAAGTTAACCGTGAGAGAGTCCCAGGCAGTGGTATTTCTCAACGAAGGTACGCTGGCCGATGTTTTTGCGCCAGGTCTGCATACCCTGAGTACGGAAAATATTCCTCTGCTGAGTAAACTGAAAGGCTGGAAATATGGCTTCAACAGCCCGTTTAAGGCCGATGTTTATTTTGTCAATACCCGCCAGTTTGTCAATAATAAATGGGGTACGCCGGCGCCGGTGATGATGCGCGACCCTGAATTCGGCCAGGTGAGGATACGGGCCTTCGGCACGTTTGATATCCAGATACGGGACTTCGCCACCTTCTTCAGGCAATATGCCGGTTCTTACCAAACCTTCAGCATTTTTGAGTTACAGCATGAGTTAAGGGATTTCATCGCCCCTAAATTCGGGGAAGTACTGGCCCGGGAAAATATGTCTGTTAAAGACGTGGCGGGGAACCTTACCGAACTGGGTAAGAAAGTAGCCCCTTCCCTGAAGCCTTATTTCGCACAGTTTGGTATCGAACTGATGACGTTTACCATCAGCAGCGTTACCCTGCCGGAGGAAGTATCTGCCCATTACGACAAGATCACCAACATGAATATGGTGAGCGACATGGAGAAATACAAGGAGTTTAACACGGCCAACGCTGTGGGGCAACCCGGAACAGTTGCCAATCAGGCTACGGTCAACGGGATGATGGCTGGCATGATGATGAACCAGCTACAGCAACAGGCCCAGGCTCCAAATGCCACAGACGATATCACCGCTAAGCTCCAAAAGCTGAAGACCCTTTTTGAGAATAGTCTGATTGACGAAGCGGAGTATAAAGCCAAAAAAGCGGAACTGATCGACAAACTGTAAGCCATGGAAGAAAATAAAAAGCCCCTTTCCCTGTTGGAGAAAATGAAGCAGAAAGCCCGTGAGCAGAAAATGTATGGCGGTGAACAGGAAGATAAATCCGCCGGTATGAAGGCGAGAGACTGTCCTAATTGCGGCGCCGGCCGCATGCAGCAGGATGGCCTCACTCATTGCGCCTATTGCGGGTTTGAATTTCTTTCGGTCACCCTCACAGACGGCATCAACATAAAAAAAGAAGATAACTCGCCACAACATTAAGACAAGCTATGAACTATAACCCCGCTGCCATGCGTAGCGAAATGCAGGATACACAACAACGCTTTGTTACCTTCGTCGATAAACTGGAAATCAAGCTGAAAGAGTTTGCAGAGGCTTCCCTTCCTGAACTAACGGAAATGAATGATAACGATGAGGATGCGTACAAACAAACCTATCACCGGATGAAATCGGCCGTACTGGGCCAGGTGGACAGTATCCGCAAAAAGGCTTACGATGTGCTGGAAGAGAAGGTGATGCTTTACCAGGTTCCCTGGGAAGATGCGGCGCTCAGGCAACAGTTTATGGATATGCGCAACACCTGCCAGGAGCGTTACACGCAGCTGGAAGACCTGATACAGTATTACCGGGAAAAAATTGAAGAGACCTTTTCAGAAGACCTGGAAGCCAAATACCAGTATATCCTGGACGAATATGAGCGTATTAAGGATAAATTCCTTTGTACACAATGCGGTGGCGGTTTAACCATCGACAAAATCTATTTTACCACTACTTACATTGCCTGTCCTTTTTGCCAGACGCAAAATACCTTCGAGCCCAGCTCACAGGCAAAATCCCTGGAACATCTCGGCCGTTCACTGGCCGAAAAAAGAACCGCGCATTTATTGAAGGCCAGTCATCACAATGGCCAGCTGGAAGAGGATGCGTTCCGGAAAAAACACCGGTTGGAAATGGATATGGCGTTCGAACAAAACAGCCGGGAAAAAACAAGACTGGCAGCTGAACTGGCAAACGCGGTACAGCACTGGGAAAATACCCGGAATGAAACCATACGGCTGTATAAAAATTATCTGCGGGCCATGTTTGACGAGTGGAACAACATCAACCCCGGACTAACGGCAGAGCATGAACGTTTTCATGAGCGGATGCTCCAGGACTATCTCGATTCAAAAAAGAACAATTAAACAACTAAATAAAACAACATGAGTAATCCATTATTAGACCCGATTCACGGTGTTTCCCTGTATGACTATGCCACGATATCCGCCAAAATGGCTTCGGGCATTTCCCAGGAAGACCTGCTCAAGGCGCTGGGTATAGAAAACGCGGTGTATGAAGAAGCCGCAGCGTTGTGGGTAACCCGTATGCAGGAGGACCAAACCTTCGAGGTAATCACGGTGTTTGGGCAGTATTTTGGCGAGGCGGATAATCATCCCAAATTAAGCGGCTTAAAACCGCAAACCAGCGCGGAAGGCAGCCAAAACCTGGAGAAGCTGAAAACAGACCGTCATTTTTATGAAGAGCTCAGCGGCGCCAGAATTGCAGCCTACGAATACGGTTACGATGGCGCTCAATGGATACTGGATAATTACGGTATTACCCTGGGCGATTTCCAGGCAGTTGCCGTACACTGGTCCAATGTTAACCAGGCTGAAATGGGAGCCGACAATTATGAAAAAGTACAGTATTGGGTGAATTACCAGCAGCAGAAGCAGGCGGAATACGCCCAGAAATTTGCCGCAGAACAAGGCGGAAATATTGGTGATGATGTGGAGTTTTAAAACTCCACATTATCCTGCGTGATTTTTTTGTTATATCCCTGCTCTCCTCTTGATAAAATCCGCCCTTTTACCATTCCTCATTTACACTCTCCGCTTATCGCCAAATATCGCCTTCCATTTGCCGTTGGTGTAAAATTTTATCTGCTATAACGATTTTGCAGTTGGAGTTTTCCATTTTGTTACTAATTTGTGGGCTGGATATTAGAAGGATGCTATTAACGCCATTGCTGTTTTTAGACAGAAAATGGTTTGCGCGCGTGTTTGTATATATTTTTTCCACGTTAGGTATATACACTTTGGGTCTGTCTGTAGTAATAACCCTTCCTATCTCACATAACATCACAACACACGGCTATTATTTTCATTGGATGCATATTGCTACACAAGATTAGCAATGCGAAAAACAAACACATCTATGCTCAAATGGTATGAGTTCCGTCCGAAGTTAAAACAAATGGGCATCAGTCCCGGTAAAGCTTTGGTCTTCATGATGGGCGTTGGCTGCAGTCAGCAGCTGATGGCTCAGCAAACAACTCCACTGACTGACCTCTCAGGATTCAAACAACCGGCTGCCAACTGGCGTATAGCCGGCGACGTTAATGCCGACCTGCAAAAGGAAAATACCCTGACTGCCACGAGTGGTACCGGCGTATTGGTTAACCTGCCGGAGAAGGGAAAACATGGCCAGGACCTGTACAGCGACTGGCAACATGGTGACCTGGACCTGGAACTGGATTACCTGGTATCCGCCAAATCCAATTCCGGTATCTATCTGCAAGGCAGGTACGAAATTCAGCTGCTCGACAGCTGGGGCGTATCATCACCCCGCGCTTCCGACAACGGTGGTATCTATGAACGCTGGGACAATAATCGTCCCCAGGGGCAGCAAGGCTACGATGGCCACGCTCCCCGCCAAAACGCCAGCCTTGCGCCCGGCCTTTGGCAACATATGAAGATCGCCTTCCAGGCGCCCCGCTTCGATGCGGCCGGCAATAAAATTGCCAATGCGGTGATCCTCAAAATAGAACTCAACGGCGTTACCATCCAGGAAAATGTTGTCCTGTCCGGCCCCACCCGTGGCGGTATGGAAAACAATGAAGTGGCCGAAGGCCCGCTGCGTATCCAGGGCGACCATGGCACCGTGGCTTTCCGTAATATCAAAATACAGTCCTATAACGCGCCTAAACCGGAACTGAAAAACATTCAGTACGCCATTTATAAAGGTAGCTTTAAGGAAATGCCGGACTTTAAAATCATCAGGCCGCAGTCCATGGGAGACGCTACCCAGCTGACTTCCAACCTGCCAGGCTTGCCGGAAAACCAGTTCCTGGTGCGCTACACCGGTAACCTGGAAATAAAAACTGCCGGTACCTATACTTTTAACCTGCATACTTCCGGTGGCGGCGGTCAACTTAAAATCAATGACCAGCTTATCAAAGGAAACCGCAACGATGCCAAAGGCAACGTAAAACTGGCTCCCGGCACCTATCCGGTAGAAGCGTTGTATACTAAAACAACGGATTGGGCTAAACCCTCCCTTACACTTAGTATTCGTTCAGCCGCTATCCGTGAGTTCGTGATCAGCGATGCCAACGTACCGGCCGATGATCCTACCGATCCTATCCTGGTAACTGCTACGGAAAACACGATCCTGCGCAGTTTTATGGACCTGAAAGGCGGTTCCCGCGTGGTACACGCCGTTTCTGTAGGCAGCCCTTCCAAAGTGCATTACACTTACGACATGGACAACGCCGTACCCGTACAGGTATGGCGCGGCGAGTTCCTGAACACCACCCCGATGTGGCATGACCGCGGCGATGGCTCTTCCCGCCCCCTGGGTATGGTACGCATCCTGGACAATAAACCAGCTATGGCGCTGGCCCGCCTCAGCTCCGCGGATGCTGCCTGGCCGGCAGATACTACCGGTACCGGTTATCGTCCTAAAGGATACGACCTCGATCCGGAAGGCCTGCCTGC
Source organism: Chitinophaga qingshengii (assembly GCF_014529935.1). Classification (GTDB taxonomy): domain Bacteria; phylum Bacteroidota; class Bacteroidia; order Chitinophagales; family Chitinophagaceae; genus Chitinophaga; species Chitinophaga qingshengii. Next base: position 267,355 of record NZ_JACVFC010000005.1, read on the forward strand.
TTTCCGCTCCGATATCTATGGCGCCGCTGTCAGCGATACGTTCCGGGTATTGCCCGGTAACACAGGCCTGCACCGCAGTTTACAGGTAACCGGCGCACCGGCCGATCTGTATGCGCGTATAGCCGTTGCCGATAACATCTCCCAATTACCGGATGGCACCTATATGATAGGTGATAAAGCCTGGTACGTGAAGATGGATAATAACGGCGTGAAACCCGTTATCCGCGGTCAACAGGGAAAAATGGAACTGATTGTACCGGTAAAAACAGCCATCGGCTATGCCATTATCTTCTAAGCAGAAACTTGCACGAGTATTATGAAACTGAACTATAAAAGATTAACTGCCGGGATAGCAGCCGGTATGTTGATGATGACAACTGCTATTCACCCGGTACAGGCACAGGAGTCGCCCAAAGAGGAGGACTTCTTTCGTATTGCCCGTATCAGCTCCCCGGAAGGTACCCTGCTGGAAGTAGGGGGCCTGTGTACGTTGCCTAATGGCGACCTGGGCATCGCTACCCGCCGTGGCGATATCTACATCGTGGAAAATCCCACCAGCCGCCAGCCCTATTTCAGGAAAGTGGCTTCCGGTCTGCATGAAGTATTGGGCCTCGCCTGGAAAGATGGCTCCCTCTACTGCGCACAACGCGGTGAGCTGACTAAACTCACCGATACCAATATGGACGGCAAAATTGACCGGTTCGAAACCGTATATGCCTGGCCGTTATCCGGTCACTATCATGAATATAGCTTTGGTCCCGTACTGGCGCCGGACGGCTCTTTCTTCGTATCCGGCAACGTAGCTTTCGGTAATGAAGAATGGTGGCGTGGTGAAAGCCGCGTTCCCTGGCGTGGCTGGATGATGCATATCAGCGCCGATGGTCAAATGGAACCCTGGGCTACCGGTTTCCGTTCTCCCTGCGGTCTCGGTATCATCGATGGGGAATTGTTCTATACGGAGAACCAGGGCGACTGGATGGGTTCCGGCGCACTGGTACATGTGAAAAAAGGCAGTTTCGTCGGTCACCCGGCTGGCCTGCGTTGGACCAACCTGCCCAACTCTCCCGTGAAACTCACCACGGAAGAACTGTACAGCAAGGTAGATCCCCGCTATCGTAAAGATGCCAACGGTCGCGCTATTAAACCGGAAAACGTGGAGAACGAAAAATTCGTGACCCTGTTCGATATGAAAAAGTATTTCCCGGAAGTACAGCTGCCGGCTGTTTGGCTGCCACACGGCGTACTGGGTATTTCCAACTCACAGGTGGTAACCATCCCGGATGGGGCCTTTGGTCCTTTCGCTAAACAGGTATTGGTTGGCGATCAGGGACAAAGTAAAATCATGCGGGTGTTCCTGGAAAAAGTAAACGGTGAATACCAGGGCGCTGCCTGGGATTTCAGAAGCGGCTTCCAGTCGGGTGTACTGCGCCTGGCCTGGGCGAAAGACGGTTCGCTCTTCGTGGGTGAAACCAACCGTGGCTGGGGTTCTGCCGGCGACGCCAACCAGGGCCTGCAACGCCTGGTATGGAACAACCGCGTGCCTTTTGAAATGAGAACGGTGAGCGCAAGACCCGATGGTTTCGACATTACTTTCACCCAACCGGTAGATAAAAAATATGCGGAAGATCTGGCTTCTTACCAGGTAGAAAGCTTTACGTATAAATATCACCCGGTATATGGCAGCCCTACCGTGAATACAGAGAAACTGACCATTAAAGGCGTAAAAGTAGCGGCTGACGGCATGAGCGCCCGTATTATCGTGAATGGACTGCGCCGTTATTATATTCATAAGCTATCGCTGACGGGTATACGTTCACAGGAAGGTTCCTATTCACTGGTGCATCCCGATGCGTATTATACGCTGAACAATATTCCGGAAGGCACGTCCCTGGCCATGTCTGAGGTAAGCACAAAGAACAGCGCCAAAATGCCGGCGCTGGAGTCTAAAGTATCCGGCAAACCGGGTCCTGCCGCTAAAGCAGAACCGGCCAAAGCGCCTACGCTGGCCCAGATTCAGCCGCTGCTGAACAAATATACCTGCTCTTCCTGCCACAATGCAGATAAAAAGCAGGTAGGTCCGGGCTTTAAGGAAGTGGCTAAAAGGAATTATTCCGTCGCCCAGATCCTGGCATTGATCAAAAATCCAAAACCGGAGAACTGGCCTGGTTATGCTACGCCTATGCCTCCGATGCCACAGGTGCCGCAGGCTGATGCCACGAAGATTGCACAGTGGATCAACTCCCTGAAATAACTTTGATTTAGGGATTTTTTGATTTACGGATTTAGGAATTTTGGGGATCAGGTATTTGTTAAATTGTTGATGGAGGAAGAATCCAACAAATACTAATCCCCAAAATTCCTAAATCCGTAAATCAAAAAATTCCTAAATATTCATCAGTTCTTCAATCTCCGCTGCCTCTCTTGGTATGGTGGCCATCAGATCTTCACAACCATTTTCTGTCACCAGCAGGTTGTTTTCTATTCTTACCCCAATTCCTTCTGCTTCATTATAAATACCCGGTTCGTTGGTGATGACCGCACCAACAGGCATGGGTTCATCGTAATACCCCGTGTCGTGTACATCCAGTCCCAGGAAGTGGGATACGTTATGGTAACAATGTTTGGTCAGATAATGCTGCGCACCGTGTTTGGCAATATCCGCCGTGGTGCAAAGTCCCAGTCCCACCAGCTCTTCGAGCAGGAGGCTGTTGGAGATTTTCCAGAGGTCTTTAATGAGGATGCCCGCTCTGACATGTTGCATGACCTGTTTATGTACCCGTAAAACAGCGTCGTAATGTTCTTTTTGCCGGGGTGTAAAACGGCCGTTCAGCGGGATAGTGCGGGTCAGATCGGCGTTATAGCGTTTCCAGCTGGCAGCGGCGTCAATGAGTACCAGGTCGCCGTCTTTACCGGTAGATTCGTTGGCGCGGTAGTGCAGGATACAGGTATCGGCCCCGAAAGCCACGATGGGCTCATAGTCGGCCCATCCGGTATTGTTTTGCATGTATTCGTGTATCATTTCGGAGGCTACCTGCAAACCGGTTTGGCCCGGACGGATGGTCCGTAGTATCCGCCGGAAACCTTTCTCCGTAATGGCTACCGCCTGGCGGATGAGGGCTGCTTCTTCCGCTGTTTTAGCGTTGCGTTGCCTTGCCAGGATAGGGTAGAGGCGTTCATAATGATGTAGTGGATAAAGTTGTTTGCAGCTGAGCAGGAGCCGGTCTTCCCGTGTCTGCGTTTCGTTTTCTGAGCGGGCATGTTCGTTGGTATGCAGGTATATGCTGCTGCATAACGGCAGTACTTTTTTCAAGACGCTCCAGAACTCGTCGGTATAATATACGGTGCGGATACCGGAGATCTGTGCGGCGGTATCTTTACCGGCTCTTTTGCCCAGCCATTTCACGAAGGTCTGATCTACCCGTTTGATGAACAGTATTTCGCGCAGCGCAGGGTCCGGGTGACCGGGGAAAAGCGCCAGCATGGCATCTTCTTCCTGAAGGCCGGTCAGATAATACAGGTTCACGTTCGGGTGATAGGGCATGGTGCCGTCGGCATTGGTAGGCATGATATCGTTGGCGGTAAGGAGAGCGGCAGCTCCGGCAGGCAGTTGCCGGGAGAGCCGTTGACGGTGATCGGAAAACATATGTGGCGTTGTTTGGTGAAGCCACAAACTTAGCGGGAGGGTAGGGAATAAGTGGTGTAAAAAAGCGACAGTTTCAGGCGGACCATTTATGCCATTCCTTGCGGAAATGGGAGAAATCGTGGTAGCCCAGTTCTTCCCAGTCAGCCTTGTAGCCGTGTTGTATATATTGTGCCGCTGCATGCCGGAAGCGCAGGATAGCCAGGCATTTTTTAGGGCTGATGTTGAGCGAGTCGTTAAAATATCTTTCCAGTGTACGGGGAGAAACATACAGCAGGCCGGCCAGTTTTTTCAGCCGGAAACCGGATTGTTGTAAAGCCGGACTATTAAGGGATTGCAGTACATAATCAAAACGGTGGTTGCCGGTGGCGGCGCCTACATAGCCGCGCAGGAATTTTTCCAGCAGGGTTTTGATGGCGGGCATATCCGGAGCGTCGTATACAGCCGCTTCCAGGGCGGGTAGCTGTGTCAGTACGTCGTGGGCGGAAAGTGTTTGCCGTTGCATGTCGGCGCCTTTCACTCCGAAGAGGTAATTGAGACTGGCCGGTTTGAATTTGATGCCTGCCAGGAAGTTGTTGGCGTAATGCCGGTAGGTGACAGGGGTGGTTTGGTATCCTATCAATTCGCTTTGGATGCTGGAGTGCAGCAGTTGCCCTGCCGCATTACAAATGTCGAAGGGAGCGCCCATGTTCAGTACCAGCGACGAGTTCATATTGGCCAGCAGCAGTTCCCGGAATTCTTCATCATCCGGTAAAGGGCGGCGAAGGTCCAGTAGCCAGTAGAAGACTACATGCGGCTCCAGGTCCGGTGATGGACTGATATACCGATACTGGCCGGTGAAATATTGCTGGTCTATGAATTCGATTGCCTGCATGATAAAGGCTAAATTACGAATATCGGAGATCTTCAGTCCTTTGCTCTCTTATAAAAATCTTTGCTCCTCTGCTCTCTTATAATGCTTTACGAGAAACCTTCTCAACCCTTTGAACATTTTAATCACATGTTCTGTTAATTAATTTACCTGTGAAAATCCGGACCAGGGCATGCAATATCACCGCAGTAACGCCCTGTCTTTCCCCGGCTTTCATAAAAAAGATATACGACCGGTTCACGTAGCGCCGGCTGGCAGTGCTGTGCTGTAAAAATCATTTTTAAAGTTAACGGTTGATAAACAGGTACAACATCTTGCATTTGTTAAGATGTGCTGGGGCGGGCTTATTGATTGAAACGCCCGCCCTTTTTTCTTTTATGCACTTTTGTGCTGATAGTATTTTCCCGCCATGAGTCCCATCGGTAACCCAATTGCTACCATCAGGATACACATGCCCACCAGTACATTGACCAGGTGGAAAGGTCCTTTCGGAATGTTGGTCAGCGGCAGTATCAGGAGGTTCATCACCAGCCATACAAAGATGCCATATACCAGTCCGGATACGGCTGGTATTCTCCGCATTTCCGGTATACGGGGATAGAGGCCGAAAAACAGCAGGGTGAATCCCAGGGCGATGATATAGTGAAACAGCACGCCCCACCACATCATGGCCGGGTTGCCGCTGAATGCCGCCGTGCCGAAAACGCCACTGGCAACAAACAGGAGTACGTTCACAAAACTTTTGCCGGTCATCAATACAAATTGTAAACAGGCAGAGAACAGATCGAGGGTGCCTGCCATCATCCAGGTGAGGAGGATGATGCCGGCAGGAAATGCACGTGTGGTAGCCATAGTATGATTTGAAAGAATGATCTCCTTTAAATTATAAAATTTCTATATAAAAAACCAGCAGAATTTTAGAGAAGTTATTTGTGTCACCTATACAATATTCTCCTGTTTTTTTACCCTATTGATCATCGACCTTAAAATTCCCTTAAAAATATTTTATATTTCATTTATTATCAGCATAATAAAAGTTATAAAAATAAAAATTTAAATGAACGTTTAAGTAAACGTTTGTTTAAATTAAACGTTTGTTTAACTTTGCTTCGTCAAATTAACAAAAGGGAACATGGAAGACTATAACGATAAACAACTTTCTATCATTTCGGTGGCGGAACGGTTGTTTGCAGAAAAGGGGTTTCATGGCACTTCCGTCAGGGATATTGCACAAGAGGCAGATGTGAATATAGCCATGATATCCTACTACTTCGGGTCTAAGGATAAATTGCTGGAAGCCGTTTTCAGGCATCGCATGAATGCATCCCGCATTTTTATCAATGAGTTGGTGGAAAACAACACCATGGCCCCATTAGAAAAAATATACTCCCTGATCGACAGGTTTATCAATAAAATGCTGAATGAGCAAAACTTTCAGTGCATTATGAGCCGGGAACAGCTCAATAAGGAACAAAGCCCTGTAAGAGACCTTATTTGGCAACTGAAAAGTGAAATGCTGGGATTGATGCGGCCTATTGTCACCAACGCCCAGGACGCCGGCATCTTTATGATGGATGTGGACGTGGAAATGCTGATGACGACTTTGTTTGGCACCATTCACCAGATTATACCTGCCCAACACCTGCTGCGGACCAATACGGACTACGCACACTTAAACGACCAGGAATTCAAAGAATACTTAAGGCTCAGACTGAGCAACCATTTGAAAAAATTGTTTAAAGCAATCCTAACACATGAATTCTAGAAGCATATACAAACGTTTATATGCGCTTGCATCAGGAATCGTGCTGACGCTGGTTTTTCAGGCAGCCTCCGCACAGGAAAGTGTAAAACCGCTTTCGTTAAATGAAGCCATATCGTTGAGTCTACAAAACAGCAAACAATTAAAGGCCAGTCAAGCCCGCATCGAAGCAGCCAACGCGAACGTAAAAACAGCCAACGAACGCCAGCTGCCCGACGTGACCGTATCCGGCTCCTACCTGCGACTGACACAGCCCAACATTGATCTTAAACTCGGAAAAAGCGGCGGTGGCGGCAGCGGCGCCCCTGCTGAATCCCCTAAAGTAAACCAGGCGGCTTATGGTATGGCCAATGTGTCTATCCCCGTATTTGCCGGTATGATGATCCAGAGCGGTAAGGAAGCTGCCCGCTACCTCGCTCAGGCAGCTAAACTGGACGCTGACAAAGACCGCGACGATGTGATTGAAAACACCATCGGCGCCTACAGCAACCTCTATAAAGCCACCCAGGCGGTGAAACTGATGGAGGAGAACCTCAAACAGTCCACCCAGCGCGTGAAAGATTTCTCCAACCTGGAAAAAAACGGCCTGCTCGCCCGCAACGACCTCCTGAAAGCAGAACTGCAACAGTCTAATTATGAACTGTCCCTCATGGACGCTCAAAACAGCCTGAAAGTAGCCAACCTGAACATGAACATCATGCTCGGCTTACCGGATGCTACACAACTTCAGCTGGACACGACTGTTTTTAAGGTAGATGATAAGGTAGATGGAAGAGGCGTAGGAGAGTTTGAGCAACTGGCTTATCAGAACCGTAAAGATGCCGCCTCCCTCGGCGCGAAAGAGAAAGCGGCTTATGCTAATGTAAAAGGCGTGAAAGGTGAATATTATCCTTCCCTCGCTGTTACCGGCGGTTATGTAGCGGCTTACATTCCTAACGTAGTCACCATTACCAATGCGGTTACCGCCGGTGTAGGGGTAAAATACAGCCTCTCTTCCCTCTGGAAAACCGGTAGCAAGGTAGCCAATGCGAAAGCACAGCTGGCAGAGTTGCAGGCCAATGAGGCGAGACTGACAGATGCCATTCACCTCGATGTGGTACAGTCTTACGAAAACTACCTGCTGAGCCGCAAAAAGATGGATACTTATATCAAGGCAATAGAACAGTCAGAAGAGAATTACCGGATCACTAAAAACAAGCATGATAACAACCTGGCTACCACCACAGACCTGCTGGATGCAGACGTGGCCAACCTTCAGGCTCATCTGAACTATACGTTCGCAAGAGCAGATGCACTGGTGGCCTACAACAAATTGTTACAGGCATCGGGAATACTCGACAACAATAAATAACAACAAAACCATAAACTACAAAGCTGTGGAAACGCAAACAAAACCTACTAATAATATATCTACCATGCAGGAAACACCAGCGCCTAAAAAGCGCAGCAAAGGGTTTGTGATCGTACTGGCCGCTCTGGTATTGGGTGGCGGCGCGTTCGGTATCTCTAAATACATCCATAGTCTGCACCACGAAGAAACAGACAACGCGCAGATCGATGCTAATGTAAGCCCCGTTATTCCAAGAGTATCCGGATTTGTGAAAGAAGTAAGAGTAAAAGATAACCAGCACGTAAAGAAAGGGGATACCCTCGTTATCCTGGACGACCGCGACCTGGCTATAAAAGTACAACAGGCGGAAAATGCCCTCAACACTGCACAGGCTAACCTGGGCGCTGCTCAGGCAACCACCTCCGCTGCGGAAACAGGTATCAGCACTGCCCAGGCACAGGTAGGTACTATCGACGCCCAGATCGAAGCCGCTAAGGTAAATATCTGGAGAGCTAACCAGGACTACGAACGTTACGCTAACCTGATCAAGGACCACTCCATCACCCAGCAACAATACGAACAGGCCCTGGCTGCCAAACAAACAGCCGAACGCCAGCTCGACGTACTGGTAAAACAAAAAGCAGCAGCCGTTCGCCAGACTACCGTAGTGAGCTCCCAGAGCAGCGCTACCGGTAAACAAATCAACCTGGCCAACGCCGCTATCAAACAGCGTGAAACCGATGTGGACGATGCCAAACTGAACCAGTCCTACACCGTGATCATCGCTCCGGAAGATGGCGTACTGTCAAAAATATATGTACAGCCCGGTCAATACATCACTGCCGGTCAGTCGCTCTTCAGCGTGGTAATGGACACCGCTCCGTGGGTAGTGGCCAACTTCAAGGAAACACAGCTGGAGAAAATGAAACTCGGCCAGAAAGTGACCGTACATATCGACGCCTTCCCCGGCACTCCGCTGGAAGCTAAGGTAACTTCCTTCGCACCGGCTACCGGCGCTAAATTTGCCCTGCTGCCTGCGGATAACGCTTCCGGTAACTTCGTAAAAGTAGTGCAACGCCTCCCCGTGAAAATAGAATTCGATGATCCGGCTAATGAACTGATCAAAAAGTTACGCCCGGGTATGAACGTACTGGTAGACGTGCACCTCAACTAATTCATACATGAATGCATCCTGACCAGGGGTTAATAGTTGATCCGGCTTACATGATTCATATTGGCGGAAACCATTAGCTCAAACAAAGAAGTCCAGACAGGAAACCACCGGTTTAATTATTAATTCCTGGTCACCCTGCATTCATTCAAAATAAATCGCTGCATGCAACAAGAATCATTGGTAGAATACGGCTCACGCAGGGTGATCATCACGATCACCGCTATCTTCTGCGCGCTGCTGGAAATCGTGGATACCACTATCGTGAATGTGGCATTGAACGACATGCGCGGTAATATGGGGGCCACACTCAGTGAAATCGGCTGGGTGATCACCGCCTACGCCATCGGTAACGTTATCATTGTACCGATGACCAGCTGGTTGTCCCAACAGTTCGGCCGCCGTAACTACTTCGCCGCCTCTATCATCATATTCACCATTTCCTCCTTCCTCTGTGGTAACGCCACGGCCATGTGGGAACTGATCCTGTTCCGCTTTATACAAGGTATCGGAGGTGGTGCGCTGCTGGTAACATCACAAACCATTATTACAGAAAGTTACCCTCCTGAAAAAAGAGGTGTCGCCCAGGCGATCTATGGTCTCGGTGTGATCATCGGCCCTACGCTGGGTCCTCCTTTAGGTGGTTATATTACCGATAACTATTCCTGGCCTTACATCTTCTACATCAACATCCCTATCGGCGTGATCGCTACCCTGCTCACCCTGCAGTTTGTACGCAGCCCGAAATATGCGGAGAAGAAGGCTATCAACGAGATCGACTTTCTGGGTATTATATTACTCGCCATCACGGTAGGTTGTTTACAGTTCGTACTGGAACGCGGTCAGGAAGACGACTGGTTCAACGATCCTACCATCACGCTCCTGTCTGTGATGAGCGCACTGGGACTGTTCTTCTTTATCTGGCGTGAGCTGACCTATAAGAACCCGATTGTGGAACTGAGGGTATTGAAGAACGGTAACCTGCGGGTGGGAACCATCCTCTCGTTTATATTGGGCTTCGGCCTCTATGGCTCTACCTTTATTATTCCGCTGTACACACAAAGTACACTGGGATGGACAGCCACCCAATCCGGTATGCTGATGATACCGGCCGCCCTGACCACCGCTTTCATGATGCCTATCATCGGTAAGCTGCTGGAAAAAGGCGTGCCCCAGCAATACCTGGTAGCATTGGGTATGTTATTGTTCTTCGTTTACAGTTTGTGGGGATACATGATTATCACCCCGGCTGATACCGGCTCTGATGCATTCTTCTGGATGCTGATTGTGCGCGGCGTAGGTATGGGTCTGCTCTTTATCCCGATCACCACACTGGCGCTGTCGTCCCTGAAAGGACAGCAGATCGGCCAGGGCGCGGCCTTCACCGGTATGATGCGCCAGCTGGGCGGTTCCTTCGGGGTGGCATTGATCACCACCTTCATGGCCCGTCAGAACATGGTACACCGGAGCGATCTCGTATCCAAACTGGATACTAATAACCCGGATGTAATGAACCGCGTCAATGGCCTGGCACACGGCTTCGCCGCCAAAGGTATAGACGCCGGCTCCGCGGTGAAAACCGGATACAAGGTATTGGACTACAGCGTTACCAAACAGGCTGCTGTTATGTCTTACATGGACGTGTTCCTGTACCTGGGACTCATGTTCCTTATCTGTATCCCGTTTGTACTGATGGTGAGAGCTAAGAAAGCTGCAAAACTCGATCCGTCGGCAATGCACTAACGGTCTTGTTTTTCGACATAAAATATTGTTGCAATAACAGTGTAACAGTTGTAGGTTTAGGTAAATAAGCCCCGATTCATCGGGGCTTTATTTTTTTATACAACGTTTACAGCCATATTTATTCCGGCAACGCGCCTTTGCAGAAAGCCATCCGCCGTCAACGGGCAACTGTATAACATCTTGGCGCAGGGCTTCAGCGCTGTGTACCAGCGCATTCTCCCCACCCACGTCGTTATAATTTAATCCCCGCCTTGCGGTAAAGAAAACTCAGTATCCACGCCGGACCGATCAGCAAAAATTGCAGGTCCTTAAAAAAGCTGGGTTTAGCGCCCTCTATTTTATGGCCAATGAACTGTCCTATCCAGGCCAGCACGAAGATGATGAGTGCTACCAGCCATATGGAAGAACCGGTGGCGGCTATCAGCCGCCATAACCACAGACAGATGACGCCAATGACCATCATCCCCACTGCCAGTGAAACAGATAGCCGGGCATAATAAATAATCAGTAATACCAGCGCTATCTGCGCTACGGTCAGTACCATCCCGGTACCGGGAATGGGAATACGGATAGCGTATAAGAAGCCTACAATACTGAAGAAAATAGCCGGTACACAAATCCAGTGAATGAGTTTGTTGGTCTCGTTGCGATGACTGGTGCCGTAGTCATCCAGCCATTGTTGAATCGTTTTCATGGTGGAGGCAGTTTACTCATTACTAATATAATTTATTTGCCGGTGATTATCACCTGTTTCATGCGGGTGCGTCCAAATAATACCGGGAAGTACATCATGGATGCTTTGGCCGGATTCAAATGATAGACACCGCTGTAACGGGGCATCAGTGATACAGTAAAGCTGTGTTTGCCTTTTGTAAGATGATGGCTGAAGATGCTCACCTGTTGTTTGAAGTGTTCCCGGTGTACTTCTCCATGTTCATATGACTGCGGTTTGGCATTATAGGAACAACCCGCGGGAATTGGTATCTCTATCATCACATAGTCGGCATCCGCTACAACGTTAACATCTATACGTAAATCAACAGGCGTGCCGGCAATCAGCCTTGGTTGTGGTTGACCGTTCAACACTAAGCTGCTGGTAACGGTGAATTTTCCCGATACCGCTTCCGGGATGGGATTCCAGTGGTCCCGGGAGGCAGTGAAATAAACCGTGCTGTTGCCCTGTTTATGGATCTGCAGTGGTTGTGCCGCCCGGATGACGGTATCATAGGGAAACTGGCGGACAACGCGGCCATTGAGTGTAAGCGTAGTGGCCGGTGCGCCGGTATTTTGCAGCAAATCGGGCAAAATGGTTTCAAGGATGGTGGCGGACTCGTAAGTGTTGCGCCAGTAACCTGGCCGCCGCTGTTCCATGAGCCAGTCACGGATACCGGCCAGGGTGGCCTCCTGGCCTTGTTGCTGACGGAGCAGTTTATACACCAGCAGGGTTTGCTGTATGTCGTTGGTGGGGAAATACCCGCTGTCGTCTCCCCAATAGGGATTGCCCATCAGGCTATATTGACGGCGCTGCAATAACGCGGCCGTGCTAACGTTGTCGCCTGCACGTTGCAGAATATATAATTTCAGGGTTTGCTCGTAACTGTTGGCGGCAGGGAGCGTATCCAGGCAGCGCCGGTAATCCATTTTGGCGCCCAGCTGTTGCAGGATATCTACGATGGCGATTTTGTCCTGTTTCCGTGCGGTGGATGCCAGCAGGAAGCGCTGGTAATCTATCAGCGCCTGTTTGTTCAGGGAGGTGCTGTAGCCCGCTTTTTCCGCCATCAGCAGGGCGCGGGTCACATGCTGACTGATCCAGTATACCGGCTCCTGTTTATTCCACCATCCCCAGCCGCCCAGGTATTGGTTGCCGGTCAGTTTACGCAGGAGCTGCTGCAACTGTTTTTCGCCGTGGAAAGTACGTTGTTCGTATATACATAGCTGTTTGTCCAGCAGTAGCGCTACTACTTTGCTGGCCATCTGTTCGTTACAGTTGTAGGTATATCTTTTTAACCGGTCAATTTCATCTGCCATTACCGGCAGCAGGCTACCGGCAATGTATACTTTAGTATCGCCTGTATCGGCTGTGGGCAGTGTAAAGGAGGTATCAGCGCGGAGCGCGAGGAAAGTGCCGTTGCTCTCCATCACTCCCTGCGGGAAGATGGGGATAACGCGGCGTTCTCCATCCATAAAGTTGTCGCGCTGAATGGTGTATTTCAGCGACAGGCTGTCGCCTTGTTGCGGAGCCACTATCATAACCGTGTCGAGGTGGCTGTTCTGCACACGGGCGGTACCTTGCAGCAACAGTTTATCACCGGCGAAGAAACGTCTTTCCAGTGTAACGGTATCTGTCGTATAGTTCAGTATTTTACCCAATGCCTGCAGGGTATCACCAGCTACTACAAAGTTGGGCAGCGCCAGGTTGGCGGCCAGTGGTTGATATGCCTTGATATAGGCGGTAGCGGTACCCGACTGTTTGCTGTCGGTCATGGCAATGGCAAATGCTTTCCAGTTGGTGATATCATCCGGGAAGGTGACGTTAAAGGAGGCTTCACCTTTTTCGTCGGTACGTAGCCGTGGTTGCCAGAAGGCGTCGTCGCGGAAGTGCTGCCGCAGGCCCTTGCCGGTAGAAATACTGTTGCCGGTAGCGCTTTGAATGAGAATAACGCCATTGGCGGCGCGGGCGCCGTAGAGGCTCTTGGCAACCTCGTCTTTCAGTGTAGTGACCGTGCCGATAGTAGCAGGATCTATCGATTCAAGGGTACCTTCATATATCACCCCGTCTTTAATGATCAGCGGGGAAGAGGTGGTAGCGTTGTTCATGCCTCTTATCATTACACCGGATACGGAACCCGTTAAATTTCGTTTGGTGGTTTGCATCCCCATCGCGGTAACAACCACCTCTTCCAATGCTTGTTTTGCCGGTATGAGCTTTACCAGGAAGATCTGCTCGTCGCTAAGGCTGATCTCCTGTCTTATATAACCGATGGCGCTAACGACCAATATGCCGTATTGGGTGACATTCAGCCGGAAGCTGCCGTCAGCACCGGTAACGGTGCCAACATCGGTGTGTTTTAGCATAACGGTGGCGCCGGGAACAGGATTGCCCTGCTCATCCCTGATGGTTCCGGTAATGCTCTTTTGGAGGAATGACTGGTCCATGTATTGCTGATAGAATGTTTTACTGAACATACCTCCATCAACATGACTTACATTATTGGCAACATATTGCCATATTTCCTCTGCCAGTTCCTGGCTGACAGTATCGGGGGGCAACAGCCGCAGCGGCCCATTCAACTGCCGTATCGTAGTGCCGCCCGGATAGATATAAATACTATCAATCAGTTGGTAATAGTTCCGGCTGCGTAAAACGAGCAAGCGGTACCAGCCACTATCGAGCCGCTTAAAATTAAAATCGTAAGCCGGGTTTACCCGGTAAAAGGAGGGGTCCTGGTAACGATACAGGAAAAGCTGCTTAATCGTTTCCTTTTTGAAACTGGTATCGGGCTTGAATTGCAAGCTATTCGTACCAGGAGGGGATGCACTTTCTTTACTTCCCATCAGGTATTGTTGCCGTGTTTTTTCTTTATGCTCCTGCCATAAGCTGTCCAGTATTTGTGGTGTAAACAGGGTGGCATATAACGGTAGTTCATAGGGGCTATTGACATGGATCTGGTTGAACTTCTCCGGTGCTATGGACTGCTGCAGGGTAGGGCTGCCTTCGCCGTTGGCGAGAAATATTATTCTCTCCGGGGCGGGAGTAAAGGTGGCGTTGAACAGGTCTTTGAAAGTAAAAGTAGCAGGGCCGGGCTCGAGTGGCCATGCGCTCACCTTCGTCTTCCATTGTATGTTGGCTGACAATAAACGGGTGTTTTGCTGAATATAGGAAAAGTTACGGCCGGCAAGATCGATGTAGAATCTTCCCAGGTAAGGCCGCAGCGCTTCCTTCTCTGCCCGTGAAAAAATCCGGGACACCGTTTTTACCTGCACATGCGGCTGCGGATCAGCAATGTTGATATTCAGGAATGTTTTACGCCCGGCAGCCACCAGTACGCTGTCCATAGTGATCAGTTTCACGGCGGTGCGTATACGTAACTGATGGTAACCGGGTGTAACCGGGAAACTGTAAGCCGGTTTATAGTCCACATCCTGGAGGTAAGCTGGTTTTCCATCTATCCACAGGTAAACGATCTGCTGCGGAAGCCCGTTGATGGTGATAAACGGCGCAAGCTGCGTCAGCTGGCCGGTTACCGGCTCTGTCAGGATAGAAAACCCTTTCGGCTGCAGGAACTGGTAATAAACGCTGGTATCCAACGACAACAACTTTTCCCACTGTGCCCGGTCATAAAGCGTGCTGCCATTCGCAATGCCCCGTTTAGCATCTTCATAGCGGGTAAATCGCATTTTAACCCGATGGTTCTTTCCTCCGTAAGGAACAAAAGGAAGGTTAAAATCCCTGAATTTGGATGTGGCTGCATAGGAAGTGACATCTGCGTCCTTCACCGGCTTACCGTCGGCATCTTTAACACGAACGGATATATTGGATGTTTGTCCGGGAAAGACCGTCACCGGCGCCTGTATAGCTACCTGTAAAAGTTTCTCTGCATACCCGGCGGTTAGGGAGTAGGGCACTACCTGATCATTCCTGATATATTGTATGGAAATCGTATAGTCGCGCAGGGTAGTGGCACGGGTTTTCCACTCAAAGTTATCCCGGTGGTATCCCTGCCGTACTATCTTCCTGCCGCCGTATATGGCATACCAGAAAGGAGTATGACAGGCATTGGCAATCTGTATGAAAACACTGTCCCGTGTGCGGATAGCCGTACCCGTGATGATATCCGTGGAGGAAGGCGTATGTGTGCCGGAGGTTTTATCGGTAGTGACCACATAAGTCTTCGCAAATGGATGCAGTGCTATTTTAGCAGGTAAGCTGACAGGTATCTGCTGTAATGTATCCTCATTTGCATTGAGTAGTGCCAGCCTGCCTTTAGCAGGAAAGGGTTTGCCACCGATCAGATGATTGATCTCCATGCTGTCGCCCTGTTGGGCGAAACGGATTTCTTCCTGTGGATAGGTAAAATGTTGCAACAATGTCTCGGTCCGGCTTTCATTGCTGGCGCTGAGAAACCGGCAGTGGATTTTGTAGTCGATACTGGCCGCGGGGAAAATGCTGTCCGGTAACAGTACTTTGGTTTCACCTGCAGGTTCCAGCGGCACTTCCTGTTGCCAGAGCGTATCCGGAATGAATACCGTCTGTTTGAAAGTTGCCACCGTCTCACTTTTTTCTATCCGGATTTGTACACGGCCATCGGGTACGGGCAACTGGTTTTCATCGGTGGCTTTGAAATATATAGCCACCGGTGTGCCACGGGTGTGACGGGTATAATCTGTACGGGCCTTGAAAGTCACGGTGTTCAGTTCATATTCTTCGTATTGGAACGTATTGCGTACCATCACCTTCCGTTTTCTGCCGATGTAGTCGTCGTCATCATCTTCGCCGGCTATAGTGGGACGGGCTTCCAGTGTTAGATCGTACCTGTCGTCCAGTGTAAGGTCCAGGCTGTCGCTCAGCACAAACGTGTATTCAAAGGCGCCGGGCCGGTAGGGTGTAAGCATGGCGATAATGGTGTCTGTTTCCCGTGAATGGTCGCTGATGCGCAGCCATACGGGTTTATTGACCAGTTGTCCCTTACTGGTCCGGATAAAAGCCTTTAACCGCACTGTGTCCAGTGGTTTGAATTTGGGTTTGTTCGTCACTACGAAGCCGGTATAGTGGCGTTCTGATGCAGTGTATTGCGGGGAGTAATATCGCGTGCGCTGCCTCCAGCGGGCAAACAGGCGGCGAAAGAAAGACGTCCGGTAGCGATAGTTGTTTGATTTGTTCAGGTCCACCAGGGTTAGCAGGTTGTCGTGCGTTATTTCGAGTATGCGTTTACGTTTGGGATACCCAAGCGGGTATGTTTGGGTAGCGGCATCAAAGGCTACCGGACGGTTACCCAAACGTACGGCCGCATCCGTTATTATACGGCCTTGACGGTCATACAGCATCATGGCCTGGTTACTGCTGGTGTTCAGGAGTTTGTAATGGATATTTTCTACCACATGGTATTCGTATTTAACCCGTGACTGTACGGCATATACTTCGAGGTAATGTCCGGGCGGAAGCGTGTCAGGAAAGGGTTTTCCGGCAGCGAAAGAGCCGACAGGCGTGTGTAGCAGTTGCCGGCTGTACTGGCTGTCCCACAGCTTGTTTTTGAGATACAGGGTCCGGGCTTCCTCATTAGTCAGCCGGTAAATATGATGCAGTGGACTTTGTTGCGGGCTGCTGGTTAATTGACACAGTCCTTTGCTGAGGACGCTAAAGCTGCATAACAGTAACAGTAATATACGTTTCAAGGTAAGGGCATTTAGTTAGATGGATGTTGATTTATCCCGGGTTCGTATTAAGTTACCAAATATTGATAACTTCCGGTTTAAAATATTTCGTCATGGAAACCATTGGATTTATCGGTACTGGTCACCTGGGACTCCCTATTGTCACCAATCTGTTAAAAGCAGGCTATCCTGTAAAAGTATATAACCGTACCCGTGAGAAGGCCGCGCCGCTGGAAGCGCTGGGAGCGGAGCTGGTAGACAGTCCGGCTGCAACAGCGGTGCGGGGAGGTATCGTGCTGACGCTCGTATCGGACGATAAGGCGGTGGAAAGTATTGCTGACAATGACTTTATACAGGCGCTGGGGCATGGTGGCATTCATGTATCGCTGAGTACTATTTCACCGGATACGTCGCGTGCGCTGGCGGCGCATCATCAGAAGCAGGGGGTGACCTATGTAGCCGCGCCGGTATTTGCCCGGCCGGAAGCGGCAGCGGCGAAGGCTGGTAATGCCGTGGTATCGGGACCCGGCGCTGCCAAAGAAAGAGTGAAGCCGTTGCTGGAAGCGGGCTTCGCCAAAAATGTATTTGACCTGGGGGAAGATCCGGGGAGTGCTAACGTATTGAAGCTGATCGGCAATTTTATGATCGCCGGAGCGATAGAGATGATGGCGGAGGCTTTTACACTGGCAGAGAAAAACGGAGTAGATCCGAAAGTAGCATACGAAATGCTGACCACCACCCTATTTGCAGCGCCGATATTCCGCAGTTACGGCGCTATGGTGCTGGAACGGAATTTTGCGGATAGCCCGGCTTTCGGTGCCGCTTTAGGCTTGAAGGACATGAACCTGGTATTACAAACAGCCACTCGTTCCCATACGCCGATGCCACTGGCGCAGCTGGTGCAATCCCGCCTCATGACCGTTGTAGCGCGCAACGAAAAGGATACGGATTGGGTAGCATTAGCTACCGGTGCCCGGGAAGACGCCGGGTTGAAAGGTTAGTTGGTGCTGATGGTGGGCAGGTCTTCCTGCTGACGGGTGTTTTGTTTGTGCATTTTACCCCAGCTGGATATATGTTCCAATAAACTTTCGAGCGACCGTCCCAGCGGCGTTAATTCATACTCCACGCGGGGCGGTACTTCCGGGTAAATGATGCGTTTTATCAGCTGGTCGTTTTCCAGTTCCCTTAATTGTAAAACCAGTACCCTTTCGGATACGCCGGATATAGATTTTTTCAGTTCGTGATAACGCATTTTACCATCGAGCAGGCGCCAGAGGATGGTGGGTTTCCAGCGTCCTCCAATCACGGACAGCGCGTGGGATGTCTGGCATAAGCCGTTGAGTATCCGCTCATTAATCGCATTGGTGGAGTTTTCTTTCCGCATAGATGCCGTTTTGTTTCCACTATAAAGATACGATTTCAGGGAACGCTATCCCGGACGAAAGTGCTTTCCTTCCGGTAACCCGCTATGAAACATTATTGAATAGCTATACGTTTGTATATCATAAAACTGTTCACTATGAAAATTGTTCCACTGTTGGGGCGTATCCTCTTCGCCTTCATTTTCCTTATGTCAGGTATCAATCACGTAGGTGGCGCAGGCGCCGATTATGCTACGGCAGCCGGTGTGCCGGCGGCCAACATTATGGTAAGGCTGGCTGGTTTACTGGCGCTGGTAGGCGGCCTGAGTGTATTGCTGGGCTTTAAGGCCAAACTGGGCGCCTGGCTGGTAGTCATCTTCCTGGTCCCCGTTACGTTGGCCATGCATAAGTTCTGGGGTATTGCTGATCCAATGACAGCACAGATGCAGATGGGTATGTTTATGAAAAATGTAGCGCTGATAGGTGGCGCGTTATTGATTGCCTATTTTGGTGCAGGACCGTTGAGTATAGATAATAAAGGTTGATAAAAAATGGGGCCAGCCGCAAGTATTGGCCTTTTTTGTTTTAGAACGGCGGTATCCGCGGATGATCACCCTCACCTGGGGTACTGCCGCTCAAAAAACTAAAGGGCCAACCTTCTTGGTCGGCCCCCTTTTCAAATCAGGGTAACATGAATGGCGAAAGTGGATATAGGGATGATAGGTTTATTTAACCTCCGTGTCGCCGGACGGTGTAACTGCCGGTGAGGTTTGTTTGTTGCCGATTTCTTCCAGCAGCTTCAGTCCCAATAACCCGCTGATGGGGCCGTTGGCGCCTTCGCCGCCACCGATCAGTACATCCGGCATAATGCGGATATGCTGGTTGCCGATAGCTTCCATTACTTTCAGGCGGGTGAAGTTTTCGCCGCCCATGGCTTCTACCGCCAGTTTATAGGATTCGGCGCTGGACTGGCCGATGGCCAGTATTTTTTCTGCTTCCGCTTTACCGGTGAGCGATATTTTTTCTGCTTCTGCTTTGGCAGTCCATTCGGTACGGTCAGCGTCTGCTCTGGCGAGCAGTCTTACTTTTTCCGCTTCACCGCTGGCCAGTAATTTCATCCGGTCACTTTCCGCATTGGCTTGCAGGCGTACACTATTGGCGTCGCCGGTAGCTTTTTTCACGGAAGCGTCGGCGATTCTTTCTGCGATGAGTACGCCCTGGTCGGCTTTCACGATTTCTTTCTGCATTTCAGCTACCGCCGTTTCTTTTTCCAGGGACTGCCGTGTTTCCTGTGCCTGGCGCTGTGTTTCGTAGGTCACTTTTTGTTCTTCCGCAATTTTACGGTCGGTCAGTGTCTTCATCAGGCTTTCCGGTGGCACGATATCACCGATCAGGGTATCTACGCCGAAAACGTTGTATTGATCGAGCACCATGCCGATATGTTCTTTCGCCGAGTTCTGTCTTTCTTTACGGCTGGTGAGGAAGCTGATCACATCCGAGCCCTGGGCCGAGTTGCGGAAATAGTTGCCGATAGTAGGCTCCAGTACCTGCGTAACCAGGTTGCTCATATTACCGAAACGGGCAATTACTTTCGGCGCTTCGGTAGTGGGTATATGGATGATCTGTGACACATCGAGGTTGAAAGTAAAACCGTCTTTACTTCTCACGGTGATTGTAGAGAGGTTTTTATCGAGCTGGTGTGCCTCACTTCTGGCGGAAGCCCAGTTGAGTACCAGGTTGGTAGTAGGTACCAGTTCTACTTTCATGATGTAGGGGTTGATCGGATATTTACCCGGACCTAACGGTTCCGCCCATACGCCTTTGGAACCTTTCGCTACAATATTGCCATGTTTGAATTCAACGCCGCTGATATCTATCCCATCGTTACCAACAAAGGAGATGACCACGCCAACGTGACCGATGGCTATTTCCGTCATGCGAACGATTTCCATTTTGGCAAACCAGGGGTTGATAAAGTAGGAGCCGGCGAGGATCACCTGTTCCTGTAACCCTTTGTAGCCGCCTTTTTCCAGGAAAGCATCCACATCCTGGAAGTTGTTGTGCTCGGGGATGGTTTTACCGGCGATAGCCCCTGTTTCGAGCGCTTGTCCTTCCAGCGTGGTAATAATGCCTACGGCATTTTCCGGGATAGATATCATATCGGTGATTTCCACTTCAAAGAGGAAGGTATTGATACGATAGGAGCCGGGTGTGATGATAGCTGTCTGCCGGCCTTTGCAGCCGCCGTTATCGAGAAAAGTCACCGCATCCTGGAAGGTATCGCAGGCTACCTTACGGGCCAGAATGGAGCCGGTAGGTAGTTCAGCGCCGTCTTTCGAGAGTACCAGCCCGATTTTACCGGTAGGGATAATGGTAAAGGGCTGAAAGGTAATGGTGTATTGCCATATCCATTTCCAGAAATAGACGCCCGGAGCCAGTGTTTGCGCCTGGAAACCAGCTTCGCCGTGCGTAGCCAGGATACGGCCTTCGGGCAATTCCTGTTTACCAAAGAGTACAAATTTTTTCGTTACCAGGCCAATGCGGTCTTCTGGTACAATAACAACGCCGAAGAATATACGAAGAATAACTTTGTACATGATCAGGCACAGAACAGGCAAGCCAATGAGCAATGCCCATTTTAATACGGGGGTGTTTTCCATTTGTTGTGGGTATTAGATGTTTAGGTATGTATATGCGATTTACAGGCAGGACGCGGCAATATTGTCACGAAACAGGAGATACTGTTGTGCAGCATTCATGTGCCGGCATATAAAAATGCTGGCAATAGCCGGGTGATAGCCCGAAAAATAATATTAGCGGGTGGGAGGAGAAGTGTTGTAGTTGGTGGCAATATAGTCTGTCAGATTTGCTCTGAACATGGAGTGACGGAGTTCCATCGTGCTGTTTGTTTGACGATGTAAAAATGAAAATAATTTTCCATCCGTCAAAATGCCCTGTTGACAAACGTTTACAAAGATTAGCGAAATGAAGGATGTGGTGGCTTCCTTTTTTTGACGGTTTCAAAAAAGGGTGACTTTACCGATTAAATTTTCAAAAAAAGAGCGATAAATATTTTTTTCTCTTATTTGCGGCGAAGGTATCAGGGTAGGGATGTCGCTGCTATAAATGAACAATAAAGTGTACAAAAACGCACATTTATTGTTTTTTTATATTCAAAATATATTGAGTGTCAATCCTGTGTCTTAGTGGCATTTTTCTTGGCGCTGCTGACCCGTTCTCTTGTTCAACGCTTAATGTTACCGCGATGATGTTTAAAAATTACCTGAAAACCGCCTGGAAAAACTTACGTTGCCATACATCCTATGTTGTTATTAATACGATTGGTTTGGCTGTCGGTATCGCAGCGTGCCTGCTTATTTTCCTGCTAATACAGTATGAAACCAGCTTTGATAATTTTCATCACAACAAGGAACGTATTTACAGGGTAGCAGGAGCCGTTCAAACGCCGCATGGAATGAGCTATTCGATGGGCAGCGGTTATCCGGTGGCGGAAGCCCTGCTGATAGATTATCCGCAGCTGGAGAAGGTGGCCCGTATATATGACCGGACAAACAGACAGGTAACAGTGATGAACAACACCGGTAACCCGCAGGAAAAATTCAAAGAGCATATATTTTATGCGGAGCCTGAATTTTTTGACATCTTCCATTTTCCCTTCCTGGCAGGCGATGCCAGGACCGCCCTGTCGGAACCCAATACCGTAGTGCTTACCCAGGCAACGGCGGAAAAGTATTTCGGTGACTGGCATGCAGCCATCGGGCAGTTTATTAAAAATGGCAACGACCAGGTTTGTAAGATAACAGGCATCCTGAAAAATACGCCGGTCAACACTGATTTCCCGCTACAAGTGGTGATTTCCTTTAAAAATGCCCGGCAGGAGGACATCTCTACCGATTGGACCGGCCAGGACGGATCGCTGAATACCTTTGTGCTGTTGCCTCAGCATATGCCAGTACAACAATTTGCGAACGATCTTACCGCTTTCGTAAAAAGACATATGCCCGCTGAATATGCCAACCAGGGATATGTATTACAGCCATTAAACAATATTCATTATGAGCAGGAGTTTGGCACCTACCGGGGAACTACCTTCAGCAAAAAACTGATTACCGCATTAAGTTCAATCGGTTTATTCCTGCTGATCATTGCCTGTATCAATTTTATTAATCTTTCTACGGCGCAGGCAGTAAACAGGGCAAAAGAAGTGGGTATCAGAAAAGTATTGGGCGGCAGCAAACAACAACTGATCGTTCAGTTTTTAAGTGAAACGTTGCTCATCACACTGATCTCGGTAATCGTCGCTATTGCACTCGCCTGGATGGTATTGCCCTTGCTGAACCATCTCCTGCAGGCGCCGCTGGCAATGCATTTCAGTCTTCCCCTGATCGGTTTTTCAGCTGCTGTAACGGTGGTGGTTACACTTTTATCGGGCTTCTATCCGGCCATCGTTTTATCCGGCTTTAATCCCATCACCGCCCTGAAAAGTAAATTTACTACCAGGACGGCAGGCGGGCTTTCCATGAGAAAAGTACTGGTGGTTTTTCAGTTCACTATTGCGCAAACCCTGATTATCGGGACATTGATAGTGGTAAGTCAGATGAATTTTTTCCAGCATGCCGCGATGGGTTTTGATAAAGATGCCATCATTACGGTACCGCTGCCATTTGACACGGCGCGCCTCACTAAAATGGACAGATTCAAAACGCAGCTGTTGCAGCAGGCAGGAGTGAAAAATGTAACGATGAGCGCATTCAGCCCTATAGACATCGCGCATTGGGACAGTGATTTCCGGTTTGATAACGAGACCGGAAAAGCTGGCTTTAACACAGAACTGATTTGGGCTGATGCCGATTATTTTAAAACATACGACATGCCATTCGTTGCCGGAAAGCCTTATCAACCGGCCGATACCGTAAATGGTTTTGTAGTGAATGAAATGATGGTGAAAAAATTGGGTTTTAAAAATCCGGAAGATATACTGGGAAAGAAGCTCAACTTCTGGGACGGAAATATCGCAGCGCCGGTGGTGGGAGTTGTAAAAAACTTCAACAGCAGCTCACTCGATAAAGAAATGAGTCCGGTTGTATTAGGTTCACATAAAATGCTATGCGGGTTAACCAACATCAAAATAGAACCAAAGCAAGCCAGACAAACATTGGCGGCGATAGAAAAAATCTGGAATGGAATCTATCCTGATTTTATGTATGAGTACCAGTTCCTGGATGATAAGATTGCCGGTTTTTACCAGCAGGAAAATCAGCTTTCGCAGTTGTATAAAATATTTGCGGGTATTGCCATTTTTATTTCCTGTCTGGGTTTATATGGCTTCGTTTCCTTTATGGCGGTACAGCGTACCAAAGAGGTCGGCATCCGGAAAGTTTTAGGGGCCTCTGTGCTCCACATCATTTATTTGTTTTCCAAAGAGTTTACGTTGTTGATTGGGGTCGCCTTTTTGATCGCAGCGCCATTGGCTTATTATGTGATGCATCAGTGGCTGCAAAATTTCGCTTTCCGGATTCATATTGGAATGGAGATATTTTTACTGACTATTGTTGTGGCGGAAATGATTGCCTGGCTGACGGTTGGTTACCAGGCTGTAAAAGCGGCGGTTGCCAATCCGGTGAAGAGTCTGAAAGCCGAATGACAGCATGGGGCAGGGCGCTGAAACAGGAAAAATACAAGTCGTCCTTACCCGACCCTTCCGGTTACATTTTTTCTTTTTGCTTTATCAAAAAAGACGTTATATTGAGCCCTGTATTTTTCTCTTTGCTAAAACGATTTATTTGACATTGTCAACCAAACAATCTTATATTTGTCGAAGCTAAAACGATTTAGCCCATTACTACTATTTAAAACGATTTATGAAAAGTTCCATGGCATTAGGAATTGATATCGGCGGATCCCATATCACAGCTGCATTGGTGAACCTGGAGACGAGGACAATTGATACCCATTCCTGGCACCGGACGCGCGTTAACTCACAAGGCAGCGCGACGGAAATAATTGAGGCCTGGGCCGCCGTGATTAACGATGCCTTCGGGGATATACCCGCCGATACCCGGTATATCGGGATCGGTATGCCCGGTCCCTTTGACTATGAGTTGGGCATCAGCCGGATGAAAGACCAGCATAAATACGACGCACTCTACGATCTGAATGTAAAACAACTGTTGGCAGCTAAACTGGGACTAACACCGGATAAAATCCGTTTTATCAACGACGCGGGCTGTTTCCTGCAAGGAGAGGTGTTTAGCGGCGCTGGCCGTAACTACGGTCATGTTATAGGGCTGACACTGGGCACCGGTCTGGGTTCCGCCATCTATCACGGCGGACTGGCAGCAGATGCCGATCGCTGGTGTACGCCCTACCGCGACGGTATCGCAGAAGATTACCTGTCCACCCGCTGGTTCGTTAAAAGATACCTGGAACTGACCGGTAAAACGGTAAAAGACGTAAAGGAACTCACCACTTATCTCGATAGTGACCCTGTGGTCCAACAAGTGTTCGATGAATTCGCACATAACCTGGCCAACTTCCTGACCGGCTTCATCCGGGATGAATCGCCCGAAGCCATCGTGATCGGTGGTAACATTGCACAGGCTTCGGCATTGTTTTTCCCTGCGGTTAAACGGGAACTGGCCCAACACAATTATCATATGCCACTGCTGGAGGCTTCACTCGGTGAACAAGCCGCTATTCTGGGCGCCGCCAGTATCTGGTACGAATAATAACACACCCGGGTAAACTACCCTTACCCATCATGATAAACAGGAAGATGAAAAGACGCTCCGGGAGGGTGATAAGCGTACGGGATACGCTTGGTGGCAGGGGATCTGCATAAATTTCTCCCGGAAGATTATAAAAAATAATGCAAGTCTTTTCATCTTCCAAAATCTGATAAAAAAAGCAGGCGAAGGTACAGTCCTGTCCGCGCCGGGCTTCATTTTGCTTTGGATGCTTCTCTACAGGCCATCATACATGGCTACTGTCCCCCTTTTGCCGTTTATCACTATTTTACGCCGCTCCGCTTGCATTTGCCCTACCGACTTTTTATCTTTCCGTTACATCAACCACAGGGTTTAATTTATACAGTGAATAATATACAGTGAACTAACGGAGATCGATACACGTATTCAATCAAACATATATATGGCAAAACAAAACAGCGATTCAAGGCGGGCGTTCCTTAAAAATTCCCTGGGAGCGCTTGCTGCATTCACGATTATTCCACGGCATGTCATGGGACGCGGTTATCTCGCCCCCAGTGATCAGCTTACCAAAGCGGTGATAGGCACCGGCGGCATGGGCCGCGGTCATTTCGGCTATGCCGGCACCCGCGTGGTAGCGATCTGCGATGTGGACCGCAGTCACCTCAAACTGGCCATGGACCAGCTCGGCGATAAAGGTGTCAAAACCTTCTCCGACTACCGTGAAGTGATTACCCTTCCTGAAGTGGATATCGTCCACGTTGCCACCCCGCCGCACTGGCACGGTATTATCGCTGCCGACGCCGCCCGTGCAGGCAAAGATATCTGGTGCGAAAAACCCATGACAGCTACCATCGGCGAAGGCAAACGCCTCGTGGAAGCGGTACAGCAACATGGCCGTATTTTCCGCCTCAATACCTGGTTCCGTTTTGAAGACCGTTTCTACGGCATGGGCACCACGGTTAAACCGATCAAAAAACTGGTGGAAAGCGGTTTGCTCGGATGGCCACTGAAAGTGACCGTCAGCAAACATACCGGCTTCGACTGGAAATTTTTCTGGGTAGGTAAAACCAACCTGGACACCATGCCCGTTCCGAAAGAACTGGATTATGATATGTGGCTCGGTCCCGCACCGTTCCGCCCTTACAACGCTCACCGTGTACACCAGACCTTCCGCGGTTACTGGGATTATGATGGCGGCGGTCTCGGCGACATGGGCCAGCACTACCTCGACCCGATTCAATACTTCCTCGGTAAAGACGATACCAGCCCTGTCAGCGTGGAAGTGGATGCACCACAGCAACACCCCGACGCAGTAGGTACCTGGAGAAGAATTACCTACACCTATGCCGACGGATGTCAGATCGTGCTCGATGGAGATGGTAAAGATGAAAAAGCCGCTTATATAGAAGGACCGAAAGGTAAGCTGTATCCAGGCTTTAAATCGGATATCCCGGACCTGGAGAAAAAACTGGCCGCCTTCCCGGACCCGGCGCCACAACAAACCGATTTCGTGGATGCCGTGAAAAACCGCAAAAAATTTGCGCTCAACGAAGAAAACGGTCACCGCTCCTGCACGCTCGTAAACATGGGTAAAATAGCGCTTCGCCTGAACCGATCCCTCAAATTTGACCCGGTGAAACAGGAGTTTATCGACGATGCCGGCGCCAATGCCCTGATATTCCAGCCCATGCGCGGCCCCTGGACCATTTAATCATTTTAATATTTAAATATTAAAATGACCAAATGATTATGTCTCCATCAAGAAAATGAATTCATGAAAAAGATCGCATACATACTTACTGCACTGCTGGTTGGCTGGAATAGCCTGGCCTCCGCACAGGGCCCGTCAGATCAGCGCGCATTCAATACCAAAATCGCCGATGTGCTGGCTCTTATGCCTGCTCCCAATAAAGAGCAGTTCAATACCAATATGGAAGCCATCAGCGCCCTCGGCTCCGAAGGCGTGGTAACCATCGCGGGTATGCTGGTACCCCAGGGCAAAGGCGACAACACCCAGTTGCAATATGCCCTCGCAGGTTACGCCTATTATGTTACCCAGCCCGGTAAAGAAGCCAAACGTAAAGAAGCCGCTGCTGCTTTCTGCCAGGCTATCAACAAAGCTACCGATCCGGAAAACAAAGTATTTCTGCTCACACAGTTGCAAACCACCGGCGATAATGACGCGGTGAACACCCTGCAACCGCTGCTGGCGGCTGACCGCTTCTGCGATCCTGCTGCCCGCGTGCTGGTTAAAATCAATACACCGGCAGCTCAACAGGCACTGCTCGGCGCCCTCGCCGGCGCTAACGCCGCCAACCGCATCACCCTCACAGAAGCGTTGGGGGATGCCCGTTATACTGCCGCCGTACCCGCTATTACTGCACAGCTGAACAACAGCGATAAGAAACTGGTAAAGGTGTCTCAATACGCACTGGCCCAGATTGCGGCGCCGGCTTCTGCTGCGGCACTCGGCAGCGCTGCGGCGAAAGCAGGTTATACCTACGATGTTACAGACGCTGCTTCTTCTTATCTGTATTATGCCGGTCAGCTGGCAGCAAATGGCAACAAAGCTGCTGCTCAGAAAATCGCAGAAGCCCTGGTGAAACAATGCACTGCCGATGCGCAGGTGCATACCCGCACCGGTGGCCTCAAGTTGCTGGTAGACATCCTCGGTGAAAAAAGTCAGCCCTGGATCAACCAGGCGGTGACCGGCAAAAACAATGAATACCGCGATGCTGCCCTGAAATTCGCCGGTCCTTTTGCTGCCGGTTCCTCCGTTACCTGGCAGGCGCTGCTGAAAACAGCACCCGATGATACCAAAGCGGCTATCATCACCATGCTGGGGCAGAACAAGGTAACGGCTGCTTTACCGGCTATCACGGCATTGACCAAAAATAACAGCGAAGTGGTGAGACTGGCGGCGATCGCTGCGGCTGCCCGCATCGGCGGCACTTCCTCACTGCCTGCTTTGCTGGCTATCCTGAAAAATGGCTCTGCTGCCGACATCACTGCGGTGAAAAATGCACTGCGCCTGATCCCCGGCGATGAAGTAGCACAACAGGCCGGCGCTGCGCTGGCGGCTGTTCCCGCTCCGGCGCAAACAGCCCTGCTGGAAGTACTCGCTGCCCGTAAAGCTGACAGCCGCGTAAACGACGTGTTGCCGCTTACTGCCAGCAGCAACGCTGAGGTGAAAGCTGCTGCATTCGCCGCCCTGAAAGATGTGGCCAATAAAAATAACCTGCCTGCCCTGTTCACATTGCTCAACAGTGCCGGTACACCCGCTGAAATCAGCAATATACAGACTGCCCTCATCAACGCCGGCGCTACCAGCAATGATGTAATGCCGCAGATGAAACAGGCGGGTGCAGCCAACCAGTCCCGCTACCTCGGCGTACTGGCAGGCATCGGTCAGCCTTCCGCACTGGAACCGGTAATGACGGCTTTCGCTAACGGCGACGCTGCTACGAAAACGGCAGCGGTAGCTGCGCTGGCTGACTGGAAAGACGCTTCTGCTGCGCCTGTTCTGCTGAAAATAGCCCGCGACAACGCCGACTACCGCGAAAATGCCCTCGCCGGTTATATCGCGCTGGCAAAAAAATCCGGCTATACCGCTGATCAGAAAGTACTGATGCTGAACAACGCCCTGGAACTGAAACCATCTGCTGCCATACAAAAACAGGCGCTGACAGTACTGGAGCAATGCAAAACTTTCCCTGCCTTAACGCTGGCCGGCGAATATCTTGATAACGCTGCGGTACAACAGGAAGCTGCTATGGCGGTGATGAACATTGCCCTGGCCAACAAAACCTATAACGGCAATACCGTACGCCAACTGCTGGAGAAAGCGGCAGCGGCTTTGAAAGGCGGTGATGCCGACTATCAGCGCCAGTCTATCCGCAAATACCTCGCGGAAATGCCTGCCGGCGATGGTTTTGTTTCCCTCTTCAACGGCAAGGACCTCAGCGGCTGGAAAGGCCTGGTGGAAAATCCGATCGCCCGTGGGAAAATGGACGCTAAAACATTAGCCAAAGCACAGGAAAAAGCCAATGAAACCATGCGTAAAGGCTGGTCTGTAAAAGACGGTCTGCTGGTATTCAACGGTCAGGGTGATAATCTCTGTACCGACAAAAAATACGGCGATTTCGAAATGCTGGTGGACTGGAAAATTACACCAAACGGCGACGCCGGTATCTACCTCCGTGGTACGCCACAGGTGCAGATCTGGGACACTTCCCGCAGGGATGTAGGCGCCCAGGTTGGCTCCGGTGGTCTCTACAACAACCAGCAGAACGAAGCTAAACCGCTGAAACTGGCGGATAACGCCATCGGCGAGTGGAACCACTTCCGCATTATCATGAAAGGTGACCGCGTAACCGTTTACCTGAATGGTCAGCTGGTAACTGATAATACCATCCTGGAAAACTACTGGGACCGCAACCTGCCTATCTCTCCGGAAGAGCAGATAGAGCTGCAGGCGCATGGCACCTATGTAGCTTACCGCAACCTGTACATTAAGGAATTGCCCCGTGTAAAACCTTTTGTACTGAATGATGAGGAAAAGAAAGCAGGATATAAAGTATTGTTCGATGGTACCAACATGCACGAATGGACCGGCAATACCAAAGATTATGTGATCGATGAAGGCAACCTGGTGATTTACCCGACCAATGGTGGTCACGGTAACCTCTACACGAAAAAAGAATACAAAAACTTCTCTTTCCGTTTTGAATTCCAGCTTACGCCGGGCGCCAATAACGGCCTGGGTGTACGTGCGCCGCTGGATGGCGACGCTGCTTACCAGGGTATGGAATTACAGATCCTGGACAACGAAGCGGACATTTATAAGGACCTGAATATCTATCAATACCATGGCTCCGTATACGGTGTTATTCCCGCCAAAAGAGGTTTCCTCAAACCGGTAGGCGAATGGAACTATGAAGAAGCGATTGTAAATGGTACGCATATTAAAGTGATCCTGAACGGTACTGTAATCCTGGATGGCGATATCGCCGAAGCCCGTGAAAAAGGTACGCTGGACCATAAACAACATCCCGGCCTGAAAAATGAAACCGGCCATATCGGTTTCCTGGGACATGGTTCTATTGTACGTTTCCGGAATATCAGGGTGAAGGAACTGTAATAAAATAACGACCCGTTTTGAACGCGCCGGCCGGATAGGCCGGCGCTTTTTTTATGCCTTTAATTTCGGCTTACCCGGCTTAAAAAAATTATTTTTGCGGCGCGATAAGGGTTTTTAAACACGAAGGTGTATTAAGGGCAGCTATTGATAAATTAACCGGTGGATATACATTTTAGCAGGGCTAAAGACCAGGAGAGACTGGTGGAAGCAAGTTTTCAGACCTACTTTGAGGGCTTGCACCGCTATGCCTTTACCATATTGAAAGATAATGACGAAGCAAAAGACGCTGTACAGGCCGTTTTTCTGAAGCTGTGGGAGAAAAGGAATGAGCTGGATGCGCAGCAGTCGGTGAAGTCCTACCTGTATACCGCCGTATATCATTATTGCCTCAATGTAAAGCGGCATGAGAAAGTAAAAGACAACTACCTGGCGCAGCGGACACCTGTCTATGAGCACCGGAACGAGCTGGTCAGCAAGGAAACACATCGCCGGATCATGGAACATATCGACAGCTTGTCGCCGCAATGCAGGCTTATTTTCAGCAAAAGCCGGTTTGAAGGCCGGAAATATGCGGAAATTGCAGCCGATCTGGGGCTTTCGGTAAAGACCGTTGAAGTACAGATGGGCAAAGCACTGAAGATACTAAGGGCTAAGTTGTTCGATATTATGATGATGATACTTTTCGCCTGGTTGTTTTTATGAGTTACAATTTTTTATAGATCATGAGCACTGCTGAACACCTGCCATATGAATTATTAGGAAAATATTTTTCCGGGGAAGCTAGCCCGGAAGAAG
The DNA here is from genome assembly GCF_014529935.1 of Chitinophaga qingshengii. GTDB lineage: Bacteria > Bacteroidota > Bacteroidia > Chitinophagales > Chitinophagaceae > Chitinophaga > Chitinophaga qingshengii. The sequence goes on from NZ_JACVFC010000005.1 coordinate 298,271, forward strand.
CCATGGCTGTGGAGGACTGGATACAGGCACACCGCGACCACCGCAAACTGTATGACCAGGTGGCAGCCGTGTGGGATGATGCCTCGCTGCAACAGCGTTACCAGTTGCCGGACAGAGCTACTGCGCTGGAGGAATTAAAGGCCCGGCTGGCGCCTGCGCCGGTTACCCGGAAAAAGACAGTGATACGGTGGATGATGACAGGTATCGAATTGCTGGGAGGAGTAGCCGTGATCCTGTTTTTCCTGTTCCGTCCCCACCATACGCCTAAAACACTGGCACTGGTATCCCGTCAAACGGAAACGGCTATCCGCCGTGATACATTGCCCGATCAATCCATCGTTGTACTGAACAGCCATACCTCGCTTCAATACGCTACCGGTTTTCAGGATACCGCCCGTTGGGTTAAATTATCGGGGGAGGCCTGGTTTGATGTAACTTCGCAGCCGGATAAACCGTTTATTGTAGCAGTGGGGGATATTCGCGTACAGGTATTGGGTACTTCCTTCAATATCCGGGAGTCAGATACGGCCATTGCGGTGATGGTGAAAACCGGCGCCGTGAGTATGTCGCGGGGCGATAGCAGTATCCAGGTGAAAGCCGGACAGGAAGGGATATACGATATCTCCCGGAAACAGCTGGGCCTCAACGGCAGCACGTTCAACAGCAATCAACTGGGCTATGCCACCCGGATGTTCAGCTTCGAGAATATAACCCTGAAAGACATTACCACACAGCTGGAAAAAGCTTATGGTATTCGGGTAATATTTGAAAACAAGGCGCTGGAAAACTGTATGATGAGTAGCTCATTTGAAAATAAACCGATAACATACATATTTGAAGTTATATCTGTTACGTTGAATGTTACATGCAGGATTGATAAAGACCAGGTTTATATCAGCGGAACCGGCTGCGGTGGGTAAATGGTTGTGGATCGCCTGCCTGCTCATCGGAGTGATGACGAAAAGTTTTAGTCAGTCCACCGCCGTAAATCTTCGCAAAAATATTACCATCAATACCGGGGCGATGCCGCTGGATAAGTTGCTGAAAATGGTGGGACAACAAACTGGCGCCCGGTTCTCCCTAAACACCCGTAAGTTTCCACCTTCCCGCCTGATCCGTATACATCAAAAAACACAACCGCTGGCAACGTTGCTGGAGGATATCCGCTCACAGACTGGTATCAGTTACCGGGTGCTGGGCGGACATGTTATTTTTGTAGATACACCTCCGGCAGCAAAGCCAACAGCGGTAGCCACCCCGGAGAAAAAGACAGTTAAAAAACCGCCGGTCATCATCCTGAAAAAGCCGGTACCAACCCCGCCTGTTGCCACCGGTATCGATCCCGATACGCTGCTGATCATTCCTGAAAAACCGGTAGACACAGTCAGGCATATACGGGATACCCTGACAGCTATGGTCATTTCCCAAAAGAAGGACAGTCTGCTTCATCGCCGGGATACCGGTTTGCTGTCATGGCCTCGTTTGTCATCGCCCGAAGGGCAAAAAGAGAAAAAGGGGTGGGGGATCGGTGGGATAAGCCTGGGTATAGGCAGACAAGAGCAACCAGATACCACCGTTAAAAAACAAGAGCCGGAGCCGCCACTAACGGCGGAGGCTAAACGTACGAACCCGGCTGCTACCAATCCGCAACAGAAGGCGTCAAAACTACCGGAGAAAACGAATGTACCGCTAACCCCCACGAATAAACGGAGTCCGTCTGCTACACGCGAGCGCTTCCCCTTCCTTTCCAACTGGTTCCGGCGGCGTGACCGTGCCTTTGTAGGTACGAAAGATGGCAACAGCGCTCAGCGGGAAGGCCTCATACCTTTTGCCGGCATAGGCGTATCTGTGGAAGAATCCTATTTTGTAAACGCGCAGGCACAGGCGGGGATGCCTTTTTTGTATGCGATGGCTTCCTGGGGTACCGGCTCCAACGCCTCCGGGCTGCGCTATGGCTTAGGTAGTTCAGTACGGTTATCTGACGACTGGCGCCTGCACCTGCAGGCGACCACCGGTAAAATGCAGGCGAACTATGATTCTGCGATAGCTATCGTAAAAGAGATTCGTATGAAATGGCATAAACTGGCTCTCACCGGCGAAAGGCGGTTAAATGATCATTTTTACCTGCAAGGAGGTATCTCCTTTAATATGCTGCAATCCTCCTATTATACTATGGGAAAACCGGCGCCGCTCACCGGCCCGGAAGAAAGCCTGCCGGTACGTATCTTTAAACCAATATATACACTCAGCAATACTGTCAGCGATGATGGTACGGAAAATACTAAAATGTGGCTGGGGGCGCAGATTGGGATACAATACCGTTTGCACTTTGGGAGAAAATAGGTTATCTTAGAAACTCACATTTAACCCGTATACTACTATGAAATACTCCCTTATCTTGATGGGGTTGTTGTTCCCCATGTTCATGTCTGCTCAGATCACTGATCAAAATGGAAACATTGGTATCGGTATTACTGATCCCATTCAAAAGTTGGATGTAAATGGTAATATACTATCCCGGCAAGGGCTTATCAGCTCTGTTACCAACATTGATATCGGGGGATATGTCTCCCTTCAGAACCCGGCTAAAGACCAGCCTGGTCAGGCAAAAGTTTGGAATATCTATAACATGGGAGGCCAGGGCTATGGAAATAGTCTGCAGTTCTGGGCTTATGATAATGCCGGATGTACCGCAGGCGGAATGTGTACTGTGCGTTTGACTATCACTGACGATGGGCGTGTTGGAATCGGTACTTCCAGGCCGCAGTCCGCACTGGCGGTAGTAGGCACCATTACCTCACAGCGCATGAAAGTCACCCAAACCGGCTGGGCCGACTACGTTTTCGATCCCGGCTACAAACTCCCGTCCCTGGCCGCTGTACAACAACACATCAATACTTACCGCCATCTGCCGGATGTACCTTCTGCTGCCACCATTGAACAGGAAGGTTTAGATCTGGGCGATATGCAACGCAAACAAATGCAGAAAATAGAAGAGCTGACGCTTTATATTCTCCAGCAACAAAAAGAAATCGAGGAATTAAAAGCAGCGGTGAAGAAGTTGACAAAACCCTGATCAGACTGTGGTTTTAGCCGGGTCCTGCTGAAAAATATGCGACAGCATTTTATATAACTCAGGATGTTTCTCCGACAGTAAATCCGGCCGTTCAAAAAAGTATTCAGAAATCACTGCAAAAAATTCGGCTTCGTTGGTAGCGCCGTACGGGTTAATATCTGTACGGCCTTCCGACATTTCCTGGATGGTTTGATGCACCAGCTTCAGCCAGGGAATGCTGTAACTGTGTTCCAGCAGTTTGGTGGGAAGTCCGTCCACATAGCCATCGGCCTTGTCCAGCAGGTGTACGAACTCATGGATGGCAGTATTGCTTTTATCGGTGGTGTTGGAAAAACCTTCCCGCAGCGCGGAGCGGGAAAGGATCATTTGCCCGTTGAGTGCGCCGCTGCCTACCATGCCCAGGATGTTACGGCGATTACCTTCGTATTGATAAGACTCGTCGAATGTATCGGGGTAGAGTATGACGTTGGTGAGGTTAAAATACTCCCAGTTTTTAAACCCGAAGATGGGAATGATGGCGCTGGCCGCCACCAGTACCCGGTCCAGCGGTTCTACTTCCGTACCTACGCCTTCTATATGCGTTCTTTTCAGGAAACGTTGTACCTGCTGTTCAAAGCGGGTTTTATCTGCTGTTGTTAGTTGCTGATAATAACGTACATGTGTTTGCAGCAGTTCCCGGTAAGTATCGGGAACTGCTGTTTTTTTACGTTGATAGCGGGATACCTGGTTCACAAAAAAGAGAAACAGGATCAGCGCTATCAGTATTAATCCAAATAATACCATGATCATCTTCGCCAGATTTATTTTCGGTACGCCTTAAACTCCGAGCCTTGTTTCCATTGCGGGAAGGTGCTTTCGTTGCTGAGGGTATAACCAACGTCGAACATGAGGCGTACATCTTCTACCATGCCGTCCATTACCCAGGTATCAGGGTTAAACTCGTCAGCAGGGGAGTGGTAACGCAAACGGTTATACGTTGCTGTTTGTTCTTTGCCGGAGCCGGGAGCTTTGCCAATTATATCGTTGCCTGGGCCCAGGTATAAACCGGGGACACCCTTTTTAGCAAAGTTAAAGTGATCGGAGCGAAAAAACCAGCCGCCTTCAGGATTTGCTTCCGGCACGGTAATACGGCCTTGTTTAGCCGCCGCGCGGCGGGCATATTCGTCCAGTTCCGATTGTCCCATACCGATAACGGTAATGTCTTTTGTCCGGCCAAAACTATTGAGTACATCCAGGTTGATGTCGGCCACCGTTTTGGCGGGCGCAAATACCGGGTGTGCCGCGTAGTACTCGGAGCCCAGCAGCCCTTGTTCTTCTCCGGTAACAGACAGGAACAGCACGGAACGCGCGGGTTTTTGTTTCAGCTTTGTAAAGGCGGTCGCCAGTTCCAGCAGACCGGCAGTACCGGTGGCATTGTCTACGGCGCCGTTGTAAATGGAATCGCCCTTCACCGGCTCACCGATACCGAAATGGTCCCAGTGCGCGGAGAATACCACACATTCATCGGGTCTTTTAGCGCCGGGGAGAGTGGCCATTACGTTATGGGAAGTAGATTTTTTGATGGTATTGTTGATAACCAGGGATGTTTGCAGATGAAGATCTACCGGTTTAAAGTCCTTTTGTTTGGCCTTTTCCATGATATCCGGGGAAATACCTGCCAGCTGGAAGATTTTTCCGGCGGCCTCCCGGGTGATCCAGCCTTCCAGTGCGGTCCTGGACATATTGTTATCAGCTGTTTGCAGGTGCAGCTTGGAATTGGACCATCCACTGCGTACCACCTTCCAGGGATAGCTGGCGGCGGCTGTTTCGTGAATAATAATGACCCCGGTAGCTCCCTGGCGGGAGGCTTCCTCGAATTTATAGGTCCACCGGCCATAGTAGGTCATAGTACGGCCTTTAAACAGCTTATTGTCGGCAAAGCCCGGATCATTGATCATCACGATCACCGTTTTACCTTTTACATCCAGACCGGCATAATCATTATGCCCGTATTCCGGCGCCACGATACCATAACCGGCAAATACCAGTTCGGAGTTGTGAATACTGACCTGCTCCTGTACACGGCGGGTGGCAGCTACATAATCATCGAGGTATTGTAAGGACACCTCGCCCTGAGCCCCTTTGATAACCAGGTTACCGGCGGGTTTGGAGCCGATGGATACCATCGGCACTTCCTGGAAATAGCTGTTGCCGTTGCCGGGTTTCAGTCCCAGTGCCTTAAACTGGGCAGCCAGATATTGTATGGTACTGTCTTCCCCGCGCGTGAATGGTTTGCGTCCTTCAAAAGCGTCGGATGCTAATACCTGTATATGTTTGGCGAAGCTGGTGGCATTGATGGCCTTTATGGCGGACGAATCCTGCGCCTGAACCCCCTGCCACAGCAGGGATGCGGAGATGCTAAAAATAATGGGTGCTTTCAACATAAGTACATTTGATCATAAACAAAAACCGTGTCGGATAAAAATAACGAAATTAAAAATAAGAATGATGGGAGCGGTTTCGGCTAACAACCGGTCAACAAATGTTAAGAAAAGAGAAGGTTGTTTCATGCTAATCCCTTAATTTGGCGGCCAGATATTTTCAGAATAACATTTGTTCCGCCCGGACCAACCAAAATGCTCAGCTGTATGCTCAACGCTCAACGCTCAACCGAATCCGGCGCAGGCAGGTACGGAGAAAAGGAATATGCCGGCTTCTGGTACGAAATGCAGCAGGACAATGAACAGGGACTGTACAAAATTTACCATGACCTCTACGACAATTTTTACCATTATGGTATCTCTGTAGTATTGGACAAAGGTATGGTAAAAGAAGCCATCAACGATATTTTCGTGGATATCTGGCGCAAGCGCCATCAGCTCGGCATGCCTGAAAGTATCCAGGCATATTTATTTATCTCCTTTAAAAGAAAGCTGTACAAGCTGCTCACCAAAAGCCAGAAAGGAACTGTACTGGCTGACAATCAGCTGTTTCCCGAACCGGAAGAACAACCGTATGAAACGATGCTGATCCGCCAGGAAACGGATAGCCTGGTGAAGGAAAAGCTGGAAAAAATGTTGGAATTGCTGACCACCCGTCAGAAAGAATTCATCAGGATGCGTTTTTACGAAGACCTGAGCATAGAAGAAATCGCTATCAAGACTGCGGCTACCCCCCGCACTATTTATAATACCATCCACAATGCCCTCGTACGCATCCGGGAAGTTTATACCGATGCCTCCTTTATCGCACTGCTACTGCTTTTGATCGATTTAGAAAATTAATTTCTGAAATCTTTGGTAAAAAACCAAAGGCAGCTCCCTCTTTATAGTTAAATGCCTGGTATGGACTTACAGCAGTATAAGGCTGAAGATTTTATTTTGAACGATTCTTTCGTGCGTTACTGTCTGCGTAGTAACGATGCGGATGTGCAGTTTTGGGAAGACTGGCTGGAGCGATACCCGCATAAACAGGAAGAAGCAATCAAAGCCCGGGAATGGTTATTCCGCTTGGGATTGAGGATTACACCGGAAGAAAAGGAAGCCGAATTCGGTAAACTGAAAGCGGCTATTTCAGTGGCGGATACGCCGGTGAAAAAGTTCTCCTGGAGAAAAATTGTGCGCATTGCCGCGGCTGCTTTATTGCCGTTGGCAGCAGCCACCTGGTGGTTCACAGCCCGCCAGCCGGCAGCGCCGGCAGTGGCAACGGAATCCTATACCTTGTTTAAAGCGGGGGACAGCCTGCGCCGGCAGGTGATGCTGGCAGATGGTAGCCTGGTGATCCTGAATGCACACAGTACACTGAAAGTCCCCGCCAGCTACAACCAGCAGAAACGTAACCTGGTATTGGAAGGGGAGGCGCTCTTTGAAGTGGCCAAAGCAGATAATAAACCCTTTGTGGTGAGCAGCGGTAACCTGCAAGTACAGGCGCTGGGAACGGCCTTTAAACTACGGGCTTATTATTACGATAAACAGGCTGCCGTAACACTGGTAGAAGGAAGGGTACGGGTAGCGCAGGAGACAGCGGTAGCAGAATTGCAACCGGGCGAACAGCTCATCACCGGTAAAGCGCATGCCCGCTTCGTGAAAAACAAATTTGACGAAGAAAGGGAAAATGCCTGGCGCAGCGGTCGCCTCGTTTTCCACAACGCTTCACCCGATGAGATCGCGGCCACTTTAACCTACTGGTATGGTGTGAATGTCAAAGTAATTACAAGAAAAAATAAACCTATCCGCTTTAACGGCGTATTCAACAACAAATCGCTCCATGAAGTGCTGGCAGCAGTTTGTTTTGTCAATGGACTGGAATCCGTGACAAAAAACGACACTTTATGGGTGCAACCAATCAGTAAATAGTCCACACAGGTACATTTAAACAACCAAAATGCGTTATGAAGAAGACATCCCTTCTTAGGGCATGCTGTGCCATGCTCCTATCATCCCTTTTGCTAAGTTGGGCACAAATAGCAGAAGGACTGAAAGACAAGATTGACGTGGGTTTCAGACAAACGAAAGTGCTGAATGTAATACAGTATCTCGAAAAAAATACCCGTCTGAAATTTTCGTATAATCTTGATGATCTGGAAAAATTGAAACCTGTAACCATCGATAAAAAAGAAAGGACAGTAGAAGGTTTACTCCAGGAAATCAGCCATGTAACGTCGCTGCAATTCAGGATGACAGAAGACATCATCCTGGTGAAAGCAGCACCGGCTACTTCCCTGGTAACCGCGCTGCCGGCACAGGAAAAAGTAGTGGAAGGCATTGTAAAGGCTGCCAATGGTGAAACCCTCCCCGGCGTAAGCGTACGGGTAAAAGGTACTTCCCGTGGTATGCTCACCGATGTAAAAGGCAGCTTTCGGTTCACCGACCTGCCACCAGGTGCGGTACTGGAAGTATCTTTCATTGGCTACGAAACACAAGAGGTAACTGTCAACGGTAATGGACCGCTGGCTGTTACCCTTGCTGCTTCTACCAAAGTACTGGACCAGGTGGTGGTAGTGGGCTATGGTACCCAAAGTAAAAGAAATGTGAGCAGTGCTATCACTTCCGTGAAAGGTAATGAGATTGCCAATGTGGCCAGCAACAATCCGGTGAATGCCCTGCAGGGTAAAGTGGCCGGTCTTACCGTTACCAATGCCGGCGGTGCTCCCGGTGCTATGGCAGATATCCGCCTGCGCGGTATCAGCACCTATGGCTCACACCAGCCACTGTTTATCGTTGACGGCAGCCCGGCAGACCCCTATTATCTCAACAACAACGATATTGCTTCTATAGAAGTACTGAAAGACGGCGCTGCTGCTTCTATCTACGGTTCCGTGGCTGCTAATGGTGTGATCCTGATTACCACAAAAAAAGGTAAAAAAGGCGCACCAAAAATTGAGTTCAATACCTGGTACAGCGTAGTTAATCCTACCGGTAAACAACACCTGTTGGATGCGGATGGTTACCTGAAAGTACATACAGCGATGTATGATGCGGCTCCCGCCAGTACTAAAAGACCAGCATACCTGAAAAGTGGTGTCACCGCCAATACCAACTGGCAGGATGAAATATTACGTCAGGGTAATAGCGAAAATTATAGCCTTAACCTCACCGGCGGTAGCGAGTTCTTTACCTATGGCCTCAGCGGTAATATTACCAATGAAAAAGGCACCTTGCTCGGAACTAATTTTAAAAAGAAATCAGTCCGCTCCCGCAACGAATACAGAAAAGGTCGCCTCACGGTGGAAGCCAACCTGGTATATGCGGAAACAGAACGTCGTGACGCGCCTTACAGTGTGAAAGATGCTTACTTCCAGTCACCACTGTTACCCGTATACGACGATAAGGAAAAATATGGTTATGCGATGCAGATCAACCAGCTGCCGAAATTTGAAAACGCAGTAGGGGTGAACTTCTACAACGATAACAACTATAAGACACAGTATTTTAATGGTAACGCGCGCCTGACGCTCGAATTGCTGAGAGGCATGAAGTTCACCAGCAATCTGAGCCTGGCCAACAGCAATTACTTTAACTATGCTTTCCATCCGCCATACCGTGCCAGTGCCAATGATCCGCTGATTCCTTTTGCACAGCTGCAGGACGGCCGTAGCAACCAACGGCAACGCCTGATGGAACACCTGTTATACTACGACCGGTCTTTCGGTAAACACAGCCTGAATCTGTTGGGTGGCTATACTGCAATGGAAAATACCTCCAACGGTGTAACGACCATTGCTGATGGTAAAACCACGGTGTATGCGGTAAAAGATGGTCAGCTCTCTTCCAGTATCGTACCGGGCGGTTTTCTGGACCCTGCATTTAATACGATGGACGGCGCCAAAGGCGGTACTTACAGTGCTTCGGGTACCCGCTGGCAAACAAATCGCCATTCCTGGCTGGGCCGTATTAACTACGCATACGACGGTAAATACCTGCTGCAACTGGCTATTCGTCGGGACGGGTCTTCCAAATTCGGCGTAAACCGCCGCTATGGTAATTTCCCATCTGCATCTGTGGGATGGAATATTCAGAGCGAGCCATTTATGCAAAAGTTCACCTGGCTCAATATGTTGAAATTGCGCGCCAGCTATGGTCAATTGGGTAATGAAGATGTACTGACGGCATATTCCCACCAGCAACTGATTCTGATCAATAACGTATGGGGTGGTGGTTATGTACAGGGATCAGGTGCTACTGCATGGCCTGGCGGTGCTGCCTGGGAACTAAAAAATAAGGACCTGCGTTGGGAAACCAGTACCAGCCGTAACGTTGGCTTTGACTTCGCTGTTTTAAATAAATTAACCGGTGCTTTCAACTACTTTAACAACCTGACCACCGATGTATTGATGAGAAGAGAGCTGGCGCCAGGTACAGGGTTGAATAACCCTATTCTGAACGTAGGCCGCTTTAATAACCGTGGATGGGAACTGGAAATGACCTGGGCGGATAAAAAAGGAGACTGGAATTACAGTGTGACCGGTACCGTTAGTCAGGTGAAAAATACGGTGCTGGCACTGGCCAATGACAACCAAAAAATCTACGGCACGGGTCTGAAATATGGCACCGGCCCCGTTCCCAATACTACCCAGGTCGGACGGGAGGTAGGCGCTTTCTTCCTCTATGAAGCGGACGGTATCTTCCAGTCTGACGCGGAAGTAGCTGCCCATAAAAATGGTAAAGGAGAACTGTTACAACCCGATGCCAAAGCTGGTGATATGCGTTTTAAAGATACCAATGGCGACGGCGTCATTGACGATGCGGATAAAACCTACAAAGGAAGTGCTTTCCCCAAAGTAGAATTTGGACTGAACATGACGGCTGCCTGGAAAGGATTCGACCTCCAGCTGTTCTGGCAAGGCGTTGCTGGTAATAAAATCTACAACGGTAACAAATACGAATTGCAGGGTATGGATGCTGGTCGTAACTTCGACGTAAGCACACTCAACGCCTGGACACCGCAAAATACCAATACCGATGTGCCTCGTGCTGTATTAGGTGATCCTAACAACAACAACCGGGAATCTACCCGCTTCCTGGAAAGTGGCAGTTACCTGCGCCTGAAAAATATAACACTGGGTTATGCTTTCTCTCCACAGCTGCTGCAACAGGTAAAAGTTACACGGTTACGCCTGTACGTAAGTGCACAGAACATACTCACTTTCACCAAATACTCCGGACCTGATCCCGAAATTGGTCGCTCAGATATCCTCAACGGTGGCCTGGACCGCCTGATGTATCCGCAAAACAAAGTATTGATGGCTGGGGCACAGCTGGAATTCTAAAAAAATGGTTATGAAAAAATCTTTGTTATATATATCCTTATTATCCGCAGCCATGGTATTTAATACCGGTTGTAAAAAAGAGTTGCTGGAACAGACTTCGCCTGACCTGCTCACATCGGATAACTTCTGGACTTCCCGCGATCGCGCACTCACAGGGCTGGCTGCTGCCTACTCCAGGATTGAGAGCTTCTCCGGTTGGGATAACTTCGTGGAGGCCCGTTCCTGCCGCGATTTCTATCGGGAAGATTATGTAGACCCTGGGGCGGATGCCTACAATTACAGCTGGTGGATGGAGATCTATAACTTCAGTTATAACTCCGGTAACTATGCGATCGATCTGCTGTGGAGAGATAACTACAGAGGTATCAACTTCACCAACCAGGTGTTGGAAAATGTAGGTAAGATGACTGACAAACAGATTGATGATGCCAGCAAAAAGATGATCCTGGCGGAGGCCCACTTCCTCCGTGCATATTACTATTTTAAGGTGATCACCAACTTCCAACAGGTGATTATTTGGGATAAAGTGCCCACTAGTGAAGCAGAGCTGCCGAAAGCACCTTCTACACGTTCCGAGGTGTGGAACATGATTCTCTCCGACCTGAAAGCAGCGGAGCCGGATCTGCCGCTGCGTAGCGATAGACCCGCTACAGAGCTGGGGCGCGCTACAAAAGGAGCTGCGCAGGCTTACCTCGGCAAGGCGCTGATTTACCGCGCCGGAGAGGAAAAAGCCAACGCTAACGCCTATATCACGGAAGCGGCTACCTGGTTGAAAAAAGTGATCGACTCTAAACAATACAGCCTGGTAACGAACTATCTCTCCCTGTTCAACGGTACAAGTTCCAATACTACTGAATCAGTATTTGAACTGCAACAAACCATGGATGAGTCAAACGGAGCCTATTACAAATCCTATCTCAGCGACTGGATGGCTGCTTCTGAACTGGGTGGTTATGGTGAAATATATGGGTCTGAAAGACTACTGACAGAAATGACAAAAGAAGGGAAAGTGGCTACAGACGGCTTGTACGATCATCGTGTGTACAACACCTTATTCTTCAATGATGCCTACTTCAACGACGCTGCGACGCCGCGCGTGTATGGTTATAAGTATGACCAGGTATTCGAAAATAATACCATCGCTTTCCGGAAGTGGATACCCAACGATATCGACAAACTGGGAGGTCCCAACGCTATCAATGTTCCTATTATCCGCTACGCAGATGTGAAGCTGCTGTACGCCGAAGCACAGAACGCGCTGGGAGCACCGGAGCTGGCTATGGAGCAGATCAACGATGTGCGTGCCCGCGCTGCTATGCCGCCGTTGAACCTGACTAATACAACCGATGTGTTTAAACAGCTGGTGCATGAACGCGTGATGGAATTCACCCTGGAAGGTAGCCGTTTCTACGATCTTCGTCGCTGGGGTATGCTCACGGAAAAGATGAAGGAAGCCGGAAGGACGGTGACAGCCGATAAAGGTTATTATCCGCTGCCTCTGAAAGAAGTGCTGAACAACCCATTAGCCCATTAATAATTTTAGATACATAACGGTTAAATAACCCCACTGGCGGCTTCGCAGCCGCCGGTGGTTTTTATACCACGGTGCCATGATGAAAAAAGTATTACTCGCCTTACTGTGCTTACCAGCTACGCTGCTGGCCCAGTCCAACGATTGGGAAAACCCTCAGAAACCTTCGGAACATACCTTATTCCCGCATGCTCACTTTATTCCCTTCCCGGATGCGGCTTCCGCATTGAAGGGAGACAGTTCTCCCTTTACCCTGTCGCTGGATGGTACCTGGAAGTTCCACCTCGCGGCTAATCCCTCCGCCCGCCCGCAGGGCTTTGAACAACCCGCTTATGATGTAACGAATTGGAAAACGATCCGCGTGCCGGCCAACTGGCAAACGGAAGGTTATGCCCCTTATATTTTTACAGATGTGGAATACCCCTTCACACCAAATCCGCCATTTGTGCCGAAGGAAGAGAACCCTGTCGGTTCCTACCGCCGCAACTTCCAGCTGCCCGCTACCTGGAAAGGCAAACAAACCTGGCTGCACATCGGTGCTGCCAACGCTTTTGTTTATGTGTGGGTGAATGGTAAATATGCCGGCTTCAGCAAAGACAGTAAAACACCGGCGGAATTTGATATCACCGCGCTGGTACGGCCAGGCAACAACGCCGTAGCATTACAGGTATTCCGCTTCAGCGATGGTTCCTACCTCGAAGGGCAGGATATGTGGAAACTCAGCGGCATTGAACGCAGCGTATACCTGGTAGCCCGCGCACCTTTATGCATATACGATTATTTCGTTAAACCGCAGCTGGTCAATAACTATAAAGATGGTCTCTTTCAGCTGGACCTGGCACTTAACAAAACACCGGCTGCAACGGACAAGGATAAACGTATCCGTGTAACGTTGCAGGACAAGGGCGCCTCCTTGTTCTCAACAGTACTGCCGGTTGGCCGTGATAGCCTGCTGCGCCTGCAACAGGTTCTTCCAGTCGTTAAATCATGGAATGCGGAAAACCCGCAATTATATCAACTGGTGATTACACTGGAAGATAAACAGGGCCGCCCGGTGGAAAGCTTTACCCAGGCGATTGGCTTCCGTACAGTGGAGATCAGACAGGGACTGTTAATGGTAAATGGTAAACCTGTCACCATTAAAGGGGTGAACCGGCACGAACATGACATGCACACCGCTAAGGTGGTGAACCGCGAAGGAATGCTGAAAGACATCTTCGCCATGAAGCAGTACAACATCAATGCAGTACGGGCCAGCCACTATCCCAACCGGGAAGAGTGGTATGCACTCTGTGATCAGTACGGTCTCTATGTAGTGGATGAGGCCAACATCGAATGCGATGGTATGAGCATGCACCCGCTGAAAACCCTTTCCGATAAACCGGAATGGCAGGCGGCCTACCTGGACCGTACCCGCCGCATGGTGGAGCGCGACAAAAACCATTGCAGCATCATCACCTGGTCGCTGGGTAATGAAAGTGAATTCGGCGACAATTTTATCTATACCTACAAGTGGACCAAACAACGGGACAACACCCGGCCGGTACAATATGAACCCGCCCGTAACACCCCCTGGACAGACATCGTAGCACCGATGTACAAATCCGTGGCCTGGATGCAGGAATACGTGAAGGAATACCGCGATCGGCCCCTGATCCAGTGCGAGTACGCGCATATGATGGGGAACAGCGGCGGTAACCTGCGCGACGACTGGGACCTGATCAATAAATATGATCAGCTGCAGGGCGGTTTCATCTGGGACTTTTCTGACCAGACTTTCCTGCAACATGATTCCCTGGGAAGACCTATCTGGGCTTATGGCGCCGATATGGGCACGGTAGGCGCTACCAGCGACACCAGTTTCTGCGCAGACGGTATGCTGGCCGCCGACCGCACGCCGCATCCACAGGCTTTTGAAGTGAAGAAGGTATACCAACCCGTACAATTTGCTACCATCGGTTTATCTGCCGATTTGATACGGATCATCAATCGTTATGATTTTAACCAGCTGGAAAATATCCATCTTACCTGGGAATTAAAGGGAGATGGAAAAACGATCGCTTCGGCTGATTTGCCACACCGGTTGCTACCTCCTCATCAACAGGATACCCTGCGTATAGGCCTGCCGGTTATAACGCCTCAACCGGGCGTGCATTATTACCTGCACCTGAAAGCGGCGTTAAAGAACGCCGATGGGTTGCTGCCAGCGGGCCACACCCTGGCTACCGACCAGTTTGAATTGCCCTGGTATACACCTGCGAAAACACAGGCGGCGAGAGGACAGTCACTACAGGTAAAACAAGTTGATGGTGGCTGGGAAGTCGGCAACCCGGCATTTACCGCTACCATTAAAGGCGGCTGGCTGGAGCAATTCTCTACTAACGGCGCTGCCTATATGCAACAGGCGCTGAAACCCAGCTTCTGGCGCGCTGCTACGGATAACGACATTGGAAACAGTCAACAGGTGCGCTGCGCTGTATGGCAACATGCGGGCGACAGTACCCGGTTGTTATCGGCATCCATCACCCGGCAGAACCAGCAGCAGGTACAAATACATGCCAAACACGCCTTACCGCTGGTAGCTGCCACTTACGATATAGACTATACCATTTTTGCCAATGGGGATATTAAGGTAAACGTGAACTTCCAACCCGGAGACACCGTGCTGCCTGAACTGCCCCGTATGGGCATGCGCATGGTCCTGAATCCCAAGCTGGATAGGGTGACCTGGCTGGGCCGCGGTCCTTTCGATAACTACCAGGACCGTAAATACGCTGCTGACGTAGACGTATACACGCTGCCCGCCGACTCACTGTTCCATCCTTATCCCCGTGCCCAGGAAAGCGGCTACCGCTCCGATATACACTGGATGGCGCTACGTTCCGCCACCGGCAACGGCTGGATGGCCCGCACCGACTCCCTGCTGAATATGGGCGTACTGCATTTTGATATGAACCGGCTCAACTTCAACCGTACCCATAACATACACGGCGGCTCCATGAACAACGACCCGCTGATCTGGTGGAATATCGACTACCAGCAGGCTGGTCTCGGTGGCGATAACAGCTGGGGAGCCAAACCACATGCGCCCTACACCCTGATATACAAACCCTATCAGTACCAGTTTACCTTAAGACCACTGCAAGCTGCAGACATACCAACGGAAAAGGCGAAAGAGAGATATGAATAAAATCAAATGGATACTGGCCCTGTTGTTAACGCAACAGGCTGCCAGGGCACAACGGAACCACTTCGCGGATGTATTGGACATTCACTATACGGTGAAAGACACCAATCGTATTGCTGCTTCTTTTTTCTCGGATAACGGCGCCTGGCATGCCTATGCATTACCGGCCCATGCTACGGGAACCGGTTTTACCGGTCCGCTGCTGATGGACATGAAAGGGGAGTGGTTGTCTAAAGGCATCGCGCAGCTACACCTGTATGCCGATGGAAAAGAACTCCCCCTGCAGCAGGACACGGCTGTCACACATTATTATCCCGGCCTGTTGCAGCTGGGATACCAGGCCGGCCCGGTGAAAGTGAGCATGCAGCTGATTTTTACCAGTAACCGCGAAGCGACTATCCAAACGATGGTGCGCAATACCGGTCGCCAGCCCTTGCAGCTGCGTTTGCAATGGCAGGGCAATACTTTGCTGAAACGGGCGCAATATGTTAAAGACGGCGATGCGCTGCGTATCGCCATCGCTGGCACCCGGCATGTTTTCGGTCTTCGCTGGTGGTCGGAGGGCCCCTGGGATATCCGAACTACCGCAGACGGATATACGGCGGAGCGACATATCTCCCTGCCGGCAGGCGCTGAGGTGGAGGACTTGCAAACACAGGGTTTCTGGCCGGAAGGAAACATAGCTGCCGCATCCAAGCCTGTATTTGTGAATGAACTGCAGCAAAACGAACAACGCTGGAATGCTTACCTGAAGCGCTTATTCAGTCATATGCCTTTTTCTGAAAAGGACCGCTTCCGTAGCCGGTTGGCGGTAAAAAGTATGATCACCCTGTTGACCAACTGGCGCAGCGCTTCAGGACATATATTACACGATGGGGTATTTCCTTCCGCTTCTTACCAGGGCTTCTATGGCATCTGGTCATGGGATAGCTGGAAACAGGCAGTCGGACTGGCTTACTTCGCACCTGAACTGGCAGAACAAAACATCCTCACCATGTTTGACTACCAGACAACCTCCGGTATGGTGCCTGATTGTATTTATGCCGATAGTACGGAAAATAATTTCCGTGATACCAAGCCGCCACTGGCTGCCTGGGCGGTATGGGAAGTGTTCGCCGCCACCCATGACACGGCCTTCCTGCGCAAAATGTATCCGGCGCTGGAACGTTATCATGCCTGGTGGTACGCCGAAAGGGATCATGACCGCAACGGTCTCTGTGAATTTGGTTCCACCGACGGTACCCGCATCGCGGCAGCCTGGGAGAGCGGTATGGACAATGCCGTTCGTTTCGATAAAGCGAAGATGTTACAAAACGCTCCGGGCGCCTGGTCGCTCGATCAGGAATCGGTAGACCTCAACGTATACCTGTCTAAAGAAAAAACAATACTCGCGCAAATGGCGTCCGTGTTGGGGAACCCTGCGGCTGCAGCTGCCTGGCGTCAGCAGGGCACTGCCCTGAATCAGCTGATCAATACTGCTTTTTATGACAGTGCCAGCGGCTACTATTATGATCGACATCTCAACGGAGAACTGATCCGCGTGAAAGGTCCCGAAGCCTGGGTGGCGCTCTGGGCGGGCATTGCCCCGGCATCCCGCATAAAAAAAATGACGCAATACATGCTGGATACCACTGTTTTTAATACTTTAGTACCCTTGCCCGTACTGGATGCCAGCGAAAAAGCATTTGATCCGCAACGGGGATACTGGCGCGGACCGGTATGGATAGACCAGTTTTATTTCGGCGTAAAGGGGCTGCAACTTTACAAACAACAACAGGCGGCGAAGACGCTGGTCAACAAATTATGGCAACATGCAGCAGGTATGAAAGATGACCAGCCGTTGCATGAAAACTATCACCCGCATACCGGCAAAGGCCTGAATGCGGAAAACTTCAGCTGGACAGCAGCGCACATACTGATGTTGCTGGCCGGCAAATTTTAATACAGACGCTATGTTTTATACATTTTCTGCCACCGGGGTGGTAAACCTGTTGAAAGAGCATTATGGCCTGACCGTTACCGCAAAAGAGCTGGAAGGTTATGAAGAAGCTAATTTTTATGTGAAAGATGAACAGGGCAACGCCTGGATCTGTAAGATCGCCGGCGAATCCCAATCACCCGCCTTCCTCGATGCACAGGTCCGCATACTGGAACATCTGGCCCAAAGCGATACCAAAGGCCTTTTCCAGCAGGTAGTGCGTAACCTTCAGAACGAACCGGTCACCCGTATCGCTACGCCGGAGGAATTGTATTATATCCGTTTGTATACCTGGCTGGATGGACAGCCGGTTGTAACGGTAAAGGGTACACGCGAGCTGTACGCCTCCTGGGGCAGCTACCTCGGCAAAATGGACAAAGCGCTGGAGAACTTCGCTCATCCCGCGATGCACCGCGATATCCGCTGGGACCTGGCCCGTACCCTGGATGCCCGCGACCAGCTGCCCTTCATCAAAGATCCCGAAAGAAAAAGACTGGCGGCTTATTTCCTGTTGCAGTTTGAAACAGAAGTGCTGCCCGTATGGCATCGCCTGCGCAAAGCCTATATACATAACGACGCCAACGATTACAATATCCTTGTACAGCATGGCGCGGTGAGCGGCCTGATAGACTTCGGCGATATGGTATACACACAGTTGGTCAACAATGTGGCCATCGCCTGTACCTATGCCATGCTGGAAGCGGCAGACCCAATGGAGGCCGCCGTGGCCGTGGTGAAAGGTTATCACGAAGCCTACCCGCTCACGCCGGAGGAAACGGACCTGTTGTATTACCTGGTCGCTGCACGTTTATGCATCAGCGTGACTACCTCCGCCGAAAAGGCCGCAGCAGGCAGCGACAACGAGTTCCATTTTATTACCGAGAATGGCGCCTGGAAGTTGTTGACACACCTGATCACGATCAACCCGCTGGCGATGCAACAGGCATTCCGCACGGCCTGCGGCTTTACACCGGTGATCAACGAATCAGCCGACTATACAGCGTTATTGGCAGAACGCAAAGCACATATCGGACGTAACCTGAGCATCAGTTACAAAGAGCCGCTGAAGATCGTCCGTGGTGCCCTGCAATATCTCTATGATGACAAAGGCCGCACGTTTATTGACTGTGTAAACAATCCCTGTCACGTAGGTCACTGTCACCCGGTGGTGGTGAAAGCCCTGCAGCAACAGGCTGCGCGACTCAATACCAATACCCGCTATCTGCACGATAACCTGGTGGATTACGCCAACCAGCTTATTGCTACTTTGCCGCCTTCGCTGGAAGTGTGTTTTTTCACCAATTCCGGCAGTGAAGCCAATGACCTGGCTATTCGTATGAGCCGCCACTACGCGAAGCAGAAAGATGTGATTGTACTGGACCATGCCTACCATGGCACTTCTACCGTGGCCATGGAATTGAGCCCCTATAAATTTGACAGCAAAGGAGGGTCCGGTAAGCCGGAACATACCCATAAAGCGCTTAATCCGGATATGTATCGTGGTCCTTACCGCGCCGATGATCCGGAGGCAGGAGAAAAATATGCAGCGGACGTAGACCGTATTATTGCCGGTTTGAAAGAGCAGGGCAGGGGAGTGGCTGCTTTCATCTGCGAAACTTTGCTGGGCGTAGGCGGACAAATACCCCTGCCGCCGGGTTACCTGAAAGCGGTGTACGCAGCGGTAAAAGCAGCTGGCGGCGTATGTATCGCCGATGAGGTACAGGTAGGTTTTGGCCGTGTGGGCGACGCTTTCTGGGGCTTCGAGTTGCAGGACGTAACGCCGGACATTGTGGTACTGGGGAAACCTATTGGTAACGGTCACCCGTTGGCCGCCGTAGTAACTACCCGCGCAGTGGCAGACGCCTTCAATAATGGCCTGGAGTACTTCAATACCTTCGGCGGCAATCCTGTGTCTATGGCTACGGGATTGGCTGTGCTGCAGGTGATCAAAGAAGAAGGTTTACAGGAACATGCACGGGTAACAGGCAACTATTTTATGGAAGGCCTGCGCCGGTTAAAAGAAAAACACGCCATCATCGGCGATGTGCGGGGGCATGGTTTCTTTATCGGAGCAGAGTTGGTGCGCGATCGTACCTCGCTGGAACCGGCAGTGCCGGAGATAGATGTGGTGGTGGAAGCGATGAAACAACGCGGTTTCCTGCTGAGCACCGACGGGCCGTTGCACAATGTGCTGAAGATTAAGCCGCCGATGGTGTTTAACAAGGCGAATACCGATGCTTTGCTGACCCATCTGGACGAGGTGTTGTCTTCCCTCTGATTCCTTATATTTGTTGCATGCAACAACAGGACCTGGCAAAAAAGGCCGCCGGCGAGAAGGCCACCGAATTCATCAAACCGAATATGACTATCGGTCTGGGTACAGGCAGTACCGCCTATTACGCCATTATGCGTATAGGCGAGATGGTGAGTAGCGGGATACCACTGCGGGCGGTGGCTACCTCCGAACAGTCGGAGCAACTGGCCCGCAAACAGGGAATACCTATTATCCCATTTAGTGACGTAGAAAAAATAGACCTGGATATCGACGGGGCCGACGAGGTAGATGAACACCTGCGGCTGATAAAAGGTGGTGGTGGCGCGCTGTTGCGGGAGAAGATTGTAGCCGCTGCTTCCGCAGAGATGATTGTGGTAACAGACGAATCCAAGCTGGTAAAGCACCTGGGCCGTTTTCCCCTGCCGGTGGAAATTATTCCCTTTGCCTGGGAGTTGACCTTCAGAAGACTGATAGCCCTGGATGCCATGCCGGTATTACGTACCAATAACGGCCGCACCGTAGTGACCGATAATGGTAACTATATTCTGGATTGCCACTATGAACGTATTAAAGATCCGGTAGCGCTGCATCAGCAATTAAATGATATTCCCGGCGTAGTGGAGAACGGCTTGTTCCTTCACTACGCCAGCCGCGTTATCATCGGTTATGCCGATGGTTCCGTAAAGTCTTTATCGAGATAAGACGTGTGTTTGGTATCGCGTACCGCGATGTATACCAGCAGGGAAATAAAGATACAAACGGTCACGTACCAGTAAAACCATGGTTCGTGGCCGATTTTTTTGAAATACAGCGCAATTGATTCGGCGGTACCGCCGAAGATCGCCACCGTGATAGCATAAGGGAATCCTACGCCCAATGCCCGTATTTCCGCCGGAAACATCTCCGCTTTTACCACTGCATTAATAGATGTATAGCCGCTTACAATCACCAGCGCCGCCAGGATCAGCCAGAAGGCCGTCCATTCGGAGGAGGCGTGACTGATAGCCGTGAGAATCGGCACCGTGAGGACAGTACCCAGCACGCCAAATCCAATCAATAAAGGTTTTCTGCCGTACAAATCTGACAACCAGCCAAATAAAGGCTGTAAAAAAGCATATATCATCATTACGAAAAAAGTAATGGTGGTCGCTCTTTCAATGGTCAGGTGTACGGTATTGACCAGGAATTTCTGCATATAGGTGGTGTAGGTATAAAAAGCCAGGGTGCCACCCATAGTGAGGCCTACCACGGTAAGCGCCGCTCTGGGGTATTGTTTGAACAGGATTTTTACCGACCCCTTGTTTTTGGAAGATTTGTGTTGCTCAAAAGAGCCTGTCTCCTGCATGTGGGTACGCAGGTAAAGGGCCACGAATGCCAGCAATGCCCCGATGATAAATGGAATACGCCATCCCCAGTCATGCAGCTGATCGGACGTGAGGAATACCCGCTGCAGCAGCATTTGTACGCCCAGGGCGGTCAGCTGGCCCCCGATCAGCGTCACATACTGGAAGCTGGAGAAAAAGCCACGGCGGCTGGCGGTAGCTACCTCGCTGAGGTAGGTCGCGGAGGTACCATATTCGCCGCCTACGCTAAGGCCCTGTAGCAGCCTGGCTATCAGCAGGAGTGCGGGGGCGGCCACCCCGATACTGTTATAGGAGGGCGTGAATGCAATCAGTAACGACCCCAGGGACATCAGCAGCACAGACAGTGTCATGGCGGTTTTACGCCCTTTCTGGTCCGCTATCCGGCCAAACATCCAGCCTCCGATAGGCCGCATCAGGAAGCCTACCGCAAAAATGGCCGCTGTATTCAGCAATTGAGCCGTGTAGCTGCCTTTTGGAAAAAATACCGGGGCAAAATAAAGAGAGAAAGTGGTGTAAATATACCAATCGTACCACTCTACAAGATTGCCGGCTGAGCCAGTTAAAATGGCCTTAATACGCCATGTATCCGTGTTTTTCATATGGGTATCAAAAATATATAAATAATACTGCATTCAGGCTTCAGGCAAAAAAGTTTGGTTAGTATGTTGTAAACCATTATCTTCGTTCCGCTTCTTAAGAATATTGTATTTCAATTCTGTTGGTAATCTCCGGGTACATTCAGCTTTTTTCTTACATTTCTTCTTCTAGTTGCTCCAGGTAGCCGCCTGCGGAGAAAATGGCGAGATCACGTTCACAATTAAATATTATAATAAAAATGCAAACAGGTGTAGTAAAATTTTTTAATGAAGCTAAAGGTTTTGGATTCATTAAAATCGAAGGAACAGGACAAGAAATTTTTGTTCACGTTTCTGGTATCAAAGAAAGCATCGGCGAAAATGACCGCGTAGTATTCGACGTGGAAGAAGGCAGAAAAGGCCCGAATGCTGTTAACGTAAGATTGGCATAACTTATTGAATAATAGTTTTGTTAAGGACCGCCCCGGCGTTTAGCCGGGGCGGTTTTTTTATGCCCCGCTTTCCCCCGGGAAACCACCGGACACCGGAAAATAAATTATATTTGCGGTTTCAATTTTATATATCATGCCCCAACCTGATAGTTCAAATATTATCTTCCACCTGGCGGCTGATTTCATTAACCAGACAAACCGCCACGTGTTCCTGACCGGTAAAGCCGGTACAGGTAAGACTACGTTCCTGAAATATATCAAAGAACATACGAAGAAAAATACCGTAGTGGTAGCGCCTACCGGGGTAGCGGCCATCAACGCGGGCGGCGTTACCATGCACTCGTTTTTTCAACTGCCTTTCGGACCTTTTATCCCTGGCAGCAAACGTGGTTTTGGCATGGATGGAATCAGCAGTACAGATAAACATAGCCTGTTCCGTAACATCCGTTTTACCAACGATAAAAAAGTACTGTTACAGGAGCTGGAACTCCTCATTATCGATGAGGTGAGTATGGTGCGCTGCGATATGCTCGATGCCATCGATACCATCCTCCGGCATTTCCGGAACAAGCCGCTACAGCCCTTTGGAGGCGTACAGGTATTGTTCATCGGCGATCTGTATCAGCTGCCGCCCGTCGTGCCGGATTCGGAATGGCAGCTGCTCTCTGAATATTATAACAGCTCCTTTTTCTTCGATGCCCGCGTAATAGATCAGGCGCCGCCTTTGTATATCGAACTAAAAAAGATATACCGGCAGAATGAACAGCTGTTCATCGATGTGCTCAATCGTATCCGCAACAGCGAAGTGGAAGAAGATGACCTGATGTTGCTCAACGACCGCTACGACCCTTATTTTAAAGGAGAAGACGGGGAATACATTGTATTATCTACCCATAACAGAAAGGCAGATGACATCAATGCACGGCGACTGGCAGAGATGCCGGGAAAACTCTTCCGCTTCGAAGGCAAGATAGAAGGAGATTTCAGCGACAAGGCCCTGCCTACGGAACTGGTGCTGCAACTGAAAATCGGCGCACAGGTGATGTTCCTGAAAAATGACCTGGCACAGCCCCGCCGCTATTATAACGGTAAACTGGCGACGGTCACCGATATCAGCGACGAAGAAATCACCCTGCTGCTGGCAGGCTCTCACGAAGAGCTGAAGCTGGGCAAAGAAACCTGGCGTAATATCCGTTACTCCTATAACCAGGAAGAAAATAATATTGAAGAAGAAGAGATCGGCAGCTTCACACAGTTTCCTATCCGGCTGGCCTGGGCGATCACTATTCACAAAAGTCAGGGGCTTACCTTTGAGCGGGCTATTATCGATGCGGGGTATGCTTTTGCACCCGGACAGGTATATGTGGCACTGAGCCGTTGCACCTCGCTGGAAGGGCTGGTACTGCATTCGCGCATTACCTACGGAAGTATCAAAACAGACCAGCAGGTGATTGAGTTTGCGGAGAAAGAAGTGGAAGCCAACGAACTGGTAGTACTACTGGAAATGGAACGCAAAAAATTCCAGGCTACCTCTCTGCTCCAACTATTCGACTGGTACCGGATGCAGGCCAATATCCGCAGTCATGCGGTATGGATACAGGACAAAAAAGTACCGGATATTGATGCAGCGCTGCAACTCAGCCGTCAACTCACCGCAAAAACTGAACAGCAGCAGGAAGTGGCCAACCGCTTTGTGGTACAGCTGCACCAGTTGCTGGATACCACCGTGCAAACCGGTGATACAGATCAGCTGGAAGAGCGCGTCACCAAGGCCGTGGGATACTTTACCAAAAGCATATACGAAGATTTGATTCAGCCGTTGCAGGAACATGTGGCGGTGGTAAAAAAACAAAAGTCAAAAAAATACCTGTTGCAGCTGATGTCGCTGGAAGCAGACTGTTGGCATAAATTACAGCAGGTATGGGAAGTGTCTTATGCTGACCTGAATTTTACTAAAAACCTCAAAGACTATACGAAATTAAGAGATACGGAAGCGGAAAGCACCGGAACTAAGAAGGCCGGTAAGCCGGAAGCCAAAGGCAAGGTGGAAAAGGGAAGTAGCCGCAGAGGGACGCTGGAATTGTACCTGGGCGGTAAAAACATCCCTGACATCGCTGTCGCCCGGCAGCTGGCGGTGAGTACGGTAGAAAGCCACCTGGCCCAATGTGTGGAAGCCGGAGAGCTGGATCTGTACCGCTTTGTGCCGGAATCAACGGTGAAGCTGATTGTATCGCATATCCGGGAGCTGGGCGCCACCGCTGCCGGTCCTATTAAAGAACGGGTAGGCCCTGCCGTGAGCTTCGCTGAAATACGGGCCGTTCAATGGTTTCTAAAAAAACAACAGGAAGAGCAGATTATGAAAGATTAAACCGATAGACGATGAAACTAAGCGTATTGGACCAATCACCGATCAGAAACGGCAGCAATGCCATGGAAGCCTTGCAGGAAAGCGTACAGCTGGCCCGGCTGGCAGATAAACTGGGTTATACCCGATACTGGTTATCAGAACATCATAATACGAACAGCCTGGCAGGTGCCTCTCCGGAGATACTGATTGCCAGGCTGGCTGCTGAAACAGAGCGTATCCGCATCGGTTCCGGCGGCGTTATGCTGCCCAACCACAGTACCCTCAAAGTGGCAGAGAATTTCCGTTTGCTGGAAGCCTTGTACCCCGGCCGTATCGACCTCGGTATCGGCCGTGCTCCGGGCGGTGACCGTATGACGGCGCATATCCTCAATCCCTCCAATACCTTCGATCCTAAGGAGTTTGTGCAACAGGTGGTAGACCTGCAGGCATGGCTGACCGATAAAGTCACCCCAGGCAGCGTGCAGGAAAAAGTAAAGGCCATTCCGGTCATACCTTCCTCGCCCGACCTGTGGATGCTTACCTCCAGCGGCGAAAGCGGCCTGCTGGCAGCGCATTTCGGGATAGCGCTCTCTTTTGCCCATTTTATCTACCCGGTAGGCGGCCCCCAGGCGGTGGCCAAATACCGCGAACAGTTCCGTCCTTCGCCTCATCTGGCAGCGCCGCAGGCCAGTGTGGGCATCTTTGTTTACTGCGCTGATACGGCAGAAAAGGCCGCAGAACTCGAAGCGGTGATGGATTATCGCCTGCTGAGCTTTGAAAAAGGGAAGTACGATGTATTTCCTACCTATGATGAAATAAAGGATATAGAATATACCGCTGAAGAACTGGCCCGCATACGCGCCAACAGCGGCCGCCGTATTGCCGGTACCCCAACGCAGGTGAAAGCCCGCCTGGAACAGCTGGCGGCGGAATACCAGGTAGATGAACTGGTGATCGCCACTATCACGCAGGACCATGCGGACAGGCTGCGGTCTTATGAACTGCTGGCAGAAGCCTTTCAGCTTTCCCGGTAAATTATCCGTATTTTATCATTAAAATATTTTTATATTTGTAACGGCTATGCATATAGCCGTTTTTTTATTTTGTGAGAACCTGAAAAGCCTGCTAAAACCATTATTCCTATGAAAAAACTCATCCTGGGCACGGTCATCCTGACCGCTATGCTGACTGCCTGTTCTAAAAAGGACAAGAATAACAATGATGATAACGTGCCCCAACCGGAAAAACCGGTGGTGGTATCCGATGACACCCTGGCGGTGTTTAAAGACCTCGAGTTTGATGTGACGGGCAGTAGTCAAACGTTGGGTATTGCCTTTTCCTCAAAAGACGGTAAACTTTACAGCCGCAGTAACCTGCCCAAGGACGGCCAAAACATCGACGTGATATTTGCCGGCGTAGACCCCGGTCAGCTGTTTTTCAGCAGTCCTACGGCTACCGCTTCCAACGGCCTTACTTTCGACAATGCCAGGATTACAGAGGTGATGAATACGCCGTCTGCAGCGGTATATGATCCCGCAAAATTTGATACGTTATCACATAAATCGGCGTTGAAGGACCTGCCGGTAAAAGAAGACAACAGCTTTTTTACCACGACCTACAAAGGCGTCGTATTGTTTAAAAATGCTGCCGGCAAAGTAGGCGTGATCAAAGTAACTTCCATAGATGCGCAGCGTCTGAAAGCCACGATTAAAGTACAACCGTAAAGCAGATAACGCATATACATGACAGGCCGGGTTGCAAATGCAGTCCGGCCTTTTTATTTTGGTACAGTGAAAAATAAGCCAGTAACCGGTAAAAAAGAGGTAGGATTACTACGATAGCTGCCGCTAAATTTGCAAGGTTAGGAATGACCATTAAAATCGCTTCCACTGTGAAAGTAGGATTATTTATACCGTGCTATATTGACCAGTTTTACCCGCAGGTGGGTATTGCCACGCTGCAGCTATTGCAGAAACTGGGCTGTGAGGTGGAATACCCGCAGGGACAAACCTGTTGTGGCCAGCCGATGGCCAATTCCGGCTATGAGCATCTGACACACCAGTGCAATAGCCTCTTTGTCCGCAATTTCGCGGCCTACGATTATATTGTGGCGCCTTCCGGCAGTTGTGTGCTGCATATTAAAGAACATCTCCATGATCCTGCGAATGAACCGGCCGCTGCCGGCATACGCCAACGGATATATGAACTCACCGAATTTCTGACGGATATATTAAAAGTAACGGCTTTGCCTGCACGTTTTCCCTGTAAGGTGGGATTACACCAGAGCTGTCACGGTCAACGCGGTCTGGGCCTTGCGCAGATGAGTGAGCTGGTGGCATCGCCTTTCTCCAAACCGGAACAACTGTTGCGCATGGTCGCCGGTGTGGAACTGGTAGAACTGGACCGCAAAGACGAATGCTGCGGCTTTGGCGGCACTTTCTGTGTGGCTGAAGAAGCCGTTTCCGTGAAAATGGGCAAAGACCGTATAGCCGACCACGTTAAACACGGCGCAGAAGTCATCACCGGCACAGATGTTAGTTGCCTGATGCACCTGGAAGGTGTTCTCCGCCGTCAGCATCAACCGGTGAAAGTGATGCATATTGCTGAAATCCTTAATCAACAGATCCATGAACAGGCCAACCACTGATCACGCTACACTGGCGGATAAGTTCAACGAAAATGAGCCCCGGGTAAACTGGCACGATGAAACCCTGTGGTGGGTAAGAGCCAAACGTGACCGCCAGGCATGGAGCATCCCCGAATGGGAACTGTTGCGGGAAACCGCTTCACAGATAAAACTGAACGTGTTGGGAAATCTGCACGATTACCTGATACAGTTTGAGCAGCAAGCGCTACAGAACGGGGCTGTTGTCCATTGGGCCGCTGACGCTGCGGAACATAACCGCATTGTAACAACGATTCTGCAAAGGCATGGGGTGAAACGGATGGTGAAGAGTAAGTCCATGCTCACGGAAGAATGTCACCTGAATCCGCACTTACAGGCCAACGGCATTGAAGTCATTGATACCGACCTGGGTGAACGTATTGTACAGCTGGCAAAAGAACCGCCCAGCCATATTGTACTGCCTTGTATCCATAAGAAGAAGGAAGAGATAGGGGAGTTATTCCATGAACACCTGGGTACCCCGGCTGGTAATGCAGACCCGCAGTTCCTGACGGCTGCTGCCCGCCAGCATCTGCGCCAGGAATTTCTGCAATCCAAAGCAGCTATTACCGGCGTTAATTTCGCGGTAGCGGAAACCGGTGAGATGGTGGTATGCACGAATGAAGGCAATGCGGATATGGGAGCGCATCTGGCGGATGTGCATATCGCCTGTATGGGCATGGAAAAGATTGTTCCGGAAAGAAAGCACCTGGGCGTGTTCCTGCGGTTGCTGGCACGTAGTGCTACCGGACAGCCTATTACCACCTATTCCAGTCATTTCAGAAAACCGGCGCCGGGGAAGGAGTTGCATATCGTTATCGTGGATAACGGCCGTTCCCGCCAATTGGGCCGGGAAGATTTCCGGAACTCCTTAAAGTGTATCCGTTGTGGTGCATGTATGAATACCTGCCCTGTGTACCGTCGTAGTGGCGGTCATAGTTATCATACGGCCGTTGCCGGTCCTATCGGTGCTATCCTGGCTCCCAACCTGGATATGAAGGATTATGCCGACCTGCCTTTCGCTTCTACCTTGTGCGGCTCCTGTTCCAATGTATGCCCGGTGAAAATTGATATTCATCAGCAGTTATACAAATGGCGGCAGGTACTGGTACAGGAAGGGCATACCAGCGGTATGAAAACGGCCGGTATGAAAGTGATGAGCGCTGTATTGTCCAAACCAGGTAACTATAAAAAGGCGGGTAAAATGGGCCGCTGGGTATTGAAGGCTTTCCCGGGTATGGTCAATAATCGTTTTAATCCCTGGTACAAACAAAGGGAGATGCCGGCGCCGCCCAAACAATCTTTCTCCGAATGGTATGCCGAACAACAATCAACAAAAAAATAAACAGCCCCATATAATATATTGATATGAGTAGCAGAGAACAGATATTGGCCGCCGTGAAAAAGAATCAACCGGAAGCAACCATGTTACCCTCCTTGCAAGGGCTGTCCGGAAATATGCCTGCCACGCTGGAAGCCTACCGTAAGGTGCTGGAAAGCCTGGGAGGAAGCCTGTTTGAGATCAACGACACGGCGCAGATAACTGATTTGCTGTCCGAACATTACCCGCATCTGCAAAGGGTTGTGTTTGCTGATGATAAACGCAAATGGGTAAACGATGATCCGCATCAGCTGGAAGATGTAGATATGGCTGTCGTAACCGGAACCTGGGGCGTAGCGGAGAACGGCGCTATCTGGCTTACGGAAAATGATATAGCCGTACGCGTATTGCCTTTTATTTGCCAGCATCTTGCTATCATATTACCACGGGAACGCATATTGGCAACTATGCATGATGCCTATGAAAAAATGGGTGCACCCCAAACGGGCTTCGGAGTTTTTATTGCAGGCCCATCCAAAACCGCTGACATAGAGCAATCCCTTGTATTAGGCGCCCACGGGGCAAAGAGCCTGGTCGTGTTTGTTTTAGGTTAAATTCATTTTAACTGTAGATTTGTTCAAAAAATCAATTACTTTTATGAATGAAATGATGGTTTTACTACCACAAAATCGTCATTTGCATAGAAGTTGGTATGGTGTTTGTTCCAACTGGCCAGCAAAAAAACAACTTTAGCATCGTATTTATAGAACCATATAGCGAACGTACTTTAACCATATTTGCGAACTATAGTTAACCGGAAAAATTTGAAAGACCATGTATCAATTAATTTGTTTGCCAGCGCATAAGAAGTTAAGTGTCGAGAATGACTGTCTACCATACACTCAGTCGTGTGCGAAAGTATTCAGCTTGTCCTGTCCCGGTTATAGCAGCTGTTGTTGCTAAGTAGCCTTAAGTATAGCCTGTAATGTTAGTCGTCCAAATATGCCTGTATGCGAACACAGGGGACGAATAGTATTACTGTCGGTGAGTTTTTTATACTTGCCTTTATAAACTCTTGTCAGTATTGGATTAGTTGGAGCTATAGCTATGTATTTTAAAACTTTTTTTGATA
This sequence comes from Chitinophaga qingshengii, assembly GCF_014529935.1. Taxonomy (GTDB): domain Bacteria; phylum Bacteroidota; class Bacteroidia; order Chitinophagales; family Chitinophagaceae; genus Chitinophaga; species Chitinophaga qingshengii. Next base: position 327,921 of record NZ_JACVFC010000005.1, read on the forward strand.
CTTTACTTTTTGATAATAGTAGATATCAAAATTTAGTATTTAATTTGCATAACTTGAAGAACCAAAAAATGCGAACCAAACCTTAGCTATCTGACCAGAGAGTAAAGCGCTTCTATGAAAACCACCCTCGCGCTACTTAACCTGATTGGACGAGCAAATATTTTTTAACCGTATCTATTATTGAAACCTATGGTGAACAGATCATCATGGATTACCCCGTCATGGCTTATTCTACTGCTTGACCTTGGGTGTTCCGTTATCGCCATCAATCTCGCCTTTCTACTCAGGCTGAATTTTGATATGGAGGCCCTCACTCCATACCCGCTCCAAGAGATCTCCTTTATTGTATTAGGTGTGAGTCTGGTATTGTCTTTACTATTGCGAACCTATCGTGGTATTGTCCGGCATACCAGCCTGGCAGATATTGCCAACATCGCAGGGATGAATATCATCGCCAGTGGTGTATTTATTACCATCGGTTATAGTCATGTGCTGGATGGTGAAGTGAATTTTTTCCCATTGTCAGTAGTCCTCATCGGATTTTTTATCTCCTCCTTCCTCTTGTTATCCTATCGCCTTATGGTGAAATGGGTATTTAAATACTACAAGAATTTCCGTGCGGTCAGCAGAACAAGGGCTGCTATCTATCATACTGGTCACACCAGTATCATGCTACGTAAGGCTATCAATGACAATCCGGAAGCGGATGTGCGGATAGTGGCTTTCCTTGCCGATACCAACGCCCATGCGGGCAAATCTATAGAAGGATTACCGGTATACGCTTCCCGTAAAGGAGAGTTAATTAAGATGCTGAAACAGGGAAAAGTATCCCTGCTGCTGATACCGGATGATCATCTGGATGCGCAGCATCTCAATGAACTGGTGGAAGAATGTATAGCATTGAATATAAAAGTACAAAAGGTTATCTCTGTGAATCAATGGATAGATGGTACACAAAATAAAGGTATACAGTTGAAAGATATCAATATTGAAGATCTGCTGGAAAGATCTGTCATCGATATTAAAAATGAAAAACTGGAAGAAGAGATCCGTGACAAAAGTATCCTGGTAACCGGCGCTGCTGGCTCCATCGGCAGCGAAATTGTCCGCCAGGTAATTCGTTATCAACCGGCTGTTATTGTCCTCTGTGATAAGGCTGAATCCCCATTGCATGAGCTGGAACTGGAAATGGCCGAAATGGGTATCAATATTCCGATCATTCCTTTTATCGGGAATGTATGTGACAGGTCCCGTATGCAGCAACTGTTTGAAGTATACGCACCTGCTATCGTATATCATGCAGCAGCATATAAACATGTGCCGATGATGGAAAAAAATCCTTCTGTGGCGGTCATGAATAATGTGTTGGGAACCAAGGTTATGGCGGAACTGGCGGTGGAATTCGGCGTGGAGAAATTCGTTATGGTGTCCACTGATAAAGCAGTGAACCCTACCAATGTAATGGGCGCTTCCAAACGTATTGCTGAAATTTTCACACAATCATTTAATAACAGCATTAATGAGCGGTTTAAGAAAACCGGTCCGGTATTTGGTTTACCGCCCACCCGTTTTATTACTACCCGCTTCGGGAATGTACTCGGGTCTAACGGTTCTGTGATACCGCGCTTTAAAAAACAATTGGAAAACGGTGGACCGCTTACGGTTACCCATCCGGAAATTACCCGGTACTTTATGACCATCCCGGAAGCCTGCCAGCTGGTGCTGGAAGCAGGGGCTATGGGACAAGGCGGTGAGATATTTGTATTTGATATGGGCAAGCCCATGAAGGTAGCTGACCTGGCCAGAAAAATGATACGTATGGCGGGAAAGGAACCGGGAAGGGATATTCAGATCGTTTATTCAGGTCTGAGACCAGGAGAAAAACTGTACGAAGAGTTACTCAATAATGCAGAGAATACACTGCCTACCTATCACGAAAAAATAATGATCGCCAAAGTGCGTAGCTACGCGTTTGAGGATATAGATGTAAAAGTCACACAGCTGATTCAATCAGCACAACAGCATTATCTGACGCCTACCGTAGCATTGATGAAAAAACTGGTGCCCGAATTTATCAGTAAAAATTCGGCCTACGAAGAATTGGATAAGGACAAAATAAAAATGTAATCATTCCGCAATAAAGGTTACACTACCAGGGCATATCATTGCCCGGTACGGCTCTTTATTGCCTTAAAAATTGAGCAAAAAAAATGAAGGTTTTCACCCGGGAACAAAGAGCACGGCTCTGTATGATGAAAAAACGCGGATGGCCCTGGCTGATGATCGGTATCGTCAGTATGTGCCTGTTCGCCTGTTCAGCCCCTAAAAACATCACTTATTTCAAGGATATCCCGGATTCCCTGGGATCCAAAGAAATAGAACAGGCGTTGTATAAGACACCACTGATACAGGTGGATGATATTCTGCAAGTGAATATTCAAACCCTGGACCCGGGAGCAACGGCGTTGTTAAATCAACAGAATGCACCATCATGGCCTTCCGCAGGCGTTACCGGAGGCCCGGCCAATATCAGCGGATACCTGGTTGATAAGGATGGTAATATCGTATTACCACTGATTGGTAAAATGCAGGTGAAAGGTAAATCAACAGAAGAGGTAAGATTAGCGGTGACTGAAAAGGCCACCCAGTTTTACAAAGACCCTGTAGTTAATGTAAGATTCGTTAACTTTAAAATCACCGTACTGGGTGAGGTAGCAAGACCGTCAACCTATGTGATGCCCAATGAAAAAGTGACGTTATTGGATGCTATCGGCATGGCGGGTGATCTTACTATTTATGGAAAACGCGAAAATATATTACTGATCAGGGATAAAGATGGAAAAAAAGAATTTGTGCGGTTTAATCTGAATAATACAAACCTGTTTACATCTCCCTATTATTATTTGCAACAGGGTGATGTGGTATATGTTGAGCCGAATAAGTCGAAGATTGTTTCCACCGACGCATCGAGATTGAAGAATATTACTATTATCACATCTGCCATCACGTTGCTGGTAGTAATATTAACGAGGGTTAAGTTTTAATTTTTAAAGCACTTACATGTACGAGAATAATAATTCAAATAATCCATTTTCTTTAAACGGTAACACGCCTGTTGCTCCGCAGCCGGATAATGTACTTGATCTAAGAAAAATACTGGATATATTGGGATCATACTGGTATATTTTTCTGTTGAGCATTCTCTTGACAGGCACTGCTGCCTGGCTGTACCTGCGATACTCCACGCCAAGCTATAAGATCAGTGCCAAAATACTGGTACAGGATGATAAGAAAGGCGGAAACCTGCCGGGGGAAGAAATTCTCAGCCAGCTGGAACTGTTCAATACAAAAAGCAGTGTGGACAATGAAGTGGAAATACTGAGCTCCCGTTCTATTATGGAAAGCGTGGTAAAGGAGCTCCAGTTGAATGTAATGTATGTAGCGGATGGCCGGGTGAAGAAAACAGAGCAATACCGGAACATACCTTTTTCATTTAAGTGGCTCAGCATGAGCGATAGTCTCGCTGCCATGAATTATACTATTCGCCCGCTCAACGAAAAGAAATTTTCTCTTAGCCGTGCCAATCTCACCAGGGAAGGCTCCTGGAACGATACGCTGCATTTGCCCGAAGGTGTTGTGTTCATTCAGCGCAATCCGCTGTATGCATTCGTGCATCCGGAATATTATGTAAAAGTGGTTTCTGTAGACCAGGCGGTGGGAAAATACAGATCGCTGGTAACTATGGCCGTGCCCAACAAACAGGTGAGCACAGTAGATCTTACTATCACAGACGGTATACCGGAAAGAGGAGAGGCGGTGCTGAACAAACTGATAGAAGAATATATGAGGGCCAGTGTGGAGGATAAAAACAGGATTGCAGACAGCACCATCGCCTTTATTGATAACCGCCTCGTGATCGTGACCAAAGAACTTTCCGGCGTTGAAAAAGATATACAGCAGTTTAAACAGTCCAACCAGGTGGCTGACCTGGAAGAACAGGCAAAGTTATTGGTTTCAAGCACAGGTGATTTTTCCAAGCAGTTGCTGGACCAACAGGTAAGGCTGAACATTGTGGAGTCTATGCAGAAGTATATGCAGGATGAGGCCAACAACAAACGGGTGGTACCTTCTTCCCTGGTGGTGCAGGACCCTTCCTTCCTGGGGCTGGTAGAACGATATAATACCCTGCAACTGGAAAGAGAAAGGCAATTGTTGTCTACTACAGAAGGTAACCCGCTGATAAAAAATATTGATCAGCAGCTGCAGGGACTGCGTGGCGACCTGATCACGAGCCTCAGCTCACTGAAAAGCAGTATCCAGATCAGCATCGACGAACTGCAGCGCAGCTCCGGCAGTCTGAATAAGAAGATAGCCCAGGTGCCTGCCAAAGAACGTCTCTTCCTGGATTTTTCAAGGCAACAGGCTATTAAACAGGAACTCTATCTGTTCCTGCTGAAAAAAAGAGAGGAATCTGCTTTGTCAAAATCGTCTAATCTGGCCGTAGCCAGGATCATCGATCCGGCGAAAAGCGATGCCCTTCCTTTTAAACCCAAACGCCTTTTAATATACCTGCTGGCTATGATTGCGGGGGTAGCATTACCTTCGCTGGGGCTGTATGTAAAAGAACTGCTGAATATCAGGGTGACCAATAAAAAAGACATCACCGGCGCTACCAAAGTGCCTATCATTGGTGAAATCGGGCATACGCCGAGCAAAGAACTGATCGTGGCGAAGCGGGATAATGTAACACCGGTGGCGGAACAGTTCAGGGCACTGCGTACTAACCTGCAGTTTATCTTGTCGGGCCCGCAGCAAAAAGTAATTTTGCTCACTTCCAGTATGAGCGGGGAAGGGAAATCCTTCGTAGCCGCAAATCTGGCGGCGGTATTGGCGCTTTCCGGTAAAAAAGTGGTACTGCTGGAAATGGACCTTCGTAAGCCGAAACTATCGGATAAACTGGCTGTAGATAACATGATCGGGTTTAGTACCTACGCTATCGGCAAAAGTATGCTGGAGGAAGTTATCAGGCCTTCAGGCATACACGAGAACTGCAGTATTATTTCCTCGGGGCCTATACCGCCAAACCCTGCGGAACTGTTACTGCTGGAACAAACGGAAACAATGTTCACCAAACTTAAAGCGAAGTTTGATTACATAGTGGTAGATACCGCCCCGGTAGGATTGGTGACAGATGCGCAACTGTTGGCGCGTTTCGCCGATGCCACACTTTACCTCGTCCGCCAGGGCACCACTTTTAAGCAACAGCTGCAAATTCCGGGCGATTTGGCCGCGCAGCGGAAAATGCCCAGGATCAACCTGATCGTAAACGACGTGAAGGCGGGCCGCAGCTACGGCTACGGTTACGGCTATGGCTACGGTTACGGGTATGCTGAAACACAGCGAAAAGGCATCGCCGGACGCTTTAGGAAATTGATAGGGAAATCATAATATTTTATCTGAAAAAAAATCTGGAAAAATAATAGTTAACATGAATCAGGAAACTAGGATTGCAATAATTGGATTAGGTTATGTGGGATTGCCTTTAGCAGTGGAATTCGCAAAAAAATATAAAACTTTTGGCTTTGATATCAATAAAGCCAGGATCGCAGAATTAATGAGTGGAGCAGACCATACACTGGAAGTGGCGGAAGAGGATCTGAAAAAAGTAATCACCGCTGATCCGGAAGCCGCTACAGGACTGTTTTGTACCAATGAACTGGACGCTATTAAATCAGCGAACTACTACATCGTTACAGTACCTACACCGGTAGATAAACATAATCGCCCGGACCTTACGCCCCTGTACAAAGCCAGCGAAACGGTGGGTAAAGTGCTGAAAAAAGGAGATACCGTCATCTATGAATCCACTGTGTATCCTGGTGTAACGGAAGACGAATGTGTACCCGTGCTGGAGAAAATATCCGGACTACGATTTAATACAGATTTTTTTGCAGGCTATTCTCCGGAACGTATTAACCCGGGTGATAAAGAACACACGGTTACCAAAATATTAAAGGTGACTTCCGGTTCTACTCCCGAAATAGCGGAAAAGGTTGATCAGCTGTATAACTCCATCATTGTTGCCGGTACATTTAAGGCCGCCTCTATTAAAGTGGCGGAAGCGGCGAAAGTAATTGAGAATGCACAACGTGATATCAATATTGCCTTCGTAAATGAACTGGCGAAAATATTTAACCTCCTGGATATTGATACGGCAGATGTATTAGCTGCCGCCGGTACAAAATGGAATTTCCTGAAATTCAGGCCAGGCCTGGTGGGAGGGCACTGTATAGGTGTTGATCCTTATTACCTGGCCCAAAAAGCACAGGAAGCAGGTTATCACCCCGAAATCATCCTGGCCGGCCGCCGCGTAAATGACGGTATAGGCGCTTATGTGGCACATGAACTGGTGAGACTGATGATTAAAAAAGAAGTCCAGGTAAAGGGAGCCAATATCCTCGTATTGGGTGTGACATTTAAAGAAAACTGCCCGGACGTACGCAATACCAAAGTGGTAGATATCCTCAACACCCTGAAAGGTTACGATGTGAATATTTCCATTTATGACCCATGGGCGGAGCCTGCGCATGTGAAACATGAATACAACTGGGATTGTGTGAAGTCTATCAGCGCAGACAAACAATTTGATGCTGTACTGCTGGCAGTGGCGCATAATGAGTTTAGTGACCTGAACATTAAATCTATGTGTAAAGATAATGCGGTGATCTACGATGTGAAAGGCATGCTGCCTAAAGAACTGGTAGACGCAAGACTGTAAGCCCCCATACCTAAATACTATATCGAACTAATTATGTACGAAAAACCTTTCCATACGCAAGACCTTTCTGCGTCCTCTTTTCTGGTAACAGGGGGCGCGGGGTTTATTGGCTCCAACATTGTTGAATACCTGCTTAAATATGGAGCCGCAAAAGTGCGTGTGCTGGATAATTTCTCCACCGGGTCCAGAGAAAATATAGCACCCTTTCTTGATAATAAGGCCTTTGAACTGTTGGAGGGAGATATCCGTAATGCCGACATATGCCGTCAGGCACTGGAAGGCATGGATTATGTGACACATCAGGCTGCGCTGGGCTCCGTACCACGTTCTATCAATGATCCTGTTACCACTAACGAGGTAAATATTTCGGGATTCCTGAACATACTGGTGGCTGCCCGCGATGCCAAAGTGAAACGTATGGTATATGCCGCCAGCTCCAGCACCTATGGTGACCATCCGGGCCTGCCCAAAGTGGAAGACCTCATTGGTAATCCGCTTTCTCCCTACGCGGTGACTAAATATGTCAATGAACTGTATGCATCCGTATTTTCCAGGGTGTACGATTTTCATCCGGTAGGACTGAGATACTTTAATGTGTTTGGCCCCCGCCAGAACCCTAAGGGAGCGTATGCCGCCGTTATTCCATTGTTTATAGACGCCGCTTTGCAAAAAAAGGCGCCTGTCATCAATGGTGATGGTGAAACCAGCAGGGACTTCACTTTTGTGGAAAATGCCGTACAGGCTAACATTAAGGCATTACTGGCGCAAAACATCAACACGGCGGAGATCATCAATATCGCCTTTGGTGAAAGGACTACGCTGAACCAGTTATGGCAGATGGTGAGCGGGTGCGCAAAAATCAATATCGCGCCTGAATACGGAACGGAAAGAAAAGGAGATGTAAAACACAGCCTGGCCGATATTTCCAAAGCACGGCAACTCATTGGCTATGATCCGGAAGTAAGCGTAGCTGCAGGATTACAGCTCACCTACAACTGGCTCGGACGTATCGGTATCTGATTAAAGCTATTCTCATGACAACAGAAATGAATAAAGTATTATTAGTATTTGGTACACGCCCGGAGGCTATCAAAATGTGCCCGCTGATTAAGGAACTGGAAAAGTATCCGGAGATCTTTGACGTGAAAGTGTGTGTAACAGGACAACATCGGGAGATGCTCGACCAGGTGCTGAATATATTTGACATACAACCTGATTATGATCTGAAGATCATGAAACAGGGACAGGACCTTTTTGATGTAACGGTGGGCGTGCTCTCCGGTATGCGGGAGGTACTGGACAACGTGAAACCTGATATCGTACTGGTACACGGAGATACCACTACTTCTACTGCTGCCGCCATGGCCGCATTCTATAAACAGATCCCGGTGGCTCATGTGGAAGCCGGACTGAGAACGCATAATATGTATAGCCCATGGCCGGAAGAAATGAACCGTAGTATCACCGGACGCATTGCTACCTATCATTTCGCACCAACAAAAATTTCCCGGCAAAACCTGCTGGATGAAAACATTAGCAGCGAACAGGTATTCGTTACCGGCAACACCGTACTGGATGCTTTACACCTGGTGCTGGAAAAAATCAACAACGACACGGAAGTGCAAGCCGGCATAGAAGCATTGCTGGTACAGCATGGCCTTGCCTTGCCTTTGCTGTCTGCCTGGAATGGTAACAACACCGACGGACGACGGCTGGTGCTCATCACCGGGCATCGCCGCGAAAACTTCGGCGATGGCTTTAGAAGCATCTGCCTGGCCATCAAAAAACTGGCGGAAAAATATACGGGAGTCGATTTTGTTTACCCTGTACATCTTAATCCAAATGTGCGCAAACCGGTGAATGAAATTCTCGGGGAAGCGGCATTGCCTAACATACATATCATAGCACCGCTGGATTATCTGCCCTTTGTTTACCTGATGAACAAAAGCAGCCTGATATTGACAGACAGCGGCGGGGTTCAGGAAGAAGCGCCCGGTCTCGGAAAGCCTGTACTGGTGATGCGGAATACGACAGAAAGACCGGAAGCGGTAACTGCCGGTACGGTCAAACTGGTAGGCGTGGATGAAAACAAAATATACGATGAGGTGAGTACGCTGCTGGATAACAAGGATGCTTATAACCAGATGGCACAGGCCATCAATCCTTACGGAGATGGTAAGGCTTGTCAGCGTATAGCCAGGATGCTTAATAAAGAGGCGGCCATTGAACAATTCATATAATTATCATAACAGTGAGTATCCTAAGCAGAAAACTGAAAACCCTTATAAAGAAAATCAATAGTTGGGCTAATGATACCCCGCTTTCTTCCTTTAAGCTGGGGAAAAATGTGGTGATCGCACCCGGGATAAAAGCTACTTTCCCCGATAGGGTGCATTTCGGGGACCATATCTATATAGGTCCCAATGCATTGTTATCCAGCCAGGGAGGCCTGTATATCAGCTCCGGTGTAATCATTGGCCCGGATATCAGTATTTATACCGCAAATCACCGCTATGAAGGCGCAACGGCCATTCCCTATGATGGTGCCACGATTCTTAAACCCGTCCATATTAAAGAAAATGTATGGATAGGAGGCAGTGTGATGATTGTGCCGGGCGTAACCATAGGAGAAGGCGCTATCGTGGGAGGTGGTGCAGTTGTTACAAAGGATGTTCCACCCATGGCAGTTGTTGGTGGAAACCCTGCTAAAGTGATTAAGATGAGAGATGAGGAAACGTATCAGCAATTGAAACAACAGCAGCAAATCTACATGCACCTGAAACAGAGCGGGCGGGTAAAATATTTTGAAATAGAGGGGTAATCCTGTTGAATCTTCTACAGGACCTGAAATGAACAGACATAACAATGATGAAGAAACAAAGCATGGATAACATACTGCTGACTGGCTTTTTTGGCGCTGGGAATGTAGGGGATGAAGCTGTTTCCCTGGCAGTGTATGAAGGTGTAAAAGAACAATTACCGGATGCAAAATTCAGCATAGTAACCCGTGACCCAGCCTATACCAGGAACTTTACAGGTATTACAGCCGCAAAGGCGGTGAAAGGTTTTTACCCCTCGCAGGACTTTTGGCTGCGGATATCCAAACATATCGGCAGCGTTAAAAAAAGTGACCTGATCGTTATCGGAGGAGGAGGGATATTGCAGGATGTACACAGCTGGACAACCATTCCCGCGTTTCTTATTCCCGCTTGCCTTGGAATATTATACAACCGCAATGTCATCACCGTAGGCATTGGTGTAGGGCCTGTTAAAAACGGATGGCTGAAAGAACTGATCAGCTTTACCTGTAACAGGATGGCAAAGGTTCAGGTAAGAGACGAGAAAAGTAAAAGAGTATTGATCGAATGCGGCGTGCAGGCTGATAAAATAACGGTAACGGCTGATGTAGTACCCTCACTGAATGTGAAACAGCATGTGTCTGCTCAACAGGTGACAAAACAGGCTCCCGTGGTGGCGCTGGCGTTCCGGAAATGGCCCGACCTGGATGAAGAAGGACTGGTGGCTATTTGCAGTAAACTCATTGAAAAGGGCGTACACATAAAGATGCTGGGATATGAATCGGGACCGGATAAAAAATTTTATGAACAACTGATCATGAAATTCGAACCCAGGCATCAGGGAAAAATCAGTATACACATCCCTGCTGATCTGAAAGATGCTATGCAGGAAGTGCGGAATGCAGATTTTTTGTTCTCTATGCGACTGCATGGGTGTGTTTTCGCCGCAGCAATAGGTACCAGCTTTTATGCGGTGCCTTATGATCATAAAGTGACCGAGTTTATGCGCCGGCTGTCGCTGGAAGATAGAATGATCCCTATGGACTCACTTTCTATAGGGTTTGCTGACAAGATATTGGAAGAGCTGAAGGTAAAAGATGCCGATAAGGCCTGGTCTGCTGCATTTGATATACAACAACAGCTTTCCCGTAACAATTTTACGATGGTACAGGAAGCGCTGGAGAACCAAACAAACTATTCCCGGAAAGACAAATTAACGGCACTGGGATGGATTGGGAAACTGTTGATGAAAGGCCTCGGTACACAATTACAAAGACCTTTCAGATTCGTTTTAAGAAAAATAACAAAATAGGAAATCATGAAAGTGTTAATAACAACACAACAACGGATACCTCATTCCGGCGGACTAAGCACCCATGTCGAAATCCTCATACAGGAGCTGAGATCAAATGGCCATGAAGTCAGGATGATTCAGGGCGGCATGATACAGGCGCCCAAATGGAAAAAGGGCCTCCGTATGCTGCTGACGCTCGGGAACCAGAATAAATTTGTCAGCCAGAATTTCCGGGAGGCACTTTTACGTATCCGCCGGCTGGCAGAACAAGAGATTGCGCAGTTTAAGCCGGATGTTATTCATACGCATGACGTATATGCGTCCTATGCAGTGTTGCAATGCAAAAACCTGAACGGCATACCCGTCATCCAGACTGTTCATGGCCCTGCATTGTACGAGGCGCAAATGGGAGGCGTAGACAAATTGCCGGCGTATAAACAATTGATCATGGACTGTGAAGCGCTCGCGTTTAAAAAAGCGCAGCACTTTATTGCGGTAGATAGTGGCCAGGCCGATATTCTGAAAAATGATTACGGTGTATCGCCCGCCAAAATTGATGTGATGTTCAACTGCGTGCATGTAGGAGAAGTGAGAAGACTAGCAAAAGAACAGATAGACCTGCCGGTAAAGCAGCCTTACTTCCTGGTGCCCCGCCGCCTGGTGGAAAAAACAGGGGTACGGTATGCCATTGAAGCACTGGCACAGGTGAAAGATCCGCGTTGCCAGCTGGCCATAGCCGGACAAGGTCCATTAAGACAGGAACTGGAAGAGCTGGTAGGCAGTCTTAATATCGGTTCCCGCGTGGTTTTCCTGGGACCGGTACCCAGAAACAGATTATTACCGCTGTTTGCCAAAGCGCAAGGTGTAATAGTTCCCTCTGTACCCGCCAGTGGGGTCATTGAAGCTACTTCGCTGGCCGTAACGGAAGCGATGGCTGCGGGCACCGTGCCGGTAGCATCCGGTATCGGCGGACTGGCAGAACTGATTGCCCATAATGATACCGGCTTGCTGGTGAAACCGGCTAATGCGCAGGATCTCGCCAACGCCATGGACCTGTTGCTCCAGGACGATGCACTGCGCAATCAGCTGATAAAAAATGCTACGGAGAAAGTGGAAGGAGATTATTCTTCTGAAACCTGGGCTAAAAAAATCGTTCGGATTTATAAGAAATACGCAAAATAGTTTATGAGTTTTTTACGGAAAAGTATATTCGTTACCGGTGGCCAGATGGCGGGTATCCTGCTGAACATGCTGGGCGGGGTAATATACTCCAGGGCGCTGGGTCCTGGCGGTATGGGGCAGTATGAACTATTTCGCTCTTCTCAAATGGTCGTGGTGACCTTCCTCTCACTGGGAATGGGGAATGCCAGTATTTATTTTCTGAACAACCTGAAATACGCACCCAGTCATATTGTATCCAATACAACAAAGGTATCCTTGTTATTTGGCCTGTTGCTGATAGTGGGGTTTACGGCGGTGATCTTTTTTAATCCCGGCTATTTCGGGAAGGTCTCTTTTATAGTGGCGTTGCTTTTTGCCATGGGCTCTGCCGCACTGGTAAATATTACTACACTCAGGCCGGTATTGGTAGCGCAACTGGCCTCCAAAAGAATGGTGCTGGTGGATATGCTGCCACGTATCATCATCCTGCTGAGCGGATTGCTCATGCTTTGTATCCATCAGAAAAGCCCCGGGTTTGCGATCACGGCCCTGGGCGTAGGGAATGCGGCCGCCTGTTGTACCCTTTTTTATTTTCTCAGGGAACACATCAATTTACGGGCGCCTTTCGACTGGAAAACGCTGGGAGCGCTGCTGAAATACAGTATTAAGTTGTCGGCCTCCAGTTTCCTGTACGTACTCACCGCCAATGTAACGGTGATGCTGCTACGTTATTCCCAGCTGGAAAATTTTAACCAGGTGGGGTTATATACCCGGGCAGTAGCTATCAGCGGTATGATCACCATCATACCTTCTACTGTTGGCCCGCTGCTGTATGCAAAATGGGCGGGACTAAAAGGCGAATTACTGGCTAATCAGGCTCAGTTTGCTATGCGCGTAAGTTCTTCTATCAGTTTTGCTATCTCCGCTGTGGTATTCCTTTTCAGCCGGCAGATCATTCATTTGTTATATGGTCCTGCATTTTATGGCGCTAATGTTGCATTGCGTATCCTGGCGCCCTCCCTGGTATTTATTACGATTACCAGTATTTGCAATAACCTGCTGGCGGGAGATGGTAAAGCCATCATCACCATGTATATCCTGGCCATCACTTTTACGATAGTGGCAGGTGTAACCTGGCTGACAGTGGGAAGGCTGGGTATAGAAGGAGCGGCGCTGGCAGTACTGTGTGGAAATATTTTTTCTGCGGTCGCCAACCTGGTTGTCTGCAACAGGCATTATGGGCTCAACTTCGCCAAATGCGTGGTGGTGAGGCCCTCCGATATAAAAACCATGATGAAATCCTTAAAACTTAAATGATGTTTTTCCGCTGGAGAAACAAATAGTAATAGCTATGAGTAACACTAATAGTCAGAACAAGATCAGAGTGGGTTTCTTTTTCGATGGAGGAGAAGGCGGCGGCGTAGTGGAGTATGTGCGCTTGTTGTTGAATAATATCGACAGGAACAGGTTTATGGCTATCGGAATTTATCTGGGAAATGGCCCCAGCCATGAAGCATTGAAGCATATTTTTGACGAAACTACCATATTAACAAACAAACGCCTGGTCAATGTAGGGAGTGGTAAAACCAGGATGCAGCGGCTGAAAATGAATACCTCCAAATTACTCACCGCTGTTAAAGGAACCCGGCTGCTGGCACGCGCCATGAAAAAGCATCGTATCGATATTATGGACGTCAACTATTTTCCATTGCATATACTGGCGGGAATAGCCAGCCGGATGACAGGCACGCCCTGCCTGTGGCACTGGCATGGTGCAGGCAGACCAACAGGGATGCGGGCTAACATGACGGCTTTTGGCGCCAGGTTCTTCTGTGATAAGATCGCCTCCATTACCCATTTTGTGCATAACAGTCTGCCTGCAGTAGCCAGAAAAAAATCCGAGCTGGTGTATAACGGGGTCGATACGACGAAAATATCCGGTTCCGTGGTGAATGGCCACCTGATGCAGCTGGCCGGTGTGGATGAAAATACCACCCTGGTGGGTATACTCGGTACAGTATCTCCTTTTAAAGGACACGCTTATTTTATTAAAGCGGCAGATATCGTACTGCGGCAATACCCCGATGTCCGCTTTGTGATCATCGGCCGGGAGTCTGCTACGCAAAAAATAAAAGTAGGGTTTGAAGCGCAACTGAGAAAAGAAGTAAGCGCGATGAACAGGGAAAAGGAAATCCTGTTCCTCGGCTATGTGGCTGATCCTTATAAATACCTCCGGGATTGTAAAATTATCTGCACGCCAACTATTCCGTATATGAATTTTCTGGGAGAAGGTTTTGGCCTGGCCGCTGCAGAATGCATGGCGGCCGGGGTGGCAGTGGTGGCTACCAAACTCGGATCTTTCCCGGAAATCATTGAACATGGGAAAAATGGTCTGTTAACGGAGCCTAAAGATGCTGCGGCACTGGCAGCTTCCATCATGGAATTACTGGCAGATGAACCCAAAAGGAAAAGTATAGCCATGGCGGCCCGGCAGCATATTGCTGAAAATTTCGACATAAAAGGGACCAGCAGAAAAATGGAACAGCTATATGAGCGCCTGGTTTAACTATTTACATCAATTTATATTATTGGGATGGCTATAGTAGTGATATTGTTTTTTTTATTTATGATGTATAAAACTGCATTGAATCCAATGACAGGGTTCATTTTTATGTGGTTTGCAATATGGCTGTATCCCAATTCATTGTTATATGGAACATTGCCGTTGAATATACGGTTCGATGACATATTCGTGTTCTTTACGTTTGTTGTATGTATCTATAAAAAGCCTGCCGGTGTCAGGGTATGGGGATTAAGTACTTTCCGGCTCGCATTGGTGTGGTGGCTCCTGCATCTGCTCGGAAACATCAATGGGATGCTGTATGGGGGATGGGGCGCTGCCCAGGAAGTTGTAAAATTCCTGCTGAAAGCTGCCTATGTACCGATGACGGTTGCTATCGCAGCTTCTTTATTAAACAGCTATGCCGATGTAAAGAAGTTTATCAAATGGTTGCTGATAGCCGGTGCTGCGGCAGCATTGCTGGGAGCCGGTACGGTAGTGGCGCCACGTTTGTTTGGTGTGTTCCTGATTCCCAACCAGGACCTCTCTGCGGGCGAAATGCTGGATAATATGGAGGGGGCGATGGAGCTTGCCAGAAGGGCCAGAGGCTCAGTAGGTACCATGGCTACATCCGCTATCTGTTTGTTTTTGTCGGTATTGTCACTGCACCTGCTGGCGATGAAATATTATGTTTTCCAAAGCAAAAAATTCCTGATCCCGGTTTTCATTATCATACTGCTGGGTTTGGCATATACCCAAAGCCGTGGCCCGATGCTGGCCTTTGCGCTGACAGCTTCCGTTATCCTTTTCCGGTCCGAAAACAAAGGCATACTGGTAGGCGCATTGGTTATTGGACTACTGCTGATGGTAACGGACAATCCTATCCGGGAACTTGTAACAGCGAGGTTTACCGGTGCTACCGGCGCTACGGCAGACAGTGGGCTGGATAAACGCTCGGAAGTATGGAGCATGTTCATGGAAAAGTTTGATCCGGTGCTGCTCTTCAATGGTATTGGTGCAGTCATGTCCAAATATATTTATCACGCTACCGCACATAACACTTACCTGGGCGCTGTGATCTATAATGGTGTATGGGGCGTGTGTTTATTTTTTGTGATCGTGATCAGGTCCATCAAATACAGCAGTAAACTGATCCGGCATAAGCGTGAAATATTGTCTGATATTTTTGGACATTATTTCCCGCTGGCATTGATATTTATGTTATTTGTCGGGATGAGTATTGAAGACTTTCAAAATACTATATGCATGCAGCTATACTTGTTATTTATGCTGATCTGCGAAAAACTAATAAGAGCAAATGAGGCCACCGCTGAATCTGCTAAAGATACCGGTAAAGCAGCCCTGATGCCACTTGAAGCACAATTGAATTAATTAACTATTCTATCAATTCTTTATGGCGAACATTTTACTACAAGCTTGGGTGGTATCAAAAAAAGGAAATGAGTATTTCCTGCCGTATACACATTGGGTATACCTGAAGGAAATCGTGCAGTATTATGATAAGGTAGGGCTGCTTTCACCGGTAAAACAATACGCGGACGGAAGCGATTCAGGGCTCGTCTCTATCGCTGATTTTGGCAATGTAATCATCCATGAACTGCCTTACTCCGACAGCTATAAGTCAGCCGTAAAACATTATGGCGCCTATAAAAAGGCTTACCGGGAACTGACGGCTTACGATGTAGTGTATCTGCGTTATCCCACCCCGTTGGGATGGCTGAGCAAACGGTACCTGAAGGACAAAAAGCGGATCATTCATTTCGTTGGAGACCCGATTGATGCTGCCTGGGTAAACCCTAACTTTAAAATACTGAAGAAACTTACGCTGATATCTTTCTTCCTGCCGGAGCATATGGCTTATATGTGGGCCTGTAAAGGCGCAAAGGTGTTTACGAACGGGCATCATCTGCAACAGAAATTGAGCAAATGGAGGATTAACGCAAAAGCCGTTATTTCAACAACGCTGAATACGAAAGATTTTTATGTGGATGAAACCAGACGCATACCGGCTAAAGGCTTGAAATTGTTATATGTCGGGTACCTGCGTAAGGCAAAAGGGGTAGAGGTGGTTATCCGTGCGTTTGAACGGGTACTGCAACGTTACCCCGATGCTACGCTTACCATTGCGGGGTCCGGTGAATTTGAAAAAGAGTTGAAGGCAATGGCCGCCGCAGCAGGGATGAACGGTAAAATAACTTTTCTCGGACATGTGGACAACCGCGATATGCTGAACACGCTTTTCCGTACCCATCATATTTTCTGTTTTGCCAGTTTGTCGGAAGGCTCCCCGAGAGTAGTGCTGGAAGCGATGGCCAATGGAATTAATGTGCTGAGTACGCCGGTGGGTTCGTTGCCATCGGTGTTTAAAGAAGGGGTGGATATTACCTATGCCGGGTTTAACGATGACGAGGGCTTTTTTAAGAAGATCTGTTATCTGGTGGAAAATCCCGAAGAGGCATATGCTGTTGCAAACAGGGCGCAGGAAAAAGTAAGGGAGTTTACTATCCAGCATTTTATCAAAAACATTTTTTCCTATGAAAGTTAAGCTGTCTATATTATATGCATGGCTGGTGCGTACGGCAACGTTACTCTTGCCGAACATACCGGTGTTCATGCGCTTCAGAGGTTTTTTATATTCTCTCATGATGAAACGTTGTGGCCGCAATTTCCAGGTAACTTCTACGGCTATACTGAATTCTTTGTCAGGCCTTACGGTGGGGAATGATGTGTACATAGCGCACAATTGCGTGCTGATTGGACTGGATATTGAAATAGGGGATAAGGTATTGGTGGGGCCCAACTGTATTATTTCATCGGCTAACCATACTTTCCTGCAGGATGCTTACCGGTTTGGTAAATCGGATCCCAGGCCGGCAAAAATAGGGAGCGGCTCCTGGATCGCCGGCAACTGTTCAGTGATTGGCGGCAGCGTACTGCCTCCTATGTCGGTATTAGGTGCGGGTTCTGTACTCAATAAACCATTTACGGAGGCACGGGGCCTGTATGCAGGTGCGCCGGCGGTGCTCATAAAGAAATTACAATGAGGATTCTATATATACACCAGTATTTTACCTTACCCGCCGCTGCCGGCGGTACCCGGTCGTATGACCTGTCAAAGCGTTTTACGCAGGCGGGCCATCAGGTGGTGGTCATTACCAGCAGCTCTTTTCTGAAGGGTATGCGTGATTTTCCGAAAGGCTGGACCGTCATGGAACATGAAGGGATAGAGCTGCATGTGCTGCATGTGGAGTACAGTAATAAAATGAGTTTTTCAAAACGTATATCCGCCTTTTTGAAATTCCTGGTGTTTGCTTCCCTGCGCACGTTCAAAGTCAAAGCAGATGTGGTTTTGGCTACGTCAACGCCTATTACGGTGGCGGTTCCTGCCATTACGGCGCGCATTTTTAAACGGATGCCTTTCATTTTCGAGGTAAGGGATGTATGGCCGGAAGTCCCGGTGGCAATGGGTATCATCAAAAATAAAATGGTCATACGGCTGTTGGAAGGGTTTGAAAAATATATCTACCGGAAATCAGCACATATCGTCGCGCTATCCGATGATATGAAAACATCGGTACAGCAGCGCGTAAATATCGCGGACAAAAAGTTATCCGTCATTACCAATATTTCAGAAACAGAACGTTTTTCCAGGTATACCCGAACAGGTGGTATGCTGGCAGGACTGCTCGGCTATACGCCGCGTAAAGTAGTGCTGTATGCCGGTACATTGGGAATGGTAAACGGACTGAAATACATGACAGACCTGGCTATCCATAGTTATAAAATAGATCCCTCCATTAAATTCATCATTTTCGGTGATGGTATGGAGAAAGAGAAATTAATGCAATATGCGCGGGAAAATGGCGTGTTGAATGAAAATATTTATTTCTTCGACCCGGTGCCTAAGTCGCAGCTATCGCAATTATACTACGAATGCACGGTGGCTTCCTCTTTTGTGATACCGGTTCCGCAGTTGTGGGCTAACTCGGCCAATAAGTTTTTTGACTGCCTGGCTGCCGGTCGCCCGGTGGTGATTAATCATCGCGGTTGGCAGGCTGCTGTAATAGAACAGGAAAATGTAGGCTTTGTACTGAACTATGATATAAAGGATATCGCCGGTGAAGCGCTGCGTTTCTGTATTTATTTAAACAACGATCCCTTGCTGGAGCTGCAACGGGAAAATGCGGTGCGGCTGGCGAGAAAGTCCTACTCGCTGGATATTGCCGCCGCTCATTACCTGAAAATATTACATGATGTTGTATCGTAAACTGCTAAAGCCGCTGATCGATTTTTTGCTGGCCTTGTCAGCTTTTATCCTGTTGTTGCCCGTTTTTTTAACGGTGACGCTTATACTCTGGTTTTCAAACGGAGGAACACCCTTTTTTACCCAGCTCCGTCCGGGGCTGAATGGGCGCATCTTCCGGCTCATCAAATTTAAGACGATGAATGATAAAAAAGCGGCTGACGGAAGCCTGTTGCCGGATGAGCAACGGATGACTAAAATAGGAGGACTGATCAGGAAAACATCGCTGGATGAGATCCCGCAACTACTGAATGTGATAAAGGGAGATATGAGCCTGGTAGGCCCGAGACCATTGCTGGTGGACTACCTGAGCCTGTATAGCCAGGAGCAGTTAAGAAGGCATGAGGTTAAACCTGGTATTACCGGATGGGCACAGGTGAACGGCCGGAATGCGATCAGCTGGGAAAAAAAATTTGAATATGATGTATGGTATGCGGATCGTCTCTCACTGCTACTGGATATAAAAATAATGTGGATGACTGTTGTGAAAGTATTTAAATCGGAAGGTATCAGTCAGAACGGGCATGTTACCGCGGAGCGGTTTAGGGGAACCGGCAATCAGCAACTTCATGCAGCCGAATAATTAAAAATAAACCATTGAATATTGAAAAACCTAATGATATGAACGAAAAGATATGGTTATCATCCCCGCATATGGGAGGACAGGAATTGGAATATGTGAAAGATGCCTTTCAAAGTAACTGGATCGCTCCTTTAGGCCCAAATGTTGATGGATTTGAACAGGATTTGGCAAAATATACGGGCTCCCCGCATGTAGCAGCATTGTCAGCGGGTACAGCCGCTCTTCATCTGGCGTTGATTTTGCTGGATGTCAAAAACGGAGATGAAATATTATGCCAGAGCATGACATTTTCTGCCTCTGCCAACCCGATTGCTTATCAGGGAGCTACACCGGTTTTTATAGACAGTGAAAAAGATACCTGGAATATGGACCCTGTATTATTGGAGGAAGGTATTAAGGACCGTAAGAGAAAAGGCAGGAAGCCGAAGGCCATTA
The DNA here is from genome assembly GCF_014529935.1 of Chitinophaga qingshengii. Taxonomy (GTDB): domain Bacteria; phylum Bacteroidota; class Bacteroidia; order Chitinophagales; family Chitinophagaceae; genus Chitinophaga; species Chitinophaga qingshengii. The sequence continues at coordinate 347,854 of NZ_JACVFC010000005.1, forward strand.
TTCCGGTACATCTGTATGGTATGCCGGCAAAGATGAAGGAAATACTGGCTGTTGCTGAAAAGTATGATATTCCCGTAGTGGAAGATGCAGCAGAAGCCCTGGGATCCCTTTATCAGGGAAAAGCCTGTGGTACACTCGGTGAAATGGGTATCCTTAGTTTTAACGGCAATAAGATCATTACCACCAGCGGTGGCGGCGCATTGATCGGAGCAAACGGAGACCAGATAAAAAAGGCTAGGTTCCTGGCCACACAGGCAAGGGACAATGCACCACATTACGAACATACGCATATTGGGCATAATTACAGGATGAGTAACATCTGTGCTGGTATTGGACGGGGACAGATGTTGGTGGTTGATGATCATGTGGAAAAACGCCGTCGGAATTTTGACTACTATGTGAGCGAGCTGGCAAGTTTACCCGGTATTAGTTTCCTGCAGGAACCGGAAGGCAGTTTCAGTAACCGGTGGCTCTCTACAATCCTGGTCGACAAAAAAGAGAGTGGAGGTGTAGACCGTGAAACAATCAGACTGGCGCTGGAAAAAGAGAACATTGAAACAAGACCGCTGTGGAAGCCCATGCATCTGCAACCTGTTTTCTCCGATGCACCCGCGTATGTAAATGGAGTGGCGGAGAAGCTTTTTGATGATGGCCTTTGTCTTCCCAGTGGCTCTAATCTGACAATGCAGCAATTGGAAAGTATTGTTCTAAATATCAAAAAATTATGGGACTAAAAATCAATACTGCCCTTCACTTCGCCAAGGGGAAAAAGATGGCGCTGGCAGCGCTGCTATTGTTGTCAGGGGTAGGATACCTTTCATCCAATGCGCAATTCCCGCCCTTCAAATACAACGACGGCATCGCGGGCAGGTATGTAAATAAACAGGATGCCGCCACTTTCAGAAGTAAGGCCGCTACCTTGTCTGCCGGTGCATTTGATCTCACCGGTGTGTTGCCGGCGGGTTATGTAAAGGATGGGACAGTAGATTATACCAGTTATCTGCAAAAAGGGATGGATGAACATAAAACGGTCATCTTCCCCGATTTTCCTGTGTTGATCAGCGATAAGGGGTTGACCGTCGGAAACGGCGCCAATATTATCTTTAAGCCCGGTTCGAAGGTTTTGTTGCAACCTACTGCAAAGGATACCTACGAAATGCTAAGGGTGCATAATGTACAAAATGTGAATATATACTGCCCGGTACTGGAAGGTGATCGTAAGGGCCACATGGGCAATACCGGACAGTGGGGAATGGGTATCGCTATCCGGGCTTCCAAAAATGTAAATGTCTATGCTCCGCAGGTCTCCAATTGCTGGGGTGATGGCATTTACGTAGGAGGCCTTAAAGATGTTACCAGCTCCAATATCAATATTTACAACGCCTGGCTCAATTTTAACAGACGTAACGGGATGTCCATTTCTTCAGTGGATGGTTTGAAACTGATAAGACCGGTCATCTCCAACACTTACGGCCAGGCGCCCATGTGCGGGATCGATATTGAACCCAATAACAATAATGATGTAGTAAACAATGTGACGATGGATAACCCGGTAACACTGAATAATGCAAAACATGGGATCAACATCTCATTATTCAGACTGATCGGCCCCAGTCCTAAAGACGTGAATGTAACGATCCGCAATCACCAGGACGATGGTTCTGCTGTTGCTTTTGCAATGGGCGGACTAAAACCACATTACGACGTGCCTCCTATGAAGGGCACTATTGAGATCATCGATCCGGTTTGGAAGAATAACGTGGAGAGGGCTTTCCGAAGCTATAAACCGAATGGATACGCGCCCTCAGTGAAGTTTACCAAGGTATCCGTTTTGAAAACCGACCGCGACGGCAGAGATAAACCTGATCCGCAAAGTTTTATGCTGATGAAAAAAACGATCTCCAGCGAAAGTAAAATGAGTATACAGGATTAATTGTAATACATACTTCCTCTGCCTTCCAGGGAATGGCAGAGGAAGTTTTCCCTCAAACGCCTTAGTCCCTATCCGGCCTCCGGATCACTTTTTCTTCCTATTGTACGGATCCCTGCCATTCGCCTGGATGGTATATTAAATTTAAGAGAACAACTTTTTTCTTTAATTGATATCCAAATGTTTTATATATTTGTGTTAAATATATATGTGTACGGCTTATAACCAATAAAACATCTTTCAAAAGCCGGACGTTTTAGGTAAAGTGGTTACTATTATCTTATGAAAAAATTGCTATGTTATTGTCATAGCCGGAATGTTTACAGGGAATCTATTTGCAGCAGTTTATCAATTCGTCCGTATCTTTTCTGGAACACCTTATTAGTTGTTGTATGTTTCTTATGGGGGAAGCCGGGAAAAGCGCAGGATATCAGCCTGAGAAATCCTTCGCTGGAAGGGGTAGCGGGGCAGGGAAAAGTTCCGCCATCCTGGATTACTGCCATGAATACACCTGATACGCAACCAGGAATTTTTGACATTGCTGTACCTGCATCTGACGGAAACACCTACATCGGTTTACACAGCGGCCCCTTGTGGCCGGAGGGTATTGCCCAGGAATTATCCCTTAAAGGGGGCCGTAGCTATACGGTCTCCATGGACCTTGCATTCGCCTCTTTTTATGCGTACAGGGCCTGTTATGGCAATATGGCCATTTATGCAGGCAATGCTCCGGGAGATACTGCCGAGCTGCTCTGGCGCTCAGGTCCGTTTTATCATACCGACTGGAAACGATACAACGCTGTCTTTAACCCGTCAAAGGACTATAAATACATTTCATTCTGGGCCGACGCTGGTATTCCCTGTGATAGAAGTGATTATGGATCTGTTATACTGATGGATAATTTGTCTGCCTTCATCAGGGAGATTCCGCAGATCATCATTTCCACTGTCCGTACCTGTAAAGGCGCTGCCAACGGTGAAGCGACGGTAAAGGTAGTGAGCGGTGCCACAAGCTGTACTTACCGGTGGGAGCCGGGCGGACAAACCAGCACCCATGTTGAAGGTCTTGCTGCCGGTCGCTACGAGGTCACCGTTACAGCTCCTAACGGAACCGGCACCAGGGCGCAGGTTACTATTGAAGAAACTGACCTGAAAAATGAACTGGTTATCCGGCCGTCTCTCTGTCACGGAGACAACCAGATAGAGTTGACGTTAAATACCACCGGTGGCATCCCTCCTTATCGTTATTATTTTAATGGCTCCCTGCATCCCAGCTACTCCGGAGTTTTTAAGGAGTTGCATCCGGGAAACTATAATGTGATCGTAAAAGATGACCATGGCTGTGAGGATAAGCTCTCACAAATACCCTTAAAAGAACCTGACCCATTGCAGATCATAACTGTCAATGTAAAGGCGCTGAGCTGTAGCGACACCAAAGACGGCCGTATCAGCCTGGACATTGCCGGTGGCGTTGTTCCCTATTCATTCAGCCTGCAGCCTGGTAGCTGGCAAAACAGTAATGAATGGCGCCAGCTGGACGCAGGCCGCTATTATTTTGAAGTAAAAGATAAGAATGGATGCCATGTTAATGGCAATACGGAGGTGCTGAGAAACGACCGCACCTGCGCGGTATATGTGCCCACCGCTTTTAGTCCGAATGGCGATGGGGTGAATGACCTGTTCCGTGCAAAGATTAATGATGACGTGTCTGCATTCAGGATGACTGTTTATAACCGCTGGGGCGCTGTTGTATTTGATAGTACAAACCCCGAGGCCGGCTGGAACGGAGCAAGGGAGCCAAACGGATCTTATGTGTGGGTGGTTATCTATACCGACAGTAAAAACCAGGCGCGGAAACAAACAGGAACACTGGTATTGATAAGATAACCGTACACCTATAGTGTACGGTTCTTAAACGGATATTTTTCCAGCAAAGCCCGGAGCTTTTTGTTTTTGCCGATCTGTGTTATGGCATGAAGATGTTTATCATGATGCAGGTCGGTACCGATATAATCAATCATATCATGTTCTATCAGCTTTTCAGCGGCCTGCTGGATATGTTTTCCATAATACCCTGTAAGGGAAAGCAGGTTGACCTGAAAGAGACAGCCCCATTGTTTAAACTGGCGGTAGCTGTCGAAATCGTGATGACAATAATTATAACGTTCCGGATGCGCCAGCAGGGGCAGGTATCCCTGTGCTGCCAGCTCGAAGATCCATCGGTGCAATTGCGGGGGAGCAGACATGAAGGACATTTCCACCAGCACCAGTTTACCTGTCAGTGTAAGTAAAGGCCGCTGCATCAGTTCTTCGAACTGTTCATCCATAAAATACTCTGCTGCATAATGGAACGGAATATTGAGCCCTTTCGCTTCCAACGCGGCAGATACTTCCCGGTAGGGGCCTGCCATGGTTTGTGCGGAATTGGGATACCGGTCCATCATCACATGAGGGGTGGTAATTATTTTCCTGATCCCCATATGATGCAGTTGTTCTATAAAATGCACAGCAGTATCCGTATCGGGTACGCCATCATCGATACCTGGTAACAGATGTGAGTGAATATCCGTTTCCATGAACGACAGCAGCTCCGTAAGCTGCCCGCTTTCTTTGGGTTTGTTGCGGAATAAAAACATAATAGGTTTCCTCTAAAGAATATGGCAAAAAAAAATCACTGAGCTATATCATAATCAGTGCCACAATTTCTTCCAGAAATTGCCGGTCTGTTTCATCAAAACCGGAAAGCTCATCACTGTCTACATCCAGTACGCCTGCTACTTCACCGGCTTTCATCAAAGGAACCACGATTTCAGACCTGGAAAGGCTGCTGCAGGCTATATGGCCGGGGAAGGCGGCTACATCCGGTACAATCAGTGTAGCTGCTTGTGCCCAGCTGGTGCCACATACCCCTCTTCCCTTGCGGATCCGGGTGCAGGCTACCGGTCCCTGAAAAGGCCCCAGTACCAATTCGTCCCCTTTCACCAGGTAAAACCCTACCCAAAACCAGCCAAACTGCTCTTTCAATGCCGCGGCTACATTCGCCAGATTAGCTACCAGGTCCGGTTCCCCTGTCAGCAATCCCTTTATCTGAGGGATGAGCGACTGGTATTGTGTGGCTTTGTCTCCCTGAATGATCTGTAAGTCTTCTGCCATTTTTTTGTAGTAAAGATACACGCAAAGGCGCAAAGCAGCAAAGTGCGCAAAGATTTTGCTTCAGTCCTTTTTGAGTATTTTGTGCATACTTTCTGCCCTTTTTCTAAACCCATTTTTGCCCCTGGGATTCTGTATATAGGTATATCTTCTGTTCCAATGAGCGTTATAAAGTCCGGTAAGTAGTCGCGCTCTTTGCGCGCTTTGCTGCTTTGCGCCTTTGCGAGATTTTTTTCACTTTTCCCGTTATTATCGTATATTTATCTGAGTAACCATTAAAGAGAACAGGGCTCGTTTTTTATTAATCGCGATCATTTCTGACAGCTAACAGCTTTATTAAATATCTTTGCTACACTATGAATCAACCTGAAGTTATATTAGTGACTGAATCCGATGAAGCTATTGGTACCATGGAAAAAATGGAAGCGCACCGTAAAGGTCTGTTGCATCGCGCTTTCTCTGTATTTATTCTGAATGATGCCGGAGATATTTTGTTACAACAACGGGCACTGGGTAAATATCATTCTCCCGGCCTGTGGACGAACGCATGCTGCAGTCATCCCTTCCCTGGTGAAACTACCCTGGACGCCGCTCACCGCCGCCTGATGGAGGAAATGGGCTTCGACTGCCCCCTGGAAGAAATTTTTGCCTTTACCTATAGAACAGCTTTTGACAACGGTCTTATTGAGCACGAATATGATCATGTGCTGATAGGAATTTACAACGGTACAATCCAGCCCGACAGCTTGGAAGTAAATGACTACCGGTATATGCCGGCCCATCAGGTCCTGGAATCAATGGAACAGGAGCCCGACCGCTTCACCATCTGGTTTCAGCTGGCATTCCCCAAGGTACTGGAACACCTGAACAGGCCCGTCGCTACTACCGGTATGTAATTCACCCTGTACTTTATTGTTACCTCTCATTTGCTGTTAACCGAAGCAAGCCGACTTTACTATGCCAACAGGTTTGGTAGGCCCCTCGCATGCCTGCCCGCCTGCATTTACCCTACTGTCACCTATGCCATTTCATAACCCTTAATAGTTAACTGTTAAATCCTCAGACACATGACAACGATCCAGTTCCCCCGGATCCAGTATCCGTTTCCTTCCCGTTTGAATTCCCAGGTGGCGGCTGCCCAGCAACATGTTGAAGACTGGGTGCATCATCATGGTTTATTGTCTACTGACAAAGCGCGGACCCGCTTTGCCAAAGCCCGGTTTGCCTGGCTGGCTGCCCGCGCTTTCCCGGATGCTGCCCTGCATGAACTCTGCATTATCGCGGATTTTAACACCTGGCTGTTTATCCTCGATGACCAGTGCGATGAGGCGGAAGCAGGCAAACAATCCGGCTTCCTGCGCAGCGTAATGGCTGGTTTTATGGAGATACTGCGCAGCCCCGATCCCCATACGCCGGTTAATGACGCGCCACTGCCATCAGCGCTCATCAGCATCTGGGAACGTATGAAAGCTATCAGCTCGCCTGCCTGGCAGCAACGCTTCATTACCAGCATGGAAGACTATTTTAATTCCTGCCTCTGGGAAGCGGAAAACCGCGAAAAGCGTATAGTCCCCACCGTGAGCGATTATGTCCGTATGCGTCCCTATACCGGCGCCCTCCTGGCGGATGTGGAGGCGATAGACATTATTGAGAAAATTTACCTGCCGCAGCAGCTGTTGCAAAATGCCCTGCTCAAACGGATGGTACAGGCCTGTAATAATATTGTATGCTGGTCCAACGATCTCATCTCTTTCCCTAAAGAACATAAAGCAGGCGACGTACATAACCTGGTACTGGTACTGCAGCATGAACATCAATATTCGCTGCAGGAAGCGGTAGACGAGGCTGCCCGTATGCACAATGAAGAGGTAGCCATTTTTATGGTGCTGGAAAAACTGCTGCCGCTCAGCGGTAACGAAAAGGATTACGAATTGTTGCGGTATGTGTCGGTATTGCGTTCCTGGATCAGCGGAAACTTCGACTGGAGCATGAAAGATACCGGGCGTTACAACGCTATGATGAAGGAATATATCAACGCCTGAAACGCTGGTAATAGATTAGCCCCGGGCTTTGGTCCGGGGTTCTTTGCGTTTGTTCACGTATTTTTCTAACCACTTGCCCAGCCACCAGAAGGAGATAGCCAGCACGGAGAAAAACAGCCCTTTGTTGGTTCTGTCCCACAGGTACTCAAAATAACGGGTGTAAAGATCCAGCAACAGGAAAATAACGCCAAGGTCGCGTAACAGATCGTCTTTGGTGCGGATGCCCAGCAGGAGGGTAAGGACACACTGTGCGCTGAAGACAACCACCCACGATAACAGGTGTACCTGCCGCAACGCCTGCCATTCCTCCCAGGTACCGCAGTTACCGAAAATGGAAATCAACCAGCCGGACAACATAAACAACAACCAGCCGCCACCCCAGGTAATTTCTTTGGCGGGCAGGAAGATAGCGGTACGTTTCATCAGCCAGCCGGCGCCGATCATGATCGCTCCCAGCAAGGCCATACGGCAGGGGAGGTTCATGCCCAGGAAATAAGGCGCGTCACCGGTGATATAATAAGTCAGTTTTACGTAAGCCGGTATCAGGCAGAGCAGCGTGGCAATCCACAATAACCGGGAATGCAGGGTGAGGGCTATGGTAGCGTATACAAGCGTGGCCAGCAGCCAGAAAATACCATAGTTGCCACCCAGGTAAGCCATGCTTTTGCCCAGGTATACTACGGTCACGCCTGTACTGAGTATAGGCAACAACCAGAAAAGTTCACGGTTAAACGAAAAAGCAGGCTGATGCCGGTTACGGCGCCAGCCCTGATAACAGAGAAATACAGTCAGCCCGGCAAACAGGAACGCAATTACCCCGTCTGTCAGTGAGAATTTCTTCCGCAACACCTCAATCCATTTCTCATCCAGCACCAGCGACCCGAAAGCCATCAGGGCACAGGAAATGGCGGCAATGAAAATATAAAGGGTGATCGTTTGCCAGTCGTTGGTCCGGATGGAATAGCTTTTTTGCAGTTCCCCGGCCTGCTCGTCAGTTATCAGCCGGTCCTGCTGCCACTGGCGGATCATGCGATGTAACAACTGTCCATCTCTTTTATCTACTTCCATCATAACAGGTTATCAGCTGGGTTTATCCTTGTCTTTGTCCTTATCTCCTACATGCACCAAACGAAGGGTATTACGTTTTTTGATCTTCAGCCGGAAATGATTGTAAAAAATCAACACCGGTATCATCATCAGGCTCAGACGCTGTGCCATGGGATTATCAGGGTAAATGAAATAGACCATGGCGATGGCGGTAAAACCAAAGGTCATCGTCAGAAAACTAAATTTTAACCGCTGGTACAGCAATTCCTTTTCTGTATGCAGCCCAGGCACCACCAGTCCGGGTTTGCGCTGGAAAATATAGTAGCTGATCCAGAACAGCCCCGCCAGGCAACCTGCCAGGTTAGCCAGGTAGATGTACAACGGCAGCAAAAAATGAGCGGTCCTGTGCATCAGTGCGCCGGTAGAAAAAGGAAAAGAGACAATAAAAAACAGGAAAAAGAGGTTGCGGTGAATCAATCCATCATCATAATGCTGTAAAAACCGGCACAGGTGAAGATGCCATTTCCAGAACGTACCGATGAACATAAAACTCATCGCAAAAGTGAAAAACTCCATCAGAAACGGCGTTAACACCTCTCTATAGCCGCCTGCAGGCAACTGCGCCGGAATCTCCGGCAATTTGATTTCGATGATTAACAGGGTAATGGCAATCGCAAATACCGCATCGCTGAACAACACTGCCCTGTCGAGCTCAAATTCACGGTGTGCAGGCTTGGATTCCTTGATAACTGACATAGACATAAGAAAAACGTATAGCTTTTCGGCAATATACGAAAAGCTGCAGAAAGCTCTCCGCTGCTGTTTTTTTAAATCCGGTAGTTTCGTATATTCGGGTAGCAGCATTTTCCTGTGCGACCGCCTCCGGTCAGATTTCCTTCATGCGTTGCGGCCTTGTCAACCGTTGGAGCTGCTTTTACAACCTTTTCTTTTTTCAGTTGTTAGGTATCTATCAATCATCATATACTTTCAATGTTATAAGTATGCGTTGTACCCTTTTATTGATTTCTACACTTTTTTTGTCAGGATTAAATACCACTTACGGGCAGATGGATACAACCAGGGGGAATTACAGCTTTAACCTGGCCGACTGCATACAATACGGGATCGCGCATCATCACGACATGGTAAATGCCAGCCTGGATGTGGACTTTTCTAAGGAACAGGTAAAGGAAGCCACAGCTAAACTGTTTCCGCATGCGGATATCAATGCCAATTTCACCGACAACCTGAAACTGGCCACCTCCCTGATTCCTGATATTGCCAATGGTAACTACGATAAAAAAATTCCCGTGCAGTTTGGTACCCGGTTCTCTTCCAGCGCCAGCGGACAGGTGAACCAGACCCTCTTCCAAAGTGACTATTTTGTGGGACTGAAAGCTGCCCGCGTTTACCGCGGACTGGCCACTAAAACACGCACCCGCACGGAAATAGATACCAAAGTGGCCATCATCAAGGCCTACTATTCGGTACTCACCAACCAGGAAAACATCCGCCTGTCCAAAGCCAATCTCGATCAACTGCGAAAAACCCTTTCCGATACCAAAGCCCGCTACGATGCCGGCGTGGCCGAAAGGGTAGACGTAGACCGGATACAGGTGTCCTACAATAACGGCGTTACCCAGATCGAAAACCAGATACGGGAACTCGTATATACGATGCAGTTACTCAAGTTCCAAATGGGTATGCCCCAGGAAAGTAATCTCGAACTCCGTGAAACAGTCAAGGACCTCAATGTGGAGTCCTTTGCTGCCGATACGATCAACTATAGAGTGGAAGACCGCGTGGAATACGGTATCCAGACCACCCAGATCGCCCTGGATGAACTGAACCTGAAAAACAAAAAAATGGCCTATCTGCCTAAACTGAGCTTTTTCCTCAATTATGGGGTCAACTGGTTCTCTACGCAGTTCGGCGACCTCTATAAAACCGGTTTCGGCGCGTCTGCTCTGGGGTTCAACCTCTCCTGGTCCATTTTTACCGGTACCGAAAGGCTCCACCAGATCAGGGAACTGGGTATCACCCTGAAAAAATCAGAAAACGACCTCGACTTCCTGACGCAGCAGATAAAACTGGAAGTGCAAAGCGCCAATACATCTTACCAAAGCAATAAAGCCACCTTCGTTACACAGAAAACAAATATGACACTAACGCAGGGCATATACGACCGCATCGTACTCAAATTTGAACAGGGCGTAGCAACCAGCCTGGATGTGATTTCGGCAGAAAGCCAGCTTACCCAGGCCCGGACAGACTACGTCAACGCCATGCTGAACACCCTGATCAGTAAAACAGATCTGGACAAAGCAACCGGCAGAATCCAATAATCAAACAATTATTAATTTTTTCTCCATATGTACCTGAAATCAAATTGGATCATTATCATGGTTGCACTGCTGGGCACTGCCTGCGGTGGTGGAAAAAAACAACAGCAACAGGGCGCCATGATGGGCATGATGAAGGCGACCGTGGTGGCACAGGAGGTGGTACCGGCTTCCTACACCGTGCACACACAGTTCCCCGCTACCCTGATGGCGCACGATGAAGTAGCCATCCGCTCCGACGTGACCGGATACTTATCCGGTATCAAGGTGAAGGACGGCAGTATGGTGAAAAAAGGGCAGGCGCTGTATGAAATCGATAAAAGCCGTTATGTGGCCGCTTACGGCCAGGTAGCCGCTTCCCAGCAGCAGGCCGAAGCTGACCTGGCCCAGAAGGAAAAAGACTACGAACGATACAAAACCCTGCTGGACCACGACGCTATCTCCAAACAAACGGTGGATCAGGCCTATACCGCCATGCTCACATCGAAAGCCAACCTGGCGGCTGCCAAAGCAGCGGTGGCCAGGGCCGGCACGGATGTGAACCATGCGGTGATACGTGCTCCCGTCAGCGGTAGCATCGGTATCGTACAAATCAAGGTCGGCGATATCGTAAATGCCGGTCAAACCCTGATTAATACCCTCGTGAATGAACATCCCATCTTCGCGGATTTCGATGTGCCGCAGGCCAGTCTCCCGCAATTCCTGCGCATCCAGAAAGGACAAGGCGATGAGCGGTTCTTCATCAAATTCACCAGCGGGGAAACCTATGGCGAACAGGGAAAAATACAGGCTATCAACAATATTGTAGATCCGCAAACAGGTACCATCCGCGTGCGACTGGTATTTGATAATAAGGATAGCCAGCTGAAATCAGGGATGAGCTGTGTGGTGGTGATGCAGTATAGCACACCCGCCACCCAGGTGGCTATCCCCGCAAAAGCTATTGTACAGAACCTCTCCGAAACTTCCGTGATGACCCTCACGAAAGATAATGTGGTGCAGCCGGTACATATTACACCGGGTCCTATGGCAGATACCATGCTGATTGTGCAGGATGGCCTCAAAGCAGGCGACCGCATCGTGGTGGAAGGCGTACAGAAAGTAAGACCCGGAGATACCGTGAACGTAGCCGGTGCCACTCCTCCTCCTGCAGCAGGTAAACATTAATTCCTAAATCGCCGTCACAGTATGATTTCAAAAACTTTTATAGAGCGCAAGAATACTACGATAGTTATAGCCATCATCCTGGTGATTGTAGGGTTGATCTGTATGTTTAACCTGCCTATTGCCCAGCTGCCGGATATTGCGCCCCCCGTTACGGACGTAAGGGCCAACTATGTGGGTGCTAACTCCACCACTGTAGAAGAAACAGTGACCACGCCCATCGAAAACCAGGTCAACGGTACGCCCGGCGCCATGTACATACAGTCTGTAAGCGCCAACGATGGCTCCATGAGTATTACCGTTACCTTCAACCTGGGCACCGACCCGGATATCGCTACGCTCGACGTGCAGAACAGGGTGAGCCTCGCGCTGCCCAGTACTCCGGATGAGGTACGGCGTGTAGGGGTGACCGTTAAAAAACGTTCCAATGATATGTTGATGGTAATCGGGTTGAACTCGCCCAAAGGCAAACATACCCGTGAGTTCCTGGATAACTATAACAATATCTACCTCAAACCGGAACTGGCCCGTATTGCGGGTGTAGGCGACGTGAACGTTTTCTCCCAGGACTACAGTATGCGTGTATGGCTCAACCCGGATAAGATGGCGGCACTCAAACTCACCGCCGGCGATATTGCTCAGGCTATCTCCGAACAGAACCAGCAGGTACCTGCTGGTAGTATAGGAGCGCCGCCCATGTCGCATACCCAGGCCTTTGAATATACCGTGAGTGTGAAAGGCCGCCTGGCTACGTCTGAAGAGTTTGGTAACGTAGTAGTCGCCAAGAACCCCAATGGAGGCCTGGTGCGGCTCCGCGATGTGGCCCGTATCAACCTCGGCTCGTTTACCTACGCCATCGAGGCTACTGCCGATGGTAAAACCGGTAGCGGGTTGGCCATTTACCTGGCGCCCGGCGCTAATGCGCTCGATGTAAACGACAGGGTGGTAGCTAAAATGGAGGAACTGGCGAAATCTTTCCCGGACGATGTAAACTGGCTCATACCTTTTGAAACCACTTCTTTTGTAAAAATATCCATCGACGAAGTATTCCATACTTTCCTGGAAGCGCTGGCGCTGGTGGTGATCGTGGTGTTCGTGTTCCTTCAGAACTGGCGCGCCACTATCATCCCGATATTGGTCATCCCTATTTCACTGATCGGTACTTTTATCTTCTTCCAGCTGCTGGGCTTCTCTATCAATACCCTCACCCTGTTCGGTTTCGTACTGGCCATAGGTATTGTGGTGGATGATGCCATTGTAGTGGTGGAAGCGGTGCAGCATCATATTGATGCGGACCTGATGTCGCCGCGGGAAGCTACGTTTAAAGCCATGTCGGAAGTACAGGCGCCGGTAATTGCTATCGCCCTCATTCTGGCGGCGGTGTTTGTTCCGGTAGCGTTTATCCCCGGTGTAAGCGGCCGTTTGTATCAGCAGTTTGCACTCACCATCGCGTTCTCGGTGCTGCTATCGGCCTTCCTGGCCTTAACACTCACGCCGGCATTGACAGCCATCCTGTTACGACCCGCTCATCTCACCCAAAAATCCCATGGGATCAACAAGCTCTTCTATAAGTTCAACGAATGGTTTACCCGTGTAACGAACCGCTATGGTAACATGGTGATGCGTTCCATCCGTTTTACGCCGGTAGTGCTGATCATACTGGCGGTGTTGTTTGCCGGCGCTTTTTATCTTTTTAAGAAGACGCCCACCACCTTTGTTCCCCAGGAAGACATGGGCGCCCTCTTTATCGCGCTGGAGCTGCCGGAAGCGGCATCTACCCAACGCACCAAGGAAGTGGTGGCCGATATCAGCCACATCCTCAGCGGCGATAGCGCCGTGAATCACTTCTTCGGTATCACGGGAATGAACTTCGTGGCTAACGCGGCTAAACCCAACTCAGGTACCTTCTTCGTGAGCCTCAAACCCTGGGATGAACGTTATAAACACGGCGATGATATCAATACCGTGCTAGGCCGTATCCAGGGAGCTACAGCCCGTATTGTGGGCGCTACGATCATCGCCATCCCGGCGCCTACCCTGCGTGGTATGGGGACGTCGGGTGGTTTCTCCTTTATCCTCGAACAAAAAAGTAATCCGGATATCGGCCAGTTCATGCAGGTAATGGGACAGTTCCTGATGGCGGCCAACCAGCGCCCTGAAATTGCCCGCGCTTACGCGTTCTTCAGCGCCAATACACCGCAGTTTAATGTGGATGTGGACAGGGATAAGTGTAAACAATTAGGCGTTGCCGTGAGTGATGTGTTCGGCGCTTTACAAACTTTTCTCGGTGGGTTGTACGTCAATGACTTTACCCGCTTCAGCCGCAGCTTCCGCGTGGTGATGCAGGCGGACTCGCTGTATCGTACCAGTATCGATAACCTGGCGACTTATTATGTACGCAACAACGTAGGACAGATGGTACCACTCAGCGCACTCATCACCACCAAAAAAGGAGCGGGGGCGCCGGTAATCAACCACTTTAACCTGTATCGCTCTGTGGAAATAGATGGTGACAGCAAGGTGGGCTATAGTAGCGGCGACGCCATCAAGGCACTGCAGGAAGTAGCTGCTAAAGTGCTGCCGGAAAACTTCGGTTACGAATGGGCCAACGTATCCCTGCAGGAAATCAAGGCGGGTAACAGTAGTGTGCTCATCTTTATGTTGTCGATCCTGTTTGTGTTTCTGCTGCTCACGGCGTTGTATGAAAGCTGGTCGGTGCCCTTCTCGGTACTCCTGGCGGTTCCGGTGGCGTTGTTCGGTTCCATTGTGGCACTGTCGCTCACCAAACAGGCTAACAGCGTCTATTCCCAGATTGGTTTGATTACGCTCATCGGGTTGGCGGCTAAGAACGCTATCCTGATCGTAGAGTTTTGTAAAGAACGTGTGGACAGGGGCATGCCCTTGCTGGATGCCACGCTGGAAGCGGTGAAACTGCGTTTCCGGCCTATCCTGATGACATCTTTTGCGTTCATCCTCGGCGTGGTACCGCTGTGCCTGGCGAAGGGCGCCGGTGCTGCTTCCCGTGTTAACATAGGCTTCACCGTTATCGGCGGTATGCTGGCCGCCACGATCCTGGGAGTATTTACCGTACCTGTGTTGTACGTGCTCATCACCAAACTGGCCTACGGCAAGAAAAAACTGGCCGAACTGGAAGCGCACGGCAACGAGCAGAAGAAGCCCAAAGGACTGGGAGAATAATAGTAGTTTTGTTTTATGAAAAGTACAGAACGCTTCAGCAACAGGGTCGACAACTATGTAAAATACCGGCCACATTACCCCGTGGCAATCATACCATACCTGTGCGCTGAAGCGGGACTTACCCATCAGTCCGTGGTCGCGGATATTGGTTCCGGTACCGGTATTTCTGCAGCTCCCTTCCTGGATAATGGTAATACCGTTTACGCTGTAGAGCCCAATAAGGAAATGCGCGAGGCTGCTGAAAAATCACTGCTGAGGTATCCTAACTTCCATAGTATAACGGGAACGGCAGAACGAACCACGCTGCCGCACCACTCCGTAGACATGATCGTCGCAGGGCAGGCTTTTCACTGGTTCGACCAGGAGGCCACCGGCAAAGAGTTCCGGCGTATAGCGAAAGAAAATGCCTATGGGGTACTGATGTGGAATATACGGCAGATGGACACTCCCTTTGAAAAAGCCTACGAAAGCCTGCTGCATCAGCATGGGGTGGACTATAAAGACATGAAACACCGGAATATAAGTCCGGCACAGCTGGGCATCTTTTTTGCAGAAGGCTCCTTCCGGGAGAAAACTTTTCAAAATGCACAGCGTTTTGACTTCCCCGCGCTGAAAGGATTATTGTCCTCTTCATCGTATATGCCGGATCCGGAAAATCCCGGCTACACGGCTATGGTAAAGGATTTGGAAGATATTTTTGAGCAATACCAGGAAAACGGGATGGTCCTGTTCCGGTATGAAACAAAATTATATACAGGCTTAATAGCAGACACACGCTGAATGTGAAATTGTTTTCTATCTTTGCTGCCATCGGATAGTATAGTAAAAAAATTGAATAACCTTTTATAAACCTGTTAAACACAGGTCTTTTTAATGCCATATCGTAATTTGAAGCAGTACTTCATTGTTTATGCTGCTTTCCCGGCAATGAAAACACCTGAACGCATACACTATTATTAATCGAAACATTATGGGCTTTTGGGATAAAATCAGGATGGACCTGTCATGGTACAACGTTAAAAACGGCGTACCTACTGTACCTCGTGGCGGAAAAGGGAAGTTATTACTGCTGACTATTAAAAGGGCTTTAAAAAGTGAAGCCTTCCATGCAGTACTCTTATTCAGATTGTGCACCTACTTCCATAGTAAGCGGATAAAAATAATGACCTTTTATTATTCCAACCGTCTCAGGCGCCGCTATGGCTCTACGCTGGCCCATACGGCCGATGTCGCCGGCGGGCTCCGTTTACCGCATCCTTACGGCGTAATCATCGGCGGCCATGTTAAAATAGGCGCTATGACCACCATCGGGCAGCATGTAACCCTCGGTGGAAATTTCGGAAAAGCGAAAGGTAACAGAACCACGCCTGTCATTGGTAGCTGGTGTTTTATTTGTGCCGGCTCGGTGATCGCAGGCCCGGTTACCGTGGGAGACGATGTGGTGGTAGGCGCTAACTCTACGGTAAGTAAAGATGTGCCGGATCATGTGATCGGCGGGGGCAACCCGTTTGTGATCGGTAAAATGAAAGAACCAGGAGCAACAGTGGAACAGAATAAAATTCTGTATGCAAAATTTTATGGCTACCCCGATGAGGTAGTGAACCGATTTTGATTTGTAGATTTTTTGATTTACGGATTTCTTGATTTCGCGAAATCCAAAAATCCGTAAATCAAAAAATCCGTAAATGCTTAGGTCAGCGCGTCAAACAATATCTCTACCGGATGCAGCGCTTTTACGCCGGTACCGTCTTTTACCTGGTGGCGGCAACTGGTGCCTGGCGCGGCTATCAAGGTGCCTTCAGCGGCATTGCGCACGGCCGGGAACAATACCATTCCCCCGATTTCCATACTGAGATCATAGTGCTCTTTCTCATAACCGAAAGAACCTGCCATACCACAGCAGCCGGAAGGAATTACCTCCACGGTATAATGTTGCGGAATAGAGAGCATCTTTTTACTATGCAGGGCGGACGACAGTGCTTTCTGCTGGCAGTGCCCGTGCAGCTTGATCTGCTGCGGTTGTGTGGTAAACTGTGCTGCGGTAATATTTCCTTTGTCTGCTTCACTGGCAATAAATTCATCGATCAGGAAACAGTTTTTCGACAGCGTTTTCGCTTGTTCCCGCAGGTTTTCGCGCACCAGATCGGGGTATTCATCCCGGAAACTGAGGATAGCGGAGGGCTCTACACCCAGCAGCGGTGTATTGTCGTTAATAACGTTGCTGAATATACGCACATTTTCTTCGGCCAGCTCCCGTGCCTTGCGCAGCAAGCCCTTGGACATGTAGGCGCGGGCGCTTTCCGGGTGGTCGATCATTTTTACTTCATAACCCAGGCGATGCAGCAGTTGCACCGCTTTGATGCCAATCGGTGTATCATTATAGTTGGTGAACTCGTCGCAGAAAAGATATACGGTGCGGTTGCCGCTGCCTTGTTTTTCTTTCGGCCAGGTTTGTTTAAACCATTTCCGAAGGGTAGTATGGTGCAGACCCGGCAAAGAACGTTTAGGAGCGAAACCACTGAATTTCCGGATGATGCCGCCGGTAAAGCTATTGTTGATCAGGCCATTATAGATGCCTGGTGCGATGGCAGCCAAGCCGGAAAGCTTGGAGTAATTGCCGATCATTTTGGCACGCAGCGGTACGCCGTTGGCATCGTAGTAATGCTGGAGGAATTCCATTTTCAGCTTGGCCATATCTACGTTGGACGGGCATTCTGATTTACAGCCTTTACAAGCCAGGCAGAGGTCCAGTACTTCGTAGATTTCTTTATGGTCGAAGCGGTTTTCTTTGGTGGAATGTGTGAGAAACTCCCGCAGGATGTTGGCCCTGGCACGGGTGGTATCTTTTTCGTTGCGGGTGGCCATGTAGCTGGGGCACATGGTACCGCCGCTCAGTGGCGTTTTACGGCAGTCGCCGGAACCGTTGCACTGTTCGGCGTGTTGCAGCACCGTCTGTTCCGGGAAATGGAAGATAGTGTGGAAATCCGGGGTTTGCTGACCGGGCTCATACCGCAGCATGCTATTCATAGACGGCGTGTCTACAATTTTGTGGGGATTGAAGATGTTCTCCGGGTCCCAGGTGTATTTGATCTGCCGCAGCAGTTCATAGTTTTTTTCGCCCACCATCTGCCGGATAAATTCACCGCGTAAACGGCCATCGCCATGTTCGCCGCTGAGGGAGCCATGGTACTTTTTAACGAGGGTGGCAATTTCTTCCGCAATAGTTCTGAAGAGTTGATTGCCTGCTGCCGTTTTTAGGTTGATGATAGGGCGGAGATGGATTTCACCGCTGCCTGCGTGGGCGTAGTGCACGGCGTGCAGGTCATACTTTTGTAAGATAATATTGAAGTCCCGGATGAAGTCGGGGAGGTCTTCCACGGCAACGGCGGTGTCTTCAATTACCGGAACGGCTTTTTCGTCACCGGGGAGGTTACTGAGCAGCCCCAGTCCCGCTTTGCGCAGGGTCCAGATTTTTTTGGTATCGTCGCCAAACAGCAGGGGGAAATGATATCCCAGTCCGGCGGCGCGTAGCTGGGCTTCCAGCCTGCCGGCTATTTCCACCACTTCTTCCCGGGTATTACGGCAGAATTCCACCACCAGGATGGCGCCGGGATCGCCTTGTACGAAGAAGCGGTTTTTACGTTGTTCGATGTTGTCTTTGGTGCATTCCAGGATAAAATGGTCTATCAGTTCACTGGCGCTGGGTTTGTAGTCCATCACCTGGATATTGGCCCGCAGGGACTCGTCGATGGTATTAAAGTGAATGCATAGCAGCCCTACTTCTTTAGGAGGCAGGGGATCGATATGCAGCTTTATTTCTGTGATAAAAGCGAGGGTACCTTCAGAACCTGCGATCAGTTTGCAGAAGTTAAAATCTTCTGTACCGGCGGTGAAGGGGGCTGTTTCCAGCAGCATATCTACGGCATACCCCGTATTACGGCGGGGGATGCTTTTTTTAGGGAACTCGCGGCGTATTTCCTCCTGGTTGCGGTAATCGCTCAGCGTGCTGCGTATCTGTTGATAGATACGGGTTTCGAGGGTGTCCGGGCCTTCGCATTTGGCGTGGAAGGCTTCCGGATCGAGGGTGCCGAAAGTAACCTCTTCCCCGTTGCTGAGCAGGGCTTTTACTTCCAGCAGGTGTTCGCGGGTGCTGCCGTATACCACGCTGTTGGATCCGCAGGAATTGTTGCCCACCATACCGCCTATCATGGCGCGGTTGGCGGTGGAGGTTTCGGGGCCGAAGTAGAAGCCATAGGGCTTCAGGTACATGTTCAGCTCATCGCGGATAACGCCTGGCTGTACCCGTACCCAGTTTTCGGCGGTATTGAGTTCCAGTATTTTCGTAAAACGGCGGGACACATCGGTGATGATACCATTGCCTACTACCTGACCAGCCAGCGAGGTACCTGCAGTACGGGGTATCAGCGATGTTTTGTTGGTACGCGCAAAAGAGATAAGTTTTTGCAGGTCATCTGTTGATTCAGGGATGGCCACAGCCAGGGGCATCTCACGGTATGCCGACGCATCGGTGGCATAGAGTGTTCGCATGGTATCGTCTGTATAAAGCGTTCCTTCCAGTTCCTGGGCCAATTGTTCCAGCTTTTCGCGCATCATGGTATGTACCGGGTTTATGAGAGGGCGAAATTAATATTTCAGTCCGGCATTTTTTTATCTCTTGTAATGTATTCGTCAAAAAAAACACTATTCCTTTACAAATTGCGGTTTTTTTACCTGCAAACCACAAACGGCCTCTATCCGGTCGGCCAGGTAAGCGGCCAGGTCGGGCGACAGGGCTTCGTCATGCATATGCATAAAAAAGTAGATCTCCTGCAGACCTTTGTCCAGCCAATATTTGATCCGGTTGGCCCAATCGTCGATACGGGTATAGTCTGTCGGGTGCAGGCTGTTGCCCACAAAACGGATAAATATTTTAGGGACGGTAAGGTGCATATGGGCGCAGTCCCTTCTGCCGGCGGTATCGGTGATGATAGCGCCTATCTTTAACTCCTGTAGTTTTTCGAACAAATCCTGCCGCATGGCTTCATCTTCATACCATTCCTTGTGCCGTACTTCCAGGAAAAATTGAAGATCAGTAGGGAGGGAGGCGAGATAATCGTATAGGGCTTGCCGTTTGGCGGGCCCGTATTTGTCGCTCAGCTGCAGGAAGATAGGTCCCAGGTGTTTACCGAAGGCCAGCACGCCTTCCAGGAAAGAAGTGGTTTTAGGCCCTGCTGTAGCCTGGCTGAGGTTACTGAAATGACTGATGGCCTGCGGTACTTTGGGGCAGAACTTAAAATCCAGTCCTTTGGCGGCAGCATCCCATTTGGAAATGGTATCAGGACCGTAAATCTGGTAATGCGTGGCATTGAGCTCTATGCTGTTGAAATGATGCACGTATTCCGGGAGGAACAGCGCTTCTTTGGTGCCTTTGGGATAGATTTTGCCAATCCATTCCTTCCGGCCCCATTTGGCACAACCCAGGTAACACAGCGGTTTCTTAACGGGCTTGCCTTTCAGCACTTTTTTGTTGAACAGCGGTTCAGCAGGCAGTTTGAAATCCAGCTCTTCCAGCTCAGCTGGCGTAACACGACCAAAATCCATAAGCCGAAGTTTAAAGGAGTATACATGACAATCACCGGTAAAAAAGGGATAAGAGGAAGTACTGCAAATATACTAAAAGCCGGGGGCTATAATGGAAAAGAACACTGCGAAAATAAAATGGCCGAAACCCTTTGTTTTCTTGTTTTAAGCATTTAACTTAAGTTAGATTATCAATTATTTAGCATGGAGATTTTACACGTTAGCGCGGAATGTTACCCGGTAGCCAAAGTAGGTGGGCTCGGTGACGTGGTAGGGGCATTGCCCAAATACCAATACGAGCTGGGAGCCATCGCCAAAGTGGTGGTGCCGGCCTACAGGAACAAATACTATGATACACATGAATTTGATGTGGTACACCAGGCCGGTATGTGGCTGGGCCATGACTGGTACCATTTCAATGTTTTAAAGGAACGCAGTAATGAACTGGGATTTGATTTGTACCTGGTAGATATTCCCGGTTTGCTGGATACCCCCGGCGTTTACGGTTATCCTAATGATACGGAGCGGTTTCTGGCATTTCAGATAGCGGTGCTGGACTGGATCAATGAGTGGAACCATCTGCCGGATGTGGTGCATTGTCATGATCATCATACCGGCCTGATACCTTTCCTGATGAGTTACGGTTATAAGTATGAGCGCATGAAGGAAGTGCCTTCTGTGCTCACCATCCACAATGCCCAGTACCAGGGACAGTTTGGATGGGATAAACTGTATCTCATCCCGTCTTTCGATCTGTGGAAGTCCGGTCTGCTGGATTGGGGCGGCGCCATCAACCCGCTGGCCGCCGCTATCAAATGTGCCTGGCGCGTGACTACGGTATCGCCGGGTTATCTGGAAGAACTGTATAGTAACGCCAACGGCCTGGAATGGCTGATCAACCACGAGAGAGCGAAAACCGCAGGCATCATCAACGGTATTGATACCACCGTGTGGGACCCCGCCACAGATACCATGGTGCCGGCCCATTTCGACCTGGATACCGTGACTGAGGGAAAAAAAGAGAATAAACAAACCCTTTGTGAACGCTTCGGCCTCGATGCATCATTGCCGTTGGTATCGTTTATCGGCCGGCTGGTAGGCGACAAGGGAGCCGACCTGTTGCCCGATATCATCAACCGTTCCCTCCACGAGCTGCCCGGTGAGGTAAACTTCCTCGTACTGGGTAGCGGAGATCCACATGTGGAATGGTTACTACAACAAACCCGTAATGAAGTGAGTTATGGTTTTAATCTGCATATCGGCTATAATGAAGCACTGTCACACCTCATCTATGCCGGCAGTGATTTTCTGCTGATGCCTTCCAGGGTGGAGCCCTGTGGCCTCAACCAGTTGTATGCCCTGCGTTACGGCACGGTGCCGATGGTACGCAGTACCGGCGGATTAAAAGATACCGTCGCCGATTTTGGAGACCCCGGCGGTTTTGGCATACGTTTTAATCAGGCTGGGGTATGGGATGCCTGTTACTCCGTAAAACGTGCCGTGGAACTGTTCAACGACACCGCCCACCTGTCGGAAATACGTCAGCGCGGGATGCGGCTCAATCATTCCTGGGGACGCTCCGCCCAGCAGTACCTCGATGTTTATAACAGTATGAAAGGATAATTATCACGAGCAGATAGCACTGCGATTTCCTAATCTAAACCAACGTCCACACTATGACTAAAGATGTAATATCCATTATTCTCGGAGGCGGTGCAGGTACCCGTCTATATCCCCTTACCCGTCGCCGGTCCAAACCGGCAGTGCCCCTTGCTGGTAAATACAGACTGGTGGATATTCCCATCTCCAACTGCCTGAACGCGGAACTGAACCGTATTTTCGTTTTAACCCAGTTCAACTCCGCCTCGCTGAACAAACACATCAAAAACTCCTACCATTTCAGCCATTTCGACAAAGGTTTTGTAGACATCCTGGCGGCGGAGCAAACGCCGGACAACCCCACCTGGTACCAGGGTACCGCCGATGCCGTAAGGCAGTGTCTGCACCATGTGGAAAATCTGGAGTTCAAATATGTGCTGATCCTTTCGGGTGATCAGTTATACCAGATGGATTTCCGGGAGATGATCCAAAATCATATTGAAACCGGGGCGGAAATTTCCATTGCTACCATTCCGGTAGCCGCCAAAGATGCATCTGACTTCGGTATCCTGAAAACAGATGCATCGGGCGCTATCGTTTCTTTTACAGAGAAACCCTCACAGGAGGTACTGCCTCCCTGGGCTTCCGAAGTAAGCGCAGAGATGAAGCAGGCCGGACGGCTATACCTGGCCAGTATGGGTATCTATATCTTCAGCAGGGACGTACTCTTCGATATACTGGGCAAACACCCGGAGGCGGCAGATTTCGGCAAACAGGTGATTCCTGATGCCATCGAAGCCAAAGCCCGCGTATTCAGCTACCAATACGAAGGTTACTGGACCGACATCGGTAATATCTCCTCTTTCTGGGAAGCCAACATCGGGCTGACAGACGATATACCCCAGTTTAACCTCTTTAACGAATCGCAAACCATCTACTCCCGTGCAAGGATGTTGCCCCCCGCCAAAATATCCGGCACTATGGAGAAAACAATCATAGCCGATGGTTGTATTATTATGGCAAGCCGGTTGGAACGTTGTGTAGTGGGTATCCGTACCCGCATCGGCAACGGATCGGTCATCTCCAATACCTATATCATGGGGAGCGACTACTACCAGACCCTCGACGAACTGGACAGGGCCAATGCAGAAGGACGCCCACCCATGGGAATAGGGGAGAATTGTGTGATTGACAGGGCTATCATTGATAAGAACTGCAGTATCGGAAACAACGTACACATCAAAGGTGGAGACCATCTCCCGGATGGCGACTTTGAGAAATATACGGTGAAAGACGGCATTGTTGTTGTTAAAAAAGGAGTAGTCCTGCCGGACGGATTCAACATCTAACAAAACAATACCATGCGACTGTCAATTGAGCGGAAATCTACCAAGATCTATCCTGATCTGAAAAGGGTGGTAGCCAGGTTTTTTTTCAATGGAGAAGCCAGGGCAAAGTCCATCATTCAGCATGTCGCCGCCATGAGCGATGAGCAGGTGGAAATAACGATAACGCCTATACTGAGAGAGTTTTCCAGGCGTCATCGCAACATCACCCGCATCTTTGAAAAACATGCCGACCGGATCCGGCATCTTTTTGCAGCCGTACATGTCAAATATGATAACTTGTCTTTGAAAAGAAAACTGTTGACAGGGTCGTATCTCACCAATGAATATTCCATTGAATCAGCAGCTTTTTTTAATCCCTCGGTGATCGAAGATGTGGACCAAAGCGGATTGGAAGAAGGACAGAAAAGGATCATCCTTAGTTTTCGTGCGGTAGGGGAAGGACATATCTCGTCTATCGCTTTCCGTAGCGGCGTCATTGACCGTAATAATGAGATTGCCCTGCAGCCGTCGGGCAACTATGTGGATGAGGCGGAAGTGATCCGTAACGCCACCTATAAAAAAGAGACTTTTTTTCAGAACGCCGTTTCCATTAAACTGCCGGACCCGCTGATGCAGGAGGTCATGAGCACGCTGCCCGACGAGTTTGAATACATTTCCCTGAAAAAAGTGATCCGGGAAATGCAGCAACGCCACCAGGCGGATCATCTCGTGAAAAAGGCGCTGGAAAGGTTGCTCTGGCTGGCAGATTCCTATTACGAGCTGAACTTCTCGCTGGATACCGATATTTCCGACCGGGTTATCTTCCCCTACTCCGATGCGGAAAGCCGCGGCATAGAAGATGCCCGCTTCGTAAAATACCAGGAAGAAGATGGCAGTATTATCTATTATGCTACCTATACGGCTTTTGATGGGGTCACCATACAGCCTAAACTCCTTTCTACGGAAGACTTTTATAATTTTAAAATCATGCCCTTGTATGGAGAGGGGGCCCAGAATAAAAACCTGGCCCTCTTTCCCCGCAAGATCAAAGGGAAATATGTGATGATATCCCGTATCGATGGTATCAACGGGTATATTATGTATTCGGATAAAATCAATATCTGGGAGAACCCACAGATCCTGTATACCCCCAAATACCCCTGGGAATTTGTGCAGGTGGGCAACTGCGGCTCTCCGATAGAAACCCCTGACGGATGGCTGGTGATCACCCATGGCGTAGGCCCCATGCGTACCTACTGTGTAGGCGCCAGCCTGCTGGACCTGGACGATCCCGGCACGGAGATCGGCCGCCTGAAAGAACCACTGCTCATGCCCAACAAGGACGAAAGGGAAGGATATGTGCCCAACGTGCTCTACTCCTGCGGCTCTATTGTTCATAACGATGAACTGATCATCCCATACGGCCTTTCCGACTATGCTTCCGGCTTCGCTACGGTGAACCTCGAAAAACTGCTGACCCAGATCAAGGCAGACGGCATCTGATCTTCTAAAGAGAACGGTATATTTTAAGGTATTCCTCCGTCATCCGGTCGGTGGTAAAATGTTCGTATGCGTGCAGGTGACAGGCGTAGCGATCTATCTGGTCCAGCGCTTCCACGGCGGCGGCAGCCTCCTCAACGGTATTTACCAGAAAACCGGTACGCTCATGGAGGATCAGCTCCGGCATAGATCCCCTGTTAAAAGCGATGACCGGTGTGCCACATAACATCGCCTCTGCTACACTAAGACCAAAAGGTTCATTGAAATGAATAGGATGCAGCAAAGCGCTGGCGTTGCCCAATAACTCGCTGCGCGCGGGACCGCCTACCGCGCCCAGGTAATATATTTGTTCATCATCAATATAAGGTTGCACCATCTCTTCAAAATATTCCCGCTGCTGGATAATACCCGCTATCAATAATGGGCGGTTGGTTTGCAGGGCTATTTGTATGGCATCATGGGTGCCCTTGTCGGGATGAATGCGGCCATAATACAGCAGATAGCCGTCGGAGATGGGATTGAAGGCAAAATCCTCTGTCCGGACGCCATTATACACGGTGGCTTTATAATGCAGGGCAGGGTGGCGGTCAGCGTGACTAATGGACACATAATGCCCTATATGATTATAACGCTGATATACCGGGACAATCTTTTCAGAAGAAAAACCATGGATGGTGGTGATCATGGGAGTACCTATCAGGCGGGAATAGGTGAGCGGCAGAAAATCAAAGTGATTATGAATAAGATCAAAATGATGCGCCCGTTCCATCAGGTAGCTGATGTGCATACATTCATTGACTTTGGCATCTGCCGTAGGGTCTTCCTCATAACCCTGCCGGCATATCCAGGCTAGTTTGCCTTGTGTGAGCGAGTCGCCGGTGGCGAAGAGGGTTACGTCTGCGCCACGCGCTATCAGTCCTTCTGCCAGATTAGAGGCCATCTGCTCCCAGGGGCCATAGTGCCGGGGTGGGGTTCGCCATGCTACCGGCGAAAGGATTGCTATCTTCATCGTGTTTCCGGTTTCCTGGGTAAAAGATGGCAAATTCCAATCCATAATTGCTAACACCCGCCTATCAAATTTCAGGAGTAAAAATCCTGAAATCACAATTTCTTCTCTAACTTCGTACATTCAAAAGTTTCGATGTATTTAAATTATATCTGTTACTTTTATTGATCATTTGTAATTCGACACGTAATATGCTCGAGTATATTCCTTATGGGAAGACAGGCTATTTTAATCAGCTGGTAACAGATTTTTTAGCAGAAGCGCCACAGATAAGACCTTTCTACACTTATTCCCCGGTAAAGCCGGACTTTACGGCCGCTATAGCCGCCCGGCAGCAGTTTAACACCCCGAGATCCGCCCTGGTAGCTGCCCTTCAGCAGCAATACCAACACCTGGAGCCGGTGAAAGCGGTGCAGGACAACATCACCCGCCTCGCCGACCCTCAAACGTTTACCGTCACCACCGCTCACCAACCCAATATATTTACCGGTTACCTGTATTTTGTTTATAAGATACTGCAGGCGGTAAAACTTTGCCAGGAACTGCAACAGCAATATCCTCAGCATCATTTTGTACCGGTATATTATATGGGCAGTGAAGATGCGGACCTCGACGAACTGGGCAGCATTTACCTGGAAGGTAAAACGCTGACCTGGGCTGCCGGTCAGCAAGGCGCCGTAGGCCGCATGCATCCGGAAGGGCTGGAACAACTGATTGCACAGATAAAAGATGCCCTGGGGTATGCTCCGCATGCAGGGGAGTTACTGGACCTGCTACGTAAGGCTTACCTGGAACACCGCAATATCCAGGATGCTACCTTATACCTGGTACACGCGCTCTTTGGCCGCTTTGGCCTGGTAACCCTGGTACCCGACAGCCAGGCGTTGAAACGCCTGTATATCCCTGTCATGAAGGATGAACTGTTCCAACAGGCGTCTCATACGATTGTCAACAATACCCTGGAACAACTGGGGACACATTATAAAGTACAAGCCAATCCCCGGGAAATTAACCTGTTTTACCTGAAGGACGATATGCGGGAACGCATCGTGCAGGAGGGGGAGCAGTGGAAAGTATTACACACCTCGTTGAAATTTGACGCTATTGCCCTGGAAAATGAGCTGGAAACACATCCGGAACGTTTCAGTCCCAATGTGATCCTGCGGGGTATGTTCCAGGAAACCATCCTGCCCAATATCGCCTTTATTGGCGGCGGCGGCGAAATCGCCTACTGGCTGGAACTGAAAGGACTGTTTGCGCATTATAAGGTGCCTTATCCGATATTATTGTTACGTAACTCCCTGTTACTGACCGACGAGCTGTCGGCTCAACGGCTGGATAAACTAGGCATCACCACCGCTGAGTTGTTCGCTCCTACGGATGATATCGTGAACGCCTATGTGAAAAAACATACGAATGCCTCGCTGGTGCTGAAAGATGAATACGCCGCTATCGAAAAATTATTTGATGCGCTGGAAGAAAAGGCCCATAGTATCGATATTACGCTGGTCGCCAGTACCGGTGCGGAAAGAAGCCGTGCATTAAAATCTATCGGTAAACTGGAACACAAATTCCTCCGGGCCGAAAAGAAAAAATTCGCCTGGCAGACAGACCAGATCAAGCAGGTGAAAAATAGACTGTTTCCCGGCGGCTCCCTGCAGGAACGAAAAGAAAATTTTATGCCCTGGTATGCTACTGAAGGCCCGGCCTTCCTGGACCGTGTGCTGGCCGCATTGACACCAGTAACGGACCAGTTTACGATTGTTAAATAATTTACGAATTTACGGATTTGCGAATTTCGGGATTTAAAAGAGCGAAGATCCAAGCGAGCTTATAACAACCGCTTGGATCTTCGCTCTTTTAAATCCCGAAATTCGCAAATCCGTAAATCAAAAAATCCGTAAATCAACTCAATGCTTTCCCCATGTCTTTCACCAGTGCCAGTATTGCTTGCAGCTGATCATGTACCTGTTTGGTTTCCAGCATTTCGTCGCGGATAGGCGTAGCGCCTTTGCCATCGTTGATTTCCAGCTGACGCAGGTGTACCAGGTTGTGCAGATGTTCATCCAGTGTATCAAAGGCATGGATGGGTGGTTCCAGTTTGGCCTGGTCGCGGGTGGCGGGATCTATCATCAGGTATAACTGATCAATGTATTGCAGCAGGTAAGTCGTGATCTCTTTGTATTCGGGCCTGGGGAACTGCACGCCATGATGCATGCTGTAAGCCGCCAGGGCTGCGATGTGGGAGGTCAGGGTATGATTCAATACCACAAAGTGATACACTTTGGATGCATTTTTTTGTTTGCTTTTGGGCTCGGAGAGCATACGCTGGAAAGCGGCCATCATATTGGCGGTATCCACATAGGTATCTTTGCGGGCCAGTTTAAAATCGGTGACGCTGTTGCTTTCGCCGGCATACACCCTCAATACCATGTCAAAGTATTTACGGTTGGAGAGCAACATTTTCTGCATAAATCCGGGCAGTGTATTGTGTTCCCAGCTGGGCCACAGGAGCATGTTGGCGAAGAAGGCGATGCCGCCGCCGATGAAGGTGTCCAGCACCCTTTGGGTAGCGTTGTACAGGTCGGACGGATGCAGGAAATGCAGCAGGAAGATGATAAAAGGCGTCACGAAAAACACGCTGAGCGTATATTGGAAGCTCATGAAACTGTAGGCGCCCAGGATACAGAGCAACATGCTGACGAAGATCACCGTGTCGTTATGGGTGAGATACAGTAGCCCGGCTGCAAAGAGCGCACCCAATACAGTACCGATGAACCGTTGTATGCTGCGGGAACGTGTCAGTCCGAAGCCTGGTTTCAGGATCACCACAATCGTCAGCAGTATCCAGTACACCCGGTCGAGGTGAAGCGCCAGGCCCAGCAGGTAACCGGTTACCGTGGCCAGGCTCACGCGGACGGCGTGGCGAAAAATATGCGATTTAAAAGTGAGGTTGTCGCGGAAAGTCTCCAGGTCATATTTCTGGCGGGTGGTGAATTTGGACAACTCCAGTTTGGGATCGATGGTTTCGTCTTTCAGCCGTTCCAGGCGGGTAAGCCGGTGCAGGTTATAGATCCTTTGGGCCATGTCCTGCAGGTTTTGCAGGATATTGGTGAGGGGGATGGTCCGGGTTCTTTCGGCCAGGGTTGGCAATTTCAGTGTAATATCGGCAATCGCTTTTTTTACCTTTTCCATCTCGTATTTGAGATTGGTTTTAGGCAGGGAACGTTGTCCGGCGGCTACCGCCAGACCGATATTCTCCAGTTCTTCCACAAATTCGGTGATGAGTGCATGGAATTTCTGTAGTATATCTTCCTGTTGAAAATCGCGTTGCAGGGCGTTATAGTCGGTTTGGGAGGCCATGATCTGTTCCTGGAGGTCCACCATATCCAGGAAAATCAATACCATGCTTTTGTTGATACTGGTAGTGCCCTGTTGGGCGGAACGTCTTTTCAGCAGCAGTTCCCTTACATTTTCCTGTTTTTCGTTGACGACCACCTGTTGTGCCAGCACGGCTTTATAGTTAGCCACCACGTCTACGCCGGGAGTGTAGAAGTTGGACCGTAGTTCGAGGTATCGTGCGGTTTGTTGTATACAGTCGCCCAGGGCCTGTTGTACGTTGAGATAGGGGCGTATCTGCCACAGGATCAATGCCAGCAGCGCGTACCAGATACTGCCCAGCAGCACCATTACCGCATAGGTGAGCGCCATGCCTGGCGTAAGCTGTGATTCGCCGAGGATAGACACCATCACCAGCAGGCAGCCGGTACCGATATTACCGCCGCGGTTGCCGTATACAAGCATCATAGCGAAGACAAAACAGCAGGCCACTATCCAAAAGGCCATCAGGGTGGGGAAAGGCAATAGCAGTCCGGTACCCAGCGCCGTCAGGAAAATGAGGCCGGTGCTGATGATCAGGCCGTTGCGCTTATGAACAATGGTGCCGGGCACATCGCTCAGGGCGGTACACAAGGCGCCCATAGACATGGCAATACCCAGCCCCAGCTGGCCGATGGCGGCAAAAATCAGGGAGGGGACCACTACGCTGATAGTGGTACGCAAACCGTTGCTGAAATGATAACTGTAAAGGAAACTCTTGATATCGTTGATCCGCTGTTCTATACGCAAACGTTAATAGGTTTTTGGAATACAAAGATACAGAGCAAATTATGAATTACGAATTACGAATTGATTACATACCCGTATCCACTACGCTTTTATTTCGTGTAGCGCTGGTCGTTAGTTTGCCAAAGCGCCAGCTGACGGAGATCGTATAGGAGTTGGCAGGGAAGTAGTAGGTAGAAACACGATGAAACGATGGGTCCGTAACATCGGAAACCATGGGCCGTTGTTTACGGAAGGGTTGATCTGCGCTCAAACTGGCGGATAATTTTTTGTTGAGGAAATCTTTGCGCAGGGTAAAGCCATAACCAATATTGGAACCGCTGCTGCCCTGTACGCTGGGACTGCCGGAATAGTAGTAACAATAAGCGTCTGTCCGGAAATCGTGGCCGAAGTTGTAGTCGGTATTGAAGTAGGCGCTACCGGATAAACCACTGCTGTGCAGGTTGCTGCCGTTACTGAAATCGCTGTAATTACCGCGCCCGTTGATACTGACATTCCATTTTTTGGTCAGGGCGAAACGCATGCTGGCGCTGAGTCCCACAGCACTGGATTTGCCAATGTTGTCGTAGGTGGTAGAAGTAATGCCCTTTGTGCTGTCTACTGTAAGAATGTTCTGAATGGCATCATTGGTAAAGGTATAGTCCGCCCCGGCATTAAAGGTTACTTTCTCCATTATCTTATTAAAATAAAGACCGAAGCTATTGGCGTAAGATGGCTTTAGGTGCGGGTTACCGTAAAATATATTATAGGGGTCATTGTCGTTTACGTAGGGATTTAACGAGAAAATATTAGGTCTTTGTAAGCGGCGGCTGTAGGAGAGCGACAGGCTGGTCATCTGCTGTAGTTGCCAGGTAATATTCACCGTAGGGATAGGGCTTGTGTAGTCGCTTTTAATACGGGTATGGGTGGAAATAAAATCGCCTGTCTGCTGCGTTTGCTCCAATCGGAAACCGGGCTTAATACTCAGTTTGCTGCCTATCTTAAACCGGTAGGTGATATAGAATGCGAGAATATTTTGTTGGGTGTTGAAAATATTGTCGCGGGAAGGATTGGGAACCATATTCCCTTCTTTGCGCACTTCCTGGGTGGCGCTGCTTTCGTTGTGCAGGAAAGTGCCTTTAAAGCCTGTTTCCAGCCGCTGTTCATGTGGCAGCGGAAGCGTGTAATCCGCCTGGACGTTGATGTTCCGACTGGTAAAAAGATTGTTGTTCCGGTAAAAGCTGTCGGTACCGGGTACATAATGCTGGCTATTGTCCGTATAGCCGTCTCCGTAGCCATTTACATAATTGAAAGCTACGGACAGTTCATGTCCTGGCTGTTTGAATTTATGCTGGAAATCCAGGCCGGCTCCGAAGCCATGTCCTTTGTTATAGGAGTCGCTGCTATTCGTGGCGCTTTGTATCGGTTTGTTGGTGCTATCATACCAGAAGCTGGTTTGTGGCATACGCTGTGTCATGTTGTTAAGGCTGCCGTTGCCGAATATCGTCAGCGCATTGGAGCTGTCCATATCATAGGTTAGCTCCAGGCTGCCATAAAACATTTTGTTATTACGCCGGGTGTCGGTGTTTTGCTCTAATAAGCCCCTGTTGCCGGGTATGAAGCTTTCCCGGCTGATGGTGCTGCTGTTTTTGGTTTGATCGCCGTTGCCGCCGGCGTAGGCGCTCACACCGACTTTTTTTTGCCGGGCGCTGATAGTACCGCCGCCGCTGAATCTGCCGATGGTATTGTAGTTAGCATACAGGCTGCCGTTGTAGCCGATTACCTGTCGTTGGGTGATGATATTGATGATTCCTCCGATGCCTTCCGCATCGTATTTAGCGGAGGGTTCCGTAATGATTTCTATTTTTTTGATGATGCTTGCCGGATAGGCTTTCAGGGCCTCCTTGGGATCCCTGGTGATGATGGACGTAGCGCGCCCATTGAGCAGGACTTTGTAGTTGGTTTGTCCTTTTAGTTTGATGGTACCATCTGCGTCTACTGTGACCATCGGAATTTTCCGCATGATATCGGAGGCGGAGCTGTTGTCTTTGTCGATATCATTTTCTACGTTGTAGATCAGTTTTTCATCCTGTAGTTCTATCAGGGGCTTTTTACCGGCAACGGTGACGCCGCTTAGCTGCTGCGTGGTGGGGGAAAGGTACCGGGGACTTAAACGGTGATAGAGGTGGGCGGCATCTACCTGCAGACTGTCAACGATACGGGGAGCGTAGCCCAGCATGGTGATCCCGATCTGGTAGTGCCCAAAGGCGATGCCGGTAAACTGAAAATCGCCCTTGCCATCCGTGAGGGCATGGGCCACGGTTTTCCGGTCACCTGCCTGCATCAACACTACGGTGGCAAACTCCAGGGGTTTCCGGGAGATACTGTCGCCAACCTGGCCGGTAATGGAACCTCCTTGCTGGCGTGCCTGCAGGGTAACGGCAATACATAACAGGAACAACAGCCATATGCCTTTTTGCGTCATGGGACAGGATAGATTATTTTGAGGTATGGTCCGGGGCTCCGCCTATGTGGTAAATGGCATAAGTTACAGTGGCATAGCTACATAGGTGACCTCCCGGTTACTTACACAAGCTATAAAATAGTACTGCTAACCCAGAGCGGTTGGGACAAACGGGCGATAATTTCTCACAGGGAATTAAATAATAAGTGTGCTTTTTACTATATTTATAATCAGCCGTTTAAGAGAAAGGGGAGTGAGCCTTGGCTGCTATTTTCGCCCGGAGTGTGCATAAATAATTCCGGGAGATACCGGCTTCTCACTTAAATTACTTTTTCATTCGGGTAAAATTATATCTTTGACGCCTTAAAAAACCTCGGAGTAAGTCGTGCGCTTAAAAACACTAGAAATTAAAGGCTTTAAAAGTTTTGCCGATAAAACCGTTCTGAACTTTGATGAAGGGATAACAGGTGTCATTGGACCCAACGGTTGCGGCAAAAGTAATATTATCGACTCTATCCGCTGGGTGATCGGGGAACACAAAATCAGTAACCTGCGTTCTGAAAATCAGTCCGGACTGGTGTTCAACGGTTCCAAAACACGTTCTGCCAGCGGGATGGCGGAGGTGAGCCTTACCTTTGAGAATACCAAAAACGTACTGCCTACCGAATTTACCACGGTAACCATTACCCGCAAATTTTACAAAAACGGAGATAGTGAATACCGCCTCAATGATGTGGCCTGCCGCTTAAAGGATATCCATAACCTCTTTATGGATACCGGCGTCAGCACAGATTCCTACGCCATCATCGAATTGGGCATGGTGGATGACATCATCCGGGATAAGGAAAACAGCCGTCGCCGTATGCTGGAACAAGCGGCAGGCATCTCCATATACAAAACCCGTAAAAAAGAAGCCAAATCCAAACTGGAGGCCACCGAAGGTGACCTGAACCGTATTGAAGACCTCCTGTTTGAAATCAATAATAACCTGAAAACGCTGGAAACCCAGGCCCGTAAAGCGGAACGCTTCTACGAGGTAAAAAAGGAATACCGCGAAATCAGTATAGAACTGGCGAAAGCCGCCCTGGAAGGATTTAATGTCACTTTCAAGGAACTGTCTGATAAACAACAGGAAGAAAGCGACCGTAAACTGCAGCTGGAAACAGAAATTACTACTGCAGAGGCTGCTGTGGAAGAAGATAAACTGCACTTTGTCGCCAAAGAAAGAGAACTGCAAACCCTGCAGAAATCGTTCAACGAACTGGTGGCTACCATCCGTACCAAAGAAAATGACAAGAACCTCGCCGCCCAACAGCTTACCTATCTGAGGGAACGCGAGAAAAATATCACCGACTTCCTCAACAACGCGGAAGGCCAGCTGCAAGGATTAACCAACTCCATCGAATTCACCGAAAAACAGGTGGTGGAAGAAGGCGAAGTGTTTGAATCCATGGCAGACGAACTGGAAACACTCCGCGAAATGGTGGACGAGAAAAAAGAACGTTTCCAGCAAAAGAAACAGGCCCTCGAAACCCTCCGCAACGATCAGCAACGCTGGCAACGCCAACAGTTTGAGGCGGAGAAAAAAGTGGCGGTGGCCGATACTTCCGTACAGAACCTGCAACGCAGTATCCAGCAGTTACAGGAAGAAAAGAACAACCGCCTGCAGCAGATCGCTCAACTGGAAACAGAAAAGGAAACACTGCAACATACTATCACCACCAGCAAAACAGAACTGGATGAGATGGTCCGCTTCCAGGAAGAAACCAAAGGAAAAATCCTGGCTACCCAATCCGATATAGAAGGGCTGCGCGACCAACTGGTGGATGAAAACCGTAAGCTGGACTCCAAAAAGAATGAGTTCGACCTGCTTAAATCATTGGTAGACAGTCTCGAAGGTTACCCGGAAAGTATCAAATTCCTGAAAAAGAACCCGGAATGGAACAATGAAGCGCCTATTCTGAGCGATGTCTTTTTCTGTAAGGAAGAATACCGCACCTGTGTGGAAAATCTCCTGGAACCATACCTCAACTATTACGTAGTCAACAATGTGGCGGAAGCCGTACAGGCTATCCAGTTACTGGACACCCATAAAAAAGGCAAAGCCAATTTCTTTATCCTCGATCAGTTCCGCGTACCGGCCAACGGCCTGCTGGCCCCTGCCGGCACCATTCCCGCCCTCGACGTGGTGGAGATCGATGAAAAATACAAAGGCCTGGGCTATCACCTGCTCGGCAAGGTGTTCATCGGAGAAGACATTACCCGCCTGGAATTCAGCCAGGTATCCGACGATGAAATCTGCCTGGTAGAAAAATCCGGCCGTATGCACCGCGGAAAATACAATATCACCGGCGGTTCTGTAGGACTCTTTGAAGGCAAAAAGCTGGGAAGGGCTAAAAACCTGGAAAAGCTGGAAGTGGAAATCAAAGAGCTGGAAGCTACCGTAGGCAGCCTGCGTGCACAAATACAGGATAAACACAACCAGGTGCTGGGCTATAACAGCCAGCTGAATGAAAATAATATCAACGCAGCGAAAGAAAAGCTCAACCAGCTGAATAATCAGCTGTTCGGCCTGCAAAACAGGATTGAAAACTTCCATCACCTGATTGAAGCCGGCGACAAACGCCTGGAAGAAATGCAGCAGTCGCTGACTACCAACCAGGAAAGTATTTCCGGTGTGCGGGAAGAACTGGAAAACCTGAACGACCGGGTAGGAGAGCTGCAGGACAGCATCAGTGAGGCAGACCGGATGGCGCAGGAAGTAGAACAGCAGTTCAATATGGCGAACGTACAGTTCAACAACCAGAACCTGCAACATACCCGTCAACAGAGTAAAGTGCAGGCCCTGAAACAGGAACTGGAATTCAAACGCAAACAGCTGGAAGACCTGCATACCCAGATCACCAGTAATAAAACACAGCTGGAAGACGCTGCCGGCAATATTGCCGCCGCAGAAGAAAAACGCAGCGCCGCAGAAGACGGACTGGTGGAACTGTTCCGCCAACGGGAGGAAGAAGAAAAAGCACTCAACGAAAAAGACCAGGAATACTATAATTTCCGTAACCACCTGCAAGAGCTGGAAACCACGCTGCGCGCCAAACAAAGGGCCCGTGAGCAACTGGACCAGCAGCTGAATGTGATCAAGGATAAAGTGAATGAACTCAAACTGCAACTGGCTTCCATGAAAGAACGGTTGAGCGTGGAGTTTAAAGTGAACCTGGATGAAATCATCGACGAGCAACGCTCTTCCGAACTACCGGTAGAAGAATTGCAGGGTAGTGCGGAACGCCTGAAAAAACGCCTGGAGAACATGGGGGAAATCAACCCTACTGCTATTGAGGCCTACCAGGAAATGAAAAAACGATACGAGTTTATCCTGGAACAGAAAACAGACCTGGTGAACGCTAAAGACTCCCTGCTGGCCACTATCCAGGAGGTAGAAACAACCGCCAACCAGAAGTTCCTCGATACGTTCAATACGGTGAAAGAGAATTTTATCCGGGTATTTAAAGCCCTCTTTACGGAAGAAGACCAGTGCGATATGATCCTGAGCGATCCGGAGAACCTGGCCGATACCGGTATAGAAATCATCGCAAAACCCAAAGGCAAACGTCCGGCAGCTATCACACAGCTTTCCGGTGGAGAAAAAACACTTACCGCCACCGCCCTGCTGTTTGCCATCTACCTGATCAAGCCAGCGCCATTCTGTATCCTGGATGAGGTGGACGCGCCGCTCGATGATGCCAATGTGGGCAAATTCACCAACATGATCAGAAAATTTTCAGATAATTCACAGTTTATTATTGTAACCCATAATAAACAAACGATGGCCGCTGTAGACGTGATTTACGGGGTTACCATGCAGGAACCGGGCGTGAGTAAACTTGTTCCGGTGGACTTCAGAAGTTTAAACTGATGAAACGTTTTTGTTGTTGTAAGGAGAGACTGTTATTTTTATTCTCAATTTCTTTATTCTAAAAAAATAATAAACATTACACACTATGGGCGCATGGGGCACCAGGAATTTTGAAAATGACGGATCACAAGACTGGATTTTTGACGTGATCGAAAGCAAAGATGGCGGTTTGGTGACGGATACACTGGCTCGTATCATCAACAATACCGAAAAACTGGAAACCGGAGATTGCGAAGAAGGATTGGCTGCGGCAGAAACCGTGGCAGCATTGTTGGGAAAACCCAGTGAAGACTTCCCGGAAGACCCGCTGGATAAACTCGATATCCTGAACCTGATTGCAACGAAAGCGTTGAGAAACCAGGCCATTACTGCTGTAAACAAAATATTAGGCGCGTCAGAAATGAGAAACCACTGGGAAGAAGCCGGTGAACTCGCTGCCTGGGAAAGCGTACAGGCTTCCCTGGTAAAGAGACTGGAAATCTAACCGGTAATGTATGCCCGGGATTCCCTGGCAGCAACAGATTTGATCGCGGAAAACAATGCTTAAGGACAATTGATTTTTTAAGCAGGGGTTGTGCTGCGTCTTATTGAAGCTATTGAGAAATTTACGGATTTAGAAATTTACGGATTTACGAATTTCGGGAATTATAAAAGCGAAGACCTGAGCGATGTATGTTTGCTCAGGTCTTCGCTTTTATAATTCCCAAAATTCGTAAATTCCAAAATTCGTAAATTTCCAAATAATCACAGCAGGATGCCTGCTATGGTGGCTGACAGATAGCTGGCCAGCGTACCACACAACAGCGCTTTAAGTCCCAGCTTGGCCAGGTCTGTACGGCGACCGGGGGCCAGTTCTCCAATACCGCCGATCTGCATTCCTACACTGCTGAAATTGGCAAACCCGGCAATAGCGATGGTTACAATGGTAATCGCTTTGGCAGATTCTATTTTAACAGCATGGCTGGTCATACTTTTGAAGGCCACAAATTCATTGATGGTGAGCTTCTGTCCCAGCAGGGTGGCTACATTGTTCACATCCTGACCAGGCACGCCCATAGCCCAGGCCATAGGAGTAAAGAGTTTACCAAAAATCCAGTCCAGGCTCAGGTTAAAGCTCAGTCCAAACAGGTGACCGATATGGATCAGGCACCAATCTACCAGCGCTATCAGGGCAATGAAGCCAATCAGCATGGCGATAACGTTCATGGCTATTTTGAAACCATCGCCTGCGCCATGGGAAATAGCGTCAATAACGTTGGTATAATTGCTTTTTACTTCCATTTTCACACGGCCCATGGTTACACTCTCTTCTGTTTCCGGGAAGACGATCTTGGAGATCACCAGCGCGCCGGGAGCGGCCATCAGGCTGGCCGTGATCAGGAACGGCGCAATGTCCATACCCGCCTGGAAACCCATATTGGCATATACTACCAGGATACCACCGGCTATACAGGCAAGACTGCCGCTCATCGAAGCCAGGATTTCACTTTTAGTCATGGAGTTAAGGTAAGGACGGATCATCACCTGTGCTTCCACCTGGCCTACGAAGGCGCTGGCTACGTTACTCAGGGCTTCTGCACCGCTCACCCGCATCACCACGTTCATCGCCCTGGCAATAACCGCTACAATGCGCTGCATAATACCGAAGTGATATAATACCGCTACCAGTACACATACAAGAATGATAGTAGCCGTTACATTGAAGGCAAATACAAATCCGCCGCTGGCATAATCGGCAATTGTACCGGTGGGAGGCTGGGCTACACCAATGCCGCCATATACGAAAGAGGCGCCCTGACGTGCAAACGCCTCCAGTTTACCCATAGCGTGGCCAACTTGCTGAAAAAACCAGGTGATAGGAGGAACCTTGAATACCAGCAGTGCAATCACTACCTGTAACGTAATACCACTCACCACCAGCCGATAGTTGATCTTACTCCTGTTGTTGGAAAACAAAAAGGCAATACCCAGAATAAGGACGATGCCTATTAAGCCCTGAAAGCGTTCCATAAATGCAAATAAATCGTAAAATGTATGCAATAAGGCGACGAAGATAAGTTATTTTGCGATTTCCGGTCACTTCACGACATAATTCCGTCAGGCTTTTAAAGCTGCCTCGCAGGCACTGCTGCCTCTTCGCAGGCAACCCGTGTTTTCACCTTCCCGTTCAGCCAGCGGCGTACCGGTTCATCATACCAGCGCATAGCCAGGTAACCAAGGCCCATCAACACCCCGGTACCTACCGCTACTATCAGCGTCAGTAATCCCGGACCAGGATGGTATTTCGCGTAGTAGTTGCCAAAAGGCCAGATCAGAAAAATGTGGGTCATATATAGCGGATAGGAGAGACGCCCGATAAAACGGCATACAGGCCGCCACCAGCCGGTAGCTGCAGCACCGGCGCCCAGGGCTATCACCACCGGGTAAACAATCGCCACAATCAGCCACTCCACCGCCCAGTTCTGCCCAAAGTAAGGACACATAAAAGTAGCCAGTAATAACAGCGACAACGCCACAAACCCCAGCTTCGTCCGCAACACCCACTGAAAACGATAGACGCTCAGTCCCGCCAGGAAAGAAAACGATACCCGGGCAAAACCATCCATGATATTGGCATCGGCCCAGCCGCCAATCAATGTACCGGCATGATAGGCCGCCACCGCCAGCCATACTGCGGCCACCAGCGTTAACAGCAACGTCACTCCCTTATGTAACCGGCTTAACACAAAGGCATATACGATATTGATGCAGTACTCCATAAAAAGCGACCAGGTAGGCGAGTTAAACGGAAACAAGGCGCCACCTCTGCCCGGCAGCCACGGAAACGGTAACAGCAAAAGGGAACAAATAAATCCCGCCACAATGGGCCATACACCCCGCGCATAAGGATCGCCGCCAAACGGATCAAACAAAAATGATAACAGGCCCAGCACAGATCCTAACAGCACCAGCGGATGCAGTCGCAATAACCGGCCACGGAAAAATCCCCGGTACCCAATGTTCGTCAACCGCCCATCATAGGCATAACCTATCACAAAACCTGACAGACAAAAGAAAAAATCGACGGCCAGAAAACCATGCCCCAGCGGGTTCTGACTGTAATCACTCCATACCAGCTCCAGGAAATGGAAAACAACAATGGTAATGGCTGCAGTGCCGCGCAACCCGTCGAGTACTTCGTAATGTGGTTTCGCCGATGACGTGGAAAGAGAAGATACGTGCATAACAGTACATTGAACGGTTTAAAATAATAAACCGCGCCGGTTTTTCTAAACAATGTGAAAATAGGAGCAGGCGCGGGGAAATTTGTATTGGTGGGGTTGGTGTGCCTCGTACATCCAGGGCTTCAGCCCTGGGTGTACGGGTATCCGGGAGATTGCATGCCCCTAACCGGGTACCCCAACCGGTGCTGCCATCACCTCATGCCATCATTATCAAATCCCGCTCATTTTACCCCTGATCAAAAAATAGTTGCAAAAATCCGCAAGAGATGTATTTTTATTGTTTGCAATCGAATTAAATAACAGATGGGCCGTCTTCAATACCTGATCATTTCCACGTTTTCCCTGGCATGGCTTGCCTGCGGACCTACACAACAACAAGACCGGATGAGCAAACACGAAAAAGATTCGCTGGCCATGCGAAAGCAATACGCTACGTCTCCCGTGTTGGATGGTAAAGCCGCTATTGGCGCCATGACGGTGGACAAGGGCCTGGAAGTGCAGTTGGTGGCGGCAGAGCCGATGGTAGTTGCGCCGGTAAGTACCGTGTTTGATGACCGCGGCCGGATGTGGGTAGTGGAAATGATGGGTTTTATGCCGGATACCAGCGGTACGGGAGAAGACAAACCGGATGGTAAAATTGTTATCCTGGAAGATACGACCGGCGACGGCGTGATGGATAAAAGAACGGTATTCCTGGATTCACTGGTACTGCCACGGGCGGTATGCCTGGTGGAGAACGGTGTACTGGTAGCTACGCCGCCGGAATTATGGTTTATTGAAAACAACGGCGACAAACCCGGTAAACGGGTGCTGGTAGACAGCCAGTATGCGGCGGGTGGCAACGTGGAACACCAGCCCAACGGCTTGCTGCGGGGACTGGACAACTGGATTTATAATGCCAAATCGGACCGGCGTTACCGCAAAGTGGGTGACAAATGGCTGAAAGAACCCACCACCTTCCGCGGACAGTGGGGAATCGCTCAGGATGACCAGGGCCGGCTGTACTACAACAACAATTCTGAAAACCTGCTGGGGGACTATTTCCCGGCCGGATTAGGCGGTAAAAACCCGCATCAGCAGAATGCGGCCGGATACGATCAGAAGATTGTACGCGACAACCATGTATACCCGGCGCATCCAACACCCGGCGTAAACCGGGGTTATATGAAAGGCGTGCTGGATGACAGCCTGCGCCTGGTGGAGTTTACCGCTGCCTGCGGACCGGTGATTTACCGGGGGAATCTGTTACCGGCTGAATATGCCGGTAATGCCTTTGTAGCAGAGCCTTCAGCCAATCTGATCAAACGAAATATATTAAAGGACAGTGGATACATTGTTACCGGTAAACAGGCATATAAGGGCAAAGAGTTCCTCGCCAGCACCGATGAACGTTTCCGGCCTACAGGTTTGTACAATGCACCTGATGGGGCTTTGTATATCACAGATATGTACCGTGGTATCCTTCAGCACAAAACCTATATCACGAGTTATCTGAAGAATGAAATCAAGATGCGGGAGCTGACGCAACCACTTAGCTGTGGCCGTATTTACCGTATTGTGCCTGCCGGACAGCATCCGAAGAAAACGCTGGTGCAGGCCGACCAGGTGTTATCCCTGTTGAACCATCCGGATGGTACGCTGAGAGACAAAGCGCAGCAATATATTATTGATCATCGGATGACCGCACTGGCGCCGGAGCTACGGGCTGCGCTGGCCAACAACCAGACGCCGCTGATGCAGGTGCATGCTTTGTGGACACTGGAAGGGCTGCATCAGTTGACCTACGCCGACCTGGCAACCATACTGGAGCACGGCCGGGATGATTACAAAGTACAGGCGCTGGCGGCGCTGCCATCCGTATTGGACGGTAAAGTGGCCAAAGCGGTGACCGCGAAGCTGGACACTTTGGCTGGTAATCCCTTCTTTGCACCGTATGTAGGGTACCTGTTGCCCGCACTGGGTAAGGCTGATAAGGCCGCTGCGACGCGACTGGAAGATAAATTAATGAAAGCGTATGCGCGTGACCGTTATGTGTCGGCTGCATTGATTAATAATGCCGTTAACCGGGAAGCTGCACTGCTCAAACAATTGGAGGCTTTTAATCCGGATACTGCGTTTGCGTTGAATAAACAATTACACAACGTATTAAAGAACATGGATAATGCCGCCAACGCCAAAAAGATGGAAGCGCTGGCCGTTAAATATCCGAGGGGCTATAAAATTTTCAATACCGTTTGTCAGACCTGCCATGGCAAAAACGGCAATGGTATTGCCTCGATGGCGCCGCCGCTGAATGAAAGCAACTGGGTAACCGGCGACAAAGCGAAGTTTGCTGCGATTGTGTTGTATGGCCTTACCGGGCCGGTAGAGGTACATGGTAAATTGTACAAAGCGCCGGAAATCAATGGTGATATGCCGGGTATTGGTGGCAGTGATGAGTTTAGTGATAGTGATATCGCAGAATTGCTCACCTTTTTGCGTGGTGCGTGGAATAATAAAGCCGGAAAAGTAACCACAGACGATATTAAAAATGTCCGCAAGCAATACAATGGACGGCAAAAACCATTTACGGCGCCGGAATTAAGCAAATAGTGCGCGGATATCAGGAAAAGGCCTATCTTTGTTACTCATTTTATTACAAGTGAGTAAGGCAACTAACATATTAACCTGCTGTAGCCAACACCGTATCTGTACGGGCGGGTTCCTGTTGCCGTTTTTATCCTGTCCAAAAGACTTCAACAATTAAGCCCGGGCAACTTATAGCATCGTAACAGTTGTACCGGGGGGAGAATACCTGCACGCTTGTATCTGTAGTAAAAATCCATAGCAATTACCAAAACAATCTTATAAAAACAGTTTTATGAATCATCGGATAGCACGATGGGCAGTTTATCTTTTATGCCTGTTGGTGGATGTGAGCGTGGCTGCAAGCCTTTATCGCGGTTATTTAACAGGATGGATTTTATTACCGGTGGCCGTTGGCCTCACGTTGTTGACGTTGTTCGACCGCTTCCAGGGCAAACATGCCTTGTTACGCAACTATCCCTTACTGGGACGGCTGCGTTACCTGCTGGAGCATATCAGACCGGAGATGCGTCAATACTTTTTCGAGTCTGACACCGATGGCCGGCCGTTTAGCCGCCGTCAACGGGCAGTGGTGTATCAGCGTGCCAAAGACGTAAAACAAACCGTTGCTTTTGGTGCACTGGCAGACATGTATGAGCCGGGTTATGAGTGGGCTGCACATACGGCGTTTCCTACGAAAGTAAAGGCGGAAGCGCTGCGTGTAACCATCGGTAACGGGCAATGCAGCCAGCCATACAACGCGAGTTTATTAAATATCAGCGCAATGAGTTACGGTGCGCTGAGTAAAACAGCTATCCTTTCCCTCAACGGGGGCGCGCTGGTAGGCGGATTCGCCCACAATACCGGGGAAGGTGGCGTTAGTCCGTATCACCTGCAACATGGCGGTGACCTGATCTGGCAGATCGGTACCGGTTATTTCGGCTGCCGCGATGAGAAAGGTAATTTCTCACCGGAAGTATATGCTGAAACAGTTGCAGCCCCTTCTGTAAAGATGGTAGAATTGAAATTGAGCCAGGGCGCCAAACCAGGTAAGGGTGGGGTGTTGCCGGCGGCTAAGAATACGCCGGAAATCGCTGCTATCCGTAAGGTGAAACCAGGTGTCAGCGTATTATCGCCTGCGGCGCATACTGCTTTTGGCAACGAATATGAGATGCTGGCTTTTGTACAGCAGCTGCGTACACTCTCCGGTGGTAAGCCGGTGGGCTTCAAGTTATGTGTGGGCCGTAAAGATGAGTTTGAACGTATTTGTGCGGCGATGACCAATACTGGTATCTACCCCGACTTTATTACGGTAGATGGTGCAGAAGGTGGTACCGGCGCCGCTCCGCTGGAATTCACGGACAGCATTGGTATGCCTTTGTATGATGCG
The DNA here is from genome assembly GCF_014529935.1 of Chitinophaga qingshengii. GTDB lineage: Bacteria > Bacteroidota > Bacteroidia > Chitinophagales > Chitinophagaceae > Chitinophaga > Chitinophaga qingshengii. The sequence continues at coordinate 391,403 of NZ_JACVFC010000005.1, forward strand.
CTGGCTTTTGTGGTGAACATGCTGAAAAAGTATGACCTGAAACAGCACATTAAAATCATGGCCAGTGGCAAAATCATCACCGGTTTCGACATCATGAAAGTGCTGGCATTAGGTGCAGACGCCTGCTACAGCGCCAGAGGTATGATGCTGGCACTGGGTTGCATCCAGGCTTTGCAATGCGATAGCGGCAGCTGCCCTGTAGGTGTGGCTACCCAGGACCCAACTCTGTACCAGGGTGTGAATGTGACCGATAAAAAGGAGCGTGTGGCTAATTTCCATCGCAATACCATATATGCGCTGGCTGAACTGATGGGCGCCTGCGGCTTTGCTGCGCCTGACCAGGTAAACCCGGCAGCACTTTACAGAAGAGTAACGAGAACGGATATACGATCATATGAAGAAATTTATGCACCGGACAACGGCCGTTCTGCCGGAGCGGCGCTTTATCCGGGGCCATCAGTTAATAATTGATTAAATCCTGTTTTCATGAAAAAGAAACAGATTATCGTGTCCCAACATGATTACGACATCCTGAAAACGCTTTGTTACCATGCAGCCGGTTCAGCCAAGCTGAAAGAGGAGCTGGAAAGAGCGGTCATCCGGAAAACAAAAGTACCCGACGATGTGGTACAGGTTAATTCTACGCTGCAATTCAGAGATGAACGCAGCGGCGCTGTACGCGAAGTGCAGCTGGTATTACCTGCTGCCAGCAACATTCAGCTGGGGAAACTCTCTATCCTTTCGCCGATCGGTACTGCCCTGCTGGGGTACAGTACCGGCGATATCATTGACTGGGAAGTGCCTGCGGGTAAAACCCAACTGCATATTCTGCGGGTAGTCAATGAAGGATAGTCTTTAAAGGCTATAATGTTAGCGATCAAATATGTATCAAGCAAAAAAAGCCCCGGCGTCTGCCGGGGCTTCTTATTTAGTATCATTGTTTATGATAAACAACACGGTCGCCGTAGGCAATGTGGTATTTATCGGAGAAACCGCCGTTCACTTCCAGCACATACTGTGCTTTTTTGAAGGAGGGCAGGCTTTGTTCTGACAGTGGTGTTGCATATTTCTGGATAGACACGATCTCCAGTTTATCATCCAGGTAGATGATATCCAGGGAGATATAGGTATTTTTCATCCAGAAAGACCGTTCTTCCATATCCGGGAAGATGAATAACATCCCCTGGTTATCGGTCATTGACTTGCGGTACATCAGTCCATCTTCCCGTTGCTGATCGGTTTGCGCGAGTTGAATATCAATTTTGCGGATCGTATCAGCATTGTTTTTGGACAGAAATGCCAGTTCGGCCTCTTTTTTAAACTCGCTGCCGTTGGAGGTAGCCTGGTTCGGAGTTTCCGTGCCGGTAGTGGTGCCGGTACCGGTTTCCGTGGTAGTGGCGCTGTTGTTGTTGCCGGAATTGTTGTTACAGCCGGACGCATACAGTGCGGCTATCAACAGGTATTTGAACGGTAGCTGCATAAGGATATTATTTGGCCAGTAGTTCCTCGTCAGAGAAAACTACATCTGTATAATCTTTGATTTCGTGGTACACGGTATCGCGTTCCACCGGTTTTCTGCCGGCCTGTTTAATCAGGTGGGCCAGCTGAGCGGTGTTCATGGAAGGGTTTTGTTCTTCCGCACCGGCCATGCTGTATATTTTGGTGGTATCGTCGATGGTACCGTCCAGGTCATTCACCCCGAAGGAGAGCGTGAGCTGTGCGGTATTTCTTCCCAGCATAGGCCAGTAGGCTTTCAGGTGCGGGAAGTTGTCCATATACAAACGGGCCACTGCATACAGTTTCAGGTCTTCTACGATGGAAGATTCCGGGATATCGGACATATCATTGCCTTTATTCCTGAATTTCAGCGGGATGAAGGTATTAAAACCATGTGTTTCGTCCTGCAGCTGCCGCAAACGTTCCATATGGTCGATGCGGTGCTCGTAGGATTCTATATGACCGTACAGCATGGTGGCGTTGGTCACCATACCACGATTGTGGGCGGCGCGGTGAATAGCCAGCCATCCGTCTGCATCTACCTTGTCGTGGCATATTTTGGCGCGCACGTCGGGATGGAAGATCTCCGCACCACCGCCCGGCATGGATTGCAGGCCTGCTTCGTTAAGGATACGCATACCTTCGTCTACGCTCACTTTGGCTTTGCGGAACATATAATCCAGTTCCACCGCTGTAAATCCTTTCACATGCAGATCGGGGCGGTGGGCTTTGATTTGTTTGATCAGTTCCACGAAGAAATCGAGCTGCATCTTGGGATGTACGCCGCCGACGATGTGCACTTCCGTTACCGGCTGCCCGTCGTAGCTTTTTACGATGTCCATCATCTGATCGATGCTCAGTTCCCAGCCATCTTCCCGGTTTTTATACAGCCGGGAGTAGGAGCAAAAGTGACAGGTGAACACGCATACGTTGGTAGGCTCTATATGAAAATTACGGTTGAAATAAGTCTTATCGCCATGCATGCGTTCCCGCACGTGGTTGGCCAGTGCGCCTAAAAAGCCGATATCGCCTTTTTCAAATAAGGTCAGCCCATCTGCGGGCGTAATTCTTTCCTGGCGGAGGATTTTTTCTGCAATGTTCTTCAGGTCAGTGTCCAGTGCGGCTTGCTGAAGAAGTGTCTGAACTGCCGGATAATCTTGTCTCATCGTCATCTTACTTTCATTAATTTAATGGTGTTGGCCCTGTTCCTGTAAATTAATTTTACAAAATAAACACCATTTGGCTCATTTACCAAATTAAAGGTCATCCGGTTGTTGGCGCCAATGGCATTACCTGCTTTGGAGGCTACCAACTGCCCGCCGGCATTGTACAGGTTCACCTGCAGGAGGTCGTCCGGCCGCTCATAAAAGCTGATCCATACGATGCCGTCGGTAGGATTGGGGTGTATCAGCACCCCGGCTTTGCGCAGGTCCGGAAGGATGTCTTTGGTGACAATGCGGATATTGTCAATATAGATGTTGTTCTCCGCGTTGGAGATATTCCTGAATACTACCTGGAATTTGTCTTTTCCCACCAGGGCGGTGAGGTCTACGGAATCACGGCGCCATTCGTTTTGAGTAGGAACGAACTCGTCTTTTGTGGCCGTGGGGCGGGTAATAAGGTTTTTGCCCCATTTACTATAGGCCAGGGCAGTGGTTTGGTGACAGTCTTTGGTTACCAGCACTTGCAGGGTGTCCCACACATTGGCCAGCATATCGGGATCGGAGTACACGGCGGCGGCCACGTCAAAGAAGAGGAACACGGAGTCGTGGCCCTGGGCGTCCAGTACCGGGGTAATGAGGTCGTCTGTCTGATCGTTTACATTGTATCCCTTATTGCGTACCAGGGCGGAGGCATTGCTGTTGTGGCCTGTGTTCCGGTCGCGTTCCCAGGTGAAGCTGAAGTCGGGGTTGTAGATGTCCCATCCCGGAGGAGGGAAGCTGTCCTGCTCAAAACCTTCTTCAAAAGGCAGCTGTACTTCCGTGTCGTAATGGAAGCGGCTGCTGCTGGTATCATTGGCTGCATTGGCATCTGGCAGGCCATTTGGCTGCTGCGTATAGGCTTGCAGGTTATAGGCGCCCACGGTTACCCGGGTGGCCGGCAGCGTTACCTTCACGCTTTGCAGGCTGGCCAGGTTGCCTTGCCAGTCGTAGCTGACAGGCGTGCCGTTATTGAGCCGGTATTGAATACGTACCGAGGTGAGCGGGCGGGTACCTTTGTTGCGCAGGGTAACCTCCGGCAGGATACGGTTATCACATCGTTTGCCACTGGCGCCGTTAACGGCCACCAGGGCGGCGTCGTTGTCCGGTAATACAACCGGCGTGCAGCCGTTGGAGGACATCAGGCTGGCAACGGTGTTTTCCAGCACATCGCGCATACGGCCTGCCTGTCCGGCAGTGAAGAGGTGCATACAGGCATCGTCGGTATAGTCCATATAGTTCATGAACATAATACCGGGGAAGCCGGGGCTGCAGTTGTCCATTTTGGGGAAAGCGGGGCATCCGTAGGTATTGTCGCCCTGCAGCGGGGTATCGGTGATACCGTCGTCTATGGCGCAGGAACCGCCGTCGTCGCCCCAGATATGTTTGAGTCCGAAATAATGGCCTATTTCATGGGTGGTGGTGCGTCCGAGGTTATAGACACGGCCTACGCTGCCGGAAGTGCCAAAGGCGGAGTAGAGGATAACGACCCCTTCCTGCTGGCTGGGGTAACCAACGCCCGGAGGGGCGGCAACGCCCAGGAAATTGCCCGAAAGGCGGGTTACCCAGATGTTGAGGTACTTTTGGGTATCCCAGGCATCGGAGCCGCCGTATTGGTCGTATTTTACGTCCGGTGCGCCGCCGCTGATATCATAACTGCGGCCGGCGGTTGTTTTTACGCGTACAATGCCCGTGGTAGGCTCATCACCGGGCGTACGCTGTGCGAGGCAGAAACTGATACGGGTATTGCCGATAACAGGCTGCCATACCGGCGGAACCATGCTTACATCCGGATTGGAGGCGTTATAGTCCTGGTTGAGCACGGCTATTTGCGACATCACCTGTACATCGGTAACGAGGTCCGGGTCATCGAGCACGATATGCACGACTACCGGGATAGTAACAGCCTGATTGGTGGTGGCGGCTCTGGCTTGTGGCCGCATACTGCGGAGCTGCTGCCAGCGCAGCATGTTTTTTTCATTGTTGTCAATTACTTGTTGCAGGTAGGGATGTTCGATAACCCGCTGTTGCAGTGCAACGGCGGTGCCGCATTGGCGCTGGCCCACAGCGGCCAGGCTGTAAAGTAAGGTAAACAGGATAATAAATGTGTGGCGCAATGATGGTTGTTATTAGAAATTAATCAGATGGTTTTTCGGGTTTTGATGATGCTGTAATATACGGAGCAGATCCGGTATTTCCGTCACAGTAAGAAGGGGTGGCGCATAAAAAAGCCCTTCCGTTCTGCGGAAGGGCTTTTCATCACTCAGTTTCGTTTATCTCTTTTACAGGTTAGCCTGTATTTTTTTCTCGAGTACAGCTTTCGGAACAGCGCCTACTTGTTTGTCAACCACCTGACCACCTTTGATGAACAGGATAGCAGGGATGCTGGTGATACCGTAGTCAATGGAAATCTGAGGGTTCAGGTCCACGTTAACTTTACCGATATTTACTTTGCCGTCATAATCTTTAGACAGTTCTTCGATAACCGGACCGATAGCGCGGCAAGGACCACACCATTCTGCCCAAAAATCTACCACAGTCAATTTATCGGAGTCCAGGACTTCCGTTTGAAAGTTCGCGTCAGTGAATTCTAAAGCCATAAGATATTATAATTTAAAGGTGTTTATTAATAGTTGTTTTTGATTGTTTACGGGTGTATTAGATCAAAACTTGAACCGAGTGCAAATTACTGCTTTTTTGACATCCTACTTATTGATAATCTCGATATACACATCGATATCCGGCTCTTTTCGCAGGAAATGCGCCAACTCGTCATTCATCTCGATGTTTTTATTGAAAGTGTGCAGTTTTACCTGGAGATTATTGTCAATATCAACGAGCTGCATATGCAGCGGACTGTTGCCCGGGTAGCGGTTGATATTTTCTACCAGGAAATCCACGGTTTCGCGTTTCAGGTGTTTGGGGGAAGTAGCGAGATATACTTGTTTGGTATGTGTTTTCTTCACTTCCTGCAACAGCTGAATGCTGTTTACCTTGAATTCATATTCATTGTCATTAAAGCGCTTGGATTTAAACCCGCCGTTGATGAACAGGCACAGACCGGGTTTGAGGTAAGGCGCAAACCGGATGAAGTCCTCACTCCACAGGGCAAATTCAAATTTGCCGGAGTAGTCTTCAATGGTCATGATACCAAATTGCCGGTTATTGCGGGAGATCCTTTCCTGGGCGTTGGTGACATACACCGCCAGGCGGAAGTTGCGTTCACGGGAACGGCCGCCAGTACTGCCGGGGGTGGCTATTTCAGCCTGATATTCCACCAGTTCCTGTACGGAGTTCATGTTATAGTGCTTCAGCTCGAAACGGTAGTCGTCCAGCGGGTGACCGGAGATGTAGATACCTGTAATGTCACGTTCGTTGTTGAGTTTCATGATCAGCGGCCATGGATCGCAGTTCGGGATTTTCGGCGGCTCTACATCCGGCATCTCGTCCGCTCCGAAGAGGCTGGCGATAGGGGATGCGCCTGCTGAAACCTGTTGGCCGAATTTCACGATTTTATCGAGACCGCTCATCGGCTCGTTTTCCGGCTTATGGAAATACTGCGCCCGGTGGAATTCCGGGAAACAGTCGAAAGCGCCGGACATAATCAGGGCCTCCAGTGATTTTTTATTGACAGCGCGTTGGTTCACGCGTTTGATAAAGTCGAATACGGTTTTGAAAGTGCCTTCTTTTTTTCGTTCTTCCAGCAAATTTTCCACGGCTGCTTCACCCACGCCTTTCAAGCCACCGAGGCCGAAACGGATCTGTCCTTTTTTGTTTACCGCAAAACCTTTCAGGGATTCGTTCACATCCGGCGGCAATACGTCGATGCCCATCCGTTTACATTCTTCCATGAAGAAGGTGATCTTCTCAATGTTGCTGGCGCAGTTCAGTACAGACGCCATGTATTCGGAGGGATAGTGGGCTTTGAGGTAAGCGGTCTGGTAGGCCACAAATGCATAGCAGGTAGCGTGCGATTTATTGAACGCATAGGACGCGAAGGCTTCCCAGTCGGTCCAAACCTTTTCGCAGACTTTCAGGTCGTAGCCATGGGAGGCGCAACCTTCCATGAACTGGGCCTTCATTTTGTTCAGTACCGCGATTTGTTTTTTACCCATCGCTTTACGGAGGATATCCGCATCACCGCGGGAGAAGTTGGCCAGTTTCTGACTGAGCAACATTACCTGTTCCTGGTATACGCAGATACCATATGTTTCCGCCAGGTGTTCCTCCATGTCCGGCAGGTCGAAGGTTACCGGCTCCATACCGTGTTTACGGCGGATGAAAGACGGGATATACTCGAGCGGACCCGGACGGTACAAGGCGTTCATGGCGATGAGGTCATCGAACCGGTCCGGTTTCAGTTCGCGGAGGTATTTCTGCATGCCGGGCGACTCGAACTGGAACGTGGCGTTGGTTTCGCCTTTCTGGTACAGTTCATATGTTTTGGCGTCGTCCAGCGGAATGTTGTCGATTTCAATTTCCACGCCGTGGTTCATACGGATCAGCTCCAGCGCGCCTTTGATGATGGTAAGGGTTTTCAAACCCAGGAAGTCCATCTTGATAACGCCGGCCGATTCGATGATGCTGCCCTCAAACTGGGTAACCAGCAGGTCAGAGTCTTTAGCAGTGGATACGGGAATAAGATCGTAGAGGTCCTGCGGGGCGATGATGATACCGGCTGCATGGATACCGGTGTTACGTACGGAGCCTTCCAGTACGCAGGCTTCCCGGAGTACTTCACCTTGCAGGTCATCACCTTTGATGAGTTCCCGCAGGCGTTTTACGTTTTCAATATCTTCACCGGCGAGGCCTTCTTTTTCGGACAGGCTTTTTTCGCCTTCCAGTGGTGCGTTGAAGATACGGTCCAGCTGGATACCGGGTTTATCGGGTACCAGTTTGGCCAGGCCATTGGAGTCTATAAGGGGCAGGTCCATTACACGGGCTACGTCCTTGATACTCATTTTGGCGGCCATAGTACCGTAGGTAATGATCTGTGCTACCTGGTTGCGGCCATATTTCTGTACCACATAATCGATTACTTTCTGACGGCCTTCATCATCGAAGTCCGTATCGATATCGGGCATGCTCTTACGGTCCGGGTTAAGGAAACGTTCGAACAGGAGGTTGTATTTGATGGGATCGATATTGGTAATACCGATACAGTAAGCCACCGCTGAACCGGCGGCGGAGCCACGGCCGGGGCCGATGAATACGCCGAGGTCGCGACCGGCCTTGATGAAGTCGGATACGATGAGGAAGTAACCGGCAAAACCCATGTTTTCGATTACCTGCAATTCAAAGTTGATACGTTCTTCAATATCGGCGGTCATTTCCACGTAGCGGGTGCGGGCGCCTTCGTAGGTGAGATGCCGCAGGTATTGGTCCTGCGTCAGAAATTCTTTCGGAATGGGGAAGTTGGGCAGCAGGATATCACGCTTCAGGTCCAGTAGCTGCACTTTATCCACAATTTCGTTGGTATTGTCTATGGCTTGTGGAAGATCATGGAACAATGCGCTCATTTCTTCCGTCGTTTTAAAATAGAACTGGTCGTTATAAAACGCGAAGCGGGTATTTTTGGACGATACCTCATCGTCAGAGAATTCTTTGTTGGTAGGCGTGCTTTTTTTCTCGCCGGTATTGATACAGAGCAGGATGTCGTGCGCGTTGGCATCGGCCTGGTCTACATAGTGCGAGTCATTGGAGGCAATGATTTTTACATTGTATTTGGCCGCATATTTCAGCAGCACCTGGTTTACCTGGTCTTGTTCGGGGATGCCATGGCGTTGCATTTCCACGTAGAAATCATCTCCGAAAATATCCAGCCACCATCTAAATTCCTTTTCGCCTTCTTCTTCTCCTTTGCGCAGAATGGTTTTCGGCACAGAAGCGCCCAGGCAGCAGGTGGTAGCGATCAGTCCTTTATGGTATTGTAAAATCAGTTCTTTATCGATACGCGGATATTTACCGTAAAGCCCTTCCATATAGCCCAGGGAGCAGAGTTTGATCAGGTTGCGGTATCCTTCGTCATCTTTCGCCAGGAGTACCTGGTGATAACGGATATCTTTTTCTTCACGGGTAAAAGCACGTTTGTGGCGGTTTTCCACGAGGTAGAACTCACAACCGACAATCGGTTTTACTTTCAGTCTTTTATCCTTTGGATCACCGGGATTGAGTTTATTGTTATATGCTTCTGCCACAAACTGGAAAGCACCAAACATATTTCCATGGTCCGTAATAGCCAGTGCCGGCTGATTGGAGGCCATGGCTTTTTTGTACAGTGATTTGATATCGGCTGCACCATCCAGTAGTGAAAATTGCGTGTGTACGTGTAAGTGGGAAAAGATCATCTGCTAAGCTGTTTCGTCAGGCGTCAAAAGTACGATAGAATTTTGGTTCAATAAAAATCGATTATTTGCGTTCATAATTTGTAATTAATCAATATTTTAGCGCAAATTTTTTTAACCAGACACTATGATGAGAATAAAGGGGCAATTATGGATGAAGTTATCGGTTTGTGCAATGGCATTAGGTTCCTGTTCTACCATCAAAAAAAGTACCGTTAAGCGGAATACCACGCCTACGGTGTCTGAATCGCGTCGTATCACCTTCCTCGATCATATCAATACGCCTTCCCGTACCCACGGCGGATCTGCCACCAGCAGCAATAGAAACGTGAGCATCGGTAAAAACATTACCTATGCCAGCGCTAACCTGGAAAATGCCCAGAGCTGGCAGTTTAAATACGCACAATTGCTGGACGTACCGGTAGAAAATGTACTAAATTCCGGTTTGTATAAATTTATTGAAGACTGGTGGGGCACACCTTATCGCCTGGGCGGTAAAACCCGTGATGGTATTGACTGTTCCGGTTTTGTGAACACATTGGTGAGCACTGTATTTCAGTTTGCGCTGACCGGTAATTCCGTAGAATTATACAGCAAGGTAAGGCAACACTTAAAAGAACGCGACCTCCGGGAAGGGGACCTGGTTTTCTTTAAAATCCATCACAGACGTATCTCTCACGTCGGCGTTTATCTCGATAACGACAAATTTGTACACGCTTCCACCAGCAATGGTGTGATGATCAGTGATCTCAACGAACCTTACTGGAAACGTTATTTCGCAGGCGGCGGCAGGCTCTAGTACCGTAAGCCTATCTTGCCTTTGATCACTTCCCAGCCATTATTCACATCTTCCGACAGGCGGGCGTTGATGACTGCTGCGCCAAACAGTCCCATAAAGAGAATGGAGCGGACGATCGTATCAACATACATATTGAGCATAAATGGCAACTGTTGTACCAGCAACACGCCTCCAATGCCCAGCAGCACCGCCCATAACGTTTTCCAGTTGAGCGGCTGCATACCGAAACGTATCCAGATAAAGCCGAAACGAATCAGGTTAAAAAGACCTACAGTAATCAGATCGGCATAAGCGGCGCCAATGGTGCCGATCCGTTTTTGCAGGATATAGTTCAGGGCAATGGAAATAAATACCACCACAATGGAGCTGACAAAGTCAAACCGCCAGTAGTTGGAGGTTTGAATGATCTGGTTGTTGATACCGGTGATGAGATCAATCATTTTAGCCAGGCCGAGGATAAATATAATCTGCACAATCAACTCCCAGCCTGGTCCCAGGTACAACACCAGGTTGTGCACCGATAACCAGATGGCCCCGAAAATGCCGACACCGGCGATAGACAGGGTGATGGAGCTTTTGGTATACAGTTCCTGTATTTTGGCCAGGTCCTTGTTTTTCCAGGCAGTAGCCAGGATAGGGGTGGTGATGGCGTACATGCTGCGTTGCGGCACTTCCATGAAACTGATCACGAAGATGGCATAGCTGAACAGGCCTGCCTGTTCCAGTCCATGCAGACTGGAGATAATCAGTACGTCGTTGGTTTTCCGCAGCAGGGTGAACACGTTGGAAGAAAATACATAACTGCTGAAGATAAACATCCGTTTACCCAGCCGCCGGGTGACGTTACTGAGGCCGCCGGGGTTAAACTTCAATTGACCTGTACGCCAGATGATAATTAATAAGATGATCGCAGCAATGGCGTAAGGCAAACTAAACCAGTCGATATACTGTCCTACGCTGATCTGGGCAAAGGCCAGCAGTAGCAGCATAATGGTAGAAGCCATGCGGATGCCGCCTTCTTTCAGGAAGTTGGAGGCCACGGTTTTATGCAGTCCCCAGGCAAAGCCTTCCAGCATGTTAAACATCAGAATAAAAAACGTCAGGGGATAGATACCATTAAAATAGGTAATAAAGAGCGGGGAATTACCGCTGAACTTACGGATGATCAATCCTTTGAAAAGAAGTGTAAAGAGGATGAACAGTCCGTAGCCGATGAGTGACACGATGAGCGTGAGTTTGGGCAGATCGTTTTTCTCCGGTTTCAGGTATTCGTGATAGAAGGGAAAGAACTTATTGATCACCGGTACCGCACCCAGAGAGGCACAGGTAGCGAGGAGGGTGCTGACATCGATGAGTACGCGGGTAAGACCGATTTCCTCTTTAGTGAGGAATTTGGGCATCAGCATAATCAGGTTGACTGCTCCGAAGGCAAATCCTATGTAAATGAAAATTGATGAATAAATGCTTTGTTTTCGGATGATGCCCATGTTCTGTTTTATGAAGCGCAAATATAGAAAGAATCTTTAAGGGGGCGAGATTACTGTCAGGAATTGTGTATTAGAGCACAACAAACAATAAATTTTTTTTATAATTTGCAATCTGCAATTTATGACCTTATTTTGCTGCCATCAATGTCAGGCTGGAAGGGCTGTGGATATTGTATAGTTTCATAAACCTGATTTACGCATGTTAATAAAAATGCTCATTCGGAATTACCTGTATTTTGCGAATCGCAGGATGCCGGTAAAGCCTTATCCGCTGTCTTTTTGGGAGAAGAAAAAGGCCTTTTGGCGACGGTTTTCCAAAGAGGAGAATACGCTGAGCCCATCCTACCATTGGTTAAAAACACCAGGCGCATCCATACCGGTACCCGAATTAAAGGGGCTGTATGACGGTGTGATCCTGGGGCATTGGACCATGGACGCTGCATCTATGGCGCAGTTGTGGAACCGCCTGGTACAGGAGCGCCCGAAAGTGATTGTAGAATGTGGTTGCGGGGTGAGCACCGTTATGTTTGCCAAATATTTTTCGCTGCATCGTCCGGATGGGATATTATTGTCCCTGGAACAGGATAGTAAGGAGAAAGCCCGTTTGGAAGGACGTTTGAAAGAACTGGGGCTGGAAAAGGGTATTCATATTTATCATTTGCCGGTAAGCGGTCCTGGTGAGGGATATGACTTCCGGCAGTTTGGCGGTTTGGCGGCGTTGCCATTTATGGAGCCGTTTGACTGGCTAATTGTAGACGGGCCTGCGGGCGGAGATGAGAGCCGTTATAATACGGTACCGTCTTTACAGTCGATGGCTAGGCCGGGGGCAACCTTTTTCCTGGACGATTCCCTGCGGGATGCAGAGATGAGCATACTGGAGCGCTGGAACAATTTGCCCGGCATTAAGGTAGAAGGGATTTATCCGATTGGCAAAGGATTGGCTGTCGGGTTCTATAAATAAGTATTATGGCAACATTAGCACCGATTATTTTTTTCGCCTATAAGCGACCGGATATTGCGAGAAAGGCCCTGGAGAGCCTGGCGCTCAATCCGGAAGCGGCAGAGAGTGAGTTGTATGTTTTTGCGGATGGGCCAAAAGAAGGTGCTACTGCGGAAACGTTGCAGCAGATAGCGGCTACCCGGGAAGTAATCCGCAGCCGCCAATGGTGTGGTACGGTACATATCGCCGAGCGGGTCCAGAACTATGGGCTGGCTAAATCGGTGATTACCGGGGTTACGGAAGTCATTGAAAAACATGGGAAAGCGATTATAGTGGAAGATGACCTGGTGTTGTCTCCCTATTTTTTACGGTATATGAATGAGGGGTTGGACCTGTATGAAGACGAGCCGCAGGTAGCGTCTTTACATGGATATGTTTATCCGGTACAGGAAAAGCTGCCGGAGACATTTTTTATCCGCGGGGCGGATTGCTGGGGCTGGGCCACCTGGGCTCGTGCCTGGAAACAGTTTGAGGCCGATGGGCAGAAACTGTATGATGCGATCCGGTTGAAAGGAGAGAGCAGGGCTTTCGATTTTAACAACACCTACGACTATATGAAAATGCTGCGTAAGCAGATCAGCGGCCAGAATGATTCCTGGGCTATCCGCTGGTATGCTTCTGCATTTTTGAAGAATATGCTGACATTATATCCTTCCCGCTCACTGGTACAGAATATAGGGGGGGATGAATCGGCCACCCATATGGATGAAGCCGATGCGGAGAAATTTGAAGTAGTATTGTCGCCCACGCCGGTGCAGTTACAGAAAATACCCATAGAAGCCAGTGTACAGGGTACTACCGCCTTCGAAGATTATTTCAGGTCCAACAGATTAGGTTTCGTTCAACGGATTAAGCGATTTATCAAAAACAGGTAGGGTACACGGTGTCCGTGTTTCCCGGGGGCTAACAGGCAGGAGGCTATTTGACGGTAGAAATTGGTAACCAGGTGTCCAACTTTCAACTCACAAAACCATATGCATGAATAATGATAATCGGAATTACGATTATTCGAACATTCTACCCAATGAAAGACCGGAATACCGCAAAATAACCAGTTTACTGGAGGCCGGCAGCAAAGTGCTGGACCTGGGTTGCGGTAATGGCCTGTTAATAGAGGCCATGCAACGGGAAAAACAATGCCGCTGCCAGGGTATGGAGCTTTCAGAGACAGGTGTGAACATCTGTCAGCAGAAAGGCCTGCAGGTAACCAGGGGGCGTATCGATGAAACGTTACCCTATGGAGATGATGAATTTGACACTGCGGTATGTAATGTTACCATCCAGATGGTGATGTACCCGGAGAAATTATTGGCGGAAATGAAGCGGGTATCCCGCCGTCAGATCGTCTCATTTCCTAACTTTGCCTACTTTACCAACCGGCTGGATATGCTGGTGAATGGCAGAATGCCCACCCGGATGCTGTTTGGTTACACCTGGTACAACACAGGGCACATTCACCAATTGTCGCTGCGCGACTTTGATGACCTGCTCCGGCAGGTGGGTGGGGTGCAAATAAAACGAAAACTATATGTGTCGGCAGGCTTTAAAGTGCTCGATGCGTTAGGGGGCCTGTTTCCGGGGTGGTTTCGTAAGACCGTCATCCTGGAAATGGCGAAGGAATAAAACCAGATTATGAACGAAAGAGATTCAACATTATATTATTGTACACTGTTTGACAGTAATTATTTGTCCCGTGGGTTGGCCATGTATACCTCGCTGGCCGCTGTCTGTTCCGATTTCCACCTGTATGTTTTCGCATTTGACGACAAATGTCTGTCGGTTTTACGGAAAATGGCACTGCCGCACCTCACGGTGATCCCGCTGTCAGAATTTGAAGATCCCGCACTGCTGAAGGTAAAACCTACACGTAACAGGGCAGAATATTGCTGGACCTGCAGTTCTTCCACTATTCTTTATTGCATACAACAATTTCAGTTGCCGCATTGTACCTATATCGATGCGGACCTGTATTTCTATAATAATCCCCGTGTACTGATGGAGGAGATGGGCAACCACTCCGTGATGATCACCGAACACCGGTATACGCCGAAGTACGATAAGAGTAAGCTGAGTGGTAAATACTGTGTACAGTATATTACTTTCCGCAACAACCGTTGGGGGCTGGAAGCCCTGGAATGGTGGCGTAATGCCTGCCTGGACTGGTGTTACGACCGGCATGAAGATGGTAAGTTCGGCGATCAGAAATACCTGGACGACTGGCCTACCCGCTTCCTGAATGTATGGGTAATGGAAAACCCGGGTGGAGGCCTGGCTCTCTGGAACATCCAGCAATACGATGTGTTTAAGGCCGGCGACCGTTTGCGTTGCCGTGAAATCAGCACCGGCAAAGAGTTTGATCCGATTTTTTACCATTTCCATTACCTGAAATATTTTAATGACAATACCATAGAACTGGGCAGACGCACCATTACACCAGCAGTGAAAAAACTGTTCTATGAACCATATATCCTGGAACTGGAGAAAACAAAGCGGCTGGTAGCGGGCATAGATCCGTCTTTCGATCCGCACGGCGCAAGGCCCCGTCCATCCGGACTGAAAGCCATGCTGGTGACCCTGCTGCGCAAACTGACAAATGTTTATCATATATATCCCCTGAAGGAATCCGGGATTTAAATACGACGTATGGCACATATCATCAATCTGACGACACATAGTGATAAACGGGGAAACCTTACCGTTATAGAAAAACAGATCCCTTTCGATATCAAAAGGATCTTTTACATCTACGGTGTGGATGATTCCGTGAGAGGGGGCCACCGTCATCACAAAACTGTACAGGCCGCCATCTGTGTACATGGCAGCTGTATCGTGTCCAACAACAATGGCAAAGGAGAGCAGACCGACTTCGTGCTGGACCATCCGAATAAATGCCTGATACTGGAGCCGGAAGACTGGCATACCATGCATCATTTTACACCTGATGCCGTATTGCTGGTGATGGCCTCTACGCCTTTTGACGCAGCGGATTATATTTATGAACCTTATGACAACTGAGAAGGTTATGATTGATTATGAAAACCTCGGCTTACTGAATAAGCCCTTTTTCAACGAATTCAAAGCAGCTTTCAACGATACGCTGGAAAGCGGCTGGTATATACTGGGTAATAAAGTAAAGGAATTTGAAACCGACTATGCGCAGTACCATGGCGTGAAACACTGCCTGGGACTGGCCAACGGCCTCGATGCCCTCATCCTGAGTTTGCGTGCGTTCAATTTTGCGCCCGGCGATGAAGTCATCGTACCCTCCAATACCTATATTGCCACCATCCTCTCTATTGCGCAATGCGGTC
This sequence comes from Chitinophaga qingshengii, assembly GCF_014529935.1. GTDB lineage: Bacteria > Bacteroidota > Bacteroidia > Chitinophagales > Chitinophagaceae > Chitinophaga > Chitinophaga qingshengii. Next base: position 407,040 of record NZ_JACVFC010000005.1, read on the forward strand.
TGAAACCCGTACTGGTAGAGCCGGATATCCATACGTACAATATTGACCCGGAGAAAATTCCCGCTGCCATTACCCCCCGTACCCGGGCTATTATGGTAGTGCATCTCTATGGTAAAAGCTGCGAGATGGACAAGATCGTGGCCATCAAGGAAAAACACAACCTGGTGCTGATAGAAGACTGTGCGCAGTCACATGCCGCTTCCTTCAAAGGGCAGCTGACAGGCACTTTCGGGGAATTTGGCGCTTTCAGTTTTTATCCTACCAAAAACCTGGGCGCCCTGGGCGATGCCGGTGCGGTATTGTGCAATGATGATGAGCTGGCCACAGCTATCCGCAGATTACGCAACTATGGCTCTGATGTAAAGTATTACAATGAAGTAGTCGGTTATAATTCCCGTTTGGATGAAGTGCAGGCGGCTTTCCTCAGTGTGAAGTTCAAATACCTGGCGCAGATCACTGAGCATAAACGAAAACTGGCGGATATCTATCATCAGGGACTGAAGAGCGATTTTATTAAACCTGTGGTACACCCGGATTATTTTGATGTGTACCATATCTACAATATCCGCCACGAACGCCGCGATGAGCTGAAACAATTCCTGCTGGACAACGGCGTGAAAACGGATATCCACTATCCGCTACCACCGCATCAGCAGAAAGCGATGAAAGGGATAATCGAAGGCACTTCTTATCCTATTTCAGAAGAGATACACCGTACTACGCTGAGCCTGCCTTGCTCTTATTGCCATACGACAGCAGATATTGAGAAAGTGGTGGAAGTGATCAATAAATTCTAAAGCGAATAACTGTGACGGATAAACGATCATCACCGGTTGTCAGTATTATTACGGTATGCTACAATGCCGGCAGGTTTATTGAAAGTACCATCCGTAGCGTGCTGTCGCAAACCTATCCGCATATTGAGTATATCATTGTAGATGGCGCTTCCAAAGACAATACGCTGGAGGTCATAGCTCCATTTCGTTCACGGATCGCTAAGGTGATATCGGAAAAAGACAAAGGGTTGTATGATGCCATGAATAAAGGCATGCAGCTGGCTACCGGCGAATACCTGTTGTTTCTCAATGCAGATGATGTGCTGGCAGATGATACCGTGATTGAAAAGATGATGCATGCTTGTCCGGATGCCGATGTGTATTACGGAGAAGCGATGTTCATCGATGAAAACGGGAAAGAGCTGGGGTTACGTTCGGAACAGACGCCGCATAAAGTACCGGCGCAACTGGACTGGAAAAGCCTGAAACACGGCATGGTCGTATCTCATCAGGCATATATCATACGCAGACGATTGAGTCCGTTGTACGATCTGCAATACAAAGTATGCGCCGATATCGATTGGATGATCCGCACACTGAAAGCATCCCGTCATATTTGCAATACACATCTTACCGTATCAAAATTCAGGGTGGGCGGCACTTCCAAGCAACGGCAGCAGCTGGCCTGGAAGGAGCGGTACAAGATCCTGAGCCGTTATTACGGGCATATACCCAATTTTACGCATCATTTGTTTATTGGGTTGCGGTATATCTTCTCGAAAAAATATTAATCGACATCATGACATAAAAAAGCGCCTTGATACATTATCAAGGCGCTTTTTTATGTTGGTAGCAGACGTTACGCTGCTGTCTTTTCTTCTTTCTTACCGGCAGCCACCCCTTCCCATATAAACGAACCGATCGCTGCTATCAGCAGCAGGATAGACGTAATGGAAGATATTTTTTGGGCTTTATAGAAAGTAGCCGGCTCAAATTTAAGATCAATTTTATGCTGACCGGCCGGTATTTTCAGGCCGCGCAATGCATAGTCTACTCTTACGATGTCTGTTTTTTTACCATCGATGTAAGCGTTCCAGCCGGCAGGGTAGTAAATCTCGGAGAATACGCCGAGGCCTTCCTGTGTATTGCTGGAAGCGTATTCCAGGCTATTGAGACCGTATTTGGTGAGTTTAATGGTAGCGTTGCTGTCTGTAGCTGCAGGCTGGTAGTTAGCACCCAGTTCTTTTGCAAAACGGTTGTCTACAACGGCAGAGTCTTTGGTATGCAGGTAATCCAGCGTTTTCATTTCTGTATTGGCGTTGGGGGCCCATACGATACCTTTTACAAACCAGGCGTTGCCGTTAGCATCCGGGTTGCGTTGTGCTACGGGTTGGCCGGTTTTCTGATCCGGTACAATGAAATATTTGGCGTTGAGCATGTTGAGCACGCCCATATTGTTTTTAGAGATCTGATGGGTGATCAGGTCCTGGTATATCCACAGTTTAGCCGGGCTGTAACCACCGATATTTTTGTGGAAGTAGGACGGGATAGCGTCATCAAAGGGAGAAGTGGTCAGATTAAACACGCGATAGTACGGGTCCGGGTCCTGTTTAATTTGCAGGTCTGCCGCAGAAGGCTGGAATTGAGCCATCATGGCCGTCTCGTCTATATAGCTGTCTTTACCGAGGTAGTTACGGTCAACCTGCCAGAGGTCCACTGCTACTGCTGCTACCAGGATGAGCGCCGCTGGTTGCCATTGCAGTTTGTCTTTCAGGTAAGCCCAGATGGCGCCTGCGGCAATGAGGATAAATACGAGTGAGCGGAAGCTGTCTTTCAGCAGCAGCGAGCTACGGTCTTTTTCCAGTGCGCGGATCATGAGTTTGGCGTTTTCTTCACCGCCCAGCATTTGTCCGAAGTACTGCAGCATGGTAGCATCGCTATGGCCGCTGAAGTTCCAGAACATGCTGCCGAGGATACCGATAACTACAATGATACCGCCAGTGATGAAGGTACCTTGTTTCAGTTTGTTCAGCAGCGCTTCTTTGGTATGTTTACCATTGGCCACTTCCTGCAGGGCCCAGCAGGCCAGTACTACAAAAGTGAAGGAAGGCAGTACCAGGGCTTGTGATGGCGCTCTGAATTTATTGTACAGGGGCAGGTGATAAAAAAGGAAATCGTTGATGAAGGCGAAGTTTTTACCCCAGGCGAGGATGAAGCCGATGATGGTAACGGCTACCAGCCACCATTTGTGCCAGCTGTCTACCACCAGCAGTGCGAGGATAAAGAGGAAACAGATGATGGCGCCTACATACACCGGGCCGGAAGTACCTCTTTCCTGGGCGCCGTAGTACAGCGGGAATTTCATCTGTTCCATGTATTGTTCTACCTGACCGGCGGGTGCGCCGAGGCTGATCATTTGTTCGTATACGTGGGAGCCGGTACCCAGTTTCTGACCGGAAGAGTTGCCTACGAAGCCGGGGATCATGAATGTGAAGGATTCAGGAACGCCATAGCTCCATTCGAAAGCGTAGTCTTTATCCAGTCCGGTGGATTTATTTTCTTTTGCATCTTCCTTACCCAGGGTGAGTTCGGATTTGCTGCCGCGCATGGTATAGTCGGTATATTCTTTTACCGGCAGCAGGTTATCGGCCGCAGGCAAAATACCCAATACACCGGCGACAGCCAGTATGACAGAGGCTTTGATAAATTGTGGTATAGTCCGCGTTTTATAGGCATGGATCGCTGCGCCAACCACCATCACCAGTATCATGATCAGGGTATAATAGATCATTTGCAGGTGATTGTTATAGATCAGCAGACCGGTAGCGATGGCTGTAAGGCCGAACCCGCCGATGAGGCGGCCCCGGTAGGTGAGGATGATACCGGCCATCACCGCGGGCATCAATGCGATGTCGTACATTTTGGTGATGTGTCCTACATCAATGAGGATCACATTATAGGAGCAAAAAGCAAAAGCGATGGCGCCCATTATCCTGATCCAGTATTTGAAATCCAGTATACAAGCCAGGAGGTACATGCTGATCATTGCGAGGAACAGCATGTTAACAGGGGAGGGCAGGTAGAGGGTGACTAACTGGTTGACGGTAGTGAGCGCGTTTTTGCCGGGGCCTGTGTAAATCACATAGGAAGGCATTCCCGAAAACATGCTGTTGGTCCACAGGGGGGCTTCTCCCGTCGCTGCATAATAGTCCTTCGCCTCTTTGGCCATTCCGGTTACGTTCATCATGTCGCTCTGGTTTACTATCTTGCCTTCCAATACAGGAGAGCAGTAAACCGTTGCCAGCAATATGAAAATACCAATTGCTGCCAGATGCGGAAGAATGGCTTTTAGCCAGTTTTGCTTCATCGGATATCTTGTATTTAGTTTTAAAGGAACAAAAATAACTGTAATTTATCCGAAATTTCAATATGCGTTGGATTCGATTTGTGTTAAAGTTTACATTTATCTGTAACCTGTGCTTTATATTAGGGCAGTTGCTGCGGATCACCACCTATGACCATCGGTTGGACGTGATGGTGGAGCATATACTGGTATTAGGCGTGGGCGTGGCTTTGCCGCTGAACCTGGTCGTTTGCCTGTTGACAGTGGTGTTGTTAGGGTTAAAAAAAATTCAATGGAAACCGTTACCGCCGTGGTTATTCCTGTGTAATGCAGGTATTTTAATATTTCAATTGATATTCACTTATTAATATGGTCAAACAATTATTAAACGATAAGCCTACGCGGCTTTTTGTCATATTTGCCAGCTTTTTTGTAGCGAACGCGCTGATAGCGGAATGTATCGGCGGTAAATTGTTTTCGCTGGAACGCTTACTGGGCTTGCCGGTACACACCTTTAGCCTGTTTGGGGAGAGCGGGTTGTCTTATACGCTCACAGCAGGCGTGTTGTTATGGCCGCTGGAGTTTGTGATGACGGATATCGTGAATGAGTTTTATGGTCCTAAAGCCGTGCGTCGTATATCCTATACCGCAGTCGCGCTTATTTCCTATGCTTTCCTGATGTTTTTTGTGGCCATGAACGTACCGGCGGATAGCTGGTGGATCGGCAGCAGTAGGGGGGAAGGGGTACCGGACATGCAGAAAGCCTTTGTAGGTATTTTCGGTCAGGGTATGTGGATCATCCTGGGTAGCCTTTCCGCGTTCCTGGTGAGCCAGATCGTGGATGTGACCGTGTTTCACCGGATTAAAAAACGTACCGGTGAAAAGCATGTATGGTTACGGGCAACAGGATCTACCATTGTATCGCAGCTGGTAGACAGTTTTATCGTATTGTTTATAGCCTTTAAAGTGGGTAAGGACTGGAGCTGGCAGCGGGTATTGGCCATTTGTATGGTCAACTACAGTTATAAATTCGTAGTGGCGGTAGCGTTAACACCGCTGATATACCTACTGGAGCACCGGATTGTCCGTTACCTGGGCCATGACACGGCCGCGCGTATGAAAGCGGCCGCCATGGGCAAGGAGGAAATGCCCGTGATGGATGTGGTACCGCACGACTAGTAGCGGGCTTTCACCATGTCGGCTACCACTTTGTCGATAGGGAGGGTAACGGCTTCGGCCGAAAAATCCTCCCAGTTGATCCAGCGTGCATACTCCATTTCAGATACGCCTTCCGGTACTTTAAAATCAAATGGTTTATCCAGTGTTTGTGCGGTGAAGGGAGAGGTGGGCTCCACCAGGTAATAGATGGAGATAATCTGGGTTTCATTATCAAAGGCAGATATCTGGAAAAAATCGGTGGTATAGATATGTTCCACTACGCGGATATCCTGTGCCAGTTCTTCCTGCCATTCGCGTACCATACATTCCAGCGTGCCTTCCCCGAATTCGAGTCCGCCACCGGGAAATTTGGTATAGTATCCGCCCCGGATATATTCGTCTGATACCAGTACCTGTTTTTTGTCGTTGATCATGATGCCGTACACCCGTACGTTGAATCCTGTTTGCATAGTAGGTGGAATTAAAACCATTTCTTTTTCATGAAATACATGCTGATGATCACCGAGATAGCAATTGAGAGCATGATCGGGATATAAAAAGCGTGTATGCTATGCTGATAGGGGAGTTCTACGTTCATGCCGTAGATACTGGCCACCAGCATGGGAAAGGTGAGGATGATGGTGATAGACGTGAGCCGTTTCATGACCACGTTCAGGTTATTGGAGATGATGCTGGCGAAGGCATCCATAGTGCTGCTGAGGATGTTGGTGTAGATATTGGCCATTTCAAGTGCCTGGGAAGTGTCTACCACCAGGTCATGCAGGAATTCCTTTTCATCTTCGTTGAGGCCCATGAAATTGGTTCTTTCCAGTTTCATGAGCAGCAGTTCGTTACTACGGAGTGCGGTGACGAAATACACGAGGCTTTTCTGTATCCGCATGATGGCGAGCAATTCCTCGTTCCTGTTGGAGTCGTAGAGTTTTGTTTCCAGCATGTTTCTGCGCTGGTTGATTTCCTTGAGGTAGTCGAGGAAATTCACCACTACTTTTTCAAAAATTTTGAGCACCATCATGTTCCTTTTTTCAGGGGAACGGTTATGGAAGGTATTGAGGAATCTTTTGATAGCGGCGTTGTCGAAGGAGTTGACCGTTACGATCTGGTTGTGGGTGAGGATGATCACGATAGGAATGGTAATGTAGTAGGCATCGCTTTCGTTGATGGAGTTGTTCTCCGTGGGTGTTTTGATGACGATGAGTTTTACATTGTCTTCCAGCTCATAACGTGACTTTTCGTCGATATCCAGGGAGTCGGTCAAAAAGTCCAGCGGAATGTCCAGTTCTTCGGCGAGCTGTTCAAATTCAGCCTGTTTCAGGGGAGGAGTGATGTTTACCCAGGCGTCGTTTTCCGGCGCCTGGATAGCCACTGTCTTGGAATCGATGTTTTTGAAGTATTGGATCATTCTGCAGGGGTAAAAAGCGTTATCAGCCGATGGTTATCTGTCCTTCGAACACCAGGGTGGCGGGGCCACAGAGCCAGATGTTGGAGAAGGTACGTTCGCCGGTGCGGGTATAGCGCACTTCCAGTTGTCCGCCGAGTGTTTGTACGGGGACTACATATTCTTTTTCTTCTTTACCGGCAAAGGTAATGGCAGCAGCAGTTACGCCGGTGCCACAGGAGTAGGTTTCATCTTCCACGCCTCTTTCATAGGTGCGTACGAAGATGCCGTTTTCAAAAGGCTGTACGAAGTTGACATTGGTGCCTTCTGCGGCAAAACGTTCATTATAGCGTATCTGACGGCCTTCGTTGAATACATCGATAGCCTGTACATCTTCCACATATTTTACAAAGTGGGGAGAGCCGGTATTGAGATAATAGTGCAGGGGGCCGTGTTCCACGAAATCCACGTCCTGCATTTTCAGGTTTACCCAGCTGTCGCCATCCATGGTGGCTTCATGTTCTCCATCTACCGCGATAAAATACAGGTTACCATCGCCCACGCCCATTTTATGGGCAAAGGCAGCGAGGCATCGGCCACCGTTGCCACACATAGAACTTTCGCGGCCATCGGAGTTGTAATATTTCATGGCGAAGTCATAATCTTCGCTTTTATTCAGGAGCATCAGGCCGTCGGCGCCAATGCCGAAGCGGCGGTCGCACAGCTCATTCACCTGTTCGTTGGTGAGCCAGTCATACTGCCCTTGCCGGTTGTCCATGATAACAAAATCATTGCCGGTACCTTGGTATTTGTAGAAATGGATCTGTTGCATGAGGCAAAGATATAACTTTGATTGCCATGATTTGTGCTGATTTCGCCGATTAGCGGAGATGGATACGAAGATAGGAGCGGATAGGCGCGGGGATTGGCGTGAAGATCTTTGTAGATAAGGATTTTGCCGGTTAATAATTAACAGGAAATTAAAGATGTTGGGTAGAAATCCGGGCTACAGGCGTTTCCTACAGCCCAGCCCGGATTTTGCAATATGATTTCAATTTCGAGAGGAGAAGAACATCTTAACCCAGCGCTTCAGCCCTGGGATTCGCGTGATTCGCTGTTTTTTACAATCCCGCGATAATCCCCAATCCTTTTTGGATCAGTGCTTCCACTGCTGCGCCGCCATCTTTTGAAAATTCCCGGCGGATACGGTTGGCTACGATAGCGCTGATAGAGAGGCATTGGTGACCGAGTACGCGTCCCATACCGTAGATGGCAGATGTTTCCATCTCGAAGTTGGTGATGCGGAGTCCTTCGTAGGAGAAGCCGGTGAGATTATCGATCAGGTGCGGATTAGAGAGCGTTCCTCTCAGCATGCGGCCCTGTGGTGCGTAGAAGCCCGGGCAGGTAACGGTGATGCCTGTATGAAATCCGTCCGTGAAATGTTTTTGCAGCTCCTGGCCGGCTGTAAACAGGCATGGGTTGGCGCCTCCGGGTTGCAGCATTACCTGTCCGCGGAAGGCTTCCAGCAGTTGTTTTTCTTCGGTAGTATTCTCAAAGGCGTAGTAGGCCATGAGGTTATCGAGGCCGAGACCATGAGAAGAAACCACAAAGCTGTCTACCGGGATACCGTCTTGCAGGGCGCCGGAGGTACCGAGGCGGATCACCTGCAGGGAGGTCAGTTGTTCTTTTACCAGGCGTGTCTGGAAGTCAATATTAACAAGGGCATCCAGTTCATTGAGTACGATGTCGATATTGTCTGTACCAATACCGGTAGAAACAACAGACAGTCTTTTTTGACCGATATATCCTGTATGGGTAACGAATTCGCGGTGTTGCGACTGGTGTTCTATTTTGTCGAAGTGTTTGCTGACGGCCGGAACACGGTCGGGGTCCCCTACGGTGATAATGGTGTGAGCCAGTTCTTCCGGTCTTACATCCAGGTGATATACCGCTCCACGGCTGTTGATAATGAGCTCAGACTCCGCAATACGTTTGTTCTCCATTGTATTAATTTTAAATTTTCATGATTCAACAATCCTTAATGGCTCCTCAATATTCCCACGTTCTCTATAATTATCAAAATATTTTTTCAGATATTTTTTAAATAATATTTGGTGATTATCAGAAATTTACTACTTTTGCAATCCCACAAAACGACGGGAACGCCCGCTGAAGGCAAGCAACAGCAAGTGTTTTAGTCGGATTGTATGGTTCCGTGGCCGAGTGGCTAGGCAGAGGTCTGCAAAACCTCGTACAGCGGTTCGAATCCGCTCGGAACCTCCAGATGGGAAACGTAAGAAGCCGCTCTTGTAGCGGCTTTTTTGTTTGTGCCTTTATTCATGGCCGTTTTCCGGTCTGGAACGTTTGTTACCTGCCACAAAAGGAGCTTCCAGCACATATTTTGTTAGTTGTTTATCAGCCCTGGCAGGGCAAAGCGCTGGTTTAGACACCTGCATAAAAGTGACTGTTCGCAGCCCTTTCTTTTCCCCTGTTTTTTCTCTATAAATTAATCTCCTCAGATCATCTTCGTATAAACTAAATGTCGTAAATTGCTTATCCCGCAAAAGTTTGGGGGTGTTCCCGGAAACCTGTCAGAAAGATAGGAACACCCTATTCCGGAAGACTTTTGCACTTTACCGATAATTCTAAAAGTGTGGCGATGACAGAGATCATTAAAGTAACCGCAGCAGACACCGGAAGCCTGGAACAGGTAAAGCTGCTTTTCAGAGAATATGCCAACTGGTTAAGTGTTGACCTTAGCTTTCAACAATTTGAAGAAGAGATGGCCCATTTACCAGGCCCTTATTCCGCCCCGGGTGGTGCCCTTCTATTGGCTAAAGTAGACGGCCAGGTAGCCGGCTGCGTGGCGATTCGTCCTTTTGACAACACGACGGCTGAAATGAAACGCCTTTATGTAAAAGACGCTTTTAAAGGTCATGGTGTTGGCAAAGCGCTGGCAGCTGAAGCTATTGAAGAAAGCCGTAACCTGGGCTATAAACGTATTCTGCTGGATACGCTGGCACATATGCGGCCCGCGATTGAATTGTATACGTCGCTGGGATTCCAGCCTATAGCAGCGTATTACGATAATCCTATCAGCAGCGCAGTGTACCTGTCGCTGAGTTTGGAGAAAGCCTCCTGACAAGCGATTACAGGGCGCACTACAGCAAATCGTTGAACTGTTTTGCTGCAATGCGCTTTTGTGTAAACTGACAACTGTTTAGCCGAAGGATGGCAGTTTGTACCCATTATGATATCCGGCAGCCAGCAATTGATTGGCGTCACTGTCGGTAAACTGATTTGCGTGTTTGTCCCAATTCAATTTTTTCCCGGTTCTGAAGGCAATGTTCCCCATTTGTGCCGTGGTGGCGATATGCGCGCCTGCCTGCACGGGAGTGTGTAATTCTCCGAACTTGCGGGAACGCACCACGTCGATAAAGTTTTGGGTATGTAAGGTCAAACCATTGTCTACGGCTTTCTGCCGGGGCACGGCCTCCATTTTGTCTTTTTCAGGGATCACCTCCCATCCGCCACGGTCCAGCACCAGCGTGCCATTGTTGCCGATGAAGGCAATGCCGTGGTCGCGACCGTAGGGACCGCCATTGATGCCCTGTGCCTGTTCCCACTGGATATTAAAACCGTCAAATTCGTAGACGGTAGTGAGGGTATCCGGTGTTTCAGCGGCATCATCGGGGTAGGCGAACTTACCACCGGCGGCCATCACGGATTTGGGCGTTTCCGCTTTCATACCTAACAGCGCGTAGTCGAGCAGATGCACGCCCCAGTCGGTCATCAGGCCACCGGCATAATCCCAGTACCAGCGAAAATTGAAATGGAACCGGTTAGGGTTAAAAGGCCTTTCTTTGGCAGGGCCCAGCCATGCCTTATAGTCAACACCCGCTGGTGGCGTACCATCCGGCTGAACCGGAATGGATTTCATCCAGCCCATATAAGCCCATGCCTTTACCAGTCGCACCTGTCCCAGTTTACCGGAATGCACGAAGTCAACGGCGTCTTTAAAATGCTGCTGACTGCGTTGCCACTGGCCTACCTGTACGGCGCGGTTATAGCGCTGCTGTGCGGCTACCATTGCCCGGCATTCTACAATGGAATTGCCAACAGGCTTCTCTACGTAAACATCTTTACCGGCGGCGCAGGCGTCTGTCATCTGCAGGCAGTGCCAGTGGTCCGGTGTACCAATGATCACCGCATCGATGGATTTATCCTCCAGCAGCTTACGGTAATCATTATACGTTTTTGCTTTGATGCCTTGTTGCGACAGCTCACCCGCGCGTTTGTCAAGTACGTTGCGGTCTGCATCGCAAAGGGCTACACATTGGGCAGCCGGGTGTTTTAACATGGCAGTGAGATCGGACCAGCCCATACCATTGATACCGATAGCGGCGATGCGGACGCGGTCGCTGGGGGCTACTGCCCGCAAATGTGCCGGCAGCAGGGTTACCAGGCCGGCGCCGGCCGCCAATGTGGAAGCGGAACGGAGAAAGTCCCTTCGGGAGTGTGTCATAAGTGGAATTTTATCTCAACAAAATAATAAAAAAAACGAAAGGCTGGTCCCGGGACCAGCCTTTACATTATTTACGGATTTATGAATTTACGGATTTTGGGAATTTGAGAAAATGCCCCCGGATATCCTGATAGCCACTATCGTCAGACATTGTAATAAGGATTAAAAATCTTCCTCTTCAGCGGTGTCATCATCATTGCTCAGGTTAAAATTCATCATGGTACCGAGCAGATCGCTGAAACGGGTATCTTTTTCCCCTACTTTTTTACTGATCAGGGAATAGGAGGCCAGTCCATGCAGCACAAACTCCATCAGCAACAGGATTTCGCGGTTATTGGCCTGCGGAAAACGGACTTTCACCATATCCTTTAATCCGGCTACCTTGCTCAGCTGGGCTTCGTATTGTTTGTCGCTGATATCCTGGAGCAACTGCAGGGAATTACCTTGGTCGAACCATTGGATAACGCTACGGTAGGGGTTTTCCACGGGCGCCACCTGTTTTCTTTTTTTGAAAGAATCGGGGTTGGGAAAATAAGCGGCGAAGAGGGTGCGGATGGATTTGTCGAGCAGGTTATGCGCTACCTGCAGCGGACCTTCCTGCTCACCTTCGTACACCAATTCTATTTTGCCGGTGATGGCCGGAATAATGGACATCAGGTCGGCTATACGTACCTGTGTTTCTTTTTCCTTGTTGATGATGGCGCGTCTTTCGCCGGAGCTGACGGCATTTTCAAATGCGGCGATCGTGAGACGGGCGGAGACGCCACTTTTTTTGTCAACATATTCACTGTTACGCGCTTCAAAGGCTACCTGTTCGATGAGGCGCTTTACCATGTCGGAAATGGTTACCCGGGCCTCCTGTTCGGCATGGATATCGGCTTCCTGTTCGGTGATGAGCAGGGAATTTTCCACGCTTTTCGGATAGTGGGTGATGATCTGGCTTTCGATCCTGTCTTTCAGCGGTGTTACGATAGAACCGCGGTTCGTATAGTCTTCCGGGTTAGCCGTGAAGACAAACAGGATATCCAGTGGCATCCGTACTTTGAATCCACGGATCTGGATATCGCCTTCCTGGAGGATATTAAACAGGGCTACCTGTATACGGGCCTGCAGGTCGGGCAGTTCATTGATGACAAAAATGCCGCGGTTGGAGCGGGGGATGATACCGAAGTGAATGGCGCGTTCATCGGCGTAGCTCAGTTTCTGGTTCGCCGCTTTGATAGGATCGATATCGCCGATGAGGTCTGCCACGGACACATCGGGGGTAGCGAGTTTTTCCCCGTAGCGGTCGGCGCGTGAGAGCCAGGTGATAGGTGTTTTATCGCCTTTTTCCGCGATGAGGTCGCGTGCATAGCGGGACAGCGGATGGAACGGGTCATCGTTGACTTCGGAACCTTCGATGACGGGAATGTATTCGTCGAGAAGGTCTATCATTTGCCGTGCCATGCGGGTTTTGGCCTGTCCGCGGAGACCGAGGAACAGGATATTATGCCGGGAGAGCAGGGCTCTTTCGGTGTCTGGTATAACGGTATCTTCGTAGCCTATGATACCGGGGAAGGAAGTTTCTTTTTTCTGTAGTTTTTTGATCAGGTTGCGTCTGATTTCTTCTTTGACTGAAACGGGCTTGTATCCACTCTTTTTCAGTTCGCCTAACGTCTTAATGCTGGTATCCATGTTTAAAAGTTACGCAATTCCTTGCCGGTTTAGAATAATTTTCGTTTCCCGTTTTCAAAGTCGTAGAACAGGAACTGTCCCAGTTTGTCGGTGCCGGAGAAAAATGCTTTACCGCTGTTGGTTTCGGTAAACTCCTGCACAAATTTCTGGAGCCAGGGATCTGTGGCCACCATGAAGGTGGTAATGGGTATTTTCAGTTTTTTGCATTGAGCGGCCAGGTTGAGTGTCCGGTTAAGGATTTTACGGTCGAGGCCGAAGCTGTTTTTGTAATATTCCTTCCCGATTTTCAGGCAGGTAGGTTTCCCGTCGGTGATCATGAAGATCTGTTTATTGGGATTACGGCGGCGGCGCAGGAGGTCCATAGCCAGTTCCAGGCCGGCGACCGTATTGGTGTGAAAGGGACCCACCTGGAGGTAGGGCAGGTCTTTGATTTCCACCTGCCAGGCATCGTTGCCAAAAACGATGATGTCCAGCGTGTCTTTCGGATAGCGGGTGGTGATGAGCTCACTGAGGGCCATGGCCACCTTTTTAGCCGGTGTGATCCTATCTTCCCCATATAATATCATGGAGTGGGAGATATCGATCATCAGGGCGGTAGAGGTTTGGGTTTTGTAATCCGTTTCTCTTACCTCCAGGTCATCCTGGTGAATGGAAAAGCTGTCGATGCCGTGATTGATCTGGGCATTGCGGATAGAGGCGGTCACATCGAGTTTGTCGATGCTGTCACCGAACTCAAAGGGCCGTGTTTCCGCGTTGAGTTCGTCGCCCATGCCGGATTTCCGGATATTGTGATTACCGACGGCTGATTTTTTCAGTTTACCAAAGATCTCTTCCAGCGCGTTCTGGCGGATGGTTTGTTCCGTTTTGGACGTGAGTTCTATCTTACCGGTTTCGTCATTTTCCTTGAGGTATCCTTTATTTTTCAGGTCCTGCAAGAAATCGCCTACGCCGTAGTCGTCGTTGGTCAGTCCAAACTCTTTATCCAGTTCTGTTAACCATTGGAGGGCTTCTGTTATGTCTCCGCTGGTGTAGGTGAGTAGTTGGGTGAAGAGGTCCAGCAGCTTCTGGAAGGGAGATCTGTCGTTTTCGTCCGGATTGAACCGGGAAAAAGTTATTCCTCTCATAGCACAAAAGTCAAAACATAGTTCGTTATTAAAATTAGCGAAAAATTTTCTCGCAAAGGCGCTAAGATTTTTGTTTGAATTAAGAACGCAAAGAGAGCGGGGATGAGAGCAGAGATTGTGTTTTGTTGTTGTTTCACGCAAAGGCGCAAAGCAGCTAAGCCCTTGCACCATTATTTTGTTTAAAAATTTGAAAATCAATTATCAACAAAAAAAACGACAAATACCTTAGCTGCTTTGCTGCTTTGCGCCTTTGCGTGATACAGCAAAACATAATCTCCGCCTGCTTTGCGTTCTTAATTCAAACAAAAATCTTTGCGCTCTCTGCGAGAAGTGACGCAAAGTCTTGTATTTTCCGTTGAAACCTATTACTTTCAATCATCAAAAAAATAACAATATGAAAAAACTGAGAAATGCATGGCTGCTGGCAGGAGGTTTAGCGGTGGCATTGTTTACACAATCAGCCAAGGGCCAGGCCAGGGCGGATGCATTGGGCTGGAAACTGGGTGCCCAGGCATGGACATTCAACCATTTTACGCTGGCAGAGGCGCTGGATAAAATGGACAGCTGCGGTATCCAGTATGTGGAAGCATTCCCGGGCCAGACGATTGGCGGTGGGATTGAAGGCAAAATGGACTATCATATGTCCCCCGACAAACAGGAAAAGGTAAAAGAACTGTTTAAGAAGAAACACAAGGTGCTGATGGCTTTTGGCGTGGTAGTACCGAATTCTGAGGCAGAATGGCGCATGCTGTTCGATTTCGCCAACAGAATGGGCATTCAGAGCATTACCAGCGAACCTCAGCCGGAATATCTGGACCTTATTTCTTCCCTGTGCGATCGTTATAACATTAAACTGGCGATCCACGATCACCCGAAACCAAGTCCATACTGGAGTCCTGAAGCCGTGCTGAAAGCCATCGAAGGCAGAAGCAAACTGATGGGCGCCTGCGCAGATATCGGTCACTGGGTACGTTCCGGTCTCGATCCGGTTGAGTGCCTGAAAAAACTGAATGGCCATATTGTAAGCCTGCACTTCAAAGACCTGAATGAAAAATCAGAAAAAGGACATGATGTTATCTGGGGCAACGGTGTTTGTCAGATTCCGAAGGTACTGGAAACGTTAAAAGCACAGAAGTTTAAAGGGCTTTTCTCTGCAGAATATGAGTACAACTGGGATACCAACGTACCGGAAGTAAAAGAAAGCGCTGCTTTCTGGAAACAAATGGTGAGCAATCTGTAATCATTTAGCTATTAAAATAAATTGGGGGCCTTTGGTCCGGATTCTATTTCCGGTGACCAAAGGCCCCCAAATTTATTTTGGTATTTAGTTATTTTTTGGCAGTATCCGGTGCTGCTTTAGGGGCAGCGTTGGAATCTCCCGTGGTGTTCATGTTTTGCAGGCCTTCGCGGGCGTGCTGGCCACCAGGACCGAAATCTACCTTCATGCGTTCCAGCCAGTCGATGAACTGTTGAGCAGCCTGACCATCGCGTTGCAGGTCGGCCGTCATTCTGCTGGCAGGCAGGGATTGGTAGTAGCGGAGCTGTTGCTGACAGTCTTTGATGATCTGGTTAGCCACTTCTTCCCCACGTTTGGTATCGCCGGCAATATAGTGTGCGTATACCGTTTGCAGCGACGTGTAGTTGTGCATGTTACCCGGAGTAGTCATCGCGTAAGGGAAGTTTACTTCCTTCACGTTTTTGTCCATGTAAGTGAGCACGGAGATAGCGCTGTCTTTGGAAGCACCGCCCTGTGTCATGGCTACGCTCAGACGGGTAAAGGATTGGCGCAGGTACAGCAGCATTTTGCGGTTCGGTTCATCGAAGTAGGTGCCAGGTGTTTGGGCGCCGCCGAAGGAGAACTTGTGCATCAGGTTATCGTACATTACGCCTACGTTGGCATTGATATCCATGCCTAACGGATCTGCAGCAGTTGGTTTAGGCATGGGAACCAGGTGGTAAGCCAGGCCGTCTGTTTGCAGGTAATCGTTCAGACCGAGGTCAGTCGGGCTGGTGAAGTAGATCGGACGTTTCCAGTTGTTGGTAGCGATGATATCGTAAACAGCCAGATCGTTTTTGAGCAGGTAGCTTTTCGCGATTTTGATAGGCACCTGTGGCAGGATTTTATCTGCATCTTTCGCGCCTACAACGCCGTATTTCAGCACTTCTTCCTTGTTAACCGGGATAAACAGCTGGCGGGTAGGCAGGAAGTTTTCGGAGCCACCGTCCTGGGTGTTTATTTTGTTATGGTCATCATCGCTTCCCATGAAGTCCATGATGTCTTTCAGGTTGAAGTATTTATCAGCCGGAATATTTCCCGGATCGTAGAAGCGGATGTAGTTGCGGGTTTCGCCCTGGTATTTATCAGGTGTCCAGCTCATGGGCACAGCCTGGCTTTGGTTCACCATTCTGCGTTGCTGATCGATGTACCAATCCACCCCGAGGAGGCTGAGGTTGATCACGCGGATATCCGGGCGGATGCCTTCCACTTCCTGGGCGTACCAGAGCGGGTAGGTATCGTTATCACCTACTGTAAAGAGTATAGCGTTAGGCTGGCAGGATTCCAGGTAATCTTTTGCGATATCGCGGGCAATGTATTTGGTAGAGCGGTCGTGATCGTCCCATTCCTGGGCGGCCATCAGCACCGGTACGGCCAGGAGGCACAATCCGGTAGCGAGGGCAGGTGTCATCGCGCTCTTCATTTTTTTGTTCAGGAAGTTGTATACAGAGAGTACGCCGAGGCCTATCCAGATAGCGAAAGCGTAGAAGGAGCCTACATAGGCGTAGTCACGTTCACGTGGCTGGTTACCGGCCTGGTTAAGGTATAATACGATCGCAATGCCTGTAAAGAAGAACAGGAGGGATACAACGAGGGTATCTTTACGATGGTGGTTGTACTGGAAGAAGAAGCCGATGATACCGAGTATGAAAGGCAGGAAGAACAGGGTGTTGTGGCCTTTGTTTTCCTTGAGGCTGTCCGGCATCATGCTTTGGTCGCCGTAGATCAGGTTATCGATGAAGGGGATACCGGAGATCCAGTTACCATCGCGTACGTTGCCGTAGCCTTGGGTATCGTTTTGTTTACCGACGAAGTTCCACATAAAGTAGCGGAAGTACATGAAGTTCATTTGGTATTGTACGAAGAACTTGATGTTATCGCCGAAAGAAGGTTTTTCGTTTGCTTCCAGTCCGAGCCAGGAGCGGTAGAAGTCTGCGTGGCCCTGGTCGTTGCTGGCGTCCCATACGCGGGGGAACAGCATCATATCATCGGAGGCGTATTTCGGCTCCATTTTTTTGCCGGCCACCATGTATTTTTTATTACCGCGGGCGTAGATGTTGCCGCCTTCATCGTAACGTTCGGGGCGTGCAGTGAACACCTGGCCGTAGATCAGCGGGAAGTCGCCGTATTGTTCACGGCCGAGGTAACCCACGAGGGAGATCGGGTTGTCTACGTTGTACATATCCACAGATGGGTTGGCCGTAGAGCGGACCATGGTGGTGATGTAGGTAGAGTAACCGAGGAGCGTAAAGAGAATGAACAGGATGGTCAGGCGGCTGAAATGCTGCAGTTTACCTGCATCCAGTTTGATGCTGAACGTCTTCAGCAGGGTAGGGATGAGCAGGAAGAAAGCCGCCAGCAGTACTTTAAAGAATACTACGCCGCCGCTGGTATCGTTGTAAGCGGGAACCAGGATCACAGATGCGATGACGATCAGGGGAGCGTACAGCGCGAATTTAGGTTTCCGGTAGCCGATGAGCAGTACTGCGGTAAGGGCAATAAAGTAGAAGGCGAAGCCGGAGAAGAAGCCCATACCGAGGTTATTGACGAAGATAACGTCCATATAACCGGAGGCTTTTACGGTATCCTGGATCAGGTATTTTTGGATCATACCGGTAACGGCGCAGCCGATGAGGAAGGCCCAGAAGGTGCCCCATCCGGTAGGTTTGAAGCGTCTGAAGTAGTAGACCATCACGATAGCCGGGATGGTGAGGAGGTTGAGCAGGTGTACCCCGATGGAGAGGCCCAGGAGGTAAGCGATCAACACGATCCATCTGTCGGCATAGGGTTCATCGGCTTCATGTTCCCATTTGAGGATGGCCCAGAAAACGATGGCGGTGAAGAAGGAGGACATACCATATACTTCCCCTTCCACAGCGGAGAACCAGAATGAATCAGAAAAGGTATAGGCGAGGGAGCCAACGATACCGGCGCCCATGATTGCGATCATTTTCTCACGGGAGATTTCTTCCCCTGCTTTTACCATCAGACGACGGGCAAAGTGCGTGATTGTCCAGAAGAGGAACAGGATGGTGAAACCGCTGGCCAGGGCAGTCATGGTATTTACGCCGAGGGCTGCCTGTGAGGGTTTCAGGAACATGCTGAAGAGTCTTCCGAGCAATACGAACAGCGGTGCTCCGGGAGGGTGGGGGATCTGTACTTTGTAAGCACTGGAAATAAACTCGCCGCAGTCCCACAAGCTGCCCGTGGCCTCCATAGTCATAATGTAAACAGAGCAGGCAATGATGCAAATCACCCAGCCAACTATGTTGTTGGTCCTTTTAAAATTCATAAGGTTGTTTTAAGGTCCGACAAAAATATAAAAAGTAGCAAATTATGCTAATCTGCCGAACAGTTTTAACTTTTTGTAAATATCTTTTTGATTGTTATCTATCAGCTTGAATAGTAGCTGTTTTCCGGGGGATTAAAACTGCGTTAGAATCCCCGGTGTGCCTGGCGGGCGTTCAGGCTTTAAAAGCCTCTGTAACGGTCCATGCTGCCGGTTTTGCGTTAAACAGCACTTTGGTAGCGGCCCAGGTTTCCCGGAACAGGTCAGACTGCCGGTAGTTTTCGAGGGCGGTTTCGGACTCCCATTTGCTGAAGGTAAAGAAGGTGTTGCCGGAGGCGGGATGTTCCCATAATTCCAGGTGGAGGCATCCGGGGAATTGCCGGATGAGTAGTTGTTGACGGGAAAACAGTTCCCGGAAGGAGTTTACCTTATCGGGGGCAAACTCCATTTTAACGAGTCTGTTGATCATTGAAAGATTATTCTGACAGTTTGGTAGAATGAAAGTTGCTGGAAGCCGGTGGGCTGGGTGAGTTGGTCTCTGCGGAAGCCCTGGAGACCGAACAGGCCGGCGGCATTTCCTTTATTGATGGCTATTTCGAGGTAACCGGCTGCGTTGAAGATGGCCAGTTTCTGGCCTTCAGGCACATCAGCGTAGGTTTCACTGATTTGGTTGATGACTTCATTGCGGCGGAAGAATATCTGAAAGCGGCGGTTTTTGCACTGGGCATTGAACTGGTCGCGGGTGATATTGACCACTACGTTTTCGAAGCTATCGATATGAATGATCTGGCCTTCGATGAAATCGTCGCCGACGAGAGGTTGCAGGTTGTGTTTCACCTGTATTTGCTGCGTCATGGGGGCGATTTCGCCGAGGGCTTTGCCTCTGCTTAGTTCACGGGCGGCCATGGCCAGCGCCTGAATCATGGAGAAGGTTGTTCTGGGGGCATTGGCCGGCAGGGGTATTTTCACCACCTTTTCGGGCATGCCTCCGGCGATCATGGTGATCAGGCCATTATCTGCGCAGCCGATATACTGGCCATTATGTTCCGCTACCAGGACGTGGTCCGGGCGGCGGTCGAACAAGTTGATCAGTACAAAGTGAAAAGTGCCCAGGGGAAACCAGGCGAAAGCGCTTTTACAGATATAGGTGGCTTGCGGGAGATTGAACGGGCTGATATGATGGGTAATGTCCGTAACATGACATTCCGGGCAGTAATGCCAGAGCTGCCCTTTGATGGCACCTACCAGGTAATCCTGCATCCCTATGTCTGATGTTAATGTTATAATGGACATGCCAGAAATTCTAATTCCGCTCTAAATTCACATTTCAACGCCCTTCCTTGCTAACAGTTACCGGTATCACATCTGAATGGCATATTTAAATGTCCGCTTTCCTTCCAAAAAAGATGCCATGGGGTTTTAAATGCAATCTCATTGCAAATAAAGGTAAAAATACCGATGGCTCCGTATTTTAAGCAGAAAATTTGATTTTACTGTAAAGGGGAATTGGGTTCTTTCTTAAAGTGGTTATAGACGAGTTTGTCCAATACGCCGGGTATCAGCTTGCTGAGCAGAACCGTTAGTTTGCCCTGTCCGGTCAGTACCAGCGTACGTTTGCGTTTGGCGATGGCCTTTGCCACGGCTGTTGCCACAGCTTCAGCGCTCATCAGTTTGGACTCGTCCAGCGGTGTTTCACTTTGTGCCTGTCCCTGTGGGTTAAGTGCTGTATTCCGTATATTCGATGACGTGAACCCGGGGCATACCCACATCACGTTGACGCCTGTATGCAGATTTTCAGTACGCAGTGCTTCGAGGAAACCCTGCATAGCGAACTTGGATGCGGAATAGCCGGTGCGTCCGGGCAGTCCGCGGTAGCCTGCAATAGAAGATACCCCTACAATAGTGCCCTTCGATGCCAGGATAGCCGGAAGCGCGTACTTGGTGCAATAAACAGTTCCCCAGAAATTAATATCCATCAGCGACTTCAACACCCCCAGGTCCAGATCACGGAACAGCGCCCGCATGGAAATACCTGCGTTGTTGATCAGTACATCGATACGGCCAAACTTTGCATTCACCGCGTCGATGAATGCTTTGCAGTCGTCTTCTTTACTCACATCCGCTGTATAGATGAACAGTCCCATAGGATTATTCAGCTCATTGCGCAGTGCTTCCAGCGCCGGCAGCTTACGGCCGCATACGGCTACGTTAGCGCCGTGTTGCAACATCTCTGCTACCATGGCCTTACCAATGCCCGACGATCCGCCGGTAATAACGACTGTCTTGTTCTGAAAGAAAGTTTTCATGGGTATATTTTAGCATTGCAAAAATAGGCGAGAAGTTCATAGTAACAGCATTTTATTATAGGAGCGGTACAGATTTGTGCCGGCGACATGATAGGTTTATTCCGCTGTAAGGTGCTTTGCTGGCGGGTTTATAGAAGAACGGCGGAAATTTTTTTGTAAAAACTTGTTTAAAAATAAATTATTCCTATTTTTGCACCCGCTTCAACAGCGAATGATTCCGTAGCTCAGTTGGTAGAGCAATACACTTTTAATGTATGGGCCCTGGGTTCGAGTCCCAGCGGGATCACAAGCAAACTTTAAAACCTGCGCTGGTCGCAGGTTTTGCTTTTTTAGTTGAGCGTTTAGTCGAGTTCCTTTTGTATAACCCCGATTTCTTTCCCGTACTTTATACAGGTTAATCAGCTTTTACTATGGTGCAAATATAGGTATTGAGATTTATACATTTCATTACTGCCAACATATAATTAAGGTATCGAAAACCATTTCTGAAGGAAAAGATGGTACTACGATTAGTGAATTTGAGCACTGTTATCGATGTTATCTTTTTTGCTGGACAAATGAGGATACAAATCATGAATCCTTTTCTTTTTTTCTTCCGTATCCGCTTTATCCAACATCCTTTGAAAGAAGTTTGATTCTAGATAATGTGTGTTGACACCTTCGTAAAAATAGTCATCGATAAAATCAATGGATAATTCAAGTATATGTTTCATTTCAATTAAACCTGATAAGTCGAACACAATTACAGTGTCGTCTTGGGGATTATCATCATATTTGATATATTGTTCTTTGAAATCGCCGGGAATTTTGCCTAAGTGTTCCACAAATTTATAAAGCGGGTCAAGTACTAATACTTGGAAAAGCGAATTATTGTGGTTGTTACTAGTCATAACTTCAATAGTTTTCTGATATATCGCTGATAACTTATGAGTATGTTGAGGCTGAGTTCCAGTTAAATCAAGATATGCCTTGCAAAAGACTTCGATATAAAAAATCAGGTTGTGATATATAGCAGATGATAAACTGATAAGGCGGCCAAAGCTATGAGAGTCGATGTCATACACCCTTTCATCTTGAACGACTTCAATCGCTTTCTCAAATAATAATGAAATCACTGTATATTGGTTTCGGCATGCGTTTACGGTGCGACTTTGAGCTCTTTTCTTATTTGCAACTAAGCCGATAGAGCTGACCCACACATATCCGAACTCACTTTCTGATATGTGCAATTTTCGTATTGAATCATAATAAAAGTATTTGCTTGTAAAGTCTTCATTGTTAATGCCTACTGATTCAAGCAGAGCAATGAAAAGCTCTCGGTCGGAAAATTTAAATTGGTCAGCAAATGGTTCCTGTTTGGTAATTCGATTAACTATTTCTTCCACATGGGTTTGTTTGGATACTAAAATGTATTCTGTCCCATTTTCAGTTATGAATTCCATCTTTATTTGTATTGAAAATTATTTGTTGTGTGTATATTATTTCGATGTACTTGATTTTCTTCAGTAAAGCATATGGTAATTATTAACGATCTTTTACGAAACCATATCTTGAAGATAGTTCTTCAGTTCCCCCTTGTAGAATAATCTCCAATTGATTTTGGGATGCCATTGTTTTTAAAGATTCAAATATATTTTCTACTAGGTCACCAAGCGCGAGTAGATTTACAGTGGTACAATTCTCTGGGTTTCTCGTTGAAATCTTTCCATCCCATTGGTCTTTCGGCAGTTCGATTAATGGAGTGGTTGAATTGGCCCGCAAGAGAAAATGATGGGTTAATGCGGGTTCTCTTCCATTAATATTATACAAGCCATAATCATGAGCCAAGGCACATCTTAAGGCATATATGCAATATCTTTCACTATCTTGCAAGTCAGAAAAATATTGGAGTGTTCTTACAATACTAGCTGTTTTAGATTGAAAATTAATAGAGATCGTCGAAGGCTTAAAACACTTTCCAATCTGATCAAGCAAGATTAGGTACCCAATTGCTCCAAGCCAACATCCATTAACATTATTGTCATAAATCTCAATCTGCCCTGTTTCTATATTTCTTCCTGTAAATTTTCGCGCATCGCGAATCCCGGCAATTAAAGCTGAGAAATATTCTTGATTGCCTATTGGTCGTACGCCAAATAAATGTAAGTTGATGATTTGTTCAGGTGTTAACTTGTTCATTTTAAGCTACTTAATTGTCAATGACTTTATTCGGTTGCCTGATTGGTCTCGTGTGCAAAGATAAAGTTGTATCTGCGCAGTCTTTTTGCGCAGTTGCTTCAAGGTAGAGAAAAATAAAGAAATCAATTAAAATTGACATTATTATGCCCTATAAACGGAGGGAATCATTGTAGCCTTCCCCCCAAATCCAAATCAACCTGGATTTGAGGAAATATACTAGTTTCAGATCTTTTATTGATGCAGCTAGTTATTATCTTGAAAATTGATTAATTTGTCAAACTGATACACCACTATCTCCTTTTTTCCACTGGCATCACCGGTTTCAATAAATAGATATTTGTCATTAAAATACTTTATCGAAATATTATCTGTCTTCTGATCTTGTCTTAATTTATTTTGAATCTGCCTAATATTTCTTAAACCCTCTGGTAGCATATACGATTTGTGAAATACAATAGGTAATATCAACATAATTACAATTAGAATTATAACTAAAAATGGCCCCAAGGGGTCAATTATTTTCGCAATCTCTATTTTGAAATTGCATAGCTTGGCAATCTCGACAACTACGATTCGTAAATTGGCAAAAAGCATAATTGCATAAGCGGGTGCAAAGCTGAAGTACGCTAGTGATAATGGTGCATTACTCATTAATGAGGGACGAATGCACAAAGCGCCACATATTAAGAATGCAAATATTGCTGCATGAGAAACAATTACGCCAATCGCTGGCCAAATACTGCCATCATGGCTTAATTCGTTCTCAATATTAGTATTGCTGATTGCTTCATTAACAGATAAAGATTGTTGCTCATTTGGGCTCTCATCTTGAGAAATGCTTTCTGAGGAATTAGATGCACTATTTGTTCTTATTCCACTGTCTGGAAAATATAATCTTAAGACAATGAAGCTCGTAAGCAACATGGCAATAATGATAAATAATATTAGAATACCATCGGGTACAAGTTGTGAAACAGAGAAAAAACGAATGTACCCAGTTCCAATATTGGCTAATTCAATTACTTGCCACAAACCGCCAAGTAGAGTTGGCACAAGGACAATTAAGGCTAGATTATCATTAATGTTCTTGAGAGTAACTTTCTTATTAAATATTTTCATAGATCACAGCATTATTAAATCCATAAATCGAGCTTGGATGACTATTGGGTAGTTATATATTTTATATATTAAAAATGTTTACTGAATGAAGCCAATTATTTGGAATTGCACCCCCCAATATCGTATATTTATTAAATATTGTTTTACCTAAAAATCATAAGGTATGAGAAGTTTGAACATGAAGCAGTTGAAATCCTTTTTCACCTTTGACCTTCCCGTTAATTACAGCTACATTTATTCTCGCTTTCGTAAAATTCATGAATGGCAGCGCGATATTTACGCCAGTTGGCCGGCAGAGGCAACGCGCCATCGGTTGATTGATGAGTATTGGAATAATGCGCTTTGGCATTATTTGCTATTGGTTGTAGTGGCTATCATCGCTGTTTGGTTTCACAATGGTCAATTGAATGGTATGTATATGCTTGTCAGCGTGACGCTGGGAATAACCGCATATCTGCCGTTGTATTTCATTCTTTATCGGCCCATATTTATCTGTGATTTTCTGCCGAAGCTAGAAACAGTAATAGCAGCCTATGAAGGCCGTGAGCGCGCATGGCTGGAAAAGTGTAAACAAGACCAGCTAACTAACAGGGCGCTTGTGCTGTTTTTCTACGCATTTGACAAAGCCAGCAATGCCAACTACCTGACAGCTTCCGATAAATGCGCCAATCTGTTACACAAAATTTTCGGCTCAAGCCCTGATGGTATCAAAAAAGCCCTGGAGTTTGCCTTTAAGAGTGAGAAACGAGATAAATTAGAATATCGTCATCGTGTAGAGGTGGGCAAAAGTTTTGAAGAAGCCTATGCCATCTTGGAAGAAATGCGGTTTGACGAAGGCATCCGAGAGCTAAAGTACCTAGAGCAAAAATTTCAAAGGCCCTAATATCATTCAAAACATACGACAAACCCTTCCTATTTTCGCCAAACAAGTATACTTAGCCTGTTTTCTTTTTCCTTAGCAACCATATTTGCCGTATAAATCGGTATAATATGGAAAAGAGAGAAAGAAGTGTGCAGACGGCAGCGCCAATACTGTTCCCGATTGAGCCGGAACAGTTTTGGCAAATACTGCGTGTATTGGTGCGGGAAGAAGTCAGCCAACTGGACAGGCAGCCGGTGCGTATCCCGGCATATGATACCCCCGGCCTCACCTATAAGCCCCTCTATAAAATCGGTGAGGTCTGTCAGCTATTTCAGGTTACTAAGCCTACTATTTACGACTGGATAAAGCACGGCAAACTGAAGCCGTACAAAATCCGGTCGAGGGTCTATTTTCTTTGGAACGATATACAGCAATTGTTACAGCCGGGAGAACAGTCGAAAGAATGACAGGCAGCGATGCTACCTGTCGCGGAGATCCGGCGGGGCTGCTCTACGCAGGCCCCGCCCGCGAAGATCGAACGGGCCGCCTTTGGCACCCCGTTCCCGGAGAAGGTACAGGCGGCGTTGCCACCTGTACGCGGAGATCGGGTGGGGCTGCTTTACGCAGGCCCCACCCGCGAAGATTGAACGGGCCGCCTTCGGCATCCCGTTCGCGGATTCGGAACGGGCTTCGCTCCGTTAGCGAGCGGTGTTTTTGCTGCGCAAAAACCGCTCGCCCCCTCGCTCCCGTTGGTCGCAAGGGGGATAATGCAGCGGAGATTGTAGCGGAGGATGACGGGCAGCTTCGCTACCCGTCTGCGGAGAAAGTACCGGCGGCAATGCCGCCGGTACGGGAAGATCGGACAGGGCAGCAAAGCTGCCAGCCCTCAAAGATTAAAACGTAGTAGTTATGGAACAGACGCAGGAAAAGAAGAAAGGTAAAGGCGGCAGGCCGCCTAAAGCCGTAAAGAAAGAAATTCGTACGGGTATACGGTTTACCAGAGCCGAGTATTTTATCGTCAAAGAAAAGGCCATTAAAGCAGGTTTGCGCTACACTGGCTATATCCGTCAGATGGCATTGTTTGGAGGTGTTATAGCCCGTTTAAACGACGAGGAACGGGCATATATCAAACAATTAATAGGGATGGCAAATAATATCAATCAGGTATCGAAACAAGCCCACAAAGAGGGCATGTTAAATGCCATGCTACTTTTTGAAAGTTACCGTAGCCAGATTGATAACCTATTAAACTGGTTAAGACGTGATAAGTAAAGTAATTACCGGTAAATCTTTTTATGGCTGCTGTCGTTATGTTTGCGCAGATGAACAGAGGGCGGAAATACTGGAGGCAGAAGGGGTGAGAGATTACAGCTACCGGCATATGGGCAATGATTTTGAAATGAGCCGGCAACAGTTACCAGACAAGCGAAAGGCTGTTTTTCATGGCATCCTTAGCTTTTATCCTGGTGAACAGTTGACGAATGAAGCAATGGCGCAGATTGGGCGGGAATACCTCGAAAAGCTAGGTATCACTAATACCCAGTATGTGATAACAAAGCATACCGATACCGATCATTTGCACCTGCATATTATCGCTAATTTGGTCAACAACCGTGGAAAGGCAATCCGTGATAACTGGATAGGATTACGCGGTAAGAAGGCCGCGCAACAGCTTACGCAAAAGTATCAGCTTATTCCTGCCATCGAAAAGAAAATAGCCCTCACCAACCTGCAAGCCCTTAATCATGAAGAAACAGCCCGTTATGAGATTTTTCAGGCTATTGAAACTGTATTGCCCGGCTGTAAAACCTTGCCAGCATTGGAAAAAGAGCTGGTAAAAAAAGGGATAGACGTACAATATAAGCACAAAGGGAATACACAGCAATTACAGGGCATTAGTTTTAAAAAAGGATTGTATGCCTTTAAAGGCAGCAGCATTGACCGGAAATATTCCGTATCAGGCTTACAAAAGATAATGCAGCAGCAGATTACACAAGAACAGCAGCAAGTAAAAAAACGTGGTTTGCGCCTGTAATAGTAAATCTATTTAAGAATGAATTAAACTATGAGTTATGAATGAGTTGTTATTGCAGACAATTGTAGACAAGTTAAATAAAGTTGATGAAGGTATCCGGCAAATAAATAGTGCGGCGCCGCAAATGCCGGACTATACAGAACAGTTAAAGAATGTCAGTGCTTCTTTAGAGCAGATAAGAGCAGATGTAGCAGGAATGCCGGAGCGCCTGAAATTTCCTACAGCGGCGGTTTATACGCTATCGCAAAATCTTGAAATAAATAATGATCTGCTGAAACGTCCGCCCATACAAGAAATAAAGCATCATCATCACGTAAGGGCGGGGGTGATTGTCTCCGCTTGCCTGTTCCTGTTGCTTGTCTTAGGGGCTGTATGGTTATTCAACACACGCTCCATTTTACAGGCTTATAGGGCAGGAGATATAAAATATCGTTACATGCAGCTACAGGGCGGCAAACAGCTGCACCCATTTCTGTCTACGATAGATAGCTTGTATCAAGCGCAGCCGCAAGCCTTCCGGGATAGCGTTCTGAACTGGGAAGAAGAAAGACAGCGTATAGCAGTTATGCTACATGAAGCACGGGAAAAAGAGGAAGAAGCAGGCCAGTTAAGGAATAGAGCGAAGAGAAATCGGTAAATCTGTTTTTTCGGGGGAGGGGCTAACGCCACCCCTCCCCCCATGCCCCCTCCCGGCGGGGGTTTCAAACAATAGTGTGATCGTGTAATTGCCGATATTTCACCGTCTGATAGAAAACAGAAAAGCCACTGTGTAAAAACAGTGGCTTTTGTATGTGTGGTTTTAACTATCTTATTTCCCGCCCTTCTTATCATTCAGCAATTTCTCCAGCATTTCTATTTTTTCCCGCTCACTTTTCAATAGCTCTTTATAAAGCTGCTCGTTCTTCTCCATAGCATCAACCCATTTTTCAAAAGGGTTGATGGTGCATTTATAGTATTGTGCGTATGCGACAGATTCATCCGAAAACGTATTTGAGATAATGTTTACTGCTGCTTCTTCACTAAAATTCTTAATCGCTTCGGGGGATACTTTTAAAACCTTCGCCACCTGATCTAAAATATCAGATTCTACTTTCTCTTTCCCCTCAAGCAAGGAAATCTTCTTTTGCGTCCAATCATCGCCTAGATCAGCCGCCATTGCCTCTTGGGTTATATTCAACATTTCCCGGAATCGTTTGATATTCCGGCCTTCATGGATGCTTTTATTCATAGTAGTAATGCTCATGAAACAAATATAAGATTTTTTTACTGCTAAAATATGCCTTTATCCAGGATAATTTACCCCCTAAAATACTTGATTATTCCCATAAAATATGCTTATAACGAATTGATTATGATTTTATTGTATTTGATCTTGCATTAGTGTTTGAGAAAGACGTTTTTGTCATGATTTGTATTAAATCTATCACAATGGCTGATCTGTTATCTGATTTAGAGAAAATTACCCTTTACACCACAAAACAAAGCCTGACTGAGTACTGCTGGGAGCTATTTAGCATTGTTTTGTCCAGTTCAGAGGCTGACAGTTGGGATATGCGCCAGAGGAATCAGGCCATACTATTTTGTAGGTTCTTCGTGAACACAATTAACGCGGCCTTCTCTATAAAAGAAGCCCTAATGCGGGATAACATGACGCGCCTCACCGGTTTGCTGTGTCGTGAATTGGAGGAACATTTGGTTAATATGGAAGAATACCAATCGGAGGTTGATGTTGATGACCTAGAGCAATTCTTCGATGGATACGCAGAAATCCTCTTTAAACAGGAGGAATGTCTGTTTGACGGCCTATCGCGTAAAATCAGTTTAAGCTATTTCAAAGATTTTTTTATTCGTCTGAGGTTAATTGATTTAACTTTCTAAATAACACATTATGAAATATGTTTATGTGAATGAATCCGAATTAGAGCCTAATCCTCTCAGAATTTTGTACAGTGCGTTTTTTAATGCGAGTGCAATGTTCAGGGCGCATATGTGTCGTGAATGTAATTTTAGTGAACCGACATTTTATCGTAAGATGCGGGAAGTGCATCAAAGAAATGGACGTATCCGCATTTTGCCTTTAAGTGGCGCGGAAAAGGATAAAGCTTGCCAAATCGCTGCATTAGTCAGCAAAAACTTGGTACAGGAAGTGGAAAGTCTTGTTATCTCGTTGAAGATTGAGTGAGGTTGTTGAGTCTATAAAAGGTGTTGTTTCAATAAATTTGAAACAACACCTTTTTTGTTAGCAGCTATCCTACATTTACCAAAGTTGTAGCAGTGATACCCATATCGCCCCGTTTTTCCCATATTTCCCTGATCTTTCGGCCTGCTTCCTCTGGCGTAATCCTGATGTACCGGTAAAAATCGCGTAGGCTTTTATGGCCGCTGATCTTCATTATTAGCTCTACGGGTGTTCCTGCCAAAAACTCATTGGTACAGAAGGAGCGGCGGCAGGTGTGTGAGGTTATCCACTCATGTTTGGGTTTTACCTGTACTATATCTTTATTTCCCTTTTTATGGGAGAATTTTATTAACTCGCAAATGCCCGCCAGTTGTGCCACTTCTTTTATATGGCGGTTAAATTCGGGGTTACTGACTACGGGAATCTGACGGTCAAAGCGTTTAAGCAATATTTCCTCCGCCGCGTCCCTCAACGGCACAACAACCCAATGGTCAGATTTTTCCTGCTTCTTATATAATGACCCTTTCCGCACGTCTTCCGGCTGAATAGACGAAAAATCGGAAAACCTTAGCCCCGTCAGGCAGCCAAGCACAAACAAGTCCCGGTACTTTGTCAGATGGGGCCTTTCGGATAGGTCTGCCTGATAAATCCGGGTAATTTCGGGCCAAGACAGGTATACCGCATCGGCGTCCTCGTCCAGTATTTTAAAGTCGGATAAATCAATAGGGGCGATGATTTTACGGCGCATCCTATCTCGCAGGAATATACGAAGCTGTTTAATGGTTTTGCCTACGGTGGAAGTTTTTAGCCCTATTATCTGTTCCTTTTTACCGTCTATTACCTCCGACCTGCGGCGCTGTACGTAATCGTAGGTCAGGTAGCCGACAAGGCTTTCATAGAGGTTGAAATCAAAGGAATCAAATGTTATAGCGGCTCCCCGGTGTTCCTGAAAGGCTGCCATATGGTCTTTCATGTTCTTATACACGTTCAGCATACCTGCCGAAACCTTATCCCGCTTGCATTTGATATAATCCTCTATCTGGAAAATCAGGTCAAGGTTAGTTTTGGGGTCGAGGGCTGCCGCCTGTTGGGCCTTTTCTTCCAGTGTGGCCGTGTCGAAGGCAGGGTGGAAGGTCTTTTTTACAAAGGTGGGTATATCCGGTACTTTCTTTTTCACTGCATGGGTAATAATGTCGTTTGCTTTCCGTAGCAGTGCCGCCAGCTGGCCGTTTAGGGCGTCAGCGGTTCCGTATGTGGCGGGAAGGTCGGAGGTAATACGGTGGAACTTCCGGTTCCAGTATTTAGGAGGAATGGCGATTTCCGTGTTCAGGAGGACGGTTTTAGCCCCGCAGTATTGGATAAATACAATACAGGTACTATCTTTGCGCACTTTGCCCTTTGGGCAGATAAGTTTGATTGGTAACAGCATACTCAAAAAATTTTAGTCGAGTTTTTAGTCGAGTTCAATGCTGTTAACCGTTATAAAGGTAGGTCTTTAAAAAATCGGATGGTGTTATAAAATGTTGAAAATCAGCGAATAAACGTAAGGATAAATAAAGTTGTGTAAGGGTTTTCCTTACTTCTGTAATCCCAGCGGGATCACAGACAACTTACAAACCTCGCGCTAGTCGCGGGGTTTTGTTTTTTAGTTGAGTTCCTTTTGTATAACCCCGATTTCTTTCCGTACTTTATACAGACTAATCAACATTTACTAAAGATAAGCGGTATCACCACTTAGGACAAGCTTTCGAAACTGAAAGCCTGCCCTTTTTAGTTCCGTTGGAAGTCGCTGCAGCGAAGGTGTAAAATATTTGTGCAGATTTGAGGATAAATCTGTTATTTGAAGTATGTTGCATGATCTGCTATAAAAACTTCTAAGGTTCGTGGTGGACAACCCAGTATTGTCCTTACACAGTCTGTAACAATTTCAGTTTCTCCATTACGCTGTTCAGAGTCGTAAGCCAGAAAAGTTTCGATTAATGCGGCCGGCATGTTCTTTTCTTCCATATCCTGCTTTGCCTGTTCAAAAGAAATAGGACAGTAGATCACTTTTTCATGAATAACATTGCTGATGGCCGTTGCAACATCATAATAGTTGACTGCCTTATCGCTGGTAAGGAGATATATTTTATCAAAGTGAGTTTCGGGTACTGTCAGACATTTAAAAGCCACATCTGAAATATCCCTCCTATCCACATGTGCTCTCTTTCCATCACCGGTCGCTTCATAGAATTTCCGTTCCTTACGCACAGCATCGGCTATTTCACCTAACCAATTCTGCATAATTCCATTGGGACGTAGGATCGTATAATGGATTCCAGATGCGATTAAGTAATTTTCGATCTGTCCGTGGCTACGTGGTATATAAAGCCTGGAGTTGAGGTCGGCGGCACCTGAAGAAAGCTTCACAATATGCTTAATCCCCATTTCCTTTGCCACATCAATCACATTTTTTTGATCTTCTGCAACTGTGGGGCTATTTCCAGATAATAAAAAAACAGCCTTACTGTTTTCCATTGTCGCATACAAACTTTCCTTATGGGACATATCTGCCAGTACCCATTGTACAAAGGGAAAATCAGTAGTATTATGGCAGTTCCGGGTTACTGCTATTGTTTCAATTTGGGTTTTAGATAACAGGTGGATCAGCAATGAACCGATATTGCCAGATGCACCAAAAACGGTAATTTTATTATTTTCCATTTTGAAAGATTTTGAATGATGGCTCAAAACTATCTTAACGGAAAAAAAGAAAATTGAACAAACCCGACATTTTTAAGACAACCATTCCGGAAAATTTAATACTTGTTCATTTGCCTGCTGCGAAAACAATTTCGGTGTAGTGCCGGTAAACGATTTAAAATCACGGATAAAATGTGCCTGATCCGCATAAGAATGCTGATGGGCTATTTTAGTATAAGATGTAAATTTCCGGCTACGAATATGGTCCAGCGCTGCCTGAAAGCGGCAAATACGAAAGTATAACTTTGGAGGTATGCCTATATTCGTTTTAAACATCCTTTGCAGCGAACGTTCTGTAATGTTAAGTTCTGTCTGAATTCTATATAAGCCATCGTCATTGTTTATATTCAAATTTGCTGCTGCATAGGAAGCGTATACATTTTCACGATGCTTATTTTTTGTAATCAACTGTGAGATGAAATCGGAGATAATAGTTATTCTTTTATTTAAACGTCTCTCTTCCAGCAACTGTGCTGTTAAGTTATTTTTTACAACATCATTTAAATGAAAATAACTATCAGTTAACTCACTAGCATCAATTCCGAAAATTGATTTAATGGCATTGGTCTGAAAACATACGATAAGGTTACAATAGCCATCGCTGACTGTTTTTTGCGAATTGGAACTTGTCAGACCATGCAGATAAAGTGGGGGTAACTTTTCATTATTAATACTTGTAAAACAGGTGGTTTCCTGAAATACAAGGCCAGGGTTAGCGTCTGCAATTATCTTAAATGTCTTTATTTGATCACAACGGCCGCTACTTTCCAGTAAACCGAAATATCGTATGTATGGTCGCAACTTCGTAGCTGGTTGTATTTGTGTATATTTCATCCTCTTGTATTTGGCGTAATAAACTGAAATGCCGGCAAATAATTTCGGATATAATTAATTGCAAATTTTAGCTTACTCCGCCGTTAGGTATGTATTGTATATGATTGTGTTAACTTAGAAAGGGCCACTGCTTATCTTTGCGGTAATCCCTCTTTAGGATTATCAACTTTTACTAAGATACGAAAACATCTATGGTGACTCCCAAGTAAGGATACGAAATCCTTGATGTTTTTTTGCCCCAAATTCTGTTACCAATTGTATGATTTAAAGGTCTCTGCATGATATTTCCGGGCGAATATCACATTAATCCGGTATTTCGTCACATTATCGCTGTGTTGTTGGGTTAGCGGATACTTTTGTTAAAGTAAAGAAATTACTCATTCTGACATCTTCAAATTTAATGAGCATGAAAACATTATTCGCATTTCTGTTTTGTTTTATGTTGTTGCCATATGGGAAGGCGCAGAATGTGCCGTTGAAGATAGACTCGTTGATATCCGCTTATGTTAATCTGAATAAGTTCAATGGTGTTGCGCTGGTTGCCTACCGGGGTAAAATAATTTTTGAAAAAGGCTATGGCTGGAAAGACTTTGCAGATAAAAGCTTAAATAATGCCAACACCATTTTCCAGATTGGTTCCATCACAAAGGAATTCACGGCGGCAGTCATCTTAAAATTAATTGCACAAAAAAAACTGGGATTGGAAGATAAACTCAGTAAATTTTACCCGGATTTTCCCAAGGGAGATAGCATTAGTATTAAAAATCTGCTGACACATACCTCCGGCATTCCAGATTATACTCACCGTCCTGATTTTGAAAAGATATCCGTTATCCCAACGAATGAAGAGAATATGCTGGCGCAGCTGAAGCAGCAGCCGCTGGAGTTTTCTCCGGGAGAAAGATTTAAGTACAGCAATTCCGGATACGTATTACTAGGTTATATTATTGAGAAGGTGACTCATCAGCATTATGAGAGGGTAGTCCGGGAAATGTTACTGAGTCCCTTAAAAATGGAAAATACCGGATTTGATTATAAGGGATTAAAAAGTGCCAATAAGTCGCAAGGCTATACGGTTTTTTCTGTGTTGGAAAAAAAGGTATGTCCCGTTATAGATTCTTCAGAGTTCTTTGCTGCGGGGGCGATGTATTCCACGGTAGGAGATTTGTATAAATGGCATCAGGGATGGCAACAAGGGCTGGTGGTGACGGAGGAATTGGTAAAGGCCGCCTATACGCCATTTAAAGGAACGTATGGTTACGGATGGGATATGGATTCTGTATACAACAAGCAGGTGGTTGGACATAGTGGCGCCATGTTTGGCTTCAGGGCTAAAATGGTCCGCATACCTTCAGACGACCTTTTTATTATTTTGTTGAACAACCGTTCTGATGATCCGTACCTGGCAGCTATTTCAAAAGGCATTTCTGCTATTGTTTATCAACAGCCATATGTTTTGCCAGTTCCGGCAGCCAGGCTTAGCAGGAAGGAGCTGAAAATTTATACGGGGAGATATGAATTTAGTAGTACCGATTTTGCAGATATCTTACTGGTAGATGGCCATCTGATGGGGCGTTCTCCCAGAAGGACACTGGAGTTGATAGCTCGTGAAAAGGACCATTTTTGGGTAATGGAAAGGGAAGGAGAAGAGGGAGAGATTACCTTTGGAAGAAACGGGAAAGGTGAGGTAATCGAGATATATTTAAATAAAGGGAAAGGTGAGATACGGGTGGGGAAGAAGACACGGTAACTCCTACCCGCACACGAGCATGCCGGCCTGTCGGATCTGTAGCATGGCAGGGGCGGTCGATAAGGTTGTTCCTGTCTGTATTTAAAATCCAATAGTATTCATCTGTTTTTTGTATGCTCCCGGCGATACTCCTGTTATTTTTTTGAAGATTTTGGAGAAATAGAATACATTATCAAAACCTGTTTGTGCCGCAATTTCAGTAAAGGTCATCCGGCTTGTCAGCATCAGGTATTGAGCCCGCTCTATTCTTTTTTCATGTACATATTTGACAGGTCTTTCGCCGGTGTGTCGCTGAAAAAGGCGCGAAAAATAATCCGTATGCAGGTTTGCTTTTTCTGCCAGAAGGGTTACTGATAAGTCACGGTTCAGGTTTAACTGAATGTAGCTGATGATATTTAAAATTTTAACCGGCACATGGCCTGTATCCCTGTGCTTAAACGTCTGCTGTGTCAGAAACCGCGAAACCAACTGAAGGAGAATGCCATGTGTTTCCGTGAAGGTTGACAGGCTTTGACGGTTATTCAGCTCCTGGTACTCTTTGTAGAAAATATTTTTTTCGTATACTTTGGGGTTGTCAGAACGATTAATGCCCCGCCCCGGATTTATCTCCAATAGCCGCCTGAAGTTCAGTATATCCATTTCAGTCGCTTTTACCTTCATAATAACCCTGTTATTTTCAAATAACGAAATGCCATCCGATGATTCCTCAAAGAACTGAACGAAGTATTGGCTGAGATAATC
The DNA here is from genome assembly GCF_014529935.1 of Chitinophaga qingshengii. GTDB lineage: Bacteria > Bacteroidota > Bacteroidia > Chitinophagales > Chitinophagaceae > Chitinophaga > Chitinophaga qingshengii. Next base: position 442,347 of record NZ_JACVFC010000005.1, read on the forward strand.
AGGGCATATCAGGTTACATAAGGTGAAACTGGGTATGATATACAGAAAGCCTGACTCAAGCCTGACTTTGGCCGAGGCATCCCATATTTCTCCCGCGCCTGCATCGATATAATATATCCTGAAATATGGACTGATCACATTGCTGTAATTCCACCCGGAGTCAAGCTTTACATGGTCAACGTTCAATAGTGTGAATGTTTGCTTTAGTGCTCTTTTAATCATGTGGAATATTTAATAGACGTTCTTCCAATGTTAGGATTTTACTATAAAAATAAACAGTAAATAGTCGGTTTTGTATAAAAGAAAGTCCTATTAAGCCAAATGTTTGGTAAATATTTCGGAGTAAGTTTGGTTGTCAACTATTATTTGTCGTCATCGGTGCGGGGCTGACTGAAAAAAGGATGCCTGAAAGCCCCTTCAATTCCACGTATGGCGAGGGTCTGTGTGCCGACAACATTTTCGTAAAAACAATACTGTAAAACCACGTTATAAGAAAATAGCATGAACAACAGGTGCTTGTATATTTTGATCGTATTTATGACGCTCCGTCATATGTGCATGGCACAGGCAGATAAAGCTGCATTTAAAGCGGACACTGTACCCACTTTTCCTGATCCTCCCGTGGGGTTTAATGTACAGCGTAATGATATACCGCACGGGAAAATGACAGTTGTGCAATATCTGTCAAAAACGCTTGGCAAACGCAGGGAACTAAGTGTATATACGCCGCCGGGTTATGCTGCTGACAGAAAATATCCTGTGCTGTATTTGTTGCACGGTATTGGGGCCGACTATCGGCAATGGACGGAGTGGTGCCAGGCGGATAATGTGGTAGATAATCTTATTGCAGATGGTAAATTGCAGCCGGTGATAATGGTTTTCCCCAACTGCGATACCCGGTTGACGGTAACGGATACGGCGTCGTCCAGCCGATCGGGGAGGGCGGATGGATTTGAAGGTTATGGAAAATCATTTGAAGAGGATTTAGTGAAAGATATCATTCCTTATATCGATTCGCATTATTCCACTATCATCGACCGTGAGCATCGTGCGTTGGCAGGGTTGTCAATGGGAGGCGGACAGTCGTTAAATATAGGCTTGTATCACCTGGAAACATTTGCCTATGTAGGCGGCTTTTCTTCGGCGCCCAACACCAATAAGTTTGGCGGTATGTATACAGATGTTGAATTTATTCCGGATAGGAAAGCTGCCCGGGAAAAGTTGAAACTGCTCTGGATAGGATGCGGTAATAAAGATGGCCTTTTCAGGATAAGTGAAAAAGCCCATCAATACCTCGACGAAATCGGCATGCCCCACGTCTGGAATGTAGATACTAACGGACACGATAATACTGAATGGGACCGTAACCTGTATTTGTTCGCCCAACGGATTTTTATACAGCACCGGCCAGGGGCATTACAGGCGTTTGCACCGGGCCGGGTCCGGCTGTTGCCGGGACCTTTCCTGGATGCCCGGCGTACAGATGAAAAATATATGCTGTCCCTGGACCCGGACCGTTTGTTGGCTCCTTTTCAAAAGGACGCTGGCATCCCTGTAAAAAAGGAAAATTATGGTAGCTGGGAAAGCGGGGGACTGGATGGACATATCGGCGGACATTACCTGTCGGCGCTTTCGCAGATGTTTGCCGCAACCGGAAACAAGGTTTTTCTCCGCCGCCTACATTATATGCTCGACCAATTGGAACAGTGTCAGCTGAAGAACGGTAATGGATACCTCGGCGGTATTCCGGATGGGAAAAAAGTCTGGAAAGAGCTGGCGGAAGGCAAAGGCGATGCGGTCACGAAAAGATGGGTGCCCTGGTATAACGTGCACAAAACAATGAACGGCCTGTTGGACGCCTGGACGCTTACTGCCAGCACGCAGGCCCGTGATATGTTATTGCGGCTTTGCTGCTGGAGCAGGGAAGTTACAGCCAACCTCGGCGATGAACAGATGCAGCTGATGCTGCAAACGGAATTTGGAGGAATGAACGAAATTTTTGCTGCGGTAGCGGAGCAAACCGGCGATACCAGCTGGCTTTATATGGCCAGGCGTTTTACCTACCGCAAACTGCTTGAACCGCTCGGCAGGCATATCGATGCTCTTACGGGATTGCATGCCAATACTCAGATCCCCAAAGTGGTGGGCTTTATGCGGACAGGGATGGCAGGTCATGATACCGTACTGGAAGATGCCTCGGCATTCTTCTGGAACACGGTGGTATCGCACAGAAGCATTTCTATAGGAGGAAACAGCGTACGTGAACATTTTCATGCTGCCGATAATTTCCGGGCTATGTTGGAAAGCCCCGAGGGTCCGGAAACCTGTAACAGCTACAATATGCTAAAACTGACCGGGCTGCTTTTTCTGCATAGTCCTGACCGTAAGTTTATGGACTATTATGAGCGCACGATTTATAATCATATCCTCTCCTCCCAGCATCCCAACGGAGGCTTCGTATATTTCACTCCCATACGTCCCCTGCATTACCGGGTATATTCCACCCCTCAACATGCCATGTGGTGCTGCGTGGGAACCGGTTTGGAAAATCATGCAAAATATACGGCGCTGATTTATGCTCATTCGGATGACTCGCTCTATGTAAATCTGTTTATCCCCTCGGTATTACAATGGGAAGGCAAATCGATGACACTGGTTCAGGAAACCCGGTTCCCGGAGGAAGACGTCTCTTTGCTGAGGATGACTTTAAAAAGGCCGCAGCTCATGACGATGGCAGTGCGGGTGCCGGGATGGGTAAAAGACAGTATGACCGTTACTGTTAACGGACAACGTGTCATCCCGGCCATGAGTGCATCGGGTTATATGTTTATCCGCCGCACATGGAAAAACGGGGACGAACTGAAAGTCCATCTTCCTATGGAAGCACGTACCGAAGGCCTGCCGGACGGTAGTCACTGGGTATCCTTTTTGTATGGACCTGTGGTACTCGCCGCTGCGACAGATACGCTCGATATGCCAGGGCTGCATGCGGATACCAGCCGCTGGGGCCATATTGCCCGCGGCACCCTGCGGCCGCTGCAGGATGCACCTGTACTTGAACTGGAAGGCCCCGGCCCTGTCAGGTTGCAGCGCACAGGCCGGGCGCTGGAGTTTACTGCAAATAACCTTATCTCCGGGCCAGCCTTCCGGCAGCTTAAACTGGTGCCGTTTTACCGGGTACATGACAGCCGGTATATGCTCTACTGGCCTTATGCAGGCCAGGGAGATCACCGTAAAGCGCCTGCGCCGCAGGGTGATGAAAGTCCGCGTCCGGACAGCCTGATAGCTGACCGGGTGTATGCCGGTGAACAACAGCCTGAAGTTGACCATCAATTGGAGGATAGAGGCAGCAGTGCAGGTGTTTCGGGGGACCAGCACTTCAGAGTGGCGCAACAATCGTTTGCTTATACGCTGCAGACCGCTGCTGCAGGGAAACATCAATTGTATGTCCGTTACCGTTATACAAATGTGAACGATTGTGGCAGTGTTGTCGTCGGAAACAAAAAACTGCTGGAACTCTGCAGTCAGGCCGGCCGTGAAAAGAACGATCAAATCGTGGTAGTGGATATCCCCGGTCAGATGATTTCCGGGGAAACTGTAAAAGTAACTTTCGTCGCCGCTTCGGGCAGGACCACACCAGGTATCATGGAGGTCCGGCTTCTCAGGGCCTTGTAGGTTATTGACAATGCGACCGGCTTTTCACTTTTTCTGAGCTCGGCATGAAAAATATCTATTTCCCTTCTTGTTTGCCGTTTATAGTTTTTATATTTAACCAATAAGATGCTAACCGCGATGTTGAAAAAACACTTCCTCTACGGACTCTTTCTTTTTCTGCTGCCTACCGTACTCCACGCCGCTATCAGGTTGCCGTCACTCATTGGTAATAACATGGTGTTACAGCAAAACGACAGTGTAACTATCTGGGGATGGGCCAACCCTTCCGAAAAAATTACCGTTTATACAGGCTGGGATAACAAAACGGCTACTGTCACTACCAGCAGAGATGCAAAGTGGGCTTTGAAAGTGCATACGCCGGTCGCAGGAGGACCTTATGAAATAAGGTTGAAAGGCGCTAATGAGATTGTACTGAAAAATATCCTTATAGGTGAAGTATGGCTGTGCTCCGGACAGTCAAACATGGAATACAGCTACTATAATGGTATCCGGCAAATAGCAGCAGAACTGCCTGTTTGCAGCAACAATAATATCAGATTTTTTAATATCCCTAAAACTACGGCTGTATGTCCGCAGGACAATTGTCCCGGAACCTGGGAAGTGTGCGACAGCAACAGCCTGAAGCCGTTCAGCGCGGTGGGGTATTTTTTTGGGGTGAAACTACAGCAGTCGCTGGGAGTGCCGGTGGGACTTATCAACGCCAGCTGGGGCGGAACACCGGCAGAAGTGTGGGCGCCGGAACATCTTGTAAAGGATCAGCCACAACTTTCTGAAGCTGCCGCTAAGTTGGTCCCGGCCGCCTGGTGGCCACATCAACCGGGTTATGCCTATAATGCGATGATAGCACCGCTGCTCAGTTTTAACATAAAGGGAGTGATCTGGTATCAGGGCGAAGCAAATGTAAAAACCGCGGCCACCTATGCTCCGCTGTTCACCGGCATGATACAGTCATGGCGTGATGCGTGGCATAAGCAGCTACCCTTTTATTATGTTCAGATCGCGCCGTTTACCTACGAAAAGGAAAATGAGTCGGCACTGCTTCGTGAGGCGCAGACCCGCAGCAGCACCCTTTCCGGCACCGGAATGGTGGTAGTGTACGACGTGACAGACAACGTAAAGGACATTCATCCGCAGGATAAAAGAACAGTAGGCAACAGGCTTGCCAATTGGGCGCTCGGAGAGAACTACGGTAAAACCGGATTTACCTGGAAAAGCCCCTCATTTAAAGAAATAAGCATCCGCAAAAATAAAGTGACGCTCCGCTTCAGTAACGTTCCCACTTCTCTCCGGATTAATGGCAAAGTACCGATGGCGCTATACGTAGCCGGTGCCGACAAAGTTTTCTATGAAGCATCCGCGAAGGTGGAAAAAAATGCACTGATCGTATGGAGCAATAAAGTGGAGAAGCCGGTATCGGTAAGATATGGCTTCTCCAACACAGCGATCGGTAATATTTTTTCTTCAGAAGGTTTACCTGTCGGCCCTTTCCGTACGGATAACTGGCCCGTTGCACAGTAAATAGAAAGAGGACTATTGGCTGTAATTGTATCTCTGCATATCCCTCGGAACTGGACATCAGCCATATGGCTGATGTCGATTTTTATGGAGGCTACCTTGTTGGGCATACGCATCCGTCAACGAATGATGAGCTTTTTCGTGAGACTAAATGCTCTTGAACTGATCCTAACAAGGTAAACCCCTGTTTTTAGCCCCGATTCGATTTCGATCTTTTTACTGCCGTAGGTTTTCTTTTCGTATAGTATGCTGCCCCGGTTATCGCAAATGGTTACGATTACAATCTCCGGGATATCCGGAAGCGTAACTGTAAACCTGCCTGTATTGGCCGGATTGGGATACAGGCCGATAGCATCTTCGGTAACAATGGCTGCCGCTGATACTTTGGCTGCACCGGTCAGCGTGATACTGAAGGTTTGTGTGCTTTGGCATCCTCCGCTATTGGTATAGGTGGCTATATAGCTGCCTGCCTGATTGGAATGGATGTTTGAAATGGCTATTTCTCTCGTTGCAGCACTAAAATTATTGGGGCCGCTCCAGTTCCACGATCCTCCCTGTACAGGCTGAGGGCCAAATCGCACGCTGCCGCCTGCCGCCAAAGAAGCATTGGCTGTTTGTTGCCAGGTGCCGCCGTTGAGCTGGGTGTAAGGTGTGATGGCAGAAGGTGTACAGGCGTCGCTGCCGCTCTCTCCATAAACAATGCCTCTGCCTGCGGTGCTCATATATACTCTTCCGAAAACATTCATATCTCCCTGTACGAATTGTCCGTTACCCGGACCGCCATATTCATGCGTGTCGTCATTCACACGGACCCACGAAGCACCCTGGTCTGTTGAGCGGTAAACGCCACGGATATTGTTGATGGTCCCCCAAATGTAAATCGCGGGGTAGTTTGTTCCGGGAGCAGCCACCCCAAAACCGACGGCTCCGCAATTGCTGACACTGCTGATGGTCGAAAAGGATTGTGCTGAGTTGGTGGAACGTGCCAGCCCTCCATTGTTCAAAGCTATCCACACATGACCTTCCATGCCGGGAGCCAGCCGGATGATTTGGGAGCCACCGCTTGCAACTGAGCCGGCCTGAGAAAAGGAAGAGCCGCCGTTAGTGCTCACCATCACAGCGCCATTGCCGGGATTGTAAGCGTAAAATTTATTGGAATTGACAGGGTCGCCTGCCGGTCGTGCTTCATTAAAGCTTAAACCACTTACCGCAGACCAGGACGATCCGTTATTGGTTGACCGGTAGGTGACGGAAGACTCCTTCGGGGAATGTAAAACAGTATTACCGTTAGCTGATAATGCCACCTGCCCCTGCGTACCATTCATGTTATTTTGGGTCCAGGATATTCCCATGTCATTGGAATAGTACATGGAATTTCCAACACGAACGATTTTGTTGGTATTTTGAGCAGCTACTGCCAATCCGGTGGTGGTCCCCATTTGCGGTTGATGGATGGGTGCGTATTGATTAACATTGGTTGTATGTCTGAATCCGTCGTAGTCACCGATAACGGATACTACAGGACCATTGGGGATACTTTCCAGGCCGAGTGGAACGGTTTCCTCCAGTCCTTTTACAGCAAATCGCCATGTGCCGCTGGTGCTGATGTTATCATTTACAAAAATACCATTGCCTGAAGTGACCCAGACCCTTTCTGTATTGAAGGGATCGAATGCTATAGAGCCGGCCCAATGGATGGCATGCCCGCTTACCCAGGTGATGCCGTCGGGGTCCAGGGTAAATCCACGGTCTACCACGTCTACCCAGCTTGAGCCGCCGTTCGTACTCAGAAACATCCTGTCGCCCCAGGCGCCATTTTGGTTCATATACGTGTTGATAGTAGAAGCCACGATCCGGTTAGGATTGTTAGGGTCGACGCTGATGCCTCCGAATGCTCTGTTGAAACCGGAAGGAGTAATGTTCGTCCATGCGCCTGTGGAGATATTGTACTTCCATATCTGTCCGTTATCCATGGGCTCCGGCTGCGACCAATGGGCATGCGGCCCCGCACCATTGCCGTAAGTGAGATAGAGGGTGCCGTTACCAGCCAAGGCTGCCCGGTGTGGCATAAAGGTGGTGGTAGCGCCGGAAACAGCTGTAAAAGACTGTCCGCCGTTATCACTTCGGTACAGGTTGGTACTTCCGCTGCGTGACACACCCACAAAGATCCTCTGGGTAACGCCGCCGGAAACGCTGCTCCCGTCTAAAAGCACAAAACTTATCCCGTTTTCGTTGGGCGTGGTGGTTACATTCAATGAGCTTAACCTGCTCCATGTTGCACCAGCGTCAGTACTTCTGAATAATCCGTTCCATCGGGTACCACAGTACAGAATGTTACTGTTGTGTGGATCTACTACCAGCTTTTCTCCGGTTTGCCGCCCCATTCCATTTCCATGCGCCTTGAATTGTGTGCTGACATCTGTAATGGTAAAGGTATTGCCATAATCGTCAGATCGAAGAATGGCCGTTTTCCCGTTGTTGAAATAAGAGATCCCTACCAGCATATAGACCCTGTTGGGCAACTGAGGATCGATGGCCAAAGACTCGACGCCAAGGAAGCCGACTTCATTGTCCGAGACCCAATCTAACAAGGGGACCCAGCTGGAAGTGGAGGCATTCCAGCGGTAGGCTCCTCCCACATCTGTCCTGGCATACACCAGGTTTTGCGTGGTGGGGGACGGGATGATCGCGGAAACGAATCCACCGCCACCAATAGCTACATTCTTCCAAACATAGCCGGCTGCATTTTGGGCTTTTGCTTCGTAACCCTGAAGCAGCATACATACGATAGGTAAACAGAGAAGGACATGCGCCTTTTTCATGAGCTGTGGAAGTATCCCGGAGGGCATACAATGTCTGAAAACAAAAAGGCGTGTGATCTTTTGTTTAAACGGTGTCAGTAATTTGGTTTTCATAAACGTGAAGTGGTTTAGGTAAAATCGGCGTCAGTCGTTTATCGATCCAAAGCCGGATAATTACGCCTGTACAAGGCGCCGCCTCATTGGTTGCAACAGTATTAGTATATTTTGGCAATAATGCCGGCTACAGAGGCGGGAGCCGCCAGACGTTTTTTCATAACGGGAAATTGTTGTCTCGATTGAATGCGCTAAAGCTATGGAAATCTTCTTTAAGGCAGGGGGCTCAAATGTTGCAGATTACGATGAGAAATGTTGCAGGCGCCGTTTCATCTGCGGCCTGTGTATTGAAAATCAAATGAAAGAATATTTTTCTCTTATTGACCACGAAAAGAAGTTGCAGGAATACCCTGCAATTTCTTTCCGTGGCTGCGATCTTCGCTCAGTACCCCGGGTTTTGCACGATCGCCGGATTGCGGTCTATTACATCCTGTGGTACCGGGTTCAGGTACATTTTCCGGGTGAACACATGCAGGTGGAATACTTCCGCGTAGCGGTAATAAATGAAATTAGCGCCGCTTACCGCACCACCGCCTCCTGATATCTGCCATCGGCAAACAGTCGGGAAGTGACGTAGTAATGCCGGCTTCACGATAATCTTATTAGCGTGGAAAGGGTAAAGTGGCGCTTGTAATGCAAATGGATGAAAATCAATAATTATTCTTATTTTAACAGACCTTCCCCTCTTTGCATAAGAGAGCGGTGGGAGCGCTGCCGTATTACGGAAAAGAATGAACGAAAAACAATCACTGATGCATTTGACCAATAAATCCATCCTGGAAAAAGCCAATGCGGCGATCACAAAAGGCGATAATGAAGGTTTTCTGGCTTACTGCACCGATGATACGGAATGGGTGTTCGTGGGCGACAAGACCCTGAGGGGCAAGGAAACCGTCAGGCAGTATATGGCTGAAGCCTACGCGGAGCCGCCGGTGTTTCATGTCGATTACTTCATTGCCGAAGGCGAATTTGTGACGGCAGTAGGTAACATCAGCCTGAAAAACGGTGCAGCAGAAACGGTACACTACGCCTACTGCGACGTGTGGCGGTTTCGGGATGGCAAGATGGCTGAATTAAAGGCGTTCGTTGTTGAATTAACATAATAACAGGGTCGGACTCATTGAAAATTACTTTTGATATACCCTCTTTTTATGTGCGCAAATGATATGGTAGCCCTGTATGACAAAAATGGGGATCACTACCAGAATATCAAAGAAAAATTAAAGCCGCATAAATCACGGGATTTATGCGGCTTTTCTGCTTTTTGAAAGTAAATCGGACGTTATCAATTCTTTCCCATTTCCGGTGCGATAACAGTAACAAAATGTTTCTCTAACGGGATGCCTTTTGAAAATAAGTAATCTCAAAATCCCTGTTTTTTTCACCAGGGTATTGGTACTTACCTGCCTGTTTAAAAAATTCGGATTGTATGATTCCCGGGAATACGGTTCCCAGGAATATCAGTACCACCTGGTATGGAGTTGCTGCTACGTGTTTTTCGAGGCCCTGGATAAACTTGCTCTGAACGGCAACGGTAAAAGGTTCCCAAAAATACATGACGGTATTACCGGCAGGGAATTTAAAGTCCAGTACATCCACGTTGAATATTTCGGCTTCACATTTTGTCTTTTCGATCGCGTTATATTTTTCAATATTCGACAAGGCCTGCTCGCATAAATAGGACGATATTTCTACTCCTATAATGCGCTTAAAGCCTTGCTGGGAGGCTAATAGGAGATTACGGCCAAGACCAGAACCAATATCTATAAATGTCCATTCCGGATAATGCACCTGGTATTTTACCAGGTCCTGCAGTGCTTGTTGTACTATTTTTACAGGACTGGGATGAAACCTGGCAGCATACTTTATCCTGTCTTCAGAAACCTGTTCCGGCAGTTCTATCTGTTCGATGATAACTCCGGTGCGACTACCATATTTACTGTCAAAATCATCCGTGGTTTCCCTGTGGAGCGTTTCCAGATCAAATGAGCTCTGTACTTCTTCAGCCATACCGGCTATCAGAGCATCAATGTCAAAGGAGAAAATTGATAGCTGGTATTCCATTACCTCTTTATAATTGGAGGCAAGGATACCTTCGTATTTATCACATACATCCAATGCTGCCGCCATGATTTGTTCTTTCTTCATCTCTGCGTTTGTGATACCAGCTACCTCTTCCCTGATCTGAACGAATTTTTCCAGTAGACTTTTTTGTAATAGTTTCATAATAGTGTTATTAAAAATTGTAAGGGGTCGATTACTTCGTTTTATTCATTTAAAGAGAATAGATTGGCCCTTACATTAATGCGGCGCATTAATGCCTGACCTCAAACTGAGTGAAAATGCGAAAACAGTCTGCCTGGTCCGCCAGGTAAAGTGACGGCTTAAAGTGACTGTGCAATTGATGGCATCAGTTTGTATGATGGCTATCAGCTATAACCAATAAGAGAAAGAGAAGTAAATAGAGGTAGCCGTGAATAAAACAACGCTTCGCTACAGTAAACCACATAGCGGTTACCGTGAAGAAAAAAATACAGGAAGTATGGAGAAAATGTATGCAACAGTAAACCGGTCTCACTACAGTACCTATTGTCTTTTTGTTGCTACCAGTATCAGTAAGATAGTAAAATATTTTTGGATGATTCAATATTATTTTTAATAACCTATCATGTTAGCGAGATGACAATTCTTTCTTTGCATTCCGGAAAATAATAACAGGTGAAAAAATGTATCGTTGATCAGCAAAACGAAAAAGAGGCACTGTGAAATATTTTACTTTTTCTTTATCGATTTATTCAACAGTGCATCAACAGCTGGCAGGAAATTATCTTCTCCATTAAGCTTGTTCTCTAAAAAACCAACTGTCAATTGTAAAGCTGAATAGTAACGTTGATTAGCCGGACAGTTGCCAGCCTTTTTTACAATACTGGAAAAACAATCAAAGTCTTCATGCTGCATGGAGTCGATCGATGTCTTTTACCGGACGACCCTGGAGATAGTCATTCAGTGTAAACTGGATCAAATGTTTTTCCTCTGCTCCGCCGGCTGTTACCGGAATAGGGATACTTACACTTCCTATTTAGAATTTGTTAATCGTATATTTTTAACCACAACATGTAATAGCATTTTTGAACGGACGGTAATCGGTAATTCAAAACTCTCAGCAGTGCTGAGAGAAATTCATCCTAATATAAATAACACGTTTAAAGATAGTTATATATTTGATTTTTTGAACCTTCAAGAATCCTTTAATGAAAACGATCTGCAAAAAGCTTTAACAAGGCAAATGAAGGAATTTATTCTTGAATTAGGTAAAGACTTTTTATTTGTTGGTGAGGAATATAAGGTCCAGGTCGGGAACTATGATTTTTACATTGATCTGTTATTTTATCATAGAGCTTTGCAGTGTTTGGTTGCAATAGAACTAAAGGCAGATAGATTTAAGCCGGAACATATAGGGCAAATCAGTTTGTACCTGGAAGCATTGGATAGAGATGTTAAAAATGATAATGAAAACCCAAGTATTGGCATCCTGCTTTGTAAAGATAAAGACAAGGAAGTAGTTGAATATACATTGAGCCGGTGCATGTCACCAACCCTTATTGCTGAGTATCAGACCAAGCTTCCCGATAAAAAGATACTCCAGAGAAAGCTTCATCAGATTTTTGGAAACGATGGGGGAAAGTAATGGACTAACAATTTCCCGTCGCCTGAAAAGTGACCAGGTAAAACTTATCCCAATCACCAGAAGTATTATGAATACCTGCTTTAACACAGAGCCAGACCCAAGCTGGAAGCCCATAGAAAAATGTATTTACAAGCGATTAAACAGGACTATCCAGGTTGAGTTCTATACAATTGCCTTCCAAGGGCGAACAGCAAGATGAAAAAGTGGTATAAATACACAAATGTGAAGATTGTAGCGGAAGAAGCAAAAGATGATACCCAACGTAAGCTAAAAACGAAACGGGCGCTGAATTTTAGCGCCCGTTCGATAACTATTTTTTCGCTGCCTCCAGCTGTTCTATTCTCCTGGATTGATTCTCCAGTTTTTTATTCAATTCGAGAATATAAAGCGTAAGCTCTTCTATTTTCTGCATTTGCAGCCGTTGTATTTCTCCGAGGTCCTGACCTTCCTTTTTTATTTCTTCCGCAGAAGGGATGCCGGGAAGATGCTGAGATTCCCGGATGATTTGTGCTAACTTCTCCAGGGACGGTAGCTCATAATCTGCTTTGAAGACATAATCCGGCCAGTTGCCAAAGGATTTCACTTTGGCTCTGGTGAAGATCGCATCTCCGTTAACAGCCAGGCGATAACCTTTTGCATCATTGGTATTGATAGCGATGGCGCTGTTGAAAAAATGAGTGTTTGCACTCATGTTATAGAAATTCCTGGCAGTAATATTGGCGTATGTCTGAGCAAAGTCCTCGACAGCAGTCTTATAGGTGATGGGAGCATGATTTTCGGGTTGGTAGGGGAGCAGGTTGGGAGCGTCATATTTGGTAACGGTTATAGTTGAAGCCGAATGAAACTGGTAGGTAGTGCCCCCTCCGCGTAGCCATAATACAATGCAATTGCTGTTATTGGTAAAGGTGATATCTTCCCACGCAGCAATAAATTTGTTGTCATTTATGCCGTTATAGCCCTGGTTCATATCCACATCTATAAAGTGGGCGCCGGCTCCCCAGCCATTGGTGTGATACCGGAATTTTGCAATAAGGCTTCCCCGCCATTGGCTGTCGTCATGTATCTGACGGCCAATTTCAAATTCTGTCGCGCGGTCAGGTCCCCAGAAATTCGGGTCGGAAAAAGTGACGGGGTAAAACTTATCCAGATCGCCTCCAACAGTAAAGCCGAAGTTGGATTGTGCCTGGGAATAACGGGGGAGGATAAGCTGTATCAGGATAATAAAAACAATAGTACAGTACTTTTTCATGAGTATAGGATTTACGGGTCAGGGGCAAGGTAAAAAAAATCAATGAAAGATAGCGTACTAAAGAGTTTTATGGGCAGGTCTTATTGTTACAGTATTTATAAGCGCAACGGTAGGTATATACAGGGCAACCTGCCACATTCCGCAGCAGGGGGCCCAGGTAAAATTAACTGCGTTACGACAACGCACTACAGGCAGAGAATAAACTGATTTGTTTCAGTGTAACAGCCTGCATTGGGTAGCCAGGTGTGGCATCCATAAGTCTTTGCGGGAGCGCCTCCGACTACCTGATGCTGGCCTTGCTGGTTGAGCGTGGCTACTATTCCTCTTTGCAGAAATAGTTTTTTACTTAAGGACAGTGTTTTCTTTTTCATTTTGTGGGTTTGATGGTGGTGTTGTATTTCCTTGATCAGGGGCATTGATAGCATACGGGGCTACCGGTAATGGGTCTGGTTTCGCAGGCCAACCGGGTTGCGAGCAGGCCGCCAACTAAAAGCCCTTGCTCACCTGGAGTGAGTGTGGTAAGGGTTTCTTTTTTCAGCATGAGTTTTTTCTTCAGATCGATCTTTTTCTTTTTCATAACATTTTTTTTGGTACAGCCTCCCCTGTCTTTTATATGGAATAGCGCCATGGGGTGGATTTTCAGCGCAAGAAGCAGATAAGGAGTTTGGGTTATAGTATGGGTTATTTATCTGAAGTGTTTAAGATAGGTAATCTTTCCCTGGGGAGATAGAAAATAATAGCAACAAAAAACGTTGAATGCCTGCGCCAGGAGCGCAGGCATATTTTATATTATGACTGCGGATATTGTCAGTTGAACAGCAACTCATCTGCAAACACCCAGGCATGTTTTCCTTTGCCGGGATGCCAGGAAGGAAGGATGGCCGGTGTCATGGTTATCTTCATGTACGATACCTGTGTAAGCGGAAAGGCGCAATTGATATCCATCGCGGCAACCGGATCGTCTTTTTTACCTGTAGGGGGATTGAGCTTTTTCAGCAGCTTGAGATGCCGCGGATCGGAGCCGCCCCATATTTCAATCTGATGTGGCAGAAAAATATATGCGCCAACGTTACACAGCGTGCCTATCGTTACTGACTGAAGCGGGACCGGCTGGGGAAAACGGACAACGGCTTCCAGGATATTTTTCGTGTAGCCGAGCCATTTACCGTTGTTATGGTCCGTTCCACCTTTTTGACCGTCTGTAAGGGTACTGCCACCGCTGGCAATATAGGAGCCTTCCGGCTGGTTGACCAGTGTGATACTGTCGGGTGTATACGTAGTTTTGAGCAGCTGGAACTGTATTGGATCGCTGGTATACCATCCTTGTTTGCAGGCGATAGCGCGTACCGTTGTATTGCCGGTAATCAGAAGGCTGTCTTTAAATACCGGTGATTGCAGGCTGTCGGGAGCGCTACCGTCGATTGTGTAACGGATGGCTACTCCTTTCACCGGATGTTGCAGCTTCAGCTGGGTACTATTTCTGAAAACGGCTGTGGTATTGAGTATGGTAGGTTGATTCAGCTTTAGTTGTTCCCCCTTTTCGTTGGTGAAACCTTGTACGATGGTAACCTGCCGGAGCGTTTTTTGTACCTGCTGAACATCTGCCGGGGAGAGGCCGGTATTCCAGACATACAGTTCTTGTAAGGCTGGCGCTGATTTCAGGCTGGTAAGCTGTTGCAGCGTGACCGGTGTGCCGGATAAAGAAAGGCTTTGCAGGTGTGGTAATTTAGTGAGTGTCGCCAATGTTTGTCCGGTGATATTGGTAAAGCTCAGGTTGAGCACGCGCAATTGTTTGAACTGGGCCAGTATCTCCATGTCTGCATCCTGGACCGGCATCTTCTGTAAATGCATTTCTATCAGTTGCCCCTTTAGCGGCAACAGTTCACTAACAGATGTAATGTTGAATTTGTCTTTGTTGTACCAGTTCGCCACCAGCGGAGCGGCGTGTAACGCTACCGGGTATACGACGCGGTAGTTGTTGTTCAGCTGTCTGACCAGTTTATCATCTGCGGGAGAAAAATCATAACGGGGCTCTTTGGAAACCGCGGGTTGCAGACGGGAAGCGGCAATAAGCCGAAGGCTGTCGCCCGCAGGTAAGTTTACTACAGGTGTTTTAAAATCTGCGCCTCCTTTGATCCAGTAATAAAGCAGGGACACTTCTTCTTCAGTCAGCTGAGGTTTGCCTGTGGGAGGCATATGTTTCTTATCTTCCGCAGGAAGGTGTAATCTTTCCATCACTAAACTCATAGCCGGATTACCGGGAATGAATAACTTACCGCCTTTACCACCGGCAAGCAATTGCTGAGGCAATTCCATTGACAGGCCGCCTTTTGCTTTCGATGCATTGTGGCAGCTCATACATTTCTCTTCCAGCACAGGTTTCACCAGATGTTCATACACGAGGGCTTTCTCCAGGGGAACGGCTGTAGGGTGCGGGGTAACCGGCGCCAGCACGAAGTTGTTGCCATGTGTAATGCCGGCTCCCCAATGACCGGTCACCAGCAGCAAAGTTACCGCTATGATCGATCCTGTTTTGGGTAGCCATGGTTTAGGGAAGGCACGCAGCCAGTACAAGGCGGATGCGGCCCATAATACGGCCATTCCGCCCCATTTATGCCATTGTATGTTACCATCGGCATAACCTTCTTCCCGGGCCAGCACCAGCCCCATGATAACGGTGATGGCTGTACTGAGCGCTGCTACGAGCAGGAGTACGGAGGTGAATTGTGTTTTCCAGCGGTTAGCTTCCGGCTCGCGCAGTTGTACAAACAGCAGCAAGCCGCCCAGGATAAGCAATACAATAGGGAAATGCAGCACCAGCGGATGCATACGACCCAGCACCTGCAACCAGGCCGGTGCTACGATCCTGCTGCCGGCCACGAATAAAACCAATGCAAAAATATTAACAGCAAATAACAGCTGGTTGCCGGCATCCTGCCAGCCAACACGGTTCCACTTCATTATACCCTCCTGAGTTTATATGGGTACACTTTACCGGCAGCCCATTGTGCTACATACAGATTTTCGTCATTATCTACACATACATCATGCGGATGAACGAAGATTTTCTCCGCCTGTTGCATGGGCTGCAACTGTTGACCGTTATACACCGGAGCGGTACCGCCAATATTGGATACTACCTTGTTGTTTTTATCCAGGATGGTAACGAAGCCGCTACCACTAAGATTCATATCAGGGGAGCGTAATACGGCTGCATAGAGATGATCACCTTTGATGACCGGGCGGCATACGCAGGCGCCGGGCAAAGATATTACTTCCAGCAACTGACCATCCATGGTGAAACGCTTGAAACAATTACGGGTACGGTCGGTCACCAACAAAGAAGGGGCGCCCTGGCGGCGATCAATACAGATGCCGTGTGCATTGTCCAGGTGCGCATCGCCTTCACCGCGACCGCCAAAAGTGCGCAGCAGCTTGCCCTGATGATCGTACTGCAGGATATACTGCGCGCCATAACCATCTGCAATATAAATATCGCCGTTATCCGCGATAGTGGTTTCGGTAGGTACAAATGCTTCTTTCTTTTTGTAGAAACCGGTTTCCGCAGGATAATCGATCGTCATCAGGATTTTACCATCCATCGTGGTTTTATAGACCTGGTGTTTTTCTGTATCGGTGATGAACAGGTATTCGGTACCATTTTCATTGGCCAGTGTGAGACCATGCGCACCTGGAAACTCATGTCCCCAGTATTCCAGTAGTTTACCGGATTTATTATAGATGAGGACATTATTCTTCGTTTCATTGGTAAGCAGGATAATGCGGCCTTTTTTGTCCTGTATCATTTCGTGGCAGTCTTTCACGGGATGCCTGCTGCTGTCGAGGGTACCCCAACGGGTGTCGAGGGTATATCGCATACCCTGGTGACCGTATACAGGGCCTTTAGGGCGGGCAAAGAGATCGCGTGAAATGTAAAAAGACGCGGTAACTAACGCGGATGCTTGTATGAATTTTCTTCTCTCCATGAATATTTTTTTATCAGGCCATGAGCCCGGGTATTACTTTTCCGGCAACGTCGGTGAGCCGGTAGCGGCGGCCCTGGTGTTTGAAGGTGAGTTTTTCGTGGTCCAGCCCCATAAGGTGTAATACGGTGGCGTGGAAATCATGTACATGCACAGGATCTTTTACGATGTTGTACCCGAACTCGTCGGTTTCGCCGTAAACGATGCCTGGTTTTACGCCACCGCCGGCCATCCAGATAGAAAAACAGCGGGGGTGATGATCGCGGCCATAATTGTCTGCCGTCATTTTACCCTGGCAATAATTCGTTCTGCCAAATTCACCGCCCCATATCACCAGTGTTTCGTCGAGCAGGCCGCGTTGTTTGAGGTCGGTGATCAGCGCTGCAGAAGCGCGGTCTACATCCTTTGCCTGTCCGGCCATTTCATTGGGCAGGTTGCCATGCTGGTCCCATCCCTGGTGATAGAGTTGCACGAAGCGTACACCACTTTCGGAGAGTTTCCGGGCCAGGAGGCAGTTGGCGGCAAAGGTGCCGGGGACAAGGCATTCCGGCCCATACAATTTGATGATGTCGTCTGATTCTTTGGAAAGATCGGTTAGTTCCGGTACGGCTGTTTGCATACGGTACGCCATCTCGTATTGCTGGATTTTGGTACTGATTTCCGGATCGCCAAAGTCTTTGTAAGACTGATCATTCAAGGCGGCCAGCTGGTCCAGCATCTGGCGCCGGTTAGCCATATCAATACCTTCAGGATTATTGAGGTACAGTACCGGGTTATCGCCGCTGCTGAACTGTACTCCCTGATGGATACTATCCAGGAAGCCGTTGGACCACAATTTGGAGTACACGCCCTGGCCGTTGCCTTTACCGCGTGACAGTAATACACAGAAGGCGGGCAGGTTTTTATTTTCGCTGCCCAGGCCATAACTCATCCAGGAGCCAAAGCTGGCGCGGTTTCCCTGTTGCGCTCCTGTCTGGAAAAAAGTGAGTGCCGGGTCGTGGTTGATCGCTTCGGTAAACATCGACCGTACGATGCAAATATCATCCACTATCTGTGCGGTATGCGGAAAGAGATCACTCACCCATGCCCGGGCCGCTCCATATTGTTTGAAATCAAAATGGGAACCTACCAGCGGAAACGAAGACTGGCCTGCGGTCATGCCGGTGAGTCTCTGTCCCATGCGTATGGAGGGTGGTAGCTCCTGGCCCATCATGTCGCGCAGCTTAGGTTTATAGTCGAAGCTCTCCAGTTGTGAAGGGGCGCCGTTCTGAAACAGGTAGATGATCCTTTTGGCCTTGGGAGCGAAGTGTGGCATGCCGGGAATGAAGGGTGCTTCATGGGTTCCGCTTTTCCCGAAAAGATCGGGTATCAGCAAAGAGCCGAGGGCTACGCTACCGATGCCTAAACTGAGCCGTGACAGGAACTTCCGACGGTTCATATTCAGGTGATGCTCCAGGAATTCATTTTTCATCTTGTTAATTTTTTTGGAAAGAATGATGGTGAATCGCCGGTTTACGTTTTGGACAATGTTTCTTCCAGGTTATAAATGGTGGTGATCACTTGCATCATGGCCGCCCAGGAAGCCTGGTCCAGGTTGGTTGCCATCGGGTATTCTCCATGGTGCAGCAGTTTAGCGGCATTGGCCGGTTGCTTTTTATAATACGCTTGTTGTTGTTCATAATATTGGAGCAGGGTAGTCGTTTCTTTTACCTGCGGCGTGCGGCATACGATCAGGCGAAATGCCTGTTGTATATGCTGTTGTACGCCGCCTCCCTGTTGCAGCAGGTGGGAAGCCAATACCCTGGACGCTTCCAGTACGGTAGGGTCATTGAGCATCATGAGCGCCTGCAGGGGAGTGTTGGTGGCAGCGCGTTTTACTTCACATTGATCGCGGTTGCTGGCATCGAAGATCATCATGGAAGGTGGTGGCACCGTTCTTTTGATGAAGGTGTAAAGTCCACGGCGATAGAGACTGGGGCCATGGTCCTGCCGGTAGGTGGAAAGTTGTCCCCGGCCGGATGTAGCCATTTCCCACAGGCCTTTGGGCTGATAGGGTTTTACACTGGGGCCTCCGATTTCAGGCACCAGCAGTCCGCTGCTTTGCAGCACCAGGTCGCGTACCGTTTCTGCGGGCAGGCGAAAACGTGGTCCTCTTGAAAGGTATATGTTCTCCGGATCGGTCTTCATTTTCTCCGGTGTGATCACAGCAGATTGGCGGTAAGTGGCGGACATGACCAGTTGTTTTACCAGTCTTTTAATATTCCATCCGTGTTGTGAAAAATCTGTTGCCAGCCAGTCGAGCAGCGCCGGGTTGCTGGGAAGATCACCCTGCATGCCGAAATCGCCCGTGCTTTTTACGATGCCTCTGCCAAAAAATTCCTGCCATACCTGGTTCACAAAAACACGTGCGGTGAGTGGATTTTTGGGATTGAACAACCAGTTGGCGAGGCCCAGCCTGTTACCCGGATAGCTGGTGGTATTGAAAGGTAGTATAGCCGTTGGCGTAGCCGGTGTTACTTCAATGGTAGGGTTGTCGTAGTTGCCACGGCCCAGTACATATGTTTTCCTGGCCGTATCGTTATCTCCCATCACAGATACAATCAGTCTGGCAGTGTCCTGTTTGTTGAGGAAGTGCAGTACGCCCTGAAGATCTTCTTTGGAGATCTCCATATAAGGTTTTTTGGCGTAGGTTTCAGGTCCGCCTACCGTTGATTCCAGGCCTACCTCTTTTACATTGTTGAAGAAAGCAAAGAGTTGGTAATATTCCTTCTGTGAAAAGGGATCGTATTTATGGTCATGACAGTGCGCGCATTCTATGGTGATGCCCAACAGGCTTTTACCGAAGGTATTGGTGCGGTCGGTTACATATTCAATACGGTATTCTTCATCAATTACCCCTCCTTCTTCCGTGATTTTATGGTTTCGGTTAAAGCCTGATGCCAGTAGTTGTTCACGGGTGGCATTGGGGATCATGTCACCGGCGAGTTGCCAGGTCACAAAATCCTTATAGGAGAGGTTACTGTTAAATGCATGTATCACCCAGTCGCGCCAGGGCCACATACTGCGGTAGTTATCGTCCTGATAGCCGTGTGAGTCCGCATAGCGGGCTACGTCCATCCAGTGAACGGCCATTTTCTCTCCGTATGCCTTGTCCTGCAGCAGTTCATCCACCATTTGTTCGTAGCCTTTGTCGCTGGTGTCTTTCGCAAAACGTTCCATTCGCTCCAGGGTGGGAGGAAGGCCGGTGAGGTCCAGGCTGAGCCGTTTTAGCAGCCGTTCATGATCTGCCATTGGGTTGGGGGACAGCCCTTTTTCGGCCATCTGTGCCTGTGTGAAAAAGTCGATTTCATTACGTGTCCATTGTTGGTCGGTTACCCGTGGTAACGCAGGAGATACCGGTGGAACGAAAGCCCAGTGTGGTTTGTATTTGGCGCCCTGTTTAATCCATTTCTCAATCAGTTTTACTTCAAAACTGCTGAGCGCCATGTTACTGGATGGCGGCGGCATGCGCATGGATGTATCGGAGGTGCTGATGCGTTGGTATACTGCCGAAGCCATGGGATTGCCGGGTACCAGCGCATGCGCGCCGGGAGCGTCTTTCAGCGCTTTATAGGCGCTGTCGGCGATGTCGAGGCGTAGACCTGCTTCGCGTTTGTTGGCATCCGGGCCGTGACAGGCAAAACATTTGTCGGACAGGATCGGGCGGACATGAAAATTATAGTCCACCATATCAGGCATCTTTTCAGATGACTGGTCCTGCGCATCCTGGTTATTGCAGGCCATAAAAAGGGTGAGGATACAGGCAGCAGCCTTTACATAACGTTGGAACATAATCTGGTTAGGTATATATGATTGTTCACTTCCTGATCTGAATGACGTATATCTTCCTATGTGATAAGAGCGCAGTATGCCCTGTACCGGACATAGCTACGCTACACTGATTTTGATTGCAGCTATTTCTTTTTTCCTTGCTATCCAACAATCGTTCATATGTATGAACATAAACAAATATAGTGTTTCTACTTACAAATAGGCAAGGATGAAAATATTTTTTTTAGGAACGGAAGCGGAAGGATTTTGGGAGATACGCCATGGCGGCAGATAACCATTGTTGCTATGCAAAAATAGTATGTAATTAAGTCAATATTGTTCTAGTATTATACCTTGTCTCCCGTATGTTGCAACCCTTTCGTCAGCAGGTTATCTCCCCATTTTTCCATCAGGTCAACAATCGGCAGCAGTGATTCACCCAGCCCGGTCAGAAAATATTCTACTTTGGGCGGTAGTTCCGGGTAAATTATTTTTTTGACAACACCGTGCTCTTCCAATTCTTTTAACTGCAGACTGAGTACACGCCTGCTCGCAGTGGGATTATGCCGGGCCAGTTCGCAAATCCTTTGGATTTTTCTTTTCTTACATGAACGGAAAAACGAGAATGGAAGATTTTAGGAGGATGTGTAAAAAGCCTTTCGATGCGCTGTCTAAAGCCCCTTTACACATCCTGACGGGTATTGCCGCAGATTGATAACTTTCTAATTCATGGATGTTCATTTTAACTCTTCCCGATAAGAGACCTTATCTACGATCTGCCATTTCCCTTCCAGCCTTATCAGGTTAAACCGGTCAATGAACCGAAAGGTATCAAAGGTCAACTGTACCTGGGCTGCCCCGGTATCTCCATCCCAGTTATAGGAGAGGAGTTGGGGCTGGCATTTCTGTAGTGTGGCCTGAGCTACGAGGTCCAGGTATTGCGGCAGTGTCCACTGCATCAGCTTTCCTTCCATGATGGTCCTGATGTGCGCATCGGGGTGAAATGCCGCCCGGAGCCTTTCCATGTTTTTTACCGGACGCCCTTCGAGATAGTCATTCAGTGTAAGCAGGATTAATTGTTTTTCGTCTTCTACGCCGACTTTGATTGCTGGAGTTTGCATATGATATACCGTATTTGGTTTGGATGCCACAAAGCTATGACCTCACGTTGTTTTATCAGTTGCTGTGATCAAATGAATAATTGTGAAATTCAAAGAATGGGACATCTGATACATCACAGTTTCGATGAAAGGGACTCTCCATTAAATGTCAATTCCCGCAGGTATTTATATTCCCCATTTTCCTGTTTGAAAACGCATTGTTCCCAAAAGTGATCATCGTCCAAGGTGCAGGAGGAATGAAGATAGTCAGCGGCATCCCAATAGGTAACAGTCTTAAGCTGGTTTATGACAGAATCCGCATAATGAAAGTCAGCACCGGGAGGGAAATAGTCCCATTCATAGATGTTTCCGGCGTCCGGTATATAGAGTAGATATTTGATGGTATAGCCTTTTTCTGACAGACCTTTGGCTCCGGTTACAAGCAATACGAAACGTTTGTGCAACGGGAATATACTGGAGAAATGTTCGGATCCAAACATGCCGGTCATGCTATCATATTTGTCGGGGTAATTTATCCTTAGTTTCTCCGCCAGTCGCTGGAGCACAGCAATTTCCAGGTACTGTCTGAAAGCCTGGTTTATTTTTTCTTTTCTACGTTGTTTAACAATGGAGACAAGGAATGGTGCCGTTATAAATTCCAACATGTCAGTACTGTTATAACGGGAATGAAGTTCCTCGTAAGGCAAATAAACAGATTGATTAAAAACATCACGGGGGAAAACTGTATTTGTTGCCATCTCTTCGTCCGCGGTTTCAAAGAATGTCAATGATCGTATAATAAACCATTCGCCTTCATAAAAGGCTCCATAAAAGCTAACACTGTAAGCTTTACATGCAGAGGGTTGTAAACCCGTCCCTGGTGGTAATAGCTCCCATCTCGCCTGTTCTGCAGGTCTCGTTGGTCTGCTGACGATGGAGTAGCTATCAAACTGAGATATTAAAAAGCTCAGATCATCAGTATCAGGAAACTCACTAACAAAGGTGGTCGCAAAGAATTTATCCTTTGACGGATTGAATAAACCGTTGCGATAATTCCTGGATAGGTTAGCGGGAACCCTTGGATATAACAATTTCCATACTTCATTCTGTTGGATGTTCATGGAATCAGACATTTTTTACGTGACAACCAAATATATGCTATTTAAAATAATGCCTGATTCTGTCTCATTTCACCCAATTACAAAGTGTATCTTCGTTACGTGGCATAGCGGGTATACTTTCGGGAAAAATGAAACTATGAGAAAACAAGTTCTGACCTTTATTTTGATGCTGTTCGCCGGATATGTACAGGCGCAGGTCTCCGCGGACACTACCACGGTGAAAAACACGGATGCCGCCATTAAAACAATTAAGAGCCACATTGTACAGTTACTGCACGACCCGGGATTTGTGAAGAGCACCGTGCTGCCGGTGGCAATAATGATATTGAGTGGTTTGGTTTCGTTGGTGTTGTTAACGTTATTCGTGGTAGTCAGGAGAAAACAAAAAAGAAAACTCAAATACCAGGAGCAGCAAACCAGGGAGGCAAAGCTCCGGTTGCAATCTATCCGGTCGCAGCTTAATCCGCATTTTGTGTACAATGCGCTGGCAGGGATCCAGAACCTGATGAATAAAAACGATAACGCGGCTGCAAATACTTATCTGAACAGGTTTTCGAGGCTATCCAGAAGAGTGCTGGAGGATGCGGATAGAGATTTGATAACCGTGGAGGAAGAAATAACGCTGCTGGATGATTACCTGAAAATGGAGCAGCTGCGTTTCGGATTCGTATATACGATCACGGTAGATAACCGAATTGACGCCGTCAATACAGAGATCCCTTCAATGTTGGTGCAGCCGTTTGTTGAAAATGCAGTGAAACACGGTATGGTGACCCTGAAAGAGGGGCATGTTTCTGTCAGGTTTGAAAATACGGCGAAGGGCATTAAGGTAGTCATAGAAGATAATGGTACCGGCTTTGATCTGGCTGCTGCAACAGAAGGGGTGGGACTGGAGTTGTCAAAAAACAGGATATCTTTATTAAATGAGGTGTATAAACATACGCCGGTGTCACTACAGGTCGGCTCCGGCGAAACCGGGACAACCATAACGATCACCTTAAATGACTGGTTGGCATGAACGCAATAATTGTTGACGATGAAGCGCATAATATAGAGAATCTGCAGGGTATCCTTACCCGGCATTACCCTGAAATAGTGATAGCAGGTACTGCTACTACCGTTAGTGAAGCTTTTGCGTTGCTGAAAATGAAACAGACGGATCTCCTTTTTCTGGATATCCGGATGGGTAAAGAAACGGGGTTTGATTTACTGGAAAAGTTGAGTCGCCGGGATTTTGAAGTCATTTTTGTCTCAGCATATGATAAATACGGCATCCGGGCTATCAAATTTGCTGCCCTGGATTATATATTAAAGCCGATAGATGAGACAGAACTGGAGATCGCTATTGCCCGCGCCCGGGAGAAGATAACGCAAAAAGCCCATCGCAGCCGGCTCGATTTTTTAATGGAGCACCTGCGGAAATCGGAGCATACACCGGCAAAAATCGCTTTGCCACTCTTCCAGGAAACACGGTATGTGAAAGTAAATGATATTATCCGTTGTGAAGCACAAAATACCTATGTTCATTTTTACCTGGAAAACGGAGAAAAAATCCTGGTATCCCGCCCATTGAAAGAATATGATGACTTACTGGCCCCGCATGGGTTTATCCGGTGTCATCAAACCCATCTCGTAAATCCTCTTTATATCAGGAGCCTGCTGAAGGAAGACGGCGGTGTTTTATTGTTGACTGATGGCGCCAGGGTGCCCGTTTCTAAATCAAAGAAAGAGCATGTGAAGCGACTATTAAATAAATGATATAAATATATTATGTTTATCTGCTTCTTTCTTATATAGAAAAATAGTCCACCCCTCATACCAAAACTTTTTACATTTTTAATCCATCCCTCCTGACATAGGGTTGTCAAAACCCGCTGCTACATTTGTTAAACAATCACCAAAAAAACTATCCAAATGGCACAATCATCAGTATTACGCGGCATGGCAACCATCACTTATTATGCAGCAGACCACGCCGCAGCAAAAAAATGGTACTCCGAATTTTTAGGCATCGCTCCCTATTTTGACATGCCGGGTTATTTTGAGTTCCGCCTGGGCGACTATCAGCATGAGTTGGGTGTGATTGACGCCGGATATGCGCCACCGGCAAGATCTGGGGAGACCGGCGGGGCTGTTACCTACTGGCATGTGGAGGATATCAAAGCTACTTTTGACAGGCTGATAACACTCGGCGCCACCGAATTTGAACCCATCACCGCTCGCGGCCAGGAAGGAAGCGGTTTTGTCACCGCAGCGGTAACAGACCCCTTCGGCAATATCATCGGCATCATGACCAACCCTCATTACCTGGAAATCTTAAAACAAAAAACCGCTTTATAGCAATGGAAACACTGGACGGAAGACAAGCTGTATACGCCACCACCAGGGCTGAATGGCGGAAATGGCTGGAAGAAAACTGCCAAAACGAAACGGGCGTATGGCTCATACAGTATCATAAAAAAAGCAAAGCGCCCTGCATTTCACTGATCGACGCAACGGAAGAAGCGCTGTGTTTCGGGTGGATAGACAGTAAAGCCAAAAAGCGCAATGAGGAAAGTTTCTACCTGACATTTACGCCCCGTAAGGCGAAAAGCAAATGGAGCAAACCCAATATAGAAAGGGCGGAACGAATGATCGCCACGGGCCTCATGACATCGCACGGCCAGGAAAAAATTGACCTGGCCAAGCGTACCGGAATGTGGCAGGAGTAGTCACATTACTGCCGGGCTACCATCATAGAAGCCAGCCATTTAGACATCAGCAGTAACATTACTACGGCAGCACCTGCCATCACCACAAACAACAGGAAAAAATCATAGGCATTGCGGATCATATATCCTCCGAAAACAATGGTCCTGCCATGTTCCGGATAGAGGGTACTTAATACGCCGGCAAACTTATTAGCGGCTGCCGTGGCCAGGAACCAGACGGCCATCAGCAATGAGGAAAATTTAAGGGGTGACAACTTATTGACCAGCGATAATCCTATCGGCGACAAACATAATTCTCCGAAAGAGTGTAAGGCGTACATACCGGTAATCCAGATGATGCTTACTTTAACACCGGGTGTGGCTGATTTCACGCCGAACGCAATCCACAGATACCCGAATGCCAGCAACAGTAGTCCCAGCGCCATTTTTACCGGGGCCGACGGTTCATGCCGCCCCAGCCTTGGCCATAGCCACGCAAAGAAAGGTGCAAATAAAACAATGTAAATGGAGCCCAGTGAAAGAAACAGGCTGGGAGGTATTTCATGAAGCTGCAACTCGGTTTTATGCTGTGTCAGCAAGTAGGCATTCCCTGCCACGATGCCTAAAAACAAACCAGACAATAAAACGTATAGGGTTCGCCGTAGTAGCTGGTCGGCGGCCGCTGCCAGCTGTTTGCCTGTTTTCCTGCACAAACGGTATAATATATAACACAAGGCCACCGATAACGCCTGCAGGCTCCAGACAGGTATGCTCCAACCCAGGTGCCTGTCTGTTTGTTCATCTGCAAAAAAAGTCAGCGAAGCGCCTGCCTGCTCAAAGGCTGCCCAGAAAAAAATGACAAAAAACGAAATAATGAAAATGACTTTTATCCGCTGCTTTTCCATCCTGGTAAGCGATGGGTCCCGGAAAATGATTATTGCAATCAGTATAACCGCCGCCAGTAGCAGATAGGATAGGTAACTCACCACTTCTGCATCCAGGTAGAGCAACCCGATCATTAACGCGGTAATCAGTAACAATCCGCCAACTATTACCACCGGATGCAGCATCTTGGCTGGTACCCGTTCCGGTGTTAGTCCCAGTACCTGGCCGTCAGGACCGGTCACATAACGGCGGTGAAACACCACCTGCACCAGTACACTGATCACCATACTGATCCCCCCGGCGAGAAAAGCCCATTTGAAATCAGCCGGATCGCCGGTATCACCAGCCAGGCCACAGATAATCGGTCCCAGGGCTCCGCCGGTATTGATGCCCATATAAAAAATCGTATAGGCGGTATCTTTACGCCGATCACCATCTGGATATAACTGCCCTACAAGGGAAGATATATTGGGTTTGAAAAAGCCATTGCCGGCAATCATGGCGCCCAGGCCACAAAAGAAAAGCAGTAAGGACAACTGCGGATAAACATGAAACAGGGATGCGCTGATGAATAAAATGATCTCGCCCACTGCCATCACAATACCGCCTGTAATAATGGATCGCCGGTTGCCCCAGTAACGATCGGCGATGTAACCGCCCAGCAGCGGCGTCAGGTAAATCAGCCCGGTATAGCTGCCATACAGGTTGGCCGCAAACACTTTACTGAACAATAATGCTTTGGTCATGAACAGGATAAGAATAGCTCTCATCCCGTAATAATTAAAACGCTCCCACATCTCGGTAACAAACAGCAAATAAAGACCTTTAGGATGGGAAGCTTTTGGCATAACGTTGTTTTTTGACAGGTACGGTATCAAATATGCTGTTCTTCAGCAGATATTTGTTCGCAGGAATTAACCTTATCTACGTTCATCTTAACCAAAAAATGGGCATCCGGAAAACCGGACGCCCCGCTTTATTTAAACGTCAACCTATTATTTACTATACTCGTAGGCAATATTACCTTTACTGTTAACCGGTTGTTGATTGTTGGTGCCGTAGATGCTGCTGGTGAAAGCCACTTTTACCGGGCGGTTGGCAGTGTTATACTCATAAGTGTTCTTTTGTACGGTTACAATAGAATCCTGTTTATTGTTGAGGTTAACATACTGCACCTTCCTGGTCTCCAGTGAATTCTGTTCACTGAATAATTCATGCACATCGCTCTCCACCAAATAACGCAGTAACGGGTGGGTGATGTAATTGGCATGTTGATCGAATCCGGCCACTGACAGTTGAGAGATTACTTTTGAACCGTCGGTGGTGGTTTCCTGATAGATGTTTTTCTGCTCGTAGGCGTAGGTAGCGATGACTTTGATATTGGTACCGCCGCCGGCTGTAGTAGTGACAGTAACCAGGTTACCATTGGCATCGTAGGTGTATTGTTCATCTTCCTCCGGTTTACCTGTCGACTGATCGTAGCTTGTTTTCCGGGAGATATTTCCTTTAGTGTCCCACTCAAATTTAGTATTGCCGGTGAGCAGGAATTTGCCGGGAGACATGATGTTGGCGGAATAATTCAGTACTTTTTCCAGTTTACCGTTGGAACCGTATACCACGGAGTCTTTTCCCATTAACATATTACCGGCATAGTGGGTAATAACAACAGGTTGCAATTGCTGGTTGTAGCTAATGAGCTGAATGAGGCCGTCGTTGCCGCCACCTATATTGATGCGGGTCAGCAGACCGGGTTTGGGAGCAGGAGTAGTAGCCGGCGGATTTTTACTGTCGACCTCGGTGCCGCCATCGGGGAAGTGCATCTTGTTGCAGGCCGATGCTGCTAACAGGGTTACACCCAATAAGGCTACTGACAATCTGGATGGATTCATTTTTTGCTCCATGTTGCGATGTTTCATAAATTGTTGTTTAGGTTTTTACTGAAGACAAATGGTTTATTATTGACAAGGCATAGTACGAAACAGGAAGCACGTTATCTTCCTTCATCTGCTACTGGTTTCCGGTTTACAGATGCAAAGAAAATGAGAATAGTTACCCGGCTATATGAATTTTGATCATCTTACCGGAATTGCTGACTAAAGTGCAGAAATGCTATATGATCTGCGGTAAAAGGGTGTTATATATTGCCGGAATCGCGTTTGGTTTGGAATTTTTTTACTTTTTTGCATTAAAATTGACTGATGTCTAAGCCATCTTTTTTGACAAAAACCTGGCCTGTCATCCTCATTGTTTGGGCGATGGATATGGTACTTACCTCTCTCCAGATCCATATGCAGGGGCTTCCCGCCAGGGAAGCGCTTCAATTGGGGCTGATGGAATCGTTTCCGAGTGCGTTGTGTGCCTTTTTACTCTGTTACTGGATGCTGCCGTTCTTTATGAAGCGCCGGAGGATGTTCCTGTTTGCCATGTTGGCAATAATGCTCTGCTTTACCACCAGCCTGCTGACCGTGCATTTAAGTTTACCGATATTATGCAACAGCGCCGGAAAAGTCCTGGCAGAACCGCAGCTATGTGGTTTACAAATGATGCTCCCCGGGCACTTTATCGGGTTGCTTTTTACCAGCGGTACCATCTGCGGCATCCGTTTTTACCAGGAATACGCTAAAACCATGATTGATCATGAACATCTTCGCAGTACCCACCTGGAGGCGGAACTGACGTTATTGCGCGGGCAGCTGGACCCACACAGTATGTTTAATATGATGAACAGCATCCATGTGCTGATAGAAAGAGATGCCCGTCAGGCGGCCGACATGGTGCTGGAGTTCTCCGGGATGTTGCGGTACCAGCTTTATGATGCCTCCAAACCCGCTATACCATTGCATCAGGAAATTGCCTACCTGCAGAACTATGTGAACATAGAAAATAAACGCCGTTGCAATGAGCTGGAAGTAACCTGCAACTGGGAACCACGGCTGCCGCTCTGTTATATTTCTCCCCTGATCCTGACACCATTTGTAGAGAATGCTTACAAACATGTGTCCCAGTTTACGGATCAACCTAACTTTATCCATATAGATCTTTTCCTGGAAGGGGATACCCTGTTTTTTGCAGTCAAAAACAGCAAAGAGCCCAGTATGGCTGTCCCCGGAGAGATTCCCCGTCATAGCGGGATTGGGTTGATCAATGTGAAAAAGAGATTGGCGCTGCTATACCCGGACCAGCATTTCCTGTCCATAGATGAAACAGCAGACCTGTTTGTTATTTACCTGGAAATAAAAATCAACGTTCTCCAATAAAAAATTGCCGTATGGAAATTAAATGTATCATCGTTGATGACGAAGCATTAGCCCGGGAAGGGTTAAAAAAATATATCAGGACGTTTGACTTCCTATCCCTGATTGCTACCTGCAACAATGTGGCATCGGCGCGGGAAACGCTGGAGAATACTGCTGTGGATCTGATGTTTCTCGATATTAATATGCCCAAGGTAAGTGGGCTGCATCTGTTGGAAACCTTATCCGATCCACCGATGACGATCCTGGTGACGGCCTATCCGGACTATGCCCTGGAAGGTTTCCGGCTCAATGTACTGGACTATCTGTTGAAACCGCTTTCCCTGCAACGGTTTAACCAGGCGGTGCTGAAAGCAAAGGACTATTTTGGCCTGCAGCAGCAACCTGCGGCTGCCCTTAATCCACCAGCGCTGGATTACATCTTCGTAAAACATAAACAGCTATACGAAAAAGTGATGCTGTCCGACATACTTTTCGTGGAAAGCATGCAGAACTATGTGCTTATACAAACTATCCATACTAAAATCATCGCCTACCTGACGTTTAAAAATGTGGAACAACAGTTGCCGGCAGATAGTTTTCTAAGGATACATAAGTCCTATATTGTCAATCTTCAGCAGGTGAATAAACTCGATAGCAATATGGTACAGGTTGGCGGACATACGCTGCCGGTGAGCCGTAGCCAGCGCGAGTTGCTGATGCAGGTGGTCAATAAGCGGTTGTTGAGTAAATAATAGATTCCGGACACTTATTCAGATATAAAATCATGATAATTTGGATTAACGGCGCATTTGGGGTGGGCAAAACGCATACAAGCTATGAGCTTTGCCGCAGAATTGACAACAGTTTTTTATTTGATCCTGAACAGGTAGGCTTTTTTCTGCGAAAGAATTTGCCCCAGACCGCTCAATATGATGACTTTCAGCAAATGCCACTCTGGCGCAGGCAGGTATTGGAAAATCTCCTGTATTGCGAAGATACTAATGCGGTCACCATTGTGCCCATGACATTGGTGGATGATGAAATATTTGATTTTATCATCGGAGGGCTTAAACAGCAGGGAGCGGATGTCAGGCATTTTTCGCTCATGGCCGGCAAACAAACAATAGAAAAACGGCTGGCAAGGAGAGGTGACAAAAATGCCTGGAATTATAAGCAGGTAGACAGATGTTTAACTTCCCTGGTGAAACCAAAATATCAACTGCATATTGATACGGAACAATACACGCTTGACGAAGTGGTGGAAGCTATTGCGGACAATATTCACCTGCCACTTTCAAAAGGAAGACTGAATGGCCTTTTGAAAAGAATAAACTGGTTGAAGACTACCCTTAAAAACATCCGGTAATCCCGATGCCGCCGGCAAATCTGGCGCCCTTCCCAACGTCCGATGCTGTACACAATCTGATAAATCGGGCAGTACAGATGGAAGCGCGCCTTCTTAACGAAAGCATAATATTGGTGAGGCAAATCAATGCTATCATCTCCCATAGAAAAATATTTACTTTGCAGTAATTTTATGAGCGCCGGACGTACAACTGAATTGAGTGATACTGAACTGATGATTCGTATACAACACTCCGATATGGAGGCATTCAGTTTGTTATACCATCAATACTGGCATCCGTTATTCAGCTTCGCCCATAAATTACTCCGGTCTTATGATGATGCGCAGGATATTGTGCAGACAGTATTTATTTCCATATGGGAACGGCGTGAAACTATTGCCATCCAACAATCCGTTGAAAGTTACCTTCACCAGGCCGTGCGGTTTCAATCGCTGAAAAAGCTGGAATCTTTATTAAGTTCACCCGAAAATATAGACCGGATCCAGGAAGAACTGTTACCCACCTTTAATGATATCCTGCACCGCATGCAGGAACAGGATTTGCTGAAACAGCTGGAAAAGGAAATTTCCGGTCTCCCTCCCCGTACGCAGGAAATATTCCTGTTAAGCCGGCAATACAGGCTGAGTATTGCAGAAATAGCCCTGAAACTGGGCATTTCAGAACAAACCGTTAAAAATCAATTACATATTGCGTTAAAAGCGCTGCGGCATAGTATTGCCATCATCCTGATCTGCTCCGTCAACTGATTTGGTAACAATTCCTTAACCTGGTTTGACCGGTACTACCTATCTTCTTTCAGCACATACTATTAGAGAATCATCTGTTATGCATCTGCAGCGGTTAAAAAAAATTGTTGGTAATTATTTGGCGGGGCGGTCTTCAACAACAGAAAAAGCCATTATTGAACAATGGTTTAAAGAAGCGAAGGCCGCAGCTGATGAGGAGGCTGATATTGGACAGTACAATGAAAGAAAAGCACTTGTGCTCAATAATATCAAAGCTGTTATGCAGCATGGTGTTGCCAGGAAATCACGTGCCCCTGAACTACACTATCTGCGTTGGGTGGCGGCAGCTTGTATCTTAGGCTTTGTAGTCGTCGCGTATATGTTCAGGGATAGGATCACTCCACCGGTGATGTATACCGTCGTAACCGACCAGTACCAGGTTAAAGAGGTGGTATTACCCGATAGCTCGACCGTTGTGCTGAATGTTAACAGCCGGCTTTGTTATCCCGTGAAGTTCAATGGTAAGAGGAGCGTAACGCTTAGCGGAGAAGCTTTTTTCGACATCCGGAAAAATCCGGATGCACGGTTTGTGGTAAATGCATCGCACCTGCAGGTAAATGTGTTGGGGACATCGTTTGTCGTATCGGATGCAGGTATCGCAGAAATGGCGCTGGTAGGGGTTAAGACGGGTCGTGTACAGGTAAATGCTTCCGGCAAACAACCATCATCTTCAGTGTTGTCGCCCGGACAACAATTTGTCTTTGCCGTCCGGCGCGGGGAAAGCAAAATAGAAAACAATATTGCGATCAATACAGATTGGACCGCACAATTGCTGGTATTCAGAGATACGCCTTTATCTGTCGTATTTCCGGCTATCGCAAAAAGTCTGCATGTAAGGATCGTTTCCAATAACAGTGAAATTAACAAACGGACTTTTACAGGCTCTTTCCTGAAGGAGGATAATATCAACGAAATTCTGAAAATTCTTTCCCTCTCGTACGGATTGAAAATAAAGCAAACCGGCGACCTGATTGAGGTAAACTAATTCCTATACATACAAGCACGAATATTTTAAAAGTCATGATCCATGATGGAGGGAATCTTATGTCCATAACTAAACAAAAAATAATGAAAAACGGGTTGATTTATCACGTTCACCGGATACTATCGAAAGGACGGTGTTTTTTTCTCTTGACGCTGTTCCTGCTATGCGCTATGGTGGGTCTTTCGCAGGATGGTATCAAAAATATAAAATACAATATTTCATTTTCAGATAATGCCCTGGTAGAATGTATTGATGCGCTGCAAAAACAAACCGGTGTACGGATTTTTTACGAAGCATCTGAAGTGAATAAAGTTAAAAAACGATATACAAAAAGTTTCAATCAGGCCAGCTTACAAGTAATTATCGATTATTTACTGGATCATACCTTATTGGAGTACGACATCATAGACGATAAAAAAATAGTCATCCGGAAACAGGCGCAAAACACGGCAGTTGCTTCCGGTGAACCGCTTACCCTTAAAGGGCGGGTTGTAGATTTTGAAACATCGGCGCCATTACCGGGAGCTTCCGTTAAGCTGGCTGGTACCTCCAGGGCCGTCGCCAGTGATAATAAAGGTTATTATTCCATCAATGGCGTAAAATCGGGTGACTATACGCTGGAGGTCACCTACATTGGTTATGCGGCTTTTATGGAGCCGGTGGCGTTGCGTAATAATCTCACGTTGGATGTTCGCCTGCAGGCGGGTGGCGGTTCGCTGGGTGAAATCGTGGTAAGTGCTGCAGGCAGGAAAGTACACCATGTAACCCATACCACAGACCGGACGGTATTGGAAAGTATCAAAAGTGCGCAGTCGGTGGTTTCGGGCATCTCTTCCCAGCAGATCGCCATGAGTGCCGACCGTAACGTAGCGGAAGTGGTGAAGAAGATTGCCGGTGTGACTATCAAAGACGACAAATTTGTCATTATCCGGGGCATGAATGAGCGCTATAATCTCACCTATCTCAATGGTAACGTAGCGCCTGGCACAGAACTGTATTCCAGGGCCTTTTCACTGGACCTGCTTCCCAGCAGGATCATTGACAGAATCCTGGTCTACAAATCACCGGCGCCCGACCTGATGGGGGATATGACAGGGGGCGCTGTAAAGATATTCACCAAAGATGCAAAAGCCGTCAAACATTTTGATGTGGAGCTGCAGATGGGATATCGTTCGGGCAGCACTTTCAATAGTAAATTCATGACCTACCAGGGGAGTAGTACTGATTTCCTGGGCTTCGACAATGGCGTGCGGAAATTGCCTGCCGTGGTACCGGGTTATGGCGATTTTTCAAGGGCCGGGATTTCACAGAAAGATTACGCACAGCATTTCAGCCCCTATCTGCAATATGGTTATAAAACGGCCTTGCCTATGCTGCAGCTGACGGCTAACTATTACAACACTTTCAACATAGGCGGTAAGCGTGTAGGTATGTTGAGCTCCCTGAGTTATAAAACAGAATCCCAGCAATTGAACATCGACCGTGCCGGCAGCTTCTGGGGGAGCGATGGCAATGGCAGGCGGACCCATGAAGTCACCCGGGAGTCACAAAGTATGGAAACGGTACAACTGAATCTGCTACAAAACTTTACCTACAAACTCAGGGACAGCAGCCGGTTGTTTTTTAAGAACTATGTGTTGCAGCAGGGGCAGCAGACCACCGTGGTGCGTACTTCGCGGAACAACCAATATGTTGCAGGAGATTCTACTACAGATCTCTCCCATCTTACGGGCATCAACTGGAAGGAGCTTGTTTATGGCTATAACATTTATGAGCGTAATATCATTTTGGGTTATACGCAGCGGTTTTTATATGCCGGTAACCTGGGAGGAGAGCATTACTTTTCCAAAGGGAAACAGCAACTGGAATGGAACCTGGGTTATACTTTCAGCCGTCAACAGATACCAGACCAACGTGTGATCCGCTTTAATCAAAACCGGCAGGACGGAGGCGGTGTCAGGGGATTGGGAGAAACGGCCGACCTTGGATGGGTAGCATCTTATCGATACATAAAAGGTCCTGATGATATAGAAAACAGGAATAATAACCTGGAAAGGGGTATGATATCCCGTACCTGGTCGCGTAATAACGAACATGTTTATAACGGCGCTGTTGACTATACCAATAAACTGGCTCCCTGGATTACATTTAAAGCCGGTACTTACCAGCAATGGAAGGCCCGGGTGTTGTTCCGGCGTGCTTATACCGTTAATGAAGGAGACCTGAACTCCGCCGGGTACCCGGAAAGTGATCATGCCAATATCGGAAGCAATGGCCGGTATATGGATTTCAACAAGGTTTTCTTTACAGAGCAGGACCTGGGTAAAGTCTGGAGCAATGACTATCTGAAAGATGACGGTAGTGCGCTCACGGTATTTGATCGTACCAGCGGTAGTGATGCCTATACCGCTACCGAACAACTCAATGCGGGGTATGCCGCTCTCAGCTTGTTGCCGTTTAATGGTAAACTGGATATTTATGGTGGTCTTCGGGTGGAATATGACCGTCAGAAAGTAGCCGGCGCTATACCCGGATCTAATCCGGGCAGTATCAACCATCCTGTGCTGGTAGATAATAAAACCACCGATTATCTTCCGTCCGTGAATATCAGTTACCGTCCTTCTCCCCAGTTGGTAGCACGCGCAGCCTATGGCAAAACGGTGAACCGGCCTGAGTTCCGTGAATTGTCGCCCTATAGGGAATTAGACCAGTTAAACAACCAGACAGTAGGAGGGAATCATCTGCTGAAAGCTGCCACTGCCACCAATTATGATATGCGGATAGAATGGTACCCGAAAAACAACGATAAGGCCGAGACCTTTAGTGTGGGTGCCTTTTATAAGGCATTGACCAATCCCATTGAAAGAATGGTTACCCGGGACCTTTTGTTTGGAGGCCCTGCCAGCATCAGTTTTGGGAATGCAGATAAAGCCACTATAAAGGGACTGGAAATTGACTTACGCAAAAATCTTGGATTTATACCACTATCGTTTTTCAGGAACCTTTCTTTTATCGGTAATCTTAGCATCATCAAAAGCGAAGTGAATAAACAACTGGATACCCTGGTGCTGAAGAATCCTGACCCTGCTGTTAACCCGCATTACACCCGTCAGTTACAGGGACAGGCGCCCTATGCAGTGAACCTGGGCTTGTATTATGACAACGCCGGAACAGGAACAAAGCTGGCACTTTCATGGAATAAAGTGGGACCGCGCATTTATGCTGCCGCCAATGGCGCACCATTCAGCGTAAAGTATCAAGGTGCGGTACCCGTGGTGGTACCAGGTAACCAGGGAAGCCTTATTGAGCTGGAACGCCAGATGCTGGACCTGGCATTGACCCAGCGTATTATCAAAAGTCTGCTGGTAAAGTTGAGTGCGCAGAATATCCTTAATCAGCCGATCAGAATGGCGGAAGATGAAAACTTTACCTACAAATATGAAAAGGCTTTTATTAAACGGACAGGTGATACGTATCAAAGCGACACCAACGGCGACATGATCAGCAGCGAATATAAGTTGGGTACCCATTTTATTTTATCGATGACCTATTCCTTTTAATCTTCAATTCCATCTACATGAAGTATAGCATCATATATCGGTTGACAGTGCTGTTACTGGTCAGTTGCCAGTTAAGCTCCTGCTACAAGGCGGATAATTTTAAAAATATGCTGGATGCCCTGCCACAGGTAAGCTATCAGACAGGGTATAGCTATCGTACCAGCTATACAGTGGGTGATACCATGACCGTCACCGGCAGGCTACAGCCTAATAATGGTCTTAAGATACGGATCGGCCATGAAGATGCTGTTATTGTGGCGGCAGATAGTCTCCACTTCAGGCCTTTTACCGGAGACTCGGCTACGATCCCTATGGACTGGGTAAAGGTGATGATAACCGATAACATGGGTTCCGGTGCCGATATACCGGTCACTATTACTTCCGGAGGGCACACTATCAAGGCTGCCAACATTAATATCTTCGGCCGGTATGGAGAGGGCAGTTTCAGGGAAAGCCTGGCACTGACAGTACATGCAGACATCACCAGCCCTTATAATGTATTTCTACACTGTATCAATGGAAAGGGCGATCTGTATTTTTATGAATATACTACCGGTAACCTGCAGCATATTAAGAAAGATGGCGTCGTGGAAACGTTGCTGACAAAAGCGCAGCTAACCGGCGGATTGTATAATATTAAAACATTTACAGCGGGTGGTGTTAACCCGCAGGGGACCAAAGCCTGGATATCTGTACAAACAGATACGACCTATGCCTTTGTGGAACTTGACCTGGTTGCCAAAACCACTAAGGTATTAAACCATACAAAAGCCTATACAGCACCCTATATAGGAGAAATCGGACAGGTGAACGTGAAAGTGAAAGCCATTTATCCTGACAGTAAAGGAAACGTTTTCCTGGTTACACCTGGTGTTTCCTGGGGGCAGGAAAAAGATTATGGCGCTGTGGCAAAATACAGCGATGCAGACAGAACAATCAGTTATCAATTCCGGACAAACATCACTCCGGAGGGTTTACCCGGAGTAGATATCACCGATCCTGATAACCCTTTTGTGATGATGTTACCACTGATGCTGCCCGATGAGTCGGTGATGTACCTGCCAGGCAGTAATAAGTTAACGGTATACGATCTGCAGAGCAGGGTGGTGATTAAAACCCTGAAAATACAGCCAGAGGCATGGGGTGTTTTACCCAATAGTTACACGGGTGCCTTCAATGGTATCAAAATTAACTTCAGCGGTTACATTGGGAATAACAGTTCCCCGGAAACAGGCTTCGGATTTTTACCCAGGCCGGGTCAGAAAATGATCTTCCTGCTATATCAGTATCTCGAAGGAAGAACATTAGGAATGGCAAGCGGCAATATGGCGCCGTTGGTGGGAGGGCCTAAATGGATGGCCTTTGATTTTGCGGAAGGCCGCACCTATCAATATGCCCCGCAGGCGGATTTATCGGGCTTTGCCTTTGAACCTTTTAATGCTCCTGGTAAACCGGCGAGCATATTCCCGGATCAGTTGCTGAATTATGATGCAGAGGGTCATTTGTACGCCACGGCCAACGGACGAAAAAAAATAGTGAGAACCATTTTAAAATAGAGTCATGAGAATACGCTTATATGCGCTTGTTTTATGTTGTGCCATGATCGGAATCTCCGCCTGTAATAAAGATGTGCAGCCGGCAGTTCCGGAAAATGGGAATATCAGCAAGGTCAATTTTTATTCCTCTTCCGATGTGCTGGCCTTGTACAATATGGGAGGCATCGGAGTGTTTATTGATTCCCCTGTTACCAAAAGAAGCGGCTTTACACCATTTTTTAACCTGAGTACCAAGCCGCAGAGAATGGAATATCCCACGGTATATAGTTCCACACCTGCTATCATGTATACCAGTTTCCGGGCTGGTGCACATCAGTTCCGGTTCAATTATATGGTGCCGGATACGACGATCACGATGGAAGGTATACTACCACACAGCATGCTGACAGATACTTCTTTTTCGCTGGAACGCGACGAGGAAACATTGCTTTGGCTGGCGGATAAACCACTCACTGCAGAAGGACTGGAGCCGGCTTTTCAGCTGCTTGCTTTAACACTTAAGGGGCGTGCGAAGATCGATACTGGTACCGTCGCTTTTTATATCCTGCACCAGGGCGCAGATGCAGGGCCGCTCCGTTGCGCCAGGGTGTTACCTGATGGTAAACTGAGTGAAGCGCAGGTGCCCCAAAAACTAACTTACGGACAAACCACCGATATGATACTGTTCAATATCAAAGACGCCTCCAATGGTCTTTTGGGGCTGCGCTTCTATGACGCCACTACAGGGGCGGAATTGGTAAACACAGCTATCCCTGCTACTGGTGGCCATGGATATGTACTGTCTGTACAGGGTTTTAGAAACGACCATCAGTTTAAGATACCTGTAAGCCTAAACGAAGACAAGACCGTTAACTATAGCACTAAAACCGTGACGGCTAACCTGCGCAGCGGCTTAAGGCAATTATGGTAATAACGTAACTGATAAAAATAAAATACATGAACAGTATAAAATACAATACACCACTACCGGCGTTGGTCCTCATCCTGCTGCTGCTTGTTACGGCCTGTAAGAAAATGGATGCTCCCGATCTTAGTCCGGCTGCTTTTGGCTCCAAAACTATTAGTATCAGCCAGCTAAAAGCCCTGAGCACCACCGCTGAGGTACACATACCGGACGGGGCAGAAGGCAAACAAATAACAGGTGTGGTGATCTCAGACCCGGCAGGGAAAAATATGGATCCGAAAACGATTATTCTGCAAAGTGAGGGTGCGGATACCGCCGGAATTGTGGTGCAACTGGATTCGATATCTCCTTTTAATCCGGGTGACTGGCTGGCGATCAATGCTTCCGGCCAGAAGCTACAACAACAGGACGGAGAAATTGTATTGAAAGACATTCCTCTTTCCAATATCCGGTATATGGGGAAGGGTGTTGTGAAAGTAATATCGGTTTCAGTGGCAGAAGCCCTTGCCAATGCCGGCAGATGGAACGGCACCCTGGTGCGGTTTTATGATGGGGCCCTCAGTGGCGGCAGTGGTAAATACAGCGGTGTCCTTCGTTTTAAGGAACAGGACAGCAGCGCCGCTATACAGATGCAGGTATTACCTGGAGCGGTGTTTGAAAACACCGCGTATCCGGCAGGCGTCAGTACTTTTACCGGCATTTTGAGGGTACATGGAGCCGATCCCTATGTGCAGGTAAGGAATGCGGAGGATGTAAACAGCACCGCGGTGACCCGCGTATTAACGGATGAGATGCACATCTATGGGATGACGAATCCAAGTCCCTATTGGGAGAACCCCAATATCGTCTCCGGTAGCGCCACCCTGGAAACCGGACTATCGAGGTATGCTGCCGGCGATATAGTGGGTAACATACCGGCGTTTGCAGCAGATGCCGGGTTGCTGCCTCCTCAAAGTACCTACTGTTATCTGTTGCTGAAGAAACCAACTTACGTTTGGGACCTTAAAAGCACATTGGGCTTAACCGCGCGTCCCGGTATCAAGGAAATTCGTGTAACCTTTATGGGTAGTCAGGTAACCGGTTTGATTACCAAAAGTAGCTATGGCGATGTTATGAAAGCAGTTCCCTTTAACCCGGCAACGGATAGTTTTAAACTGGCGTTACAATATAATGTTGGTAGTTACACCGCAGACACGGTCTCTGCCGCTTATTCCGAGGCCGGAAAACTGTACACCGCAGTATTCCGGGTGCCTTCCAGGCGGGAACTGTTTGAGACAGTATCAGCTTTGGACCCTTATTTTTATAAAGCAAGCGTGGACGGGTTTTTGGAAGATCCGAAGTTTACCATTGTGAATTATTCAGATCGTGTTGATCCTGATCAGGACCCATGGGGATTACCAGCCTCGGCTCCGGTTGTGATTACTAAAATTGAATATGGTTACTAGTAGCTGGTGGAAAGGACGGCCTGTGCCGTAATTCTTTCGTTTGTCCAAATCGCCGCTGAACATTGTCCAAATCACACCTGATGAGAAGCTGCATAAAGCGGTACTTTTGAAAAAACGATTATTTTATGGATAAAATTTTGCATCGGATAGGAATCAAAAACGCCTCTTTGGAAGATGTTTATAAAGTATTGACTACACAAAAGGGACTTGCCGGATGGTGGACCTCCGACACAGAAGGAGAAGGGGACCAGGTTGGAAATATTATAAAATTCCGGTTTGGTCCAAATGGGATCAATATGAAAGTGAAGACCCTCCAGCCCTCCAATCTGGTAGAATGGGAAGCTGTGGCCGGCCCTGAAGAGTGGATCGGTACGACCATCAGTTTTGAACTGAAAAAAGATGGCGACTATGTGATCCTGCTGTTTAAACACCTGGGTTGGGTAGAACCGGTAGAGTTCATGCATCACTGCAGCACAAAATGGGGTTCTTTTATGTTGAGCCTGAAGTCACTGGTAGAAACCGGAAAAGGACAGCCTAGTCCTGATGATGTGAAGATTGACAACTGGAATTAAGGAAGATATTCTTTCCTGAATGATTTTAAAGGAGGAACCTGCGCTGGTCGCAGGTTCTTTTTTTGTGTTAAAGAGAAGTGGTGAATAAGATAACTGTGATACAGCCGTTTTCGTTATATACTTTTCATGATGCCGAAATAAACACGCACCGGTATTATCTTATTAGAAAAAATACTATTATTGGATGTTCAATCAACCCAAAGTCAGCTCTACCCCTTTAAATGTAACAATATGCTTATGGATGTTCCGGATATCCTTAGTCTGATAGATATTTCAAAGTCATACGATAAAAAAACAGTGCTGGATAAAGTAAACGTTTCCGTTCAGCTAAACAACAGTACCGGTATCATCGGGAGAAATGGGGCGGGGAAAACCACCCTGATCAAAATTATACTGGGGCTGCTGCAGGCCAGTTCCGGTGAGGTGCGGTACTTCGGGGGGCAAAAACTGGATAACGCGGTAAAGAAAAAGATTGGTTTTTTTATTGGCCTGGAATACCTGCCGGAAGAACTTACCGGGTTGCAGTATTTGCAATTCGTCAATTTCCTGTACAATGGAAATGGCAGACAGTCCGACGAGAATTTACTGAACCTTTTTGAATTTTTTTTTGAAGAGCGCGACAGCGCTAAAAAGTCCATCAGCTCTTATTCCTTTGGTATGAAACAAAAAATCGGTATCTGCGGAGCATTGGTAAATCAACCGCAATTGCTGATTTTAGATGAGCCTTTCTCCGGCCTCGATGCATTTAGTTGCAAGCGCCTGATTGCATTTATCAATAAGTACCGGCAAAACGCTACCGTATTAATATCTTCCCATGATCTAACTTTTATAGAGAAAATCTGTGATCACCTGATGATCCTGGAAAAAAATCAGATCATTTACAACGATACGCTTGCCAATTTTACCACCAGTGGCAAACAAACACTGGAAGACTCGCTGTTCAGGCTGCTAAGTCCACAGGATACCAATGATGAAAAGATAAACTGGCTGGTATGAAACTCCTTCTATTTGTTTGTAAACTGAAAGCTGTTTCGCTGACGAAAGGGCGCGATAATGTTGATGGTTGGATCCGGTCTTTTCTAAGCGTGCTTTTTTTGTTGGCGGCTTTACTATATGGGCTAGGGATGGGGTACCTGTTCCGCTATCTCCATACCCGGGAGCACCTAACCATCGACTGGTTAATGCCCCGGTTAGGCCTGGTACTGGGCGTACTGACGATCGTGAAGGGTTATTTCCCGGATAATGTGTCTTTCAAACCGGTGTTTATCAGTCCCTATCCGGTGGATGTTTGGAAAAAAGCGTTGATTCAGTTATGTTATGATTTGATATCACCTTTTTTTCTATTCCTGCTATTGTTTTTGGGTGCTTTTTATCTCAGCTCGGGAACAGCGGGAACTGCGTACTTCCTGTACCTGGTGCTCTGTGTGGTTGTTTTTCATTTGTTGGAGAGAATATTGAAAATACAGCAATCAAAGAAATTTTTTGTTGTTCCTGCTTTGATAGCAGCGCTGGTATTGGCAGCTATCGTGGTGGGTACGTTCTGGTTTAAAACTGGTTTGTTGTTTTTGGCAGGAATACAGGGAGTCAGTATAGTCGTGCTGGTTACTTTATTTATCAACCTGTATCAGCGGCAGGAGGCGATGGATGGGAAGCTGGCGGGGTATGTGACCGATAGTGGCACAAAAACTTTCGGACAACTTATTTTTACGGCACTTATTAAAAAGAGGCCGTTGTGGATCAATCTTATTCTGAGTGCGGTGTTTAAGTTGTTTTTTGGGGTATTGGGTGTGGTGATGTTTATGAAAAACAAAGGACATGTATTGACGGAGAACATTGTGCTGCTGGCGGCTATCAGTTCACCGATGCTGCTCTTCAGTTATATCTTTAATAATCTTTTCGGGTATGTGCCGGAGACTTATTTTATGATTGCGTATATCCGTTCTCCTGCCGGCTTATTTCGGGCATACTGCCAGGGGATTTTCAAAATACTGCTGGTCGATTTTGTACTGTCGCTGGTATGTTGTTATTTTTTCTTTTCTCTTTCTACATTGATTTTTGTGCTGTTGATATACCTGGATTGTATGGTGCTGGGTTTTATATGTTCCGTATTTTTTCCTAAAAAGGTAACGAAAGCGATAGATTTTGGTGCTTTCCGTTCCAACACGTCGATAGCCGGTAATGTGTTACTGGGCTTGCTGGTAGTAGGAATGAGCCTGCTGATGAACCAGTTGAAATATATATTGCTGATACAGCTTGTTTTTACAGTGGTGATGCTGTTGATATATATTTACTGGTATAAAAGGGAGATGGATAAGATCATAAAATCCCTGGCGGCAGAAATTATATAGAGAAGACCAGCGCCGCTGGTCTTCTCTTTTTTATGAAATGATTATTTACACGGGCCGTTCGCGTCCGTCGTTCTTTTGGAATGCAGGCTTTCATTCAGTGCATTGCGTACCATGAGTTGTACATATTGTTGTCTGTCGGAAGTAGAGGCGGTAGCCAGGTTCCCTTGTACCGTAGTCGCCGCAATGGTGGCATTGCCATTCAGTCCATTGATCCGGATCTCCCAGTTGCGGCCGCCGCCGGCAGTGACTCCCATAACACCCAGGTGCACGGTCCCATAATCTATTTTAAATGGCGGTAGTCTCCATATGTCCATAAATGTCAGCTGAGCGATGGCAAGCTGGGCATCCGCGATATTGTTGTTGGATACACCGGATGCATAATAAGGAATGTTATCCCCTGGAATAATGGTAATGTTACAGTTGGGATCTGACATTACAGCTGTCTGGAGTGGGTTTGTTTGTTCTGCCATAGTGATAGATTTATATGTTAGAAAATATGGACGCAGGAAGCAGCCTTCGGGCCACAGTGGCCGATGCTCAGCTATAAATGGGTAAGCGAATAACGAAAAGTGATTACCAGCCGTTATTTTGAGGATATTGGAGTTTTAAGTACCTATTTGACAATCATAATCTATCCTAAGGTAGAGAAAAAATCCGGATAATTGGGGACTAACCTGAAATATCGCTGCGATCTTCCTTCCTGGTGGCAAGAGCGCGGGGATCAACGCTGTGCGTTTCTATCCCCGCGCTATATACATCCGCTTTTCCGGCTGCATCAGGTAACCTTCTGTAGGCTGGCTATGGAACAGCGTACCAAAATTTTT
Source organism: Chitinophaga qingshengii (assembly GCF_014529935.1). Classification (GTDB taxonomy): domain Bacteria; phylum Bacteroidota; class Bacteroidia; order Chitinophagales; family Chitinophagaceae; genus Chitinophaga; species Chitinophaga qingshengii. The sequence goes on from NZ_JACVFC010000005.1 coordinate 486,560, forward strand.
TCTTTTCGGGCGTATTAACAGCAGCCTGGAGGGCAACAGGCGGTAGTGGGTTTTTCTGCATAGACGGTGATGCTGTAGATGCCCACAGGATTGTTTTTAATCTCCTCTGCTGAAAGATAGCCTGCTAATATATCATCCGGTATAATGATCGGTTTTTCTTTCTGAATGGTGATGTTGGTGAAACCGTTGGTTTGTATCAGCCGCAGGTATTCGTTTTTCTGAATAGCGCCGGACACGCAGCCAGCATACATTTCCGCCGCTTGTTGAATAGCGGGGGGCAGTGTTCCATCCAATACGATGTCTGAAATGCTGAAATGCCCTCCAGGCTTCAGTACCCGGAAAATTTCCTTGAAAACGCCGTCTTTATTGGGAACGAGGTTTAATACACAATTGCTGACTACCACATCTGCGGCATTCGCCGTTACCGGCATTTTTTCAATATCGCCCTGCCGGAATTCTACATTGTTGTACTGTAGTTTTTCCGCATTGGCGCGGGCTTTTTCAATCATGGCCGGGGTAAAGTCAATCCCAATTACTTTCCCGGTTTCTCCTGTTTCATGACGGGCTACGAAACAATCGTTACCCGCGCCGCTTCCCAGGTCGATGACGGTGTCTCCCTTTTTTATCTGTGCAAATTGTGTAGGAAGGCCACAGCCCAGGCCCAGGTCTGCGTCAGCGTTGTATCCTTCCATGCTGGTATAATCATCGGTCATGATATTATATACTTCCGTGGAGCAGCCACCGGCTCCACAGCAGGAGGACAGGTTATCGGCTTTGTCCTGTAAGGCAATTTCGCTGTACTTCCGCCTTACCATATCCTTTATTTGTTGGTCTGTAGACATAAATCAGATTTATTGTATTATTGCAATATTGCGATTAATTAGAGCAAAAAATTTTAACAGCAGTCGCCCTGTGGGGAAACATCTTTAAAGAAGCTGTTGAACAGCTCTTTATATTGTTTCCATACTTTGGGATTGATGCAGTAGCAGACACTCACCCCTTCGATGGTACCCTGTATAACGCCCGCATTTTTCAGTTCTTTCAGATGTTGGGAGGTAGTGGCTTGTGCCAGCCCCAGTTCATCTACCAGGTCCCCACAAACACAGGCATTCTTTTTTACCAGGTATTGTAGGATGGCAATACGGGCGGGATGGGCAATAGCCTTGGCCATATTGGCGATGTCATTCTGCTGTTTGGTAAATAAATCGGTTTTTGTAGCGCCCATGGGATTGTTTGTATCGCAATATTACGATTTAATTTGCTTTGCTGCCAAAATAATTTTGGTGCATAGTGGGCCCGAATATTAACCCGGACCCGGCAAATATCGATTTAAAACACCGGTATCAGGCTACCACACTATATTTGGTTAAGTTTCTGATAAAATTAAACATAGAATGAAGGAAAACCGGGGCACCTTACAGGCATTTCGTCACGCCGGGAAAGCCATCGAAGCACTGTTTGCCGAAGCTGGCGTACCTTTAAAGAGGTATCCTTATGATACCTGGCTGAAATATGGCCATTTGTCACTCGCTTTCGCAGGATTGGCTATCTGCGGGGTAGCCTACTGGCTTTTTCAACATATTAAATATGGCCTTTAATTACAGTACATGAAACTCACTATCTTCATTTCATTGGTTGGCATCGCCCTGTTATGGGTGTCCTGTTCTGAATTTAACGTCAGATCACGTAAAAACGCGAATAGGAGCCAGTATCCGCCGGAGAAAATGTTTGAAGGCGATCAGCTGCCGGCGGTGCAGAAAATGTATGCCGGTGACCTGAAAGGCATGGTACAGGAGATCAAAGACCGGAAGCTCAACCTGGACCAGCTGAATCCTAAGTCAGGTTATACGCTGCTGATGTATGCCGCTATTATCGAGGACCGGAAAGCGATGCAACAATTATTGGAAATGGGCGCCGACCCGAATATCATTGTCCCCAATACCGGGTACGATACGCCATTGGGTCATGCCGTGGCGCTGACCGACTACGAAACGCTCCGCCTCCTTTTCCGCTATAAGGTCAATCCCAATCCGGACGTAGGATCTTCCCCGCTGTGTACGGCCATGATGCTGGGTGGTTTTGAAGGTAAGACCGAAAGAAAAATGATCGACTTCCTGTTGGAACATGGGGCAGACATCAACCATCAGTCCTTTTACGGAGAAAATATCATGGAAGCGGCTGCCAGGGATGATCTCGATCATGCGAACTACTTTCTCGACAAAGGCGGTAATCCTTTTGTTCCCGGAACGGACTGGAGTCCTATGGCAGGGGAGATCGCTTTCACTGAATCCAAACTACGAGAATTTAATAAAACCAATACCCCCTACTTTAAACAACTGATGGACATCAAAAAACGCCTGATCGAAAAATATGGCGTAACGTTTCCGCCAAAGGAAGCCGATTCCGTAGTGAAGGCCAGTATCAGGATAAAAGCATATGAAAAATTAAGCGAGAAGGATAAACTATCGGTGAATTTTGAAGATAATTTTGGAGAGAAGCGATATCAGGAAGACCTGAAAATTGCACAGGGAAAATAAAGGCGATGACCATATTTGCAGGTGTAGCCAACGAAGACGTTATCTCCCGGAAAGGATTTTTATCACCATTTTAATCGGATATACTTAGGTATATTTATGATAAGTTATTATAAATATACCCTACTATGACACCTGCACATAACAACGAGGAAGAATCGCTGCAAGCATTGACAGCCTACCTGGCATCGGTTGACTGGAGCGCAGAGGAAGATCATTTTGATTCGGGTGAATATATTGGCGTTACCTTGTCTGCCCTGGCCACAGGTGTTTCCCGGGAAGAGGAAAAATCGTTGCTCGGAGAACTGCTGGCCCGGACCTATCACCAAAGCCACGCTATCCCCGTAATATTGAAGCTGGTATATCCGCTTCTCCTCTTGTGTAAAACCGGTAAACTGCAGTTCCGGGCGGAAGTACTGGAATTTTTGACAGACATCGCTGAAAAACATCTCTATCTCCGTTATCGCCTGCTGGGATTGAAACCGGTGAAAGTGGACTTTATCGGCGACGTATATACGACAACGGAACAAGCCGAGGCCAGCATCAACAAAAGAAGAATTTATTACGAAGAAATCTGCCGGCATACAACGCTCATCCAGGATATTATAACGGACAAGATGCCCGCTGTCAGCACTTTGGCTGTGAAGTTATACCTATTGTGCCTATACGAAAACACCCCGGAAGATATTCTTCAAAAGATCATCACTGTCAGAGAACTGATTGCCGCTAAAGGCGAGGCAGCAGAAGAAAACCTGTTGACGGGGTCTGCTATCATACTGCAACAAAGTGCAGCCCAGCTGCCGGAGAGCCTGGTTGCCAGCGTAACACCCGGGCACTATCTCAGCATAGCGAGGGTGTTTAACGCCGCTACTACGGAAGATGTGGTAGACGCGGAGATATTGTTACAATCTTCCGTGCAGGAATATACCACTCACCCCTGGGCAGATGGTTACCTCGCTGTATTGGCTTGCGCGGCGCTGCTGAAACATAACCGGGAGCAGAGAGATGGCATCGATGCTATCCTCCGGGCTATCCGGTTCCAGCGGAATCACGCTAAAAAATATACTGCCGGGGGCCCTCATTGGCTCCCACATCAACTCATGGCCGAATACCTGGTGGCGCGTTTTTTCGGCGATTACTGGGCCAGCCTCACAAAGGTACCCTGGGAAGCGCTGAGCAGCCTGCAACAATATATTTTGCAAAAGCTGTCCGGGGAGATGGGAATCTATACCTACCTGCAAAGTTACCTGGGATTACCGGCTGAAAAAGAGTCCTGGCGTGCCTGGATGCCGCAATAACCCATGATCTCCCGGCATAAAAATTTTTTCTCTTCCCTAAAAAAGGATATGTTCGTACATATATTATGACGAAGATACCTTTATTGGACCACGATAGTAAGGTTCCCCTGCACCAGCAGGCGGAGGAGCTGCTACGGAAACTGATCCGCGAAGATTATTTCCGGGAGGGAGACCTTTTTCCCAAGGAGACGGACCTGGCCAAACGATGGAGCATTTCCCGCAATACCTTGCGCATGGCTATTGCCAACCTGGTGAAGGATGGACTCCTGGAAAGAAAAAAACGCTCCGGTACCGTGGTGAAAAAGAAAAAGATCACGACCAACCTGGACAACTGGTACAGCTTTACCCATGAAATGGAAGACAAGGGTATTCCGTTCAAAACGCTGAAAAGTAAAGTGTCGGTGGTGAAAGCAGGGGAGGAAGTAGCCAGAATGCTGCAAACGGAACCGGCGCAGCCGGTGGTTTGCCTGGAACGTATTCGCAGTACGGAAAAAAATCCGATGGTATATTTCGAGTCTTTCTTTCATCCACGCATCGGTCTGACCGGCAAAGAAAATTTCGACCGGCCGTTGTATGAGATGCTGGACGCGGATTTTCATGTGGTGCCGGTATACTCCCAGGAGGAAATCAGGGCGATAGGGGCAGATGAAAAAATTGCCGGTTTGCTGAAGATTAAAAAAGGCTCACCGGTACTGGAACGCCGAAGAATAGTGCTGGACGCCAGCCGGCGGCCATTGGAGTTTAACATCTGCTGGTATAGAAGCGATTGTTTTACGTATAGTATAGAACTGAAAAGACCTCAACTGTAAATAAAAAATGCCGGATGATATTTCATCCGGCATTTTCATGTATGCGATCCCGTTAGGGGATGAGCAGGTATTCTTCCACACCTATCGCAGGTAGGCTGACAGTAGCTTTCGCATCTTTGCTGTCCCCGTTTTTAACAACGGTTATCCGTGCCGGTTTGAGTGTACCCCAATCAAACGCAGTGCTTTGAGGTGTTTGACCTGGATTAAAGAGCCGCACCAGGAACTGGCCATTTTCTTGCGGAATGATGGCGGTAGCCACCACAGCAGCATTGGTAAGACGGAATAGTCCGGTTGGTAAGCTCACACCTTTCTTCGCCGGGAATGCGAGCAAAGGCTGTGAGAAATCAGCGGCGGCTGTTTCCAGTGCTGTACCATCGGCTTGTCCGTGCGGCTGCAGCGCATAATGATAACTGCTGCTGCCTTCCTGGTCTGCTTTGTAATTGGTATGCCAATAGTTATTCATCACATAGGAAAACCAATGGCTGGTGGGGGCGCCTGTTTTTCTCCATTCTTTATGACTATGTGCTACTTGCAGGCGTTCATCGATCATACTGCCAGGTTCCACCATAGGCGTTTCCAGCAGCATCCATTGTACGCCGTTGGCGGGATTGGAAATGTCCAGCCATCTGCGGCCGAAGAGGAAGTCCATATTAGAACCGGGTAACTGATCTTCAAGGTAACGTAAAGTACCGTAACCCGCATCCAGCGTTACTTTGCCCGAGGGTACCTCAAAGGGGAAGCCGAAATGCAATGCTTCTTTTTCCCGCACGGCTTTTTTGTCGACGGTGTTTTCAATAAGTACAATAGCGCTGTTGGCGTACAGGGTGAGGCGTTTTTCCAGGGAATGTGCGCCCGGTGCGGCTGCGCGGAGGGCGATGGTGGTCACAACCGGACCGCTTTCTACCACCTGTACCTGTACCGCCTGGTTGGTAACGGCATCCGCCGGATTTTGTCCCGGTACGTACCAGTAGCTGTTCAGCCCCTGGCCCTGGAAAGAGCCGGCATAGTTGTGACCATCTTTGGCTTTCAGTTGCGTGATACTACCGTTATTATCCCAGCCAATAGTGATATTGCCATTGGAAAGGGTGCTGCCGTTTTGGGTGAAGGGTGAGGTGGTAGCAGCAGCTTCGTCACTGATGGTATAAACGGCCGTACCAAAAGCGGGTACATTGCTGGCGAGGAATACATAGGTCCCGTCGGAAAGGCGTTGCAGCGGGTATTTACGGCCGTTGGCGTCTTTCACGGATTTGCCGGCCACCTTGATTTTTACCGGGCCGCTGCGGGACCAGGATAAGGTGTTCACCACGGCTATGCTGCGGGACTTCTCGTCGGTCAATGGTTGGAATAACTGACCTGCCAGCATGTTCACGAGACTGTCCCCATCCAGCATAAACTGTTTTTTAATACGCCATTGTTCGGTTACAAACGGCACATCCGGCTGGGAAATGCTGTTGTGCGCACCCCAGGTATGTTCATGGAACATGAGGATGTTGGTCCAGGCGTTAAAGAACTGCTGCGGGTTGTACTGTCCCGGCGCCAGCATCGCGTAGGCATTGGCCAGCTGCGACAAACGCAGGCTGTTCACCCGGTTCTGTCCTTCTTCTTTGGCGGTAGAACCGGAGCCATCTTCCCAGTAAGGGGTGATATCACCTTTTACGACTGGTAATTGTTTACCGTATTTCTGTTCAAAAGTTTCGAAGAGTTTGTCGGTGGTATTGAGCACAATTTTAGGCGAGGCATATTTCTCATTCCACTGTTTCACAAAACGGGAGATAGCGGTGTCGATAGGACCGTTATCCGCCACTACATTGTATCGCCATTGTACGATATCGTAAGGATATTTTTTCTCATCCAGCTCATCCAGGTAGGCGGCGATCTTTTGCGGACCTCTTTCAAAGACGGCGCCGGGGGCGGTGCCATGCCAGGAAGAATAGCCTTTGCCGCCGGTCCAGAACAGTATTTTCTCTTCCCCGGAAGGAGATTCCCACCATACCGGTTTATCGCCCCAGGCACGAACAAAATGCCCCACACGATCGCCGAGGTAAGGATGATTTTCACCCAGGTAATTAGGGCCGCTGGAGAAGTATTTTACGCCGCCTTTAGCGAGGGCTGTTACGGTGGTCCAGGTGTATCCGGGCACATCGGAGATCATGGCGCTGGGGATACGAAGATCATATTCCTTGCGCAGCTGTTTCGCAAAATCAGTGTAGTGGAATGTTTCTTCCGGTAAGCTCAAACCGGTAAGTATATTGGCGTACAAGGCCGACAGGCAAATGTTGCCATCTTTCACCGCCTGTATAAACGCTGCTTTTTTCTCCGGTGTAGCCTGTTGCAGGAAATGGTCTACCGCCCACAGCGATTCGATGTTCCATTTGAACTTCGCTTCTTCCGGATAGTTGCTGGTGGCGGCTATCATGTCCAGTGCATCGTTGATATTGCGGAGATGTATCTTTAATACTTCCGGTTGCAGGTGCGAATAGCCGATATCTGTATGGGAATGATGAATGAAATGCAGTTCCCGGTAGGTAACCGGTTTAATGGTAACAAATTTGTCCGCCAGTATTTTACTACCATCGGCCACGACTACACGAATGCTGTCGGGTTGTTTTACCGGGTTGACCGGAATATCAAAATGGCTGACGCCATCGGTTACCGGGAACGAATACACTTTTTTACCGTTGACCGTTACCTTAAACGTACGGGGTGTTCCAAAGTGAAGCGCGGTAAGGGTTACCGGCTGTTGTCCGTTTTTAAGTATAAAAGGTTGCGGGTGGATATCCACTTTTTCTTCAAAAGAGAATTTAAACGTCATCAGCCAGTCGTTGCTTTGCTGTGCCTGGCCGATGATTTTCAGTTTCACCGGTTTGCCGGGTGTGACGCGGCTGAGTGGCAGTCGCAGGAACATGAGTCCATGCGCATCGTTGGCGCCGTCTTTCCGGATCTGTTCAAAAACGATACGGCTGCTATCCGGCGCTGCGTAAGACCATACCGGCGCCTGGTTACCGGGTTTGGTGGTGAATGTCAGCAGTTTTTGTCCGTCCACGTACAGGTCAAAATGACGATCGCCGCTGCTGGTGGCGGTGGAGTGACCGGCCACCCAGCTGAAATACACATAAGGCCCTTTTACCCGCGCAGGAACGGCGGCTGTTTGCCATTCCATTACCTTATGACCGTCGGTAGCGCGGGTGAGTAAAGCGGTGGTAGCATAGTCGGGGAAAGCGGAGTAATAACGGATACTCTCGCCTTCGATGTCATGGTCGTAACCATTGATCCAGTCTATCTTGCCGAGGTAGGGAACTGTTTTCTGGGCAGTTCCGGTGAGCGCGCAGGCAAGTAACACCGTGATACAATAGAATATTCTCATCATAATAAATGATTATGGGTGTGTGATCGTTTTTTCTTGAATGGTGATGTTTTCCAGCGATTGGCCCTTGGTTTCAAACAGGTATCTCTTCGCATAGAAAAAAGAAAAGAGGCAACAGCCGGCAAACAGGAAGAACGTTGCCGCTATGCCCATGCCTTCCCGCATCACGGGGAACAGGAGATTGAGCAGCCAGTCGGATACCCACATCACGAGGATGCAGATAGACAGGGCCAGTCCCCTTACCGGTGTAGGAAATATTTCCGTAGCGATCACAAATTTCAACGGTCCCAGTGAGAAGGCAAAGAACAGGAGAAAAAGGGTGATCGGTATTAACAGCGGCCAGCCACTGATTTTCAGCATAAAACATATGCCCGTGATAGTGAGTGCCACCGCTGCGCAGAGGGAGCCTGCCAGGTAGAGCGGGCGACGGCCCAGGCTGTCTACTTTCCAGATGGCGACAAACGTAAAGAGCATATTAGCGGCGCCCAGCATCACCTGGTACAACAGGGTATCGTTGGCTACCACGCCGGAAGAGCGCAGAATAGTGGGACCGTAATAGATCACCGCATTGATACCGCTGAACTGGGAAAAGGCCGTCAATACGCTGGCCATGATCAGCAGGTGTCGCAGCGGTGGTTGTAGCAATGCACGCAGGCCGTTGCCGGACTGATCTGCGGATACGCTGAGAATAGCTTTTAATTCAGCTGCGGCTTCCGCTTTGTTTGGATTGATTTTTTCGAGGATATGCAGCGCTTCCGTTTGTTTGCCGAAGCGTGCCAGCCAGCGTGGACTTTCCGGTACAATCGCCAGCAGTGCAAAAAAGGCGGCTGCGGGGAGTACGCCTACGAGGAACATACCGCGCCAGTATTCTGTTACAAACAGCCAGTGCAGCCATCCTCCCGGGGTATCGCCGGCAGCTGCCGCCTGTCGCTGTATAGCCAGGTTAGAACAGTAAGCCACGAGGATACCGATAGTAATCGCCAGCTGGTAAAACGTGACCAGCCTGCCCCGCCGTGAAGCGGGCGCCAGTTCGGAGATATAAAGTGGTGATATGTTGGAGGCCACGCCTACGCCCATACCAGCCAGCACCCTGAAAAATATCAGCCCGGCATAGGAAGTGGACAAGGCAAAACCTGCTGCGCTCACGAGGAACAGGAAAGCGGCGAGGGCCAGTACTTTTTTGCGGCCGATACGGTCGCTGAGGGTACCGGAAAATGCTACACCGGCAATGCAGCCCAGCAGGGCGCAGGATACAAACCATCCTTCCTGCGAAGCGGTGAGCTGGTATTGTGTTTTTACCGGGAGAATAATACCGCTGACAACCGCTACATCAAAGCCAAAGAGCAGGCCTCCCAATGCGGCTATCAGGGTGACGGTGGTGATGAACAGGCGTGTGTTACTGTTTCCCATGACGTGAAATATTTGAATCAGCAATAGTTGTCTTTTACATAAGCTACTACCAGCATTGCTTCCCCGGGTCCGTCATAACGGCAGGTATAGCTGTTGGCGCCTGCCGGGATGACGAACGTCTCCGCATAATGGAAACGCTGTGTGCCGCCACCGGCGGATACTTCCAGCTGTTGTCCTTCTACCAGCATACCGATGTGGCATTGGTTATGGGTAGGGATGGTCACTTCTCCGGAGAACGCATATCTGTCTACCGTATAAAAATGTTCCGGATGGGTGGGTAGCTGCCATTTTTTACCCTGTGTCCATTCCGCTTGCAGCTGTGGTTTGGAAATCAGTGTATCCGTTACCGTTTGTCCTTTCCGGTCGAAGTAAAGATTGTCAAACGCACGGTCCAGGTGAATGGGGCGTGGACGGCCATTCAGATCTGTGCGCAGCCAGTCGTACATTTTAAAGGTAAAGATGTAGGGCGTACTGCTGATTTCCAGTACCATGTTGTTTTTACCAGAAGCGTGTATGGTGCCGTTGGGAATAAGGAACAGGTCATGTTTTTGAGCGGTGAACTGTTGTACATATTTTTCCACCGGCAGCGGTGTCGCATCATGGAGCGCCGCTTCCAGCGCCTTTCTGAATACATCCGGTTGTATGTTTTCCTGGAAGCCGAGATACACTTGCGCGCCCGGTTCACAGTCAAGGATGTAGTATGTTTCGTCCTGGGTGAAATCCTCGCCGAAATGGGTACGGGTGTATTCAGGTCGCGGATGGCATTGAATAGAAAGATTGCCGCCATCGTAGGTATCGAGGAAATCGAAGCGGATAGGGAAGGCGGTACCGAAGCGGGACGCGGCTTTCCCGAGTAGTTGCCGGTTGTTGTGAAACGCCAGCGTATCAAAGGTGATCTCCAGTAGTCTACCGGCGCCTTCCAATACTACACCGTTTTCCGGTGTGATCAGTTCAAAGGACCAGGCATAATTTACTTCATCGGGGTGGAGGCCGGGCAGGTGTTTTTTCATCCAGTTGCCACCCCATACGCCGGCTTCAAACCAGGGCCGGGCACGGAACGGCTGCGCCAGCAGGGAGCTCAGGGCAGCACGCAGATGATCGCCCTGCATCCAGGTAATGGTATCCGGTCTTTGCCCGTCGATGATGACATCGATATGTGGCAGCAACGATTGTTTGTGTTTATTGAGTACCGGCCAGTCGGTAAAGTAACAGCGTTTATACGAATACGTTGGTGTGCCGATGTTGGTAATGCTACCAGCCCGTAACCTGTACTGGATCTCATTTTTCGGTATATCAACGTAAAGGCGGCGGCCTTTGATACCGGTGAGGGCAGCTCCGGTACCATAGACGATATGCAGGCCGGGTGTATCGTCCGGGCGAACAGCAAACAGTTTTTCCGCATCAAGGAAATCAGCCAGGTTGCCTTCAAAACGTTTACCAAATACCGGATCATCTGTGCCGGCATAATCCTGTAACATGGTGGTGATCATCTCCGGTGATTGCAGGCATACGCCGGTATGGTACCAGTAAACAGGCCGTTGCTGTTGTTGCAGCGCCTGGTGCAGGCCGGAGCGGAATTGTTCCCATAACACCCCGTCATAACCATCTATAATAACGGTGGTATCCTCTTTCAGCAAGGCCGCCAGGGAGCTATAACCTTCTTCTACCGGGTGACCGGTATGGAAAGAAGGGAAGATGGTATAGGTATCTTTATCTGTTTGTGTGGAAACGGGCAACAGGGGCTGTTTGGTGCGACGCAGCTCCTGTGGGGCCGGTGCCGCCGGTATCGCCATGGCGGCGCCGGCAAGGATACTGTGTTCCGTTTCCTGTGTGTAGGTAATCTTAACAGGCAAGCCTTTCAGCTGTTCTTCCAGCGGACCGGCAAACAACGTATAGGCACGGGCGATATTACCACCGATGACAAGTTCCCTGCAGCCAAAACGAGAGACCCAGGGCTGCAGAAAAGCGCCCAGATTTCTGCCGAAGGCGCTAAATACCGGCTGGGCAATAGTTTTATATTGTTCAGCCATTACTTTGACAGAAGCCGCGGCTACCCCGGTTTGTCGCCGGAATGTGTTTAATAGCCAGCGGGTAGAAAAGTAGTCGTCTGCCACACTATCTTCAAAGGGGCAATCATAGAATGCGCCGGAGGAGGGAAGGTCCGGACCACTGGTGGCCAGTTCTCCGTTGACCAGGAACGCCGAACCAAAACCGGTGCCCAGCGTGAGCAATATGGTTTTTTCGGCTTTCAGTCCCAGTACGTGCCGGGCGCCGATGGCAAAACAATGCGCGTCGTTACAGAAGTGAACGGGCAGCTCGCCGGTACCGGCAGCATCCTGTAAGGCCTGGCGTACGTGAAGACCAAAGAGCCGGCCAAATTTGCCGCCTACTTTGGTAATAGCGCTAATGCCCTGCTGATAGTCAAAAGGACCAGGCATCGCAATGCCAATGCCGCTCACCGGTGTATCCTTTAATGCAGTGATACAGCCGGCGATCACGGAAATAATCTCTGCCGCACTGCCATCTGCCCGCAGGCTTTTGGTGATAATACTGCCTGGGGCCTCGCCGGGATGAGCCGTGTTTACTATACAGGCAGATACATGACTGCCGCCAATGTCAATCGCAATTTTTTTCTCCGCTACCATTATTTAATGTTCATATGTTCAAACATAATAAAAGTTTTTGGAGTAGCAAATTAATTTGCATTGCAGGGGGAATAAAAACAAAACGCCCCGGTCGTACTGACCGGGGCGGCGCTATCATCAGTTATTTTTTGTTTCTCCGGTGTCGGCTCAGGTAATTTCTGACCGGCTGGTCGTAAGCCACCATGGCTAACCAGCCGATGCCTATCAGCACAAGGGTGGAAACGGGGATTACTACCGCCAGGGTAGACATATCCGGTTTGTATTGCTCCAGGTAATGGGCAAAAATCCAGATAAATCCATAATGCGTCATATATAAAGGATAGGAGAGCTTACCGGAAAAGCTGCAAGGCTTCTCCAGCGTAGGTACCAGTCGCGCGCCGGCGCCCAGGGCCACCAGCAGCGGGAAATAGAATACCACTACCAGCACTTCTGCCAGCCAGTTCAGGGGGAAGTAAGGCATGAGCAAGCCTGCCAGCAGCAGGAGCGTAACACCCGGAAACCCAAGGCGGTTGGGAATAATCAGCCGGAAACGGTACACCAGCATACCTGCGGTGAAAGAATAGAACAGCCTGGCGCCGCCGTCCCAGAAACTGTCTTTACTCCAGCCCCCCATGAGGTTGCCGGCACGGTAAGCGGTAAAACCTAAGATGACAGCGGCTGCCAGCGCTACGATCAGCAATACGTTGCGGCGAAGCCGCCATAATATCAAGGCATAAAATATATTGGCGATGTATTCCCAAAACAGGGACCATGCGGGTGCATTCAGGCAAAAAAGATTAAAATACCGTTCCGCTATAATGGGGAAGGGGATCATCAGCAGCGTGGTGGCAAACAGCAGGGCCGTCTTCCCAAAGCCATAACCGGCCGGCGGTCCCATCAGGGGGTCTAACAGGAAGGTGAGCAAGCCCAGTACCGCTCCCAGCACCACCAGGGGATGCAGACGGATAAGCCGGGCCCGGAAAAAATCCCGCAGACCTAAAGTAGCCATGCGGTCATCATATGCATAGGCGATCACAAAACCGGACAGGCAAAAGAAGAAATCAACCGCCAGAAACCCATGTCCGGCGAAGTTTTTACTGTAGTCAGTAAATACCACTTCCATAAAGTGAAAGATCACCACTACAATCGCTGCTATTCCCCGCAGTCCGTCCAGTATGGCAAAATGTTGTTTGCCGGAGGCAACCGCTAACGGCTGCGCTCTCCCTGCTGTCATTGTTCCTGTTTCCATATCAATCCGTGCAAGATAACAAGGAAACAGGGAAACTGCAAGCAGGCGGCTATTGGCCGGGAATATCTACTGTCAGCCATGGTTAGCAACAACTTAAGAAAACTGGCCTGTCCGGAAGAGGCTATCTAAACACGATTTCATTATGGCCCTATGAACAAAGCAAATCAGGACTTTTAAACAAAGTCAACTACTGAGGCTAAAACTATTTTTGCTTTAGAAAAGAAAGAAGAACGAACAGCAACCACAATCAGAACTTCTAATTATTTAAAAGAATAAAAATTTACAAAATGAAAAAGTTAAACGACAAAATTGCGGTAATCACAGGTGGCAATAGTGGCCTCGGATTTTCCACAGCGAAAGAATTAATAGCCAACGGCGCCACCGTGATCATTACTGGCCGGAGGAAAGAGGCAGTTGAAAAAGCAGCGTTGGAGCTGGGCGCCACCGGTATAGTCTGCGACCATGCTAAAATAAGCGACATAGAAAACCTTACAAAACTTGTAGCGCAGGCGTTCGGGCGAGCAGACATTTTAATTGTGAATGCGGGTATAACTAATCTGAGTTCGATAGAGGATGCAACGGAAGAAATGTTTGATCAGCTCATGAACGTGAATTTAAAGGGCGCCTACTTTACCTTGAGCCGGTTTATCCCATTGCTCACTGATGGAGCCTCTGTGGTTGTAACATCTTCTTCATCTGCCTCCACGACTAAACCACATACTTCCATTTACACCGCAAGCAAAACAGCTATCAACGCCATAGTAAAAATTGCCGCCATTGAATTGGCATCCCGTCGTATTAGGGTGAATGCAGTTAGTCCCGGCCCCTTCGCTACAGAAATAATGGCCAAAAGTGGTATAGGCGATCCTAAAACGCAGGATTTTATCATCTCCGGTGTCCCACTCGGCAGATTAGGCATCCCTTCAGAAGCAGGCAAGCTAATTAGTTTTCTTTCAAGTGATGATGCAGCCTACATTACCGGTGCCGAATACTTAATCGATGGAGGCCAGTCTTTGAACAAATAAGGGCTTGTTTTACTATTTAAAATCTTAACGATAACGAATAAAAAAAATAAAATGGTACAAAATAACAATAGCGGCGCGCTTCAGCACCCAATTAAGACCGGGTTCAATGCCCAATCAACCACCACTGACGTCATCAAAGGAATTGACCTCGGCGGAAAGATCGCCATAGTTACTGGCGGCAATACCGGCATCGGATTAGAGACTGCTAAAACACTTGCTTCAGCGGGTGCAACAGTAATTATTCCAGCCAGGAACGTAGAAAAAGCAAAGAAGAATCTGGAAGGTATGGCAAACATTGAGATCGAAGAAATGGATATTATGAAACCGGAATCCATTGATGCGTTTGCCCGGAAATTCCTTGCATCAGGAAGGTCATTGCACATTTTAATCAATAATGCAGGTATTATGTGGGTTCCGCTTCAACGTGACAGCCGGGGTATCGAATCACAGCTGGCGACAAACTACATAGGCCAGTTTCATCTCACTTCAAAACTGTGGCCAGCATTGAAACAGGCTAACGGCGCGCGGGTAGTGAATGTTTCTTCACTGGGACACCATAACGCCTCATTTAATTTTGATGATCCCAATTTTGAGAATCGGGATTACGAAACACTGCAGGCGTATGGGCACTCCAAAACAGCCAGCAACCTCTTTACGCTGGAATTGGACAATCGTGCCAAAGGTTTCAATGTAAGAGCATTCTCCGTTCACCCGGGCTCCATTGCAGGAACGGAACTAGGAAGGAACGCCGATATGGAACAGTGGAAAAAGCTGGGTTTCCTGGACGACAACGGCAATATGCGCCCGGAAGTGCTTGCAGCATTAAAGACCATCCCACAAGGGGCTGCTACAACTGTTTTTGCCGCAACCAGTCCATTGCTGAGCAATATAGGAGGGGTCTACTGTGAAGATGGGGACATCGCCGAACTTTTATCTGATGATCCATCTGTACAAACTACTGCTAAACTACATCAGAGCGGCGTGCAACAATATTCTTTAGACGAAAGTTCTGCAAAACGCCTATGGAAACTTACCGAAGATATGACAGGAATTCATTTCAACTTAGCATAGATGCCGGCGGTAACATATTGATTTTCAAGGTGATTATTTGATATTATATTTATTATATTTATAAAACGATCGCAACACGTAAGCACCGGTCCAATAAACAAAGCCTGCAGCCAATTTACTGGCTAACTTTGTTCAGGCTTCTTTGACTAAGGGCTTGCAATTTTAAATGTTATGCACATGGAATACCAGGCCAAATATATTACTGAAGATATCAAGCTTTCCTGCTATGAAGACAAATTCTTCAAATCGGACATTATGTTCGAGCACCACATGCTGGTTTGGTTTCTTTCCGGAGAAACTAAAATAGTACAGGCAGATGGGACTTATATATTTCAAAAAGGAGATACATTTTTAATCCCCAGAAATCAACTTGCGACGATCATTAATTATCCAAAAGATGGATTGCCGCATCAAACTGTTGTCATGCATTTAACGACGGAATGGCTGCGTAATTTTTACGAAAAGATAAAATTTAAGCCCCAAACCGGGAACGAGCAAAAAATAAGACATTACAATAATCACCCTTTGCTGCAAAGCTGTTTATCCTCTCTTATTCCATATTTTGATATGAAAGAACTGCCGGAAGATATTGCTAACCTAAAAATAACAGAAGCCGTGAGCATACTTCGTGCTATTGATCCAACAATCGACGGTATACTGACAAATTTTGAAGAACCTGGCAAAATTGATCTGGCAACTTATATGGAGAAAAACTTCATGTTCAATATGCCGATTGAAAAATTTGGTTATTTAACCGGAAGAAGTTTGACAACTTTCAAGCGGGATTTTAAAAGAGCATTCGACACAACTCCACAAAAATGGTTAACCAGGAAACGTTTGGAACTTGCCCATTATCAATTTGTTGAAAAGAAAATGAAACCAATTGATGTGTGTTATGAAGTGGGATTTGAAAATCTGTCGCATTTTTCTTTCGCATTTAAGAAATATTTCGGTTACGCGCCAACCAAGTTGCTGACGGCGGGAAATTAGCGGGCATACGCCAAAGCGTTTTTTCGCTGATATGGAGGTTCTGACAGCGCCGACAACGATTTCCTGTTTTGTAAATTACTCATTACATTACAAGCTATAAAAAGAAAGAAAATGACCATTGTACAACAACTGGCCAAACATTTCCGGGATGTGCACTTCGGTGGGAACTGGACATCGGTTAACCTGAAGGATACCCTTGCCGATATTAACTGGCAACAGGCTACAACAAAAGTACAGGACCTGAATACGATAGCCGTATTGGTATTTCATGTCAACTATTATGTGAGCGCTGTTTTAAAAGTCTTGCAGGGTGGCCCTTTAGTGGCTAGCGATAAATTCAGTTTTGACCTTCCGCCAGTGACTTCGGAAGAAGACTGGCAGCGACTGGTATCCAAAACCCTTACAGAAGCCGAAGTTTTTGCGGGGCTGATCGAAAAGCTGGAGGAGCAACAGTTATCGGAAGATTTTATAGAGGGGAAATATGGTACCTGGTACCGCAATATCGCAGGGATTATTGAGCATACCCATTATCACCTGGGACAGATTTCCCTGGTTAAAAAAATGACTGCCGGAAAGTGAGACGTAGTATCACTGTTAAGCCTGTTGTTGTCTGGAACGATTCCGTCGTTGGCCCAGGCCATTATAGCCGCTATTGATCATATACCCGTTGCTGTTAGTAACCTGGATAGTACAGCCGCCCGTTTTAAAACATTGGGATTTGCCCTTAAGCCCGGTAGGGCCCATTCCAATGATATCAGGAATCTGCATGTAAAATGACAACTATTAATCCCGTTTCCGGTTATATTATTCCCTGAATCGGTTACATCTCTCTTTCCCGGATAAAGGAATTTTGCTGTCAAAGCAAAACAAATGGAACTGACACATTTTCGTACATTAGGCCGCTCCGGGTTAAGAGTAAGTCCGGTTACCCTCGGCACTATGACGTTTGGATTGGACTGGCAATACGGCGCTACCCCGGAAGTCTCTAAAGAGATACTGGCCGGCTACCTGGACCGGGGCGGTAATATGATTGACACTGCGAATATCTATACCCGCGGGCATTCGGAAAAAATCATCGGCGATTATCTGAAAACCAGTCATGTTAACAGGGACTGGCTCGTGCTCGCCACCAAGTTTTTTGGCAGTATGCGCCCCGGAGATCCCAACAGTGGCGGCACCGGCAGAAAAGCGATGATAGCGTCGCTGGAAGCATCGCTCCGCCGTTTGCAGACAGACTATATAGATCTCTACTGGATGCACGCTTTTGATGCCCATACGCCGATAGAAGAAACGTTGTATACCCTGGATAAATTGGTGCAGTCCGGCAAAGTCAGGTATATCGGTATTTCAGATACACCGGCCTGGAAGATTGCCCAGGCGCAAACGCTGGCGCATTTCAGGGGATGGCCCGCTTTCATTGGGTTGCAGCTGGAATATTCGTTGCTGGAAAGATCAGTGGAAGCGGAGCTGATACCCATGGCCGGAGAGTTGCAGCTGGGCGTTATGCCGTGGTCTCCATTGAAGCAGGGAGTTC
Organism: Chitinophaga qingshengii; assembly: GCF_014529935.1. GTDB lineage: Bacteria > Bacteroidota > Bacteroidia > Chitinophagales > Chitinophagaceae > Chitinophaga > Chitinophaga qingshengii. The sequence goes on from NZ_JACVFC010000005.1 coordinate 504,468, forward strand.
TCTCCGGAAAATATACCCGGCAAAACAAAGGTCAAACATTGAGTCAACGGGCCACCGGCGAAGCGCTGTCTGAAAAGGCTTATGACCTCATTGATGCGCTTCAGCGTTTTGCGGCCGATTTGAAGGTCCCTGTTGCCGCGATTGCGCTGGCCTGGGTGATGGGCCGCGAAGGGGTGACATCCATCATTATCGGCGCCCGTACAACCCAACAACTGCAACAGAACCTGCAGGCCATGGCAGTTACCTTACCACCACAGGCGATCGCTGAACTGAATGCCCTGTCAACCCCCGAATCCTTTTTCCCTTATACGTTGCTGGCGAATGCCCGTCATATTGCCCAGGGAGGTGCTACGATTAACGGCAACCCTTCTGTATTACCCGCTATTCTCCCGCAGCACGAAGGCGATCACTATTGAGTAAAGATGTGTTACTTTTATGGCATGAAGCATACAGTGCCATCTCCCGTAGTATATCCTGACATCGCTTCCTTTCATGAAGAACTGGGGCTTCCGGCGCCGCAACACCCTTTGATCAGTTATGTAAGCTACGAAGGGATGCAGTTCCAACGGCATGCGATTTCTTCCCGTATCATGCTTAATTTTTACAAGATCTCCTTTATTCATAAAACCAATGGCATGGTCCGTTACGGGCAACATTATTATGATTTTAAGGAAGGCGGACTGTGTTTTATGGCGCCGGGACAGCTGATCTCCGGCGCTTCTCCCGAACGCAGTCTCTCCGGGGTGATCATCTTTTTTCATCCTGATCTTATCCGGCATCATCCCCTGGGCCAAAAGATACGGCAATATGGTTTCTTCTCGTACGCCGTGTCGGAAGCATTACATCTGACAGAAAAAGAAAAGGATATTATCCTGAAACAATTTGAACAGATAGGGCAGGAACTGGATACGCCCGCAGACCGATTCAGCCAGGACCTGCTGGTATCGGGGCTGGAGTTACTGTTGGATTACAGCAATCGTTTTTATCACCGGCAGTTCACTACCTATCAGGAAGATCATAGTCTGCTTAGCCGGCTGGATACCATACTACTCCGGTATTTCGATAGCGACGCCCCCGCGCAGGCAGGTCTGCCCGGTGTACAATACGTTTCCGAACAAATGCATTGTTCCCCGGATTATCTCAGCGATCTGTTGAGAGTGAATACCGGGTTAAATACACAACAGCATATTCACCGGAAGTTGCTGGAAATAGCGAAAGATCTTTTAGGCGCAGGAGAATGGAGTGTAGCGGATATTGCGTATAAATTAGGGTTTGAACAGCCGCAGTCGTTTAACCGGTTGTTTAAGAATAAGACAGGGATGTCGCCTTTAGCGTATAGGAGGGGTTTGAGAGAAAGGGGCAATTAGTAAGCGGAAAGGGGCAATTAGTACAACTTCCCTAAAGGGGCCGGGAAAAGGGCCAAAATGGCTTTAAAGGGGCCATAAAGGGGCCAAATTGCCACTAATGGGGCCATAAAGGGGCCAACACCCTCACCTCGGGAGATAAATATATTCCGCCATAGCCTGATCCATTTATTATCATTTAAGCAATCCCATCGGTGTAATACCAAACTTCTTTTTAAACGCCCGGTGAAAATGTTGCGGATGCGTGTAGCCGAGACCGTAGGCTATCTCGGAAATATTATGTTCGCCTTGCAGTATCTGTTGGCGGGCGAGTTCCAGGCGTTCGTTACCCACGAATCCGAAAACACTTTGTCCGAATAGTAACCGGAATCCTTTTTTGAGTTTGAATTCATTGAGGCCACAAATCCGGGAAAGCTCTCCCAGACTGGGAGGCTCCGTGAGGTGTGTCAACAGGTATTGCCGGGCGTAATGTAAACGCTCCTGGTCGGCGGCCCTGAGCGGGTCTGTAATGGATGGTTTGCCGGCAGGCAGCAGCGAGGCACATTGCAGGCCGAACAGTTGTAGTATCTGCGTTTCAAAATGCAGTCGTTTTAATCCTGTGGAGGCGGGGCTATCCCACAAATGATCCAGCGAATATTGCAATTGCGGCGTAAAATATGCAGCAGGGGAATGCATCACGAAGGGGGTGCCTTTTGCTATTTTGTCGGCGAAGGGCTGTAGTTCAGGCGTGTAGCTGTTCAGCAGCGCTATCACCTTCTCCGGTTTGATATAAATACCAAGGTTACGAAACCCTTTATTATCGGCCAGTTCATTCCTTTCCCAGGAGCAGGGATTGAACAGCAGATTGGAATAACCTTGTCGGAACAGTTGTCGGTTTAACAGTCCTTCCTGGGTTTGGTATAGCTGTCCGGACATGACAAAATTAAGTTCCACAAAAGCCTGTTCATTGTAATGCTCCCAGGACAGCGCCGGTCTGCCTGCCACCATATGGCCATCGGAGATCGCCATATCCTGACAGACCACAAACCGCCCGGTACCTTCTGCCTCGGGCAGGGGCATACGAAATTCCCGTACTTCTCCTTCGGGTATCAGAAAAGCATCTCTGAAAGCGGTAGTATGGGTATTGGAGTCGGACATCGTTTACAAATGTAGGAACTGTTGTGTAGAAAATAAATATTTCAAAAATGGTACTTATTGCTCCGTTTTGTGCACTCCTGCCACCCGCCGATCGGGCAATTTGCAGGAAACATTTTTATCTATGACAACACAGCATGTACCGGTACTGATTGCCGGTGGTGGTATTACAGGGCTTTCGGCCGCATTGTTTCTTTTACAGCAGGGTATCCGGCCGTTATTGGTGGAGCGTCATCGCGGTACGTCTATTCACCCGAGGTCAAGGGGCTTCGATATCCGCACGATGGAGCTGTTCCGGGAACTGGGTGTGAGTGAAGCGCTGCGGGAAGCCGGGAAGGCGCTGGGGCCTGCCTGGGGCGTATTACGGGCGGATACGCTGGCGGCGGCGCTGAAAGATGTGCAACCGCGAAAAGATGGCGCTATCACTTATCCCAGTCAGCTGAAAGGACTGGAAAGCCTGGCGGTGCTGACGCCGGAAACAGGCGCACGTTGTACACAGGACCTGGCAGAACCGGTGCTGCGGGCGGCGGCGGAAGAACAGAGAGCGGACCTGCGGTTTTATACCGAAATGATTTCTTTTTCCCAGGACGATCAGGGCGTGACAGCGGTGCTGCAGGACCGGGAAACCGGCAACCGGACGACCGTAACGGCCGACTACCTGATCGCCGCTGATGGCGCCGGCAGCCGGGTAAGGCAACAACTGCAGCTGCCGGTTACGGGACCGGGAGTACTGGCCCATTTCCTCAATGTTAACTTTGAAGCCGATATGGCAGAACTGGTGCGCAACCGGGAGTTTAGTCTTTGTATTATCGATACGCCGGGTTTGACTGGTTTTGTGTCCGCTATCAATAACAGCGACCGCTGGGTATACCAGCTGCGTTATTACCCTGATCGGGGAGAGCAGGCGGAGGACTATCCGGACGAAAGACTGATAACCATGCTGCATGCGGCTTTAGGCATGCCGGCGCTACCCATTCGTATCCTTAGTGTGTTGCCCTGGGAGATGACGGTTCGGGTGACCGATACCATGCAATCCGGCCGTATTTTCCTGGCAGGCGACGCCGCGCATGTGATGACTCCTTACGGCGGAAAGGGCGCCAATACCGGTATCCAGGACGCGCAGAACCTGGCCTGGAAGATAGCTGCGGTGATTAAAAAACAGGCGGCGCCCTCCCTGCTTCATTCCTATACGGCAGAAAGGCAGCCGATCGGATTGTTCAATGCGATGCGTTCCGCTACCCTGGCTGATGAAGACGGCATATTGAAAGATAAGGAGATCATGCTGCGGCAACCAGGCGGATTACTGAAAACGCTGAAAGAAGATGAACCAGATAAAGAAGCGGCCCAAAATATCCGTACACTGATCGGTATCCCTGATTATCAATACCCGGTGACCGTGCCTGCTGAATGCCCGCCATTGCCGGCTGATAAAGTGTTTTACGGTCTCCCCGGCACCCGGGTACCACATCTCTGGCTGGATGAGGCCCGTACCGTTTCCACGCTGGATATCCCGAAAGGACGTTTCACCCTGTTTGTACATGGCGATGCAGGTCCCTGGCAGGCGGCGTTGGACAAGTACGATATTTTCGTACAGGTATTCCCGTTATTAAGCCATACGATGCCCGCCTGGGAGGAAGCTACCGGCGCCGCCCCCGGCGATGCTTTGCTGGTAAGGCCTGATGGCTTCGTTGCCTGGAGAGGGAAGGTGGCCGCTGCTGCAGAGTTGCCACTCACTGCCCTGCTGTCATAAGCGAACAGTGATTGTTCGGATTTGAACATTATATTATATTTATTCATTTGTATTATATTGATATTTAATTATTAATATGATGGTTTCTTTTTTGGTAGGCCTGTATCGATTTTAGATATAAATTTCCCTGCCATGTTTAAAAACTATTTCAGCATAGCGATACGTAACCTGTGGAAGAACAAGGCTTTTTCGGCGATCAATATACTGGGGCTGGCCATCGGTTTAGCCACCAGCCTGTTGATTATGCTGTATGTCTTTGATGAACTGAGTTACGATCGCTTTCATGCTGCGGCTGAACGAACGTATCGCGTGGATGCAGATATCCAGTTTGGAGGTAAACATTATGTGATTGCTACCTCTCCGGCGCCATTGGGACCTGCCATGAGGGCCGACCTGCCTGAGATTGAGCAGGAGACCCGTTTTCGACGATATGACGACTGGCTGGTGCGTAAGGGCAGCCAGAACATTAAAGAAGACAGGGTGATTTTTGCTGATTCCTCCCTGTTCAACGTTTTTTCGCTCCCCTTGCTGGCGGGCGATGCGGCTACCGCATTGAAAGATCCCCATACGGTAGTGATCACGGAAAAAATGGCACTCAAGTACTTTAGCACTACCGACGCTGTAGGACGGGAACTGATCATCAACGATAAAGTGCCGTATAAGGTTACGGGGGTGCTGAAACCTCTGTCGGGGCAGACACAGGTGGATTTCGATTTTTTTGCGTCTCTCTCCGGCGCTACTGAAAGCAGAAACGATAACTGGCTGAGCAACAACTTCAATACCTTTATCGTGTTGCGTAAAGGCGCTGATCCGAAAAAGCTGGAAGCTAAACTGGAACAGGCAACGGTGAAATACATCGCTCCCCAGCTGGCGTCCATGATGAATACTTCCAGGGAAGAACTGGCGCGTAACGGTGACTATCTCCGGTACTCCCTGATGCCATTAACTGCCATACATCTGCATAGCAATAAAGCCAATGAACTAAGTCCCAACAGCTCTATTCAGTACGTTTATATCTTCTCGGCTATCGCACTGTTTATACTCCTGATCGCTTGTGTGAATTTTATGAACCTGTCCACCGCCCGCTCTGCCAACAGGGCCAGGGAAGTAGGTATCCGTAAGGTGATGGGTTCGCAGCGTTCGCAGCTGATAGTGCAGTTTCTCACAGAATCGCTGCTGGTAAGCGCCGTGGCGATGTTCCTCGCGATTGGTATTGCCTGGTTGTTATTGCCATTTTTTAACAACCTCGCCGGCAAACATATTACGTTGAGCTTTTTGGACAGGCCCTGGCTGGGATTTGTATTGATTGGATTGACACTGATTGCAGGGTTCCTGGCGGGTAGTTACCCTGCTTTTTTCCTGTCGGCCTTCCGGCCGGTACTGGTGCTGAAAGGCACGATCGCTGCCGGTTTCAGGAACAGCCTGTTGCGTAATGGCCTGGTGGTATTTCAATTCAGCATCTCTATCTTCCTGATGGTAGGCACCCTGGTGATCTATAACCAACTTCGTTTTATCCGTAATAAACAATTGGGCTTCGACCGTGAGCAGGTACTGGTGTTGCAGAATACGGCTGCATTAGGTACCCAGGCGAAATCCTTCCGGCAGGAAATCATGGGACTAAAAGGCGTACAGGCCGGGACCATGACGTCTTTTTTACCTACCGGCAACAGCCGCAACGACGGCCCCTTGTTCCTGACACCGGTGCCGGACCCCAAACAAGCCATTACCATGCAGATGTGGTCGGTGGATGATCAGTATGTTCCTACCATGGGCATGCACATGAAAAGCGGCAGGAATTTTTCCGGCGCATTTGCGACAGACTCACAGGCGGTCGTGATTAATGAAGCGGCCGCCCGATTGATAGGATTGAAAGATCCTCTTAACCAAAAAATATATGAATGGCGCGATGCGGGAGAGGAAACACAGCGGGCTTACACCATCATCGGTGTGGTAAAGGATTTTAATTTTAATTCCCTGCGGGAAGAAGTGACGCCGTTGGCATTGATGCTGAGAGAAAACACGGGAAGTATGGCTTTTCGTGTACACAGCAACGATATACCGGCGCTGGTAGCAAAGGTGGAGCAGCAATGGCAGGCTATAGTGCCTAACCAGCCTTTCAGCTATTCTTTTATGGATGATGATTTTAACAACCTGTACAAATCTGAAAACAGGATGGGGCAGATATCCCTGTCGTTTGCGATACTGGCTATTTTTATCGCCAGCCTGGGATTGTTTGGACTGGCTGCCTACGCGGCAGAACAACGTACCCGCGAGATAGGTATCCGCAAAGTGCTGGGCGCTACGATGCCTAACATCGTTCACCTGCTGTCGAAGGATTTTCTGAAGCTGGTCATGATCGCAGTGTTGTTCGCTTTTCCGTTGGGATGGTGGGCGATGCACCGCTGGTTGGAGGACTTCGCCTACCGGATCAGTATCAGCTGGGATGTGTTTGCGGTAGCAGGTTTCCTGGCGGTGGCCATCGCACTGCTAACAATCAGTTTCCAGGCTATCCGCGCTGCGCTGGCCAATCCGGTAAAGAGTCTTCGTGCACAATAATGAATGTTATCGATTAACTGGCAATATGACAAGTTTTAAAGTAATATGCTTACTGGGACTTCATTTGCTCTCACTTAAAATTTTTGCACAAACCGAAACGGCTGGTGTGAAAAAGAGTTTGACAGCTGAAAAATTATCCAGGTATATGCAGGCCCAGGCGGATGTCAATGGATTTAGTGGTACTGTTCTGGTTGCCAAAAAAGATTCCTTACTCCTGCGCGGGGCTTATGGATATGCCAACTACGAATGGGGCATAAAAACAACTATCCATACCAAATACAGCCTGGCTTCCGTGAGCAAACAATTTACAGCTGTCGCCATACTCCAATTGGCAGATCGTAAGTTGTTGTCAGTGGAGGATAAACTAAGCCGGTATTTCCCTGCATTCCCCAAAGGAGATCAAATCACGCTCCATATGATGCTGGCCCATATGTCAGGGCTTCCCATGGACTTTGATGAACTTTACCTGAACCAGGTTTCCCTCACCCAGGACACTGTATTAAACTATATTACCCGAAAAGGGCTATTATTTACACCAGGAAAACAAACAGCGTATAGTAATGTCGGTTATTATCTGCTGGCGCGTATCATCGAGAAAGTAAGCGGCAAAAGCTATGCAACGTATTTGAAAGAAAATATTTTTGATAAGTTACAAATGCAGGAAACAGGCGTTATGACTAATGACGATGTGATCCCTTATATGGCAGATAGGTACGTCAGGGAAGGGCAGGGGTACAAAAAAAATCCGTACATCAACTGGTCATTCAATATTGGGCATGATGGCATTTATTCAACAGTGGATGATCTTTTAAAATGGGATAAATCACTGTATGGTACTGCCATTTTAAGTGATGAAATGAAGCAGGCAATGTTTACTTCCTATAATGAAGAACATTTTGGCTATGGTTTTCTAATCGACCCTTTCTATAATCATGGCCACAGGTTGATTGGTCACGATGGTGGTTTTTTTGGCGCCATGACCTCTCTCAACCGCTTTACTGATGACGGACTGGATGTTATTGTCCTGTCTAATAACCAGTCCCCTTCTTATTTGCTTGCATACGGATTGGCTGCAATATGCTTTGGTAAAGCCGTTGAGCTTCCCTATCATCATCAGCTTGTTAAAAACGATGGAGCGCTTTACCCGTATTTTAAGGGTGATTATGGAGATATTAAAATTCTTGAAAAGGATGGGAAACTGTTTTATAACAACTTCGATATTGAATTGCTGCCCGAATCGGATTATAAATTCTTCAGATCAGATGACAACAACAGAACGATGGAATTTATTAAAGATGCCCACGGAAAATATACCATTATTAAACTGACCAAGGCCGGGGTACAGGAGGAGCGAAGGAGAATGTAGGCTTGATCATAACGATATACAAAGGGAGTCCCGGGAGTGAATACCCGAGACTCCCTTTTTCGGTATAAAACCAAACTATCCTTTCATGATCTGTGCTTCATAGGCAGATCCCCGCATCCACAGCAGCCAGTTCATACAGGATACAGCGCAGATGTTGATCACACCGGCATATAATACCCAGAAACTAAACCCGTAGAAATAAATAATGGGAATCCAGTAGCTGAAAACGCTCCAGTACGATGCCATACAGATAGGGCATTGGATGACCGGTTTACGCAGGTACTTGTTTACTTTAAATACTTCATCGATCTTAAAAAATCGTATATCGGTATCCGTTACTTCTACCTGTATTTTCCCGTCAATTTTAGGTAGCACATTGTTTAATTCCTTCAGTACCGGAATCCTGCTGGTATCGCTTAACGGAAGTACGATGCCGGCATTTTCTGCGGGCAGCTTTGCCTCCGGCATCAGTACCCGGATTTGCCGGATCAGCTGATCGAATTGTTCGCCGCTGTAGTAGATTTTATGGCGATCTACCCGCGTGAGATATTTGAAGACAGGAAAGAGAATCATTTCACTATCCTTGTCTTTTCCGTTGGGCAGTTTCTCAACGGCGCCTTTGGCGGCCACCCGCACGCCTAATATAAATAATGATTGCAGGAGAACATATCCGAGGGCTCCCATGATACCAAAAAAGAGTACGCTTGTGTCCATTTTTCTTCAGTTATGAAGCACAAAACTACTTTACACCCAATTAGGACGAATGACACTAATCGTTGGATATTTGGTACAAATCACAGGAAATTGAATCCTCTTCAATTTTGTCCGGGTTTACCGGTGGGAAAACGATCGCCTACCAGGTTCAGTTCCAGCTGATGTTCGAGATAAGCCTTCAGTCCGGCTAATACCCAGCAGAAACCGCCGGTAGAGTCGAGGGCCTGTTGTTGTACGGATGCCGCATCACCGGAGAAACCATCGTTGACTATTTCCACAAAGGTCTGGTCGTTACCATAGGGCGTAAACGTCCAAACTACACGGGTAGCAGCGTCGCGGGCGCCTTTGTCGCCGGTGTTTGTTTCGAAGTGTTCGAACCAGCGGATCTCAATTTTTTTGTTGGGAATGATGTCTACCGTTTGCACTGCTGAGGCGACGTTATACATCTCCCAGGTCCAGATCACTTCTTTGCCTTTTTCCAGCTTGCCGGTACTTTTGGTAAACCAGAAGTGGGTGGTAACAGCCGGATCAATAAACGCGTTGAAGACTTCCGCTACCGGTCTCCTGATCAGCATACCGGACTGCGCGACGGATGATTGTGTTGTAGTTGCCATGAGCGTGTTTTTTAAATCAATAAAAAAAATGCATAACCGATCGGTTACAAATATAATTATAAAACCGATCGGTTACGCATTATTTTTTCAGGGAGCCGATTAAAAATAGATATCTACATAATCCACCACATTGTTGCCTTCGCAATTATCCATCTCCTGGAGCCGCCAGTATTTGCGGGCGCCTTTGGCCAGGAAATGGTAGGTGCCGGTTTTTTCGCATACCTTGCCCTGGTTCACATTGCTATACTGCGTACGGATGGTACCGTTAAAGGTCAGTTCTTTGGGTGACACTACGGTAAGTGCGCCGTCGATGGTAACGAAGTCGCCGGTTTTTTCATCGCGTTGTTCGCCTTTTACGCTATAGGTGCCATCTTTTTGTTTGCTGATCATCACTTTACCAGGGCGCTCCCAGCTCACCCACTGTAACGTGAGGTTATGTTTACCTTCCCGGAGGGTGTTGGCGGCGGGTTGCTGCGCATAGGTGGTGTAACCTGTCAGCATGGCAACGGTGAACAGGCATGCGCGGAAAATTTTCTTCATAGTACGTTATATTGGTTAAAACAACAGTGCCTCAAATATAAGCGCATTACAGTTTTCCGCCAAACTAACGGCCAATTGATTCCAGCAATTGGCGTGTACCGGCAGTTAAAGCGGCCGGCGATAGCGAAGGTCAAAATCTGTCCATAAAAATTTCAATACCTCAACAGTTGCTAACCATTCATCAGGGCCACTGATGCGGTAAAAAACAATATCGGTATCGTCATCATCTTTGCATAATTGCAAAGCAAACGTTTGTTGCCCGTGGAGGGAATAATCGAACCAATGATTGTTATCGAGGGAAGTGTGGATCAATCCGTAGTGTACCGCATCAAGGTCGGACTGATCAAAAGTGTAGTGACAGATATGGGATAAAGTGATCAGCAGGGCGGGCAGGTTGTCTTTCCATACCCAATCAGCGATAATCATACGACTACAACGGGTTTAGTTACTTTTCAAAGATACTATTCCGGTGAAATTAATAATGCTGACGGCTGATGCCTAATTTTTTCATTCTTGCTTCCAGCGTTGTAGGTTTAATTTGTAGAATGGCGGCGGCGCCGTTTTCTCCGCGGATGCGGCCATGGCAATGTTTCAGTACACGGATAATCAGTTGGCGTTCTCCCTCCGCCAGGCTGGTGATAGGCGGACTGGAATCGGTGTCCCGGGTTTTTTCGGGTGGGGGTAGTTCCACATAAATTACGGGCGCCTGACCAATGATCACGGCTCTTTCCACCAGGTGTTGCAATTCGCGGATATTACCCGGCCAATGGTATTGCATCATGGCTTCCAGGGAGCGCTCACTGATACTTACTGCCGGTCTGCTGAAATGTTGGGCCGCTTTCTCCAGAAAATAATTCGCCAGCATGGGGATGTCCGCTTTCCGTTCCCGCAGGGGTGGCAGGTGTATCGGAAATACATTGAGGCGGTAATAAAGGTCGTAACGAAAACGCCCTTCCTGGCATTCGTCTTCCAGTATGCGGTTGGTGGCGGCAATAACCCGCACATCTGTTTTAATGGTGGCTCCGCCAATTCGCTCTATCTCTTTTTCCTGTATGACCCGTAGTAATTTCGGCTGCTGATCCAAAGGAAGTTCACCTATTTCATCGAGGAAGATGCTGCTTTGATGCGCCTGTTCAAACTTGCCCGTACGGCGTTGCAGGGCGCCGGTAAAGGCGCCTTTTTCATGACCAAACAACTCCGATTCTATCAGCTGGGGAGGTAAGGCAGCACAGTTGACTTTCACCATGGGGTGCTGGCGGCGGAGCGACAGCTCATGAATGGCCTGGGCAAAAACTTCTTTGCCCGTACCGGTTTCGCCGGTCAGCAGTACGGTGGCATCGGTATCGGCTACCTGTTGCACCTGCTGTATCACGGCTTGTAAAGCGGCGCCGCCTATCAGCGGACCGTATGAGGTTAATAAATAGACGGCATCCTTTCCTGTGTTTTCTTCTTTCATTGCTCTCTTAAGGTCAGGGAACCATCCGGGGAGACAGTTCCGGTTAACAATCTCCAATATTTCGTATAACCGTTTGGGTTACTCCAATATATTGGAGGGCATCATGGCGTAAAGAATGGTGTAAGTCACTGGTTAACAACTATTTATTTACATGGCATAGTCATTGAAATCCGGATATAAATCTTTTTAACCCGAAAAAATTACAGATGACCTGTAAATACAAACTGAACCCGATCATTCACATAAGTAACAAACAATAGCAGATTTCAACGATAGTAACAGGTAAAGGTTATTGAATCAATAGCAGGCTCCTTTATGCAAAAAAGATACCAGTTGGTGTCCGATGGACGTTTGTTGCCATACACTTTCAAACTGGTATGGATTCCTGCCTGGTATTACCATCTTTCCTGTGCCCGGCAACTATCTTGCAACACATGACCGTCAAATCTATATGTTTAAAAACCTCATTTGTTATGCCTTATTTTACAGTTGACATTGCCGATCAGGAACATTGGAACCAGGTTGTTCAGGCAGCGCATGCCTACGATTTCTACCATACCTGGTATTATCATCAGTTAGCCGCCGCTCACCATCATCCTTTTCTATTCGTATTTGAAAAGGACGGTGATTTCATCGCAGTGCCACTACTGAAGCGGAATATAGAAGATACCGTTTATTTTGATTGTACCTCTGTTTACGGATATGCGGGCCCGTTATCCAACCTCGATTTCCGCCAGCTGCCGGATATATTCTTACAGCAGTTTTTGCAGACCTTTTTACGTTTTCTGAAAAAAGAAAAAATCGTGAGCGTGTTTATGCGGCTGCATCCATTGATCCATCAACATTTTCAGCCAGGCCAAACCGGCGGCTTGTATGACAATGGAAAAACAGTGGTAATAGATCTCACTTTGCCGATGGCAGAACAAAGACAGTCCTACCGCAAAGCTTTCCGTTCAAAGATCAACCAGCTGCGGAATAAAGGATACCGGGTAAGAAAGGCTACCAGTGAAGCGGATATTGCATCATTTGCAGCTATCTATTTGCAGAATATGCATCGGTTGGGCGCCCATGCGGACTATCATTTCAATCAACAGTATTTTAAACAGTTATTGGGTGCTACATCTTTTCAAAGCAATATACTACTCGCATCCTATGAGGGCCGTGACACTGCCGGGGTTTTCACTACCTGCTGCAACAATATGATGCAGCTGCACCTGGCGGCAACGCACAACGATTTTGTACAGGACTCACCTATGCGGCTACTCGTAGAAGAAGCCAGTCTGTTCGGGCAATCCATGCGGATGCAATACCTGCACCTGGGTGGGGGTGTGGGCGGACAGCAGGATTCGCTGTTCAATTTTAAGGCTGGTTTCTCTGATCATTTCCTGGATTTCAAGACCTGGCGGCTTATTGCTGATACTGCCACCTATAAGGCCCTGACCTTAAAAAAGGCGCCCACTCCCGTTATAACGGACCTGCCTTTTCCTGTTTACCGTTTTCTTTGACTATATAATATCTTTTTAAAAACCCATTCACAACGTATGCATTCAAATATTACCATAGCACTTGATTTTGATGGTACCTGCGCCTATCACCGTTTTCCGATGATAGGGGAAGAAATTCCACATTGTATCCATGTGTTACAGCGACTACAGCAACAAGGCGTAAAAATTATTCTCCATACAATGCGTTCCGGTAAATACCTGAAGGAAGCAGTGAAGTGGCTCAATGCTAAGGGGATCCGGCTGTACGGCCAGAACAGGAATCCGCAGCAGAGCTGGTGGACCGGCAGCCCGAAAGTACAGGCCGATTTTTATATCGATGATGCAGCCCTGGGCTGTCCGGTAGAAGAAGATATTTTTGGCAGGGTTTCGGTCAACTGGTACCAGATGGAAACGCTGCTGGAAGCACGGGAGATATTACCTGCCCGTCATCAGTCTAAAGAAAAAGCCTGGCCGCTGGAGCCAGCGAAGTAAGCATAGGTGTTCTCAAGTAGAAAGCCTGCGATCGCGCAGGCTTTTTTATTATTTACAGTTCCATGTGCAGGATCGGGTAGGGTTTGCCCATTCCGTCTTTTTCGGACCTGCTGATAACGCTGAACCCCATCTTCTCATAAAAGCCCACTGCCTGGCTGTTTTGTTCATTTACATCTACCTTGCGGATTTTCAGGCTGGCAATGGCATAATTCACCAGGTTTCTGCCCACGCCCTTTCCTCTGGCATCGTTATCTACAAACAGCATTTCCAGCATGTCTGCCTGTACACCCAGGAAAGCAAGCGGTTTTCCGGCTTCATTCAACAAAAGGTAGGTATCTACCTGCGGGAAAAAAGCATCCGCCAGCAAACCTTTAATATGATCAAAATCTTCCTGTGTTAAAAAATCATGGGTGGCTGTTACGGCCGATTCCCAAATACGGACCATTTCCGGGTAATCTGTGATGGTGGCTCTTCTGATCTCCATATGCCTATTCGTTTTTAAGTGTCTTTTATTTCAGGGGTTTGCCCCAGGCGGTCAGTACCAGGTTCCGGGGACCGCCATAATCCCGGTGTTCGCAGAGATAAATGCCCTGCCAGGTACCCAGCGCCAGCCGGCCGTTATGAATGGGTATCATCACGGAGCTGCCCAGCAGTGAGGCTTTCAGGTGGGCGGGCATATCATCCGGCCCTTCGTCGTTATGTTCGTAGTCGGGGTCGTTTTCCGGAACCGCCTTATTGAAGTAGGTCTCAAAATCCACCCGTACGGTGGGATCTGCATTTTCGTTGATCGTCAGCCCGGCAGAGGTATGCTGGATAAAAACCTGCAACATGCCCGACTGTAAGGAGCCTATCTGGGGAAAGGCCTGTACTATCTCTGGCGTAATCAGGTGAAACCCTCTGGGACGGGCTCTTAAACGCAATGCCTGCTGATAAATTTCCATGCTGCTATCTTTTCTGCAAAAGTAAGATTTCTGCCCTGCATAAAATTCTGCTTGTAAATCACTGTATTGCACTGTATCTTACCAGCATTGATGAAAAACTAAACAGGAAATTTACTCATGGCAGAAAACGTACAACCTTTACGGGTACTGGTAGTGGGCTGTGGCAATATGGGCACGTCCCATGCGGTGGCTTACCATACCCTGGATGGCTTTGAGATATGTGGTATTGTATCTACCGGTTCCAGCAAACGGGTATTAAATGATAAGCTGGGCGGCGGTTACCCGCTTTACAGTAACTACGAAGAGGCGCTGGCTGCCACGCAGCCGGACGCGGTATGTATCTCCACTTACCCGGATACACACGAAAGTTATGCGATCAAAGCCCTGGAAAGCGGCTGTCATGTCTTCATTGAAAAGCCGGTGGCCGACTCGGTGGCAGGTGCTGAAAGGGTGGCTGCTGTGGCGCGCAAAACCGGTAAAAAACTTGTGGTAGGGTATATCCTGCGGCATCATCCTTCCTGGGAACGTTTCGTGGAAATTGCCCACCAGCTGGGTAAACCACTGGTGATGCGGATGAACCTTAACCAACAAAGTTCCGGCAGCAAATGGGGCGTACACCGCAACCTGCTGCAAAGCCTGAGCCCTATTGTGGATTGCGGCGTGCATTATATTGATGTAATGTGCCAGATGACCCGCTCCAAACCGGTGCAGGTGAGCGCTATCGGCGCCCGGTTGTCCAACGATATTCCGGCCGATAACTACAACTACGGCCAGCTGCAAATCCGTTTTGAAGACGGTTCGGTAGGCTGGTACGAAGCAGGATGGGGACCTATGATCAGCGAAACGGCTTTCTTTGTAAAAGACGTCATCGGCCCGCAGGGCTGCGTATCTATCGTGGCAAAAGAATCCGGCGCCGCTGGCAACTCGGATAACATCGAAGCACATACGAAAACGGAATCACTCCGGCTGCACCATGCGGCATTAAATGATAAAGGGGAATTTGCGAAAGAAGATACCTGGATCAATATGGAAGATGAACCGGACCACCAGGAACTGTGTAACCGTGAACAACGTTATTTTCTGAAAGCCATCCGCGAAAACATCGATCTGACAGATCATGTACAGGATGCGGTTAACAGCCTGCGCATTGCCTTTGCCTGCGATGAGTCGGTCCGCACCGGGAAGATCGTCAGCTTATAAATTATAGAAGCCCGCCACCGTGCGGGCTTTTTCTCTACCACCACCAGCCGCAGGCGCCGGCTACCAGGGCAGCGAACAACGTGTTACCAAAATTCACGGCGTCGTTACCGATATAATGTTTCCTTTCCAGTGCCGCCCCCAGTATGGAGTCCATCAGGTTGCCCAATACTCCCGCTATCACGATAAAGGCTATACGGCGATCGAAACCTGCCGCTAATGCATATACGATAGCTATCACCACCGCCCCCGCAGCGCCCAGCAGCGTGCCTTCCAGGCTGATGACACCATCCAGCCCTTTGGCTTCTTTCCTGAAAGTAAGAATATTAAAAAAGCGCCGGCCATAAACGGTGCCCAGCTCGGAAGAGAGGGTGTCTGCCGTAGCGGAGGCCAGGCTGCCGGCCAGCATGAGGCCGTACAGCTCGCGGCGCGCTGTATCCGTCAGCATCAGCAAAGCCATGAGAGCGGCTGCGCCACCGTTGGCAAATACCTGGCTGGCCTTTCTTTTCTCGGGATGCGCTCCCTCCGCGGTAATGGCGGCTTTCAGCTGCTTCTGATGGGAGGTGGCTAAAGTACCCAGCAGAAAAAATGTTCCCAGCTGCGCAATGCCGGGATATCCGGCGCCGGTAAAGACCAGGAGACCGACAAGCCCCGCTGCCAGCGCGGCAGACACAGAGAGCTTGCCCGTACGGATACAAATCGCCATGAAGACGAGCAACAGCAGGGTAAAAAGACCGTAATGTTGAAATGTTGTTTGCATAAAACGAGGTCAGCAAAACTAATTAATTACTTTTGCTGGCTGAAAATTTTATATGAAAACAATATTAAACCTGGAAGAAATCGGGATGTTCCTGGCCGCAGTAATATTATTTAATGCGAAGGTGCCTTACAGCTGGTGGGTATTCCCGGCCTGCCTGCTGCTGCCGGACCTCAGCATGGTCGGCTATGCGGCGGGTAATAAAACAGGCGCCTGGGTATACAACTTTTTTCATCATAAAGGGGTGGCTATCCTCACCTGCGTGGCAGGCATCTACCTGTCACTCGACTGGCTCACATTTACCGGCATCATCCTCTTTGCGCACTCCTGTATGGACCGCGTATTCGGTTATGGCCTGAAATACCTGACAGGCTTTAAATACACGCATCTGGGAGAAATCGGTAAAAACGCAAAAAAATAAAAAGCCGGAATGAAAACACTCCGGCCGTTTATTGATATTGATTGTAAGTTTAAAAGAGATAAAATTCGCTAATCAGCGAAATCAGCACTAATCCAGGCTATCACAGTTAGAATTTAAACGCTACGCTGGCAGAAAATCTCCGTGGCATCATTCTCTCTACCGTGGTCCATCCGCTGTAGTATGCTTTATCAGTGATATTATCCAGTTTTAAAGCGATCCGGTAAGCATTCACCTGGTAGAACAGCCCTGCATTCAGCACGGTATAGGAAGGCAACGTAAATGTGCCGGTAGCTTTGCTGTTCACCACCATATTTTCGCTGCCATAGTTACCGCCGAAGCCGATGCCCAGTCCATGCAGTTTGCCGCTGGTAGCGGTATAGCTGATCCACCAGTTCACCAGGTGCTCAGGACCGGCACTGGTAGGACGGCGGTCCAGTATACTGGAATCAGATTTTACCATTTTACTGTCGTTATAACCATATCCGGCCACCATGTTCAACCCTGGCAGCGGATTGGCGATCAGGTCCAGTTCTACGCCTTTGCTGCGCTGGGAGCCATCCTGGATGGTAACCTGGTAGCGGTTGCCGCCTTTCTCCACATCGATGCTGCGGGTCATATTGGACACGAGAATATTATAGTAGCTGGCGCTCATGCTCAGCTTATTATTGAATACATTCAGTTTCACACCGCCTTCAAACTGGTTGGCCTGCTGGGGTTTGAGGACACCGCTGTATTCCGGTAACGGCTGCGTTACAGGTGATACGTTCTGGAAACCATTCATATAGTTGGCAAACAGGCTCACCTTATCTTTTACTACCTGGTATATTAAACCAAATTTCGGGGAGACGGACGTCTGACTATAATCATCGTCGCTTTTTTCACCCGTCGTATAGTCCTTGCTGGGTTTGGCAACGAAGTGATCTACCCGTACGCTGGCCATCGCAATTAGCTGATCCGTGATGTTTAACACGTCGGACACATAGGCGCTGTAGGTGTAGTTGGTCGTCGCATTTTTTACCTGTCCGCCTTTTGCCTGTGCCAGCAGGGCGTCTACCGCGGGCCTGTTGAGCTGGGAATACCGCGGATCTTTCGGATTGATGGCATTTACCAGATCAAAGCGCACATAAGGGGAGTTATCGTTCTGGGTGTATTGGCTTAAGAAGTCCAGTCCCGCTACGAGGCGGTTACGCATACTGCCGATGCGGAAATCACCGATGAAGTTCTGTTGAACATCCGTAGCGGTGGTAGTGGAATTCTGGTGCGTTACATAGCGGCTGAGCAGCGTATCGTTGGGCACTGCAGCACCCTGGTCGAGGAACATCACATAGGAGTAGTAACCATTGCTGCGACGGGTACTTCTGGATACGCTTGTCTGCGAGGTCCATTTATCGGACAGTTTATAGTTAGCCTGTCCGAAAATGTTCACGGACGGTGTTTTCATCACAATATCATTGCCGGTAAAAGAGCGGGTGAAGTCGATCCCCAGCTGGTCGGGCGTTCTGGCAATCAGCTGCCGGCCACGGTTGAGGAACACCATGGTAGGGTTGGTGCTTTCGCCGCTATAAAATTCGGTATTGACCAGGAAAGACAGCCGGTCGTTTACCCGGTAAGAGAGGCTGGGGGCCAGGAACCAGGAGCGTTTGAATCCGGCGTCCTGGAAGCTGCCTTCGGAATGGTAGGCCGCATTGGTACGCAGGAGGGCTGACTTATCCTTGTTCAGCGGAGTATTGAGATCGGCTGTTACACGGTTAAGACCGTAGGTACCGCCGGTATAGCTGATTTCGCCGCCAAAGGCGTCGTAAGGTCTTTTGGTAACGATGTTGATCAGCCCGCCGAAAGATACCAGGCTGCTGCCGAACAATGTGCCGGAAGGGCCTTTGATGGTTTCAATACGTTCTATATCAGCCGGATCGGGCGTACCGTTGGAGATGCCGGCAATACCGTTGACCATAGTGGGCTGTACCGCGAAACCACGCATGGTATAATAACCGGCGCCATCGCCGCCACGGCCGGTGGAAGACCAGAGCCTGGTTACACCGGGCGCATTTTTCAGGGCATCATCAAAACTGCTGATCACCTGTTCTTTCATCAGTTCTTTCCCTACTACGTTGTACACCTGCGGATTTTCCAGGTTTTTGATGGGCAGTTTAGCGATAAAGTCACTTTCTTTATTGGCCAGTTTATTTTGTCCGCCCACCACCGTCACTTCCGACAGCTGTGTTTTGGATACCTGCAGCCGTACGGTGATGCTGGCAGTATGATTAGCCGTTACCGTTACTGTTTCCGCTACCGGCTCATAACCCAGCAGGGATACCTGTAATACGTATTGCCCCGGCTCCAGGCGGCGGAAAGCAAAATCTCCTTTTGCATCGGTGACAGTGCCCCGGCTATGCTGTTCTATGCGAACGCTCACAAAAGCGGCGGCTTCTCCCTCGCTGGTAACGATATTCCCTTTAATTCCTCCGGTGCTGCTTTGTGCATGTACACCGGCTATAAAGCTGAAGAGCATCAGTAACAATGCTGATATTTTTCTGATCATGGTAGTACTATTCTGTTGATAGATAGAGGTATGACAATCACGGCCGCAAAATTCTATCAGCAAAAAGGAAGTATACCATCCGATCGGGAAAAATATTTACGCATTCGGGAATTATACATGACGGTTCAACTGACTTATCTGACAATTCAGCAAAAAATGGCTGGCCAGGCCGTAGGGAGGTTGCACTTTTGTACCGTTCCATCAACAGCTTATCATGAAATTTGACAAAGTGCATAACAAAGGGCAGGCGAGGCTCTTTAAAAGCAGGTACCTGGAAATGCTGACCAAAACACATCCGGCAGTGATTTTCGGGATGTACCTGCCTGTAATCGCGTACATGTTATATTATAGTCACGCTACACTGGGGTATTCCATTTTCAGGATTATACTGACTTATTTCGGCGCCATGTTCTGCTGGACGTTGTTTGAATACGTGGCTCACCGGTTTATTTTCCATTTGGTGAGTGAACAACCGGCTGTCCGCCGGGTGGTGTATACCTTGCATGGTAACCATCACGAATACCCGCGCGACCGGCAGCGGTTGTTTATGCCGCCGGTGCCGAGTGTGATCATCTCTTCGTTTTTATTCTGTATTTTCTATGTCCTCCTGAGCAACCATGCGTTCATGTTTTTCCCCGGGTTTGTGTCGGGATACCTGTTATACGGAAGCATGCACTACGCCATCCATGCCTGGGCGCCACCATTTAAATGGCTTAAACCGCTTTGGCGTAACCATCATCTGCATCACTACAAAAACGACGACCTGGGATTTGGGGTGAGCTCTACCTTGTGGGACCGTGTGTTCCGGACAATGTTCATGTTTTGCGCGGTACTCTGTTTATCATCCGGCGCGTATGCGCACCAGCAGGCAGAAGGAGCGTACCGGCTGGTGAAAAAGGACAAGTCCATTTTCCTGTATGAACGGTGGATTACAGCCGGCAATGACGAAAGTGTGCGGGAAATCAAGGCGGTGTTTACCGTACGTTCCGATGTGCCTTCCGTGGCCCGGCTGTTGACCGACCAGCGGCAAGGCGTGGTGTGGAACGCCCGCGCCAAAGCATACCAGGTACTGCCTCTGAGTGAAGGCCGGGAATGGATCACGTATCTGAAATACAATATTCCCTGGCCTTTCGGTGACCAGGATTGTTGCCTGCTTTTCCACCTGAAAATGCGGAATGAACGCTCCGGCGAAATCAGCTTTGAAAGCACCCTTAACAACCGTTTCCCTGTCTCCGGTGATGTAACCCGCATCACCGGTACCCGGGGCCGGTGGCTGATGGAAGACCAGGGCAACGAGGTGATGCAGATCACCTATACCATCACTACCAACCGCAGCGCCCGGATTCCCCGCTGGGTGTCTGATCCGATTGTTCGTAATAATATGTTTGAAACCATGTCCACCTTCAGAAGTATCCTGGAAAAGCGCTGAGCAACTTGTCCTGTATTTGATTATTTTTGGTAAAACCGCCGATGAATGATCTACCGGGAGTTTGCACCACATCCGCAACTGGCGCCATATGTTGAATGTTACTGGAAAGCCGATGCCGACAGGCCGCCTTTCCGGGAGGAGGAGTCCCTGATTCCTGATGGCACCATTGAGCTGATGTTTAACTTTGGTGATAATTATGCCCGCATCAAAGATGGCGCCCGTCAACCGGTAAAAGGGTCTCATGTCATCGGCATCCGCCAGCATGCTTTGCGTATCTCCCAAACGCACCACCAGCATGTGTTCTCCGTTCGTTTCCGCCTGGGCGGCGCCTATCCTTTGTTCCATATTCCTACGTACCTGCTGGCCAATGATTTCTGGAGCCTGCCCGATATATTGGGCAAAGACTACACCTACCTGGAAGAACGGCTATACGAAGCCGCTACCGATGAGCAGCGGGTAGCGGTAGCAGATCGTTTTCTGCTGGACCGGCTACAGTTCGGTGATCAAACGCACCGGTTTTTGCAACAGTGCACCACCTGGATGCTGCAACAGGAAAACGTTACCATAGCCGATACCTGCAACGCTTTTGGGGTTTCCTACAAAGTGCTGGAACGCCGTTTCAGTCAGGCAGCAGGACTAACACCCATTGAATTGCTGAAAATTCGCCGCTTCAATAAAGCCATTCTGGCTATGTACAGCTGTCGTTACGCATCACTGACTGCTATTGCCTATAGCTGCGGATTTTATGACCAGTCTCATTTTATCCGGGAGTTTAAACAGCTTTCCGGGACCACCCCGCGTCATTTTCTTCAGGAACAATATACCATTGTACAGGTGATACAGCCCGCGTTGGCGACGAGGTTGGCTAAATCGTACAATTTATAATCATCTGCATTCATCATCTTCGTAAAAAATATATGTCATGGAAGGAAAAAAATATGAACTGATTCCCTATCTCTCTTTTGGTGGTAATTGCGAAGAAGCAATGAATTTTTACGCCGCCGCACTGGGTGGGACTTTTAAGGTGTGGACCCGTTACGACAATCCGAATATGAATGCGCCGGAAGCATATCGTGACAAAGTACTCCACAGCAGGCTGCATTTTAATGACCTCGCTATCTATGCCAGTGATACCTTTCCGGGTAAGGAAACGAAGGGCAATAGCGGCGATGTGTCATTATCCCTCACTTTTCCGGATGATAAGACCGCCCAGGCGGCTTTTGATAAGCTGTCGGCAGGCGGTACGGTCAATATACCGTTTGGCAAGCAGTTCTGGGGGGATTGGCACGGCAATTTTACGGACAAGTACGGTGTTAAGTGGATGGTAAATTGTTGATAAAGCAAACGGAGTTTCTCCATCAGGAAGAAACTCCGCTTTTTTTTATCATTATTTCACCTGCGATAAGGCGATCAGATTACCGCACTCATCTTCAAAGATGGATTCTATACCCCAATCGGCCGGTGTGGGTGGTTTACGGAATACTACGCCTTTGGCTTTCAGCCGTTCATAATCGGCCTGTACATCTTTGGTCCCCATCATAAACGCCGGAATATTGGAGGCGTACAGCCCCTCCATATATGCTTTGGCGATAGGATTATAAGATGGTTCCAGCATCAGCATGGTACCATTCGGGTCTTCAGGAGATACTACGATGGCCAGCATGGCTTCCGGCATATATACCTTTTCCAGGTAACCGAGTTTTTCTGTGTAAAAGCGAAATGCTTCCAGGGGATCTTTCACATGGATCCCGATCATACCTATTGTCATATGAGCAGATTTTTAATAATGTGTGATCATTGAAGAAGTATCCTTCCCTTTTTTACGTTTCAGGATCAGGGCGCTGATCAGCGCGATGGCCGCCCCGATGGGCAGTACTTCCCAATAGGTGATGAGAATCACCATCAGTGGATTCTTGTACCACTGCCTGAACTGTTCCATTTCCGCTGCCTTTTTGCTGAGAGTGGCAGCGTCGGCGCCAGCGTCCTGCGTGGTTTTCAGTACATGGGCACTGTATTTATCCATGAAATCGGGGACAAAGAGATAAAAATCGAACAGCCACACCACCACGTATATCGTGGACGCAACCAGGGCAATCAGCAGGCCTACTTTAAAGGCCTTGCCGAACGTGATGGTTTTGTTGTTGTACTTGTCGCGATAGTTTTTAATGCCTATAAAAATGAAAGAGAAGGCCACCAACATACCGGCATAACCGAGGAACATGTTGCCCATGTAGTTGGGGTCATTATAACAGGCTATCACAGAAAATACCATCATCAGGCTCACGATGGCGCCGGCAATCAATCCGAAAACGAGCACATTTTTTTTCATCTGGTCAGGATTTAGTAGTAGGTGCAAAAATGCTGGTCCCGCCTCATTTTTCGTTCATACTTTAGGGTGATTTTTCCCTTTTATCCCTTTTTCCTGCTTTTGGGTGATGATGATTAAGATATGATATTCAATCGTTTAGCTTTATCCACTGCTTGTGTTCTTCTTTTGACGTCCAGTTTTTCGAACAGGCGGGAGGCGTGTGTTTTAACCGTATTCAGGGACACAAATAACCGGCCGGCAATCTCCTGGTTGCTCAGTCCGTCCGCCATCAGTTGCAATACTTCCAGTTCCCGCGTGCTTAAACCGAGGCGGTCCTGTTCATCCGTATTTAAGGAGGAAGGCAAGGGTGCTGCTACCGGTACCGGTTTTTCGATGATCACCGTTTCTACCCTGGGCTTTGCCAGTTTTAAAGCCAGCCAGATACCCAGCGCCGTAAAAAGCAGGGCTATCACGCCAACATAAACTTCGACAGCGTGTTGTATAACCAGGAAACGCAGTTCCAGCCATTTCAGCAGAAAAAGCAATACGGCCAGTGAGAGGCCATACAGTATATTTTCCCGGTTCCTGGTAATTGCGTGCCACTTCATATGTTATTCTTTTGCCGTTATCGTAAAGTTATCATATTTAACGAAAAGTAACATTTAAGTATTCATGTGCGTTGTACTGCTCTGTCGGCCACTGACGAAGGCCGGCTCCCGAATGTTCAATTGCATACTAGATAAATAAATTACATTTGACACCAGAAAAATTCAAATTTCCCATGAACAGACGTACTGTTATTGCATTGCCATTGGTTTGCCTCACGCTGCAAAGCCATCCGTTAGTAAGCCGGGCAGCAAATGTTCACCCCGCTACTACAACTATGGAAACAGCTGAGCAGGCAAAAAACGCCAAAGTGATCGATTACGGCCAGGGTATAGATCTGATCGTGAAAGCACTGGGCCTTAACATCGACAATATCCGGTTTATCAAAGCGCCGAAGGCAACGGATTATTGCCAGTATGCAGACGACAAGGCTGCTTACGCTTCTTCCGTGATCATCGCGGCCAACAACGGCATCACACTGGACAAAAAACAACGTTTCAATGTACCGATGACCCGGGAACAGTTTGCCCTGGCGCTGTATGAAGGCATTGAACGTACCGGCCCCTATCCGATGAACATGATGTGGATCAATATCGGCGATGCCAATTCCTTTGTGAACAAGGACAAAAGCAATAACGCCGTACAGGCGCTGATTAAATTTGGTGTGGTAGCGCTGGAAAAAAACAATTTCCGTCCCCGTGCTTTGGTAACGCCTTCCGAAGCCAAGGCAATGGTAACTAAAGCAGCTGCTTTTGTGAAAGAACACAAAGAGCGCTCCAATGCCCATCAGCAGGAAAGTGAGGTAACGGTAACGACTACCCCGGTGAATGCGCAGGTAAATACGGTGGTATTGTCAAGAGGCAGCAAACCTAATTCCGGTTACCAGATTGCCATTACCGGCATCGATTTCGCCGAAGGTACTGCTACCGTACGTTACAAACTCTCCGATCCGGAGCCAGGTAAAATGTATATGCAGATGATGACCGAGCCTAAAGCGGAAACCTTTGTGGGTAGTAGTTATAAAGTGGTATTACAGCAGGATAAATAAAGAAGCTTGTACCGGTGAGCAAGCAACCTGCTCACCGGTATGCTCTGCCTACAGGAACAAATCCGGTTGCAATTTTCCTCCCGGTGTTACTGCATAATGTGCCAGATCCGTTATCCCTTCCGCCTTTAACACGGCTTCATCAATGAAATTATTGCCGGTGCAGGATGCCGCCGGTTTTCCCAATACATAGTACGCTGCATCTGCCATGATATCCGGTTTACGGCTGACTTTCATCAGCATTTCCCCACCCAGCAGGTTTTTGATGGCGGCAGTAGCGATAGTCGTGGCGGGCCATAGCGAGTTGGCTGCGATACCGTATTGTTTCAGCTCTTCCGCCCATCCGAGGGTGAGCATGCTCATATTGTATTTGCTGATGGTATAGGCTACGTGTGGTCCCAGCCATTGCGGCGCCAGGTTCACCGGCGGCGACAGGGTGAGAATATGTGGATTGTTGCCTTTTTTAAGATAGGGAATACAGTGTTGGGTGACGAGGAAAGTACCTCTCACATTAATATCGTACATCAGGTCGAAACGTTTGCTGGGCGTTTGTTCGGTGTTGGTCAGCTGAATGGCTGAAGCGTTATTGATGACCACATCGATGCCACCGAATTTGTCGACCGCCTGTTGAACGGCCTGTTGTATTTGTGCTTCTTCGCGGATATCCACTTTAACGGGCAGGGCTTTACCACCGGCTTTTTCCACGGCTTTCGCCACTGAAAAGATGGTACCGCCCAGGCGGGGATCTTCTTCCGTGCTTTTAGCTGCAATGACGATGTTAGCGCCGGCGGCGGCCAGTTTCAGGGCAATGGCTTCACCGATGCCTCTGCTGGCGCCGGTAATGAAGATAGTACGGTTTTGAAAGCTCATATCAGGCTGCTTTTGTTGGGTGTAAGAAATTGTTATGGCCGGACGGGTTTGCCGGCTTTGTATACCGTCACAATGTGACGGGTGTTTTTGATGTCTTTTTCAGGATTGTCTGCCAGCACCAGCAGATCGGCCACCTGGCCGGGGGCAATGGTACCGGTATTGGGCAATTTCAGTACCCGGGCGGCATTGCGGGTGCCTGCGCTGATAGCTTCCAGGGGTGTAAGGCCTGCCTGCACCATCAGCTCCAGCTCCAGGTGTTCGGAGAAACCCTGTGCTCTCACCGGCGTGGCGCCGGAATCGGTGCCCAGCGCCACCAGGATACCGGCTTTGTATATTTTGTACAGGTTACGCAGCGCTGTTTCAAAGGCGGCTTTGTTTTTATCGAAGCCTGGATTGCGCTGCAGTTGTTGCCGGTATTCGGGAGAGGTGATCATTTCATATACACCCGGTTCCAGTGAACGTTTGAAGAACTCGTCGTGTAGCCATTCCGGTTGGCGTGTATAGATGTACGCGTACTCATCCAGAGATAACGTAGGGACATATACGATACCTTTCTTTTTCAGGGTTTGCAATAGTTGATCATCGATATCACGGTCACGGATACTGTGCGCGATGATGTCCATGCCTGCATCGGCCAGCTGTTGGGCATCTGCGGCGTAATATAAATGGGAGGCTGCCCGCAGGCCATGACGATGTGCTTCCGTGATAACCGTTTTATACACCGCCGGTTCCATCTTTTTGAAACGTCCGCCAAAATCATCTACCCATAACTTCACCACATCCGGATGTACCTGCGCCACTTTATCCATCGCTGGTGCTACATCGGCGGCAGTAGCCGGACGGTTGACCAGATCCATGCCGAAATCCACGGGGGGCGCGGCATTGGGTACACCGAAGCCATAGCCGGCGGAATGCAGGCGGGCGCCGGGTAATAAGCCGTTGGCGGATGAGTCGCGCAGACCGCTTTCAAACAGCATAGGCCGGTCGGTTCCCATGGCCAGCACATGCAATACGCCATAGCCGGCATATTGCTGCAACTGCCGCAGGATATTCTCCCGGGTATAGTTGACGGCATTGGTGGTGGTACCTCTTAATGTGCCTACATGTGTATGCACGCTGATCAGCGCGGGCATGACGGTTTTGCCGTTGAGGTCTGTCACGGTTGCGCCAGGGGCCGACAAATGAGGGCCTACCGCTGCAATGGTATCTGCCTGTATCAGTATATCGGTGTGCGGCAGCGGCTTGCGGCCGTTGCCATCTATCACGGTGGCGTTTTTCAGCAGTACCGTTTGTGCCGATGCCGCTGTTCCTGCAAACAAGGTTGCCGACACCAGCAGCGCAGAAAAGGTTGTTGTCATCCTCATCAGTTTACGGATCTATCTTAAATATAACCCAGACTGCATAAACTACCATGTAAAATTTTGCAGGATGTTTCAGGGATTTTGCAGAGAAAACAGCCGATATCACACAACAGGGCTTTTTCGCGTACCGGGGCGACCTATTTTTGAATTCCATCATCAACATGCATTTATGAAATACTGCGTTGAAGTGTCAGGGCTGGCCTACCAGTTTGGCAAGGGGGACCCTGTTTTACGCGACATACAATTACAGGTGCCACAGGGCGCTATCTACGGTTTTCTCGGACCTAACGGCGCCGGCAAAACGACGACGCTGCGCCTGATCACCGGGTTACTGCGAATGCAGGCAGGCAGTGTACAAGTACTCGGGCAATCCTTTCCCAGGCATCGCCTCGACATCCTGCGGCAGGTGGGTTGTTTGATTGAAAGTCCGGCTATCTACGAACACCTGAGCGCCACGGAGAACCTGCTGGTATTGCAGCGTATTTACCAGTGTCCGCGAAGCTACATCGCGGACGCGTTGCAAACCGTTGGACTGGCGGCAGTCGCCGGTAAAAAAGCCGGCCAGTTTTCGCTGGGCATGAAACAGCGGCTGGCGCTGGCGATGGCTTTGCTGCATCGCCCAAAGCTGCTGATACTGGACGAGCCCACCAATGGCCTCGATCCCAACGGCATCATTGAAATGCGGGAACTGCTGAAAAAAATCAACAGGGAACAGGGTATCAGTATTTTGATATCGAGTCACCTCTTGCCCGAAATAGAGCGTTTGGCCACACATATTGGTATTATCAGTAAAGGCCGTATGGTGTTTGAAGGCAGCCTGGAGCAGCTGTCAGGCTTACGGCAGCAGGTACAGGGTTGCCTGCTGGACACGACGGACAATACCGCAGCCTTGCAACTGTTAAGTACATACGAAATATGCGTGGTTACCGATACCGGCCGGATACAGCTACCAGCCTTACCGGTAGCGGCCATCGCGGAGCTAAACACTCATCTGGTACAACGTGGGATTGGTGTTTACGGTATTCAGCCGGTTAAAAATGATCTCGAAACAATTTTCATGGACCTCGTCAACGCATAAACGATGTTAGCATACCTCCATAGTTTTCAGAGTGAATGGATCAAGAGAAGGCACAGTGCGGCCACCTGGCTTACTGTTTTGGGAGCCGCGCTGGTGCCATTGATCGTATTATGTTACCGTTTTTATTATTTTGAACTGCTGGCCGCGCAAAACGCGTCGGCTGATATTTGGGAGCAGCTGTACAATCGCTCCTGGCAATACATGGGATTTCTTTTGTTGCCTATGGGTGTTATTCTGATCACAAGTTTGATTACGCAAATGGAGACCCGCAGCAACGCCTGGAAGTTGCTGCATATAACGCCACAGCGACTGACAACGATCTTCTTTGCCAAACTGACTGTCATTTTGGTCATGCTGTTGTCGTTTTTTCTGTTGTTTAACATTGGTATTTACCTGACGGGCGTGTTACCGGCTCTGTTGGTAAAAGAAGTGCCATTTCCTACGGAGCCTTTCCCCTGGCTGAAGTATCTGTATGGTAACGGAACGTTTCTGATGGCGTGTCTGCCAATAGTAGCATTGCAGTACCTGATGGGATTGCAATACCGGAATTTTATAGCGCCGCTGGGGGTGGGACTCGGCCTGTATATAGTGTCCTTTATCGCATTCAAATGGGAATATGCCTATTTTATTCCCTACATTTATAGTATACTGGCATTTATTGATGGTATGCATCAAACAGTAAGGCCGGTGAACATTTATCTGCTATCGGCAGGTTATTTTGTGGGATTCAGCGCGTTAGCGTATATCTTATATATCCATAAAAAAGAGAAAGGATAATCGATGAAAAGGACAGCGGCTATTCTCTTCAACATCGGCTACTGGATTATGTATTGCCTGTTGCTTTTCATTTTGCTGGCGATCATGAGCAAAGGCCATATCAGGTCTGTTGAATGGACTAGCCTGGTTCCGGTGGGTATTTTTTGTTTCCTGCCTGCTTTGTTGGGGTTCTATAGTTTTTACGCGGTGTTATTCGACCGGTACTTACATCCGCAACGGATTGGCTGGCTTTTAGCTGCCGGCATGGTTACCGTAATGCTTTGTGGCCTGGTGACGGTATTGGCATTATTGCCCTGGAAAGGGATGGTTAGTATATGGCTGCATTTGGAACTCACGGTGGTATTGGCATTGCTGGCGGCCATTCATGGTATCATCGGGTTGGTGCTAAAGGGATTCATCAGCTGGTATAATGACATCAAACTAAAAGAAGAATTAAACAGGAAAAACTATGAGATTTCGATGGCCCTGATTAAGGCACAGATCAACCCTCATTTCCTGTTTAATACCATCAACAACATTGATGTACTGATTGCCAAAGACGCTGACAAGGCTTCGCTTTATCTCAATAAACTGTCCGGTATCATGCGGTTTATGCTGTATGAAACGAAAGCGGAAATGATACCGCTATCGCGGGAGATGACCTACATTGACCAGTATATTGACCTACAGCGCATCCGTTCTTCCAATGCGCGGTATGTGACGTATGAAGTAACCGGAACGCCGGACAACCGTATGATTGCGCCGATGTTGTTTATCTCCTACATCGAAAATGCTTTTAAACATGCGGAACATAAGAAGTCTGAAAATGCGATTTATGTCCGTGTGCAGATAGAAGCGGAGCGGTTGGTATTTGTTTGCCGTAACCTGTACAGCATTGTTGATGCGGCGCCATCGGAGCATAACGGGCTGGGCAACGAACTACTGCGAAAACGATTGGCTTTATTGTACCCCGACAGGCATGTACTGGATATTACCCGGGAAGCGGGCGTTTACCAGGTAAATCTAACTATTCAGGATATATGAAGATCAATTGTATCATAGTGGAGGATGAACCGCTGGCTATGGAACGTGCCCGGGAATACGTGGCTAAACTGCCTTACCTGCACCTGATGGCCACTTTTGATAATGGCGCGGATGCCATGGTATACCTGCGTTTACATACCGTTCAGCTGATCTTGCTCGATATCAATATTCCTGGTATCTCCGGTATTCAATTGCTGGAAACAGCGAATACCCGCTGTGAAGTGGTATTAATCACCGCCTACGAAGAATACGCCCTGAAAGGATATGAGCTGAATGTCACCGATTACCTGTTGAAACCCTATACGTTCGATCGTTTTGTGCAGGCCATGGACAAAGTGCTGTATAATCTGCAAAGACAGGCCCCTGCGGCCCCGGCATTTATCTTCATAAAAACTTCCTGGCGGCTGGAGAAAGTAGCACTGGACGATATCCTGTATATAGAGGGCCGTCGTGACTACCGTAAAGTATATACGCAGCAGAAACAAATTATGACCCTGCAGCCGTTTGGCTGGTTTGAAAAAGAACTGCCGCCAGCCCAGATTTGCCGGGTGCATAAGTCGTATATGGTGGCTGTTGGGAAGATAGACAGCATAGAAAAGGAAGGTATCCGGATTGCAGGTATTACCATCCCGGTGTCGGAAACGTACCGTAAGCAGTTTTATGCGTTGATTACACGGGGATAGTGGATATTGTTTAGAAGGTTGTTACTTTGTGTATGTACAAGTTGCAACCCAAGCCGGTGATCGTTACCCTGGAAATAGCTTCAGCAGACATGGAGCAGTTCAATACGCTGCGTGCTTTACATTTTCCCGGTCATGCCAATTACCTGGAGGCCCATCTTACCTTGTTTTACCGGTTACCGGGTATGGAAGCAGCTATTCCGGAGATATTGCAACAATATGCTCAACGGCCTGTTATGCCCCTACAGGTAAGCGGTGTTGTTAACTTCGGTACCGGTGTGGCCTATACGTTACAATCTTCTATGCTACAGGAGCTGCATGCTTCACTACAAAAAGACTTCGATCCCTGGCTGGTGAAACAGGACCGGCATCCGCTCCGGCCGCATATTACCATTCAGAACAAAGTGACGGCTTTTAAAGCGGCTCAGCTGCACGCTCAATTAACGGAAAGTTTTACTCCTTTTGATATTACAGCTGTCGGCTTTGGAACCTGGGCTTATTTGCGCGGCCCCTGGAAAGCGTTGGATAGGTTTATGTTTGAGGAAAGATAGTGCGGACGATGTTTTCAGCTTAAGACAATAAAAAACGCCTCTCACACGAGAGGCGTTTTCCTTATAAAATAAAGTTCTGCTTACTGTTGGGCTGCTTTTTTCTTTTTCGCGTGATCTACGATCGCGCCCGTACCAGCGCCTACGCCTGCACCGATGATAGTGCCGATAGCGGCGCCCTTCAGGTGGTCAGGGTTGACGATAGCGCCGGTGATAGCGCCGGCACCTGCACCTACAACGGCACCTTTAGCGGTGTGGCTCCAGCCTTTTTTCTTAGGGGCAGGAGCTGGTGCGGGAGCAGCAGCTGGTGTATTGTCGGCCGCTACAGAGTTGGGTGCCGCATAGTTGTTGCGGTCAGGCGCTTCTACTGTTTGGCGTTTATGGGCAGTGTGTTTGATAGCATTGATAGAATCGATTACCTGTTGTTTGGCCACATTCACGGCGTTGATGGAATCGAGGGTCTGTTTTTTTGCCTGTTCAACTGCGGCTGCAGTACTTGCACTGTTGTTGTTACATGCGAAGAGTGTTACTACAGTGGCTAAGGCTAAAACTATCTGTTTCATGGTTTAAATTTTTTAAAAAACTTTAGGTTTAACCTGCTGCCAGCGAAAATTATGCCATATGTGTAAAAAATGATATAAAAATATAGTTCTATGACCTATATGGTTATTGTAAATTTAATATATGATTGACCGTTAGGCTTTTGTGAGCCCCCAAAATTATATCCTGACAACAGCAGGCCGGAGCCGGCGGGCGATGAGCCAGGCGACGAAAATATTCGGTACCCAGCAAAGCCATGCTACCACCCGGTAGGCGATGATGAAAAAATGCAGTTCATATACCAGCAACGGGAGCCATAGTCGCAGTGTTACCGCAGCCAGGGAGGCGGCGTAGCTATAAATCATGAGTCGTTCATGCTGTAACGTGTTGCCTTTGCGGATAGTCGTGTAGGCCAGCAGGGTAGTGGTGAACCAGGTGATGCCGAGGCCGATGAAGCCGGTTTGGGCAATGGGGCCACCGGTAGCGGTGAAACCAATACAGGTGGCGGCAACGCTGCTGATCAGCACAGCGATCACATATACCTTGCCCAGGCGCCGATGCCATTGTACATTCCGTTCCCGCAGTTTCCGGCTGAATTGCAGCCAGCCAATCAGCAAGGCCAGTCCACCGGGGATAATATGCGCATAGAAGCCAATGCGCCAGAGCAGGTTTGTGAGCAAGGCCGGGGGCTTGGACTTCAGCAGACCGAATTTTTCACCCAGTATAAAATATAGGGAAGGATAAAAGCCTATAATGATGGCCAGGAGACATATTAGTATCCAGGAGGCGCTCCGGAGAATTTTGGTGGTGGCGTGCACAGTCATGGGGTAAAGGAAGTTTATCTGCATAAATTGCAAATAAAATCCCGTATTAACAACGCTGATTTTCACCATGATAAAGGGGCTTCCCGAAGGGATTGTGTGTCAATCTCTTTTTTTCAGGCAGGGGATGTTTGTTGTTGGCGTGTATTTTTCCTGTGCATGCCCGGTGTGATGCCCCGGTGTTTTTTAAATAAGCGGGATAGATAACTTTCATCGGTGAACCCAAATTCCTGTGCTATTTCCCGTACACGCATATTACTATAAGAGAGCCTGATCTCTACCAGTTTCAGTTTGTAGCTGATGATATAATCCTGTATGCTTTCGCCGGTATGTTTCTTAAAGTATTCGCCGAGATAATTCACCGACATGTTGAAAGTCTCCGCCAGCACCGGCATACGCAGCATTTCCGGTTGATAGATATGTTCCTGGAGATGACTGATCATGCGCAGTACGGAAAATTGTCCGCTGTTTTCCTGTACATCCTTCGACTCTGACATCAGGAGGTTACGGGCCACCAGGTTGAGCAGGATAGAGATGGACTGGCGGATGATAAGCTGATAACCTTTTCCCCGTTGCTGGTGTTCACGGGCGATGCTGCAGAGCAGGGAACGGGCCATGGCTTCGTCTGCCGTATCGCGAAAGATGCAGGCGGATTTAGCATGGTAGTTATGGAAGATATAGTCTGTTTTTTTCATCCAGTCGCACAGTTCCACCCGGTCCGCTTCATCCTTCAACTGAGTGATAAAAAGCTGTGTGAAGCGAATAATGATAAAAGTGGTTGCTTCTGTGATATCACAATGGTACTGATCCTCCGGGGCCACGAGGAATAGTTTGCCAGGGCTGTACTCATAGCGGTTGCCATTGATATAATGATATCCTTTTCCGTCACGGATATAGACCAGCTGAAAGGCGGGTTGGGGGAGCCGTGTGCTTTCCCAGGTATCTTTTTCTTCCAGTATGATGTCGTATGGTTCGTGTATCAGTTGGTGAAACATATCACAAAAGTACTGACAAAACCCCTTAAAGTGCAATTTTTTATTGTACAAATGGGGCTTTCTTTGCATCCATTAAAGCAAGGAATTTTATGGATGCAATGGAAAGCCGCCGTTGGTGGGCATTGGCGGTGCTATGTATGGGTGCGTTTTTGTCGCCGCTGGATTTTTTTATTGTCAACGTGGCGTTACCGGCTATCAAGGATAGTCTGCATGCTTCGGAGGGGGCGTTACAGTTGGTCATTGCTGGTTATGGTGCTGCGTATGCCGTGTTGGTAGTGACTGGCGGGCGGCTGGGAGATATTTACGGGCGCAAGCGGATTTTCCTGCTAGGTATGGCGATGTTTACCCTGACATCGGGTATTTGTGCGATGGCGGGGGATATCCGGGTGTTGATAGCAGCGCGGGTGGTACAGGGGTTATCGGCCGCATTGCTGGCGCCGCAGGTGCTGTCTACTATCCGGCTGATTTTTCCGCCGAAGGAACAGCCGCTGGCGATGGGAATTTTCGGATCTGTATTCGGGCTGGCCTCTATCGGGGGGCAATTGCTGGGCGGTATCCTGATGAAGGCGGGGATTTTCGGCTGGACCTGGCAGAGTGTGTTTATGATTAATATACCCGTGGGCATGATCACAGGGGTAGCGGGGATGTTTATATTGAAAGAGAATCGTCCAACCGTACGGCAAAGACTGGATATTCCCGGCATGTTGCTGATCACACTGGCACTGGGTTTATTTATCTATCCGGTGATTATGGGAAGGGAAGCACACTGGCCGGTGTGGATATTTGGCTGTTTGCTGGCATCGCTGGCGGCAGGTGTGTGCTTCGTGTACACGGAGCGGTATACGTTGCAACAGGGGCGTGCACCATTGATACATCTGCCTTTATTCAAAGACCGGCATTTTGTGAACGGGCTGGCGATTATGTATTTGTATAATCATACCGCAGCATTCTTTCTGGTGTATCCTTATTATCTGCAGCAT
The DNA here is from genome assembly GCF_014529935.1 of Chitinophaga qingshengii. Taxonomy (GTDB): domain Bacteria; phylum Bacteroidota; class Bacteroidia; order Chitinophagales; family Chitinophagaceae; genus Chitinophaga; species Chitinophaga qingshengii. Next base: position 538,854 of record NZ_JACVFC010000005.1, read on the forward strand.
GAATTGCATCGCGATGTGTTGTCAGCCGGATTGGCGGTGTTGCCTTATGCTGCGGGTTTTTTCGTAGGGCCGTTGATTAGTCCGTTGCTGGCAAAACGGATGGGCGTGCATATTGTCAGCCTTGCCCAGGGCCTGCTGGCAACGGGTTTCGTACTGGTAGTAGTAGGTTTATGGTATTCTCCGGAGCCGTCGGGTATCGTGCGGTCCGGGTTGTTTCTTGCGGGTATTGGTCACGGTATGGTGATGCCTTCCATTATGCGTATCATACTGGCGGAAGTGGCGTCGTCAGTAGCGGGGCAGGCTGCCGGTATTGTGAGTACTGCTATCCAGGTAGGCAGTGTGATGGGCGTAGCGTTGCTGGGAACATTATTCTTCGCATTGCTGGACGCTTTTGCCGCACCGGTAGCCGTGGGCGTTACGCTGGGCGTTCTGGCGGCTTTGCAGGTGACGGGGCTGGTGTTGGTCTTCGCGCTAAAATCATCTTCAAAAAATCAAAAAATCATATATGGACAATCTTAGTAAAGCAAAAGAAGAAGTTACCCGGTTTTGTGAACATATCGGCGGCTGGTTCCGGGGAGAAGAAGGTATCGCTGCTGCAGGTACTGCCGGGCTGTTGACCAATTTTAGTCCTGATTTCAGGATGATAGCACCGAATGGCGCCCGCAAAACCCAACAGGACCTGGAAGCCTGGATGCCGGAAGTGTTGGGCCGCTTTCCTCATATGCGTGTAATCGTCACCGATATGCAGGGTTACGCCACAGAACACCATGCACTGCTGACTTACACCGAGATCCAGTCAGACGGAGAGCAGGAAAATATCCGTTACTCCAGTGCGGTGTTTATCCGCGACGGTGACCGTATGTTATGGCTGGACCTGTGGGAGCGCTCTTAAGTTCTGAATAATGCTGTCGAGGAAAATGATGGTATTGGTATAGTCTTGTGGACGGGTACCTTTCAGCATCTGATCCCGGAGTATTTTTTGCCTGGCCTCGATGTCTGCATATGCATCTGCGCCGGCGGCGGTGAAGCGCAGGACCTCGTTGTGCCAGGTAATCCATTCCCGTTTTTCCAGCGAGGCAATGATTGTTTGCAAGATATCCTCTGTGATAAAACAGGCCACCTGGGGGTAGTAGTCTTTCGTGCATACTTCCCCGTTATCGGCGATGTTTTTTAGCAGTTGCCAGTGAAAGCGGGTCAGTCCGTAGCTTTCAAAGGCGTTGGCAAAGGTAGCGGTGATGAGGCTGTCGGCTTCTTTCAGGTACCAGCCTATGGGTTTATGATGTTCCATGTGTTAGTTGTTGCTGGCGGTCGTGATTTCAATCATGATGTTATCATAATGGAAATAGAATCCAAAGGTTTTACGAATTTTCTGCGGCTGCTGCGGAAGGGGGATGCCTCCTTCGTGTAGTTGTTGCCAGGTGTGGTGTACGGCGGCCTGGTCCGGCAGGTAAAAGCCGATATGAAATGCGTCGGGGTAAGCAGACAGACCGCTTTCATTGAACCGGTTGTGCATGAGTACCAGCAGGAAGTCGTCCGGACCGTTTAATACAGCGAGGCTATCGTTGGGTTTGGTATCGGCAGCTTTGAAGCCGAGATAGGTCTGAAAGAACTGGCTCGCTTCCAGGATATTGCTAACGGTTAGGTTTAAGTGGTTGATTACCATTTTATTGGATCTTTAAAAAAGAACAATTGTTCGTTTATATGATGCAAATATAAGCGAACAATTGTTCTTTTTTAAAAATTTATTTCTGGCTATTTTACTACCACCGGCAGCCCGGTAAAAGTGCTGTATTGTTGGATAGCTTTTTTCAGTGCGGGTAGTTGTGTTTTTTTCAGTGCTTTGATAGGATTGAGTTCCAGGGAGATATCTTTTTTATTGACGGTACGTTTCCAGGTACCGGTGATTTGTCCATCGGCCACGATTACAGGACCGAGGCTGGCCATGGGAGCGAGGCAGCCGTCGATTTGCAGTTGTTGTATATCCCGTTTTTTATAGGCTACGGTAAATTCATCGTAAGCCGGCAACAGGAAAACGGAGGGTTTCTTAGCTGCTGTTTGGGTTGGGGGCATCCAGTAGGTTTTGTCATCTGCTTCCACGGCAACGAAGTGTTCTTTCACGGCTTCCAATCCGCTTTTGGCTTCTGTGATCGTTAACCCCGACCACCAGGCGAAGTCCTGAATGGTAGCAGGACCGTGGCTGTTGAAATAACGTTGAGCCAGGGTAGCCATGGAGTCCGCCTTGGAAAGCACCGGCGCCGGCGGAACATGTTCTTCCAGTAATACATAGGTGAACTGTTTGCCATGCCGGGGACCGCTGCAGATAAGTCCATCCAGCTCCGCGTATGCCAGGATAGAACCGAGACGGTATTCATCTGTTTCGATACCGGCTTTTTGCAACGCCGGTACTATCTCTTGTCGTGTAAGCTGTTTTTTACCCAGCAATACTTTCTCCAATACTTTCTGACTTTTGTTGATAACCGCCTGGGTAACACCCCAGCGGTTATTATTATACGCACACAACGCCTTTACCCGCGGCGCACTTAATTTCAGCATCCAGCGAAGATCTGCCGGCGCCACAAAATGCCAGGTAGGCCGCAACACATGGGTACGGATAATTTCCCAGTTACCCATTGCATCGTCCAGCATACCATCGGTGGCAGCAGTCAGCCTTTGGCCGATAGCCCATTTGGCTGCTGCATAATCCTGCGCCTGCACGACGCCCATCCAGGATACCAGTTCACCCGGCTGGCTGTGTTGTGGTGTGAGCAGATACTGTTGCTGTAATCTATGTTGTGTGATATCAAATACGTTCATCGTCCTTAAGTTAAAAGTTCTGTTCCTGACTACAAAGAAATAAAGTAACAGTGACAAGCGTATGTCAGCAGGGGGAATTATTTTTTTGTTGGATTTTTTTTGAAATTTTTTTGGAGATGAAAATCTTTTTCCTACCTTCGCGCTCCCTTCAAGGGAATGATTCCGTAGCTCAGTTGGTAGAGCAATACACTTTTAATGTATGGGCCCTGGGTTCGAGTCCCAGCGGGATCACAGACAACTTACAAACCTCGCGCTGGTCGCGGGGTTTTGTTTTTTGGTTGTGTTTAGTCGAGTTCCTTTTGTATAACCCCGGTTTATTTACTGTACAGGTTAATCAGCTTTTACTAAGATACGAAAATATGATTGGGATTTATTTTTAAGACCAGTCACATCCAGCGTTTGTGAAATTTTATTAGGACTAAGAATACGTATAACATCGTGTAAGTACGTCGGATCAGCTGCAATAAAGAGTTTGTTTAATATAGTGAGTGAGAGGTTTGTTAATTTGTGTAACCTCATCATCGTTTAAGTTTGTGTGAAAATATGTTTTGTAGTCACATTTATTTGAGCAGGTGTTATCCGCCCTGATTACTTACAATAAGGCAATACTTTGGTGAAAGCAGAAAGTAGAAACCAATCCGAATATTTGCATTTATTAAGATCCAAATTCCCTATTGCCTTTTCTTTTACATACCCGCAAACTAATGCCTTCAAGTCATTTGGAATATGCTGCTATTTTGGATCAACTTTAGATCATCTGTGAAGCAGCTGACGGGTATATTTCGCGAATATGGCTACGGATTGTGGCATGACAGGCCAAAGATAAGAGGTGTTTAATCTTTCTCAACGCAATGAAATTGCAGCGGAAAAACATCTGTAGCAAGTTGATCTGGCAGACTGTGCATTAACTAATTTAATTAGATTAACTAAATAGAAATTTTTTTATTTAATTTTTTTTATTCTGAACAAAAAACTAATTTAGTTATCGAAGCATAAGAGTTAACTATGTTTGTTAGTGGATAGTAAATGATATTGGATTTTCTTCAATACTAAGCCAGTTTTGAAATCCTAAGAGTGAATGAATACCCTAGCAATTTTTTATTCCACCTGTTGATGTTTGTGACAAACCTCGTTTGTTAATAATATCTGTCGCAGCATTTTTTTGTAACTATTTGCTCGTAATATAGTATGTAAGTGACAGTAGCGATAGCTGTGCCCTCGCGGTTTTCAGGCTATTGTCATCATTTGTTTACCCAGGTCTATGGTGGAATCAGCCCAAAGACAGATCGCCGCGAACCTTTACATGGACCAGCATTCATCATGAAGGCAAACGAATTTACAGATTATTGATTGTTTATACCGCAGTGGAGACCCTCGTAGAAACTGTCACTTATACGTACTCCTTCATCTCCGCCTCAATAGAGAGAGAGCTTTGATAGCGTTGCTTTTCACGACTTGTAGTCGTTTTGACGTAGCTCATTATAATTAAACAGCAATAGCCTATGACCCAGTTTCATCCTTCCTGGTATTTGATCTATACCAGATCCAAGCAAGAGAAAAAAGTCGCAGAACAATTGTCCAGGTACAACATCGGAAATTATTTGCCCCTGAAGAGGGAAAAACGTAAATGGAAGGACCGCTTGAAAACGCTGGAAGTTCCATTGTTTCCTTCCTACGTATTTGTATTCCTGGAAGACTCCTGGCAGTATACAGTCAGCCTGCAACTGGAAGGTATGTGTTACTATGTCAAGTTCGATAACAAAATCACCCATGTCAGCCAACAGGAGATAGATAATATCCGTTTGCTCACCTCTGTAAACGGTGAGTTGGACGTTTCCTATGAACATATCCGGCCCGGTAAGAAATACCTGATACAGGAAGGCCCGCTCAGTGGTCTTTCTTGTGAAATCGTTGATTTTAAGGGACATCATAAATTCCTTGTGAGGATAGAGATCCTGCAAAGGGCTATCCTGATGGATGTTCCGGCCATCTATATCGGAGAAGCGATCCTGGAATAAGCTGTGGAATGCGACTAGCTGTAGCGATAGCTATCTCCCGATCGGATGATAAGGGTTTTCTCCTTTCATCTCTTCCACTTACATAAAAAACTCAATTATATGAGCCATAACATGATCGAGCAATCGGGTTTTCCCGGCATGCAGCACATGCAATTATTCAAGAAGGATAATAACATGGATGGCCGGGATAATCTCGATACAATACCTCAAGAACCTGCTGTATACGCTATTTGCGGCCGTGTAAACGGCGCGCCTGCCAATCCGCGGTTTGTAGGTGCTGCCATGAACCTGCAAGAAGCGGTGCGGGCGCATTTCAGTGCGTATGAACAGGATACCTGCCTGCGCACATTTATGCAGTCTATTAAATTGAAAGATCTCGTGTTTGAAATCATTGACACCCCTTCTCCACAACTCCTGGAGGACAAAGGAGCAGCCTGGATAGAGCGCCTGAAGCCGGCATGCAATGAGATGTTAAATAAAGTGTATTGAATCACATCAGAAGAATATTATTATTATGAATATACTGGGTATTGCTGCATTGTATCATGATGCGGCATGTTGCATATTGAAAGACGGCCACCTGGTAGCGGCAGCACAGGAGGAACGGTTTACCAGGATCAAACACGATCCGGACATGCCCTATCATGCCATGCAGTATTGCTTGAGAGAAGCCGGACTTACCATTGCCGACATCGATATGTTAGCCTATTACGAAATACCTCGCCTGAAATTATCCCGGCAATTGTATAGTGGTTTACCTGAAGTGAGTAACGAGATATTGCGTCACCTCTCCCCGGATGCGGTGGAGCGTCAGATCGCTGAAAAACTGGGCTACGACGGGCCGGTACAATTTGTACCGCATCATCTATCTCATGCGGCCAGCAGCTTTTTCTATTCCGGATTCAAAGAATCTGCCATATTCACGGTAGATGGCGTGGGAGAGTGGGCCACTACCACCTACGGTACTGGTATCGGTAAAGACATCGATCTGTTTGAAGAAGTGCATTATCCACATTCAATTGGCCTGTTATACAGCACGATCACCAGTTACCTGGGATTCAGTGTCAATGATGGGGAGTATAAAGTGATGGGATTGGCGCCTTATGGCAATCCCCGGTATATGGACTGCTTCCGCGAATTGCTGATGCCAGGTGATGGAGGCCAGTACCAACTGAACCTTCCCTATTTTGATTTTATGAACAGCCGGAAAATGTACGCCCCCGGGTTGTGTGATCTCTTTCAACATGCCGCAAGGCTTCCGGAATCAGCGCTGGAGCAATTCCACAAAGATGTTGCGAAAAGTCTGCAAGTATTTCTGGAAGAAGTATTACTGGAAAAAGTGAAATACCTGCACCGGAAAACCGGAATGGAAAACCTCTGTATGGCAGGCGGGGTGGCATTGAATTGTGTTGCAAATGGCCGGATCCAGCGTGAAGGCCCCTTCCGGGAACTGTTTGTACAACCGGCCGCCAATGATGCGGGTTGTGCACTGGGAGCAGCAGCTGTAGCCTATGTAACAGCTACCGGCCGGCGCCCCCCGGAGCAACGCCTGGCAAATGCGTGCCTTGGTCCCGCCTTCAGCGATGAGGAGATCCGCAACAGCCTTCGCGGTCTTTTTATGAAAGCAAGAAACTTTAGCAACAACCCGCAACAGCTCACCGAAAAGGTCGCCACATTACTGGCATCGGGTAAAGTTGTCGGCTGGTTTCAGGGACGTATGGAGTTTGGCCCCAGGGCATTGGGCGCACGCTCTATACTTGCCGATCCCCGTGACCCCGATATGCGCAACAGGATAAATGCCATGGTAAAGAAAAGAGAAGGATTCAGGCCTTTTGCACCGGTAGTTCTCGAAGAGAAAATGCAGGCGCACTTCGACCTCAACCTTCCTTCTCCGTTTATGTTGCAAACCTGCCAGGTGCGGTCCGCAATCGACCTTCCCGCTATCACTCACGTGGATGGCTCTGCAAGGGTACAGACAGTAAATGAACAGACGAATCCCGCGCTAACCTCGTTGCTGAAAGCTTTTGACCGCATCACCGGCTGCCCCATTTTATTGAATACCTCCTTTAACGTGAGAGGAGAACCAATTGTATGCACGCCGGTAGATGCTATTTTATGCTTTATCCAAACCGATATAGATTGTCTTGTATTGGGCAATTATCTATTCCTCCGTGAAGATAATAATCTCGATGCTGTTGCTCATATATACGGTATGTATGGCCATCAGCATAAAGAAGCGATCAGCTCACAACTATATACGTTTATATAACTATCCCCAAACATCATTAAAACAATGAGTGTATCAGAAGCAACCCGCAAAACTGCGGCAGATCAGCTGGCGGAGTTTATCGCCAGCGGAGAAGGTAATGTCACTGATGTGTTGGAGAAAATGAAGGCGTTCAAAACAGATAACGGGAACATACCTCAGCAGCTCCGGAATGATAATGCCGGAAAATATATCGGAATATGGAAAGAGGATGAACAAGGCACCTCTTATATCCGCGACAGACAACTAATGCCTGAATGGGTGAAATGGGCCGGCCTTAATAAGATTCCTGTCTCCACAAATAAAGAACGCCTGTTACTTACGGGAGAATCTGTGGGAAGGGGCTCTTTTTACGGAAATGAATATTCACCGGCCATCATACTGCAACACATACTTAACAGCGTAGCCGGCCATCAGGGATCCGAAATCACTGACCTGGCCAAATCCGGCATGACGCCTGGCGAGATGTTGTCATTGCTTGAAAATGCACAAGCGCTGAAGCCCTCACAGGTAGTGATCATGGCGGGGAACAATTTTTTCTATGGATTGTATGATGATTTCATCCACGGCTCCCTGCCTGAACCTCTGGCTGCCGGTGAACTATCCGGGCGCCGGCTGAAAGCATGGATCGACGAGGCATTGGACCATCAGGTACATGTATTGTTACAGGAGCTGCACCGCATGTTTGTAACAGCGGGCATACCTGTTACCTTCGTAATACCTGCTTTTAATCTTGCCGGCTGGAAGGTCACCCAACAGGAAAGCTGCACGCCGGCCTTGTCCGGCGAGGACCTTCTTCGCTGGGAACAACTCCTGGAAACTGCGCGTGACGCGCAAGCGCAGGGCGATCATGAGAGCCTGAAAAAAGCCGCTGAAGCATTGCTTGCTCTGGATGCATCACACCCCGCCAGCTATGAATGCCTGGGAGAAGCGGCATTGCTGCAACACCAATGGACAGCAGCCAGGCAATACCTGGAAACTGCCAGAGACCATACGTTGCTGTTCAGGTCGGTAGGGAAGCCGCGTATATTATCTTCCGTGCGCAATGCCATTCTTAAATACGCACCGCAATATCACATCGATACGATAGACTTGAACACACTGCTGGCAGCAAATGCGAAAAACGGCATCCCCGGGCATGACTTTTTCATGGATTACTGCCATATGAATATGAAAGGCATCCGCTTGTGTATGGTCGCTGTTGCGGTAACCATCCTTCACCAGCGTGGACTGCAACATATCAGCCTGGACATGCTACACAGCTATGCTGCTGAAATAGCCCCCCCGCGCGATGTAAATTGTATGGCACATATTTATGCGGCTATCCATCATGCACACAATGGACAAGGGAATGATAATATCATGTTTCATTTAAAACAGGCGTTCTCGTTTTCCAGGGAACTGGCTACGGTTTTCTGCAAGTCTTATATCACAATGGTGACATACAGGCTGTCTTCGCCACTTACCCGCGAGTTCATGAAAATCCTGGAAAATACAGCTACCTGTATTGAATATTATCCTGAAGCGGCTTTCCATCCCCGCTCGGGAAAGCTGCTGGACCTGGCGCTTACTGATGCCATGAGTAACATGCTGGTGGAGGCAGGTGCCATAGAACCCGCGGCAACAGCCGCATTGCGTTTATCCGAACACGCAGTGGAGTTGCATCGTGTGGTTGATCTGCTCGAACCGGCATATAGCAGAAGCTCTTACGACAACTATCCGTTTCCATCTAACTATTATACAGCCCGGGATATCAGGTCGTCATTCATATTTTTTACAGACGCCCGCCAATCCCTGCATGGGGAAATGATCTGTCGCTGCAAACATGCGAACAACGGCGCATTGCAATTGTCGGTGAACGGCCGGTCGCTGCTCACACAACCGCTTTCAAAAAGATGGATACCACTGTCATTTACGATAGATCAGTCGCTCCTGACAACCGGCATGAACAGGATAGATATTATTTGGGAACAGCAGTCTATTGACAGTACAGATCAAATAGCGGAAAACATCAGCGATGTGATCACATTGCTTAATCCCATACGGGCAGAGATACATCGTTTTACTATCAGCATATAGCTTTAAAAGAAGATCAACTATGCGCCCCTTGACTTTGCCTGCCTGTTTGCAACATGCTATCCGGAACGGAGAAACAAATATTGTTTTTATTAAAAGCAGCACCGAAGAAGACAGCCTGCCTTATAAAATACTTTATGAGGAAGCCTTGAAATGTCTTGGTTTCCTGCAGCAGTCTGGTATCCATGCTGGTGACGAGTTGATATTGCAGATCGAAGATAATAGGTCGTTCCTCATTTTTTTCTGGGCCTGCCTTTTAGGAAAGATCATTGCAGTTCCCTTATCAACGGGCATTACAGACGATCACAGGAATAAGCTGTATAAAGTATGGAATACACTCTCTCATCCGTTTCTGGCTACGGACGACAAGCAGTTAAACCAGATTGAAAAGTATGCGCAGAAAGAAGGGCTTGGCGGATGGAAGGATGAATTACGTGCAAGGATGATAAACCCGGAGACGGCTTTAGCTGCTTTACAGGCAGGAAGTGAGCTGTCCTGCACATTGGAAGATATTGCATATATACAGTTTTCCTCCGGTTCTACCGGTGATCCCAAAGGAGTTGTGCTCACCCACAGGAACCTCTACTACAACACATCCGACATCAATAGCCGCAGCCGTGTCGGCAGTAACGATCTCGCACTTAGCTGGATGCCGCTCACGCACGATATGGGCCTGATCTGTTTCCACCTTGCATGTGTGATGGCTGGTATTACACACTATATCATGCCGACACCTCTTTTCATCAGGCGGCCCTTGCTATGGCTGGATAAGGCCGCAGCGCACCGTGTGACGCAATTGTATTCTCCCAATTTCGGGTATGAGTACCTGATGAATGCCCTGGAGAATCACGCTGCACCAGCCTGGGACCTCTCTTCGGTAAGAATCATTTTTAATGGAGCAGAACCCATTTCCATACATACCTGCAACAGGTTTCTTCATAAAACGAATCAATACGGCATGCAGCCGCAGGTGCTGCACCCCGGTTATGGACTGGCTGAGGCTTCCGTTGCGGTGGCCTTGCCGGACCCTGGTGATCCGCTGGTAACGTATAGCCTTCACCGTGACCATATTGCCATCGGGGAAGAAATACAGCAACTGGCTTTCGGAGATGAACATGCCGTTTATTTTGTGGAGAACGGATATCCCATCGCGAATTGCCAGGTGAGAGTATGTGACGATAGCGGGAATACCTTGGGAGAGCAGCGCATCGGACATCTGCAGATCAAGGGAGAGAATGTGACCGCAGGATATTATCGTAATCCTGCCGCTACTAAAGAGCTCCTTACACCCGACGGATGGCTGAAAACGGGAGACCTGGGCTTTCTCTGCAATGGCAGGCTGGTGATAACCGGCCGCGTCAAGAACCTGATCATTGTGAACGGGCAAAACTACTACCCGCAGGATATCGAAAGACAGCTAACAGATATTCCGGGTCTCGAAGCCGGCAAGGTCGCCGCCGCCGGTACGGCACGTATCAGCGGTACTGCAAAGCAGGAAGAACTATTGGTGTTTGTTTTGTTCAAAGCCTCACCACAGGCTTTCCTTCCATTGGCCTCAACAATCAGGAGCCGGCTCGCGGAAAAACCGGGACTCCTGCCAGATAAGGTTATTCCAGTCAACAAGATACCCAAAACCACCAGCGGAAAAGTGCAATACTTTCAACTGGTGCAACAATATCTGCGTGGAGATTTCGACGGCTTGCTGCAAGAGATAGCGCGGCTGCAACATGAGGAAAGAAAGACGTATGAAGGAACACCCGATCTGCAAACGAAGATCGCCGCCATACTTTCGGAATTAACGGGAACGCAGGTAGATATGCGGGCTTCCCCACTGGAATTGGGGATGAACAGCCTTCAGATGATGATGTTAGTGAACCGCTTGCAACAGTCGGGCATCCGGCTTGATCTCACCGAACTATTTAGCTTGTCTGCGCTCAGTGAGTTGGCAAGCCGCGCTACTGTTTCTATTCCTGCAACAAAAAAAGCACCCGGGCGGGAGCTACGTGAATATCCACTTTCCCATGCACAACACCGGATGTGGGTATTGTGCGAAATGCAGGGTATGTGGTCTTCCTTTCACCTGTCAGCCGCCGCAAAGATCTCCGGCGCTGTTAATATTGCCGCGCTGGAAAAGACGGTGGCATGGATGGTAAATGCACATGCGGCACTGCGCACGGCGCTCCGTTACAACGACGGCGTACCTGTTCAACAGGTGCTGGACAGCGACAGCATTTGTATAACGCATATAAATGCGCGGCCTGAAGAAATGGCCGGGATTGCCGAAAATGAGGCAGGCAGGGCGTTTGATAAGGGGAAGCCATTGTTCAGGACTTTAATAGCACACCTGGGGGCAGAGGAATACCTGCTACAATTTACTTTTCATCACCTGATCTTTGATGGATGGTCTTTCGGCATCTTCATGCGAGAGTTCAATAGCTGCTATGATCTTTTCTCCAGGGGTATGGAAGTAAAGACGCCGGAAAGATTTGCCTATAGCGATTTTGTAGACAGTGAACAAATATTGCTTGATAACGGGGCGTTTGAGCAAAGCCGCCAATATTGGGAGAATGAAATAAGTGAAGCTACCCCTGAACCGGGATTGTTACGGCAGTTCAAATACAGTGGAGAGGACCGCCACATGGGCAGTTGTGAAATATTTACACTCCCGCCGGAGCTGAAAACAGCATTGGAAAAGTTCAGCCTCAACGAATCTGTTACCCCGTTTATGACCTTGTTTTCGTTGTTGAGCTTATTGTATTATAAACTGACCGGACAACAGGATATGATACTTGGAACAGAAGCCGCTGGCAGAACCAGCCCGGAATGGGAACCTGTGATCGGCTGCTTCCTGAATACCCTGCCCATCCGGATCATGCTTGACAGCAGCGCAACATTCCGGGATTTGCTGTCACAGGTGAAGCGGAAATTACTGGATGCGTACCAACACCAGCAATATCCCGTTGATCTGGCATTACATGCCTCCAATCGAAACATAAACACCCAGCTCTTTGATGTGCTCATGCTCTACCAGAATTTTGAACACACACTGGATATGCATGAGCTGGGAGCGATGGCAGCGGAACCGCTTGTTTTGCCGGAACACGGCAGTATCGTGGATCTTCAGCTGGAATTCAGGGCGACAAAAGATGCCATCCAACTCCACATACGCTATAATACAGACTACTACGACAAGATATTTGTAACGCAGCTTTTTACACGTTATTGCCGCATACTGGAACAGGCAATGGATGCGCCGGAACAGCAGATAGCCAACTATTCCCTCTTATCTGCTGAAGAACAGCATACTGTGCTGCATCGTTTCAATCCATCTCTGGGTCCTCACCCTTTTGAAGCAATAACCGCCATCATTGAAGCGGATAAAGAAAAGAAAGCGGATAGAATAGCCATCATATGTGATGAACGAAGCATTACCTACCGCGACTTGCAGCTATCTGTCGACAGCGTGGCTGCAAGTCTGCAACATATCTGCAAGTGTTCACCAGATTGCCGGATCGCCGTGATGATGGAGCGTAGCGAGCGCATGATCATTGCCATCCTGGCGATACTGAAAGCTGGTGCTGCGTATGTGCCGGTAGAAACGACTTATCCGGCAGAAAGGGTGCAGTTTATATTGGAAGATAGTGGCGTAGAATGGGTAATTACAGACACCGATATACCTCCTGCCGGCGTCGTCCCTGTGATTGACTGGGATACCCTCGTCCATACCGGCGTGGACGTTCCCGCAACGCCGGCCGATATACAGGAACATCACCTGGCTTATGTGCTGTACACTTCCGGTACAACAGGACAGCCGAAGGGTGTGATGATAGAACATGGATCACTGAGCGACTATGTACGCACCTTCACCACATTTTATAGCATCAATAAAAATGACATCGTCATACAACAATCAGCACTTGCATTCGATACACATGTGGAAGAGATCTTTCCGACGCTCTGCAGTGGCGCCACGCTGGTGCTGCTGCCAGGAGGCGGAGCAGATATCTCCGCCATGGTGGAAACGATACAAAAGGAGCGAGCCTCTGTATTGAGCACCACGCCCCTGGTAATACAGGCACTGAATGCCCGGCCGGCAGCACTCGGCAGCCTGCGCCTGCTGATCAGTGGAGGAGATGAGCTGAAAGCCGGATATATCAGTCATCTTCTTGGTAAGACGGTCATCTACAACAGCTACGGGCCAACCGAGTCCACGGTGTGCGCAGCGTACCAGGAGATAAAGTCATTGCAGGATACGACATTGATCGGAAAACCGGTTGGTAACCGGCAGATATTTTTGCTCGACAGGGATAACCGCCTGCTACCGCCCGGCCTGGCAGGAGAAATATGTATCGCGGGGGCAGGGTTGGCGAGAGGATATCAAAATCTGGAAAAAGAAACGGCGGCGCGCTTTATATATCCGGGAGGAGCAATATCCGGACGTATCTACAAAACCGGAGACATTGGCCGCTGGGACAGTGATGGCCGCATCATGTTCCTTGGCCGGCGTGATGATCAGGTTAAAGTCAGAGGCTTCCGGATAGAATTGCCTGAAATCGAAAAAGCATTATCTGCACACCCTGGTGTAAAGGCCATTGCAGCCCGCACATGGGAGAACGGAGAAGAGAAGCAGCTGGCTGTTTACTATGTGTCTTCACCACAGCTACCTGTAGAGGAGTTGCAGGATTTTGCAGTCAACCGGCTGCCCTATTATATGGTGCCTGCATTTTTTATACCCATTGATAGTATGCCGCAGAATGTCAATGGCAAGATAGACAGGAACAGGTTGCCTCGACCTGCATCTGCAGAATGGTGCGGGGAAGAATGGCCCGCCACGCCTGCAGAAGTGGAGATGGCGCAGATATGGAGCCAGGTACTGGGGACAGAAAAGATACACCTTGATACTCATTTTTTCAGGGCTGGCGGTAATTCTATCAGAGCGGCACAGGTAACCGCAAGGTTGAAGGAACGTGGCTGGGAGCCTTTACGCCTCGGCGATTTTTTTCTTTACCCTGCGCTGCGGAAGCTGTCTTTACAGTTGCGGAAGGCAAAGAGGGGAAGCATGCCCGTGATGGTGGAGAAGACAGCCTATCCGCTTACATATGCACAACGCCGCTTATGGTACCTGCATCAGCTTGGACGACAGCGCAGCGCACTTAATTTGTGCTGGGCCTATCGTATCTCCGGATCCTTGCAGGTGGACGCTTTCCGGCAAGCACTGGAAATGCTGGTCCACCGCCACGACAGCCTGAGAACAATCATCAAAGATACTGACGGCGTTCCCGCTATGACCATATGCGACAGCACTACTTTTACGGGTTGGTTTGAGTGGATAGAAATTGACAGAGAAGAGGCGGTGAATGATCTCATACAACAAGAGCGCAACAGATTGTTTGACCTGTTAACAGGACCGCTGTTACATATCACACTGGTAAAAGACCGTAAAGATGAACAATTCATCTTCCTGATGAGCATTCATCATATGATTATCGACGGCTGGTCCATGCAGGTTTTTATACGGGATCTCAAGGCGCTTTACAATGCGTGCGTAGAAGAACGCGCACCTGTGTTGCCTCCTGTAACATTACGCTTTCACGATTATGCCTGGCACCAAAGCCTTCTGCAGGAAGATGCACAGATGGCGGCGCACCGGGATTTCTGGCGGCAAACGCTGCAACATCCTGCTCTTCCGCTGACATTTCCTGCTATACCGGAACAGGAAGCAGGTTCGATACCTTCCACTAACAGGCATGTAGTCACTTTTGCACCCGAATGGATAAAAGCCCTCGAACAGTTGTCAGAAGAGGAGAATGCCAGCCTGTTTATGGGATTGGTGACCTTGCTGAATGCACTTTTTTACAAATACACCGGGCAGGAAGATATCCTGATCGGAACAGATACTGCCAACAGGCAATATCCTGCGCTCGAAAATGCGATGGGATATTTTCTGAACGAATTGGTCATCCGCTGCACTTTCTCGTCGGCGTTAACTTTCCGGGACCTGGTGCAGCTTGTAAAAGCAAATATGTTGCAGGCATTTGCCCACCAGGAATATCCTTATGACAAAGATACCTTAGCACCCGGCCAAACTGTATCTGGCCGGCATTTGTTTGATGTATTGGTCTTATTTCAGCAATTCGGCCGCAATGAGCAAATGGATGCGCTTTCAGGGGATGTCATGATGCAGCCGTTGGACATCCCGCTCAAAGATATTATGCTGGATTTGCAGCTGGAATTTTTCCAGCCGGGTCCGGAACAACTCTTACTGGAGGTAAGATATAATACCAGCGTGTTCAGCGAAAGACTGATCAAACAACTTTTTCACCACTTCGAACTGTTCAGCAGCCGTCTGATGAAGGAGCCGGATCGGGCATTGTGCGAGCAGGAACTGCTGTCAGGGCAGGAGATAGCGGGATGGCTGGAAGACAGGAATAATACCGGGAGGAACAATGGACCTTTCATACCTGTTTCAACGCTCATAGCACAACAGGCAGCCATCACCCCGCTTGCACCGGCGATATGCTGCGGTACCGACCAGCTCACATACGCCGCATTAAATGAAAGGGCTAACCAACTGGCATATCAGCTGCTACAACAGGGAGCCGCTCCCGGAAAGCGTACCGGCGTATTGATGAGCCGCTCCATATGGATGCCTGTAACGTTGCTGGCTATCCTGAAGGCTGGTAATACCTATGTGCCGCTGGATCCGGAATATCCGGCAGAGAGGTTACAATTTATATCAGCAGATAGCAAAATAGACTGTATTATAACGGAACCGGATATATGCAGATTACAAGGTGAATGGCTGCAACAACAGCATTGTCTCTTGCCGGGAGAAGCTACCTTGCAACAGCCCATACACGATCCGGTTATTATCATCGAAAAAAATCTTACTGCCTATATCATCTACACCTCAGGATCCACGGGTGTTCCCAAAGGAGTGATGATCAGCCATGCGTCACTGGCAGATTATGTCCGGACCTTTTCCGACTTCTTTGAGGTATCCCATGAAGACCGCGTTATACAACAATCATCTATTTCATTTGATACCCTGGTAGAAGAGCTATTTCCAGTGCTTGTTGCAGGTGGGACACTGTATATTGCTCCTGCCGGCGGGAGGGATGCGGAAATGCTCTCGGCGATTATTGTACGTCATCAGATCACTATACTGAGCACAACACCGCTTGTGGCAGGCGCTCTCAACAGGATGACTACGGACGTGAGCAGTCTCCGGGTGCTGATCAGCGGGGGAGATGTATTGTTCCCTTCACAGATCGATCGCCTGTTAAGTCAGGTAAGGATCTACAATACCTATGGTCCTTCAGAATCTACCGTCTGTGCTACCTATCATAAAGTGTCTGGTGAAAACGACTGTACCCAGCTTGGCAAAGCAATCGCCAACAGGGAAGTTTACCTGCTGGATAAAGATATGAAGTTGGTGGCCGATGGGGTAGCAGGAGAGATTTGCCTGGGTGGGAACGGCCTCGCTACCGGGTATGTAGGTCTGCCTGAAGAGGAAGCGGACAGATTCGTTAAGAATCCATACAACAATGAAAGGCTTTATAAAACGGGAGATCTGGGCTATATGCTCCCCACAGGAGCGATCCAATTTGTCGGGAGAAAGGACCAGCAACTGAAGATAAGAGGATATCGCATAGAGCCTGGTGAAATTGAAAATGTATGCGCGAAACTGCACGGAATAGCAACAGTGGCGGTAACTGCGGTAGATGCGTGGGGTGCAACACCTGCACTGGCGCTGTATTATTCCACCTATGATAAAAAGCCGTTGGAGGGCCTATATGAGCAGCTTGCCGCTATCCTGCCTTTTTATATGCTGCCTTCGCATATAATACACCTGCTGTATTTTCCGCTAACGGCTACAGGGAAAATTGACCGTCGCGCCTTACCCGCTCCGGACAGCACCGCAGCGCGAGCTGTCGTACCATTCAATAATCACACGGAGATAGTGTTGGCGAAGATCTGGAAGGAAGTACTGGGTACGGCATTGGTTGACAGAAACAACCACTTTTTCCTGTCGGGAGGCAATTCCGTTGCGGCTACCAGGTTGCTGAATGCGGTGAGAAAACATTTTTCCCGGGATGTTCAGCTGAAAGATATCTTCACCAAGCCGGTATTACACCAGTTCGCAAATGTAGTACAGGAATCTCCTGCTATATCCATCGATAGCGTTGCTATTCTTGAAGAGCAGGATGTTTATACCGCCTCTGCTGCGCAGCGGCGTATGTGGATACTGCATCAGCTGGACACCGGCAAGACAGCCTATAATATTTCTATTAGCAACCGCCTGTATCAACACATAGATACTGTCAGCCTCGAACATGCGCTTCGCATCATGATAGCCAGACATGAAAGTTTGCGTACTATTTTCCTTGAAAAAGAAGGCCGCTTGTTGCAGCAGGTGTTACCGGCCTCCCTTACGCCCTTTCAACTTCAGGTGATAGCCGGGTCGGAAGAGCAATTGAATACCATTGCCGCCGCGGCGGCGGCAAAAACCTTTGAGCTCAACAGATGGCCCTTGTTTGCCGTAACACTGGTGGAGACAGGAGCGCAGCAAGCCACAGTGATGTTTACTTTTCATCACATCATTGCCGACGGTGCATCCATCAATATTTTAATGGACGAATGCTGGCGAATATATCAGGCATTGCGCGAAAATATGGAACCGGCCTTACCCGCGCTGGACTTTCAATACAAGGACTACAGCGCCTTCCAGCAACAGTTACTGTCGGGTCACAAGCTGGATCTGCAAAAAAAATACTGGCTCACTGTTTTTGAAAAGGATATTCCCGTACTGGAAATACCCGGTAAAAATAATTATCCGGCCACACGCAGCTTCAGGGGACATACGCACACAATCCTGCTGGAAAAGGCCATAGTGGAAGGCTTGAAGGCGATGTGCCTGCAACAGGAATCTACGCTTTATATATCTCTGCTAACAACGGTAGTGGCATTCCTGTACCGTTATACCGGGCAGCATGATCTGGTGATAGGGATACCTGTCACTGGCCGAACAATTGACGGCGCTGAAAAACAAGTGGGGCTTTTCGTTAACACCCTTGCATTGCGCATCGGTGTAGCAGCAGATGAATCCTTTAGTACGCTGTTCAGCAGCGTACATAAAGCCGCCATCAACGCATATGATAACCAGGATTATCCTTTTGATCTGCTGGTGGATAGTCTGCAGTTAAACCGTGACATCAGCAGGTCGCCCTTGTTCGATGTGATGGCTGTTATGTTGGAAAATGGGAGTACCTTGACACGGGCGGTGGACTATGCACCTATACATGCAAACATCAGCAAGTTCGATATCAATTTTGATTTTGAAGAGATGCAGGAAGGACTGGCCGTCAGAATTCAGTTGAATGCCGATATTTTCTCTGTGGAAGAGGGTGCAAGCCTGACAGGATATTACCGGGAATTGCTGCAAGCCTGCGTATATGACAGCAACAGGAGACTGGCCGCTATCTGCTATTTGCCGGAGGAGGAGCAGCTGGCCCAGCTTGCATATAACCCCGTACCGGTCACCCTGCCGGACAAAAGTATCCTGCAACTCTTTGAAGAGCAGGTATTGCGGCGCCCGGATGAAACCGCGCTGATATTTCAGCAAGATCGCCTCAGCTTCGCTGATTTCAATACACGTGTTAATCAGCTGGCGCATTATTTGAAGGAAGAGTATCACATCGCGCCCGGAGATCTGGTTGGGATCATGTTGCCCCGCTCTACGCAACTGATCATTGCCATCTGGGCTGTAATGAAGGCAGGAGCGGTGTATGTGCCCATAGACCCTGCCTATCCACGGGAAAGAAAAGAATGGATGGCGGCAGACAGCGGTATCAGGCTCCTGCTTGCTGACCCTGCATTTGCCGAAGGCCAGTGGCCTTGCCCGGTCAGCTATCCGGGATCTCTTGATCTGCATACATTTTCAGCAAATGATCTTCAATGGTGTCCGGGCCAGGACAGTGCAGCATATGTTATCTATACTTCCGGCACAACCGGCAGGCCAAAAGGTGTGATGATCGGGCATGATGCGCTGAAGAACCTGGTGATGTGGCTGGGCGGCCTGATCTACGAAAATCATATCACTCCCTTACGATGTTTGTTAACGGCATCTATTAATTTTGATGCCTCGGTGCAGCAACTTTTTGCTCCGCTGGTATTTGGTCATACCCTGGTTGTGATCGATGAACAAACCAGGAAAAATCTTCCGCTGTATGCCGGTATCCTTCGCGATGAACAGATACAGGTAACGGATCTTACTCCTTCGTTCCTGAGCACATTGTTAACGGAGCTTGAACAAACGCCACCTCCTCCTTTGTTGTACGTGCTTTGCGGTGGAGAACCGCTGGATGCTATGCTGGTAAGGCGTTTTGATTCATACTTTGACGCAGCCCGGCTTATAAATGTATATGGTGTAACAGAAGCGACGGTAGATAATACCTGGGAATGGGCGGGGGCAGACCGCAGCAGGAAAACCATCGGGAAGCCATTGATGAATACCCGCGTCTATCTGCTGGACAATCAACTGCAAATGGTGCCTTTGGGTATGCCCGGCCAGATCTGCCTCGCAGGTGCCGGAGTAGGGATGCATTATCTTAATACCCCGGAACTCAGCAACCGCAAATTTGTCAATACTACTATTGCCGGTATTGAAGAACGGATTTACCTCACAGGTGATGCCGGTAAATGGCTGCCTGACGGCACCATCGAGTTTATTGGCCGTATAGACCGCCAGATAAAATTGCGGGGATATCGTATCGAGCCAGGAGAAATAGAGGGAGCGATGTTATCCCATCCGGATGTACAGCAGGCTTATGTAATGCAGAGGGAAGATAACCTGGTGGCATATTACCAGGGAAAAAACAGCCTCCGGCCCGCTGACCTGGAAGCATTGTTGAAACAGCACCTGCCTGCTCATATGATCCCGGTGCATTGGGTGCCATTGACAGCATTTCCGGTAACACATAGCGGAAAGATCAATGAATCGGCACTGCCATTGCCAGTGCAATCGCCGGTTGCTGAACCACATGAGGCTGCCGGAGCGCTGCTGCAACAGATCGCCGCCATATGGAAAGAAGTGTTGAACAAACCGGCTATCGGCATCTTCGATAATTTCTTCCTGTCAGGAGGACATTCTTTAAGCGCCATGCTGCTGGCTTCCCGCTTATCGAAAGAACTGGATAGGGACTTCCGGTTGCAGGATATTTTTGTCAACCAGACAATTCATGAACAAGCTGCGCTGGCAAGATCACAGAACAGCATGAAAGGTAGCGCCCCCGGCGTATTTGAGGAACAGGATCATTACCCGCTGTCTCACGCGCAATACAGGTTATGGGTGATCGACCAGAAGGGGGGAGGCATCGCTTATCACATGCCTTCCCGCTACAGATTGAAAGGCGCACTGAACATAGCGGCACTGGAAGCAGCATTCAGCGCATTATTGATGCGCCATGAAATCCTACGTACCAACTTCAAACTGATTAATGGTGAGGTACGTCAGTTCGTCAACCACAACAGGCCATTCCGGATGATACATCCTGATCAGCCGGACGACATGAGTGTGGCGATGGACCTCGAAACAGACGCTTTGATAAAGGCCGCATTGTTGCGTGTCGCCCCTGATGAGTATCTGTTACGGTTTGTTATGCATCATATCATATCAGATGGCTGGTCGGCCGGTATTATCGAGCATGATCTCATTTCACTGTATAACTATTATGCGGCGCCGGGTAACGAGGCGCTGGCGCCGAAAAACAGGCAATATAAAGATTTTGTGCTGGATCAGGCAATCTGGCTGCAAACAAATGACGCCCGTGAACATGCCCGGTATTGGCAGGAAGAATTGCATGCCATGCAAAGCACGTCAGCCATTCCATACGACTATACGCCGACCGAAGAAGAATGGACCGGAAGTACGCTTGATTTCGAGCTGGATGCCGTCGCAGCAAATGATATCATTGATCTGGCAGGCAGGCAGGGTTGCACGGTACATTCCTGCCTGATAACAGCCGTGTACCTGACTTTGTATTCCTTTACGAGGTCGGCGGAACTGTTGATAAATGTGCCGGTGGCCGGCAGAAACAAGGAAGATATGCATGACCAGATAGGTTTTTATGTGAATACGCTGCCACTGTTCTTTCACTTGGATGAGCAGCAATCCTGTACTGCGTTGTTGTCTGCCGTTCACCGTAAAATACAGACGGCGCTTTGCTTTCAGCACTATCCGCCCGAATTATCCGAGTCCTATGCGCCACTGACGGAAGACCTCTTACGCCACGTGTTGTTTGTATTCAATGATACACCGGCGCGGGAACGGTCTGTAAGCCCTGTAGCGATTACAATTGAAGAAGAACGCATGACGGATACCGGTACCAAATACGATCTCACTATTGTGTGTAACAAACAGGCGAACAAAATAACAGGCTACATCAAATACAGGTCCTCCCGGTATAGCACGGTACGCATAGAGCGGTTGAAGGAACGGTTGCTGCTTGTATGTAAAGACCTCGCGGCCGGGCAATGGCAAACCGCCGCCGGCATAGTGGGATTGACCAGCACTTTAAGCAATGGCGCGGACATGGAAATAGATATCCCTCTCAATTTGTGACTATAACTTCCAATTTATATGAAAGAGAATTTCGAACCCTACCACCTGTCAGGAGGAGAGCGCATTGTCAGCTCAGAGATACCTGGCGCCAGATCAAAGGAGATACTGGAAAAGCAGCAGCGCAACGAATCTGCTATAGTTTCCTACAGCAAGCAGATACCTATTGCTATTAAAAGAGCGAAAGGTGCCATTATTGAAGATGAGGATGGGAATCATTATATAGATTTTTTTTCGTTGGCTGGCGTTGTCAACGTTGGACACTGTAATGATTTTGTATTGGAATATGTGAGGGAACAGCAGGATAAACTGATCCATGCACTGGATTTTCCTACGGAGAATAAAGTAGCGCTGATAGAAAAAATATTGAATTTGTTGTCACCTGATGTAAGGGATGAGTTCAAAGTGGCTTTCACCGGGCCTTCGGGATCTGATGCTGTAGAAGCAGCGATCAAGCTGGCAAGGATGTTCACCGGCAGGCAAGGTGTGATCGCGTTTCAGGGATCGTATCATGGCATGACCTCCGGCGCATTGTCGGCTACCAGCAATACATCATTGCGGTCGGGCCTGGGTGCATTGGTACCGGATATTCATTTTATACCATACAGCTATTGTTACAGATGTCCTTTTGATCTGCAGAAGGATACCTGCAGGCTGCAATGCGTGCAATACTTCAGGAGCTTGCTGGAAAATCCTCATAGTGGCATTGCGAAACCGGCAGCCATCATCCTGGAACCTGTTCAGGGAGAAGGCGGCGTGGTGATCCCTCATGATGGCTTTCTTGAAGGCATTGTGCAGGTAGCGCGGGAGCATAATATCGTTGTAATATTTGACGAGATACAGGCGGGTTTTTTCCGCACCGGCAAATTCCTGTCGTCACAACATGCCGGTGTTGTACCAGATATCTATACGATGTCCAAAGGCATCGGTGGTGTGGGCTTTCCCCTGGCTGCCATTGTATATCATCAGCGCATCGAAAAATGGTCGAGCGGAAAACATATTGGTACATTCAGAGGTAACCAGGTAAGTATTGCAGCTGGTAATGGCGCCTTTGATTTCGTAGCACAAACTTCCCTGCCGGATCATGTATTGAGGATGGAATCATTGCTGAGGGACAGACTGGAACAACTGCAGCGACGAATGCCCTTCATCGGTGAAGTAAGAGGTCGTGGGCTGTTTTTTGGTATCGAATACGTAAAAGATAAAAATTCCAAAGAACCGGATAGTGATATTGTAAGGAAGATACGTTTGCTCTGCTTCAAAAAAGGATTGCTTTTCGAGATCGGTGGCCATTACAATAATGTGATCCGTTTCCTGCCTCCGCTGGTGATTACACCTGCGCTGATCGAAAGGGCCATGGCCATTTTTGAAGAGGTGAACCTGTCCCTGTCGGGTTTGCACGCACAGGATACGGCTACCGTTCATAAATAGATTTTATCCGCTTTTATATTCCGCTACTATGATAGAGATTGTTAATAGTATCGACAGAGATACTTTCTACAGGAAATTTGTCGCGCCCGGAAAGCCGGTATTGATAAAAGGAGGGACCCGCAACTGGCCAGCTCTCGAAAAATGGAACTACGACTATTTTAAAAAAATGGGTGATGCCGTAAGCGTACCGCTTAAAACGGGAGATGTGTCTAAAGGAAATAAAACCATTATGACGGTCGCAGAATATACTGCACTGCTGGAACAATATGAAAGACTGCCGGCCGATGCCCGCCAGCAATCTCCCCGGCCCCCTTATCTCCATGACGTGCCTGTGTTCCTGCTCCTGCCTGCACTAAAACAGGATGTGGATCCTTTCCCTTCCTACCTGTTACCGTCATGGTACGGAAGTGAATGGTGGAAATTTGTACAGTTTTTTATGGGAAGCACGGATAGTCTTACACCCTTGCATTTTGATACATTATGTACACATAACCTGTTCTTTCAGGTGCATGGCAGCAAAAAGTTTTACCTGGTTGCTGCTAAAGATCGCGACAAATGCTATCTCAAAAGCTGGCGGTGGGCAGGTGTAGACCTTGAACATCCCGACCTCGGAAAATATCCCTTACTCAAAGAAGCTGAAATAGACGCCGTGGTAGTGGAGCCTGGCGATATCCTTTTTATGCCTTCAGGTACCCTGCACCAGGTGAGAGGTCTCAGTTATTCCATATCATTCAATATTGACTGGCATACCCCCGGCAGCGTGATGTCCGGGCTCTTGTCAGGCTTCAGGGGAGCGCCGCGGCGGAATGTACTTTACAACAGTGTTGTAGCCGCAGGCCTGTACCTCGGTATCCCTTCCCGGTATCTTTTCAGGTACTATCAACCTTACCTCAACTACGTTTCTTAATGGTTCCCGGAAAATATTATTTCGTATGGACAAACAACAGCAACTAGCGCTGGATTATTGGTTCGGACAGTTAAGAAAACAGGACTATGCCACTGGCTTTGTTCCTGATAAAGGCCCGCTGTGCACAATTACCTGCCCCATGTCAGGTGATGTGATGAATAAATTGCAACAAGCAGCTAACGGACAGGATATTTCCTGTTTCATGATTGTCATGGCTGCATGGATGTCGCTGCTGCACCGCTATGGATGGCAGCAGCCGGTACTATTTACCGCCCCGGTGCGGTATAAAAATATTTTAGCCCCTGAACATAGCAATCAAAAGCTTTATTTCTTCCTGTCGGAACACCACACTGACCGCGGTTTTAAAGAATTGGTAAATGCACTTGCCGGACAATTCAAATCAGCGGTTCAACATCAGGACTATCCTTTCTCCCTGCTGGAAGAACAGCTGGCTGCCAATGGTGTGGACCTGCTCCTGAACCATTGCGGACTGGGAATATCACATGAACGGCTACACGAAATATCATTTGAGGCTGTACAAACGGTGCTCGCCCTGGCTGTGTCAGCGGAGGGGCCCTGGAAAATATACTTTCGAAAAGGTGTATTGCCGGAAGAGGTGATACAAAAAATGCCGCAACATCTTGAACGAATATTATTGTCGGCGCTGGAAACGCCCGGCTTGCCTATAACATCATTACCGCTGTTGTTGCCGGAGGAAAAAGAAGTGTTGCTTGCATTGTCAGGAGAAAGTACTATGCCGGCCATGCCATACGAATTGTTGCATGGCTGGGTTGAAAGCGCTGTGAAAGGCCATGCACGGCAGGCGGCCATCGTGGATGGTGAAATAAAACTTACGTTTGAAGCATTGAATGCTTCGGCCAACCGTATGGCCAACTGTCTCATAGCGGAAGTGGGCATCAGACCCGGTGATGTAGTAGGGTTGATGGTTAACCAGGACCGGTTTGCCATCATCACGATATTGGCTATTCTGAAGGCAGGTGGCGTTTATCTGCCGTTGGACCCCGGTTACCCTTTAACAAGGGTACACTATATGTTGAAGGATGCCAATGCTGTTTGCCTGATCAGCAACGAACCTGTAGCAACGGCAGACATCACTGTTTTCGGTCATGGGCAGTTACAAATGTCGGCGGCATCGTATCCGGAAATGTATGCTGCGCCAGCTATCACGCCGGAACAATTTGCCTACATTATCTACACCTCCGGATCTACCGGGCAACCGAAAGGAGTGCCTGTCAAACACAAACAGGTCTGCCTCCTGTTGTCCGCTTTGCAGGAGATAATGCAGTTCGGCACAGGCCTGCAATTTATACTGAATGCTTCGCTTGCCTTTGATGCATCTGTCAAAGAGATTTTCCTGCCACTTGTTTCCGGAGGTACCTTGCATCTGTATGCAGAGTATCCCGATGTAAACGGCTTCGTTCACTATCTCTCAGCACATAAGATCGAAGTGCTGCATGCTTCTCCATTATATTGGGAGGAGATGTTGCGGATAATGGAAGAGCAGCAACTCCGGCCTGCACTTCGTTATATTTCTTCCGGAGGAGATGCGCTCACCCGTCCGTTGGCTCAAAAGATCAGGCAGCGGTTTCCGGATGCTTCGTTGATGAACCTGTACGGACCAACTGAAGTCTGCATTAATGCCACGGGTAGCAAGATGGACCGTGTTATAGCCGATCCGGTAACAATAGGCAAGGCATTGCCGGGTTATAGGGCATTCGTACTTGATCCATACGGTGGACTATTACCAAAAGGAATTTCCGGTGAGTTATGTATAACAGGGCCAGCTATTGCAGAAGGTTACCTGAATAATGAAGCCGCTACGCAAAAGGCGTTCGTGGAATACGATATCGATGGCCTCAGGCGCTTTTATCGTACTGGTGATAAAGTGCGATGGAGCCGGAACGGTGAACTGGAATTTCTGGGCCGGTTGGATCAACAGGTGAAAATCAGAGGCTACCGCATCGAACCGGAAGAAGTGAGAGCTGTCTTGAACAGTCATCCTGGCGTGGAAGAAGCGTATGTACTTGCTCATAAAGAAAGAAATGGTGAATATGCGCTGGTGGCTTATTTGCGTCTAATGTCCACCACCACGACAGAACAGGTGAAAGCATATTTATCGGAACAGCTGCCCAGCTTTATGCTACCTGGTAAGTGGGTAATCGTGACGCAGTTTTACCGTAATACAGCGGGAAAGATAGACAGGAAGCGGTTACCGGATCCTGATGCCGGGCGGGCATCGGCAGCTCCGGAATCGGACACTGAAGCGCGCCTGGTACGCATATGGAAAGAAGTGTTGTTGTTGGAACATGTTGGTACGGAAGATGATTTTTTTGAGCGTGGTGGTCATTCACTCAACGCCATGCGCCTGTTATCGGCTATCATCAAAGAATGGCAGGTAAAAGTGGAATTGAAAGATATCTTCAGGAACCCTGTATTAAAAGAGTTGGCTGCCCGTATCGAACAACTGTCGGGTAAAGCGCTGACAGTACCTATATCACCGGCGCCTGCTGCAACGTATTATCCGCTTTCCCCCGCACAGAAGCGGCTGTGGATCATTCAT
>NZ_JACVFC010000006.1 GCF_014529935.1 Chitinophaga qingshengii
AGATCACACAGAACACTTAACGAAATCAGATCTAGCCATGACAAAGTATATATTCATCGTAGAAAGAACCAGTACCGGCTATTCTGCTTATGCCCGGGAAATGTCAAAATTACCGGTGTCTACTACTGGTAAAAACATGCGGGAGTTAAACAAAAATATACTGGAAGCAACAAATCTCTACAGGGAACTTGTTGACCTCAAACCGGCCACCAAAGAGAATATTGTAATTCGACTGGATATGCAACAATTTTTCGAGTATTATAATGTCATTAGTGTCAAAGGGCTTGCTGAAAGAATTGGTATGAATCCATCATTACTTTCACAATATGCCAATGGTATCAAAAAACCATCCACCAAACAAGCACACAAAATCCTGGATGGAATTAAAGAAGTGGGAATGGAATTATCAAAATTGGAGTTTGCATAATGCTTCAAAAGATATCATCATTTCAATAGTTGCTCCAGCAGCGCTACCAGTTCCTTTTCCGTGTTCTCACCAAAACCGGCGTATCGCCTGAGCTCTTTGCCGGTATGGTCTGTCAATACCGTCAACGGGATAGCAGAAAAGTTAAAACCGGCTTTCACGCGGGCAATCTCCGCACTGTCAACCTTCACCTGCTCCCAGGGCATCGCTTCAAACTGAAGCGCATCTATCCAGGCAGCGCGGCTTTTATCAATGGAGATATTGACCATGTGAACATCCTGATCGCTGAATCTTGCGCGGATTTTTTTCAGGGAAGGAATTTCACTTCTGCAAGGGCCACACCAGCTTGCCCAAAAAACCAGCAGGTTAAACCGGGCAGCGGGGGATATCCAGTTTTTTGTATTGCCGGCTGTATCTGTCGCTGCGAGAGCGGATTTGTCCTTCCGGAAGTTGGCCCTGGTATCCATAAAACTTTTCAACTTACGGGCTGTTTCCGCTTGCTGTACATTTTTATCAAACAAAACGATCAGGTCTTCCAGCTCCTTGTTGGTGTATTGTTCCCGGGCCTCATATATCCCTTGCAACAATGTATAGGCTGTAGAGTTCTCCCTGATAATACGGCTGTATTTTTTAATGAGGGCAACCCGGTTGGATGAATCCCGACGGCCAAGTGCCCCAAAACTGGTAGTCTGTAGTTGATACATCAATGCCGTTTCTTTGCCAGATTTTATTTCCAGGCCTTTGCAATAGTAGCTATCTCCCTCTCCCTGGCAGACCAGTTCTCCGGTAATAGTGGTAACGCCTGGCTCCAGCACAAATGCGTTCTGCGAATGGATCTGTTTTTCGGTAGTTTGTACCGGGTCTATGAATTGAAAACCCCTGATTCTCCCGGTCGTATCAATGTAGCTGATACCGGCGTAATATGGTTCAAAAGAAGCAGGTACTTTTATCCTGAAATGAAATGAATCGTTCCTAACCACTGCTGAATCCTGAAAAACATCCCAGTGAAAAGCACTTGTCAGATACACTTTCCCATGAGGGATATGTTTGACATGTCCGATGATGTCTATTTGTTTGTCGGCAACAGGTCTATTGCAACCAATGCATAAAATGATCAGGGAGAAAAGGATGCTTCTTGTATCCATACGTGGATTTTGAGTGAAACATAGCGGGTTCAATCAATGTTTTTATCCTAACTATCGGCAACTGAAAATAGCGCATTTTTATTCAAAAAGAGAAACCTTTCCTGGAGTGATGTAGGAGTGCCCTGGAGGTAACACGATTATTTCACGATAAAAATCAACCCATAAAAAAAGCTGAAATCCTTACCTAAGAAGAATTTCAGCTTTGTTGCCCGACCTGGATTCGAACCAAGACAAACAGAGTCAGAGTCTGTCGTACTACCGTTATACTATCGGGCATCGTCAATTCAGGAACGCGAAGGTATAACATTTCCATTAAATCCCAAATTTTTTTCCGGGAACCTAGAAATTGAACTCCCTGGCCTGCATATTCACACGGAAACCGACAGTATAGAAAAAGGTATTGGATTTAGGCTGGTCCTGCACATTATACGTACGATAGGTAGCATTCAGATCGATGAACATATTCTCAAAAAGCTCCCAGGAAGCACTCAGGGCGGCTGTAGTACTTTTCACCGGTATACCGCTGCCGATATGGAAACCATAATCCCGTGGTCGGGTGTTATAACTACGGAAAACATCGCTGCCGAAGTTAACACCGGCTGAATCGAGGCCCTGCAAATGATACATCAGCTTACCGGTAAGATACAGGCGGGGCAATGGCTGATAACGGGCAATACCGATAAACTCTTTCAGATTGGCGCCCAACGGATGCGCCA
Source organism: Chitinophaga qingshengii (assembly GCF_014529935.1). GTDB lineage: Bacteria > Bacteroidota > Bacteroidia > Chitinophagales > Chitinophagaceae > Chitinophaga > Chitinophaga qingshengii. Next base: position 2,286 of record NZ_JACVFC010000006.1, read on the forward strand.
ACGGCTGATTATAGTGAACAAGGTTGGTCGTACTGTCAAAATTGGTATAGGTATAGGGCCGTATATAATTGGCTTCTGCCTGTATGTCCAGGTTCCGAACCTGGAAAGCATTGATATATTTGGCGCCCAGCTGTACCCCTTGTTTGTTGGCAAAATTACCCCTGCTATAGTGCAACACTTCTTTCGTTACAAACTCATTAATCAACAACTGACCGTACAACTGCACCGACCGGGCAATATTCGCTTTAAAATCGAAGCCAACATTGGCTTTACCGGCGGCACCCAGTTGTTGTTCTACGGATCTGTAGAAGATAACCGGGTTGAGGTAACTCAACTGCAGCCCGTTTTTACCGTCTTCCATAACGTTTTCATAGAAACCCAGGTTCAGCCATTTGGTAACCTGCAGGCTCAGGTGGTGCATCATCATGTAGTTGCGGGGCCGCATCTGCCGGTCGTTGTAAAGCGGAAACGGTGCAATGGTCTGGGCAAAAATATTTTCATAATCAAATTTCCAGATACGGGTACTGATACGCAGATATAAGTAGTTACTACTGAAATCACTGAGGAAAAGACTACGAAAACCGTTGCCGATAAACAATTTGTCATAGGCGAACTGGATATCGAAATATTTGGCCGCATTCAGTGAGATACCACCACGGGCATCGAAATAATCGTAGCCATTGTGGTTGTAATATTTATAATACCCGGCGCCAGGTACAGCTTCATGATGATTAACAAAATCACGTACATAAGCCGGGTCCCGCTCCTGGTTATCTGTTAAGATCGTGTAGAACCCCAACTTACCGGCAATATTCCCTCTCAGCACCAACCCTCGGCTGTTGACAAAAATGCTGCCGGTGCCATCATTGGAACCGCCGTATTGCAGGTTCAGCAATGGATTCACAGATAATTTAAAATTGCTGGTATGAACGGTATACAAGGAAGCCGGCGTGGTATAAAAATGTTTCAATACCGGCTTCACTTTAAACGAATCTTCATAGGCAGGCGCCCATTCCCAGTTATCCATTACCAGATGACGCATATTATACCGGTCGGTGGCGGTTAACGGGAAAGGTAAAGCACCGGCTTTGTCCAGCGAGTCCAGGTACAACACCCGCTCCGTTACTTTACGGCGGTCATACGGTTTCACCGTCGTGAACCCTAACAGGGTATCGTTCCGGGTGAGGATATCCAGCCGGTCCAGCAGCTGGTATTGTTTGTTGCCCAGGTTGATATAATCCGATTGGGCAAGAGCCGGTAAGGCGATCAGGGTTCCCAGGAGGAGCAAACAGTATTGCAGGTATTTCATATTCATATGTGGCCCGAAGGTACCCCCGCTTTCTACAAATCTTCATTAAAAAAGGATTAGAAAAACGACATCATTTTTTTAGTAAATTGCCCTATGCGATTACCTGTTCTGTTGACGGCCCTGCTGCTTGCCGGTATATGTACCACTACTTCCGCACAAGCGGTAAAAGATAACACGACTGTTAAACCTGTTGTATTAGGTGAACTGTCTTCCGATAAAATTACGGAAGCATCCGGCATCGCATCCAGTAGTACCTTACCCGGTTATTACTGGACACACAACGACAGCGGTAACAAAGCGGAAGCCTTTCTGCTGGACCATCAGGCCAACCTGGTCTGCACCGTAAAACTGGACGATGTATCCAACCGCGATATGGAAGATATTGCGGTTGGAATGGGCCCCGTAAAAGGTAAACACTATGTATATGTGGGCGATATCGGCGATAATAAAGGCGTGCGCAAACATATCCGTATCTATCGTTTTGAGGAGCCTGCTACGGTTCCCGGAAAAACACTGCACATCCGTCCGGACGTACTCACACTGCAATATCCCAATAGTCCCCGCGATGCAGAATCCCTGCTCATCGATCCCATCGGCAAAAAAATTTATATCATCAGTAAAAGAGAAAGAAAAGTCAGTCTCTATAAAACAAACAACCTGCTTTTTAAAGATGGGGATAAAGTTCAATTGGAGAAACTCATTACACTTCCCTATACCTGGGTCACTTCCGGCGATATCTCCAAAGACGGCCACCATATTGTGATCAAAACACTCACCGATATTTACTATTGGCACCGCAATGCCAACGAAACCGTGGAACAAGCCATGGCACGACCTGCACAACAACTCCCCTATGTGATAGAAAAACAGGGAGAAGGTATTACCATCACGCCCGGTAATGATGGTTACGTAACCATCAGTGAAGGTGAAAACGCTCCGGTCTACTTCTACAAATGGAAATTCTAACAACCATTCCCGTCAATGAAATAGCACTTCAGTATTGTAGTTTATAATTGTATACGCGGCGAAATTGAACGCTGCTGCGCGCCCCTGTAATAAACCCTCAAAGCCGGACCACCCACTCAACGGGCTGGTCTGTGACAAACCATTATAGTATGCCAGCTAACGTTTCTACTACTATTCGTTTGCATGTCCGGGGAGCTCCCCCGGGTTTTCTGATACCCCACACCACGCTGGTATAAAACCAGACGCTCTACTTACTACCCCCCTCAAATAACTATTCACTCACAATCGATGTTATCTCATGCAAAAGAAAGCCATCATCATCGGTGCAGGGCCTGCCGGCCTTACTGCGGCCTATGAACTGCTCCAACGCACAGATATAATGCCCATCATCCTGGAAAAAAGCACAGATATTGGCGGCATTTCCAAAACGGTTAACTATAAAGGTAACCGTATCGATATCGGCGGTCACCGGTTTTTCTCAAAATCCGACCGCGTGATGGATTGGTGGATGACCGTCATGCCTCTCGATAAAGAAGCGGCTGAAATATTCACCATCAGCTATCAGCAAAAAACAAAAGAGATAAAAGCACCACAAAAAAATACGGAATCAGATACCCTCGTAGCGGAAAACCCCGACCTGATTATGCTGGTCAGAAAACGCCTCTCCCGTATCTATTTCCTCAAAAAATTCTTTACCTACCCGGTTCAACTATCGATCGATACCCTGCGTAAACTGGGTATCATCACCACTATCAGGATCATGATCTCTTACCTACAGGCCCAGCTTTTCCCCAGGAAACCGGAGAATACACTGGAAGATTTTATGATCAACCGGTTCGGCACTACACTCTACAACCTCTTTTTTAAACACTATACCGAGAAAGTATGGGGTGTTCCCTGTCATGAAATTTCTGCAGAATGGGGCGCACAACGCATCAAAGGCATCTCCATCGGTAAAGCTATCGCACATGCGGCGAAAGCGGCCTGGAATGCCAGCAAGCCGAAAGATATCAAACAAAAAAATGTGGAAACCAGCCTCATCGAACAGTTCCTCTATCCCAAACATGGCCCCGGCCAGCTGTGGGAAGAAGTGGCCCGGCAGGTAACCTCCCAGGGGGCGACCATTCTCATGCAACACGATGTGGTAGGTATTCTTACTGAAGGTAACCGGATCACCGGCATTGAAGCACTGGACAGAACCACCGGCGAAAAAACCATCCTCGAAGGCGACTACTTCTTCTCTACCATGCCGGTACAGGAACTGGTGGCCGGCCTCCGGGCGGATGTTCCGGCGAATGTCCGCGAAGTAGCCTCCGGCCTGCAATACCGCGACTTCATCACCATCGGTATCCTGCTGAAGAACCTGAGCTTCGAAGATGCTAAAACACGTACCCATCAGCCTATCACACTCAAAGATACCTGGATCTACATACAGGAAAAAGATGTGAAAGTAGGCCGCCTCCAACTGTTCAACAACTGGAGCCCTTACATGGTGAAAGACCCCGATACCACCTGGGTGGGAATGGAATATTTCTGTAACAAAGGCGATGACTTCTGGGAACAAACAAATGAACAAATCCGGGAAACAGCGATACACGAACTCTGCAAAATAGGTCTGGCCAGAAAAGAAGATGTACTCGACGCTACCGTGTTACGCATGGAGAAAACCTACCCGGCCTATTTCGGTACCTATACCCGGTTCGATGAAGTACGACACTACCTCGACTCTTTTGGCAACCTCTTCCTCGTTGGCCGTAACGGTATGCATAAATACAATAACTCCGACCACTCCATGCTCACCGCTATGGTGGCTGTGGATAACATCGCTGCCGGTATTGTCACCAAAGACAATATCTGGTCTATCAATACGGAACAGGAATATCACGAAGAGAAAAAATAATCATAAAAAAGCACCCTCGTAAAGGGTGCTTTTTTTATAGCCAGTGATTTTTTTACTATCGCTGTGCGTCGGCAGTAGCGTATATCTCAGAAGCTACCAACTCCGCTATCCGGTTGGAAATACCCGCTTCATTGTCATACCAGGCCACTACTTTGGCCAGCTTACCAATAACGCGCGTCATGGTACCGTCCACAATGGAAGAATGTGTGTTACCCACTATATCCGCCGATACAAAAGGCTCCTCCGTATATTCCAGGATACCTTTCAGATCCGTTGCAGCCTGCTGTTTAAACAGTGCGTTGATCTCTGCCGCAGTAGCCGGCTGTTTCAGCTCCAGGGACAATTCTGCAATGGAACCATCGATAACAGGCACCCGGTAGGAAAAGCCGTCCAGCTTACCTTTCAGGGCCGGTAATACATCCCCGATAGCTTTGGCGGCTCCCGTAGTGGTGGGTATAATAGACTGGGTGGCTGCCCTGGCTCTTCTGAAATCCTTATGCGGACCGTCCTGCAACATCTGGTCCATGGTAAATGCATGAATGGTGCTCATATAACCGGACTCAATGCCGAACACCTTATCCAGCAGGAACAAGGGCGGCGCAATACAGTTGGTGGTACAGGAAGCGGTGGACAGGATCTCGTCCGTTACATCAATAATATCTTCATTCACCCCCGCTACAATGGTTTTTACCCCGCCGGATGCCGGCGCTGTGATCAATACCCGTTTGGCGCCTGCGCGGATATGCGCCTGGGCCTGGTCTTTATGGGTAAAACGGCCGGTAGATTCTATCACAATATCAACACCCAGTTGCGCCCAGGGCAGATGGGCCGGGTCTTTTTCGCTGGTCAGCTGTATGACTTTACCATTCACGATCAGCTGTTGAGGCGTATGGGTGACAGTACCGGGGAATTTTCCATGGGCCGTGTCGTATTTGAAAAGATGGGCGAGTATATCCGCTCCCATCAGGTCATTGATGGCTACTACTTCTACATTGTCTTTATGCTGTAAAGCTCTGAGGGTCATTCTTCCTATGCGGCCGAATCCGTTGATAGCTATTTTCATCGCTTGAATAATTTTGGTTACAGTACAAAAGTACCCAACCGTTCATCTGTCTCAAATGACGAAAAATATACAATTTCTGCCAACTCAACCATGTAAGGCGGTGCGGAAGGTCCGGCGGTAATCGCTGGGGGAAACGGACAGATGCCGCAGAAACACACGCCGCATGGACACCATACCGCCCAGCCCGCATTTTTCAGCAATCTGTTCTATACTGAGGTCACTATCTTCCAGGTATTTCCGGGCTGTTTCCACCCTTAAACGCTCTACAAATTTGGCGGGGGTAAGTCCGGTCTCCCGGAGAAAAACGCGGGCAAAATTCCGGGGACTCATATTCACCTGGGCGGCCAGCCGTTCTACACTCAGGTCCTCGTGTAACACCTGTATCATCCAGGGATGCAGCTTACCTGCCAGCGTATTGGTTAAATGCCGGTAATCCAGCAGTTCGCCGAACTGCGACTGGTAACCGGGCCGCCGGAGGTAGATCACCATCTTTTTGGCCACCTGCGCGGCCAATTCCCGGCCATAATCCTCTTCCAGCAGGGCAAGGGCCAGGTCGATACCGGAAGCGAGTCCGCCGGACGTATATACGTTGCCGTCACAGGTATAAAAAGGATTGGTATCCACCTGCACATCGGGATGTTTTTCCTGGAAATCCTGGCTGTACTGCCAATGCGTAGTAGCCTTGCGGCCACTGAGAATCCCCGCCCGCGCCAGCGCATAGGCGCCGATACACACGGAACCGATGCGGCGCAGCCGGGGATATACATTACGTAGCCATTCGTAAAAACCATGCAGGTTATTGGCGAGAAATTCAGTGCCCAAACCAGCAATCAGTAAAGTATCAATAGGACGATCCAGCTCCTCCACGGTAACGGGACATACCACCTCTACACCGCTCTGCGTTTTCAGGTGATGCGCCGCTACCGGCGATGCCAATAGTATTTCATAGCCGGCTCCCTGCCACTCCGGATCACTGCGCAATATTTTATCGGCCCGCGAAAATACATCGCAGGGGCCTGCAATATCCAGCAGGGCGGTACCTTCCATCGGTACGATAACGATCAGTTTTTGGGAAGACATCGGCTGTTTTTTCAAAAATACGCAGAAAAAACGGGCTATGCCAGCGCTGCCCGCTTCAACAACTGCTGCGCCGTTTTCTTCAATGTACTGGTACCCTGCCAGGCCTGCAACAACTGTATCACCATCGGATGACGGATACTGCTGTCATTCAGCGCCAATACTTCCCCGTATACCTCCAGCAGTTTTTTCAGGTCTTTTACCGGCTTTTCGGTGAAGACAGACAGACAGGCGGTCAGCAATGTTTCCAATGCTTCATTATGCTGCCGGCTGATCTGCGTTTGGGTAGCCATCAGGTCTGTAAAACGTTTCATCGGCGCCCAAGCTACCCGCTGTTGTAAACCGATGGTCTGTCCCAGCTTCTCACTGCTGATACGGTCAGGAACACGGCTGCTCCAGTATTCCGCCGCATACCCTTTTACGGTTTTATCAGCATGTAACATAGACAACGCAATGGAGAGATACATCATTTCAGAAGGCGGAATGTCCAGGCTATGCAGCGTTTGTACAGTATTTAAGACAATACCGGTTTCATTCACCTCATAATACCCGGAAGAACGTTGACAGGATTTCAGTATCCTCGCCAGCAATACATCCGGATGATTGGGGGTCAGCAACAATAACCGCGCAACGTCCGAAATCGAAATGGACAGGTATTTCCCTACCCCATTCAGGTATTCCTGCAGCAACGGTGAAGGTCCTTTCAGGATCTCTGCTTCAGGAAAGGTAATTTCCATTGACAGCTCCTCATCCATATACCGGTTATATTCCTTCTTTTCGGGATCATAGTTACCATAAGCCAGGTAAGGTACCGCTGCCGTTTTCCATTCAAAATCACCATTCAGCAGTACTATCGGCAAGCGGTTATACGAAAAATCAGCAAACGCTTCATAGGTTGTTTTAGGCGATTTGGTAAGTCCTGCCTGCATCCAGGCGGCTTCCATGGTGATTGTCTTCGCCTGCGGCAAGGCGTCCGCATCGAGCAGGAACATCAGCAGCTGCTGGTATTCTCCGGTCAGCGACTGTTGCGCCAACGACAACGCGGCGGCTGTGTCCTGCAACGCACAACGCGCAATAGCGACCTGAAGATCCAGCATATCCGGTATCACACCGGCTGCCTGGTACAGGGCCATGCGCTGCACCAGCACCACGGGATCTATCCATGCCGGTTCATGCGTGGGCGTAGATAATAAAGGCAACGTATCTTTTTCGCGTATCTTCTTTAAAGCCAGTATCAGCAACTTACGATGGGGCGCATATACCGCCTCCTCTGTACGGGAAGTTTTCCAGTGTTCCAGCACCGGCATCTCATGACGGGTACGCCACCAATGCTGGGATTGTTTTACCTCATTCAGTTTTGCCATATAGGCGGCATCGTTATCTGCCATCCATTTGCCGTAATTGAGGAAAAATACAGCCAGGGTTAAATCCAACAGGCCGGCGGTTCCCGGCGGACGTTTGAAAATAGTAGCCGCCCGTTGTAAAGCCGGTTCCAGCTGCAACAGGATATCTGTCGTCATGGTATCCTGTGCTGCCAACAACATAGCAGGCAACTGGTCAAAATGCCAGCTGGCATTGTTTTCAAACACCTGGCTGGCGAAGAATACCAGGTCTTCGGTGGCAATACGGTTATGTTCTCCGATTAAAGGCTGCTGCTCCACCGCCACAGATTCCATCACAGCCGGGATATCGCCGGCTCCTGCAACCAGCAGGTCCTGTAATATATTGCGTGTATTGGCCAGCATACTGCTGCCATATTGGGAAAGTTGCTCCCGGAGAACAACATCATTTTTATCGGCCCACTGCAATATCAGCTTCGCTGTTTTAGCTTGCAGGTCTTCATCTTTGGAAAGAAAAACACCACACAGCTCCAGGCAGGCCCGCTGTTTAATTTCCGGATGTTGTTTACCTGCTTTCTCCAGTATTTGCAACGTAGTGGTAATGATATTTTTTTTATCGGCAGCAATCACCTGCGGCAGATAATCGAGCAACGCCTGATGATTAAAATCTTTTTCGGCGGAAAGCTCTTTCAGGTAAGTCAAAGCTGTATTCACCGCTTTGGTCTGTGGTGAGCTCAATGCCTGCAACAGCAATGGTTGCAGCTGTACCAACTCAGCCTGGGTAGGCTTAAGCGCCGTCAGCAAATCTACCATCCAGCCTACCTGTAGTTTGTTAAAATTTCTGTTTACTGCTTTCAGGCATTCTCCCAGCACCCGCATCCGGTCAATCGTACCATCACTGGTATACTGCTGTATAAAGCCATTCCAGTTCGTGGGTCCTTCGCCGGTTTTTACATTGTTGCTCCAGTTATCAGCGAAATTAATACTGGATGGATATTCAAACAGGTACCAGAAATGCTCTGACAAGGTAAGCGGATATTTAAACATAGCTGTGGGATCGTACAACCGGTGGTTTCCATAGATTGCCTGCGGAAGCCGGCTCACCACCAATGCAGGTGTCAGCGTCAACAGCCCGCGCTGATGGAGGTCCATCATCATCCAATAGTCCACATCACCGGGAAGCCTGCCTTTTTCAACCATATCCTGCATCCATTCATCAAACCAGGAGGGCATATACCAGGGAAGAATATCGTCAAGTAACGCCTCCCGGAAAAGCGTGAAATGAAAATTGCTTCGCTGAAAAGCATTTTTTTCGAAACAAACAAAAGCGGCGGCGGCCAGCATCTTGGACTGCGTCATGGTAGACCTGGTGCCCCAGGCATTTTTCTCCACCTCTATAAATTCTGAATAATAGGTGACTACTTTACTCAGTCCCGGCGTTAGTTTTTTTCGTTCTTCAGGGGTCAAACGTTGCAGGAAAGGGATCATATCCGGTTCCCGTTCGGTGGTTAACAATTGTTCCAGTTCTTCCAGGTGTGTCATACAATCTTGTTTGGGTTAAAATCAATTTATTTTTTTACGTACAGCAAGAATATGTTTGCAGGGGCCACGGTCTCCCTGGTGTTTGGCAAACCAGGTACAGGTGCAACGGGCGTCTTCTCCGGCTATCACCACTGTATGGGTAACGCCGCTGCCGGCCACCCGTGCTTCCACTTTATCGGGCTGCCGGGAGATGATGGCCACTTTGTCTTCTGCCAGTAACTGCTCCGCGTCTTTCATGCGCGGATTCAGGCTCATGATCCGGTTCAGTTTAAAAGGCAGGCGACGGTAGAAATAGAGATTATCATCCAGGTCAAAACCCAACAGTCCCATGGCGGCAAGGCGGGCTGTCAGCTGATCTATCTGCTCAAAACCGGCTTGTTCTTCTACGGCCAGTAAGGTGGGGTTAAATTCCTGGTTCACATGACTGTATTTATCCATGGCGTCTATCAGCTGGTCCGGCACATCGGCGATCAACGCATCCAGTGCGGCGCCTTCCCCGGAAAAACCACGCCAGGCTTCACGCGACAGACTGAGACTGAATCGCACATGACCGAAATACAACTGCCAGGTAGTGCTCTGCATATCCGGATGAACAAACACCTGCAACTCATCTGCCAGTGGTAACAAGGGTTCCAATAGGCGTAACCGGTGGATACCGCCTACACAAATTGCTTTAGGGGCTTTTACCGGGGAGAACACCGGTTTATTGCCCCGCACGGTCAGGTAATAATCCGCTTTTACAGCGCCGGCAGGAATACCCTGAAACAGCTGTCGCAGCTGTATTTTATTGAAGGTATGCACCCGCTCCGATGCTGCCAGGAAAAGCTGCACGGTGGTCAGTCCCTTGATCCATTTCACCGGCAGGGGTACTTTCTTTTCGGTAATACTTTCTTCCGGCTGGCTTTGCAGGTTGATTTCCCCGGCATTCACGGTCAGCTGCATGGTATCATTACTGCTGATAGCATGCAGGGCATTGATCATCGGCTGATTAAAATCCACATTGACCGTCCCATTGGCAGGGAAAGTGCCACTATGGCCTCCCGGCAGCACATCTACCCGCGCATATACGCCGGCACACTGGGAAAAACCTTCAAATCGCAATTTTTCGGCACCAGCGGTCACAATCGGGTCTTTCATCATGCCCGCCTGGGCCGGTGCTAGGGTAAACGAAGCCCTTACCACATTGGACAAGGCGATGAGGCAACGGGCAGTGGTGTAGGGCTGCGTCAGGTGTCCCTGGAAAAAAGCGGGGGCGGGATGCTTTGCTATCTCGCTGTAGCCGGCCAGCAATAGCCGGGGCTCACTGCCGGCAATCAGCGCCGACGGTGTTGGGTAACTATAACTGATGGTAGTCTCTGAAATCATGTCAAAAAACAAACATTCACGCGGTGTATAATATAGGCATCTAAACAAAAATAGCACTATTTTCGGGGTCATTATCCATGCATCCCCTGAATAATGAAAAACGACTATGAAAAACGGTAGCTATTCTGATAAACCCGTGTCTTTCTTTAATACGATTTGTATTGTACTGGCGTTCCTGTCATTAACCCTGGGGATGACCGTATTTTACCTGATGGATTTCACACCGGCGTTCTACCTGGAGCTTTTTGTCGGCATCCTCTTTTTTTGTCTGCCGTTGATGCATCGGCGTATAGGCATAGACAACGTAGTCCTCATATTTTTCATCGTATTGGACGCCGCACTCTTTTTTTACGGCATCGCACTGGGACCGGTATCTGAAATACACCTGCTGGCGGCCTTCCTCATGGGAGCCTCCGACCTGCTGATGCCCCGCCGCAAAATACGCAACCTCTTCTGGACCTTCGTAGGCGCCATGGTGGTACTGCTGGAAGTCAACTATTACTATCACTGGATCAGGCCCATACCACTCAGCAATAACAGCATGCTGGCCATCCGGCTCATCGTGGTACTCACGGGTACCGCCCTGAATGGTATCATGCTTTATTTCTACATCAAACAGGTACGCAACATGATGGCTGAAGTAAAAAAGGCTTCCGAAGCTAAAACCAGGTACTTGCGGGAAACAAACCACGAAATCAGGACACCGCTGACTTCTATCATGGGTATCGCCGAAGGCCTCAGCGAAAAAGTAGCACACCTGAATGACAGTGCGCTGTCTGCCGCTATCCGTAAGGAAACGGAGCACCTGCAGGTGGCCTCTCTCCTCATCAGGGAAATTATCAACAACCAGCTCGATCTCGCTAAAATAGAAGAAAACCTTTTTAACGAAGCCAAAAGTGAAAGCTTCAGCCTACGGGAATGCATCAACGAATGTATCCTGATGCAACGCCCTATCGCTGCTTCCCGGAAAATCAATATCATCCTCCACTACGATGCCCAGCTGCCGGTATATATTCTCTCCGACAGCACCATCCTCAGTAAAATCATCAATAACCTGGCTTCCAACGCCCTGAAATATGCTTCACAAAATTCAGTGGTCCGGTTTAATGTAGGGAAGGCGGGCGATTATATCCACATGGAAACGCACAACATCAGCACCCTTAAACCCAACCAGCTGAATGATATTTTTCTTCCTTTTGTATCACATGCCAACAAGGAATATATGGGAGAAAGCACGGGACTGGGATTGGCTATCACCAAACAACTGGTGGAAAAAATTGGTGGCACCATCACTGCCGGTGCTTCCGGCGCCACTACCACTTTCAGGCTCAGTATTCCGTTGAAGGAAGGTCGTAGTGCCGTTACCGTTAACTCACCCGAACCCACCAACGAAATGTACCAGGATTATACCGTGCTGGTATTGGAAGATGATAAACTGAACCAGGCTTCCTTCCGCGCTGCCATTAAAAGCATGGGCGCCACGCCCTACTTCGCGGAAAACGGCGCCGAAGCCCTGGAAATGCTGAAAATGATGATTCCAGACCTGATCATCACAGATGGTAAAATGCCGGTAATGGATGGGAAAAAGTTTCTACGGACACTTCGCGCGGATAGCCAGATACCCAGCGATATTCCCGTCATCGTGGCTTCCGGCGAAACCTTTGTCCAGGAACAGGAAGAATTTATAGCCGCAGGAGCGACGGATTTCCTGCTAAAACCTTTTACACGAAAGGAATTGGTGGATATGATCCGAAAACATTTGCCGAGGATAAAGATGTTGAATCCGTTGGGGTAATTCAATAAAAAATATATCGTTGTTTGGTGATAGAGAAATTCTTTATCACCATTTTTTTCACTTTTGTTAGTTAACACCAATTAAGTCTACAGGGGAGTAAGCAATAAATTTGAATTCTTTTATTTTGCGAAAGATACGGAGGTAGATAATACCGGAGAGGTGATCCCCGGTATTGGCGGGTCAGTATATCGAAGATTAGGGCTTGAAAATGGCCGAAAAAAAAATATATTCCTGTTATCGTAAAAGGAAAGACGGTTTACCCACCTGCCCCCACACGAAAACATATGATCATCTCTAAACGTTTATAAAAGAAAAAAGCTCATTTGATCATGGAATCAAATGAGCTTTTAAACTAATTCTCTAATGATGGCTGCGACCTCTTTATTTCCGCTAATCAGCGAATCATCACTAATCATGTCCATCACAGTTCCTGTTGCCCAACCTGGATTCGAACCAAGACAAACAGAACCAAAATCTGTCGTACTACCTTTATACTATTGGGCAATCATCAACGGGTCGCAAAAGTAGAAATTTTTTTATAAAAAACAAGACACCAAAAAAAAATCTTAAAAAAAAGCTGACCGGACGCGCCGGTCAGCTTTTTTTTAACAGTTGGTTCTTGTTTATTCTCCGTAGATCTCTTTGAGTTTTTTATCCAGTTCATCACCTTCGCTGCCATAACGCCCGATGATCACACCTTCGGGATTAATCAGGATTTTTGTGGGCAGGGAATGGATACCGTATTTAAGTGAAATATCATTCGGGTTATCCTGCAACCTGGACATATCCGCGCCTCTGCGCACATGTTTCCATGGTAGCTCATCTTTGGCTACTGCGGCTTTCCAGGCATTTTCGTTTCTGTCATCATCTGCAACACCGATGATATCCCAGCCCTTAGGTTGATATTTGGCGTACAACTCCCGGAGATGTGGATTGCCTTTGCGGCACGGAACACACCAGCTGGCCCAAAAATCGATCAGCACATATTTACCTTTATAATCGCTCAGTGACAAAGGATTACCATTGATATCCTTTGCGGTAAAAGCTGCCGCTGTGGATCCGGGGGAGCCGCTACGGAGCATGGCGACTTCGTGGGCAATATATTTACCGAAAGTGGTATTTTGTGTGGAGGCGCCTAATTTATTGTAATAATCCTGCAGCGCATTCAACGACAGGTTTGCCGTATGAAAACGCAGCTGGTAGGCCGTCACCACCGAAGTGGGATACCGTTTGAAATACCGGTAATCTGCCTGCTGGTTTTCTTCAAAAAACGGTGCAAGACGCTCCCGTATCTCCGCGGCTTTGTCGTGGTCCTTTTCATTTTGCAGGGAATCCAGCCTGGACCTATACTTTTGTTGTATCAACATTTTTTCACGCGTCAGTTCCTGTAGCTCTTTATTAAGAGGGTTACCGGTTACCTTGGCGAGGTTCAGCTGAAGCCGGGAGCCTGTTATCTGCTGTGTGCCGGGCTGTAAGACGATTGTAGCAGGATTATTATCTCTTAGTCCGTTACGGATATATGCTACGGCAAGAGAACTGATCTCCCCTTTCCAGGTGAAACTGCCGTCTTTTGCGTCGATGGAATCTACCATTCTGCCGCCGGCAACGTCTTCATACATCACATATAGTTTATTGTCGGAATGGCCGGTGAGCTTGCCATTCAGCACAAAAGGCTTTTTGTCCTGTGCACTGGCGACAGTAACAAGGGTGATACACCCGATGATGGAGCTGGTAATCTTTTTCATATGATGGATTAAAATGGATTTTGAGTAAGATTGGGATTAACGACCACCTCTGTTGCCGGCAGCGGATAAATGGAGCTGTTGTCGGTTGCAGGAACGTTAATATGACTGCCGGGTACCGTGCTGCCTGCATAATCCCTTATTACCGGCAAACCGTTACGCAACAAGGCTGTCCGCCGCCGCCCGTTTTCAAAGGCAAATTCAATTCTGGCCTCATCCAGCACTGCCTGTAACACATTGGCTCTCCCATGAAGGTCTGACAACTGATACAGGCCACTACCGGTAATGCCTGCACGCTTACGCAACAGGTTCACATCGTCGAGGGCTGCCTGTGGATTAGCAGCTGCATTCGCTTCGGCCCGTATCAAATACATGTCAGCCAGGCGGTAGATGACCGGTGAACTAACGGTGGTATTGTTGTTCTGCACAAATTTATTGGTGAAATACCGGTCGCCGTTGGTGGTGGATAGCTTGCTGTAAAATGCCAGTCTCACATCCCCAGCTGCTTCAGCGAGCAGATTCAGTAAAGGCGTGGAAACAGCGGCATATTTGGTTTCAGTGTAGCTATACCCCAGTCCATAAAACCCTTTACCCTGCCCATCCACACTTTTAATGGTAAGGATAGTTTCTTTATCTGCAGCACCACTGTGGTCTGTACTAAAATAAGAGAGATAGTTGCTACCTGTCACCAGGGAATATTGATTACTGTTGATAACTTTCTCCGCGTAACTGATGGCTTTCGCATTATCACCGGCATTCAGATACAGATCGGCCAGCGCCGCCCAGCAGGCCATTTTACCGGCATAGGCATTGGACTTGTTCTCTGTAAACATCCCGGCTGCTTTTTCATAATCTGCCGCAGCCAAATTGTACACTTCCTTCACTGTATTCCGAAAAGGCAATAACGTAGCATCGGTGGAGGTGACATAAGGGACGCCTGGATTAGCCCCTGCATTTTGTACATATGGTTTTCCAAAAGCTTGTACCAGCAACATATGCAACCAACCACGGAAAAAAAGCGCTTCCGCTTTTAACTGTAACTGGTTGGCTGCTGCATTGTCTGGTATAGCATTGATCACCATGTTGAAATGATAAACAGCTTTATAGATAGCCTTCCACGCATCAATATCCATCATGGAAGCCGTCCTTTTAAAGGAATAACATTCTATCCCCGCAGTGGCAGTATTATTCCCCGCCTTCAGCACCTCCACATTATCTGTACTGAGCTCCACCAGGTTCATATACCGGGGAAGCATTTTAAAGTCGTTGACCAGCGAGTAGGCCCCGTATAAAGCAGCCTTTTGATTTTCGTAACCATCCAGCGCGGTCCCCGCGTCGAGTTCTGTTTTAGGCTTGAGGTCCAACGCACTTTTGCAGGAACAGATCAGCATCAGTGATGTTACACCGATAATGCCCAATCGTTTTATATTCATAGCCATTGATTTTACTTTTTTTGATTAGAATGTTACCTGTATTCCTCCTAAGAATCTTTTGGTAAACGGTACTTTACCTGCGTTTTCCTCAGCATAGGTATTTTCCGGGTCCATGCCGGTGAACTTCGTCCAGGTAACCATATTATCTCCGGAAACAAATACATTTACTTTACCCACGCCTAATTTCTTTACCAGCTTGTCAGAGAAGGAATAACCCAGCCGCACATTTTTTAACCGTAGGAAACTGCCATCCTCTACATACCTGGATGTTGGGAAATAGGAATCTATCTTAGTACCTGCCTTTGGCAAATCAGCATTATCTCCCGGATGCTGCCATCTTATCTGTCCGGATGCAGGCGCAGCATTATTGGCCTGTACATTAGAACCGTCCAGGTCCAGATTAGCACGGGTACGGTTCAGCATTTTTAATCCTCCGAAATACGTGAGCATTACGCTCAGGCTAAAGTTTTTATAGCTGACGTTATTCGTCATACCGGCAATATATTTGGGGTTGGTATTGCCCAATACCTGTAAAGTGGCGTTACCCGGGTTGTCCGTATAGTTTACTTTGCCGGTGTAGTTGCCATTGGCATCTTTCTCCAATACTTCAAAACGTGATGCGCCGGTGACAGGGTCCACACCTGCATATACCGGCATGTAATAGCTGTTCATCGGGCTGCCGACAATCCTGGCGGTACCACTATATTGACCATTGTATACCAGGTTAGTGCCCGGTTGTAGCTCCAGCACTTTGTTATTGTTATAGGCAAACGTGAGGTCGGTAGACCATTTTACAGCCGTATTTTTCAACTGCCGGGTATTTATCGTTACTTCAATGCCCTGGTTACGGATACGGCCCATGTTCTGGTAATAGGTATTACCTCCATTGGTAGCCGGCGGTGTAATGAGCAACAACAATCCTTTATTCACTTTGTTATACAGCTCTACAGAAAGGTTTAACCGGTCCCAAAAACCGGCATCGATCCCCACGTTGGTAGTATACTGCATTTCCCAATGCAAATCTGGATTCCCCTGTACATCCTGAATAGTACCACTCTGGCGGTCATACTGATCGCTGGCCGGAACAAAACCATAAAGAGAAAGATATTGATAGGCGCTCAGCGGCAGATCATTCCCGGAAACGCCATAACTGAAGCGGAGTTTCAGCAAGTCAAGATTTTTGGCATTAAGAAGAAAACGTTCCTTATTCAGTTGCCATGCTGCACTAAAAGCATAAAAATTACCATACTTATTGTTTTGACCAAACTTGGAAGAACCATCTCTCCTGAAACTGGCAGTAGCGAAATATTTGTCATCATAGCTATAGTTCAATTCGGAGAACAGGGAGAGATAAGCGGTTTGAGCAAAAGTATTCCTGAAATTCATGGTAGTAGGATCACCCGCGTTGATAGACCGTATACCAGGCTTTAAGCCATATACAGAAACGGAGGTGTTTTTTTGCGTCACTGTGTTGTATTCAAATGCAGCCAGACCGGCAATATGATGCCGGTTGAATGCCTTATCTACCTGTAACATTTCTGTGGTGATGATATTACTGTTGTTCGCTGGCGCCATTGACAATAATCCGCCGCGGGCATAATAAGAACTGGTAGGGTCCCTGGGATCTATATAAAACTGCCTTTCACCATTGATGAAGCTGTAGCGGTTCCGCGTATTAAAAGTAAGCCAGTCCGTAAGCCGGTAACGCAGATTCAGGTCAAAACCTCCGGAGGTCGATTTCATGGTTCCATCATCATAATCTTTACCATACAGCGGATTAAAATTACTGCCGCTATACCATCCCTTTTCCTTCGGCCCGCCGATCCTTTTAGAACCGTCAGCATTGTAGGGGCTATCCCAGGGCATCATACTGAAGGCGGAACTATAGGGTGTATAAAAACCACCATTCGTCAAACTGGAATAGGAAATATTGGCGGAAGAAGAGATAAACATCCGCTCTGTAGCCTGAAAGTCCACATTGAAACGGAAATTGTATCGCCGGTAATTATCTGTAACCAATGGCGCTATCTCCCGGAAATAATCCCCGGAGGCATAGTATTTAATACGCTGCTCCCCGCCGGCCATCCATACGTTATAATCCTGTGTCTGGCCTGTCCGCAACATCAGATCGTTCCAATTGGTATTATATTTCAGGACACTGTCCGGCACCATCTTATGCACATAATCATTCACTGCAGCATCGGTGGCGCCGGGATTGGCATCCAGGTATTGATTACGGTAGATTTGTTGTTGCAGGTCGAAACGCTGTTGACTATCCATCATCCGGAATTTTCCGAGCGAAGCTTTGTTAGCACCATAGGTAACATTCGCGCCTACTTTGGTACGGCCCGCAGCACCGCGTTTGGTGGTAATCACCAGTACTCCGTTGGCTGCCCTGGCGCCGTAAAGCGCTGCGGAGGCAGCATCTCTCAATACAGTTACAGAAGCGATATCTGATGGAGAAATATTACTAAAGGGATCAGTCGTCGCAGCATAATCCTGTATAATACCATCAATAACCACCAAAGGCTGTGTGGTGTTATTGCCCATAGAACCGCGGCCACGGATAACAATGGTAGCCTGTGAGTTTCCACCACTATTACCACCACCGATAGATACATTCATCCCCGCCACTTTACCCTGCAGGTTGTCGAATATAGACTGTGTGGTAGTCGTTTGTAATTCTTCGGATTTCACCTGGGATACTGCACCTGTCAGCTCACCCATCCGTTTATTGCTGTAACCGGTTACTACTACCTGGTTCAGGGAACGGGGCGTTTCTGATAGCGCTACCTGCAACGGTCCCTGTACGGTATCGGTTTTAATTCGCTGACTGTCATAACCTATATAGGAAAATTCCAGCTGCTGCCCTTTGCCGGCATACAACTGAAAATGACCGTTGGCATCGGTCACCACCCCGGTGGTAGCACCCTTCACCCTGATAGTTACACCTACCAGCGGCACGCCGGATGCGGTGTTAACAGTACCGCTCACCAGCTGTTTATCAGTCTGTTGTTCCTGTACTGTTGCATTGTGGCTACCTTTGGCAGGCTGCAACGCTTTGATATACACATTTTTCCCTTCTATCCGCCAGTTGTATTGTTTTCCCAATACTACCTGCAACGCCTCCTGTAAAGACGCCCCCTGCAGATTTACAGAAATATGCCGGTTCAGATCCACTTCTGTATCACTGTAAAAAAACTCGTAGGTAGTCTTACGCTGTATTTCCTGTAATACCGCTTTTACACTCCGGTCTTTCACAGACAAGGTGATGGGAGCTTTGGACGATTGGGCACTGACTGTTATCGCCCCTGTGAAAACAGTCAGGCAGGAACATAGCAGTACGGCACGAAAATGCAGTGACCAGCCCTTGCGAAAAGGCATAGGTATCCCCTTTAGTTTCATCACTATTAATTTTGGTTAATAAAAAATCGGCTGAGTTCTAAGTACTCCCGGACTATTTTTTTGTTACTGTTATGGTTGATCCTTGCAACGAAAACGAAAATTGGTTGGTGCTGTTGTTCAATGACTGGATGCATTCTCCCAGTCCCT
This sequence comes from Chitinophaga qingshengii, assembly GCF_014529935.1. Taxonomy (GTDB): domain Bacteria; phylum Bacteroidota; class Bacteroidia; order Chitinophagales; family Chitinophagaceae; genus Chitinophaga; species Chitinophaga qingshengii. Next base: position 21,370 of record NZ_JACVFC010000006.1, read on the forward strand.
GTTCTTTATTAATATAACAAGTAAAATATTGTGCGACTATTTGTTGTTCATTTGCCTGTATGTCTACATCATACCACCGGGAAATAGTTTGCAGGATGTCATGCAGCGGTTTGTTGCGAAACCGTATCCAGCCGTCTTTCCACGAAGTAAAATCGCCGGTATCTACGGATGCAACCTGTAACTGGTTTCCGGATACTATGGCCTGTTCACCGGGCTGCAACAGCTGATCTTTACCGCCTGCCTGTACTTTCACTTTTCCGCTCACCAGCGTGGTAAACGCCTGCCGGTCCCCTTCATAGGAACGGATACAAAAAGAAGTACCCAGTACGGTGATCTGCTGGGTACCGGCATGTACCATAAATGGTTGCCTGGCCTGGGCAGCTACTTCAAAATAAACTTCCCCGGTTACTTTTACTACCCGCTCGCTGCCTTCAAAAACGGAAGGGTATATAATGCTGGATTGCGCATTCAGCCAGGCTTTGGAGCCATCAGGCAGCTGTACCTGGTAGTTGGCGCCACGCGGCGTACGCAAAGTATAGTTCACGGACTTCCCTGTAGCTACCTGCATGTTACCATTATGTACATCCACCCGGTTGCCGCCCAATACAAAGCTGCTGTCTTTTCCCTGTAACGATACAGTCTCCTCTCCTGCCTGCAATACGGCAAAATTACCGGCTGGCTTTTGTTTGGCGGCTATGAGTGTTTCGGGAGATACCCCTGCCGGGTGTTGAGGCCGCAGGAACCACCAGGCAGCGGCTAACAGCAACAGTATGGCCGCCGCAGCTCTCCGGATAATACGCCCCGGATGACGGCGGACTACCGCCGGTGTAGCGGGTGCCGTGATGCGGCTCCACATACGGCCGGTATCAAAAGATTGTTGCATACGCCAGGCTTCCACCACACGGCGTAACTCTTCCGGTTCCTGTAACAGCACAGCCCTTGCAGGATCTTCCTGCAGCCAGGACTGCACCGCCGGATCTTCCTGTTGAAGTTCCCCGCTTAGTATCCCGGATAATATATGTATGTCTGACTGTTCCATGAATAAAGGGCTGTTATAGTGATGACACGCATAGGCTGAAAATGTACTATGCTTGAAAAGAAGTTTTTTTAATTTTTTTCAGAACCGGCTCAGCAAATCCAGCAACAGCAAGCCTGTCAACTCCAAAAGAATATTATTCCGTAATATATCATAGGCCTTGGCTACCTGGTTCCTCACGGTAAATACCGATATCCCCAGCTCTTCTGCTACAGCTTTATACTTTTTCTGTTCCAGGCACACTTTTTCAAATACAATCCTGCATTGTGCCGGTAAACCGGCAATCACCCGCTCCAACTGCTGTACACGGTCCTGTAAACGAAGCTCCTGTTCCAGCACATCGTCTTCTGCGGGTATGTTCTCGGGTAAAGCATCGTTTGATATGAGGGTATTATCTCTTAAATAATTCAGGCAGGTATTGTGGACAGCCCGGTAGGCATAACGTTGGGGTGGTACCCCCATGCTGATTTGTTGGCGCTTCTGCCATAACCGCGAAAAAAAATCCTGTACAATATCTTCTGCCGCCTGTTTGTCCTTTACAATGCGCAGGGCATAGGCACACAAAGCAGCCGCAGTGCTTTTAAAGAATCGCTCAAAAGCAGCCGGATCGCGTTGCAGTTGCTCCCAGGAGCAGTTTTCCGATGGGTTCAGTTGGTTCAAATTAGTATACGCCAGGAATGCTCCAAATATATACATTTAAATCAAAAAGCCCTGCTACCGTAGGGGTAGCAGGGCTGATTCCTATCTGCCTGAAATAACATACAACTTTATTGCCTATACGAAAATATCATTTCCCGGCGGTAGCGCCGGCGCCTATTCCCACGGCTAGTATATCTTCCACGCCACCGGTAAAACCATCTTTCATGCGGAACTTTTTACCGGCATGGCGGCGCAGGTAAAAGAAAACATAGGAAGCTGCCACCGCTGCTACTGCCCCTACCAGGGCGCCGCGCCAGGCTTTGTCACCGGCAGACTGATACAAGGTTGCCCCGGCCAGCCCTCCGGCAGCCGCCCGCCCTGCCAGCGATCCCGGCACAATACGGTCGGGTATGCCGTGTACTTTATCCACCACCATTTCCCCGGCAGCCATGGTCTGAAGACTGCGCATCACGCCTTCCCGCTGCATAAATGCCAGCGGCGTCCCTTTCAATTGCCGGGAAGGATAACGATTAGCATATTGACTTGCAAAAGCCGGTCCCATGGAACTACGCATGCCGGACACGATTCCCAGGCCAACGGCCCGCATCAGGGTGGAAAAAATGGATTTTTTCATACTGGCAGGGGCACAATCATTGTGCCATGCATGGCCTTCTACATGCCCTCGCACGGAGAGCGGCCCTCAGCCACACCCGTACTATAACAATACCCCCCCCGACCATCCCCATCCAGGGTGCATAAGCCACACTATGTGTCGTGATTGCCATGCCACTCGCACAGTACTCACCGGATGAAACACCCGGACTATTAACGCATCAGGTACGGCGGAAACCATATAGCGATGCCTATCCGGAAACTGGGTACATACGGCGCTGAAACTGCGCCTCCCTGAAGAAAGCAGGATTAGTTTCACCGGATTTTCTGTACCAATATACCCTTACAGCTGTAGGTAAATTACCGGTTCCCAATTGTACACAATTGTCAAATTGGGGATCTATACACTGAAACTAAAACTTATAAAAAATTGATTACAAACAACTTACATCACTTGTAGATCTTTTGTAGATACCCCTGTTACACCCCTGTAGACCCACTGTAGTATCTACAAAAGCCGAATTGTTTTGGCGCCCTCCTACTTTTGTGATGGATTCTACTTTATCCTTTTATCATTTTTTAACCATCAACAACAGCGCGACTTATGAAGACAAAACAATGGGCTATTATCGCTTACATCACGATCATCGGATGGATTATCGCTTATGTAAAGAGCAAGGAAAACAAAGATGCTTTTGTTAACTACCACATGGAACAGGCACTGGGCCTGGCAGTAGCAGGACTGATCTGGTCTATTGCAGCCGGCATCCTGTTAAGTATCATCCCTGCGCTGTCCACCATCTTTTCTGTACTGGGCCTGGTGCCACTGGTATTTATGGTATTTGGAATCATCAATGCCAACAGCGGTGTGCAGAAACCGATTCCAGTGATCGGGAAATTTTTCGAAAACCGGTTTGTTTTCCTGCAACAGTAAACTTGCCCGAACTTTCATCCAAACCCCAACTTTTTTTAACCCCAAACATTTTCATCCACCCCAAAAACATTTCATCCAAACCCCAATATTTCATCCAGATCCCAAAAATTCATCCAAATCCCAATATTTCGTCCAGACCCCAAAGGTTCATCCAGACCCCGTTTCATCCAAACCTCAAAATTTCATCCAGGCCCCGCTCATCCAGCCCCATCTCTTTAACCCGCTGCGTCTTCACTCAGCGGGTTATTTTCTCTCCAGGCCATCAGGTAGGCATCCAATCCTTCTTCTTTGCCCAGTCCCAGTTTTTGTTTAATGCGGTACCGCGACATCAGAATACTTTTAGGCGCCACACCCAGGTGAGAAGCAATTTCTTTGGTAGATAAACCGATGGATATATAGGAACAATGTTTTAAATCCAGCTTGGTAAGGCCATTATTGGCTTTTTCCTGCAACTTCCGGAAAAATTCGGGGTGAATATTTTCAAACTCTGTACGAGTGGTCTCAAAGTTTTTATCCATCCGCTTATGACTCTCAATCATCCGGGTAATCTGTTTGGCCAGGTCCGGTTGTACCGCTTTATCCTTGAGTTTTTCCTGCAACGTTTCCAACAACTCGTTTTTCTGCTCTACCTGTAAGGTACCGGCCAGCAGGTCTTGTTGTAATTGCTCTTTCTGTGCCTGGATCAGCAGTTGCTCCGCCTGAAGCCTGGCTGCTTCTTCGGTCTGTAAACGGGCTTGCAGCTCTGCTTCCTGTTTCTCCAGCTGCAAACGCATGGCTTCTTCTTCCTTCAGCCGTATCAGCAACTTACCGTCCTGTTTTTCCTGCTCCAGCAACTTTTGTTGCTGAATGGTGGCCTGCAGCCGGAAGTGATAGGAACGGAACAGGTACAACAACGCTACCAGACAGGCGATAATCAACCCGATGTAGACAATATTCAGTTTACGGTTAAAGGCAGCTTTTTCCTGTAACGACACCAGCTCCTGCTCCCGCTGACGGGCCTGGTACTGGGCCTCCAGCTTTTTGGCAATAGCCATACGGTCGGCGTCAAAGGCTTTGGCGTAATAGTGGCTGTATTCCCGGGCATATTCCAATGCTTTGGGTAAATCCCCTTTTTTCTCTGCCACATCAGACAAGGCTTCCATCAGGTGCGCCATCAACCGGTTATCCGGGGCCGGATAGGCTTTCAACGCCAGCAGTCCTGCCAGCAACAACTCGGAAGCACGGTTATAGTTACCGTCATTCATGGCGAAACCGCTCATCATGCCGTAGCTGCTGGCAACTACTTCCTGTTGATTGGTTTCCTTACCTATCCGTAACGCAATATCCAGGTAATGCTGGGCACTGTCCCGGTAATTGCGTGGAAAATACTGATCGTACAGGTTGGCGGTATTCAATGCCAGCAAGGCCACTACACTATGGAAATTGATACGCTGTGCATTGGATTCGTATATAGCAATGGCCTTACGGTTATAATAAAGGGAAGAATCCAGCAATGCACGTTTGCTGGTGTCACCATTAAACTGGTATTCAAAACTCGTGGCCATCGCCTGGTAACCATTGCAGATATCATCAGGATCGGAACGGGACAACGCGGAAGCCAGACAAGCTTTCGCGTAGCGGAACTGGGTTTCGGTATCGTTCCAGTCGGCATAAATGGAGGCCAGGTTATAATACACATTGGTTTCGTAGATGTTGCCCGGCAACCCCTTTCCCAGTTTCAACGATTCCTGGAAACTCTTGACGGCTTCATGCGGTTTGCCGGTACGGTTTTCCAGCCATCCTTTGCGGTACCATACACTGGCAATGGTCAGCGGATCACCCGATTCACGGGCAAACAGGAAGGCACTGTCCAGGTGATGAATGGCCACCGCGGTATCTTCGGCAGTATACTCCAGTGATACCAGCGCGGAATGCGCTAATGCTTCATACTTGCGGTCTTTCAGACTCCGGCTCATCTCCAGCGCGGTCTGGGTACTGGCAATCGCTTCTTTCTTATTACCATCTACCAGCGCCCGGCCCATTCTGATCCGGGTCATCACCTGTTCTTCCGGTGTTAATCCGGGTTGCTGAAGCACCCGCTTCAGGGAATCCTGCGCCGACTGTGCATAACTACTGGCCATCAGTAGGGTGAACAGGGCCACAAACACTATTATTACCCTCATTTTTAGGATATGGTTCATCCGCCAAAAATACAACTTGTAGAGGTTTTGTAGATAGATAAAAATGTAGTCTGTAGTAGCCATGTAGATGCCCAAAATACCGGAGATCCGCCACTGGTCTGTATTTTTGCATCATCGGGTTCATTTACAGTGATCATAAAAGGATATTGATTGAAAAACCTCCTGGCTGAACGCTGAACTCTACAAACGCATAATTAACCGGCCTGATCCATTTTAGTTTTCCCACTCTTTTTTACCGGCGGTATTAAAAAGATAATGCAGCAGTGGTCCATCCGCTGCTGCATTTTTAATGTATGAAAACATTACTTATTCCTCGTCTTCACGTAACCGCTCGTCGGTATAAGTGATTTTCGTTTTGCCATGTGGCGTCGGAGTTCCTTTCTCATCTACGCTCACAAATACAATCTTGTCGATGGTCAAAATGCTCTTCTGCGTAATCTTATTCCGCACCTCACAGGTCAGCGTCAAAGACGTCCGCCCAAAATGCACCGCCTTAATACCCAATTCCACAATATCCCCCTGCCGGGCAGAATTGATAAAATTGATTTCCGACATGTATTTGGTCACACAACGATTGGTCCCCAACTGAATAATGGAATAAATGGCCGCTTCTTCATCGATCCAACGCAGCAAACTGCCGCCAAATAAAGTACCATGGGCATTCAGATCTTCCGGTTTTACCCATTTGCGTGTGTAGAAATTCATATAACTGTAACTGTGATATACATGATTAATGCTGATTTCGCTGATGAGCGAAGTTAACAGCGGAGCATGAAGCGAATATAGGAAAGAATACTTTTGCGACCTCTCTAAAAGAAAACAGCTCATTTGATATAATCAAATGAGCTGCTTTTGTTGCCCAACCTGGATTCGAACCAAGACAAACAGAACCAAAATCTGTCGTACTACCTTTATACTATTGGGCAATCACCTTGTTGTTTGGGATGGCAAAAGTATAACTTTTTTTATTTCTGCAAAAAAAACTTGCAATATTTTTAAAATATCCCTTCAATCCCTTTCCAACAGCGCCTTTCAGCCTATGGCACGTATTACTTTTTCTACTATCTGTGCCGGTTTGATCCATTCCATGCAGGCATGGTCCCCCCGGAAACAGGGTTTATTACCAAAAACAGAGCAAGGCCGGCAGCTCAGGTCCGTGATCTGAACAACATTATCTTCCGATTGCCCATATCCCATAAAACCGGCGTACGGATGGGTGGCGCCCCATACGGAAACCACCGGTACCCCGTACAGGGAGGCCAGGTGCATATTGGCGGAATCCATGCTGATCATCAGGTCCAGCTGACTGATCAGCGCCAGTTCTTCTTCCAGGGAAAAACGGCCGGCCACCACCACTGCCTGCGGATAACGGGCAGCCAGCTCCTGGAGCAGGGCGACCTCATTTTTGCCGCCGCCAAATAATAACACCCTGTAAGTAGCCTCTTTCACTAAATCGGCCAGCACGGCCTCCATTTTGGCTAATGGATACATCTTCTCCCGGTAGGTGGCAAAGGGGGCCAATCCTATCCACCGTTGGGCAGCTTTGACGCCGGTAATAGCAGATACCCGCTCCGGAAGCGGCTGCGGGGCAAATACAGGCTGCCGTCCCATGGTGCAGCGCAGTCCCAGCTGCCGGAAAACAAGCGCGTAACGCTCTATGGTACTGGTTTGCGGCGCCAGCACCTTGTTTTCTTTCCGGGTAAGGGCCTTTTTACCGGCCCGCCCCTTGTCAATAACGGCAACAGGCTTGCCAGTCAACCGGAAAAAGGTACGCACAATCCGCGAACGCAGCACATTGTGCAGGTCCGCTACGGCGCTAATCCGGTATTGACGGCTGATACTGCGGAATAAACGATATAAACCAGGTACGCCTTTGTGCTCGCCCTTTACATCGGCCGGAAAAAATACCAGCCGTGGAATGCCGGCACACAGTGCGCCCCAGTTTTTGTTGGTCACAAAAACAATCTGCACTTCCGGATTTTCATCCAGCACCTGCTTCATGACCGGTATGGTCATCGCCACGTCGCCGAGTGCGGACAAACGCGTGACCAGTATAGTAGTGGTAATTGCCAAGGAAACAATTTTACTTTTCCCCCTTGTATAACACAGGGTTCAATGATGGATCATTGTACATCTTCATCTGCTTATACACTTTCATGTATTTCCTGCCCGCAGCAATGTCCGTCAGCAGCGTTTCGATAGCAGTACTCAGGTCAGTACGCTGCTCCAGCAGAATATCCAGCTTACGCTGACAAGCTTCCCGGTGCTCCGGTGTAGCATCAGCACGGGTAGCTTCTTCACGCATGTGATATATCTTCAGCGCCAGGATAGACAAACGGTCTATAGCCCAGGCCGGACTTTCGGTGTTGATCTCTGCATCAGCCGCAGGATTCACATTCTTGTATTTGTCCAGGAAATAACTGTCAATATACTCGACCACATCGGTACGTTCCTGGTTGGAACGGTCAATCCATCGTTTGATATGCAGCGCTTCTACAGGATCTATCTGCGGATTGCGGATAATATCCTCCAGGTGCCACTGCACCGTGTCAATCCAGTTTTTCATATAAAGCAAATGCTCAATGCTGCTCTTTTCGTAAGGGTTTTCGATGGCCTGATGTACATCGTTGTACCGGTGATAATCGGCTATACTCCGGTCAAATATGCTGTTGGACGTGGTTGTAAACATGCTGCAAAAATAACCATCATTTGATTATTTAATCATTTGATTATTTTAAACAGCTCATTTTCCTTAATAATTAAATATCAAAATAATCAAATACCCAAATAAAGAAGCGCATGGTAGAAACCATACGCTTGTTGTAAAAGATTGTCATGTGAATGTTCGAGAATGCAAATCGTGTAGGCTTTTAATGGTTATCTTGGGGTTGAGATACCTTCTTATCGCCTGATATTTTTCATACTCTACGATGATGATGTCCATAGAACATCATTGTTGGCAATAAATATTTTTCTGGTAATTTTTTTAGATGTAGAAATATATATAATACTCCGATGGCTTACTTTTTTTGAGGGTCCATAAAATACATACACTAACATACAACTGACCTAACAAATACTCCAGGGCATACATTTCATAGCTTCTGTTAAACTGATGCTGCATGCAGCGTTTACTCCGTTGTGATGTGGCAATGCCAGCTTACTTTTAGCTCTACGCAATAGGGTTTTATGCAATTCAGTAGGGTCCAACCACACAGTCCGTTCGTTTGTCTTATGCAAATTAAGAGGGGTCACTGCTATTCAAACCGCAGTGACCCCGAAATTTCATACAACGTTCGTGTTAAATTTCTTCTTTTATTGTCCTCTTTAGCTCTGGGCCTGCGTTCCCTTGCTTCTCATCGCTAAAAAATAGAGCGGAATACCTAATAAAATGATACCTAAACCAGGCAAAGTATAACTGGTTTCGAAAATTAACAGCAGTGTAGCCAGGGAAAGTGCCACGATCACATAGATCAACGGTAACACCGGGTACCCAAAAGCTTTATAAGGTCTTTCCAGCTCAGGACGCTTCTTCCGCAGGATAAAAATACCCAGGATCGTCAGTACATAAAAAATCAACACCCCAAATATCACCAATGCCAGCAGGTCGTTATAACGGCCGGTTAAACACAGCAACGATGCCCAGATACATTGTATCCATAACCCCCTCGCAGGTACGCTGTTTTTATTCAGCTGCCCAGCTTTACGGAAAAACAGCCCGTCCTGTGCCATGGTGTAATAAATACGGGCGCCTGACAAAATCAACCCGTTATTGCAACCAAAGGTGGAAATCATGATCATCACTGCGATAATACCGGAGCCAATACCACCAAAAATGGCCTCTGCGGCTGCTACCCCTACTCTGTCATTGGCGGCAAAAGCGATGTCATGCAACGGCAACACCGCCAGGTACATCAAATTGCAGCTCACGTAAATGATGGTAACGATCAGCGTGCCCAGAAACAGCGACCGGCCTATGTTTTTAGCCGGATTCTTAATCTCGGCGGCAATGAAGGTGACATTATTCCAGGCGTCACTGGAAAACAAAGATCCTTTCATGGATACGGCTATAGCGCCGAAAAATGCCAGGCCCGACAAAGATTTTACCATGGTTTCGCCATTCACGGCTTCCAGCGAAAAATGATTCCAGGGGTCCTGCCAGTTGGCATTCCAGATCTCTGCTTTGGCGCCCAGCAGGAAGCCAAAAACGATCAAACCAAACAGGGATAACAGTTTGGCAAGGGTAAATACTGTCTGGATCACCTTCCCGTGCTTAACGCCCCGTGTATTGATAAACGTGAGCAGCACAATGGAAACGATCGCTACCAGCTGCGCGGCGGATATCTGGAACACCGGCTTTAACCCGGCATTAAACGACAGTAGAATATTTTTCTCACTGAAAGATGGAATGAGATAAGCGGTAAACTTGGCGAAAGCCACCGCCACAGCGGCTATCGTACCGGTCTGAATAACGCCGAACTGCGTCCAGCCAAATAAAAAGGCGATGAAAGGATTGTAGGCTTCGCGCAGGTATACATACTGTCCACCGGCTTTGGGAAACATGCCGGATAGTTCGCCGTAGCTCAGCGCGGCTATCAGTGTTACCAACCCTGCCAATACCCACATGGCGGTCACCCATCCGGCGCCGCCTACACTGCGGGCTATTTCAGCGGTAACAATAAAAATTCCGGAGCCTATCATGGAACCGGATACAATCATAGTAGCGTCTAGCAAGCCAAGCGTGGGCTTAAAGGAATTGTTGTTTTGGTTGATGTCCATATAACGGTAGAAATTAAAAAGTCCCGGCTCCTACGAAACCGGGACTATAAGGTAGACAAATTTTTTAATGTTTGTCGGTTATTTTCGTTATTTGGCAGCAGGTGCTCCGATGCCTTTTTCATTCATGCCTTTGATCACATCAGCAGTTACATCATAGCTGGGGTCGGTATACAGAATATTGCTCTGACCGGCACGGTAAGAGAAAATAAAGGCAAACCGTTTGTCAGCATTGTAAGTCTTCAGGAAATCGTCCAGTCTTTTCTGCAGTTCTTCGTTAAACTTGGTTTCGCTCTGTGCATAGTCTACACGCATATTCTGTGCTTCCTGTTCCAGTTGCTGTTGTTTGGCCATCAGGCTGCGCTGGGCTGCTTCGCCCTGCTCCTGGGTCAGCGTGGAGGCTCTGCGCTGCAGGTCCTGGTATTCAGACTGTAAAGCTCTTCCTTTAGCTTTCAGCTGGTTTTCCATACCCTGCTGTTTCTGCTCCAGTTCAGATTTTTTTTGTTTGAAATACTCAAAATGTGCTTCCAGGGAGTCCAGATCTACGTAAGCAATTTTGAAACTCGCTGCCGGAGCGTTCGTTCCCGCTGCGGGAGTACTTGCAGGCGCATTGTTGCCAGCTTTGTTGCCGTTGCAGGCCATAAATAAACCGGCTGCTAATGCCGCTAATAATCCTTTTGACACGAATTGTTTACAAATGCGCATGTTAATAGATAGATTTACTCCTTAGAATTTAGGTTTAAAAATTGAAGGGCTAAAATAAGGCTTTTACCGGATTTTCAAATCCGGATTCCCATTTTTAACGAAGCTTTTTAGCATAGCCCCGTACGTTATAACCCTTTATTATTGATTATGTGTGATGGTAAAGGTCTTGAAAGTCGTGGAACTCAAAGCATTTCCAACTGTCACCAGCGTGTAGATCTTCCCTGGTTGCGACTTAAAGTCAAGCGTACTGGTAATAACCGTGGTATCATCATTACGCCGGAAATTAAAATTATAGGTACTGTCCCCGATTAAAGTGGCTACCGGTGTTACCTGTGCAAAGCCAATTCCCCGGAAATACGGTGAAGACCGGGAAAACAAATCTATTGCCAGGGATTGTCCGTTGGCCCGGAACGACTGGCTGAAACTCACTACCCGGAACTTCATGTAATCCGGCGGCGGCGGTGTCAGATCATCTTCCAGCGTACGAATGACATTTACTTTGTTGGCCGAATCCACTCCAACATAGGCGGAGAAAGAACGTTTATTACGCAGGTTAATCTGGCCCGCACGGATGGTATCCTTCGGCCTGTGCGCTTCTATCAGGTAAATAGTATACATCTGCGCCCGCAGGGTGGCGTAAGGTGTATTGGTGCCAAATTTCACCCCTTGAGCTATTTTGATGGAGTCCAGCAAAACGTCATATACAGCATCCGGTATGCCGTTAAAAAACATAAAGTTGGAACTGGTCACAGGAATGGCAGAGTCGCTGTCCTTCTTACAGGCTGTCATCACTATCAGCCATCCCATTACTACAAAAAGCAGTTTTTTCATGAATTTCCGGATCGTTTATAAAACCGGATGTAAAGTAACGAAAAAAGAACGGTGATAGACATGATTATTGCTGATGACGCTGATTCCGCCTGTTGTTGACTGTGTAGATGATCTACATAAACTGATCTGCCTGATTCCGTTTGTTGTTTATAATGCAGATGACCTGCATGAACTGATCTACTGCTGTTATTGTTTAGGTAGATGATCAACGCATCTTCCTCCCACCGTTTATTATTAAATAAAAAGAGGAAGCCCTCATCGATTTGCATCAATGAGGGCTTCCTCTTTTTATTTCAACTGCCGGTCAAACATTGCCCATCTTCGCTCCATCAGCGTAATCAGCAATAATCATGACCATCACAGCTATTCTTCTTCGTCAAACTGGAACACTTCTTTAGAAGATGCCAGGATGTCGTATTCTTCTTTAGAACCTACGATCATGTTTTCAAACTCACGCAGACCGGTACCAGCCGGGATCAGGTGACCTGTAACGATGTTTTCTTTCAGACCGGTCATGTCATCGATCTTACCGTTGATCGCTGCCTGAGACAGTACTTTCGTAGTTTCCTGGAAGGAAGCGGCGGAGATCCAGCTACGGGTACCGAGAGACGCTTTGGTAATACCCTGGAGCAGCGGGCTGGATGTAGCCGGTTGTGCATCACGGTATTCTACCAGTTTCTTATCGGCGCGGCGCAGCAGGGAGTTTTCTTCACGTACCTGACGCAGAGTCACGATCTGACCAGCTCTCAGGGTGGTGGACTCACCAGCTTCTGTTACCACTTTCTTATCAAAGATCATATCGTTCTCTTCAAAGAAGTCGAACCGGTCTTCGGTATCGCCTTCCAGGAAGCGGGTATCTCCGGGATCTTCGATGTTTACCTTGCGCATCATCTGACGTACAATCACCTCGATGTGTTTGTCGTTGATCTTTACACCCTGTAAACGGTATACTTCCTGGATTTCATTTACCAGGTATTCCTGTACGGCAAACGGACCTTTAATAGCCAGGATGTCTGCAGGAGTAGTAGAACCGTCAGACAGGGAAGTACCGGCCTTCACGAAGTCACCGTCCTGAACCAGGATGTGACGGGTCAAAGGCACCAGGTATTTCTTGATCTGACCTTCACGGCTTTCGATGATGATCTCACGGTTACCGCGTTTGATGTTACCAAAGGCTACCACACCGTCGATTTCAGAAACGATGGCAGGGTTGCTCGGGTTACGTGCTTCAAACAGCTCGGTTACACGTGGCAGACCACCGGTGATGTCTCGCAGTTTACCGATAATACGCGGTATTTTTACGATTACCTGACCAGCTCTCACCTGATCCCCTTCGGAGATCACAATGTGGGAACCAACCGGTAAGTTGTAAGATTTCACTTCTTTGTTACCATCTACATAAATAGACGGGATCTTGTTCTTATCCTTGGTTTCGATAACCACTTTCTCGCGGTGACCGGTTTGTTCGTCCGCTTCTTCACGATAGGTAATACCTTCAATGATGCTATCGAAACGAATGCTACCCGGAATTTCAGACACGATAACGGCGTTGAACGGATCCCAGGTACAAATCTGGTCACCTTTAACCACTTTCTGTCCATCTTTCACCAGCAGGGTAGAACCGTAAGGAATGTTGTTCGTTACCAGCAGACGGTCATTTTTCACGTCCATGATACGCAACTCACCGGTACGGCCGATAACCACCTGTACTTTTTCACCTTCGTTGTTTTCGTAGGTGGTAGTACGTAAGCCATCGAACTGGATAGTACCGTCAAATTTAGCCTGCAGGCCGGATTCAACGGAAGTAGAACCAGCGACACCACCCACGTGGAAGGTACGCAGGGTCAACTGTGTACCAGGCTCACCGATGGACTGTGCAGCGATGATACCTACCGCATCACCACGCTGTGCGGTGTAACCGGTAGCCAGGTTCTTACCATAGCATCTTACGCACACACCCCGACGGCTTTCGCAAGTCAGTACGGAACGGATTTCTACGGTTTCGATCGCGCTGGATTCAATTTTATGAGCAATATCCTCGGTAATTTCTTCACCGGCACCTACCAGCAGCTCCTCTGTGTGAGGATCAAACACGTCGTGCAGGGAAGTACGGCCCAGGATACGGTCGTACAGTGTTTCGATCACCTCTTCGTTGTCTTTCAGCGCTGAAGTAGCAATACCACGCAGGGTACCACAGTCTTCTTCGTTGATTACCACGTCCTGCGCAACGTCTACCAGACGACGGGTCAGGTAACCCGCATCCGCCGTTTTCAACGCCGTATCCGCAAGACCCTTACGGGCACCGTGGGTAGAGATGAAGTATTCCAATACGTTCAGACCATCTTTAAAGTTGGACAATACCGGGTTTTCGATAATCTCAGAACCGGTAGAACCACTCTTACGCGGCTTGGCCATCAGCCCCCTGATACCCGCCAGCTGTTTGATCTGCTGTTTGGAACCACGCGCACCGGAATCAAGCATCATGTACACAGAGTTGAAGCCCTGTTTGTCTGTTGCCAGCTCACGGATCAGCGTTTCTGTCACCTTCGTATCCACGCGGGACCAGATATCGATAATCTGGTTGTAACGTTCGTTGTTGGTGATCAGACCCATGTTATAGTTGTCCCAAACCTCGTCCACCTCACCGGCAGCCGCATCAATCATCTCCTGCTTAACTTCCGGAATGATCAGGTCATTGATGTTAAATGACAGACCACCGCGGAACGCCATGCGGAAACCTAATTGTTTGATGTCGTCCAGGAATTTGGCCGTTTTTGGAATATCTGTGTATTTGATGATGTCACCGATGATCTCACGCAGTGATTTCTTCGTCAACAGGGCATTTACATAACCTGCTTCTTTCGGTACAAACTGGTTGAACAGTACGCGACCTACAGTCGTTTCTATCAGTTTGTTTTCCAGGTTGCCTTCAGCCGTTCTCACCGTGGTTTTTACACGGATGTGAGCGTGCAGGTCGATCCTGTCTTCGTTCAGTGCAATGATTACTTCTTCAGCAGAGTAGAAAGCCTTGCCCTCACCTCTTACCACCACATCGCCCTGGGTTTTCTTACCCTTGGTGATGTAATACAGACCGAGAACCATGTCCTGGGAAGGCAGGGTGATCGGCGTACCGTTCTGCGGGTTGAGGATGTTGTGGGAAGACAGCATCAGCAGTTGGGCTTCCAGAATAGCAGCGTTGCTCAACGGCACGTGTACCGCCATCTGGTCACCATCGAAGTCGGCGTTGAACGCAGAACACACGAGCGGGTGCAGCTGGATCGCTTTACCTTCCACCAGTTTAGGCTGGAATGCCTGAATAGACAGACGGTGCAGGGTCGGAGCACGGTTTAACAATACCGGGTGACCTTTCAGCACGTTTTCCAGGATATCCCAAACCACCGCTTCTTTCCGGTCTACCAGCTTTTTCGCTGATTTCACGGTTTTCACGATGCCTCTTTCGATCAGTTTACGGATAATAAATGGTTTGAACAGCTCGGCAGCCATGTCTTTCGGCAGGCCGCACTCGTGCAGTTTCAGCTCAGGGCCTACCACGATAACGGAACGACCGGAGTAGTCCACACGTTTACCGAGGAGGTTCTGACGGAAACGACCTTGTTTACCTTTCAGTACGTCGGAGAGAGATTTCAATGCACGACCACCTTCCGCTTTAACCGCATTGGATTTACGGGAGTTGTCGAACAGGGAATCCACCGCTTCCTGCAGCATACGTTTTTCGTTACGCAGGATGACTTCAGGCGCTTTAATTTCGATCAGACGTTTCAGACGGTTGTTACGAATGATCACCCTGCGATACAGGTCGTTCAGGTCGGAAGACGCAAAACGGCCACCATCCAGCGGCACTAACGGACGCAGTTCAGGCGGTACAACAGGGATATATTGCATCACCATCCATTCAGGACGGTTTTCTACACGGGTATTGGCTTCACGGAAAGCTTCCACTACGCTCAGACGTTTCAGCGCTTCCGCTTTACGTTGCTGGGAAGTTTCAGTAGCAGCCTGGTTACGCAGCTGGTAAGAAAGGCTGTCCAGATCAATACGGGCCAGCATCATTTCCACCGCTTCAGCCCCCATCTTGGCAATGAACTTGTTGGGATCTTCATCCGGCAACAGCTGATTGTCTTTAGGCAGGGTATCCAGAATATCCAGGTATTCTTCTTCTGTGAGCAGGTCACCGTAGTTCATACCTTTTTCCTGTTTCGCACCCGCCTGGATTACCACGTATCTTTCGTAGTAAACGATGGTTTCCAGCTTTTTGGAGGACATGCCCAGCAGGTAGCCGATCTTGTTAGGAAGGGATTTGAAATACCATATATGTACAACAGGCACTACCAGACGGATGTGACCCATTCTTTCACGACGTACTTTTTTCTCCGTTACTTCCACACCACAACGGTCGCACACAATACCCTTATAACGGATACGCTTATATTTTCCGCAATAGCATTCGTAATCCTTTACAGGCCCGAATATTCTTTCGCAGAATAAACCATCACGTTCCGGCTTGTAAGTACGGTAGTTGATGGTTTCAGGTTTCAGCACCTCACCGTATGAACGCTCCAGAATAACATCCGGAGAAGCCAGACTGATGGTAATGCTGTTAAAATTTGATTTAGGACGATTTTCTTTCTTGATAGCCATCTGTTATTAGCTTTTAGCTGTTAGCCGTTGGTGTTAAACCCAGCGACAAAAAATTTATTCCTGCGAAATATCCAAGCTATCAGCCATCAGCCCGGAGGGCCAATGGCTGGTAGCTAAAAGCTCTTAGTCAAATTTCAGATCCAGACCCAGACCACGCAATTCATGGATCAATACGTTGAAGGATTCAGGCACACCGGCTTTCGGGATGTTGTCACCTTTAACGATGGATTCATATGCTTTGGCACGGCCAACGATATCATCGGATTTGATAGTAAGCAGTTCCTGCAGAATGTTGGCTGCACCGTAAGCTTCCAGTGCCCACACCTCCATCTCACCAAAACGCTGACCACCGAACTGGGCTTTACCACCCAGCGGCTGTTGCGTGATGAGGCTGTACGGTCCGATAGAACGGGCGTGCATTTTGTCGTCCACCATGTGGCTCAGTTTGAGCATGTAGATCACACCCACGGTAGCTTTCTGGTGGAAACGATCGCCGGTCTCACCATCATACAGGTAAGTGTGGCCAAAGCTCGGCAGTCCTGCCTCGTTGATATAATTGGCTATTTCTTCAGTAGTAGCACCGTCAAAGATCGGAGTAGCGAAACGCATACCCAGTTTCAGACCGGCCCAGCCCAGAACGGTTTCGTAAATCTGTCCGAGGTTCATACGGGAAGGTACGCCCAACGGGTTCAGTACGATGTCCAGTGGTGTACCATCGGCCAGGAACGGCATGTCTTCGTCACGCACAATCCTTGCTACGATACCCTTGTTACCGTGGCGGCCCGCCATCTTATCCCCTACTTTCAGTTTACGTTTGCTGGCCAGGTATACCTTCGCCAGTTTCAGTACGCCGGCAGGCAGTTCGTCACCAATGGAGATGTTGAATTTCTCACGTTTGTAACGGCCCAGCTCTTCGTTGTACTTGATGTTGTAGTTGTGCAGCAGGGTATTGATCTGGTCGTTGGTTACCTCGTCGGTAGTCCAACCCAGCGGGTTCACGTTCATGAAATCAATATTCACCAGGTTCTTCTGAGAGAACTTGGAACCTTTGGAGATCAGTACTTCACCGTAAGTGTTGGTAATGCCCTGAGACACTTTGTCTTTCAGCAATACCAGCAGTTTGCTCATCAGCACTTCCAGCAGGTCCTCTGTATTTTTCTGGTGTATTTTCTCCAGTTTTTCGATCGCCGCTTTTTCACGGGTCTTGGAGTTTTTATCTTTTTTAGCGCGGCTGAACAGCTTCTTGTCAATCACCACGCCTTCTGTAGACGGAGGTGCTTTCAGGGAGGCGTCTTTCGCATCGGAAGCCTTGTCACCGAAGATCGCTCTGAGGAGTTTTTCTTCCGGAGAAGGATCAGATTCACCACGTGGAGTGATTTTACCGATCAGGATATCACCTTCTTTAATGTGGGCGCCCACACGGATAATACCGTTCTGGTCGAGGTCTTTGGTAGCCTCTTCGCTCACGTTCGGGATATCTGGTGTCAGTTCTTCCTCACCCAATTTGGTATCACGTACTTCCAGTTCGTATTCGTCGATGTGGATGGAGGTAAAGAGGTCTTCCCGTGCTACACGTTCAGATATTACGATCGCATCCTCAAAGTTGTAACCTTTCCATGGCATGAAGGCCACTTTCATGTTACGGCCCAGTGCCAGTTCACCACCGCGGGTAGCGTAACCTTCGGTGAGGAAGTCGCCCAGTTCCACGCGCTGACCTTTCTTCACGCAAGGTCTGAGGTTGATACAGGTGCTCTGGTTGGTTTTAACGAATTTGGTCAGGTTATATACTACCAGGTCGTCTTCGAAGCTCACCAGTTTCTGCAGCTCGTCACGCTCGTAACGAACATGGATTTCTTTGGCATCTACGAATTCGATCACGCCCTTTCCTTCTGAAGTGATTTGCAGACGGGAGTCGCGTGCAGCCTTTGCTTCCAGGCCCGTACCTACGATGGGCACTTCCGGGTTCAGCAATGGCACCGCCTGACGTTGCATGTTTGATCCCATCAACGCACGGTTGGCGTCATCATGTTCGAGGAACGGAATCAAAGAAGCACTCAGACCTACGATCTGGTTAGGCGCTACGTCCATGAACTCCACTTCCTGTCTGTCCAGGATCGGGAAGTCGCCGGTTTCGCGGGATTTTACTTTATCGTTGATGAAGTTGCCTTTATCATCGAGCGGAGCGTTGGCCTGTGCGATCTTCACGGTATCTTCTTCTTCAGCGCTCAGGAACTCTACTTTCACCATATCTACCTTACCGGCATTTACTTTACGGTACGGTGTTTCGATGAAGCCCATTTCATTCACCTTCGCGTGAACGCAAAGGGTAGAAATCAGACCGATGTTTGGACCTTCCGGTGTTTCGATCGTACACAGACGGCCATAGTGGCTATAGTGAACGTCACGCACCTCAAAGCCTGCTCTTTCACGGCTCAAACCACCGGGACCGAGTGCGGAGATACGGCGTTTATGCGTGATCTCTGACAGGGGGTTGGTTTGGTCGAGGAACTGTGACAGCTGGGAAGTACCGAAGAAGGAGTTGATCACAGAAGACAGGGTCCTCGCATTGATCAGGTCTACCGGCGTAAACACCTCGTTGTCACGTACGTTCATACGTTCGCGGATAGTACGGGCCATACGGGCCAGACCTACGCCGAACTGAGCATACAGCTGTTCGCCCACGGTACGTACACGGCGGTTGCTCAGGTGATCGATATCGTCGATCTCTGCTTTACCGTTGGTGAGTTGTACCAGGTATTTGATGATGGAAATGATGTCGTCCTTTGTCAACACTTTCATGTCGAGCGGAGTAGACAGACCCAGTTTCCGGTTGATTTTGTAACGGCCTACATCTCCGAGGTCATAACGTTTGTCGGAGAAGAATAATTTATCGATGATGCCCCTTGCCGTTTCATCATCCGGCGCATCGGCACCGCGCAGTTGGCGGTAGATGTGCTGAACGGCTTCCAGCTCGGAGTTGGATGTATCCTTATTTAATGTGTTGTAGATGATGGAGAAATCGCCGCTCACCTCTTCTTTCTGTACGAACACGCTTTTCAGGCCCATATCTACGATGGTCTCGATATTCGCTTCATCCAGAATGCTATCACGCTCGAGCATGATTTCATTACGCTCGATACTTACCACTTCACCGGTGTCCTCATCCACAAAGTCTTCCACCCAGCTTCTTAAAACACGGGCAGCCAGCTTTTTGCCGGCATATTTATCAAGACTTTTCTTGTCTGC
The DNA here is from genome assembly GCF_014529935.1 of Chitinophaga qingshengii. Lineage (GTDB taxonomy): Bacteria > Bacteroidota > Bacteroidia > Chitinophagales > Chitinophagaceae > Chitinophaga > Chitinophaga qingshengii. The sequence continues at coordinate 40,988 of NZ_JACVFC010000006.1, forward strand.
TTTTACTTCATCAGCCATACCAAACAGCTGCAGGATGTCCTTATCGGTTTCATAACCGATAGCACGCAGCAGGGTGGTAACAGGGAATTTCTTCTTACGGTCAATGTAAGCGTACATCACGTTGTTGATGTCCGTCGCAAACTCCATCCAGGCCCCTTTGAACGGGATCACTCTTGCAGAGTAGATCTTGGTACCGTTCGGGTGAACAGATTGACCAAAGAATACACCAGGAGAGCGGTGCAGTTGGGAAACAACTACGCGCTCAGCGCCATTAATAACGAAAGTACCTCTTGGGGTCATGTAGGGAATGTTACCTAAGAACACGTCCTGCACAATTGTCTGGAAATCCACATGCTCCTCATCATTACAGCTGAGACGCAGTTTCGCCTTCAACGGTACAGAATAGGTAAGCCCACGTTCAATACACTCCTCAATGGTATAGCGCGGAGGATCTACGAAATAATCAAGGAACTCCAGATTGAAGATATTGCGGGTATCTGTAATCGGGAAGTTCTCTTTAAATACTTTAAAAAGGCCTTCGTTATTTCGTTTGTCTGGTGTGGTTTCTAATTGGAAGAAATCCTTGAAAGATTGGATTTGGATAGCCAACAGATCCGGTGTCTCAGTAACTTGTTTGATCTTTCCAAAATTTACTCTTTCGCTTGTTTGGGCTTTTTTTAGAGACATATTCGAAGTTAGCAGTTATATGACTTGTAAGAATTAGGGAAATTAAGATTTCTTTGCCAATATCCATCCTAATTGTAAGATATGCCTTCTACACATGGTCAAAGTCACCTTGGGTGATTTCCCCGTTTTGACTCTCTGAAAAAGACACTTTCCCAAAGGGAAGAAGGCCAAAAGTGCCAGGGGCACTTTTGACCTTTAAAAGATGTATACTAAGCAAAGAATTACTGAATTTCAACTTCAGCACCTGCTTCAGTCAGCTTAGCTTTCAGATCTTCTGCTTCTGCTTTGCTAACGCCTTCTTTCACAGATTTAGGAGCGCCGTCAACCAGTTCTTTCGCTTCTTTCAGACCCAGACCGGTCAGGTCTTTTACAACCTTAACAACGTTCAGTTTGGATGCACCTGCAGATTTCAGTACTACGTTGAATGCAGTTTTTTCTTCTGCAGCAGCACCGCCGTCGCCTGCGCCAGCTGCAACTACTACTGCAGCAGCTGCTGGTTCAATGCCGTACTCATTTTTCAGTACGTCTGCGAGTTCTTGTACTTCCTTAACAGTTAAACCTACTAATTGTTCGGCTAATGCTTTTACGTCTGCCATTTTATAATGTTTTAATGTAATGTTTTGTAAAGATTGTTAATTATATTGTGACTTGGAAGCCATTGTTTATGGTGAAATTTTGTCATTTAAATATTTAAATATTCAAATAACTAAATTCCAGGTTATTCTGCAGCCGGAGCTTCTTCCACTGCACCTTCTTTTTTGCCTTTTTCCAGCAAAGCAGCGATAACGCGTTTTGCAGGAGATTGCAACAGACCGATAACTTCACCGATGAGCTCGTTTTTGGTCTTGATGTTGGTGAGGGCAGTCAGCTGGTTGTCGCCTACGAAGATTTCGTCAGCAACGAAAGCCGCTTTCAGTACTGGTTTTTCCAGTTTGTTGTTCGCTTTACGGAAGCTGGAGATGATCAGAGCCGGCTCTTTCGGGCTGTCAGAGAACATCAGGGCAGTTACACCGTGCAGGGAATCAAAGATACCAGCGTATTTCTCGCTATCCAGAGATTCCAGTGCTTTACGGATCAGGGTGTTTTTAGCCACCTTCATTTCCACCTGCTTGTTAAAGCAAGTCTTCCTCAGGTCGTTTACCTGCGCTACCGTTAATGATTCGGTGTTAGTGATGTAGAAGTTGCTATATTGAGAGAACTTACTTTTCAGCAGTTCGATCACCTCATTTTTTTGATCTTTATTCATATTTTACCGTTTGTAGCAAGCCTCTCCTTACAGATAGGCTACACACGCGTGATCAATTAGTTTTGAACAGATTTAGTGTCGATGGCAATACCAGGGCTCATTGTGCTGGCCATGGACAGACCTTTCAGGTAAGTGCCTTTCGCAGTAGCTGGTTTCAGCTTGATGATAGCATTGATCAGCTCCTGAGAGTTCTGCTCAATTTTATCAGTTGCAAAAGATACACGGCCGATAGAAGCGTGGATGATACCAGCTTTATCTACCTTAAAGGTAATTTTACCGCCTTTCACCTCGTTCACAGCAGCAGCTACGTCGTTGGTAACAGTACCGGTTTTCGGGTTTGGCATCAGGTTACGGGGACCCAGGATTTTACCCAGTTTACCGATTTTAGGCATTACAGCAGGAGTAGCAACGATTACATCGATGTCAGTCCAACCACCTTCAATCTTGGTGATAAACTCATCCAAACCAACGAAATCAGCACCAGCTTCTTTAGCGGCAGCTTCTTTGTCAGGTGTGCAGAGCACTAAAACTCTCTTTGTTTTACCAGTACCGTGGGGAAGCGTTACGGAACCACGGATAGCCTGGTCTGCTTTCTTAGGATCAACGCCTAAGCGGATATGTAAATCGACAGAACTGTCGAATTTAGTACAGTTGATATCTTTCACCAAAGCAGATGCTTCTTTCAGCGTATACGCCTTGTTTTTATCTACCTTAGCCTGCGCTACTTTTCTTTTTTTAGTTGCCATTGTCAAAATGATTTAAAGTTCCTGCCTTAACAGGGTGAACCAATTAGTTTTCCCAGGGAGCTTTACCTTCAACAGTAATACCCATGCTACGAGCAGTACCAGCTACCATTTTCATAGCGCTGTCCAGTTTGAAGCAGTTCAGGTCAGCCATTTTGTCCTGTGCAATTGCTTCAACCTGTGCCCAGGTCACTTTACCCACCTTGTTACGGTTAGGCTCTTTAGAACCACCTTGAATTTTAGCAGCTTCCAGCAGCTGTACCGGTGCCGGAGGCGTTTTAATTACAAAGTCAAATGATTTGTCAGTGTAAACAGTCAGCGTTACAGGCAATACTTTACCCATTTTATCCTGGGTACGGGCATTGAACTGTTTGCAGAACTCCATGATGTTCACACCTTTGGAACCCAGTGCAGGACCAATCGGAGGTGCAGGGTTGGCCTGGCCGCCTTTAACCTGCAATTTCACGTACGTTGCGATCTCTTTTGCCATTACTTTTGTGTTTAATTTGGTTAAAACGCTCTCTGCTGTACAGAGAACTCCCAAAACTAAAAGGAACTGAAATAACCTTTTAAAGGGGATGCAAAGGTAAATAATAATATGAAAATGCCAAAAAGTATTTGAATTTGGGCATCCTTTTTGCTAACAGAAGCCTTTTTTTTACAAATCCATTGCATTCCCGCTAAAAAACCTTATTATCCGGGGAAATGCAAAAATACAGCTAAAACGCCACTTTATAAAACAAAGACTTCCGGAACATCTTCCCGGTCTTAATATATTTGGATACGAAAGCCTGCTCATCCGCAATACGCCGCTTCAATTGCGTATTTGCCTCCAGCACCTCCTGTAATACCCGGCGGTTGGCCGGATCGGTAACCGACAATTTTCTCGCCTTTTTCTCTACATCGTCCGACTGTTGCGCCATTTTATCTACCCATTCCCGGATCTCCTGGTCAGGCTTGGCAGGTGCAAACTGCTTGTTGCGGAAATTCACATAGTCATTGAAGGTGTTGGTCAACCGGTTATACAACCGACTGCACTCATTGATCTGGTCGGCTACCCGGTTTTGCTCCATAATACCGGCATTCTGCCGCTCTACCGTCACCAGGTTCACCAGATACGTCAGTTCAATGGAAGTCAACTGGTTGGTGACCCCGAAACGGGCGATCCTCGCCGCCATATTCTCTGCTTTGGCCAGGGTTGACATCTTATTAAAGGCTGCCAGGGTATCCCGGAATACAAACACCGGTTGGTCGGTGCCCCCACCCCACCTGCCATCACGGATTTCGTCGTGGCGCAACGGGTACTCGGAGAACTGGAATAAGGGATCAAACGGCACATGTGTTTTCAGGTATTCATGCGGCTCGGCGAGGAAATGCCGCCAGGTAAGCCGGGGCGTGTATTTATTATTGCTGACAGAACCGGCCCCCCAGGTAGGATCAATCATCTTCCATTCATTGTCCAGTTGAACGGCCACCCAGGCGTGACTGGCATTATCCGGCCTGCCGTTGATAAGCGGATAACCGGACACCAGTACAGCCGGGATACCCGCACGACGGGCAACATCCATATATAATGAGGCATATCCTTCACACACGGCTACCCTGGTTTGCAGGGTTTTGTTGATGGCGTCAGCGGTATCTTTATAATATCCGGGCTGAAAGGTGTTCACCACATCATAATTAATATGGGTAGGCATCCAGGCGTACAGTGCACGCAGGATGGCAGTTTTGTTTTCGCAGTGGGCCACCAGCCAGGCGGCCATGGAAGCGGAACTACCGGTTACAGAATCAGGAATGGAGACATAGGCCGGTTGGGTAACAGGTACAGCAGCAGGTTTCTTAGCGGGTTGCTGAGCGGAGGCGGCCTGTATTATCAGGGCGCCAGCAATACCCAAAAGGAATCTTTTCATTTTATTATTTTGATATTGGGTTTCGGTATAGTAGGCTTTATACTACAGGTGACGTATTCTTGGGTAACACTGTTATACAGTATAAATACTGTACAAAAAGCATCTCCCTGAATAAACAAATAACAAAATGGCTAAATTAAAAAAGCGCTCCGGGTCCGGAACGCTTTTTCAATAAAGTTATTTGTGCAGTAACTATGCTAATTTTTCCACCTGCATGAAGTTCAGTTCTACAGGGGTGGCGCGGCCAAAGATTTTCACGGTTACTTTCAGTTTCTTTTTGTCTTCGATCACTTCTTCGATGACGCCGTTGAAATCGTTGAACGGGCCGTCGATGATCTTGATGGTTTCGCCAACGATGAAAGGTTCGCTCATGGTGAGTCCCTGATCGCTCAGTTCGTCTACTTTACCCAGCATTTTGTTGACTTCAGCTTTACGGAGTGCAATGGGTTTTTCCTTGCCCAGGAAGTGAATAACGCCGGATACGTTACGGATGGCTTGAATCACTTCATCGGTCATTTTACCATCAATGGCTTCAATCATCACATAACCGGGATAGAAGTTTTTCTCACGCATTACTTTTTTACCGGCCTGCACTTTATATACTTTCTCCACCGGGAGAAATACCTGCGTGATAACGTTACCCCAATCAGATCGGCGCACTTCAATATCCAGGTACTCCTTCACTTTTTTTTCCTTGCCACTAACAACGCGGAGTACATACCACTTTGTTTCCTGCGCAGGAATATTGGTTGCATCCATTTATTTATTTTTTGAATATTTCGTAATAGTGTGCCAACACAAAATTGGAAGCGGCATCCATTCCCCAAACCATTGCTGTAACAAAGATGGTTGCTATCAGCACGACCATGGTGGAGGACTGCAGTTCCTGCCAGGTAGGCCAGGACACTTTGTAAACCAACTCATGATAAGACTCGCGGAAGTAGTTTCTGATCTTATTCATTCTGTAAAGTTAATAATTTATGGTCAATTGTTTAAAGCCTAAAAATGGTTGAATTGTTCTATTATTTCAATAATAACAATTCAACCATTTAATTAACCTTGGCACGGGTACTAGGATTCGAACCCAGATCAAAGGTTTTGGAGACCCGTATGCTACCGTTGCACCATACCCGTGTATAAGCCATTAGCTTTGAGCTTTCAGCAGTCAGCAAATATAATAATAAATCCTGACATTTAATAGCCGAAGCTAATGGCTTTTAGTATTTTGGAAATACTTATTTCAGAATTTCAGTAACCTGACCGGCACCTACTGTACGGCCACCTTCGCGGATAGCGAATTTCAGACCTTTATCCATAGCGATAGGCTGGATCAGTTTTACAGTCAGTGTCACGTTATCACCAGGCATTACCATTTCAACACCTGCAGGCAGTTCAACTTCACCGGTTACGTCAGTTGTACGGAAGTAGAACTGAGGACGGTATTTGTTGAAGAACGGAGTGTGACGGCCACCTTCTTCTTTGCTCAGTACGTAAACTTCGCATTTGAATTCAGTGTGCGGAGTGATGGAACCTGGTTTGCAGATAACCATACCACGACGGATCTGGTTTTTCTCAATACCACGCAGCAACAGACCAGCGTTGTCACCAGCTTCACCTTCGTCCAGGAGTTTTTTGAACATTTCAACACCTGTACAAGTAGATTTCAGGGGTTCTTCCTGCAGACCTACGATTTCAACGTTCTCACCAACTTTGATACGACCGCGTTCGATACGACCTGTAGCAACGGTACCACGACCGGTGATAGAGAATACGTCTTCTACAGACATCAGGAAGTCCTGATCAACCGGACGAGGAGGCAGCGGAATGTAAGAGTCAACCGCTTCCATCAGTTGGTCGATAGCGCCAACCCATTTAGCGTCGCCAGCCAGTGCGCCGGTAGCAGAACCCTGGATAACAGGAACGTTGTCACCGTCGAAACCGTTGGAAGACAGCAGGTCACGGATCTCGATTTCTACCAGTTCCAGCAGCTCAGGATCGTCAACCAGGTCAACTTTGTTCATGAAAACTACGATACGAGGTACACCTACCTGGCGAGCCAGCAGGATGTGCTCTCTTGTTTGTGGCATAGGACCGTCTGTAGCGGCAACCACCAGGATAGCACCGTCCATCTGGGCAGCACCGGTGATCATGTTTTTCACATAGTCAGCGTGACCAGGGCAGTCAACGTGAGCATAGTGACGGTTAGCTGTCTGATACTCAACGTGAGCTGTATTGATAGTGATACCTCTTTCTTTTTCTTCAGGAGCAGCATCGATCTCATCATAGCCTCTTTTCTCTGCCAGACCCTTGTTTGCCAAAATTGTGGTAATGGCAGCAGTCAAGGTAGTTTTACCGTGGTCCACGTGGCCGATGGTACCAATGTTTACGTGGGGTTTATCCCGCTTAAAGGTTTCTTTTGCCATTGTATTTTCTTTTTAGATGGTTTGTAAAGATTGTATTGATAGTTGTTTTAAAAAAACGGCTTTTTACAAACTTGTACCGCTGATGAGAATTGAACTCATGTCCTTCCCGGTAAAAATAAAAAATGTGGGATGCTCTTCCATTGAGCTACAACGCTAAGTTTATTTCGGAGTGAGAATTACAAATTCGAATCCGAAATCCGAATTTTATGGAGTGTATTGGGTGGCGAAGTGATTTCACTGCAACCGCGCGATGCTTCTCTTCTAAAATTCAAAAGAGCTGTTGAAGAGAATTGAACTCTCGACCTCTTCCTTACCAAGGAAGTGCTCTACCCCTGAGCTACAACAGCTTGAAATTATATGCGAGCGGGAGACGAGGTTCGAACCCGCGACCTACAGCTTGGAAGGCTGTCGCTCTACCAACTGAGCTACTCCCGCATACCGGATGGTTCCATACAGCAAGGTAATAACGCTGAATAAACTATCCTGAATAAATTAAAGAACATAAAGGCTGTTGTATCACAGGCACCGGGAAAACATTTGCCGATCAACCACCGAGAATTTTTCTCACCTTCCACTCAAACAACATTGTTCCGCCTCTGCTAGGCGCAAAAGCGGAACAAGCCGTTTTGGTGGGCAGGATAGGATTCGAACCTATGAAGTCGAAAGACAGCGGATTTACAGTCCGCCCCATTTGGCCGCTCTGGAACCTGCCCTTTTTGAAATTTCGATATTTGGCTATTTTGAAATTTAAAAATTTTAAAATAGCTAAATATCAAAATTTGATGAGCCAGCAGAGGGATTCGAACCCCCGACCCACTGATTACAAATCAGTAGCTCTGGCCAACTGAGCTATGCTGGCATCTTTCAAAAAACATTCTTTCAAAAAAGTAACTCGTTGAAAGAGAGCGCAAAATTAATCGATTTTTTCAAATCTCAAAATCTTTTTTTCAGTTTGTTACAGATATTTAAAAATTTATCTGTCTCCCTGTAAACGCCCTACCATAAAGAACTTTGCTACCTTTACCGACCCTCTTTTTGAATCGGGATGGCAAAGGTAGCAAAGAGATTAATATTTCCAAAATTATTTTAAAAAATTATTGAAATTTCTTTTCCTTCTGGCGTTTAACCTGGTTGACTAAGGAATCAAAGGCAAGATCAAAGGACTCTTCAAAGGATTTCGATTCATGCTTTACAAAGAGATCCTGGCGGGGTATTCGTACTCTTATTTCGGCAATTTTATCTTTAACCTGATGCGCTAAATTATCCAATTTTAAAAACACATCCACACTGATAATCCGGTCGTAAAAAGTGTTCAGTTTCTGCAATTTCTTATTCACGTGATCAATCAGTTTTGAATCAGCATCAAAATGCACAGTTTGAATTTGAACGTTCATAGCACTAATTTTTTAAATATTTAACAATCTAGGTTCTATTGCGTAAACCATGGTCATAGGCATTCTCTTGGTTGTGAAAGAACTTCTATATTAAATATACTCACTTTTGTAATGCAATGCTATTCCGCCGCGTAATATTTTGTTAAAATGAAAAAATAATGCGCTAAGCCTTGGGATGCGCCTGTTGGTACACCTTCTTTAACTGCTCAATCGTAGTATGGGTATAAACCTGCGTAGAAGCAAGACTGGCATGGCCTAACAAGTCCTTCACCGCCTTCAGGTCGGCCCCGTTATTGGTTAAATGTGTAGCGAAAGTATGCCGCAGCAGGTGCGGGCTTTTTTTCTTGTAGGTAGTAATTTCATGCTCCGTCAGATACTTGCGTATCATCAGGTATACATATTTGGGATATAAGCGCTGACCGCTATGCGGATGCACCAGCAATACCCCTGTTTCAAATTCTTCCAGCTCCCGGCGCTTCTGTGCCATATAGGCTGAGATCTGTTCACACAACCGGGGACTGATAGGTATAATACGCTCCTTCCCTCCTTTACCCATTACTTTGATAGACAGATTACCCTTATCTACCCGGAATTCCTGTAAGGAAATCAGTTCCGACAAACGGATACCTGTCTGGTAAAAGATCTCAAAGATCAACCGGTGGGTTTCTCCCTCAAAATCATCCGTAAAAATAAAGGGGGTGGTAACAGATACCGGACTTCGGTTATCTTCCAGGGCTTTCATGCCTTTTTCGTCAATAAATCCCGGCAGGCGGCGACTGATCTTAGGCGCTACGACTTTGGTCATAGGCGTCTGTTTTAACAGGTCCTGACGTATACAGAATTTAAAAAAGGATTTCAGGGTGGAGATCTTACGGTTGACGCTTTTGGCGGTCATGGCGTTTTCCATCAGGCCTGCCAGCCAGCTGCGCACCATTACATGCGTAATGTCTGCCACGGTCACTGCGCCGTAGGCAGCCGTAGTATAGTCAAAAAATTGAAGGAGATCGTTGCGATAAGCGGTGCAGGTGTGCTCTGAGTATCGCTTTTCGAGCTGAATGTAGGAGAGAAATCGCTCGGCTAAGGAATATAGTACTTCGTTCAACGCAAAAAGATTGATGACTGTAAAGTTATTAAATAACCTTACAATCATCAAATATTTTGAATTGCGTTAGCCTGTGACGGCTACAACAAATTAAGCATCTAATTTACCACTGGCCAGCTGTTGTTTATAAACAGCTTTCAACACCTGTGTACGGCGTTTTACGGATGGTTTGGTAAAAGACTGGCGTGATCTGAGTTGCAGCAGGATACGTGCCTTCTCAAATTTCTTTTTATATTTTTTAAGCGCCTTGTCTATGTTTTCGCAATCTTTAGAATCAATGATCAACATAATTTTTGCCTCTTATTTTTTATTTTTTAGGAATGCAAAGATAAGATAACATTTCATAAAAACAAAAAACCATCCTGTAATTGGTTTTGTTTTTTCTTTCCGGTGCCAGATAGGGTTTAAGGACACCGAAGATAGATTATCTTCCCGCATAACGGCGGCAGCCGTTATAAATCATAGCGGTCCGGCAGCAGCTACAGCAGGCATATAGTCAGGTCCCCCAGGCAGCCGGCCACCATCGTCAGCTACCAGATATAGCCAATAATCCACCACCTTTATTTCGCAGCCCATGCTGCGGCTCAAGGCGTAGTTCGCGGATCAGAAATGATAAACTTCAGGAATAAGCAATACTGCGGCTCATGGCGTAGCTCACCCCGCTGTATCAAACTCCCCTGTATTAATCCTTGATTTTTTTCTTCAGCAGGCTCACCTGGTCTTGCAGGTGGCTCACCATATCCGCCAGATGGTTCACACTCATGCGGCTTTGCTGGCTGGATTTGCTGATAACGGCATCGGACTGCCACAGTTCCAGTACCTCCTCCATTTCTACCGGGTAGGGTTCAAACTGGGGGTTATCAGACAACAGGGTAATCCTGGATTTGGAGCGATTGCTTTTCAGCACTCTTTTGAAAACAATACCTTCCCTGGAAGTCACCACAATATAGGTTTCATTGTTTTTGATCTCTTCCCAGCCATCTACCTTATGGCATACGATTACGGAGCCGGAAGGAACGGGCAACATGGAATCCCCTGCTATTTCAAAAGCCCGGTAATCGCCGGCGCCCAGCATAGGCAGGGTAAACGTATTCAGTTCCTCGATAAACTCGTCGTCATTATAACCGGCCAGGTAACCGGCAGCGGCTTTCACCGGCACAAACTGGATAGCCTGGCGGGCATTGCCCAGTTTCTGCTGACGGCGTTTCTCCAGGAAATTGTCTTTCTGGGAACCCAGGTCGCGGCGAAGGAGGTCATCTATAGAAACCCGGAACATGTCACTGACCTGTTCCAGTACTTCCGTACGAGGTTCCGCACGCTCTTCCTCATAAGCTCCCAGCAGGGAACGTTTAATCCCCAGCTTGTCTGCAAACTCCTGTTGCGTCCAGCCTTTTTGCTTACGCAGATATTTTAAATTCTGGCATACTACGGACATAACCTAAATAATTTAGTACCTTGCTAACAAAATTAGCAAATAATTTTATAAAATCCCAAATATATTCAAGACGCTTCGCTTATTTTTGCCCGGTAAAATCAACTTGTTATGGTACATCTACATTCCCTTCTGAGATGGGCAATCGTATTAGCCGGGCTTTGGGCTGTTATCCGGGCGTTTAAAGGCGTGTCCGGAAAAACACCGTTTACCGCAGCAGACAATAAAGCAGGACTGTTTTTCATGATCTTCTGTGATATTCAGTTGCTGGTTGGACTGCTGTTATATTTCGTTTTCAGTGAGAAAGCAAAAGCCGGACTGGCTGATATGGGTGCTGCCATGAAAAATTCTGCGCTCCGCTTTTTTACGGTAGAACATACCCTGATGGCTGTGATTGCCATTGCCCTGGTGCATATCGGCAAATCCAAAGTTAAAAAAGCAACTTCCGATGCCCAGAAACACAAGCTGGCCCTGATATTCTACGGGATCGCATTTATCCTGATACTGGCTCTTATTCCATGGCCTTTCCGTCAGGCGCTGGGTGCAAACTGGTACTAAGAGCAAAATGCATTACATGAAAAAAGGCGGCCATCAGGTCGCCTTTTTTCTTTTTCTATGATTGACCACTATGAATAAACTTACCCTTTGTCCTTGTTGTATAACCGGAACGAATAAATGTAAGGCAACGCTGCCAGTACCATGGAAGCGAAAAAGATCAGGAACACCCCGGTAACGAGCGACAGGAAAAAACCTGCGATGATCATCACCACGCCGGCGCTCACCCAAAGGGTACCCGCCATCCGGTGGGTTTCTCTCCAAATCTCCTTACTCTGCAGGGTCCAGGGTGTACGCACGCCCACATAGTGATTAGGCTCCAGCTGCAGCTTCCACAAATATAGGCCTATCCCGGCAATCAGCAAGCCCACTCCCACGAAAGCCCAGCGCTCCATCGCAAACGGCTGCCCCAGGCTTACCATAAAAATAATGAGACAGGTAAACAACGCCAGGTAAATATGTATAATGAAACGGCTCCGGTAAAACTCCTTCTGGTCCCCGCCTACCACAGTAGGCCCCTCCTCCGCCTTGGGAACAAAACGGAACAAGGCATAAATCAACGCATTGGTCACAAACAGGAAAATCATCAGCAACAAAAACGCACTTCTGCTTCCTGTCTGGTCTGATACGTCCTGATCGGTAGGGATAACAGTCGGCAGGGAGTTCCAGATAATGGCCAGATAAGCCATGGGCAAGAGTAACAACACCAGGATTAAAAACTCCTTCGACGCTTGTACCTGTTTCATGAGAAGATGGTTTAAAAGATGAACATTCACTCTTTCCTTATTCTCTCATTTCCATTCTCTTATATTACAGATGGCTCCTCAGATATGTTGTATCAAAGTTAGGAAAATTGAACCCGGGAATAAAATATTTGCAGAAATAAATACTAATAATTTTAGCAAAACTAAATAATTTAGTACTTTTGCAACAGATCGAGTGATGACGGCTGGCAGGCCCTGCTGATCACTATCCGTGCCGACCCTTCGCCCGGCCTGCCATCCGATTATCGCTTCCGGAACGCAGTGGACGCTTCCGGGAGCGGTATATGCTTTCGCCCGTCATCCACTACACTTTAAAACAGCGCAGCATGATTACGTTACAACAGCGGGCTATCGCTCATTTTGACCTGGATTGTTTTTTTGTGTCCGTGGAATGCCTGCAGGATAGCCAGCTGAAAGGCAAACCCTTACTGATAGGCGGCAGCAGCGACCGCGCCGTGGTAGCCGCCTGCAGCTACGAAGCACGACGCTTCGGCATCCACTCCGCTATGCCTATGAAAACCGCCCTGCGCCTATGCCCCCATGCTATCGTCCGCAGCGGCGATATGGACCGCTACAGCGAAAAATCCCGGGAAGTAACCAGCATCATCGCTGATAAAGCCCCGCTGTATGAGAAATCCTCTATCGATGAGTTTTACCTCGACCTCTCCGGCATGGATAAATTCTTTGGTTCCCTCAAATGGACCACAGAACTACGCAAAGCCATCATCAAAGAATCCGGTCTGCCGATATCGTTCGGACTGGCCTCCAACAAACTCGTCTCCAAAGTAGCTACCGATGAAGCGAAACCCAACGGTCAACTGGAAATTCTGTTCGGAGATGAAAAAAATTTCCTCGCCCCGATGCCGGTTGAGAAAATACCGATGGTAGGCAAGGAAACAGCGGCCCAACTACGGCGCCGCGGGGTGGAAACCGTGAAAACACTCAGCGAAGTCCCCCCTTCCCTGCTGGAAGCCTGGATGGGAAAAAACGGTATCTCCCTCTGGCGGAAAGCCAACGGCATCGACGACTCCCCGGTAGTACCCTACTATGAACAAAAATCCATCTCCACAGAAAGTACCTTCCCGGCAGACACCATCGACCTGGCATTCCTGCACGCGGAACTGGTACGGATGACCGAAAAAATCGCGTTTGAACTACGGCAACAAAATAAGCTGACAGGCTGCATCACCGTTAAAATCCGGTATTCCGACTTTGAAACGGTCACCAAACAAATGACGATCCCCTATAGCTGCTCCGATCATGTACTGCTGGAAAAAGTAAAAGACCTGTTCAAAAAACTGTACGACCGCCGCCTGCTGGTACGCCTGATAGGCGTGCGTTTCAGCCATCTCGTACAAGGCAACCACCAGATCAGCCTGTTCGATGACAGCCAGGAAATGATTGCCCTCTACCAGGCCATCGATCAGATCAAAAACCGCTTCGGATGGGACACCCTCCTGAAAGGCACCAACGTAGTGCCGCCGGACAAACGCAAACAGTCCGCACCGAAAAAAGATATCATGCCGTATTACAAAGGATAACATGTACCTGAACTGCAAAACATTCTTCAGCCTGCGCTATGGCACCATGCCAGCCGAAATGCTGGTACAGAAAGCCGCACAGCTGGGCATCACCACACTGGCCCTCACCAATATCAACATCACTTCCGATGCCTGGCAATTTGTGGAACTATGCCGGAAACATCTCATAAAACCGGTACTGGGCGTGGAATGCCGTAACCAGTCAGATTTAAAATACCTGCTGCTGGCCCGCAACCAGGAAGGCTGGTACCATATCAACCGTTTTCTCTCCGATCAACTGCGCCGCGATCAACCATTTCCCGACAGGGCCCCTGCCCTTCCCGGTACCTGGGCTATCTATGCCTGGGGCGCCGTTCCTCCGGCCAGCCTGCAAGCCCATGAACTACTGGGCGTCAAACCCCGCGATCTTAATAAACTCTTCCGGGTAGATACTGTCAGCATCCGCCATCAACTGGTGATCATGCATCCGGTAACGTTCCAGGACAAGGAGCATTTTGAACTGCACCGCGTATTGCGCGCCATCGACCAGAATATCCTGATCTCCCGGCTGGAACCGCATACCACCGGCACTGTCCACGATCAGTTTATCCATCCGGCTAAAATGGTGGAACACTTTGAACTATACCCGCATATCGTGGAAAATACCCTCCGCATCCTGGAAACCTGCGAAGTGGAAATGGAACTGGAAACACCCCGTAACCGGAAATGTTTTTCAGGTAGCGTGGAAGAAGACCGGCAACTGTTGCGGCAACTGGCTTATGAAGGCATGGAATACCGCTATGGAAAAGACAATCCGGAAGCTGCCCGCCGTATCGAAAAAGAACTGGCGATCGTGGCCCAGCTGGAATTTGAAGCCTATTTCCTGATTACCTGGGATATCATTCGTTATGCCCGGGAACGGCAGTTTTTCTATGTAGGACGCGGCAGCGGCGCCAATTCCATCATCGCTTACTGCCTCAGGATCACAGATGTAGACCCGATAGAACTGAACCTGTTCTTTGAACGTTTTCTTAATCCCTACCGCACTACTCCTCCGGATTTTGATATCGATTTTTCATGGCGCGACCGGGACGCAATCATCCGGTATGTATTCGATAAATACGGTGACAGCCACACGGCACTGCTGGGCACTGTCACCACTTTCCAAACCAATGCCATCATCCGGGAAATGGGCAAAGTCTATGGTCTTCCTAAAAAAGAAATCGACCGGATACTGGAAAATGGTTTCAACATACAACTGAATGAAGATGATATCCAGCGCAAGATCCAGCGTTTCAGCAAATTGATGGACCAGGAAAAATCTTTCCCCAATCACCTCAGTATCCATGCCGGCGGCATCCTGATCAGTGATGCGCCCATTCATCAGTATTGCACTACCCATCTGCCGCCCAAAGGTTTCAGCACGGCGCAACTGGATATGTGGCAGGCAGAGCGCATCGGCCTGTATAAGTTTGATATCCTTAGTCAGCGTGGCCTGGGACATATCCGCGATACAATCGACATCATCCGCAAAAACAAACAGACAGACATCGACATACATGATGTAAAATCCTTTATGGTGGATGAGAAAGTCAGGGAGAACCTGAAAAAAGTGAATACTATTGGCTGTTTCTATATCGAATCTCCCGCAATGCGGCAGCTGCTGCAAAAACTGGAATGCGACAATTACCACACACTGGTAGCCGCCAGTTCCATCATCCGGCCGGGCGTGGCGCAATCCGGGATGATGAAACAGTACATCCATAGTTACCGTAATCCTGCCAGTGTTGTTTATTTACATCCTATTATCCGGGAATTACTGGGAGACACCTTTGGTATTATGGTATATCAGGAAGATGTAATCAGGGTAGCCCACGAATATGCCAACATGGAACTGGCCGATGCAGATTCCCTGCGGCGCGCTATGGCCGGTAAATACCGGGGGACAAAAGATTTTGAAAAAATACAGGAACGCTTTTTTACCAACTGCGCACAACTGGGCCGTCCGCATGAGGTATCGGCAGAAGTATGGCGACAGATTGCCAGCTTTGCCCATTTCTCCTTTTCCAAAGCCCACTCCGCCAGTTTCGCGGTAGAAAGTTATCAAAGCCTTTACCTGAAAACTTATTTCCCGGCGGAATTTATGGTAGCGGTGATCAACAACTTCGGCGGTTTCTACAACCGGGAATTGTATTTCCGGGAGCTGAAAAAAACCGGGGTCACTATTCATCCCCCCTGTATCAATAACAGCGACTATCCTACCAATATCAAAGAGCAGGATGTATATGTAGGCCTGATCCATGTAGAAGGGCTGGAACAGGCGCTGGCGGAGAGAATCCTGGAGGAACGCCGGCAGTGCGGCCCCTACCTGCACCTGGACGATTTCTGTAGCCGGATCGCTCCCGGTGCAGAACAACTGGAGTTACTGATTCGTATCGGCTGTTTTCATTTTACCGGCCAAACAAAAAAACAGCTGTTATGGAAAAGCAGCCTGTTGACCCGGCAAAGCACCGCCGGTGTGCATAACCTGCCATTATTTTCCGCCGCACCGGTGAATTGCCAGCTGCCGGAACTGGCTTATCATCAGCATGAAGATGCTTTTGATGAGATAGACCTGCTGGGGTTTCCACTGGCTTCTCCCTTTGAAGTACTGGCACACGATCAATCAGCGTATATCCCTGCCCGTGAGTTTCCCCAACATCTCCACCAGGTTATCACCACGTTGGGATACCTTGTTACTACGAAAGCCATGCGTACCGCCAAAGGCGAGCCCATGTGTTTCGGCACTTTCCTCGACCGGGAAGGACGGTTTATCGATACTATCCATTTCCCCGACAGCCTGCGTCAATACCCCTTTCAGAAAAACGGTTTTTATATTTTGCAGGGAAAAGTCATGTCAGAATACAATGTTATCACCCTGGAAATCAGTCAGATGAAGAAGATTGGGTATTTTGAAGACAAACAATTCCGGTAATTACGACAAATTGTTGTATTTTTGTGTCAAATGTCGGGTTTATGAAACATGCAAAAAAGTACCAGGTGCAGGAAAATACCTTGATGATTGTCGAACATCCCGGAGCAGCCTATGTTCCGGGCAGTGGTTATTTTGATTTTATTCAGCTATCGCGTAGTGGCGTACTGAAAAGAGCCCTGGTCAATCTGAGCCGTCAGCTTTCTTTTTCTTTGGCTGAACTAGCGCAGATACTGCATATTTCAGAAAGAACCCTGCAACGGTACGCAGACGACGCGAAACTTTCCGCAGACACGTCTGAACGGGCCATTCTCCTCTCCCAGCTATACCAGCGGGGTACCGAAGTTTTCGGTAACCTGGAAAACTTCAAAGAGTGGATGCGCACCCCGCTTCCTGCCTTTAACTATCAACTCCCCATTTCCCTGTTAGATACTACTTTCGGCTTCCAGCTGATTGAAGATGAATTGGGACGTATCGAACACGGAATATTCGCCTAACTATCATGGATGTTTACAGGATCAGCAAATGTGCCTACATCAATGACCTCACCGGCACCGGTGCCCGTTTGTACGGCGGCCGGTGGAACAGTCCTGGTCATGCGATCGTTTATACTGCCGGCAGCAGGGCACTCTCTGCCCTCGAGGTACTGGTACACATACCGCTAAAAAATATCATCCAGGATTTTTGCATTGCTACCATTCAGATCCCAGACGATATTGCCGTTAAAGTGCTGACTAAAAAAGATCTTCCTTCCGGCTGGCAATCGCTGGCGCCATTTCCCGCCCTGCAAAGCGTAGGCGACGAGTGGATAGATACCGCCCGATATGCCGTGCTCCGTATTCCTTCCGTTGTAATTGCGGAAGAACACAACTATCTCATCAATCCCCTGCATCCGGATGCTGCCCGCATTACCATCTCCGATACGCAGCCTTTTGTATTTGATCAACGACTCAGAAAAGTATAACCTATAAAAAGGGCGATACCGGTTGGATATCGCCCTTTTTTATGCAGAGATTGTTAATAACTACTCTAAACCGAACAGTCCTTTGTTCAGCACCTGCAGTGTTTTTTCCTTGAACTGGCCATTCACCAGGATGGAAATATTATGCCTGCTGCCGCCGTAGGAGATCATCCGTAAAGGAATACCTTCCATGGCATCAAACAATTTGGTGATAATGGAAGGCGTAGCAGCCACCTCATTACCTACGATGGAAACGATGGTTTGATGGTGATCCAGTTCCACGGTACCGAACGGCTGCAGTTCCTTCAGGATCTGGTCCAGGTGCGCTTCGCTGTCGATCGTGAGTGATACCGCCACTTCGGAAGTGGTGATCATATCGATCGGGGTGCGGTATTTTTCAAACACTTCAAATATTTTCCGGAGGAAACCGTAGGCCAGCAGCATGCGGCTGGATTTGATCTTGATAGCGATGATACCATCTTTGGCAGCAATAGCTTTAGCGCCGTTACCATTCGGCAGTTCAGTGATGATAGTGCCTTTGGCTTCAGGCTGCATGGTGTTGAGCAGCTTTACCGGGATATTAAAATGCTGGGCAGGCCAGATAGAGGCAGGGTGCAGAATTTTAGCACCAAAGTAGGCCAGCTCGGCAGCTTCATCGAAAGACAATTGTTCGATCGGGAAGGTTTTTTTCACCACCCGCGGATCGTTGTTGTGCATACCGTCGATGTCTGTCCAGATCTGGATTTCATCGGCCTGGATAGCAGCACCGATCAGGGAAGCGGAATAATCGCTGCCACCGCGTTTCAGGTTATCTACTTCGCCTCTTGCATTACGGCAGATATACCCCTGGGTGATGAATAATTTTTCGCCTTTATGCTGGCTGATGAGGTTACCCAGTTTGATTTTGATTTTAGGGATTTCCGGTTCTTCGTATTCGTCGATGCTCATGAAATCCAGCGCCGGCAGTAATACGGCGGAAATGCCGGCTTCTTCCAGGGATACGCAGAACAGGCGTGTAGACAATAACTCACCCTGTGCGAGGATATCTTTATTCAAGGCTTCGTTAAAAGATATCTTCAGGATGATGTTCAGAAATTCGAAGTGTTCATCAATGATGGCTTTCGCGCTGGCACGGCCAGCCTCCTGCTTCACCAGCTGATCGCAAAAGGTCCTGTAGTGGCTTTCCAGCTTGTCTATCTGCTGCTTCGCCTGTGCCTTTTTGCCTTCCGACAATGACTGGCTGATTTCCACGAGTGCGTTTGTGGTGCCTGACAGGGCAGACAGTACCACAATTTTCTGATCATTATCTGCAGTGATCAGTTGCGCTACTGAATGCATGCGCTCTGGTTTTCCCACGGAGGTTCCACCAAATTTTAACACTTTCATCTGAATATATTGTTTTTGCCTGATGCCGGAAGATAGCCTACTGGCGGGTTTTCCGGCTGTTTATATAAATGATTGAAATTTAAAAATTCAAATTGAATTTAGCAGCTACCTCCTGCATATCTTTCACTACCGGCGCCAATACGGGGATACCGTTTTGCAGCCGCTGGTATTGCATTTCCCTTTCGGGATCACCGGGTATGAGCACCTGTTTTCCTTCTACCGGCACGGCAGCCCTGAAGCGATTGATCCAGGTGTCCATATGGGACTTAAACTCATCGGCCGGACGGAAAGCATCTACCCGCATGGCTCCGAAGAAATGTCCCAGTCCCTCTCCTACCGGATCCGGCGCCAGGGGCAGGAAGCTCACAAAGGGAGGCGCCCATGGTCCATAATTAGCCCCGGAAAGAACGGCCGAAAATATATCAACTATTGCTCCCAAACAATACCCTTTATGACTTCCATGGTCACGGTCGCCGCCTAAAGGCAGCAATGCCCCGCCATCCTTGAGCTCATGAGGGTTGGTGCTGGGGTTGCCATCTTTATCCTGGATCCAGCCATAAGGGGCTTCCTGGTTCTTACGCTGTAAAATTTCCAGTTTACCGTTGGCAGCCGTTGTAGTAGCGAAATCAGCCACGAAAGGCGGTTGTTCCTTTGCGGGGATAGCCACTGCAATCGGGTTGGTACCCAACATGCGCTCTTTGGCGAAAGTGGGCGCTACCAGCGGGCTGGCGTTGGTCATCGCCATCCCGATCATATCCTGGTCCAGCGCTTTCATGGCGTGATAACCAGCGATACCAAAGTGATTGGAGTTTTTCACGCTTACCCAACCCGTACCCGCAACAGCGGCTTTCTGCATGGCTACTTCCATGGCGAACGGCGCTACTACCAGCCCCAAGCCTGCATCGCCGTCTACTACGGCCGTACTGGGCGTTTCATGCACAATGCGGATATTCGGGCGGGCATTGATTCTTTTGGCTTCCCACAAACGTACATAGCCGGACAACCGGGCTACGCCATGAGAGTCTATTCCGCGCAAATCAGCTGCTACCAGCACTTCGCTGGCAAGCATGGCGTGATCGTGAGAGCAACCCATCCGAATAAAAACTTCCCGGGTAAACTCCGTCAGATGATGATAAGAATAAATATGTTCCATGGTAAAATCAGGCTTGAGCAGTGGGACCACCAAAATTCATGGGTACGGAAACCGGTTCCTGGTCCTGGATAGTACCATGAACAGACTCATACTTCTTGATATTATCCTGTAAGGCTTTCATGAAGCGCTTGGCGTGCTGGGGAGTGAGAATGATGCGGGATTTGACCTTAGCCTTTGGCAGGCCGGGCATCACATTAACAAAATCCACTACAAATTCGGCATTCGAATGGGTGATGATAGCGAGGTTAGCATATTGTCCTTCTGCAATCTCTTCATTTAACTCGATGTTAAGCTGACTCTGTTCTTCGTGCTGATTTTCCATATCTGTATGATTTAGCCCTACAAAAATAGAAAAAGAGGGCTCAAATGAGCCCTCTTTTTTTATAGAAAGGGGTTAAATGGTGTTTTTACTGGTCCCACCACATTTTAGAGGTGAGGGAAATACCGGTAGGCACATTGCTTTTGTTATAGGAAAGTTCCGACTGCGGATAAGGATAACGCCTGGGAATTTCCTTGCCAGGATTCTTGGAGGTCAATACAGGGTACCCTGTACGGCGCCAATCGGTGAAGTTTTCCGCCTGCAGATACATGGCGTAATACTTCTGCGTCATAATCAGCTTTAGCTTATCTTCCGCACTGGCATTCGGATTGTATTTCACCTCCGGTTTGGTCAGATAATCACCCGGATCAGTTTTCACAGAAGCAAAAGAGCCCAGTACCCCTGCTTCATAATACTTTTGAGCGTCTGCATCGTGTCCCAGGCGGGCATGGGCTTCTGCCAGGATAAAATTTACTTCATAGTCAGTTATCAGGTACACCGGAGAATTTTTAGAATCGTAGGCGCCTCCCAGATAAGGATCTACCCGCGGATCTCCCAATGCATTCATCGCTTCAAACATGGCAGACTCACCATAAGTAACATAGCCGGGACGCTGGTCATTGAACTGTTGAATGGGATTAGCCCTGGTAGGGTCGGCGAGGAAATAAATCTGTGCTATTTCCTCCGGCTTGGTAATGATACCTCCTGCCGCCCCCGCCGCATCAATCACTTTCTGCGCGTAACCAGCAGGATCTTTTTTGGTAAGATGGATCAGGGTACGCAGCCGGTAGGAATTGGCAAATTTGATCCAAAGCTTAGTACTTCCGCTATACATCACATCATTATCCCCGGGCATAAGGCCCAGTTGCGGCTGCTGCAGATCGGCGATGCCGGCAGTTAACAGGCCATCTATGGCTTTATAGATATCTTCCTGCTTATCATATTTAGCCTGGAATTTAAAATCCAATCCCTTAAAGCCGTCGCTATAAGGTATATCACCCCAAAGATCAGTGGTGGCACCCAATACATAGGCGGTCATTATTTTACTGGCGCCGCTAAAGAAATACCATTTTTGAGCATCTGACTTTTTGCGCAACTCCACCAGGTCATTCAGCACGCCCTGATAGATGCTACCCCAGCAATTGGTCAGGTTATCAGCTACAATCTGGTATAGCTGATAGTTTTTAAATTGTTGGCTGGTGCCATCTACCTGGTTGGTGAGGAGGCTAGCGGTCAACGCCACATCAGCACCTCCCAAAACAAAGCCGGTAGTTACCTGTGCGCCTGTCAGGATTGCCGCCGGCGGAGCATCCAGGGGACTATCGCGGTTTTCGTTAACATCCAGATATTTTTTACAGCCGGATCCCAAAGCAAGTAGGGCTGCCAAACCCGCACTCACCAGTGTTTTATTGAGAATAGTCATAACTTCTGTTTTACGATTTTTCAATTAGAACTCAAATTTTGCACTAAAACCATAGGTTTTGGAACCAGGGTTGTTGAAATAATCAAACCCTTGTGCTTCCTGTGTACCAAACAAACTGGTTTCCGGATCTACGCCAGTGTATTTGGTATGCAACCAGAGATTTCTTCCTATAGCCGTTACCGTTACTGCATTAAACCAGGGTTTTTGTTTTTTGAAAATTTTGGCGCCGGAGAGTCTGTAGCCGACAGATATTTCACGCAGCCTTACCCAGCTACCGTCCTGGATGAAGGGTTCATTTACCACAAACCCGCTGCCTACACCAGAGTAGTAGTCAGCATTCAACGGGGCGGAGATATCATTTTTTTCACCTTTGGATACTAAGTTGTTGCTACCGTCCATATGGCCTTTCACACCTTCAAATACTTTTGAGGTACCTCTTTCCAATGTATTGGCGCTGGTACCAAAGTTTGTCATGGCGCCCCAGGTACCATTCCACATACTCTGACCTTGTTTGGTCTCAATCATAAAGCTCAGGATAATGCCTTTGTAGTTGAAGGAATTGGCAACAGATCCGGACCATTTGGGGTTTACATCGCCCAGGTATTGCAGTGGATCGTAAATAATCGGATAACCATAACCGGTTTGATCGTTTGGATCGTCATTAATCACCAGACGGCCCTGCGCATCTTTCACATAACCGGTACCATACAGGGAACCATATTGTTTGCCTACGATAGCCGAAACGAAAATACCGGTGAAACCGTTGAAGTCGAACCGGTCAATACCTTCAGCCAATGCCAGTACTTTGTTCCTGTTCTGTGCGTAGTTAAAAGTAAGGTTCCACTCAAGGTTTTTGTTGCGGACCGGGGTAACGCCCAATGTCACCTCATGGCCATGATTTTGCATGGAAGCGGCGTTCAGAAAGGCATTGCCGTAACCACTGCTGGGCGCTACGTTTACACGGTTCAGGAGATCTTTACTTTTACCAGTGTAATAAGTGTAATCCAGTGTAACCCTGTTGTCAAAAAAGCGTAATTCGGCGCCTGTTTCAAACTGGGTGGTTTTTTCTGCTGTCAGGTTGGGATTACCCAATGTTGAACTCGTGGAATATCCTACCAGTCCATTGTAAGGAAATTTGATACCATTTGTCCAGCCGTCTCCGGGAGCAGTTCTGTTATAGTAAGTGAGCAGGCTGTAAGCGTCGAGACCGCGGCCCACGCTGGAAAAGGCGGCCCTGATCTTACCGTAGGACAGTATATTGCTTTTGATATTCAGCCCCTCTGTAAATACATAACCCAGGCTGGCGGAAGGATAGAAGAAAAATTGGTTCTTCACCGGTAAGGTACTGTTACCTTCATAACGGCCAGTCAGCTCAAGAAACAAATAATTACTGAAGGCAACATTGGCTTTGCCATAAAAAGCCACTCTGCGTTGTTGGGAGTTGGAGATACTGATATTATACACACCCGTGTTCGTAACTCCCTGGAAGTTATTACCACTCAAACCATCCCCCTGCGTGTGCATGTATTTGGTCGTATAGTCGTAAACGTTTTGACCTACCAGGAAAGAGTAATCGAACTTACCCGATTTTTTGGTAAACGTAGCAAACAGGTCGTTGTTGATCACCATAGTGCTCAACTGATCTTCAAAATATTGGCCATCAGGAAAACCACCAGAGCCTTTGGAATAAACCTGTTTACGGTTATCGAGGGAGTAATCGCCGCCAAATCTTTCTGTGATGCTCAACCATTCAAAAGGTTTATACACACCGCCAACTGTACCAAAGAAACGTTGTACATTATCACGGTAAGGGTTCATGTTAACCGTCCAGTAAGGGTTGTCATAGATACCTCTGCCACGATAACTGCGCTGGTCGCCGCTATTATCACCAAGGATATAGGCGGATGGATCGGTAGGATCAGTCACGCCGTTGGAGTTATCAAAGGTGGGCGTTGTTCTCAGGAGGCCCAGCATGATACCACTCAGGTTACTACCTTGCTGAGCGCGTTTACCACCTGAGTTAACATAGTTCATGGTGGTGAACACGCTGAATTTATCAGTAAACTTATAATCTGTGGAGAAAGAGATGGTGTTCTTTTTAAAATCAGTCAGCGGGATCATACCTTTCTGATTATAGAGGGAAGCCGATACACGGTACCCCAGGTTGGGGGTTCCTCCGCTGATAGCCAGATTATGCTGAGTACCAAGGCCTGTCTGGAAAAACTTATAGGGATCATAAGCGATAGCCGGTTTACCGCCTGGATTTTGGCTTCTACCCACCAGCATACCGTTTTTGTCCCATAAGTATGGTTTACCATCAAATACCAGCGTATCGATAGCCGGACCGAAGGAGTAAGCTTTAGGGCCTCCGGGGTCACCGGGATGAAGCAGCTCATCATATCCCTGAGCATATTTGTTTTGCCTTTCTGGTAACTGGCTTACTTTATCGAAGTTCACTGTAATGCCGTAAGACACATTGAAAGACCGGCCATCGGGATTTCTTTTTCCCTTTTTAGTGGTGATGATCACCGCACCGTTGGATGCCTGGCTACCGTATAAAGCCGCGGCTGCAGGACCTTTCAGAATGGTAATATTTTCCACGTCATCCGGGTTGATGTCAATCATCCTGTTAGACTGTAATACGCCGGCAGTACCTGCGCCATCACTTTCTGTATTGGACTCCGTATTATCTACCGGTAAACCATCAATAACGAATAAGGGTTGGTTGCTACCGAGGATCGTAGTAGCACCGCGGAGCTGTACTCTCACCGGTGCGCCGGGAGTACCCGAAGCAGTAACAATACTGGCGCCGGCCACTTTACCGGAAAGGGAACTAAGAGGGTTGGAAGGAGCTGTCCTGACTAATTCATCGCCCTTTACATCCTGGGCGGCATAACCTATTGCTTTTTTATCCTGGCGGATACCTAATGCAGTTACCACTACTTCCTGCAAGGCTTTGGTGTCTACCGGCAAGGTGATATTTAAAGTAGTGTTATCGCCCACCACCACCTCACGGGGCAGAAATCCCACGCTTCTCACTACCAATACCGCTTTGGCGTCTTTAACCGTGAGGCTGAAATTTCCCTGTTTGTCTGTAGTAGTTCCGGTAGTTGTGCCTTTAATTTGTATGGTAGCCATGAGCACGGGGCTTCCGTCGCTGCCCTTTACGGTACCTGTCACATGCCGTTCCTGGGCGTAGGAGAGGCTGACAATTGCCATGGGCATGGCAAAAAGGAGTAACACCTTTTTCATAAAAAGATTCAAATTTTGGTTGAAAAAGAAAGCGGACACCCGTCCGTCATATTATATCGTTGTCTTAAACCCAGGCATATACAGCATAACTATATACACCACTATCGGCATCAATATTCTTAGTTCGACATTAAGTAAACTTGTAGAGCAACAGCAAAAACCACTTTCAATAAAGTCACAAGCAAACAAAATTAGGACAGCAGGTTAGCAACAATCACTGCTAAAGTGCACAGCTTTTCTAAAGATAAAAGCGGCTCATTGGTCGATGATTTTTTAGGATTTAGATTTTGGTTGAACATCCCCAAGTTATAAAAAAAAACCTTTCTGTCTCCTTTTGTACTTAACATTTTTTTAACAGCATGATACGCAAAGATCATAATTTGTTAATATTCAATAATTTATCAACATAAAAAATAACATTGACACTATGTAATCTTACCATGTTCGCAGCAATTGAAGCTGGACACGCGTCTTCGTACTACCTGTCACGGTTTCCATGGATGTACCAGGTACCTGTTTACCAGGGTAAATAGCTTGGTTTACCCTCAACCAGCAAGACAAATGGCGGCCGGCCTTCCATTTCGCGTTTAGGTAGTATTGCCAACCATTACCATAAAACATCGATACGGCGTTGTCATATAACACGCTGCGTTCATAAGCGTATATCCGTGAATTATATCCTCCGGTACCAAAACGCGCCAGCCTTACATCCAGGGTCAACGGCCATCCCTGCGGGCGCCAGGCTGTTTCCACATAGCACATCCATCCTGTTTCATTACCGGCGGCAGCCTGATACCTGCTGTATTCCGCTCTTCCTTTGACCTGCCAGCTACGGCCATAGGCGATTTCCCCCTGTATTCGTACATGCATCAAAGTTATATCCGTTAAAACTTTCAGCGCATTGCCCGGTAACTTACTGTTCTCCGCGTGGGTAGCACTACTTACGCGTGCTAACCACCGCTGCCGTTTATTAGGCGTATAAATCGCCTGCAAAGAAAAATCGTGCCCTTCCGAAGGTGCGTCTGCACGATATTTCAACCAGGGGAAATGAAAAAAATCAGCATACCCTTCCATCTTCCAGCGGGGACTGAGTAACAGGCTGATACCGGTATACCATCCCTGTTCATTGACTGTCCGGTAGCCATCACCAAAACCTTTGGCATAAAAGGACTGGTAAGCTTTGTCGTAGTAGCGGTATATCATCGACACATCCACAGCTGGTGTTACACTCGCCAAAGCACCCTGCACAAAGGCCGGTTTACCGTTATCGCTGGCAGCGGCCTCCCCGAAGAAATGTACATTTTGCCAGTAGGCCGCATAGTCCATGCTGGCGGCGGTTAACTGTGTACCCATAAACTCAAACTGATTATAGGGCTTTAGTTCCTTTTGCAGCGACGGTGATAACCGGTGCGTTACCATATTGGCGCCCAGTTGCCAACGCCTTCGCTGGTAGCGGACATTGCCACCACCGCTCCACTGCTGCACCGTTCCTTTACGAAGCAGTTCCGCCACCGTACGATGATATCCGGAACGCTGCAAAGCCGTGGCAGTATTATCTTCCAGGCTATCCCCTGCCGTCACGGTTCCATCCAGCCGGCGAAAAGATACAAACGCCGTCGCCTGCCAGGCCCGTTGCGCCCAGGTGGCGGCCGCGCCACGAAAAAAATCATTTTCTCCTGCCGAGGTATGCGGCCGCAGGATATCACCTTGCCGTTTTACCAGCATGGGTGCCGCTCCTTTTCCGTAGGCCTGTGCCTGCCACTGTAGCAATCCCTGTCCCAGGTTCACCGTGTAATCACCCAGTGCAATGGTTTTCAATGCGCCTATATTGTGCACAAATACATGCGCGCTGTAATAGTCAAACCCATGTTGCCTGGGAAACCCTCCCCATGGCTCACCAGGGTCTTTTTCCATGGTAATGCCCCAACTGATGTACCGCGGAAAACTGTAACGGTAACGCAACAACAGTTTATCCGGGCTGCCCTGGTAAGCTGGCGGCGCGGTACCGCTGCCCAGGTAACCACGTGCCTTTTCCAGTTGCCGTCCGTAGCGCAACAGTAACGAGTGTCCCCCTTTATGCAGGTAATCATGCATGTTATAATGCGGCATCAGGTCATTGCCCACTTTTACGTAAGGCAGCAGCTGCCGTATCAGTTCCGGCTCAAACCCCGGCACGGCCTGTAATTCGTAGATACTAACCAGGTTTCCCAGCAGGCGCCGGTAAGTAAGGAACGACTGTACCTGTATGTCTGTCAGCACGCCTAACGACTGCAACGTGGCTTCATCCGCCGTATTAAGCTGTATTTTATGCCGCATAAAGTCTTCCAGCTGCTGCCAGTCTTCATCATCCTCTGAGGTGGCGTCGGTAGCTGCGGTTTCGTTCTCCAGCGCATTTTCCAGGACAGCGGGCAATAGTGGTTCCTGCCTGGCGGCCGCCTTCTCCCAGCTACCACACAGCAGTAACAGCACACCGGTTATTCTGCACCATCCCGCTGCCATATGATAGTGGTTGAAGGGGTAATGCCCAATTGCGGGTGAAAGCCGGCTGCGAACATGATCTGCAGCGAATGCCAACGAATGGTGATACCGGCATGCTGAAAGGGCGCACAAGTGGCAATTCCCCATTGCAACGCCAGCGACGGGGCAATCCGGTAGCTGGCCGTTGCCTTCACCCACGCGGTTTCATTGGCGGCTTTTCCTGTTTCGGCAGTGAGCAAAAAAGCAGCAGAGGCTTCAAAACCAATACCAGCGCTATACTCAGTAGTTCCCGGGCTGGAATGGCAGATGCGGAAACCGGTATGCCATTGTTCATCGGCATGCCATAATAATCCGCCCGTGATGGTCATTCCATAACCGCTGCGATACCCCGGCAGCACCTCACTGGTATAAGTTCCTCCCAGTCCCAACCCGATTTTTCTTCCCAGCGGCATACCATAAGCAGCACCCAGTGCCTGCCGGTAATAAGCGCTGCTGCCCATACGCGCCAGCTGCAGACCGAAAGCGCCGATACCAGCAGGAATAGCTGCCATCAACTGATAGAGCGGAACTTCCTTTAACAGAAATCTTTGTTCAGCATAAACACCTGCCGTAAATGTATGCAGGCAGGATAAGCCGGCCGGTTGCCAGGCCGCGGAAGCCACGTTCTGAAAACGACGGCTATAACTGCCGCTGGCAGGATCTTTCCCGGTTGGCATCCATAAAGGCTGGGCATACGTCATCAGAAAGGATGACACACTAACAATGGTCAATAACAATGGTTTCATAGCGGGGTTTTAACAAACATTTCTCGTACAGCACAAACATACGACGCGGAAAAATGAAGAATGTTAATTACTTCTTAACGCGGGAAAATTTTTTCTATAAAAAACAAAACCCCGTCCGGCTGTTGCCAAACGGGGCTGAATAAGCTATTGCGGAAGGGATTAAAAAAGTCCGTACAGCTGGGAGTCTATCTTCGAAATAATTTCTCCGAGGTCTTCATCGCTCTCCGGAAATTTATTTTTGTCGATATCAATCACCAGCAATGGTCCTTCTTCGTATTTCTCAATCCAGTTATTGTAATATTCGTTTAGCCGTTTGAGATAGTCGAGCCGGATATTTTCCTCATACTCTCTGCCTCTCTTCTGGATTTGCGCTACCAGCGTAGGAACGGAAGCCTGCAGGTAAATCAGCAGATCGGGAGGTTTCACCATGCTTTTCAGCGTCTGGAAGAAATTAAAATAGTTGTCAAAATCCCGTTTGGTCATCAGTCCCATCTCATACAGGTTAGGTGCAAAAATGTGCGCATCTTCATAGATGGTACGGTCCTGTATCACGGTTTCTTTTCCGTTCTGGATTTCCAGCAGTTGTTTCAGCCTGCCGTTCAGAAAGTACACCTGCAGGTTAAAAGACCAGCGGGGCATATCTTCATAGAAGTCATTCAGATAGGGATTGTGCTCAACATCTTCATATTGCGGATGCCATTTGTAGTGGCGGCAGAGCATTTCGGTGAGGGTGGTTTTACCCGCGCCGATATTGCCGGCGATCGCGATATGTTTGATTTTATTTTGTTTTGCCATGCTAAATGTAAGGTCGTGAATACTGAAAATTGCTGACAGTAGCGGTTTCTCAATAGTAGTTTAAACCAATCAGGTTTCTGGCCTGTTGCAAAGTTTGTGCCGCATTTACCCGGGCTTTTTCAGCACCTTCTTTCATGATCTTACGCAGATAAGTAGGATCGGCCTGCAATGCTGCTGCTTTTTCGCGGATAGGGCTGATAAATTTCACCATATCTTCACCCAGCTGGGTTTTCATATCACCATAACGGATACTGCCTGCATTAAAGGCATCTACATAAAACTGAACAGTATCAGGTGTAGATACCAGTTTCATGATCTCAATCAGGTTAGCCACGGATTCAGGCATCGGTTCACCCGGTACGCCACCGCTATCGGTTTTAGCCTTCCTCAGTTTCTGGCGGATTTGCTCATCGCTGTCAGACAGATAGATGGTAGCCATTTCGTTTTCGCTCTTGCTCATTTTACCGCCTTTACCATCCAGGCTCAGGATACGCACCAGGTTATCGCCATAGTTAAACGCTTCCGGTTCAGGAAAAAGATTTCCATAACGTTCGTTAAAACGCTGCGCGAAGTTGCGCGCCATTTCCAGGTGTTGTCCCTGGTCCTTGCCTACCGGCACTTTCACCGCACGCTGAATGAGGATATCTACGCTCATCAGCACAGGGTAGGTCAACAAACCGGCATTCACATTTTCCGGCTGCAATCTTACCTTGTCTTTAAAGGTCGGAACTCTTTCCAGCTCCCCTTTGTAGGCGAGCATATTCATCAACAGATATAACTCTGCTATTTCCGGTACATGACTTTGTGCATACAGGGTCACCTTTTCCGGGTCCAGGCCGGAGGCGATATTTTCTGCCAGCACCCGCATTACATTGGCCTGCAGGTCTTTCGGATTGGGATGTGTTGTCAGCGAATGCCAGTCTGCCACAAAAAAGTAGCAGTTAAACTCTTCCTGCATCCGGATATAATTACGGATCGCGCCAAAATAATTGCCTAAATGCAAATAACCGGTGGGGCGTATGCCACTCACCACAATTTCTTTTTCTGTAGCCATAACAGGGCGCAATTTAAAGAATAGCTGTTAGCTTTTAATAATCCCTTATCCACCGATCTGTAAAAAAATCCGGTAAAATCCCGAAAAAGGCGATGGCAGGCAATTGAAAGCTGTCCGTTTATCCCTATTTTTGAGATACCATCATTTTTGGTGTTTATATTTTATTATTTTTTGATTTAATTTGATTATGGAAGTGAACGACGCCCTGGTACAACAGTTAGCTGATCTCGCCAGACTGGAATTCAACGAACAGGAGAAAACCGCCATCCGTGGCGACCTGCAGCGGATGATCACCTTTGTGGAGAAACTGAATGAGCTGGATACCACCCATGTAAAACCGTTGTTGCACCTTACCGCCGACTATAATGTTTTCCGGGAAGACGCCGTTAAAACCGGTATCACCCGGGAAGAAGGCCTTCAAAACGCACCTGCGGCTACCCCGGAATACTTCGAGGTGCCGAAAGTCATAAAGAAATAACCACATGCAAAAGTCCGTTATCCACCTCGAAGACATCAGAAAAAGCTATTTTTTAGGTAAAAATGAGCTGCCGGTACTCAAGGGGGTATCCCTGGACATCTATAAAAATGAGTACGTGGCGTTGATGGGCCCTTCCGGCTCCGGCAAATCCACCCTCATGAATATCCTGGGCTGCCTGGACTCCCCCACCAGCGGCAAATACATCCTCAGCGGCCATGACGTGAGCAAAATGGAAGATAATGACCTCGCCGTCGTTCGCGGCAAGGAAATCGGGTTCGTTTTCCAGCAGTTCAACCTCATGCCCCGCCTCACCGCCCTGGAAAATGTGGCGGTACCCCTCATCTACGCCGGCGTCGGTAAAAAAGAAAGAGAAGAAAAAGCCCGGATGATGCTCGAAAAGGTGAAACTGGGTGACCGCTATAAACACAAACCCAACGAACTCTCCGGTGGCCAGTGCCAGCGCGTAGCCATTGCCCGCGCCCTCGTTAACGACCCGGCCCTTATCCTCGCCGATGAGCCCACCGGTAACCTCGATACCAAAACATCTGTCGAAATCATGGAAATATTCGGTGCTATCCATGCTTCCGGTAATACTGTGGTGTTGGTTACACACGAGGAAGATATCGCCGATCACGCCAGAAGAGTCATCCGCCTGAGAGACGGCGTCATCGAGTCTGACAGGATCAACGAGAAAAAAGAAGCCCTGCTCAAATCATGACGGCCATGTAATTCGTATTTTGCAGAAAAAAACATGGCCCTTAAGATATACACCAAAACAGGCGATAAAGGCAAAACATCCCTGATCGGCGGTACCAAAGTACCCAAAAGCGACCTCCGCATAGATGCCTACGGCACCGTCGATGAACTCAACTCCTACATCGGACTGGTGAACGATTACATGGCAGACCCGGATACCAAAGCCCTGCTGAAGGAAATACAGGACCGCCTGTTTACCATCGGCGCCGCACTGGCCTGTGATCCCGACAAGGAAACCAAATTGCTGATACCCGACCTCCATGAAGCAGATATACAGCTGCTGGAAACCAGCATCGACAAAATGAATGAGGAACTGCCTCCCATGAAGTTTTTTGTGCTTCCCGGCGGTCATGTAGCCGTATCTACCTGCCACATCGCCCGCTGCGTATGCCGCCGCACGGAAAGACTCTGCGTAGGCATGCAGGAACATGGTATGTTCGTGGAACCGCTCGTACTTAAATATATCAACCGCCTGAGCGACTACCTCTTCGTATTGGGCCGCTGGACCGGCCACAAGCTGGGCGTGGAAGAAATCCCCTGGAAACCAAGGGTATAGTTTTTTTCTTAAATTCGCTACATGTTTACAGGAATCATTGAAACAACAGGAGAAGTTATATCCACCCGCAAAGACGCCGGTAATCTTATTATCAATATCAAATCGTCTATTGCCGGTGAACTGAAAGTAGATCAAAGTGTTTCTCATAACGGTGTATGCCTTACCGTTACCAACGTACAGGGCGATGTCTACGAAACCGTAGCCGTGGCCGAAACATTGCAGAAAACAAACCTGTCGCTGCTCATACCAGGCGCTAAGGTTAACCTGGAAAGAGCCATGGTGTTCAACGGCCGTATCGACGGACACCTGGTGCAAGGTCACGTAGATGGCACCGGTACCTGCGTTGCCCGCGAAGACCAGAACGGCAGCTGGTTATACCGCTTCAGCTATCCCACCGCCAACGCAGGCCTGATCGTGGAAAAAGGAAGCATCTGCATGAATGGTATCAGCCTCACCGTATTCGATATCACCGATAAAGAATTTTCAGTCGCGATCATACCATATACGTTTTCTTTTACCAACGTACAGTTCATGCATCCGGGACACCTCGTCAACCTGGAGTTTGACATTCTCGGGAAATACGTAGCCAGACAAATGTCGGTACGATAAAACAACCGGACTTTGAAAAAACACCTGCTACTGTCTATATCATTGTTGCTTTCCCTGCTGGCACATGCCCAGCAGGCGAAAGTGACACGTATCAACGCCTGGTACGACAGCACCGCCGTAGCGGAGCTGTATGACCGCGTTCCCATTGGCGTGGAACTGGTATACAACGACAATAGCACCCGTCAAACAACCGGGCTGCTGCGGGGCAATATCCGCTGGAATAAAATACAGGTCAGCACTTCCAATGGCAATATTCAAAATGGGATACTCTCTTTCAACCGGCAGCAACTGGCGAAAGATCATTATCATATAACCATTACCGTTAGTGGAGAAAGTACAGAGCCACTATCCGCCACAATTACCTTACCCCGACTGGTAGGCTTGCGTTTTAATCACTATGCGGACAGCATCAAACGCAACATTCGCTATTACATGAACGTAGAAGGGAAATTCAGCAGCGGCCGCGTGCTGCCGCTGGATACCGTGCAGCTTCGTTTCCGGACTTCCACCGGCACGGTTATCGGACAGGATGTATTGGTAGAGCAAAATGACTCCGCAAAGGCAGTCATCATAGAGGCATGGTACAAACCTAACCCGGAACTGTATATCCGCTCGGAAGTACCGGTTAAAATAATGCCCGACCCGGAACTGCCGCCCCCACCGGGACAACCCAGGCCCCGGGGCCGGCGCCACTAAGACTAAATCAGTGTTCGCGCTTTCAACTCCAGGTATTTGTTGACAACATTCAACGTCAGTTGCTCCGGTGTACTCAGCAACGACATAATACCATATTTAGCCAGCTCCTTCACGATCAGCTTTTTATCATAAGCAAACTTCTGCGCGATGGTTTGCTTATAGATCTCCTCCACATCAGTCGCTTCCATCTCCGTCATTTTCTTCAGCTCCGTATTCTCAAAAAATACGACCAATACCAGGTGATATTTCGCCAGCCGCCGCATAAAAGGTAACTGCCGCTGCAAACTGGACATCGATTCAAAATTGGTAAACAACATCAGCAGCGAACGCTGGGATAACGCGCTGCGCAACTGTACACTCAACGCCTCAAAATCACTTTCTTTCCACTGTGTTTCCTGCGCATACAACGATTCCAGTATCTTATTGAGTTGCACTTTTTTATTGCTGGCAGCCAATACTTCCACCGTGCTTTCATTAAACGCCACCAGGCCGGCTTTATCGCCCTTGCTCAACGCAACATTACTAAACACCAGGGAAGCATTGATAGCATAATCCAATAAGGTCAACCCTTCAAAAGGCATTTTCATGGTACGTCCCTTATCAATCACACAATACACCTGCTGTGATTTTTCCTCCACGAAGTTATTGACCATCAGGTCACCGGAACGGGCCGTTGCTTTCCAGTTAAGCATCCGCACATCATCTCCCTTGCTATAAGGTTTAATGTGATCAAACTCCATACTATGACCAATTACCCGGCGTTTATGTACCCCAATATCGTTGAGCCGGTTCATATACGAATACAGGGAAAAATGCCGCAGCTGCTGAAAGCTGGGATACACCTGTATAGATTGCTCCGTATTAAAAACAAAACGACGGTTCACAATACCCAACGCACTTTGCACAAATACATTCGTATAACCGAACCCGTATACACCTCTTTCCACCGGCCGCAACTGGTAACGGAACGTGTACGTTTCTCCGGCTCCCACCTTCGCCTTCAGGGAGAAATCGCGGTCCTGGAACTGGAACGGCAATTCATCTATCAGCGTTATAAACACCGGAAAAGGGTAACGGTTATGACAGGTTACCACCACTTCATTATCGTCTCCATTACTAAAACGCGGACTGGCAGTACGCGCCGCTTCCAGGATATTCGCC
This sequence comes from Chitinophaga qingshengii, assembly GCF_014529935.1. GTDB lineage: Bacteria > Bacteroidota > Bacteroidia > Chitinophagales > Chitinophagaceae > Chitinophaga > Chitinophaga qingshengii. The sequence goes on from NZ_JACVFC010000006.1 coordinate 75,597, forward strand.
GGCCGCAATACCAGCAATATCATATCGAGTGCTACCAGTACCAGCAGCACGCCGAAAGTCATAAGCGCAATATTGTACAGCACCGGCACAAAAAAGGCAATGATAAACAACAGTATGTTGATACCTAGTCCCAGGTACAGGCGATTGCTGAAGAACAGCTGCTGATACAAATTTTTTTTAACGATTGAAGCCATATTTCATCTGCTTATCTGGGAACCTCTATCATCTTGAGAATCTGGGCGATCACATCGTCGGTACGGATACCTTCCATTTCTTTCTCCGGTGTGAGCATAATACGATGACGCAGCACATGCGGGAGCATTTCCACAATATCATCCGGCACTACAAAATCACGGTTACGCATAGCCGCCATTGCTTTGGCGCAGTTCATCACGGCAATGGATGCACGTGGTGAAGCACCCAGGTACAACGAGGCATTGACACGGGTTTCCTGGATGATGGAGGCAATATAATGCAACAGTTTTTCTTCTATTCTTACCTGGCGTACCAGGTTCTGAAATTCGATGATCTGCGTAGCGGTAACTACCCTGGATATAACGGCAGACATATCTGTAGCGCCGTTCAACCGTTGTACGTTTTGCAGTACGGCTACCTCCTCTTTCAGGTCGGGGTATTTCACTTCTATTTTAAAGAGGAAGCGGTCCAGCTGTGCTTCGGGCAGCCGGTAAGTTCCTTCCTGTTCTATCGGGTTCTGGGTAGCGATCACCATAAACGGACGGTCCAGCTGATAGGTAGTACCGTCGTTGGTGATTTGTCTTTCTTCCATCACCTCAAAAAGCGCCGACTGTGTTTTGGCCGGGGCACGGTTGATTTCATCTATCAGCACCAGGTTGCTGAAGATAGGTCCTTTTTTGTATTCAAATTCGCGTGTTTGCGGATTAAATACAGCCGTGCCCAGTACATCTGCGGGCATCAGATCGGGGGTAAACTGTATCCTGGAGAAATCAGCGTCGATACACTGTGCCAGTAATTTGGCGGTCAGTGTTTTGGCCACGCCCGGCACCCCTTCAATCAGTACATGCCCCTGTGTGAGCAGGCCTGCTATCAGCAGATCTACCATCTGGTGCTGTCCCACAATTACTTGACCAATCTGTGCTCTGATAGCTTCCACGCCTTCATGCAGGGTGGTAAAATCAGTCCTGGGTTGAAAGGTATTGATGTCCATTATTTCGTATTTAAATAAAAATGTTGAATGCGTTGGTAAAAATGTTGCAATTGTTCATCGCTCACCTGTTCTGCCAGCTGTATCCGATGGATGGTGTCAGTCAGCTCGCGGACTTCACTCTCCGGCATAGCTGACTTTTTGGATAACGTTTCTACAAATTGTGTGTTAAGATGATTCGTATTCAGGTAATAACGGTTACGGATATACTCTAACAGGTGCAGTGTCATTTTATGCGCCAGGTTATAGTTGTTATGCTGTTGATAATACAACTGCCCGATGGCATCTACAAATTCCAGGGAATTGTTGACCAGTGCCGGTTTATCAGGGATAATACGTTGCCTTCTTTTCCCTTCAAAAACCACATACAACAATAGCAGTAAAACCGCCAGCCACAACGCCCAGCGCATAGCAGGATAACGCATCAGCACCTGCCATTCGCTGAAGTCGCCGGACTGCGCACTGCTCTGGTGACTGTAAAAATCATCCCAGTATACATTACTGGCATCATCCGGCATATAGGACAGTTGTGTTTCCAGCGCTGCGATGTTCTGTTTTTCCAGCAGAAAATAGTTCGTGAAAGTGTAAGGGTTCAGCGATATAAAAAAACAACCACGTCCGTGAAGTATGCGGATAAAATTCGGCTTTTCCTTGTAGTTATTTCCCAGCACCGTTGTATAGGCGGTGTCTATACGGGAGAAGTAGCTGCCGGCAATCATCCCGCTGTAGTTGTAAGCGGTGTCCAGTGGTACCAGCGGATCGATGTAACGTTGTACCTTGGTAGGTTCGCCTGGTTGATAATCGCTGCCTTCCACTACTTTGAAACGCAGTTGCTTAGCCAGCAACGGGTCCATTTTGTTAACAGCCAGGAACAGGTAGTTACCGCGGCGTACACATTCCATCATCGCCTCCACATCCTTTTCGGTAGTAAACAGTTCATTCGCTAACAGGATGTAGTTATTGCCGGGGAATCGCAGTTCTGATTCCTTTTCAAAAGTGGCGTTAAATGGTTTGGTCACCACCTGTACAGCATGACTGGCAAACAGTTCCGGCAATGTTTTGAAAGCCACATAGGCGCCACCAGCCTTTTTATCCTGGTTGGAAAAAGATGAGTTTTCCATTTTGGTGGACAACCTTTCTGTATTCAGATCGCCCATTTTGCTGACAGCTGACAGCATAACAAGGACAAATAATACGATGCCGATGATGATATAGGTGGTCCTTTTTTTCACGAAACTTTGCCTAATTGGTTATTAAAATCCCTGAACTGCCGGTCCATGGCCTTGAAACTGTCTTCGCTGATATCAAATCCACCATACCAGATATATTCATACTCCAGGGTAAGGGTGGAAAATGTTTTATAGTAAGGCGTGCTCCGCATACTACGCAGGTAATCGTTGTTGGTTTTCTCCCGGCCGGGCGTAATCAGTTGATGGCTGGCTAACTGAAACAGCGTATAGAGGTACCACCAGCGGATAGCCTGCCTGATGTCGCCGGCAATAACCGCCGCACGGATTTTCGCTTCGTATTCTTTCGCACTGTGCAGCTCTTCTTCCTGTATTTCTTCCAGGCCATCTATCAGTTTTGGTTTTCGGAAGATGTTAATGCCGTTTTGTTGCATGTAACGATACAACAGGTAGCCTATACCTGCTACCAGCATAATAACCACGATTTTGGCGAGCCCGCCGAGGTGCGAAAACAACCAGTTTAAAAACCGGTAAAAACCATCTCTATGGGATGCCGTTTCTCTTTTCTCCGCTTCGTCGCGGTATTGCATGCTTTTATCTGCCTTTAGGGTAGTGATTATATGGTCTGGTACCTTACGTTTGTCGAATGCCGGCAGCTCTACTTCCTCGCCATATTCGTCGGTCATGACGGTTTGCGCGAAACCCGGCAGTGGCATACACAACAGGCATAACAGCAGCAAACGTTGGCCATATTTTCTGCAAATCCTTTTCATCATATTACTGCTTTGAAGGGGTACGGGGGATCAACACTTTACCGGTTTCGCTTAAACGATATCCTTTGCGGTGCAGGCGGATAGGATATACTACGAAATAACCTATCATAAACGCCAGTGAGCTACCCAGTATCAAAAGGCTCAGCCACAAGGGCATAGCGGTGTAGCGGGTTACAAATCCTTCCAGGAAGGCCGCTACCAGAAAAATGGGGATCAATGTCACCATGATTTTAACCCCGTCTTTTGCACCTTTACGCAGGGAGTCCAGGCGTTTGCGCGTTCCCGGGAACAAGATGCTTTTCCCCAGTATGATCCCGGCGCAGCCGGAAATAACAATGCTGGAGATCTCCAGGGTACCGTGTATCCATATCACCAGTATAGATTTAAAACCTAAACCGTGAGAGAAAAAAATATACTGGAATACGCCCAGCATAATACCGTTGTGCAGCAGTAGATACAGGGAACCAATACCCAGGAAAATACCACTTACAAAACAAGTCAGCGCCACCCGGATGTTATTATAGGCGATCTGTAAAAACATCAGTAGCGGATTGCCTTGTTTATATACGCCAAAGGGATCGTTATTCGCAATATTTCTCTCCGTCATATTCACATATTCATCTCCCAAAAAACCTCTCACAAAAGTTTGATCATGGGCCGATGAAAAAGCGCCGATAATGCAGAACAGCAGGAAAAAACATAGTGTAAACAGCAACAGGCGGTGGTATTGCCGGAACAGTAACGGCAATTCGTACCGGAAGAACAGCTGAAAACGCCCTATCTCTTCTTTGCGGTTCTGATAGATACGCTGATAAATACCGGCAGCCAGGCCATTGATATAACGGGTTACTTTACTAAAGCTGTAAAATGTTTTAGCATAGGAGAGATCATCCAGCAATGACACAAACCGCTCCGCCGTTTCATCGGGATCGTCGGTTGGCTCCTCCTGGATTTGTTTCCAGCGGGGCAAATTTTTCTTGATAAACAACGATTCTCTCATAGTGAGTCTAATTCCCTTTTAAATCCGGATATCTACCTACAGTTTTAGGGGGGAGTATCGGGCAAACATACTAATCGTTTAACAATATATAAACTAATATGTAAATTTGAGTATGAGCAACATAAAAATACCAACTTCCTTTAACATAGACCTTGAATTTGAGACAGAAGATGTGCTAAGACGTTTTCTGGCCTGGGTGATTGATTTTCTGATCAGGGCAGCCTACTGTGTGATGGTGCTGATAGCTGTTTCCAACCTTCACCTGGATAATACGGCTTCCATTATCGTGGTGATGTTGCTGATGGTAATACCGGTCAGCGTATATTTCCTGGTGGCGGAAATAGCGATGGGAGGCCAAACGCCCGGTAAAAAGTTGCTGCATATGAAAGTGGTGAGTCTTACGGGGAACCAACCCACTGTAAGCCAACACCTGATCCGTTGGTTATTCAGGATGATAGAATCGCCTTTGTTGTTTGGGGCTTTCCTGATACCAGTGATTATTCCGATAGTAACGATGTCGCGCAGTCCTTATAGCCAGCGCCTGGGCGACCTGGTAGCCGGCACCATTGTGATCAGTACCAAACATACCGGCAGTATTGAAGAAACCATTTTCAGGGATATGTCGCTCTCCGACTACCAGCCGCAGTTTCCCCAGATTATGCGTTTATCTGACAGGGATATGAACAAGGTGAAAGAGCTGCTGGACAAAGCACTGAAAGCCGGCGATGAAGTGCTGGCCGCCAAAGTGGCCCATCGTATCAAAGAAGTGTTACACATAGAATCCGGGTTGCCCAATACGCATTTCCTGGAAACCGTGTTGAACGACTACAACTATTACACAACAAAAGATAACTAAGCAAGCTCATTTTATACACAAAGGCCGGAACAAAATGCTGTTCCGGCCTTTGTTTTTATAGAGATGATTTATTGCAGACTTTTACCGATAGAACCGATGTCGTCCTGTGGACGGGCAGCATTGGGATCGCCTGCCGGGCCCAGGTATACGATGGTGCGGTCAAATGCAAGGATAGCGAGAAAAATAAAGTTGAGGAATATCAGGCCGATGGTAAAGCCGGTGCTTCTTCCAAAACTTTTACTGAGCAGGTCCAGCATCATGATGGCGATCACGATGTTCACAAAAGGAATCAGCAGCAACAGCAGCCACCACCATGGTTTACCGATAATTTTCAGCATGATGAGTGTGCTGTAAATGGGAACAATGCTCTCCCAGCCTTCAAAACCGGCCTTCCTGAATACTTTCCACATACAGATAATGGAAAAAACGGCGCAGGCCAGGCCAAATAACAGGAAAGGAAGCATGAATGCGAAAATGGCACCGCTATTGGTGTTGTCCATAAGATGTGATTTTTGGGATGAAGGAATAAGATACCAGCAGTCACATATCAGTCCGCTATCGGGGAAATAGGATGATATTAAGATACAAAAAAATCAGATATAAAAACGGAAGCACATACATATTTGATTGATTTTTTTACCGGAAAATCGGGGCTTATGAAAGCATACGCAACATTTTTTTTTAGATTTCTTTTACAAAATTTGGATTTTCAGCGGATTGCATTACCTTTGCAACCGGCAAGTCTTATACGACCAGCTCCTGCTGAACTCCCCCAGGACAGGAATGTAGCAAGGGTAGGTGGTTGAAGCGGTGCGATATAAGTAACTTGCCTTTTTTCTTTTTTTAAAGGTCATTAGTTGCTCGTCAATAGTCATCTGGTTACTATTTGCTCTCCTCTTCACTAATGACAGTGCACTCCGCAAACAAAACAAGTCTTTACAAACTAATTCTTAATAGTATGAAATTCTTTATCGATACAGCTAATCTTGATCAGATAAGAGAAGCTCATGATCTCGGCGTGCTGGATGGTGTAACCACTAACCCGTCCCTGATGGCCAAAGAAGGCATCAAAGGTGAAGCAGCTATCCTGAAACATTATGCAGACATCTGTGAAATCGTAGATGGTGATGTGAGTGCGGAAGTATTCTCTACCGATTTCAAATCTATCGTGGAAGAAGGTAAGAAACTGGCTGCCATTCACCCTAATATCGTGGTGAAAGTACCGATGATCAAAGAAGGTGTGAAAGCCATTAAATGGTTTTCTGAAAACGGTATCCGTACCAACTGTACGCTGGTATTCTCTGCCGGTCAGGCTATCCTGGCTGCAAAAGCAGGCGCCGCTTACGTATCTCCCTTTATCGGTCGTATCGATGACAGCAACTGGGATGGTGTAGAACTGATTGCACAAATTGCGCAGATCTACAGCCTGCAGGGCTTCAAAACGGAGATCCTGGCAGCTTCTATCCGTAGCGCCCTCCACATCGTAAAATGTGCGGAAGTAGGTGCCGACGTATGTACCTGCCCGTTAGATTCCATTCTTGGTCTGCTGAAACATCCGTTAACGGATATCGGTCTCGCCAAGTTCCTGGAAGATGCCAAGAAAATGTAATTTTCAAGATATTTTTTAGATGGTGTATCCCCGGTGCAGTTCTTGCGCCGGGGATTTTTTTTGTAAATTAGTTCACCACTAAAACCACGTAACCGGATGGGGAAATACATTCTGGCCCTGGACCAGGGCACTACCAGCTCCCGCGCCATCATCTTCGACCATGATGGCAGTATTAAAGCCACTGCACAAAAAGAATTTAAACAGATATTCCCCCAACCCGGATGGGTGGAACACGATGCCATGGAAATATGGACCTCACAGGCCAGCGTTGCAGCAGAAGTATTGCTCAAAGCCCGTATCTCCGGTGATAATATCGCCGCTATCGGTATTACCAATCAACGTGAAACCACTATCGTTTGGGACCGTAAAACCGGTAAACCCGTGCATCATGCTATTGTTTGGCAGGATCGCCGCACGGCAGCCTACTGCGACAGCCTTATCAAAGAAGGACGGGAACAAATGATCAAAGACAAAACAGGGCTGCGTATAGATGCCTATTTCTCCGCCACCAAAATCAAATGGATACTGGACAATGTTCCGGGGGCACGACAAAAGGCAGAAAATGGTGAACTGGCTTTCGGCACGGTAGATAGCTGGCTCACCTGGAACTTCTCCAACGGACAGCTGCATATCACCGATGTGAGCAATGCTTCCCGCACGTTGTTGTTTAATATCCACGATATGAAATGGGATGAAGAACTGCTCTCCCTCTTCGATATACCCGCTTCGCTGTTACCGGCAGTAAAACCTTCCAGCGAAGTATACGGTTACTCTGAAGCTAACCTCACCCCCTATCGTATACCCATTGCCGGTATTGCCGGCGATCAGCAGGCAGCGCTCTTCGGACAAATGTGCACCACCCCCGGTATGCTCAAAAACACTTATGGCACCGGCTGTTTTATGGTGCTCAATACCGGCAGCAAGCCCATTCCGTCACAAAATAACCTGCTGACCACCGTTGCCTGGCAAATCAACGGGGAAACCACCTACGCCCTGGAAGGCAGCATCTTCATCGGCGGCGCGGTAGTACAGTGGCTGCGCGACGGCCTCGGTATCATCCGTCACTCTGCCGATGTGGAAAAACTGGCCGCTACCGTACCACATAGTGACGGCGTATATTTTGTACCCGCCTTCGCCGGTTTAGGCGCTCCCTACTGGAACCAGCACGCCCGTGGCACCATGGTCGGTATTACCAGAGGCAGCAGCGCCGCTCACATCGCCCGCGCCGCACTGGATAGTATCGCTTTTCAGACCATGGATGTGCTTAAAGCCATGGAAGCCGACTCCGGTATGCCTATCAGCGAATTGCGCGTAGATGGCGGCGCTACCAGCAATAATATGCTGATGCAGTTCCAGTCGGACCTCCTGGAGGCTCGCGTGGTACGTCCGCATATCACCGAAACCACCGCACTGGGCGCCGCTTACCTCGCCGGCCTGGCAGTAGGGTTCTGGGACAGCATCGAATCCATTGCCCGTCAATGGAAAGTAGACGCCACCTTTGATCCTTCTATGGAAACAACACAACGCCAACAACTTTGTAAGGACTGGAAACGCGCTATCAGAGCGGCCCAGGCCTGGACAGAAGAAGCATAAAAACTCCACTTATGTCACCATTTTTAGCCGAAATTATCGGAACTGCTTTTATCATTGCGCTGGGCGACGGCGTAGTGGCCAACGTAGTACTCAACCGCTCCAAAGGCAACCAGGGCGGCTGGATCGTTATTACCATGGGATGGGCCATGGCCGTATTCGTAGGCGTATTCTGCGCCGGACAATACAGCGGCGCCCACCTCAACCCTGCCGTTACCATTGCCCTCGCCATAAAAGGCTCTTTCAGCTGGGCACAGGTACCCGCCTATATCGCCGCCCAGATGCTGGGCGCCATGCTCGGCGCATTCCTGGTATGGCTCTGCTACAAAAAACATTTCGACGCCACCGATGATGCCGCCAGCAAACTGGGCGTATTCTGCACTATCCCGGCTCTGCGAACACCCGGCTATAATTTCCTCACCGAATTTGTGGCCACGCTCGTTTTTATCCTGGCTGTCTTTTATATTACCAAACCCGCTTCCGGCATCGGTTCACTTGATGCCCTGCCTGTAGCCTTCGTGGTACTCGCTATCGGCCTTTCCCTCGGCGGCCCCACCGGCTACGCCATCAACCCTGCGAGAGACCTGGGCCCCCGTATTATGCACGCCATCCTGCCTATCAGTGGCAAAGGCGGCAGCGACTGGGGCTACGCCTGGGTACCCATCGCCGGTCCTATTGCGGGCGCCATTGCGGCAGCGGTGATATATAATCAGTTCCTAAACAGCTGATGGCCATGATTACTGCTGATTTCGCTGATTAGCGGAAATGGATATTTGATCATAAAAAAAGGATGACCGAAGCGGTCATCCTTTTTGCATTTTATATATTCAGAAAAACAATTACAATAGTCCATCGATCAGCCACCGTAAACAATTTCACTCGTTCCTGCCTACAAAAAAATTGCATTCATTGTACCTTTTTCATCCACCTCATATCCCTCCAATTCTATCAAACAAAATTAAAATCACATCCGATCTCCGCTAATCAGCGAAATCAGCAATAATCATGTTCATTACAGTTATTTTCATTTTTTTCTGAAAGTTTCGTAACTTTGATAAAAATTAACACTGGTACAGCGTTTGAACTGGCAGCAGTATCAGTATGTTATAACGAAACATGCCATATCCAACACATTGCAGTATAAATAAACAGATGAATTATGATCCAGCCTAACATTCCGGAGTCCGCTCAACCGCGCGTAGTTATTGTAGGAGGAGGATTTGGCGGTATTAATCTGGCCAAGCAGCTGAAACACGCCCCGGTACAGGTAGTATTGCTCGACAGAAACAATTATCACCTTTTTCAGCCGCTGCTTTACCAGGTATCTACTGCCGGCCTGGAACCAGACAGCATCGCCTTCCCGCTGAGAGGCATCTTTAGAAAACAGAAAAACCTCGTCTTCCGGATGGCGGAAGTCACGGGCATCAGAAGCAATGAAAACATCCTGGAAACAGGCATCGGTGAAATACGATACGACTATCTCGTCTTCGCTACCGGCAGCAATACCAACTTCTTCGGTAACAAAGCCATTGAAGACAACGCCATCGGCATGAAATCCCTGATAGAAGCGGTGCAGATCAGAAATTATGTGGTGAAACAATTCGAGGAAAGCCTGCTGATCAAAGATCCGGAAGAGATAAAACCCAAACTTAATTTCGTGATGGTGGGCGGCGGTCCTACCGGTGTGGAACTGGCAGGCGCTTTCGCCGAACTACGGAAATATATCATGCCTAAAGACTATCCCGATTTACCCCAATCCCTGATGAATGTTTACCTGATTGAGGCAGGACCGAAACTACTGGCTTCTTTCAGTGAAAAAACATCCCAGCGCACCATGAAAGCCTTGCAGGACCTGGGCGTAAGGGTGATGGTCAATACCGGCGTAAAAGAATATGATGGTCATACTATTACACTGAGCAATGGCGAAACTATCCAGTCCCAGTCCCTGTTGTGGTCCGCCGGCGTAAAAGGCGTACCGGTGAAAGGGCTGCCACAGGACATTCTGTTGCCTAATGGCCGTATCCTGGTCAATGAATTCAACCAGGTAAAAGGATATGAAAATATATATGCGATTGGAGATATCGCACAAATGACCAACGACCAGCGTTTCCCGAAAGGATATCCCATGGTGGCGCAGGTAGCTATTCAACAAGGTAAAAACCTGGCTCATAACATCCGCCTCACCCTGGAAAATAAACCACTGAAAGGTTTCTATTACAAAGATCTCGGCAGCATGGCCACCATCGGACGTAACAGGGCGGTGGCAGAATTCGCCAATATGCGCCTCAGCGGCTATTTCGCATGGATCGTTTGGATGATCGTGCACCTCATGAGCCTCCTCGGTTTCCGGAATAAACTGGTGGTATTCATCAACTGGTTCTACCGCTATTTCACTTACGAAAGAGGTACCCGTATTATCATCAAACGAGGCGCCGCCAACATTGTGAAACTGCGGCAAACGGTGGGCGCATAATTAGAATTGTTTTGTTGTTATATAATAGGTGTTTTATTGTTAAAAATGCAAAAGAGCTGATGAGATTTTCATCAGCTCTTTGCATTATATAACTAGCTACGCGTGACGGTCGTACCTGATAGCCACTCCGTCTAAAAAGTAAACTGTCAATCCCAATTTACTATAGGCCCATACCTTGATTTTATCCCGGCCAGCAGACGTTTCCGATACGGAAGACGGCCTTCCAATGGCCTTAACAAGAAAAATATCAAATAGCGTTTTCTCTTTTACCATCTTTTTGACATCATCAAAAAACAGGTCGGTGTTATGGTAGGGTATCTTTTTGAACGCGCTCAATTCGTCCTGCACCAAAGCACTTTTATTATTTACAACCAGGATGGGTTTATTTGACAGACACTCATACAGCACAGCGTTTTCCTGGTATGGGTCTGGTAATGAACGTAAAGCATAATTTCTGTATCCGCTATCGAGTGCCACCTGCTTTACAGCGCATTTTTCACAAATAAATTTCCCCTGAGCATGGTACACCCCTTTTTTTTGGGCAGCGACAGTTGAAAACATCGCCAATACAATCCCCAACAGGAAAATAAACGTCTTACTAATCATTGTACAAATATCTACTTCCGGTTCAGGATTGAATTCAATGTAATACTGGACACCAGTTCATCCGCCCTCCCGCCTAAAGGCCGGAAATACAGCAGGATCGTGTAGTTATTCTCCGTTTCCCACCAGTTGCCTTCTGTCATGTCGGTATTGAATTTTCCGTTGGGTACCGTTTTATCCACCAGGCCATAAATGTAATTGTAATAGCCCTGCTTCAGGAACAACGTTCCTTCATAGGCGCGGCTGGCCGCATTGTAGGTCATCCGGCTGTTGGTGTTCAATTCGTAATCGGTCATCTCACCAAAAATATACATATCATAACCTGCATACGGTTCGGGGGCAGCATATGAAAAATGTACGGAGGCATAATCTCCTTCAAAATTAGGATCATAATTATCCAGCGTGGCCAGGTAATACTTGCCATTGATATCCTTGATAAACTGGTAGATCTTATCTGCCCGCTCATAATCCGTGACCGCAAAAACATCGGTACTGTTGGCATGGTACTCTGATCGTTGTACTCTTTCTGTTTGCAAACGGAAACTCCGCAGGTCCAGCCAGCGGAACTCTTTGCCGGCAGGAATTACACAGTCCATTTCCGCATTGTACTTGATCACATTGCCATTGATAAACTGCGGCTTCAGATTGGTGATGGCATTGTCCCAGCGATAGTTCTGCAGGATCACCACCTTGATCTGATCAAAAGGGTTCTGAATATTCAGGGAGCCGGTATTGATCTCAAAATTAATTTTCTGGTGCGTACGGAAAAGTTTAGGCGTTACCGGTTGCTGGATAAAGCCTGCAATACCGGCCTTTTGCTCCACTACGTATAGCCGGCGCGTAAAAGCCAGCTGGCTCGTATCACTGTCCAGGTACACTTTCAGCAGGTAGTTGCCGGATTTGATCGGATAACTGTTGGTACCCGGCAATTGCACGCTATAGTGGGTATACCGCTGCAAAGCCACGGCAGACATCTTGTAATTGAGTATCCTGGTTTCGGAAAAACCACGCATATAGTCAAACGGGTTTACCTGGGCCGGCGTCCAATCGGCGTTACAAAGCACGAAGGAATAATAATAGTTTTTCACATCGTTGTCCATGTCATCAAAAGACAGCTCCAGCTTTTCCCCGGTACCAATCGTATACATGGGCATACTCAGCGGATCTCCCTGCTGGTTAAATTTGACGGATTTGATGTTATTGTAGTAAACATGGTCCGGTGTAATGGCATTGACCTGGGCCATCACCCTGCCGGTAAACAGACTTGCTGCCAGGACTACCCATAAAAGAAATGCTGCTGTACGCATACTGGCTATTTGGTTATAGTTAAGTTACGATTATTTGCTTATTTAGAGATTTAGTTATTTACATTTGCCTTAATCGTTCAGCCTTTCTGAAATCAGTTCAATGGAATTATCTGCTTTTATTGCCAGAAGGATCGCTTTTAACAAGGCCTCCTCTTTTTCAAAGTTCATCATCAACATCGCTGTGGCAGCTACTGCTATCAGCGTGGCGGTAATGATACTGGCGACGGCCCTGGTCAATGGTTTCCAGCAGGTGATCCAGGATAAGATTTTCAGCTTCTGGGGACATCTTCATGTTAATCAATACCAGCCCAATGCGGGCCCGCTGACGGAAGAAATTCCCTTTACTTCTACCCTCACGCTGATAGACAGCATTAAAAGAGTGCCTGGCGTTAAATCTGTTAACCCTTATGCCACCAAATCGGCCATCATCAAGTCTGAAAAGGAAATAAACGGCATCATTTTCAAAGGAATAGATAAAAGCTACGACTGGCCGCAGTTGCAACGTTTTATGCAATCCGGCCGCCCCCCTCGTTTTAACGATACCAGCTATGCCCCGGAAATCATGATTTCCACCAACATGGCACAGGAACTGCAACTGAAGGTAGATGATAAAGTGATTATCTACTTCATCCAGGGAGGCGGATTAGCACCCCGCGCCCGGAAATTACAGGTCTCCGGTATCTTTAAAACAGGCATCGAAGAATATGATAAGACCTATGTGATCGGCGACCTGAACCTGATACGCCGTCTCAATGACTGGGAACCTGCACAAATAGGCGGTTATGAGATCATGCTCCAGGATTATCACCTGATGGACACTATCGCCCGTATCATTGATAACAACGTACTGCCCGATCAGCTCTTCACCCGCACCATCCGCGATATCTATCCCAATATCTTCGACTGGCTGCAGTTACAAAACCAGAATGAACTCATTATCATTGTCATCATGACCATCGTAGCTGTGATCAACATGATCACCGCCATCCTGATATTGATACTGGAAAGGACCAATATGGTCGGCATCCTCAAAGCCCTCGGTATGCGTGACTGGAAAATCCAAAAGGTATTTATATTCCAGGCCGGTTATATCATCTTCCTGGGCGTGCTGATCGGCGATTTCTTCGGGCTGGGACTGGCATTTTTCCAAAAGGCCACCGGCATTTTCAAACTCCCGGAAGAGTCCTACTACATGACGGTGGCCGCTATCGACATCAAATGGCAGGAAGTTGTGCTGATCAATCTCGGCACATTCGTCGTTTGCCTGCTGATACTACTGATTCCATCGCTTATCATCCGGAAAATCACGCCGGTGAAAGCCATTCAGTTCAAATAACTTTATTACTTCGCGCTTTTCACGAAGTCACGCAGATAACTGCATTGACCATACACCTCCTGGTAAAGGCGTGTCTGGGAATAGTTGCTTTTTAATACAGGGAAGTAACGGTTACGTACCAACGCCGCATAGTATTTCTGACTGTCCTCCATCGGCGTAACATGTTTCTGGTAACAACGCGCGGCCATAAAGAAACATTTAGCCCTGAACTCCGGATCAGTGGCTGCCTGCGCTGCTTTCAGGTAATAACCCTCTGCGGCATAACAACCAAAATATTGTTTCTCAAAAGGATCTTTTTCGCAGGCTGTAGTATACCAGGTGGTAGACGGCCGGTATTTCTGCACAAAATTCCATGTCCTGCCGTAATAGGTAATGTTGAATAACCCTGTCGCATACTCGTAATATACTTTCGCATCTACAGGTGTTACCTTCATCTTCTCCTGTAAGGCCAGCATACGGTCTACATACTGCAATTGGGTGATGGGTTTAGAGAAAGCCCGTTCCGCAGTATCCGGACCGAAATCCTGGTACAGCTCTTTAAACACCAGGTAAGAAGCAGCCAGATTGTTAGCCTTCTTAAACCAGGGCTGAGCATTTTTGAAATCATGTACCCGCACATAACTTTCTCCAATGGTTGCATCCAGATCAATTCCTTTCGGGAAAAAGCCAGCCAGGTAAGACTCATAAGGCGTTTTGCCGGTAGATTTCATGAAGTTATGCAACTGTAATAGCTGTGCGCTGTTCATCTGGCCATAGATCTGGTCTTCGGCAGAGGCGCCGGAAAGGAAATAATCATAGGCCTTCAGGCTGTCACAACGGCCACGGATCAACGATTCTTTTACATAATCGCCCTGCAGATGATATTTAGGCGCCAGTATAGCACCCAGCAGATTGCGGTAGGTTTTTGCGAAAAACCGGTCCCGGCCAGACATCCACCATTTATCAGGCGGAGGCGTGGAGCCCATTTGTTCATCCAGCCATTTGAAAGAAGCCAGCAGCTTGGTTTCCAGCGCAGCGTCGATGCTCTTTTGTTCATTAACATTGAGCAGTATATTTACTACTTCCCACTGATTGCGGATGTCCGGTTCTTTACTGTTAACCTTATTCAGCATAGCCCGTGCTACCTCATAGTCACGGCACATATAGGAAAGGTAGGCGGAATTCACCTGCCAGAAGGCCAGGTCTTTTACTTTCCCTTTATCGATGATGCTGTTCATCCAGCCAATCATCGGGCGGATTTTAACATTCACCATCGACGCCAGTTCGGGCGACAGCTTTACAATAGCCGCCATAGAAGCAGAATCGGTGGAAGTGGAAACCGCCTTATTGAGGAACATGGATTCGAGTTTACTGATCTCACGGCCCAGCAATACGTTCATGGCCGGAGAAGCAGGGTCGAATGCATATACTTTTTTCAGTGGTTCCAGGTTCAGTTCGTCCGGTCTCATGCCATAAATAGCGGCCACCATAGCCTTTTCGCGATTGTCTTTACAAAGATTGTACACCGCTTCTTCCGGGGCATTTCCCCATCGCATACTGATGTAACAGCTGGTCCGCAGCGGCACCGCTTTATCAAACACACGGGAAAACAGGTAGGCTCCCTGTACAGAATCGCCCATATGCTGCACTGCGCCTGCTTTCAGCGCTAAAGACTTATAATACAGCAGTGAAGAACCCGCTTTCTTAAACAACTTATCGAAGGTAGCAGCAGCCTCTTCATAGCGGCCACTGTAATGCAACAACCTCACCTGCTGGAAAGCATAACGGTCACGGATATCTTTATTACTGGTTTTCTCATACAATTCAGCTGCTTCCTTTTCCAGGGCGGTCATAGCCGGTATATTCCGTTCCGGGGCCGACCATCGGTCACTCTGACTCACAAAAGGCTCGCAGGTTTTGGCGAAGAGCAGGTAACGGGCGGCTTCCTGGTTACGGTCTTCCTGCAGAAAACGGGCGAAAGTGTTTTTACTTACACTGTCCGGCAGCGAAGCAGTACTACGCGTAGCTACGGCAGACATCTCCTCTTTGGTGTACGTGTAAACATACTCCCGGATATCGGCTGCTTTTACTTTATCACCGGTAAACCGCTGCCAGTCGCCGATATTGATATCATACTCCGAAGAAGCGGCATCGTCATAGAAAGGCGACAGTCCCGAATAATAAAACGGTTCATATCCCGGTGCAGAGGGATAGGGATTAAAAAAAGAGATGTAATAATCATAAGGATCTTCCTCCGGCCCGCAGGACAGGGTATAGATCACATTGCCAAACAGTACGGCACAAAAGCTAATGAAAAAGACGATAAATTTTTTGTAGTTCATCCAACGGATAATTATGAAGCGTTACTGAATCCAAATGATAAAAAATAACAACGGGGTTATAGTCCTGTCGTTGCCGGGCCACCAGGCGGGCAACGGATTCCAGCGTGGCAGGGTCGCTGGTTTCGCGGCGTAACAAATTACCTGCTTTCAGCGGGTACCCGTTTACCAGGCTATCTTTCCGTACGGTATACAGGTATTTGCCTGATGGGGCAAACATGGCCGTATCATGCAGGGCTGCATCGCCAATGCTGCGGAGGATACCGTTATAGCGGCCATCCTTGAACAACACCGTCCAATCAAACAGCGGTAAAGCGATATCCAAAGGTACAGGATAAGCCGATACCCGGTCGTCTCCGATGTAGGATTTCATGGTGTTTTCATCCAGGATGGAGTTATGATCACCAGGCTTGCGGAGATCGCCCATATTATAGCACATCAGCAGACCTTTGTCTATCGGTGGTACGCCGCTGCTGGTCACAAACTTCACCTGGTGCATGCGGATGGTGGCGGAAAGCTGGCGCCCACGGAAAAAGGGTTGTTCCCGCAGCTGCTGTAAAAACGCGAAGTAGGCCTCACGGGAACTGCGGGTCCAGTCGCAGTCCATTTGTATTTCAGGAATACGGCTGGCGGGGATGTGATGGCATAATTGTTCCAGTAGCCGGTTGATGTTGGCTGCCAATGCGGTATCCGGCTTTTCCCACAACTCGTTGACGATAAATACTACGGGAACAATGTCTATGCTGTCCGGCAGCGGTGTCTGTTCCTTTAATATGGCGATGGGCATTGCCTTACCGGTGACCGGGTCTACATCGGCATCAAACATCTTCAGATAGAGGCGTTTGGCTGGTAGTCCGCGCAGGTATTGCATTTCGGTGGCGTTGCCGGTCCAGGCCTGTTTCCAGTAATAAAAGGCGGGTGTTATCTGGCGCGGTGCAGGACGTTGGCAGGCGAAGCATAGTATCAACAAACACAAAAACAGATAGCGGGGCATTCACATAAAATTAAATCAGTAATCTGCCACAGATAATACCGGCGGCAACGGCGGCGTTCAGGGATTCTGCGCCTCCCAGGCGCGGGATGGTGATCCTGTGGGTAGCCAGGGCTATCACTTCATCTGTCAGTCCCCGGCCTTCGTTACCAATCAGGATAATACCTTCCCTTATGGTGGAAAAACCGGTTATGTCCTTTCCATGCAGGGTGGCTGCAAAAGAAGGCAGCAGGCTTCCCTGCAACAATGCCGGGATCTCCAGTTCCTTCACTTGTACCCGGGCAATGCTGCCCATTGTGGCCTGGATGGTTTTGGGGTTATACACGTCCACACAATCCGGTGATACAATCAGCTGACGGATACCAAACCAGTCGGCTATACGAATCAGCGTCCCCATATTGCCTGGGTCCTGGATGGCTTCCAGTGCCAGTACCACCGAGCCTGCCGGAGGAAAACTGGTATCTGCCGGAGGCATATCCAGCAGCGCCATGGCGTTATTGGGCGTAGTGAGCGACGAGAGTTGTTTCAGTACGGCTTGATCCACTTCTTTTACAGCATCGGCCGGCAAACGGTCCAGCAGCGCCCCGTGCTGCAGCAGCCATGCCGGGGTGGCATAGACGGCTTTCACGGGCATGCCCGCCTGTAGCAGTTCCTGTACGATCTTATCTCCCTCCGCAATATACTGGCTGGATTTTTGACGGTTTTTTTTGTGCTGTAATGATTGAATATATTTAATTTGCGCCTTTGACAACATGGGGCCAAACCTACACGATTTCTTTTAATCAGCCAAGAAACAGGCTGCTGGAGGTAGGGTTCAGTATTACTATTTAAAATATCATAACGTTTTCGCCCGTGATGCAGCCGCCACCCAATTCTAAGATTTCCTTGCTGAGATATTTGCTGCTACTGGTTACAATACTGGCATTGGGCGCATGTTCCAACACCAAATACCTGCAGAAGGACCAGACCCTGTACGTTAGCAGTACGGTAGATGTAAAAGGAGAAATCCTCAGCGCTGAAAAACAGGATATCCGCAGCTCCCTGTCATCCAAATCACTGATGACGCAGCAGCCCAATAAAAAGCTGCTGGCTACCCGTATCAAGGTTTGGCTGTACAATCAAAAATATAATGAGAAAAAATCCAGCTGGTTCTGGAATATGGTACTCTCCAAAAGAAACATGGAAGCACCGGTAGTATACGATTCCGCTAAAACAAAGGAATCTATCTCCCGTATGACCAGCTACCTGCATAACCAGGGCTTCTTCTATGCTACCGTATCAGCCGATGCCAGCGAAAAAAGACATAAAACCAGCGTTACCTATAAAGTAAATACCGGCCGCAACTTCGTACTGGATAAAATTACCTACGTAGTGCCCGATTCCAATATCCTTGCCGTGGTAAACAGCCACCAGGACCTGTCTCTCCTGAAAAAAGGCGTCGCCTACAAATCGGCAACACTGTCATCTGAACGGGAACGACTCACCCGTGTCATCCGCGATGCCGGTTACTACAAGTTTGGCCGCGATGCTATCGAATTTGAAGTAGATACCCTCAACAAAGCATTGTTCCGCAACTCCCTCAATCCTTTCGAAGGATTTGTGAATATCTTCAACGAAAACAAAGGCCGCGAAAAACCCACCATGGATGTGGAAGTACGCATCAAAAATCCGGAAGATTCTACCGACGCTCGCTGGCAACGTTACCATATCGGCAAAATATACGCGTATCCCGATTTTGCGCTCAATGCCAATCCCAACGATTCCAGCCTGAAGGAAGACAAACGCAAATACATTACCATCCGTTCACACCAGGAAATACTGCGGCCTAAGCTGTTATCCAAATCTATCCTGCTCCGGCCCGGAGAAACTTATTCTATACAGCAGTATAACAATACAGTAAATAAACTGTACGACCTCGGCGTATGGCAGTTCGTCACCCTGCAATACAAGGAAAACAAAGATACCGCCCAGGCACTGGACGCTTATCTTTTCCTGACACCCCGCCGCAGGCAGGAACTGGGTGTCAACTTCGAGGTGAGTAACAGTTCCGACTATACGGTAGGTTCCGGTGTAAGCCTCAACTACCGGCATATCAACCTGGGCAGAACCGCCACCCAGCTGTCGATGAGCCTCAATACCGGTATTGAACTGGTGAGACTTCCCCAGGAATGGATACTGCAGTCGAGGGAATTTGGCGGAGAGGTAAGCCTTGCCTGGCCTCGTTTTGCATTGCCTTTCAACATCCGGCAGGCGGCCCGGTCCAATGTAAAAACAAGGCTCACTTTCGGCGCCAACTACCTGTCCCGTATATCCAAATTTGATATTACCAGTATCAATCTGAGCTACGGCTACGACTGGAACGAGAATATTTATAAACGCTGGATTGTAAAGCCTTTTACACTGAACTATGTAGGGGTGAACCTGAACCCGGATTTTAAGGCCAGCACCGTAGATATCAACCCTTATCTCAAACGCAGCTTTGAACCGGCGCTCATCGGCGGGGAAAATGTCACTTTCATTTATAGTAACAACGATCTGTTACATCCCCGGCACTACAGCTATTTCCGGGCAAACATTGAGGAATCGGGGCTGTGGCTGAATGGTATCAACAGCCTGGTGGATATGGCTACCAGCAAAAAAGATAATATTGAATCGCTGACAAAGGTGAATATCTCAAATTTTGTGAAGATGGAAGCCGATTACCGCCACTACTGGAAATTGGGTATCCATAGCGGCCTGGCGACGAGGATATATGCCGGGGTAGGTATTCCTTACAGCACTTCTGCCGTATTACCTTATGTAAGACAATTCACTTCCGGCGGTCCCAACAGCATCCGGGCTTTCCGCCTGCGCACGCTGGGACCGGGTTCCTTCAAGGATACCTCTTCCAGTGCCAAAATATTCCCCGATCAAACGGGAGATATGAAACTGGAAGGCAACGTGGAATATCGGTTCGATCTGCTACGCATGTTTGGCGGAACAATCAACCTCAAAGGCGCTACCTTCCTGGATATGGGTAATATCTGGATGATCAAAAAAGATTCTACCAGGCCCGGTTCTGAATTCCAGTTCAATCAACTCTTTCATGATCTGGCTATCGGTACCGGCGTTGGCCTCCGGCTGGATTTCTCTTTCTTCCTGATCCGCCTCGACTGGGGCATCCCGCTGAAAGTACCGTATTACACCGATAACAAAAACGGCTGGTATCTCAGTGAGTGGGACCTGAAAAACAGCAAATGGCGAAGAGACAATATTATCTGGAATATCGCTATTGGTTATCCGTTTTAGGCGCACTGTTGGCGATAATGAAAGTCTCCATGTCAATGGCTTCTTCCAGCCTGAAAGCACCAATGCGGGTACGGCATAAGCTGCTCAGATAAGCGCCGCAACCCAGGACAGCACCATAATCGTTGGCTAGTGAACGTATATACGTTCCCGTGCTGCATACTACCCGGAAATGTACTACCGGCAGCTCTATTTTGGTAATTTCAAATTCGGAGATAGTGATTTTACGAGGCTCCACTTTGACATCTACTCCTTTCCTGGCCAGCAGATAAATAGGTTTACCGTTTTGTTTAATGGCCGAGTGAATGGGTGGTAATTGCATGATCTCGCCTAAAAAGCCTTCCGTAGCGGCTTTCAGGGTAGCTTCGTCGATACCGTTGATGTCTTTGAAATTTTCAGGCTCCGACTCTTTATCGAAAGTGGGCGTAGTGGCTCCCAGGGTAAAAGTGCCGGTATATTCTTTCTCCTGAGCCTGGTATTCGTTGATTTTTTTGGTCATTTTACCGGTGCAGCAAATCAGCAGCCCGGTGGCGAGCGGGTCCAAAGTGCCGGCATGACCTATTTTGGCTTTGGTTAAATTTCTTATTTTGCGTACTACATCAAAGGAAGTCCATGTCAGCGGTTTATTAACCAGTATTACAGCTCCTTCCTGGTATTGCGTCTTGTCGGTTGTTTGCATTTCGCAAAGATAGCTAAATCACGTTTAGCCAACGATATCCTGTATAACCATGAGTTATATAGCAAAATATTATAACAAATAACTACTAAAAGCTTGAAGCTTTTGCATAAATTCACGCAATTTTGCTACCATGTCATTAGAACACCATAAAAATGCAACGCTCCGTTATCAGCAACAGGTAGACAACTCGCGTGAATACGTGATGACGTTTATCCAGCAGGAGTTTCCTCAGCTGGAAGGCCTGCGGGTGATGGAAGTAGGCTGCGGTGAAGGCGGCGTACTAACCCCGTTGCTGGAAAAAGGCTGCCAATGCGTAGGCGTAGACCTGTCGCCGGACAGAATTGAACTGGCGAGAAGTTTTCTGGGGAAATATGAAACGACAGGACAACTGAAACTGATCGCTAAAAATATTTATGATGTTGATTTCCTGGGTGAGTTCAGGAACTCTTTCGACGTGATCATCCTCAAAGATGCCATCGAACACATTCCCGACCAGGAAAAAATTGTAGGACACCTGAAACAACTGCTCACTCCCCGCGGACAGGTATATTTCGGTTTTCCGCCCTGGTATATGCCGCATGGCGGACATCAGCAAATTTGCCATAACAAATTCCTGAGCATGGTGCCTTATATCCACCTGTTGCCCAGGCCCATTTACAAAGGCGTATTAAAGATGTTCGGCGAAGAAAACGATATTGTAAATGAACTGATGGACGTGAAATCCACCGGTATTTCTATCGAACGGTTTGAACGGATTGTAAAACGCCAGGGCTATAAAATTACCCAACGTCGTTTTTACCTGATCAACCCGATCTATAAATACAAATTTAATGTCAGCGCCCGCGAGCAATGGAAGGCTATTTCAGCGATTCCTTATGTACGCGATTTCGTGACAACGTGTATGTATTATATGATCAAACCGGAGTAGTCTCGCAAAGATTTATAAGAGGGCAAAGAACGCAAAGGTTATTGAAGCGAATATAAGAAAGCAAAGGAGCGAAAACCAAATGTTGGTCTTCGCTCCTTTGCTTTCTTAAAAATATTACATAAAAAATCTTTGCGCTCTTTGCCCTCTTAGAATGCATTGCGAGCACTACGCGTTCCATATATCCCACGATGCTTCCGCTTGCAGGATCAGCATTTCATGCCCGTTTTTGATGACGGCGCCTTGCGCCGCGCCCTTTTGCAGAAACAGTGTTTCCGCCGGATTGTACACCAGGTCATACAACAGGTGACGGGAACTGATAAAAGCATACGGTATCTCCGGGCATGATTCCACGTTTGGATACATCCCCAGCGGCGTGGTGTTGATAATCAGTGTGTGTGCTTCCATCACCGCCTGGTCCAGGGAGCTGTAGGCCACGGCGCCATTACCGGGTGTACGGCTGGCAACCGTGTAAGCGATATTCATCTCCTGCAGGGCATACATCACCGCTTTGGCAGCGCCGCCGGTACCCAGTACCAGGGCTTTGTTATGATGCGGTTGCAGCAAGGGTTGCAGGGAGTTCCGAAACCCGATCACATCAGTATTAAAGCCTTTCTTTTTCCCGTCTTTAAAACGGATGCAGTTGACCGCGCCGATTTGGGCGGCGGCATCACTGAGTTCGTCCAGGTAAGGGATCACCTGTTCCTTGTACGGAATGGTCACATTCAGTCCGCACAGGTCCGGATGTTGGGCCAGCAGTGCCGGCAACTCCGTGATAGCAGGTATCGGGAAGGTTTCGTATTGATGTCCGGTAATATTTTCCGTCTCAAATTTCCGGGTAAAAAACCCTTTGGAAAAAGAGTGGCTCAATGGATAACCAATAAGGCCGTATGTTTTCATGCAGTGTTTTTTAGGGAAAATAAAAGGGACCTGGTTATTTATCATAACAGGTCCCTCCATATCTTATTCTTTAACGAAATTATTCCTTGTCCAGAAACAGGTGGAAGGTGTCGCCTCTCAGGCCTACACGCATTGCTTCCAGGGAGATCACCTCATTAGGAGCGAGGTTACCCAGGTTAGCGTTGCACCCTACCAGTTCCAGGAAGTACAGCTGTTGCGCTTTCTGAGGTGCTTCCCAGATGATTTTTTCAGCCGGGATCTGGGTCAGGATTTCCTGTACCAGGCCTTCGCGTACTTCGCCGGTACCGCGGTAGATACCTACGTTACCGCTTTCGCGGGCTTCTGCGATCACATAGGTTGCGCCGGCAGACAGTTCCGCTCTCATTAATTCAATCCATTTATAGGGAGGGATAATATGTTCCGCATCTTTGGAGCCTACCTCACTCAGTACCAGTCCGACTTTGGACAGTTTTTCGATGTAACCGCATTTTTCCGCATGCGGGATGATGATAGAACCATCAGACACCTCCATGTAAGTAATACCAAAATCTTTCACCAGTTTCACATATTCATCAAACTGATTACGGATCAGAAATGCTTCAAACAAAGTACCGCCAAAATATACCGGAATGTTAGCCGACTGGTAAAGCTCAATTTTTGCGCGCAGGTTAGGCGTGACAAATGCAGTACCAAAGCCGAGTTTCAGGATATCTACATGAGGTCCCGACGCCGATAAAAAATTTCTTGCTTCTTCCAAACTAAGCCCCTTGTCCATCACCATGGTCAGCCCATGGGTGCGGGGTTTCTGCGTCCTTTCCGGGATTTGTGTCAGATTAAAATTCATTTGAAATATTTTTATCTTCTTATTGGTCAGTAAAACACATACTATTTACCTCACCTGGCAAGTTGGGATAGTGTAGCTGCAATTTTAATAACCGGAAATACAATGGCTTATGTCCATGACAATTTAAAAAGCCGGCGCAAAAATAAGAAGACTATACTTTATTTTAAAAGTAAATAACATTGGTTAACGTTTCCTGCGGTATTGAGCGATCAGGTCAACCACACTCACATGCTGTAAAATCGCGGGATCCAGCTCCACCAGCTTCTTCAGGATTTTGGGTGCCTGTTGCAGCGCGGTTTCCAGGTGCAACAGTCCTTCCTTCGTTTTACCCATGGCAATAAAAATAGCGGCACGGTAATACTGGAACACCGGTTTTCTGCCTGCTTTTTCTTCGGCGGCAGCCAGTTGTTCCATCGCTTCTTCCAGAAAACCAAACACATACAACCCTTTCACCAGTTCCTGCCAGGGCTGGGCGCTCTTGGGGCGGATACGGACGGCATTCACAAAATGCTGCAGGGCCTCTTTTTCCTGGCTCAGCTGCAGATAACATTCGCCCAGGCTCATGTTGTATTCTGCACTCTGTTTGTTTATTTTCAAGGCACTCTGCAATGATTTGGCGGCATTCTCCCAGTTTTCCTCCATCATGTAGGCAACGGCTATCTTGTAATACAATTTGTCGTCGCTGGGGCTCAGATGGGAAGCTTTCCGGTAATAATAACGGGCCTGGGTATATTTACGTTGCCGTTCATAACAATGACCGATCGCCTCATAAATCACGTCTTCCGGCTTGGCAATTTCAAGATGTTTCTGCAACACCTCAATAGCATCGGCGTACTTACGTAAACGGATATAGGCATCGCCCATGTTACGATAGGCGTAGTCAAATTTCTCGTCGATGGCTACGGCATACTGGTAAGCATCAATCGCTTTCTCATACAGCTTCAGGCCCTGATAGGCCGTACCCAGGTTAAACCAGGCCAGGTGGTTGAACGGATGTTCATCAATGATCTGTGTATGCAAACGGATACTCTCTTCGTTTCTACCGGTAAACTCCGTCCAGAAACAGATCTTGTGCAACGCTTCCTCATTATTGGGCTCGTGTTCCAGCGCCATTTTCAGGCAGTCGAACACTTTCTCGAATTCCTCCCAGTCATCGTATACGTCTGCCAGTTCCAGCAACAACTCCGTCTTATCCTCCCCTTCAAACTGGTCAATCTGTTCATTCAGTACATCCGCGGCCTTCTGATGCTGGTTCAGTGCCAGGTATACGTCGGTCTGCAGGATATACAGATTGATATCGTTGCGGTCCAGTAAAGCGGCTTTATCCAGTAAATTAAGGGCTTCTTTGTACTTTTTGGTTTCTATCAGTAAGTTGGCCTTTTTGAGAAGTAGGGTTGACGAATATGGGAACTGCGCTATGGCTATTTCGGCGGCTTGCAATGCAATCGGCATTTCGTCCTGCTCGTCATAATAGTCTATGATCTGTTCAAAGGAGTCCTCGTCCAGAAAAGAGTGAGATTTACCCGCCCTCAGATTTTCAAACTGCTGCAACAAGTCTCTCAGATCATCAAAATCCTCGTTTAAAAAAGAAAAATCTTTACTCATTAATGTAAATATAAGACTTTTATGTATCCGCCAAATTGCAGCGCCAGATACCGTTTATAATTTTTTTAACATTTTATTAAGATTTTGTTGTAAATTGCGTTAAGAATTTGTTATATAAAGGATAGAAAAGTTCGTATATTTGTGTTACAATGAAAACGCATATCAACATATCAAAGACCTTTTCATTGTCCTGTCTTTTAGCAGGAGCTATGGCTCTGTTCGCTATAAGCGCGCTGGCCAACAATTCCATGTTGCCCTCCGATAATGAAAAAGAAAAGGCGAAGAAAACCGACAACACGCATTTTGTGTTGAATACCGCCATGCCCAAAACCAATCTCGCCCTGGATGCCGGCTACCGGTTTACAGGCAGCTACAATTCAAACTTTAAGTTCACCAATACCAATGTGATCAACTTTCAGTCTGTAATGTCCTATACCAAGGGTAATACGACTTATGTAGTGCCTTACACTGTACAACCTATACAGCAGCCACCAGGCAACATGAACTTTCAAAAACTGCAGATCATTCTGCCGCTTAAGAAAGGATAACTTTAACGTTTCTTCAAATACAAATAGGGGCCTATCAGCATTGATAGGCCTTTTTATTTCTCCCCGGGGCTGAAGCCATGAAGCCCTAAGCTACGATGTTATTCAGGCCCCTTCGCACTCAAAATTCAATTATTAACGGATTGTATCCATCTTAGACCAGGGGACTTGAAACACCATACTTTTTTTGCAAGATTCCTATTGTTTACGAGAGACAAACGTCGTAGCCCAAGAGCCAGGGCTACCTTGGGTTGGCGGCTAGCGCTACATCCGCTTCATTTCCTCCGGGCTCACCACCTTATACCCTGTCTTCGGTACGTCAAAATAAGAGGCGGGGATGGGGAACAACTCTACCTTGGTAGCCACTACACGCATTTTAGAGCCTGTTTTCGTCACTATTTCGAATTCAAGGGGCATACCCTTCAGATTCACAAAACGGCGGTTATATTGCCTGTTTTCGGGCACCAGGTCGGGCGTATAATACACTTCGAAAGTAGCCCCGTCCGGCATAACCCCCAGGGCTTTTTTACAGTTATAACCAGCTATTTTCCGGGTTTCAGCCTGATCTTTGAACTGTACGTTCTCAAACTGCTTCAGCTCCTTTTCGTATTGCTCTTTACTGGCGCGGATCAGGTAACGGTTACCATGCTGGTCTATCAGCGTAGTCATGCTCTCATCCTTGCTGTTAATCAGGTAAGTATATTTAACAATGTTGAAATCCATATCTATCCTGCTCAACTGCCCCCGCATATATTGGGTCAGCGTACTTCCTTCCTGCATGGCATCTTTTTGTGCTTCCTCAGGCGGCAGGTCAATCTTATAAACAATCTTGGCGTCGGAAACGACGCGTTGTGCCAGTATAGGGCTGGTTATCCACAGCAGAAAATATGTTAAAAACAACCGGTATGACATAGTCGTGGTGTGTTGGTGAGTGGTTGATCGCTGGTACAGGTTACCATACAAGCTTTTCTTTTTGCAGAAACGCAGCTATCCCGCGTTTACAGTCTTCATGTCCCCGGGTGGCAGCATTCAGTTGCGCCGCATGCTCCAGCCCGTCTTGTATAGGTAAGTCCAACACTGTGCCAATCAATTTTTTGGTTACTTTAAGGGAGTTGGCGGAAGCGTCGTTACACAGACTGGCAGCCACTTTAGCCACATGCCCGCGAATTTCCGCGGCAGAGACAACGGCGGTAATCAGGCCATCATGGGCGGCTTTTTCAGCGGTCACCAACCGGCCGGTCAGTAATAACTCCCTGGCTCTTCCCTCTCCTATCTTCCTTACCAGGAAAACGGCTACCAACGCGGGAATAAAGCCAATTTTCACTTCGGTGTAGCCCATCATCGCTTCAGGTACAGCATAACTCAGGTCGCAAACCGTTACCAGACCGCAACCGCCGGCTACTGCATGACCTTCTACCTGGGCTATCACTACTTTATCAAGCTGATAAATTTCCCGGAAAAGCAGCATCAGCTCCCGCGAATCAGCCAGGTTTTCATCATAGGTGTTTTGCTGCAACTGCTGCAGGTATTCCAGGTCAGCCCCCGCGCAGAAAGCCTCGCCATTGCCTTTCAAAACAATCACTTTCACGGCTGTATCTGCGTTCGCCCGGACAAATGCCTGCCTAAGCTCCGCTACCAGCTGACCATTCAGCGCATTCCGCTTATCGGGCCGGTTCAGGGTGATCGTGGCGATCCGGGACGCCACCTCATATTGCAACAAGTTGAACTCCATAACCATAAAGAATTATGCAGTACGGATGGCCAAAAGGACCATCCGTACTTTCCAAAGCAATATAAGGAATAAACTTTTAATGAGTAATCTCCTGGATCACTTGTCCAACGTTGCCGCTAGGCATCTGGATTTGCAGCAGGGCGGCGAGTGTAGGGGCAATATCGGTCATACCGACAGTACGGTTGGTTTTACCTGGCTGTACACCCCAACCCATCCATACCAGCGGGATATGCGCGTCGTAAGGGTACCATAAACCGTGTGTAGTACCGGTTTTGCCACCATCGATGTAGGCAGGAGCCAGCACTACCTGGATGTCGCCGCTTCTTTTGGTGTTATAACCGTTGGTCATCATAGTGCGGATGGGTTCCGGTAATACGGTCACCATCAGGTCGCGGATCGGGAATACTTTGGCAATAGCCGGAGATTTCTGCAGCGTAGTGATCATGAACCGCTCAATATCGTTGTAGTTTTTGCCGGAAGCTTCAATGGCATCATGGTTCATCCAGAACTGATAGTTATCCACCGCTTTGATGGCGTCTTTTACGCCAAATTTCGCAGCAATTTTATCATTCAGGTCTTTCATGGCTGCCTGGTCGCTCCAGGTGCCGCCCGGTAGTTTGTTTTCTTCCAGGAAGCCCGGCACGTGGGCAACGCCATGATCCGCAGTAATGAAAAACAGGTACTGCCCTTTGC
The DNA here is from genome assembly GCF_014529935.1 of Chitinophaga qingshengii. Classification (GTDB taxonomy): domain Bacteria; phylum Bacteroidota; class Bacteroidia; order Chitinophagales; family Chitinophagaceae; genus Chitinophaga; species Chitinophaga qingshengii. The sequence goes on from NZ_JACVFC010000006.1 coordinate 104,031, forward strand.
CGATGTGAGCGTCGAGGTATTGGAAGAAAGTAGCCAGGTCATGGTCCAGGCGCAGGTAAGTATCTTCTGCTTCGATGGAGTTAGGTCCAAACTGGTGTCCTACGTAGTCGGTGGAAGAAAGGCTGATGGCGAGGAAGTCGGTTACGGCGCCTTTACCCATATTATAGGCTTCCATGGCCTTTTTGGCAAATTCCAGGGTCATGGTATTACCGAAGGGAGAGGCGGAAATAGCGCTGTTGGCAATACCACTCAGGTCATGCGGGAAAGAAGTACCGGTAGTGCTGTTTTTATACTTTCCTTCATAGGCTTTTTCATCTGCCGTACTGAGGGTATAAGTCGCGGCCGGATACAGAGTGGTCCACGGTTTCGCGAGATACTGCTGCGGCCATTTTTCGTTATTGAACTGCTGTGCCCAGGCTGGCAGTTCGTTCATATAGTAAGAGCTGGTTACCCAGTTACCGGTGCTGCCGTCGTACCAATAAGCGGCGTTGGCGCTATGGCCGGCAGGCAGGATGGCGCCGCGGTCTTTGATGGCTACGCCCACTACTTTACTCTGGAAGTGGTTGGACAGGCGCAGTTCATCGCCGATGGTGGTCACCAGCATATTACGCGGACTCATTTTACCGGCGCCGGAGCTGCTGCCCACGGTGCTCATGGTGGTATCTTCCGCGCAGTACATGGTACGTCCTATCTCAGGACTGTACCAGGTGTTGCCGATAATGCCGTGTACGGCCGGTACGGAGCCGGTATACACGCAGGTATGGCCACAGGCGGTGATGGTGGGTGTATAGTTGATCAGCGTATTTTCGCAGGAAAATCCTTCCCGCAACAGTCTTTTAAAGCCTCCGGCAGCATACCTGTTGCTGTAGCGGTACAGGTAGTCCCAGCGCATCTGGTCTACTACCATACCTACGATCAGCTTCGGTTTGGCAGTTGTTTTGCTGTTTTTGGCTGTCGCCAGATGATTGAATGGTTTTGGTGAAGTGGCCTTTTGTGCCTGAAGGCCTGAAGCGGCGATAAACAGGGCAAAGCCAAGCAGGTAAATCCTTTTCATTAGATATTATTACTTTTTATAAGATAAATATATTTTTGCAGGTAGAGCCCGTTAAGCAAAAGAAGCATTAAAATGACGCCGGCAAATGTAATCGAAGTTTAGGGAACACAATATTTTAATACCTTTGTGTCCTCTTTTTATAAAAGCATTTAACTATTACATAATATAGCGTATGGATATTTTCGAGAAACTGCTGAAACACATGGGCCCCATTGGGGAGCATTCAGACAGAGCCCATGGCTATTTCGCATTTCCTAAACTGGAAGGTGAAATAGGCCCCCGCATGAAATTCCGGGGCAATGAAAAGATAGTTTGGAGCCTCAACAACTACCTGGGGCTGGCCAATCTGCCGGAAGTACGGGCTACCGATGCAAAGGCAGCTGCCGACTTTGGCCTGGCCGCGCCGATGGGCGCCCGCATGATGAGCGGTAACACCAACTATCACGAACAGCTCGAGCGAGAACTGTCCGACTACATGGGTAAAGAAGATACCACCTTGCTGAACTACGGCTACCAGGGCATTATGAGCGCCATCGACGCTATATGCGGCCGCAGGGACGTGATTGTATACGATGCGGAATGCCATGCCAGTATCCTGGACGGCTTACGCCTCCACCCCGGTAAACGTTATGTGTTCAAACACAACGATATCGAAGATTGTGAAAAACAACTGAGACGCGCAACAGAACTGGCTAACGCACAAGGTGGCGGTATCCTCGTGGTGACGGAAGGCGTATTCGGTATGGCCGGCGATCAGGGTAAACTGAAAGAAATTGCTGCACTGAAAGATAAATTTGAATTCCGCCTGCTGGTAGACGACGCCCACGGCTTCGGTACCATGGGTAAAACCGGCGCCGGTACCGGCGAAGAACAAGGTGTTCAGGATAAAATCGATCTGCTGTTCAATACTTTCGCTAAATCCGGCGCTTCTATCGGCGCTTTCATCAGCGGCGAAAAAGCCATCATCAACTACCTGCGTTATAATATGCGCTCCCAGATCTTCGCGAAATCTATTCCGCTGCCTATCGTAATCGGCCACCTGAAAAGAGTGGAACTGATGCGCAAACACCCGGAAATGAAAGCGAAACTGTGGGAAAATGTGAATAAACTGCAGAATGGCCTGAAAGCCCGCGGTTTTAACATCGGTAAAACCAACTCCCCTGTTACGCCTATCTACCTGCAGGGCGATATTCCGGAAGCCACCGCTATGTGCCTGGACCTCCGCGAAAACTACAACATCTTCTGCTCTATCGTGGTATACCCCGTTATCCCGAAAGGCCAGATCATCTACCGCCTCATTCCAACTGCTGCTCACACAGATGAAGATATCGAACTGACCCTGAAAGCTTTCAGCGAAACCAAAGCCAAGCTCGACGAGAAAGTTTACCAGGTGGCAGAAATTCCAATGGTATAAGCTATTTATCAGCTTTTTATATAAAAAGCCTTCCTGCTAGCAGGAAGGCTTTTTTATTATCACGTTGATTATACGCTAAACCGCTTTCCATCAATCCTCTTTCTCCCATACAACTCATATGATATACCCTGCTCTTCCCATATCGCAAAAAGTGTATTCATCGCACTAAGGTGTTGCTCATAAAACATCAGCCCTATCCTGATTTCTTCCCCTTCGTATCGGAATACAAGCTCACTCTTGTCCCCGTCACTATAGTCCGGCACTTTCATCCCCGAACGCACGCGAACTGGTTCCAACTCCATCCACATATACCCCCGAAAATACAGTTTGAGATCTGTTATCGTTGAAAGCTGATACCTGGTTGTATCCGCGCCTGAAGCAACAATAATCTCCTGATCAGTCAACGCACACGCTCCTATTTCCTTATACCGATCGAAAAAATTCTGCACCACAGCAGCCAGCATAAAACAGCCGCCGGCATAGATACCGAGAAACCTGACACTGTCAATAAGTAAAGCAGTTATAGAAACAATCAAACCAACTGCGAATAAAAGCCACAACGCCCTTACCACCAGGGGTACATACCTTTTCACAACCGTAAAGCGAACATAAAATTGCATAGGGACTCCATTTTCCGGGTTAAAAACAGATATTGATGAGTTCGTTAACAAAACTACTTCAAAAACAGGATCATCTAAAATAACAAAAGGGCTGAGTTTCCTCAGCCCTACTCAAATCGTTCTTTCACTAGGTGTAAAATTTCACTAAATTTTCATCAGGACATGGTAGAATATATGGTCTTCATAGAATTTGGAATAACCAAGTGATTCCAAGTATCTTATATAATAATCTTTTTTAGATTTAGCGCTGTATCATTGTTACAATTCAAATGTAGAGCAGTTTTTCCAGTATCATGTAACACCAATGTGGGATTTTGTTAATAGCTTGTTAAAGTATTGTACTGCAACAATAAATCAGCTAATCGCCGAATCTTCCGCTTTTTCGTCTCTTGCGCAATAATTTTCCGGATTGCGTAAATGCTTCCCGCAATACAGCACTACCTTTGCAGCCACCACTGCTCAATAGCTGGTACAACATATAACTGACCACCATCAACCGCCGGGACATAGCACTTTCGTGCCCGCCCGGTAAACGGTCACCCGGCAAAGCAGGTTAAAAAATTAACAAAAAACTTGAAACAGTACTGGCACAAGAAGATTTTTGCGGTTCACCGTATAGCCGGCCTCGTTGTAGGCATCATGCTGCTGTTTGCCAGCATCACCGGTAGCCTGCTGGTTTTCAGCGAAGAAATAGACGAAGCCCTGCACCACGAAACCTGGCATATCACGCCCGGTACCGAACGCAAACCGCTGTTTGATCTGCTGCAAGCTGCCAGTAAATCCCTGCGGGGCGGCACCCCCTACCTCTTCTTTTCCCGCCTGCCGCAAACACCGGAAGAACCAACCATCGTCAGGGCAGAATACGCACCGGACTATAAACTGTATATCTTCCTGAACCCTTATACCGGAGAAGTCATTCACCAACATACCAACACCGGCAATTTTTCCGGTTTCCTGATATACCTGCATTTTTCCCTGTTAAGCGGGAAAACAGGCGCCAGGATCATGCTAATCACCAGTGTATTGCTATTCCTGTCACTACTCACCGGTATATGGGTATACCGGAAAGCTATTGCGAAAGTGCTCACGTTCCGGCTAAAACTGGAATGGCAAAGCCGTACCCGCCGCTGGCGCAACCTGCACCGCATTATCGGGGTATGGGCCTTATTGTTCAACACGCTCATCGCCTTCACCGGATTCATGATGCAATTGAAAGTGCTGGATAACCGGAAAACAACCGGCCCCTTTCCGGAAGCAGGCGCGCCCATTCGCATTGACTATGAATCATTGCTGGTAAAATCAGCCGCCCAAATCCCGGGCTTTGAAGTGATGGGTATCCGCCCGCCGAAAAAATCCGGCGATCCCATACGCGTGCTGGGCCATGCCCACGAACCGGCTATCTGGGGCCGCTACAGCTCTTCTGTACAATTCGATCTGAAGGGTCAGGTGAAAAAAACGGTCAATTTCACCGATGCCCCCTGGGGCGATAAATTCAATGCTGCCATGGCGCCCCTGCATTATGGCAACTATGGCGGTATTCCGCTTAAAATACTATATACCCTCCTGGGCCTTACTCCCGGCATCCTTTCCATATCCGGTTTCCTGATATGGTACCGCCGGAAATACATTATTAAAAAACATCAGCTTTGAAAATGAAACAATACCTGGTACTGTGTGCTATCACACTACTGGTTACACTACAAACAACGGCACAAAAACTAACCGGCACCATTCGCGATACGGCAAAAACAGCGGTACCCATGCTCCGTATCTACCTGGCCGGCACGCAAAAACATGCGCTCTCCGGCTCCGACGGCTCTTTCAGTATCAATAACATAAAACCCGGCAGCTATACACTCATCGCTACCGGTATCGGTTACACCACCCTGGAACAACCGGTTATTATTGCCGATAGCATAACTACGCTGGCACTCACCATACAACCGTCGGACGTTGGACTGAACGAGATTGTTGTAACCGCCAGCCGTAACAAGGAAACGCTGGGTACCGTCCCTTCTTCCATCACCATTATCAACGGTAAACAACTACGGGAACAAAGCGCTATCACCACCGATATCAATCAACTCCTGAGTATGAACGTACCCGGTCTTACACTGGGCACCAATACTTCTACCAATAAAGGCCAAACCCTGCGCGGCCGCGGTATGCTCATCATGATCGACGGTATTCCGCAATCCACCCCGCTGCGTAACGGCGACAAAGACATGCGCAGCATCGATGTTTCCGTCATTGAAAGAGTGGAAGTCATCAAAGGATCTACCGCAATCTATGGCAACGGCGCCGATGGCGGCATTATCAACTTTATCACCATCAAAGCCAATCCCAATAAACGTTTTAGCGGGAGTACCGATATCAGCACCGGTGGCTCCCTGACCAATACCGCCAACAGCCTCGGCGCACGTGTCACGCAACAGTTCAGCGGCCGGCTAAACCAGTTTGATTATGTGGTGAGCGGTACCTACGAACAAACCGGCGTCAACAAAGATGCTAAAGGCCAGGTTATTGCCCCTTTCCAATCACTCAGCCAGAACGACAACGTAAACCTGTTTGCCAAACTGGGCTATAACTTCAATCAGCACAACCGCCTGGAAGTGATGTATAACTACTACCGTACTATGCAGAACAGCACCTACGTTGACTCCGGCGGCAAATTCGGACAAAGGCCTATCATAGGCATAGTAGGCAGCAGTCCGGGAGATAAACAAGGTACGCCCTATAACCACAACGCCTATGTGAATTTCACCAGCAGCAATATCTTCCGGAACACTTCACTCAATGTAAATCTTTACTACCAGGACTTCTACACGGTATTTGAATATTCCGACTTTTACGCGCCGCCGGGCAACTCCGCCATCGCCTCCAAAAAAATGGGCGCCCGCGTGAATTTCAATACGCTGTTTAATTTTCATCCTAATCTCCACGGCGATGTTACCTGGGGCATCGATATCCTGAACGACAAAACCGCACAGCCACTGACAGATGGCCGTCCTTTTGTTCCCGAGATGAATATGAAAAACCTGGCGCCTTATGCACAACTGAAAACATACCTTTTCAGAGACTTCCTGGTAAAAGCCGGTCTGCGTTACGAAAACATCCGGCTGGATATCCCTGATTATACTACCATCAAATTCGGTAACTATGCCGGCGGGGTATTCGTCAAAGGCGGCAACCTGCCTTACGAAGCGCTGGTATTTAATGCAGGGCTGCGTTATACCCGTTTCCCTGCCTTCAACCCTTTTGTCAGCTATTCCCAGAGCTTCTCCCTGTATGACCTGGGCCGTACCCTGCGATTGGCCAAAGCTGTCGGCAACGGCGCTACCAGCATCAATACCATCGAAACCAAAGCCATCATTACCAACAACTATGAGGCGGGTTTCAATAGCAACATCGGTAAGTTTAATGCCGCCGGTTCCTACTTCATCAGCACCTCCAGCCTGGGTACCAGTCTCAAAGACGTCAACGGCGTGGCTGTACCGGAAAGAGCGCCGGAAAGAGTGCAGGGTTTTGAACTCACCGCCGGTTATCAGTTCCTGCCTAATCTGGCTGCCAGTGCAGCTTACACACATGTGGAAGGTAAAAAGGATGTGAATGGCGGAAAAACCTGGTTGCCGACTACCCGCATCACGCCGGATAAAATGACGGTCAATGTAAATTACTCCCCGCTTAAACAATGGGACCTGGGCGTGTATTACATCTACTCCGGGGTACGTAAACGCTTTGATCCCAATCCTGCTACCAAAGAGTACGACCTGGGTAACGGACCGGTGGGCGATTTCTCGCTGGTGAACCTGTATACTGCCTACCGCTTCAATACCGCCACTTCTATCCGCCTGGGTGTCGATAACCTGTTGAATGCTGATTATTACCCGGTAATGTCGCAGGCAAGAGTGAGAACAGATTCCTATATCAAAGGCAGCGGCGCCAGGTTTAACCTTGGCTTCCGGTATAACTTCTAACGCATATTTCTTCCAAATAAAAAAGGGAAAGGCGCGAAATTCGCGCCTTTCCCTTTTTATAGATTTTATCTGTTGTCAGATTATTTCAGGTGTTCTTCTACGGAAGTATCATAGATCAGCTTCCAGTCGTGTACTTTACCCCAGTCTTCACCGCCAACTTTTACATGATCGCCGGTTACAACGCCCAGTTTCTCGTGACGTACGGAAACATCGGTTGCGTCTACCAGGCCATGCATCAGTGCTTCGAACTTCTCTTTGTCTTCCGGTTTAATGGTTACCACTACACGGCTTTGGCTTTCACCGAACAGGTAGGCGTCTTTACGGAATTTATCGTTCAGGTGCAGTTCAAAGCCCAGACCTCTTGGCATAGCGCTTTCGATCATGGTAATGAACAGGCCACCTTCGCTGACATCGTGTGCGGACTGGATCAGGCCGGCTTTGTTCAGTTTGGTGATGGCCTGCTGCAGCTGGAGTTCTTCTTCCAGGTTGAAGTGCGGAGCAGGGCTGTATTCGATACCGATGATTTTGTGCAGGTATTCGGAGCTGTTGATATCATTACGGCTACGGCCAATCAGGTAAACCAGGTCACCCGCTTGTTTGAAGTCGAGCGTAATACGCTGATTCAGGTTATCCAGCAGTCCCACCATACCGATGGTTGGCGTAGGATATACTGCGCCATCAGGAGACTGGTTATAGAAGCTCACGTTACCGCCGGTTACAGGGGTATTGAACTTGCGGCAGGCTTCGCCCATACCTTGTACAGCATGTACGAACTGGTAATAAACTTCCGGATCGTAAGGGTTACCGAAGTTGAGGCAGTTGGTGATCGCCAGTGGTTCGCCGCCGGAGCAAACGATGTTACGGGCAGCTTCAGCTACTGCGATCTGGCCACCTTTATGCGGGTCGGCAAATACATAGCGGCTGTTACAGTCGGTAGTCATCGCCAGTGCTTTTTTGGTACCTTTTACCAGTACGATAGGCGCGTCGCTTGGTGCGTTGGTAGAGGTGTTGGCAGTACCCACCATGCTGTCGTACTGGTTATAGATCCAGCGTTTGGAAGCGATATTGGGCAGTGCGATGAGCCTTTCCGCCACGAAGCGGGGATGTTCTGTATCGTTGACGTTCTGGATATCGAACGCTTTAATTTTCTGGAAGTAGGCAGGTTCAGTATAAGCGCGGTGATATTGAGGAGCGCCGCCGCCCAGCACGAGGCTTTCAGCAGGTACGTCCGCTTCCAGTTCACCGTTCATATAGAACTTCAGGTTGGTATCTTTAGTTACTTCACCGATCTGAACGCAGTGCAGGTCCCATTTTTCGAAGATATCGAGGATAGGTTTTTCCTGGCCTTTTTTCACTACGATGAGCATACGTTCCTGGCTTTCGCTCAGCAGCATTTCCCAGCCTTTCATATTTTCCTGGCGGGTAGGTACTTTATCGAGCCAGATGTTCATGCCATGTTCGCCTTTAGCGCTCATTTCAGCAGTAGAGCAGGTGATACCGGCAGCGCCCATATCCTGCATACCGATGATGGCATTGGTTTTAATGATTTCGAGGCAGGCTTCCAGCAGTTTCTTTTCCTGGAAGGGGTCTCCCACCTGTACAGCAGGCAGATCTTCCGCGCTGTCTTCCGTGATGTTGGCAGAAGCGAAAGAAGCGCCGCCGATACCGTCTTTACCGGTAGCGGAACCTACGATGAAAACAGGGTTGCCTTCACCGTGGGAAGTAGCGGAAACAGTCTGGCCCACCTTTACGATACCCACGCTCATGGCGTTTACCAGCGGATTGGTACCGTAGCAGTCTTCAAAATAAGTTTCACCGCCTACGGTAGGAACACCGAAGCAGTTACCATAGTGACCGATACCGTGAACGATACCTTTTACCAGGTGCTGTGTTTTTTTATCATTGATATTACCGAAGCGCAGAGAGTTCAGTGCCGCAATAGGGCGGGCGCCCATAGTGAAAATATCGCGGTGGATGCCACCTACGCCGGTAGCTGCGCCCTGGAAGGGCTCAATGGCGGAAGGGTGGTTATGGGATTCTATTTTAAATACAACTGCGTATCCATCACCGATATCTACCAGACCGGCGTTTTCCTCACCAGCTTTAACGAGGAGGCGTTCCCCTTCACGTGGTAAGGATTTCAGCCAAACGATTGAGTTTTTGTAAGAGCAATGCTCACTCCACATTACGGAGTACATACTCAATTCGGTAAAGTTGGGAGTACGCCCTAAGATAGACACAATTCGTTCAAACTCGTCAGCAGTAAGGCCCAGCTGTTCAGCAATTTCTACGGTGGTTTGCATGTAGTTTAAGTATAAAAAAACGAGTAATTAAAAAGAAGATGCAAACCTACAAGATTTTAGGACAAATGCCAAGAATGCGGGGGATAAAGGGCTTAAAAACGAGGTATATGGAGCTGATGGGAACATATCAATTCCGGCCGGGTCCGTTTATTTCATATTATGAATTTTTTAATTTATCAGTTTTATACCTTAGCAACCTCTTTTTTTTATTGATTTGTTAAAAAAATAGCCTTTACAAACCCAGAAATGTAATTTTTTAGTTAAACTGAACAATTTATTTGCATTTACAACGAGTCTTGTGTTTTTTTGTGTAAAATTATTACAGCATGCAATCGTTACGTTTCACCGCGCTGGAAGGATTAGCTGGCGTAGACACTACTCTCCCCGAGCACAACGGTAAAATCACTGAAGTATTCGGCAGCAATGTTTTTACCGGAAGAATTGTAAGGGAATACCTGAGTGACGAGGCTTATAAAAGCCTGATGAACTCCATTAAGAACGGCACTAAGCTGGAGCGCAAAATGGCGGAGCAAATCGCTTCCGGCATGAAAGCCTGGGCCATGAAAAAAGGTGTTACCCACTACACTCACTGGTTTCAGCCATTAACCGGCACCACCGCCGAAAAGCACGACTCCTTCTTCACCCTGAAAGGTGACGGATCTGCGCTGGAAACTTTCGACGGCGACGCGCTGGTTCAACAGGAGCCGGATGCCTCCAGCTTCCCTAATGGTGGTTTGAGAGCGACCTTTGAAGCCCGCGGTTACACCGCCTGGGACCCTTCCTCTCCTGCCTTTATCCTGGAACAGGGTTACGGTAAAACCCTCTGTATCCCGACTATCTTCGTTTCCTACACCGGCGAATCACTGGATTACAAAGCGCCGCTGCTGAAAGCACTGGCAGCGATCGATAAAGCCGCTGTAGACGTATGTAACTACTTCGATAAAAATATTACCAAAGTAACCCCTACCCTCGGTTGGGAACAGGAATACTTCCTGGTAGATGAAAACCTGGCAAATGCCCGTCCTGACCTGCTCATGACTGGCCGTACCGTGGTAGGTCACGCACCTTCCAAAGGTCAGCAGCTGGAAGACCACTACTTCGGTTCCATTCCTGAGCGTATCTATGCTTACATGCGCGACTTCGAGGAAGAATCCTACAAACTGGGTATTCCTTTAAGAACCCGTCACAATGAGGTGGCTCCTTCCCAGTTCGAGTGCGCTCCTATCTTTGAAGAAGTGAACATCGCGGTGGACCACAACTCCCTGCTGATGGACATCATGAATAAAGTGGCCAAACGCCACAAACTGAAAGTGTTGCTGCACGAAAAACCATTCGCCGGCATCAACGGTTCCGGTAAACACAACAACTGGAGCATGGCTACCGACACCGGCGTTAACCTGCTGGCTCCCGGTAAAACGCCGAAGACCAACCTGATGTTCCTCACTTTCTTTGTGAATACCATCAAAGCGGTACACGACTACGCCGACCTGCTGAGAGCTGCGATCGCATCTGCCAGCAACGACTTCCGTCTGGGTGCCAACGAAGCGCCTCCGGCTATCATCTCCGTTTTCTCCGGTAAATATCTCTACGATGTATTACAGGAAGTAAAATCCCGCGTAAGCAACAAATTTGACGAACAAGACGAGGCTATCCTCAAACTGGACCTCCACCGTCATATTCCTGAGCTGATGCTGGACAATACCGACCGTAACCGTACCTCTCCGTTTGCGTTCACCGGTAACAAGTTCGAGTTCCGCGCTGTAGGTTCTACCGCTAACTGTGCTTCTGCCATGACCGTACTCAACAGTATCGTGGCTAAAACCCTGACCGACTTTAAAGTGGAAGTAGACGCCCTGATCGAAAAAGGTGAGAAAAAAGAGATTGCCATCATGCAAACTCTTCGGAAATATATTGTAGATTCGGAAAAAATATTGTTCGAAGGCGACGGATACAGCGAAGAATGGGAAAAAGAAGCTGAAAGAAGAGGTTTACAGAACATCAAAACCACGCCTAAAGCGCTGGATGCGATGATCACACCTAAAGCCTCCCAACTGTATACCGAAATTGGCGTTTATACAGAAAAAGAATTACACGCCCGCCACGAGATCCTGCTGGAAGATTACGTGAAGAAAGTTCAGATCGAAGCCCGTGTAATCGGAGACCTGGCCACCAACACTATTTTACCCGCTGCTATCAGCTACCTGAATGACCTGATCAGCAATATCCGCGGACTGAAAGAAATTGGTATGGGCGATGCTTCCTACAAAGCACAAACACAAATCGCTGCTAAAATATCTGAACACATCAATGTGATCAGTGAAAATGTTCAGGCCATGATCGAGCAACGGAAAGTGACCAACAAGTTGACCGACAGCCGCCAAAAAGCGATAGAATATTGCGAAAAAATTAAACCGTACTTCGATGTTATCCGCTACCACTCCGATAAACTGGAGTTCCTGGTAGATGATAAAAGATGGGCACTGCCTAAGTACAGAGAACTGCTTTTCTTGCGATAAAACCGTAAGATTGTTTTGGTGTATGATTAGCCCCGGATTTTTATCCGGGGCTTTGTTTTTTCAGGATTTCTGTGTAAATTAAAAATATATCCCTAACCGTTACCCCTACGTTCCTTTTAACCCGTACATCCCTGCCGGTAAGGCATTTTTCACCTTCAATCAATATACCCATGAAAAAAAATCCATGTGGCCTGCTGTACTGTGCCCTCATTGCCACCATGTTGCTAACGGCCTGCCTTAAATCAGGCGACCCGATTGTACTCCCTCCCTTACCTTCACCGGCCCGAATCGTTCAGATTAACGATAAACACGATTCATACCCCGATTCATTCCGGGTTTATTATGACAGCCACGGATATCCGGAACGGATCGTTCCCAGCGTAGTCTCCACCGGCAAACCCATGTGGCTCTTCAGATACGACCAGCAGCACCGCCTGGTGGCCAGAATCGGGGCCTATGACTCGGAGCTCAGCTCCTATGAAATGGCCTATCGTTATATCTATGACCAGGCCGGCCGCGTCAGTAGCGACTCCCAGTACATTATGGGAACCTATGATACCATCAATACGCCTGCACGTATTCACGACCAGCCGTTCCGGTGTACCAACTACCATTACGATCACCTCAACCGGATCAGCCAGGCGGTCACCACGGAATTGATGATCAGTAGCCCGCGCTATCGGTTCACGACCAATTACTACTACAACACTGCCGGCAATGCAACGAAAATTGAACGTATCCGTAAAGAGATCAGCCTGCCAGACTCTCTTTGCGCTCCCTACTGCGCTCCTCCCGATACACTGACCTTTTACTATACGTTCGACAACAAAACTGATTTCCACAACCTGCATCCGGTATGGCAACTGACTGATAAAAACTATAATAAAAACAACGCCTACCAGGTGCTCAGCTACGATGCAAACGGGCTGCCCACAGAGTTTTTGCCAGAGCCGCCATTCCTCCAAACCTATATGCTGGGCATTTATATGTCCAGGGTGGCCATTCAATACCAATACCTCCCTTAAAACAAAAGAGCTCCGGAGACGATCTCCGGAGCTCTTTTAATAAAGTGCACTTTCTTACACCAGTTTGAAGGTTTCGGTGAACTTGGTCGTAAAGTTACCCTTACGGAAGTCTTCATTACGCATCAGCTGCTGATGGAAAGGAATAGTTGTTTTAACGCCTTCAATCACGAACTCGCTCAGTGCGCGCTCCATGGTGTTGATAGCTTCCTCACGGGTTTGCGCCATGGTAATAATTTTAGCCACCATGGAATCGTAATACGGAGGAATCACATAACCGGCATAGATGTGGGAATCCACGCGTACGCCGTGGCCACCCGGGATATGCAGGGTAGTGATTTTGCCCGGAGAAGGACGGAAATCGTTGTACGGATCTTCTGCGTTGATACGGCACTCGATAGCATGCATCTGTGGCGTATAGTTTTTACCGGAGATAGGAATGCCGGCAGCGATCTTGATTTGTTCCTTTACCAGGTCAAAGTTGATCACCTCTTCTGTCACACCGTGTTCCACCTGGATACGGGTGTTCATTTCCATGAAGTAGAAGTTGCGGTGTTTATCTACCAGGAACTCGATAGTACCCACGCTTTCGTAGTTAATGGCGCTGGCAGCCTTGATAGCCGCTTCACCCATTTTTTCACGCAGTTCCGGTGTCATAAAAGGAGAAGGAGATTCCTCTACCAGCTTCTGGTGACGGCGCTGGATAGAGCAGTCCCTTTCAGACAGGTGGCATACTTTGCCATATTGGTCGCCTGCAACCTGGATTTCAATGTGACGGGGTTCTTCCACAAATTTCTCCATGTAGATACCATCGTTATTGAAAGCAGCGCGGGCTTCGTTTTTAGCCATATTGTAGGCATTCTCCAGTTCGCTCTCGTCCCAAACTACACGCATACCTTTACCACCACCGCCGGCAGTAGCTTTCAGGATAACAGGGAGACCCATATTTTTAGCGAGTACTTTGGCTTCTTCAACGCTCTGGAGCAGGCCTTCAGATCCCGGAATAACAGGTACACCGGCAGCAACCATGGTTTCTTTCGCTGTCATCTTATCACCCATTTTACGGATCATGTCCGGAGTGGGGCCGATGAATTTGATACCATGCTCACCGCAGATCTCAGCGAAACGCGCATTTTCCGCCAGAAAGCCGTAGCCCGGGTGGATAGCGTCTGCATTGGTGATCTCGGCGGCAGCCATGAGGTGAGGGATGTTCAGGTAAGATTCGCTGCTCTGCGGTTTACCAATACACACAGCTTCATCCGCAAACTTCACATGCAGGCTGTCTTTATCTGCAGTAGAATAAACTGCTACCGTTTTGATACCCATTTCCTTACAGGTACGGATAATCCGAAGGGCAATCTCGCCACGGTTGGCAATCAATATTTTTTTAAACATTGTTTTCCTTATAAGTTAATATAATAGCTAAGCAGCATTCAGCCATTAGATCTTAGTAGTTAGCCTTTAACCCTTCAAAAAATACTGTTAAGGCTAAAGGCTAACTACCAGGCGCTAATGGCTGTTTATTACGGTTCTACTAAAAACAAAGGTTGATCGTATTCTACCGGAGTAGCGTCGTCAACAAGAACTTTGACGATCTTACCGCTAACTTCACTTTCGATTTCGTTGAATAACTTCATCGCTTCAATGATGCATACTACCTTACCGGCAGTTACTTCATCGCCTACATTGATGAATGGAGCTTTATCAGGTCCGGCAGAGCGGTAGAAGGTACCGATCATCGGAGATTTGATAGTGATCAGGTTATCTGCTTTAGGAGCAGAAGGCGCAGCAGCGGGCGCTGTTGCGGCTGCGGGTGCCGGTGTAGCTGCCGGAGCTGCAGCTACTACCGTCTGAATAGGCGCTGCGGCCGCAGGAACAGTGATTACCTGTTGTACCTCGTTGTCTTTCTGTTTTATTGTAATCTTGAACTTGTCCTGCTCAATGCTCAGTTCACTGATATTTGATTTGTTAATCATTTTTACCAGTTCCTGAATCTGTTTAAAGTCCATGTAGACAGTTTTTGGTTTATAATTTATGAACGTATATGGTCCTTTACCGGACAACCGGGGCCGCCTTGAGGGCAGCCCGCTATCCAATAAATAATTTCAGAAAATGAATTATGCTTTTACTCTCTCGATGTATTCACCGGTTTTGGTATTCACACGGATTTGTTCTCCCTCGTCCACAAACAGCGGCACCATTACGGTAGCGCCTGTCTCTACAGTAGCAGGTTTTAAAGTACGGGTTGCGGTGTCACCTTTTACACCCGGTTCGGAATAAGTGACGGTTACCACAATCTTGTCAGGCAGTTCTACCGACATGTATTGTTCGGTTTCAGTATTGATCTGAACAGCTACTTCCTGTCCTTCTTTCAGAAACTGAGGCGCGTCGATAGACTGTTCAGGCATAGCGATCTGCTCAAAAGTTTCGTTGTCCATGAAGTTATAACCGGTGTCATCCTTATATAAATACTGGAATGCTTTTTTCTCGATGCGAACCGGGAAAATGGTATCACCAGAGTTCCAGGTATGCTCTATAGAACGGCTATTGTCAACGCCCTTCAATTTAGCCCAAACTTTTGCTGCAGCACGGGCGGTTTTGTTTTGACCAAACTCTACAACAGAATACAAACTGTTATCCAGCTTGATGATTAATCCTGTTCTGATATCTGCGGTGGTAGCCATAAATTAGGTTACTGATTTTAAGTTAAAAATTTATACGGATTGCAAAAGTAGAAATTTTTGCATATGAACGAACAACTAATTCCTAAAATTAGGCAGATTCGTCTCTTTTCGGCTCAATTTTCGTCTTTTTTCTCCAATAAATGACATTAAAGGCCTAAATTGAATTTTAAAACAAGCAAATTTACACCAGTATGCGTAAGCTTTTATTATTTGTATTGTGTTGTGTACCAATGTTCCTGAAGGCTCAAAGTACTACCCCCACCAAACCTGCTTACCTGCAGTATCCGATCGTACCTGCCTTTCCCCTCACCCTGCCGGATGGCCACACCATTACCAAAAATGACCTCCGCAAGAATGAAAAAGTGATGATGTTCGTTTTCAGTGTAGATTGTGACCACTGTAAACACCTGACGGAAGAAGTGCTGAAAAACATCGATAAATTCAAAAAGACCCAGATCCTGATGGTAACACCCTTCAAGGTAGAGCAAATGAAGGAATATTATGATCATTATAATATCAAAAACTACCCCAATATTATTATGGCCAGCGAACCTACCCGGCAGATCATGTACTTCTATGACCTCCACTACTTCCCCGGCCTCTATTTGTATGATAAAAAACAACAGTTTATCAAAGGATTCGAAGGCACGGTAAAACTGGATTCCCTGGTGCATTACCTGAAGTAAATAGTGTCTGTGCGGCCGCCGGATCTGATCCCGAATCATTACATTTGTTTATTATAATCATTCTTCACTTTTAAAGCTAACGACAAGATGAAAGTTACAGTAGTAGGAGCTGGAAATGTGGGCGCGACCTGCGCCAATGTGCTGGCCCATAGAGATTTTCTGCAGGAAGTGGTTTTATTGGATATTAAAGAAGGAACAGCTGAAGGAAAGGCGCTGGACACTTGGCAACAGGCACCCATTGATTATTACAGTACCAAAGTGACAGGCGTCACCAATGACTATGCTAAAACAGCCAACAGCGACGTGGTAGTGATCACATCCGGGCTTCCCCGCAAACCCGGTATGAGCCGCGATGACCTGATTTCTACCAACGCCAACATTGTGAAGTCAGTTACCGAAAATATTACCAAACACTCTCCGGACGCGATTATCATTGTTGTCAGCAATCCGCTGGACGTCATGACATACTGCGCTTACCTGACGGCGAAGAAAGACAGCTCCAAAGTATTCGGTATGGCCGGTATCCTCGATACTGCCCGCTACCGCGCTTTCCTGGCAGATGAAATCGGATGTTCCCCTAAAGATATTCAGGCCATCCTGATGGGCGGCCATGGCGATACCATGGTGCCACTCCCCCGCTATACCACCGTAGGCGGTATCCCGGTAACAGAACTGGTGGCCGCCGATAAACTCGAGGCTATCATCCAACGCACCAAAGTGGGTGGTGGCGAAATCGTGAACCTGCTGGGCACTTCTGCCTGGTACGCTCCCGGCGCAGCAGCAGCCCAAATGGTAGAAGCGATCGTTAAAAACGAAAAACGCATCTTCCCTGTGTGCGCATGGCTCACCGGTGAATATGGCCTGAAAGACATCTACCTCGGCGTTCCCGTAGTACTGGGTAAAAACGGTATCGAAAAAATACTGGAACTGCAACTCAATGCCGACGAAAAAGCACTGCTCAATACTTCTGCCCAACACGTGAAAGAAGTAATGGACGTTTTGGATAAAATGCAGTCTGCTACTGCTTAAACCTGTATCCCAACACATAACGGATTACAGCAACCGAATTTTTTTCGCTGCTGTAATCCGTTGTTATTTTATAAATCCACGGGAAAAATACCGGCATCTCCCCTCATGCTAATGTTAACTAGTGTTAAAAAAGATTCGTAATTTTGATTACAAGCCTGCGTAAACTGGTATAAATGAAATACTTCCAAATCTAAAACGGGCACCATTTCGCTAACTCATAGCAACAGCGTATGTCAAATCTCGAAAAGCTCATCACACAAAAAAATTTCGGCGATGAATATCAGCGGGGACTCGTGAGCCTCATCTTTGTGGGTAACTGGATCGCCTCCCGCCATCAGCAGTTTTTCAAACGTTATGACATCACCATGCAGCAGTATAATATACTGCGCATCCTTCGCGGACAACACCCCAAAGCAGCCAGTATCAACGTACTCAAGGACCGTATGCTCGACAAAATGAGCGATGTGTCCCGCCTCGTGGAAAGGCTCCGCAAAACAGACCTGGTGGAACGTAAAAGCTGTGAATTGGACAGAAGAGCGGTAGACGTGAAAATTACCATCAAAGGCATGGAACTACTCAGCGCCATCGACGCGGAACTCTCCCAGTTAAATGACATCTTCAAAGCACTCAACGAAAAGGAAATCAGCCAGCTGAATAAACTGCTGGACAAAATGCTGGAAGCCTACCACTAAAGCTCTTCCAGGTAGTTCAGGTCTTTCCCGAACGTTTCCTCAATATTCCAGGCTGCTACCATGGCAGCACCAATGCATACTACCGCTACCACCGCACCGCTTTGCAGAAAGGTGAAATAGCGCTGCACCTGTACAAACAACAGGGATATCAGCGGCAACATACCCCGTGCAAAATTGGGCACCGTAGTGGCCACGGTTGCCCGTAAATTGGTACCAAAACTTTCGGCTGCAATAGTCACAAAAATGGCCCAGAAACCAACGCTGAAACCGAGGATAAAACATACCGTGTAAAATACCCAGACAGGGGCGCCGAACATATTCAGGTAAACGGCCACCATGGCGCCTGTCAGCACCAGGAATAACAACATTACCTTACGCCTGCTTTGCCATAACTGGCTCATAAAACCGGATGAAAAATCACCCAAGACAAGCCCTGCATAAGTGAAAGCCACTGCATCACCCGGACTGATAGCACCGGCAACATTCATTTCTTTCGCAAACTTATTGGAAAAAGCAATCAGGATTCCTACCACAAACCAGGTAGGCGCACCCAACAGAATACATTTCAGATACTTCAGAAACCGCTCCTTACTGGTAAACAATGCCAGGAAACTCCCCCTCGTAGTAGCAGATGTCCTGACGGCATTAAACATATGCGATTCCATTACACTCACCCGTAATACCAGTAAACAAAGGCCCAGCCCGCCACCGATAAAATAACAGATACGCCAGTCGCCCACCAGTTTTGCGATCAGATTGGCGGCGACAGCGCCCGAAACCCCCACAGTAGCCACAATCATGGTACCATAGCCTCTTTTTTCTTTCGGCAGAATTTCCGACACCAGCGTAATACCCGCTCCCAGTTCACCTGCCAGACCAAAGCCGGCAACAAAACGCCATAACACATATCCGTTGATACCGTGTACAAAACCATTGGCAATATTGGCGACGGAGTAAATAAGAATAGACCCGAACAATACGCTTAAACGTCCTTTTTTGTCGCCGATAATACCCCATACAATGCCGCCTATCAACAAGCCGAGCATCTGGATATTAATCAACAGCAGACCGGCGCCGGCGTCAATTTCGTTTTGCGGCAATCCCAGCTCTTTCAGGCTGGGTACCCGTACAATCGTAAATAACAGCAAATCGTAGATATCTACGAAATAACCCAGTGATGCAACGATCACTGCAATGTTAAAGATAGAAGCAGAGCGGCTATCAGTTTTCATGTGGAATTGGTTGATAAAATCAATAACAGTTAAAATAAAAAAAGGGCTGCAAATGAGCCCTTTTTTAAAAAATATTATAAAGTAGTATCGGATGCTTTGCCAACCTCTGACTGGTCATGCTCCGGATGATGTTTCACTTTTCCGGAGAGCAGTTTAATAATTACCGGTAGTGTCGTAATCAGGATGATCACCAGGATAATCAGTTCGAGGTGATTTTTAAGATTCGGGAAAAATTTGTCCAGGTAATGACCGGCCAGCATCATGGAGAATACCCAGGAGAAGGAACCGATCACGTTAAACAGCATGAATTTCTTTTTGTCCATGTCTACCACGCCGGCCACAATAGGGGCAAACGTACGGATGATGGGCAGGAAACGGGCCAGGAAGATAGCGCCGCCACCGTATTTCACAAAGAAATCATGTGCCTGGTGTAAATGTTTTTTCTTGAAGAAAAAGGTATCTTTTTTCTTAAATAACAGCGGGCCGGATTTTTTACCAAACCAGAAGCCTACCATGTTACCTAATACGCCGGCAATAGCAATCAGCAGCATCACTACAAAAAACGGCATGTCAAAGAAACTCTTACAGAGGTCTTCACTGTAAATACCTGCCACAAAGAGCAGGGAATCGCCGGGGAGGAAGAAGCCAATAAATAAACCGGTTTCCGCAAAAATAATCGCCAGTAACAGGTACAGGCCACCATGTTCAATAATCCACGAGGGGTTAATGAGGTGTTTAAAAAACTCTAAAATCTGGTCCATGCTAAATAATTCTGTTCAGAATCGGTAAAATAAGAATAAAACTGTTATCTATTTGTTAACTAAAAGTTCCGCGTCATCGCCATCTCCCAGCTTATTCTCCCATTTAGATACCACCGCAGTAGCCATTGCATTACCGATTACGTTGGTAGCAGAACGGCCCATATCCAGCAGGTGATCCACTCCCAGCAGCAGTAAGAGGCCCGCTTCCGGAATGTGGAACATGGACAGGGTACCGGCAATTACCACGAGGGAGGCTCTCGGTACACCGGCAATACCCTTACTGGTGATCATCAATACCAACAGCATGGTAATCTGTTGTTCAATGCTCAGCGGCATCTCATAAGCCTGTGCAATAAACAGGCTCGCGAATGTCATATACATCATAGAGCCATCCAGGTTAAAGGAATAGCCCAGGGGTAATACAAAACTTACAATACGGTTGTCGCAGCCGAACTTCTCCAGCTCCGCCATGGTACGCGGATAAGCCGCTTCACTGCTGGCAGTACCGAAAGCCAGTAACAACGGATCTTTAATACCGGCCAGCAGGCGGAATACCCGTTTGCCCAGTATTAGCCATCCTACCAATCCGATCACGATCCATAGACTGAACAAGCCGGCATAAAACTGAATAATAAATTTACCATACACGATCAGCACCGAAAGCCCTTTGGTAGCGATAATAGCAGCCATGGCGCCAAATACCGCGAAAGGGGCGAAGTTCATCACAAAGCCGGTCACTTTCAGCATGATATGCGCCACGCTATCCATCAGCTTAACCACCGGCTGCGCTTTTTCACCGATAGCAGCAGCAGCCACGCCAAAGAAGATAGCGAATATCACAATTTGCAGGATTTCGTTTCTGGCCATCGCATCTATCACACTATCAGGCACCACGTGATGGAAAAAGCCTCTCAGGGTCATATCTGCCTTGGCAATGCCGGTACTGGCGTGTGTATCCGGCAGCGGCAACTTCAGCGATACGCCGGGTTGCATAATATTCACCAGTATCAGACCCAGGAACAATGATACAAAGGTTGCACTGATAAACCACAGCATGGTTTTACCACCTACACGGCCTACCGCTTTGATATCACCCATTTTAGCCACGCCTACTACCAGGGTGGAAAACACCAGCGGGGCGATGATCATTTTTACCAGTCGCAGGAAAATATCTGTCAGGATAGAGATCCGGTCCGCAAATACTTCCGGAGGAGTCAGGGGAGCCTTTGCGGCAGCTGTGGCGGCAGTTTTTACCACCTCACCGGCAGGGGCGCCATAAGCTAACCAAACACCATAACCGGTAGCGATACCTACCACCATGGCAATAAAAATGAACAGCGTAAGCTTATTGGATGATTTCTTCATGCAACGCCAGGATTTTTTCTTCTTTAAAAAATTTAATAATTGTTGTAACCGGAAAATTTCCCAAAAATAAGGTTCTGCCGGTACAAATAAGCGTTTCCGGGCAAAATAAAAGTATCCTGTATAGATTTTAGATATTATATTTGACGGATCGACATACAACACAACAGAACTAAACTACCTTAAAACATCAACCACAACTTTTCTTTTGTATGGGTCTTTTATTTTCCAGAACCAAGTCTTTAAGTCAGCTCATGAACGAAGCGAGCGAGTCAGAGAAAGGACTGAAACGATCTCTATCGGCTACTAACCTGGTGGCTTTGGGTATCGGCGCTATCATCGGCGCAGGTCTGTTTTCCCTGACTGGTCTGGCAGCAGCCAACAATGCCGGTCCCGCTGTTACTATCTCCTTCCTCGTAGGCGCCATTGGTTGCGCTTTTGCAGGTTTATGCTATGCCGAATTTGCCTCCATGATTCCTATTGCCGGTAGCGCCTATACTTACTCCTATGCTACCATGGGAGAATTCATGGCCTGGATCATCGGATGGGACCTGGTGCTGGAATACGCACTAGGCGCGGCTACCGTAGCCATCAGCTGGTCGCAGTACCTGGTAAAATTCCTGCATCATTTTAACATACATCTGCCGGCACAGTTAACGGCCTCGCCATTTGAAACCGTTACCCTGGTAGATGGTACCGCCGTACATGGCTGGCTCAACTTCCCTGCGATCATTATCGTAGGCGCCCTGTCCATGCTGCTGATCCGCGGTACCCGCGAATCCGCTTTCACCAATGCCTTGCTGGTAGCGCTGAAAGTAACGGTAGTACTGGTATTCATCGCAGTAGGATGGAACCACGTAAATCCTTCCAACTATACGCCTTATATCCCGGAAAATGAAGGCTTTGGCCATTTCGGTATCTCTGGCGTATTACGCGGTGCTGCCGTGGTATTCTTTGCGTTCATTGGTTTTGATGCGGTATCTACTGCTGCACAGGAAGCCAAAAAACCGCAGAAAGACATGCCTATCGGTATCCTTGGTTCCCTCGTTATCTGCACCATACTGTACGTATTGTTTGCCCACGTAATGACCGGCCTCGCCAACTATAAAGAATTTAAAGACAGCGCCGCACCGGTAGCCATCGCTATTGCAAAAACACCTTATGGCTGGCTGCAACAGGCTATTATCCTCGCTATCCTGGCTGGTTACACTTCCGTAATCCTGGTAATGCTCATGGGGCAGTCCCGCGTGTTTTACTCCATGTCCAAAGACGGCCTGCTGCCTAAAACCTTTTCTGAAGTACATCCGAAATACCGCACACCGTATAAATCCAACCTGCTGTTCATGGTGTTTGTGAGCCTGTTCTCCGCGTTCGTACCGGTACACGTAGTGGGTGAAATGGTGAGCATCGGTACCCTCTTCGCATTCGTGCTGGTTTGCATAGGTATCATGATTATGCGTAAGAAAAACCCGGATGCACCCAGACCATTCAAAACACCGCTGGTGCCTTTTGTACCGATCATGGGCATTATCATCTGTATCGTGATGATGGGCGCCCTGCCCTGGGATACCTGGTTACGACTGGCTATCTGGATGGGCCTCGGTTTAGTGATCTACTTTACCTACAGCAAGAAAAACAGTATCATCGGCCGTAACGAACAGCAAAAGCTGTAATCCGGTGATTACTGCATCATATTCGTCACCACCGCCCGGGCATCGCCTGGGCGGTTTTTCGTTACAAAGAGGCTCCATTTTAGCAGAAAGTTCTCTAAATTTGCATCTTTATTAGCCTTTTGAGGTACATACCTCCAATTGTTATCATTCACAAATAATTAATTTATAACCCATTATGGGAAGGATATTTGAAGTAAGAAAGTCAACCATGTTTGCCCGCTGGGACAGGATGGCTAAAGCATTCACAAGAGTCGGTAAAGAAATCGCTATCGCAGTAAAAAACGGTGGCCCCGACCCCGATAATAACCCTGCACTGCGCCGTTGTATACTCAACGCGAAAAGCGCCAACATGCCGAAAGACCGTGTGGAAGCCGCTATCAAACGTGCCATGGGTAAAGACAAGACTGATTACGAAGAAGTGGTATACGAAGGTTACGCTCCTCACGGTGTAGCGGTGATGATCGATACTGCTACTGATAATACCACCCGTACCGTGGCTAACCTGCGTATGCATTTTACCAAAGGCGGCGGCGCGCTGGGTAACAGCGGCTCCGTAGGTTTCCTGTTCAACCGCGTAGGTGAGTTCAAAGTAAAAAATGCAGGCCAGGACCTGGAAGAACTGGAGTTGGAACTGATTGATTTCGGTCTGGAAGAAATCGGGGAAGACAGCGAAGGCAATATCATTATCCGCGCTGCTTTCAACGAATTTGGCAATATGGCCAAAGCGCTGGAAGACAAAGGGCTGGAAGTGATCAGCTCTGAGCTGAAACGTATTCCTACTACTACCGTAGAACTGAATGAAGAGCAGGCCAAGGAAGTATTGGAACTGGTAGATCGCCTGGAGCAGGACGATGACGTACAGCAGGTATTCTACAATCTGAAATAAACGATTTCCCATAAAAAAACGTCCCGGTATACACCGGGACGTTTTTATTTCAGGTTTAAAAAACAATCAGGCTTAAGCCTTTTCAATGATGTGGGTACGGTCCATCTCATTAATGACCAGCATCAACCCCTTTCCATGAAAGGTGTCTATCCGGATAGATGGGTCCATTGCAATATGCCGGCGTAAGCGGCTCAGGTAAACATCCATTACCCGTTGTGCCAGGTAACCGTCTGCCCCCCAAACACTCGCCAGGATATGCTCCCGTTTGAGTTTTTTATTAGAGTTTTCGCAGAGATAGCGCAGTAATTCCGCCTCCTTGGGAGCGATCCGCACATGATTCTCCACCTCATTGTCTTTATGCCGCAGCTGAAGCTGGGAATAATCGAAAACAAGGTTACCAACGGTATAGACAATCCGCTTCTCACTCCGAAGCAGACGGCTGCGTTTAATGTACACTTTGATACGGCTGATCAGCTCATCCGTATTAAAAGGCTTTACCAGGTAATCATCCGCCCCGATATCAAACCCCTGCAACCTGTCCTGTTCCATGTAACGGGAAGACGTGAACACGATGGGAATATTAAAATCCATCGCCCGTATTTCCCCTGCCAGCGTAAAACCATCTTTCCTGGGCATCACCACGTCCAGGATGCATAAATCAAAAATTGTTTCCTGGAATTTCTCCCAACCGGCCTGTCCGTCGATGGCATGCGTTACTTCAAAATTGGCACGCTCCAGCTGACGCTTGAGCACTTTGGCAAAAAATTCATCGTCCTCTACTAAAAGAATACGTGATTTCATATTTCGGTTGAATTTTGAAGGTGACTTCCTGAATTTAGTGACTTCCCCCTTCATAAAAACGCGGTCGACCCGGGAAGGTACCGCCCCGTTTTTATATATTTTAAATCTATAAGGGTAAAATATACGTTTTCAAAATTATACTAAAACCGGTGACCATTCTATTCAGTTTATGGGGGATGTTCAGTTTATTCATTCATCAGACAAAAATTAATAGTTATTTATAAGAGATTCTACTTAAAAATACAAACACATGATAAAAATATTAAAATAATATTTTATTGTATTTTATTGATAGTATTTTGTCGTTCGCCATGCAGATATTTTTCAACATTCTCTACTGCCACCCGCATTAACCGGCTTCTGGCTGCCTGTGTGGCCCAGGCGATATGCGGGGTAATGATAGTACCCGGCGCCGTTGTCAGCGGATGGTCCGCCGCCGGCGGCTCCGTGGAAAGTACATCCAGCCCTGCTCCCGCTATTATGCCTTCCCTTAGCGCCTCCGCCAGATCAGCCTCCTGTATGAGCGGCCCACGGCTGGTATTGACTAAAAAAGCTGTTTTTTTCATCGTGTGCAATAAAGCTGCATTCACAAACTCCCTGTTTTCCTGGTTCAACGGACAATGCAGTGATACGATGTCTGCCTCCCGGAAACAGGTGGCCAGGTCCACAAAAGTTACCCCCTCCATCTTGTCCCGCTCCGGATGCTTATGATAAGCGATCACTTTCATGCCGAAGGCCAGCGCTATTTTTGCTACCGCCTGCCCTATCTGACCCAGCCCAACAATACCCAGGGTAAGGCCCTCCAGTTCGGTCAGTGGTGTTTTCCAATAGCTAAAATCCTTGCTGGCAGCCCATTCTCCGGCTCTCACACTATCGGCATGCATTCCGGTGTGATGACACCATTCCAATATTAAGGCAAAGGTAAGCTGCGCCACTGAAGCAGTACTGTAAGCGGGAACATTGGTAACAGGTATTTTCCGGGCCGTAGCGGCCGGAATATCGACTACGTTATAGCCTGTAGCCATTACCCCGATATATTCCAAAAAAGGCAGGTTTTTGATCGTTTCCGCGCTTACAATAGCCTTGTTGGTCAGCAGGATATGGGCGTCTTTTGCCCGTTCGGCTACCTGGCCGGCCGGCGTACGGTCGTAGATAGTCACGTTCCCCAAAGCCTTCAACGGCGCCCAGTCCAGATCTCCCGGGTTTAAAGCATATCCGTCCAATACAACTATGTTTTTCATATATTTTTGTTTGTTCGTTAAATATACATGATGAATTAAATAATTATTAACTCAATCCGCTGCCAGGCTGTAGTTTGAAAAAATACCACACCTTTGCTGCGCCATAATAGCAAAATACTAAGCTTGCAATAACTGCTTGATTAAATTTAAAACAGAAGCCACCGCATATGCAGATTGGATGCATGTACGGTGGCTTCGCCAATTATAAACAAGTTTTATTCTATTCTTCCATCATCTCCAATACCATCTTTATTACATCTTCTGCATTAGGTTTGGAGAAATAATCGCCATCAGAGCCATAAGCCGGACGATGCGCCTGTGCGCTCAAAGTACGTGGCGCCACATCCAGCCAGCGGTAACCACCCTGATTTTCCATTACCTGCTGGAACATATAGGCGCTGCCGCCTCCCGGTACGTCTTCATCGATGAAGGCGATACGGTTGGTTTTCTTCAATGAGTTCACAATGCTGTGGTGAATATCGAATGGCAGTAAAGTTTGCACGTCTATCAGTTCACAGGAGATACCCAGTTCATCCAGTGTTACCATGGCTTCTTCCACAATGCGGGTCATGGAACCGTAGGTCACCAGCGTTACGTCCGTACCTTCTTTCAGTACTTCCGGCACACCCAGCGGCACCGTGAATGTTTCCAGGTTGGAAGGCAGTTTTTCCTTCAGGCGGTAGCCATTCAGTGATTCAATCACCAGCGCGGGCTCGTTGGCCTGCAGCAGGGTGTTGTACATACCGGCTGCCTGCACCATGTTACGCGGTACGCATACATTCATACCCCTTAAGGCATGAATGATCATACCCATCGGTGAACCGCTATGCCAGATACCTTCCAGGCGGTGGCCACGGGTACGCACAATAATCGGGCAGTGTTGTATGCCTTTGGTGCGGTATTGCAGGGAGGCCACATCATCGCTCAGGGGTTGCAGTCCGTACAGCATGTAATCCAGGTACTGGATTTCCGCGATAGGACGCAGTCCACGCAGCGCCATGCCGATACCTTGTCCCATGATGGTGAGTTCACGTATACCCGTATCCGTTATACGCAGCGGACCATGTTTCTGTTGTAAGCCGGCAAAACCCTGGTTTACGTCGCCGATTTTTCCGACATCTTCTCCAAAAGCAAATACTTTGGGGTTGTTGGCAATCAGCTGGTCAAAATATTTATTCAGCACTTCGTATCCGTTGAGCGTAGTGGCGTCATCGTTATACGTTGCCGGCACTACGGGTACGTTATGTACGGAGTTGGCGCCGGTAGCGTGCAGGTAGGTATTGTAGTTTTCTTTTTCCGTCAGCAGGTACTGATCATAGTACTGTTGTAATTCCTGCACCGCATCTGCAGTTTTCAGCTGGCGGTGCCTTATAAGAATGGTGGCAGCTGCTTTCAGGATATCCCGGCGTTGTGGTTCGCGGTTAGCCTGCAGTTCCTGTATCTGTTGGGATACCAGTTCAGCATTGGCACCGGCCACTTCTGCTACCGGTGCAGCCAGGGCCACAAAGCGCAGTACTTCCTGTTTAATCGGCGTGATATATTTTTCCCAGGCGGCTTTGCGGGCGTCCTGCGCATTGACTTTAGCATCGGCTTCTATCTTCACCAGTGTTTCTTCGTCGCACAGGGCGTTCTCCAGTATCCAGGACCGCATTTTGAGATTGCAGTCGAATTCTTTTTCCCAGGACAGGCGTTCCTTGCTTTTGTAACGCTCGTGAGAGCCGCTGGTAGAATGACCTTGCGGTTGTGTGATTTCCTCCACATGGAACAGAGCAGGGGTATGTGTTTCCCGTATTTTGCGGATAGCCGCTTCAAATACTTCACACATGCCGGCGTAGTCCCAGCCTTTCACGTTATAGATATCAAAGCCGTTGGTGCCATCCGCTTTACGGAAGCCTTCCAGCGCGGCGCTGATAGAGTTTTTTGTAGTCTGGTATTTACGTGGTACAGAGATACCGTAACCATCGTCCCATACGAATACCGCCAGTGGCACCTGCAGTACGCCCGCAGCATTCATGGTTTCCCAGAAATGGCCTTCCGACGTAGAGGCGTCACCGATAGTAGCGAAACAGATTTCGTTACCGTTATCAGAGAGATTTTTGAGATCATGGAGTACTTCCACATCCCGGAACATTTTGGAAGCGTATGCCAGTCCCAGGGCACGCGGCATCTGACCTGCAGTAGGCGCCATGTCCGCTGCCGAGTTTTTCATCTCTGTAAGCGGAAGCCAGTTACCGTCCTGATCCAGGTTAGGCGTCGCAAAATGCGAGTTCATCTGGCGGCCACCGGAGAAGGGATCATGTTGCTGATCGGGGTCAGCATATAATTGCGAGAAAAATTGTTCAGCAGTAGCGATACCAGTGGCAAATGCAACAGTCTGGTCGCGATAATAACCGGAGCGGAAATCGCCTGGCTTGAAGTATTTGGACATCGCCACCTGTGCCACTTCCTTTCCATCTCCAAAGATGCCAAACTTAGCCTTGCCCGTGAGTACTTCCCGGCGGGCCAGCAGACTAACTTCCCTGCTTTCGCAGGCCAACCTGTAGTCATTTAATACCTCCTTACGGAATTCTTCGAATGACAACCGGCTTTCTATATTCATAGATAGTGCTTTATTTTCTATCATGCCTCATGGTTAAAGTACAAAAGTAAGGTTAATTATACAGTTGAAAAACGGCTTACTGAAGCGCATTTAAAATAATCTGATTTTTTTTAATAAGATTTTAATAAATTACAAGGTAACAATTACTTTTTGGCCGTAAATTTGCCCATGGTCGAAAAGAAATTTATATTTTTTAACCAGTCGCGCTAAAACCATCATATGAAAATGAAAAAATTCATCTTGTCCCTATTCGCCAGCTTGTTGATTACTACAGCTTTGTGGGCACAGTCTCAGCCTAATCCGGCAGACACAAAAGTAAAATTTGCGAAAGAAACCGTTGATTTCGGAAAAACCGCACTGAACAAGCCGGTAACAGTTGATTTCGAATTCACCAACATTTCAAAAGAACCTGTTTTGATTGAAGCAGCACGCGCCAGCTGTGGCTGCACCACACCGAAATGGACGCAGGAGCCGATTCTGCCTGGTAAAAAAGGTAAAATCACGGCTAATTACAGCGCCAACGGTTTAGGTCAGCAGAACAAAACGATCTGGGTGAAATTCAAAGGAGTTGAATCAGACAAAGAACTGCATCTGACCGGTACAGTAGCCAACAACTAATTTTAGTTTAACAACATATTTTAAAAACCTTGCAGCGGCGCGCTGTAAGGTTTTTTTGTTGCCCCTTGTAACCCCTATCTTTGCAGGGCAAAAGATCAAAACAATTTTATGCCTACCATTAGCCAGAGAGGTGTGCAAATGCCATCTTCTCCCATCAGAAAACTTGTTCCCTTCGCCGAAGCAGCCAAGAAAAGAGGTGTGAAGGTATATCACCTGAACATCGGACAACCCGATATCGAAACCCCGAAACCGGTGCTGGATGCGGTGCGCCATTCCGATTTCAAGATCCTGGAATATAGCCACAGCGCGGGTAATGAAAGTTACCGTCGCAAACTGGTGGAATATTACAGCCGGTTCAATGTTTCCCTGAACCATAACCAGATCATTGTGACCACCGGCGGTTCCGAAGCCATCGTGTTTGCATTTATGGCCTGTCTTGATCCGGGAGATGAGGTGATTGTTCCTGAGCCTTTCTACGCCAACTACAATGGTTTTGCAGTAGAAGCCGAGGTGAAAATCAAAACGATTACTGCCAATATCGAAACAGGTTTTGCACTGCCCGCCATGGAAGCTTTTGAAGCGGCTATTACGCCCCGTACCAAAGCTATCCTGATCTGTAACCCTAATAACCCCACCGGGTACCTGTACAGCAAGGAAGAAATGGAAGTGTTGAAACAGCTGTGTCTGAAACACAACCTGTTCCTGTTCTCCGACGAAGCATACCGTGAGTTCTGCTATGCCGGCGAACATTTCTCCGCGATGAACCTGGAAGGTATGGATGACAATGTTATCCTGATGGATACCATCTCCAAACGTTACAGCGCCTGCGGTGGCCGTATCGGTGCTTTCGTGACTAAAAACCAGGTGGTACTGGACGCTGCCATGAAGTTTGCGCAGGCCCGCCTGAGCCCTCCTTCTTTTGCACAGATCGCCGGTGAAGCAGCTGTAGATCTTCCGCTGGATTATTTCGATGGTATTAAGGCGGAATACCAGAGCCGCCGGGATGTATTGGTAGAAGGCCTGAATAAGATCCCTGGTGTGTTCTGCCCTAATCCGGGTGGTGCATTTTATGCCATGGCCAGTCTGCCGATCGATGATTCCGATAAGTTCTGCCAATGGATGCTCGAATCTTTTGAATACGAAAAACAAACGGTGATGATGTCTCCGGCTACCGGTTTTTATGCTACTCCCGGCCTGGGCAAAAAGGAAGTGAGGTTAGCTTATGTACTAAACCGTGATGACATTCGTCATGCAATAGTTTGTCTGGAAAAGGCATTAGAAGTATATCCGGGCCGTACCAGCAAATAATTTTCCGGAAAAGCCAGGAGTTGATACAGAAGATGGATAAGCCGATAATATATTATATTTAATTATATGTTTACTTTTTATGCTTAATTCATCATTTTTTAATGTACACCTCTTGGTTTTTTCATCTTTTGTTTTGTATATTTGATCCAGAAACAACAAAAGATCTAAAAAAACAACAAAAATAAAAATATTTACATATACGATAGATTGCAAAATCTAAACTTGTTTAAGAAAAATTTAACCTGGAGAATTTCGACAAACGTTTTTTTGGAGCGACCTTTGAATCCACATTACAGAAAGAGAATTATCAGTAATCTGTAAAAAGTATAAAGCTTACTAAAACGTTTTAGCAAAATATCGTATTTTTGTATCAGTTTTTCATAACGTGGAATTTATAAAGGCAAACGGCTCTGATCACAGAGCCGTATTTTTTTGTTCCAATATGCCGGTTTTCACCTCAAAACTGCCGAAAATCCACGATTTAGCCTGATTTGCTAAAATTTTCGGTACTTCATTTCAACATTACACACCTTTTTTTTATAATATTGTTATGTAATAAAACGGCGGAAAAGCTAATGCCTAGTTGCATAGTATTTTCGTTTGTTTTCATAACGTGGAATTTTAAAATGCAACGGTCCCGATTCCTCGGGACCGTCTCTATTATATTCCAGTCTTGTTAATGGTGCTTATTTCCGATTAGCCTTGATCATTTCAAAGAAATCATCGAACAGATAGCGGGAGTCGAACGGACCAGGCGTGCTTTCCGGGTGATATTGTACGGAGAATGCCGGTTTGTTCTTAATACGGATACCTTCCACGGTATTGTCGTTCAGGTTGATGTGAGTAACTTCCACCTGTTCGCTGGCAGCTACTGCAGCAGCGTCTACCGCGAAACCGTGGTTCTGCGTGGTGATTTCACACAGACCGGTTTTCAGGTTTTTCACCGGGTGGTTGAGACCGCGGTGACCGTGGTGCATTTTATAAGTCGGGATACCATTAGCCAGGGCCAGCAGCTGGTGACCGAGGCAGATACCGAACATCGGTCTTTCTGCGGCCAGGATCTGCTTCACGGTTTCCACGGCGTATTTCAGCGGAGCCGGGTCGCCAGGACCGTTAGAGATAAAGTAAGCGTGTGGTTTAAATTCCTCGCATACTTCAAATTTGGTATCCGTAGGGAATACTTTCAGGTAAGCTCCTTTTTCGGACAGGCATTTCAGCATGTTTCTTTTTACGCCGTTGTCCATTACAGCGATGCGGATGTCTGCAGCCGGATCACCGATAAAATAAGGCTCCTGGGTGGTCACTTCCTGGCAGAGGGCCAGCCCTTCCATAGAAGGTACCTGTGCCAGCTGCGTTTTCAGCTGCTCCACGTCGAGGATCTCGGAAGAAATGATGCAGTTCATAGCACCTTTGCTGCGGATATGGGAAACCAGGGCGCGGGTATCCACATCATAAATGGCTACCAGGTTGTTATCGGTCAGGAACTTTTCCAGGGACTCATCGGCCATCTTCCTGGAATAGTTGTACGCGATATTTTTCGCAATCAGACCACTTATCTTCACACTGCTGCTTTCTACGTCCTCTGTACGGGTGCCGTAGTTGCCGATATAGCAGTTGTTCATGATAAGTACCTGTCCTTTGTAAGAAGGGTCTGTAAACACTTCCTGGTAACCCGTCATACCGGTATTGAAAGCTAATTCACCGGCGGCAGTGCCAATTTTCCCAAAAGCTTTTCCCTGAAAAACCGTACCGTCGTCGAGCAACAGTATGGCAGGCTGGATGGTTCTTGTCTGAGGCATTTCTGGTATCTGTTCTTGTTTTTATATTTTAAAAAAAACCTTCAAGGGTTAGTACGCCCTGAAGGTTCGGATAAAAAACCGTGCAAAGTTATGAAATGCAAGGTTTAATTACAGATTTTTTTTGCCTGAAGTCCCGCTTATTTAATTTTTAATGACTTTAGTACGCGCCTGGCTACTTGTGGACCGATGGGGTCGTCATCCCGGTAGTGGATTAAAATCTCCCAGCGATTGGCTCCTTTTACCACCAGCAGGTTCTGGAAAGCCAGGCGGATACCGCCTTTATACAGATAATTACCTTCTTCCAGCCGGCCTTGTATGCCTGAAACGAGCACTGGCGTAGTTTTGGCCTGCATGTCAGACATATCCTCCGGTTCCATGGTATGATGACTGTCAGCCAGTGCATTTTCCAGGGTATTGGTTACATTTTCAAAGTAACTGTACATATTGACTGTAATCCGGATGCCTCCACCCTCTTCATTACGGTAGCTTTTGGCATATTCCGTGACTTTGGCGGCCTCGGGGTCCAGGGGCTGATCATGTATCCAGAGTTTGACCGGCGTACTGATTTCCAGGGCCTGGCGGCCGATGGTGGCCGTTTGCCAGCTGGCGTACAGGTACGATTTCGGGACTTTGGCGTACAGCAGGCTGAAGACAGCCTTTTTACCGAATAGCGTACCGGCAGTAGCCAGCAATACCAGTACCAGGGAGAAAAACACGATAACTTTTCCTTTATTGGCCGGTTGCAGTTGTGTTTTTATCCATGCTTTAGCCGCATTGGGCTTTTTTTCTTTTATGGAGATGCCTACCGTTTGCTGATATTCCGGGAAAGAACCCATTGGATGGAGTTTTCGCCAGTCGGCGAAGGAATTGGGCAGTTTTTTACCACAAGCGTCACAAAAGGTAAGGTATTCCGATTTCAGGGGATTGGCGTGCGAGCAGCTCCCGCAGAGCAGGTATTTCATAGGCTATGATTAGGTGTTGGTTATCCCCGGGGGGAAATACACCATAATATTACAAAATAAATACATTTATTCAATCATAAAAAAAGGACAAAGCATGGCTTTGTCCTTTTTTCTTGTATCGTAATGAACGACTACTCAGCTGATTTTTCTTCGGTAGTAGTGTCAGCAGCTTTTTCTGCAGCAGGAGCAGCAGCGTCAGCTTTCTTTTTAGCACCACCAGCACGACGGGTTTTCTTAGCAGCAGCTTTTTCTGTTGGAGCGCCGTAGATTTCGTTGAAATCAACCAGCTCAATCAGGGCAACTTCTGCGTTATCCCCATGACGTTTACCCAGCTTAATGATACGGGTGTAACCACCAGGACGGGTTGCTATTTTCTCACTGATCACGCCGAACAGTTCTTTGATAGCTTCTTTATCCTGCAGGTAGCCGAACACGATTCTACGGTTGTGGGTAGAGTCGTTTTTGCCTCTTGTGAGCAGCGGTTCAACGTAAACACGCAGTGCTTTCGCTTTAGCGAGGGTAGTGGTGATACGTTTGTGGCTGATCAGTTCGCAAGCCAGGTTAGACATCAGGCTTTTGCGGTGGGCAGCAGTTCTGCTTAATTTGTTTAATTTAACTCCGTGACGCATGACATTAGTTGTTTTACCCTTACACCGTGTCAGGAATTGTAAGGTACTTTTATAAAAGGATTTGGAATTTGGTCATTTGATTATTTAAATATTTAAATAATCAAATGATCAAATAATTTTATTCTTCTTCGAGTTTCAGTTTGGACAGGTCCATACCGAAGTGCAGGCCTCTTTCGCCGAGCACTTGTTCGATTTCGCTGAGGGATTTCTGGCCGAAGTTTCTGAACTTCATCAGTTCTTCCTGTTCGTATTGTACCAGTTCGCTCAGGGAGTTGATTTTCGCTGCTTTCAGACAGTTGAAGGCACGCACGCTCAGATCGAGATCTTCCAGTGGTGTTTTCAGGATCTTACGCAGTTGCAGTGTTTGTTCATCCACCACATCTTCTTTTTCAGTGTCTTTGGTATCAAAGCTGATGTTTTCATCGGTGATGATCATCAGGTGCTGAATGAGGATGCGGGAAGCTTGTTTTACTGCTTCTTCCGGGTGGATGGTACCGTCTGTAACAACCTCCATGATGAGTTTCTCATAGTCGGTTTTTTGTTCCACACGGGTATTTTCTATGCTGTACTTTACGTTTTTGATGGGCGTAAAGATAGAGTCAATAGCGATGTAGCCGAATACTGCATCTTTGGGTTTATTTTCCTCTGCTGGCACGTAACCGCGGCCCTTGCCGATAGTCAGTTCGATATCCAGTTTGGCAGAAGGGTCCAGGGTGCAGATCAGCAGTTCCGGGTTCATGATCTGGAAAGCGCTGGTGGCTTTTTCGATCATATCCGCGCGGAATTCTGTTTTGCCTTTGATGGACAGGGTAATCTTTTCATTCGTTACGTCGTTTTCAGCGATCTTTTTGAAACGAACCTGTTTCAGGTTCAGGATGATCTCTGTAACGTCTTCGGTAACACCTCTGAGTGTAGCGAATTCGTGATCGGCGCCTTCAATTTTTATACCCACAATGGCATAGCCCTCCAAAGAAGACAACAGTACGCGACGTAACGCATTACCGATAGTCACAGCATAACCTGGTTCTAATGGACGGAATTCGAATTGAGCTTCAAAGTCGGTAGACTTCTGCAATACGATCTTATCAGGTTTCTGGAAATTTAAAATTGCCATTGATATGATAGATTTATTAGTTTAAATATGAAGTTAGTCCATGGCAATAGCCATGGACTAATATTTATTACTTAGAGTACAATTCTACAATCAGTTGTTCCTTGATGTTTTCAGGAACGCTCTCTCTCTCAGGATAAGCAATGAATACGCCTTTCATTTCCTTTTCATTCCAGTCCAGCCAGCTGAATTTAGGATTTTTACCACGAATAACGCTGGTCAGAGCGGTATTGTTGGCGGTTTTGTTTTTCAGGCTGATAACATCACCTGGTTTCAGTTGGAAAGAAGGTGTGTTAACCACGATACCGTTAACGGTGATGTGTTTGTGGGATACCAGCTGACGGGCAGCAGGGCGGGAAGGAGCGATACCCAGGCGGAACACGGTGTTGTCCAGACGTGCTTCCAGCAGTTTAATCAATACTTCACCGGCAACACCTTTTCTGCGGGTAGCTTCGTCAAACAGGTTGCGGAATTGTTTTTCCAGCAGGCCATAAGTGTATTTGGCTTTCTGTTTTTCTCTCAGCTGCAGTGCGTATTCGCCCAGTTGTTTACGTTTGCGGTTAGCACCGTGCTGACCCGGAGGGTTACTGTTTTTACCTAAGTATTTACCATTACCTAAGATTGGTTCGCCAAAAATTCTGGAAATTTTGGTCTTTGGGCCTGTATACCTTGCCATGATTTAAATATAAATAGATTTTTTAGTTAATGATGTATGCTCTTCAAAAAATCTGAAAACCTGATCATACACCCAATTATAAATATAAATTACAGATTCCAGATACCCAACTTCGGTTGAAGTCCGGTATCTGGAATCTGTTATAATAGCTGACTATACTCTTCTTTTCTTAGGAGGACGGCAACCGTTGTGCGGTAAAGGCGTAACGTCTTTAATCATGCTCACTTCGATACCGGAGTTAGCGATTGCACGGATAGCGCTTTCACGACCAGCTCCTGGGCCTTTTACAAATACATCTGCTCTTTTCAGACCGGCGTCCATAGCAACTTTAGCAGCATCCTGTGCAGCCAGCTGAGCAGCGTACGGAGTGTTCTTTTTAGAACCTCTGAAGCCCATTTTACCAGCAGAAGACCAGGAAATAACCTGACCGTGTTTGTTGGTGATGCTCACAATAATGTTATTGAAGCTGGCGGAGATGTGTACGTCTCCGTAGTTGTCTACTTTTACTACCCTTTTTTTACTAGCAGCAGTTTTTGTATTATTTGCTTTTGCCATAATTATTTAAATTCCAAATATGAAATTCCAGATCCCAAATCTTCCGATTCCTGTTGACATCGAGACCAAACCCCTCGTCTGGGAATTTGGGATTTCAACCTGGGATTTTATTTATTATTTCTTAGTTGCTTTTTTCTTACCAGCCACTGTCTTACGTTTACCTTTACGGGTACGGCTGTTGGTACGTGTACGCTGACCTCTTACCGGTAAACCTTTCCTGTGACGCAGACCACGGTAGCAAGCGATATCCAGCAGACGCTTGATATTCATTTGTACTTCAGAACGCAGTTGACCCTCTACCTTAAACTCGCCGTTGATAATGTTACGGATGGCAGCTTGATCATCGTCATTCCAATCCTTCACTTTCTTGTTTACATCAATTTCCGCCTTGTTCAGGATATATTGGGCGGTAGAACGGCCTATACCAAAGATATAGGTGAGGCCAATTTCTCCTCTTTTATTTTTAGGAAGATCTATACCGGCTATACGTGCCATATTTATATTTTAGATTTTATGATTCTGATTAAAAAATCAAATTCCGGGGGATGTTATTATCCCTGACGTTGTTTGAAACGAGGGTTCTTTTTGTTGATCACCAACAGAACACCTTTTCTACGAACTATTTTACAATCCGCACTTCTTTTTTTGATTGCAGCTCTTACCTTCATGATGATTATTTTATAAAAGGTTATATTTTTTGTTTAATTATCTGCCTTTGCTCGCGTCCGGGTCCTGTCTCTTATTTGTATCGGAAAATGATACGGCCCCTTGACAAATCGTACGGGCTCATCTCCACTCCCACCTTATCTCCTGGCAGAATGCGTATATAGTGCATTCTCATTTTTCCAGAAATGGTGGCCAGGATCTCGTGCCCGTTTTCCAGTTTTACACGGAACATAGCGTTTGACAAGGCTTCTAATATTATTCCATCCTGTTTAATGAGTGCCTGTTTTGCCATAAAAATTTTTAGGACTGCAAAGATAGCATTTATCTTTTGAAATAGAAAAATTTACCTCGATTATTATTAATATTGCCGGTCCGGTTATCAATGCCTGTCTTTCTTTATTCAAAACCCCTTCACTATTAATCAAATACACTAACGTATTTTAGTAATTTGTGTTCAGTTCCGGGTTGTTTTTTTCTGCTTTTTCGATTTCTGTAAAGGAAGACAGGATATCCGGCTTACCTTTTCCTACCGCCACGGTGTGTTCGAAATGAACGGAAGGACTTCTGTCGCGGGTAACCACGGTCCAGCCGTCTTCCAGGTATTCCACATCTTTGGTGCGGAGGTTGATCATCGGTTCAATGGCGATCACCAGGCCTTCCTTCATCACCGGGCCGCTACCGCGTTTACCGTAGTTAGGCACCTGGGGATCTTCGTGGAGGTGACGGCCCAGGCCATGTCCTACCAGTTCCCTTACCACGCCGTAACCGCGTTCTTTCTCCGTATATTCCTGGATAGCGTAGGAGATATCGCCGATACGGTTACCTACCACTGCTTTTTCGATGCCTTTGTAAAGGGAAGCTTTAGTGGCGGCCATGAGGCGGCGTACATTTTCTGCCACGTTACCGATGGCGAAAGTATAGGCGCTGTCGGCATGGAAACCATTCATAAACACACCTACGTCAACGGTGATGATATCGCCGTCTTTCAGCACGTATTTATTGGGAATCCCGTGTACTACCGCCTCGTTCACCGAGATACAGCAGGCGTTGGGGAAACCTTTATAGTTTTTAAACGAGGGTGTAGCCCCGTTTTCCACGATAAACTGATCTGCCACCGCATCCACCTCCAGTGTGCTCATACCTGGTTTCATCGCTTTGGCCACTTCAGCCAGGGCAGCACTAAGGAGCAGGGCACTTTTACGGATCAGCTCTATTTCTTCCTTCGTCTTATAGTGAATCATCTTTTGTATGCTTTTAGCTGTCAGCGGCCTTTTGAGGGGCAATTGACGGCTCAGACAAAATATAATAGCCACCAAAGCGTGAAAGCTTTTGTGGCTATTTTATTGCGTTTGTGCGCATCAGGCGCCGGGGCGCCCGGGCGACAATAACTTATGCATTAGCCGGGGCGGTTCTGCCCTTGATGCGGCCGGTGCTCATGAGGCCATCGTAGTGGCGCATCAGGAGCTGGCTTTCGATCTGTTGCAGCGTATCCAGGATAACCCCTACCATAATCAGGAGGGAAGTACCACCAAAGAAGGTAGCGAAGTTGCTGTTAATCTTGAATGCGGCCGCCAGACCTGGCATGATACCCACGATTGCCAGGAAAAATGCTCCCGGGAGGGTAATACGGTCCATCACAGCACCGATGTAATCGGCGGTAGCTTTCCCGGGTTTAACACCGGGGATGAATCCATTGTTGCGTTTCATTTCATCCGCCATTTGAGTGGGGTTGAAAATCAATGCAGTATAGAAATAAGTAAATACAATCACGAGTACAGCGTAGATCAGGTTGTACCAGCCATTGGTATGGTCACTGAAGATACGGACAAAGCTGGAAGCGCTTTCAGAATTGGTAGCGAAACCGATAGCCGTAGCAGGGATGAACATGATGGCCTGGGCAAAGATGATCGGCATTACACCGGCAGCATTCACCTTGAGGGGAATGAACTGGCGAACCCCGCCGTATTGTTTGTTGCCCACAATACGTTTGGCGTAGTTAACGGGAATTTTCCGGGTACCCTGAACGAGCAGGATGAGCCCAACGGTGATCATGATAAACACCGCGATTTCGATCAGGAAGAGGATCGGGCCGCCGGCGCCGGCCACCTTAGCGGAGAATTCTCCGATCAGTGCCTGCGGGAGGCGGGCGAGGATGCCCATCATGATGATAATGGAAGTACCGTTACCAATTCCTTTATCTGTGATCTTTTCACCGAGCCACATCACGAACAGGGTACCTGCCGTGAGGACGATGGTGGTAGAGAGCCAGAAGAAGAAGGTACCGTATTCTGGAATAATAGCGCCACCTGATTGATTACGGAGATAAGCTACGTAAGCACTTGCCTGGAATCCGGTTACCACTACTGTAAGTATGCGGGTATACTGGTTGATTTTTTTGCGGCCGCTTTCACCTTCCTTCTGCAGTTTCTGGAAGTAAGGAACTGCTATCGTCAGCAACTGGATAGCAATGGAAGCGGAGATGTAGGGCATGATACCCAACGCAAAAATAGAGGCTCTTGAAAACGATCCACCGGCGAACATGTTCACCAGGCCCAGAATGCCCTGGTTAGAATTTTTTTCAAAGTTGCTGAGCGCGTTTGCATCAATACCGGGCAAGGCTATATACGATCCAACACGGTAAATGAGGACCAGGAGCAGGGTAGTTAAGATGCGATTACGCAGGTCCTCGATACTCCAGATATTCTTAATCGTTTCGATAAATTTCTTCACAGGAAGATAAAGGTTTAATAGCGCTATTAAATATGAAAAGACGCACTACTCCGTAGGCGTCTCCTCAGTCGTAAAGTCTTATACCAGTTCTACTGATCCACCTGTTGATTCGATGGCCTGTTTAGCTTTTTCGCTGATAGCGTTTACTTTAACAGTCACCTTGGATTTCAGTTCACCGTTAGCCAGGATTTTAACTTTAGCTGTCCGGTTAACCAGGCCGTTCATGTACAGGTTTTCGAGGTTGAATTCCTGCAGGCCATATTTTTCAACTAAGTGGTCAATCTGACCCAGGTTGAAGATGGTGTATTCCTCACGGTTATTGTTTTTGAAACCGCGTTTAGGCATACGGCGCTGGATTGGCATCTGGCCACCTTCAAAGCCTCTTTTGCTGGCGTAACCGGCGCGTTGCTGGATACCTTTGTTACCTTTTGTAGAAGTACCACCTTTACCGGAAGCCTCACCACGTCCGAGACGTTTTTCTTTATGTACGGCGCCTTTAGCAGGCTTTAATGAATGCAGATTCATAGTTTAATTGTTTTTACTTACGCGGAAATTAACCGCTCGCATTTAAATTGTAAAAAGTATGACTTTGTAAAGTTACAAATGTAAAAGTAAGATTATCAAAAGACAATCCCACAGCAGTGTTACTTAATTATTATTAAGCGTTTACTGTTTCTACTTTTACCAGGTGGTCTACTTTACGAACCATTCCGAGTACCTGAGGAGTAGCTTCTACTTCAACAGTAGCGTTCATTTTAGTCAGCCCCAGTGCTTTCAAGGTCAGTTTCTGCCTTTCAGGACGGTCTATACCACTTTTCACTTGAGTGATCTTAATCTTTGCCATAAACCCCTATCCGCCGAAGGCGGAGTAATTTAATTGTTAATAATGAGTTTCAATATTCCGGGAATATATGTTAGCTCCGGATAATCGCCTGTTGAGGAGGAGATTATCCGTTGAAAACTTTCTTCAGGGAAACGGTTCTGGTTCTGGCTACGCTGATGGGTTCGCGTAACAGGCCCAGTGCTTTGAAAGTAGCTTTCACCACGTTGTGCGGGTTGGCAGAACCCAGGGATTTAGCCAGTACGTCGGTAACGCCTGCGCTTTCCAGCACTGCACGCATAGAACCACCAGCGATTACACCGGTACCATGAGCAGCCGGTTTAATCAATACTTTGGCAGCACCTTCTTTCGCGAACTGGTCGTGAGGAATAGTACCATGCATCAC
Organism: Chitinophaga qingshengii; assembly: GCF_014529935.1. Classification (GTDB taxonomy): domain Bacteria; phylum Bacteroidota; class Bacteroidia; order Chitinophagales; family Chitinophagaceae; genus Chitinophaga; species Chitinophaga qingshengii. The sequence continues at coordinate 144,863 of NZ_JACVFC010000006.1, forward strand.
CGGAACCTTGATCAGGTTCTTTTTAGCATCATCGATACCTTTGGTGATAGCCTGTTGTACTTCTTTAGCTTTACCAAGGCCATGACCTACCACGCCGTTTTCATTACCTACAACAACCAGAGCGGAGAAACTGAAAGTACGACCGCCTTTGGTGGTTTTGGTAACACGGTTGATCGCCACTACTTTTTCTTTCAGCTCCAGATCACCGGCCTTTACTTTATTGAATGAATTCTTTGCCATTTTATTTTATAAGAATTACTTGTTCAGAATGATAAAAATTCGGATCCAGGATTAGAACTGGAGACCGCCTTCTCTTGCTCCGTCAGCTACACTTTTAATGCGGCCGTGGTATAAATATCCGCTTCTGTCGAAAACGCAGGCAGTGAGGCCTAAAGCGATGGCTTTCTGAGCCAGGGCCATACCTACCAGTCTGGATTTTTCGGTTTTAGTACCGGATTGTGCCTTGATATCTTTATCACGGGAAGAAGCTGATGCCAGGGTAGTACCGTTGGTATCATCGATCAGCTGTACATAGATATCGCTGTTACTGCGAAATACAGACAATCTTGGCGTTTTGGCAGTACCGGAAATCTTTTTACGGATGCGGTAGCGGATCTTTTCCCTTCTGCTAACTTTTGTGCTCATTGTGAGTTTTATTTTATTATCCCGATGCTGCCGGGATATGTTAAAACCAGCTAACCAGCCGGTGGGCTGATTAGCTAGTTAAAAATTATTTACCTGCTGACTTACCAGCTTTCTTACGAACCACTTCATCGCTGTAGCGAACACCTTTACCTTTGTAAGGCTCAGGTTTACGCAGGCTGCGGATTTTAGCCGCTACCTGACCCAGCAGTTGGTTATCGATACCTTCCAGCATAATTTTAGGGTTCTGACCTTTTTCAGTCAGGGTAGCCACTTTCAATTCTTTAGGAATTTCGATAACGATGTTGTGAGAGTAACCCAGCGCCAGGTCCAACAGTTGACCGTTGTTAGCCGCTTTGTAACCTACACCCACCAGTTCCAGTTGTTTTTTGAAGCCGTCAGTAACACCAGCAACCATGTTAGCGATCAGTGCGCGGGTTAAACCGTGCAGTGCTTTGTGGCGGATCTGGTCTGTAGGACGTATTACAGTCAATACTCCGTCTTTCACTTCTACTTTCAGGTCTCTGTCGATGGTTCTTTTCAGTTCACCTTTAGGACCTTTTACAGTAACTTCATTCGCCGGGGAAACTGATACAGTAACACCGCTGGCTAATTTGATAGGAGCTTTACCTATACGTGACATAACTTAAGTTTAAGTATATTTTTGATATTGTTTGGGCAGTTATCCGTGTTCAGCGCCGTATAGAAAGCTTAATTGTCAGATAACTGTTTGGGCTTACCCCGACTGATAAGTCCGGGTAAGCCAATATATTAGTAAACGTAGCAAACTACTTCGCCGCCAACGTTTTGAGCTTTAGCTTCTTTATCAGTCATTACACCTTTAGAAGTGGAGATGATAGCCACACCGAGCCCGTTTTTAACGCGTTTGAACTCGTCTGGTTTAGCGTACTGGCGCAGACCTGGACGGCTGATGCGTTGCAGTTCTTTAATAGCGGGCTCTTTGGTTTGAGGATCGTATTTCAGGGCTATTTTGATAACGCCTTGTTTAGTGTCCTCTTCGAATTTGTACTTCAGGATATAGCCTTTATCGTACAGAATTTCTGTAATGCGTTTTTTCAGCTTGGATGCTGGGATTTCCACAATTCTGTGGGTGGCCATTTGCGCGTTCCGGATTCTAGTCAGGAAGTCTGCTATTGGATCAGTAACCATTGTTTAAATAGTTTGAATAATGTTTACAATGCGATATCCAATCGAAAGAGATGGGAATCAAATAACTTTTTTATTTCAATATTGAAATATTCAAATATTGAAATTGAATTTTACCAGCTGGCTTTAGTTACACCAGGGATTTTGCCTGCGAGGGCCAGGTCACGGAACATGTTCCTGCAGAGGCCGAAGTGACGCATGTATCCTTTAGGACGACCGGTCAGCTGGCATCTGTTTTTCAGACGAACAGGAGAAGCGTTTTTAGGAAGTTGGTCCAGTGCTGCGTAGTCACCGGCAGCTTTCAGGGCAGCGCGCTTTTCAGCGAATCTTGCTACCATGGCTTCTCTTTTCCTTTGTCTGGCTTTTACGGATTCTTTTGCCATAATTATATTATCGTTTCGAATTACTGATTATCTTTTTTCATATTCCTGAACGGCATACCCATTTCTTTCAGCAGCTCGTAAGCTTCTTCGTTGGTTTTAGCCGTAGTAACGAAAGTGATATCCATACCGGACATTTTGGTTACTTTATCGATATCGATTTCAGGGAAGATGATTTGTTCGGTGATACCCATGGTGTAGTTACCGCGACCGTCGAAGGCTTTTTCGTTGATACCTTTGAAGTCACGAACACGAGGCAGGGAAACAGAAACCAGGCGGTCCAGGAAGTCAAACATGTTGGTGCTGCGCAGTGTAACGCGGGCGCCGATAGGCATGTTTTTTCTCAGTTTAAAGTTAGAGATATCCTTTTTGGACAGGGTAGCCACAGCTTTCTGGCCGGAGATACGGCTCATTTCGTCCACTGCGATATCCACCAGTTTTTTATCGCCTACAGCGCCGTTGATACCCTGGTTCAGGCAAATTTTCACCAGACGGGGTACCTGCATTACGCTTTTGTAGTTGAATTTCTTCATCAGTGCAGGAGCTACTTCATCGAAGTATTTTTTCTGCAGTCTTGGAGTATATTTAGTGTTTGCCATTATTTAATTACCTCCCCTGATTTTTTAGCGATACGAATTAATTTACCGTTTTCCCGCTGTCTGTTCACACGGGTAGGTTTACCAGCTTTGGCATCCCACAGCATCACGTTGGAGATTGCAATCGGAGCTTCCTGTTTTACGATACCACCTTTGGTGTTCTGGGCAGTCGGCTTCGTATGCTTGGTAATAATGTTAACGCCTTCTACAAGAACGCGGCCTTGTTCTGGCTGAACTTCCAGCACTTTGCGTGCTTTGGTCCTGTCCTTGTCGTCGCCGGCAATCACCGCAACCAGGTCGCCCTTCTTAATGTTGAATTTAGGCTTAAATCTAGTTTTCATCACTTTGATTTATTTATAAACGCCAAGCGAAACAATTGTTTCGCTTGATTAATGTTTTGTCTCGTTTTGCAAACGGGCTGCAAAGATAAGAAATATTTTCAGATTTTGGGATTTACGAATTTTTTGATTTAATCACCAAACTCGTAAATCCCAAAATCGCTATATTTCAAAATTCAGAAATATCAAAATTTCAAAATTTATAATACCTCAGGAGCGAGGGAGATAATTTTCATATATCCCTTGTCTCTCAGTTCACGGGCAACCGGACCGAAAATACGGGTACCGCGTGGTTCGTCTGAGTTATTGAGCAGTACAACCGCGTTATCGTCGAAACGGATATAGGAACCGTCTTTACGGCGTAATTTATTTTTGGTTCTTACGATTACCGCTTTAGTAACCATACCTTTTTTAGCGGCACCGCCGCCAGGAATTGCGTCCTTTACAGTTACCACGATTTTATCGCCTACTTTAGCGTAGTCCTGACCGGAGTTGCCGAGTACGCGGATGCAAAGTACTTCTTTGGCACCGGAGTTATCAGCTACGCTCAGTCTTGATTCTTGTTGTATCATCGTAATGAGTTTTTAATCAGCGGCTGAAGCCGGGGAAGCCGGCAGCAGCTTGAAAACTTTGATAAATTATTTTACTTTTTCGATAACTTCTACCAGTCTCCAGCATTTGTTTTTGCTCAGAGGGCGGATTTCCATGATTTTCACGGTATCGCCGATGCTGCACTCGTTTTTCTCGTCGTGCGCCATGAATTTGGTAGTTTTTTTAACGAATTTACCATAGATCGGGTGTTTTACTTTACGTTCCACCTTCACAGTAATGGTTTTATCCATTTTGTTACTGGCTACTACACCAATCCTGGATTTTCTTAATTTTCTTTCTTCGGTCATTGTTGAATTATTTAAACCTCGGTAAGGAGGTAAATTTTGTTATACGAATGCTTAGAAGCCCAGTTGTTTTTTACGCAGTTCGGTTTGCATACGGGCGATATCGCGTCTCACAGAGCGGATGCTCATGGGATTTTCGATGGGCGTAATTGCATGACCGAATTTCATTTTCTTCAGGCGCAGCTCTTCCGCAGAGATTTTCTCCTGGAGATCCTGAATGCTCAGGCCGTTCAGATCCAGCTTTTCTTTTGCCATTTGTATTTTATTTGGTCCGTTTACGGCCGGGGCAGTAAACGGGATATATTAGTGATTGATTGTAATTAAGCAACGTAGTCGCGGCTGGTTACAAATTTTACTTTAATGGGCAGTTTTTGTGCTGCGAGTTCCATTGCTTCTTTCGCTACCTGTAAGGGAACGCCGTCTGCTTCAAATAAAATTCTGCCTGGTTTTACTACTGCTGCCCAATGGTCAGGAGCACCTTTACCTTTACCCATCCTCACTTCCAGTGGTTTGGCGGTGATTGGTTTATCCGGGAAAATGCGGATCCAAACGTTACCTTCACGTTTCATGTGTCTGGTGAGTGCAACACGGGCAGCTTCGATCTGCCGGTCGGTGATCCACTTAGGTTCTAATGCTTTAAGACCGAATGTACCAAAGGACAGGGTAGCGCCTCTTTTAGCGTTCCCTTTGATGCGGCCTTTGTGCATCTTCCTATGTTTCACTCTTTTTGGCTGTAACATCGTCTATATTGTTAATGTTAATAGTAATTGTTAATGATTGGTGCAGGGATTATCTGCGGCCACCGCCACGGTTTTCACCGCCTCTTCTGTCGCCACCACGATGATCTCTTCTTTCGCCGTGTTCTCTTCTTTCGCCACCGTGTTCACGTCCACCGCCGCGGTTATCGCCTTCTTTACCGGTCAGTACGTTCGGATTCAGGTCACGTTTGCCCAGTACTTCACCTTTACAGATCCATACTTTGATACCGATTTTACCGTATACGGTTAAAGCGAACAGGGAAGCGTAGTCGATGTCCATGCGATAAGTATGCAGGGGCACACGACCTTGTTTCACTTCTTCAGCGCGGGCGATTTCAGCACCACCCAGACGGCCGCTAACTTTAATTTTGATACCTTCTGCGCCCATTCTCAGTGCAGTAGCGATCGCCATTTTGATAGCACGTTTGTAGTTGATACGGCTTTCAATTTGTTTAGCGATAGTTTCAGCAACGATGTTGGCATCCATTTCAGGACGGCGGATTTCGAGAATATTGATCTGTACGTCTTCTTTACCAGTCAGTTTTTTCAGCTCTTCCTTGATGCGATCAACTTCGTTACCACCTTTACCTATGATGATACCAGGTTTGGAGGTATGTACAGTGACGATCAGCTTACCTAAAGTTCTTTCAATCACAACTCTGGAGATACCGCCTTTATTGATACGGGCGTTCAGATAAGTTCTGATCTTGTTATCTTCGATCAGTTTGGTAGCAAAATCTTTTTTGCTGCCATACCAATTAGAGTCCCATCCTCTGATGATACCTAACCTGTTACCAATAGGATTTGTTTTCTGACCCATGTTCTGGTTATTTGTCTATTAGTTTAATAGTTTTAATTTCTATCTCTTTGGTATGAAACGCTTATTGTGCATTTTTACCATCTACCACAATCGTAACGTGGTTACTTCTCTTGCGGATACGGTAACCTCTGCCTTGCGGAGCCGGGCGCATTCTTTTCAGGGTGCGGCCGCCGTCAACGAAGATAGTTTTAACGATCAGGTTGGCATCTTCTACCCGGGCACCTTCATTCTTCACTTTCCAGTTTGCGATAGCGGATACCAGCAGTTTTTCCAACGGAACGCTGGGGTGCTTTGGATGGAATTTCAAAATATTCAAAGCTTTCTCCACATCCAGACCACGGATTAAGTCTGCGAGCAAACGCATTTTGCGGGTGGATGTCGGATTATTATTCAGCTTAGCTACTGCTTCCATTGTTATTAATTTCTTTTATTATTTAATGTCTGATGTCTGGTGTTTGAGATGGTTTGAAGTATCTCAAACCACAAACGGCAGACTATAATTTACATTTTCTTGTTAGCGTGTCCTCTGAAGTTACGTGTAGGAGCAAATTCGCCGAGTTTGTGGCCTACCATAAATTCCGTTACATAAACCGGAATGAATTTGTTGCCATTGTGAACAGCGAAAGTGTGACCAACGAAATCAGGCGTAATAGTAGAACGGCGGCTCCAGGTTTTGATAACTGTGCGCTTGGTGCCAGCGTTCATTTTTTCAACTTTAGTTTCTAATTTCTGGTCTACGTAAGGACCTTTTCTTATGGAACGAGCCATGTCTTCTTATTTATGATTTTTCAAATTTGGGTCCCGGGTTAGCAGGACCCGAATTCCGAAATATTATAATTTTTTACCGTTTTTCCTGCTGATGATCAGTTTATCAGAGCTCTTATGCGGTTTTCTGGTTTTCAGACCTTTCGCATATTTGCCTGTTCTGGATCTCGGATGGCCGCCGGAAGATTTACCTTCACCACCACCCATCGGGTGATCGACAGGGTTCATTGCCACACCGCGGTTGCGGGGACGGATACCTCTCCAACGGTTGGCACCTGCTTTACCGATAGATTGCAGGGCGTGGTCGGAGTTGGAAACAGTACCTACAGTTGCCATACAGGTGTTCAGCACTTTACGCAGTTCACCGGAAGGCATTTTCAGTACAGCGTACTTTTCTTCCTTGTTCGACAGCTGGGCATAGGCACCGGCGCTTCTTGCGATAGCACCGCCTTTACCAGGCTGCAGTTCGATATTGTGTACCACGGTACCCAGCGGCATATTTTTCAGCGGCAGGGCGTTACCTACTTCAGGAGCAGCATTTGGACCGCTAACAACGGTACCGCCTACCTGGAGGCCTTGTGGTGCGATGATATAACGTTTTTCACCGTCTGCATAGCTTAACAGGGCGATGAAAGCACTACGGTTTGGATCGTATTCGATAGATTTAACAGTAGCTGGGATATCAATTTTTTCGCGTTTGAAGTCTACTACACGGTATGCTTTCTTGTGACCGCCACCGATGTAGCGCATAGACATCCTACCCTGAGCGTTTCTACCGCCGCTTCTTTTAGCGGGCTCGAGCAGGCTTTTTTCGGGGGTATCCGTGGTCAGCTCAGCGTAAGCGTTGCCTATTTTCCAGCGGGTACCGGCCGTCATTGGTTTGAACTTTTTCAGTGCCATTACTTCCTAAAAAGTTAAATGTTATTGATAATTATAAATCGATGATCTGTATATACATCCACGATCCGGCTGTTCAGGCCGGAAAGGCACTACATGTTAGCATACAGATCTATAGTTTCACCAGATGCGAGGGTGATGATCGCCTTTTTGAAAGACGGTTTTTTCCCTGCGATGAAGCCAGCTTTAGTAAAGCGGAATTTAGCTTTACCCGGCATTACGGCAGTATTCACGTCCTGTACAGTTACACCGTAGAACTCTTCCACTGCTTTTTTGATCTCCAGTTTGTTGGCTTTTTTGTCAACAATGAAGTAGTAGCGGTTGAATTTTTCGGTGGCTTTATTCACCTTTTCGGTTACTACCGGTTTGATTAAAACGTCTGAAAGTTTCATCTTCTTTATAGCTTATAGCTTTTAAGCTGTGAGCTTTGTAGCTTTGTTATTGAATTGGTTTACAACACCTTACGCTTCAGCCGGCTCTTCAGTGAAGATTTTGGCAGCGCTTTCTGTGAACACGAGGTAGTTGCTGTTCATGATATCATAGGTATTGATATCGCTCAGCATTGCTCCGTCAACAGTAGGGATGTTTCTTAAAGACAGATAAACGCTATCGTTGTATTCCGGCGTGATGAACATAGTCTTCTTACCGTCTACATTGATGTTCAGGTTCTTTAAGATACCAACGAATTGTTTGGTTTTAGGAGCCTGCAGCGCCAGATCTTCAACGATGATGATGCTGTTTTCTTTAGCTTTTACTGACAGGGCGGAGATCTTAGCGAGATCTTTCACTTTTCTGTTCAGTTTGATGCCCCAACCATGAGGTTTAGGTCCAAAGATGGTACCACCGCCTTTATAGAGAGGGTTACGGATGTTACCTTTACGGGCGCCACCGGTACCTTTTTGTTTGTGCAGTTTACGGGAAGCACCTTTTACTTCAGCTCTGGTTTTCACCTTGTGGGTACCCTGACGCTGAGCGGCGAGGTACTGTTTAACAGCCAGGTAGATCACGTGGTTGTTAGGTTCAACACCAAAGATCTCCTCAGGAAGTTCGATGGATCTTCCGGTTTTCTTACCTTCTATATTTAAAATATCGAGTTGCATGTTACTTCTGGATTAAAACGATTGAACCATTGTGGCCGGGAACGGAACCACTTACCAGGATATAATTCTTTTCAGGGAATATTTTCAGGATTTTCAGACCTTTCACTTTCACTCTTTCGTTACCTGTCTGGCCGGCCATACGCATGCCCTTGAAAACGCGGGAAGGATAGGAGGAACCACCTACAGAACCAGGAGCTCTGCTTCTGTCGTGCTGACCGTGGGTAGCTTCACCCACACCGCTAAAACCGTGGCGTTTAACAACACCCTGGAAACCTTTACCTTTGGAAGTGCCTACTACGTCAATAGATTCACCTTCAGCGAAGATTTCGCAGGTGATAGTTTCACCGAGGGCTTTCTGTACGTCCGGGTTGCGGAATTCTTTAACAAAACGTTTGGGAGAGGTGCTTGCTTTCGCGAAGTGATTGAGCTCAGCTTTTGTAGTGTGTTTTTCTTTCTTCTCACCGAAAGAAACCTGAATTGCGTTGTAACCATCTGATTCCAGGCTTTTTACCTGTGTTACAACGTTGGGACCTGCTTCGATAATGGTGCAAGCAGTTTGCTTACCATTGGACTCGAAGATACTGGTCATACCAATCTTTTTACCAATAATACCTTTCATTTTATATATGATTTTACCCAGCGCCTGGGGGATTTCCAGCTATCCCCAGGATGGGCGGTTAAATACATTTATTGGGCGGCCGCCCAGAAGGCGCGACCTATGTGTTATGTGTTAAAATTGTTATTGATTGAAAATCAACCAATAACCATAAATCAGTAAAAGGCGGGCCTTTTGCCCAGCCTTGCTGTTGTCCTTATGCTTTAATTTCAACTTCTACCCCAGAAGGTAAATCCAGCTTACTTAATGCATCTACAGTCCTGGAAGAGGAGGTATAGATGTCCAGTAAACGTTTGTGAGTACACAACTGGAACTGCTCGCGCGCTTTCTTATTTACGTGCGGAGAACGCAGTACCGTAAAAATTTTCTTCTCTGTAGGTAAAGGTATTGGACCTGTTACCACGGCGCCCGTGTTACGCACGGTTTTAACGATCTTCTCAGCAGACTTGTCTACCAGGTTATGATCGTAGGACTTCAGCTTGATTCTTATTCTCTGAGACATATGCAATGAACTTCTTCGTGTTTTTTCCCTTTACAATTTGGGAGGGCAAAGGTAACCCGGTTTTTTTGAATTGGCAAATAAATCTCAGGAAAAAAATAAAAAGATACCCGGCAGAAGTTTGCCATGGTCACGGGAAAACAGATGGTGGGGTGCGGATATTATGCAGTTAAGCCTCCGAAAACATTCATTTTGTGCGTCTTAAGTCTTACGCTTAGTTGACATGCTCATTTTGACAAATATAGGAAAACAAAAATCAAAACAAAAAATTTTTGCAGCCGGCCGGAAAAATGGGGGAACATGCAGCCGGCCGTTGGCTTTGGGGTGGGAAAACAGGGACCGCAAGAGGCCGTCAGGAGGCATCCACGCAAGCGCCTGCATTACCCTCTCTCCTATCCCCCAAACGGCAACCGCTCCATTCTGTGCCAAAGGCAACAAAATGAAGCGGTTCCTGAATTAGTTAAAGCAGATACAGTGCATCTGGTTGCCTCTTACAGAGGCAGACCACCACCGATACCGCCTAATAAAGATCTTACTAATCCTAAGATCAGTGTGAGCAATTGGTTCAGCAAATCCATAGTTTTAGGTTTTCATTGTTTATGCCTACTCTATTGACTGGTTTTCGGCAATCCCAGGAGTAATGTTAACATCCGGTGCCGAATTTAAATGCTCTCTGCTAAATAACATGAGCTCATTTTATTCATTTTCAGCACGTTCAGTCATTTTGTTCATTCCTTTATCATAGCGACATATCGGCGTTTAACCGATACAGATATTTGCGGATATGCTTACCAGTGACCAGTCCATCCCAGCCTTTCCCGCCTAACATGGAGAACAGATTATTGATTGAATTTTGTAAGCAATGGATGATATCAGCAAGACTATTATCCATAAGATGGAACTATACCGGTGAAGCCTATCCTTTGATGGGGTTTCGGTCATCCCCGGCACTAATCATTACAAATAAAAAACTCCGGGAACCAGTCCCGGAGCTAAATGCGTTGTAAGGGAAAAAAGTGCACTACAGGATAGAACAGTTCCCTCACGGGAGAAGCCTATTACAGGCCACCCAGCAGAGATTTCAGCAAGGAAACGATGGTTGCCAGCAGTTGATTCAGTAAGTTCATAAGAATGGTATTACGACAGTTAAGCCTACTCTGTTTATGGTTTTCGGCGATCCCAATTGGTTTCATACAAGCAACCAACAGATTAAAAGTAAGCGCTATTCAGTTAATAACGTATATTCATTTTGTTCATTTTAATTAAACCACTTCCATCTTGTTCATCCCGCTGAACACGCCTGTTACGAAATCTGCTGTTGCCCATCACTGCCTGGTGAATCGTATATACAAACTCACAAAAAAAAGGAATCCTAATTACCATTAGTGAAGTTCACCCGTAAAAAAAAAAAGGCCATGATTAATATCACGACCTCTTTTTTATTACAAAAATCTTTCTACAGTGATGGAGAACATAATATTCCCCTTATCTGTAAAAGGTTACAGGGCGCCTGCCACTGTAGTCAGGAACTTCAGGATAGCAGCGAGAATAGTGTTTAACATAAAATGATAAATTAGATAATAATGCTTACTCTATTATGGGTTTTCGGCAATTCCCAGGGCCAAAGTCTTTGACCGCTTCTGCAAAATAGCAGCTTCGAATTAGAAAATAGCTGTTCAGTTCATTTATTCAAAATGCTTTCATGCATTTTGTTCAACTTGTCTTCCAGATAAAAAGCCATGACCTAAGTCATGGCTCTGCGGATAACAAACACAGCATGCTCTTTAGCCAGATGCCGTCCAGTGCAGACATCAGCAACGCAAAAATGCATTTGGAAAAGTAGGAATACACGATGACCATAGGAAAAGAGTTTAATCTCAGCTACGCTTTTACATGGTTTTCGGTTTCTCATTGATAATGCGATCTGGGGGGTGGCAAACAAGCGGGTTTTCAAGAGCAATATGAAGGGAGACTAACCGCGATGGCAGTGTCTACGATCATCATCATCATCATCACGATGACGGCAACCACAAAAATACTTCAGGAGCAGCGCGATAAATTGTTCGAGAGTCATAACAAACGATTTACTTAAATGCTTACTCTTTTTTTGGTTTTCAGCAATCCCAATGATCAGCACCAGCCGATCACATTACAAATGTAAATGCTTCCTTTCTATTCAAATATGACCGGAATCACCGGCAACTTTATCAATAAGGATTCCTAATAAAAAAAGTCCCGGCAGTCATATTGACAACCGGGACCTTTTTATTTACTTGCCAGTAGCTTATTTTCCGCTTCTTTCTTCTCTATAGATCGCTTTTGCTTTAGCAGAAGGCAGATAGATCTGGAAGCCTACGCCCAGGCTGAGGCGGTTAGCCGTAGTGGAATTACCGCCACCTACTGTCAGATCGTATTTGAGTAACCCTTCCAGGCCCACATTCGGTGTAATAAAGTAGGAAATACCAGGTCCGATGCCCACGTTAAAACCATTGGTAGAAGCACCGCTGGCAGGATTTTGTCCGGCAAACCCGGCATTTGCTTCAGCAAAGAAGCGCACTCTCTTGGAGAACTCCAGTTTCCGGACATTTTTATCTTCCACAAAATAACGGGCGAAAGCACCTACCCCATAATTCGTATTCGAAGCCCTGGTGTCCGTTGTTTTATTTTTGGTGGTATTGGCGCCAAACTCAACATAGCCGCCAATAGCCAAACCATCTTTAATAAACCAACCGATTTTAGGGGAAAGATTAAAGCTGAAAGCAGTGCTTTCTTTTTGAAAAGTCACACTCATATTGGTAAGATTGGCACCCACCATAATGTTTCCCTTCTGGATTTGTGCGTTAACAGTTGATCCCATCAATAGGCCCACAGCAAAAAGGGTTAAGAGACGAATTTTTTTCATAGTGTGCATTTTAGTTTTAACGTTTAACATGCTGAATGAATAAATATGCCGATCGTGCAAAACGACAAATCGTTGTTTGAGGTTTGCATCCATAGCAGATTGCTACTGAATAATGAACTGTAAAAAATATAGCGGCAGGGGGATAATGGGTAGCTTAACAAAACTTCACAAACAATCACAGACACATGCTCGGATCAAATCTGAACTTGAAACAAAAGTACTGAAAATGAATCATATAAGTATTCCTTTTGTTAAAAAAAAGATAATTTTCGTCGTTTTCGTATCCTCTTAAGGGTTATAACAAAAACAAAGCGCATGTTGTTGCATAAAAATCTTTTCCCACCTGTGTTTTTTTTTCCATGTTTGGGGTCGATGATTTCGGGAGGGACGATCGTTCGGAAACCTGACAGGACGGGAAGTTTACTGCAACAGGGTATCGTTATGGCCAGTACCCGGCCAACCGTTCAGTAGCAGAAATATAAAAAATTACAGCATGTCGATATGTGCGCAGAAGCGGCCCTGTTGATGCAGGAAGCGCAGAAAACCATCCATTTTCCGCTCCATTTTAGCACCGGAAACGCGGCTGATATAGGAAGGCAATGCATAGTTACGGATATCCACCAGTTCCCAGGGATGGAAGTAGAAAGACAGGTAATGGTCTTTCCGGAGGATGGTTTTACTGAAGTGGCGGGTTACCCATAGCGGGGTATTTTTCACACTCAGCCAGAAAACGGGATAACGGATCAGGGGAGACACTGATGCCGGGATGATCCACATGTTATTGTCGCGGAACATGGTACGGGGCAGGTGGCGGTTATTATAGCGACCAGGCAGCCAGGTGGGGTTCAGGGAGGCGTCGTAGAGGTATCCGGCATCTTTGAGCGCTTTCATGTTCACCTTCCGGAGGCGGGGCATGCGGAAGCCGCGTACCTGTTGACCGCTGATTTCCTGCAGGGCCAACCGGGACCCTTCCAGGTCGGCATCCGAGAAGGAGCTATGATAGTAGGCGTGAGAAGCTATTTCGTGTTTAGCGGCTACCTGGCGGATCAGCTCCGGATAATGCTGGGCCCAGTAGGCGGTCACAAAAAAGGTAGCGCGTACATTATACTGGTCGAACAGGTCGAGGGTAGTTTGCAGGCCCTTCCTGGATATTTCCAGTTTTTCCTGCAGGGGTACCTGTCTTCCAAATTCTTCGGGGATATCAAATTCTTCTACGTCTACACTGATCAATATCCTGTTCTCCTGGTTCATATTAGTTAGCGGCATTAGCACTGGTAATAATCCGGCAATAGTTTTTGAGTTCCTTCAGCAGCAGCTTGATCTTGAATGCGCTGAAACTGATACCGGGGCGGCAATATACGTCTACTGCGCCGATTTTGAGGCGGGGATTTTTACCGGCTTTATAGAGGAATTCGCTATCGTAGAGAAAACCGTCGATATTGGTATTGAGGAGTACAGACCTGCCATGGGCGTTGAAGCCTTTCAGGCCAGCCTGGGCGTCGTTGACTTTGAGGCGGAGTACGACTTTATTCAGCAGGCGGCTGATGCGGGTAATGATCCGTCTTTTGCGGGGCAGTTCCCGGAGGTAGGCCGTTCCTCTTTCGCCGGCCACCACATCGATGCCCAATTGAAGCTGGTCGTATGCTTTTTTCACTGCTTCCACTCCGAATGGGAAGTCGAGGTCGGTATATACCTGGAAAGCGTGGCGGGAGCTTTTCACTCCTTCGCGGACCGCGTGACCTTTACCGCGGTTTTGTGTATAATTTACGATAATAATGCCGGGAATAGCAGCTTCCAGCCAGGATATGTGCTGGTTGGTGAAATTGCGGAGTGACCCGTCATTGACGAGGATGAGTTGTACCGGTACATCTCCCATGAGGTTCAGTACTTCATGATAGTGCCTGATCAGCGATTCTACCCAAGGGCCCGACGGGTTCCAGCAGGGCAGAATCACATCCAGGCCAGGAGCCAGAACAACCTGTTCTCCTGTTTCATATCTAACAGTTGCAGGTGGTGCTTGTGTTAATTCTAAGTACATATTGGTTCAGTCGGCTATCAGTAAAAAAAAATACAGGCTCAGTTAGATTGCATTTCACCTAAATGACGGGAAAAGGTTGGTCACCCCCTATTATTCCGATAAGAAATCAAAAAAATAAAAAGGTCCTGAGAATCAGGACCCTGGCATTGGCAAAAAGTATTTCAGTTGCAGGTTATATATGTATCGAATGTATCAAAAAAGTATCATGTGGCAATAGCATGTTCATGTAAGCGAAAAAGGTTGTCCCGCTTTCGCAGAACAACCTTTTTCTATAGAGAGAATCTATAATCAGGCGTTTACTTTACCTTTTACTTTCGCTACTACTTCTTCCGCAACGCTGTTTGGAGCCGGAGCGTAGTGAGAGAATTCCATGATAGAGCTGGCGCGGCCAGAGGACAGGGAACGCAGTTGGGTTACGTAACCGAACATTTCGCTCAACGGTACTTTAGCTTTGATCACCTGTACACCATTTCTGGAGTCCATACCTTCCAGCATACCGCGACGGCGGTTGAGGTCACCGGTAACGTCACCCATGTACTGGTCAGGAGTTTGTACTTCCACTTTCATGATAGGTTCCAGCAGTACTGGTTTAGCTTTGCGGGCAGCTTCACGGAAAGCTTGTTTGGCGCAGAGTTCGAAGGACATCGCGTCGGAGTCCACTGCGTGGAAGGAACCGTCGAACAGACGTACTTTCAGGTTCACCAGCGGGAAGTTTGCGAGTACACCCTGGTTCATTGACTGTTCAAAACCTTTCTGAACGGCCGGAACGAACTCTTTCGGGATAGCACCACCGAAGATATCGTTGATGAACTGGAAGGATTTACCGTCGTTTGCGGCCAGCCATTCAGCATCAGCAGGAGAGATTTCTACCTGGATGTCGGCGAATTTACCACGACCACCGGTTTGTTTTTTGAACACTTCGCGGTGTTCAATTTTAGCCGTCAGGGCTTCTTTGTAAGCAACCTGAGGAGCGCCCTGGTTTACTTCCACTTTGAACTCACGACGCATACGGTCGAGGATGATTTCGAGGTGGAGCTCACCCATACCGCTCAATACGGTTTGGCCGGTTTCTTCGTCAGTTTTAGCTTTCAGGGTAGGATCTTCTTCTACCAGTTTAGCGATGGCCATACCCATTTTATCAACGTCTGCCTGAGTTTTAGGCTCGATAGCGATGTCGATAACCGGTTCCGGGAATGTCATAGATTCCAGGATGATCGGGTGATTTTCATCACACAGGGTATCACCGGTTTTGATATCTTTAAAACCAACAGCAGCACCGATATCACCAGCTTCGATGAATTCGACCGGGTTCTGCTTGTTAGCGTGCATCTGCATGATACGGCTGATACGCTCGTTTTTGCCGGTACGGGTGTTCAGTACATAGGAACCAGCATCCAGGTGACCGGAGTAAGCCCGGAAGAATGCCAGACGACCTACGAAAGGATCGGTCATGATTTTGAACGCCAGTGCAGAGAATGGTTCTTTAGCATCTGGTTTACGTTCGATTTCGTCACCGGAATCAGGATCAGTACCTTTTACCGCTTCGATGTCAGTTGGAGAAGGCAGGTAGCGACAAACGCCATCCAGCATTTTCTGAACACCTTTGTTTTTGAAGGAAGAACCGCACATCATCGGGATGATCGCCATATCGATGGTAGCTTTGCGGATGGCTTCGTGGATTTCAGCTTCGGAGATAGAGTTAGGATCTTCGAAGAATTTCTCCATCAGGGTATCGTCGTATTCAGCAACGGCTTCTACCAGTTTAGCTCTCCATTCGTCCGCTTCATCCTTCATATCTGCCGGAATCTCGATTTCCTGGTAGGTAGCACCTTTACCTTCTTCGTCCCAGATAATACCTTTCATGGTGATCAGGTCAACCACGCCTTTGAAGGTATCTTCTGCACCGATAGGCAGGGTCAGGGGAACAGGGTTAGCACCCAGCATTTCCCTAACTTGTTTTACCACGTTCAGGAAGTCAGCACCGGAACGGTCCATTTTATTAACGAAACCGATACGGGGTACGCGGTAGCGGTTAGCCTGGCGCCAAACGGTTTCAGACTGAGGTTCAACGCCGGATACAGCGCAGAACAGTGCCACCAGACCGTCCAGTACACGCAGGGAGCGTTCTACTTCCACGGTAAAGTCCACGTGGCCCGGAGTATCGATGATGTTGAATTTGTATTGTTTAGTGTCCGGGAGAGCTTTACCCTGTAAAGTCGGGAAATTCCAAAAACAAGTGGTAGCAGCAGATGTGATGGTAATACCTCTTTCCTGCTCCTGTGCCATCCAGTCCATGGTAGCAGCACCCTCGTGCACCTCACCAATCTTGTGGGATTTACCTGTATAATACAGGATACGCTCTGTGGTAGTGGTTTTACCCGCATCAATGTGCGCCGCAATACCAAAGTTCCTTTGAAATCTTAAGTCTGCCATAATATTAAAATGACTAAATAATGCAATTTGGGGGGCAAAGGTAATCTATTTTTAGCAATAAATAAAACGCCCAATATTGTGCAAATGTTATTTCTCATTAACGAGCGCGGAGGTCTTAACACATGTATATTATTCTTCATGAATATCCCTCCAGTAACCGCTTTTTGGGTAGAATCCGCCATTTTTTTAAAAAATCCTGCCAATAGATAAATTAGTGTTTTTCCCGAACAATAAATCGTTCACATTTGTCATATGATTTAAGGTTGCCCCAAAAGTGTCCGTGTTATTCCTATGTCTCCATGTTAAGATAAATGTGAGCATCAACCACCATAAATCATTCAGCCGTATAAATCAAAGTGAGTGGCATACAGAAAGACCTGATTGAGTTGTTATCTATCTATTAAAAAATCAAAAAAAGTAACTGTCATGAAGAGAAATCGACTTTCTTCCTGAGCCACCGGCTGTTGACCGCAGCCGGCTTTAGCATCACACATTTCTAATACCCATTTATATGACCTCATTTAACTCCAAGTGCATCCTGGCACTAATGGTACTGGCATTGCTATGTACCCGCGCCAGCGGGCAACTTATTCTGAACAGGCAGGTGGTAGCGAACAACGGAGGCAGTAATACGCCGGGAAACGTCAGGATACAGTACACGGTAGGCGAAGCCGTGGTAATGCCTGTTACAGACGGCAAGGTACTGCTTACACAGGGTTTCCAGCAACCGGAAGAACTTCCTGCGCTGCCTGCCGGCGCCAATCCTATCAAGAATTACATCATTTTCCCCAATCCGGCGGTCACCAATACCAAAGTGCAGTTTGACCTGCTGCGAAGCGCTACCATTACCCTTGAGGTACTGAATACAGCCGGACAAAGCCTGTATCACCGGTTCCTCGAGATGGGCGCCGGCAAATCCACGGTCATTTTACCGGTCAATCATTTTGCAGCGGGTATTTACACCGTAGTACTAAAGGTGAACGGCAGCATTTTCTTTGAAAAGCTGATTGTTCAGTAACCCTGTCCATTCCTCATTTTAAAAAAACAATCATGAAATATGGTCGGATAATTTTACTGTTATGTGGTATGGTGGCCTTCAACCGGGCCATACTCGCCCAAAAAGCGGGGCAAAAAGCGCCCAATACCGGCGCCAGTTTTCTGCTGATTAATCCCGATGCCCGATCCAGTGGCACAGGCGATGCTACCACAGGACTGGAGGCAAGCCCCAACTCCCTTTTTTCCAATGCAGCCAAGATCGTTTTTGCCGGTGACTGGGGCGTCAGCGCCAATTATTCTCCCTGGATGTGGGAACTGAATAACAACCAGTCCAATATGGCCTACGTGTCTGCCTACAAAAATCTGAACCCTATTGAAGGGGTGGGTTTATCCATGAAATACTTCAATTATGGCGATGTGACTTTCCGGGACGACAACGGTACTGTACTACAGCAGTATTCCCCGCGGGAATTTGCCGTAGATGCCGCCTACGCCAGGAAACTGGGACAGCATATGTCGCTCGCCATTAGCCTGCGGTACGTGCGCAGCCAGCTGGGACAGGGGTCCTTCAACGGTTTGCAGCAAAAGCCGGCATCCGCCGTGGCCGGAGACATCGGTTATTATTACCAGAACAGCAAGGATAAGCTGGAATTCGGCAACCGGTATTCCTTCGGGGTTAGTTTAACCAACATCGGCACCAAGCTGCAGTATACCGATGACAACACCCGCAAGAGTTTTTTGCCGATGAACCTGCGCATCGGCGGCGGTTACACATTTGTGCACACCTACGATCATGAGTTTACCATAGCGGTAGATATCAACAAACTGCTGGTACCCACCCCACCCGTCTATGCCCTGGATTCAAATGGCATCGCCACCGATCAGATTTTAAAGGGTAAAGACCCTAACCGGGGCGTGGTAGATGCGTTATTCTCCTCCTTTGGCGATGCTCCGGGCGGATTCCAGGAGGAGTTGCGGGAATTTACCATTGGTTCCGGTATTGAATACGCCTACCGGCATGCTTTTTTTGTGCGTACCGGCTATTTCTACGAACACCCCAATAAGGGCTACCGGCAACATTTTTCAGCGGGGGTAGGCTTGTGTATATCCAATATATCGCTGGATATCGCCTACCAGATACCAACCGGAGAAAGCCTGGTACAAAAA
Organism: Chitinophaga qingshengii; assembly: GCF_014529935.1. Lineage (GTDB taxonomy): Bacteria > Bacteroidota > Bacteroidia > Chitinophagales > Chitinophagaceae > Chitinophaga > Chitinophaga qingshengii. Next base: position 163,873 of record NZ_JACVFC010000006.1, read on the forward strand.
CGCACGCTCAAGTTTTCGCTGGTATACAATATTGGCGGGAGCCGTGATCCCCAGGCGCCTTGACCGGCGTCGCCATATTTTTTCAATCAATAAACTACACCCATATGAAACTATTGATCATTTTACTGGTATTTATCGCCGCTATACAACTCCCCCACCTGGCAGGCGCACAGGATCAAAAAGTGCCGGTTAAAACATCGGATGGAGCGATACGGTCTCCGAAACAGGAATCTGTACCTGTTAAACCGGGGGAACCAGCCAGGGCGGCGGTAGCGCGGACATTTATGGCCACCCAGGCGCCGCAGGGAGGAAATCCGGTATCCACTCTTCAACCGGATAAAAACCAGGCTGTCGCCAATACCGGTAATCCGGGAAAAACGCCTGGCACTATTTCCAGTCTTCCTGTTGAACAATTGATAAAACCGGTTAACAAAGATTTCCAGCCACCCAAAATAGAACAACAAGGTCCGGCTCCGGCACCAGTTAATACCAAACCTCAACCTGCTAAACCATAAAACACCCCGTATGAAAAGAAAATTTTTACTTTATGCCCTGTTTCTGTCCGCACTACTACAGCAACGAGCCGGGGCCCAGAGTAGCCTGAGTGGTATCAACTATCAGGCGGTGGCCCGGAATGCAAACGGCACGATACTTTCCGGCCAGTCGTTGCAGATAAGGTTTACGATTCTGAGTGGTTCTCCTTCCGGGAATGTGCAATACCAGGAAACGCAGGACGTTACCACCAACCAACTGGGGTTGTTCAATTTACAGATTGGCAAGGGTTCACCGGTGAGCGGCACTTTTGCCGCTATTCCCTGGGCGCAGGCCAATCAATATTTACGGGTAGAAGTTTCTATTGGCGGCAGTAATTTTTCGGAGCTGGGTACTTCCCAATTGATGAGCGTACCGTTTGCCATGTTCTCCGCCAATAGTGCCACACCCGGGCCGGCAGGACCCAAAGGTGATGCCGGCGCCGTGGGGCCCATGGGGCCTGTTGGGCCGCAGGGGCCTAAAGGTGATCCGGGTATGATTGGACCTGCGGGACCGGTAGGGCCGATTGGGCCGGCAGGACCAACAGGACCTGCGGGCACTATTGCTTCTACTCCTGCGGGGGGAGATCTGAGCGGTACCTACCCTAACCCTACTGTAGCCAAAATACAGGGTAAGCCCGTAGCCACTACAGTACCAGCTGCAGGACAGGTACTGGCATTTGACGGCACCAACTGGAGCCCCGCTGCCAATAGCGCTTTCGCGATCCCTTATGCAGGTACTTTTAATCTTCCCGGCACCTTGTTTTCCCTGACAAACAATGGAGATGGTACACAGCTGGAGGGCATCGGCAATTCCACCTCTTCCAGTGTCGCCGCTATCCGGGGCATTATCTCCCCTACCGCACCCGGTGGTTTTTCAACCGCCGTAAGAGGCATTAACAATGGTACCGGAGGACTCGGCATCGGCCTATGGGGATCACAGAACGGTTCCGGTTGGGGCGTGTACGGCGTTACCCCAACGGGGCTCGGCGTATATGGTAATTCCAGCGGCGCCGGGATGGGCGTATATGCCAACTCCACTTCCGGAACGGGTTTGTTCGCCACCAGTACGAACGGTATAGCAGCCAATTTCAGCCTCTTTAACAATAGCAACAACAATACGGTGGTGATGGCCACCACCAATGGTGGCGGCAACGTTATACAAGCCAATACCAGCGGCAATGGCAACGCCGTAGAAGCTACCAGCACTGGCGGAACCGGCGTACATGGCACCACCGGTATTTTATCCGGCGCGGGTATCCTGGGTAACCACACCGCCGGTGGGGAAGCCGTGACCGGGCTTACCAAAAGCGCTACCGGCGTTCCTACCGGCGCGGTAGTAGGCCGTAATGACGGTCCGGGTTACGGTGTACAGGGCTTTGTTTCCACAGACGCCTCGGGTTTAGGCATTGGTGTACTGGGCCGGGTTGGCGGCGGTGGCAGCACCGGTATGGCGGGTAAATTTGAGAACCTGAACAATGCCAATTCCAGCAGCGTGGTAGTGGTTACCACCGCTGGCGGTGGTAATGGCGTAGACGCCACTGCCAACGGCGGATTTGCCGTACATGGCAGCGCTACCAGTATTTCCGGCGCGGGCATTGTTGGAGACAATACCGGAGGAGGTGAATCGGTGACGGGCCGGGGTAACACCGCTGCGGGTATCGGTGCAGTCGTGGGCCGCAATGATGGCGGTGGTTATGGCGTATATGGCTTTATAGCCACCAACGCCTCCGGTACCGGCGCAGCTATTGCCGGCAGGGTTGGGATTGGAGGCTCCAAAGGCAGAGCAGGATTTTTTGAGAATACCAACAACGCCAATACCAATAACACGCTGGAGGTGGTCAACATCGGGCCGGGTTCGATTGCAGACCATACCCAGGGCAATGCCGGTAATTTCTTCCTGAATAATACCACTGGAGTGGGCGCAGCTGTACGGGGAGAAGTGAACAGCATTTTCGGTAATCAGGGTACTGCCGGGATATATGGCGTAGCTTCCGGCACCGGCGGCTATGGTGGCTATTTTGAGCATACCAGTACAACCGGATTTGGGCGGGCCTTATATGTGACCAGTCAGGGTCAGGGTACTGCTACAGAATTAAATCATAACGGTCCCAGTGGCAACGCTGTACTCATTCAAACGCTCGACAACACCAATACTGACAATGTTTTGCAGGTAGTGAGCAACGGACCGGGCGTAATTGCAGACCATTCACGCGGGAATGCCGGTAATTTCTTTTTGAATAATTCCACAGGTGTGGGTGCCGGTGTACGTGGGGAAGTGAACAGTATTTTCGGCAACAACGGCACTGCCGGGGTGTATGGTGTAGCTTCCGGTACCGGGGGATATGGCGGCTATTTTGAGCATAGTAACAGCACCGGCTTCGGGCATGCGCTTGAGGTGGTGAATAATGGTCAGGGAACTGCATTTGAGGTGGTTCATACCGGTTCTTCCGGTGATCTGGCGATATTTCAGACCGGCGGATTTAACGTAGCCCGTATTGACCGTACCGGGAAAGGTTTTTTCAACGGTGGTACGCAAACCTCCGGCGCCGACGTGGCAGAAGCCTTTGACGTAACCGGCGCTGCGCATCAGTATGAGCCGGGCGATGTGATGGTGATTGCCACCGACGCTGATCGTACCCTTCAAAAATCGGCGGCGGCGTATTCTTCGCTGGTAGTGGGCGTGTATGCCACCAAACCGGGGATATTATTAACCGAAGAGCATATGGACACCGATCTTTCCGACAAGATTCCTTTAGGTGTAGTGGGAGTTATTCCTACCAAAGTTTGTAATGAAAACGGGCCTATCAGCCGTGGAGATATCCTGGTTACCGCCAGCAGGCCGGGGTATGCTATGAAAGCAGATCTCAGTAAGGTTAAGCTGGGGCAGGCCATTGGTAAGGCATTGCAGGAGTTCTCCGGAGAGACCGGCAAGATTAAAGTGCTGGTGAATGTAAGATAAGGCAACAAGCAGTATACAATGTGATACATCAGGGCCGCCGGTATGAACCGGTGGCTTTTTTATGGCCAAAGGAGCGGTATTGCAGGGATAAAGGAGGAGTGATGCAGTGGGAGGGTTGGATTTAAATACCTTATGGATAGGGAGGAAACAGCCGGAGGTGGCGATATTTCATTGATCAGCAATAAGCACGAGAAGCCGGGGTAAGCTGGCGCTGAGAAGTGATTATCCGCAGTTATCCACATTTCGGTGGCGAGGGAAACAGTCCCGGCAAACAAGCCATGGTATTGAAGTGTTCAGTTTATCAACGGAGTAATGCAGGGGTTACGCACATTAAAAGCAGCACTTATCCACACATAAAAAGGCAAACAGCTCCGAAGAGGAACTGTTTGCCGAATATATTGAGTTGCCCGTTGGGGCGATAACTATACTCTGAAGTGAGAGAAAGCTTTGTTAGCCTCAGCCATACGGTGAGTATCTTCTTTCTTCTTGAATGCTGCGCCTTCACCTTTGCTTGCTGCTACGATTTCATTTGCCAGCTTATCAGCCATGCTCTTACCATTTCTTTCACCAGCGTAACGAACCAGCCATTTGATGCTCAGGGATACTTTTCTATCCGGACGAACTTCAGCAGGGATCTGGAAGGTAGCACCACCGATACGGCGGCTTCTAACTTCTACAGCAGGAGTTACGTTATTCAATGCTTTTCTCCAAACCTCATAACCGTTTTCGCCGGTCATCTGGCTCACTTTATCCACGGCATCGTAGAAGATTTTATAGGCAATGCTCTTCTTTCCTTGTTCCATTACGTTGTTAACGAAGCGGGTAACCAGCTTATCGTTAAAGCGAGGATCCGGAGCCAAAGGCAATTTTTTTGCAGCTTGCTTTCTCATTATTGAAAATTACGACTATTTATAATTGATTATTTCTTAGCCTTTTCCTTTTTAGTACCATATTTGGAACGGCTCTGCTTTCTGTCTTTCACACCGGCAGTATCCAGGGAACCGCGAACGATGTGGTAACGAACACCTGGTAAGTCTTTTACCCTTCCACCACGGATCAGTACGATGGAGTGCTCCTGCAGGTTGTGACCTTCACCCGGGATATAAGCGATCACCTCAACTTTATTGGTCAAACGCACCTTTGCAACTTTACGCAAAGCGGAGTTAGGTTTTTTAGGCGTAGTTGTGTACACACGGGTACAAACACCACGACGCTGAGGGCAGCTATCTAATGCCCTGGACTTAGACTTAGCCCGGATAATTTCTCTTCCTTTTCTTACTAATTGTTGTATAGTAGGCATTCTTTACCTAGTTTTTTATGTCGGTTTACAATGACATCCAAATTTCCCATATGGGATTTTGGGAGGGCAAAGGTAAAACTATATATGTGAATAACAAAATTGTTTCGAATATTTTTTGCCGGTTTTGAAGTTTCCCCGTAGTCGAAGACTGGTTAAATGCGATCTGGTATAAGCAGGATATCAAAATCCGGATTGCAAAGGTATGCTTTCCTTTAGAATATACCATAAAAAAATAGGGCCTGGCAACCGGCCCTATTTTTCACTATTTTAATAATATGTATTTCTTTACTTTTCACCTACATGAAAGTTCCAGTTGCGGGAATCTGCTTCGCGGCCGGTACGGATAGCATCGAGCCGGCGGATGACTTCCGCGCCTGTGGTATAGGTAGTGGTATCCAGTTTGATCTGGGTATCGAGGTAATCCAGTTGTTCTACATAAGCCAGTGCGGCGGCGGTACCGGTACCGAAGACTTCGCGGAGGGTACCGTTTTTATAGGCAGTCACCACTTCATCAATAGATACAGGTCTTTCTTCCACGGTAAGGCCCAGGTCTTTCAGCAGGTCGATCACGCTGGCGCGGGTAACCCCTTCCAGGATGGTGCCCTGTTCCAGATCGGGCGTGATGGCAGTATTGCCGATGATCACAAACACGTTCATAGTACCGCATTCCTGCAGGTATTTATGCTCATAGCCGTCTACCCAGAGAATTTGGTCGTAGCCCTGTTTTTTAGCCTGCATGGTCGGATACATGGTACCGCCGTAGTTACCGGCTGCTTTTGCGTATCCCACGCCGCCGGGGAAGGCACGTACGTATTTATCCTGCACCAGGAGTTTGATGGGTTTATTAAAATAAGGCCCTGATGGAGAATTAATAATAGCAAAGCGGTAAGTATCGGAAGGGCGTACGCCGATGAACTCATCTGCCGCGATCATAAAAGGACGCAGGTAGAGAGAGCAGCCGGGGCCGGTAGGTATCCAGTTGCGGTCCAGATCCACCAGCATATCCATGCCACCCATAAAGAGCCATTCCGGTACATCCGGCATGCCCATTCTTTGTGCAGAGGTATTAAACCTTCTGTAGTTATCGTAAGGGCGGAAGATCAGCGGGTTACCCTGAGGATCTTTATAAGCCTTGATACCTTCAAAAATAGCCTGTCCATAGTGCCAGGCGGCGTTGGAGGGGCTTACAGAGAAGTTTCCAAAAGGCAGGATTTCAGCATTTTTCCACTCATGTCCGTCAAAATCGGCCACCAGCATGTGGTCAGCATATTTTTTACCGAACACGAGGTTATTAAAATCCACTTCACTCAAACGGCTGTGCGTAGTTTTTGTGACTTTGATCTTCTGCAAAGCTTCTTCCTTTACTGTTGATTTAGCTACCATCATGGTTAATCAATTTTATCTCAATATTTTTACACTTTCTTGCGTTGGATGGCCGCATCTGCGGATACGGCAGTGCAAATAAACTGATTTTTCCCCACGCGGGATTTTGATATTAAATTAAATCATAATAATATGTCGCTCGACCAATTAGAACTTGATCCGTATTATCTGGCTAAGATCTTTACCCAGCCGATCATCCCCGGGAAAAGCATGCCGGTTGCAGCGCCGCAAATTGAGGTCCCGAAAGTCAAATATTTAGGAGAAAATCAAAAAAACGTAGCGCTCTTCATACAAAACGAAAATGAAGCCTACTTAAATGAAGAATTATTCAACCTCCTTACCAATATATTAAATGCCTGTAAACTAGGGATGCAGGACGTGTTGCTGGCAAACACCGCTCATTACCCGCAACTGGACTACACTTCCTGGCAAACTGCCGTGAAGATCGGGAAGGCTATTGTGTTTGGGACGGCATCCGCTTCCCTGGGCCTGACAGATGCGCCGCTTTACCAGTTGCTGACCGTGAATGGCACTACCCTGCTGCTGTCTGACGACCTCCAGCTTATCGGCACAGATAAAATACTGAAAGCCAAACTTTGGGCCGGACTGAAGCAACTGCTGGGGATTTAATTATTTATATATTTATTTTATTTATTTAATGAAACTGATTTTTGCTACCAATAACGAGAATAAAGTAAAGGAATTCCGTTCCCTGCTGGGTGATCATTTTGAGATCATCACCTTACAGGAAGCCGGTATCGACATAGACATCCCGGAACCGCACGACACGCTGGAAGAGAACGCCCGCGAGAAATCCACTGTTATTCACCGGATGACCGGCGAAAACTGCTTCGCAGAAGATACCGGACTGGAAATCAATGCCCTGCAGGGCGCTCCGGGCGTATTAAGCGCCCGTTATGCCGGCGAACAGAAAAAAGCATCCGATAATATTGCCAAAGTATTGACGGAGCTGGAAGGGGTTACCGACCGCAGCGCCCGGTTCAGGACCGTCATTTCTCTGATCCTGAACGGGAAAGAATACCAGTTCGAAGGTATCAGCCGGGGCACTATCCAGGAGCGCAGCACCGGCGAAAAAGGTTTTGGTTATGATCCGGTTTTTACGCCCGAAGGAGCCAGCCGCACCTTTGCCGAAATGGACCTGACGGAAAAAAATCAATACAGCCACCGGGCAAGAGCCTTCGCGTCATTCGTCGCCTTTCTGAAAACATTACCCGTTTAACATCTACCTAAAAAATAATGGCCAGAATTAAAATAGATTTACCGGAAAAATTCGGATTCAGCACAACGATACCTATCAGGATACAGGATGTTAACTACGGCGGGCATGTTGGCAACGACGCCATCCTGTCTATCATGCACGAAGCCCGGATGCAGTTCATTCAACAGGCGGGCTATAAAGAACTCGATCATGAAGCCAATACCGGGCTTATTATGGCCGATGTAGCCGTGTCATACAAAGGCGAAGGTTTTCATGGCGATATTTTCACGGTAGCAGTAGCCGCCGGCGAATACGGCCCCTTCGGCTTCGAACTCTTCTACCACCTGACTACACAACGTAATGGTCAAACAATCACCATTGCCTGCGCCAAAACCGGCATGGTGTGCTTTGATTACAATACCCGTAAAGTCATGAAATTACCTGCAGAGATGAAAGCAGCGCTGGAGTCCCTGTCATCATAAACAACATTCGGAAATCATCAACATATAATTTAAAAAAGATAATGGAAACAACAACTACCGCCAGCTCTCTGGAAAAGATAATCGCGGGTCGCCGCAGTGTAAAACCGACCAGCATGAACGGCCGGAAAATAGCCGATGAAACCGTGCAACAGCTGTTACAGATGGCAGACTGGGCCCCTACCCACGGCTATACCGAACCCTGGTATTTTGTGGTATATGGCGGCGATAAGGTACAGCAGTTTTGTAACGATCATGCTGAACTGTACAAACAATTCACTCCCACAGAAAAATTCAATCCCGGCAGCTATGACAAGCTGAAGAGCCAGGGTGATCTGGCATCCCATGTTATCGCCATTTGCATGAAACGGGGTAGCAAACCCGGTATCCCGGTGGTGGAAGAGGTAGCAGCGGTTGCTTGCGCCGTACAGAACATGTGGCTGAGCGCTACTTCTCAGGGCATCGCCGCCTACTGGGGTTCCGGTGGCATGACCTTCCACCCTGCCATGCAGGATTATCTTGGATTGGGAGATGAAGACCAGGTACTGGGATTTTTCTACCTGGGTTATACCGACGAGCCGGCACAACCCGGCAAACGGTTGAAGCCACTGTCAGAGAAAGTTAAATGGATGTAGATATTTGGGAGATTTGGTTATTTGGTTTATTTGGCTATTTGATTTACGGATTTTGAGATTGGGGGATTTTGGGATTGGGGATTTAAGCGAGTCTAAAATTTTAATATATCAAAATCCGTAAATCCATAAATCCGTAAATCAAATAGCCAAATAAACTAAATGAACAAATATCAAAATAGCATGTATCCTTTGGCCAATGTTTCAAATGATTGCAGCTGTTCATTGATCCAACGTTCATCCCTTCCCAGTTCCCGCGCCATAATACCGGCTACGGCAGGGGCTATACGTAAAGCTTCCCGGGCATCCAGGAACAACAGGCGCACCCTTCTGGCCAGGAAATCGGCAATATTACGTGCCATCTCTTCCCTTACCGCCCATACCACCTGTACTTTCCGGATCTGAAAGGGTTCACTCAGCACCTCCTGCAACGCCGGTTGATCCTCCATAAGTCGTTGCAGTTGTGTGATATCACTACCATAGAAATACCAGGGGTCGTCCCAATTCATCCCTTGTATGGCGCCATGGACCTGCATTTCATGTGTCATTGAATCCGTTAGTTTCCAGCGCAGGGATTTTTCCAGCTGGTGGATCACATCTTCTGCCATGCGGCGGTAGGTCGTCCATTTCCCCCCGATGATAGTGACCAGTCCCGAAGCCGCTACAATAATCTTATGGCTGCGGGATATTTCCTTTGTCTTATGTCCCTCTGCTTTAGCCGCCGCCAGCGGGCGCAGGCCAGCCCATACACTGAGTACATCACTGCGTTGCGGCGCTTTTACCAGGTATTGCCCTGCCGTGCGGAGGATAAAACTGATTTCATCTTCCAGTGCATGTGGTTCCAGGCTGATATGATTAACCGGCGTATCCGTAGTACCCACCACCACCTTGTTGTGCCAGGGCACCACAAACAGTACACGTCCGTCGCTGGTAGCAGGAATCATGAGCGCATCATGTCCCGGCAGGAAACTGCTGTCCAGCACTACGTGAACACCCTGGCTGGCCGCGATAGACTTTGGTGCATCCGGGTCATCCATCTCCAGAATATCATCTGCAAAAACACCGGTCGCATTAATCACCGCCCTGGTATTGAGAAATATTTCCGCACCACCGTTCAGTGTATCCCTGACCGTTAGCCCGCTGATATTACCCTCTTCATCCTTGCGCAGACTGGTAATTTTCATATAGTTCAGGACAGTACCGCCTTTATCCCTGATAGTTTGGGCCAGGTTGACCGCCAGGCGGCTGTCATCGAACTGACCATCGTGGTATAGTACGCCTCCGGCAAGGCTTTCCGGTTTCAGGGTAGGAAGCCTTGTCAGCGTATCCTTGCGGGAGATGTGCACCGACCGGCCCAGGCTCAGTCGCCCTGCCAGCCAGTCGTACATTTTCAGGCCGACTGTATATTTCAGGTTTTCCCAGGTGTTGAAGGTGGGGATCACAAAGCTGAGGTTACGTACCAGGTGTGGCGCATTACGAGCCAGCCGCCCGCGCTCCACCGCCGCCTCCCGAACGAGCGACACATCACCCTGAGCCAGGTAACGTACCCCTCCATGTACCAGTTTGGTACTTTTGCTGGAAGTAGACGCTGCAAAATCGGCCTGTTCCAGCAACAAGGTACGATACCCCCTGGTAACCGCTTCCAGTGCGGCACCCAGGCCGGTGGCACCACCTCCGGCCACAATAATATCCCAGGGCTCCAGGTCTTTTCTCAGGGCGGCAACGATAGCTTCTCTTTTCATATACAATTTTTCGGGTATTACAATTTACTGCGGAAATGCCGGCTTCACAAACGGGAACGGCGTCTGCCCTAAAATTTAACGGACAGCTAAAGGAAAAGTTCTGGCAGCCGGAACATTTAGGCATAAAAAATGTTCCTCTAAGTGACGTAACTTCCTGTTCCATATCGTTATCATATGTCCATTAAGGTTATATCCAGACCACAACATGCAGCCTGGCTCCTACTGGCGCTCCTACTGCTGACGCTTATCCTGCCGGCGGCAGCCCAACGCGCTAAAAAGAAGGCCCCTGCTCCGGACACCATACATATGGCCGTTGTAGATAGCGCCACTATCAGCAAAAACATCAGCCGGCTGGCACAGGACACCTCCAAGCTGAAGAAGTCCGATACCGCCGTGGCAGTGATCATCAACCGGATAGAAGGTTATACCCTATTACTCAATCAGCTGATGAGCAGCCTGCGGCGCGGATTTGATACGCTGAGCATCAACCGGGAAATACCCCTGGTCGACACCTCCCTTTCCCTGATCCGTGAGAATATTGCCAGTCTGGGGCGCACTCCCAACATCAACGACATCTACACCAACAAAGTGATGCTGGAGCAGCTGCAGCGCAAACTCGACGGCTGGCAGAAAAACCTATTTTCCTACTATAACACCCTGGTGGCCATTAACGATACCCTGCACTCCCTGCGGCGGGACACGTCCATGCGCAGCATCCCCGCAGAAGATGAGCTGTATGGTTTTTATATCGGTCAGCTTACCCGGCTGATTAACAAGTACCGTTCCGTAGACAGTGCCAACAAAGTATGTCTCATCAAAATAGGGCTGTTGCAGAACCGGGTCGCCAACCGGTACATTGATGTATCGAACCTGCTGGAAGACAGTGATTACCGGTTGGAGCAGTTTTCCGCCAATATGTTTTCGCGCGACTACCGTTATATCTGGAAACCGCACCGGGACAGCATCAACCCGCTGGAGTTTTTTCCAGTAGTGCAGCGGTCGTTGCATAAAAGCACCCGGGTACTGGGCATCTTCTTCTCCATACAATGGCCCATTTTTATTGTATGGGGATTACTTGCTTTCCTTTTTGCCTGGTGGGTTTACAGCAATGTGCGGCGTATCCGGCGTAACCATCCCGAGCAGGAAGCAGAAGCTATCCTGCAACATGCGCAGTATGTGTACCGTCACCCCGTAGCCAGCACCGTTATTTTTATCACGACGCTCTCTTCCGTGCTCTCCGTGCGGTATCCCATCCTGTACACCGAAATTATCTGGGGGCTGACCATGACAGCACTCACCTATCTTTTCCGCACCTCTTTCCCCAAAGTGCTGTACCGGTACTGGTTAATGCTGATGGCATTGCTTTTCATGTACTGCATCAACAACCTGCTGATTGAAGTGACTTATGCAGAACAGTGGGGACTGTTAATTTGTGCCGGTCTGAGCATAGGCGTGGGTATCCGGTTACTGCGGGAAACCTCGCTGACCACCTTCGCCCATCCGAAATACACCGCACCTACTATTAAGCTGTTCATCGCCACCAGCGCCATTTCCATGCTACTAGTGATACTGGCAAGGGTAGGCAGCGCCAAGATATTCGGGTCCAGCGCCGTGGTAAATACCGTTATGGCCATGAACCTGTACGTACTCGTGAAAATAATACTGGAAGCGGTTTTTCTGCAGGTAGAAGCCAATAAAAACTCCAGTACCTTTATCTCTTTCATGGATTACCAGGATGTGCAGGCCAAGCTGAAAACTTTCCTGACCGTGCTCGCCTTCGTAGGCTGGCTGATCATTGTAGCCCGTAACCTTTACCTGTACGACGCGATTTATGAAGAGATCAGCAGTTTGTTGTCCGCCAGTCATCATATCGGTAATTCCGATTTCACTTTCAGCAGCGTCATCATTTTTGTACTGGTAATATGGGTGGCCTTCGTCGCCTCCCAGCTGATAGCCTATATGTTCGGCAATACCGGTCAGAGTGCCAGTCCGGCCCGGAAGCCCCGTTTCGGCTCTACCCTGCTGTTGTTAAGGCTCGCCGTTCTCGCCGGTGGTATCCTGTTGGCCTTCGCGGCTTCCGGTATCCCCATGGACAAACTGACCATCGTTATCGGCGCCCTTAGTGTGGGCATCGGTTTCGGACTACAGAACGTCGTCAACAATCTCGTGTCCGGTATTATCCTCGCTTTTGAAAAACCGATAGAAGTCGGCGATGTGATAGAACTGGGCACCCGCTCCGGTGTTGTCAAAGAAATCGGTATCCGTTCCAGTAAAATCTCCGCCTACGATGGTTCCACCGTGGTAGTCCCCAATGCCGACCTTATCTCCCAGCAACTGATCAACTGGACCATGACCAACCGCATCCGGCGCGTGAACTTCCAGCTGGGCATAGGCTATGGCAGCGATATCGACCAGGTAACCGGTATTATCAAAAGCGCCTTCACCGGTCAGGACGGTATACTCACTGCGCCGGAGCCGATCATACAGCTATCCCAATTCGGGGATAACTCCGTTAATTTCCAGGTATACTTCTGGATTTCCGACCTGGGCAACGCCGGTACCCTGCAGAGTAAAGTGCTCACTTTTATCTATAACGCCCTCAACGAAGCTGGTATAGAACTGCCGTTCCCACAGCGGGATCTGCATATCCGCAGCATCGATGAAGCAGTACTGAATAAGTGGAAAACCAGCACAGATAAGGATTCAACAACATCTTCCCAATAACAGCGAAAAAATTTTGTAAAAAAACGGGCTGTACATTTTGAATTTTCACTTATTAGCCGTTATCTTTGCACTCCCGTTTTGAGAATGAGAATTCAAGACAGATGGGAAATGGCGAGGTAGCTCAGGTGGTTAGAGCACAGGATTCATAACCCTGAGGTCTCGGGTTCAAGTCCCGATCTCGCTACAGGGAAAAAGCCGCATCATATGATGCGGCTTTTTTATTCCTTTACAACTGAATTGGCTTATATGCCAACGCCTTATCAACAACTTCCTCTGGCGACAACTCATCATAAAATATGTAGTTAGATACCTCTGGATCTGGCACGTTTTTCTCCAATAGTTCAAGCATTTTGTCAAGTTGCTGCTCAGTATCCTCAGCAGCGGCGATCCTTTTAACTAGTTCGATTAACTGATCTCTGGTCATAATAAATAAAGTTACGTTCTACCATCATTGCGATCATTCCAGTTGAAAAAACAAGCCTCTGAGTCTTATTTTTAAACTGTCTGCGATTTAGCGGTCTCTATAAACAACCCGAAATCTTTTTAAATTCCCCGATAAGTAAACGCTTTTTTACTTTGTATGCAAATAATAAATTGTTCGCATGGTAAGACAATCCAATAATGTTTTGTCAGAAATAAATTATCATTACAGATGGGATACCGTCTTGGGAAAAGATTACTATCAGGAAGCGATAAAAGGGTAGGTATATCCAAGATCATTTATAAATCATTTATAGGAATGACTAGCTATATTGAATCTAATAAAGAGGAGCAGGAATACATTGCTGTTCTGAATGGGAGCGCGTGTAAAACATTCTTAGGTTTCAAGAAAGAATTAGTCGCTGCATTTTCTTTACCAGAAGAGGCAGCAGACAACATCAATGATATCAGTGGATATATTTTTTCAAACTGGCTTGGTTTTAAAAGAATTAAGATCGTATTTAACAATACCGGAAGTCTGAAAAAAGAGGAGAAACATTTTAGTGAGATTATGAATTTGTTAAGCCGGTGGAAGAATTTTTGGGAATCTTTAGCTCCTCAAAACAAACTAAATATCGAGGTGGCTTAACCACAGCATGTTGGCATTGCAGTAACGTTCGCCCAGGACAAAGACCAGCATCCCTGTTGCATAAATTTATACTTCTGAAGTTGTTACTCCAAATTTCTGTTTAAACGCAAAATAGAAATGAGATAGGTTTTCAAATCCTAAATCCAGGTAAAATTCTGCCGGTTTTTGCTGCTTATGTTTAACAAGGTAATGCGCCTCTTCCAAGCGTCTGTCGAGCAGCCATCGTTTAGGAGTCATGCCAAACAGTTTGTCAAAATCCCGTTTAAATGTAGATACGCTGCGGCCGGTAAGCCTGGCAAAAGATGCCACCGGAATATTGAACATATAATTTTGATGCATGAATTCTTCCAAATCTATTTTGTAGGGTTCAGAAAAATCAAACAACAAATTTTTAAACGCCGGGTTACATTGAAGCAGCAATTCCACCGCTTCCCTGATTTTTAAGATGGCCAGTTTGGGGGTTGCTTCCTTTGTTTTGTTGATATAGGGAGTCAGGGAAAGAAAATAAGATCGCAGGAAATCATCCGGTTCAAAGAAAAGCTTTTGATTTCCGGGAAAGGGAGTATCTACTACGATCTTATTTTCAATAGCATATTGATGGAGCGTTTCTTTATCCAGGGAAATGGAAACAAACTGATACTTACCTGATTTACCAGGATATTTAATGGTTCGGACGAGCTGGTTTTTCCGGACCAGGACAATCGTATTTTCTGTAATGATAGTATGGCCTTGGGCATGAAACGCATGGGTTTCACCCGACAACTGAAAACCCAGGAAATGTTCTGGTATAAACTCCTCATTCCCTCTGTATTTTTCAAATGCACAGGAATACACCAGCTTTCCAAACATGATTTCATTACGTTCTGCCATATTACAAATATCTAAAAAATCAGGAAATTATGCCGGCCCCAGCCATGGCTATTTCCTTATCCTGTTCAGGGGTACCACCTGAAGAACCGATTGCCCCTATCATCATACCTTCTTTGTTTTTCAACACTACGCCTCCGGGAATTGTCAGCAGTCCGCCGTTGGCATTGATCATTCCATAGGCATGCAGTTGTGCGCCGGAGATAATGCCACCCATTACATCACTGTCTACTCCAAACATGGCCGCAGTTTTTGCTTTTTTTATGGCAAAATCGATAACCCCGCAAATACTATCCAGCCGTGCAAAGGACACCAAATGACCGCCGGTATCCACAATGGCAATACTCACGGGTATATTGAGTGCATTTGCTTTCTCAACGGCGGCGTTCAGTACGTTTGCCGCGTCACTATATGTTATGTTCATGTGATGTTCATTTTAAAATAGGATGAAAGGGCCGGCTCTTTTAGCTTTTAGCAGTCCAGGCGTCGGCCTGCAGTTGTTTTACAAAATCTTCTGTTTCCTTAGGGTGTACATTTCTGAAATTAGAGTGCTCATCCAGCGCAACGTCTACAATACAATCCGCCATAGACTGAGGGTCCAGCTGATTTGCCAGCGCCTCCGCCACGCCATCGAATGCCGAAGATGGGGTAAAATTTACGGCAGGATCGTACCAGCGGGAGATAGTATCAGCGCCACGGTCATTGAATCCCGTACCAAACATGCCCGGATTACAGGTAGCGATCTTAATGTTGAATGGCGCCAGTTCTGTTTTCAGTCCTTCGGCAATGGCTTCCAACGCATGTTTAGAAGCACAATAGGCCGCCACATAGGGAACTGTCCATAACCCGCCCATGGACGAAGTGAACACGATTTTTCCAGCCTTCTTTTCAACAAATTTTTTGATAAACCCTTGTGCCAGTTCCAACGCACCAAACACATTTGTTTCAAACATCGAACGAATCAGGTTTACCGGTTGTTCTGCAATAGGTCCGCCTTGCATGATCCCGGCATTACTGATCAGGATATCGATATCATACTTCCTGACCGCGTAGGTTCTGTCGTAAGCATCGGTTACATCCAGTTTATCTACGACAAGGTCGATTCCTTTTTCTTTCGCTTCCCTGATCAGGTCGCTCATTTGTGGATACACCTGTGTAGTGGCAATTACCTTATGGCCTTTTTGAGCCAGTTTGAATGCTGCGATTTTTCCAAACCCGCTTGCAGCACCTGTGATTAATATTGTTTTGCTCATAATTAGCTTGTTTAGAGATGATAAAGCAAAACTGCTCAATTCTCTGTTATTTTCTATTGCTGAAAAGTCTAATTTTATATTGGCAGAACGTTCAATGCCGGAAAGTCTAATTTATCAATAAACTATTCTTGTTAATTTCCATCCGGGCCACGGGCCAGAAGGCGCTCAGTATTCTGAAAGTCTTTTTATTATCTTGTGAAATAAAAAAGCTATGTCCCTGCTAATTTGTCCCCAATGCAGTGCTGAATCTTTTCTGTGGACTTATGATGAGGAGGAGACTCCTCCTACAAGCTGGTATTGTGGCGACTGCGGCTACTCCGCAAGGGAAGACGAATCTCTGGAAAGAGTATGTTCCGGTTGTAACAAAAAAACTGAATCCCGGCTGCAGGATGATGTGAAAATGTATTGGTGGTGCTCCAATTGCAATAAGGTGACATTCATTTCTGAAAAATGATCTACATCGCTTTGTCAGTCATCACCTGCGCTGCTTTAAATCCAATTTCATTTATCTGTCGCAGGGCGCGTTCATTGTTTCCATTAACCATTACTTTTAAATCCCCGATTGTTTTCAATGGTTCGAAATATTGATAGAGAACAGTGCCCATCCCTTTTAAGTTTGTCAGATCAAGAATAAGCGCCTGCTCATTAGCCACCTTCTCTATCAGGTCTGACAACCTTTGTGCGTCCAGGGAGGACAGATACCCGTAAATCCTAAGTCTTTGAGGGCTTTCATCAAAAAGTTTGGCCGGCAGCTTGCCGAAGTAACCTTCCAGTAATTCGAAGTAGTTTGTTAGTTCCTGTTCTTTGATCAGTTCCTGCGCCTGAACGAGGAAGGCATCCGCTAAGAACCATTCAAATTCATCAGCGGTATGCGTGACATTTGCCTATTTTTGTAAACACACTATAGTCAATGAGCCGCAAACAATTACCCATCCCACTGCATACGCAGGAAACAGGACCTGGTATATCTATCCGGCCCCTGCTGGCTGTTAACGCTACAGATATCTACCAACAGCAGGCTCACCGTGATGATCATTATCTTTTTCTGCTGATAGAAAAAGGCAGCTGTTTTTTTATGATTGATTTTGAGCAGCTGTCATTGAAAGCGGGGGAGATCATCTATGTATATCCCGGACAGGTGCATGCCTGCCTGGAGGCAGATCATCTTCAGGCGACGGCTTTGTCTGTGGTCCCACCATTGATACAGCCGATGTACCGCAGCGCCCTGGAAGAAGTTAATGGCAGCCAGCGGCCGCTCTTACTGGATAAGGCTTCCATAGGGATGCTGACGCAAAGTATACAATTGCTGGAGCAGCTGTTGAAACAACCTGTCGATAAGCCATTCCGCCAACAGCTGTTAAACAGCGGAACAGACATATGTATGGGTATTTTTCTGGCAGCTTTAAAAAACAGCGGACAGGAAACGGGCAACAGCAGCCGGCCGGAGATCATTATGCGCCAGTTCAGGACCTTGCTGGTGAACAACTACCTGTCTATGAGAACACCTTCCGCGTATGCGGCGGCATTACATATCTCCCTGTCTTATCTCAGTGAAATCGTGAGGCAGCAATCCGGGTTTACGGTGAATCACTGGATACATCAACAATTAATACTGGAGGCTAAACGCCAGTTATACCATACTGACCATACCATTAAAGAAATTGCCTACGAACTGGGATTTGATGACCAGGCTTATTTTTCCCGTCTTTTCCGGGAGAAAACGGGGATTGCCCCACAGCAATTTCGTGTCCAATGCCGAAAATAGTACAAAGCATCCCCGGCTTTGTCCATTCCCCTCAGCTATTTAATACCGGAGCTTTGCGGTTAAATAGTGATCATATGAAACAAATAAAAGTAATTGTTGCGGGCGCCGGGCTGGGTGGCCTTTGCCTGGCACAGGGACTGCAGCAAAGAGGCATTGATTTTCTGGTGTTCGAAAAAGACGCAGCCTTTGATAGTCGGACACAGGGATACCGTATACGGATCGATCATGCCGGTCAACAAGCACTGTCCGCCTGTCTGCCTTCCTCCTTATATGCCGCTTTTGAAAACAGTTCCGCTCAGCCAGCGGGCGTGTATACGCTGGATACGCGGATGCAAGCCCTTACCGATAAATGGGTAGACCAATGGATAAGAGATGAAAGAGATATACCCGCCGATTTGAAAGCCGACCGCCAGACATTACGGCGTATATTGATGACCGGAATAGAAGACAAGGTCTTTTTCAACAAAGACATCACAGGCTATAGTACCCTTCCGGATAACAGGATAAAATGCATGTTTGCCGATGGAGAAACCTGCGAAGCCGATTTGCTGGTGATTGCCAATGGTGCGTCTTCCTCGCTCACCGCCAGTTGTTTTCCCGGAACCACACTACATGATACCGGTGGTGTTTGTGTTTATGGCAAGATACCATTAGGAGAGCAACAACAGCTAATGATTGGAGATACTATTCAACAAGGCACCAATGTTATCTTTAATGGAGATATTGCCGCTATTATAGATGTGATGCAGTTTAAGGCTAAAACTCCGGAAGACTATATCTATTGGGCGTTAATTGGTAAACGAGGTTGTTTCGGGCTGGAGGCTGAACAGTCTTTAAGACTTTCTCCACAAATGCTGGAGGCGTGTATCCACCAGGTAAGCCAAAGTTTCTCTCCTGCCCTAATCCCTTTATTTACCCAAACAGCCGTATCAGCCATGTCTATTGTACCAATACGGCATTCCGTGCAGGGAGAACGATCTGGCCCCTCTCCTGTTACTGTAATGGGAGACGCCATTCATACAATGAGCCCTGCGGCCGGACTTGGAGCCAATACCGCCTTGCGGGATGCAGCCGTATTGGCGGAAAATATAGTAAAAGTGGCCAATAGCAGCTTATCGCTGACAGCAGCGATAACAGACTATGAACACCAGATGCTGACGTACAGTTCTGCCGCGATAGCCGCTTCCATACAGGGTAGCAAATTACTTTATAATGCCGGCAACTAAACGTACCTGGCAGTAAAAAAAGTGTGCGGTGTTGCCACCGCACACTTTTACAACGTATTATACAATCGGGCTATGCTTTGGGTCTTTTAAACAAACGTATCACCTCCAGCTGAGCGGCGCCTGGCGTAACAAAATAAGTACGCACCAGTCCTTTTTCTTCTTTAGGCAAACTCAAACTAAACGCGTCTATATTGCTTTTCCCCTCACTATCTTCAAAATACCAGGCATCCGTAGTGCCTGTTTTGGTAAAGTACAAAACGTATTGTTTGCTTTTATCTTTAAAGCCTTCTCCCGGCAGATAATTGGTATATATCCAGGCGCCGGGCTTTACGTTTTTGGCGATGTTCATCATTTGTCCGGCTTCGTTTTTCAGAAAAATATCCAGCGCCTCATTACTTTGGGGATAATGGATATAGAAGCCCAGTTTGTTGGTTGCCGGGTCGGCAGCTGCTGGTTCTATCTTTAGTTCATTTCCGTTGATGAGTACATAGGGGAAAAACAGTTCGAGCTCGCCGGCACCCAGTTGTAGCTGTTGTTGATACAAATCTTTGCCGGTAGTTTTATTTTTTATTTTTAACAACGCTTCTTTTTTGATACCAGGATAGGTATACACCCGGCCAAAATTAACAGTCGTATTGGGTTTTATGGTAGCATTACGATAGATGGTGGTATCCACTGACATTTCCAGTTCAGCATCTCCCACGTTATAACCCCACACTTCAATATTAATGGCTTTTGTTGGGATCTCTTCTTTACTGCAGGAGATGAACGTCATCAAAAGAACGAGTAATGCGCGTAATCTGATATTTGACATGATGCGTACTGATTTTAATAATCCAAACGGGTAGAAAACCTCATGAGGTTTCCACTGGGAAATTCAGAGAAGATATAAAGTTTAGAAACGGCGGTAGTTGACGCCGGTTTGGGAGCGGTAGTGGAAATATCGTTCCAGGTATAGGCGGTACCGTCTACATAAGGTGTATTGGTACCCGCTTTAAATATCCTTACCTGGAAAGATACGGAGGTTACTACACCATTGTATTCCTGCTTGCCCGTAGGGAAGGTGGAAAAGGTGGCCGGCTGACTAAATTCATTAGGCTTCACACCTTTGATCCGGGAGACTTCCTCAAATACCCTGGGTGTTACGAAATACTTACCGATTACTATATCCACCGGTTCGCTGTAATGTGTCACGTCCGGGATGAACATATAAATGAGGCTGATCTTTTCCTCTTTTACCGCAGGCTTTTCCGGCATATCGCTGACTTTGCCATTCATGTACAGAAAACTGACGTCACCCGCGTCCGCCTCTTTTTTAAATTCTTTTTCCAGTATCAGCTTCCCGGTGCTTTGTTCGCTGACAGTCACCTTAACCGCCTGCTGGTCACCTTTGAAAGCGAAGGAATTCCGCAGTTCAAATGCCCCCTCCGCCCTGAGCGTTCCCGGCAAATGAATCGTATCGATTTTTACTGCAAGCTCTTCTTTGGTGGCATTATATCCTTTAACGGTAATGGACAATGCAGCATCGTTATAAAGGAAATTGTTATTGTCCTTATTACAGGCAGCCAGCACAATGGCCACCATACCCATCAAAAGCCCGCTTGTTTTATTTATCTTCATTTCTTCTTTTTGTAGCTGTTAAAAATTATAGGATATAGCGAGACTGAATGAAGCGCCTATTTTACGCACAAAAGTTTCGGTGTCGCCTATACGAACTTTATTTTTCCCATCGGGAGTATCCTCAAAATATCCTTCGTCATACTTCTGGGAGAAACCCGCTTTCCATTCATATACATCCGACCATTCCTTCATAAACATATTGTCAGTACCAGGTTTCAGGCTATAGGTATTTTTCCCATTGATAAAAAAGCGGTATGGGCTATTAGTCAGATTGCTGATATTCAGCCTTACCTGTAAGTTCTTTTCCTTCAGGAATTTGTAGCTCACCTGGACATCCACCTGGTCGCGTGGACGCTCCATTTCCGAATAATGGGGCTGCATGCCTACCGTAAAGGTTTTGTAGCCGGAATGGTTGAAGGCTATGTTGGCGCCCAGCCGCTCACCGGTATACTGCAGACCTATATTGTACAACACGGGTACCTGTCCATACAAGGGGCGTTTTTCTTTCAGGTATGTTTTCCTCCGGTAAGAATAGGTCTTATTGTCATTATCAATGCCCGATCCCATGGCTTCATAACGGAAAGCACTGGCCTGCACCTGGGAGTTCTGTATGGTCAGGTTTCCGCTGAAATACAGGTTCTCCAGGAATTTCGCGCCTTTATGAACAAATCCAAAGTTCTTACGCAGGTCCACTTCCCAACCATTTACGTCTGCATAGTCAGAGTTGGCCGTCAACAGATCGATAGCGCCACTGGTATTGGTAATATCCAGGTACATTTCTACCGGGTTTTTGAAGTGTTTTTTAAAGTAACCCGCTGAGATCACTTCACCTGGTGAAGGATACCATTCCGCGCGGAAATCATAATGGCTGATTAATGTAGAAACCACTCCCGTATTACGTTGTATACGGCCATAGAGGTAGTTGAAACGGGCAAAACTGGAATTCTCTATCAACGCCGGACGGATAGCCGATTGGGCGTAGGATGCCCTGATATTAAAATTAGAGAACGGTGTGATAGTCAGGTTCGCAGAGGGTAAAAACAGCCATTTCTTATCTTCTGCACTGGCATCGAGGGTTTGGTGTACCAGCTCTCCTGTTTCGGGATCTACATAACGGCGTTTATCCGAATTATCGAGGTTGGCCTGTGAAATCTTATCGGCTGCTTCATCCTTTATTTTCTCGTATGCGTAGTACTCACCCCTTACACCCCATACCAAACGGGCCCATTTGGTAAAGTGGTTGTCCATCATAACATACCAGGCCTGGTTATTATTCTTGCCTGTATAGGTATTGTTGTTGAAAGCAGCCGGATAATAAAACATATCTCTCAGGGGATCCTTAAAGTCGATGTTCCACTGTTGCACCGGCTTATAGGCATCTTTAAAGTTTCCTGCCACTCCGACCGGTAAAACGCTCCAGTCGTAGCTACCTTTTTTATCCATGTACTGGTAACCGGTTTTGAACACCTGTGCCCACTTGCGGATGTTGAAGCGGTAGCTGACTGCCGCATCGGCCATCCAATTTGTTTCAACATACCGGTAAGAGGAACGGCTCAACGGACCGGGGTTAGCGATGAAGCCGCCAGGGATATAGTTGTAAACATCACCGTTCAACGTTGTTATAGGCGACAGGTTTGCATCGATCGCATCCTGTTCGTGGTTGGTCACCTCGTTGCGGGCCATGCTCCAATCAAACTTAAAACGACCCAGGTTATGCACACCGTTTACCCTGTTCTGTAACAGGTCTATAAATTTGGGTCTGTCGTATTCATTGATGGCTGGATTATCTCCGATCGCGATATCATCCCCCCAGCCCACGATGCGGAAAAACTGGTTGGCAAATACCCGGGAATAAAAATTACGGACCGTGATCTGATGGTTCTTAGCTTGCCAGCCCGCATTTAACAGTGCACCCCAACTGGTAGTGAAGTTGTATTGCCGGGCTGTTGTATGTTTAATCTCCTCAAGGGTAGTTGGGTTATACAAGTTGTTGCCCTGCTTGCTGAAAATACCGCGTTCAAAATTCATGACATCGTCAATGCCTTGCTCGTTGCGGTAGCTCAGCGATCCTATGAATCCGATACGGCTGTTTTTCACATTATAGCTGCGTCCCAGGCTGAATTGGTAGTTCTGTCCGGGAGCGGCGCGATAGGTGCGGGTTCCCAACCTTTCCAGGCCACCTATTCTTTTGTTTTGAGCGGCGATCATCTCCGGGGTAACTTTTTCAATCCCTGCCGGCGGCGTATGATTATAAGGATTTTGGGGATTGTAATTACCTGCTGACAGCGTTAAGATTTCTTTGGGAAAATGATCTCTACCACCGTCATCAAAACCCAGGTAGTCGTTTTTTCCACGTTGGTACCCCATGAATTCTTTGCCCGTACTACCATTGATATACCTGGTACCGATGCTGATGGTGGCAAAATTATTGTCAGCGATAGCCATGGTATTGATCTGCACCATACCTCCGCCAAAACCGAAGCCCATATCAGGTGTAGCGGTTTTGGATACGACAACGTTGTCTACCAGGTTACTGGGAACGATGTCAAATTCGAAGTCACGTACCTGTACATCGGTACTTGGCAGGGCAGCGCCATCCATCATAGCGACGTTATACCGCTCCGCGATACCGCGTACCACTACCCTTCTGTTATCCGTAGTACTGACGCCTGAAATACGTTTTAATGTTTCCCCGATATTTTTATCCGGCAACGCGGCGATCTGTTCCTGGCTGATACCATTGGAAATACCGGCTTCATTTTTCTGACGGATATACAGAGAGGCGGTAGTTTCCTTTTTAACAGAGGATTTTACGACTACTGTCGCCAGGTTTCCTTTCTGCCTTTTCAGTGTAGCGTTTAAGGCAAAGGTTTCGTTTTCTTTCACGGTAATGCCACTTACCTCTTTAGCGCCATATCCCATAGAACTGATCAAAACCGTATACTGTCCTTCCGGCAGCGGTAAGGAGAAACGACCGGCATCATCTGTTACCGATCCCATTGCTCCGATGCGGACAGTGGCGCCGATCACCGGTTCCCCGTTTTCTTCGTCGATAACTTTACCAATAATATGGCCTTTGTCTTTTTTTGCAGGAACGGGTTTTTCCTTTTCAAATAAAACAATTCCTCCGGCCACTTCTTTATACCCCACATTTGTTTTCTGTAGCAGATATTGCAGAATTTCAGATAAACCGGCCTGTTTAAATTCTTTGGGGGTAATAGGCCATTGTGCAAGCCTTAATTTACCGGCATCATAGGCTATATTTACCGGGCAGGCTTCTTTTACCTGCCGCATAGCGGCATCCAGTGTAACATTTGTAACCCGGACAGACAGCGTTACCGCTCCCGGCGACTGTGCTTTTAACCCGGATGCCACCAGCATCAGGCAACACAGCGTCAACATAAGCCCACGTTTGATCAGGGCCAATGTCCTTGTTTCTTTTTTTTCCATACCTTTATGATTGATTTTTTACAGCAGGTAATGTTGCTTTCGTCAAAAATGGCATTACCAAAATGTTTGGCAAATCCCGTTACCAGCGGGATTTTGCTTTTAATACAATGTGATTGTTTTTCCGTTTATTTTATATCGTATACCATGTACCTCCGCGAGGGTGGTCATAATGTCGCTGATGGAAGTTTTTTGTATAAAGAATTTGACATCATAATGCTGACCACGGATATCGGTATTGTTGGTCACCAGCGTTACACCGTATATTTCCTGTAACTCATCAGCCAGTTCGGAGAAGGTGGCCGACTCCAGCAGCAAAATACCCTGTTGCCAGGCGAGTGCCTGTTTCCAGTTAAGGCTGTCAATACGGAACTGACCATCGTTCACGTTCCATTGCAATCTTTTTCCTTTAGACAGTTCTGTTAATACCTGCAGACTGTCACTTACCTGTACCTGTCCATGTTGTACCCATACCTGAATGGAAGGACGATTACAGTATGCCTGTATGTTGAAGGAAGTCCCCAATACCTTTGTCTCCAGTTTCCCCGCCTTTACGATAAATGGGCGGGCATGGTCTTTTTGTACCTCAAAGAAGGCCTCTCCTTCCAGCAGTTCCAGGAGCCTGTTTTGTTTTCCGTACTGAGAGTTGTATTGCAGTGTAGTACCGGATTTCAGCCATACTCTGGAACTATCCGGCAATACTATTTGTTTGATTTCGCTGTAGGGCGCTGTTACCGTGACATAGGTGAGAGGCTGTCTGCTGCGCAGCCCCGGGAAAAACCAGGTAGCGCCGATCAGTAATGATGCGATGCAGGCGGCAGCTGTTATCCAGCTGCGCATGGGCACTACCTTGCGTCCGGCATCATGATAATTTATCCTTTCCAGGATGTATAATTGTATCCCTCCCTTGATGGCATTCTTTTTCCCTTCTTCCTCCCAAAGCCCGATGGGGCGGGTATCATCTACCGAATGATACCAGTCATCAACGAGCTTATTTTCATCTTCACCGGCCTTGCCTCCTAAATATTGTCCAAGCAGTTTTACCCGGTTGTATAGTTTCATCATATAACAGTCCTTCTGCTATATACATACCGGTTGGGTTGTATGGTACTATCATTTCAATGTTACCAAATTGTAAACTCCTGGTTACAGGATAAAAGGCAGGAAAACCGACTGGCTTTGCAGGCGTGTGCGCAGCCGTTTAAGGGCGTTATGCACCTGGTTTTTGACTGTTTGCTCGGAGATAGACAAACGTAGGGCTATTTCCCGGACGGATAGCTCTTTTTCATAACTGAGTGTAAAGACTTCCCGCATCTTTTCCGGCATGGAAGCGATTTCCAGCTGCACTTTTTCCCGGATGCGGTCAAATTCATAATGGTCCTGCTTTTTGGGGTCTGTTTCATCCGGCAGGCTGTAAACCGATAACGGCAAATCCGTGATGCCCAGTTTGGCTTCCCGGTAGATATGGCGGATAACACTATATTTTAAAGCAGTAAATAAATAGGGGCTTAACTTATCTTCCACCGCAATCTGCCGGCGGTTTTCCCAGGCATGAATAAAAATATTCTGTACGAAGTCTTTGGCTGTCGCTTCATCAGCCAGCCTGCGGTAAGCCATCGAAAACATCTCATCCCAATACCGGTCAAACAAACACGAAAACGATGCCGTATCACCCCGCTTTACCTGTTGCCATAATGCGGCATCACTTAAAGTGTTTCTATCCATTACAAATATCTTGCGGGCGCAAAGATATAGTTACAATTTTACCAAAATGTTATTCTTTGCTGTGCTACTTCCCCATTGCTGCATCTCCATCGGCAGATTTCGAAGGCTCCGGCCTTTCTTACTGATGCTGTACTCCACGCCGGGCAAAACAAAGCCCTGAAGCAGGAAGTTAAGGTGCTTACATTTAATCCAGAAAATCGGGAATCATTGCCATTAACAAATCTGTTTTCGTTGTTAACGCCGTATGCATGGTTCCTGGTAATATAGCCAATTGTGAAGCTGGCATTGATAACTCACCGATACTACCGCCTCCTAATAGTTTATATAACTCCACGATATGTTCCAGGCGCACGATATCTGCATCCCCCGCTATGATCAATGCCGGTGCTTTAATATTGCTGATAGCATCGGCTGACCAGGCCTGCGGTTGTTTGTTGAATGTCTTTACTTTTTCAAGATGTTTAGGCCAGTCCTGTGGCCGCGGAGCGGCATTCAGATATTCGGTTTCGTAAGGAGTGCCTTTCAGGCCCTCTACAGTCAGCAGTGTTTCCAGCGCCTCCAGTTGCGGATGCCGTCCGCTGCTGTTGAAGGTTACCGAAGCCAGGATGAGCTTATTGACCAGGGCCGGTTGGCGCAGGGCTATCTGTAAAGCCACACCGGCGCCGGTACTGTAGCCCAAAATATCTGCCTTGCTGATATTCAGGACCTGTAGTAATGCGATCACATCTTCCGCAAATTGTTCAAAAGAAAGAGGGCGGTCGGGGATATCGGCAGTATGGCCGTAGCCCTGGAATTCCAGGGCAATGACCTGCCGGTTCGTTGCCAGTAGCGGAATGAGGGCACCGAAGGCTGTACTCACGCCGGAAACAGCGCCGGGCAAAATAAGCAGTGGTTTACCTGATCCGTGTACTTCGTAGTACAGTTTCAGTCCGTTAACAGTGACGTAGTTTCCCGGGGTTGTTGTAGTAATCATGACTGGTTGATTTGATTACTACAAAGCTCTGAAGTGATGGGCAAAGTATTCTTGGTGTATACCAAGGTTAGAGTTTTACCTGGTTGAAGAGTTTGCTGAAGTTAGTCGGGTCTATACCCAGGTAGGAAGCGATATACTTGTGGGGTACCAGTTGCAATAGTTGCGGGTTTCTCCGGCAAAATGAGCGGTAACGTTCTTCTATGGTCATAGCGCGCAGGTTGATATGAAGATCCACCATATCTGCCAGCATGCCCTCTATCAGTCTTCTGAAAAGTCTTTCTATGGATTGGGATTGATCCAGCAGTATTTGCAGCTGTTCATAACTGAGATATTCCAATTCACTGTCGGTGAGGCAGGTTAAGAAGTATTTGGAAGGCACCTGGAATGAAAAGGATTCAGCGATAGCACATAGGAAAGGCGTGTAACTGAAGTCGATGACATAGGTTTTGTCGCCGGCATCGGCGTAGGCCATTTGTACACCGCTTTTCACGAAGTAGAGGTCGCGCTGTGTTTGTCCGGGTACGACTATCATCTCGCCTTTCTTAAATGAGCGTTGCTGCAGATGATCCGTTAGCTGCCCATAGTCTGCCGGGCTGATGTCGTGAAATTGCCTGAAGTAATCGTAGCGTTCCATGGTGTTTATTTGATAAAACCCTCAACAACCGGCGCAGGCGTTTCCTAATAAATTATACCGTCCGGCATAAACCATTTCATTCCTCCGTTCCCATCACCGGCTACTGTTTGTACCAATTTGCCTTCGCTAAGTGCCGGCACCATCTGCCGGGTTCCGGGTAATTTTGTATTCCAAACAGTTTAAACATGACGAATATACGACACCAGGATAAAGTAACAACAGCCATGCAAAGAACAAAGTGTGAGGTTATCGGATCGGGGACTGTACCTGGCGGCTTACTACTCAGCATAGTGATCAAATAATTTGTCAGCGGCTTTCAGGTATCGCCTGAAAGCCGCCTTACCACTGGGATATTCAGTACAACATTCTTATCAAGTACCTAATACCAGGTGAGTTGGCGATTCTTTTGTCATCTAGAAAAAAGAGATTACATTCGCCCCGAATGTTTTCGTACATCCCTGTATCAATCTATCTATGCCATCAAGCACCCATTATAAACAATGAAGATAACGCATCTTAAATCTGCAACTGTTGCAATAGAAAGCAACGGTGTAAAGATATTGTCCGATCCCTGGTTAACTGACGGAGAATACTATGGTTCCTGGTTTCATTATCCTAAATTTGAATTCAGGGAATCTTTTTTTTCAGATATTGATTACATCTATGTAAGTCATATACATCCTGATCATTTCAGTAAAGAGACTTTTCAGTTGTTGGATAAAAACATCCCGGTTTTAATACATTCCTATGACAGTAAGTTTCTCAAGCTAAATCTTGAACGTTTAGGCTTCACCGTAATTGAACTTCCGCACAATCAACGTACATTACTCAAAAAGGATGTATATATAAATATTCTGGCTGCAGACAACTGTAACCCTGAACTATGCGGCAAATTTTTTGGGTGTAGTATTGTTGAATCTAAATATGGATCTACCCAAATTGACACCCTCTGTGTAATTGATGATGGCAAATATGCTGTTCTAAATACGAATGATTGTCCATACGATTTAGCGGTAGAAACATTGCAGATTGTAAAGGAGCAGTACAATAAAATAGATTTCATGCTTGTTGGCTATGGTGGAGCAGGGCCTTTTCCGCAATGCTTCTCCCTGTCAGAAAATGATAAACTGGCTGCCGCTGAAAGAAAAAAAGATCAATTTCTCAAACAGGGAGAAGCTTATATTTCTTACTTCCAGCCATCCTACTATATGCCCTTTGCCGGTACCTATACCTTAGGAGGTAAATTAGCACACCTAAACAAATACAAAGGTGTACCTGAACTGGAAGAAGCGCGCATATATTTTGAGCAATCCCAACTCATTGACCAGGAAAAATCCAACGCCGTCCTGCTTAACACCTATTCAAGCTTTGATTTAGCCAGTGCATCTGCATCCTCACCTTATCAGGAAACTAATCTTGAAGACAAACAGGCTTATATCAACAATATCCTTTCCCGGCGATTGTTTGCTTATGAAGGTGATGTAGTACCAACAAAAGAGCAAATTCTTTCATTAATAAAAGGGGCGTATGAACGGATGGAAAGTAAAAGGAAAGAAATTGGATTTGTATCTCCTACCGAAGTTATTATCAAAGCTCTTGAGGATGAATTAATCGTAATTTCGATGAATGGCGGGGGATATAGATTTATCGCTGATGACCGTAAATCGGAAATCGAATCCTACGTAGTATATGCTCTGGATTCCAGGTTATTTCACCGAATACTTCAGGGACCTAAATTAGCACATTGGAATAATGCTGAAATCGGCTCGCATATCAACTTTGAAAGACAGCCGAATATTTTTGAAAGGGGCATTTATCACGTTATGTGCTTTTTCCATGCATAAGAAATTTTCCATAACTGGTACATCTATCCTGCACGGACGGGCTTTTTAGTTCCGTTTATTTGTACCAAAAGAGATCTTCCAAAAATCAGCGAGCGGCTTTCAGGCGATACCTGAAAGCCGCTTTATATGATCAGGCATCTGGTATATTGGGTTCTACCAACCGCATGAGTTTATCCAATGATTCCTGCCAACCCAGATAGCACATTTCCACGGGTATTACCGGAGGTATTCCTTCCTGCACTATTTTCACTTCTGTGCCTGCCATATTTTTCTGAAGCCAGACAGTTGTTGTCATAACACCCGGCAGGTTGGGATCATCAAATTTATCTGTATATTTTATGAGCTCATTAGGTTTCAGCTCTACATACTCTCCACCGAATGAATGACCATTACCGGTGGTGAAATTCTGGAATGACATTTTATGGACACCTCCTACCCTTACATCCATTTCATGAACAGTGCAAAGGAAGCCATAAGGCGGCAGCCAGGCTGCAATGGCCAGGGGTTCTGTGAAAGCGCGATATATTTTTTCCGGAGATGTTTTCAGCACTCTGTGCAAAGTAACCTGATTGTTTGCCATGATAATATTTTTTAGATGATTGTATGTTTTTTGTCTTTGACAAAGATGATGGTAAAATCCTGTTTTGAAGGGGGCTATATCCGACAATCTACGGGCATTTTACGATACGCCGGCTCAGGCATAACGCTAACGCATAAATTTGTAACTTCGTTGCAAATTTACATTCCTTTATGATGGAACATAAAAACGGGAAGCCGGAGTTTTGGGAAACAGCCTTCTCTGAAAAGCAGGAAATGTGGGGCTTTGAGCCCGCGGCTTCTGCCCTGCTCGCAAAAGATTTTTTTGTTGGAAAAGCCGTAAAAAAAGTGCTTATACCCGGCATCGGTTATGGCAGAAATGCACAAGTGTTCCGCGACAACGGCATGACGGTCACCGGTATCGAAATCTCTCAAACCGCCATTGATATGGCTAAAAAACATTACGGCACCGACTTAGTCATCCATCATGGTTCTGTGACAGACATGCCTTTTGATCATCAGCAGTATGACGGCATCTTTTGTTATGCACTCATTCATTTGCTGGATGAACAGGAGCGGGCTAAGTTAATCCGGGATTGTTATCATCAGTTGGCAGACAATGGTTACATGGTATTCACCATGATATCGAAAACAGCGCCTACATATGGACAGGGAGAATTTATCAGCAAGGACCGTTACGAAATGTTTGGCGGCGTCCGCATGTTTTTCTATGATGAAACGGCTATCCACGCGGAATTTGACGCATACGGCCTGTTCGATATCACAACGGTGACCGAAAACTATCCGTTCTACTTAATTAAATGCAAGAAGTCACCCTGCTAACTTCGACGGTGCTACGCCATACATCTTTTTAAATGCAAATGAAAAATGCGACAGGTCTTCAAAGCCTGTTTCCAGATACACATCTGAAGGCATTCTGCCCTTTTCCCTGATGAGATAATGCGCTTCCTGCAGCCGTCTTTGCAGTAACCAGCGGCTGGGAGAAGTATGGAAGATATGTTCAAAGTCACGCTTAAAAGTAGCCA
Organism: Chitinophaga qingshengii; assembly: GCF_014529935.1. GTDB lineage: Bacteria > Bacteroidota > Bacteroidia > Chitinophagales > Chitinophagaceae > Chitinophaga > Chitinophaga qingshengii. The sequence continues at coordinate 194,850 of NZ_JACVFC010000006.1, forward strand.
GACTCCGGCCTGTGAGGTAAGCGAATCTTTTTAATTGTACATTAAAATGAAAGTTCCTGTTCATAAACTCTTCCAGGTCGATCTTGCCTGGTTCCCTGAAATCGAATAATATTTCTTTCAGTTCAGGCTGTGACTGTAACAGGATCATAATAGCCTCCCGTTGTTTTAAGCGTTGCAGCTCCTGATGAATTACCTGGCCTTCCTCTACATAGGGCAACAACGACATCATAAAACTTTTGCTTAGTGGATGATCCTTGAGTTTGATTACATTGTTGCCGTCCGGTACGCCCGACGTTTCTGCCTTGTAGCCATATTCCAGGCTAAAGTTTTTCAGCACGTCCTGATCCAGGTAGATGGATAAGGTTTGAAACGGGCCATTTTCCGGCGGTTCCTTTAAGAATTTAATCAGCTGATTTCGCCGGATAAGCCGGAGATCACCTTCATTAAAAACAAAAGTTTTATCGGCATTATCAATCGTGAGCCGTCCTGCCAGCTGATAGCTGAGTACATGCTCAGGCACAAACTGTTCTCCATCCCTGCTGTTTTTATAATAACAGGAGTAGGTGATACCCGAAGGATTTATTTTATGATCAGCCATTATTAAAATTACAAAAAGCAGACGGCATGTTTTATACCGTCTGTTATATGGGTTATTTTCCTTTGATGATATTAGCCAGCCATTCTCCCTGCGCAGTTTCCGAAAAAGAAGAAGTTTCTTCATAATCGGTGGACAGGCTCACGGGCAGCCATTCTTCCATCTCTGTTTGCCGGGCTTTGTTTGCTTTTTGCAGCAGGCTGATCGCTTCACTGCCCAGTACGAGGTGAACTGGCGGAGCAGGATGTTGTACCAGCGCCACCATGGCTTTGGCCGCTTTATTCGCATCCCCCACCGGAACAAAACTACCGGACTGGAAAAAGCGCGTCCGTTGATTGACGACGTCATATCCTTCGATTTCAGGAGCATACGTCATAGATGCACCGGCCCAGTCGGTACGGAAACCACCTGGCTCTATACTGGTAACAAAGATGCCCAGCGGTTGCACTTCATTGGCCAACGCTTCGGCGAAACCACTTAATCCAAATTTAGCAGCCTGGTACATGGACAAACCAGCCGTGCCTACCCTGCCGCCGATAGAGCTGATCTGCAGTATCCGGCCGCCGCCTTGCCTGCGCATGTAGGGCAGTACTGCGCGGGTAATTTCAATCGGAGCATAGAAGTTTGTCTCCAGTTGACTGCGGACCTGTTCACCCGTATACGCTTCCGCCGCGCCGATGATACCAAATCCGGCATTATTAACCAGTACATCGATACGACCGAAATGTTGTACCGCTTTCGCAATGGCTTGTGGAACGTTTTTATAGTCGGTTACATCCAGCGCCAGCGGCCATATCTGGTCCCCGTACCGGTCCACCAGATCCTCCAATTGCCGGATATTACGTGCGGTAGCAACTACTTTATCGCCGGTTTGTAATACGGCTTCCGTGAGGCTGCGTCCCAATCCCCGGGAGCTGCCGGTAATAAACCATACCTTTTCCATTTTTGCTGTTTTTTATTGTTGGATCAAAGGTACGATGGGGCCAGCCCCGTGGCTTTGTTGAACGGCTCAAAGATGGTTTGTTGAAAAGCTCATGCGGTTAAGGCTTTACATAGTACGAATCCACTGCTTCCTGTCCGGTGTAATTAGGACCGGCTTTATCATCTGCGCCCTGATATATTACTGCAAATGTGATATCCCGTGTTCCTTTACACGAGATCAGTTTTCGCCGGCTGTTGTAAGAGATATCGTTTTCGGAGAATATTTTTTTCAGATAATGATGCCGGGGATCACCTTCTATACGAATACTTTTCAAGTCAAGATTAGCTACCCACAGGCCTTGCGAACTAACGGACCGGAGGGCCGCAGCCAGTAGACTGAGTTTATCTCCCACATAATGCAGTCCATGGATACAGGTTATCAGGTCGTATCGTTCTTCGCCGGTCCATCCATCCAGCGATCGGGTTTCAAACTGCACACATGTGATATCAGCAGGAATAGCCTGATACTGATCTACCAGGTCAATGCCTTTCAGGTGCACATACTGCTGCTGGTGCCGGGCTTCCACGGTCCGGGCATATTGTAATAAAGCATTGCCTTCACCGCAGCAAAGGTCCAGCCATTTCACCTGGCCGGATTCCTGTAAGCATGCATTCAGGTAGGTTTCCGGCTTGAAATGAAGTTCTTTTTCGTAACTATTGATCCCACTGGCCTGTCGTTTCCGATTCATGCGGTTGTTGGCCACTACCGGTGACCACCGTAGCGCTGAGGATGATAATAATTTCATGTGTTTGGCAATTGCTTTTATCTCCAAATATCAGGGTATTTCATCTTCTCTGAGGATGTAACTGGTACTGCGGCCACCGGCTGGTTCTTTAACAAGCAGGCCACGTTCCATCAGGTCCTGAATATCCCTTGAAGCTGTATCCTGTGATGTTTTAGTGATGAGCGCCCATTTAGCAGAGGTTAATTTCCCATGAAAGCCATCCAGTAGTTTATTCAACATGAGCCGCTGGCGATCATTGATTGATTGCGCTACAGGGTTCGCCCAAAACGTAGCTTTCCTGATTACTGCTGCCAACAGGCAATCAGAAGCAATGATAGCACGATTCAGGCAACCCAGGAACCATTCCAGCCAACTGGTGATATCTAATGTATCTTTTTGTGTTTTTTCAAGGATATTATAATAATCGTTCCGTTCTATCCGTATTTGTGCAGACATGCTGTAAAAGCGTTGCCGGTTTTGATCTGCCCGCGCCAGCTGCATATCTGTAAGCGCGCGCGCAATACGACCATTACCGTCATCAAAAGGATGAATCGTCACAAACCACAGGTGAATAATCGCCGCTTTGATAACCGGATCTATCTTATCGACCGTATTAAACCAATGAATAAGCCGTTGCATTTCTGTTTCCAGTACCTCGGCATCAGGCGCCTGAAAATGTACACGTTCCCTGCCCATGCCTCCGGAAACCACCTGCATAGGATCATCTTTGGTGTTGTTCCGCCAGGCAGCCACCACAATTTTGTGCATACCGCTGCGTCCCGTGGGAAACAAAGAAGCATGCCACCCAAAAAGACGTTCATCTGATAACGGCTCCATAAAACGCTGGGTGGCGTCCAACATCATCTCCACTACGCCTTCCACATCCCTGTCTGCCGGAATCAAACCAGCCACTTCTATACCAAGGCGGCGGGCCACAGAGGAGCGTACCTGATCCTGATCCAATATCTCCCCTTCTATTTCACTTGACTTCAACACATCTGTTGTCAATGTTTGCAAAGTAGCTTCCTCTTGCAAAGGAAATCCCCAATTCTCCATTTTGCCCAATAACCGACCCCGACGATGGTGAACTTCTGCCAATAAGGCTGCTATTTGCTCAGCCTCCCATTTAAAATCGGGCCATTGCCTTCGCTGGTAGATGTACATGATACCTGTCTTTTTATATGAAAAGTAATTCTTTTTGTCATTTTCACCAATTATTCTCCGCATTTTTTGCGGAGAATAACACTCTTATGCTCCGCATTGCAAAAACGAGGTAAACAGTAACTCCCGCCAATTAGCCATACAAAAAAGTGACTTTTTGCAGCTTTTTTCCTGAAAACGATCAGTTCACCCCACGCCCGGGCAAACTACCTTTGCAGCCACATGGAAGAAACAACGGTCAACCCGACGTGGTACGTAAATGATGCAGCCTTTGACTGGCTGTACCCTCAGCGCATTCAGCAATTATCCAGACGGCACTGGACACCGGTGGAAGTAGCCCGCAAAGCAGCGCGGTTCCTGGCTGCCGGTATTGGCGACCGTATCCTTGACGTAGGCAGCGGCGTAGGCAAATTCTGCCTGATCGGCGGTCATCATTATCCGGAAAGTGTATTCTACGGCGTAGAACAACGGAAAGAGCTGCATAATTTTGCCCGCTCCGCCCAAAGGCTGACCGGCGTTGAAAACGTACAATTTATTCATGGGAACATCACCCAGGTAGATTTTGACGATTTCGATCATTTTTATTTCTACAACGCATTTTTCGAGAACCTGGCCGAAGATGGCCATATAGACCAGGACCTGGAATATTCTTCCAGCCTGTACCATTACTACTGCCGGCAGGTGTTTCAGGGTCTTGCCCATAAACCCGGCGGCACCCGTGTAGTCACCTTTCACAGCCTGGAAGATGAATTACCGCCCACTTACCAGCTGGTAGATGCCAGCGTGGATTTCCTGCTCAAAATGTGGGTAAAACGATCTTAAAAAACAGTACCATGATAATAGCGAAACAATTAACAGGCATTATTGAATCATTACAACAGGCCACCAACAGACAACAGGTAAGCCATATTATCGACGGTATCAGCGGAGAAGACACCGTTCAATTGAAGACATGGCTGGAAAGCCAGTCCCCGCTGGAATGGAACAGCACTCAATGGGACAGCTTCCGCTATGCGCTGATCTGTCTCCGGAAATGCCCGGAACTGCTGTAAAAGGAACCCTTACCCATGTTACGCCACCTCGGAAGAAAAAGAAACTATAAACATAACCTGCGCCTCGCGGTATTACTATGTTTTACCGCGGGGATGGTGAATGCGGCGGGGCTTTTCGCCTTCACGGTACTCACCACCAATGTAACCGGTCACGCTGCGCTGCTGGCGCACAAACTGGCTACGGGCGATTTCCGGGCCGCCCGCATGGTGGGGTTATGGTTATTGCTTTTCCTGGCAGGCGCATTTTTTTCGAGTATTTTTTCCGGCAGAACAGGCCGTTTCGGGCGATGGGGTTATGTGGTACCCATTTTTTGCGAGATGGTCATCCTGCTGCTGGTAGGCTTCTTCGGGCCTACCTACGACCAAAGTATTCTCAAAACAGAATACTTTGCCGGCAGCCTCCTATTTGCCATGGGCATGCAGAACGCACTGGTGTCCACTATTTCGGGGTATGTAGTACGTACCACCCACCTCACCGGGATGTTCACCGATCTGGGCATCGATCTGCATACCTGGTTATTCACACCCGATCATCGTACCACCGATATCCGCAAAAAAATTATCCTCCGGCTGGTGATCATTGTCTTCTTCCTGGCTGGCGGTATTGCGGGCGGGTATGCCTTTCTGAAACTGTCCTATGCTACTTTTTACCTGCCGGCGGCGGTGTTGGTCATAGCGCTGTTTTACGATCTTTTCCGTATACGGCTCCGGAAGATGGTTCACCGTATCAGTATTACTCAGGTATAACTGGCAATAGCCATTAGTTTATCCACATCACGGATAATGATTTTACGGCCCCGGGTCTCCACCAGGCCTTCATCCCGGAAGACTGCTAACGCGCGGATTACGTTTTCCCGGGCTGTTCCTACCAGATTGGCCAGGTCTTCCCGGTTGAGGTTGATCGCATCTTCCCCTTTGATTTTAAACTTTTCCCTAACAATCAGGAGTTGTAATGCCAGGCGCTCGCGAACGGTTTTTTGGGCAAACATGGTGAGATTGTTGACCAGTACCGCGTATTCATGGCTGAGTGTAGTCAGCAGCCGGTTGGTGAGTATAGGAGAATGATCCAGGGCAGCGAGAAAATCATCTTTAGGGATAAAAGCGATGGTACTCTCTTCCAATGCTGCGGCCGTATCGGGATACCGTTCTTCCGAGAGCAGGGCATGATAACCCACCAGTTCACCGGTACGGGCGAGGTTCACGATCTGCTCCCGTCCCTCTTTATCAGCCTTAAACTTCTTCACTTTACCACTGACAATATAGAATATGCCGGCAGGGAAAGCTCCCTCCCGGAAAAGGATTTCCTGTGGTGCGTATGTCCGCTTGCGCTGATGGGCAGTCAGCCGGTCGTACACTTCCTGCGGAAGATCTGCCAACACCGATTCACTGCTGAAATCCCACTGATCTATCGGGAATATGCCTTTGCTCATTGCGCCAAAACTAGCATTTTAAAATTTAAATTTACCTTTGACCTGCTATGAGTTTAGCTGGCCTGTTTCCCATCGATAAATGGAATTTCCAGTCCCGGTCCGTACTAAGTAACCTGCCGGACGAAGAATACACTGCCCTCACCTCGCTGATGACCATCCAGCGGTACAACAAGGGAGAAGTGATATTCCGCGAAGGCGCACCCGCCTTTGGCATTTATTACATTCTGAAAGGGAAGGTAAAAAAATACCGGGCCGACAAAGATGGCGGAGAACAGATTATTTATGTGGCCAATACCGGTGAACTGGTGGGCTATCACGCCATCCTGGCCAATGGGCGCTATCCCGATTCTGCCGCTACGCTGGAAGAGAGTTCCATCGCTTTTATCCCTAAAGATGATTTTCTGCTGCTATTGAACCGTTCCGCTGTGCTGGCACGACGGCTGCTTAAAACGCTGAGTCATGAATTTACCGTGCTGACCAACGGCATCTCTGCCTTTACACAACGGTCTGTGCAAGAGCGATTAGCTATCACCCTCATTGTTTTACGGGAGAAGTATAAAGACGAAGCCCCTTCCGGCCAAAACATACAGATCCGGATACCTCGTGCCGACCTGGCCAATATGGTGGGTACCGGTATTGAAAATGTGACCCGCTTTTTATCTGCCTTCAAACAAGCCGGCGTACTCACGATATCCGGTAAAAACATCTGTATTACCGACGTTAAAAAACTGGTGGAGATCTCCGGTTGCGGCGAGCCGTTGCACCCATAACGCCCTATTTCCGGATATCTTTATACGGCCTTCCCGGCGCCACCCTGTAGGTTCCTGTTTTAGGATAAAACGACCAGGTATTTTTACCGGGGGCGATGTTCATGTGTTGCACCACCTTCCCTTCGTTATCCGTAATATTCCAGAAACCAGGCGCAAGGCCTGCCAGCACTATTTCATAAGACTGATCAGCAGGAACGGCGACAGAAAACGTTGAGTCGATCGCGTTAGTACCAGGCGCCATCACCACGATACGGTTGCCGATCGTGATCACATAACTTTGCGTTGTTTCATAGAAGCTGACAGGCAGTGGCGCTGCGTTTTCGCGGATCATCTGGAATACGGTCAGGTAGCGGTCCTGCTGCTGCGCCGTTTTGGGTGACACCATTATCCGGTATACTGCCGGGGAATTCACTTTATAAGAGAAGCCGAAAGTGCTGGTAGCACTATCTCCGCTCAGGATCACGGTTTCCCTGTTTTCCGGTTTTGGCAGCAGCATGTTCACCTGCGTTTTGCCTGTGATACCGTTCACCGTATTGTGTAACACAAAGCCAGCAGGGGTTTGCTCCGGTTGTTGCAGGGTGGTGATCTGCCAGTATTTTTTGAAAGATGCCTGTGTGGTAGTCATATCATCTGTCAGGATAATGGCTGCCGGTACATCTTCGCGGCCCAGGTTAAGAAAACAAAAGCCGCGTGTATACTGATGCATTTTAGCAGCATAGGCCGCGGTGAGATCTGCTTTAAAATAGCTGTAGCCGGGTCGTTCAGCGGTCACCGGGTTGTAGCTCGCGGAGATAACGGTACCATAATTAAACCACGGATCGGTGGTGGTTTCGGCTGGTGTGACCGGGAAACGCTGACTGAACCGGGAGCCGCCGTCATTGGCCTCTGTACGGAACAATAGCGGTTCCGAAGGATCACGGGCCAACATCATACTGTGGGAAACGGAGCGTTTATTGAAGTTAAAATCATAAGGTGTGCCGTAAGAGAGATACAGGCCTACATGTCCCAGTTGCAGGCCATGATAGTATATTTCGAGTGCACCGGCATCCGCATGCTGGTGATTACCAAAATGATACCCTCCTCCTTTGATCTGTGCGACCACATCGTTGCTGCCGGGCTGGTTGTTCCAGCCGGTACGGGCCACCATGGCGCCAATAACGTTGCCATAGTCTTTTGACAGCGGCAGCGAAGCCAGGCTGGTATCGGGTTTCAGCGCCGGATCGTTGACCAGCAGGAATAACACGGGGTTATCAGGCAGGCCGCCTTCTCTTTCAAATTCAGCTTTCAGGATCGGGTCGTTGGCGTAGGCATAACACAGCAGCATAGTTTGTGGCTGTTTCCAGTAGCTGGTTTTGCGATGCGCACGTACGCTGAACATATCGCCATCGTGCAGCATGGTTCCATCCGGCAGCCGCATATACAGCCACCAGTAGGGAAGGTTTTTAATATTATCATCAAAAACGGGGCGGCCGGTCATACGATAGAACAGCCAGGCGGCGTGCATTTCCCAGCCAAAACGATAGGCGCCGTAATCCACGCCCTGGTCGTGCCGTGGAGAGGCGTATTCAAATTTCCGCATGGGCACCAGTTGTTCCAGGATGATGTAGGAAGCGTATTGATAAGGCAGCGGATCTTCATCGTATATGGCGATGCTCATCGCCAGCAGGTCGCGGTTTACCTGTGCTTCATTACCATGACCATTGATAGCGCTGTTATCGAACGGGGGCCATCCAATCTCCATTTCCCGCGCCTGCCGCATCATGTGATACCGTAATGTTTGTTTAGTGGATGCATCCAGTAGAGGATAACACCAGTCATACACCAGAGCGCCGGTGTAGATAGCGCGGCCCACCTCCCGGGTAATGTCGCCATATTTTACGTTCCCGAATTCCAGCATGGTGAGGTAGCGGGTAATCAGCTCTACCGCCTGGCGGCCGATGGTGGTGTCGCCGGTCATCAGGTAGTAGAAGGCTTTGTTTTCCGCAGCCTGTTCCAGTGCCGTGTTGTAGAACACTTCCTTTTCCGGGTCGAATACAAAGGGGAATGGCTGTAGCGCGGTGGTTTTTACCTTATCCCAGGCGGCTTTGTTTTCGCCGGTAAGCAGCCGTGCTTTAATTACTGGAAATGATTCTTCGTTTAGCCATAAGCGTGGTCTTCCCGGACGGGGGACGATAGCGGGTTTATACAGTTGCGCAGCAGCAGGTACTGTTGGCGGTGTGTATGGTTTAAAAGCGATGTATTGCAGTCGGATACCTTTAGGCAACCAGATTTTCACCTGTTGCCGTGGTGAAGAGAAATCAAATTTGCCGGCAATCTGGGAAGAATGATTCCAGCTATCGAAGACAATGCGTTGGGTGGGACGTTGCCCGGTGAATTGTATTTTCAGCCGGGATGTTTCCACTTTCCCTTGTTGCACGAGCGAGTCGATGTTTTGTTCCGTGACAGCGTAGGTGATCATTTCGTAGGTACCTGACCGTGGGAGGGTTATTTGAAAAACCAGGTCGGGGGGTGTTTGGCTGCTGTCTACGGAAGACATCCGGTCTTTTTTAAGGGCAGCCCATGTTATTTTACCCGGACCTTTCACCAGTTCGGTTGTTTGCCGGTTGACGCCTGCTTTATCCACATTCCATTGCTGTAATTGGGCGGAGGCGGTATACCATCCCAGGGACCATAGGAGTACTCCCACCAGCCGTCTGCTATTGTTGATCATATAGTTATATTCACAGATAATGAAGCAGTTACAATAATAGAGACATTTTGTATACAAAACAACATAAATAAAGTAAACAAAAACATCTTACAAAAACAACATAATAAGTGTATAAAGTACCATACAGCGCCATAGCTTCGTTTTCACAGCAATTAACCGGGTGCAGACATCATTTTCAGAAAATATTTTTTTGTTTACAAAACAAATGTATATTCGTATACAAATAAATTAATACTGCCCGGCTTTCCGGGAACAACAACGCAAATATCAACCAATTAAACCGGCAGCCTTCCTGGCGGCCGCCTGAACTCATCGACAACAGCCATACCACGTGTTACGCGATCATCAGCCGAAGGCTGATACAGGCATTGTATGTGAAAAACGTAAGGTAAGCTGCCAACAACAGAAACTGAACAACCAACATCGCAGATTTTATTTTTAACCTGTAATTTAAAAATATGGTTTTCAACATCCATACCAGGAGCAACCCTGATAGTTTCAGGCCTGGTATCCTGAGATTGTCACTGACGGCAGCACTCTCCCTGTTCCTATTATTCCTATGCCATTCCCGAACGTTTGCCGCAACCGACACACTACGTGTAACCGGCACCGTTACCGATAGTCTCGGCGCGCCCATGCCCGGCGTACTGGTAAAAGTAAACGGCAGCACGCAAGCCACCATCACTGATGCCAGTGGCTACTTTCAACTTAAACAGGTACCCGTCGGCGCTACCATCCTGTTCAGTATGATGGGTTATATGCCCCAGGAAATGAAAGCTGGTAGCGCTCCGCTAACCGTACGCATGCGCCGCGGTGTCCGGCAGCTGGATGAAGTAGTGGTAACAGACGGCTACCGCACCACTACCCGCGCTGCCAACACCAGCGCCATCGGCACTATCAGCGGCGCCGCCCTGGAAAACAAACCTTTCTCCACCTTCATGCAAAGCATGCAGGGCAAAATAGCGGGTGTATCGGCGCCGCTCACCAGCGGCCAGCCCGGCGCCAACGTCAACATCCGTATCCGGGGCGTAGGCTCACTTTCCCTGTCCTCTGACCCGTTGATCATCGTAGATGGCATGATCGTTAATTCCGGTCAGCTTTCAGGCGCGGTGACCACCTCCAACGCACTGGCCGGCATCAACCAAAACGATATTGAAAGCATTGACGTATTAAAAGACGCGGCCGCCACCGCCCTGTATGGTTCCCGTGGCAGCACCGGCGTCATCGTCATCACCACCAAAAGAGGCAAGCTGGGTAAAACACAGGTACGCGCCGACGCAGAAGGCGGCGTTGCCAGCGCCATGCCCCTGCCCCATGCCGGCAAACCACTGAATGCCGCACAATATGCGGAACTGTTCCGCGAAGGCTTGCGCAACTCCGGTTACACCGATCCGCAAATCAACGACCTGGCCGATAAATATGGTCTCAATAGCGGCAAAAGCAACGACTGGTATGACCTCGTAACCCGCACCGGTCGCCAGCAACAGTATAATGTCAGCGTAAACAGCGGTACCGAAAAAACGAAACTGTTCGCTTCCGCCGGTTACTTTAATCAACAGGCGACTACCATCGGCGCAGACTTTAAACGGGTATCCGGCCTGATCAACTTTGACCATCAGATCAACAAACGTTTCCTGCTGTCTGCCGGTGTGAACATCTCCAACGTAGATCAGAACACGCCCTACAGCACCCAATACTCCGGTAACCCCACCTGGGCAGCCCGCGTATTGCGCCCTTTCCAGCTGGCCTACAAAGACGATGGCAGCATCAACACCGCCACCACCGGCAACACCAATTTCCCGGGTATATATAACCCGCTGTGGATCGCCAAATACGACAACAAACGCCTGTCTGAAATGCGTATGCTCGGCAATACCAAACTAAAATGGAATATCTGGGACCAACTGGTATACACCAGCTACTTCAGTGTAGATTATAACACCCTGGAAGAAATCATCTACCTGAATCCTGTCATGGGTGACGGTGTATCTGCCGGAGGTACCAGTAAAAACTACTATTCCCGTTATTTCAACTGGCTTACCCGTAACCAACTGGATTATCGTTACGACATCCCCGGTTACAATAACTTCTACGTAACTGCCTCCGTAGGATATGAAGCACAGAAGTCGAAAAAATACCTGTTGGCCGCCGTGGGTAGCGGATTTCCGTCTGCACATGAAGACCTTACCGCACTCAGTAACGCCGCCAACGCGACAGGCGCCTACGGTCAGTTCAGCAATTATGCCTTCACCTCCCTGTATTCCAACGCCGGCATCAACTATCGTAATAAATACGCGCTTAACGGCTCCTTCAGAAGAGACGGATCTTCCCGGTTCCCTGCCAATAACCGCAATGCCAGCTTCTATTCCATCGGTGGCACCTGGAACGTACATGAAGAAGACTTCTTTCAGCAACAACATATCCTTTCATCACTGAAAATCCGCTCTTCCTATGGCACTACCGGCAACGCCAACCTCGGCAACTATGATTGGATGCCGCAAGCCAGCTACAGTTCGACCTATAGCTATGCCGGCTACAACGGCAGCCAGTACTCCATTATAGGCAATACAGACCTGCGCTGGGAGACTTCCAAAAAATTCGATGCCGGCGCCGACATCGGCTTCAATAATGATCGGTTTGTACTGACCATCGACTACTATCATAATAACATCGACGGTTTGATCCGTGCCGTCAACACCTCTCTCACCACCGGCTTTGGTTCGGTGAGCCAGAACGTAGGCGCCATGCTCAACAAAGGATGGGAGTTTACCATTAAAGGCGATGTATTAAAATACAAAGACTTCAACTGGTACAGCAATTTCAACCTGGCTATCAACAAAAATCAGATCACCCGTTTACCACAGGGTACCCCTGAGCGGAATGATATGTTTTACCTGAAAGAAGGATATAGCTTCAACAACTACTACCTGAAAGAATTTGCCGGCGTAGATACAGAGACAGGCGCACCATTGTACTATACCGATGGCGGTCATGGCGCTACTACCACAGATATTTCCAAAGCATCCTATGTAGTACTCGACCGGTTGTCTATCCCGAAATACGTAGGTGGTTTCAACAACGTGTTTACCTATAAAGGTATCAGTCTCGGTGTGGACTTCAACTACAACCTGGGTTACTGGGTATATGGCGCTTCAGACGTCTACTTCACCTCCGGCGCCAATTACACTTACAACAAATACCAGTTTATCTACGACCGGCGCTGGACTAAAGCCGGTCAACAGACCGATGTACCTAAATACAGCACCACTACCGACAACTCCGTGAGTACTTACCGGCTTTATCGTGGCGACCATATCCGTTTACAGAACATCAGCATTGGTTATGACTTCAGTCACCTGCCACTGGCCAAAAGACTGGGCGTAAACAAACTGTATGTATATGGCCGCGGTACCAACCTGTGGACCAAAACTTTCGATGACCGTTTGCCCTTCGATCCTGAAGTCAGCTATTCCGGTTTCGACTACCAGAATATGCAGAAATACAAAACATTCACTTTCGGGGTTAACGTAGCATTCTAAACTATTGATCATGAAGAAAATCAATCAACATATATGGCTGCCGGTATTATTAGCCGCCACCACATTAATAAGCGCCTGTGGCAAACAGTTCCTGGATGAGCAGCCGCCGACGTCCGTTTCTGTAGAAAAAGGCATCCTCACCGACAGCGATATGATGGAAGCGCTGGCGGGTTTATACAGAAACCTGGACAACTACTTCCTCTTTGGCCGCAACGCCGTTATATTCGGCGATCTGCTGGCAGACAACGTCTATCTCAGCAGCAGTAACTCCACCCGTTTACTGCAGCAGTATAGCTATACTTTTATCGTATCCAGTCCGGAAGCCAAGCTGCTATGGTCGCAGAGCTATTACAGCATCCTGCAGGCCAACCGTATCATCGGCGCACATATCAGTGTTAACAATAACGTTAACCAATTGAGAGGCGAAGCCTATACCCTCCGCGCCTTGTGTTACCTCAACCTGGTGAACTGGTACGCCACCCCATACACCGTAGATCCGGCAGCCCCCGGCGTGCCACTGATCACCCTTTCCACCGATGTAGGCGGCGCTTTTATTAAACCGGCACGTAACTCCGTAGCCCAGGTATACGACCAGATCATCAGCGATCTGGACAGCGCCTACCTGATCATGCCCGATGCCACGCCTTCCGTCCATACCGCCAGCTCCAATTTCATCGCCAAACAGGCTGTTAAGGCCTTACAGGCACGCGCCTACCTCTACAAAGGCGACTATGCCAAAGCCAGAGATGCCGCCCTGCTGGTAGTTAAAAACGGGGGCTACACCCTCGCTGCCGACGATAATGCATTCAACACTTACTGGGGTTCTCCCGCAGGCCGTACCGATAAAGTAGAATCTATTTTTGAGCTGAATAATTCCGCCGCCGCCAACAATGGTCCGGAAGGATTGGATTATATGTATTCCCGTAACGGTCTGGGTGACGTACTCGTTACCGACGACACCTATGCGTTATATACGCCAACGGATAAACGCCGTGCACTCATCACCGATGCCACCCGGGGCGGTTATCAGGCCTATTTCGTGAACAAATACCAGAATGCCAATAAAACCGATAAAGATGAAGTGAAGTTGCTGCGGTATGCAGAAGTACTGCTCACACTGGCCGAATCCTACGCCAGGCTGGGCGATGAGCCGAATGCACTACTATATCTCAACAAAGTAGCCCAAAACAGGGACGCCGCGCTTGTCGCCTATAGCTACACCGGTCCGGCGCTGACAGATGCCATCCTGCTCGAAAGACGCAAGGAGCTTGCCTTTGAAGGACTCCGCTTCTTTGATCTCACCCGGACCAAAGCGGAGATCCACCGGCAAAATATGGGCGCCAAAGCATATACCGGCTACCCGACTGTTAAAACCACTGATTTCAGGCGACTGCAGCCTATTCCGGAAGCAGAAACCGCCGCCAACCCGACCATTCAGCCTAATCCGGGATATTAGTCCCGCCACCTGTAAAAAGCCCCGGAGCGTAACGGCTCCGGGGCTTCCCTTTTATAATAATGCAGGTAACTGCTTCATTTGATAAAACACCTCCGCACCTGCCGCCGCCAGGTAGGCGGCACTATGTTCGCTGGCATATCCCAAAGCCCGGAAACCGCCCGCTTTCGCCGCCTGGATACCTGCCAGGCTATCTTCCACCACCACACAATCAGCCGGATTAAATCCCATAGTAGCAGCTGCGTGCAGAAAAATACCCGGATCAGGTTTCCAGCTGTTGATCGTATAGGCACTGAATATATTACCTTCAAAAAATGGCAACAATCCCGTCAGCCGCAGGTTTAGCTCTATCTTCTTCACAGGGCCACTGGAGGCTACACAGAAGGGAACGGTTATTTGTTCCAGTACCTCCCGGATACCTTCTACAGGCTTCACCTCTTTCTCAAACAATGCATAAGAGCGGGTTCTGTATTGTTCAATAAAATCTGCCGCGAAAGGGAGGTTTGTCAGGGATTGCAGCGTAGCTACTGCTTCAGTAAGGTTTCTGCCGCTCAGCCGGCGTACCGCTTCCTGCTCTTCCATCACAACGCCGTAGGCTGATGCCAACTCCAGTAACACACGGATACCAATAATTTCGCTGTCAACCAGCACGCCGTCACAGTCAAAGATGACGCATTTGACTTTGTTAGGATTCATATGCCTGTCTTTTTGAAACACAAAGATAGGCATCAACCTTCGTGCATCAGCGGCATCAGCAAAAATCATGTCCATCCGTGTTTCCATTTCTGTGCAATCTTCGCGGCCGTCTCAATCATAGCCGGGTCCCAGCGTTCAATCTGCCAGTCCGAATGCGCGAGTGAAGAAGCCTGCAATGCACACATCACCGCATCAAAAGAAACTGCTGCTTCCAGGATATGTGACAGTTCCAGCTGTTGCTGATACAGGGACTCGTCCTCACGGACCTGAGCAGGTAACTGCAAGGGTTGCGGCAGAAAACTATTTTCAGGAAGCGATGTGTTGTTGTTGTTTTTAATGAGCTGGTTCATGCGGAGGAAATCGTTGCGGAAAGCAACCTGACTATCTACAGTAGTTAATCCGGTTCCCAGCTGTTCCAGCACCACATATTTAAGCGAAGGACAAAGGTCTATCGCTTTGTCCAGGTAAGAAAACACCGTATCTGGTACGGCATTGTCATGGGTGTCCCGGCGGACCGTTTTACCAGGCATAGCTTCGGAATGATCCCAGCTACCGCCGGAGATATGTATTTCCCGTACGCGGTGTAGGGGATATAAAGATTTCAGCTCATCGAAAGACAGTTCAAAATTATGCGCCTGGCAGTAGAAATTGTGCAGATCGAGGATGATAAAGCCGTTAACGGGTTCCAGTAATTCGTTGAGGAAATCACCATGTCTTTTCACTTCCTCAAGGGAGTAGGCAAATGCCAGGTTTTCCAGTCCCACCGGGCATCTGCAGGTATCCTGCATACGTTTCAGCCGGTCGCGTCCAATATCGAGGGTAACTGCGGTATACGGGATATTCAGGGGAGCTCCCTGATGGAAGTCTTTGCCAGTCATGAATCCGAAATGTTCGGTCACGTGATCGAACCGGTATTGCTGACTGATTTTTTTAAGATGATGAAGCCATTGTTGCTGTTCGGGTAGCCATCTGCCGGAGAAGATAGAGAAAAAAACACCATGGCCGATCAGCCTGTTTTCCTGGCTATAGGCGGTTAACAATTCCTCAAACCAGGCAGGCACTTCCTCCACAGCATACAGTGTGTCAAAAGACCATTCAATGGCTTCAACACTGGCCGCCTCCATCAATGGAAGGCAGGCGGCCAGCAGATTGTTGTCCAGATTACAGGCGACTGAAGAAAATATTTGTGACACGTTTACGGCATTAAATCAACCCATTCCACAAGCAGGGCAATTGTCGGGATTAGTTTTCTTATCTCCTTTTTTCTCTTCTTTTACAGTCGGGGCCTTATCTTTTTTGCAGGACGTCACGGTTTGCATGGAGATTCCTACCAGGATTGCCCCTAGCAATGATTTTGGCAGTTTCATACATGATGGTTTAAGTTGATTAAAATAATGCGGCCATATATCTGTAAAACGAGGCATCTGCAGAAAAAGTTACAGTCAAATCCACCACTAGATAAGGAAGCAATATTTTATCAGCCCATTCCGCAAGCGGGGCATCCATCAGCCGGAGGCTGCACCCTGGCAGTATCTGTTTTCGCCTTGATGCTGTCTTTTTTCACTTCTTTAACCGCCGGAGGTTTTGTTTGCTGGCAAGAGGTGGCAGATTGTATCGTGATACCCGCCAGCATAGCGCCCAGTAAGGATTTAGGTAGATGCATAATAATATTTTGGGTTAAACTGGCCGGAAAGGTACAAAAAATTACCCTTTGAACTTACCCGGGGAGATGCCGTATCTTTTCCGGTTTCCGGCAGGTTTCATTGCGGGCCACAAACTCCTGTTTTAACTTCTCCGCCGCCTTTTTCTCCGCAGCGCTCCCAGACCACCGCGCTTTACACCGCCGAATAAGCAAAAGGGTGCACCATTATCGTAATTGGATTAACTTTATGCTCCATAAAAATCGATGCAAGTATATGCAGGCCCATAAATGCCCTAACTGTGGCGCATCTATATTCACGGATTATGTCGCCGATTCCAGCCAACGAAAAATGAAAATCAGTTGTGTGTACTGCGACTCCCGGTTTACCATCGACAATCCCGATTACGAGCCGCCAGCTCCAGCTCATCAACGGGTGGAGGAACACGCATCCGCTATCCCTTACAACGCTTCTACCGAGTGGGACCTCAAAGTATCCCGGGCGGTGGGATATACCCTGTTTGGCATATTCCTCTTTTCTTCAGCTTCTATGTGGATAGCGGTATTGAGGGACAACAGCACCAACAGGTCCATCAGTACCGGCCTCGCCATTGCTTTCACCCTGCTGTCGGGATTATTTTATTTCATCGGAAACAGGAGTGCCAGAAAAATAAAACGCCGGAGAGCAGCTGGTATCTTTTACTAGCCTGCCTGGAGACAAATTAATCCTTATAGGCCCGTTTGCCTGAATTGGATATATTTGACCCAACCGATATAACCGTAGCT
Source organism: Chitinophaga qingshengii (assembly GCF_014529935.1). GTDB lineage: Bacteria > Bacteroidota > Bacteroidia > Chitinophagales > Chitinophagaceae > Chitinophaga > Chitinophaga qingshengii. Next base: position 212,387 of record NZ_JACVFC010000006.1, read on the forward strand.
TATGTATGTAAAAAAGTTACCTGAACTGGACTATGGCGTATCCACTACTATCAAGGCGCTTGGCGGGAAATGGAAAGCCTGTATACTGGACTGTATTTATCTTGAAATTCGTCGCCCCAGTGAAATATGCCGCAATATTACCGGCTTATCCTTACGGGTATTAAATCAGCAGCTGAAAGAACTGGAAGCTGGTAATATTGTTTATAAAAAAATATATGCAGAAGTTCCGCTGCGGGTGGAATATTATCTCACCAGCTGGGGAGAGTCGCTATGGCCGGTTATTGTAGCGATGAATGAATGGGGTAATGCTTACCGGCATCATTATGGTACGGAGAGTTAGGAACCGGGAGGAAACTATCGTTAAATAGAAACCTTCAACCGCTTTTTGACAAATTTTCTTTCTGCTCTACGTAATTCTTTGCTCGTTTCAATGAAATGTTCTTTTTGTTTTTCAACAAGCCGGTACTTCTTTAAGGAAATATCCAAACGTCAGTTCCTCATCATATTCTTTGTTATTAATATAATCTTCCAAACGAAATTTCAATTGTAACAAATGAGCGATCAATCGATCCCTCTCTGTCATCTCAGACTGTGTTTCCCTTCGCGCTGCCGAAAGTTGTTTTCTGGCTTCAGACTCCTCTCCAGGTGAAAGTTTTTCAGTTATTAACACATCATCTGCAAGCTCCTCCAGCTTCTTTTTTGAAAAACTCTTCTTCACATACATAAAACATATTTTTTAACAACGTTCAGTAATCTTACTCCATCCAGAAATAATTGCCTGCCTGCTTCCTGCATGCCATATTTGTCCATATAATGTTTCCTGATTCCAGTTTTAGGTACTAACGAAATGCAGGCTAATTCCCCATATCTTGTTAAACTCAGCTGACAGGCATATCCAATTAAACACCCCTCTCACTTCTTCACTACCCTAAACCCTAAATTACTAAACGACGCCCCACGTTTCACGCTACCGATATCCACGGAATTAAAAAATCCGCAGGCGTTTTTACTGCACCACCAGGAACCACCACGAGCGTGTACCAACCGGCTGCCGGCCTTGTCAGTAGGCAGGTGGCCTTCGCAGTATTCAAAAACGTTCCCGTATATATCGTATAGCCCCCAGGGGTTGGGTTTAAAACTGGCTACGGGCGCGGTATACATGTAGCCGTCGGAGCTGTCGGCCTGAAGATGGTCACGGCCATGCCATATATTGGCGTAGGTAGAAAGAGGGGGCATATCATTACCCCAGAAGTAAGTAGTGGACGCACCTGCACGGGAGGCGATCTCCCATTCATCCAGGGTGGGCAGTCTCACGCCGGCCCATTCACAATAGGCTATCGCATCGCGGTAGCTGATGGTTGCAACCGGATGGTTCATTTTATTTTCGATACCACCCCGGCTGATACCATTAGGATAACGCCAGCAAGCGGTGGAATCCTGGAGCCAGCGGAACTCACGCAGTCCGGGTGTGAAAACCTGTCCGCTTTTGTTACGCTCTGCATCGGTAACGTAGCCGGTGGCCTGCACAAATTTTTCAAATTCGGCGTTGGTCAGTTCGGTGGCTGCGATATCAAATCCGTTGGTGTGCACCGTCCGTAAGGGATTGTTGATATATCCTTTTTTGCCAAGCGTATAGTCGCCAGCCGGTATATGTACAAAGTGCTGCGACTGTCCGTTAACAGCATTTACCCCGGCCAGCAGCAGCAGGACCGGGGTAAATCGTTGCAGACAATATGTTAAAAATCCGCTCATTTACGGATGGTATTGTAATAGTCAGTGGCTCTTTTTATAATCAGGTCTTCGTTGCCTTTATTATAGTCGATATAGGACTGGTAGTCCGCATTATCGCCGTACAATTTCCGGTATGACTGGGAAACCATGAATGGATTGTATTCATTGTTTTTCATCAACAACATCAACAATGTCAGCAGGTCGCGGTCTTTCTGATCTTTGTTGTATGTTTCAATGATAAAGGGGATCATTTCCCGTCCGTTGATTTCCACGATAGCCATCTTGTAATTGGCCCCCATTCTTTTGCTGCGGTTTACAGACTCCTTGATCAGCGCCATTACAGAATCGCGGTTGCTGATCAGGAACTTGCTCTGCCGGTCGCTCCAGACACTTTCCTCCATACCATCGGCCATCTGGCCGAATATCTTTTTGTCCTCATCCTGGATAGGCGGCCGGACATCGCAGTTCTGGGCACTGATCTCAGCATGAATCATATGGTAAGTAAACTTCTCCCGTAAAGACAACGGCAGGTAATCCTTGTTCTCCATGGGGGAGCTATCGTCCTCTTTATAAGGGATCTTGTCGATCAACGCCTTTACTTTGGCCAGCCCATAAGGAGGTACCGTTAATTTTCTTCTGTACTCTGCGTAGGCCAGGCTGGACTTACTGGGATTTTTCCATTCCGGTGGCTCTTCCTGGGCCGAGAGGCGTAAACATCCTAAAATGGCGGCAACAAACATCAGGTATTTCATGTTTTTCTGTTTAGACTGCTAAATTAAGACATCTTCGCATTATTTAACCCTCCTGGACTCACTTTCAAGACCGGAGCTACGCTCCCGTACCTTTGCCAGTTTCACGTTACCGAAGCGGTAACTGAAGCCCAACCGAAGCTGGCGGGAATCGTCGTATCCTTTGTTCCGGTAGTACAGGCCGTCGAAATCCCGGACACCGTACCAGCGGGCAGTCTGAAAGAGATCGTTGATGCCGATCCGCACCGTGCCCTGATCTTTCAGCACCTTCCGTTGCACCCCGATATTCATTTGCCAATTATGTTTGCTTCGCTGGAAACCGCCGTAGATATCCGGTGACTGATAATTACCACTCACCTCCGCCTGTGTTTTTTTATCAAGATCAAAAACCTGCTGTACGTTGAGCTGTACAGTGTTCACAGCGATGGTCGCCTGCCGGCGTTCATCAAAAGTGATCTGGTTTTGTTTATAGAAGGCGTTTACATTGGCCGAAATGCTCCACCAGGGCAGTGGCGACACATTAGACGACAGGTTCAGCGCCAGCAGATGCTGCGAGCCTACGTTCTTTGGTGTCATCACCATTTTGTTGCCATCGATACTATCCGATATCGGCACAAACATATCACGGCGATGGGTATACGTTAATGTAGCCGAGATAATGCCCGTAGCATTATACCCCATGCTGACGCTGTTGGAGTACTGTGGACGCAGGAATGCATTCCCCTGCCAGGAGGACAGTTCATCCAGTTGATAGGAGAATGGATTCAGGTCTGTATACGTAGGACGATCTATTTTCCGGTTGTACAGCAGCGAAAAATGATGCAGTTCCGAAGGGCGGTAGGACAATTGCATGGATGGGAAGAAGTCCACATAACGGTTACTTACCTGCTGCGTAGTATCCTTGGCGGTAGTCTGCGTTTTTGCATGCAATACACCATCCGCAATAGTTTGCTCTACCCGCAAACCTGCCTGTAGCTTCCACCGCCCCCATTGCTGGTCGGCCATTGCGTAGGCGGCGTATACTTTTTCATCGTACCGGAAGGTATTGCTTTTCCGTTCATTCAGCAAGTCTGCGTTGCCTTTTACATCAAAAATCTGTACCCGGTTATCACTCACGACTGCATTTCCTTTCACACCGGCATAAATTTTACCGCGCTGTACAGGTTGTTCGTAGTCGGCTTTGATACCGTAGATGTTGATATCGCTGTTATTGAAAGTACGCAGCGTATACTGGTCTGTTTCCGTAACACTATCGGCTTTCAGGAAATGGTTGTACAGGATATTTTTGATACGGGCACGGTAATAGCCGTAATCCAGGTCGGTAGTGAATAGCCGGCCCGTTGTATCCTTGTATTGGTAATTAACATTATAGTTCTTCCAGTTTTGTTTCTGGGAATAATAGTCGTTGGTAGCTTTCAGCATGGATGTTAACTGTCCGGTAGCCGCATCCGAAAGGTATGTCGTGGTATTGGTCATACCCGGACCGAAGTATAGATTGGCATTCATCATAACGCCCAGGGTATGCCGGCTGTTGATGTTATAATCGGCGCCCAGTTTGAAATTTACGGGGTTACGCATATCCACATCCCGGGTGCGGTTGTCGATAATTTCTCCTTCCTGTATCCGGTAAAAATCATATTCCATGTTATGATACCCGAAGTAGTGATTGTAGTTACCATACAGGTTAAATTTACCTGTGCGGTAATTGAGATTGAGGGCAGCCTCTGTTTTCGGTGTTTGTCCGAAATGCATACCGGCGGCGATATCTCCATTAAATCCGGAGGCTGTGTTTTTCTTCAGCCGGATGTTGATAATACCGCCGCTGCCGGCCGCATCGTATTTACTGGATGGATTCGGCAACATTTCAATACTATGAATATTGGCGGATTGCAATGATTTCAGTAATGCCGCCAGCGCGTCGCCCTGCATGTAGGTAGGCTTACCATCGATATACACCGTTACACCGGACTTTCCGTTCAGGGAGATGTTATTGGTGGGGTCTACCATTACGCCCGGAGAGCGTTTCAACAGTTCCAGTGCGTTGCTTCCCATAGCGTTTACACTGTTACTGACATTGTATACTATTTTGCCATCTTTAAATTCCACCGGTTTCTTTTTAGATACAATGGAGATTTCCTTCAATTCCTTAATGGTCGAGTCTTTCTTTTGGGCAGTTACGTAGGCGGGTAAACTGACCAGCACCAACAAGATAAATTTATGCATACAGTACAATCAAAGCATACAAAATACTGAAGGGATATGGATTCTAATAACCATTCATAAAAAAGCCGGGAATATTTTCCCGGCCTTTCAGGTGTTATTCAACTGTCGTCAAATCAGTGATCATCCCACGAATCTCTTTCACGTATTTACCGTAGTACATATCTAATCCCCATTCTGTGGCCGCGCCTATCAAAGCTACAAGTCCCACAAATGCGACTACCAGTACCATGATTACTTTTGCATCAACATTTCCGTCAATTATTTTCAGTATATAAGGCACTTCCATCATGCCATACATGGTTATAAAACCGAGGGCCAGTACCACTATGATGTAAGAAAAAGCGCGGTACATTTCCAGGTGAATTTTGATTTCATAATACGTACTATACAAATGTTCCCGGGTAGATAAATCTGCGCTGGTTAATCGCTGATAAAAGAGATAAAATTTAAAGAGATAATAAGCGGATATGGACATGGTGACAGCATAGAGGCAATAGTAACCCACTGTCATTGTGGAGTTCATGGTAAGATAACGAGGCAGGAGCGACAACAGGATGAGGCCCAGTACCTGCAGCATACCTTCCTGCTTCATTTGTTTCCTGATCTTGTTTACAGGCTGAATAGCGTTATTGTGATGCATATGAATTAGTTTTTTCGTGTGGTAAATATTAGTTCAGAACGGGTGTAACGGTATATCCTTTTTTGCGGAGCAGTGCTATGACACCGGTGTCACCTGCCAGATGCCCGGAGCCTACAGCAAAGAAGCAGCTGTTGGCCTTCATCATGTCCGGCATCCTGTCCGCCCAATTGGTATTGCGGCGTGTCAGCAGCCAGTAGGTCATATCCTGATCGCCCATTTCCTGGCGAAGTACATCAATGTTTTCCGTTTTATAGGCATTGATCATGCGGGCAGTCATCGTTTGCTGGGAATCGAGGGTGGTGAGGTATTTAAAGAAGTATTCATCAGAAAAACCTTTATTCATATAATCCACTTGTTCCTCCATTGTTTCCAGCATAGCGATTTTCATTTTTTGCTGCTGTGCGCGTTGGTATAATATTGATTCGAGGTTTACTTGTTGGGGGCAGCTGAAGCTCAGCTGAGCGAAAATACTCACCAGGGCGCTCAGCCGTATGCTGTCGAAACGTTGCAGGGGTACGCCTGCGCGGGCGCGCAGCACCGAATCGATGAGCGCGTATTTTTCTTTGGACAGTCGCTGACTTTGGGGAATGTCTGACCGGACTGCTCTTTGTGCCACTTTCAGTTCAGCAGGATCGAAGATATTGGCTTCCATTACCAGTTGTGCTGTACCGGAAAATGCTTCTTTTACATTTTCCCTGAGCATAAAATCATCTTTACACAGCAGGTGAAAGGTACCAAACAGGTAAGAGGGTTTATCGAGTCCGTTACCGGAAATCTTCCACAGCAGGGCTTTTTCCGTGGGTGATGGCGTGGCGGCATGAACAGCAGTAGTAAGAGTACCTATAACAGCAATGGCGAAGGAGAGTTTTCTGCGTAAATGTTTCATCGTTAAAAAGTTTATTTACAGTATTAGTTGCTGCAGATAAACTTTTGTTACACTTTTACGAAAAAAAATTTCCGGCACTAAGAATAGTACCGGATCAGATTCTAAGTGGATACAGTTCAGATATCTATCATTTCCTGTGCAGCTTCCATAGGTACGTCTGTTCCTGCGTCGATCACTCCTATGAGTGAGTATTTTCCTTTGGGTAGTTTATCGGGTATTACAAATTCCACCACACGTCGTTGTTCAGGGAACAAGGGAAACATGGGTACATCGATCTTTGTTTTATCGCCTGTAGCGATATTGGACAGCTCCAGATAGCTGTTACATTCCAGCTGCACCGTCCCGGTATTCTGGCATACGATATGACATACCCGGGCGCTGGTATCGGCGTGGTCGAAGGAGAGTATCTTCACATCTTTATAGGTAAGGGATGGGGGTGTCTGATAAAGGTGTATTCCTATCCTCACTTTATTTTGCACATTCGTTTTCAGGCCGGTAGGTGATTCTACCACCTGTTCTTCCGTCGTTTCGAAGAAGAGCATGGTCCATTTCATTTCACCGGTAGCGGCGGCAGAATCGGGTACCTGCATTTTAATCGGAATATCGAGGGTTTGCCCCGTATCTACTTCCGCAAACGTCCTATCCAGTTTTACCCAGCGGGAGCAGGATCGTTCGGTGGAGCCGGGTGCGGTATAAACATGTGCGCCCGTTGAATCCCTGATCCAGTCGCTGAGGTACAGCGAAAATTGTTTCTTTTTGTTCAGGTGGTTGACGATAAACACGTGGGCAGTACCGGTTTGCCCGTTATTCAGTTTAAAGTCAACCGTCGATGGTTTTATGGTCAATCCTCTTCTTTCAGCAGCGCTATCCGCCGCTTTTTTGGGACTCCTGGGTGCGGGTGGCAAACCAGGAGTCATTTTTGATCTGCTGGTATCAACAGCAAGCCCTGTGGGTATACTTTTTTTACCGGTGGTATCCTGGGCCTTTATAAACAGAACGCTGAACAGCAGGAATAATAATAGCATCAACTGTTTCATAGCACGGTAGAATTTGATGATATTGAATTATATATTCGGTTTTCCGTCTGAGCAATAAATTAAGTGTTCCAATTTTCTGATATCTGTTATAATAATTTTTCCCTCTTTTATCTGGATAATTTTTTCATCACGCAGATCACCGAGTGTTCTGATCAGGGATTCTTTCGCCACGCCGGCCAGTGCAGCCAGGTTGCAACGACTGATACTCATACTCAATTCGCCCTGATTGGTAGGATTGTATTTCTTACAGGTGATCAGCAATGCTTCTGCCACTTTCTTACGGAGCGGGCTATAGGCCATCCGTAGCATTTGTTCCTGTTTTTCCGCGATGTTACCGGCGAGTATGTCCAGGAATTTACGCAGAAAGCTGCTGTTGTATTCGAAATGAAGTTCCAGATCGGTACGGGAAATGATGATAAGCTCGGCGTCTTCAATTACCTCTGCCGTTTCACGGTATCTGCCGCCATCCAGCAGGGCATTGAATCCGATAAAATCACCTTCGTGATACAAACCTGTGATAAGCTCTTTTCCCTCTTCATTCCATTTACTGGTCTTTACTTTTCCTTTGAGGATGTAGAATATGGACGCCGCGGTTTTCCCTTCTGCATAAATAATTCGTTTCTTTTTAATACTGATTACGTTGCCGTCATTGACCTGCGTTTTCAGCAGTTCGTCTACAGTGGTAACAGGGTTAAAAGAATGCATAGCCGGGGTTAATGAGTGTTTACAATCCGCTTCCTCTTCAATAAACATTACCTTTTTCATCTTTCAGCAAATTAATTAGAACATGACAATGACATACATACTAACTCGTTTTTGGGGAACGGTTCAGCAATTAAACGGGATATGGTTAAATTTTCTTGAAAGAGACGGTGTTTTCTTTCGGGGTTATCATTAGGATAGAGCTATCACGATTTGGGGTACATACTCGAACAAATAAATCTCTTATTTTTCATAATCATGGTATTTAGCATTGGGGGTTATCACTTTACTTTTTCGGCTTAAAAAATCTTACTATCCTGCTTTGATCTACTATCTCAAAATCTGCCGTTGCTTCCAGACGGGTGGCTACGTCCACTGAATAGGACATCACCCTGGGTTTTATCTTGTCACTGAACGCTCCCGGATTCAAAGAAACGGCATACTTGCCGGCAGGCACGTTCAGAAAATAACTACCCATGTCGTCTGTCAGGGTGCTATACAGCATGCCTGTACTGTCTGTTGCGATTACTTTGATGTTGCTGCGAGGGAAATTACTCCTGGCCAGGGAGTCCGAACTGATCATGATCTTCCCGGTAATTACCCGGCTCCTTTTAAAAGGAATCATAATGGTCAGATCTTTGTTCACCGGAACCGTTTGTATTACGCCGGAAGCAGGTATTACGCCTTTGACATTGTTTGCACCGCCAAAATCCAATTGGTACTTACCTGGTGTGATATTTCGATAGGAGATAGAGCCTCTTTCATCTGAGATAAAGGGAATACTGTTGATATTGATCTGCAGATTAGGGATAAGCTGCTCTCCGGCATCTCTGGTTCCGTTACCATTAACATCAAAAAATGGTAAAAGGTTCAAGGTGAAATATTTTTTCCTGAAAAATATTGGTACATTAAATTTTTTAGTCATTGATAAGCTGATATACTTCTCACCGACGCCATTGGGGGTAAGGCTGCCACTCTCCAGCGGGATCATAGCAGAGGCGCTCAGGTCCAGTCCGTTCTTTTGATTGCTGTACATAATGTTGCCACCCACCTGATGATATATCAGATTATCGTACAATGATTTGGAGAAATTGTAATAAACATTTGTCCTCACCCGCTTAAACAAAGTAAAAGTCATAAACGGGCCTGCCAGCATTGTTTGTATATATCGCAGAAAGTTCTTGTCTGCCGTCTGGTCAAATACCGGTTGTTGCATAAAAGTGCCCTTCACGCCAAAAACCTTATAAGCCGCCGACATGCTTGTATTAGTGAGAAAAACAGCTTTTTTATCGATTCCGTATGAACCATTATACCCGTTAATGGAATTCAGGAAGAAACTGAATTTTCTACCTGCCTGCCGTCTTATATACATCTCACCGAAGATGTATTCGGGCATGGTGCCGCCCATGACCATACTTTGTTTCAACAGGCCGCCACTGAGGGAGAAGGAACCGTTCATAAATCCACGGCTATACTTGAGGCCGTATTTGGCGATGTTAAACTTAAAGGCATCTGTATTGTAAATAGTATCCCGGAGCGTGTTCACACCGGAGCGATTGTACTGGTAAAAAGCTCCGATCGCGTTGTTGCCGAATTTCCAGCTTACATCGTGGAAGTGATACATCAGTCCTTTGTTCAGGCCCGGGAAATGATCGCTGTAGTATTGCACCAGGCTGGAGAAATCGATCCGTTTTCCATGATAGGCAAAGTTATAGCCCAATGCCGCACCTGGTTCGTCCGGCAAACCCGGTACTTTCGCAGCGAAGAAATCCATGCCCACCCCTGCATTTACTGCTACTACCACTTTGGGTGTATTGAACAACTGCACTTCATTGTTAAAAAGATAAGACTGCCGCCGCTGTATATGGTCTACATCACCCGCTATCCCCTGCAACACGGTGACTTTTCCTACCGGATATTTAGCGGTCATGGTAATGTTATCATTGGTAAACCAGGTGAGTGCTTCCCTATGTTTGGTGGCGCTGATCGTAAATTCCGTATTGGGTTTGGGCCGATAGGTGATTTTACCCCCATTACCATAGGTGAAAAAATACCTGATATCGCTCATATGTCCGGCGTAGAAATCCCAGTGTTTTGTCTGGTAGTTGAATCCAAACACATTTTGTTCAAGATTGTTACCAAGACCGTATTGTTTGGTGCGGTAAAAAAAGGAAAGCTTGTTGTCACCAATGGGGATCTCACCGTGCATACCACCATAGTAACTAACCTGCTTTCCCCATATCATAACGCCTGTTTCTAACCAGAGCGGAAAGGTAATATAGGGTGACTCTTTTTCCTTTCGTTCATGCTGCACCCGCTCGAGCGTAACGTAGTTCATATAACTCACACCCAGGGTATCTGCTACATTGAGTTGCAATTTCTCCGTCTTCAGCATGTTCAGCGTCTTATCCTTCAAATGGTATGGAAAGGAGTACACGGTATCTCTGCCAGGCTTTAACCAGAATTTTTCGGTACTGTTAATATCCAGATTGCGGCTCCTGATATTGGCCAGATAGGCTCCGGGAACGGTACCGGTATTCCTTACCCGGAGCATAACATTAAAGTCTTTCTCCTGGCCCTTCAATTGGATAACATTTGTAATAGGAGTAACAGAAAACTCACAGATGGGTTCCGCTTTTATATAAAATCGATATGCTTTTGCATCGACCTGCACTTGTACCGGTTTCCAGAGCGCCGGCGCATTCTGCAGCCGCATCAATACCACAGGCACTACTTCCGACTGGTCTGGCTGCAGCTCCTTTGACAAAGACTTCGCAGGCGCCATCAACCGCCAGCCTTCCGGGACCGTCACCGATAACTGAAAAGACTGTGCCTGATGATACTTATTAGTGATCTGAATATTATTATACAAAAAGCGGTTATCCTTATTGGCTGCCAGCGAATCCTTTAACGTTACAGCAAAACCGGCGACTCCCTGCCCGGAAACATCCGGGATGTAGACTGGGCAACAGAGGTGCCACAATATGCACAACATGGGGGGTAACGACAGTTTCATCTGGCTGACAGGGGGTAAAAAGGTACATCCAACTAACCTGATCTCTTTCGGGGAACATCCAACTTATTGAGGTAACATCCAACTTACTGAGGTAACATCCAACTTTCGAAGATAACATTCAAATGGTTGAGGGAACATCCAACATAAAACATCCAACAAAATATCCAGCTTCAGTTTTTGGGCAAGTAAGCCTTCCCGGTCGAAAAGGCTTACTTGAGTGTCCAATCTTTATTATAACTGTGTTGCAGTCAAAATAACACCGAGGCCATAATTACCTGCGGCGAAATCCCATCCTGGATCTGCTTTGAATTTCAAAGAGAAAGGTTTGTTGACACCGTGTACACCATTGTTGATCAATGGAGCAGCAGCAACTGTCAGCGGATTCCAGTTCATTGGAGTAGCATTGGTACCACCAGTGCCATTGCTGTGCAGGTTGTATTTCAGTATAGAGCAGGGCATGACAGTGTTACCAGTACCGCTACCTATATACAGAAAGTTAGGAGAAGAAGATTTGATAGTTACGTTAAAGTTTCTGTTGGAGCTAACATAGAAATTAGCAGATTTGTGACCAAAGAAGTCTTCCAGCTCTTCGCCCTCGTTATAATCTTCTTTGCTGTCGAATTTTGCAGTCATGACATCTAACGGAGGGCAAATTTCAATTACATTGCACAATTCGAGGTTAACGAGCACTACAGACTGGTCAGAAGGGTCGCCACAACCGTGACAGCCTTTGTCCTGAGAGTTGGGAGAAACAGGGGCAGATCCTGATTGAGCATAACCTGCAAGGGCAGCAATTATAAAAGCTGCAGACAATAATAGCTTTTTCATTTTTTTTGGGTTTAAAAGTTTTGAGAAAACAGCAACCTGAATGATGAAATGCGCATTTGGTTTTTTCAGGGGTTTGTGTCACAATATTAGAGCTATTTAATTTTCACAGCGATGACCACCATCATCATTTTAAAATTTCTTTAACAACCCGATAGCATACCCGATCACATCCGGCTAAAACCCTCTCCCATAAAGCAATACACCCATAAAAAAAATATTCCCGTTAACTAATCATTAACGGGAATATACACTCGCAACCGATTGTTTATAATTCTTCCCTTAACTCACCTCTAATCTTTTTAATCTCCTTCAGATACCTGCCATAAGTATACCTGATCCATAACTCCGTACATACCACAATCAACAACATAAATACCGCAAAAAGGAGGATCATCTTTATTACCATGGTACTGTCAATCACCACACCCGGAGAGGTCAATAGCCTTATGGTAGCAAACCCCAGCGCCAACATCAGTATCGCATAAGTCCAGGACCGGTACATCTCAACATGCAGTTGTATATCATAATACACTTCGTCCAGATGTTCCCTGGTAGATAATGCCGTAGTACCCAGCCGCCGGTAAAACCGGAAAAAACGATACAGATAATAACCACAAATAGCCACCATCACACTATACAAACTATAATAAGCAACTACCTGCAACTCCGTCTTACAAAAGTGAGGAGCATAACCGAGCAGCACAATCGCCAGCAACTGTCCCCATCCCTCCCGCTTTACGTACTGCCGTATTCTTTCTACCGGCTGATTGGCGGACTTTATCTTTTCCAGGTTGACAGGCACCACCATATCATCTCCTCCATCATCTTTATTCCAGAGAGATTGTATATCATCAAAATGCATATCCTTGTTGTTTTATCAGTTCTTTTAATTTTGTTTTGGCTCTGTTGAGCTTTACCCTGGCATTGACTTCCGAGATTCCCAGATTGTCTGCTATTTCACGGTGAGAATAATTTTCCAGGTGATAAAATACCAGCGCTTTTTCCAACTTCTCCAGCTGCTGTACCGCCTTGTAAAAATGGTACAGCTGTAATTCCTTTTCCGTTCCACCATGATCTTCATCTGCCAGATGCTCAGGCATAGCATCGGATGTTTGTACTTTCCGCCGCTCCTTTTTCAGGAAAACAATCGCCGTATTCAACGCTACCCGGTACATCCAGGTAGAGAAACGGCTTTGTTCCTGAAAGGAATCATAGGACTTCCACAACTGATAAACAACTTCCTGGAACAGATCCTGCTGATCATCCGCTGTATCCATATACATCTTACAGATCTTATGGATAATCCCCTTGTTTGTTTCAATATGCGCCAGAAATTCCTGTTCCTTATTTTTCAAGTTGGATAGCTTTAGTACATTTCCTTATTAGTATCCTGACCGCTCCTTTCGTTACAGATTTTTTCAAAAAAATTTAAAGAAACTGATATTCAAACAATTACCATAGGTACTGTTTTAACCGGAAACAGGAATTCCTTTTCCGTGTTTGGCCGCTGGCAAACGACGAATTATCGTATAAGGATTCCCGTTATATATTACTGAAACCTGCTGCCGCAGCAGCATTGAAAAGATTATTTCCGCCGGAGCGGATAGTGGCCGTTAACCGGCCACTATCGGATTTCTGGGTTGTATAATGTGATTGATACCTTCCTGTATCATTTTTTCCAGCAGCATATAGCCGCCATTGGGTTGTTCATGCGCATGCAGGCGTTCAGCTTTTGTGATAGGCGATACCCAGTACAGGTTCACCGGATCATTGTACATCTGCGGCATTTCCAGCGAAGGGCCATTGTACAGCGCAGAAGATAACACCAGGCTCTCGTAGGGCGCGGGCATCTCGCTAAAGCTGATGGTATGGCCCTCTCCCAGCCAGGTTACCTGTCTCCACGGGCGGTCGGCCAAACCGGATACCATACCGGCCAGCGCCATGATGGTCTTTTCATCGAAATCTTTTTTACTGATGGCCATCCCCAGCTCCATCCGGCGGAATCCCTCCGCATGGTCGTTATACAGCATTTCCACCCAGGGCATTGGCCGGATGCTGACACCCAGTGTGAGGAAATACACAACGTCATCTCTCTCAAAACGCGCCATACCGATTGGAGGCCATTTACCGCCATCGATAGCATAATATTTCTCTACCGGGCCTAATATAGCCTCATAAGTATCGAGGAACTGTTTCTGAAAGATGCTCCAGGTCTGGCTGGTTTCATCGGCCCAGTCGTCCCGGAAGGCGATAGCTCCCGCTACTTTTTTATGCAATTGGTTGGTGGCCGCAGTTCCCAGCGGGAACATCTGGCTATCTTCACCGGAACCGATGCAATCGGCGGCATAGCCCACAGAGCGCTCTTCGGAATACATCGTCCAGCCGGGAATAACTCCCATCAGCTCATCATCGTAGAGTACAGCGGCGCCGTCTTCTTCTTCCATCCATACGATGCGGATACGTTCGGCCTCCAGCGGGGCTTTACCTTCCGGGTGGTTACAATAACGCGCTTCCAGCATTGGCGCCATGCCTTCTTCCATCGCCTTCACATCTCTTTTTTCCGGGGCAGGTTGCAGGTTACGCAACCAGCAAGGACGCGGGGAGTATTTGTTGGCCAACAATTCTGAAGGATACAGGTAAAAATAAGCTGTTCTGTCATCCTGCTCTACTACTGCGTACAGGGTACCACGGCTGTTAGCTTCTTCTATCAACATAACCGGATCTGCCATAATATCTTTTTTTAATAATAATACAGAATTCTCCAAAAATAATGCATTCATCGCAGGACTATTAATCCTGCTTAAAAACGATTATTTTGTTGTGTATAAATTATGCACATATGAAATTTTCCACGTTGCTGCTAACAGTCCTGTTGTTGGGTTGTCTGCCGCTGGTAGCCAAAGAAAGACAATTTTATCAAATAAAAATCTATCACCTGAAAACGGCCGCACAGGAAGCACGGGTAGATAGTTTTCTGCAAACCGCCTACCTGCCGGCATTACATCGCGCCGGCATCCCTACCGTCGGCGTTTTTAAACCCGTTACTACCGATACGGCGGATATACGTATTTATGTATTGCTCCCTTTCCGCAACATGGAGCAGTTCCTGCAACTGGACGCCAAACTGTCGGCCGACAAGACTTTTGGAGAAGCAGGCCGCTCCTATCTGGATGCTGCCTGGAACGATATTCCCTATACGCGCCAGGAATCTATCCTGTTACAGGCGTTCACCGGAATGCCGGTGCTGGCCAAACCAACGCTGACAGGTCCCAAAAGTGAACGGATATACGAATTACGCAGTTATGAGAGTCCGACTGAAAAGTATCATGTCAACAAAGTACATATGTTCAATGTGGGCAATGAAATCAATATTTTCCAGCGGCTGGGCTTCAATGCGGTGTTTTACGGTTCCGTACTATCTGGCAGCCGCATGCCTAATTTAATGTATATGACCACCTTCAATAACAAGGCCGACCGCGACGCACACTGGAAAACATTTTCATCCGATCCCAGCTGGAAACAGCTGTCTGTGATGCCTTTTTATGCACACAATGTCTCTAAATCGGAAATCATGTTCCTGCATCCGACAGATTATTCTGATATCTGATATTTTTTTTGGAGAGATTTATTAGTTGACAGACAATAGCGCAAATCCTTTACCCGTAAGGAATACACAACACAAGCAAGTATCTTTTTCTTTGATGCTGGTAACGTTTCCTGACTGTTAACAGCAAAAAAAATTTCTGTTAAATTTTGTAGTTTGATTTTATTGCCTACATTTGCAACCTCATTGCGAGGTAGAGCAGAGGTAGCTCGTCGGGCTCATAACCCGAAGGTCAGTGGTTCGAATCCGCTCCTCGCTACGAAGAAAATCCCGGGTATTGCCCGGGATTTTTATTTTGGATAACCCATGTCTTTCCCCTCAACATAATTCCCGGAATCAAAAAAATAAATAGTATTATTATATTGTAAAATATATTAAAGGCAAGATCCTTATCACCGTATTCATCCTTTTTTTATTAACAACAATTAACCATGAAACAAAAACCATCAATCGCATTTATCGCAGCATCCTGGGTAGCATTGTTTGCCGGTATGCTGGGATACATCATAGGGCTGTGGAACGCCACTATGCAACTGAATGAGAAAGGTTACTACTTCACCATCCTGATGTACGCGCTCTTTTCAGCGGTATCCGTACAGAAATGCGTACGCGACAGGCTCGAAGGCGTTCCTGTAACCGACATCTATTACGGTCTCAGCTGGGTATCCATGCTGCTGTCCATATTGCTGTTGATCATCGGCCTGTGGAATGCCACCCTCGCCTCCAGCGAAAAAGGGTTCTATGCTTTCGCTTTCCTGCTGGCTATTTTCGGCGCTATCGCCGTACAGAAGAATACCCGCGACAGCCAGGCAGCGGCGAAAGATACTGTGAGAAGCAACGAGTAGTTTCACGCAAAGCATTCTAAGGAACAAAGAACGCAAAGATTTTTTGTTAAGTTTTTATAAGAAAGCAAAGGAGCGAAGATCAAATGTTGATCTTCGCTCCTTTGCTTTCTTTATTCGCTTATATAATCTTTGCCTGCTTTTTAATCCTCAAAAAATCGTTGCGTTCTTTGCTCCTTAGAATGCTTTGCGTGCACTACAGCGTATATGCATTTACGTTCCCCGAAAAATCCGCTACATACAACAACCCGTTATATACAGCCATATCAGCAAATACCGGCGCTCCTACTGCAATACGACGGATCATCTTCCCGGTAGTTACCTCCACCACATATACATAGCCGTCTGAAGCGCCCACCAGCAGGTGGTTACCAGCCAGTAACGGAGTAGATTCAATCGTAGCGGAAGACGGCGTGGTATAAGGCGCGGTATAGAACAACGCTTCGCCTGGTTTAAACTGCCATAGCTGTGCTTTGGTCTGTTTATCAAAGGCGATCATCCCACCGGAGGCGGTACAGGTAATGATGTACTGTGCTGTCACCAGTGGCGCTGTCATGGTTTTCAGTTCGGCTGTCACCGGAATGCTGTCGATCGTTTTACCGGTAGCAGGTTCCAGCACATGGAGCTTATTAATGCCGTGTACATAGAGTTTGTTATCGAAGAAAGCGGGGGTACCGCTGCGGAAGCGGATGCCTTCATCACTGCGTTTCCATTGTACGCGGCCGGTGGCGGCATCATGTGCAAACAGGTGGCTCCAGTTGGCGCCGGTGATCAGCTGTCCGTTGTGGAAGGCCATAGATGCAGGCGTACCTTCTCCGCCGGTCCAGTCGTGGTTGGTCCATTTCACCTGACCGGTACGGATATCCAGCGCCTGCAGGTTATTACCGGAACCGGTATAATACACGCCATCCTGTGCTACGCCACCGGAATTATAACCGGGCAGGGATTGTTGGTTGCCCTGGTGTTTCCAGCGCAGTTTACCGGTAGCCGCCTCCAGCGCATAGGTCACGCCTTCTGCATCAGTAGCCAGCAGTACGCCGTTGCTGTAACTCATGCTGTGTTTAATGGAATTACCGGTAGGGAACTGCCAGTACACACGGCCGGTAGCTGCGTCCAGCGCGGTAATCCGGCATTGTTTGTTTTCTTCGTCATCGATGGTGCCGGCGAATATTTTGCCTTCGGCAGCTATGGGAGATGATTTCCAGATATTCCCACCGAGGTTGGCCGTCCATTTCAGCAGCAGGTTGCCGGCGCCGGAAAGACCGGTAACGCCTGTACGTTGCGCATTTTGCAGGGCTTCCGGCCATGCTGCGCTTTTGATGGCAGGCAATGTTGTCTTCGTAAGCCGGAATGTATCGCGGGTAAAGAGGATGCGCCCGGTACTTAGGGTAGCTTCTACCGTTGCCGTATATACGTCGTTTTTACCGGCAGCAGGCACAACAGCCGTAGCGCCCCAGTTCCAGTCGGTACGCGGTTGCAAAGGCAGCTCCCGCAGCAGGTCGCCTTTTTTATCGAACATACGGAAACGCACAGCCTTTACGGGTGAAGCGGTATGATAGGCATTCACGCTCACCACCATCTTATCCTGATCGAAAGCAGTGCCATTTACAGAAGGAGACACCAGTGTAAGCTGGTTTTCCACATAGGTATAACGGCGTTGCACCAACGAAATACCGTTTTTATCGATATCCACTACATCGAAGTTGGAGGCAGAGTTATCGATACCGCCATCGGGAGGCGGGGCGGCGCAGAGGGAACGGATACCGCTGTTACCATGGGTACGGGCGAAATTAATATGCCAGTGACCGTAGATCCAGGCCTTCAGGTTATGTTCATTCAGGTTGATACTGTCATTACCTGCTTTCAATGCAAACAGGGTATCATACGTGAGCAGGTCGTGGTTGAAGACAATCACCGGTTTGGCAGGATCAGTGTGGGCCAGGTCGTTTTTCAGCCATTTTACCACATCATCCAGTGTGTAGGAAGGCTGGTAATCACCATAGCGCATCGGTGTTACGATAAAGTGGGCCGGCCCCGCTTCAAAGGAATAAAACACCGGGCCAAACAACGACTCGTACAATGCTTCTCCATAAGGGCCTTTCACGAGGTCGTGGTTACCGATGCAATAATATACCGGCAGCCCCATGGTTTTGGTGTTGATATGCTGAGCATGAAAAGCCATTCCTTTTTCATAACAGATATCTCCGGTATGAATCATAAAATCCGCGTTTTCATTGCGGGCAAAATCTTTGGCTTCGGTCACCCAGTTGTTGAACTGCGTGGTTTCGGTATCGGCCAGGCGAACGAACTTCGCTTTATCTGTAGCGCCGCTACGTGGCTGTAGTCCAAACTGATAGGCTGTCAGGCTGCTGTCTGTCCGGATATAAAATTCTTTAGTGGTTTGATATCCGGCTGGTGTGGTGATAAATATAAAACGCGCACGGCTATGTCCGGGTAACTGAAAGTGGCCGGACTGATCGGTAACGGTTACAGAAAGGCCGTCGGACACCCTGATGCCAGGCATACCGGCTTCAGCTGCATCCTGTTTGCCATTGGCATTGCTGTCGAGGAATACGTTTCCCGAAAAGCCCTGTGCCATGGCTGCGTGCCAGGTACAACAGGACAGGAAAGCAAACAAAATCTTTTTCATCGTCAAAGTTTATAAAAAAATTACAGACAACAAACCAGGGTAGCCAGTCAATATGAAACAAAGGATTGACAGGCATTTCCACCGATTTGTTGTCTGTAATTCGTAATGAAAAAACTATTTCCAGTAAATGTTCTGTTCCAGGTTTTTGTTCAGTACCAGTTGCTGTTTGGGAATCGGGCGGTAATAGTACTTAGGAATGATAAAGTTACGTCCTGCTTTATCTGCCGTAAATACAATATGGCCGCTATTGCCATTCTCCAGGTAGAAGTTATTTGGACTACCGTTTTTGTCTGCCAGGTAAAAACGGGCAGTCAGCTTCCATCTTACTTCCTGCGGCAGGCTCATAAGGGCCGAGCTGTCGTTCGGATTCGGCAGGATAGCGATATCCGGTTTACCGTCGCCGGTCATATCGATCGCACCCAATGCAGGTACGTACATACCAGCCGGGGCTTTCGTGATATTGATCCCCGCAGCCCAGCGGTTGATGTCATTGAGGCGTTGTCCTTCGCAGGCCATTTCCACTCTTCTCTCACGGCGGATCTCCAGGATCACACCTTTATTGGCGCCCTTTACATCATACTGGCCGCTTAATGCCGGATCAGGATTGCCATTGGCGCTGGCCATGTTCATATCAGGCATCTGTACACGACGACGCAACAGGTTAACGGACATATCCAGGTCTGACTGACTCAGGTCATTCAGCTCGGCTTTTGCCTCTGCGAAGTTCAGCAGTACTTCTGCATAGCGGTAAACCGGCAGCGCAGAATAGTTGAGTTCCCATCCTCCACGTTGTTTAGGATCGCGGGGATAAAATTTCAACTGATCATAACCACCCAGGTTCGGTTTGGCAACATACAGCAAGGTGTCTTGTGTAGTGCTAAATCCGGGATAGGCGACTGTTTCAGCCAAACGGGGATCACGGTTTTTAAACGTAGTAACGAAGTCCATCTTATCATAACCCTGCTGTGCCGTAAATGGCGTACCATCTTTCATCAGATAGCTATATACCAGGCTTTGGCTGAGCGACCAGGTCCAACCCAATACGGTATGGGTATTGTTGGCTTTACCCAGCGCCTGCGGATAATCACGCCATTGAATGATTTCTTTGTTACCGGCGAGGCTGGTGCTTACAAACAGGGCACGGTAGTCTTCACCGCCTTTACCTGTATTGTAGATATCGAAACGGCCGCTGGTGATCAGCTGCTGGGATGCCCAGGCAGATTTTCTCAGCCAGGTATCAGCCGTTCCTTCCAGTTTCAATTCAGGATGGTAACGCCGGAAAGTTCCTTCAAACAGGCAATAGCGCGACATGAGCGCCAGTGCAGCGTACTTGCTCACCAGTGTGTTGCTGGTAGGCTTATCCTTGATATTATCTACTTTAACATTATCTACCGCATATTGCAGGTCAGCCAACACAGAATCGGCCACACTGGCACGGGGATCTTTGCCTTTGTATAAAGCAGGGTCGATGTCAGTCAACACATGGCCATACCAGGGTACATCGGAGTAACGGGCAATCAGTTCCGCATAAATACGGGCACGGAAATAACGGGCAATACCGGTAAAGTGAGCGATATCCGCAGCATCGCCTTGTGCCTTATGCACATTGTCCAAGAGGTAGTTGACGTTACGCAACTTTTTCCAGGAGTCCCATCCTTCTACAGTTGTTTCATCCAGCGTACCATGTACCAGTTTGTCCATTTCACTGCCGGTATTGATGGACACGTTGTCTGAGTTATTGTCGTCATAGGGAGCTGACAGGTTATCGTCATACAAACCATAGAGATAGGTCTCCAGGTCTTTCGGTGTCTTAAAGTAAGCGTCTGGTGTAATCTCCGTCTGTGGCATCCTTTGCAGGAAATCCTTCTTACAGGAAACAACCGCACTACCCAATATGATGAATGATAAAATAAGCCGCTTGTTTTTCATGTTGCACTTTTTTGCTTTAATTAAAAGTTCAGGTTCAATCCGCACGAGTAGGTTTTCTGATAAGGATATACTGTACCATCGAGACCTTCCGGATCAATATTGGCTTTCAGGTGGGAGATGGTGAAGATGTTTTCTGCACTTACGTATACCCGTAACCGGTTGATCTTCGCTCTGGTGGTGAGTGACTTCGGCAGGGTATAACCGAGAGTCACGTTTTTCAGACGGGTATAGGCCGCATTCTGCAGATATCGTGTCTGTGGCGCACCCAGTTCGGTAGCGTCTTCCGCGATATATGATTTCAGGCGCGGGAAATACCCATTCGGTGTTTCAGGTGTCCATCTGTCCAGGTTGTGTACCTGTACGTTGGTCCACGGCTGTGCATATACGCCCCAGAAGTAGTGGTTACCCGGGTTAGGGTACCAGTCCCTTTTACCGATACCCTGAATCAGGGCGCGGAAATCGAAACCTTTATAGGAAGCAGTCAGATCGATGCTGTAAGGGTAACGGGGAGCATTGTTACCAATGATCTTACGGTCGCCCGGATTGGATACGGTGTTATCACCATAGTCGATTACACCGTCACCGTTCAGGTCTTTGAATTTCAGGTCACCTACGTAAAACAGGTACTGCTGGTCATCTGAACCTACTTTAGACTGATTGGGATGTGATTTCAGTTCCGCTTCGTTCTGGAAGAAACCTTCTGTTTCCAGGCCCCAGATATCGCCAATTTCCTGGCCGTTGTAGTAGTTACGTTTTTTCAGATCGGAGTTGTCGTAATTCGCCAGGGTACCGGTTGGATTGGTATAACGGGTAATGAAGGAGCGGCTGTCTGCCAGCAATAATCTTACGCCGTAGCTAAAGTCATCTTTACCGATCTTGAACTGATCGCGCCAGGAGAGCGTCATTTCCCATCCTCTTGTTTTCAGGTCAGCAGAGTTGGTTTTAGGCGCGTCTGCACCAAAAACGGCAGGCAGTTCCTGGCTTTTGGCAAACATACCGGTAGTATACCGTGTATAACGGTCATAGCTAAACGATAATTTTTCCTTCAGCAGGGCGATATCGATACCGCCGTTGAGCGTTTTAACCTGTTGCCAGGTATAGGTAGCGGTTACAGGCACGGGAGAAAATACGCCTAGCGGAATCTGGCCGTTGAGGGCAGATTTGATGTTATCGGTTTTCATGGTTTCCATGTAACCATAGGCATCCCATTGCTGATCACCCAGGGAACCATAGGAACCGCGCAGTTTCAACAGGTCAATACCGGCACGGTCTTTAATACCGCCGAAGAATTTTTCTTTGGAAACCACCCATGCCAGTGAGCCGGACGGGAAGAAGCCCCAACGGTTATCGGTACGGAAACGGGAAGAACCATCGTTACGGCCATTTACTTCTACTATATATTTATCATCGAAGATGTAATTCAGGCGATAGTAGATACCTCTAACTGCCCAGTCTTCCCAGGTTTGTTTTTGGGTAATAGTACCCGTAGCCAGTTGAGGAGTAGGATAATCAGTACTGATCAGTCCTTCTTTCTTCACGCGGAACAGGTTATAGGTGTGATATTCCTGGTTAAACCCGGCCAACGCGCCTACATAGTGTTTTTTATGGAACGTTTTATGGAAATCGGTGTACAGGTTATACACGTTGTATTTCACGGCAGTACTGAGGTTTTCCGCAGATGATACATTACTGTTGGTATAACCGAATGGCTGATTAGGGCCGGTACGGTAAGACACCGGCAGTACAAAAATGTTACCCACGTCATTACCTCTGCGGAATGTAGCGTCTCCTTTGATGGTCCACACATCCTTGATAATACCCACTTCAGCATTGAGGGTAGTCATGAACTCGCTCCAGGTATCGGCAGCCCGGCCACCGCTTTGCAGGTTACCCAGCAGGGCAGCACCGTCTGAAGTCCAGGTACCATCCGGGTTACGGGGCACACTCAGGGAAGGTGTACGATTGGAGTTATGGAAAAACAGGTAGTCCTGCGTAAAGGATGGCTGATCATAGGTGGTATTGGTATACATGGTGTTGCTACCAATCTTGATACGATCGTTAAAATTATAGGTGGCTTTCGCACGCAGGTTGTAGCGGTTGTATTTATCGGGGTTATAACGCAGCATACCATCCTGGGAATAATAATCCGCCGAGAAGTAGTAGTTGAGTTTTTCATCACCGCGGGAAATGCTGACATTGGCATTATAAGCCGGAGCAGACTTCTGGTATACTTCGTGTAACCAGTCGGTAGTACCATAGTAGCTCCACTTTTTTGGGTCAGTAGGGCTTACAATAACGTTAGGCAGGGAGGGATCATCTTTCAGTTTCTGTGCATAAGCTCTGTCGGCAGCGGGGTACAGATCATACAGCGGTGTAGCGGCATCGTGTTTATACTCCATGGTAGTCAGCGGGTCCGTTACAATCTTAGGTACTTTTCCCAGTGTACGTACCGCGTAGTTGGTGTTGGCATTTACCGCCATGCGGCCGTCTTTACCGGATTTAGTGGTGATCAGTACCACGCCGAAAGCAGCACGGGCGCCATAGATAGCAGCAGAAGCAGCATCTTTCAGCACAGTAACACTTTCCACATCGGCCGGGTTCAGGCGGGATACTTCTTCATTGGTAAAAGGAATATTATCTACCAGGATAAAAGGATCGCCTCCGTTGATGGAAGTCATACCCCGGATATTGAACTTGGCAGCAGAAGAAACGCGGCCGTTATCATTGGTGATATTGAGGTTGGGCAGCAGGCCTTGTAAACCGTTGTTGATATTGGCGATAGGACGGCTTTCCAGTTCCTTGCCGGAGATAGCGTCTACCGCGCCGCTCAGGTTCACTCTTTTCTGTTTGCCGTAACCTACTACCACCACTTCGTTCAAACCACTGGAATTGGCTTTCAGGGAGATATTAAAGACAGCTCCTTCTTTAGCCGTCATCTGTTTACCTTCATACCCTACGTAGCTAAACTCGATGATGGCATTTTCCGGCACGTCCATCTTAAAACGGCCGTCTACGTCAGTTTTAGCGCCGGTAGTGGTGCCTTTCACGATAACGGTAACACCAATCAGCGGAACGCCGGCTTCGTCTGTTACGCGGCCTCTGATGGGCACATTCTGTACCGTTTCCCCTGCTTCCAGGATAACGATCAGGTTGTCCTTCATAATCTTATATCCTAACGAGGTGCCTGCCAGCGCTTTATCCAGGACTTCCCGGACAGGCGCATCTTTCATCGTAATAGAGATCTTCCGGTCGGGGATGCTGGCATTTTTGTACACAAAAGTGTAGTCGCTTTTCTGCCCGATCACATTTAGTAGCTTTCCAATGTTAATATTGTTATAATTAACAGTGATCCGCTCCTGGGAAAAACCATGTGCGCTGAGCTGTAAAAACCCTGCACAAAGCAATACGGAGGTTAGTTTCATACGCATTAACAGTTTCCTCATATTCCGCCGGGGAATATCAGAAGGCCACCAAAAGCTTTTTTTCATAAATTTGTTTCGTTAGGTTAAATAATTAGCCATTACCAGATTCTTTCGAATCGGTTTAGATTGTTTAGCCAGCATTGTAAAAGGGGAATGTTGCCGCATTTCCCTTTTTGCTGTCCGCAAAAAAATTTTATCGGGTAGTTATCGTTCT
This sequence comes from Chitinophaga qingshengii, assembly GCF_014529935.1. GTDB lineage: Bacteria > Bacteroidota > Bacteroidia > Chitinophagales > Chitinophagaceae > Chitinophaga > Chitinophaga qingshengii. The sequence goes on from NZ_JACVFC010000006.1 coordinate 236,860, forward strand.
GTCATCACTGATTACCGGAATAGGCATTTTACATTTTTACCATATATAGATGATATTTTCCTTTGTGTTCACTTCGTAGTGAAAACCAGACATCAGCTGCAGGGCCTGTAATACATCTTCTATGCCCTGCTTGCGGAAAGCGCCGGTAAATACTTCGTGTTTATAACGATCATTTTTAAACCGTAAGGTTACGTTGTACCAGCGTTCCAGGTCATGCGACAGCGCTTCAAAAGTTACATTGTCAAAGTCGAAACGGTCGTTGATCCAGGCGGTGGCAGGTTTATCTGCATCCTCACCGGCACTGGCGCCGGCAATAATATTTTTTACCGGTGAGATGCTAAAGTTGGCTTTTTTATGATCGGGCGCCGGTTGGTTTTGCTGATTAGCGATGATCAGCTTCTGATCGGGTTCCAGTACCACTTTGCGGCTGTCGGACCCCTGCGGGAAACTGACCTCTACCTTGCCGCTCAGCAAGGTGGTTTCTACAGTAGCATCTTCCGTATAGGCTTTCACGTTAAATACGGTTCCTAATACCCGGATATTGACAGGGCCTGTCCGGATTATAAAAGGGTGCGCCGGATCGTGTTTTACATCAAAATAGGCTTCTCCAATGAGCCCTACTTCCCTTTCTCCCTGGAGAAAGCGGGTAGCATCATATTGCAGACGGCTGCAGGCATTGAGTACTACCGTTGTGCCATCCGGCAGTACCACACTGGTTTTGGAACCTGTTTTGGTGACTACTTCATTACGAAAAGCCTGCCTGTCGGACGATACCGGCCATAACGCCCATACTGTCAACAGTACCGTTATCATAGCGGCTATCCCGGCCATCATCTTCCAGGGGGGCAATTTTCTGACCGGTGCGTCCTGTTCCTGTTGCAGGAACAAATTGATACGGTCCATGCCTTCGCTGGCTAACCGGCTCTCTTCTTCCGGCGTAAAGCCGTTGGCCGGATTGACAGTCTGTATATCTTCCACAATAGTAAAGGCATATTGCAATTCCGGGAACTGCATCAGCAGCATTTCCAGTTCTTTCAACTCCTCCGTGGTGGCCTCGCCGGATATTTTCCTGGCCATCAATGTATTTATCCGGTTACGCTCAATCATTTACTTTTTAATCCGTGTTACAGTATAAGGTCGAAAAGAAAATTAAAAACCCCCAAAGCGGATTAACATTTTTTTCGAATTATCCCGGATAATTTTATTAATAATATATTTGTCCGGGTTAACCTGTCCCTTATGGAAAACAAAGCGTATAAGTATATCCTGATCCTGCAAGTAATATTGGTGACCGTCTTGTTGGGTATTCCCTGGATGGCCTCCAATTTTGGCGCTATCCACCTGGGATTAGCCGGGTTTCGCATCTCATCTTATTATGAGCTGCTGACGCTTCCTTTTGGTTTGCTGTACCGCATGGATAACCTGTCGCATATATTCCCTGCCGGTGATGCACAGGAAAGCATCTGCGATATATTTGTATCTCCACTGGTATGGTTGCTCACCAGTTATTTATGGGGGGGATTGTTATTTGCCTTTGTCCGGTTTATCCGGAAAAAAACCGATACGATAATCCCTCCGGAGAACTTCTGGAAAAAAGTTTTCCTCTCCAACCTTTTAATATCCCTGGTAGCATTTAGTTTTATTTTCATTCTCAAATCCGAGCGGGAAATAAGTATTACCCCTATATCAGAAGATGCTTTTTGTATAAAAGCCTATTTGTTTTGCCTGGTTGCCATTATCGGTTCATTTATGCTGGGTATTCTCTGGTGGCTGATTTCCAGGTTATGGCCTAACTATCGTCTGGTGAGTATTATTCTCAGTGCCGTTACCATCACCGGCATGCTCACTGTTATTTATGGCGTTTACGACCTGGTGGCCTATGTGGGCTATACCACCATAGATCATGTATCCCCGGAGGTGGCGGCTGCAGCCGAGGATTTAACCAATTCCATTAATGGAGAATTTGGCGCCCCCTCCTCTCTCCTATCCGAAAGCAGCACTCCCCTGGAACCGGACGAGCCGGAGGCCGGCGATATCCTCTGGGGCGGACCGCAGCCGCATCGTGATAGTATCAAGGCTGCGCTGCAGTTTATTTGTTATGATCAGCTGGAACTGGGTAAATATCACGGATCACCCGATGACCTGATACTCTATTGGGGAATGGGTATCCGCAGTCTCTTTGCACAGGCCGATCCCGCCACTCGGGCAGATGCGCTGTCGCAATTCGGAACATCCACCCTCTCTCCGGCAGTAGATGTCTTCGCCTTCACCAGCCGTAACGGACAGCGGCTAAAAGCTTGTTTTAGCCAATTCGGGCGACTATTACCGGAAGTATTGCCGGTGGCAGTGTATCGCCGTTCCCTGGCAGCCTGGTACAGAGACAATCTCGTGGCTACGCACGATTACCTGAAAACAATCCCCCACTACCGCGACTCCCTTAAAACCCTGTATACTAAAATGTTCGTAGCGCCTGAGGAGTTAGAACCCCAGGCGGAAACCTATATCAATGATATCGCCTGGGCAGGTAGCCTGAGAAGTATTGATGACGCACTCGACAGAGGCGATCAGCAAAGCAACCGGCTGGCCGTATGGATGGTTTCTTTCTGGGCACGCCGTTATGCAGAAGGTAATGCCGCAGAAGTATACACCATTCTCCGGCGAATCGGCGATTTATATGGGGGAACAGAATAATACCTGATCATATACTATTACCTTTCGCCAAAAAAGCACCACCGTCAAAAAAAAATTACCGGATAAATTATTTTGTTAACTTTAGCGTAATCTGCGTTATATATTATTGCAACCAATATCAGTGGCTTAAAAAAGGGATGGATCAGTGTACTATCAATGAACTATTCAAAAACATCACAGCGAACAATGACCAGACAGCCTTCAAAGCTTTCTACAATCATTTTTTCATAAAACTGCTGCGTTTTTCCTTTTCGCTCACCCGTTCCAAAGAGGTGGCGGAAGAAATTACGAACGATGTTTTTATGCATTGCTGGCAAAAAAGGCAATCACTAACGGACGTTAAAAATCCGCAGGTATATCTTTTTGTGGTTGCTAAAAACAAAGCCATCGATCATATGCGTAAACAATCTGCCTCCCGGCAGATCACCATCGCAGAAGAAGAAAAACTGGAAATATCTTTCGACAGCGATCCGGAACAACTCATGATCTCCGCCGAAATGATCCGTAAAATGGAACACACCATCGAACAACTTCCTCCTAAATGTAAAATGGTGTATATCCTCATCAAGCAATACGGATTGCGGTATAAAGAAGTAGCCTCCGTACTTAATCTCTCTGTAAAAACAGTGGAAAATCAGTTGGCTATTGCCATGAAACGACTGACCACGGCTGTTAATTTCACTTTGGAAAAGATTTGATCATTTTTTTATTTTGATATTTTGATATTTAATAAAAGAGGAGACCAAAGCAACCATCCGCTTCGGTCTCCTCTTTTATTAAATATCAAAATAAAAAAAATAACAAAATGACTAGTATCCTTCGTTCTGTGGTTTCAGATTCGGGTTATTCTTCATTTCAAACACCGGCAGCGGGTACAGCAGGTGTTTCTTAGCCAGCACTGCGCCGTTAGGTTTGTTGACATGCCCGATAAAGTCATCGAAGCCATTGGTGTCTTCATTGTAAACTTTACGCAGGCGCAGCATATCAAACCAGGTCACTCCTTCGTAACACAGTTCGTGCCAGCGTTCGCGCCATACAGCTTGTTCAAAATCGCTCTGGCTCAGGCCTGCTTTGGCAGGCAGGTTGGCACGTTGACGGATGGCATTCAGTGCCGTATATGCGTCTGAGTTAGGTGCTCCATCCGCGCGGTTTTGTGCTTCTGCATAAGTCAGCAATACCTCAGCATAACGGATCAGCGTCAGATTCAGATTACTGATACCGGTACCGGGCTTGCCGTACGCACCATGGCAAGTCACGTCAAAGAACTTGTAGATATACGGTGTCACCAACTGAATAGTATCCTGGCTACCCTTGAAGAAGTAGTAGGTATAGAAAAACTGCTGCTGGTCTGTGCGTTTGTCTGTTGGCTCAAACTTCTTATAGGAATTGTAGAAAGACTGAGATGGCACGTAGGTGCCCTGACCGCTGCCTTTGGCAGATATATCAGGCTGCGCATTGTTGGGCAGCATAGTGGTTTGCAGCGGATTTTCCTCTACCCCGCTCAGGTATCCTACCTGGAACAGGAATTCCAGCCTGTTGTTGGTAGCTACGTTATGCAGGTCTGCATAGTTGGTAAACAAACCGATTTCAGACGTATGTGCATTGGCGTAGTCAATCACCTCCTTCGCTTTATCTGCTGCCAGTTTATAGTATGCCTGTCCTTTGTTGAGCGGGAAACCTGCCATCGTCAGATATACTTTTGACAGCAGGGCTTTAACAGCGGCAGTGCTGGCGCGGCCGGTATTATCTTTCCATACAAGTCCGGCAGCTTCTGCCTTCTGCAGGTCGTCTACAATGCTTTTGTACACCTCCTCCTGGCTGGTACGGCCGGGAGAGAAATCAGGTGACTGTGGTGTTTGTGATTTAAGGATCAAAGGCACATCTCCCCATAACCTTACCGCATAAAAATAGGCCCAGGCACGCAGGAAATAGGCCTCTCCCATTACCCGCTTACGGGCGTTTTCGTCCATGGGATTAATTCTGGGCACGTTATCAATTACAAGGTTGGCTTGCGCAATCTCCTTATAAAGTCCTTTCCACCAGTTACCGATCTGGAGATTATCCCCATCATACACCAGCCCTAACAGGTTGTTGAGGTCTGAGTTCTGGGCCGTTTTAGAGATAACGGTACCCGTAGCTGCATCCAGGAAGGCGTAGTTATTGGTAAAGATACCGGCGCCTTCACCGATGAAACGTAACCGTGCATATGCACCCAAAACGGCTGCATCAGCATGTTCAGGTAATGTAAAATAGCTGTCCGGGCTGAGGTTGGAAGGATCCTGTTCTTCCAGGAACTTCTTACAGCCGCTCCCCGCACCTATCAGCACAGCACCACAGAGTGCCAGCTGTATCGTTTTACGAATGATATTTTTCTTCATGATAAAGTCTTTTTGAATACTGAACTAATTAGAACGCTACGTTTAAACCTAACTGATAAGTGGTAGGTTTGGGATAGTCGAAGAACGTTTGTCCCTGCGCAAAAGCGTCGCCATAAGTACTAACCTCCGGATCGTTACCACTGTATTTGGTGAGCACGAAGAAGTTTTGTGCTGAAGCCCAGATACGCAGTTTACTCAGGTGTATCCGTTGCAGCACTTCCGGTTTGAAAGTATAGCCCAGCAAGAGGTTTTTACCACGGATGAAAGAGCCGTCTTCTACCCAATGGGTATCTACGTTGGTCACATAACCGGCAGCTACCGGGCGGGGAGCCGCGATCATCGTATTTTGATGTTGTGGTGTCCAGTAATCCAGTACAGATTTAAAGCTGTTGGCAATGCTGATACGGTCTTCACCGGAGTGATGTGACATGTTCAGCACGTCAGCCCCATAAGAATACTGCAGTTCCAGCGTGAGGTCAAAGTTTTTATACTTGAAGGTGTTGATAAAACCACCCCAACCTTTCGGGTTACCGTTACCGATAATCATACGGTCAGCATCGTTAATAATGTGATCGCCGTTTACGTCGCGGTATTTGATATCACCGGGCAACATGGTATTACCGCCGCGATAGCTTTGGAATTTGGCGGCTTCCGCTCTCTCCGCTTCGCTCCAGGTACCTTCACGCACCAGTCCCCAGAAGGAACCAACGGATTCGCCTATACGCAGAATGTTAGTCTGGTTGGTGAAGTTGGGACCGCCTACACCGAATATATCTGCAGGTGTAGCGAGCGACAGGATTTTGTTACGGTTGAAGGATATGTTGAAGGTGGTGTTCCAGTTAAAGTCTTTACCGTTAATCACCAGTGCATTCAAGCCCAGTTCCAGTCCTTTGTTTTCCATGGAACCGATATTTTTACGGATGGTAGCGTAACCACTGGTAGTAGGCACGGGCGCATCCAGTAACATATCGGATGTTTTCCGGTAGTATACGTCGGCTTCTAAATTAAGGCGATTACCAAAGAATCCTATTTCAGCACCGAAATCTGCTTGTGCCGTTCTTTCCCATTTCAGGTCCGGGTTAGGCAGTCTGTTGATACCGATACCCTGTACTTTGGCGCCATCGATCACAGCCGCGAAGGTGCTGTTGGCAGCGAGACTGGCAAGGGACTGGTATGGCGGAATTTCGGAGTTACCGGTCACACCGTAGCTGGTACGCAGTTTCAGGTGAGAGATGACGCGGTTGTTTTTCATCCATGGTTCTTCAGACACTCTCCAACCCAGGCCGGCTGAGGGGAAAGTAGCGTATTTGTTGGAAGGGCCAAAGCGGGAAGATCCATCTCTGCGGGCTGTAAGTGTCAGCAGATAACGTTCTTTGTAAGCGTAGTTTAAACGGGTGAAGTATGAAAAGAACGAGAACCGGTTACGGTTAGATCCCACACCACTGGCGGGAATCACAGAGCCTGCACCAAGATTGTTGTTTTCGAAATAATCCGTCGAATAGTTTTCGCCTCTTGCATTGAAGGTAAAGAAATTATCTTCTGAAGTTCCCATACCCAGCATGCCGGTAAAGCTGTGGTCGGTGCCAAAACGTTTATTATAGGTCAGGTAGTTTTCAAAGGACCAGAAAGTTTCGCGGTCGTTGGCTACCACAGCAATACCTTTCTGAGAGGCGGAAATATCCAGCAGGGAGCGGCCATTCCATTCGTTACGGCCACGGGTTACCACGTTGGTACCAACGGTGCTGCGCAGTTCCAGCCCTTTAGCCAGCGTAATATTGGCATACACATTACCGAGGATGTTCTGTGTATTCAGGATATATTTTCTGTCGGTCAGGATCTGCACCGGGTTAGAACCACCTTCAGCGCCTGGGTACATTTTGTTATTGGTCCAGGTACCATCTGCCAGTTTTATCGGCAGGAAAGGCATCGCTTCCGTAATCATACGCACAGAGTTAAGGCCACCGGTACCGATGTCTACCAGGTTTTCTTCCTGGTTGTTATAGCTCAGTGAGCCACCTACCTGTAACCATTCTTTGATTTTGGTCTGGATGGTAAACCGTGCGGAATAACGTTTCAGGTAAGAGTTCAGCAGCAGCCCGTTATCGTCGAGGTAACCGAGATAGAGACCATACTGGGTATCGGGGTTACCACCGGAGAAGCCCAACTGATGGCTCTGTGTGAGTTTGTGCTGAATAGATTCCTTAAACCAGTCGGTATCATACAGCGGGTTGCCGTCTTTGTCGAAGAACCGGGAGTCCGTTCTTTTCAGGGCAGGGTTGCTGGCAACATAGTTACCGTTATCCCATCCTGCTTTATCATAGATCTGCGCATTTTTCCAGCCTTGTGTTTCCAGATCGAGATACTCCCTGGCGTTGAGCATTTTTACCCGGTGTGGACCAGGAGTGTTGATGCCAAAGTAGTTATCATAAATTACACGGCCGCCGGTAGGAGAACCTTTTTTAGTGGTGACCAATACAACGCCGTTGGCGCCTCTGGCGCCGTAGATAGCGGTAGAAGACGCATCCTTCAGTACTTCGATAGACTCCACATCGTTAGGATTGATATAGTCGATGGCGTTAGAGTTTTGAATTTGGTTACCCATAGGCAGCGCTACCCCGTCTACCACATACAGCGGGTTGCTGGTGGTATTGATAGAGCTGAAGCCGCGGATACGTATCCTGGTTTGGCCACCGGGGCGACCGGAGTTGGTGCTCACCTGCACACCGGGCATACGGCCGCTCAGTGCCTGGTTAACAGAAGGGGCAGGACGTTCCTGTAATGCGCCGGCTCTAACGGAAGCTACTGCTCCGGTTACATCCGATCTTTTTTGGGTACCGTAGCCCACTACCACTACGTCCTGCAATGATTTCACGTCTGTGCTGAGCGCCGCATTGAGTGTAGCAGCGTTACCAACGAGTTTTTCGGTGGGGGTATAACCAACAAAAGAAAATACAAGGGTAGTGTTATTACCGGGTACTGTGAGGGTATAGCTACCGTCGGGGCCGGTCTGTGTACCGGTGCTGGTGCCTTTTACCTGCACAGTCACGCCCGGCAGCGGCGTATTGTCCCGTGCATCAAACACCTTACCGGTGATCTTCTTTTCCTGGGAAAAGGCCAGCAGCGACAGCAGTAGCAGAAGGCTGCTCTGCAGGCTGGTCCGTACCAGGAATGTCAGTTTTTTCTTCATACTTGTTTGTTTTTTGGTTAATAAAGGTTCAATGCTAAAACGATTTTGCAAAAAGATCCCAGGAACCATTCCGGACAATTTTTGTGGAAAGGAAACAGTTCTGTAATACTTTAAAGACAGGGGCCGCTGTACCAGCTGTTTACAACAGCGATAAGCAGTAAGGGTGACGGTGCGATGCTCACCCCGATGGCCCGGAAATGCACAGGAAAGGCTTTACAGCGGGGGACCGGAAGGGTTGTATAACGTTACTTCCGGCCGGCCGGAAAAAGTGATTACCCCAAATTGGCTGACATCATTTATTCCCGGCTGTTACATACGGCGATGGCTACTTCATTCTCCGTTTGCCTGAAACAATACATCCATGGACGTGGTCCCATAGCTGATTTGACAATGCCTTTTTATAACGTGCTAAAACGATTTTGTGTTAATACCTGTTAAATACCTGTTTGAATGATGACGTTTTTGATGAATAAATGAAACCTGTTTACACTGCCAGACGAGGCAGCTCTCATGTAATTAAAATATGGTTTTAAACCTAACGTGAAATGCGGCGCGAACTGAATGATTGAGTACCGCTACCGGCTACAAATGATTTTCATTAACAGTGCTACCATTACAAGTGAATAATTTTTTTAGATTCAGACCCGGGCTGGCATATTATCCACAATACTTTTTTGGCGTTTTCACTACAGCTCCGGTCATAAAAATATAACTATTTCCAGATAACTAAAACGTTTTTGCAATTTTTTTTATCACCGGGAAAAGGTTGATGATAAATTACCAGCTATATGCCTGAAGAACAGGAAAAAATGAAATAACTCACATAAAATTATCTTCCTGCAATAATTTCAGTTTCACTATTTCTTTCTTCCTGCCTGAACGAATTCATGTTTTTTTTATACCTTATAGCCTGATACCTGGAAAAGAGTAGGAAAACAATGGTGAGAACCAGCGATATAGCCCAATTGAGCGAGGCCGCATTGATCAGGGAAATCCATACGAAAAACAGGCAGGTCTTTACCTATGTATATGAACGTCACTTCCGGGAACTGGTGATGGCAGCCTTCCGTTACTGCAAAGACGCAGGCATAGCACAGGAACTGGTCCAGGAAGTGTTTATCAGAATATGGGAAAACCCGGCCCTGTTGGATGAAAACGGCGCGCTTCGCGCCTACCTGTATAAGGCGGTTATCAATCATGCCCTCAACTATCTCAGGCGGGAAAAAAATATCGCCCGCCATCACTCCGTTATTGCCGAATCCCTGACCGATAGTTACCTGCTCAACCTGCAGGAAGAACAGGAACTCAAACTCCGTATCCACCAGGAAATAGAAAAACTCCCTAAACAATGCGCACGCGTATTTAAAATGAGCCGCTTCGATGGACTTAAATACCGCGAAATTGCCGAACAACTGCAGATATCGGAAAAAACCGTGGAAAACCACATCATCCACGCCCTGAAAACACTCCGGGAAAACCTCTTCTATCGCCAGGATAACACCCGCGATTATACCACCCATCTGCGCCTGCTGCAACTTTTTTGCGCCCTTTCCGGGGAACTGATGCACAGATTATAACGCCCTCATCCTCTCACCGGATTATTGCCTTATATATATTATATAAAAAACAATGTGATTTTTTTTTAACATTGACTGGGGGTATCCCCTCCTGTTAATTGTAACAATACAAAGGCCTCTGCCAATGCAAAAAGAAACGATCAACTGGCTACAACTGGTGAAATACCTGAACAACCCACAGGATACTGCCCTGGAGCAGGAAGTGCGGTCATGGATCGCTGCTGCCCCTGAAAATGAGGCCATTTACCAGCAGGTACAGCAACTATGGCAACTGTCGCCCGACCTGAAAATACTGGACCAGCTGGACACACCCGCCGCCATCGCGCGCCTGCAGGACGCTTTGCCGGAAGATAACACCGTTCTTCAGCTCCCTGCCCGCCGCTATAAATGGTTCCGTGTAGCCGCAATAGCCATCCCTGTTATGGCCGCCGCCTGGTGGCTCTATCACAGCACCGGCGCTATCACCTACCGCGAGAAAACTACGATGGCCTCCATCGACTCCCTCCTGCTTCCTGATCAGTCACATATCTATCTTGATAAGAATAGCCGCATCCGATATCCGGAAAAAATGGAAAAAATCCGGACCGTTATCATGGAACAAGGCACCGCCTTCTTTGAGGTGGCCCCTCAAACCGGCACCCCATTCATGGTGAAAATCGGATCATCCAGTATCACTGTACTGGGTACCTCTTTTAATATCCAAATGAACGAAAATAGTATAGGCGTTACAGTTAAAACCGGTAAAATCAGTTTTAACTCCGGTCATTCCAATACACCAGAGACTATCCTGATTGCCGGCGAAGGCATCCGCTTCAATCCGGCTACCGGCAGTATAGAACAATTTAATGCCATCAACAGCAACGCCGATGCCTGGATCACACATGAACTGGTATTTGTCGATGCCCCCCTGTTCGAAGTATGCAAAAAACTGGAAGCACTCTACCAGGTGAAAATCAATCTGCAGGGCAAAATCCCTGTAAAAAAACTGAATGCAACATTTAAGAACAATAAGCTGGAGGAAGTATTGGAAGTGCTGCAAGCCACCTACCCTATATCGGTAGTGCACCGCAACCGGGAAATCACCATCACCGGCAGGTAAACACCTGCTACGAAAAGGCCTTTCTCCGTTGTTTAGCAACCCAATGTGTCAACTGAAATCAACAATCGCAGTTCTGTAACCCGGAAATGCAACCAAGATCGTCTGCAGGCTATGTAACGTTCCCCACGGAACGTCATGCCTATGCCTGCCCCGGACCCGTTTAACCTATAATAATTATACACGATGTTTGAAATCCTTTACAAAAAAAAGCGACCAAAATCGAAGTTACTCCTGGCCCTATTGACAGTGGCTTGCCTGGAAAACCAGGCTGCCCCGCTTACAAACGAGCAAAACAGAGAGAAGCTGGAAATCATCCTCGGCAGGATGGAGAAAAAATACAACGTCGTATTTGTGTATGATGCCGCGGTCATCAACAAAAATATGAACGTGGAAATGGACCCCGATAAACTTTCTATGCAGCAGGCGCTTAATCTGCTCGAGAGCAAAGGCATAGCACACAAGGTCATCGGCGATAAGATCGTGCTCACACGCCCCGCCGAAAAGCCAGCGCCGCAACAGGAAGTCATCACCGTGAAAGGACGGGCTGGTACCCGCTCGGAAAACGGTGATGCTTCCTTTGTTCCCGGTATCAGCGTCGTGGAAAAAGGGACCACCAACGGCATCGCTACCGACGGCAAAGGAGAATTCACTATCCGCGTAAAACCCGGCGCCACACTGGTCATCAGTATGGTAGGGTTTAAAACGGTGGAAGTAAAAGCCACCGCCGATAAACCTATTATCGTAACACTGGAAGAAAACGTGACCAACCTCAACCAGGTAGTGGTAACCGGCTATCAGACCATCGACCGTAAACTCTTTACCGGTTCTGCTGCCACCCTCAAAGCCAGTGATGTGAAACGCGATGGTATCACCGATGTAAGCCGCATGCTGGAAGGCCGCGTAGCCGGCGTTTCTATCCAAAACGTATCCGGTACCTTCGGTGCCGCCCCTAAAATCCGCGTCCGCGGCGCTACCTCCATCACCGGTGATAACAAACCCCTCTGGGTTGTGGACGGTATCGTACTGGAAGATGTGGTCAACGTATCCAACGAACAACTCTCTACCGGAGATCCTACCACCCTGCTGGGTTCTTCTGTGGCCGGCCTCAACCCGGACGATATCGAGAGCTTCCAGATCCTCAAAGATGCCGCTGCCACCGCTATGTATGGCGCCCGCGCCATGAACGGCGTAGTAGTGATCACCACCAAAAAAGGACGCATAGGCAAACCGCTCATCTCCTATACCGGTAACTTCTCTACCTATATCAAGCCAACCTATAACGATTTTAATATCATGAACTCGGCAGACCAGATGTCGGTCTACAAATCCATGGAAAGCCGGGGATATCTCCAGTACGCTGACATAGCCAACAGGCAGGACGGCGGCGTATTCACCAAACTGGCCGAAAAAATCAACGACCGGACCGTTTACAACGATGAGAAATCCAGGAACGAATTCCTGAAAAGATATGCTACCGCCAATACCGACTGGTTCGATGTACTGTTCCGCAATTCCCTCCTGCAGGAACACTCCCTGAGTATCTCTTCCGGTACGGAAAAATCACAACTCTATTTCTCTACCAGCTTCCTCAACGATAACGGCTGGACCATCGGCGACCGCGTGAAACGCTTTACCGGCAACGCCCGCGCCAATTTCAACATCTCTCCTAAACTGAATGTAGGACTCATCACCCAGGGATCTATCAGAGACCAGCGCGCCCCGGGCAGTATCGGCAGGGTCAGCAATCCTGTAGAAGGAAAATTCGACCGTGATTTCGATATCAACCCTTTCAGCTACGCACTCAATACCAGCCGTACCCTCACCGCCTTCGACGAACAGGGGAACCTGGAATATTTCCGCCGCAACTACGCCCCTTTCAACATCATCAATGAATTGCGCAACAATACGCTCGACCTCACTATGGTGGATATCAAATTACAGGGCGAAGCAGGTTATAAAATCACTCCTACCCTGAAATACTCTTTCCTCGGCGCTTTGCGTTATGCGAAAACCAACCGGGAACATAAGGTAAGGGAGAACTCCAATATGGCCATGGCTTATCGCGCTGCTGACAACGCTACCGTCATGGAAAACAACAAATTCCTCTACCGCAACCCGGACGATCCGGAAGCATACCCCGTGGTAGTACTGCCCTATGGCGGTTTCTATAATACCAACGACGACTACCTGGTGAGCTACAACATCCGTAACTCCCTGGAATGGAATAAAACCTATAACAATAAACACATCCTGGTAGCCTATGCTTCCCAGGAACTGAGATACGCCAACCGCCAGAATAAGTTCTCTAACGGTTACGGCTACCAGTTTGATAAAGGCGGCGTGCCCTACGTAGATCCGCGCATCGTGAAACAGGCAGTTGAAAGCGGCTTCGATTTCTACGGTATGCAAAACTACTACGACCGTTTCCTCGCTTATATGGCTAACGGCGCCTATTCCTATAATGGCAAATACAACATCAACGGTACCGTTCGTTACGATGGCTCCAACCTGCTCGGCAAGGCCCGCAATGCCCGCTGGCTGCCTACCTGGAATATCAGTGGCTCCTGGAACGTGGATACAGAAGAGTTTATGAAAGCGGTACAGAACATCAACCGCCTCACCCTTCGCGCTACCTATGGCCTCACCGCCAGCCTGCAGGGTAAAACCACCAACTCCAGCCTTATTACCCGTACCGCTAAAACATACCGCCCCTATCTGCCTGAAATCGAGTCTGTGATCAATATCGCCGATCTCGAAAACTCACAGCTTACCTGGGAAAAACAATACGAAACCAACGTGGGCATCGACCTGGGTATGTTTAAAGACAGACTCACGGTTACCCTCGATGGCTATAACCGTAACGGTTTCGACCTCATCAGCCCGATCCGTACTTCCGCTATCGGTGGCCAGTTTCTTAAAAACGCCAACTATGCCGATATGAAATCTCACGGGGTGGAACTGACCATTGGTGGCACTATCGTGCAAAAGAAAGACTGGCAATGGAGAACACAACTCAATGCTGCTTATAATGAAAACAAAATCACGAACCTGAAAACCAATCCCAATATCTGGGACCTGATCGGCCCCGATGGCGGTCCTATGCCGGGACGTCCTTACAGAGGTCTCTATTCCATAGACCTGGTAGAACTCTCAGCCCTCGATGGCACACCGGTTTTCATGAATGAAAAAGGCGAAAAAGTAAATGAAGTCAACCTGCAAAGCGATGCTATCAACTACCTGAAATACAACGGGGCTATCGATCCCAAGCTCACCGGCGGTTTCTACAACTCCGTACGCTATAAGGATTTCACTTTCTCCGCCCTGTTTACTTTCAGCGCCGGCAACGTAATCCGCCTCAATCCTGCTTTCCAGCAAAAATATACCGACCTCACGGCCATGCCGAAAGAGTTCCTGGACCGCTGGATGATGACCGGCGACGAAAAAAAGACCGATATCCCTGCCCTGTCTGATCTCCGTGTCATCAACAGGCTGAGCGGCGTAACGCCCTATTATACCTATAACTATTCAACTGCACGGGTTGCTGATGGGGGCTTCATTCGCCTCAAACAGGTATCGCTAAGTTATAACCTGCCGCTGCGCTACACCTCAGCGATAGGCCTTAACAACGCCTCCCTGAGCCTGGTGGCTAATAACCCCTGGCTGATCTATGCTGATCCAAAACTGAAAGGCCAGGACCCTGAGTTCTTCCAGTCCGGTGGCGTAGCGTTACCTGTTCCCAAGCAATACACCCTCTCCGTAAAAGTTGGTTTTTAACCTGCATGAAAAGTTTTAGACATGAAAAGAAATCTCGTATATATATCAGCGTTAGCGATCATCACTGTTGCTCCCGGGTGTAAAAAATACCTGGAGCAATTACCCGATCAGCGTACGGAAGTAAACTCACCTGCTAAAGTAGCAGAGCTGCTCACCTCTGCTTACCCCCGGGCCAACTATATTCCGTTCCTGGAAGCCATGTCAGACAATGCCAATGACAAAGGCACCAACAACAATAGCCGCTATAACCGCCAACCCTGGTTCTGGGAAGTGTCTTCCGACAGAGACCAGGACACCCCGGACTATTACTGGCAAAAAGCCTATGCCGCCATTGCAGCGGCCAACCAGGCATTGATGGTGATTGAAAATGCCGAAGATCAATCCGCCTACCGCGCCAGCAAAGGCGAAGCGCTGCTCGCCAGGGCATATGCTCATTTTATGCTGGTAACCATCTACTGTAAATCGTACGATGCTGCCAGCGCCGCTAAAGACCCGGGCATTCCCTACGTTACCAAACCGGAAAACGTAGTAGTGGAAAAATATGAAAGGAAAACAGTCGCCTACGTATATCAACAAATAGAGAAAGACCTCACGGAAGGTTTACCGCTGATAGACGATAACTCCTACATGGTAGCCCCTGCCTACCACTTCACTACCGCAGCGGCACACGCATTTGCCACCCGCTTCTATCTCTTCAAAAAAGAGTATGATAAAGTAGTGCAGCATGCCAACCTCACCTTCCCCGCAGGAAAAGCATTGCCTTATCTCCGACCGGTAAATACCACGTACAATGCGATGGAAGAACTGGTGCTCAGAAAAGAATATACCAGGGCCACCCAAAAAGCCAACCTGCTGCTGGTGGAAACCCAGTCCGTATGGGCCAGAGACCTGCGCGATAACCGTTATGGCTGCGATCCTGTATTGGGCAATCTGATCAATAGCCGCGATAACCCGTCCGGCGGCCGGTTGAGCTATAAGGTTTATTACACAAGGCCGGAAGACTTTTTCGTACCTAAGTTTTACGAGCTGTTTATCCGGGTAGACCAGAACGCCAATATCGGGGACCCTTACGATATGATTCCCCTGCTCACAGCTGAAGAAGTGCTGTTCAACAGAGCTGAAGCCAATACCGAACTAGGCAACTACGAGGCGGCGCTCGCGGATGTCAACGACTTCCTGAGCCAGCGCATCAGCGGTTACATCGCCACAACGCATAACCTGACAGTCGGTAAAGTAAGAAACTACTATGGCACTATCGACACCCGCTCTGCCATCATCCAAACAATCCTTTACTTCAAACGGATAGAATATATGTTCGAAGGACTGCGCTGGTTTGATATACTCCGCCATAAACTTCCGGTAGTACATACCTCTTTCGATGGTAAAGTCAAAATGACATTAGGCCCCAACGATCCGCGCCGCATGGTGCAGATTCCACAGGAAGCACAATTGTCAGGACTGGAACTAAATCCCCGATAAACACACCGCTCAAATTTGTAACTATGAAACGTCATTATATTATTCCCATGCTGGTAGCAGGACTGATCACGGTTCTTTCCGGTTGCCGCAAAAAAGATGACCTGGACATCTCCAACCTGTTCCCGGAAAATACCCAGCAGCCTACCGCGCTGGACACATGGCTCACAGAACACTATACCAAACCGTATAATATCGAGGTCCGGTACAAATGGGACCCTTATGTGGCAACCGATAAAACGCTGATTCCAGTCAGGGAACCACTCGTTATTCCTGTAATGGACCTCGTACACAAAACCTGGGCAGAACCTTATATCAAGATAGCAGGCATGCCTTTCTTCCTGAAATATGCACCCAAACAGTTTATACTGATAGGAAGCGCCAAATGGAATTCCAATGGTACCATCACCGTGGGAGAAGCAGAAGGAGGTAAAGCGATACAACTGTTTCGGCTCAACGAATTTGACCTGAAAAATGAAGGCTACATCAAATTCATGCTGCATACCATTCACCACGAATTTGCCCATATTCTGCATCAAACTATCTTTTATCCAAGAGAGTTCAAGGCATTGACAGCAAGTGGTTATACCGGCACCTGGAACAATACCACCGACCAGGAAGCGCTTGACCTGGGCTTTATTACACCCTACGCCAGATCCAAGGCAGATGAGGACTTCGTGGAAATGTTATCTACCATGCTTACCGAAGGCAAAGAAGGATTTGAAGCCATCGTGAACCAGGCCGAAACCGACTATGGTAAAGACATGCTGCACCAAAAAGCAGAGATCGTGAGAAACTATCTGCAGAACAGCTGGAAAATAAATCTGGACAGCCTTCAGCTGGCAACGTCCACTGCTATTAAGGAAGCGATCAAGTAGTTTTTAACATGAATGATAACTATTACGGATATATGAAAAAATTCATTATAGCAGGTATGGTGTTATGCACGCTAGCAACAGCATGCCGCAAAGACAACGATGGCTCCGTGTTCGGTGTTAGACCGGAAGAGCGGATGAACGCCACACTCACCGCCTACAAAAAGCAGCTTACCGGCGGCACTAATGGATGGAAGGCATACCTCTTCCCCGACGGAGGCTATGGTTTCGGCTTCTATTTTAAGTTCGGTGAAAACAACCGGGTGAATATGCTGGGGGACCTTACACCCGAGACCGGGCAGGACCTTGCCGAAAGCTCCTATAGAATGGGCGCCCAGCAAAGACCTTCCCTGGTGTTTGATACCTATAGCTATATTCACCTGCTGTCCGACCCCGACGGCAGAGTGTTCGGCGGCATATTTGGCAGAGGTTACGATTCGGATTTTGAATTCGGATACGACTCTACCCGTACTGACACTATTTTTCTGACCGGCAGCGCCAATAAAAGTAAAATGATGCTGGTACGGGCAAATGCCCAGGAAGAAACCGCCTACGCCGCAGGCGGCCTTAATACCATCCAGAATGCGATCTACGATTATGTCTTTACGCATCCTATCATGTATGTTACCACACCTGATGGCAAAAAAATGCAGACGGCTATCGTACCGGACTCCCGGACATTTTCGCTGATATATGAAGAAGATGGCGCCGCAAAAACATTCTCTGTCCCTTACGCCTATACGTTAAACGGTATTATCACCAAAGAACCTTTTAAAATAGGTAATAAGTTTTACCAGGAAGTATTTTATGATGATGCCAAACAGGTATTATACCTGAAAGACAACGGCAAAAATGTGGAACTGCAGCCGGCACCCGGCCCTATCTTTGCACTCCATGTATTGCTGGGAGTTGCCTATAATCAGTTGAACGTCAGCGATGCCACACAAGGAGCCTTCTCCCCCAACTTCCTGACGATGTGGAAAGCAGCTAAAACCAAAATGCCAACTACCGCTCCTAACCTGCAACTGAACGGCGTGGATGTTATTTTCGATCCTGCCAACCAGCAGATGGGACTTAATTTCAAAGTTACCCAGGCGCCCAATCAGTTCACTGCTTTATTCGTATACGACTATACGAAAAGTAAAGACGGCGTGTTCACCTTCACCATGCAGGATGTTAAAGGCGATGTGGCTACCGTCATTCTACCGGCAGTCAAACCGATCCTGGACAAACTGGGCGTCGGCAAATACCGGGTAGATTATTTCTCCCTGCCGGGCAATACCCAAATGGGACAGATAATAGGGGTAGATGATCCCGCTTTTATCCTGGGCGGCACTCTTAGATAATTCATTTAACTGCAACTGACTCAAATGAAAAAAATCGCTTTATATACACTCCTGTGCGCCGCTATGGTGGCGTCTTGCCGGAAAGACAATTCGCTCGGTAACCCCATCGAACCGTCTTATCCCGACCCTTCCAGGCAGCTCGATTCCTTTAAAACCGCGCTGGGAAACGCTCCTAACGGCTGGGTAGGCACACTCGTACCCGGCAACAGCAACCAGGTATACAGCATATACCTGCAACTTGATAATGGTAAAAACGAAGCCACCCTGTACACCGATCTCAGTATCGCCAGCGCCACTACGCCCAGCAAAAGCCCTTTCAGGCTCTCCGTTTCACAGACCGTCAATCCCACTATCACGCTTGCTGAAGGTTCCCAGCTACAGGATATCAGGCTCGCTGTTAAAAGAGGAGTAGACACCGCTTATGCCTTCCGCTATGCCAGCGGGGACACCCTGATACTCCTGGGTAATAAATACAGCGATGAACTCCGCCTGGTAAAAGCCAGCGCCCAAACAAAAACAGATTACGCCAACGGCAAACTAAAGACTGTCATCAGCGAGGCTACCAATTTTCTGGACAATGCCGGTTATCTGTCATTCAGGCAAAACAATATCCCTTGCATGGTGTACTTCGATACAGATAACAAAAGTGTCGGTTTTGCCAGTGTGAACAACAATGTCAAATCCTCTGCCGGCAGCGGTTATGCCTTTACGCCAACAGGCATTGTGCTCCGCCATCCGGTACAGGTAGGAAACCAAACCATCTCCACCCTGAACTGGGACGCAGATGCCGGTAATTTCTACACACAACCGGACAAAGACAAGTCTTATTTTGATCAGGGAAATGTGCCTGCACTGCCAGCCTATTACCTGGTAGGCACTGAAATCTCCGGCCAGCAGTATCTGTTGCCTCCCAATGTACTGCCACTACCTGGCTGGTCTGCTGATTTTAAGGCTATCTGGACCAATATGACCAATAAATTTAAAGCCAGGGGCCTGCCTTTAGTCCAGGCCGTATTGGACTTCCAGGTGCCAGGCTATCTGACGGTGAACATTACTTTTGCCAGCTATGTGGGTAGATTCACGTTTAAGTACACACGAACTGCAGAGGGCGTATATACTTTTGTGCAGCAGCCATTTACCCCTGATACACCAGGCGCCAACGGCAACGCTGTAAAAAATGAAGCCAAACCACTGACAGATATGCTGTCAACCAATCAGTTCGCCATGAAATTTATGGAAACGCCGGATGGTCTGCTGCTGAGCTTTGTCAGTGTCAATAACCCGTCTGTTACCTTCACCAGTGTCTGGTAAATACGCATACTATCCTTCCCGATAAAAAAAGAGAGGCCCTGTCATTAGGTTGACAGGGCCTTGCATTAGCTGGCTGGTTGGTTTTCAGTAGGACAAAAGTTCTTTTATCATCGCCTCCACTTTTGCCGGATTGGGCAACATAGCGGCTTCAAGTCCGGTATTGAGCGCCACTGCCGGCAAGTCGAGTGCACCGAGCATAAATACCGGCGCATCCAGTTCCCTGAAGCAGGCTTTCTGTATACGGCCGGCCAGCGCCTGGGTAAAGGAATTATTTAATTGTTCTTCTGTCAGCAACAGGCATTTACCATGTCTGCGGACAGTTTCAAACACCAGCGCTTCGTCCAGTGGAAACAGCGTACGCAGGTCCACGATTTCCACATTCCCCGGAAATGCGCGTGCCGCTGCTTTTGCCCAGTATACGCCCATACCGTAGGTAATGATACAAACCGATTCACCCCGCTGCACATCTTTCGGATGCGCTTGCAGTACCACCTGGCCTTTGCCCAGTGGCAGTACATAATCCGCCGCCGGTTCTATCGTCATCGCCTCCTGGGTACCGGGCACTTTGCTCCAGTAAAGTCCTTTATGTTCCAGCATCACTACCGGGTTAGGGTCCAGGAAAGCCGCTTTCAGTAAGCCTTTCATATCGGCCGCATTGGAAGGGTATACCACTTTAATGCCTTTGATACTCAGTAAGGTAGATTCAATACTGCCGGAGTGGTAAGGTCCGCCACCGCCATAAGCTCCGATGGGAACACGGATCAGCGTTTGTACCGGAAATTTGCCCTGGCTCAGGTAACAGGATTTGGATATCTCCGTCACCAGCTGGTTAAATCCGGGATAGATGTAGTCCGCAAACTGTATTTCCACTATAGGTTTTACGCCTACGGCAGATAATCCGGCGGTAGCGCCAATAATATATGCTTCCTGGATCGCCGTATTATACACCCGGTGATCACCGAATTTATCGCCCAGGGTGGCGGCCTCCCGGAACACGCCTCCCAGCCGCTTACCTACGTCCTGTCCGAAAAAGATGGCTTCCGGGTACTGTTGCATGATTTCTTCTACCGCGTGCAGGGCAGCATCCACCATCACCACTTTACTGCCGTTGGCAGGTGTGCGGGTACCGGATTCCTCCATAACGGCAGCCGGTGCAAACACATGTTCCCGGACCGTTTCAGGCGCCGGTTCAGCCGCTTTTACCGCCGCCGCAAAGGCTGCTGCAATATCTTCAATAGCTGTTTGCTCTATTTCCTGCAGGGTTACCTCCGTTACGCCATGTTTCAGTAACAGCGCCCTTAGTTTGGGTACCGGGTCGTTGACCGCATGTTTTTCCAGGTCTTCCGCCGTGCGGTACCACTCTTTACGTACGCCGGAGGTATGATGCCCCAACAGCGGCACGTTAGCCTGTACCAGGATCGGTTTGCGCTCCTGCCGGACGTATCCGATAGCCGTTTCCATGGCCGCGTAACTGGCAGTGAAGTCGCTGCCGTCTACCCGCATGCGTTCCAGCCCTTTAAAACCGGCCGCATATTCATAGGCATCCATGGCGCGGGCTTCTGCGGCGGTAACAGAAATACCCCAGTCATTGTCCTGTACCAGGTAGATGACCGGCAGTTGTTTCAATACTGCAAACTGTAGCGCTTCGCTCACCTCTCCCTCCGTCACGCTGCCGTCGCCCAGTGAACAAACCACTACGGGCAGTTCTCCGGCTGGTCCGGTCTGTAATAAACGGGAGTGGATGGTTTCCAGGTATTGTACGCCCTGTGCCATGCCGGTGGCGGGTATTACCTGCATACCGGTAGCACTGCTCTGATGGGGAATTTTGGGTTTATCCGCGCGGCGGCTGTTAGGATGATTGTAGTAGGAGCGGCCGCCGGAGAAAGGATCGTCTGCCTTGGCCAGCAGCTGTAACATCAGCTCGTAGGGTTCGAAGCCCATGGCCAGCAGCATGCTCTCGTCGCGGTAGTAGGGACTGACAAAATCCCAGGGCCGCAGCTGCATGCCGGTGGCTATCTGGATAGCCTCATGCCCCCTGGAGGTAGAATGTACGTATTTGCATATAGACCGGTTAGCCTCATAGGTAGCAGCCATCCGGCCTGCCTGGCACATCCACCGGTAGGCGGCCAATAACTCCGCCAGCTCGCTTTTTTTCCCGTGCTGGCCGGTAGTACCGGCTTTTAAAGTTGAAACGCTTGTACTATCTTTAAACACGTAAAACTGTTTTGGTGATGACGATGGTGGTTAAGTAAAATAGTTGCTATAACAACTGTTGCTATTGCAAATTAATTAATATGGCTGATACTTTTATCAATAATCCCTCTTTTTTTAAGCTGGATGCTACTTTAAAAAAACTGCGTAACTACTGGCAGAAAATGTTTGATTCCCGTCAGATGGACATCACGGTGGATCAATGGTTGCTGGTGGAAAATTTGTATAAACACAAAAAAACAACGCATAACGAGCTGGCCCGTAACACCTCAAAGGATATTACCACTATCTCCCGCATCATAGAATTACTGGTAAAAAAAGGGCTGGTAAAGCGGGAAGCGGACATTTATGACCGGAGGAAGGTGTACCTGCAGCTCACACCCGACGGAACGGAGAAATATAAACAGGTGAAGCCGCTGGTGCATGAAATGCGTAAAACAGGATGGAAATCGCTGACAGAAGCCGATTATGCAGAGTTAACCCGGATACTGGATACTATTTACGGGAATATCCCCACTAAAATTTAATCATTTACGGATTTTCGGATTTACGGATTTTGGGGATTTAATGAGCGAAGATCACATAACATATAACATAATCTCCGCTCATTAAATCCCCAAAATCCGGAAATCCGGAAATTATTTAACGGAAAACTCCAGCAGGCTGTCGTTTTCAATAAAAGCCTCAAAAGAATCGCCGATGGCGGTGGGTCCTACGCCTGCAGGCGTACCGGTAAAGATCAGGTCACCGATGTTAAGGGTAAAAAACCTGGAAATATAGGCAACGAGGAAGTCGAAAGAAAACAGGAGGTCTTTGGTATCGCCTTGTTGTACCAATGTTTTGTTTTTATACAGGCAGAAGTTGATATTCTTCTTATCCATCTCAGGTGTAATAGGAATAAAAGATCCTACGATAGCGGAGTTGTCAAATGCTTTGGCAATCTCCCAGGGCAGGCCTTTGGCTTTTTGCTGGTCTTGCAGGTCACGGGCAGTAAAATCGATCCCTACAGAAATCTTATCGTAGTATTTATCCGCAAATTTTTCCTGAATATGTTTGCCGTTTTTGCTGACCCGCAGCACCAGTTCACATTCGTAGTGCAGGTTAGTCGTAAACTCCGGATAATAAAACGGGTGGCCGTTTTGCAGCAGTGCGTTCTTGGGTTTCATGAACAACACCGGCTCAGCAGGCACCTCATTTTTCAATTCTTTGGCATGGTCGGCATAATTCCTGCCTACGCAAATAATTTTCATAATGCGTGAGTTTTAAAAGATAAATTAAGCAGATAGCGTGCAGAAATGCAAATTTACTTTACAAAGGAAACGTCATCTTGTTGAATTCATTCATGGTACGTGCCAATCCAATGCTGGCGAAACTTTCAATGATATCGCAACAAACGTTGATTTTTTGTTCTACCACAGGCTTTTCCGTTGTTTTCCATTTGCCCAGTACAAAGTCCACCTGGCGCCCTTTGGGATAATCGTTGCCGATACCGAAACGCAGGCGGGGATATTGACTGGAGCCCAGCGACTCCTGGATGCTTTTTAATCCGTTGTGGCCGGCGTCGCTGCCACCGGGGCGCAAGCGGAGCACATCCAGCGGAAGGGCCAGTTCGTCCATGATCACCAGCAGGTTTTCAATAGAAATCTTTTCCTTGTCCATCCAGTATTTGAGGGCACGGCCACTCAGGTTCATGTAAGTGGTAGGTTTGATCACGATAAACGTTTTGCCTTTCCATTTACATTCCGCCACCTCCGCCAGCCGGTCGTTATGGAAGCTGGCGTTATGTTTGGCCACAAAAGCGTCTGCCACATCAAAACCAATGTTGTGGCGGGTATGACGGTATTCTTCTCCAATGTTGCCCAAACCGGCGATCAGGTATTTCATAATATATCAAAATTAAAAAGCCCCTCTACAAGTAGAGAGGCTTTTTCGAAAAATATTTCTAAAAGATTATTTCTTTTTAGCATCTTTTTCAGCAGCAGATTCTTCCTGACGCAGCTGACGGGTCATTACCACAGAAGCGATAGGAATACGCGGAGAGTTGGTGATTTCGATACCTGCTACTTTCACGTCTTCAACACGGATGTTGCCGTTCAGTTCCAGGTTTTCGATGTTCACTTCGATGCTCTCTACCAGGTCTTTAGGCAGTGCCTTTACTTTCAGGGCTTTCAGTTTGCTTACCAGTTTACCACCGGCTTTAACGCCTACAGAAGAACCTACCAGTTTAATCGGCAGTGTCACAGACACTGTTTTGTCTTCTACCAGTTCCATGAAATCGATGTGTGCCAGTTCATCTGTCACCACGTCGAATTGCATGTCTTTCAGTACAGCTTTGTACGTTTTAGCGCCCAGTTTAATTTCTGCGATCTGGAAAGCAGCAGTGTAAACCAGGTTTTTGAATGCTTTGGCAGGAGCTGAAAAACTTACAGTTTCTGCACCCCCGTAAATAACACAAGGCACTTGTTCCTCAGAACGGATCTGGCGGGTGGCTTTTTTGCCGAATTCGCTCCTGAGTTGTCCTTCGATGGTTATTGTATTCATTGTTTAAACAGTTTATATAAAATAAAAAAATACATTAGTCCTGGCGGCGCTGGCTGTGTACAAACAGATTGGTGATAGACTTGTTCTCATGCATGTTACGGATAGCTACCGCGAACAGGTCTGCCACAGACACCACTTTAATTTTGGAACTTTCCGGGCGGATGGGAATCGTATCGCATACCACAATTTCCTCCAATACCGAGTTCTCAATGTTTTCATACGCCTTACCGCTGAATACCGGATGGGTACAGAAAGCACGAACACTTCTGGCTCCCTTTTCCTTCAGCAGGTTGGCCGCTTTTGACAGCGTGCCGGCTGTATCACAGATATCGTCAATGAGCACAATATCCCTGTCTTTTACCTCACCGATCACTACCATGGATGCTATTTCATTGGCTCTCTTACGATGTTTGTCGCAAATCACCATTTCAGCATTAAAGTAGGACGCCACTTCACGCACCCGGTTGGTGCTTCCCACATCAGGGGACGCAAAGGTAAGATTTTCCAGCTTTAATTGCTCAATATAGGGAATAAAAATAGCAGAACTATCCAGGTGATCTACCGGGATATCAAAGAAACCCTGGATCTGCGGAGCGTGTAAGTCCATGGTAATCACCCTGTTAGCACCCGCAGAAGTGAGCAAATTCGCTACCAGTTTAGACCCGATGGCTACCCTGGGCTTGTCTTTCCGGTCCTGACGGGCAAACCCGAAATAAGGAATTACCGCCGTGATATACCCCGCCGATGCGCGTTTGGCCGCGTCAATCATCAGCAACAGCTCCATCAGGTTGTCTGACGGGGCGTTGGTGCCTTGCACCAGGAAAACATAGTCACCACGGATACTTTCCAGGAAAACGGGCTGAAACTCGCCATCACTGAACTTCTGAATTTTTAATTTACCGAGGGCGTTGAGTCCGTTGCCGTATCTTTTGGCAATTTTCTCAGCCAACGCCGGATTACTGTTGCCTGTGAAGATTTTTACTGAAGGTTGCATACTAAATACTAGTAGTAGAAAAGAGGTGGCAAAACTAATGATTTTTTAGGGCTACCGGCGTGATTATTTTTCGATCAAAAATCAAATTATAATAAATCATTTAATATAAAATTAATATAGCTAGATGATTATATCGCTTTTTACGTAGTTTTTCAAGAGAAGAAAAAGCAGGAGGGGGAATTTTTTCCAGGAGATATTTCCGATATTTGAAGAAATGCAATGAAGTATGTTTGTTAGCCCGAAACCACAACCCCACGTGGCTATCCGTAATTGGGCGGATGCCGAAAAACCCCGGGAAAAAATGCTGCAACGTGGCGCAGCCGCCCTCACAGACACCGAATTACTGGCCATTTTGCTCCATACCGGCCATAAAAACAAATCCGCACTGGACCTCGCACGGGAAGTGCTGCAACTGGCCCATTATAACTTACCGGAACTGGGCAGGATCAGCGTCCGCAAACTGCGAAAACTCCGGGGTATGGGCATCGCCAAAACCGTTACCGTCCTGGCAGCCATGGAACTGGCCCGGCGCAGGCAGGCAAGCCCCATTCATAAAAAAACCGTCATCCGGGCCGGTTCAGATGCAGCCCTGTTCTTTAAACCCATCCTGGCCGACCTCTCCTGTGAAGCCTTCTACGTAATGTTCCTCAACCAGGCCAATAAAGTACTCCACTACCGCTGTATCAGCACCGGCGGCATGACCAGCACCATCGTAGACACCCGCATCATCTTCCGCGAAGCCCTCGATGCCCAGGCCTGTAAATTACTCCTTTGCCATAATCACCCCTCCGGCAGCCTGCGCCCCAGCCACGCCGATATCCGGATCACCCAAAAAATAAAAGAAATGGGACAACTCTTCGACATCGATGTACTGGACCATATTATCGTGTCGGAATGCGGCTACTGCAGCCTCGTGGAAGAAGGCGTGATATAAAAATCAAAAAATAACCAAATGTATTTACTTTCGCATTTATTTATTACGATCCAATATGCTCAAAATAGGAATCTTTGGGGTAGGACACCTGGGTAAAATTCACCTCTCCCAACTTTCAACCATGAAAGATGTGGAAGTAGTAGGCTTCTATGATCCCAGCGATGCCAACGCCGCCAGCGTAGCCTCGCAATATAATATCGCCCGCTACACCGCACCGGAAGATCTGATCATGGCCGTAGATGCCATCGACATCGTGGCGCCAACCACCCTCCACTTCAAACTATGTGAACTGGCCATCCGTAACGGTAAACATATCTTCGTGGAGAAACCCATGACCAACACCATGGAAGAAGCTAAAACACTGGTTAAACTGGTGGATGAAGCCAATATCAAATTCCAGGTAGGCCATGTGGAACGCTTCAATCCAGCCTTCCTCGCACTGAAAGGCTACGACCTGAAGCCCATGTTCATCGAAGTACACCGCCTCGCGGAATTTAACCCGCGCGGTACAGATGTAAGCGTTATCCTCGATCTCATGATCCACGATATCGACATCGTACTCAGCATCGTAAAATCTACCGTCAGCCGTATATCCGCCAGCGGCGTAGCCGTTATGAGCGATACCCCGGATATCGCTAACGTACGCATCGAATTCCATAACGGCTGCGTGGCTAACCTCACCTCCAGCCGCATCTCCCTGAAAAAAATGCGCAAAATGCGCCTCTTCCAGAAAGATGCCTATATCGGAATCGATTTCCTGGACAAAAAATCAGAAATCATCAAACTGAAAACACCGGAAGACGAAGGCCTCTTCACCCTCGATATCGAAACCAACAGCGGCAAAAAAACCATCGCGATCGATAACCCGGAGGTAAAACAATCCAACGCCATCCGTATGGAACTGGAACTCTTCCGCGACGCTATTCTCCAGAACAAACCCGTAGCCGTAAACGCGATCGACGGCTTGCAGGCACTGGACGTAGCTCATCAGATCCTGCAAAAAATCAACAAAAGCCTGAACGAAACAGCGAAAGCGTAGTTCACGCAAAGCGCGCAAAAGAGCAAAGAGCCAAAGGTTTTTTATTATGTTTTTATAAGAAAGCAAAGGAGCGAAGATCAAATGTTGATCCTCGCTCCTTTGCTTTCTTTGCTCACTTATGTAACCTTTGCGAGACTCCTTTGCTTTCTTATACCCGCTTCAATAATCTTTGCGCTCTTTGCTCCTTAAAATACTTTGCGTGAACTAACCGCGTAAATCCAGGAAAGCCTTCGCCATCACCAAATCCAACGGCTTCGTGATCTTCAGGTTCGACTCCTCCCCCTGCACCAGGTGTATAAAATGTCCATAATGCTCTACTACGGTAGCTTCATCCGTAAACAACGGATCATAAGGCTGCTCAAAAGCCGGTAATATCAACGATGACACAAAAGTCTGCGGCGTCTGCACAATACGGAAACGCCCCCGGTCCACCGCCCTGTTCTCCTCCCCGGTTACCTCCCGGATACTATCTTTCATATCAATCACCGGAATAGCACTGCCATGGCTGAATGCAGCTTCATAACAGGTACGGACCAACGCCGGCGACACCAGCGGACGCACCCCGTCATGCACAAACACCACGCCATCACCCTTTACCTGCTGCAGCCCGTTCTTCACGGAATGAAAGCGGGTTTCCCCGCCCTTCACCAGCGTAATGGCCGGAATAGTATCAAAAGCCTGCAACAGGTTATTGGCAAAACTGATATGCTGCTCCGGTAACACCAGCACAATCTCCATATCCGGATAAGCAGCAGTAAAAGCAGTAATGGTATGATATAACACCGGCTTTCCCGCCAGGTCCATAAACTGTTTGGGTATGGCGCTCTGCATCCGGGAGCCGGAGCCGCCTGCTACAATGATGGCTGTTTTTTTTCTATTGCCCATAAAAGGTATTCGTACTACCCTGTAAAAATCGCGAATGCCTGAGGGAAGACCAGTGCGAAATATGCATTTCAATCACTCTTCTCTCAGGCATCCACTGTTAACTTGTTAGCCGTTGTTATCAGATAATCAGCATGGCATCACCATAGCTGAAGAAACGGTATTTCTCTTTGATGGCCTGTTGGTAAGCTTCCATGATCAGGTCATATCCTGCAAAGGCGCAAGTCATGATCAGCAGACTTGTTTTCGGCAGGTGGAAGTTGGTTACCAGCGCATTCGGAATAGCAAATTCATACGGCGGGTGGATAAAGGTGTTGGTCCAGCCTTCTGCCGCTTTCAGGAGGTTCTGCGCAGTCACGGAAGATTCTACGGCACGTACGGAAGTAGTACCAATAGCGCAGATCCTGCGGTTTTCTTCCTTCGCTTTGTTCACCACTTTCACGGCATGTTCCTCAATGTGGAAATATTCAGCATCCATCTTGTGTTTGCTCAGATCTTCCACTTCAATCGGACGGAAAGTACCCAAACCGGTGTGCAGCGTTACTTCTGCAAATTTCACCCCTTTAATTTCCAGGCGTTTGATCAGCTCACGGCTGAAGTGCAAACCAGCAGTAGGAGCCGCTACAGCGCCTTCATACTTGGCATACACCGTTTGATAACGCTCCTTGTCTTCCTCTTCCGGTTTACGTTTGATATATTTTGGCAGCGGCGTTTCACCCAGGGTATCCAACACCTGTTTGAACTCTTCATCATTGCCCTCAAATAAGAAACGGATGGTACGGCCTCTGGAAGTGGTATTATCAATTACTTCTGCCACCAGTGATTCGTCATCACCAAAATACAATTTGTTACCTACACGGATTTTACGCGCCGGGTCAACAATTACGTCCCACAGGCGATTTTGCTTGTTCAGCTCACGCAGCAGGAATACCTCAATTTTTGCTCCCGTTTTCTCCTTACGGCCATACAACCTTGCCGGAAACACCTTGGTGTTGTTCACAATCATCACATCCTTGTCATTGAAATAACCCAGGATATCCTTGAATACCTTGTGTTCAATTTTTCCGGTAGTGCGATTTACCACCATTAAGCGTGATTCATCTCTTGTCTTGGAAGGGTGCTGTGCGATCAGGTTTAAAGGGAGATCGAATTTGAACTGTGATAGTTTCATATTACGGTATGAATAAGAAATTTTTAGTGGGTGCAAAGGTACTGATTATTCCCTATTCCATCAAAAAAATGAGATATAAGTATAATAACCAGCTATATATGTATTACATTCCTTTAGGTATAACTGCAATCAGCTGTTGTGTGTATGGATGCTGCGGATGATTATATACGGCATCCGCCTGCCCCATCTCCACTATCTTCCCTTTCTGCATCACCATCATCCGGTCGCTGATAAAACGGACCACCGACAAATCATGGGAGATAAAAATACAGCTGAAACCAAACTCCTCCCGCAACCGGATCAGCAGGTTGAGCACCTGCGCCTGTACGCTTACATCCAATGCTGCCACCGATTCATCACAGATAATGAAGGAAGGGTTTACCGCCAACGCCCGGGCTATCACCACCCGCTGCCGTTGCCCGCCGGAAAACTCATGCGGATAACGGTTTACATGCTCCGGCGACAGGTTCACCTTCTCCAGCAACTCCTGTACTTTTTCCCGCTGCGCCTTTTCGTTGCCATACAGGCCATGCACCTGCATGGGCTCCAGGATAGCCGATCCGATGGACTTCCGCGGGTTCAGGGAAGCATACGGGTCCTGGAAAATCAGCTGCATATCTTTCCGCAGCGCCCGCATACCTGCGGGGGACAGGCTACGCAGGTCCTGCCCTTTATAAACAATACTTCCACCGGTTGGTTCTATCAACCGTAAAAGAGATCTTCCTAAGGTAGTTTTACCACAGCCCGACTCACCTACCAGTCCCAGCGTTTCACCA
The DNA here is from genome assembly GCF_014529935.1 of Chitinophaga qingshengii. Taxonomy (GTDB): domain Bacteria; phylum Bacteroidota; class Bacteroidia; order Chitinophagales; family Chitinophagaceae; genus Chitinophaga; species Chitinophaga qingshengii. The sequence goes on from NZ_JACVFC010000006.1 coordinate 267,122, forward strand.
CTGTTAACGGTAAAGCTCACATCATCCACCGCTTTGTACCATTGCAGCACTTTGCCGGTAAAACTTTTTTTCACGGGAAACCAGGTCTGCAGCCCATGTACTTCCAGCAACGGCGGATTACCAGCCAGCAAGGCTTGCCGGGCTTTCACCTCGCTGTCGCTGACAACCAGCCGGTTCACCACATCTGCGACGGCGCCTGCTTTTTCATGTATTTGTCCGCTGGCATCGGTCTCCATAAAATCACGGGTAACCGGCAACCGCGACAGGCGCTTGTTTAACGGGGGCCTGCAGGCAAGCAACCCTTTTGTATAAGGATGCTGCGGATGCTGAAATACCTGCCGTACCGGACCTTCTTCCACGATATTACCTTTGTACATCACTACTACCCTTTCCGCCAGTTCCGCCACCACACCCAGGTCGTGCGTAATAAACAGCACGCTCATATCCATTTGTTGCTGCAGCTCTTTCAGCAGTTCCAGGATGGCCTTTTGCACCGTTACATCCAGTGCCGTAGTAGGTTCATCGGCAATCAGCAGGCGGGGTTCGCAGGAAATAGCCATGGCAATCATGACGCGTTGTTTTTGTCCGCCGGACAGTTCATGCGGGTAACGGTTCATGATGGCAGCCGGATCGGGCAGTTTTACCCGGGCAAACAGCGCTTTCGCCTGCTCACGGGCTTCCCGCTGTGGGATACCCTTGTGCAGCCGGATAGCTTCTGTGACCTGGGCGCCACAGGTATGTAAAGGATTGAGGGAGGTCATAGGCTCCTGGAAGATCATGGCAATTTCGTTGCCACGGTAAGCCCGCATGGCCGTATCAGGGAGTTGAGCCAGGTCTGTCACCTGTCCATCGGCATGATGGTAGAGGATTTTTCCGTGGGAGATTTTTCCGGGCGCCTGTATCAGGCGCATCACGGAAAGAGAGGTCACCGATTTACCGGAACCGGATTCCCCTACTACTCCAATAATCTCCCCCTTGCCTATAGACAGGTTCAGGTGGTTGACAGCCGTAACAATGGTATCATGTGCGTGGAAGGTAACTTCCATATCTTGTATTTCCAGGCGGGTTGCATGCATGCCCGGAAGATACAACAATTCTAAAAACGCAGGTGCTTCACCGTTTGGTGGCTGTCGATCAGTTTCTGCAGGGATTCAATACCAATTTGCAGGTGGCGTTCCACATATTTGGTAGTTACCTTTTTGTCGCTTTCTTCTGTTTTAACGCCTTCCGGTATCATGGGCTGGTCGGAAACGAGCAGCAGGGCGCCGGTAGGGATTTTGTTGAAGAAGCCCACAGAGAAGATAGTGGCCGTTTCCATGTCCACCGCCATAGCTCTTACGCGTTCCAGGTATTGTTTGAATTCCGCATCATGTTCCCATACCCGGCGGTTGGTAGTGTAGCAGGTGCCGGTCCAGTAATCGTGGCCCAGTTCACGGATGGTGGTGGAGATAGCCTTTTGCAGCGCAAATGCCGGCAGTGCAGGTACTTCAGCCGGGAAATAGTCGTTGGAGGTACCTTCGCCCCGTATTGCCGCGATGGGCAGTATCAGGTCGCCGATGGCGTTTTTCTTTTTCAGACCGCCGCATTTACCCAGGAACAATACTGCTTTGGGGTGAATAGCACTCAGCAGGTCCATGACGGTGGCCGCACCAGGGCTGCCCATACCGAAATTAATAATGGTAATATCGCCGGCAGTAGCGCACTGCATCGGTTTACCTGCGCCGATAATTTCAACGTTGTTCCATTCGGCAAACATGGTCAGGTAGTTACTGAAATTGGTGAGGAGGATGTGGGACCCGAAGCGGTCCAGCTTTTCACCAGTGTAGCGGGGAAGCCAATTAGCTACAATTTCTTCTTTTGTCTTCATAGCCTTTTGACACGCAAATATAAGGTTTTATTCGGTATTCTCCATATTATCCTCCTATCTTCGTAATGGCATAAATAATACAGTATTGATCACCATTCACTTTCCACCACCGGATTTCAGGATCAGCAAGGAGCAGGATAAAGAACTGATCTTTGACCGTTACCGGAAAAAGTATGTACGCCTTACACCAGAAGAGTGGGTAAGACAAAATTTCCTCAACTACCTCGTAAAATCCATGGGGTACCCTGCTTCCCTGATCGGAATTGAGAAAGAGATTATGCTCGGGGAGCTGAAAAAACGTTTCGATATCGTGGTGTATAACCGGCAGATGGAACCCTGGATGCTGATAGAATGTAAGGAGATGAATGTTCCTATCAGCCAGCAAACGCTGGAACAGGTAGTCCGTTATAATATGGTCATTCCGGCTACCTACCTGGTGATGACCAATGGTACCCATACCTTCTGCTGCACTCACAACGCTGAATCGAGGCAATGGCTGTTTCTCGATGCCCTCCCTGTATTTTGATATTTAGTTATTTTGATATTTAATTATTGAGGGTTCCTCTATGAATAAAAAACAGCGAAGACCGCTAAGATCTCCGCTGCATTTTAAATAGCTAAATTCAAAAATAACTAAATCCCTAAATGATCAAGGGAAGATACCCAGTTGCTCGTAAGCGGCACCCACCTTGTTAATCGCTACCACATAAGCGGCTGTACGCATATCGTGGATCTGCGGATTGGCCATCATTACGTCGCGCACCTCGTGAAGGGCAGCGTGCATGGTTTCTTCGAGACCGGAGTACACCAGATCTACTTCGTCGGCGCCATGACCGATGAATTTCCTTTCTTTTTCAGATACTTTTTTACCGGTCAGGTCTTCGATGGTTTGCAGAATGTGAATATTCATGTTTTCATCGAAACGTTTGCCCAGACGGCCATAACGCACGTGGCTCAGATTTTTCAGCCATTCGAAGTAAGAAACGGTTACACCGCCGGCGTTCAGGAACATGTCCGGCACTACGATAACGCCTTTTTTGTTCAGGATTTCATCAGCTTCCGGCGTGAGCGGGCCGTTGGCGGCTTCACCGATGATCTTAGCCTTTACATTAGGAGCGTTGTGTTTATCGATCACGTTTTCGAGCGCGGCAGGGATCAGGATTTCGCATTCCAGTTCCAGACCGTCCGTATTTTTATTCAGGTTGGCAGAACCCGGGAAGTTGATGATAGAGCCGGTTTCTTTTTTATGTTTCTGTACTGCATCAGGATCGAGGCCATTTTCGTTGAAGATGGCGCCATCCCATTCGATGAGGCAGATTACTTTAGCACCTGCTTCGTGGAAGTATTTGGCAGCATGATAACCTACGTTACCCATACCTTGTACCACCACACGTTTACCTTCGATGCCGGTAGTAAGGCCGAGGCGTTCCATATCTTCCTTGATGTTGCACAGCTCACGCAGGCCGTAGAACACACCGAGGCCTGTAGCTTCAGTACGTCCGCGTACGCCGCCCTGGGATACCGGTTTACCGGTAACGCAGCCGTAGCCGTCAATTTCACCCGGGCGGAGACTCATGTAAGTATCCAGTATCCAGCTCATTTCTCTTTCACCGGTACCATAGTCAGGAGCCGGAACGTCGGTACCGGGGCCGATAAAGTTTTTCTTTACCAGTTCAGCGGTATAACGGCGGGTAATTGCTTCCAGCTGGAAGGGAGTATAGTTGCGGGGATTAATTTTGATACCACCTTTGGCGCCACCAAAGGGCACGTTTACGATCGCGCATTTGTAGGTCATCAGGGAAGCCAGGGCCATCACCTCATCCTGGTTTACTTCATCGCTGAAGCGGATACCACCTTTACAGGGCAGTTTGTGATGGGAGTGCTGTACCCGGTAAGCTTCAATTACCTGTACACCATCGCCTATTCTTACCGGAAATTTGATCTGGTAAACGGCGTTACAGGCTTTGATCTGCTCCAGGATACCTTTATCCCATTTGGTGAATACAGCGGCTTTGTCGAAACTTTTTTCCACGCTCTGGAAAAAGCTATAATGCTGATCTTGCGACATAATATGTATTGTTTTGGTATAACGATTAGATTATCACGGATTATTTTTTATCCCGCTGCTCCAACTTGCTGATCTTTCTGTCCAGGTTAATGAGGAAGAGAACAATACCCAGGAAGATGATCAACAACACACCGACGATCACATATATTTTGTTATTGCTGCGGAAGAACTGATTTACGGCCCCTGACTCTGTATCCTGTTGTTGTGCATTTGCCAGGACCGACACCAGCAGGAGGGTGATTGTCAGGCAGAATGAAAACGCTTTATTGATCATTTAAAAATATTTTTAAGCTCAAGTTTTTTATACCGGACTACGAGTGTATAGATCCATACACTGAGGAGCGTCCAGCCGATGAAGGCCGGGTACAGTACCATTTTCATGCCGCCGTCCGTGTCTTTCGAAGCAAATCCGGGCGTGGTAGCGCTTCCCGGGTGAAGGGAGTCCACCATGCGGGGGATAATATAAGTCAGCGGGATGAGCAGGGCAAAGGCAAAAATGTTGAACACCGCAGAGATACGGGCTCTTTTGTCAATATCATGAATGGAGATGCGCAGTACCAGGTAAGCCAGGTAAATAAGGATGGCGATGGCCGTGCACATTTGTTTAGGGTCGTCTGTGAGGGTGCCTCCCCAGGTATAGGTAGCCCAGAGGGAACCGGTCGCAAACCCCAGCACGCCAAAAAAGGCGCCTACCCGTGCTGCACTGGAGGCATATACGTCTCTTCTCAGATCATATTTTGACAGGTAAAGGAGGGAGTTAACGACGGAGATGGTGAACATGGTATACATACATATCCACATTGGCACATGAAAAAACAATCCACGGGATGATTGTCCATTGGTTCCTATAATTGGTATTTTAATAGTGAACCCGGCGATAATTACATAAATCAGAAGCAGTATCGCTAATGCTTTCCACCAATGTCTGGCCATTTTTAACAGCAATATTCCGGGGCAAACCTACACGTTTTATCCTTAATCGCAAAGATTTTACGCGATTTTAAGTTTATCCAAAATCCTGAATTACCCGTTAAAATCCGTTTATATAAGTAGCAGAAATGTTCGATATTTCGAAAATCAGTCCTTCCACAAAAACGGGAAGAGCACCATGGTGAGGGCGATAGTGAGGAGGTCCATCCCTCCCAGCAGGAAAAACATTTTAGGCAGGCCCGGTTGGTATACTGTCACAAAAGCCGACAAGGACACGTTGGCCAGCAGCATCAGCATGGGCATCATCAGCGGAAAGCCCATTACCGCCATCAGGGCAGCGTTATGGTTGGCCTGTGCCGCAATAGCCGCCAGTACGGTAAATAACAGGCTCAGGCTGGTGCCACCCAGCAATACAATGCCAACGAAATAGCCGGTATTGTTCAGCGGGTTGCCCAGGAACATAAAGCTGCATACCAGCGCGATCAGGCTCATCAGCATCATCAGGATAACATTATAGATCAGCTTGGCCGCTATGAAAGCCCTGGGAGAAGTGAGTGAGTAAAAATATAAGAGCCGTCCCCTGTTTTCCTGCATAAAACTTTTGGCAATGGCGTTTACCGCTACAAACAGCTGTATCACCCAGAAAAGGGCGTTCCACAGTTTATCATCCGGTTTTCCCATCATCAGGTTGATCACAAAAACGGTGGAAATGATATAGAGCAACACCCCGTAAAAGGCGTATTGTTGCCGCAGTTCCAGCACCAGGTCCTTACGGACCAGGGTATATATTTGATGGATGGTACTTTTCATTTGAGCGCGAAATTACGAATTAGGAATTACGAATGACGAATTTAAGGCTGCTTTATGAGCCATCTGCTAATTGACTGCTCCATCGAGTCCCCTTCATTCGTCATTCGTAATTCTCCATTCGTAATTGATTCCTTATATTAGCTGCTTGTTAAAAATTTTGCATGAAAAAGATCCTGGTAGCCAATCGTGGAGAAATAGCCTTACGTATTATGCGTTCTGCCCGTGAGATGGGAATAAAGACAGTAGCCGTTTATTCAGAAGCTGACCGCACCATGCCTTTTGTGCAGTATGCCGACGAAGCCGTGTGCATCGGGCCTGCACCATCCAGCCAATCGTATCTGCTGGGAGAAAAAATCATTGCGGTAGCCAAAGAAAGGGGCGCTGACGGCATTCATCCGGGCTACGGGTTTTTAAGTGAGAATGCACGATTCGCCCAACAGGTGACTGATGCCGGTATCACTTTTATCGGGCCTGCTGCCGCCTCTATTGAAGTTATGGGCAGCAAACTGGCCGCCAAACAGGCCGCGCAAAAATTCGGCGTACCCATGGTACCCGGTACCGAAACACCGCTTCGCAGTGTGGAAGAAGCCCGGGAAGTGGTGAAAAAAACCGGTTTCCCTATTCTGATCAAAGCTTCCGCCGGTGGTGGTGGTAAAGGTATGCGGGTTGTCAATGTTCCCGAAGAACTGGAAGAACAGATCCGCCTGGCTAAAAGTGAGGCCCTTAGCGCCTTCGGCGATGATGCCGTTTTCATTGAAAAATATGTGGGCGCTCCCCGCCATATCGAAATACAGATCCTGGGCGACCAGCATGGCAACTGCGTATACCTGTTTGAACGGGAATGCTCTATCCAGCGCCGTCACCAGAAACTGATCGAAGAAGCGCCATCTTCCATACTAACGCCCGCTATCCGGGCCGCTATGGGCAAATGTGCCGTAGATGTGGCCAAAGCCTGTAATTATTATGGCGCCGGTACCGTGGAATTCCTGGTAGATGAGCAGCTGAACTTCTATTTCCTGGAGATGAACACCCGTTTACAGGTAGAACATCCAGTAACGGAGCTGATCACGGGACTGGACCTGGTAAAGGAACAGATACGGATCGCCCGGGGTGAAAAACTATCGTTTGCCCAGGAAGATCTTACCATCAACGGACATGCGATAGAACTGCGTATATGCGCCGAAGACCCGGCCAATAACTTCCTGCCGGATACCGGCTGCCTGGAAACGTATATCCGTCCGCAGGGCTACGGCGTACGTGTAGATGACGGCTACGAACAGGGGATGAACATCCCGATTTTCTATGATCCGATGATCGCCAAACTCATTACCTGGGGCAGCACCCGCGAAGAAGCCCGCTACCGGCTGATCCGCGCCATCGAAGAATACCAGGTGAAAGGTATCCGTACTACCCTGCCCTTCGGACACTGGGCCCTGCAACAACCTGCGTTTATAGAAGGCCGTTTTGATACCAACTTTATCAATAAATATTATACGCCGCAAGCCTTGCTGGCAGAGCGTCCGGACATAGATAAGCTGGCAGCCATACTGGCTGCACAAGTGTGGCAGCAACAAAGCGTAGCTTTACAACCAGTGACCGGTAATGAAAAACAGCCTCCATCTGCCTGGAAAAAAAGAAATATGTTAAGATAAGTTTAAATAGGTTCCGAAAAATCTGAAAACGACTAACTTCGCGAAGTTTTTAACATGTTACGCAGGATCATTCTACAAATCATCGACTTCTTCTACCAGCCGTTTGCCCGGGTAATGCCCCGGCAAACATTCCGCTATCTGGCCTGTGGTGGCGGGAATACGGCTATGGATATCTTTTTGTATTTTATATGCTACAATTTTGTGCTCAACAAAGAGATGATCCACCTGCCGTTCCTGGATATCAGTGCGCACATCGCGGCCCTGTTTATGTCGATGGCCGTTACTTTCCCTACAGGTTTTCTACTCAGTAAATACGTGGTATTTTCGGAATCCAACCTCCGGGGCCGTGTACAGTTGTTCCGGTATTTTGTGCTGGTAGGCATTTGTATTCTGCTCAACTACTTCCTGATGAAGTTGTTTGTAGACAGGCTGCACTTCTATCCTACCGTGGGTAAAATCTGTACTACCGCGCTGGTGGTCATCTTCAGTTATCTCACCCAGAAAAAATTCACTTTTAAAGTAAAACAAACGGTATCATAATAACCGGTGATCATATTCCATAAACAACGAGGCCAACCTTTCCGGTTGGCCTCGTTGTTTTATTATTCTACCTCGTAATAACAATGGCGGCAGCGGGGTTCGTATAAATCTTTTTCCCCCAGCAGCAACGTTTCTTTTTCCGGTGATTTACGGAAGGAATAGTTGGCAATATTGCCACAGCATACGCAGATGGCGTGGAGTTTAGTGATATAATCGGCTTTGGCCAGCATAAAAGGCATCTGCCCGAAGGGCTTAGCGGTATAATCCATATCAAGCCCCGCTACAATCACCCGGATACCCCGCAGGGCCAGCTGATCGCAGACAGAAGGCAGTTCCGCGTCAAAAAACTGGGCCTCATCTATGCCTATTACGTCTACACCTTGCGCCAGTAACAGGATTTGCTGTGAATTTTCAATGGGGGTGGAAACAATCTTATTTTCATCGTGGGATACAATGCTGCCTTCATCATAACGTGTATCTATCACCGGTTTATAGATCTCCACCTTTAAGTTGGCAATACGGGCACGTTTCAGGCGGCGGATCAGCTCTTCGGTTTTTCCCGAGAACATAGAGCCGCAAATTACCTCGATCCAGCCCCTCCGTCCTCCTGCAAGAGAAGGTTCAATAAACATATTGTATTATTTTGATTATTAATTAATTAAAATACGCTAATTTTATACAAATAAAATATTTCCTATCACCAAGCGTTAACAATTAAGGCATGGAAAAAATAAATGCATTAATTGAGAAGTTACAGGAATTGAAAAATTCCGGTGCAGACCTGCAGGCGATATCTTACTATGTACAGTTATTGCAGGCGGAAGTGTTGTATGTGCGAAACAAACAACAGCAACAACAAGAGAAGCAGGACAGACAGCATATCGCCGTGATCATGCCCATGCGCGCGCCTATGATATCACCTCCTTCAACAACCGCAGCGCAAACTACAACATTACCGGCAGATAAACCGGAAGTACAGGCCGCAGGTTATCCACAATCCGCTGTAGCAGCAGATCCTATTCCGGCCAAACCGGAACCGGTTATCACCGCACAGCCCATTCCCACACTGGCAGCTGCTTCCCCGCCGCCGCCCACACATGAACCATTACAGGAGCCTGTCTTCAGCAACCCTGTTCCCATAGAGAAAGAGAAAGAGAAACCGAAGGAAAAAACACCGGCACCGGCTACCCTGTTTGATCAACCGGACCTTCCGGCAGCAGTATCAGCACCGGCTCCCGCTCCGGCGAAACACCCTGCCACACCAGATACCAATGGTATCCGCAAGGACCTGAACGAGCTGGTAGGCAATCATAGCGGCCTTTCCCTCAACGACCGGCTACGGCAGCAACAAACGGAAGTAGCCCAGAAACTGGGAGATATGCCCGTCAAAGACCTGCGCGCCGCCATCGGTATCAACGACAAATACCAGTTCATCCAGGAACTGTTCCGCGGGGACACAGATCTCTATGAGCGCTCCGTAAAAACCATCAATGAATGCAATACCCTGCAGGAAGCAGATTATTGGATACAGCGGGAAATTAAGATTATTCAGGGATGGCAGGATGATCATCACCTGGTACAACATTTCTATTCTTTGCTCAGAAAACGTTTTTCCTGAATATATTCCAGGATTTTACCGGTAGCCCCTTTGTTGGCCTGGACATAGTTTCCGGCTATAGCAGCCGTTTCTGCGTAAAAAGCAGGCTCCTGCAATAGCCGTTTCATATAGTCTTCCAGGTTAGACAATCCCGATACCACCAGCGCGCCTTTCTGCGATACCAGTTCTACCGCTTCAAAGTATTTACTGTATTCCGGTCCGATGATCACCGGTTTGCTGTATACCGCCGGTTCCAGCACATTATGAATACCATCTTTCCCGAAACCGCCGCCTACATAAGCAATATGGGCATAACGGTACAGGGTAGTGAGCATACCCACATTATCAATGATCAGTACGTCAGAAGCCGTAGCGCCGGTTTTCAGGGCCGACCAGGTAACCGCTTCCGGGAACAGTCCCTGTATTTGCCGGATATGTGATTCCTGGATTTCGTGGGGCGCCAGAACCAGTTTCAGTCCCTCCCGCCGGGTTTGTTTCCACCAGGAAGCAAGCAGCTGTTCATCTTCCGGCCAGGTGCTGCCAGCCACCAGTAACCGGCTGTTGCCCGCAAACTGTGCTGCTAATGGCAACGAAGCCTGTTCCGTCAGCAGCGCCGCTACCCGGTCAAACCGCGTATCACCGCTTACGCTGGCCGTTTGTATACCGATGCCCTGCAACAGGCGCAGGGAGCTTTCATTTTGTACAAAGACGTGGGTCAGCTGTTGCAACAGGCGGCGGAACATGCCGCCATAGCCTTTAAAAAAAGACTGGCTTTCCCGGAAAATGCCGGATACCAGCAACACCGGTATTTTTCGTGTATACAGTTCCGTGAGGAAATGATACCAGAACTCGTATTTAATGAAGATAGCCAGGTGGGGCCGGGCAATATCCATAAAATCGCGCGCATTACGGCGGGTATCCAATGGCAGGTAACATACGTAATCGGCGCCCGGATAGTCCTTTCTTACCTCGTAGCCCGAGGGGGAAAAAAATGTTAACAAAATTTTATATGCAGGGTATTGCCGGCGAAGCGCCTCCAGTACGGGGCGGCCTTGTTCAAACTCACCCAGCGAAGCAGCATGCACCCAGATCAGCCGGTGTTGGCCTATACCCGCCTGTTTCATCCTGGAACGCCAGTGTTGACGGCCTTTTAGCCATAAAGATGCCTTCTTTTTGCCGCCCATGGCTGCCAGGCCTACACCCGCCCGGTATAAGCGGATACCTGTATTGTAAATTGCCCTTGCTAACATCCGTCTGCGTACTTTTACTGAAATTTAATCGTCCTGCAAAGATAATCCTCACCCATTCCCAAAATTTGTAAATTTGCACACTTTAAACAAAATAAAAATATACATATTATATGGTGCCTATTCAGATGGTTGACTTGAAACGCCAGTACACGAAGATTAAACCGCAAGTGGATGCTGCCATCCAGGAAGTATTGGAAAGTGCCGCTTTTATTAATGGCGGAGCCGTACAGAAATTTGCGGAAGAACTGCAACAGTACCTGGACATCAAGCACGTAATACCCTGCGCCAACGGCACCGATGCCTTACAAATCGCTATGATGGCACTGGATTTGCAGCCGGGGGACGAAGTGATTACACCATCTTTTACATTTATCGCGACAGCCGAAGTGATAGCGCTGCTACAGCTAAAGCCGGTGTTTGTGGACGTAGACCCGCAGACTTACTGCCTGGACGTAGCCGCCGTGGAAAAAGCTATTACGCCTAAAACCAAAGCTATCGTGCCTGTGCATCTCTATGGTCATGTAGCTGACATGGAGCCGCTGATGGCTGTTGCCGCCAAACATAATCTCTATGTTATTGAAGATAATGCCCAGGCCATCGGTGGTAACTACACCTTTGCTGATGGCAGCGTGAAAAAAGCAGGTGCTATTGGTCATATCGGCTGTACTTCCTTCTTCCCTTCCAAAAACCTGGGATGTTATGGCGATGGTGGCGCTTTGTTCACCAACGACGACGCACTGGCAGCCAAAATCAGGATGGTAGCCAACCACGGCCAGTCAGCCCGTTATTATCATGATGTAGTGGGTGTTAATTCCCGCCTGGATTCTGTTCAGGCAGCGGTTTTACGCATTAAACTGCCGTTGCTCGACGAATATATCAACGCCCGCAGAGCCGTTGCAGACGCCTACGACGCCGCTTTTGCCGACATGCCGCAGATTACCACGCCACATCGTGCAGCCAACAGCTATCATGTGTTTCATCAATATACTATCCAGTTACATGGAGCAGACAGGAACAAGCTGCAACAATACCTGGCCGATCATCAGGTGCCAGCCATGATTTATTATCCTGTACCGGCTCATCGTCAGAAAATGTTCGAGCATTTTGGCGGAGCTACCTTTGACTTACCCGTAACCGACGACCTCACCACCAAGGTTATTTCCTTGCCGATACACACTGAAATGGACAAAGATCAGTTAGATCACATTATTCACTCTGTCAAATCATTTCTAAATTATCTCCCAGCATGAAGATTACAGTAGTAGGCACCGGTTACGTAGGACTGGTAACCGGCACCTGTTTCGCAGAAACAGGCAATGAAGTTACCTGCGTAGACATCGACGCCAACAAAGTAGCGAAACTATCTTCCGGCCAGATCACTATTTACGAACCCGGACTGGAAAAACTGTTTGAACGTAACCTCAAGGAACAACGCTTATTTTTCACCACCAGCCTGGAAGATGGTATCCGTGATGCCGAAGTTATTTTCCTGGCATTGCCCACCCCTCCCGGCGCAGACGGCTCCGCAGACCTTTCTTTTGTACTGAAAGTAGCAGAACAACTGGGGCATCTGATGACCGACTATAAGGTGATCGTTGACAAAAGCACCGTTCCGGTGGGTACCGCCGAAAAGGTGACCGCGGCCATCGCCCGGAACTGTAAAACAGCTTTCGACGTGGTTTCTAACCCCGAATTCCTGCGTGAAGGCGTGGCAGTAGACGATTTCATGAAACCGGACCGTGTAGTCATCGGTACCAATTCCGACAGAGCCCGCAAAGTAATGGGTGAGTTGTATGCCCCGTTTGTAAGGCAAGGCAACCCTGTCATCTACATGGACGAAAAATCTGCCGAACTGACCAAATACGCGGCCAATTCCTTCCTGGCCACCAAGATCTCTTTTATGAACGAGATCGCTGTGTTGTGCGAGAAACTGGGCGCGGATGTGGACATGGTACGCAGAGGCATTGGCAGCGACGACCGTATCGGTAAACGTTTCCTGTTTCCCGGTATTGGCTACGGTGGCAGCTGTTTCCCGAAAGACGTACAGGCCCTGGTAAAGTCCTCCGAAGACGTACAATACGACTTCCGTATACTCAATGCCGTGATGGATGTCAACGAAAAACAGAAACTGTTTTTATTGCCTAAAATCGCTGCATACTTTAATAACGACCTGAAGGGCAAACATTTCGCCTTATGGGGCCTGGCTTTCAAACCCAATACAGACGACATCCGCGAAGCTCCGGCATTATACATCATTGATGCCCTGCTGGCTGCCGGCGCTACGGTATCTGTATTCGATCCTGAAGCCATGGCCAATGTAAAACAGATAGTAGGCGATAAAATCACCTATGCCGAACATCAGTATACCTGCCTGGAAAAGGCCGATGCATTGATTATCGCCACTGAGTGGAGCGTATTCAGGACCCCGGATTTCCATAAAATTTCTACCGCCCTGAAAAATAAAGCTATCTTCGATGGCCGCAATCTGTTTGAAGTAGCACGGATGAAGGAAATGGGATATCATTATGAGAGTGTGGGTCGTCCTTCAATTGCTTAAAGATCACAACATACCTTGAATACATGGAAAAAAAGAGAATCCTGATAGCCGGCGCAGCCGGCTTTCTTGGCTCGCATCTGTGCGACCGCTTTATTAAAGAAGGTTTTCATGTGATTGCCATGGACAACCTTCTTACTGGTGACCTCAAAAATATTGAACATCTGTTCCCCTTACAAGATTTTGAGTATTATCACCACGATGTTACCAAGTTTGTTCATGTACCCGGCAAACTGGATTACATTCTTAATTTCGCATCGCCGGCCAGCCCGATAGATTACCTGAAAATGCCGATCCAGACCCTGAAAGTAGGATCACTCGGAACGCATAACCTGCTGGGACTGGCTAAGGAAAAGAAAGCCCGCATACTGGTAGCTTCCACCTCCGAAGTATATGGCGATCCTAACGTGCATCCACAAACGGAAGAATACTGGGGTAATGTAAACCCGGTAGGCCCCAGGGGAGTGTACGACGAAGCCAAAAGATTCCTGGAGTCCATTACCATGGCTTATCATAATTTTCATGGTGTGGAAACCAGGATCGTACGTATCTTTAACACTTACGGTCCCCGTATGCGTCTCAATGATGGCCGCGCCTTACCGGCATTTTTAAGCCAGGCGATGAATGGACAGGACCTCACCGTATTCGGCGATGGCAAACAAACCCGTTCTTTCTGTTATGTAGACGATCTCGTAGAAGGCATTTACCGCCTGTTACTGAGCGACTATCACCTGCCGGTGAATATTGGCAATCCGGAAGAGATCACCCTTAATCAGTTTGCAGAAGAAGTCATTGCACTGACCGGAACCAAACAGAAAATTGTTTACCATCCGTTACCGAAGGACGATCCGAAACAACGGCAGCCGGATATTACCAAGGCCCGTACCCTGCTGGGATGGGAACCCAAAGTGGGCAGACAGGAAGGCTTAAGGATCACCTACGAATATTTTAAACAGGCATTATTAAAATAAAAAACTATTCATCATTCCATGAAACGGAATATACTTATTACAGGCGGAGCAGGTTTTATCGGTTCACATGTAGTCAGACTATTTGTTACCAAATATCCAGATTACCAGATCGTGAACCTTGATGCGCTGACCTACGCCGGTAACCTCGAGAATCTGTTGGATGTAAAAGATCTTCCGAATTATATTTTTGAAAAAGGAGATATTACTGATGAAACTTTCATTGATCAGCTTTTTGGGAAGTACCAGTTTGATGGAGTGATACATTTGGCTGCTGAAAGTCATGTGGACCGCTCAATTATGGACCCGCTGGCTTTCATCAGAACCAATGTGATGGGAACAGCTGTATTGCTCAATACTGCCCGTAAACACTGGAAAGACAACATGGACAATAAATTATTTTACCATGTATCTACCGATGAAGTGTATGGTTCTCTCGGCGCAGAAGGTTTCTTTCATGAAACCACCGCCTATGATCCACGGTCGCCATATTCAGCCTCCAAAGCCAGCTCAGATCATTTTGTGATGGCTTATCATCATACGTATCACCTTCCGGCTATCATCTCCAACTGTTCCAACAACTACGGGTCCCATCATTTTCCGGAGAAACTAATTCCGCTGGCTATCCACAACATCAAAAATAATAAGCCGGTACCTGTATATGGTAAGGGAGAAAACGTTCGTGACTGGTTATATGTAAACGATCATGCCCGGGCTATTGATACCATCTTCCACAAAGGCAGAATTGGAGAAACCTACAATATTGGCGGCTTCAACGAATGGAAAAACATCGATTTGATACAGCTGTTATGCCGTATCATGGATAAAAAACTGGGCCGCCCTGAGGGCACTTCCGCTCAGCTGATTACCTTCGTAAAAGACCGTGCGGGCCACGATCTCCGTTATGCCATCGATGCCTCCAAACTGAACAAGGAACTGGGGTGGGAACCCTCCCTCCAGTTTGAGGAAGGCCTGGAAAAAACCGTAGATTGGTACCTCTCCAACGAAGAGTGGTTACAACATGTTACCAGTGGCAACTATCAAAACTATTACCAGGAGCAGTATCAAAAGCGATAATTACCAGCTATGCCTTTTTCAGAGACCGGTTTTCCCGGATTAGTCATATACGAACCTACCGTCTTCGGAGACCATCGCGGATATTTCTTCGAAAGCTATAATGCCAATACCTTCCGCGCCGGCGGCCAGGAATACAATTTTGTACAGGATAACCAGGCCCGTTCTACCTACGGTGTGCTGCGGGGCCTGCACTATCAGCTGGAACCCCATGCCCAGACCAAACTGATCAGGGTATTGGAAGGCAGCATCATCGATGCAGTAGTAGACCTCCGTAAAGGATCTCCCACCTATGGCAAATCCTACACCATAGAACTGAGTGCAGCCAATAAGCTGCAACTCCTGGTACCCAAAGGATTTGCCCATGGCTATGCCGTTATCAGCGAAACAGCGGAAGTGATGTATAAATGTGATAATTTTTATCACAAAGGCAGTGAAGGCGGAATTATCTATAATGATCCCGCCCTGGGCATTGATTGGGGTATTGACCTGGACAAAGCACTGGTATCGGAAAAAGATCTGGTGTTGCCCAAACTGGCAGATGTGACCCATAATTTTGTGTTTTAACAGCAGCTATTTGTCATGAAAAACATTCTTATTACCGGCGGACACGGCCAACTGGGACAATCCCTGAAGAAGGCCGGCGAAGCTTATCCACAGTTCAACCTGGTTTTTACCGACGCCACTGAACTGGATATCACCGACAACGCAGCACTGGCCACCTATTTCGGCGCCAACCAGATAGATGCCTGTATTAACTGTGCCGCCTATACGGCAGTTGACAAAGCAGAATCTGATGAAGAAACCGCCTTTCTGCTCAACTTCCAGGCTGTCCTGGCACTGGCGGAAGTATGCGCGCAACACCATACACAACTGATCCATATTTCCACCGATTATGTTTTCAGCGGTAAACAAAATGTGCCTTACACCGAAGAAGACGATACAGACCCGCAAAGCATCTACGGCGCCTCCAAGCTCCGTGGCGAAGCAGCAGCCGTTGGTTACAACCCCGATACTATCGTGGTCCGCACTTCCTGGCTATACTCAGAATATGCCGTCAACTTCGTAAAACGGATGCAGGAACTGATGCGTGAAAGAGAAGAACTGAGCGTGGTATTTGACCAGGCCGGTACACCTACCTATGCGGGCGACCTGGCCACCGCCCTGCTGGACATACTACAGTACAAAGCCAACCACCCCGACGCTACGCTCGGCGGCATATATCATTATAGCAACGAAGGTGTTACCAGCTGGTACGACTTCGCCGTTACCATTAAGGAGCTCACCGCTGCCACCACCAGGGTGTTGCCGGTTACCTCCGATAAATACAAAACGGCTGCCGCAAGACCAGCATACAGTGTACTCAATAAAGAAAAGATCAAAACTACTTTCGGCATACAGATACCTTACTGGCGCGACAGCCTGGTAAAGTGTCTCCGGAGGATGTAAATAAAAAAGGCCTTGTAGTGATACAAGGCCTTTTTCATTTAGGAATTTATTGATTTACGGATTTTGTTATTTTTTGAACCCTGTGATCTCCATACTGCCGGCTTCTTTACCATTATTATAGGATACGGTCTTCACCGCACCAAAACCCGGCGCAAACCACTCCGTCGCCGTCAGGTCCATCGGCACCGTATTTCCCAGCATCTGCATTTTAAACGACAGGTGATAATTGATTTTGTAGCAGTCCCAGCTACCAGCAGATGTGATCACTTTTTCCTTGCCCACCACTTTACGGTCACTCACCGTATACGCCACGCCTACATCCATACCTCCCAAATTACCGGCCATTTCAAAAGTACCTCCTTTCAGGTCCTGTCCTACCTGCATATTGGCAGGATAAGTCAGGAAAGCATTGGTGGTCTTCGCTTCCATCTTCAGGTCTTTCAGTTGCGACATAGAAGGCATGCCCATTTTCATATCCACTGCTATTCCTTCGCCGGTGCATTTGAACTGCCCTTCACTGGTGGTAATCATCTGATTGGTTTTATCATACACTGTAGCAGTGAAATCGGAAGTGGTACCGGCGCCGTCTTTATGAACATTACTGACTTTATACACCGTTTTGCCCACGGCTGCCTTACTGCCGTCATACATGGTCATTTCCACCTGCGCATTATTGAGCAGGTAATAATAACCGCCACAGTCCTGAGCAGACAGTGATCCGGCCACCAGTAATAACATCAGGATAAAATATCCTCCTTTTTTCATAACAAATATTTTTTTGGAAATAATATATAACCAGGTGAATCATCTGCCTGGGGCAGACTGCGTTAAAAATACAGCATTTCCGCAACCCGCCGAAAAAACAGTCGTTTACAGCTAAAACACCCCCTGTTCCCACATTTTTGTGTAGGTTTGCAAAAATTGTTATTGAATCATGAATCTGATAGAAGAACTGCGCTGGCGGGGTATGCTACAGGATATGATGCCTGGCACGGACGAGCAACTGCAAAAGGAAATGACCACCGCTTATATTGGTTTCGACCCTACTGCAGAATCATTGCACATCGGTAGCCTGGTACCCATCCTGCTGCTGGTGCACCTGCAAAAGGCAGGACATAAGCCCCTGGCGTTAGTAGGCGGCGCTACCGGTATGGTAGGCGACCCCTCATTCAAGGCAGAAGAAAGGAAAATGCTCGACGACGAAACCCTTCAAAAAAATGTGAATGGTATCCGGAAACAACTGGAGCGCTTCCTGGATTTTGATCCTGCCAAACCTAATGCGGCGGAAATGGTGAATAACTACGATTGGTTTCAACACATTTCCTTCCTCGACTTTATCCGCGATACGGGTAAACACATCACCGTCAACTATATGATGGCCAAAGATTCTGTGAAAAAAAGAATCGAAGGCGACAACGGGATGTCTTTCACCGAATTTACCTATCAGCTTATTCAGGGATACGACTTCTTTCACCTGTATACCGCCAAAAACTGTAAACTACAGATGGGCGGCTCCGATCAATGGGGCAATATCGTTACCGGCACGGAACTGATCCGCCGCAAGGCACAGGGCCAGGCCTTCGCCTTCACCTGCCCGCTGATCAAAAAAGCAGATGGCACCAAATTCGGTAAAACCGAACAAGGTACCGTATGGCTGGACCCGAAAAGGACTTCGCCTTACACGTTTTATCAGTTCTGGTTCAATACCAGTGATGTGGACGCAGAAAGCTATATCAAAATATTCACTTTCCTCGAACAAGAAGAAGTGGATGCATTGATTGAAGAACACAGACAAGATACAGGCAAACGTGTTTTGCAAAAAAGGCTGGCACAGGAAGTAACCACCTTCATCCATGGTGAAGAAGCATATAAATTCGCAGTATCTGCCTCCTCTATACTCTTCAACAAAAACACGGCAGAAATATTACTGGCGCTGTCTGAAGACGAGTTAATGGAAGTAATGGAGGGAGTACCTCAACGCGAAGTACCTAAAACCGATCTGGAAGCAGGTAAGGATATTGTTAGCTTCCTTGCAGATGCCGGTATCTTCACCAGTAAAGGAGAAGCCCGTAAAATGGTACAAGGTGGCGGTATCAGCATCAACAAAACCAAAGTGCCTGGCATAGACGCAGCTGTTAATACCAGCTCGCTGCTTCGGGATAAATATATTTTGGTACAAAAAGGGAAAGAAAATTATATCCTCGTAAAAGCGGTATAATCAAACGATATCAACATAAAAAAGGGAAGATCAATACACGATCTTCCCTTTTTTTATGTTGATATAGCCGTTATTTGATACTGTATTTCTGCTGATATTTTTCGTACAACTGATGCTGTTTGTTATCCAGGTTGATTTCCCTGCCCTGGATAAAAGCACGGGTAATCACACTGGACTTCATATCCAGCATATCACCGTTGCTAACCGCAATATTGGCGTCTTTACCGGTTTCCAGTGAACCGGCCACTTTGTCAATACCCAGTATTTTAGCAGCATTCAGCGTTACGGCGGACAAAGCCTCTTCCCGGCTCAGCCCAAAAGTACTCGCCGTACCGGCTTCGTAACCCAGGTTGCGCTGCTGCCAGAAACCTTCATTGCTGAGGCAAAACAGCACTCCCGCTTTCTGCAATTGCGCAGCTGTTTTGTAGGGCTGATCAATATCGTCGTCCTGCATCAACGGCAAACTATGCGGTTGCGCCAGTACTACGGCGATATTGTTTTGTTTCAGCAGGTCGGCAATCTGCCAGGAATCTGCTCCGCCAACAATCACTACCTCCATGTTGAATTCTTTGGCAAAATCAATGGCAATCAGCATTTCCTTTACCAGTTCACAGTGGATAAACAGTTTCTGCTCGCGGTTAAACAGCTTACGCATCGCCTCAAACTTAATATTTGTAGCGGCATGTTTATTTTCCGCCAGGTATGCTTTGGCTTCACGGAAAAACACCCGTACTTTCTCCACCTGCTCCTGCCCTTCTTTCACGGGGTCTTTCGCTTGCGGTCCGCGGAAACCACGGCCGGAACCAAAGTTCACCAGGCGGGGCATAAAGAAATGTAACCCGTTGTCTGTTTTATAGGCAGCGTCTTCCCAGTTCCAGGCATCCAGCTGTACCACGGAAGAAGTACCGCTGATCACACCACCTTCAGGGGTGACCTGTGCCAGTAAGATACCGTTGGACCGCAGCGTATTGATCACCTTGGAATCGGTGTTATAGGAGATAATGGAACGGATGGAAGGGTTGATCTCTCCTACTTCTCTGGCATCGATCGTGGCCCTTACGCTCTCAAACTCCACAAGGCCCAGCTTGGTGTCCGGTGCAATGATGCCGGGATACACATGCTGTCCTTTCATATCCAGTACGGTGGCATCGCCGGGGGCAGACACCCCTGCGCCTACCGCGGTAATTTTCCCTTTGGCAAAGGCAATAGTACCGTTTTCAATGACCTGGCCGTTGCCTACATGGATCACGGCGTTGGTAAGATATACTGGCTTATCCTGCGGACCCGCCGGTGAAATGGTTTCCTGGGCATAGGCGGAACTTACGCCAAAAGCCAGGGCCAGTAGATATATGCTTCTTTTCATGATATTTCAGTTTTTAGAACCCGGCGCCGGTAGTTAATCCCAGGCCTTCCTGATGGCCACCCTGCAGATCTTCGCAATGGTACATTTCGTCTGGTGTAAAAGCAGCTTTCTGTGTGGGCGTGCCTTTTTTCTTTTCGCCCAGCAGTTTCTGTATAAGGCGGTTACGTTCTGCGGCAATACGCTGGCGCAGTTGCAGGTCATAGTCGCGGTCAAATTCCACGATGCCATCTACAATGGTTTTCTCTGCTTTGGCATAAATGCTCAGCGGATTATCACTCCACAACACCAGGTCAGCGTCTTTACCTACTTTCACGCTGCCCATGCGGTTGTCCACATGCAGCAGCCGGGCAGGATTGAGCGTCACCATTTTCAGTGCCTCCTCTTCCGGTACGCCGCCATATCTTACCGTTTTACCGGCTTCCTGGTTCAGGCGACGGGCCATTTCAGCATCGTCGGAGTTGATGGCGGTCACCACCCCTACTTTATGCATAATAGCAGCGTTGTACGGGATAGCGTCCTGCACTTCCATTTTGTATGCCCACCAATCGGCGAAGGTGCCGGCGCCGGCGCCATGGGCTTTCATTTTGTCGGCCACTTTATAACCTTCCAGGATATGTGTGAAGGTATTGACACGGAAATGGAAGCTGTCGGCAACATGCATCAGCATATTGATTTCGCTTTGCACATAAGAGTGGCAGGTGATGAAACGTTTGGCGTTGAGGATTTCCACGAGCGCGTCCAGTTCCAGGTCGCGGCGTTTATTGGCGCCTTGTTTTTCATAGTCACGGGCACGGGTAAACGCATCAACGTATACCTGTTCCACTCCCATCCTGGTTTGCGGGAAACGTACCGTATTACGTTCGCCCCAGTTGGATTGTTTTACGTTTTCACCGAGTGCGAACTTGATGAAAGGGTCCCAGTTGGTGACTTTCAACCCTTCTGCATCCTGCCCCCAGCGCATTTTGATGAGCTGCGACTGGCCGCCGATAGGATTGGCGCTGCCATGCAGCAGGTGTGAGGCGGTGACGCCACCACTCAGCTGCCGGTAAATGTTCACATCATCCGGGTTGAGCACATCACCGATACGTACTTCGGCGGTAACAGCCTGAGACGACTCGTTCACGCCATTGGAGATAGCGATGTGGGAGTGTTCGTCGATAATACCGGCTGACAGGTGTTTGCCGGTACCGTCAATCACACGGGCATTGCCGGCGGACAGGTTTTTACCGATCTGCGCGATTTTGCCGGCACGTACCAGTACGTCGGTATTTTCCAGTTTACCGGCTGTTTCGTTGGTCCATACCGTAACGTTTTTAATGAGTATATCCTGTTGTTGCGGCAGTTTATCCCAGCCATAGCCATTGAAAGGATAATACAACGCCCCTATATCCGCGCGGTTGTTCTTCTTCGCAGAATCTGCTTTAACCGGGGCCGTGCGGGCAAATACAGCGTTCCAGCGTACATTGGCGCCGGTGGTATCTACACCGGTACCAGACCAGCCGTTGTCGCCGATGAGGCCACTGAGCCGTACGCTGCTGCGGCCGTTCTTCACCAGTGGCAGGGACAGCGTTACCAGTTTACCGTTGATGTCGATGCGGCCGGGAATAGTATCTTTTTGCAATACCGACAGCAAAGGTGCAGAGGACGTGCCTTTTACCTCCACCGTGATGCTGCTGCCCGGAGAAAGGGTAACGGTATAAATACCACGGATATCATTCCAGCCATCCTGTTTTACGAGGTAGCGGTTGCCCTGTACCCAGTTTTGCAGGATAAGTGTATTTTCCTTGAACACCGGACCCGAAGTGATGAGGAAGTTGGCCAGTTTACCGGCTTCCAGGCTTCCTACTTTATCGTATACTTTCAGGGTGGTAGCAGGTGTTTTAGTGAGTGCTTCCAGTGCTTTCTGTTCGCTCAGCCCGTATTCGATGGCTTTGCGCACACCGGAGAGGAATGATTTCACATCCTTCAGGTCTGCTGCCGTTAGGCAGAACGGGATATTGGCTTTTTCAAAGGCGGCGGGCTGTGAAGGAGCCATCTCCCAATGTTTCATTTCAGCCAGTGATACAAACCGGGCATCGTTGGGGTCTTCCACATCGATAGCGCCGGGGAAATTAAGCGGCAGGATAAAGGTGGCTTTGGTGGCGGCTACTTCAGCGATACGCTGGTATTCGTTGCCTCCGGCTTTGATAATATATTGCACCCCAAATTCATCCCCTATTTTATCTGCCCGGAGGGCATCCCATTTATCTTTTACTTCAAAGATCTGTGGCAGTTGCTGGTTGGCGTTCCAGGCCTGGAGGCTGAGGTTAACGCCTTCCTTAGCCGGCTGCGACTTATACCATTGTGCGTCGAGGTAGGTTTGGCGCAGCAGGGCGATGTATCCCATTTGTGAATTGGGATAATTCTGGGTGGAGCTGCCTTTATCGAAAGAATAGCCAGCCGCTACTTTTTCGCGGATGATCACCTTGTTCTCCTTGTCAGATGCGAGGGTTACCAGTGCGGCAGTACCGCGGGCCACGCCGTCTGTTTGTTGCGTTGCCACCGTACCAAAGCCGGCTTCCCGCAGGGAGGCTGCTTTCGTATCATCCGTGTTGAACAGGTCGACCGCGTTTACCTCACTTTTAATGGCCTGGTTCCAGCCATAGGCGCCTTTGGTGTTAGACAGGAACTGTGGTGGCGCATTCCATCCGCCGCTGGTGCGTTTAGGCTCTGCCAGACCGTAGTTGCTGAAGATGTCTACAAAAGAAGGATAGATGTACTTCCCTTTACAATCCACCACCACCGCATCTTTCGGGATAGCAGTACCCGGACCCGCAGCCACAATTTTGCCGTCACGGATCACCAGCGTAGCATCGCTGAGGGTAGTTTGTGCATCTTTAACGATGGTAGCGTGGGTAAAAGCAAAGCAGCCTTCCTTCGGGTCTGCAATTCCATTTACAGGATAGGTTTCCTGTGCATGGGCATAGGAGCCTGCCAACAGTAGCGAGAACACCAGCAGCTTACTGCGGTGCCGGTTCAGGGCATAGGCGACGCCACGGGAAAGCAGGGCCCTCCCGGGTTTCTCAAAAGCTCTTTTCATGTTCGGTTTTTTTTCGATTCAGATTTTCAGTTGCTGGTCTTAAATGTAATAAATGATTGATGGCGGAGTTAGTAATTATCCCTTTTTTTTATGAATGGTATCTCCAATAGTTTTTTGCATTAACACGAAAAAGGGATAATTTGAAAAGGGTTTACCATTAAGTTTGTCTAAATTTCATATAATAATTGCTGACTATGAAGATATTTTCTCTTCCCCCGGTTCTTCTGTTGTGTTGCCTGTTGACGGGCATCCGGTTGACCACCTCTGCACAAACGCAGGACAGCGCCTATAACAGGGGCCGCTGGGGCGTAGAAGGCAGGGCAGACAAAATCAGCGATAAAATCTCCAAACAGGTAGGCCTCAACAAATCGCAATACAAGGAAATTTACGCCATCAATGAGGACATCATCCGCCGGATGGACGTTATCCGCGCTAACACGGAATTGACCCAAAAAGAGCGGATGCGGCAAATGAAAGCGCTGGAAACAGAGCGCAGCCAGCGTTTTAAGACAGTGCTCTCTGCTACCCAATACAAAAGATGGAATGATTGGGAGATGAGCAAAAAAGAGCATCTGGAAAAAAAGATGGAAAAGAAAAGACAACGCAAGGAAGCGAATCGTTCCTAACGAAAAACGACATCATCATTTCAGCTATCAGCGACATACAAACCATTTTTATGCATGCCGTGTCTGCTGTACATCCTGTTCAGCTGATCCGCCGTCATGTGCAGGTAAAGGACACTTCCACTATTCTTATTTCGGGAGATGAATATGTTTTGCCCCCACAGGGCCGCCTGATCGTACTGGGGGCCGGCAAAGCCGCTGCTGCTATGGCACAGGAGCTGGAGAAGGTACTGGAAGGACATATACGCCCCGAAGGCCTCGTAGTCACTAAACACGGGCACGCTTTACCCTTACAACATCTTGTTTTGCTGGAAGCCGGTCACCCTGTACCGGACCAACACAGTGTGGAAGCCTCACGACGTTTCCTGGAAATAGCCGCTACCGCCGGAGTACAGGACCTCGTGATCCTGCTGCTGTCCGGAGGCGCCTCTTCCCTGCTGGCCGATGTACCGGAAGGCAGTACCCTGGAAGATGTGCAACAGTTGTTTTCCCTGTTGCTGAAAAGTGGTGCGGGCATTCACGAAATGAACATCGTGCGTAAGCATCTCTCTAAAATAAAGGGAGGATGGCTGGCGCAAAACATATATCCTGCTACGTTATGCTCCCTGGTGTTGAGCGATGTAGTGGGCGACGACCTGAGTGTGATCGGCTCCGGGCCTGCCGTGCCCGACCCGTCTACCTTTGCAGATACCATTGCCATATTGGAAAAATACCGGCTGCTGGCCCTTATCCCCTATAGCTTGCGTGAGTATCTGCATGATGGTATGGCCGGCACAATACCGGATACGCCCAAAGCCGGCGATGCCGTTTTTGCGCGGGTACGTCATTACCTGGCCGGCACCAATCACATTGCCCTGGAAGCCGCGGCAGATAAAGCCCGTAGCCTGGGATACCATACACAGATACTGGCCGCAGATACTACCGGTGATGCACATACGGTAGCTGAAACGCTGATAGCCGCCGCCCGGCACTATCAGGGGCCACGGCCCGGCTGTTTACTCATGGGCGGGGAAACCACCGTACAGGTGACCGGCGACGGCAAAGGAGGGCGCAATCAGCAGCTGGCGCTGGCCGCAGCGATAGCGCTCGATGGGCAGACTGGTATTACGCTGCTCAGCGCCGGTACGGATGGTACAGATGGTCCTACCAATGCCGCCGGCGCCATCGTGGATGCCTATACCCTAAAAAAAGCGGCCAGCCTGCAACTGGACCCGCAACAGTTCCTGCAACAGCAGGACGCGTGGACATTCTTCTCAAAAGCAGGCGGGTTGCTGATTACAGGGCCTACACAAACCAATGTGATGGATCTCATGATCGTACTGCTGACATAAACCGGCAGCTTTTGTTATTTAAACTTTGATTATCTGCTGATAGATTCTATTTTTGGGGTTTGATTCACAAGTTCTGGATTTTACTAAAACCAATATTGCATTATGCTGAGAATGGAACAGACATGGCGATGGTTCGGGCCCAATGATCCGGTTAGCCTGTCTGATATTAAACAGGCCGGTGCTACCGGTATCGTGACAGCATTGCACCATGTACCCAATGGAGTAGTGTGGACGACGGAAGAAATTTTAAAGCGTAAATCGGAGATCGAAGCAGCAGGCCTGACCTGGTCTGTAGTAGAGAGCATCCCTGTTCATGAAGATATTAAAACGCAGCGTGGTAATTTCCGGGAATACATTGCCAATTACCAGCAATCTATCCGGAACCTGGCCGCTGCCGGTATCCACGTAGTAACGTACAATTTTATGCCGGTGCTGGACTGGACCCGCACCGACCTCAGTTATGAAGTGGCTGACGGTTCCAAAGCACTGCGTTTTGAAAAAGCAGCGTTCATGGCATTTGACCTGTTCATGCTGAAACGTCCGGAGGCGGAAAAAGATTACACGGAAGAAGAGATCTCCCGTGCCAAGGAACATTTCGACAGTATGACAGCCGAATCCAAACAGCTGTTACAGAAAAATATTATTGCCGGTTTGCCCGGCTCCGAAGAGAGTTTTTCCCTGGAACAGTTCCAGGCAGCACTCGACAAATACAAAGGCATCGACGCCACCCAGCTGAAGCTGCACCTGTTCTACTTCCTGCAGCAGATAGCGCCGGTAGCAGAAGAGGTGGGTGTAAAACTGGCCATCCACCCGGACGATCCTCCGTTCCCGATTTTCGGGCTGCCCCGTATCGTGAGCACCGAGCAGGACGCCAAAGAACTGTTGATTGCCGCTCCTTACGCTTCCAACGGACTGTGCTTCTGCACCGGTTCCTATGGCGTACGGGCCGACAACGACCTGCCGGGCATGATCGAACGTTTAGGCGATCATATCCATTTCATCCACCTGCGCAGCACCCAGCGTGACGCTCAGGGCAACTTCCACGAAGCCAACCACCTGGAAGGCGATGTAGATATGTTTGCCGTGGTGAAAAACATCCTGCTCACCATGAAACGCCGCAATGTTTCCATTCCTATGCGGCCGGACCATGGACACCAGATGCTGGACGACCTGCAGAAAAAAACCAATCCGGGATACAGCGCTATCGGCCGCCTGCGCGGACTGGCCGAGCTGAGAGGCCTGGAAATGGGTATAGCCGGGGCCTTAGGCTCTGATTGACTGACATCTACCAGTATCAGGTCTGCACAAAGAGTAAGGGTGGGGATAAGCAATACCATCGTCGGACTGAGATGCTACGCCAGAGCAGAAAGCATATTTGAAACCATACCGTAATGGCTGATTACGCGTACAAACAGCGCTGTTCTTTATCATATTGATACGAAGGGTTGACTCCAAAAAAGTCAGCCCTTCGTTATTTCGACATACTAAACCTACACAGTATCTATGAGTACAATTGAAGAAAGGTACGAGGCTTCTCTCATCAGGAGAACGTCCAGTCTTGGACGACTGCTAAGCCTCGTAAAAAAGGACGTGGACCAGCGTCTGACAGAAAAACTGGTGGGACTGGGGCACCGCAACTTCCGGGCGGGAGATATGGTAGTCCTGATCAACATTGACGATGCCGGCACCATCAACAATGAACTGGCTAAAAAGGCCCGCATCAGCAAACAAGCCATGAGCAAAGTGGTCAAAAATCTGGAAGCAGACGGTTACATCGCTACCCGCAAACACGACACCGACAATCGCGCCAGCCTCATCTTCCTCACCGACAAGGGGAAAATGCTGCTGATTGAGGCTTCCGAATCCATCAAAGAAATTGAAGCGGGCTACACCGACGTGGTGGGAGAACAAGACATTACCACCTTAAAACAGGTACTACTACGCCTGCACGAAGGCCTCCGCCTGTAACACCATCCTAACCTTTATCCCTGTACTGTACGCATCCCAAACCTCTTAACCCACACCCCTCACTGGCCCGGTATTCCGACGCCAACAGTCTTTTTTTGCCTTTTTTTGAGCCATCATAGTACAACGCCAACGTCCCCGCGTCTATCCTCTGACAAGCCACAGGCTTCGTATTATCAACCAATTATCATATATCAACCAATAGTTTTTCCGCCACGGCAGGATGATGCCCATCCCTGCCATGTCCCAACCTAATAATACCCACGTGCGCGATGAAAAAAAACATACCAACAATCAAGGCAATTGCCCTGCAATTGAACATCTCCGTATCTACTGTTTCCAAAGCACTCAACAATCATCCGGCTATTGGTGAACAAACCCGTGAGAAAGTCCGCCAGCTGGCTGCCGCCATGCACTATGTCCCTAATCAAACAGCCATTCATTTTAAAAGCGGGAAAACCCATACCATCGGGGTTATTCTTCCACAGCTAACGGATCACTTTTTCACCAAGGCCTTAAGCGGCGCCGAACATTATGCCCTGCAACATACCTACAACGTTATTTCCGGGCAGTCGTACAACCACCTGCAACGGGAAAAGGAGCTCGTTGGTTTTATGCAGCGCAGCCGCGTAGATGGACTGATAATAGCGCTCACCAGTGAAACCGAAAGCCGCGATCACCTGCTGCCACTGGAAGCCTGGGGCATTCCTATCGTGTACCTGATGCGTACGCCTCCCATCAAAGAGTGTCATTATGTAACCGTTGATGTGTTTGACGGCGCCCATCAGGCAGTCCGGATGCTGCTCAACAGAGGGCACCGGCGCATTGCGCATCTCAACGGCCCGGAAATGTTACTGACATCCAGAGAACGGCAGGCCGGTTATCTGCATGCCCTGCAACAACACCAGCTGCCTGCTGATCCGGACCTGATATGCCATACCACGCTGAGCCCTGAGAGCACCCGCGCCTGCATGGCGCAGCTCATGGCGCTGCCGGACACGCCAACGGCTATACTGGGATTTAAAGACCTGGTAGTGCTGGAAGCTATGCAGTACGTTAAAAACAACGCTGCCGGCAGAAGAGGCCCGGTAGATTTTATTGGCTTTGGTAACCATGAATTTCTGCAGTTCCTGGATACGCCGCCTACCGCCTCTATTGAAGAAAACCCTTTTCTGCTGGGCAGTAAAGCCATGGAAGTATTAATACAACTGATCTCCGGTGGAGAAGCCCAGCGTTACCAGCAGGTACGCATGCCCTGTAAGCTGGTCAACTATAAGTGATTAAAAGTTATTTAACTGTCAGGTAATACACGTCAGTACTGTCTTTCACCAGGTGTGCGGACAAGCTTTGCTGTAACAGGGAAATGGTTTCCTTTTCTGTTTTTTTGTGCAGGTTGATCGTGAGCTTTTTTTCACAACGGCTTTCTGCAGAGGGAGGGACTGTGATTTGTATGCCGTAGATACTGCAAACAGCGTCCAGTATTTCTGCTGCGGGCACATTGCGGAACACCCGTTCACCTGTTCTCCAGGCCAGGGGGCTTTGACTGACCAGCTTCTTCCGTGCAGGGGTTTTACGGTGTTCCAGCGTTCCCTGCATATAGGCAGATAACATCATCGTATCCCGTTCTTTTCCCGCTATACCCAGTTTGCCGCGGGTAACAAACACTTTGGAACCGTTGGCAGACGCGTGCACATGAAAAGCGGCCGCTTTCGTTTTCAGCTGGAAACCTCCCGGTACCAATATCGTACAGACAGTATTGCGGCCCATATCAAAAAACACCTCGCCTTTGGATACTTCCGCATAAAAAGATTGCCGGCGACTGCTGTCGAACGAAATGGCCGCGTTTTTGTTCAGTATGACACAGCTACCATCCGGAAGCCGTAAAGAATCTATGCGACCGGTGTTGTTGACAATGGTGTGTAAAGAGCGGGAGGAAGACTGGTGGAAATAAAACCAGCCGGCTACCAGCACAACGAGGACTGCTGCCGCGATCCATATTTTGGCGGATTGCAGCAAAGACGGTGTGGAAGAGGTTTTCACGGTAGTAGCAGGTGTTACCGGTAGTTGGGCTACCGTCAGCCATGCTTCCAGTTTTTCCTCCACATAACGCGCCTTTTCGGGGCTTTCCGCCACCAAAACGGCGATCGTCTCCTGCAACACGGGATCGTGCGGAGATTGGATAAAGTGTGTAATCAGCTCATCAATAGCTGGCATAGATTCAAAAAAGTTACTGTCCTGTGGCTGGGATAATGGTATATCCGGCAAGATACAAAAGCCGGCGCACAGAATAAATAATTAGGCTACCTCGGGAAGGTTTAATATTTTTAATACAGCGAAAAGGCAAAAACGATAGGTATGTCACCTGAAATACATTTCGACCAGGACTACATTGACGGCTTGCTGCATCACACCCCGGAAATCATTGATGATATCTACCAGCGTTTCGCCTCCAAAGAGAAACGTTTTATACTGCAGAAGAGCGGCACTGTCAAAGACGCAGCACGTATTTTCGAAGAAGCATTGATGGACATCTACTACTATGCACGGCGTCATCCGTTGCAGGTAAGCTCCTTCGAGCCCTTTCTGCAATTGCTCTGCAAACGTATCTGGGAGCGGGAACTGGAAAACCGGGGACAACGTATTGCCGGCATGGAAGCAGAAGAAAATGCCGCCCTCAGCCGCGATGATATGCAGGACATAGAAGATGTACTGCGGGAAGGTGAAAAACGAAGGCTCGCCTACAGTTATTACCTTCAGCTCAATGACAGCTGTAAAGAGCTGCTGAGCTGGTCGCTCACCAACTGTCTCCAGGAAGATATTGCCGTTGCTACTAAAATACCGGTGCAGGATTTACCATCCAACCGGCAAGCCTGTTACCTTTCCCTCTTCAGCAACCTTGATTCCAGGCTCAAATCCGGCGGCATGGCCGCAGAAGACCTGGCTGCCAGCGATCGTTTTCTTTCCGGCCAAATGGCTGAAACAGAAAGAAAAACATTTGAAGCACGGCTAAAAACAGATACTGCACTTAACCAGCAGGTAAAACGATTTGACCTGTTCCGGCAGTTGCTTGCACAACGTATCTGCAAAGACACGTCGCGCGATGCGCTCCTGCATCAGCTTTTCTCCCGTCGTAACGCCTGGTATTCCCTGAAGGAAACTACGCCTACGCCTATCCGCAATACCGTTATCCTCATTGCCCTCGTTGCCGCAGGCATCGCTATCATGTTGTATGTAAGCCCCTGGCGGAAAAATATCTATGGTCAGTTTGCTTCCACAGAAATGCAGACGCCCGATACCGACAGCCTCCGGTTACCCCGGGAAGCTATCGAAAAGTTTAACCGCGGCCATTTCGCCGATGCCATCACGCTGCTCGATAAAGTACTGCAACAACATCCCGGTAATCTTTACGCCCGCTACTACAGGGGTGTATGCAAGGTAGACCTGAACCAGCTGGAGCCGGCCAGGGTAGATCTGATACAGGTTTACCAGCAAAGCAACGACCTGAAATATGAAGCTGCTTTTTACATGGGACTGAGTTATCTCAAGGAAGGACACAAGCAGGAATGTCTGGACTGGTTATTAAAAATACCCTCCCAGGCTCCCAATTATATCAAGGTGCAGAAACTGATCGAAGAATTAGGCGGATAACCGATACGGGCTGGTACTATAATGGATAAAGCTGTCCACTTCTCCCTTAATCAGCTCATATACAGACGCTTTTGTTCTTTTTATTTGCACCAGCTGCTGTAAAACCAGGAAGTAAATCTCTCCTCTGTTGCAGCCATCTATCTGGGCTTTAAGAATGTCATTTTTTACCGCTTCACAACTGTTGGCATCCAGTTTCTGGTAAATAACATATAAGTCGTTCATCCAACTCATACCGCTAAAGTTTTATTTCATAGGAACCTAAAGATATTAAAAAAAATCGTAAATCACAAATATATCACAGGATTGCGGATGGGCAGGTTCCGGAGCACTTCTTCCACCTGCGGGTCATGGTTTAACATCAGCCAGAGCCGGTAGTATTCAGTATTGTTTAAAGCCGCTGCACCAAATAACAGCGATGGTTGCGCTACCGGCCATTCGCTCCAGTACATCACATCCTTGGGGTAAGGCCAGGTACTTTTGTCTTTTATATAGGGATACATAAATGCCAGCCCTTTGGCCATATTACGCTGATCCGCGGTATAACGCCACAGGTCATTCTTCTTATCGCTCAACAACTGACAGAGCGTGCTCATGGCATCGAGATTAAACAACGAGTAGCCGTAAGGTTTAGTACGCTTCAGTTCCAGCGGGAAACTGCCGTCTTCCGCCATCTGCGCGGGTAACAGCACGGTTTTATAACGGTTGATACAAAACGCGGTCCACTCCCGGTTACCGGTAAACTGTGCAAAAGCCGCCACCTGCATAGCCCAGCAGGTACCGTGATTGTTTTTAGCATTCATTTCATCCTTGCCGTACGGATGCGTCGTCATCCAGTTCAGATAAGCGGTGAACCAACTCTTAAACGCCGCCAGGTCCGACGCTGGTATCATACCGGCCTTCTCCATAATGCGTAAGGCCTGCACAACTTCCAGCAGTTGAATGGTATCGATAATACCGATCCCTCTGCCTGTAGCTCTTCCTTTAATAGCCTGTGCATACAACAAACCGGGATTCATACGGGTAGCATTGTCTTCAAACCAGGCACGGGCATGTACCAACGCATGTTGCAGGTAAGTTTTGTCTTTGGTAGCTACATACCCCGCTGCCAGTGCGCCCATGATACGGCTGAACCGGATCATTACCTGCCTGTGCTCCACGAAATTGGCCGGATTGCTTTGTCCGTCGCGTTGTACATACGGACTATCCGGATGCACCGGATCAGGCCACCAATAGTCGCCTTCTGAATAAAAATCGTGTTTACCACCGGCACTACGGTCACAGCTAAACGCAGTAATGGTCAGCGGCGCCTGCTGTAACGCCCACGCCGCCCGCTCCAGGATAGCTGGTTTAGTGTCCTGCAATACCTTTTTCAATAAGGGCGACTGTGCCTGCAATTGCCCGGCCAACAGCATAAAGAAGAGGATGTAATACCGCATGATATAAAGGATATAGGTTCATGCAAAGCAGCGAAGTGATGCTTCGCTGCTTTGCCGGATATGCTTAGCGTTTCAAGGTAAATACTTTTCCATCATGCCCATCCAGTTCCAGGGTAAAACTACCGCTATGTTTGCCGTAACTCTTTCCTGTCCAGTAATCCAGCACCTCGCAAGGTTTATCCAGTTTTACCGTTAATTTTTTGGGAGATGTCTGCCAGTTGAGGAAGATAATATTTTTTCCGCTGTTAGTGTTAACTTCTCCCACTTCAAAATTAGTATCGGTAAAAGCCGCTGCCTTAGCGGTAGGTGGCACCGCTTTGAGGAGCATGTTTAAACGTTCGGGGCTTATTTTGGTGAGGTCGTCGCCACTGAGCAGCATACCACCGGTAGCGTATATCAACGCTGCATGGAAGTTGTATTCGTTGTCGGGCATGCTACCGGTAAGTACCAGGCAGTCAGGATCATTCCACCACAGCCGGCCATTCTGCCAGGAGCGATAAAGATTTTCACGGCCCGATTTTTCAAATACGGTCCAGGTACGTTTGATGTCCATGCTGCTGCGGGAACCATGTACCAGTCCCAACGAAGGCCATAACGGATGATTACATCCCAGGATAAAGGCATCGCGGGTACCTTTGAGAATGGCTTCCATACCGCGGCGATAAGCTTCTACACGGGTTGCATTTTTATCGTAATACACGCCGCCATGAATAGCACCCCAGAAATTAGCGTCGAGTTTGAAGTAGGTCACGCCCCAGTCGTTGCGCATAGTACGGAACAACTGCTCCAAATGCTGCTGCACTGCGGGATTGGTACCATCCAATACATACCAGGGTTTCAGGCGCCAGCCGCCGAAAGTCACCAGGTCGCTGCGCAGCGGCTTACCGCTCAAATCTTTTACCAGCCAGTCCGGATGCTGTTTGAAGATAGTGGAATTACTATCGCAAATAAACGGCGCTACCCAGATAGCCGGCTCAAATCCTTTATCACGGATGGTATGCAGCACTTGCTGCACATTGCCCCCAAAGGAATTACCCACTTCCAGCCAGTCGCCCATATGCGGCTGATAACCATCATCCAGCTGGATATATTTCAGTGCAGGGATATTTGTTTTGATATAATCCAGGTTGTCATAAATATTCTGCGCCGTTACTTTCGGACCAAAACAATACCAGGAGCACCAACCAGTAGGCGGTGCCTTAAACTCCAGTCTCGGATGAAAATGATGAATACGGTTGGCGAAGCGGTCCAACAGGTTGTTGCCGTCTTTACCACTCAGCACCATCAGTTCTTCCAGCTTAAACTCTTTACCGGGCGCCAGTTCCAGGTTCTCCAGGTCTACCACCGCCTTAATGGTATCGGCAGACAGATAGAACTTCCCCACAAAACGGTTGCTGGAAGTATATCCTAACAGCAGCTGTACATCCTTTGCCGGATACAGGCGCAGCAGGTTATATACAGCCAGGTAACCATCCGGTTTGGGGATTTTATAGTGTCCTTCATCCGTATAATTGCCCAGTGTTTTAGGTGCTTCCAGCGTGCCGGCAGTTTGTGTCAGCATCTGAAAACCTTCTGCATAAAAGGAGGTAGACGGTGGTAATACCTTACCTACAGCCCCTAACACCACTTCTTTCAGTTTAATGGACTGACTACCGGTGTTGACTACACGCACATCGCACAACTCGCCGTTCCAGTTACGTATTACCTTTACCGTAGCAGGCGCTACGGCGCCACTCGATTGAAAAGCAGTAGCAGGACTGGCCTTCAGTGATTTTACAAACTGGTCTGTTTCTCCTGCCTTTGCCAGCAGATGGCCCAGCAATAAACAGCCTATCAGGGAATATTTTTTCATAACGATTATCATTTTGGTTGCATAGTGATTTCAAATAGTTTCATCAGCTCCGGCCCGCTGATCTGCGTAGGCTTTACCGTGATTTCATATTCTCCGGCCGGTAGTTTAATTTCCTGCAGCGATTGTGTAACGATCTCCGTTTTTTTCGCCGGCTTCACTTCCGCATTGATCACATTTTTACCGATACGGATTTCATAGGCATTACCCGGAGGCTGGTCGGTGGCGTACTTGATGCCAATGCTGAACACCGCGTCACGGGTAATACGTACTTTCCAGCTCAGGTACTGATCCATGTTTTTCCAACCCTGTACAAAATAAGCGGCTTTTTTACCATCTCCGAAAGAGAAACCCTTCCCATGTTGTATCGCATCAAAAGCCAGCAGCACGTTGTTGATACGCCGGGTATCCAATACGCGCACACTGTCGGTTTTTATATCCTTCATTTCCAGCACGATCACGTTATCCGGACTAGCCGATGCCAGGTCTCCCACCGCAATGCTTACATCTTTCGGATTGAGGCGCGTTACTTTCAGTGGTTGTTTATCCGCCAGCAGGTAGGCCTTTTCCACCTTACCCATCAAACCGCCGACATACAATGGATTACTCCATTCAAATACATGCAGATAGAGTTTATTGCCTTTCCGGGTACTTACTCCCCAGGGCTGCGGCGGCAATGGTGAGGCGGTGGTGCCGTAAATACTTTCTCCGTTTTCTTTCATCCAGCTACCGATACCATGCAGGATTAAGCTGTCCGCATTATCGATGCTGCCGTCTCCTTTGGGACCGATGTTCATTAACAGGTTGCCTCCTCTGGACGCCGCTTTAGCCATAAGCTGAATGAAGAAACGCGGTGGCTTATGACTCTTGTCATAACGGGAATACCCATACGATTCATTGGTGGTAGGAATCGCTTCCCAGTCGCCGGTAACCGGATAAAACTCCGCCGGTCTGTCGGCGGTGTTTTTATAATCCCCGAAAGAGATGCCGCTACTGCGGGCCAGTCTTCCATTGACTACCACATTCGTATCTACTGCACGAATAGCCTGTAGAATACGGATATTCTCACTCAGCGGCAGTTTATGCGGCGTATCAAACCACAGTATATCAGGATGATACTTTCGTAGCAATTCCTGTATTTGCGGTATGGATTTTTCATTGACATATTTCACCGCCTTGGGCAACAATTCCGGATGTACGTCATACCAGTTACCGCCACCATGGAGGTTCTTGTCGCCACCGGGATTGTCGTAATCCCAATCATTGCCCGGTGCGTCCGGATGCTCCCAGTCGAAGGCATGTGAGTAGTAGAAGCCGAAGCGGATACCATATTTTTTGCAGGCGGCAGACAAAGCCGCCATAGGGTCCTGCTTAAAAGGCGACTGACTGATGCTGTAATCGCCGATAGCAGTAGGATACATGGCCACTCCATCGTGATGTTTGGCGGTGATGACCAGGTAACGCATGCCTGCGTCTCTGATCATTTTTACCCAGGCATCTGCATCGAAGTGTTCCGGATTAAAATGTTTGATGAGTTGATCGGCATATTCCTGACGGCTGATTTTTTCCTTGCGCATCAGGTGTTCGGCGTAGCCAGGCACTTCTTTACCCTTCCATTCACCACCAGGAACAGAATATACGCCCCAGTGAATAAAACAGCCGAAGCGGGCTTCCCGCCACCAGGCGATACGCTGATCATGATTTTTCATAGAAGCGGTCCACCAACCGTTGACTGCCGTATCTATAGCGGCTTTATCCCTGCCGGCAGCCCGCTGCGAAAGGATACCGTCATCATCCCCCTTTACCTGGGCAACGGCAGTAACGGATATAACGCCGGCGGCTATACTCAATAATGTTTTTCTAACGTTCATCGTATGTCATAGGTTTTGCCTGCCACAGTGGGCACGTCATATTCGTATACCTGTTTCAGTGGCAGTTCCGCCAGTTTAGATGCATCTTTCACCACTGTTTTCACCGGTAACGGCAAAGGATAAAAAGGGTTGTTATTCACGCCGGAAGCAGGTTGCAATGCAGCATCATTCACCTTTACGGCTTTGGACGTACGTACGCGCAGGTTACCGCCCAGTGCGGAACGTACTACAGCGTGCGTCAGCTGACCGTCTTTCCATTCTATATCTACTTCAAAACCACCACGGGCTTTCAGGCCTTTTACGCTGCCGGAAGGCCACGCATCCGGCAGGGCGGGCAACAGGTGTATTACGCCATCATGGCTTTGTAGCAGCATCTCAGTAATACCGGAGGTAACACCGAAATTGCCATCTATCTGGAATGGCGGATGTGCGTCGAACAGGTTGGGATAAGAACCACCGCTGTTATCCGCCACGCTCACTTCCTGGCCGCCGGCGAGGAACAGCTGTTTGTTTAACATCGTATAGGCGTGGTTACCATCTTCCAGCCGTGCCCACCAATTGATCTTCCAGGATTTGGACCAGCCCGTGCCGCCATCGCCGCGCAGCAGCAGACTACGTTTAGCCGCTGCCGCAAGAACCGTATCCCGGCGGGGGTTAATGAAATTACCCGGGAACAGGCCGTACACATGAGATACGTGACGGTGACTGTCTTTCGGATCATCCCAATCCTTATACCATTCCTGTAACTGGCCATACTGGCCTGCATGGAAAGGATACATATCTTTCATCCTGTCTTTCATTTTAGCCACCATATCCGCATCCTTGCCCAGCACGGCAGCGGCGCGGATGGTATTGGTAAACAGGTCATGGATAATAGACAGGTCCATCGTGGAAGCGATGCTAACAGAACCTACTCTTTTTCCATCTATCAAAAAATTATTCTCCGGTGTAGTGGATGGATTCGTTACCCAATGGCCGTTTTCATCTTTAATCAACCAGTCAAGCATAAACTCCGCAGCCCCTTTCAGATCGGGGTACAGTTGCGCCAGCTGTTGTTTATCACCGGTATACAGGTAGTGTTCCCACAGGTGGCGGCTCAGCCAGGCGCCGCCCATAGGCCATATCGCCCATTTGGGATTACCGTTGGGATCGCTGAAATCGAAACCACCGGCGGGGTTGGTCATGGCCCAGATATCGGTGTTATGGTGAGCGGTCCATCCGGAAGCGCCATAATGAACGGCAGCGGTTACACGTCCGCGTTTAGCCATCTTATGAATAAAATCAAATAACGGCTGGCCGCATTCCGACAGGTTAGCCGGTTCAGAGGGCCAATAGTTCATTTCCGTGTTGATATTGATCGTATAGTTAGACCCCCATGGCGGCTGCATGTCTTTATTCCACAAGCCTTGCAGCGAAAGCGCGGGACCACCTTTACGGGAACCGGCAATCATCAGGTAACGGCCATACTGGTATAATAAGGTAGTCAGCTGCGGATCGCAGTTACCGCCGTTTTGGGTATATACTTTCAGACGTTCGTCGGTCGGTAATTGTTCACCGCCATCGGCGCCCAGGTTGAGGGTTACGGTATTGAATAAACGCTGATAGTCGGACAGATGGGCTTTCAGCAGGGAAGCATAGGTAGTACCCTGAGCTTTCTTCAACGGAGCAACAGCGGCAGCGGCAGGATCACCGGCCCAGTCCTCCGGATTTTTATAACTGGTACCGATAGATACCAGCAGCATGGCTTCTGTAGCGCCGCTCACGGTAATGCCGGCAGTATCGGTATTTATTTTACCACCGCTGGTGCGGGCATCCATATGCACTTCATAGTTAATGCCTTTATCGCCATAAACGATTTGTTTGGCTTCATAAGGACGGGCAGCCACGTATTCCGGGCAACGGCCTTTCATCACGAGATAGTGATGGTTGACCGCCTTGTTGGTATGTGGCATTGGATTGGCGAAGGAGGTATGAAAAGTCAGCATACCGGGTTTGCTGGCAGTATATCGTACTACCAGCAATTGCGCAGGATAACTGGAAAACACTTCCCGCGTGTAATGCACGCCTGCAGCGGTATAGGATACTTTATTAACACCTTTGGTAAGATCCAGTTCGCGACGATAATCAGTCGCTTCCTGTGGAATATCATTTTCAATGAAAAGGCTGCCCAGCGTTACATAACGGGCACTGTAGGTGCCCATCATTTTTTTCGCCAGCTTGTCAGCGTCCATATATCTCCCCTCTTTCAGCGCCTGGCGCATGAGTGGCAGCGTTTCTTTGGCCAGTGGGTTATCGCCGTTACGCGGTGTACCGGACCAAAGGAACCCTTCATTGAGTTGTAATTCTTCTTTTTGTACGCCGCCGAAAACCATGGCGCCGATGCGGCCATTGCCCACCGGCAGTGCTTCCACCCATTGACGGGCAGGTTGTTTGTACCAGAGCTTCAGCAGGGAATCTGCCGGCGGCGCGGCGTTGGCCTGCCACGAGATCAGCAGCAGCCCTATTCCGGTAAAAAGTTTTTTCATGAGCACATTGTGTTTGAGTACAGTTAATAGGTAATGGTTGTCATGCCGGTAGCTATTCCTTTCGCGGTGGCAGCTACTACAGTGCTGCCTTTGCCGCTGCCGGTGCGCAGAAAAATACAGGCCTGACCGTTAGCCAGCTGTACTTTACGGGAACCGCTGGCGGTGCCCTGATCGATGATCAGCCGGCCGTCTCCGGCTGCGGAGAAAGTGATTTCGCTGGCTGCATCCAGGCATAGTACGCCTTTTTCATCTACCGCTTTCACGCGCACTTTCCGGAGATTATTGCCGGAAAAGGATTTATCTTCTTCTACGATTAATTTCACAGGAGCTGACCAGGTATCGGTTTGATACTGCCAGGTTACTTCATCCGTAATGGTTTCTTTGCCGTTACGGGCCACTACTTTCACCTGGTTGGCGCCGGTTTGCAATGGCACCTGCCAACGCAGACCAGCAGCGGGAAAATCCTGGCTATTCCGTTTTTTCATGCCGGCGCTTTTACCGTTTACAAACAGTTCTGCTTCGGTACAATTGGAGTATACCCGTATTTCTTTCGCCTCGCCTTCCTTACCCCAGCGCACGGGCCAGCCGTGGCCATAGATATGCGCCATCGGTGTTTTGGTCCAGTACGACTGGAACACGTAATATATTTCCTTTGGCGTCAGATCTCTTGCTACAATGCCTTTTTGATTGACATAAGGAACCGGGTTTTCAGGGCGCAGCGGTGTGGAAAAATCTTTGAACACCCAATAGGCTGTACCGGTGAGTTGCGGCATGGTTTCCTGTTCCTTCAGGTGCCAGTCTACCAGGTTCACCGCGTAGGACTCAGACCAGTCACCGTCTTTAGAGGCGCGGGCATTACCGCCGGTGAGGGCAAAATCGCCGGTGCGTTCATCGGCGCCTTTTCCGGTGGCTACCTGCCGGATGAATTTTTCCGGGTCCTCCGCAAAGCGGCCCTGGTGGCTGTCAGCTCCCCATTCCGCATGGAAGAAATGTGGTACACGCGCTATTTCTTTCAGGCTTTCGGATTTATACTCTGTATAACGGCCGCGATACCAGCCAGCCCAGATGGAGGGCGAGTATACATCTACGATGTCTTTACAGAAATCGCAGCGGCGGATAGTGGTTTTCCGGGTGCTGTCCTGCTGATGTGCCAGGGTATTCAGTTCCGACATGAAGCCCCGGATTTTTTCCTTATCAAACTCCGGAAAGTCGCCAGGCCAGTCATTTTCATTGCCCAGTCCCCAAAGGATCACCGCCGGGTGGTTACGATGCTGACTGATCATATGGGTGAGCATACGGCGAGCCTGATCTTTATAGCTGTCGCCACCGAGGCCACCTCTGCACCACGGAATTTCTTCCCATACGAGGATACCGAGACTATCGCATAATTGCAGTACGATGCGGGATTGCTGATAATGCCCCAGCCGGATGAAATTAGCGCCCATGTTTTTGATAAGCAGCATTTCCTGGCGGATCATGTCTTCCGTCATAGCAGCAGCTACGCCCGCGTGATCTTCATGCCGGTGGGTGCCTTGCAGCAGCAGTCGTTTGCCGTTGAGCAGGAAGGGTCCTTGTTTTACAAATTCAAAATGACGGAAGCCGGTATGGTCTTTCCATTCCGCGGTTTCGCCGGCAGCGGTGATACGGGCAGCTATGGTATACAGCCGGGGCTGGTCGGGCGACCATAATACCGGTTTTTTCAGGGAGATGCCTGCCAGTTGTTGTTCACCTGTTTGTATATCGATATCCTGACGAATTTCCTTTACTACTTTATTTTGCGGATCGAGCACACGCAGTTCAAGTGTACCGCGGAAAACGTGGCCGGGGTTGCGGAAAGCGGCGCTGACGGAGAGTGTACCGTTATTGCCAGCAGCATCTGTCACGGCTTGTACATGCAACGTCTCAAAAGATAACGCCGGCGTATATACGAGATTAACATAACGGTATAATCCGCCGTATACGTTAAAGTCCGACATATCGGAGGGGATCATTTCCAGGTCGCGGGTATTATCGCAACGGATGGAAAGTGGTACTTTTCCTTTGAACCGTTTGGCATCCGGCGATTGCAGGAATTGTTGCACTGCCCCGGTAATATCTGCCGTCCACTCATCGTAGCCGCCGGTATGTGCCGCTACTTTTGTAGTATATACATATACCGTAGTTTTCTGCCCTGCTCCTTCGAAGTGCAGCAGTGTACGGCCGCTGTTATAGGGATTTTTGACATCCAGCAGGGTTCGGTACCAGCCGGGACCTTCGTAGTAGTTTTCATCCGGGTTCACGGCATCTGTGGCATTAAAACAATGTGGCAGGGTTACCTGTTGCCATAGCGGCACTGATTCCGGGCTGCCTTCCGTTGCCGGTCGCACGGCTTCCCAGATACCGCCGAGGTCACCCCGCAGGTATTCCCATCGTTGTGTCAGGCGGGTTGATTGTTGTGCCTCACAAAGGATAGCGCTTGCTAAAAGGCAGCCTAACATCCACCAGAATCTTTTTCTTTCCATCATGTTGGTAAATCGGTTGTTGGTCAAAATGAAACGCCGCTACTGCCATTGCCGGCGAGGCCTTCATGGCAGTTCATTTCATTGTATCACGGTGTTCCAAAAGTTGTCTGAATTTGGTTGCTGCTATTATTTTCCTGACTGCTTTCTTTTCTTTCATAACGTGTTTGGCAGCAGGTTTAAAATAGAATAGTGAAAGTTATGCAAACGGTTGCATAACTTTCACTATTATTTTGTCTTTTATCAATGGTATCTAAACTGGAACGCCGATAGCCATGATTATAGCCGATTTCGCTGATGGGCGAAGATCAGTGCGTAGCCTGCCGGTAAACCGCCCATGCGGAGCTTGTAATAGGTTCCTTTATACCAATGAATAAAAAAGTACTATGGAGCACATGGCAAATCGTGCCGATCTTCGCCCATCAGCGAAATCAGTGGTAATCATGGCCATCATAGTTCAGGTAGTTCAGGCACAAGCACAGGCAAGGGGCTTACACCAGTTATTCTTTCATGGCGTTTAAGTCAGCATTTACCGGTAAAAGTTCAGACCAGGCGTTCTTTCATGGCCTTAACAATGGCATTGGACCGGGAATTCACATCAAGTTTGCGGTAGATATTCATAATATGCGATCGCACCGTTCCCACACTAATGTGGCAATGTTCCGCAATCTGCTTATAGGTATCACCGTTGACCAGGCAACGCAGAATTTCTTTTTCACGGGGTGACAATCCATAAGGATCATGATAACTTCCGCGCTCCTTCCGGAAAAACGCCAATACCTTATTTACTGCTACCATATTTGATTGCAGCGCTGTTTCATATACCTGCGATATAAACTCTGTCAGGGATACAGGAGGAATATGATCCACCTCCAGCCCTTCCTCACGGACGGGCATCTCTGTCAGGGATTTACCTTTTTCATTCAACGTCAGCAAAATCACATTGATGTCAGGATATGCAGCTTTTACAATGCTGGCAGCTTCAATCGCAGTCAATCCAGGTATCTCTATATCCATAAAAACCAGGTTACAGATATCT
The DNA here is from genome assembly GCF_014529935.1 of Chitinophaga qingshengii. Lineage (GTDB taxonomy): Bacteria > Bacteroidota > Bacteroidia > Chitinophagales > Chitinophagaceae > Chitinophaga > Chitinophaga qingshengii. The sequence continues at coordinate 309,326 of NZ_JACVFC010000006.1, forward strand.
TTAGCTAATTGTTGTAACACATTCGTTGATTCGCTATGCAATGCTGCAACCTCATAAACCTCCCCTTCTCCTAAATGACCAGCATTTATAGGCCGCACTTTTTTCATATTATTCCTTTTGGGTTATGTATATTTCGTATGAAAAAAATCTTCCATTTTAACCGTAAGTCTGGAAGTTGGTATGGCTGAATATTTTGTATAATGGAAAGTTCACACGGTTTCCATACCCCAAACAAATTTGAAACAATTACTAGCAGCAGTCAATCGGATACGTATATGGTTTTTCAAAAAATATTAATATACAATTTGTTCTATATTAGAGATAAAACTAACAACTAACGTGGTCAAAATCAATAATTTAAGGATTAACTGAATTACAATCAACTAGTTATCAGCTTTTTGAAAGCTGGCTATTTTTGCAATTCTAACAAATTATATTTAATCATATATATCGTATTTTAACCATTCCTACACATTTTTACACTGCCGCACTTATTTTTTCAAATTCGGTTATCCGGAACAGGTTGATGAATATTCCGGAAAAACACCCTGGATTTTGTTGGTTGTGGCCTTTTGGTCCCTGTCTTCAGCGGATTGATAAAATGCCAGGACAGTCTTACGGTTTTCAATGAGTTGTTTTCATCTGTTCTCCCCGGAAAGTCGGCTCACAGCCGCTTCGGGAATATCGTTTAATGGTTTAAGGTTTTTCAGCTGTTTGCTCCGGTATCCGGTATATATGTTGCCGTTATATCCCTGACCTCGCACATAGCTGGCTGATATGGTTGCTCCATGACTGTATTGATGACATTAAGACCTACCGGAGATACCGGTATGCTGAAGCGGAAAAGATACCTGCCATCGCAAAATTATCTTTCTTATGTTGACTAATTGCTTCATTCCGAATGTTTAACAAAAAAGAAATGGTAGGTTAAAAATAACATCTTTTTCACAAAAAGAAGTCTTTTTTCTTATAGTCATAAAAACGCAACGGCGGAAGGCCGTTAATGACCTTCCGCCGTTGCGTTTTTCATACTCTTTGCAGCCGGATACCGGCTACTCCAGCATCAGCTCGATAACCGGAATTTCAACGTCAGGCTTCCGTACGGGCACATCCACGACTAACGCGCCTTTATCGTCGCCTTTCATTTTCAGTTCAGATCCGTCATGCAGAAACTGTGCATATTTCACTTTGCCTTTTAATCCGGGCAGGGCTATACGTTGCAATGGGTAATCCAGCAGGTGCACATACAATCTTTTCGTGTCAGGATTATAAGTGAGCAGGGTGTTGTCCGGCCGCTGAATATCAGCAGGCGCTTCGGTACAACCGTAGATAGAGCGGCTGTTGACTTTCATCCAGGCGCCCATACCGGCTAACCTTTCCTGGGCGCGGGAATCGATTAGCCCACGGGAGGTAGGCCCCACGTTGAGTAATACGTTACCGCCCTTGCTTACCGATTCAATCAGCAACACCAGCAACTGTTTATTGTCTTTCCAGGTGGTCTCGTCCCGGTAATAACCCCAGGAGCCGGAAAAGGTCTGACAGGTTTCCCAGTGTACACGCTTACCGTTACGGGTAGGCCATTCGGACACCTTGTATTGCTCCGGCGTCACAAAATCGCCGCCATCATCATATTCTTCCAGGTCCAGCCGGTCGTTAATGATAATGCCCGGTTGCAGCTTACGCACCATTTTTATCAGCTCAATGGAATTCCAGTCGTTATGGTCCTTGCCATGATCACCCGGGTAAGAGAAGTCGGTCCACAGGATATCTATCTTACCATAATTCGTCATCAGCTCCTTCACCTGGTTAAACAGGTAAGTGCGGTACTTAGACATATCCCGGGCCTGATTCAGCCGCTCATATTCCTGTGCATTGTTGGTACGTTGCGGGTGTACCCGGTCCACAGTAAAGTCCGGATGATGCCAGTCAATCAGTGAATAATAGAAGCCCACTTTCAGTCCTTCTGCCCGGAAAGCTTCTACCCATTCCTTGATCAGGTCTTTTTTGATGGCGGTCTTCGTGGCTTTATAATCCGTGAATTTGGAATCAAACAGACAGAATCCCTCATGGTGTTTTGTAGTGATGACCGCATACTTCATACCGGCTTCTCTAGCCATACGCGCCCATTCGCGGGGATTGTACAGGTCCGGATCGAAGTTATCGAAGTACTTCTGGTAAGCGCTGTCCGTCATGCGTTCGTAGTTTTTAATCCACTCGTGACGGGCAGGCAGGGAATACAAACCCCAGTGGATAAACATACCAAAACGGTCATGCAGCCACCAGGCCAGCCGCTTTTCTTTTTGTTCGGGTGTTTCGTTAAAAATCTTTTTTTGTGCCTGTACCTGTATTTGCAGGCAGCACAGCAGGGTCATAATGGCGAATGTCAGCTTTTTCATAAATAAGCATTAAATGGAGTTGTTGATTAAGGTTTATTCGGCCACCAGCCAGGTATATCCGGAGGCAGGAATCGTCACTTTCACATGGGCGGTATACTGACGGTCAAGGGTATACGTTTTCAACGGGCCTTCTTTCTCCCTTATTTTTACGGTTTGGGCAAGACCGCTATAATACAGTGGCAGCGCTATCTCCCGGGTAACAGGCGCCGTTGTCGGATTGTACAACATCACCATTGCTTTCTGCGGCAGCGCGGCGCTGATATGCATGATACCATCCCAGTCACGGCCATCAGGGCGACGCAGGTGTATCACATCTGTATTGAGAATATCACGGTATTTTTTATACCAGCTCACCACCTGCTGCACCAGTTGACGGGTCTTGTCAGTGTCATACAAGCGCGGACCACGGTAACAGGCCTGTACCCCTGCACCATAATACTGCATCATCAGCTGTTCATAGGTATCGAGGTGCTCTTTCAGCGGCTCCAGGGTAGCATCGGCTCCGCCGCCATGGTATTCACTCAACGGCACAAATCCCCAGCCCATGGAGGGTGTTTTTTCCCAGGTGCCATCAAAAATATTTTGCCGGTTAAGGATCAGCTGTTCTGTCCGGGGCAATGAAAAATTCACCTCCCGGTATCCCAGCGCGATTTTGTTGGTACCATCCATGAAATACCAGTCAGGTGCGTTGATATATACACCTTTCTCATTCAGGAAATGATATAACCCTTTTTGCAGCTGCATTTGTTTCCATTGGGAGTCCTCTTTGCCACTGTGACCGGGATGCGTGGAAGAAGCGCATACATCGCCGGGATAAGGGCCGTCGTTTTCGAAGATATCGAAGCCGGTGGTAGTAATAAAATATTTTAATTTAGCCAGGTAGCTAAGTCCCCATTTGCTGCCCAGGCAGGGTGCGTTGCCAAAGAAAGCCCCACCGGGTTTACCGGTAGCAGGATTAATCACATCATCTTCATCACTGATACGCCTGCTCGAAAACAGGGAGTAACCGCCCAGCATCACTTTTTTACTATGTGCATAATCTGCCAGGGCTTTGTATTTCGTGATATTGGCCGCACTGGTGTCTTCCATATTGAGACCACTGCCGAAGCTAAGTATCACGCCTTCATAACCGGTGGCCGCACATTGGTCGATGATGTTTTTTACTTTCACCGGATCAGTACTCACCAGGTGCATGAAGATGGGGTTTTCCGTTGTCCAGGGCGCCAGCGTGCGGTACATCCGGCGTTTGGCCAGTCCGTTGCGTTCGCGGTCATAACCATCGAGCAGCAGTTCATAGGTACGGATAGACTCAAAATGTTCACCGGCAGCCAGGGTAATACCTACCGGCACTTTAGGATGTACTTCCAGCAGGCAGGGAGTAAGCAGGTCGTAATTCACCTGCGAGGTGTAGGTACTATCTGTTTTCCAGTGAGTGGTTTGATCGCTGAGGCTCGCTGTCATAGCGTTGTTGAACGAGTAGTTACTTTCCACGTATATGCCATGGGGTGTTTTAATCATCTCCGGACGGCCTACCACGGCAGATTCTTCTTCCGGAGTGGCCAGTATTTCGTTTACTACCTGGTCCAGCCTGAGCGTTTGTGCGGTACCGTTAGTTATCTCCAGCCATTTGGATAACAGCGGGATACCATCAAATACTTCGTAATGTACTTTCACCGTAACGCCCTGTAATTCCGGCGCCTGGGCTTTATAGGTGAAGATCACCGCTTTACCCGTGGCCTGGCGGGGATTGGAACACCAGCGTGCTGCCTTCCAGTTCAGCACCGGCCGGATATCCGTCAACTCGTGACCGGTATAAATAAAATCATTACTGCCAGCCTGTAGCTGATCGAGCCAGGCGGGCAACAGATAAGCGTTTTGACGCTGACCGGTAGCGCCGCCTACCTGGTAGGCGTGACCGTTGATAAAGAGCCGGGCTTCCGGTTTTACGGCGCGCAGCAGTTGTTCACCGCTCACGAGGTTACGGTAATCCGTACAGATAACGTTAGGGGCCGTACGAAAACTGCGGCTTAGCAGTCCGTTGCCGAGCACGATCGTTTTTTCTTTTTCCGTAGCGGTAGCGGTAAACCCTTTGGGGTTTACCAGCCAGTCATGGGCCGGCGTTTTCACCTGTGCTGTTGCCAGTGAGGCATACATGCCTGCTGCCAATAACATCAGGGAGGGCATTTTTTTCATTGGTCACTATGATTTTAGCATCTGTTTATTTCACCGGTTGCAATATGATCTTTCGCAACCGGAACAATTCCTTTTTGTTGCCCGATACCGGCTTTACGGTCAGGTTATGTTTTCCGGGTTTATCTATATGCAATATACCCACGGCATGATGTATAAACATCAGCGGTTGGTGGGTATCATAATTGCCGGCAAACAATGTCAGGAAGGGCAACTGCTGGCCATTGAGCGTTACCACGCCCTGTTGGGTAGCGCTTGCCTGATCACAGGCGTAGTCGAGGATCACTTTATAATCGCCGGTATCCTGTATATCGAGTGGAAACACCAACGCATCTTCCGGAGCGGTCATGTCGTAAGCACAGTTATCATGTTTCCAGTCACCGAAATAATGTGACCAGGTAAACAGTTTGTTTTTCGCAGCGCCATTGTAAACAGCCCATACAGCCGGTATTTCCGCCGCTTTATATTGGTTGCTGACGGTTTGGGTACGCAGCTGTGACAGATCGGACTGCTGACCGTCGTATTCCATCACGAGCACTGTATTGCGTGTATCCGGCAGCGTTACCGGCAGTTGTACTGTGGTTTCGCCAGGTTGCTGGGTAAAGGTCAGCGTTTGCCGGGTGCCCAGTATTTTAATGGATTTCACTTTCGCATCTACACCCGGGATACGCAGTTTCCGGTTGGCTGGCGTCTCCCATACATGCAGGAATAATTTACCCGGTTTGCTGGTGGTAACGCCCCAGGGCTGTGCCGGGATGAGGCCATAGGTAGTACCATAAATACTTTCACCGTATTGTTGTAACCATTTACCCGTAGCTTTCAGGTAGTTGATGGAGTACTGCGGCCATTTACCGTCTCCGTCCGGACCAACGTTCAGCATCAGGTTACCCCCTTTGGAAGCTACGTTGGACAGGAGGTGTATGATTTCTTCGGGAGATTTAAAGTTGAGATCATGCTGGATATAACCCCAGGAATCGTTGTGGGTATAGATAGATTCCCAGGCGCCGTCGATGGGTACCGGCGGCACCTCGGAGTCGCCGAAATCGCGGTAGTCGCCCAGTCCGTGCCCTACCCTGCTACTGAAAAGGCAGTTAGGCTGCAGTAGCCGCAGACTGTCAATCATCCGTTTGGTTTGTTCAGGCGTGAGTCCTCCCGGCATATCGAACCATACCAGTCCCAGCGGGCCGTAGTTGGTGAGCAGTTCTCTCAGTTGCGGGATGGATTTGGTGCGATAATATTGCTGGTAATCTTTGTCTTTTGTTTTGAAGTCCCAACTATTGCCGCCGCCGTTAGGTTCGTGCCAGTCGAGGAATTGGGAGTAGTAGAATCCGAACTGTATGCCATTATCACGGCAGGCCCTGGAGAGTGCTTTCATCGGATCTTTACCGTAGGGAGATGCCTTTACGATATCGAAGTCGGTTACTTTCGAGTCGAACATGCTGAAACCTTCATGATGTTTAGCCGTGATAACGAGGTATTTCACACCTGCTTCGCGGGCTATGGTAGCCCATTCGTCAGCGTCGAAGCCTTGCGGGTTGAATGTTTTGGCGACCTGTGCATATTCCGCCGCCGGTGCTTTGGCGCGGTTCATGATCCATTCACCGCTGCCGTAGTAACTGCTGTCTTTCCAGCGACCGCCGAGTTTGGAGTATAGACCCCAGTGTATAAAAAGTCCAAATTTGGCTTCTGTAAACCATTTCAGGCCCGGGTGGGTGGGGTTACCACCTGATTTTGTCCACATGTCGGGCATATCCTGCGCAAATAGAGCAGAACACAGACATACCGTCCATAGCAACAGTGCAAATCGTTTCATAACGCTGAATTTTTTATAGCATCGGTCAAAAAATATACATAAGCAGCGGCATCTGCAAGTGTCTGGAAAATGCTATCAGGGATAGGGAAAATGCTACAAGAAAAGGTAGCGTGGAAGACTATACGCCGTATTAACGAACGGTTAACCAATTATTCAGCATGTAATTTTTATCTTCGGTGCCAGAAGTTAAGAATGTACCCTGCATGATAACTTCCTCAACCATAACAATCATCTTATTCAAACATATTACTAGGCTTCAATTTCGATTATTACATCTGTCAGTGCTCTACATTTCTGCAGATGACATGTGAATGTTTTTCAGGCCCTTGCTGCATTGTCACAGCGAGGGCTATTTTTTTGCGGGAATGGGAAACGGGAAGTACTGCTGTTGTATTGCAGTTGAGGCGTATTACTACGACGATGTTTCTCATGTTTGTTAATACTGGTAACCGCGAACCTGTGTAGCGCCACTTTATTGTACATTTAGCGTATAAACGCAGATCCAGCAATGCCCCTCTCAGAGCAATTTGCTACCGGTTATGTTATTTCAAGGGATGGAACAAGGATTGGTTATAGACAAACCGGGTCCGGACCGGGCGTTGCGAAGAAACAAACCGGCGATGAGGTGACCTATAAAGCCTTAATACCGACCATGCATTACGATCTCATACTGGTAGGTGAGTCACCCCAACTGATAGACCAGTGTAAAGACATTAAAGCAGCCATGCTACTGATGGGTGGAACCAGGAGTCAACGTTATCTTAAACTGGCACTGGATACGTTAAGTACTGCTTTGCCTGCGGCAAAGCGTATAACATTTCGCTGTTTGGGACATACCGCCGCTGATAACGATAATAGTCCCGAAAAAGTTGCCAAAGCGTTAATGGACTTTTTTCAATAAGGCATCTTCCCTTAAGTTGACTGGTTAAGGCATTCGGGCTACAAAGCAAAACAGTCTCCCCGTTAACTGTTGCTGACAAACATATTGCGGCTGTCACCATCCGGTGGTAGCGTTCAACAACGCAGTGGGCGTGACTTTCCTGGCGCTGCTTATTCCCTGATATCATTTATGGTCTGTCAGCAGGCGCTTTCCCCGAGGGGAGTTGAGCTATACCCTGCCGATCTCCCTGCCACATCATCCTTTCAACGGCTCTCGTTTATCATGTGGATAACGTTTGTGGATAAACCGTTCATTTCACCTTTCCCAATCGTCAACCAGGCATACCACCCTCTCTACAGTCAAGGCTTCCGAAGGTTATCAACACTCCTGTGGATATCGTATGTGGATACCTGTTAATAACTGTGGATAAATAACCCAAAACAGCCAATCCTTATCCATAAAGGGTTTCAGTCAACCTCAACAGCATTTGCATTTGTTAATCCGAGGGCGTTAAGATTCTATTAACTAAACCAGCGGGGATTGCCAGTAATATTACGGTCCTAACACTGCGTTATGAAAACCAGTAACAAATGAAATGCATACATCTAACAAATATCTCAGCTAAACCCCAATCGGCTTGTCCAGGCCAGTTGGATTTTTTTTCTAATTATTGTTATCTGCCGGCATGGTTTAAACCGCAGCACTTTATAGGCTACGGCAGGTTATCATAGAACGTTGCTTTTTCGGTGCATTTATAGTCGTTATTCTTCTCTTTTCCGGCTTATCTGAGTTTGCCTTTCTCCAGATTTCCCCTCCCTCACAAACACTTTTTACTGAATAAATATTCACTTATATTTGTATCGTGAAATTGAAAGACGATAAGAAGTATGCCCGTATTTTCGGGGCTGTGCTCAAGCTGGTAACTAAAAAGGGGCTGGCCGGCATGACCATGGGGGATATTTCAAAAGAAGCAGGTATTGCTACCGGCACCCTGTATGTTTATTTCGATAATAAGGATGCGCTCATTAATGCGTTGTTCGCTGCCTGCCGGGAGAATTCCGTTATGGTATCCTTCCGGGGATATGATGCACAGCAGCCATTCAAACCCGGCTTCCGGAGCATCTGGATGAATATACTCCGTTACCGGCTGCACAATTTTGAAGAGTTCATCTTCCAGGAACAGTGTTACCACTCTCCCTACATTACTGCCGCTACCCGTGAAAAAGCGCGACAGCTGGCTGAACCGCTTTATGCGCTGATAGCCAGGGGACAAAAGGAACAACTGATCAAAAACCTGGAACCGGATATATTGGTCGCCTTTATTATCGGCGCCATGAATGAACTGGTGAAACAAATCCACTACACCGGATCAACACTCACCAAAACAAGGATGAACACTACCTTCGACCTTTGCTGGGACGCTATCAAAGCCTGAGAACAGATCATAAATGAATAATTATTCACAAATAAATACACCGCATATGGCAGAAATATTGATCGCAGTTGACCTGGGTCCTTTCTCTGAACACGTGATCAACACAGGTGTCGAGCTGGCCAACCAAATGAACGCCTCCATCACACTGTTCACCGTGATCGAAATCAGCATGGGCCTCGGCCTGCCGGAAACCGGACCCGTATTTACCGATGACATACAAGGCAGGATCAAGGAAGCAGAAGACATCTTACAAGGCTACAAAGACAAGTACCCGGCTGCCAATATCAACATCCGTGTAACAACCGGCAATCCGAAAAATGAAACGCTCGATGAGGCACACGATGTACAGGCAGCTATGCTGATCGTCGGTACCCATGGACGCACCGGACTCAATCACATGCTGGTAGGCAGCACGGCAGAATACATCATCCGCCATGCCCGTATACCCGTACTCGTGGTTCCCTACAACAAAGAAGAACACTAAGTAACAATACTTCCAGACAACAGCAAACGGCCCTGTCTGTTGCAGATATCCCGGCTTCGGCCGGGATTTTTTTTGCGGCCAACCTAACGGGAATGCGTATATTTATATTGAATTAGTTACCGCCGGATCATTGCACCCCAACCATCCTACAGCCCCAAAACCGGGTCCTATACTGCTTTGTTTCCTTATTCCAATCACCCCCTCAAATTTCATGTGCATGAAAAAGAACTACCTATTTACTATGGCGCCGGTATCCATGTAAAAGCCATTGCCCTCCTGGATGTTCCCGGCTGGCGGATACTCACACAGGAATATCAGCAACCCCTGCCTACGCGTAGCTATTACTCGCCGGATATACATTCCTATCTCGCCAGAGGCATATACTTCCTGCAGTTCTTAGATGAAAATGGGCAAACTATACATACCGAAAAAATCGTATTAATGGAATAGCCCAGATATTAAAATACGCTTAAACTCCCTGCTATACGCGGGTTTACACCAGTGAGAAGGTTAACTTTGCAGGTTGACAACAAAATCAAAGTATTACCATTTACCATGCCTTTTGAAAAAAATATCCTGTCTGCAGCTTTTTTGCGTAAGCTCCATTGGAAGGAGTTGCTGGCGCTGTTATTTATCCTGTTAGCCATTTATTTTTTCCGTTCCCAACGCCATGAACTGAAATCCCTGGTACCCGCCATTGAAAAGGCCGACCGGGTTTGGGTGATCATTGGCATCGCTGTCACCGGAGTGTATATCCTGCTACAGGCGCTCATGTATGTATTCAGTTTCCGCGCGGTGCGCTCCAAACTGAACACTTACCTCGGCACGGAATTGTTTCTGAAGCGCAACCTCCTGTCCGTATTCCTGCCGGCTGGCGGTATCAGTTCGCTGGCCTATGTACCCCAAAGCCTCCGCCGGGCACAGCTGCATAAACAGCAGATACACCAGGCTTCAGGCATCTATGGTTTTATCGGTATCCTTTCCGTGTTCCTGGTGGGCATCCCGGTAGTGATGTATGCCATGCTGCACACCGGCAGTATGAAAGATGCCGGCTGGGGACTGGCAGCTATTTGCCTGTTGCTGGGCGTGGTGGTATGGCTGGTGCACTCTATGCAAACCAAGGGCAAGGTCTATCATTTGCTGATCCGCTATTTTCCGGCTACTGCACATAAGGTGGATGAGATGTTTACCTTCCATTTATCGGTGCCTTCTTTTATGTATACGGTACTGGCCTCCGTGCTGATTGAAGTGGCCGGTGTGGCCCACCTGTATCTCAGTATGCTGGCCACGGGTGTAACGCCCTCCCTGGAAGCCGCCTGTGTGGGCTATATTGTGGCCACTATCTTCCTCATCATATCTCCCTTCCTGCGCGGACTGGGCGCCATTGAACTGTCGCTTGCCTACCTGCTCAGCAACTATGGTTATACGACACTCCAGGCCCTGGAGATCACGCTGTTGTTCCGGTTGTTTGAGTTCTGGTTACCACTGGCCGCTGGTATGGTAGCTTTCGCCCTGAAAGGTCGGGAACTGGTGCTGCGATTGCTTCCTCCTATCCTGATATTTTTGTTGGGGATGGTCAACATATTTTCCGTACTCACGCCACCGTTAGCCTATCGTATGCACTTGTTGCGGGCATATATTCCCGGCACTTCCATACATGCGTCTAACCTGCTGGTGGTGTTTTCCGGGCTGATCCTGCTGGTAACGGCCACCTTTCTTTTCCGGGGCCTGCGCAGCGCATGGATCGTGGCTTTGTCGGTGTCGTTAATATCTGTATTCGGTCACATCAGTAAAGCGCTGGATTATGAAGAAGCCAGCCTGGCACTGGTGACCAGCATACTGTTGCTGATAACTGCCCGGCAATATCGGGTTAAAAGCAATCCTCAACTGGTGAATATCGGCGTTGTCACGGCCGTAGCCACTTTCCTGCTGGTACTCTTTTTCGGGACCATCGGGTTTTATTTTCTGAACGTGCGCCATTTTGGTATTGACTTTACCTGGCAACAATCCCTCCGCCATGCTTTCCACTGTTTTATGTTGTTGGAAGATGATGGCCTGCAGCCTGTCACCCGTTTTGCGAAAGAGTTTATGTCAGCCATCCGGGTACTGGGTGTCAGCGCCTGGGCTTTCCTGTTTTACACAATCATCCGGCCCTACCTGCATGTATCACAGCATACCACCACTTCTCTCGAAAAAGCCCGCTTCTACCTCAGTCAATATGGCGATTCGCCCATGGACTATTTCAAGGTAGGACAAGATAAAGTGCTCTTTGTATCTGATCAGTACGAAGGTTTTATCGCTTACCGGGTAGCCAGCAGTTTTGCCATTGTGCTGGAAGAGCCGGTTTGCAGCGAAGACAATAAGCTGTTACTGCTGGAAGAATTTGAGCAACAATGTAAGAAGATGGGCCTTCGGCCCGCTTTTTACCGGGTAGATGAAGATAGCACCTATTATTTCAGCCAGCTGAAGAAGAAAAAAATGTTGATCGGACAGGAAGCGATTATGGACATCCGTGATTTCACCTTAAGCGGTAAGGATAAAAAATCCTTACGGAATGCACTCAACAGCCTGGGTAACAAGGGTTATGTAACGCAGCTGCATCCGGCGCCACAGTCGCCTGCCATGTTAAGCGCCCTGAAGGTTGTCAGCGATGAATGGCTGGCACAATACGAGGTAAAGGAGATGACGTTTTCACAAGGTCTCTTTGATGCTGCTGCCATGCGTGACCAGGATGTCATCACGGTGACCGACGCAGAAGGCAATATCGCGGCGTTTCTCAACATCATCCCCGATTATGCACCCGGTGAATGTACCTATGACCTGATCCGCAAGCGTACCAATGCGCCCGGTGGTGTCATGGATGCGTTGATCATCGCATTGATACAGGACGCCCAGGGCAAGGGCTTACAATTCCTCAACCTGGGAATGGTACCGATGTCCGGCATCAGTCAACCGGAGAACACCGCCGAAAAAATGGTGAAATATGCCTACGAAAAACTCCGTTTCTTCCGTCATTACCAGGGGTTACGGGAGTTCAAGGATAAGTACGCCACTATGTGGACCAACAAGTACCTGATTTACGAACACGACTTCGATCTGCTTCAGTTACCCACCGCCCTGAGCAAGGTGATGCAACCCTGAGTAAGGAACAGATTTTGATTTAGAGGAAGGAGATATCTTTGTATATGCTAACCAGAGATTTATTACAGACAGGCAAATGGTGGCTGATGGGTTTATTACTATGCACCGCTATACAATTGCCGGCACAAACCAATGTGAACAAATTACCCGTACAGGTGAAGGCGCCTGTCGCCGGCAGCACCGCTCCGCTGATTCTATATATTACAGGAGATGGTGGCATGAAGAAGTTTTCTGTCAACATGATAGATGCTTTCCAGCAGCACAACTATCCGGTGATAGCGCTCAATGCCCTGAAATATTTCTGGAATAAAAAGACGCCGCAACAAGCAGCTGCCGATGTAGCGGAGCTGATCCGGCATTATCAGTCCGCCTGGAATATCAACAACGGAGTGGTGCTGATCGGGTATTCCTTAGGCGCCGATGTGTTGCCGTTTATCTACAATCAGTTACCCGGTAATATTGAATCCCAGGTTACCCAGGTGGTTTTTTTATCGCCTTCCCGCTTTACCGATATGGAAGTCCATATTTCTGATATGCTGGGGCGTTCTGCCAATAAAGGCATGAATGTTACCGCAGAGATCAACCGTATCACCAATAAGCCGGTTTTGCTGGTCTTTGGCGCCGGGGAGAAAGACTTTAACCTGGCTGATCTTACCGTGCCGCATTATCGCAAGCTGGTGTTGCCAGGCGGGCATGCCTATGATGAAGATGCCAATGGGGTAGCGGGGAAGATTTTGTCGGCGATTCGTTGATTTTAGATTTTAGGAGATATATGGTTTCCCGTGGTACCGGGGGCAGACGCCTTCGGTGCCACGGGATTTTTTATTGATAATCTTCTTCCGATAGCTGGCCTTGCATCATCACTGCTGTCAGCTTAGCGCGGCCTTCCCGGTTCAACGGTATTTTCGTATCAGCCACCATCACGTAATCATCTCCCACTTTTGTAATATGGCGGAAGGCCACTACAAACCAGTGGTGTACGGGCAGGAATGCATCCTGTGGGAGTCTGGACATGATCCATTCCAGTGTTTCCGTGGTAGCGAGGCGTTTGTCGGGAAAGTGTAGCAGGATATGGTCATCCATCACTTCGAGGTATTGCAGTTCGTTGTACGGTATTTTTTCGTGCCGGTCACCGCACCGGAGCATAAAGTAATCCTGGGACATAACATTTGTTTTGGTGTCGTTTTAAAAAAGATTTCGGTATCATAAAGATAAAGGAAGCAGGTGACTGGAGAGAAACCTGCGTGTAATCTAAAATCTAATCTAAACCGCGTTATAAAAAAGTCGTTTTATGAAGCACCCGGGTTGAACCGATGAAGGGACAAGCGGGGTTATTTTTCAACTTGGTAAATATGAGAGGAATAAAGCAGTTATATGTTAACCACTTGTAAATATTTTAAGCTTAATAAAAAAATGGACAGGACAGGAATGTATTCCCTGTTGACTGTCCATTTTTCATGAATTTAACAAAAGATTTGTACAGGAGGTTTGTCTAAACCTGCCGTGTGTAAATCTTAGGCCCACTGGGGGCGGCTGAAGCGCAGTAACAACTTACCGGTGATCTGGGAAGCTGAATGGGCGCCGACTTTTTACCAGAGATTGATCAGGAGGAGCATCATTACAGCACCAGTAGCGGTAACAAGGTTCTTGGAGAACCGGATGTTGAAACCACCTTTTTCTGAGTAGTAATAACTTTCCTTGTACCGGTCGTACTCAATGGGAGCACCTAACTCCTTCATCATTTTGAGGAATTCATAGAGTGTTCGTTCGGAAATACGAAGCCGCTTGGCTAACTGAGCGGGTTTACCGGTCCCTTTGATCCTGATTAGGTAATCAATGGTTTGTAGTCGATCAAAATAACGCTTTGGCATGTGGCATAGAGGGGCTTAACGGTTATATATTGAATTTACGATAATAACTAAGATTAAACCAGAATTCGCATATATATATTTTATTATAAATATTAGTAAACTGATTTAAACGGGTTTCTCTCTAAAAATCGGCTGCGGGTCAATGGCGCTGATGCGGTTGTTCTGCGTACTTTTTAATAACGTTAGCCCGGATAAAATATTGGATATAAGGATAAAAATGCGGTCACTGCAATAATGCAGCATAGATAATGTCAGCAAGGGCTGCGCCGTGATCGGCAGTGGGGTCCGGCGGCTTCGTCGCATAGATATTACCATTCTTTCCCACCACGATCAGTGCGGGATACTGACTGATATTGTATTGTTCCAATACCCCCGCTACCTGGTCGCCGGCCTGCCATTGCACACCGGGATACCTGGCGGAAACATTGTTGTTACAATTGATATGAATGAACACCACTTCGTCTTTATTAAAACAGGTATTAATCTCGGAAAGTGAAGGCAGCAGCGGGTCTTCAGCATTATAAAAATGTAGCAGCACTACCTTACCGGCAAAATAACGGAGGTTGACAGGATGACCGGAACTATCCGGAAAACTGAAAGCCGGCGCAGGCATTCCTTTGCTGATTCCTTTCCTGATCTTGCTGTATTTAGCGGCAATCGCCTGTTTACAAACGGCATGCTGCACAATGGACAAGTAATCCTGGGCACAACTTGCCAGCTCCTCCTGCTGGCCGCCGGCAGCCAGACTTTGCAGCAACTGATGCGCCAGTAATTTATCGCGCAGCAGACCGGAATAATGGGTCTTGATCCATTCATAAATATCCTTTTCCGTACATTGGCTATGCTGCTGCATCACGTAATCCGCTTCCGCTTTTTGCAGCAGATAATTCAGATAACGTATAGCCAAGGCCGTAGTATCGGATGGAACGATAGCCGGCAAAGCAGGTCTGATTACACGCTGATACAACAAAGCCTGCTCCTCCCCTGGAGACGCCTGCCAGAGGCATCCCATTATTTTGGCGGCTGTTTCCCCCAGTACATTGGCCCGCACCACCGTATACAAGGTGGGTGGCAGGCTATCATGATAAGTCCGCAACATATTTTCCGCCACCAATAACTGCTGCTGGTACCAGGTCGCTTTGGAAGCAGCGTCCTCCAGCTGCGGCGGCGGTATCCGGTCCTGCGCCCTGCGGGTCAGGTATTGCACGCGGCAGGCTACCGCCCCCCGGCCGGCTACTACCAGGGTGTCTTCCCCAAACGTAAGGGAAATGCTGTCTCCCGGATGAAGGGTACCGTAAAAGTTATGAGAACCGCCCGCATCCAGGTAAAAAAACAAGGCCGGCGCCGGTACTGCCGGCAACCGGAAACAAAAACTATCTTTCTGTATAAGGGAATCCAAACTCATGGCGGCCGAAATTCCCGGCTCATTCCACCAGGAAACCGATATCCGCTGCCCGTTCCCGCCCTTTACCCTGCCGGAAATGGTAGTGACCGTTTGTGCGGATACCTGCATCATCAGGAATCCTACTGAAAATAAGAGTGACAGTTTTCGGAAGCATTGCATACACAGTAGTTTTAGGGACCTATTAAAGGGACGTGAAAAATCCCCACAGTAAAAACCGCAGGGGGTTGTATTCACAACGATAGTAAATGAAAACTCTGATGTTTTGAGCTGTTCTAGTTTTTTTAGGATGCGGCCTTTGTGTTTTTTCGATCACAATGATAGACTGAATTGCGAATTGAAATGTTAATGAGATCTAAACATCTGCCTATTAACAAAAATTGGATAAAACAGCAAGGAAGGGCGAAATGCGACAAGAAGATAAAAATCGATTGAATAACAACGTAAAACATCAACGGCTGTCACCCACCCTACCAGGTGCGCAACAGCCGTCAGCTGTAATGCCTTACTAAAAAGCAGTTTTCAGAAAAGCACAGATATCTCCCGATATCATTTTCTACAAAAAATACGTGTATCCGTATCCGTGTAGTTCAGATATCTCCTGATATCATCTTCTAAAAAAATACGTGTAACCGTATCCGTGAGCATCAAACCAACTGTTAAATATTAAACCAGTACACCAGCTTTAACACCAACGCCCTGTTCTTTACATAAAATGGTTCCGGCAGATAGTTATCGGTATATACAATAAACAAATCGGAAGCAGGACGATACCGCCACTGGAAGCGGGTATTCACGTTCATGTTCTTCTGCTGTTCGTTATACTGCATAAAGCCGGTGAAAAATAGTGTATTCGTCATCGTTACATCCACCCGGGGGCCCACCAGCCAGAAAGAGTTTTTCCCCCAGGGCTGTGGTAAGCGGATATCATTATAGTTGGCACTCAACGCTATGCTCACATATGGCTGGAAACGATATCCCAGCTCTGCATTGGTCATCAAACGGGTACCGCCTTCGTAATAACCACCATAACGGGCAGAAAACGCATAGGTAAACAAACTCTGAGGCTTGGACACATAATCCGCCCCCACCGTATTCCAGCTATGCCGGGTACCGGTATGCAGACTATCCTTACCGGTATTCGTAGGATCAAAAGGATTCAGCAATTGGATAAACGTATTGGAACTCCAGATATTCAACGTATTACGCTTGCGGAAAACGATACCATAATTCAGCATCGTTTCATTATCGGTACGATGGAAATCTTCATTCAAAAACCAGGTGCCCGTTACCTGCGGACCATGGCTCAACACCGGGCCCGACTGCGGAAAGAAAAGCCGGGTTACCTGTGGCATCAGCTTGATATAACCCTGCCGCGGCACATACCCTACTTCGGCATTATAGTTACGCCCTACATATTCATGCTGCCAGCTGATGTTCCACACCTTACTGGTGTATTGCAGGTTGGCCGCATGAGCAAAGTCATGCCCGCTTTTACCCGGACTATAAGATTTCAGCAACATCGCTTTACCCGTCCAGAAGTTATTGGAAGAAGCCAGGTTATACTCCAGTCCCATGTTGCGGTTATAGCGGGAATAAACCGGCTTATCTACCTCCTTGGCAGGATCATAATTCAGCGACTCTTTGTTGATGAAGATAAACCCGAGATTGGAGCGGGAAAACACCCGTCGCTGTAAAGCCGCCACCGTAAAGTTCTGTGCCGGCAAACCAGTCTCCTCCTGTTTTCCGGTTTGCATATTCATGATACCCAACCGCCAGTCCTTGTTCAACTTACCACTTAAACGGGCGCCGAAATGAATAGGCACCCCTCCCAAA
The DNA here is from genome assembly GCF_014529935.1 of Chitinophaga qingshengii. GTDB lineage: Bacteria > Bacteroidota > Bacteroidia > Chitinophagales > Chitinophagaceae > Chitinophaga > Chitinophaga qingshengii. The sequence continues at coordinate 326,774 of NZ_JACVFC010000006.1, forward strand.
CCTATACGCCGGGAGAAGAACGGCCGGATAGTGCTATAACCGAAGTTGGAAAACTGATCTCCGTTTTCCAGGAAAAACTGCCGCTTCTCGGGGAAAAACAACTCGAAACGGTCCAGGTTGGTTACCTGCTTATCCACATCTACCTGGGAAAAATCCGGGTTCACGGTCAGGTCCAGGTTCAGCGAGGAAGTCACTGCTACCTTGGCATCCAACCCTACGTCCCGGCGAAATTTACCGGGCGTTCCCTTGTTGTAATCTTTCACCACACCGCCCAGCAGATACGGTATCAGGGAAATATTAGGTCCTGCTGCCGGCGGTACCGTATCCCAGTCGAGGCTACCGGTGTATGCCAGCGACGCCGTGGCAAACTGTCGGGGAACAGGCGCCCAGGCCGATTTCTCCGTAGTCTTAAGATCATTGCGGCTGAAGTTGATGCCCCAATGTGTGATGCCTTTTTTATAACGGATGGTCTTAAACGGAATAGCGGCTTCAAAAACCCATCTGTCCTTATAATTCTTTACAATGGAAGTCCATTTGTTATCCCAGCTCAGATCCACTTTACCGCCATCATACATCAAACCGTCCCATTGCGCCCCTGCGGCATTGGCGCCGAAAGAGAAACCATTGGTCTGGTCATCGAAAGGGTCCATAAAGAGCAGGAAGTTATCATTCTTCAGAAAAGCAAAATCACGTCTCAGCGACTCTACCATATAAGGACCGGCGTCGGGCGTGTAGCTCTCTACCAACAGATAGATATGCTGCTGATCGTAGGTCATACGCACATCCGTACGCAGCCTCGCTGCGCTGGTATCCATCGGCAGCACCATATGAAAATTGGTGGCTACATCTGCATCCTGCCAGGCTTGTTCATCAATGACACCATCCACTTTTACGGGCGACGAAGCTCTCTTTATCTTCAGATGGTATGACTCGTTTTTCTTTAGCTGCTGCGCCTTTGCTGTTACTGCTATGGATACACAGCACAGAAGACACAAAACACGTGGAATAATACGCACAGTTTGGTTATTATGGGTTGAACGAACAAAATACAAAAAAGCAAAAACGCTGTCAGAGAAAATGGATGACCGGTAAATAGTGCTCGCAAAGATTTATAAGAAAGCAAAGATCTTTTTTAATATTAATAAGAAAGCGAAGGAGCGAAGACCAACATTCGATCTTCGCTCCTTTGCTTTCTTATTATATTCGCTTCAATAACCTTCGTGCTCTTTGCTTTCTTATAAATCTTTGCGAGCGCTAGTTCCGGTTGTTTTTCAGCTGTGATGTCGGCTGCGGCACTTTCACGGTAGTAGTGCGGCTGCTGCGGCCACGGGTATTGAATACCCTTACTTTCAGTATTTTACCGCCTGCCTGAACAGGACCATTGTAAACGGGGCTTTTTATCGTAGGCTCTTCACCGTTAGTAGTGTAACGGATCACCAAACCAGGCATCTGCACATTTACTTTTGCCACACCTTCTTCTACAGATACACCTGCAGTAGGAATACGCCAGTTGTAACCACCGTTGTAGTAGTCCAGCCGCGGCATTTCACGTTTGCCCATTACATTGGAGAATACGCTCCAGGCCTGTGCATACAAAGCGTCTGCTTTAGCAGGATCTTTTTCAGTCGCCCAGGCAGGGTCCTGCGCCCAAGCCCTTTCTGCCAGCCCCAGGAGTTTAGGCAGCATCATATATTCCATACGATCGGAATTAGTCACCGTTTCGCTCCACAACAAACCTTGCAGACCGCGGATATTGGATTGACCGAAACCAGTCAGCTTGTCCTTGCCTACAAACGTCTCCGGAGTTACGGGATTTCCCCTGCCATCTACCTTGGAATTTTTGTAGTAATCGAAAGGAATGAAATAAAATGGTTTATCCACATCTACGAAGCCACCCCAGTAAAAGCCAGGCTCATCAAAGGATTTCATGGCAGCCATGTCAAAGTAGAAGTTGCTTACACCGGACAGGATTATTTTATAACCTGCGTTAGCCAAACGATAGGACAGATCTTCCTGACCACCGCCAATCACGTTATTCCATACGTTGAGCTGGAAATTATCGTTGGCAAAATCGGGGTTTGGAATGCTCGCCGCCGCGCCATCGATGGTGGTTTTACGCATACCGGCTTCTTCCCATCCGGCTGTTTCCAAGCCACGGGCCTTCAGCAGATCATTCACTTTGCGGTAGTAATAGTACCAGAGATCATTCACATCTTTCACGCTCTTGTCCTGTTGCATGAGCGCCAGGCAGGCAGGAGATTTTTCAAATACGCCGTGAGGTACTTCGTCGCCGCCCATATGCACCGCCGTCAGCGGAGCGCCGGCTTCTTTATACATAGATTGCAGTTCTTCCACTACCTTATCCAGGAAACGGTAGGTAGAAGGCAATGCTACGTTCATCACGTTATCGTTCCAGTTTTGAACGGAGCGGTATTGAGATTTATCTTCCAGGTCGGAGAGCAGGTATTCTTCCGCCTCTTTGTCTTTACCCGCTGCTTTCAGCTTGTAATAGCGGGCTTCCATGGATTTAACCGCAGCACGGGCATGACCGGGCGTTTCTATTTCGGGCAGTACGCGTATATGCCTTTCCGTTGCATAGCGTAATACCTCGATAAAATCTTTGCGGGTAAGGTATCCGGAACCGGCAGCGTTGCTGGTATCGGGACCGGAGCCGTAGGAAGGCGGCAGCATATTTTTCCAGTCGGTGCTGTGGCCGCGTTTAGCGCCCACCTGCGTCAGTTCAGGCAGGGAAGGAATTTCCAGGCGCCAGCCTTCATCATCGCTGAAGTGGTAGTGTAATACGTTCAGTTTATACAGGGCCATCACATCGAGGATCCGTAACAGATCACGTTTGTTGTGATAGTTACGGGCCACGTCGATCATAAAGGCGCGGTAGTTAAAGCGCGGATGGTCGCTCACCTGTACGGTGGGTATGCTAACGGACTTCTGTGCACCGGCCCATGCAGCAGGCGCTATCAGGGACTTCAGGGACTGGATGGCGTAAAACGCGCCTTCATCGCTGCCGGCAGTGATTTCCACGCCTTCAGGGGATACCTTCAGCGTATAGGCGTTGGCGGCCAGGTTTTTATCTACCAGGAAGCTAACGGTTTTCTTACCGGCAGCGCGTTTACCCAGCAGGGTAGTCATCTCATTTTCCAGGAACTTACCGGAAGCGGCCAGTTCAGCATCTGCTTTAATCACCGGAGGAGCGTCCAGCAGCAGGTTTCCGCCGGAGGCGGTAACCGACACAGGAGTCGGGAAAATCAGCGGAAGCTGCGCAGCAGGAATATCCTTCACGGCTGCATTCTGTTTAAATATATCCGTTGGCGTTATAACGGCTGTTTTATCACCGGGATAACGCATCAATTGTTTCGCAGTAGTAGAAGGACGGATGGTATAGTCCTTAATCGGCAGCCCTACTTCTTTCTGGTCGTCCCATACGAGGTATAAACCGGCTGGCGCGTCGGTGAAGTTAACGGCCCAGGCATCCCCTACGATGTTCAGTTTCAGGGAATCTCCCGGTGCAATACCTTTAAAACCTTCCGCAGGCGTGAAGCGGAACAGGTCACCGTTAATATGCTCCACTTTTACATGCCCGGGCAACTCTCCGCCTTTCACTTCACGGATGAAGTTAAAATACAGTTCCCAGCCTTTGGCAGGAAAAGGTTTGTCGCTGTTGTTAACAAAGGTGAAGGTGGACAGGAAATTGGCCTTCCCCTGATAATTATTTTCTCCTACTTCCCAGCTGGTTTTCAAGCGGGCGGCGTCGAAAGGAACGGCTTTCCTGGCCTGGGAAAACACAGCAGTGCTGGTAAGCAACAGTCCCGTTGTCATGAGTTTCCCTAAAAACTTATGCCTGATCATGTTTAGAATAAATTAATAACGATAAAAATGAATGCTACAATGGTTATGAATACAGGTGGATAGAAAATGGCATTGGTCCCGGTCATATCTGGCTCCATCCACGGCATCCGTGTAATATAAAACCAATCTCCCACAAATGCAAATAAGCGTAAATCACGCCCACAGGGCAACAATCCGTTACACTGTGTTGTTAATCGATTGCAAAATAGTCGCATACGCCGGCGGATAATTTTTTTTAACTTTAGTAGCTAACGATTAAACGATTTATTTTTATGGCAAAAGCGTTTATTGGATATTCGATTGCGAGCCTGGTACTAATCATTGGTCTTGGATTCTTTTTTCCCTGGGTTTACTGGTTGCTTATTCTTGTCTTGCCGCTCATTATCATGGGGGTGATGGACATGATGCAGACCAAACACGCGATTATCCGCAACTACCCCATTTTCGGGCGGATGCGCTACTGGATGGAGGCTTTGCGCCCCAAGATTTACCAGTATTTTGTAGAAAGTGATATTGATGGCAGTCCGGTGAACCGGGTAGATCGCTCCACTATCTACCAGCGCGCCAAACGGGAGCTGGATTCACAGCCTTTTGGCACCCAGTTCAACGTATATGCAGAAGGGTATGAATGGATGGCCCATTCCATACAGCCGCATGATTTTGAATCGATGAACAAAGACCCCCGGGTAGTAATTGGCGGGCGTGACTGCCGGCAGCCCTATTCTGCCAGCATTTTCAACGTAAGCGCCATGAGTTACGGCTCGCTCAGTTCCAATGCAGTAGAGGCCCTGAACGGCGGCGCCAAAATCGGCAATTTTGCCCATAATACCGGTGAGGGTGGTATCAGCGATTTCCACCTGAAACAGGGCGGAGATATCATCTGGCAGATTGGTACCGGCTATTTCGGTTGCCGGGAGGACGATGGTAATTTCTCTGAGAAGCTGTTTGCCGAGAAAAGTGTGCTGCCACAGATAAAAATGATAGAACTCAAACTCTCACAGGGCGCTAAGCCCGGCCATGGCGGCATTCTGCCGGCAGCCAAAAACACGCCGGAAATTGCCGCTATCCGTCACGTGAAACCTCACACCACCGTCTACTCTCCCCCTTACCATAAAGCATTCAACAGTCCGCGTGAAATGATGCTTTTTATTAAAAAGCTGCGTGAACTGAGCAATGGCAAACCAGTGGGTTTTAAGTTGTGTATCGGCCAGCACCGTGAGTTTTACGCCATCTGTAAAGCGATGATGGAATCAGACATCTATCCCGATTTTATTACCATAGATGGCGGTGAAGGCGGCACCGGTGCAGCGCCACCGGAATTCTCCAACTCTGTAGGGATGCCACTGATGGATGGACTAGCCTTCGTGCATGATACGCTGACAGGTTTCAACATCCGTCACCATATAAAACTCATCGCTTCCGGCAAAGTGCTGACAGGCTTTCACCTCCTCCGTGCGCTGGCTTTGGGCGCAGACACCTGCAACAGCGCCCGTGCCATGATGATGGCCCTTGGCTGCATACAGGCATTGTTGTGTAATACCAACCGCTGTCCTACCGGCGTAGCTACGCAGGATAAATGGCTGGCAGCCGGCCTGGTGGTGGATGATAAGAAACAACGGGTAGCCAATTATCACCGGGATACCATCGAAAGCGCCGTAGAACTGACCGCAGCGATTGGTCTGCCGGACCCGCATAAAATTACCCGCCGGCATATTTTCCGCCGGGTATTTATGAACCAGATCCGTACTTTTGAAGACATCTACCCCAGCACGCCACAGGGTTTCCTGCTCGAAGGTCAGATACCGGACCACCTGAAGGAACAACTGGCGACGGTGCGGACAGACAGCTGGAATTTTGGAATATAGTCTTATAACTGATAAAGGGCACGGGCGTTATCGTGACAAATTTTCTCTGCCAGCGACAGCGGGAAATTTTTAGTAATCAGCTCCAGATCTGCCATTGCAAAGGGTTTAGGCGCCCTTGTCGATGGCAGGTCTGTCCCAAATACCAGTGCCGCCGGGTTAATGGCGGTAATTTGCCGCATAGCGGTGACTACATCAAAATCGCAGCGGCTAAAGCCGGTAGCTTTTACAATAGCCCCTTTTTCCACCAATGGCAGCAGGTACTTAAAGCCCGCTTTAGACAATCCCAGGTGATCGATCACGATTTTAGGGAGTTTATGCAGGGTGGTGGAAATACCGGGTAGTTGCCGGGAATCGATATACAATTCCACATGCCATTTCACCAGGTCATATACTCTTTGTCCTAATTCTTCGAGGTGACGGGTACTTTCTGAGCCGCCCCGCTGAACATTGAACCGCACTGCGCGTACACCCGCCTGATGAAGGGCAATAATCTCTTCATCGGTGGTGTTCGCAGGTATCTGCGTAACGCCTGCGAAACCCGGTCCCAGTGTATCCAGGGCAGCCAACAGGTATTGCTGGTCGAAACCCTGAAAAGAGCCGGACACGACGGCGCCGCCGGTAACATTCAGATGGAGTGCTGCCACCTTTTCGCGGTAATCTGCTACGGTAAAAGTTGGAGGAACGTATCCCTGGTTAGGGATCAGGGGATAACGGGGGTCAATGATATGCAAGTGTGCATCGAAAACTGTGATAGCCATGATTTATGCTGATTTCGCTGATTAGCGGAGATTATGTTTTGTTGTTTGTCATTTGATATTTCTTATAATATAAAGTAACGGCTAATTATTGAATAAAAAATAACTTGTTTGGTGTCATATGTTACTCCCAAAGCCACAATTATCTCAAGCTACCATCACTTCATCACTTAAACAACAAAACGCAATCTCCGCTAATCAGCAAAAATCATGACCATCACAGTTACAGTTCCATGGCCGATGCTGCCGCTTCGTCCACAAACCAGTGCAGTTCACCATCCTGCGGACGGATCAGCTGTGAAGGGTATTTATCTGCATCGAAAGTGCCTTCTATAACGCTTTTGAGCGTAAGTGCCTTATTGGCGCCGGTAGTCAGAAACAGTACGCAGGCGGCATCGTTTACGATAGGTGCAGTGAGGGTGATGCGGTACATGTCCTGTGCCGGGAGAAAAAAGGCTTTCACCCAGGCTTCTTCTTCATGTACCACGGCAGTACCGGGGAAAAGGGATAAGGTATGCCCGTCGTCGCCCATGCCCAGTAATACCAGGTCGAAAGTCAGTTCTTCATCCTTGAAATATTTACGCAGTATTTGTTCATATTCCACGGCAGCCTGTTCGGGTGCGATATCCGTGCGCATCACATGGATATTTTCCGGTTTTACCGGCACTTTATCCAGCAGTACGTCGAAAGCCATGCGGGCGTTGTTGCGTTCATCTTCAAAAGGGACAGCCCGTTCATCGCCCCAGAAAAAATGGATTTTTTCCCAGGGAAGAATTTCGGCATAAGGAGCTTTAGCCAGCAACGCATATAATTGTTTGGGCGTACTACCGCCGGACAGTACGAAGGTGAACTTTTCCTGGTCCTGTAATACTTCCTGTATATAGTTGCTGATCCAGGCAGCCACGTTTTCACTGAGCTGGGCAGGATCTTTGGCGATGTGTAATTCCATAGTGCAGTAAATTATTATTTACGCAAAAGCGCAAAGCAGCAAAGACGCAAAGAGCAATTAAAAAGTTAAAAAGATCTTTGTGTATTTGCTGCTTTGCGCTTTTGCGTAAGACTTATTTAGAAGGTAAGTTTATCCATGTATGACCATCTCTGGCGATGAGCGCATCCGCTTCATCCGGTCCCCAGGAATCCGGGGAATAATTCGGGAAGTCTTGCGGAGTGCGGTTTTCCCATGTTTCCAGGATAGGCATGATCACTTTCCAGGCAGCATCTACCTGATCGCCGCGCATGAAGAGGGTGGCATCACCTTCCATTACATCGAGCAGCAGTGTCTCGTATGCTTCCGGAGCGTGTTCGCCATTGGCATCTTCATAATTGAAGGTCATATCTACCGGGTCCAGGGTCATGGTTTGACCGGCACGTTTGGCCTGGAAGCGGATACGGATATCCATTTCCGGCTGAATGCTGATGGTGAGCCTGTTAGGGCGCCATGTCTGGGCGGCTTCCTGCGGGAAAGCGTAGTGAGGCGCTTCCTTAAACTGCAGGATAATATTGGTCGCTTTCTGGTTCATGTATTTACCGGTACGTACGTAGATCGGTACACCCTGCCAGCGCCAGTTATCGATATAAAATTTCACCGCAGCATAGGTTTCGATATTGGATTTAGGATCTACGCCCTTTTCCTCACGGTAACCCACTACTTTTTCTCCTTTTTTCCAGCCGGAAGCGTACTGACCGCGTACCGCGAATTCATGTACTTTATCCGGTGTAATACGGCGGATGGCGTTGAGTACATCCACTTTTTTATTACGGATTTCGTTGGCATCGAAAGATACAGGGGCCTCCATACCGATCATGCAGAGGATCTGCAGGATGTGGTTCTGCACCATATCGCGCAGGGCGCCGGCTCTTTCATAGTAGCCACCGCGGCCTTCGAGGCCTACGCTTTCAGCAGCCGTAATCTGGATATTATCGATAAAGTTACGGTTCCACACCGGTTCAAAAAGTGCATTGGCAAAACGGAAAGCCAGGATGTTCTGGATGGTTTCCTTGCCCAGGTAGTGGTCTATACGGAAGATCTGCTCTTCAGTGAATTTGGAGGCCAGCAGTTCATTCAGCTCATGTGCGCTTCGCAGGTCGTGACCGAATGGTTTTTCGATAACGATGCGGGTGCAATGTTTATCGCTGCACAGGTTCAGATTGCCAAGGCGGGTAGCGATGTTGGGCACCAGCTGTGGCGCTACTGCCAGGTAAAAAATCACATTGGGATGTACGCCCCATTCTTCCTCCTTCTGTTTGACGAAGTCGGTTATTTTATTGTAAGCCGCCGCGTCTTCCGCATCCATCTGGAGATAGGTCACATGCTGACTAAAGTCTTTCCAGTGGCCGTTTTGTTCCCCTTTTCTGCGGGAGAATTTGGTGATACCGTCCAGCAGGTGGGTACGATAGTCTTCGTCGGAATATGGGCTGCGACCCAGACCGGCAATAGCGAATTGCTCGGGCATCCAATCGTCGAGAAAAAGATTGTATAACGCAGGTGTTAGTTTCCGGTAGTTCAAATCGCCGCTGCCGCCGAAAATAAAGAGGATGGAAGCAGGAGGGCGTTTATGGATCTGCATATATAAAATTAATAATGAATTTTATGAGTTGTTACGCTGCCATTCCGTGTGGAAAGTACCCGGGATATCTGTCCGCTGGTAAGTGTGCGCACCGAAATAGTCGCGTTGGGCCTGTATCAGGTTGGTAGCCATTCTGCCGGTACGGAAGGCGTCGAAATAAGACAGGGCCGACATGAAGCCGGCGGCCTGGATACCGGTTTGTGCCGCCTGGGCCACCACGCTGCGGGTGTTGGCTTCCACGGACTGTACGAGGTAGGCTACGCCTTTGTCCAGGAGAATATTGCCCAGATTGGCATCCTGCTGGTAGGCTTGTGTAAACACTTCCAGGAGGGAAGAGCGGATGATACAACCGCCTCTCCATACTTTCACTACTTCCGGCAGCGGAATTTCCATTTGCAGGTCGCGGGATGCTTCATGCAGCATGGCCAGTCCCTGTGCATAGCTCAGGATGGTAGCGAAATACAGGGCGTCGTGTACCTGTTTGATCCACATTTCGCGGCTTACATGAACAGTAGTGTCCGGAGCGGTATACAGTTTTTCCGCTTCCAGGCGCTGTTCCTTGTAACCGGAGAGGGTACGCATAGCTACGGCGGTATCAATTACCGGCACCGCCACGGGCAGTTCCATCGCATCCTGGGACGTCCATTTACCGGTGCCTTTGGAACCGGCTTTATCGGAGATCACATCCAGGAGGCGGGCGGAGGTTTTATCGTCGGCTTGTTTGAAGATGTCGGCGGTAATTTCCACCAGGAATGACTGCAGGGCGCCGTTATTCCAGTCGGTAAATACCTGGTGCAGCTCGTCGTTATTGAGCCCTGCGCCTTTTTGCAGCAGCGCATAGCTTTCGCTGATCAGTTGCATGATGGCGTATTCGATGCCATTATGCACCATTTTTACGTAGTGGCCGGCTCCTTCTTTACCGAGGTAGGCCACACAGGGCGTATCCTTTACTTTGGCCGCGATGGCTTCCAGCATAGGTCTTACCTTGGCGTAAGCGTCGAGATCGCCGCCCGGCATAATGCTGGGGCCTGTACGGGCGCCCTGTTCGCCGCCGGAAACACCCATCCCCATAAAGTGGATGCCTTTCGGGCGGAGATACTGTACCCGACGTAAGGTGTCGGTATAATGGGAGTTTCCCCCGTCTATCACCACATCACCCTGCTCCAGCAGCGGTATGAGGGATTCAATCACATCATCTACCGGCTGACCAGCAGGTACCAGCATCATCAGCTTGCGCGGACGTTCCAGCAATTGTACCATAGTAGCCAGCTCTGCAACGCCCTTCACAGTTGTTCCCGCTGTGGCGGCAGATTCCAGCGCGGCATTCTTTGCAGCGTCTTTATCAAAGCCGATCACGGAAAAGCCATGATCCGCCATATTGAGTAACAGGTTGCGGCCCATTACTCCCAGGCCAATCATTCCAAAGTCATATAAGCTGTTTGCCATATTGAAGTGTAGTTATGCTAATAGGAGATGTAAAAGTAGGGAAGAATTGTGAATTACCACGGACGAATTATGATTTCCATGTTGAACAAAGACCTTAGCGGAACATGGCTCTGCTAAGGTCTTCACTGTTATTTTACTATTAATAAACGGGGGATCAGGCGGAATTCCTGCCGGCATTGATAATTCCGAAGGAGCAACGCATAATTAGTTTTTCATACGTTTCCCGGCCGTGACCATTATTGGTGTCGGCATCCAGCTCCCGTATGCGGGTCAGCGCATATTGTTGCGTGGTCAGCAAGGGCAATACGATCCTTTCCCGCATTTGGATAGACAGCTGATCGATCGGACTGGCTTCCATCAGCTCGGATTCGCCGGTAAGGCGGAGCAGGAATTTTTTGGTCAGCTCAAATTCATCATATATCATCTGCCATACTTCCCCATATTGCGGATGTTTGGCCAGATAGGCCGTCAGCGGGAAATAGCTCTTTTTCATGGCCATTTCACAGTTGTCCAGCAGGGTACGGAAAAACAGCGAATGCTGGTACAGGTGTTCCAGCGCCTCCCATTTACCCTGGTCGTGCAACTGCTGCAGGGCGCTGCCTACGCCGTAATAACCCGGTACATTCTGTTTCAGCTGGCTCCAGGCGCCCACATAAGGTACCGCCCTCAGATCGTTGAGGTTGAGCTTCGCGTTGGCGTTGCGTTTACTCGGACGGCTGCCGATATTGGCTTCCGCATAATAACGCAGCGGGCTGGCATGGTCCAGGTATTCGAGGAAATACGGATGGTTCTTCAGTTTATTGTAAGATGCATATCCTGCATTGGCCAGGGATTGCAGCAGGTCTTCCTCCGCTTCGGTGAGCGTTACCTCCCGGGAGGAAAACAGTTCATTGGTGATGCCGGCATGTACCAGCTGTTCCATGTTGAACTGGGCAGCATCCACGGTACCGAAATTGGAGCTGATGGTTTGTCCCTGTATGGTTTGTTGTATCTCCTGGTTGGCGATATTACGTCCCATGGAGGCATAGAACTGGTGTGTTTTGCCACCGCCGCGGGCCGGGGGGCCTCCCCTGCCATCGAAAAACACCACGTCCACCTCGTATTCTTTGGAGATGCGGGTCAGTTCTTCCTTAGCTTTATAGATGCTCCAGTTAGCCATCAGGTAGCCGCCATCTTTGGTGCCGTCGGAGAAGCCGAGCATGATGGTTTGTTTGCACTGGCGGCGGCGCAGGTGTTCGCGATAGGCCTCATTTTCATACAATGCTCTCATCACCTCTCCTGCATGACGCAGGTCATCGATGGTTTCAAAGAGCGGTACGATATCGATGGTCATCGATTCTTTTTGCCAGCCGCTCAGCAGGAACAGGCCGTAGACCTCCATCACATTGAGTTCGCTGGTACTGTGACTGATAATATAGCGGTGACAGCCTTCTTCCCCATTAGCCTCCTGTATCTGTTTAATAGCAGCGATGGTACGCAGCGTATCCTGGTGCAGCGGGTTTTCCAGCAGCGCCGGATCGATGGCCTGTTGGATATTCAGCAGTGCATTAATTCTGCCGGCATTGTCCAGCGAGGCATAATCTTTCGGCAGCGTGTCCGTGGTGGCAGCCACCGCGTCGAGCAGGGCCATGTGGATGGAGCTGTCCTGGCGTATATCCAGTGACGTAAAGTAGAGGCCGAAGATTTCCACTTTACTGGCGAGGTTGTCCACCAGGTGAACGAACAGGCCGTTGTGCTGTTCCACGATTGTTTTTCGTATATCCGCCAGCGTGTCCAGTATTTCCTGGCGGCTGATATCAGCTTTATGGCCGGCGGTAAAGAGGTTGCGGGAGAGTTTATCTTCCAGTGCGGCCACTACGTTTTCCACGCCTTTGAAAGTCAGGCGGCGTTTCAGGTTACGAACTTCGCGGAAATAGCAGCGCATAATAGAGGCGCGGAGGGCGGCGGCCACTTCCACGGTAGTAGCTGCGTTCACGAAGGGGTTACCGTCGCGGTCACCACCGGGCCAGAATCCCATGCGGATCACGGGGTTATCGGCGCTGACGGCGCCCGGGAACTGCGCCTTCAGGAAGGACAGGATACGGCCGCCGGCGCGGTAGAATATGTTTTCAAGGAACCATACCAGGCTGATGGCTTCATCATAAGGTGATGGTTTCTCTTTTTTAAAGAAAGGTGTTTTACCCAGCTGTTGCAGGTACATGTTTACTTCGGAAGTATTTTCCTCCACCAGTGCCCGGGCCAGGTCGTTGATGATACCGAGTACTTCTCCGGGGTAGAACTGGGTAGGGTGCGCGGTGAGTACCAGGCGCACCGAAAAATGTTTCAGTTTTTCCTTCAGGCTGGCCTGGGCCTGTTCCTGGATCACTTCCGACTGCAGGTGACGCAGGGTACCAGCCCCTTCCAGGTCGCGGATATAGCGGAATGCGGCATCTTCCAGGGCATCGAACAATACCACCTGCCTTTCGGCGTATTGTACGAAGCGGAACAACAGATCGGTTCGCTGTTGTTCATCGCGGTACGTGGTATACTGCTCAAAAAAGGACTCCATAATGGTTTGGGGACTGTTCCCGCGGGCGTATCCTTCCTCGCAGTGCAGGAGGAAGAGGGAGAGAAAGATGCCCGTCTTCTCTACCCGGTGAAAGGGCAGAGAGGTGAAGAGACTGTTATACAGCTGAAACTTTGTGCCAACAAGGTTTTTGAACTGCTGCAACGAGTTATTTACCGGCGCTTCCATACTAATAAATCCATTTATAGTGCTGAAGAAGAGAACTAAGCGGCCGTTAAATTAATAATTATTTTGCTTAGTTGTTTATATATCAAACGCTTTATTTTTTAATTATTATTTTACATAACTGAAAAATGTTTGAAAAATTTCTAATAACAAAAAATCCCGGCCGCAAAGTGCGGACCGGGAGCATAGGTATCAGAACAGCGGAAAACTGATTATGTTCATGTTGATTCCTGAAGTATGGGCATAAGGGATTTGAACAATCGGTTGATTGCAGTTTTTTTTAAGGTTAAATGAATTAAAGTTTTTGGAAAAGGGCGGAAGGAAAGTGTATAGGTGATTCCTGTTAAATGGATGCAGGCCGGTATTACTGGTTGTCGAGACGGAAGCTAATGGGCAGGCTGAAGAGTACTGTCACAAATTGACCGTTTTGTTTACCGGGCCTCCACTTCGGCATCTTACGTACTACACGTATCGCTTCTTCTTCCAGGCCAGCGCCTTTAGCTGCACCGACTGTTTTCACTTCGGAGATAGAACCGTCTCTGCTTACTACAAACTGTAGGAAGATAGTACCTGCAACACCGTTCTCCTGCGCCATGCGCGGGTAATTCAGGTTTCTGCTCAAATACTTCATCAAGGCTTCTTCTCCACCGGGAAATTCCGGCATTATTTCTACAAAAGTACGGATCTCATCACGCTCTGGTGCCGGTGGTGCAGTAACTACACCCGTTGTAGTTCCTCTTACATCCACCAATCCATCCGGTACACCATTCGGATCTCCGTCTGTTTTTTCAAAACCAATGGCGTTGTCTCCGATGTCTCTGATTTTTGGAGGCTCTTCATCTGGTCTTACATCTTTGTCGGGTACTACAGCCAGGGTGGCAAAATCAACGGTAGGCGCTGCCGGCGGCGGAGTTGACTGTACCGGAGGAGGTGGCGGTATAACCGGGTCCGGAATCACCTCTTCTATCGGATTAATCATAGTGGGCGTTTCCCTTACGGTGAGCGGCCCTATCTTATCTTTTGCCATTAATGTATTGTTCAAAGCATATCCACCCACCATCACCAATACAATAGAAGCGGTACCCATAACGGCATTGCGTACACGACGATCATAACGGTTGCGCAATGAGTAGGCCCCATAATCTTTGTTTCTTCCTTCGAAAAGGATGTCGAGGAATTCATTCCCCGGGATTTTAGCTGAGTCCATGGTAATTTGTTTTTTAACTAGATGTGGAGGAAAAATATTTTCCATAAGAAAAATGAAAAATATTTTCCGGAGGGGTGACTACAGCGGGGGGTTGATCTGTATAAAAAAGAAGCCCCGGCATGCGACCGGGACTTGCTGGCACTGGGAGCCTTACCTGAAAACAAGTGGTTCCTTCCTGATAAAATTAGGCTTTCCGAAAAAAGTATAAGCGTTTACGTTAGTACGCCCTTTATCATTAGTTTTTTTCCTGATGATCAACAGGCGTTCTCATAGGATAAATAAAGTAAGGTGATAATCCCCGGCGGTGGAGGCAATCATCCTGCAACACCCACCAGTATTGTTTAGGATAATGCCTCTTGACCGGAGTATATAGCTTCCGTTAGTTATCGGTTGACAGCCGCCGTAGCAGGTGAAGTAGTCAGGAAACCGAAGTGGTGTAACTGTTCCTGGCCGGCAGCCTGGATGTATTGTATCCACTCGCGGATAATGGGTTTGTTTTTATCGAGCGACCGATCGTAACTCAATACGACGTCTTCTATGGGAATACCTGCCGGGGGCGCGGTTTCCAGGCGTCGGATCAGCACATCGAGATCGGCGTAAAAATCTTCTGTATTTTCCAGTTGACCGTTGCCGTTCAGATCGAGCGGGATCACGGCAATATCGTGTACGGGTTTACGGTTGCGCAGGTCGTAGATGAAACCGGGGTTATTAAACGATATAGCATCCGGATCTTCCTGTACAGCCTTGAGCAGTTGCTGGTCATCTCCCGGCACCTGTTTCCCTTTAATATCTTCAAAAGCAGCACCATAAAAGGATGCAAAGGTTACCGGCGCGCAGGATTTCTCCCTGCGATTGTATACCACTGCTTTTTCCGAAGTGGTTTCTCCCCCGTTCCGTTTAAAGTATAATGCCCGCAAAGCATCTACCGTTAATGGTTTGGCGGCGTATCCGCTTTTGGTATTGGTAACCGGCAGCAGGGCGTAACGGGCCACCGGTGTGTATTGAAAGGTTTCTTTTTTCTGGCTGATCCGTTGGGCAACAAAATGTATTACTGCCTGTGATGCTGCCGGATCTCTGGGAGATACCAGCCGGAATATGGTTTGGGGGTGCGTTTGCCGGAACTGGTCAATCCATTCCTGTACCAGGGGGAAAGTAAAACGTGTACCCGTAACCGTTATAGTATCTGAAACCTGGCGGGCGCTGACAGGAGAAGTGATAAACCCTGCAGCCACCAGGAGCATGTATCCTACAATTTTCATAGCAAGCGATTTTGGAATCAATCATATGATATGCCAGGAAGGCGCGGGTAGGTATGATACTGAAAAATTTACCACCAATAAATTTGCAGCATACCATCCCCGCAGGCCTGACCAGGCATTCTATTTACAGCTTACAGAACGCAAAGATGTATTTGTCAACAGCTACAACAACCTTGCAGCACAATCATATGATGGAAACAGGTATCGTTTACCTTTGATATTATCAACGCTTGGGAACGTAGTCCACAGTCCTGAGTATGCCGGTTCATAGTGTATTGTTTAACACAATTGTCAATTAATGGCGGCTGCTCTTTGCTGGTGGATCAAAGGATGCCGGGAGTATTGCCTTATTCTCCCTGTCGTAAACTATTAGTCTACTGAATTGGTAGACAAATATACATCGAGTTTTAATAATTCCAAATTTTTTCTCACAAAGATTTTTTCTCGCAAAGGGCGCAAAGATTTTTGTTTGATGTAAGTACGCAAAGGAGTGGAGACCATGTTTTACATTAAAACTTGTTTACCGCTAGATATACCGGGAAAACATAACATAATCTGGCGGTCGGTCTCCGCTCCTTTGCGTACTTACATCAAACAAAAATCTTTGCGCTCTTTGCGAGACAACCATCGCTGCGTGCATAAATAATCTATTTTTGCCCTATGAAATCACATGTGAAGAATATCCTGCTGCTGATCGTTGGCGCATTGATATTTGCGGTAGGTATCAATTACCTGGCCATCCCCAATAAACTTTCCGAAGGCGGGGTTATCGGTATTACCATCGTTACCTATTATTACTTTGGCTGGTCGCCCGGCATTACCAACCTGATCATCAACGCATTCCTGATAGTAGCGGGTTACCGGCTGCTGGACCGGCGGGTGATGTTATACACGATACTGGGCATCATCTTTTGTTCCCTGTTCCTGTACCTGACAGAAAACAACCTGACGCCGGTCACCTCCAACACCTTGCTGGCGGCCATTTTTGCCGGTCTGCTGGTCGGCATTGGCATAGGCCTGGTATTCCTTTCCGGCGGCACTACCGGAGGCTCGGCCATCGTAGCCCGGATGTGCCAGAAATACTTCGGCTGGTCGCTCGGCAATGCGATGCTCATCTTTGATATTGTAGTAATTGCAGCATCCGCCTTCATCATCGGCCTGGAGAAAACCCTTTATACCTTTATTGCCGTATACATCGGCGCCAGGGCCGTAGATTATATTGTAGACGGTCTGAATACCAAAAGGGCTATTACCATTATCTCCCAGCATACTCCCCAGATAGCCGAAAAGATCACCGGGGAAATGCAACGGGGCGCCACCGTATTACATGGTCATGGCGCCTATACCGGCGACCGGAAAGAAGTATTATATGTAGTAATCGGCAAACAGGAGCTGATGCGCCTCAAAGAACTGGTACAGAAAGCTGATCCTGAAGCGTTTGTTGTGATTCACGAAGTGCACGAAGTATTAGGCCGCGGCTTCTCCAAATAAAACTTTCCAGTCATTCATTTTTTCCCGGGTATTTGGATTTTGGGAAAGAGATGTCTATATTGTAGACACTCAAACGCATTCCTTACCATCTTGTCAACCAATAACCCGGGGAAAATGACTCAAAGCTCCCAACGCTTTTTACCGCTGGACGTGTTCCGCGGCATGACTGTTTGCTTCATGATCATTGTAAACACCGGCGGCACAGGAGGTACTTACTGGCCGCTGGACCATGCCCCCTGGCATGGATGGACACCCACCGATCTGGTATTTCCTTCCTTCCTTTTTGCCGTGGGCAACGCCATGAGCTTCAGCATGAAGAAATATGAACAGCTGGGTAACTCCGCTGTTTTAGCCAAAATCTTCAAACGTACTTTCCTGATATTTCTGCTGGGATACCTCATGTACTGGTTTCCCTTTGTAGAACATACCGATGCCGGACTGGCCTTCAAACCGTTCAGCCATACCCGTGTACTGGGGGTATTGCAACGCATCGCACTATGTTATGGTATCGGTTCGCTACTCATTCATTATCTCCCGAAAAAAGGCGTGTGGGCTGTCAGCGCCCTGTTCCTGTTTGGCTATTGGGCCATTCTCTGGTTCTGCGGCACTCCCGGCGATCAATACGGTATTCACGGCAATGCCGGACTCACACTGGATAAAATGATCCTGGGCGACAACCACCTCTACCACGGAGAAGGTTTTGCCTTCGACCCGGAAGGTATTCTCAGCACCTTACCCGCTGTGGTAAACGTGATAGCGGGCTACTACGCCGGTCTTTTTGTGCAAAAACATGGCCGCACACAGCAGGGACTGCTGCGGATGGTTGCTGTCGGCGCACTGCTGATTATACTGGCCTATGCCTGGAACACCGTTTTCCCGATTAATAAAAAACTGTGGACCAGCTCCTATGTGTTACTTACGGTAGGCATCGACCTGATATTATTATCTGTATTGATACAGCTGATTGATATGGCAGGTGTTACCAAAGGGACCGGCTTCTTTACCGTATTTGGTAAGAACCCCTTGTTTCTCTACCTGTTATCTGAAGTGCTCGCCATCCTATTTTATTTTATACGGATAGGCGACCAATCACTGTACCAGTGGATCAACGATCAGTTCTTCCAGTCCTGGTCACCTGGCAAATTCGGGTCTCTCCTATTCTCCCTCACCTTTATGCTACTCTGCTGGACAGTAGGTTTCTTCCTTGACAAACGGAAAATCTACGTCCGCGTATAAACTATTTAACCATTTTTTTATTTAGATATTTGGCTATTTAAAGACTCCCTAAATAGCTAAATATCTAAATAAAAAAATATGAATCTCTCCTTAGAAGGTAAAACCGCACTGGTATGCGGCAGTTCACAAGGTATCGGTCTTGCTACGGCCATAGAACTTGCCGCCCTGGGCGCTACCTGTATCCTCACCGCCCGGAATGAAGAAAAGCTGAAGGCTGCTGTTGCCCTGCTACCGGCCCGTACCGGACAAGCCCATCGTTATATTGTTTCCGACTTCGCCGACCTGGAGGCCGTTACCGACCTGGCCGCCGATCTGGCCCTGGAAGGCCCGGTGCATGTATTGGTAAACAATAGTGGAGGACCGGCTGCCGGTCCCATCCTACAAGCCTCCACTTCCGCCTTTGCCGATACCTTTTCGCAGCATGTGCTCTGCAACCAGGTACTGGCGCAAGCCCTGGTACCCGGTATGATACAGGCAGGCTATGGCCGTATTATCAATATTATATCCACCTCCGTAAAAACACCGCTGAAAAACCTGGGCGTGTCCAACACCATCCGCTGGGCTGTGGCCGCCTGGGCCAAAACACTGGCCAATGAAGTGGCTCAGTACGGTATAACGGTCAATAATGTACTGCCCGGCTCCACCCGCACCGAACGACTGGATAAACTATTCAACAATAGCGCAGCGGCCAGGCAGGTATCTTCCGAAACAATAGCCGAAGAATGGCGGGAAGAAATACCTATGAAACGATTCGGCGAAGCACATGAAATAGCCGCTATGGCTGCTTTCCTCGCCTCACCGGCCGCCTCATACGTAACTGGTACCAGCATCGCCGTAGATGGCGGCAGAACACCGGTATCCTAAAGATGACGGTCAACCAATACTGTCACTTAGCTGTTAAGCATAAGTATGAAGGTTGGTTTGTTTATTCCCTGTTATATTGATGCCATCTATCCGGAAGCCGGCATCGCCACGCTGGAGCTGCTGGAGCGCTTCGGCGTGGAAATCGTGTATCCGCTCAATCAAACCTGTTGCGGCCAGCCTATGGCCAATGAAGGCGACCAGCAACATTCCGCTGCTGCCGAACAATTGTTTGTGAATAACTTCCGGGAGTTTGATTATATCGTAGGCCCGGCAGGTAGTTGCGTAAAACATGTAAAATATCATCTGGACGCTATTCCGCAAGATCCCGATGTGTTGCATGTACGGGAACGGACCTACGAACTGGTGGAATTTCTCCACGATATCCTCAAAGTAGAAGCCTTTCCCTGGGCCTATTTCCGCTATAAAGTGGGTTTGCATAATAGTTGTAGTTCTATCCGCGGACTGGGCATTGCCCGTTCCTCTGAAATCATGGGTACTCCTTTTAATAAATCAGCCAAACTATTACAGATGGTAGAAGGCCTGGAACTGGTACCTATGGACCGGCCGGACGAATGCTGTGGTTTCGGGGGCACCTTCTGTGTAACTGACGAAGCGGTGAGTGCCAGCATGGGCATCGACAAAGTACATGACTATCTGCGGCACGACGCCGAGTTTGTTGTTTCCCCCGATATGTCATGTCTCATGCATCAACAGGGTATTGCCCGCAAAGCAGGCATTCACCTGAAATTCCTGCATATTGCACAAGTGCTGAACGGAGGTCCTTTTTAATATTTTTTATGGAAGATGATAAAAAAGTAGATGTAGCCGCTCAAGCCGCCGCCTTCCTGGCACAGGACGAGGTGCATGAACCCATGCACGATAAAAACCTTTGGGCAGCCCGCATGAAACGGGATGCCGCCGCCCGGGAAGTACCGGAATGGGAAACACTGCGCCAGCTGGCATCTCAGATCAAGGAACATACCCTCACCCATCTACTCCAATACCTCACCGAATTTGAAAAAAATGCCACCAGCCGTGGCGCTAAAGTATACTGGGCCAGGGACGCAGCAGAACACAATCAACATGTGTGGGACATCCTCCGGGAAAAAAATATCAGTTCCGTTATCAAAAGCAAGTCTATGTTGCAGGAAGAATGCGGCATGACTGCTTTCCTGGAAAACCGCGGTATCACTGTCACTGAATCGGACCTGGGAGAACGTATCCAACAGCTGGACGATCAGCCTCCCAGTCATATCGTGATGCCTGCCATCCATAAAACCCGGGAAGATGTTGCGCAGTTATTTGCCCGTAACATTGGTACCGATCCCGCCAACACCGATCCGCATTATCTTACAGAAGCCATGCGCAACGATGCGCGAAAACGTTTCTTGGAAGCCGGCGCCGGCATGACGGGCGCCAATTTCGCCATTGCGGAAACAGGCAGTTTTGTAGTATGTACCAACGAAGGCAATGCCGATATCGGTGCATCGGTACCGCCCGTGCATATTGCCAGCATCGGCATTGAGAAGCTTTTGCCCAAAGTAAAAGACCTCGGCATTTTTATCCGCCTGTTATCGCGCAGCGCACTGGGTACGCTGGCTACACAATACACCTCTCATTTCAGCGGACCACGCAAAGGCGGCGAACTGCACATCATCCTGACCGACAACGGCCGGAGCAAACGATTAGGCATGCCCGAGTTTTGGACATCCCTGAAATGTATCCGTTGCGGCGCCTGTATGAACACCTGCCCTGTATACCGCCGCAGTGGCGGACTGGCCTATGGCGCCACTTATTCCGGCCCTATCGGTATTATCCTCGATCCTACTTTCGATGAATCCAAATACAGTGAACTTCCCTACCATTCTTCGTTATGTGGTTCCTGTACAGAAGTATGCCCGGTGAAGATCAATATCAGCGATCAGATCCTGCAATGGCGGAAAGTGATGGCCGCCAAAAAATATCTGCCGGCAGCGCGCCGGCTGGCATTTGGCACCGCCGGTAAAATATTCGAACATCCGCAGTTGTTCCGCAGTGCCGAAACCATGGCCAGCGGAGCGTTGAAGTTCACCCCCAACTTCCTGCTGTACAACCGGGTATTAAATCCGTGGGGGCGTCACCGTGAGTTACCCCATTTCGCCGGACAAACATTCCGGGAATGGTATTTACAATACAAGGCCAAAAACAATGAACATGGAACATAACAGTCGTAGTCAGGTACTGGCAGCCGTGGAGCGCCAGATGCCCACTCACAAAATTGCGTATCCGGAAATACCGGATTTTCCACGTACCGCAGCTGATTTACTCGCCGCCTTTGAAGACCGTGTAAAAGATGCCGGCGGAGAGGTGTTCCACCTGGCAGATGCCGCCGCTGCGCAGGCTCTGCTGGTATCACAATATGCAGACGCCGGAATCATTTGTTCAGCAACCCCTGAAATAACCGGTGATCGTGACATCCATGCCGTTAAAAACCCGCATGAACTGGCCGATGTAGCCGTAGGCGTTATCCGCGCCCGTTTTGGCGTGGCTGAAAATGGGATGGTATGGCTTACCGAAGAAGACCTGGTAGTCAATGCGCTGGGGTTCCTGTCACAACACCTGGTTATCCTGTTATCGCCACAGGCTATTGTAGGAGATATGTACGACGCGTATCTGCGGGTACACCTCGAAGATACCGCCTATGGCTGTTTTATGATGGGACCATCCGCCACCGCTGATATCGGCGCCGTGCTGGTACATGGCGCGCAAGGCGCCAGAAGTCTGCGTGTATACTTATTGCCCTAGCAAGGAACGAAATAGACGATGCGTACCAGTTTCCCGTCTTCAAAATAACAATGTATACTGCTGTCACTGTCTTCCACATCCGCGTCCCGCAGGGTGATCATGTCCGTATAACCACCATTTTCCGCCTGTTGTACCGCCCTGGGGAAATGTTTTTTCATATCCGCCCAGGTGGTAGCCTGACTGAAGGTAATACCCTTGTACACAATACTGTGCTCCGGTGTAAGCCGGAACTCGCTGCATAACAGGGTATCGTTGTGCAGTTCGTAGCGGGAGCCGTCTTTATAGAAGTACTGGAATTCGTCGTCGAATTGGGTACCGCAGAGGTAGTCCATATTGGGCTTCACCAGGCTGTCCGCCTCTCCCAGCACTGCTTTAAAACGGGGTAAAGTAGTGTGTAACGGCACTTTATTATCAATCAGCGCTTTTGAAAAGGGTAACGCTTCTATCTCTTTCCAGTCAATGTCTTCATGTGTTTTCTGCACCGAATCTTCTTCCTCCAGAGAGGTCAGCGCTATTTCCGAGGGAGCCGGTACGGCGGTGGGTTCATCTTCAGTAGTAGGATGATGGCAAGCGGTGGCACATAGCATCAATAAGGATAAAAATACTCTTTGCATAACATTCCCGGTCTGTTGATCGCCGGCTAAATTAAAAATTTTCCGTATTATATGTAAAATTTTTATATGTATATTTTAAAAAATTATAATAAAAAAGCCGGCATGAACCTTCACGCCGGCTTTTAATTTATCAGCAACTATACAACTAGTACACGTCAAACCAGAGCTTGGTGGTCAACAGATCCGCTCCCTGGCGGGCTACAGCAGCCTTGTAATTGGCGCCGTTCAGCGACTGCTCACTGGACGGATACTTGAACCGTAACGGCATCTTACCTCCCAATGCACCGGCATAGGCAGGCGTCAGCTGAGGATAATCCAGCCTTCTCCACTCTGTGAAAGCTTCTATGCCTTGTCCAAAGAGCGCGAGCCATTTCTGCTCACCGATGCTTTTCTTAAAGTTTACCGCGTCGTACAGCACGCCAGGTTGCGCCAGATAAGCAAGGGCAACGTTTTCGGCAAGGCCATATTGCACAAAGGAAGCCGTGACAGCCTGGTTATATAACGTAGCAGCAGTGCCGGCGGTCAAACCGCGCTGTGCGGCTTCCGCCAGGATAAACTGCTGTTCGGTATAGCTGAACAGCACTGCCGGGGCAGTGGTAGCCGTGAATACAGCACCCGCATCGGAAGTTTTGCTGAAGCCCAGCCGGGCCGCAGAATCGCTGGGTAGCCCGTTGGTAACGCCGATGATCACGTTGGTATCTTTGGGCACCGTAGCGTATATGCTTAACCGTGGGTCGTTCAGCGCTTTCAGTTTATCTACGATGGATTTGCTGATACGATAGTCGTTGCGCGTTTCCCGGTTTCGGCCTACAGGGTTTTGATTGGGAGAAGCGAGGTAATTGAGTTTCACCACAGCATCTTTGGGTAGCAAGGCTGCCGTGCCGGCGGCGGTCACTTCATCAAACACGGCTTTGGCAGTTGCATTATCGCGGTCGGCTATACGTAATGCAATACGCAGGCGCAGACCGTTGGCAAACTGTCGCCAGCGGGTAATATCGCCGCCCAGCAGGATATCGCCGTCAATATTATTACTACCGGGCGTGAGCGTGGCCACGGCACCTTTCAGTTCGGTCAGCAGGCCGGTATACACGTCTTTCTGGCTGTCATACACCGGTGTAAGATAACTGGCAATCTGACCAGCTTGTTTGTAAGGGATATCACCATAGAGATCTGTAAGCTGCTGGAAAATCCAGGAACGCATGATAATCGCGACCGCCTTATAATTGGGGTTATGCAGGCTATCCCCCAGCTGCGCCAAGGTAGTGAAGTCTTCGATGCCCTGTGCATAAAAATTACTCCATACGGTTTGTGTACCGGCAGCGCCGGCGATGTACCGGTCGGCATCGGTATATTGTATTTTGGACCAGTACTGAACATATAATAAAGAGCCGTCCATCGCCGCATCCGGTCCCCAGTAGGTATCTACATTGGCTTTGATGCCGTTGCTCAGCAGATAGTCGGGTTGCACGGTAGTAGGTTCATTCGGGTTCTTGTTGATCCGCTCCAGCTCTTTACGGCAGGATGCCAGCAGCACGATGGCTAACAACAGAAATATTTTTTTCATATCCGGTGCGTAATTAAAATGAAACATTCAGGTTAATGCCTATGCTGCGGGTGGTGGGTATTTGCAGCGTTTCCAACCCCTGGCCATTGCCGGTATTAAAGGCGGTTTCCGGGTCTACGTTGGGCACATGTTTTTGCAGATATCCCAGGTTTCTCGCCACCAGTGCAATGTTGACAGTTTGTATCTTCCAACGGTCGGTCAATGTTTTAGGCAGTGTATAACCCAGTTTGATCTCCCGCAGTTTGATAAAGGAAGCGTCGTACACCGAACTTTCATTCAGACTGCTGTTGTATACCGCTTTATAATAGTCTTCCGCTCCCAGAACGACATTGTTCTTTTTGCCATCTGCCGTATAGCCGTCGAAGATAATACCATCGTGGTGCACTTCTGCGCCACCGGGCGCTGTAGCGGAATGCGAGGGCAGCTGTATATTCTGTTGACCGCTGCGGTAGTAAGGCAAGCCGCCATGTTCTTCGTCGCGGCCCGGCAGCGTGGTAGCCAGCACACCGGTATAGTTGCCGGTATAGTTGGTACCGGAATACATGGAGCCACCTTGCTTGGTATCAATCAGGAAGCCCAGACTGAAACCTTTAAAGGTGAAAGTATTGTAGATGCCGCCGGTCCATTTCGGCGTATAGTAACCCAGTATTTTTTTGTTGGGGTCGATAGCAGGCGTACCATCGGCGTTGACGATGATCCTGTTTTGCGCATCGCGCAGATAGCCTGTACCATAGAGGGCGCCGTAACGTTCGCCTTTGCTGGCCAGCACCTGCATATTACCGGTACTGCCCAGTACGTAGCTGTTAAGGAAACCTTCCTTGTCCAGTTCCACCACCTTGCTCACATTGCGGGCGTAGTTGATATTTACATCCCAGCGGAAGCCGGAACGTGTAGACACCGGTGTTAGTCCCAGCATTACTTCCACACCTTTATTGTTGATTTCACCGGCATTCATCAGTTTTTTCAGGTAGCCGGTAGTGGGACTCACATCGGCCAACAGTATCTGGTTGCGGCTATTTGACTGGTACCAGGTAAGGTCCAGGCGGATGCGGTTATCTATAAAACCTGCTTCCAGACCCACTTCTGTTGAACTGGTAATTTCCGGTTTGAGGTCACTTTTCAGGAATTTATCAGACACCGTGAGTAACGGATTGGGGCCGAATGGCTGATTAAACGGGTAAGTATTAATCAGCTGGTACGGGTCGGTGTCTTTACCTACCTGCGCCCATCCACCACGGACTTTGAGCAGTGTCAGCGCTTTGCTTTGGATATTGAAAGCTTCAGACAATACGAGGCTTCCATTAACAGAAGGATAGAAATACGAATTGTTTTCTACCGGCAGCGTAGAAGACCAATCATTACGGGCAGTGACGTTCAGGAAGGCGTAGTTGCGGAATCCGAGTTGTGCCGAACCGAAGGTACTGTATACCCGCTGACGGGAAAAATAACTCGTAGAGAGCAGTGGATCGCGGGAGTTATTAAGTGTGTAAACGTCCTTCACGGCCAGTTTAGGCGCCTGCTGATAGTTTTGTTCGAACCGGTTGTTACGGATATTACCACCTGCCAGTACATCGAGGTTGAAATCGTGGCTCAGTTGTTTTTTTGCATTCAGCGTAAACTCACCGTTGGTTTCACTGACAGCGTAGGCATCTTCCGTGTAGGAACCGAAAGGCGTACCGTTGGTATAATAAGCGATTTTATATTTTCTTCTATCCTGGTAGTAGTCCGTTCCGATGCGGAGATTAGCAGTCAGCCAATTGGATATTTCGTAGGACAGCCGGGCGTTTCCGAAGAAGCGGTTACGCAGCTGGCCTACCGTATTTTCGTATTGAATCCAGTAAGGGTTGCTGTAATAGCTGTGGTTCCAGTTGTAGTCTGTACCATCGGGATTTTTATAATTCCGCAGTTTGGATACATCTACCTGGCGGCCAAACCAGATGAACTGGAGCGTTACGCTGTTACCTCTTCTGCCGTCCACACCGGGGAGGTTATCTGCGCTGCTGCGGATGTAATTGGCGTAGGTGCTAAGTGTCAGTTTAGGTGCAATACGGAAGGTATTGCTGGCGGTGAAAGTATTACGGCTAATACCGGTATTGGGCAGGATACCCACCTGTTTGGTATTGTTATAGGAAAAGCGATAGTCGATCTTTTCGGAGCTGCCGCCAACAGCCAGCCCGTTGTTTAGCGTGTAGCCGGTCTCGTAGAAATCTTTCACGTTGTTGGGATGGGGTACAAAGGGAACCGCTTCACCATTGGAGAAGAACTGTGGGATCAGGCGGCCGTCCATTTTAGGTCCCCAGCTTTCGTCGGTGCCGTCGTTGAGGCCGCCGCCTTTACCGTCCTTGTAGGAGAACTGTCCGCCGGCGCCTTGTCCGTATACGTTTTGGAAGTCGGGTAAGATAAGTACTCTATCGAAAGTAGCGTTGGAATTGACGGTGATACCCAGTCTGCTTTTCACATCTTTGCCGGTTTTTGTTTTGATGAGGATCACGCCGCTGGATGCGCGGGAACCGTACAATGCAGCAGCATTGGGACCTTTCAGCACACTGATGGAAGCGATATCGTCCGGGTTTACATCGGAGATGGCATTGGCAAAGTCACGACCCGTGCCGATGCCCAGCTGGCTGTTGTCTACCGGGATACCATCGAGGATGAACAGTGGCTGGTTATTTCCGGCGATGGAAGTTTCCCCGCGGATAACGATACGGGAAGAGCCGAGGTTACCCTGGCTGTTGGTCACCTGTACGCCGGCTATTTTTCCGGAGAGCGCGTTTACCAGGTTGGTTTCCCTGGCTTCCGCGATGTCTTTGGATTTCAGCTCCTGTACTGCATATCCCAGCGATTTTTTTTCTTTGGAGATACCTAATGCCGTCACCACCACCTCTTGTAATTTGCTGTCAGCCGTTTCCAGGGCTATGTTTACCACGCGGTTATTACCCACCGGGATCAATGCTGTCTGGAAGCCTATAAAAGACACCTGTAAAGTATCGGTAGTGTGTGCCTGGATGGCGTATTTACCATCTGCATCAGCTTGTGTGCCGTGCGATGAGCCTTTGACGCGTATAACGGCGCCGGGTATACGCTGTGCATCATTGCGGGAGGTCACTACCCCGCTTACCCTGATTTCCTGGGCAAAGCTCTGCTGTAGCCACAATAAGGCGGGCAACAGGCCGAGTAGCCGTTGTACATACTTCATTCGTAATGAGAGATTTAAAACAGTTCTGGTCGATGGCGGACAACGATGGTTTTTCCGTTACTACCGATTTGGTTTTGGTTTAGCGTTGGTGCATGATGTTGGCATGAGCGTGCGGTCGTTACAAAAAAAATGACCGCGTGCGCATAATGTATATATGTAGATATCCGGCGCAAAAATAATCAAGTTTTATTAATCTACAAATTCTATAGACTAAACAGAATTATGATTTATAGGATTATTGCTGATTACGCTGACTGGCGAAGATCTCTTGTTGATAATAAGTGTTTGATATATAGCTTGATGTACATAAGGAAGGGAGGCCTGAATCAATGCCTGGCAGGGTCTTTCAGGTGAAGATGCTGTACCTGCTTAGGGAACCTGGAATAATCTATTTTTTTAACGGGCACCATATATGGGGGCATCCAACGAAGCCCTAAACGTTTATAACAAGGTTCTGTTTCAAAAAAAGGGGTGTTATTATGTGGCATCAGGTCTAGCGTATCCTTTCTGTATTCTTCGGCATAACTAATAAAAGCTCCCTGGGGAGTATCTTTCAATGGCGTTTGACAATCGGGGAGATAGTCAAAATGATCTACGTCCAAACCATCAGTGGTATAATAAATCTCCATGGGCCGGGTGATGACCAGCTCTTTTTTCCGGGAAACATTATCTTTACTTTTTATATACAAATAACCGATACGAGAAAAGGAATAATCTGTAGCGTATCCTCTGTAGATAGTCGTTTTTTTCTTTGGATTATACTCAATGGTACAATAAGCGTAGTCATCGCCTCCTGTAAAGGCATAATAGCAGGTTTTACTGCAGGACGCCAACCCCATCGATATCAAAAATAAAAATGCATAAGGTTTCATAGCCGGTTATTTTATTTCTTCAAAATATCTTTTGCTTTTACCCACCAGTTGCATAAACTGCCATTGCCATTGATAAAAGGTCTTTCGTTTAAAATCGCGGCTCATGTTTCCCTGGCTGTCCTGCGAATAATCCAGATAATTCTCTTTTGTTGAATGTTGCGCTTTGGCCTTTTTAAGCAGCATGGTCCTCTCTGCGCTTTTTGCTGTACCCTCCAATACCTTTATTTCACTTTCCAGTTTTGTTATTTCCTGTTCAATAGATGTTATAGTTACACCAGAGTTTGTATGCTGAAAAGTACCATTTTCTTTTTGTATAGTATCATTTACCGTTGCAACAAAATCATCCAGGTTGGGCACAAAAGACTTTTTCACAGTAGTTTCGAGGGAACTGTAATCACTTTCCATTTGTCCCAATCCTTCTACTTGGGCGGAAGACAATCCTTCTTTCGACGCGGCTTTCTGGTCTTTTTTCATTCTTTCAACCATTCCCTCTTTTGTATGTACATCCACCTTTTTGCTCCTTATTTCTTCGTTCACATCATCTCTGTATGTTTTTCCCGGCTCTTTAATGGAATAGGTCCCTAAGGCCTGTTC
Organism: Chitinophaga qingshengii; assembly: GCF_014529935.1. GTDB lineage: Bacteria > Bacteroidota > Bacteroidia > Chitinophagales > Chitinophagaceae > Chitinophaga > Chitinophaga qingshengii. The sequence continues at coordinate 355,683 of NZ_JACVFC010000006.1, forward strand.
GTCAAATGTATGCCTTAGCCCTAACGCATGCCCCAGTTCGTGCATAACGACTCCGTTGACATCGGTATCTGTCAGTGCCGCCTGAAAAATATGGGCTACCCCGGAAAATGTCTCCGAGTATGCCAACACCTTGGCATCCGGTTTTTTGGCGGCATAAATATCATTGGTATAGAAGAAATAAAGTATTTTATCTTTTTTCAGCCACGTATCCGCACTGCCCATAGTATCGTAATATGTCTTGGCAGCGGAATAATCAGCATATGCTTTTTGTACATCAGGATGATTCCATGCTTTGGAGGCAATCTTGTCTTCATATTGTTTTAAGGTATACTGAAGCGATTTCCTTCCCGTTTTAAATTCAAAATGTTTATCAAAACGCTTCAATACCTCTATCGCTTTCTTTTGCATGTCTTCCCTGGCAGCCTGCTTTTTTTCCTGGTTCACCAGGTAGGCGGCAAACCGTTGTTCCACCATCCTGTTATACCTAACGGTATCGGGATCATTTTCTGTATCTTTTTTTAAATACCTGTTACCATCTTCTTTCTGCAGCAGCAATCCGGCATTTTCAAATTCACTTACCTGGAAAGTCACTTTTTTGGTATCGTTGGCTGGCACTCCGTATATGTACGCCTGGTTAAAGGAATGGGTATTAAAAAACCGGATCAGGTCATTAATCAGCGGTGTATGCGGGATTGCGCTGATCGCGGCCGATGCCTGAGCGCCAAAGCTCAACTCTACCGGCTGTATAATGGTTTTGTAGCGTACGGCATTGGCTTTGATGATGAGCTTTCCCAACACCTGTGGTTCACCCTTTGCTTTAGCAGTAATGGCCACATCCTCTTCAAACGGGCCTTTACAGGTGATGGTCAATGGCACAGCCGGATCATCAATTTTTAAATGGAGGGTAGTAGTATTAAGTGTGATATTGGCGTTGGAGCTAGAGAAAACAATGTCTGCATCGGATTTAAGTAGTTTAGATGCCTTTTGTGCATTTACATACAGGGTAACGGTGCTTTTTTTGTTGTCTGTATTTCCTTCCACATCCGGCGGCCATATGGACAGGTAGGGACACAGGTATTTGGCCACGCCGCTGATGGCATCCTCTGCCGGGGTAATTCCAATAAGTTCCTGGTATTCCCCTATCAATCCTTCTGCACAGGTAGCCTTGTTAAAGGCGTCGAAGCCAAATTCCCCGTTATAACCATTGTCTTTCATGCCAAATGCACCACCGGCATTGTCGGCCGACCGGTAAAACCGGATACAACCAATAAAGATGGTGTTTTCTACCGGATCCGGTTCAACGGGATTGTCCACCTGTTTGTGGTCATCGATGGTAATAGTGCCTCCCTGGCTGCATTTGCAGGAAGAACTTTCCAGCAGGAACTGACTGGAACCACCAAAAGTAGTGGTGGCGGTAGTCTGTTGCCATGCCTGTAACTGCGGTGTACAGGACTTTTTGGGATCATTATTACAATTACCGAAAAAAGGCGGCATAAACTGAAGGTCCTTTTCTGTGGCTTTTAACTTACCCTGTATCCGTACTTTGGTTTGAGAGGTCACTTTGAGGATTGCACTGACCTTGCTCTGCGAACATTTGCAAACAGCGCCATCCAGTACAAATTTTTTCTGATCACTCATATTACAGTTGTTTAAAGGGTGTGTACCCCGGGAGTTAACATTGATCTAGAAAATACTATTATAGGTCATCCGACAGTTATCGGTTATCCTGTTTCCGCCATCGTAGTCCGTTTGTTTGACAATCCGGTTGTTCTGATCTCTTTCGAAGACCGTTCTGGCATCCTGTCCCTGTATTTGCGGGTAGGAGAGCTTATATTCAGTCACCTGGTTTTTGTTATCGAAGAGAAGCGTCCATATTGTTTTGGGAATGGGTTTGTTATTCGCCCATTTTTTTTCTTCTGATGCGATCATTTCCCTAAAATCTTCAACCGTCATTTTGGCCAGGTGATAACCGGCGATGGACACATTATAGCCCGAGCGGGTTTCCGTTAAACCTTCCCGGTGTCTTTCTTCTATCCATAACACGTTCTCCTGCCAGCCGGGTTCATATTTGAACTGCAGGGAAGGCACGGTGGTGGTATCATTGGCATAATAGAAGCAACGGTAATCGGATATGCATTTCAATATGTGGTTATAGGTGAACCGTTCTTTCAGCCGGTGGTGTTCGTCGTATTGTACATAGGAAGCTGCAAACTGTTTTTTGCCCTGGAAATGCAGTTGACGAATGAGATAATGCTGTTTGTCAAACAGATTTCTGGTAAGACTTCCCAGATTGGATAACATCAGTTTTATATTGGCAAAGGTTATTTCATCGGCATCGCGCCGTATCTCCGTTATGCTGCCGAAGCCGTCGTAAGTGTAGGCGGGGTCGTCCGGATTACCATATTTATCGTAAGCGGTGTGCCACACCTCATTTTTGCCATCGGAGCTGCATTGAAAGCGGTCTTCTTTAATTTTTAAACCCAGATTATTGTAAGTGTATTTGATCCTGCAATTACTTCTGCTGGGAGGAATATTAACCAGGCTGTCGTACAGGTAACCGGTTTCGCGGGTCATACAGTCGAAAATAGTCCTTTGGGCGGGTGTTACAATGCAGCGGGGCTTCCCTTGTGGATTATAGAGAGTAATCGTTCCCTGACTGTCCCGTATCCAGGCAATATTTCCGGCCGGAAATTTTACTGTTTCCGGCTGGGCGTTCAATGAATTCCAGATCATAGTGATAAAGAGTAGTATGATATACTGCATATTAAACCGGCTCTGTTTTTACGATTAGTTCGTCATCAGTCCGCATTACTTTCCATTGCCATTTAAACAGGCCCACGAGTGTATTCGGGTTCCTGTAAAAGCTCGGGGCGGCTTTGTAGCATTTGTGTTTTTGTTCCCACAGATAGGTTGCATAAGGTCCGCCGCTACTGGATGAGGATGGGTTTATGGCCGCCATGGTGGTAATATTCCCGTCATACATCCAGCCATATGAGTAATCCATCAGGTTTTCCGTACGTCCTTTCTGAAAGATATGGAATTGGTCTTTACTTCTTTGTTGAAAATAAACGGCATTCATCGTGGCATTGTTTGGACCACCAAAACTCACCCTGTCTTTTTCAATGGAAATAAACGTATGATCACAGCCCATACTATGTACCAGTTCATGGACCAGCGACGCAGCATCTGCATTACCAAACACCATCGCAGCATTGGCATAACCACGTTTTGGTTGCGGGTAAGGTTCCCTGGGCGCAAAGGCCAGTATGGAGAGACCGTTCCCCGAAGCATTCATCTTGTAATCATGCAGAAAGATATAAACTGTTCGCGCATTTTTCAAATTGTTGATGGCCGTTGTCCGGGCAGCGCCTGTGACATTGACGGGGACTTCCTGCTCCAGGTAGGCTTTCAGTGTTTTTTCGGTGAACGAACTTTCGTTGCTGGTCACATCCGGCCCGCTGTAGTTTAATAACTCCTTGTCCGTAATAGTAGTGGCAATATTGGCCTGGGCCAGTATCCGGCTCAGCGTTTTTTCAATTTTAGTTCTGTCATAGGTACTGAAGTTATTGGTACCGGTAGTAAAATCGGTATGTACAACAGCCGGTTGCGTTGGCGTGGCGGCAGTACTGGCCCGTTTCACTTTAATCAACATGCATTCGGCCATATAGTATTTCTTATTGGCCAGCACAATCAGTTCCCCTACCCTATTTGCATTAGCAACAATAACCGGGTTGCCATTCTTATCTTTAGGCGTATCGCTATCGATATGATAGGCCAGTATGGCGGTATCAGCAGCAAGGGAGGCCGTGATATTGGTTATGGTAATTTCAACAGGTCCTGCGGCCAGTTCTGCTTTGGTGATTTTATTGGGTATTATGGAGAATTTGTTTTCCGATCCGGCTTTGGGTACCAGATGTATCTCATCGTTGTTATCTCCAAAATGAGTAGTAACAGGATTATCGAGATGTCTGATGCCCGCAATAATCTTAATGGTTTTATTATAGCGGACGTTCAGGTAGGCTGGATAATATTTATTGCCACCCAGGACCGTCAGCGCTGCGCCTTTCTGGTACTCATTTTTGAGGTTGCTGACATCTCCCGCGATGTTGTTCAGCCCCCTGATTCTTTTATGCTCTTCCAGGTAGGCGGAATTGACTGTTCCGCGAACGGTTGTTGTACTGGAAGTGGTGGAAATGCTGGAATGCCCGTCGTTCGTGTTTGAGGTAGCCGGAGCCGTAGTTGTTTTAGGTGTTCCGGCAGGAACATTTTTCAGCGTAAATGTTACATCTTCCTTGATATCACACATGTCGGTATTGACTGTTTCCACACTCCCCGTCTGCGAAATATCAAGGGAGGGATTGTAACTATGTTTTTCTATAAACTCATAGCGGCTGTCGGTTTTATGGGCGGCCGGTTGGGTATTAGGCGCCTTTTCAAAATCAAAATCACTGTCGCCCAGCCAGTCGAAGCCATATTCCATCTCTGCATTATCGTTGGCGAGGTTCATGTACCCGGTCCAATCGGGGTGTCTTCTGAAGTGCAGGGCGATTTTGGTTTTGGTAACCGCTGCTACTGTAGCGGTACCGGCTGTTTTAACAAATACGTTAGAACTTTTTGCTTTCATAGACCTGCTTTTTATTCGCCATAATCAACACCTTTGCCACTTTTGATGGTAATCAGACCGGTGCTGATGATATCTGTGGTACCATTTACATGCATTTCCCTTATCTGTGTATATTCCTCTATTTTCTCCATCACCACGGTCTTCATTTTCTCGGTTATTTCATTATGGACTTCATTCGAGCGCAGATAGGTTTTATTGTTAACGATATGGGTGGCGTCGTGGCCGACGGTTTCCGTTTTATTTTTCCCCACGCTGACGTCCATATTGTCCGTCACATTCAGTTTCATATTTTTGGCGTTGAGGGTCATGGTTTCGGGAGAGGTGATCGTAATATTTTTTCCCCGTGTATCCATCCGGATCTCATTTCCACCCGGGTCTCTGATAATGATATGTGTTCCGTTGCCCGCATCACTGAATTCAATGACATGACCACTACGGGTTTTGATTGTTTTGATATCGTTGCCTTCATTGCTGAAGCTGTTGCTATCCCTGCCATTATACACGCTGCCAATCACATATGGCCTGGCAGCATTATCTCCTTCAAACCCTATGATAACTTCTTCTCCTTTTTCAGGAATAAAGAAAGTCCCCTTCTCTCCCCCCGCATGAGCGGCTGCTACTCTTATCCAGGGCGTTTTTTCAGACTCGTTCATCCAGTGTAGTTTCACCCGCACGCGCCCCATTCCTTTCGGGTCGTTATTATCTGTTACGACCCCACTTTGGGTTTCACATCCCGGCTCGGACGGAATATCTACCGGAGGTACTTTCAGACTGGCGGGGATAGCAGTAAACTCATTCCGGTAGTTCCCATAATTATCTACATAATGTTCGATGGAAGTGATCTGATACTCGCCATAATCTTCCGCATTACCACCGAATACATTAGCGCCGGTAACGGTGATAGCTGTTCCCAGAGACAATCCCGGATGTCCGCTTTTGCCGTTGAAATGGATCATTTTACTGCATTCTATAGCACTTCTCAGGGTAACCATATCATCCAGCTGGTTTTTATTGTTATAGACATAACTGGTTTGTTTGGGTTGGGTGCCATACATTTTCCGGGAAACGTTCAGCAGCTGGCCTCCTAATTTATTGGCGCCGGCTTTTTGTTCCACGTCTTTAGGCTGACTGGTATTTACCTGGTTACTGCAATAGTCCCAGGAAAGGTATTGCATGGCTGCTGGTCTGGCCTGTAGTGCAAGATTAAAGCTGTTCAGTGAACTACCGTAACTCAAATTTATCTTGTTTTTGTTACCCGGAGGACCAATAACAAGATGGCTGCCATCCCAATACAACCACTCGCCGTAGGTGGCAGTCAACCTGCATAAGAATGCCCAGGCAGATTCTTTATACTGTACAAAATACGCAGGCCGTGCGGCAGACAGGGGCTGTACCTGTGGATCCAGCAAGTTTTGGGGAAAGAAACGGAGTACGTCCTGAATAATGTCTGAGAGGCTTTTTTCTTCCCAGCTTTTACAATGCGGACCGCTGTCCAGTATCACGGAGATGCTGTAACCGGTCATCACCACATTCTGGTGATGACCGGCCTCCCGGGAGGTTTCAATACCGGTAATAATCCCCTTAAACTGCAAATGCCCATCCAGTCCAACGCCTGCAATGCTGGCGCCAAAAGAGGTGCCGATCATGTCGCGGGAATTGGTAAAGAGGCCAGCAATACCATCTATAGCCTCTGAAGGACATGTCAACGTAAAAAGATGGTGGTCAAAAATAGTTTGTGAAAGAGAAAAATGACTGAATATAGTCAACGGTTTTCCATTAACACTAAACAACGGAGTAGTTAACTGAGACATAAAGGTTAACAGGTTTGGGTAACTATGAAGATAGTCAATTTTAAAATGACAACCTGCTGTCGAAATTTATCCAGCTACAAAAACAATTGCCACATATATACAAACAGTAATATTAAATATTAATCAGATCAGTGAATTTGGTGTTTTTCCAATAAGGCATTCTTTTCACTGGCCGTGAAAAGGGCCGGCTGTGTTTATACCGTGGATACTATAAACACAGCGCGGTTTCTTCCCTGTTCAGCGAATCATCATCACAATTTTCAGCTATTTATTCAGCAGCTTTTTCAGCTCCGCCGTGCACTTATCAATATTCTCCGCTATCATTTTATCCTCGCAGATAGTGCCTTTGTATTTAATGGTGACTTTGTTTTTCCGCAGCACGATTTGATAATATTCGGGGGCATCGGGAGAATTTTCCCAGGTGACCACACCTTTTTCTTCGATACCACCGGCTACCTGGTCTTCGATGAGTGCATTGATTTTTTTGCGAAGGCTGTCGGGGAACTCGTAGGTGTTTTCATGTTTTACGAGGCAGGTGGTGTCTGATAGCGGTTGGCAGTGGATTTTTGCCGAAGCGGGCTGTTGACGGGCAGCCAGCAGGGATAAAGCGACTGTTACCAGTAGCAATACGGAAAAAGGGAGTGTACGTTTCATGGCAAGAGAAATTATAATAACAAGGAATAGGTGATAGCAACGCCGTTGTGATTGTTGGGTCTCAGATTTTGGTTATTGTTCGATCTCACTCATTATTAAAATACTCTATTTAACGCACACTACAAAATAAAATAACGTATCCGCGTAGGGGTATCCGGCCGCTGAAGTGTCATAGCTTCGGCGGCCGGGCTATGACGCAGGTTACTGGTATTTTTTCATCACGCTGAACAACACTTTGTTATCAGCATCCGGTGAAGGCGCCAGCGTATCCTGGGGCATAAAGTGCCGTTTGAAGGCCTGCATAGCGGCGGTAGTATCTTTCAGATCATAACCGATGATACGGAGGGCCTGCCATTTATCAAAAGTGGGCGGTACCACCACCTGGGCGGTATCGTACCAGAGGCCAAATCCTTTAGCGGCCAGTTGCTGCCAGGGGAAATACGCGCTGGGGTCCACTTTACGGCCGGGAGCGATGTCGCCATGTCCGACAAAGTTTGTGGGGGGGATATTATACCGGTGCTGCAGCGTATCCAGAAGGATCAGCAGGCTATTGATCTGAGCGGAAGAGAAAGGTTCGGCACCGTTATTGTCTAGCTCAATGCCGATGGAGCTGGAGTTGATATCGGTAACACCGCCCCAGCGCGAAGCACCGCCATGCCAGGCACGCAGGTAATCATTCAACATATGATGAATAGCGCCGTCGCGGCACACCACATAGTGTGCACTCACCTGGGTCCGCTCCAGGGTAAAGGTTTTCAGCGTTTGTTCACATGAATTCTGGGCAGTATGATGAATAATGACCATATTCGGTTTCCGCAGGTTATAATTAATGGTACCGGCCCACCATGCGGGCCTGATACCGTTTTCACCCGGCAGGGTACCCGGTTGTTCCCGGATCACATGGGCATAACCTTTGGCTTTCTGCCGGTAAATTTTATTGGTAGCCGCATACGGAGAGCGGGCGCAGAAGCTGTACAAACAAATAACAGCAACCAGGCTGCCCCATCTTGTCAGGTGTCGGATAGTGTTCATCTGTATATATTAAAGTTTATAAAACATGCACGGATAAAGATAATACCTTGTTTTTTAAGGCGATGCTATGAAAAATGGCGTCATTCCTATATATTTACATTTTTACTAATGCTCTTTAGAGTAACAAAAACCTACGCTGTCTTGCCTGTTATAGTATACTACCTTTTGCTGCCGGTGATTTACACTGTGTCGCTATTGCCTTTTCCTATACTGTATTTCGTTAGTGATATAGTGTATATGTTGCTGTATCACCTGCTGGGCTACCGTAAAAAGGTAGTGATGCAGAATCTGCGCAATTCTTTTCCTGACAAAAACGAAGCCGAGCTTAAACAGATTTGCAAGGAATTTTACCATTACCTGTGCGATCTGTTCCTGGAGACGTTTAAAACGCTGACTATCAGCCGGGATGCGATGATACAACACTGCCGTTTTACGGATGAAACCGTAGCGTTATTTGATAAGCTCGCTGCCGACAAGCAGAGCGTGGTGCTGGTGATGGGGCATAAAGGCAACTGGGAATGGGCGGGTAATACTTTCAGCATCCTGTGCCGGCAACAGTTGTATGTGATTTATCACCCGCTGGCCAACAAACAATTCAATGGCCTGATGTATAAGATGCGTACCCGCTTTGGTACCAAACTCATCGCTATGCAGGACACTTTCCGGGATATGGTTAAAAACCGCGATCATGTGAGTGCCACCGCTTTCATTGCCGACCAGGCCCCACAGCCGCAAACCGCGCATTGGATGACTTTCCTGCACCAGGATACGCCCGTATTCAAAGGCACTGAAAAAATTGCGCAAAAATTAAACTACCCCGTAGTGTATGTAAGCGTACAACGGGAGAAAAGAGGTTACTATACTGTATCAGCACATATTCTGACTGCTTCACCGGCTACTGAAAAAGAAGGTGAAATCACGGCACTGCATACACGCCAACTGGAAACAGACATCATTACACAACCTTCCACCTGGTTATGGTCACATAAACGCTGGAAACACAAGCGGTCTGCCGTTCAACAATAACTAACCTGTTTTTTTACGAAATGCTACAACTATTATGCTGCAAGGGAAAGATCTGATTCTGGCTACTAAGCCTTATGCATGTGAAGAAAGGGCCAAAAGCTGGCTGTACTTGCTGACTACTTTATGTTTGTTACTGCTGGCACTGGCCAGTACCCTCCTGTTGCCACTACCTTTCCGGATAGCCGGCAGCATACTTTCGGGACTGTTGATTGTGCGGATGTTTGTCATCTACCACGATCATCAGCACCATGCGATCCTGCATAATTCCAAAATTGCGGATGTTATCATGACCCTGTTTGGCATCTATGTGCTGGCACCTACCAGCATATGGAAACGTTCGCACGACTATCACCATAAACACAATTCCAAACTTTTCAGCGCCAGCATCGGCTCCTACCCGATCGCTACCCGGCAAAGGTTCGAGCAAATGACACCGGGAGAAAAAAGGGGATACTTATTCACCCGCCACCCGGCCACCATTGCAGCCGGCTACCTTTTTATGTTCCTGATTGGTATGTGCTGGCAGTCTTTCGCCAGCAGTCCGCGAAAACACCTGGATTCTTTACTGGCTATCATACTGCATATCAGCGGCAGCATAGCTGTTTGCTATTTCCTGGGATGGCAAAGCTGGTTGTTTTTTATACTCATTCCGTTTACCATCGCCTGCAGCATTGGCGCCTACCTGTTTTATGCCCAGCATAACTTCCCGGGGGTGGTGTTTAATGATAATGACAACTGGTGTTATGACAAAGCGGCCCTGCTGAGTTCCAGCCATATGCTGATGCATCCGCTAATGGCCTGGTTTACCGCCAATATCGGTCATCATCATATTCATCACCTGAATGCCCGTATTCCTTTTTACCGGCTGCCGGAAGTGATGCAGGCGTTTCCAGAATTACAACAGGCAACCACTACTTCCCTCCGCCTCCGCGATATCCGCGCCTGTTTCCGGTTGAAAGTATGGGACCCTGAGCGTAACCGCATGATCGGTATGCGTGAAATATGTTCTATCAGGACTGAGGCGCAGCAGGCATTCCGTGCGCCTGCAGCAATTCACGGATAATATTTCTCCGGGTTTCCAGCATTTGTTTCGTTAGTTCGCGGGTGGCCTGTAATACAGGCGTACCCGCCGTATGCGGGGAGCCTGCCCGGAAAGGCGGTGCAGGATTGTATTCCAGCTGTAACTGTACAATGCGGGCCTGTTCCTCCCCGCCGATCATAGCGGTGAGCGTCAGCGCAAAATCAATACCGGCCGTTACACCACCACCGGTAATCCGGTTCCGGTCTCTCACCACCCTTTCTTCTACCACATCTACTCCCAGCATACGCAACAGCTCCAGCGAACGCCAGTGGGTAGTGGCTTTATATCCCTGCAATAACCCAGCGGCGGCCAATACCAGCGCACCGGTACAAACGCTGGTAATGTATTTGGCGCCCAGCGCCTGTTTCCGCAGGAAATCCAGTACCGTCCGGTTCGTCAGCAACGGATTGATGCCTTTACCTCCGGGTACAAACAGGATATCAAGCTGCGGGCTGTCGGCCAGCGCGACAGACGGCTGTACTGTCAGACCGCCTTCCACTTTAAACGGACTGGTTGTTTCTCCCAGCAACACCACATCAAAACAGCGCGCCTTCACAAATACGTCATAAGGGCCGGTGAAATCCAGTATGGTCATGTCCGGAAAGAGGAGCATGCCTATTTTGAGTTGCTGCATATACACGGATTTGGTTCTTTACAATAATAAGCGATTCTGCTGCACAGTCACTAGCGGTGTTGTTCGTATTTATTGGCTGGCAACACCTGTTGTAACTGCTGTATTTCAGTGGCTGACAGCGGGGTAGTGCGGGCCGCTGCCAGGGCGTCCTGCACCTGTTGCGCGGTACGCATCCCTACTACAGCCGAAGTTACTGCCGGTTGCGCCAGTACATAACGTAACGCCGTTGCAGCCGGACTTCTATCGGGTGTGGATAAACGCTGAATAGCTGCGGCAGCCTGCGCCACTTCGTCAGCGTTGTAGTTCAGATACGGCTCCGGTGTTTTGTTGACCAGCAACCCTTTAGCCACGGCGCCTCTGGCGAGCACTCCGATATCATGCTGTTCCAGCAGGGGGAAAGCACTTTCTTCCGGACGCCGGTCCAACAGGCTGTATTGCATCATCACACTCACGATATGAGAGCGCTCAACGAAAGTGCGGATCACATTAGGACGTATGGAAGAGATACCGTAGTAACGGATTTTGCCCTGTTGCACCAGGGTTTCAAAGGCGGAGATGGTCTCGTCTGTAGGATCTTCCAGCGTACCGCCATGCAGCTGGTACAGGTCAATGTAATCTGTATTGAGCCTTCGCAGGCTTTCTTCCACGGAGGACAAAATATATTCCCGGCGGGGGTTCCAGTCCCACCCGCTGCCATCCGGCCGCCACTGGTTACCGGCTTTACTGGCGATGATCACCTGTTGCCTTTTACCCTGTAATGCTTTTCCCAGGGTGATTTCATTCTGCCCGTGATCATACAGATCGGCAGTATCAAAGAAGTTGATGCCTCCGTCGATAGCCTGTTGAATAAGACGGGCATTGCCTGCATCATCACTACCCAGCGACATGCAGCCATAGCTGATTTCACTGATATGCAGCGCTGATTTGCCTAACTGATGATATTGCATAAAAAACGGGTTTTAGCCTTCTTTTCCGCCTGTTTCCAGGAGAAGGGTACCTAACGAAGGTATAAAAGCGGGGCAGTTTAAACAAACACCCCGAAATGCTAAACCCATGACTTTATCAGTAGTATGATACAGGGCCGCCTGGAAAGGCAGCCCATACTGATATTGATCTTACCATTCTCAATCCGTCCTTATTGAAATTCTTTTAAGTGGACCGTCTGGACAGACGGTCCGTGATTTATTCCACCGTTTCGCTTATGAATAGAGCACATTGATGTATGATGAAGGTTGCGCGGGCAACCTGAATTGTCTGACAGGGGACTGTCTGGAAAGACCGTCCCTGAAGCTGAATCAATCGTACTGCGAACAAGCCGACTTACACACAGCCGTCCACAGGTGTTCATATGGCACTTTAAGTCTGTTTACGAAGGCCTTGCAGCGGGGAAAACCGGGACCATCTGGACAGATGGTCCGTTTTGCTTTTCCTTCTATTACATGGCATTCCAACATTTATGTGACGGTCCGGATCAGGGCAATAGGATGTTTTCTGAAGGGGACCGCCTGGAAAGGCAGTCCCATCAGCCTTCATCTTATATATACCTGCATTTGGACTCAGAAATTTTTTTCCGGAAGGACCACCTGGACAGGCAGTCCTTTTCATCCACCTTATTCCCATCTGAGCTATTGCATCAGTAGTAATGGCCGGTTAAGGACATTGTTGGCTAGTTAGGCCAGCATAGCGCAAAAAAGCAATGATGATATTTCCCGAGGAAAGTGCATGTCCTGTTTTTCCTGTTGAACAAAAAAGCGTGCATATGGTATTGGTTTTTGGGTGGGCATCTACCTACAACAAACAAAAAAGGGTAGTAGCTGCCAGGTCAACATTGGGGGTATCTCCGTTTATCCTTTCCTGTTACCAGAAATTCTATTGGGTGAATGCTGGTATCAGTATGAATTCTTACCATGCAAAGATAAAACGCCAACTGTACAAAGAGCCGGTCACACAGGCCATTTAATGAATGAACAGGACTGAACAATACCGTCATCCGCTGGACAAGTTGAACAAACAGCGGCTTTCACATACCGAAAACATTTGTTGGCACGTTTTTTCTATATAACATACTATATAAATCCCCATTCTATGCAACAACAGATCACAGGCGCTTTTCTCGGTACCGCCATCGGCGATGCGCTCGGTGTTCCGGTTGAATTTAAAACCAGGAGCTACCTCCGGGAAAACCCTATACAGGACTTTATTGGCTACGGAAGCTGGAACCAGCCTCCGGGGACCTTTTCAGACGATGCATCCCTTACCTTTTGTACAGCGGAAAGCCTTACTCACGGATATAATCTCACCCATATGGCCCATACTTTTCTGAAGTGGTATGCAGATGGTCACTGGGGTGCGCATGACCAGGTGTTTGATATCGGAAACACTACCCGCCATGCCTTACACCGGATTGGGACAGGTACCTCTCCCCTGTTTTCCGGTGGGTATGAAGAGTTTGAAAACGGGAATGGTTCCCTGATGCGTGTTATGCCCATAGCCCTTTACCTGGCCAAGGAAGAGAACATCCAGCAACGTTATCACATTGTTAAAGAGGTGTCTGGCATTACCCATATGCATTTTCGTTCTGTGCTGGCTTGTTTCATATATGTGGAGTTTTTAAGAAATCTTTTAACCATAAAGGATATCCAGGAATCTTACCAGGTAATGCAGGCAGCAGTGAATGATTTTATTCTCGCGCAGCAGTTCAATCCTGCTGAAGTACGGCTTTTCGACCGGATATTGAAGGATAACATTACCAACCTGACAGAAGATGATATCCAAAGTTCCGGTTATGTGATCGCTACGCTGGAAAGCGCGCTCTGGTGTCTGTTAAATACAAGCAATTATGCTGACGCCGTACTCCGGGCTGTTAACCTGGGAGGCGATACCGACACTACCGGCGCCGTAGCAGGAGCTGCGGCAGGGCTTCATTACGGACTGGACGGCATTCCTGCGCACTGGGTTCAGGGCATCGCCAAATCCGCGAAAATCATTGAATTGTCACAACAATTCACAGATGCGCTGAGTACGCCCTCTGCAGGATAATCGCTTAAACTATTTGATCTGGTATTAGTCTAAACAGTATAATCCGCAAGAAGATGAAAAACAGATTTTATATGCTGTTTGTGTTGATAGGGCTGTTATGCACAACCACAGCAACAGGCGCTTTTGCCCAACATCGTGTGGGTGGCGGTGGCGGCGGACATTTTGGCGGCGGCGGCGGTGGACACTTTGGTGGTGCTCCCCGTATGTCTGCACCAAGCATGTCAGCTCCCCGCGTATCCGTTCCGCGCAGCAGTTTTAACGCTCCGCAACGGGTAGCACCTGTAAACAGAGGTTTTTACCGTGGTTATCACGGGCCGGTATATCATGGAGGCGTTTATTACAGCCATGGTTGGTATGGACGAGGCTACAGACGTTACTATCGTCCGTTCTACTATCCTCCGCTTGGATTCTATATTTCTACCCTGCCGTATGGCTATTTTGCCCTCGGACCTCAGTTTGGACCCGTTTATTACTCCGGTGGTGTTTATTATGAATCCAATCAGAATAATGATGGTTACCAGGTAGTAGATCCGCCGATGGGCGCTGCCGTTCCGGACTTACCTGATGGCGCTTCCGAAGTGCAGGTAAATGGTAACAGTTATTACGAATTGAAGGGTACCTTCTACCAGGAAGTTATGACCGACAACGGTCGGCGATTTAAAGTAGTGGGTAAAGACGGTAAGATCGGCGATACTGTGGTGACTCCACAGAACAATGACACACCCGACAACAGCTCCGGTACTGTTCCCGGCAATATCCTCAAGGACCTTCCTTCCGGCAGCCGTTCCGTACAGATCAACGGACAACAGTACTTCCTGTCACCCGACGGTATGTATTACCAACAGGTAAATACCAATAACGGTACCGGGTACCAGGTAGTCGGTAAAATGGACGCAGACCAATAATACAAAGGAACAACATAAAAAGGCGTACCAGATGATGGTACGCCTTTTTTATGCGCTGTTACCAGCTGCTGCTGGCGCCACCGCCCCCGGAAGAACCGCCTCCCCAGCTGGAAGAAGAGGAAGACGATGAAGAGGATGATGACGACGAAGAAGAGCTTTGGCTGACACGCGGTATCGTAAAACGATAATCATGCTTATAGGAACAAATGGCACAGGCATAGGTGGTAATACCCCAGCCTTCTGAACTGGTGGTAGCCCGTTTTTTAGTCACCGTTTGTTTGCGCTCCAGGGAAACATGCTCACAGTGCGGACATTCCGCCATAGCAGTGTTTACATTGGTATAATCCAGTATCAGGCGGTTACCACAGGCATCACATTTCCATACATCATAGTCTACCGACATCAGGTCTTCTTCTATGACCTGTTCTTTTTTCAGATAAACATCTTCTTCCTGTTCCGACAGTTTATGCATGACATGGGAACAGTTCGGACAGTCATATGGCTCGTTCCGCAGGCGGTCCAGCCGGCGTTTGAGCCAGACCAGGTAGAACCAGAGAAAAGGCAGCGGAAAAACATATTTAGCCGTTCTCAATCTATAAGCCGCACGGGCGTAGCTGAGCCACTGATCGTGCCGGTCTTTGCCGCGCAGCACCACCTTGGCCCGTGCTTCCATGATCAATATCGCCACGTGCATAAAGATGGTCCATACTACGTAGTAGATGACGAAAGTGGAGAAAAAGTTGATGGGCCAGCCTATCAGGCGGGCGAGAAACGGTGAGGAGAACAGTACGGAAAGGTGAATCAGGAGCAGCCCCAGGAACCGTGGACGCAGAAAATCGTTGGGCAGGTCTTTCATCCTTACCGGCATAGGATCATCCTTTCTTTTCTGTTTAGGCTTTTTACCGAAAAACACATTCATCATCGCTGCCGAAACAGCCAGCCAGATAAATACAGCGAAAAAGGTACCTCCGCCGAATTTAGGGACATCAAAAAAATAGGACTCCGCAGTAGCAGCATAGGAAGGCGCAGTAGTAACTTCCCCGTCACCGGCTAAAGTCACCGGGGCCGCATTGGCGGCTTCACCCGGATCGGTATCGGTATCCGGTTCTGCCGGGCGGGGGGCCGATACAAGTCCCTGTGGTTCTGCCGGAGCCGATACAACTCCCCGCGGCTCAGGCGGCGCCGGCTTGTCGGCGATGAGGGAACGGTCTTCCACAACTGTTGCCTCCGGCACTTCCTGGTTGAGTACATAGTTACCGTTATACAACTGAGCTGAGATCGATTTTAATCCTTCTTCAAAAGCCTGATCATAGTTGGCATTTTTGATATACGGTATCATGTAATCCTGCTGGATGCGGAAACAGATCACGTCGGGCATATCCGCTTCCAGGCCTTTACCGGTTTCAAATACCAGGCGGTGGGCATCTTCCACCAGCAGCACCAGCAGGCCATTGTTGGTAGCGGCGTCACCAATCTTCCAGTAATTAAACAGTTTGTGGGCAAAATCGCGCGGTTCATTTTCGCCGATAGTGTGCAGGAGTACCATGGCTACCTGGGCTTTACCGCCCCGGTCCAGGGAACTGAGTTTGTCGTTCAGGTTCTTCACCATTTCACTTGACAAGAGGTGATCCGGGTTACTGATATAACCGCCATCACTTTTTTTGGGGTCTGGTACGTCCGACACCGAGTATTTCGTTTGTTTTCCGGTGCAGGACAATAACAGGGATACCAACAACAGGTATAAGACATTTCGCATAACAACGGGTAATTCTGGCAATGGTCAAAAAATAGCCGGGCCGGAGGCCCGGGCGGATTTAAAAATACTATATTTTAGTATCTGTACGTTTAAGTTATTCCAGCTGCTGCCGCAGTATTTTCAACGGCAATGGCAAATATTATATAATTTAGTGATGCTCAAGCAGTCACCATTATCACTATTACTATCATTCAATACCGCGCACATGAAAAGGTTTTTTGTATTGGTCGCCCTGATTTTTCCGCTGGCTTTAAGCGCACAGACCAAGCTATCGGAAACTGTTGCAGAAGATTTTTCCAACCGGGTGGCTCATCATTACCAGTTACAGCATGACTCTATTTCCGGTTATATCGCAGAGCAACTGACCCGCAGTGGCGCCGGCGGGCTGGACATCGACTCCACCATGTTCAACCTGAAAAATGACCTTCCTGCCCTGGATGCAGCCCTGAAATACCTGTACCAGTACAGCGATTGTAACCGGCAACGGTTCATCAGCAACCTGCGCAGCATGAATCTGCAGACCAACAGCGTTTTTCCATTGGCTACCTATACTGCCAACAAATATAAGAACGATACCAAAGCCCTGCTGGAAGATAAAAGCGACTTCCTGAAAACGTATACCGGTCCGGTGACCGGTAAACAGGCGCCGGCGGCTATTGCCCAGGCATCCGCTACCGCAGGTACAACAGCTACCACTTCCGAAGCAGCCGCTGCCGGCACTACCGCCGCCACCACAGCAGGCGCAGCGCCGGCCCCCGCTCCTACTGTGGCGGATACACGTAGCTGGGAAGTAAAACCGCTGTTCCAGGTACGTACTCCCGAACAACTGGTGGAGATGTACGGTAAAGACAACGTCACCCAACGCGATGCCACTGACCTTGCCGGTACCAAAGAAGGCGAAGCCTATGTGATTTATCCTGATACCGACGATGAACTGGAAATACAGTTTGACGGCGACAACGGGAACATCCTCACTTTCTCCCACTTCCCTTCCAAATGGAAATCTCCTTATGGCATTAAAGCCGGTGATCCCCTGGAAAAACTGATTAAAGTGAATGGCCGGCCTTTCCGTATCAATGGTTTTGAATGGACCAACGGCGGCCTGGTAAACGATTGGCAGGGCGGCGCCCTGGCAGGCAAAAATGTGACTATCCTGCTCAAAGCCAATAATACCGGCGATCCTAAACAATACGATCAGGTAACAGGTGATAAAATCATCCGTTCCGACCTTCCTGTATTAAAGAAACTCGACGTGATCATACAATCCGTTGCCTTTAAAAGCAACTGATCATTTACGGATTTTTTGATTTACGGATTTACGGATTTTGGGATTTAAAGAAGAGGAGATCTAATCGATAATATTTATTTGCTCATATCTTCGCTTCTTTAAATCCCAAAATCCGTAAATCCGTAAATCAAAAAATCCCAAAATGTTTTTATCTTGTTTGTATGAAACAGACAATCGTTCTTCTTTTCTTTGTTATCATGGGAATTTCCACGAGCATACACGCACAGACCAAAAAATATCCTTCGCTGAACCATATCGCAATTTATGTAGTCAGCCTCGAACGCAGCACCAACTTCTACCGGGACGTGATTGGCCTGGAGGTGATGGACGAACCGTTTAAGGACGGGCGGCACAGCTGGTTTAAGGTAGGAGACCACAGCCAGCTGCATATTATTTCCGGTGCAGCCAAAGCGGAGGTGCATCCCAAAGACACCCATCTTTGTTTCAGCGTGCCTTCCATGAAGGATTTTATTGCCGTATTGACGCAACATCAGGTTCAATATGAAGACTGGCCAGGCAAACCCAATACTATCAATAAAAGGGTGGATGGCGTACAGCAGATCTATTTCCGCGACCCCGATGGTTATTGGATTGAGATAAACGACGACAAATACTAGGTATTCCAGGCAGCTGGTAAACAATGGCTGGTCATCTCCCTAAAAAAATACGGGTAAGAGTGGGCTTTTTTCGTTAAATTCAGTGACCACATTTTCCAAGATTATGTCATTACTACTGAATGTTCCTGCTGCGGAAGAAACCGAAGCCAAGTCAAAAGGGGCTTTGTGGGACGCCAACCTGCAAACCTGGTACCTGCCGGATATCAATTATGATCATATCATGGAGGTCGATAAATGGATCACCGACCGTGACACGGCCATCATCCTGTCTGATGAGTTGATTATTGCCCATGCCAGGCATACCTGTTCGCATTGTCAGCAATCCACACCGGTGATTGCGATCGGTAGTGAGTTCTTTTATGAAAAGGATATGAATGAGCGGGATGAACTGGTATGGTTTGAATTGGATTTCTTCGCGTTATTTCAGCAGACATCTGTTATTTCTGCCCATCTGTTCAGTTTTTTCCGGGACAATTACCCGCATTATAAGCAAGGGCCTGCCCGAAACGCCGATGGTTATTATTGGTGCAACCACTGTGAACAGTGTGGTAAAGCGATTGACGATGCAGCGCTTTTTGCAGATCCCGGCAGCATTTTTAACCCTACCAGCGCCGAAGCAGCTACCGCTATTACCTTACGGACTTTCCCGTTTAAATACGCACCACACATCGATGCAGATTACAATATGAACGATAACCTGCGACTGATTAATGAGTTTGCCGTTCGCAGCCAGACAATTATTTAGTTATTTGGTTATTTTGATTATTTGGTTATTTGGCCATTTGATTATTTAAATAATCAAATGGCCAAATAATTAAATGATTAGGGTTTCTTGTAACCGTCTTTCGTCGCTTTCTCCGCCATGGTCACCATTCTCTTTTCAGTGTCCGGATGAGAAGAGAATAACTGGGAACCTTTCTTTTTCTTATCGCCGCCACTGGCTTCCTGTGAAGCTTTCCACAGTTTTTCAAAAGCGGTCGACATACCCCATGGATTCAGTTTATTGGCTTTCAGGAAATCATAGCCATAGCTATCCGCCTGGCTTTCCTGGCCGCGGGAATAAGCAGAATTAGCTACCGCTTCTCCGAGGTCGCCCAGCTGGGAATCGCTCAGCGTACCGGCAGCGCCGCCCTGGGACGAAACACCGTCTTTCAGTGCAGAAGTCAGCAGTGCTGTCTTAAAGGCATCTTTGGAATCTTTGTTTTTTACATGGCCAATTTCGTGACCAATCACTCCCATCACTTCATCATCTGTCATTACCTGCATCAAACCGGCGCATACGCGTACGCTACCATCTGCACAGGCAAAAGCATTGATGTCTCTTACCAGGTACACCTTAAAATTCAGGTTCATGCCCTGGTAATTGGTCGCGTTAGCCGTCAGACGAGCCAAACGTTGTGCCATGGCATCGTCCGCAGGAGCCACCGGATTGTGTTCATCCATCCATTGGATATACTCTTTGGTGTATTTGATGACTTCATCATCGCTCAGCGTTACTGCTTTCGCAGCTTTCACGCCTGCACCAATGGTTTTGGAATTGAGTTTGAACTGGGCGCTGGCAGTAGAAGCCAATGCAAGGGTGATAGCACAAACAATGCTACAGCGAGTAAAAACAAACATAAAAAAACTGTTTAATTAGGAATCAGGTTTAACAATATGCGGCGAAGATAATGGAAATATCCTATTCACTTTTTATTTTACCGTATGGTCATTCAAAAAAGAAAGCTCCCATCCGGTGATGGGAGCTTTTTCATTTCGTGGCTTTTATACTTAAAACAATTCAATAGCCATCCTGTATGGCTTTACCAGCCGTAGTTCTGTACGAGTGCCGGTGCAATGGAAGTTTCCGATACCGGGATAGGCATCAGGTAGTGTTGTACCTTAAATACCCTGCCATTGGCCAGGATAGGCGTACGCTGGAAGAAAGTTTCGCCGGTACCGTTGATATTCATGCCGGTGACGGAAGTACAGGCAGGCGTATGGGCAATCAGCCAGCGGCGGATATCGTACCAGCGCTGCGCTTCATACGCCATTTCAATTTTGCGTTCGTTTTGTATCCTGGCGCGAAGCCCCTCTTTATTATTATCTGAAGCGATAATCGGCAGCGAAGGCATACCCACCCTGTTACGTACCGCATTGATAGCGGCATATACATCAGCAGAAGGCCCATTGTATTCATTCATGGCTTCTGCATACCACAGGTATACATCGGCCAGCCTGAAATGCGGGTAGTTCCGGTAGTTGGTAGAAGGGTTGTCTTTGATATTATGCGCGGGGGCTACCCATTTTTGTACGTAGTAGCCGGTACGGGTGTTCTGCCCGGTGGCCTTGCTACCGCCCCAGCCGTCGTTATTGGAGCCTACATTGGTCACAAACTGGGTGATGATATTACGGCCCAGGTAGGGCATGCCATCAAAGAACTGGTCGGTATAAAAACGGGGATCGCGGTTAAAATACATTTTGCGGATTTTCACCTTAACGGTAGTCCATACACGGTTACGGAATACTTTCATGGTGGTGTCCACATAACCGGTTTCCACGTAGCCGGAGCCGGGTTCGTTGATGGGATACCCGTTTTTCATTTCATAGGAGTCAATCATTTCCTGTGTAGCGGCGAGGGAGCCTGTACCGCCATAGTCAGCGCCATTGGGCGTGATACTATTTTCAAAGTTGTTGGTACCGCCGCCTTGTGTCCAGAAGATGAACTCATTGAAGTCGCGGTTGTAGAACAGCTCCTGCTGCACCGGGCGCAGGCTGTATACACCCATATCCAGTACTGCTTTCGCAGCATCGGCGGCTTTCTTCCATTTTTCCCTGTCGTAGGTGGTGTTGAAGAGGGTTTTGCCATCGGTGTTTTTTACCCCCAGCAGCGAGCTTTTTACATTATTGCCATTAACGGACACGGGTATACCGTCTATTTCGCCACCGTTGAACAGCGGGCTGGCGGCGTATAACAGGACTTTGGCTTTCAGTGCCAGGGCAGCGCCTTTGGTGGCACGTCCTACATCCTGGGCTTCATAAGTGAGCGGCAGCCCCGCAGCAGCTTCATCGCACAAACGTACGATCTCATTCACCACTTCATCTACACTATTGCGGGGCTTTTTCAACACTTCCGGATTTTCGGTAGCCTCGTAGTAGCGATCGACGATGGGTACCGGTCCGAAACGTTTAAACAGCTCAAAATAATTGAATGCTATCAGGAACTTTACCTCCAGCTTGTAACGTGGAATAATAACGGTACGATAGATTTGTTCCTGTGTAGCATTCTTAATGGGAACTTTATCTACATTCTGGAGGAAATGCAGGCCCACTCTTATATTACGGTATACATCGTTAAAATTACCCAAGGGGTTGTCGTTGGAATTCCAGGAACCACCGTCATACTTACGGGCATTGCTCTGGTTCCAGTTGGCATAACCTTCATCGCTGGCGGATGAAAACACCACGCCGTTGGAAGAACCGGTGGAAGGCAGAAAATCCCACGGCAGGGCGGCATACAGCCTGGTGACCTCTTTCTCAGCCTGTTTGATATCGGCCAGGAGATCGGACTCCTGATAGAATTCCTTCGGTACTACATCGAGCGACCGCTCACAGGCAGTACCTCCCAAAATCAGCGCCAGTAACAGTAAGGCGCAATGGCGTATAGACACAGTTCTCATAATTCAATGCATTAAAAAGTAATACTCAGGCCAAAGTTGAACGTACGCATCAGCGGATAAGTGGGTGATCCGTCATTTTCTTCCGGATCATACAGTTTCAGTTTATCCCAGGTAACCAGGTTATTACCGTTGGCGTATATACGTGTTTGCGCCACCTTCATTCTTTTGGTAAACCGCTGTGGCAGGGTATAACCGATCTCCAGGTTTTTGAGGCGCAGATAGTCACCGCTTCTGAGATAGTGCGTGGACGCCATGGTGTTATTATCATTTTTCTGGCTCATCAAACGGGGATACTTCGCATTGGGATTATCCGGCGTCCAGTAATTGCCTTTATAGTCTTCGATGATCTGGCGGAACTCGTAGTTGGAGCCGAACATCGTATAGCCGCGGATGGAAGTCCAGCGGCCCAGGGCGCCCTGGAACAACATCGCGAGGTCGAAGCCTTTAAACTGTACCTGTGAGGAGAGACCGATGATCTGCGTAGGTTCGCCGTTTTTCCCGGTATAGGACTGATCGTAGGAATCGATCACCCCATCGCCGTTCACGTCCAGGTAACGGATATCACCAGGCTGCAATACCCCAAACTGGCTCTGGGAAGCGGCTTTTGCGATATCTTCCTTAGACTGGAAATAACCCTGACTGATATACGTATATATGTCATTGATCTGGCGGCCTATACGAGATTGCCAGGGGCGTTCCGGCATGGGTACTTCCAGGTAATCCACGATTTTGTTTTTAGCGAAGGTGTACATGCCTTTCACTTCGTAGTACCAGTTTTTATTGAGGCGGCGGCGGTGCGTCAGTTCCAGCTCCAGGCCCTTGTTATCCACTACCCCGGCATTGATCTTGGGGAAAGTCACCAGGCCCATGAGGCCGGAGGCCATGGCGGCGCTGTTCATGTACACACCGGTACGGTGTTCATAAAACACATCGCCGGTGAAGGACAGGAAACCGTCCAGCAGCCCCACTTCCAGGCCGGCATTGTATTTCAGTGCTGTTTCCCAGGTTACCTCCGGGTTGCCTGTCACGGCTTCCGTGGCGGTTGACATTTTGTTCTGGTAGTTGTCGCCGAACGTATAAGAGCCTGCGCTCAGGTTCCAGCGGCCCTGGTAGGCGAAACGTGTACCAGGGTCCTGGTTACCGACTTTACCGGCAGAGAGACGGATTTTCAACAGATCCAGCCATTTGGAAGTACCTGCCATAAAAGGTTCTTTACTGACTACCCAGGCAGCAGACACGCTGGGGAAAAACCCGAAACGGCGACCTTTAGCGAAGTTTTCAGAACCATTGTAGCCAAAATTGGCTTCTGCAAAGTATTTGTCTGCATAACCGTAAGCAATACGGCTAACCACCCCCTGATCACGATACGGTAACGCCCCTACGGCATCATCGCTCCGTTCACTCTTGGAAGAGAAACGATACAGCAGCAGGCCGGAGAAGTTATGTTTTCCGTAGGCCCGGTCGTAGTTCACAAAGAATTCAGGATTAATAACCGTAGACCAGCCATCGGTATTGGTTTCGTAGTTCAGGAAATCCTGACCGGTAGATTTTAACTGGTAGTTACCCTGCCCCTGATAGGTATAGGAATAATAGTTGGTAGAGCGGCTAAAACCGCCGGCATTGTAGGCATCATAGGAAAAACGTACGCGGGCAGACAATCCTTTGGTAATCCTGCGCAGATCGGCCGTTACGCCGGCCGTTCCGTTTTGCCGGAATTTATAATATCGTTTATACCCTTTGGCTACCAGCTGTGCATAAGGGTTGGTACCTGTTACTTCCGCATAGGAACCATCGGGGTTAAACACCGGTGATATATACGAAGGCGTTAGTCTCAGGTTGACGAAATAATCTTTGGCATCGGGGCCCGGATAGTTTTGTTTACGCACCACCGTAGAGAGATTCAGCTCTCCACGCAACCAGGGACTTATTTGTATGTCCACATTGGAACGGAAGTTAAAACGTTTCTCCCAGGCTTGCGGGTCGTAACCGTCCGCATCGCTGGTATGGGCGTAGATACCGCCTTCATCGAGGTAGGAGCCGGAAATAAAGTAACGTACTTTGGCATTGCCGCCGGAAACGTTCAGGTTTACCGTGGTACGGGGAGATTGTTTTTTCAGCATATAATCCACCCAATCCACATCCGGATAGAGGTAGTCATATTCCAGTGAATCCGGCCAGTTGAGGGATTTATCATAACGGGAGATGTATTCATCTGTATAAATAGCCGCATCTGCCGTACGTCCGTCATTGATAAGGCCTTCCCGGTACAATGTGAAATAGTCTTTGGAATTAAGATACTTCATCATATTGGCAGGTTTCTGTACGGCGCGTTCTACATTGAGTTGTACGCGTGGCTTAGACATATCGGAACCTCTGCGGGTAGTGACCAGCACCACCCCGTTAGCGCCACGCACACCATAGATAGCCGTAGCCGACGCATCTTTCAGGATAGTGATGGATTCTACCTCATTAGGATCAATGTATTCAAAACCATCACGGGGTACGCCATCGATCATAATCAGCGGACTGGTGCTGCCGGCGAAAGTTCCTTTACCACGGAGAAAAAGGGCGGAGCCGTTAGCACCGGGTTCACCGCTGCTCTGACGGGCAATCAATCCGGGTAAACGGCCTACCAGCGCGTTACTGAGGTTGGATACCGCCGACTGTTTAATTTCTTTTGTTTTGATGGATGATACCGCACCGGTAAGGGTTACTTTACGTTGGGAACCGTAGCCTACTACCACCACCTCATTCAGTTTGGAATTGGTGATTTCCATGGGGAGATTAAGTACGACCGGCCTTTTACCGTTCACCTCAATGAAGGAATGTTGCTGATTATAACTCACGTGGCTCACGGTGACATCGTACTGACCGGGAGACAGCTGAAAACTGAACTCCCCGCCTTCCTTTGTCACCACGCTTTTGCCGCCCACGCGCACCACCGCGCCAGGAATAGGATCACCGGTTTCTAGATCGGTAATGGTACCGGAGAAATCGGGTTTTGTCTTTTCCTGCGTGGGTTTGGGTGCTTCTTCCTGCAGCCCGGCCGTTTTCTTTTTCAGCAGTAAGGCAGTACCTTTCTGCAGTACGTCCATCGGCAAATCCTTCACCAGTAAACGAAGTATCTGTTCCGGCGTTTTGCCGGTTACCACCATCGGGGCGATCGTGTAGCCGTCTACTTCGTTTTTGTTGAAAGCGATACTGGCATTGGTTTTACTGCGAAGCAGTACCAGTGCCTGTTCCAGCGATTGTTTTTCAAATCGGAGAGAGAACTGCTGCTGTTGCTGCTGTGCCCTCATTGTCGTTGACTGCAATAATAATGCGGTCAACAACCATAGAAAAGCCAGGGACATAGTTATCCCGGAACGTGCATCACGTCCATTAGTTTGCATAACCAGAATTTATTTTAGAATAACGAATAGGTTCGCGGTTGCCTCCGGCGGAGGAGTGTTGGTTTTACTTTTATTTGGATGAATAGATATTAATTTCCCGGTTACTGATTTGTTTATACTGAAGGTCGGTCAATGCGCAGAAGATCTCGATAATCTCCAGGGCCGACTGTTCTTTGCTAAAGTTGACATTGATGCCGGCACGAAGCGCTGCTGCATTCAGCTGACCGGTATGTATGGTTACATCATACTGGTGTTGCAACAGGGCGACCAGGTCCTGCACCTGCATATTTTCGTATACCCACTTCCCGTTTACCCAGTCTGTGAGGCCGCTGGTTTTTACGCTGTCCAGTCGTGTCAAGGTTCTTTGCTGATGATCGTAGATAATGGCCTGTTGCGGTTTCAGCACCTGCATTTGGCTGTTACCCGAGCTCACGCCTACGCTACCGCTGACCACTGTAATGTTCGTTTTTCCGGTAGATGAATAACCATTGATATTAAAAGTGGTACCCAGGTCCTGTGTGACGATATCGTTGGCGGTGACAGTAAACGGCACAGCGGCATCATGTGTGACCGTAAACAGTGCTTCTCCCTGCAGGGTGACCCTCCTGTTTTGCCGGAAGTTTTTTGCATAACGTAGCACAGAGTTGGCATTGAGCCATACTTCCGAGTGGTCTGGTAATACCAGTTTTTGCACTTTTCCTTTGGGAGTGGTTACCACCACCCATTCCAGAGCGGACTTTTTTTGCCAGATGCGGCTTGCCCATATTCCGGCACCAGCCATTACCGTTAGGAATATAACGGCAGCGGCTATCCGCTGTAATGGCCATATACGGCGGACTTTTTTATCCGCGCCGTCCATTTTCCGGTGGAGATTGTTCAGCAGCCGCCGCTGGTCTTGCCCGGTGAGTGTCATATCCGTCCGGGAAGTATCGCCGCCGGATTTAAACCAGGCTTCTACCTGCTGTTGCTCGGCAGGAGAACATTCTCCGGCAAGATATTTTTCCAGTAAGGACGGGAACGGTGATTGCGGCATATCAGATCGCTTCAATAGTATAGTGTATAAAAAAGGGCGAAAGGACTACCCGGGTCTAAAAAAAATTTTTCACCGGTACAGGTGTCAAAAAAAGAGAAAGTACAGACGGCCAACGGTAAGGCGTAAACGACGCCCTACCTTAGCCAGATGGTTTTTTACGGTATTGGGAGAAATATCCAGGATGGAAGCTATTTCCTTGACGCTTTTTTGTTCATCTGTATACAGGCTGTATACTTTTTTCATCTGGGGTGGCAGCTGGCTCACCTCCTGGTTAAATACCGCCGCGGCCTGGTGCAGGCCGGCATCACCGGGCAGCACACAATCCAGCGGGAGGTCTTCCGCATCCGCATGTTCCAGCAGCAGGTCCAGGCTTTTGGGCAGCAGTGATTTGTTTTTCAGGTGACGGATCGTTTTGTAACGGGCTACACTGAAAAGATAATTGAATAACGAAGCCTGTATTTCGATCCGGTCACGTTTTACCCACAGGTCCAGGAATACTTCCTGGGCAATATCTTCCGCATCCTGCCGGGAATCTATCATTTTATAGATACTGGCGAAGATAGCCTGCACATGGCGGTGATAGATAGCATCAAAAGCATTTCTGTTGCCCTCACGGACAGACAGCCACAGGTCCATATCTACGTTTTGCGGGAGGCTCATAGCACGCAAAAATATATCTGGTATATTACGCCAATGTTAATAGTCAGCATTTGAATAGCAGCATTCTGGTTGAAATATCATGATAACGTGGATTGTACAGTCGGATGAAAGTAGGGAGTTTGTATGATATAAGCAAATATGAAAAAATACGTATACTTATACTATGGAAACAAAACGTCCTCGTCTTTACCCTGCCATCCTTTCCCTGTTGGGATGGTTTGCTGTGATAGCCCAGTATTATCTGATGATTAAAAACGGGAGCTTACCAGCAGGGGAACTGACTATTCGTTTTTTCAGCTATTTCACCATTTTAACCAACCTGCTGGTGGCGATCTGTAACACCGCACTGTGGCTGTATCCCGGCGATCATTTCTTTTCCCGCACCGGTACCCAAACGGCCATCACCGTATACATCCTGGTAGTGGGGCTTATTTATAATGCCGTACTGCGTTGGTTATGGCAGCCACAAGGTTTACAGTGGCTGGTGGACGAGCTGCTGCATAGTGTGATACCGGTGTTGTTTCTTTTATATTGGGCGTTGTTTGCCGCCCGGCGGCGGATGGCTTGGAACCAGTGCTGGGCATGGCTATGGTACCCTGCCATTTATTTTGCGTTTATCCTGGGGAGAGGCGCTTTCACCGGCTTTTATCCCTATCCGTTCATTGAGGTGAACAAGATAGGGATCACGCAGGCGCTGATTAATGCGCTGGGCATTGCCGGTGTGTTTTTATTATTATCACTGTTGTTCATTTGGATCAGCAGGTATCTTACCGCAGCTCAAAAGTAACCAGCAGGGCTTTGTGGTCAGTAGGCCATACGCCCTGCGGCGCCACCAACTTATCTTTAGTCTTCTCCTCCTGCATAGCGCCATATACTACGGAAGCACGGGGACCTACGAGGGCTGCATCTTTCAGCTTTATTCTTTTATCGGGCCGGAAGAACACAAAATCGATCCGGTCGCGGTCATCCGCCTCCGGCGCCCAGGCCAGTTTATTTATGGGCACAGCGGGATTGCCGGCGGGGAAAGTGAATCCCGGATGGGTCACCGGGTCGGGATACAGCTGGCGGTAAGCATCTGTAAAACCGTCTTTTTCCAGCGCCAGGGTTACATTCCATGGGATGATGGCACCGTGGTGGTCAAAGCGGTCTTTGGTGGCGGCGGTCCAGTCGCGATGCGACGGTTCGTTGAAATCGCCGCCCAGTATCACCAGGCTGCCTTTAGCCGTTTCTTTTTGGGCATCCGCCAGGAATAATGCGATTTCCTCATCCCGCT
The DNA here is from genome assembly GCF_014529935.1 of Chitinophaga qingshengii. Classification (GTDB taxonomy): domain Bacteria; phylum Bacteroidota; class Bacteroidia; order Chitinophagales; family Chitinophagaceae; genus Chitinophaga; species Chitinophaga qingshengii. The sequence goes on from NZ_JACVFC010000006.1 coordinate 384,167, forward strand.
GAGAGGCACGGTTATCGGCCAGCACGCTGTCCGCGTTGGCGACCGGCGCCGGCAGTTTTTTCCAGCTGCTGCTATGATAACCGCGGGGCAGGTAATTGGCCGCGTGTAAATAATCGAGATGCGCCGTATATACGGCCACGTTATAACCATCTACCCGGATCACCGCTTTATATACAGAACCATGGTCATCTTTTTCCGGGCTTATCGTTTCAAAATGTTGTATAGGAAAAGCCGACAGGATACCTGAATCATAACTGTATTCCGCATAAAAAGTACGGCCGCGTTTGGCCAGCGCTTCCCTGATCCGGTCGCAGAAGCGGGTTTGTTTGTAGTTACGTACCTCGCTGAAAGTGATGATATCCGCGCCGGTATGGATGATTTCATCGGCGATTGCCTCAAAGCCGCCCGGGACCACGGTGCCTTCCTGCCAGATATTGAACTGTAATACTTTTAACGTGGTGGCCGCCTGCGCCTGCCAGGAAAGCAGCAGGAGCAGCAATGGTAAAGTCCATTTCATCATATGTTCACTGTTTGGGATAAAAATACGGTTTTGAGATAAAAAATCTCAAAATAATTAATCACCTATAGGAGAGTGATTGTTTTTTTCCCTTAACTTAGTAATGAAGTTATAATGGCTTCTTTGGCATGAAGTCCTGCGGGCTGCACTGCAGAATATGCGCCAGTTCATTGAGGTGTTTGATATTATAATGGGAAGGATAATGAGCGCTTTCTACTTTACCAATAAACCCGACGGACATACCTAGCTCATTGGCAAGATCTGCCTGAGATAAGTTCATCATCAGTCTTTTTTCTTTGACTTTCTGAATGACGTATAAATCAATTTTGCTCTTCATAATCACCTATAGGAAAGTATGAAGTTCGGGAAGCTCCGACAAAACAACAATCACCTATAGGTAAGTAATAAAAATTACATCATGAAAAAAACCGATATTAGTTTTTGGCAAAAGGGTTTTAAAGGCATCGCCCATGGCGGATTTCATATTTCACCAGGGCATTTATTCCGTTTCATGGACCTTTGTGAAGCAAAAGGCATCCAGGTGGTTGGCATCCGTTCCCATCCAGTAGCCAATACGCTGGAATGTATACTGCTGGAGAATGAGGCTTATCTCGCTTTCTTTGGGGATCATCGTGAGGAATCATGGTATTTGTTGTCCTGATTATCAGTACATTTATATCATGTCCAATGATCACTGCTCCCCCATCACCCGGGAAAACATACAGGAAAATATTGATCAATACGGCTGCTTTATTGTGCAGGTGCCGGAAGATGACTATTCTCCCTCTTTTGCCTATACAGTTGGGCTACATCAACGGTTCGGCCATCCCGAAATCATTTGTTTTGGCTTACCCCTGCAACTGATGGGCGACCTGTTAAACAACGCCTGTGAAGAAATCAGGCAAGGTGCGTCTTTTACAACGGATACTCCCTATGATGAATTTCTGAACAATCATCCGGTTCGCTTTTTAGGGGTGGACCAGGCCTACTATCCTTATTACCCTGCGGTGGGCTGTTATTTCTATTTAACGCAGCAGTTCCCCGTTTTGCAAATGGTATGGCCGGACAAACAGTCGCTATTTCCCTGGGAGACCGGATTTAACCCCAATTTACTCCGTAAACAACCCCTATTGGACCGGAATACCGATTTTATGTTCCAGGAAGAAAGGAACCTGGGCGTATTTACCACGCGGCAGGTACTGGAAGGCAAGCCTATTTTATACGTGTATCACGATGAAGAAGGCGACTGGCAATTTCATAGTGAACAGCAACCTATAGAGGAAGATGTCCGGCTGGTAGCGCTTGCGCAGATTGTAAAGATAGATCCCGGCATAGTGGAACTGCATCAGTTATCCTACGGGCAACATGCCACCCGCGCCACTCCGGAAGATGCATGGGAACGCTCATAACTTTCTCCGGAAATTCTTTGCCAGTCCGAATTCCCCATTGATATATTTCCCCGACTTCCCGGGAGCGTAACTTTCAAAATACATTCCGAGCGCAGCAGGATTTCTCTTTACAAAAACCATAAAACGCCGGTGAAATTTGCTTTGGTGGTAGTCTCCCAGTTCCCGGTAACTCAACCAATAGCTGACCATCACGATCTGCACAGGGCTCACCAGTGCAGGAATACACTCATAAGCGCCATAATGCTGTTTTACAGAACGGATAATACCGGGCAGATTAAGCCACAGCCAGCAAAAACCTTTCAGGCTCCGCGCCCGGATACTGTTTACAAACGCCACGGTTTCCCCGTTGGTAACATCTACTTCGTACATACGCTACCGTTTGATGGAGAAAAAATAAACCCAGGCGATAAACAACAATTGTTCAGGTACCCTGAACCAGAGATAAGCCAGTCCCGGCCCGTCAAACGTGGCTTTTCCCAGGTTCACGTGTTTAACGGCAGCGTATATATTAGCCGGAAAAATGAGCACCAAAAAGAGAATGAGGATAATGCCCGTCTTCTCCCGCTGGGCAGGTACCATCAGCAGGATACCCATGACGATTTCCATCACCCCGGTGACATAAATCATCTCCGTTTTTAACGGTATCCCCGGAGGTAACATCATCGTCATACCTTTAGGAAAAAGGAAATGCCCCAGCGCCGTAAAACATAACATACAGCACATACCCAGGTTACCGCTGAGAATAAACTGCCAGCTACCCGTGATGAGTTTGGATACCAGCAAGGTCACCGCAAATACTGCAATCAGAATGATAATAGGTTTCATGTAATGGTGTGTCTTTTGTCTGGTACAAAATTCTGCCATCCTACTCCCCCGGCAAATGATGTATGTTAGTTTCCGGCGTGTTGCTTCCGGATACGGCTCAGGCTCTCCGGCTGGATGCCCAGGTAAGAAGACAGGTGTTTTACGGAAATTTGCCGTACCAGTGCCGGGTTACGCTCCAGTAAGGCTACATAACGCTGCTCCGCCGTCAGGGAAAGCAGGTCCATTTCTTTTTTTAACCTCCTGATATACTGATATTCCGCTATGAGTCGGCCTATCCGTTCCCCATGGTGATATTTGTTGTAAAACTCCTGCAGAAAACGAAAGGGAATAGCGATCACTTTTGCATCTGCCAGCAGTTCCATAAAAATAGTACTGGGCTCCCGGGTAATCAGGGAATAGTAGGCAGTTACCATCTCCCCTTCAAAATGAAAATCGACTGTAAACTCTTTGCCGCCTTTGATAAAGTAGTTACGGGTAGCGCCTTTACAAAGGAAATAGATATAATTCTCCACCTGGCCTTCGCGGGTCAGGTAGTCTCCTTTTTGATATTTTTTGATGATGAGTGTAGCCGCGAAATCCTCCCATTCCGCCGGGGAAAGCGGATAGAATTTGTAGAGCGCTTGTTGGAAGGTGTGGAGGTCTGTCATCTTTTGGGGATATGTATAACTTCTCCTTTTTTAAACTCCCTAAGTCGTGACTCGGATTCGATTTTTACAATTTTTTCTATCCTTCCATCCGTATATTCCCGCACCACCCATTTTTCTTTGAGATAAGTTACAGGTAATCCCAATGCTTTATTCTCATTAATAGCATTAGCGGCAGCCCTCTTACCAATCATCTCAAAAAACTGGTAATCCGACGAATCCTCAAAGTCACCCAAATCATATAATTCGAATCTAATATCATTTGACATATTCTAAATAATGTGTCACTAAAATTACCTGTTTTGAAAGAAAGGAACAAGTATTCAGTACAAGAATGTCAACATAAATTAGTATAATACGGTATGATTATCATTGGCGATCTCCACGGTGGTTACCCCGAATTACTTTCCAGGATCAAAAAGTTCAAACTGGAAGATACCGCCTTTATCCAGGTAGGCGATTGGGGGCTGGGCTTCCAGCCAGTAGCAGACGATCTGAAAACCCTCTCGCAAATAGATACGTTCATGCGTGACCGTGGCAACCAACTATACATCATCAGGGGCAACCACGACAATAAATGGTTCTGGGACAATAGCCATTCCTTTAATCTATCTAACGTCAAGCTGGTAAAGGACTATACAGTGCTAGAAATAAACCGGCAGCGGGTATTGTTTGTTGGCGGCGGTATTTCTATAGACCGGATCAACCGGACCACCGGCAAAAGTTACTGGCCTGATGAAGTAGTGGCATACGATGAAACATTGTTAACCTATGCCTGTCAGGATGGTATAGACATTGTTGTCAGTCACATCGCTCCCCAGGAAGCATGGCCCTATGCGTACAATCCGTTGGTGGAGCATTTTATTGTAAAGGAAATGGCGGCAGGCAGAGATCTCCTGGCTGAACTTGAAAATGAGCGGCAGCTAATGAGCAACATTTATCACCAGGCTGCCGCTGCGGGATGCAAAACGTGGTACTATGGCCATTATCATGAATCCCATACAGAAGAGAAAGATGGTATCACTTTCAGATGTGTGTCCATCATGGAATTGTATGAGGCGTAATACCCTACGCATACGCCTTAATAATCTTCCCATTCACCGCCCCTTCCACGCTCAGCAAATAAGCATTCACCACTTTCTCCATGGGAACGAGGTTATATCCCGGAAAAAGGGCGCCATAGCGCTCCTGGCTGTCGGCTACCAGTCCGGGACTGATCACATTAATACGCTGGTCCTTTTTCAGTTCCTGGGAGGCACCGAGTACAAAGCTGTTTACCGCGCCGTTGATCATTGCCACAGAGGTACCGTTTTTGGCGGGGTGTTCTGCTGCTATCCCGGATGTTAACGTAAAAGAGCCTCCTTCGGAGAGATAATCTTTTCCAATCAGCACGAGGTTCACCTGTCCGAGTAATTTGCCCTGGATGCCTGTTGTCAGGTGATGTTGCCGCATGGTGGCGAAATCGCCGTAGTAACCGGTACCGGCGGTGCAAATACAAGCATCTGCCGTCTTCAGTTCCTGGAACATTTTTTCGATAGATGTTTCGGAAGTGATGTCCACGCGGAGATCGCCGCTATTACGACCCGCGATGATCACTTCATGCTTTGGCAGGAGTGCCGCTGCTACTTTTCGGCCGATAGTGCCCTGACCACCGATCAATATTATTTTCATGTTAGCTGATTTTTATAACACAAAATTATTGACGGCGGCTTCGGCGGGATAGTCAGGATGGCTCAATCTATCGTCATTTCGGCTCGTAATGTCTGAGGGGTATGTCCGTATTTCTTTTTGAAGATGCGGATAAAGTGGGAGGGGTTATCATAACCGCATTGGCTGGCGATCTCGCCTACGGGTAGCATGGTATTGCCCAGCAACAGGTGTGCCTGTTGCAAACGTTGTTCATTGATCCACTGCCGGGGAGGCATGTTGTAGATACGCTGGAAATCGCGTTTAAAAGTAGCGAGGCTCCGGTTCGTCAGGCTGGCCAGGTCTTCCAGGGTAACGGGCTGTAACAGATACCGGCGAACGATGTCTTCCAGGTCTTCCGGCTCAGTGCTGATGGCGGTGGTGATAAAGTCCACCACTTCGCGTTGATGCGTTCCATTCATCAGTAACAGCAGTATCTCCTTTTGTTTCATGGCCAGCAACTGATCGGTATATAGCACGGGTTGATCGAAATACAGGCGCAGTTGTGTTTTGAAAGCCCGTATCAGCCCGTTACCGGCAAATACCATACAAGGCTCCGTAGCAGATGATTGGCTGCGATGAAAGAAAGGTTCAGCGGCGATTGCCCGCAACAATTTCATTGGTAAAAACAACATCAGAGCTTCGAAGCTCAGGCCTTCTTCTATATATTCCGCCATCACGTATATCCCTTTCCTGAGCAGTATCACGGTATCCGGTCCGGCTTCTACCGTTTTACCCGGCAGGTGCAGTAATTTTATCCCTTTTGTTACAAAGATGAGCATGTGTTGCGTCAGGAGAACGGTATTTTTACCGGCCTTGGTTTCCTGTTTCAGCCGGGCGAATATTTCGCCATTGCCGGTGAGGAAAAAAGGATCGGAAACGGGAGCGGATATGGGTGGGAAACGGAGGAACATAATACCCGAATTTACCAATATATTTTACACGCACAAAAAAGCCCCCGGCTCATCACCGGGGGCTTTCTTTTATCCTATAACCTTCACCGTTAATCCGCCAACGCCGGATTATTAGCAATAGCATCTGATGGTATCCGGATAGTATACCGCGGATCACCGGCCTGCAACGTGCCGGTCTGTCCTTTGATACTGTGCACTATCTGCGGTTGTGTTGTTCTGCGCAGATCGAACCAGCGATGCCCTTCAAAAGCCAGCTCCCGGAAACGTTCATCCTGGATTTCTTTCTGCAGGTCATTGCCGCTGAGTGTCGACAGGCGGATCACTTCTGCCTGATAGAACACCGGTGTAAGGCGGTTCTTCTTCAATTCATTCAGATAATTTCTGGCCTGGTCTTCCTGGTTCAGGTGAGCTGCCGCTTCTGCTGCGATCAGGTACATTTCCGCCACCCGGAATGATTGCCGGAAGTTGTTATTGCCGGAAGTTTTAAGAATGATATTGTTTTGCTTACTGTCTTTCCCGTAGAAAATTTTCAGTCGCAGATCGCCGGTGGGATTGTACATTGCATACAGCTGATCTGATACCAGGGCGCCCTGGAAAGCAGTAGTGCTGTAGGCTTGCTCAAACGCCTGGATAGACTCCGGGGAATTATACATCGTTGGCAAGCTGGTGGATTTGTTGAAGTCTATCAGGGTAGACTTCTTTTCCAGTACTGCTTTAGCGTTAGCCAGCGATTTTTCCCATTGGTGGGTGTAGAGATACACCCGTGCGGCAAACGCCTGGCCGGCCAGCTTCGTAAACCGGAAAGAGGTGATCGTTTCAAACTGCTCCACATTGATCAACGCCTGACCGGCTTCTATATCGGCAATAATCTGATCAAAGGTTTCTTTGACGGTATTGCGCGGACCGGCCTTTTCCAGATCTACTTTCGTAATAACCGGCACCGCTTTATCGATAGCGGCTGTTGCTTCGTTGTATGGCTTACCGTACAGGTTCACCAGGTTGAAGTGGGCATATGCCCTGATGAAGAATGCTTCTCCGGCCAACTGGTTCTTCTGTTCCTGGCTCCCCTCGCTGGCGCCGCCTACGGCATCAATGATATGATTGGCATAAAATATCTGCTCATAATTTGCCCGCCAGTTATAGGTGGAAGTGACAGTGCCGCTATTTTCATTCCAGAAATAATTGGGTTTCAATTGATTCACATCGCCGGAACGGCTTTCATTCATTTTTATTTCATCGCCACGGTAAGAGGCCAGTCCTTTGTCAAGGGTAGTGATCAGATAGGCGGCATCCAGTTCCTTACGGAAATCGTCCACCGTAGTAGGAACCACTCTTCCTACCGGTACAATATCCAGGTATTTTTTACAGGAGGAGAAAGCAGTCATGGCTGCGATCAGTCCGGTGGTATATATTACTTTACGCATGAGTTACTGTTTTAGAAGGTAGCATTCAAGCCAATGGTAAATGTTTTGGGGATAGGCTGTGCATAGATGTTACCCATTGTTTCCGGGTCCATATAGCCGCTATAGTCAGGTCCAAATACAAACGGATTGCGTACTTCACCGGTTACTTTCAGCCCTTTCAGACGGATACGGTTGCATACATCTTCCGGCAGACGGTAACCCAGGGTGATATTCCGTACACGCACATATCCTGCGTCGCGGATCCACATACCCAGACGGCCGTACTGATAACTCTTGTCCTGCAGCCAGTGTCCCAGCAACCGCACATCTTCCGGTGTTTGAGGGCCGTCGCCAAACAGGCCCGGGTATTTTGCCTGGGTGTGGGAAGGTGTCCAGCGATCCAGTATGTCCGTAGTGGTATTGGCGCCACGATCGAAAAAGAACGGATCGAATGGCGGTTGCGCCACTACTTTCTGCCCCAGGTTAAACAGCAGGCCTATAGACAGATCAAACCGTTTGTAGGTGAAGCTATTGGTCAGACCACCGGTATACAGCGGATCTGAGTTACCCATGTTGCGGAACAAGGCCCGCTGTTCCTCATTGGACAATTCTGAATACGGGAACAGACCACCCAGGTCCGGATCTCCGGCGAAATCATCTTTCAGCTTCAGCAGTTCGGATAAGGTTTCTACTTTACCATTGTGGTTCACGAGAATCATACCATGCTCGTTAATGCCGGCATAGTCAATACCCCAGATAGTGCCGGTAGGATGGCCTTCCCTGGAAGGGAAATAGGCATTATCCGCCAGCGTTTCCCGCAATACGGTGTTTTTGTTATAGGAGAAATTAAAATCGGTCGTCCAGCGGAAGTCTTTACGGGTGATATTCCGGGTGCTTACACTGACTTCCACGCCGGAGTTACGCATTTCGGCCCAGTTAACAGCCATATTCTGGAAACCGGTTTCCAATGCCAACGCATATACGTTGATCAGGTCTTTACCATGACGATCATAGTAATCGGCTGTGATACTGATCCTGTTTTTCAGGAAGCTCAGGTCGATACCGATGTTTTTGTTGATGGTTTTTTCCCAGCGCAGCTTGGCATTGGGAGGCGTCCCTATCTTGATGACCTGCATAGGATCACCCGGCAGAATGTTTACATTATAGTAGTTACCCATTACGAAAGGCGACGTATTTTTATCTACGTTACCCTGTAAACCATAAGAAGCACGCACATTCAGGTTGTTGATAAATCCTACGTTACGCATGAAAGGTTCTTCCATCACCCGCCATAAACCGCTCACAGACCACAGGGGCAGGTATTTGTATTTCGGATCTACACCAAACAGATCGGAACCATCGAAACGGATACTGGCGCCCAGGGTATAACGATTGTTTAAAGTATAGCTACCGGTACCAAAGAATGATACAAACGCATTCTCGGCATAAAGGTTTTTGTTCTGATACAGTTCCCTCGCTTCGTTATCGCTCTGGAATTTAACAGGCTGTGTAGTCAGCGTCTTCTCATCAAATCCATAACCTGTCACCTCTGTTCTTTTGGTCTTTACTCTTCTCAGTTCATTACCTGCCATGAAGTTGAATTCATGCCGTTTATTCAAGTTAAAGCTGTATTCCGCCATGGTTTTGAGGGTATACTGCTGCATATGCTGGTTGGTATTGGTGATCACACCACCTTTTGGCAGAAACGTGCTCTGTATACCTGTCACCGGGTCGCGGCGCACATTCTGGTCCTTCAGCAGGCGGGTCAGATAGGTATTTTCCAGGGCATACATTTCGCCGGTAGATACATCCGACTGAATACCCAGCTGGGAGCTGATACGCAAACGTGGTATCAGCTCGTAGTCCAGCTTGAAGTTGGTATTCACGGATTGTGTCTTCAGTGTATTGCTTGTATTCTTACGTTCTTCCAGCAGGTTAAAGTCCACCACGTTCCTGTCACCACCGATATTTCTATCATACACATAATTACCATTATCGTCCAGCACCGGCAAATAAGGATTCGCCAGGCGGGAATATTTACCGGGGTTGGTGTTGCCGGCACGGTTAGCATTATAGGAAGTCTGGCTGCGTTGATTAGCGAAGATACCGGCAGAGAATTTCAGTTTATCGGTAAGGTCATAATCTGTTTTCAGCGTGATGTTATAACGGTTAGCGCCGGTACCAATGGTAGCGCCTTTTTCGTCGTAGTAACCACCGCTGAAATAATAGGCGGATTTATCACCGCCACCGGACACGCTTACACTGTGTTCCTGTGTGAAGGCGCTGCGGTAAATCAGGTCGTTCCAGTTGGTGTTGATCCCTCTCAGTGCATTAATTTCGTTGCGGGCGGCCGCATCGATACCATCAAACCCTTTAGTGGACAGCTCTTCCGCTGTTATATTGTATTTGCGCAGGATACGGGACACGCCGCCGTTATTGGCGCCGAAAGAAAAGTCGGATGTAAACAGGTCCAGCTCCAGGTTTACTTTCTGATCGCTGTTCATCAGGTTTAAACGACCGAGATCAGGCTTTTGCGTGAAGGTGAAGTTATTGCGATAGTTCACACTCAGCCGCTCACTTTTCCTACCGGACTTAGTGGTGATCACGATTACGCCGTTGGCCGCGCGGGCGCCGTAGATAGCCGTCGCTGCCGCATCTTTCAGCACTGTGATGCTTTCGATATCAGCAGGGCTGTAACCGGCGATAGCAGTAGTATACAACTGATCGATAGATTTGGCATCATCGGCGGTTGGCAGGTTGGTACCTTCAATGGGCAATCCGTCGATGACCCACAGTGGATCCTGTGTACCTTGCAGGGAAGATGTACCACGGATACGGATCTTCGCAGCCTGACCCGGAGCGCCGGACTGCGGCGTGATAGCCACACCGGAAAGCTGGCCTTGCAACATCTGCTCTACGCTCATCACACCGGCAACTTCCACTTTATCCATGCTGATCTTATCGACCGCGCCAGTGGATTTATTCTTTTTAATGGTCTGATAACCGGTAAACACAAACTCATTCAGGTTTTTACCCGCGGAAGACAGCGCCACCTTGTAGTTATTGCTGGCAGTAAGGTTCAGCAGTTTGGTTTCGTACCCCATATACCCGATCGTGAGTTGTTTTACCGACAGGGAATCGGGCAGTTTCAGGGAAAACTCACCCTGTTCATTAGTGATCGCACCGATGCTGATGTTTTCGATTACATTCTCCATACCGGTAGCGGTACCGATGGTTTTATTGCTGGCATACACAGACACGCCCGGCAAGGCTTCGCCGGATGTAGCATCCACGACCTTTCCCTTGACGATACGCTGCGCGGTTTGCGCCTGCGCCCACCAGGGGGAAAGACACGCTGCCAGCAGCAGGCAAAACACTTTCGCCAGTAACTGATTTTTTTTCATTGTTGACAGATGTACAGGTTGATAATTGATTTTTTATTTATTGTTCAAAGCTTGTTGTATACGGATGATCAGATCGTTGTAGTGATCAGCGGTGGCACGGTCGCTGCTGTTTTTGCGGCTATTGAGCAGTTGCAGCAAACGTATCATCTCCCCACGTTTGGCACTAACGGCGTCAGATACACGATGAATGGAAAAATAATTCAGGTTGCGGGAAGCGCGTTCTGTTGACTGTGGTTGCGGTTGCAGGGCAAAAGAACAGAAGTTGCTGCTGACAGGTGCTGCAAACTCGTCCTGTAATTTTTTAGCATCCGGACGGGCAGCAGATTTATCGACACTTACAATCAGCGCATCTACAAAACCTTTCTGGCTGTTACGCTCGAAGATGTCCAGCGGCTGGCCTTTGATGGTTTTGGCGAAAATACCGTTGTGCATGTCACGCATCAGATCGGATACTGTATAGGCGTCGGCACCGTTGGCCGCTTCATTTTCCATCATACGGGACAGGCGTTCGTCGCGCAGCAGGTCGTAGAAGAAATAGGACTGTAACCCTTTCGCATATACAAGGGCGCCGTATTCCATATTACCGACAGGGCTCTCCTTAATCGGATAACTTTTAGCGTAGATCTCGTTCTTAAACAGCCATGCCGGGGTGTTAAACACTTCTTCCAGCAGGTATTTCACCGCATCCTGCTGTTTCTTCTTCGGTACATGTACGTAGCTGTTTTGTTTTTGACCGAATACAGTCGGCGTTACATAGATACCCCCTACATTGGCCATTACATGGTAACCATACTGATTCCACTGACCGATAGCGCTGTTGAGCATTTTACCAGCTTCATCGTAGGTATGGCCTTCTTCACGGGTCCAGTTGAGGATCTGTGGTACAATACGTTTCAGGTTTTGCAGGCCATAGCGGCTGGCTTTCACCGCGTCGTTACCCAGGTCTTCTATCTGGGCGCGCGGATCAATGGCATCACGAATATCCTGTTGTTCGCCGAAAGCGTAAAGCGGGTCATTTTCGTGTGCGCGTAACTGTTTGTTCAGTTCCGGCAGTTCCTCATGCGGGTTTTTACCGGTATAACGATAAGCCCAACCGATAGCGAACTTATCGTACACGCCAATGGCAGGTGTGATCTGGGTAACGTTATCGCCCGGTTGCGCTACATAGTTAAAGCGGGCATAGTCCATGATAGACGGCGCCGTACCACCCATGCGGGAAGTAAACTCCGGAGAACGCAGCGAGTCCACATCAAAGGCGTAAGAGCTTCCCATATTATGCTGCAACCCTAAAGTATGGCCCACTTCATGGCTGGATACAAAACGGATGGCGTGGCCCATCAGCGAATCGCTGAAGTGGTTGCCCCGGGCTCTCGGATCGATGGCGCCTGTCTGGATACGTATCCAGGAATGCAGGGTGCTCATCACGTTGTGCCACCAGATAATGTCCGCTTCGAGGATCTCACCGGAACGGGGGTCCAGAACAGAGGGTCCCATCGCATTGGCTTTCGCTGATGCAGCATAGGTCACCACGGAGTAACGGGCATCGTCGGCGTCAAAGTCAGGGTCGTCGGTGGGTGCATCTTTCGCAATAATGGCATTTTTAAACCCGGCCGCTTCAAAGGCCTTTTGCCAGTCTTCAATACCGGCTTTGATGTAAGGACGCCATTGTGCAGGCGTACTGGCATCGATATAATAGATGATCTGTTTTTTGGGTTCCACCAGTTCACCGTTCATATACCGTTGCATATCTTCCGGCTTAGGCTCCAGTCTCCAGCGGGTAATCAGTTCCCGTTGTTCCAGCTTATGCTGCGCATCGCTGAAATACCAGCGGGGCGTAGTGAAGAGGCCTACCCTTCTGTCGGCGAAGCGGGGCTTCATGGGTTGTTCGCTGAGTAATACCAGGTTGGTGGTTGTTTCTATGGATACTTCCACGCCGGTGATTTTGGCGGTGAGCTCCGATTTGGCCACTACGTTATCCTGGAAGGATTTGATACCACGGATACGGGACAGGTCCTTAATAGGAGAACCTGGCAGTCCCAGTGACTCAAATACGTTGTTGATGCTGTTATTGGAACCGTCGAACAGTTTAGACACATTCACTACAAAAGCAGTGGTGTCTTTATTATAGGCTTCTATCTTCAGCTGGTCGATCAGGGATGGAATGAAGTTGTCGGCCACTGACTGGGCAATGGCGTTGTTGGCGGGAACTTCCAGGAAAGGATTTTGCTTACGCAGGAAAATTTTATTCAGCAGGGTGTCCCTTTCAAAGGTGATGACCATGTTCGCATAGTTCATGCCTTTATTGACACCTGCATCGTTGAGCTGTTCGGGAACCTTTGACAGCTTGTTAACCACCAAAATTTGTCTGCCAGCCAGCTTCAGCGGAATCTCGAAGTAGTACTCCGTTTTTACGCGGTGTACTTTAAACAGCCCATCAACAGTCACCGCATCCGCAGTAATCACCTCTTTGTAAGGTTTCATACCTTTGGTATCGGGTTTCTTTTTGGTAGTCGTGTCAGCGGCTACAGCAGGCGTTTTTTTGCCGAAAAGCCAGCCATGTTTTTTCTTCGATTGGGCCATTACATCAACGGATGTAAAAAGGGCTACGCATGGCAGTAGCCATAACAGTTTCCTGTAGTTAGCGTGCATAAATAGGAATTGTTAAGATTGTACAGACAATACTTCAGGGAACAACCATCCGGCCCGCTGCTACAGGTACGACTGAGGAGATGAAACGCCACAGCGAAGCCCAGCAGGGGGCCGGGCTACAAAGGACGAATAACGGACTTGCTACAAAGGTTTGGGTGCAATTTTTTTCAATTGATCACTAACATTCTCTTTACACAAGCAAAAATGGTTTCCAGGTTAACATTTTTTTAACCTTGAGGGCGCAAAATTATTGAAAAGTATGCTTGAAAACGTTTTTTATGGGACAAGATTTAATTTACGATGAAAAAATCGTCGGAAAACAAGCTAGGGACGGGCATCGCCGTTCATAACATTTTTTAAAAAATGATAGAAAGAAAATTGTCTCTCCTGGTAGATACTAACTTTAACGCGGGCCCGGTTTTATCTTTTGGAGGACGGTCCGAATGTATAAATTCTTGTATTATCTTTAACGCCGCTGTAAACCCGGCCCTGTAGCTCAGTACCCCTACCCCACTACAGTTGTGACCAAGGGAACTGCCACAACGAAAAAAGAAACACCTCATGAAACAACAATTTATCTATCAGGACGAAAAATCGCATAAATTCTGGGATATTGATGTCAACGGTACCGACATTACTGTTACTTTTGGTAAAGCCGGCACACAAGGCCAAACACAGGTAAAGACCTTTGCCACCGCAGCCGAATGCCAAAAAGCAGCGGAGAAACTCATCGCTGAGAAAACAAAAAAAGGTTATCAGCCGGTAAGTGACTTCACCCTGCCACAACCGCTCTACGACGATATCCTGGCCATGGCCGCCTACCTCGAAGCTCATTGGCCGGAACAGGTGGTGGAACTACACGCCGCTTCCGAAGCACATATCCAGCGAATGGAAGCTGTAGCCGGATTTACACTCCCCGCAGCATTCAAAGACTTCTGGCAGAAAAAAGGCTATTTCTACTTTGAAAAAGGTGATTTCCTCTGCGCTGTATACGCTTATAACGATAATGCTGAAAACGCCACCACCCTGTATAACCTGCTGCAGGTATTCCTGAATATCTACAGATGCAAAAGCGAGTGGTTCGCACGGGAGAAAAATCTCCTGTCCCACTGCTGGATGCTGGGTATGATTATGAACGATGAAGAAAAATGGTTCTTCTTCTGTGATCCTGCCGGACAAATACACCGGGTATATATCCAACCCTCTTTTATAGAAGTAAATGATGATATACTGGCGGCAGCCTTTGCCCCACTGACCGCACTGAAAGAGAGTTTCCAACTCCCGGAAATGGCGGAAGAACCGGAAGAAGCCGAAACAACGGATAATGAAAGTGACGGACCGGACACCAAAACCCAGGACTTTCTGCAACAATACCGGCTGGAAAAGGTCACTTACCAGGAAGCGCTGGACAGACTGGGAGTCGATAATTTTTTTGACTACTGGGACAACGAAGAAGACAGACATTGGAATATCGATGAATTTGAATCAGAGCACGATTATTTTGAAGCACAGGACCGCATCTATTTCCGCGACGGCGACCTCGATATTGACGGCGATCTGAGACTCCCCAACGATTACTGGGACCTCCTTGTGGTAAAAGGCAATATGACCATCCGCGGCCAGGTACCTTCCAGTACACCTTACTATGTGGCCGGCAACAGCAACATCGATTTTCTCCACCTGGACTGGTTCCAGAAAACCGCCGGAACGGAAAACGTGCGTTACATAGCGCTGGCCATGGGCCAGGACGATGAGGTGGTACATACCATGCCTCACCGGAAAATAAACGCACCTTACTTCTTCTCCTGGTTTTATAACCTGCATTGTTTTGACTTTGATCCGCAAACGCTGATCACTGCCATGTACAATGAAGAAGACCTCTCTGCCTATATCACCGATAACACGCTGCTGGCATGGCATGAATATGCCTATGCTTTCCGGCCGGAGTTTTATTCTACTGTCAGTGAACGCTGGCACGACCACATGGGCATCTCCTACGGGAAACTTTATGAAACGCTCCGGAACAATCAACCCGTACTGCTGGACGGCGTTACGCTCAAAGGCATACGGCTGGTAAGCCAGGGACTTAGCCTGAAGCGACAGGAAGATTTCGGGGGCGCCTACCAGTGTTTTAAAGAAGCGATAGCCGCAGCACCGGCTTACTACGACGCCTATTTCATGGCCGGAAAAGTACTCAGCGACCAGAACGCATACGCCCAGGCTATGGAATTCTTTGCAAAAGGGATTCCCCATACACCGGAAAAACTCGAATATGAGTATGGCTGTATGCAGGAAGCAGCTTTCTGTGCAGTGATCACCGGCGCTTACGATAAGGCCCTGGAATGGGCTGAAATGGCCGTAAAAAAGTCTTCTTCGGCACACTTCTCCCTAAGAATCATCGCCGAAGTGCTGATATATCAGCAACGGCTACACGAAGCAAAGGATTACCTGGAAAAATCTATTGCCATTAAACCTATCTTCTCCAACAACTGGTTGCTGGGCTTAATTTATCACCTGCAGGGAGATGAACAACAAGCCGATTCCTATTACCGGCTTGCCTATGAGAAAAACCAGAAAGCAAGGCCATACCAGGAACACAACAACCTCTCTTACATATACGGGGAACCCGTTACCCTGAATTGGGATACCCAGCGCCCCACTCCTGCCGTAAAAGATCAGGCTTACTGGGAGCAGTTCTTCTCTGATGCTATGCAACAGTATGGGCCCGATCTGTATAAAAGGACCGGTTTATTCCCCTCCCAATGGCTAACGCATAAAATCAGTACCATACCCGACACTTACCGCACCGGCAGCATGTTGTCTACCCTGATGCAACATCAGTATCTGGGCGTGTATGATGTAGAAGGTAGTATATTACAGTACTTCCGTGCAGATCTGATCACTCCGGAAATAGCCTTGTCGGCTGTTAGCCGGGAATCACCCTGTCATTATGAGTATATTCCCGCCGCGCTGCTCACAGATGCCGTTTTTAAGGCGAATCCCAGGAGTATTGACCTGACTTATGTTCCGGAAGAAAGAAAAACCTACGACCTTTGTTTCCTGGCGGTAAGCAGCAATCAGTATAACTATGAGCGGGTACCGGTTGCTTTCAGGGACGAGCGGATGAACGTCGCGCTCATTGCGGGTGGCGTGCTGGGTAATACTTCCGGCAAAGTGCTGCCATCCATGTATTATACCAGCGAATACATCCTGCAAGCTATCGATCTGGATATACATGTGATAGAACGCATCCCGGCAAAGTTCGTGGATAAAACAATATATACCTATGCGGCCGGCAAATACGGCCAACAACCGGAATGGCCTTTTATCGTGGATCGGTTTAACCGCGAGCGCTGGCGCTACGGCTCCCGCTATGATGTAGAAGAAACCGGTAAAGCGATCCTGACTTATGGTATGGATGTATTTAAATATTACAACCTGGAAAGCATTGACAAGCAACGTTATGCCTACATCGAAAAATACCTGGGCGATCAACCGGGCTTCCACGAACAGGTAAAACAACATGCCTGGGACACACGCAAACAATTTACCTACGACCAGCCGCAGGAATTTGATTACGACACCTTCAATAAAGTATGGGCATGTTTCTGGGATGAAGCATTTATCATCAGCGCCCTGACTGCCCATGAGCCCAATGCCAGTGAACGGATCTATGGCTTGCCACCACAGTATCTTACACAGCAGATCTGCGATATTGCTGTCAGCCGTAACTCCTACGATTTTCAGTTCGTACCGAAGCAGTTTGTCCACCCAGCGATGTGTGAAATCGCCTGTTCACAGGACTATGGTTCTGCCCTTGAATATGTGCCGCTGGCGATGCGCACGGAAAAAGTTTGTCAACTAGCCATGACCCGCGATGCGGAGAATATCCGGTTTTTACCGCTGGCCCTGCGTACGGAACAACGTTGCCGGCAGGCAATACTCAGCAACACCACTTATCTGAAATATGTTCCTTATGAACTTTATCCTGCTATTTTCCCTGTTTTATTAAAAAATCATACCAGCCAGCTATACGAAGATATGATGCTGGTAAATCTCGCATTGGGCCTGATACTGCAACAACAATACACTAATGCCCGCCAACAATTGCTGGCAGTGGAAAAAGCAGCGGAAGTGCGGGACCATTACCGGCATCAGGCGCTCTACTATATTGGCTGGAGTCATCATCTGGAAGGCGACCCTAAACAAGCCAATGAATACTGGCGCCAGGCGCAGGACCTGGCTAAAACACAAAAGATAGAAAAGGAATATTGGCTCACATACCCCTACGATAACTTCCAGCTGCCGCCGGTAGGAGATGTATATGAATTCAGCCGCGATGATTTTAACGATCGTATGCGCGAAGCCGGTCTGCTGATCGACAGCCATCACTACCCGCAGGCGCTGGAAACGCTGGAACAGGCGGAGAAACAGCTACAGGACGCCCAATGCACCGAAATGGGATTATGGGCACAGGTATGGGACCACCAACGGTATGCACTATACGCAGCCGGCAACCAGGAAGCATCCCGGGAAATATGCCGTAAAATTATCGCTGAGCTGGGGAAACTCACCCTCTGGGATTACCTGGATGAATTCACCCCTGTCAGAGCCGCCTTACGCAATGCGCATAACGGCCTCGCCTACCACTGTTATGAAACCGCGCAAAACCTGGCGCAGGTGAAAGAAGGTATCCAGCATATTAAAACAACGATGAAAACAATTTCACCGATAGAAGAAAAAAGTGCGCTGAATCCCTTCTATGAAACGCAGGTACTATTATGGCATAAGGCTATGCAGTTTGATCCTGCTTACGAAAAAGATTTCCAGAAAGGCATGGAAAAAATCACTAAAATGAAGCTGAAGGAAAAAGGCTTCCTGAGTGAAGATTTCATGGATATAGCAGGATAATCACATTAACAAAAAAAATCATTGAATGGCTTTTAATGACTGATTTCGTTCATTAAAAGCCATTCTTAATATTGAGTTCACATCTGCTGTCTAGCTTTGTTCCCGGATATGGAAAAGCTAACGGACCATCGATTGTTATTATTAATTCAGCAGGGGAATCATACGGCTTTCACCACCTTTGTCAATCGTTACTGGGAAGAAATTTATACCTATACAAAATCCCGGATCAGACAGGGGGCGGATGCCCAGGACATTGTGCAGGATATTTTCATCAGCTGCTGGAACAACCGTGGTCATCTGCATACCGGTGAAAATGGACGGCTCACGGCCTATCTGTACCAGGCTGCCCGTTATTCGATCATCGATTATTTTTCCAGAACAGGGGTGACTATTTACAACGATATACTGCTGGAAGCCGCGGCTGACCAGCAACTGGAAAACGATTCCGAATCGCAGCTGTACCTGAAGGAACTGGAACACCATCTCCGGCAGGAAGTGGAACAGTTGCCCGAACGGCTTAAAACACCCTACCTGCTGAGCCGTGAGGGTAACCTCAGCCTGAAAGACATCGCCTTAAAAATGTCCCTTTCCGAACAAACGGTTAAGAACAACATCACTATGGCCTTACGCATCCTGCGTACACGCCTGCACGAACATGAACATTACCTGGGAACCTTACTGGTACTGCTGGCCGTTCCCTCCTATAACAACTTAATAATTCCGTAACACAGTTTAGCGGTACTTACTGCCCTCCATGGAGATTATCTCTTTGTATGGATCATCCGCAACAACATCCCGGCGGCGCCAAAGCGCTGCTGAAACGATACCTGCAGGGCGCTGCCTCTCCGGAAGAAAAAGAGCAGGTAGAGTATTGGTACAGTACCCTGGACAACCCTGCGCAATCGCCTTTATCTGCCGAAGAACGGGCGATATTACAACAAGCGATATTGCAGCACGTCACCAACGCTACAACGCCTGTAATGCCGTTATATCGCCGGAAATGGCGGCGTTATGCCGCCGCAGCGGCGGTACTGCTCACCGCCGGCCTGGGCGGATGGCATTACCTCACCCGTCAGCAACCGGCAGCGCCGATGATCGTACAAACAGGCAATGGAAGCACCAAACAAATCCTCCTGCCCGATAGCAGCATCGTTACACTCAATGCCGGCAGTACGCTGCAGGTGGCCGCAGACTTCGGCCGGCGGGAAAGGACCGTTATGCTGAACGGAGAAGCTTTCTTTGTCGTACACCCCGACCCTGCGCATCCTTTCCGGGTGCAACACGGACAACTCACCACCACCGTACTGGGCACGGCTTTTAACATTCACGCCTATCCCGGTGAAGAAAATACAAAAGTGGCCGTCGCCAACGGTAAAGTACAGGTGGATGTATCAGGTGCACAGTATGTATTGGAAGCCAGCGAAACACTGCAATACAACCATCTGAACAAACTCGCGCTGAAAAGCCGTGAAGATGCGGCGCAGATAGGACAATGGCAACAAGCCGTACTGGACTTCAACGGATACACGCTCACCGCCATGGTAGCCGAACTACAACGGCAATATCCGGTGAAAATACAACTGTACTCTACCCCCGCGGATACCGCACACTACAACATACGTTTCCGCCGGGAAGATATTCATAGTATTCTCGATGTACTTACCGGTCTTACCGGTATCACCTATAAAAAGAACCGTGAACAAATTATTATTTACAGTAAAACTTATGCACACTAAACGGTAATCAAAAAAATAACCGGAAGTGCTACCAACACCTCCGGTTAGGACCTGCGCCACAGGGGCACAGCATTTTTAACGACTCACATTAAAAACATGACAAAAATGAGAAATTTTTACGCCGGTTGCGTCAAGCCGGTCAAAACTCTTTTTTCTTTAAAAATGAGACTAGCACTCTTTTTCGCATTCCTTTCCACCTCCATGGCATCCGCAGCACATATAGAAGGCCAGTCAATGGAGAAGATCAGGGTGAACATCCAGGCGAAAGAATTACCCATGAAAAAGGTACTGCAGATGATCGAAAAACAATCGTCGCTCACTATTGGGTATGATGTCAGCGCCATCCCTGCCGAAAGCAAAATCAGCTATACCGCTACCGGTAAAACAGTGGCTTCGGTGCTAAAGGAATTGTTAAGCTCCTTCCCGGTGAATGTGGTACAGGTGAACGACAACTACCTGCTCATCCGGCAGCATGGTCAGCAACCAATCGCTAAAATCACTGGTCGCATTACCGACGCTAAAACCAGGGAGGCTCTGCCCGGCGTAAGCGTGAGTATCAAAGGCAGCTCCTTCGGCACACAAACGGACGTGGACGGGCGTTTCTCCCTGGGGTTTCCGGCGGGCAAAGAAGAGGTGACCTTGAATGTATACTTCCTCGGTTTTAAAAAGAAAGAAATAGTGCTGAAGAAAGAAAACAGCACCGCTTTAAACATTCAGCTGGAAGAAGACAGGCTGGGCCTCGATGAAGTAGTGGTAACCGGTCAGGGTATAGATATCGCCAAACGCCGCCTGTCGTCCAATGTTGTCAGCATCGGCTCCCGTGAAATAGAAGACGTGCCCGCAGGTCGTATCGACCAGCTGTTACAATCCCGTTTACCGAATACACAAATCAAACTGACCGGCGGTCAGGCTGGCGCTACCACGCTGATACGCACCAGGGGTATCAACTCGGCGTTTATTAATGCTACTCCTATCATTTATGTAGATGGTGTTCGGATGGACAACCTCAACAGCCCCGCCACGCTGGGTGGTGGCAGTGCACAAGGTGCGGCCATCAGCGCGATCTCCGATATCCCGATGGATAATATTGAAAAGATAGAGTATATCAACGGCGGCGCGGCTACTACCCTCTATGGCTCCGATGCAGCCAACGGCGTTATCCAGATCTTCACTAAAAAAGGGGGCGCCGGCAAAGTATCGCTCAATGCGGAAACACAGATGGGTATTGAAACACCGACAACCGACTTCCTGCACTTTAAACGCACGAAAGAACTGTTGATGCAAAATGGCTTCCACCAAAAACATCATATCGGTCTCAATGGCGGCCAGGAAAACTTCGGCTACAGCTTCTCCGCAAACTATCTCAATTCCCGGGGAACAGAAATATTTAATCAGAATAACAACCGCAAAGTGGACCTCAGCACAGGTTTCCGCGCCGCGCTCGGAGAACAGGTGACTTACGAGAGTTCCTTTACGTTCATCAACAACCAGTATAAACGTAACCGCAATGGTAACCAGGGCGGCTATACGGGATTATGGTTTACAGAAAGCGGCGCCTCTGCCATCACCGGTCCCCGCTTCAATCCCGACATCGACAATCTTTCTGATGCTGAATTCCAGAAGATGAAAGATTATGTCCGCGAAGCAGAACGCTTACAGGACAACGATATCACCGTCAATCGTTTTCAAACTTCCCAGTCGTTTAAATACCGTCCGTTCAAAAATCTGGTATTTAAAGCAACCGGCGGTATCGATTACCGTGTTCAGAAAAACCAGGTCATCACTACCAACAAATACCTGTCCTTCACCACCGGCAACCCTGTAAAAGATCAGGGCAACATCAACTCCGCCGACCGTAAATACCTGGGACTTACCCTGGAACTGAACGGGCAGCACGAGTTTAAAACAACCGACTTCTCCTTTGTCACCACCGCAGGCATGCAGTTCTTCCGCAACGAAGACCAGCAGATCGCTTACATCGGCACCAATATCCGTGATGGCGCCAGAACCATCAAGGATGCCACCCTGAAAACCAGCGACGAAGCCTACTTTGAAACGGTAAACATGGGCGTTTACCTGCAGGAAAACATCGGGTTTAAAAACAAACTGTTCGTTGACCTCGGCCTGCGCGGCGACCGTAACCCGGCTTTTGGCCGTAACATCGGTACCCAGTACTATCCGAAGGTGGGTGTTTCCTATGTACCCAGTGCTGAGTCCTGGTTTACCAATGTAGAAAAGGTACTTTCCTCCGCTAAAGTACGCGGCAGCTTCGGCATTGCCGGTAACCTGCCCACTCCTTTCTCCAACGAAAGAACCATCGATTTCCAGGGCTATGGCAGCGATCAGGCAGCAGCTTTCGGTAACTCGGGCAACGACTATCTGAAACCGGAAAAAACACATACCCTGGAAGGTGGTGTGGACCTCGGTTTCCTGAAAGACCGCCTGTTAATCTCCGCTGGTTATTATCACGCACTGACCAAAGGCGCTCTCTTTTTTGTACCACCGGTACCTTCCTCCGGCTATGCAAAATCACAGTTGTACAACGTCGGCGAAATATTGAACCGTGGCTGGGAATTTAGCATCACCGCTATCCCGGTAGATACCAAAGATTGGACACTCCGGCTGAATGCCTCTGCCAACACGGTATACAACAATGTGGAAAACGCGGGTGGCACAGGACCTTTTAACATCAATGGCTTTAGCGCCCGTACCATCCAGACTATCGTACAGGAAGGTTATCCCATCGGCTTCCTGCGCGGATACCGTGGTGAATTTGGTCCGGATGGCGTATTAAAAACCAGCACCCCGCAACAGAACCTGGGCACCACCCTGCCTGGCCTGTTCGGCAGCCTGGGCCTGAACCTGCGTTACAAACAGCTCAGCATCTTCGTCAACGGCGATTACCAGCAAGGTGCCTTTGCCAACTCATTCGACCGTCAGTTCCGTTTCTATTACGGCGCCGGCAACGAAGGCATTCCGCAGGGAGAAATCGACAAAAACAAACGTACCAACTGGTTGAACTTCACCAATATGTTCACCGAAAAAACAGACTTTATCAAGATACGCCTGATTGGTTGCAGCTATAACTGGAAACCAGCCATGTTTAACAAAGTGATCAAACTGGCTACTGTCAGCTTCTCCGCAGTAAACCCACTGAATTTCGCGTCCTCTTCCTTTGATCCGGAAGCGACCATCAGCGGCGGCGCACAAGGTCAGGGTGGCGCCACTACCGGCGGTATCTCCTATGCTACCTACTCCGCACCACGGCAGTTCTTGGGCACTTTACGTTTAAACTTCTAAACCAGCAACTCATGAAAAAAAGATATATCACCGCGACGCTCCTTGCAGGTATGCTCGCCATCAACAGCTGTTCTGTATTAAATCCGAATGTTACCGAAGATGTTTTCCTGGAAAACTCCAATGCAGCCAGCAGCTGGGTAAACGGCTTACGTAAGCAGCTCGCACTAACCATGAACCAGGTAGTGGTATCCACAGAACTGGTATCCGACAACTACTATAATAACCGTACCCTTAGCAGTAAAGTTTTTGACATCCCGCAGATCGATTATTATGATGTGGATGTCAACAATCTTCAGGTACATGTAAACCGGCTGCGGGAAATGGCCAACTACGGCCTGCAAAAGGTACTGAAGGCCGATCCGGCTGCTACTGCCGCCGATTCAGCCGAAGTATATTTCAGCAGCGCTTTTGCCAGTCTCCTGAGCGGTGAATTATTTGTGGCCCTCCCCGGTAGTACCAATGGCGCCGTGCTCAGCCCCACAGAACACTTACAGATCGCCATCCGCCAGCTTGACCAGGCCATCGCCCTCACCAAAAACGCGGCTGATATCAGCGCCTTTACCCTGCTCAAATCCAGGGCCTACTATGCGCTGGGAGATGCCGCCAACGCCGCGAAATTCGCCGCTGCCGCCCAAAGTAACAACACCCTGCTCCGCCAGGTGAAATACGATGGTGTGAACAATGTGCCTAACGATATGCAGACCTATCTCTTCTCCTCTACTTACAATGAGTTTGCACCCTTGCCCAGACTGGATTTCCTGGACCCGAAATATTTCCACACCGGGCAGCCTGCCAACGATCAAAAACCGGTGACTATCGTAAAAGCGGAAGAAGCCTGGCTCATCCTCGCCGAAACGCAGATCGCCGCCGGCAATCCTGCTGAAGCGCGTAACACGCTGAAACAACTGCTGTCGATCGTTGCCAACCGTCCGTTTGTGATGCTGGATGATAAAAAAGATACCCGTAACGGTGGTAACCGTAACGACTATCCGACAACAGCCGTACAGGTAAAATTTGATGCCAGCGACGCCGCAAGGGACAACTACGTCCTGGACCGCCAGAAAGGTAACGTAAAAGTATATACGGTATCAGGCACTATGGTCACCAACAACGACCTGGATGCCGCTATCACGGAAGATCAGCTGTTATACACCCTCTACCGCCTGCGCCAGGAAATATTTATTGCAGAAGGCAGACGCATGACGGATCTGGGTATCAAGTTCCCCGTATCACAAACAGAACAGCTCAGCAACCCGAATGTAAAGCCGGAACACCTGAAAGCACAGCTTCCCGCTTTCATTCCGCTGGGTCGTGGCATGGATGATTTCACCTATGACAAAGCCAACGGTATCGTTACCATGAAATACGATATGAATGCCGTACTGGTGAAAAACAAACATGCCAAAGAAATCTTCCCGTTCATCAACTAAAGCAATTCTCATGAAAAAAATCATATTCTCCGTTTGTACGTTGCTGTTATCCTCTTCTTTTGCCATTGCCCAGCAGGCTAAATATGTGGTATTAATCAGCATCGACGGCTTCCGTCCCGACTTTTACCTCGATCGTTCCTGGCCAGCGCCCAACATGCAGCGGCTGAAGGAAAAAGGCGTACATGCTACCGGTGTAAAAGGCGTTTTCCCGACAATCACCTATCCATCCCATACCACGTTGATCACCGGCGTTAAACCGGCCAAACACGGCGTTATTTACAACACTCCTTTCGAACCGGAAGGGGCCAGCGGCCGCTGGTATTCAGAAACCAGCCATATCAAAGCCGAAACATTGTGGGACGCCGCCGGTAAAGCCGGTTTGATTACCGCATCCGTATCCTGGCCGGTGTCTGTAGGCGCCCCGGTGACCTACAACATCCCGGAAACGTTCTCCCTCAGCAATCCCGCTGACCGCAGAGCCCCTACCAGCGAACAAGCCACGCCCAAAGGCCTCTTCGAGGAAGTACAGCGTAACGCCACCGGTGAATTACAATCCACCGATCTGAACCTGCGTTACCTCGGCATGAACGAAACCCTCAGCCGCATGGCCGCCTACCTGGTACGCCGCTATAAGCCCAACCTGCTGACCGTTCACCTGCCCTGCACCGATGAGGTACAACACCGCGAAGGGCGTGAAGGTAACGCTGTAGCTACGGCTGCAGCATCCGCCGATCATGGTATTGGCACCATTCTCGAAGCTATCGAAAAAGCGGGCATTGCCGACAGCACCGCTATTATCATCACCGGTGATCACGGTTTTGTGGATATCCACTCCTCCCTGGCGCCCAACGTATGGCTGGCACAGAAAGGGCTGGCCGGCACCAAAGCCAATCCCGGCAGCTGGAAAGCGTTGTTCCATAGCGGTGGCGGTTCTACCTTCCTCAAACTGAAGGATAAGAACGATACCAAAACATTACAACAAGTGAAAGCCATGCTGAACGAACTGCCGGAAGGTGTCCGTAAACAGTTCCGCGTGATAGAACAACCGGCCCTGGCCCAAACCGGCGCCGATCCCGACGCTGTACTGGCACTCACCGCGGTGCAGGGTATCTCCTTCTCCGCTAACCGCGAAGGCGATGCTATCAAAAAAGCCAACGGCGGCGCACATGGCTATTACCCTGATTTCAAAGAAATACAAACAGGCTTTATCGCCTACGGCGCAGGCCTGGCAGAAAATATAACCGTTCCTGTTATAGAACTGACAGATATAGCGCCACTGGTAGCGAAATTATTGGATATACCACTGAAAGAGGCAGAAGGGATCGTGTATCCCGGAGTGATGAAGAATACAACTAAACGGTAACAAATGAAAGCGGGGTGTCTACCCCGCTTTTTTTATTTTAAGCAAACCGATTAATTCCCCACAGGTGAAAAAAATTGTTGTAATATGCCCATTGATTTCAACCAAACAATTCATTGACCAAAATTATCTTGCAGGCATCTTATGGATGAAATAAGGGACAAACGATATACAAGGGAAATCATCAGCGAATATGCCACGCGCTTTGTTTCCTGGGGGCCACCGGAATCCTGGGACCTCGATCAATTTAAAACACTGGAAAACCTGATCCAGGAAGCAACAGACATCACGGTGAATGCCAACACCCTTAAAAGATTTTTCCAGCAACGGACCGGCAATCCACAACTGGCCACCAGAGACGCATTATGCCGCTTCCTGGGATATACCGGCTATACGGATTTTGTATCCAAACACACCAAAACAGAAGAAGGTACGACCGACAACAACAACGAAGCGCCGGAAAACAAACCAACTGAACCGCTGAAAAAATCCAAATCCGGCCATACCCTCACCTACATACTGATAACACTGCTGGTAATTGTCTCCTGTTATCTGCTATATATCTTAAAAATAAAAGATCTCTACACCGATCATCTTTTATCAAAAATCAATTTTTCCGCCTCTGATCCTAAAGGCGCTAACCCGCTCACCGTCTCGTTTTCCTACGATATTCCCGCCAGCCTGTTAAAAGACATCAAGCTGGTATATGAAGAAGCCAATGGCGACACTTCCGAAAAACACCTGAACAAATCAAACGGCCAGGTAAATGCCACTTATATTTTTGAGGGAGACGGCTATTGTCACCTGCAGTATAAAGGTCATACCATCAAAACCATCACCATAGAAAACCGTAAACCCGGATGGTCTGTATACACCCGTAACGAACGGAAAGGTATTTTCAAAACGTTGCCTATCAGTCAGGCCTACAACAAAGACGGGTATGCCAGCCTTCCCCTGGACAGCGTAGTAGCGGAAGCCCGCCCGGGGCACCTCTTCGTGAGTTACGTATACTATCAGGAAAACCTGGTCGACGGCGATAATTTTATGCTGGAAGCCAGAGTACGCAATGCTGCTATAGATCACGCCATCCCCCGCTCCGATGTGATGATGTACCTGCTGTCGGATACCGGCCGGCATGGCTTTGCCTTAAACGAAGCCGGCTATGCCTATATTAAATTTATCAGCAGCGAAAAAAGCATTAAGGGAGATGAATACAATCTGAGTAAATTTAGTTTTGATGCCTCCGCATGGCATGTAATGGCTGTCAGGGTACAACATAAAAGATCTGCTTTTTATCTCGATGGACAGGAAATTTATCACCTCGATTATACCCAGCCGATAGGAACGGCGAATGAAATCATTTTACGTTTCAAAGGATGTGGCGCGGTAGATTATGTAAAGCTGCACAAGCCCGACGGGCAGGTCGTTTACGAGCAGCATTTTAATAACATACTGCAGTAAACCACCTACCCATCCCATTTTATTTTTTTTGCTGATCCAACATTTTTTGCACCTCCATACCGGCGAAAATGACGGCGAATGAACCGTGAGTATCATCGTCATAAAAAGGCCGTGTCATGTAATACTGCTCATCTTCAGAACACATGGTACCCACGCATATCTTATGTACGGTACCATCGTCGTCAATCTCTGATGCCGTAGCCTTCCATCCTCTTTCCACAATGGGGGTGAATTTCTTCCGGTCCAGCCAGCCCAACCGCACGCCCCTGGCCAGCGCCATGGTAAAGATGGCAGTGCCGGAAACTTCTACCGGCGAATCGTTTCTATTGATCACATTATGCCAGAAACCCTCCGGACTTTGGTAACGTATCAATGAATTGACAAATTCACGGTAAAGCTGCAGCACCGCTTTATATTTAGGGTGCTCCTGTGGTAAAGCCATCAATACTTCCGTCATAGCCCAGATAGCCCAGCCATTGGCCCGCGACCAGTACGGTAGTTTCACCTCCGGACGGCGGGAATAACGGGCATGCATAAACAGTCGTGCTGCCGGGTCCCATACATGTTTGGAAAAATCCAGTATCTGGCTGGCCGCATCGTCGAAAAATATTTTCCGTTGCCTGGGGTCAGTTGTGTACAAACCCGCCTGCACTAAAAACGGAATCCCCATAAACATATCATCTACCCAAACAGTATACTCCTCCGGCGTGGTACGGGTATAATTGGTAAAACCCGGACTTCTGATTTGTCCTGCCCTGGCATAATCCATCATCTTATCGATATAAGACTGATAAATGGATTCATTTTTAAAACCATTCTCTTTACGCAACCGGTAGATCAGCGGTAAGGATGGCGCCAATGTAAAATCCAGGAGCCGGGAACCAATCACCATGGCATTGGCTGAATTGTAGGCCCGGAGCACGTTCACCTGGTAATCCACAAAAGGCATCCCCTCCATCTGGAAATCGCAGAAGTTCACCGCCCACTGATGGTATTTTTCTTCCCCGGTCAATTCCCCCAGCTGCGCCATGGCCCAGGCTACGCCGCCGTTGTGGTAGTTCCACTGGTAGGTAGTGCCCCAGGCTTTAGCACCAATCACATCTCCCAGTACCTCCGTTTTCGGGACCGTCCAGGTAACGGATGATGTCAGTCCGGGATACATGGCACCCAGGCGGAACTCCCTTTCCGGCGCCCGTTCCGTATCTATTCCCGGCGCGAAAGGCCCTACTACCAGCCAGTTACTGAGCGCAGCCACCCCGGCGTCTATATGCGGCACCTGTTTTAAGCCGATAGCCGGATAAACCCGGGGCGTTTGATTCACCGCGTCATTTTCACTGGGCGGTTGCAAAAACACACACCATTCTTTTCCCTGCGTGGCAGACTTTACCAGGATGTCATTACTTCCTTTTTTCAATGACACTTTAAAAGCAGCCGACATCGCCATGCTTCTTTCGTCTCTTTTGATAGCAATGTTTTTTTCACCTTTTTTCTCATAGACGAGCTGGCCATTACACCAAACCTTACAGGCATCGTTATGTTCTATCTGGATGACAAAAAGTGTATCCGAAGCAGCCTGCAACTGCGTATAGGCATAAGCGACAGCGGGCCGCCCTGTACCGAATGTTCTTCCAAAATCAACAAATGACAGTCCGTTGAAACGCTGACCAGGCGCCGGCAATGTCAGCCGGTAAGCAAAAGGTGTTTCCCTGATTAGTTTATCCCCGATCTTTTTTATTTTTTCTACCGGGCGCTGTGCCACGCTGTTCGTGATAAACAGGAAAACAAACAACAGTGTATGGATGCATTTCTTCATTATGACAATTATGTGTGACCAATCTTAGTATCCTTTATTCTGAACGCATCTGGCGTTCCTGTCTAATTCTGCCTGGAAAATCGGGAGCGCATACTGATTATCAGAACCCCAGGTGATACTGCCAGCCCTGCTTTTTTCATATACTTTCGCCTCATTCAGTCCAAGCCCCCATCTTCTCACATTGAACCACCATTTGCACTCACCGAAGGTTTCCGCCCAGGTTTCATAATACAATGCGTTTAAGGCCAGCTGGTCACTGAAGCCGGGATCAGTACTATTGGGATGCAGGTTCGCTTTAGTGATTTTAGTGCCGGATGCGATAACGTTATAGTCAATGCCCGTCTGGCTTGTACCATCAGAAAGTTCCCAGGCCCTGCGGTGTACCTTATTGATATATTCCAGTGCCTGTGCATCATTATCGTTACCACTCAATTTCCAATAACACTCTGCCAGGTTCAGGTATACTTCCGGTAGGCGGGTAAAGTAAAAGTCGGCGCCATGCATACGGGGATTCTGGCTGGCCTGCACATCATACAGGTTGAATTTGCGGAGGCTCCAGGCATGTTTAATAATATCGCCGCCCTGCTTTGCATTTTGTTGGTATTCACTTTCAGCGCCATTGCCATAAGGTAGTATCGGCACTCTGCTGGTGCTGTTCATCACAGAATCTACCCAGGGCTGATAACCACATACCCATAAACGCGGGTCCGGATCTACCCCATACCGTTTTCCGTTTTTCATATGCAGGCAGGAATCCAGGTAAGACGTTTCTACCGTTCGGCCAGGCGTACCCAGATTTTTTATAACAGGATAATAGTTCTGCGGAAATCCAAAACGTCCCAGGTTTCTGTCGTGCATGTACATATTACCATAGCCCGGTGTTGCGCCGCCAGGGGCGCCATTATCATAGTATGGCGTAAAAATCAGGCTCACAGCAGAAGCCGTTGAAGGGCCCGCCATAGCATTATCACCCGATCTGACGATCGTAATCTGGTGTAATGCCTCGGTATTATTAATTTCTGTATTGGCATACTGTGGGTTACCGTTCCACATATTGTAATAATTCGGGAAACTCATCAATGATTTACCGGAAGACTGTACTACATCCAGGAAAGCATCCCGCGCTTCGCTCCAGCGCTCTTCATACATCAGCGTACGGCCCAGTAAGGTCTCCGCAGCGTAATAGTCAATACGGCCTTTATCCACACCGGCCCATGTTTTCTTAGCGCCGGTGGTGGGATCTTTCAACAAGGCCATGGCGGTTTTCAGATCGGTGATAATATAATCCCAGCATTCCTTTACGGTACTGCGTGGACGCATCTCATCTTCGCGGCTACCGATTTTCACATCGGAGGTAAAGAGAATGATCCCGGGGTTGGTATTATCGCCATTGCCTTTTACCACTACTTCCTGCGCGTATAAATTCATCAGGAAATAATAATGCCATGCACGCAGGTAGTAGGCTTCGCCCAATTTATACCGCAATGCCAGCGTGTCGGCGGCGGATAATGTGTTGCCTTTTTTCTGTTTGAAGTTGGGTACAATCTGGTCAATAAATGTCCGGGCTTGTTGCACGCCCCGGTATAGTCCGCGCCATTGAGCGCCGGAATAGGTATTGGAAGAATTGGGCCGGAGCATCTGTAATTCGTTCCATTCATTGGTGCCCAACCATACGAGGTCGCCCGTATGGTCTATATTGTACATAAACCTTCCCAATCCGGTAAAACCAAATAACTCAACACTATGAATATTGGCATAGGGTGTATTCAGGAAATAATCTACCTGTGCCATACTCTCCGGAAAAATATCGGGATTTAATACATTGTAGGGTTTCGATTCATCTACAAAGTCTTTCTTACATCCCCAGAACAATACGCTCAATCCCAGGCAGCAGAAGAGTTTTATTATATTGCGTTTCATGAATAATCGTTTTTTTGCTGATAAAATGTGTTAGAATCCGATTTCGATGCCGAAGGAATGTGTTCTTGTTCTCGGATACACTTCCGGTGAAATGATTCCCTGTGCAAGGGCGCTGGAGTTAGGTCCGGCAAAACCGGCTTCAGGATCGGCGTATCTTACTTTACTGATCACAAACAAATTCTGTCCGCTGTAATAAACCCTGAGCTGTCTTACTTTGATCGTCTTCAGCAAATGCTGTGGCAGGTTGTAGCCAATCTGCAGATTTTGCAATCGCAGGAAAGAGCCTTTCTGTACATGATAGTCAGAGATTCTCATGTAGTTGCCGTTGGGATCAGACAAAAATGCATTGTTCTTTAAGTAGCCAAACCGGGGTTGACTGGTCAGGCCGTTGCCATACATAAAAGAGCTGTTGAATACTTTGTCTGTTGTATTAAAATCGCTGTAGATACTGGCGAAATAACCGTCCATTCCATTATACACATCGTTCCCATACACGCCATTGAAGAAGCAGGCCAGGTCGAAGCTGCCGTAGGTTAGTCCGATATTAAAACCATACGTCATTTTAGGCAGCGGGTTACCGATAATCGTTTTATCCAGGTCATTGATCTGGTTGTCGCCGTTCAGGTCTTCATACCAGAGGTCGCCGGGGCCGGAACCATCCTGATACCATGCCAGTGCTCCGGAGGCTCTTGCTTTCGCATTCAGCTCATCCATCGTTTTTTGATCAGGGATGATGCCTTTTGTTTTGAATCCATAGAATTGGGAGATCGGTGCGTTCAGCTGGGTACGGGCAACGGCGCCGGAGCGGTATTCTCCGGCGTAGCCGGCATCAATAGGCAGACTTTCACCGCCGAAAGACAATATTTTATTACGATTGAAAGCGGCGTTAAAACCAAGGTCCACACCCAGTTTACCGAAACGCTCCCGGTAGTTGACCGTCACTTCCAGGCCTCTGTTGCGCATCTTTCCTAAGTTCATATCCAGCACATAACTGTCTGCCGAAGAGTGTCCCGCAGCCATACCTGCGCTGGGAGGGAGGCTTCGCTGGTACAGCATATCCCTGGTATCGCGGATGTAATAGTCCAGCGTCAGGTTCAGTTTATTATGCAACAGCCCTACATCTATACCCACATTGGAGGTAGTAACGGTTTCCCAACGAATGCTTTCATTAGCCACACGGCCTATCCCCCAGCCGCTCACGGCGCCGGTTCCGGGCAATTCGTTGAATTGTGTTTTATCGTAGTTGGCAAAAGATGGAATATACACATAGCTGCCTACACCGTCGTTACCCAGGCTGCCATAGGAAACCCGCAGCTTCAGATCAGACAAGGCATTAAACCTGTTTTTCAGGAATCCTTCTTCTGAAATCCTCCAGCCAAGGGCGGCAGACGGGAAATTACCGGTTCGGTATTTCGGGCCAAAACGGTCACTTCTATCCTGACGAAGGTTTGCTTCCAGCAGGTACCTATCCTTGTAGCTATAGTTAACCCTGCCGAAATAACTCAGCATACGCGAGATGCCATAATCCATATCAGCCGAACGGCCGCTGGTATTACCCGGTACATTGCTCAATGCAGAGGACTCTGAAAACCCTACCGGAAAAGCATCCGGGATAGCCGGCATAGAATAGGCAGAACTAATGGCATAAATTGACCCGGCGAGGCTGTCCCTCGAAGACCTTCTGCCTTCCATACCGGCTAACAGTTTAAATTCATGGTCACCTATCTTTTTATCGTAGGAAGCCACGATGTTGCCCACATAAGCTGTCAGCAGACTGCTTTGTTTTCTGAGGTTATCCTGCTGCTGATTGGACTGACCAGATACATACCATTTGCCTTCAAATTGACGCCCCATGCCGGTCACGAAGTTTCCTCCACCGGTAGCACGTATATGCAGTCCCGTTACCGGCTCCACATCCAGGTACAGGTTACCTTCCGCTTCCAGTGAGTTATACCTGCGGTCAATTGAATTCACGTACGTGGCCCAGTTTCCGCCGTTATAATTATTGGTAGGCGGCAAGCCGCCCCAGGAGCCATCGTCATTTTTAGGCCGCATCATGGGTGTTGATCTGAAAGGCAACGCATAGGCCCCTACCTGGTTACCGGAAATCACCGGCGGGTTATCTGAATAGGAGTATAAATTCAGGCGCTCCCCTACTTTTACTCTTTTACCCAGGTCATAATCGCTGTTGATACGCAGACTGTAACGCTCCGACCAGGAGTTGGTCACGATCCCGTCTGCACGCCGGTATCCGGCAGAAACATAATAGTTTTGTTTATCACCGCCACCGCTAACGGAGACGTTATAGTTCTGTTCCCGACCGGTGCGGTACAGGTACTTCATCCAATCCGTATTCACCGATTCATCCCAATCGGCCGTAGGACGGATAGCAGCCCAGGCTTTTTTATAATCCGATACACCGAGTAATTTGGGTAAAAAAGTCCCCTGGCTGAAACCCTGGTTCGCAGAGATATCCACATTCATCCGCTCATTCCGGGCTCCTTTTTTAGTAGTGATCAGAATCACCCCGCCGGCAGCCCTGGCGCCATAAATCGCAGCAGAAGAGGCATCCCGGAGCACCTGGATGTTTTCAATATCCCTTGGGTTGATGTTAAAGCCGGTATTACCAATGGCCGGTACCCCATCGATGACGTATAGTGGCGACATACCGCGGATATTTCCCACCCCCCGGATTACAATAGTGCCGGTTGACCGTGGATCGCCGCTGGCGCTGGTCACCTGCACACCTGCCGCCCTCCCCTGTAAGAGGTTGCCTATACCCGTAACAGCCGCTTTGGAGATGTCTTTTGTATTGACGGAAGAAACGGCGCCGATCAGATTGGCTTTTTTCTGGGTACCGTAGCCAATTACCACAACGTCCTGCAGTTGTTTGGAAGCGGCACTCAGTATCACCTTTACAACGGCATTTTGCCTGGCCACACTCACGGTATGCTCCGAAAACCCGGTACTCCGGACCAGCAGCGTCGCCGGCAGCTTACTGAGTTTAAGGGTAAACTGTCCGTTGGCATCGGTCGCTGTTCCGTTGGAGGTGCCCGCTTCCATCACGGTGGCTCCTGGTATAGGTTCCTGTTGTTCAGAGATCACCACTCCTTTTATGATAGCGGGCGGCTCCTGGGCACTCGCTGCCAAAGTCAGCATCAGCAGTACAATACCCAGTACCATTTTCAATCGTGGAAATGTAATTCCATAAGGGGGAGATAGCTGTTTTAAACAGCCCAAATTCATTTTTTTCATACACGTAGAAATTGAAACTAACGATAGGTAGTCGTTGGGGTGTAAGATATCATCGGGGGATGCTCAGGGGCAAATTAAAGGGGAAATAAAGGGGAGACAAAATGGAGACAAAGTTTTAATTAATTTATAATTAAATGCTTAAACATAAATATTAAAAATACTATTACTTTAATTGATCGGTAAACTCCTGGTTGAATGAGAACAATTGGTTCTTTTTATATACCCTGTGGTGATAGACGGCGCATTGCAATAAGTTCAAAAATTGCCAATATTTTTAGTGTTTTCCCACCCGAAGTGTATGCAATATTAACACACGACCTTTTCTGTATAAATGTTTACCCATTATTAAAAAATAATATACACTATGAAATTTTTCCCGTTCTGTACATTTATCCTGGGCTTATTGTTAAGTATGTCAACCCTCCAGGCAAGGTCCCCTTTCCATACAGCCGATGACTGGATAGACATGGGTGCCACCCATGGCCCGGCACCTAACTTCGATCTCTACTATTATAAATTGCTTCAGCTAAATAACAGTGGAAACAGGTATTCAACGATGCTGGAATTAAGCATTCAGGGAGATGACAGTGGCTTTGATAAGCAAGGTACCTATCAGTTAAGAGTAAACAAGATCGGTACGACAACCGACCGCTTCAACGGTTTAGAAATCCGATGCCTGTCCGGCAACGCGCAGGCAGCAACATTTTATGTGTACAAGGATGCTGTATGGGTCCGGTCAAATTTTAAATGGGGACGCATCTACTATAGGATTACCGCCAATTTTGGAGCTACAGCGCCCATTTCTGCCGCCCCTTTCGGGCAAACTCTCACCGAACCGCAAGGATACGCCACGATGACCAATAGCTTTGGTCTTAAATGTGATTTCATCACAAACCAGTATTACCAACTGTCCTATGAAGATGTGAAAGGTAATGTTAACGTTAAAGGCAAAATAGGAGCGGGAATAGAACCGGCGTACACACTGCACTCTGCTGCCAATAACAATCCAGGTGCTGCATCTGCTTTGCTCTGGGGCCAATACGTTGGCGCTATCGTCGGCACATCGAATGCTCCTGCTTCGGCATATGCTTTCTCTGTTACGAATAACATAAACGCAGACGGCACAGCAGCCAGCGGAGGCCTAAAGCATTTATTCTACGTTAGAGGCGATGGAAACGTGGGCATTGGTACCAGTCAGCCTAAAGCCAAATTAGCCGTCAATGGCGATATTTTTGCACACCGGCTAAAAATTACCCTCAGCGATTGGCCCGATTTTGTTTTTGAGAAAAACTATGCTTTGCCTTCTTTGCAGGAACTGGAACAATTTATTGCGGAAAACAAACATTTACCTGGTATTCCTTCCGAGAAGGAGGTACTTAGGGATGGCCTGGATGTTGGCGCGTTAAACAGCCGGCTTTTACAAAAAATTGAAGAGCTGACACTTTATATTATCGAGCTCAGGAAAGAAAGTGAGAATCAGGCTAAGCGAATAAATCAGCTTGAAATGCTGCGGTCCGGAAGGTAGTCCGCAGGCACACAGTCTTTAATATATATAAAGCCCCCGGCGGGGCTTTATATATATTAAAGACTTCAACTACCCGCTATCAATAGCTCAGGAATGTTTTGTTGCCTGTGATGCAGTTTTATCCGACTTCCCGCCATCTATCCTGAAAAGCCGCCTCCAATACACCTACATGAGTATTTTTCGAATATTATCCTTAAATTATATAGCATTAAACCCGGGCCCCTGTTGTAGCTGTAAAAGAAGTGGGCAGTAGCAGTATTCAGAAGATATACCCTATTAGCATATTGTTAATCAATTCATCACCCAAATCCACACTCCCATGAAAATGTATCGATTCATTCCCGCTATTGCACTGGTATTATTTTCCTGTAATAAATCCGCCCAAATGGAGGTTCAAAAAAAAGCAGATCCTCCTGCCCGGGTCGAGTTAATCAATCAGCCCGCTCTGTTGAACACGGAAATAACAGACTTTTATCTGGACTATACTTATACCACCGGCTATGGAGTAGCCACTGTGCATTTCACGAATAACACAGATAATGCAGCTCTTTTTCAAATCGAATTAAAAAGCGGCTCCAGTACCCTCGGTTGGCAAACTGCCAATGTGAGTGCCAATTCAGGTGTTTACATTGGTTTTACGGTATCGGTAACCAGTGGCACCCTCACCGCTAAAGTGACCAAAGGCACTACCACTGTTTCCACCAGCTGCAGTATCTATAACGCCACCACCAACCCAAGTAATCCTACCTACAAGGCTACCGCTTTAGCCACCAATCCGGTATTTACATTAAAATACTATACCAATCCAACTAACATGTGGAAATATTGTACCCCGGAACTCACCTGGACAGCCTTCTCCAACGTTATCCCCAATACTTCGGATATGATCTATGCAGCAGTCAGGTATCCCAGTACAGGAGGTAGTTGTTTATATCCGCAATACCTGTCGAATGATGTAAGAATAGAAAAAATTTCCTTCAATAGTGTCAGCAATGAAATCTACATATGCAAGCCTGATTGGGTGGAATATACGTGGAGCAAAAAACAATTTACAACGGATACAGCTAAATGGACACGGGTTTATATATCGTGGTGATAAGTGTATTTCTATAAATAGTTTGGACTACTAGTTAGTAGTCCAAACTGTATCCATACCAAAAAACAGGGCGGCTTAAAAGTAAACAGAATCGTTAATTTTAAGCTACTAAAGCATGAAAAAGAGCGCATTTACCGAGACACAGATTATCAATCTGATCAAAGAGTACGAAGCCGGCCGGGACGTAACCGGGATTTGCCGGGAAAAGGGTATTTCTAAGGCTACCTTCTACAACTGGCGGAAGAAATACAGCGGCATGGAATCCCATGAGTTGAAGCGGTTAAAGGAGTTGGAAGCAGAGAATGCCCGGTTGAAGAAGATGTATGCAGACCTGAGCCTTGATCATATCATGCTTAAAGATGTCCTTTCAAAAAAGTTCTAAAGCCCTGCGTAAAAAAGGAACGAGCCAGGCATTTGATCCGGGAATACAAGGTAAGCACCGGCAGGGCGTGTAAAGTAGTGGGACCTGGCTCGATCTATGTTTTATTACAAACACCAAAAGGACGATACAGAGGTGATCAACAAGCTGGAAATGCTGGTTAAAGAACTGCCTGCGAGAGGTTTTGAGGACTATTTTGGCAGGATCCGCAACGAAGGATATCCCTGGAACCATAAGCGCGTACGGCGGGTTTATCGATTAATGAAGCTAAATATCCCGCGCCGGCATAAGCGGCGGATTCCAGCTCGTGTAAAGGAGCCATTGACCGTTCCATGCGGATTGAACCATTGTTGGAGCGCTGATTTCATGAGCGATACCCTGGTATATGGGCGAAAGGTCAGGACACTGAATGTAATAGACGACTATAACTGGGAAGTATTGGCCGTAGAACCAGACTTCTCCATGCCTGCTGAACGCGTTATTGCTATCTTGGATCAGGTCGTCGCAAGGAGAGGAAAACCCCAGGTAATCCGGGTGGATAATGGACCAGAATATTGCGCCAGAGCCTTCACACAATGGTGCGAAAAGAATAATATCCGTATTAAGTATATCCAACAGGCAAGCCTATGCAGAACGCGTATATCGAGCGGCTTAACCGCTTGTTCAGAGAAGATATCCTTGATTCCTATTTGTTCGAAGACCTGGAAGGAATGCGGCTATTGGCTGACGAGTGGATGGATGACTATAACCGGAACCATCCCCATTCTGCCTTGGGAGGCCTATCTCCTTTGGCCTATATCAAAAGCCCGGAAAGCAAACGGGCTTGAGGGTAAAAATTAGAAATTCGCTGTCCTAAAAATGGTATGGCTTCAGTATGGCTTTAAATTAAAGTAAAGATTGACATGTCTCAAACAATCCAAATAAAGCAAAACCACCAGGCATATAAAAAGCCCCATTAGCGGGGCTTTTATATGTTTAGTATGAATACGTTCAGTTGTTTATGTCACTTTTATTTACCTTGCAGAAAGTGAAAAGCCTTATTTTACCTGCACATATTTCACTTTGCCATGCGGCATATCCGGAGCCAATATCTGGGATACTTTTTTTCCAAGTCTCACAAAAAAAGATTCAAAATATTTATGGTTAAAGTAGCCGACAATCGTTGAAATAACTATAGTTAAAGCAACGCATGTTGTCATAGACAGTTTGAGCGAAAGCCTTTCGTTTGCTATATACAGCAGTTGCCAGACAATCGGATGCAACAGATATATGGAGTAGCTAGCTTCACCAAGCATCTTCAGAACTTTGTCTATAAATACAGGTACCTGAAGGGTACTTTTATAGAATGACAAACAGATCAAAAAACTTAGCGTTGATAATATTATTCTGTTAATTCCTGCTGACAGATTACTACTTACCGGTGTATAAAGAATGAATACCAACAATGATAGCAACAGAATAGATATTGTCCAGAATTTTGAAAACATATATCGTCTAAAAAACATTCCCATTAAATAACCACTCAGGAATAGAAAAACCTGATTTAATGGGTTTACATACATTTTCCACTGCTCATTATCTGTTAAACTAAGGCTGGCATCCATTTTAAAGAAA
Organism: Chitinophaga qingshengii; assembly: GCF_014529935.1. Taxonomy (GTDB): domain Bacteria; phylum Bacteroidota; class Bacteroidia; order Chitinophagales; family Chitinophagaceae; genus Chitinophaga; species Chitinophaga qingshengii. The sequence continues at coordinate 423,418 of NZ_JACVFC010000006.1, forward strand.
GCGAAATACAGAAATATCAAAAGGAGTATAGCAGACAGACAAAAAAATAAGAATTTGCTTTTTTTCGACAGAAAAATAAAAACAGGGAAAAATAAGTAAAAAACAAGCTCATTCCCAATAGACCAAACCCCGACGCCGATATAACTATGCCATTTTAGCACACCAAAAGCTCCTGTCAAATTGAGCAGCAGCCCTGGTAGTGACGGCATCTTCTGATTCAGAATAATAGTTAAAATAATGGTTAGCCATAAGAGAGGGTAAATCCTAAAAAAACGTTTTAGAAAAAATTTTTTAAGATCTCTCGGGGTAAAATTCATGTTGTCGAAGTAGACATAATGCAAGGTAAGTCCACTCAAAATGTAAAAAATACTTACTCCGTAGATACCCCACTTGCCCATAAATGAATCAGGAGAAAAACCTCCAAATCCCCAGGTAAAACAATGGTAGATCATAATTCCAAACGCGGCTATCCCGCGCAAATAATCCAGGCTATCTACCCTTTTTACATTTTTCACATTCATATCAGACATAGATACAGTTGCTGGTATGGGAACTTTCCCTTTAAGTAAAGAATAATTGCGACTAATATAGTACTATTTTATCTATATCTCTACCGTTGTCATTTTACTTTTGACAGGAACTTTCCTTCAGGGGTTTTGTTCCTCACAAAGACCGTTGAACTCACTCCCTGGCGTCTTTTTGTCAAGTCAATCTGCTTTATTATTTTTGAAAGAAATTATCATGTCATGTATTCCCGCCGCCTGTTTCTGCAGAATGTTTTCTTATTCTCCGGGTTACTAGCAGCCTGCAGAAAAAAAGATTCAGTACAAATGGATGATAATTTGCTGGAGCATAATTTCGATCAGAAAATTTCTTTTAAACAAGATTGTAAGCTACTCTTTATTGGTGATTCCATCACCGATGCTAAACGAGACAGAACTATTTTAACTCCCAATGACATGAATGGTCTTGGGAATGGTTATGTAAAAGAAGTTGCCATTGCATTATTCCAAAAGCCAGCGTTTGAAAAAGGTGCTATTTACAATCGTGGAATCGGTGGCAACACCATCGCAGATCTGGTTAACCGATGGGATAGCGATGCTATTGAACTAAGACCTGATGTTGTTAGTATTCTGATCGGAGTCAACGATATCAGACGGGGTAACCCATCTGATTACTACTACAAGTATTATCGAAGTATCTTGTCCAAAATCAAACAGTCATTGCCCCATACTTCTATTATTTTATGTGAACCTTTTATTCTTCCTAATATCCAGGGATATGACAATTTCAAGCAAAATTTTCTGGATTACAGGAAGGTTGTTCGAAAATTAGCCATAGAATTTAATACTTTCTTTGTTCCCTATTTCAGCGCTTTTGAATCCAGCTCACAAACAACTGCCGCGTCTAACTTATTGTACGATGGCATACACCCCACAAATCTGGGAATTACTATCCTTAAAGATAAATGGCTAGGGATTTGTATGTTCTAAAACAAAAATGTGACTGAACAGGGTATTCCAACTATCTTGCTATGAATGCTTTGTGTTATTTATGCCACTTTACTTCCCGATACAAAATTTACTAAATATATAATCCAACCTATCTTCATTCGTCACTTCCCCTGTGATCTCACCGAGGTAATGCAAACTACGGCGTATATCCAGTGCCAGCAGGTCTCCCGGCAATCCGTTATCCATGCCGTTTCTCACATCTGACAACGACTGCAGCACTTCCTGCAGCGCCACATGGTGGCGGGCATTGGTGATAATGGTATCTTCTGTATTAATATCTCCGGTCATTACTTTCTGTACCAGTTTATCTTTCAGTTCCTGGATATGTTGATGATTTTTAGCGGAGATAAATAAGATAGGCAATCCTTCGAATTTAGTCCGGGTAGCGGCTTCGCCGGTAACGTCGGTTTTGTTTCCTACCAGGAGGAAGTTGATTTTATCTGCTTCGAAGGATTGGATTTGTTGCCGGATATCTTCGGCAGAAAGTTCGTTGACATCAAAGAGATAGACTACTACGCCGGCTTCGCGTATTTTCTCCATGGTTTTCTGTACGCCGATGGTTTCGATGGTATCGTGGCTATCGCGGATGCCGGCGGTATCGATGAGGCGGAAGAGGATACCTTCGATGTTGAGTACTTCTTCGATGGTATCGCGGGTGGTGCCGGCAATATCGCTGACGATGGCCCTGTTTTCATTGAGCAGGGTATTGAGCAGGGTGGATTTACCGGCGTTTGGTTTGCCTACGATGGCAGTATTCACGCCATTTTTGATAACGTTCCCCATGCGGAAGGAGTCTATCAGGTGGCGGATAGTGGTAGTAGCGGAGGTGACCAGTTCATATAACCGGGTACGGTCGGCAAATTCCACATCTTCCTGGCTGAAGTCCAGTTCCAGTTCTATGAGGGCAGAGAAGGTAATGAGTTGTTCGCGGAGGGCATGCAGTTCTTTAGAGAACCCGCCGCGCATTTGTTGCATGGCGGTCTGATGCGAGGCTGCCGAGTTACTGGCGATCAGGTCGGCAACGGATTCTGCCTGTGTCAGGTCCAGTTTACCATTCAGGAATGCGCGTTGTGTAAATTCGCCGGGTTTGGCGAGCCGCGCGCCTTCGGCTACGGTAGCTTCTATGATCTGTTGCTGAATATACGGGGAACCGTGACAGGATATTTCGATGACATCTTCGCCGGTATAGGAACGGGGCCCTTTATAGAGGCTTACGACTACTTCATCGATCACTTTTCCCTGGTGTACGAGGCTACCGAAGTGCAGGGTGTGACTGGCCTGCTGTAGCAGGTTTTTACCGGGGAAGAGGATATTGCAGATAGGGAATGCCTGGCTGCCGCTAAGTCTGATAACGGCGATGGCGCCGATGCCTGGTGCGGTAGCGACTGCTACAATGGTATCATCAAATCCTGTTAATTTTCCCAGCATACCGGTATTATTTTTTTAGAAAGGCAAAGGTACTAAAAATCAAAAGCCCCGTTTCAAGTAGCTCGAAACGGGGCTTTTGCGTAATATGTTTAGACAGTACTACTCTTGCAGTGTAAAGCGGATCGGGAGGTTGAACTGTACAGAAACCTGGCGGCCGTTTTGCTTACCAGCTTTCCATTTAGGCATGGTTTTCACCACACGAACAGCTTCTTCTTCCAGACCACCACCTTTTGCGGCGCCTACTGTTTTCACATCTTTGATGTTACCTTCAGAGTCAACCACAAACTGTACGAATACAGTACCAGAGATACCGTTTTCCTGCGCAACGCGTGGGTAACGGATATTTTTGCTCAGGTATTTGGCCAGCGCTTCTTCACCACCAGGGAAGGTAGGAGGTTGCTCTACGAAAGTGAAGATTTCTTCTTTTGCAGGAGCAGGAGGCGCTTCTACCACACCAGTACCTTTACTGTCTTCCAGCAGGCCCGCATCGATACCGTTCGGGTCACCTTCCACAGTTTTAGTGCTGATGGATTTGTCTTTAATATCGGCGTGTTTTGGCGGTTCTTCATCCGGCGGTACTTCGTTATCTTTCTTGATCACCGGCGGAGTGAACTGCACTGAAGGTTTAACCGGCGGCGGTGGTGCCGGCGGAGGGGGTGGCGGTGGCGGTGTCTTCGGATCATCCGGGAGTTTTACGTCCTCCATCTTGATTTCCTGGATCACCGGCTTCGTGTTTTTGTCGCCTTCAGAAGCCTTTACATAATTGGAAATAATGTAAGCCAGAAAGAAGACAACAAACAGTGATACGGTACCCAGAATAGCGTTCCGTACCCGCTTGTTATACTGCTTCCTCAGATCATAAGCCCCATAATCCTTGTTCCTGCCTTCAAACAGGATATCAAGAAAATCGGACTTTAAGACTTTAGCTGAATCCATTGTTAATTGTTAAGTTTTATAGATGGATGCAAAAATTTGATTAATTCCACAAAAGCTATTTAACACCGTTAGCAGCTTCTGTCTGCTTGATCCATGTTTTGTCCTGATCGGAGATATCAACAGTCGCATAACGTTGTATACGGTTGATCGCCATTTCGTCCAGGATGTCCACAAAGTTCGCGTATGTTGCGTCGTCATCAGCTTTAATGATAACTACCACATCTTCCGGTTCACCTTTTGCATTCCTCAGTTTGGCCACATCATTCCTTTTCTTGATGATCTCATCGCGGATACCTCCTTTGTTGGCAAAGGAAGACGCTTTGAAAAAGTCAGGATTTGCAGATGCATTCGGATCCTGAGCCAAACCTTCGTAATAATATACTCTGTTGTCTTTACCCAACAGGATGGTCAGAGCAGTACTTTCTTTTACTTTGTTCTGATCTTTCTCATCCTTGGTATCTTTTGGCATGATCAAGTCCATGGTTTTGGGCTTGCTCATAGTAGTGGTAAGCATAAAGAAGGTAATCAAAAGAAAACCCAGGTCCACCATCGGAGTCATGTCTACGCGTGTAGACTGCTTCTTCGATTTCGTTCCACCGTGTTTCTTTCCACCACCACTACTGCTGGTATCCATTTCTGCCATAGTAGCTCTTTTTTATCGTTTTTAAATCAGCAGCCTTCCAGGTCAGGAAGTAATTGCTACCGTTTACTACTCTTTCTTATGACCTGCTGCCTGCTCCTCTTCCCACGCTGCGGTACCTTGAGGGGCTGCTTTCAGGTTGGTTACCAGGTTGAGCTTCTGAATGTGCTTTGCTTTGAAAGTATCCAGAATTTCCTTGATCTTAGGATAAGGAGTGGCGTTGTCCGCTTTGATACAGTACTTCAGTTTAGCGAAGTTACCGCCCTGCGCTGCATTACCATACTCAATCCAGGCACCTAATTCATTGTTGGCGGAATCGGTTGGGATTCCTTTATCCATACCTTGTTTCTTACGCTGATCTTCACTCATGGACAGGTAAGTCTTCAGGTCTTTAATCGGAGTACCTACGCTGGCGCCGGTGATGAAGTTTTTCATCTCCTTCTCGTCCAGCCCCAGTTTATACTGAGCGTTCAGGTCCTCGATCATTTTTTTTCTTTTAGCTTGGCCGTCCATGCTGAAAAACACTCTGCCATCCTTATCCACCGTGAACAATAGCACATCAGAATCAGGTAAAAGGGTCGTGTTGATAGAAGACGGAGTAACTACTGTTACCGGTTCATCCGGTTTGAACTTCGTCGCCAGCATAAAGAAAGTCAAGAGCAGAAAAGCCACATCACACATCGCTGTCATGTCGATAGCAGTGCTTTTCCTGGGCATTTTAATTTTAGGCATCTCTACTTTTTTTATGGTTTACTTTAAATAGATTCAAAACCGCTGAAATTCCACAAAATTATTTGTGGTTTGCAGCAAAGCTCTGTGTTAAAGTAAAGCCGGACTCGTCAATAGCGTAAGTGATGCTATCGATGTTGGTAGTAAAGTAGTTATACATGATGATCGCGATAGCGGAAGTACCGATACCCAGCGCGGTGTTGATCAACGCCTCGGAGATACCTAACGCCAGCTGTGCAGAGTCTGGTGCACCACCGGAAGACATCGCAGAGAACGCTTTAATCATACCCAATACTGTACCGAACAGACCCAGCAGGGTTGCTACGGAAGCAATGGTAGACAGGAACACCAGGTTCTTTTCCATCATTGGCAGTTCCAGGGCAGTAGTTTCTTCAATTTCATTTTTAATGGTCAGGATCTTCTGATCTGTGTCCAGCTCAGAGTTGGTAACCATTTCTTTGTACTTTTTCAGACCAGCTTTCAGTACGTTACCTACAGAACCTTTCTGTTTGTCGCACTCAGCTAAAGCTGCGTCAACATTTTTGTTAGCCAGGTGATATTGTACTTTACGTACCAGCTCAGAACCGCTGAATTTACCTTTTGCTTTTGACAGATACAGGAAACGCTCAATTACGAAAGTCAGACAAACGAGCAATACAGAAATCAATACCGGTACTACATATCCACCTTTGTAAACAGTACCAAACCACTTGCCAATACCAGAATCAATCGGATGCCCGTCTGGATTATTACCTTGGAAGTTGGCTGGGTTACCTAATACAAAAAAGAAAAACAGAAAACCTATCACTAAGCAGATAGGCACAGCCAACGCCGCGAACAGGTTGGACGACTTTTTAGGTTGATGAGAAGAAGCCTTAGCTGTAGCTGCAGTCACAGTTGTTTTAGTCTCAGCCATGTTGATTGAAATTTTAGTGTTAAAAATTAAACTATTGTTTGTTAGAAGTTACGATTTACAATTTCTCATTGTGGAATGCTTCCCAGCACTCAATTCACTCTTTAATTTACGCTTTAATGAGCGATTCGCAAAGTTATAAGGTTGGCCCAAAAAAACAAGTGCAGCCCAAAAAAACCCACAAAAATTAACCTATCACCACAAAAGCCCACTCACAGGGCTTTTCAACCACTTGTTTTTTGTTTTGAGCAAACACTTACTTCAGCAAATAACCAATAATATGCAGTCCTCTTACTGTTACTGTCCCAAAGATTTGAAAGCGTTTAATTTTTTTCAAAGTTGGACGCACAATTTAAGAAAAAATTCAAATGTTCCAACAGAAATCTTACAAAACTGAGAACATATTTGTTTCCGCGCCAGTCAACACTTTCGGCCTGCGCTAATTGCTTTTAGCTTACCCGCCTGCACACTTTTTTATATACTCACCTCCTAAATCCAACACCATCGCGGGATATCACCGCTCACCTCCATAAAATGCTATATAAAAATATTATATACTATAACAGGAAATGATTACATAAAGAAGTTGGCATGGCAACTACTGTTCAAACTTACGTCTACTCCTTTACCCCCGCTTTTTTCCATTCCTACGCCCTTTCCCGCGCTTATGGATTTTCCTCATAAGTTAATACTTTATGTAGTTACTTGCAATCCCATTTCAAAAAAAAGCGAACGTTACACAAAAACCAATCAATCAAATGAGCACACCACGCTACCTGAAACTGATGGTTGCCGCGGCCGGCATCGCCTGCTTCTGCACCGCTGTTTCTAACCCCGCTGCTGCACAGCGGAAAAAGAAAAACGCCGCTACGCCAACAACCGCGGCCCCTGCAAAAGATACTACCGCTAAACCTCCCATGATCAAACCCGGACCCAAACCCGCGGTAAAACCCTTCGCTGAAGTGATCACGGATAAAGCCACTGCAGATTCCGGCCTGTTCAATATCTATAAACAGGATGACCGCTACTTCTTTGAAATAGCTGACTCCCTCCTCGGCAGAGATATCCTCGTGGTAAACAGGATCTCTAAATCAGCCGCAGGCCTCCGCGCCCAAATGATGGGCTTCTCCGGAGATATCATCGGCGAAAATGTGGTGCGCTTCGAAAAAGGCCCCAATAACCGCATCTTCCTCAAAAATATCTCCTACTCGGAAGTCTCCAAAGACTCCTCACAGCCTATGTTCACCGCTGTGACCAACTCCAACCTCCAGCCCATCGTTGCTGCCTTCGACGTGAAAGCCTTCTCTAAAGCAGGCCACGGCAGCCTCATCGACCTCACGGAGTACATGTCCGGCGATAACGATGTGCTCTTCTTCGATAGCTACGTAAAAAATACACTGAAACTCGGTGGTGCCCAACCGGATAAATCCTACATCTCTGATGTAAAATCCTATCCGATGAACACCGAAATCAAAACGGTTAAAACATATATGCGCATGGGCGGCCCCGCTGGCCCCGGTATGCCACCTGCTCCGGGAGGCTTCGCTACCGTTGAGCTCAACAGCTCCATGGTTCTCCTCCCCGCTGTACCCATGAAACCACGCAACTTCGATCCCCGCGTAGGTTATTTCACCACCGGTGTTACCGACTTCGACGCAGACCCGCAAGGCGTGAAAAAACTCCAGATGATCACCCGCTGGCGCCTGGAACCCAAACCGGAAGACATGGAGAAATATAAACGCGGCGAACTCGTAGAACCACAGAAACCTATCGTGTTCTATATTGACCCGGCTACTCCGGCGAAATGGCGTAAATATCTTATCATGGGTGTCAATGACTGGCAGTCCGCCTTCGAAGAAGCTGGCTTTAAAAATGCCATCATCGCTAAAATGGCCCCCAGCAAATCAGAAGACTCTACCTGGTCTATCGAAGACGCCCGCTTCTCTGCGATCGTTTATAAACCGTCTGAAGTGCCCAACGCCAGCGGCCCGCACGTACATGATCCCCGCTCCGGCGAAATCATCGAAAGCCATATTAACTGGTACCACAACGTGATGCGCCTGCTGCGTAACTGGTACTTTGTACAGGCCTCTCCGAACGACGAACGCGCCCGCAGCATGCAGTTCAGCGATGAACTCATGGGCGATCTCATCCGCTTCGTTTCTTCTCACGAAGTAGGTCACACCCTGGGCCTCCGCCACAACTTCGGCTCCAGCTCTACCTACCCGGTTGAAAAACTGCGCGACAAGGAATGGGTGAAAAAGAACGGTCACGCGGCTTCTATCATGGACTATGCCCGCTTTAACTACGTAGCCCAGCCTGGTGACGGTATCTCCGGCGCTGACCTCTACCCTCGTATCAACTACTACGATAAATGGGCTATCCAATGGGGATATCAGCTCCTGGATGCTAAAACACCGGAAGAGGAAACGCCTATCCTCAATAAAATGACGGTAGCAAAACTGAAAGACAAAAAATACTGGTTCGGTACGGAATCCAATCCGAACGATCCCCGCTCCCAGAATGAAGACCTCGGCGACAATGCCATGAAAGCCAGCGCCTACGGTATCAAAAACCTGCAGCGTATCATGCCTAACCTGCTGACCTGGACCCGCGTGAACAACGAAGGTTATGCCAACCTCGCTGAACTCTACAAGGAAGTGGTATCCCAGTTCGGCCGCTACATGGGCCACGTCACTAAAAACGTGGGTGGTATCTATGAAACACCGAAAACAGTAGAACAGGAAGGTACTGTATACGAATACACACCAAAAGCAACCCAGAAGGAAGCTATCCAGTTCCTCTCCCAGCAACTGTTTACCACTCCTAAATGGCTGGTAAACCAGGACCTGCTGAGCCGTATCGGTGGAGATGGTACTTCCCTGGTATTGTCTACTCAGGCCCCTGTACTGGGCCGCCTGCTGTCTGTCAATACCCTCAATAAACTGAGCGCTTTCGAAGCTGCTCAGGGTGCTGCTGCCTACCAACCGCTGGAAATGCTCAACGACCTGAAAAAATCCATTTTCACCGAAACAGCTACCCACCAGCCGGTTGATGCATTCCGCCGCAACCTGCAACGCTCCTATGTAGACAACCTGACAGCGATACTTGCTCCCGCTGCGCCAAACCCAATGGGCTTTAGCGCACCGGATGCATCCCGCTCCGATGCTGCCGGTATTGCCCGCGCTCAACTCACAGCGCTGAGAACTGACCTCCGCGCCGCTGCCGGTTCCGGTGATGCCATTACCCGCAATCACTACCAGGACCTCATCGCCCGCATTTCCAAAGCATTGGATCCTAAATAACGGTTAAGTATATACGAATTTTTATAAGGTCCCCTTCCGGAAAAACGGAAGGGGATTTTTCGTTTCATCCCCTCCTCTCCCTCTATATATTGTTGCGGAAATTGCTTAATATAGCTTTACCTTTAATTTAAATACAGCCTCAAAAGTGAAAGAGCGTACCAATAAAATAACGATATACGACATTGCTCAAAAACTGAATTTATCCGCTTCCACCGTATCCCGCGCATTGCAAAACAATCCGCTGATCAACGAGGAAACCCGTGAAAAAATTCAGGCTACAGCCATGGACATGGGTTATGTGCCCAACTGGATAGCCTCCAGCCTGCGTAAAAAACGTTCCAACATCATTGGGCTGATTGTACCACGGACGTCTATGTACTTCCAAAGCACGGCCATCAGCGGCATTCAGCACGAAGCCCATAAATATGGCTTCAGCATCGTTATCGGACAATCCGATGAAACCGTGGCTATGGAAAAGGAACTGGCCCATACCTTCTACTCCCTGAGAGTAGATGGCCTGCTGGCAGTAGCGTCCATGTTCACCACCAACTTCGACCACTTCAGTCCTTTCATCAAAAACAATATTCCCCTGGTATTCTACGATCGTGTACCAGTGGACTTTCCAGGCTACAGCATCACCGGAGACGACTTCAAAGGCGGATTCCTGGCTACCGAGCACCTGATCAAACAAGGTTGTAAAAGAATCGCGCATTTCTCCGGACTGCTCACCTGTAACCTTTACCAGCAAAGACTTTCAGGCTATAAAGAAGCCCTCGCGAAATACAATATTCCTTATGACGAGCAACTGGTCTATATCCACAACCTGACCATGGATGCAGCCGGTCAGGCGGCACGGGAACTGTTTGATAAAGGCGATCTCCCTGACGGATTGTTTGCCGCCAACGATAGTTCTGCTGTGGCCTTTATCCAGGAAGCCAACAAAAGGAATATTGCCGTTCCCGGGCAAATAAAGGTGGTAGGTTACTCTAATGACCTATCTTCCCGTATTATCACCCCTTCGCTGACAACCATCGAACAATCGGGCTATAATATGGGACAAAAGGCAGTGGAAACAATTGTTAAACTTATCAACCATGAAGACAGTAGTAAAGTCACCAGGAACTTTGTCTTCCCGGTAGAACTGATCCAACGTGATTCAACCATGATCAAAAAGAAATAAGACGTCACCAACCTATATAACGATATATCCTGCAACTTTATGAAGCAACATTATCTCGCGGGCATATGCCTGTCCGCAGTACTCGGCTTCACGTCCTGTACAAAACACATTTATGCACCCAGTGCCGCCAATGCGCCATTGCTAAAGGAGAAAAATGAATTCAAGGCCAGCATATCTCCTTACAACCTGCACACTGCCTATGCTATTACCAACAATGTGGCCGTGATGGCCAACGGCCAGTATGTGTACCAGGTAAATGCCGGAGAAACGAATTATCCTTCCGATGATCTTTTCGTGAACGGGGATTTACGCGGTGGTATGGGAGAATTAGCGGTAGGCTTCTTTAAGCCGCTGGACCGGAAAAAAAGGATGGTCTTTGATGTATACGCCGGCGGCGGAATGGGAGGCTTTAAAACACTGGCAGCCGGTGCTGACCAGGAGGGCGTTAACAAGGAAGATTACCGGTTGAAAAACAGGTTCTCGAAAATATTTATTCAGCCGAGTATCGGTTTTGTACATCGCGCTTTCGAAGCGGGTTTTACCAGCCGTTTTTCCTGCGTGAATTTTTATGATACCCATATCGGCGCCCACGCTTTTGATAATAAGGAAAATGCTAAAAGTGATTTTCTTCGTATAGCCGACAAACCAACGGTATTTTACGAACCCACCTTTACGATACGGGCTGGTTACAAGTATGTGAAATTTCAATCACAGCTGATGTTTTCTGTTCCGATACGAGATAATAATACCTTGCTCAACTATCCGCTGAACGACTATTTCCAGCCGGTAGTATTTACCATGGGCGTTTCTGTTAATATTGCCCACTGGTATGATAATGTGATAAAAGAGAAGAAAAAGTACTAAGTCTTTCCTGCTTTTTTAGGGAGATGAACAGGCAGGGAGATGATAAACGTCTCCCTGCTGCCGTTTTTGTCGGACAGCTATAAGGTAAGATCATGTGAGGTATAAAAACAAAAAAGCCCTGATGTTTAGAACATCAGGGCTTTTTATA
>NZ_JACVFC010000007.1 GCF_014529935.1 Chitinophaga qingshengii
GCAGCTGGCGGCCATCTGGGAAGAAGTGCTACAGGTAAGCCAGGCAGGTATCCATCATAATTTCTTTGAACAGGGAGGTAACTCTTTTTCTGCTATCAAGCTGGCTACGGCCATCCGCAATAAACTGCAAACGGAACTGGCCGTCAAAGATATCTTCCGTTATCCCACTATTGCGCAGCTCAGTGAAGTGCTGGGCGATGACCGGAAATCATTGTCCATACCGCGTCTTGCGCCCGCTGCGATTACAGGAAAGATACCTTTGTCTTATTCACAGGAGCGTTTCTGGATCCTGGATAAATTAGGGAAAAGCCACTCGTATCATATACCGGTAGCTTTGCGGCTTCGCGGTGTGCTGAACAAAAGCGCACTAGAAAACGCGCTGAGCACGATTATTCAACGGCATACTGCTCTCCGGACTTTGATCAGGGAACATCAGGGAGTGCCCTGGCAATTTGTGCAGGATACACCGGAATGGCATCTGCCACTCATAGAAGATACAGCCTGCGCGGATCACGGCCATCTATCTCTGCTCATCAATCAGATCATTGCCAGGCCCTTCGATCTTGCAACTGATATACCACTGCGTTTGCAATTGATCAGGATAGACGAACATACGCATGTGCTCCTGTTATTATTTCATCATATCGCAGTAGATATCTGGTCGATTTATCTGATAGCACAGGAGCTGCAAGTCTTATACAGCGCTTATCTGAAACAATCTGTCGTTGCGCTGCCGGAATTACCTGTACAATATACTGACTATGCCATATGGCAGCGTCAATGTCTGCAAGGGGACCTGCTGGATGCCGGGGTAGCGTACTGGACAAGGCAACTGACTGGCGTATCTCCGCTTCAACTACCATGCGATCTCATTCGCCCGGCAATACCTGGTGATCAGGGACGCTCTATTGGCATCAGTATTGACAAAGACATGGTGGATGGCATCAAATGCCTGGCGGCCCGTCGCAATACAACGCTGTTCGTGACATTGCTCGCCGCATTCAAAGTGCTTTTATACCGGCATACAAGCCAGGAAGATATTTGCGTAGGAACGCCCGTTGCCAACAGGGAACAACCTGAGATGGCATCGCTGGTCGGTTGTTTTATCAATACGATCGCATTGAGGAGTGAAGTGCGTCCGGAAATGCCGTTCTCCGCATTCCTGCGACAGCTGCATGATACAGTTGCCGCCGCTTATGCCCATGAATATATACCATTCGAAAAAGTGATTGAAAATCTCCCGGCATCAACTGACCGGAGCTATAACCCCGTTTTTAATGTGATGTTTGAATTGCAGGATGTACCGATAGATACAACGCTTTCATTGGAAGATATTTTATTGGAGGAGGTAGCGCTTGATCATGGCGTGTCACGGTTTGACCTGACATTTTCGGTAAGTACGGCGGGTGAAAGCGGGGAACTCTTACTGAAAGTAGAATACAATACCGCCTTGTTCCTCGAAGATACCATCAACAGAATGATCGGTCATTATAAAATGCTTATCACCGCTGCCTTGCAGCATGAGGATATGCCGTTGGGCCGCATGGAAATGCTCACACCCGCAGAAAGCGTACAACTCCTGACTGCTTTCAGGGGAACATCCGGAACTTACCCGCAGCAACTGACCGTGCTGGATCTGTTCAGAGAACAGGTCTCGCAATATCCGGAAGCGACCGCGCTTGTATTCAATACGCAAACACTTACCTACCGGCAGCTGGATGAGCGGTCCAGTCAACTGGCGCATTACCTGATAACAAAAGGTGTGAAGACAGAAGTACGGGTAGCTGTTTTGATGGAACGTGCTGTTGACGTAATAGTGAGCATGCTCGGCGTTATCAAGGCAGGCGGGGCTTACGTGCCCATTGATCCAGCTTCTCCACGTGAAAGAGTGCAATATATGTTGCAGGATGCAGCTGTCGGGGTTGTTATAACGGATAGCGATTATACGTTTCCGGACGGGCGGCATGTGATCTCTTTGGAAGCTGCATGGCCGCAGATTGAAAAATTCTCCGCAGCACTCCCTGTCATAAAAATTGATCCTGCCCAACTGGTTTATATTATCTATACATCAGGCTCTACAGGTATGCCTAAAGGGGTGATGCTGGAGCACCGGAACCTGCTGAATATTACCTTGAGCTGGAGGAAAAAATACCAGCTGGATCTGGTTAAACCGGTTTTGTTCTCCGTTGCCAATATCGCATTTGATGTGTTTACGGGCGACTGGTGCCGTGCATTGACAAATGGCGGTAAAATGATCATCGCCGACAGCCGGAACTTTGATATCTATGTTTACTACCGCGCCATACTGGAACACCAGGTAAATATTATTGAGGCTACGCCTGCGGTTATCATGAGTATCATGCAGCAAATGATGACAGCCGGTGTTGGTAACGCGTCTTTGCGTACCATTGTCGTAGGTGCCGACGTACTCGCCACAGCAGATTACCTGTCGCTCCGTAGCAGGTATGTGCCTGCAGCGCGGGTGATGAACAGTTATGGTGTAACTGAAGCAGCCATCGACTCCTCCTGCTTTGAAGGTGACATTCAATATGGTGCAACAGTGCCCATCGGCAGACCTTTGGACAACATTTATTACTATATCCTGGATAGCATGATGCAGCCTGTTCCCATAGGGGTATGGGGCGAATTATATATTGGCGGTGCGGGTGTGGCCCGGGGATATATCAACAAGGATGATCTTACCGCCGGCCGTTTTCTGCCCGATCCATTTTCTTCTGCCAAACAGCGAATGTACAAGACGGGAGATGTGGTCCGCTGGCTACCGGATGGCAATGTTGCTTTCGGCGGCAGAAAAGACAGCCAGGTAAAGATCCGCGGATTCCGCATTGAGCTGCAGGAAATAGAGAATGCGCTGATGCAACATCCTGCTGTGGATAACGCTGTATTGATCGCTGAAAGCGATACTGACAATATACATGAGAAATACCTTTGCGCCTATTATACCCCGGTAAAAGAAGAAGCCGCGCCTGCCATATCCGCGCTGCGGAATTTCCTGATAGACAAGCTACCGTTCTATATGGTGCCTCAATATTTTGTGAGCATGGAAACAATTCCGCTGACAGCCAACGGCAAAGTGGATCGTAAGGCCTTGCCCTCTGCAAAAGAAGCAGGGCAGCTCAAAGCTTTAAGACATGAACCACCCGCCAATGAATTGGAGACGGCCCTGCACGAATTGTGGCAGGAAGTGCTCAAGACAAGCGCTTTCGGGGTAACAGATAATTTCTTCGAGACCGGTGGCAATTCCCTCCGGGCCGTGAATATGCTGGCGTTGATGAATGAACGATTTTTTACAGATATCAGGTTGACAGGATTTATCCTCAGCCCCACCATCAGGGAGCAGTGTGATATCATCCTCGGCTTTTATGAAGAACAAAAACATCTTTTCGAGGAAGCGCTGGATAAAACAGCGGATGAATCGGAAAGCCTGCAATAATTAATGACCGTTATTAATTGTTAATCACTTCTCACAATGGCAAATATTTTTGACGAATTGAAGAATCTGTCCGCAGATCAGCGGGAGATGCTGAAATCCAGATTGAGGGAGAAAGGAATGAAAGGGATGGACGCAGAAAGGATAACACCGGCTCCTTCTATGGCTAACTATCCCTTGTCTTCCGCACAGAAGCGGATGTTTACCATGTATCAGATTGATCCGGTTACAATCGTGTATAACCTGCCGCAAGCGCTGTGGTTGAAAGGACACCTGGATGTTGAACGGCTTGCGCATGCCTTCCGGCAGCTGGTTCATCGTCATGAAGCGTTAAGAACTTCCTTTCACCTGCTGGACGACCAACTGGTACAGGTAGTACATCCAACGGTCAACTTTCATTTAGACTATGAGGTCAGGGATGAACGGCCGCTGACAGATGAAGAACTGGATAATACCGTTGCCGCATTTATGCAGCCTTTTGATTTTTCTGTCGCACCACTTTTCCGTGCAAAGCTGATCAGGATTCAGCGGAACGGAGAGCAGGTTCATCTGCTGTTGCAGGATAAGCACCATATCATTTCTGACGGTATCTCCGAAGAGGTGCTCAACACAGAGCTTGCTGCGCTCTATGCCGGCCTCGGATTATCGCCCGTAGCCCTTCACTATAAAGACTACGCTGTCTGGCAACAGCAACAACTGAATAAAGAATGGTTCCAGCAACAGCGCAGATACTGGCTGGACAAATTCAAGGGGCCTTTGCCCGTGCTCGACCTTCCCGCTGATTTTCCGCGGCCCAGGATCAAAACATTCAAGGGGGATACCTTTCTCTTCCAAATGGATGAACAGTTGACGGCAGGCCTGAAACAACTCGCCGCAGCCAATAGCGCTACCCTCTATGTATTGCTGGTAGCCATGTTTAAAACACTGCTGTTCCGGTACACGAACGAAAATGAACTGATCATTGCCTCTGATACGGCGAACAGGACACGCGCCGAACTGAACGGGGTAGTGGGTATGTTCATCAATAAACTGATCATAAAATCGCAGCCCGGAATGGATATGCCCTTTGACGTATATCTGAAACAGATAAGGGAAATATTTGCCGAGGCACTGGAGAACCAGGACTACCAGTTCGATATGTTGGTACAGGATATTAACGTACCAAGGGATACATCGCGCAACCCGGTATTCGATATCTCTATGGGATTTCAGAATATGGATGTTTCCGGCATCGCTCCGATAGCGCTTGATGTTGCGCCATATACCGGCAAGGAACGGCTGTCTGCCCGGCTGGATCTGCATCTCGACGGAATCGAAAAAGACGGCCGCCTCTATTTCACTTTTGAATACAGTACCGATCTGTTCAGGGAAACGACCATCGCAAACATGGCCAGGCATTTCCAGCAGCTGGCCGCCGCTATTGTAAAGGATAGTTGTACGACATTAGGTATGCTGCCGCTGCTCGGCAACGTAGAAAAAAATCATCTTATCGAAGCCGGTAATAAAGGGCCCCTGGAATATCGGAAGGAAGCACTTGTACACCAGATTTTTGAAGAACTCGTGGCCGTACAGCCTTTGCAGCCAGCCGTACAAGGCGGGCATGAAGTACTCACCTACATGGAGTTGAACAAAAGAGCGAACCAGCTGGCCCACCTCCTGAAAAGCAAAGGTGTATGCAGAGACCAGCCTGTGGCCATTCTCGCAGACCGCTCCGTGGAAACAGTGATCGGAATATTGGGCATTCTGAAAGCCGGCGCCTGTTATTTACCGATTGATAGCAACCATCCCACGGAGAGGATCGCATACATCCTGGAAGATGCCCATGCAGTAATAGTACTTTCCACGATGAACGATACCTTTCTCCGCATTTTTTCCATGCCGGAGTTCAGTGATACGGAGTGGATAATGCTGGATGATAAAAGTATCTTCACCGGACCCACTGAAAACCTCGGACAGGTAAACGTTCCCGGTGATCTGGCTTATATCATTTATACCTCTGCTACCACCGGACAACCAAAGGGGGTGATGCTTGAACATCGCGGTGTGCTCAATCTCGTGGCTAATACCAGCCACACTTTTGGTCTAACCAATGCAGATCATATCCTGCAATTCGCCACCATGGGCTTTGACGCATCCGTATTCGAAATTTTTACTGCGTTGCTGACGGGCGCCACCCTGTATATGCCTTCATTAGCCGTTATTCAGGAGTATAGCAGGTTTGAGCAATACCTGAATGATAACAATATCACGATGGCGCTGTTGCCTCCCATCTATGCGCAACATCTCAACCCGGAGAATATACACAGTTTACGTATACTTTTCACAGGCGGATCGGCGAGTAACTTCGAACTGGAAAAGAAATGGAAAACGCATCTTACCTATGTAAATGCATACGGGCCAACAGAAACAACCGTGGTGGCCAGCTTCTTTGTCAGCGATAATAACATATCAACGGAGTCGACCTATAGTTCTGTACCTATCGGAAAGCCTCTGTATAATACCCGATTGTATGTACTGGACGAATACCTGCAACCCGTGCCTGTGGGCTTTACCGGCGAATTGTGTGTAGCCGGGGACAGCGTAGCCAGAGGATACCTGAATAGGGAAGAAATGACTGCCGCCAGATTCATCGATGATCCTTTTGGCGAAGGCAAGATGTACAGAACGGGAGATATCGTAAAATGGACAGCTGATCTCAACCTCGAATTCAGAGGCCGGGTGGATGACCAGGTAAAGATCCGGGGATTCCGCATAGAGACTGGCGAAATAGAGAAGGCATTGATGCAGTACCCGGATATCAAAGAAGCGGTGGTGCTGGCAGTAGCCGATCCACAACAACAGGGCGAAAAATTTCTCTGTGCTTATTATACCGGTAGGAAAAATTTAGGTGCGCCACTGGTGACAGATGCGATTAAAAAACATCTTGAAAAGTCGCTTCCGGCTTATATGATACCACATTGCCTGATGCAGATCGAAGAGATGCCATTATCTCTCAGCGGTAAAATAGACAGCAAATTGTTGCCGCCGCCTGATAGTATTATCCATAAATCCAGCGCTGCCGATATGGTCGTCAGCCCACTGGAAGAGCAGTTGGCCGGTATATGGTGTGAAGTGTTGAGAAAAGAAAAGATCGGCATCCATGATAATTTCTTTGCTCTGGGCGGTGACTCCATTAAAGCTATCACCCTGGTGAGCAAGTTGAACAAGGAGTTGGATCTGGACCTGGTGATCAATAATATTTTTGCCAATCAAACCGTCAAAACGCTGGCTGCTTTTGTCGTCGGACAGAAAGATGAGCCGGTAGACCTTCCGCCGGCAGCAGCAGCGTACCAGGCGCTGACCGACTGGCAAGCCCGACAGCAAAGCGTTGTGGAAAAGCTGGGCCTGGGTGCATATGAAGACCTTTATCCTATGAGCGACATACAGGCTGGTATGTTCTATCACAACCTCGCGGACCCGTTCATGTATCATAATCACGTGGTTTTTGAGATCAGGGATGATGCCTTTGACCTGGATGCGCTGCGGGATACGATCGCCAGGCTTGTTCAAAAGCATGGTATCTTCCGGGCTGCCTTCTATCTTGATGCTTTTGAATCACCTGCCATCGTTGTGGCCAGCTCTCTGGATCTCTCTGAAAAAATCTTTTATCACGATCTTGACCATCTGCCCGGAGACCAGCAGCAGTCATATATGCAGGATTTTATGAATGATGATCTCCGGCAAGGGCTGGATTGGAAAGTGTTCGGTTTGTGGAGAATTGTAGTGTTTAAATTGTCTGCATCCCGGCACGCTGTGTTACTGGGGTGCCACCATGCTATCATGGATGGATGGAGTGATGCGGTATTCCTCACAGAAATAAGCCAGGTCTATCAAACGATCCGGAAAGATCTGCCTTTGAAGCTGGAACCTTTGCATTGTTCCTATAAAGATTTCGTGGCAGATCAATGGCGATACAAACAGGCGCCGGCTGTCAGGCAATTCTGGGCCACACAGCTGGATGGATATGAGCGGCTGCCACTGCCCTTTGACAGAAAGGCTGCCACAGCTGATGTGATGGAAAAAGACTACCACTACTTTTATCCGGAGAAAGAACTGGAAATGGCTTTACTGGAATTTGCGCAGCAAAATGAAATGAGCCTGAAACATATCTGCCTGGCGGCATACCTCTGTCTACTGCAATTGACCACCGGCAAGCAGGACCTGACCATCGGCGTGCTGTGCCACGGCAGGCCGGAGTTGGAAGACGCAGAAAAAATGTTGGGTTGCTTTCTGAACTCTGTACCATTCCGCGTGAAATTTGACAAGATGCTGTATGCCCGCGAAATACTCGACCTGGTTAAGCAGGCCAGCGACCTGCAACAAGGGTTCGACAAATTGCCATTGGTAGATATCGTACAAGCGGCGGGAGAGAAGTCCGCAGAGAGGAACCCACTGTTCGATGTTTTCTTCAGCTACCTGAATTTTCATGTGTATGAGCAGGCGGAAGCCGGCATGGAATTGAGCTCAGCCTCCAGAGGATTTGGCGTAAGCAACACGCTGTTCGATATTATGATAGAGTATTACGACAGCCTGACGATCTCATTCCACTATGTTAAAGGACTATATACAAATGCAGAAATTAAACGGCTGGAAGAATATTACCTCCGCTTGCTTTATAGATTGGTCACCTATCCGAAAGAAGTAATTCATACCAAAGATGTTATGTCTGCCGAAGAAGTGAAGAACGTACAGGTAACGTTTAATGATGTTGGTCCTGGTGAGACCGCTGCCGGTTCTGTTGTGGAGCAATTCCTTTATCAGGTGCGGCGTTTGCCTGGCAATACCGCGCTGGTGGCGGAAGGCCGGTCGCTGACTTACCTGGAGCTTAACACGAAAGCAAACCAGCTGGCGGCTTTATTAATACAAAAGGGCATAAGGCGGGATACGCCGGTAGTATTGTTGGGCACTCATTCAGCGGAGACGATCATTGGTATGCTGGGCATTCTGAAGGCTGGTGGCTGCTACGTGCCGGTAGATCTTAACTACCCGCTTGAAAGATTGCGGATGATAGCCACGGAGTCCGGCGCGGGTATAGCTATTGCTTGCGGATACCGCGAGGGCCTGATACTCCCGGATCAGGAGCTGATCAATATCGCAGATGCGCTCCAGGGCGATATTACCCATGAACCTCCGCTGGTGAATAAAGCAGATGATCTGGCTTATATCATATATACCTCGGGTACCACGGGCACGCCCAAAGGTGTGATGGTGTCGCATGACGGTATTATAAGATTGGTAATAAATCCTAATTATATTGAATTAAATGAGCAGACAAGAATACTGCCCACCTGTGCCATTTCGTTTGATGTATCAACCTTCGAAATATGGGGCGCATTGCTCAACGGTGGAACATTATTCCTGCTTTCCCGCGACGAGCTCCTGGATCAGTCGCTGCTAAAGGAATGTTTAACTGCAAATGCTATTAACACCATGTGGTTCACCACCTCCTGGTTTAATCAGCTGGCAGATACTGCACCTGATATATTTTCCGGATTGAAGTACCTGCTGGTAGGCGGTGAGAAATTATCGCCGGCACACATCGCCAGGATACGGAACCTCTTTGCGGCCAAAGGCCTCCGCATTATTAACGGTTACGGTCCTACGGAAAATACTGCCTTCTCTGCCTGCTATCAGATCGATCAGGACTTCGAATTCAGTATCCCGCTGGGGTATCCTGTTTCCGGAAGCCAGGTATATATTCTGGATGCTCACCGGCAACTGGTACCGGTAGGCGTTCCGGGAGAGATCTATTTGGCGGGGAGGGGACTGGCCCGCGGATATCACCGGCGGCCCGACCTCACAGAAGAGAAGTTCGGTGTGCTTTACCTCGACGCGCCCGTAAGGGTATACGCCAGCGGAGACATCGGATTCTGGCAACCCGATGGCACCGTGGCATTCATAGGAAGAAAAGATGAGCAGGTGAAAATACGAGGGCACCGCATAGAACTGGAAGAGATAGAACAAACTTTATTGCATCATCCGGAAGTGGCCAATGCCGCGGTGACTGTATTCACCGGCGAGCAAGGCAATAGATCGCTGATCGCCTATATTGTCGGCAAGGAAGGCAAAATACCTGTTATTGCCGATGTAAAAAGATACCTGTTAAATCTGCTGCCTGATTTTATGTTACCGGCGCAGTTTATACTGCTGGATACATTGCCCCTTACTTCCAACGGAAAGATCAACAAGGCGGCACTGCCGCCACCAGGGACATTGCAGACCGCCAATTATCAGGCTGCCCGTAACGAAACAGAACAAATGCTGGTAAATATCTGGGAACAGGTATTGGGGATTTCTCCTGTCAGCATATTCGATAACTTCTTTGAACTGGGTGGCCATTCATTGAAGGCATCGCTGCTCGTTACCCGTATTTCAAATGAAGGGCCGGTCAATATCACTCCCCGTGATATCTTCAGAAACCCTACCATCGAGCTGCTGGCAGAAGAGATAGGAAAACGTAAATGGATGCATACCGGCACAATGACCGCCGGTGATGACGCCGCATTTAAGATAATTGATTTATGAGCATAGACCAGCTGATAGGTCAACTGATGGAGCAGGATACCTTTATCAGGTTGACCGGTGATAACCGCTTGCAGGTTATGATGCCAAAGGCGGGAGCGCAGAATGATGCGCTGCTGGCGGAATTGAGATCCCGCAAGGCCGAAGTGATCGCCTGGCTTCAGAACGGATCGGGCGAACGCCTTCCGGTGGCCGCTTTTGAAGAACAGGACCATTATCCCTGTTCCCATTCGCAACAAAGGCTTTGGCTACTGCAGCAACTTATCGGCGATGCACCGGCCTATCACATCGCTGTTGGCTACCAGTTCCCGGA
The DNA here is from genome assembly GCF_014529935.1 of Chitinophaga qingshengii. Classification (GTDB taxonomy): domain Bacteria; phylum Bacteroidota; class Bacteroidia; order Chitinophagales; family Chitinophagaceae; genus Chitinophaga; species Chitinophaga qingshengii. The sequence continues at coordinate 10,326 of NZ_JACVFC010000007.1, forward strand.
TAGCCTTGATATTGCTGCATTCCGCAGGGCGCTGGCCCTGCTGGTATCGCAGCACGAAAGCCTGCGTACCTCGCTGCGGGAAATCGCAGATGAGCCCCGCCAGGTCGTATTGCCAGATATTAACGGGTATTTCTTCTATACAGATTATAGTGATGAATCGTTACAGGAAAGAGAAATGATGGAAAAGCTGCAGGCATTCAGGGATCTGCCGTTTCAACTCGATACCGCACCGCTTTTCAGGATTGGATTATGGAAGAGATCGGCGCAGCAGTATTACCTGTTGTTTGTGATGCATCATATCATCAGTGATGGATGGTCGATAGAAGTGCTGATGAAAGACCTGATCCGGTTTTATCGCCAGGAAACAGGCGGCAGCATTGGTTTTTCCGATAAGCTGCCCATACAATACAGGGATTATACTATGTGGCTGGAAACATGGCTGCAATCCGGAGAAATGCAACGGCACCGGGACTACTGGCTAAAATTACTGGGAGATGATCTGCCGGTGCTGGACCTCCCGGTAGATTATACCAGACCTGTTGCCCAAACATTTAACGGCCGCCTGGTATCAGCACAATTCCCGGTGAATACTTCCCTGGCATTTGCAGCACTGCTGAAGGAGCAAGGTTGTACCCTTTTTATGGGATTAACGGCCTTGATGAATACCTTATTCTTCCGCTATACCAACCAGCAGGATATCGTCCTGGGCACACCGGTAGCAGCGCGCCCGGACAAGTTACTGGAAGATCAGGTGGGCTTTTATATAAATACAATTGTATTGCGTACGAAAATACAGGAAGACGATTCATTTCTATCGATATTGAAAAGAACCCGTGAAACTGTATTGTCAGCATATGAGCACCAGCTCTATCCCTTTGATAAACTGGTGAAAGAGGTGAGCGACTACAGGGATACGAGCCGGTCTCCCGTTTTTGATGTATTACTCAGCTTCAATCCTGACGCCTATCTCGCAGGCGGCTTTCCGGAAGATGCACCGATACACGCAACTCCCTTGCCGATAGATGGTAATACCAGCCAGCTGGACCTGTCGTTCGATTTTACAGGGTATGATAACGCACTGGCAGTATGCATCGAATACAATACCGATCTTTTTTCTGCAGCGCGCATCGACAGGATGATAGTACATCTGCAGCTGTTAATGCGGGAAGTGGTAGCGCATGCCCACACCCGGATTACGGCGCTGGACTATATACCGCCAGCGGAGAAGGAGCTATTGCTGTATGAGCTGAACTACTCCGAAAGGGCGCCGGACTATCGCCATACCATCCATGAACTGTTTGAAAGGGAAGTGGAGAAATTTCCCGCAGCCCCGGCCGTTATACATGGTGCAACAGTGCTTTCATTCCGTGACCTGAATACTGCAGCCAACAGGATAGCACACCTGCTCTTGCGCCATGGCATCCGGAAGGGCGATTTTGTTGGCGTGTATCTCGAAAGAGGCGCGGACCTCGCATGCGCCATCATCGGTATCATTAAGGCCGGCGGCGTATATGTACCCTTGGATCCGCAGCATCCGAAAGTCCGCATACAGCTGCAATTGCAGGATAGCACCCCTTTTGCCTTGATAACGGCTGCGCAGATGATAACAACGGATCCTGCATTTTTTAAAGACACAGGCGTCAAACTGTTGCTTGCGACAGATAAATTAAAAACAGACAGGCGACTGCTGGAAAATATGCTGGCGCTGAAAGTCGCCGACAGCCAGGAGCTCAACGGCATGCCGGAAAATAATCCGGATGTCCGCATATTGCCGGAAGACTGGGCTTACATGGTATATACATCCGGCACCACCGGAAAACCTAAAGGTGCGATCTTGCGCCACGACGGAGCAGTGAATCATATACTGGCGGAATACCAGGAACTATCGCTTGCTGACGGTTTCCGCTTTTTGCAGAGCGCTAATATCTCCTCCGACATTTCGGTGTGGCAATTCATGGCGCCATGGCTTCGCGGCGGCGCCTGTGTAATTATCGACAAAGAAGATATTCAGCGCTATGACCAGCTGCTGGCGGTAATGGAAAGCCGGGAAGTGAGTATCGTAGAATTTGTAACATCATATCTCGCGGGGTTGATATCGTTTCTGGAATACTACCCGCAACGCCGCCCTGCTTTAAAGCACCTGCAGTGGATGATGATTGTGGGCGAAGAAGTAACGCCCGCTGTTGTAAATAAATGGCGTGCATTGTACCCTCATGTTGGCATACTGAATGGTTACGGGCCCGCTGAAGCTTCAGACGATATCACACAATACATCATTGCAGATGCCTTGCCTGCAGATACCCTGAAAGTACCCATCGGACGGCCTTTGCCCAATCTTAATATTTTTCTGCTTGATAGTCGCCGGCAACTGCTGCCATTCGGATATTACGGCGAAATCTGTGTGTCCGGTATCGGGGTGGGCGCCGGGTACTGGAATCTGCCGGAAAAAACCAGTGAAGTATTCATTCCCAATTCATTTGCAGGTACACTGGGAGAAACCATCTACCGCACGGGAGACCTTGGCCGCTGGCTGGCCGACGGCAACCTTGAATTCTGCGGACGTACCGACATGCAGATCAAGGTGCGCGGTTTCAGAGTGGAAGTGGCGGAAATTGAAATGATATGCCGTGTACATGAATGGGTGGAGGATATCGTTGTGGAGATGAAGAACATCCCGCCATCCGGGAAAGCATTGGTAGCATATGTCATAAAAAGCCGGACAGAAATGGAAGACCAGGCAGTAGCGGATGCTTTGCAGGATTTTCTGGCTGCCAGGTTGCCCGACTACATGTGGCCCTCATACTTTGTATTTATGCAGGCGTTTCCCGTGAACCTGAGTGACAAGGTAGACCGGAAAGCATTGCCGGCGCCAACCGGCTCACCTGGCAGCAAACAATATGCGCCACCTGAAAGTGAGCTGGAAAGTAAACTGCTGGCCATTTGGGAGCAAGTGCTGGAAAAGGATGGATTAGGTGTATTGGCAGATTTCTTCAGGAACGGTGGCCATTCCCTCAAAGCTATTCAGATAACTTCCCGCATTTATCACGACATGGGGTTGCGTGTTTCACTGAAGGATATTTTCATGTATCCCGCCGTCAGGAAACTGGCAGCCCACCTGGCAACCTTGCCTGTGGAAACGGATTTACATATTGACCGGGCGCCGGAAGCCGCAACTTATCCGCTGTCGCACGCACAACAACGGATATGGGTATCCGGAAAGTTGTACGAAGGCAATATGGCCTACAACATGCCCATGAAGTATATTTTCAACGGCCGCCTGAATGCTGCCGCACTCCGGCAGGCACTATACCTGCTGGCCGGGCGGCACGAAATATTAAGGACAGCTTTTATTGATGTCGATGGTGTTCCCTCACAGAAAATATTGCCCGTCGAACAGATGGAGCCACATCTCACCATTACCGGCATGCGCGGTGCAACGGAAGATGCAATAAGGGAAAAGGCAGAATTATTGCTGTGGCAGCCTTTCGACCTGAAAAAAGGGATGCTGTTCAGAGTAGATTTGTTACAGGTAGAAGAAGAGAAATACCTGCTGCTGTTTGTACTGCATCACATTATTTCCGACGGCTGGTCTGAAGATATTTTCCTGAAAGAGCTGACCATGCTCTACGACAGTTGCTGCAAGGGAAATACATCTACCCTTCCGCCCCTGAAATTACAGTACCGGGATTATGCTGTATGGCAACTGAAGTTCCTCGAAAGCCAGGCAGCTGAAAGACAGCTAAGGTACTGGCTCGACAAATTTTCTGCTGAAATACCGCTGCTGCAATTGCCCGTCGATTATCCCAGGCAGGAACACAGAACATTTGATGCCATCGACCTGCGGTTTACCATTCCATCAAATGTGGCGGATCAACTCCGGTCTATGGCCGCCGCCGCCGGTGCCAGCCTGTTCATGGTGTTGCAGTCGGCCATATACGTGCTGCTATACAGGTTTACTGCGCAAACAACACTGGTGATCGGGTCGCCTGTCGCTGCACGGACCCATGTGGATCTGGAAGGACAGATAGGCTGCTATATGAACATGCTGGCATTGCTAAACAGGATCGACCCGCAAAAGGAATGGACAGCTTTATTGCACCAGGTAAAGGAGAATACCCTGGATGCGTTCAATCATCAGGACTATCCTTTCGATCTGCTGTTGAAGGCATTGCAACCGCAACGGCATCCGGGACGCCTGCCGCTTTTTGATGTCGGATTTACATGGTTGAATACGATCGGGCCGGGAGAAGCCGTGGCCATCTACGAACAAAGCAACTATACAATAGAAGCCTATGCAGAGGGTGCCCGTACTGTGAAAGCCGATCTGTGGGTACACGCCTGGGAAGATGCGAACGGAGAGATCGGATGCAGCAGCTCTTTCAACAAAGGGCTATTCAGCGATCATACCGCCAGGCTCATATCCGGCACCTTCTCCCGGTTAATGCATCAATTGCCGCAATACATGCATACCAGCATTTCCACCATCATAAACGAATTAACTGTTGAACATAAAAACGCCACTAACATGAATAGGAACGAAGCCAGGAAGAAGAACCTGGAAAAATTCTTCCAGGCAAAAGCGCAGCCTGCCACGGTTTCCTCCATGGTGAATGAATCCCTGCTTTCCAATGGAGCTTCCTCCGTTAAATTGGTGGAAAGCACTGTCATTGGCGTAAAGCTGAACTACTGGATAGAAAATAACCGGGCGCAGGTGGATGAATCGCTGCGACAATACGGAGGCATCTTGTTCCGCGGATTCAACATCGATACGCCGGAACGTGTACAGGAAGTTGCTGACAGCTTCGACGGAAAACAACTCCGGTATTTTGATCAGACTTCTCCGCGTAGCGCTATCACAGGACAGTTGTATACTTCTACTGACCATCCCCATCACCAGGTTATACATATGCACAACGAGCTGTCGTATTCCATGCAGTGGCCCTTGAATATTATGTTCTGCTGTATTACCCCGGCAACAGCCGGTGGTGAAACACCGATAGCCGATGTCCGGCAAGTGTGGAAACAGCTGCGGCAGGAAACGAAAGACCGCTTCGCCGCCAACGGTGTGCGTTACGTAAGGAATATGAGAAACGGAGTCGGCCTCTCCTGGCAACAGGTATTTCAGACAGATGATAAAAGCACAGTAGAACAATATTTTGCTGATACAGGTATTGACTACAATTGGATAAGCGACGATCACCTCCGTACCCGGTGGGACCGCCCCGCTGTGCTCCGGCACCCATTCACAAAAGAAGAAATATGGTTCAATCACGGTTACTTTTACAATGAATGGCTGATGGAAGATACCATGCGTCAGGTTTTAGGAGGAGAATCCGAACTGCCATTCAATACTTATTATGGAAACGGCCTGCCTATCGAAGAAGAAACCATAGCCGAAATTGCCGCCGCCTTCGAACATTGCAAAATAGTTTTCCAATGGAAGAAAGGTGACGTGCTGCTACTGGATAATATGCTGATGGCGCACGGACGCAACCCCTTTGAAGGAAACCGAAAAATTGTGGTGGCCATGTTTAATCCGATTACCGTATGAAAGAGATGAACAACATATACCAGTTGTCGCCTGTACAGAGAAGGCTGATGGCTTTAAAAGCAGCAGGGATGGAAGGAATGGCGCATGTATGCTCCGTTCGCATCCATCAACCGGATATTACCGGGCTGCAAATGCAGCTGAAACAGATCATCAGGAAACACGATATTTTCAGGACTGTATTCATAAAGGAGCTGGGGATGGATTTTGTTTGTCAGCAAGTGCGGCAATATACAGGCTTTGAGCTGTCAGTAATATCTCTTGAGCACTTGCCTGCAGCTGAGCAAATGATGCAGATCGCACAACACAGGCATGCTATGATATGTGCATTGAATGATCCTGATGCCGCCATTGCTGCTGAGTTGCTGATCACGGGAAAAGATCAGGGCCTGCTACTGCTGGGGGTATCCGCTACTGCAGGCGATCTGGCTTCCCTGAAAAATGTTTTGCAGGAACTGATACCGGCAGAAAAGCCGGTAGCGGAAAATGACCCGCCGCAGTTTATTCAATTCTCTGAATGGCATAACCAGTTGTTAACAGAGCCACAGGAAGATGCGGCCGCTTTCTGGCAATACCAGCACCTCCGGGAAAACATGAGAGCCCCGTATCCCTTTCAGTCGCAGCGCCTGCATCAACCGCCGGCTCACCCGGGCGTCCTGCAAACGGATATCGATCATGATTGCCTCGAAAAACTACAAGCCTGTTGCCATGCCAGCCATGTTCCACTCGAGTCACTGTTGATGGCCTGCTGGTACCTGGTGTTATTCCGGCATGGCGACAATATCGCACCCGTCGTCGGCGTAGTGGAGCCATGCCGCAGCTATGAAGCATTTGAAGGGATAAATGGGCCACTTGCACAAACGCTGCCCCTGCGTTTGACAGTAGAGGCGAACCTGCCCGTAACGGATTTTATCTGCCGGCTCGGCGAGCAGCTGGAAGAGATGAGGCAGTGGCAGGACAATTTCCTGCTGGAAGAAGCGACACAGTTGTTACGCGGGCAATACAACTTCTTCAGGGCTGGGTTCTCTTTTGCAGATGTGATGCAATGGCACAACAACCACATTGATCATCTGTACAGCTTTTCGGACAGGTTCCTGTTACAAATCTTTGCATGGCGCCATGCGTCAGGGTTGGCACTTCACTATTACTATGAACCGCAGCATATACCCCGGGAAGCGATCAATTGCCTGCAGCAGTCCATGCGGAATATGTTGCTTCGCATAGCAGCAGATAATGAAGTGACTATTTCGGCGCTGCTGGATTTATATCCGGAGGAGCAACGCACCATTATGCATGTATACAGCGGATCGCAGCCTCCGTTGCCGCTTGCAGCTACTTTGCTGGAATCGCTGGAACAGCATGCCATACGCTCAGGAGAACGTATAGCTGTGACCCTTGGAGAGGCCCGATATACCTACAGCGAGTTAAATGACAAAGCCGGCCGGCTGGCAGCTTGCCTGCTTCATCAGCATCATTTACAGCCCGGGCATAAAATAGCCGTGGCCTTGCCCCGCTCTATAGATATGCTGGTGGTATTGATCGGCATACTAAAGGCCGGCTGCAGCTATATACCGCTGGATACCGGCATTCCTCTGAAACGTCTGCAGTTTATACTGGAAGACAGCAAGGCTGCATGTATTATCACCAACCGCATGTTCACATCCGCCCTGAAATGCCCGGTATTGCCCGCTGACGGGTTGTTCAGCCGGCTTAACGCTGCCGCATATACGAATCCGGCCATTGCCGTTGGCAGGGAAGAGGTTTGTTACAATATTTATACCTCAGGCACTACCGGCATCCCCAAAGGCGTAGAGATTACGCATGGTAACCTGTCCAATTATCTCTCCTGGTTCTCTTCCTCATTCAGCATCACTGACTCGGACAAAGCGTTGGTATTTTCTTCCGTCGCTTTTGATCTTACCTATACTACCCTGTGGTCTGCACTCTACAGCGGCGGCACCGTTTGCCTCCTGCCGGAAACAGAACGACTGGACCTTGAAATGCTTGTCAGTACGCTGAAGAATGAGAAGATCACCTATATCAAGTTAACGCCTTCGCACCTTTCACTGCTGGTGAACGAGAGTGATCTTGCTTTACACATAGATAGATTTGCCCTGCGGTTGATCACTGTGGGAGGGGAGCGGATCAGGGTACCCGATATCGAAAGATATTTATCACTGGCGCCACGGTGCCGTTTTATTAATCACTATGGGCCTACAGAAACCACTATTGGTACGGTTTTTAAAGAAATTACCGCAGATACGCTGGCGCATTTTGCTGACTTTCCGGTGATAGGGCGCCCCATCGCCAACAACGCGGCCTATATACTGAACGAACAGGATATGCCAGTGCCGGTAGGTGTAACAGGAGAGCTTTGCATATCCGGCGCCGGTGTGGCAAAGGGATACATCGGGCAACCGGCATTCGGACACCTGTATAAAACGGGTGATCTCGCGCGATGGTTGCCGGATGGTAACATCGTATTTATCGGCAGGAAAGATTTTCAGTTGAAAATAAGAGGGTACAGGGTAGACCCGGAAGAAACAGCACAAGTCCTGAAAGGAACACCGGGCATTGACAATGCCGTCGTGATGGCCCGTGAACACGAAAGTGGTGTATATCTCGCCGCTTATTATACCGGTACCGTTTACAACGATCAGGATCTGCGGCAGATATTGGCTTTACAGTTGCCGGAATATATGATGCCCGCCGTTTGTGTGCATATGAAAAACTTTCCCTTAACACCAAACGGAAAAATAGATGGCGCCCTGTTACCTGATCCCCGGATGCAGCCAGTAACAGGAGAAGATGAAACAAGATTGCCGCAAACAGACCGTGAGAAGGCTTTTGCGCGTGTGTGGGCAGAAGTGCTCCGGTATTCACCGGTAAGCTTGAACGATAATTTCCTGCGAAAGGGAGGTGACTCAATCAACGCTATCCAGATAGTTGCGCGCATGGCAAAAGAAGGCTACACCGTAAAGGTATTCGATATCTTCGCCTATCCCCGTCTGGCTGATCTGATTGCACAGGCGCAAGGGATGACGCACGTTGCCAGGAGTGTGCATGATATTGGCAGCGCGCCGCTCACGCCCATACAGGCCCGCCTGCTGACGCAGCCGGATATTGCCGCACCGCATCATTTCAACCAGTCTGTAATGCTCAGGGGCCAATTCAAAACAGACGTGATGAGAAAGGTATTTGAAAAGATCACTGCTCATTATGATGTTTTCAGACTGGTTTTCAAACAGAAGAACGGCGGCTGGGTACAGGAATATGCTGAACAGCCGGGCTTCTTCACACTGGAAGAAGCAGACCTCAGCGGTACGGCCTATCCTTCGGAAAGCCTGCGCCTGCACGCCGATAAGCTCCAGGCTTCGCTTGATATTTCCACAGGTCCTTTGCTGAAGGCGTGTATCTATCATTTGCCTGATGCTGACCGCCTGCTGCTGGTGATGCACCACCTGATCACAGATGGTGTATCCTGGAGGATCTTACTGGAAGATATAGCCACCCTCACCACACAGTATAATGAACAGCAAGCCCTCTCGCTTTCGCCTTGCACGGATGACTACATACAATGGGCAGCCCGGCTGCAGGAGTACGCCGGCAATGATGAAATATTACAGGAGCTGCCATACTGGAAAGAACAGGAGCGGATGGCCCTGCAAGCCCTGATCCCGCTGAAAAGTTCCAGTGAACAACCGGAAAGAGATACCCTGGGATTTACGTTCGATAAAGCTAGTACGCAATTGCTCGGCGCCGGCTTGCATGATCTTTATGGCACTACTGCCAATGACGTATTGCTGGCGGCGTTGTCGAGAAGCCTGGCACAGGTATTTAACCTGAAAATGATAGCATTGGCATTGGAAGGGCATGGCCGGGAAGACATCATCCCGGGAATGGATGTTTCCCGCACGATGGGCTGGTTTACGAGTATTTACCCGGTAGTGATCAATATAGACAGTATAGGCGATCCCATTAGCCTGCTGCTGGAAACAAAAGCGACACTGGATAAGGTGCCACGCAAAGGTATCGGTTATGGCATACTGAAATATCTCACCGGAAGCCATTTGGACATGCCGGTACAAGTGAGTTTCAACTACCTCGGGAGATTTGATACGGCTGTGAGTGAGGAACCGTTTGGGCTCGCCGCAGAAGACAGGGGCGCTGAGTGCCATCCGGATAATAAACGTTTCTTTGCGATGGAGGTAACGGCCGTTATTACCGAAGGACAGTTACAGGTGGAGCTGGATTACGATAAGGAATGTCTCGATAAAAAAGATGTTGCCCGTGTATCCACTGCATTTAAGGCTGCATTGCTGGATATACTGTATAGCCGTAGTGGAAGAGCAACCACCGGTCCGGTGATACCGGAATATACGTTCCATACCCTTACACCAGAGGAGCGGCAGGCGCTCGCAGAGAAATATGCGCCGCAGGATGTTTACCCGCTTTCTCCTTTGCAGGAGGGCTTGTTCTTTCACAGCCGTACGGGACTCGAAAGCGATGCTTACTTCCGGCAGTTCTCTTACCGCTTCCATGGCGTGTTTGACGTAGAGGCACTACGCCGGAGCTTTGATCTGTTAATAGCAAGACATGATATACTGCGGGCGATTTTTGATGATGAAACTGCCGGCCGGCCCGTACAGGTAATCCTTAAAGAAAGGCATATTGACTTCACCTTTATCGACCTGTCGGGTGAAAAAGAACAGGATACCAGCATCCAGGCTTTAAGGGCATCCGATAAAAAGAAAGGCTTTGACCTCGGCAAAGACTTGTTGATGCGTGTCACCGTGCTGAAGTTGCAGGATGCTTTGTATGAGCTGATCTGGAACTATCATCACATCATTATGGATGGGTGGTCTTCCGCCTTGCTCGGAAATGAGTGCCTCGAAATTTATAGTAGCATCCGCCAGGGGCGTGAAGTGAACCTGCCGCCGGCAATATCTTACAAAACATATATCAGCTGGGCCGCCCGGCAATCCCAGACTGCGGCGCTGGGCTACTGGAAGCATTACCTCGCAGGTTATGATGAACTGGCCAGCTTGCCCGGCAAGAAAAAAAATAGCCAGGGCATCTACAAAAAAGAACAACATGTATTGACCATTGCTGCCGACAAAACAGCTGCACTTGCGTACACGGCAGCCAATGAACAGCTTACTGTCAATACGCTGCTACAGGTAGTGTGGGCCATTCTGCTCGGTCGATATACGATGAAACGGGATGTCGTATTCGGTGCGGTAGTGTCTGGCCGTCCTCCTGAAATACCGGATATTGAAAGCATCGTTGGCCTGTTCATCAACGTCATTCCGGTAAGAGTCCGGATAGACAATCAAACTTCCCTGGTGTCGTTATGCCGTTCCGTTCAATATGAACAGCTGCAATCACACGTTTATCAGTGGTCACAGCTGGCAGAGATACAGACGGCGGCTGAACTGAAATACGGTTTGTTTGATCACTTCATCGGATTTGAAAACTTCCCTGTGGATAATAAACCGGATGATGATACAGGTGATAACTGGGGAAGACCTGCACTGGAGCTGTCCGGCAGCCAGGAGCAAACTACGTATGATCTGTACATCACCATTATCCCGGGTGAGCGGCTTACCCTGCTTTTTTCCTATAATGAAGCCGCATACGATCGTAGCGCTATGCAGGGTATTGCGGATCACTTTCTGTTTATATTGGAACAACTGCTGGATGATCCGGGAATCAGCATCGGCAATATAGAACTGGTAACGCCCGAAGCACGTAACAGGTTACTGCAACCGCAGCCCAGGGAAATCTTGCAGCCTTTCGAAGATGTGGTCGCCCGCATTGCGCAACAGGCGGCACATCATCCCTTGCAAACGGCAATGGTATGTGAAGGCCGCAGTATTACCTACGAAAATTGTGCGCAGTTATCTGACCGGCTGGCCAGCTACCTGCTGCAAGCCCATACCACGCCTGATGAGCCGGTAGCCGTTTGTATGCAACGCTCGGAATGGGCTGTAATAGCATTGCTGGGTATTCTCAAGGCCGGCATGGCCTTTCTGCCGATAGATCCCGCATATCCGGATAGCCGTATCCGTTATATATTGAAGGAAGCAGGTGTACGCGTCTTATTGACCGATGCTGACGGTATGTTCCGCGCAACGGAAAATTTCGGGGGTGAGGTATTTGTAGCAGATATTCAGCTGCCGGTAATGGAAGCATCCGCCTTTACAACCCTGCCGGCAACAGATATGGATCAGCTGGCCTATGTGCTCTTTACTTCCGGATCAACAGGGAATCCCAAGGGCGTGGCTGTTACGCGGGGAAATATAAATTATTACCTGAGATGGGCCAATCAATACTACTTCGATAATAGATCCGGATTTCACTTTCCCTGCTTTACCTCGCTGGGATTCGATCTTACGCTTACCAGTATCTTCACTACCCTGATGCGGGGAGATACCCTTTATATTTGGAGAGAAGGGGATATTGGAGAGATGCTCAGGGATATCTTTGATCCGCATAACCACATCCGCGCAATAAAATTGACGCCTTCGCATATCAGCCTGTTACCGCACCTCTCCATTTCTTCCACGGCAATTATGCATGCAATCGTTGGAGGAGAAGAGCTGACGCCGGAACAGGTAAATATATTACATAGCCTGAACCCTGATATGCGTGTTTATAATGAGTATGGACCTACGGAAACAACAGTTGGTTGTATGATAGCGGAAATACCCAGAGGCGCGCATACCGTTACGATCGGGAAGGCCATTGCAGGCACCGACATTTTCATCATGGATCAAGCCGGAAAACTACAGGCTCCCGGTATGCCCGGGGAGATCTGCATTGGTGGCGCGGGCGTCACGAAAGGATACATTGGCCGCCCGGACCTGACGGCAGAACGTTTTGTCGCCAATACCTATACCGCTGCACTGATGTACCGCAGCGGAGACAAAGGGCTATGGCTGCCGGATGGTAATATCGCCTACCTCGGGCGTATAGATGATCAACTGAAGATCCGCGGTCACCGTATAGAGCCCGGAGAAGTACAGCAGCTCATCAGTGACTGCAGCCGGGTACAGGAATGTATTGTCACCGCCTGCAAGGATACAGAAGGCGCAGATGCGCTGGCAGCCTACGTGGTCATGAAACCCAAAGATACCGGCGTTGAATCGTTGAGAACAGCGTTGGCTACACAGCTGCCTGCCGCCATGATGCCACAGTACATTATTCCTTTGGACACAATTCCCTTGACTGTTAACGGTAAAATAGACAAGACCGCATTACCTGTGCCTGGAACATCGGCCACTGAAAATACGCTGTTTGAACCACCATCTTCTGTAACAGAGCTGAAGCTCGCCGCAATCTGGGAAGCAGTACTGCAGGTAAGCAATGTTGGCATAAACGATAATTTCTTCAGGCTGGGAGGCCATTCGCTCAAAGTAGTCATGGCTATATCGAGGATTCATAAAGCGCTGGGCGTCCGGCTGAATATACATACTTTCTTCGATCATCCTACCATCAAAGCATTAGCGGAGCTGGTGGTGCAAAAGGAAGCAGATATGAGCACCGGCATTGTTCCGCTGCCGCCGGCACTGCATTATGAAGTATCTCACATGCAGCGCCGTTTGTGGATCATCAGCCAGTTTGAAAAAAATACGACTATCTATAATATAACGGCGCCGCTTTCCATCAACGGCATATTGCATATCCCCGCGCTGGAGAAGGCGTGCCGGGCACTGGTGGAAAGACATGAAAGCCTGCGCACCACCTTTATGATGATAGACGATGAGGTCCGGCAGGTAATACATTCCGCTAACGACGTGCTTTTTTATATGGAACAACTTGACCTGAGCGGGGATGCTGACCCGGCACGGCTGGTAAGGAATGAAATGGGTACAGCCTTTGATCTTGAGCAGGGGCCATTGTTCCGGGTGAAATTAGCCCGCCTCGCGCCGGAAAAGTATCTCCTCGTATTGTCCATGCATCACATTATTTCGGATGGATGGTCCATGGAATTAATGATCAGTGAACTAACGAAATACTATTGCGCGTTTACAAACGGGATGGATGCCGCATTGCCACCTTTATCAATACAGTATAAAGATTATGCCGCCTGGCAAAACAGGCAGTTGCAGGGCGCCGGGCTCGAAAAACACCGAAACTACTGGATCGGGCAGCTGGGCGGCGATCTGCCGGTACAGGAGTTGCCCGTCGATTTTCCCTATCAACAGGTGCAAACCTTTAATGGCGATGCTGTGGAGCTCATATTCAGCGAACAGGAAACGAAAATACTGCGGACTGTCAGCGAACAGGAAGATGCTACGCTCTTCATGACACTGCTTGCGGCAGTGAAGGCGTTGCTATGGTATTACACCGCACAAAATGATCTCGTCGTCGGTATACCGGTATCCGGCCGCGATACAGAGAGCCTCGAACAGCTGGTGGGATTCTTTGTAAATACCTTGCCGGTGAGAGTGAAAATATCGGAAGAAGAAACTTTTTCCTCTCTGCTGAAAAAGGTGAAACAGCACACAATGGAGGCTTTCGAGCATCAGGCGTATCACTTCGATAAACTGGTGGAAGACCTGGATATACCCCGGGTGTTCAGTCATTCTCCCATATTCGATACGCTGGTATCATTACAGCTTCCGGTTTTGCAAAATCAGGACGTTACCCTGCCGGATAACATGACAGTAGAAGCCTTCCCTGCACTATCTGCAACAGTCAGTAAATATCATCTCACATTTAACTTTACGGAGGAGGCAGGAACACTGACACTCGAATTGCAATACAATACCGACTTGTTCATGAAGCATAAGATCATCAACATGACGGCGCATTTGAAGCAATTGATCAATGCAATAGGCGTACATGCCGATATTCCCTTACAGCAGATACATTTTATTACACCGCAGGAAGAAATACTGGTGGTAAAACAGTTTAACAACACATCAATCCCTTATCCCGCGAGCGCTACCGCCGCAGATATATTTGAAGTGACAGCAGATAAATATCCCTGGTCTACTGCATTGGTATACGGAGAGAAGCAGGTCACCTACCGGGATCTGAATGCCATGGCTAACCGTATCTCCCGTTTGCTGCGGGAGGACTTGCATATCGGGCAGAAGGAAAACATCGCACTGAAATTGGAGCGAAGCGAAAAAATGATCGTCGTCATTCTGGCTATATTGAAGGCCGGCTGTACCTATCTGCCTGTTGATCCTGCGCTCCCGGACCAGCGTATCCGTTATATGCTGGAAGACACCAGACCGGCGTTGCTGATAAACGAAGCGTCTGCCGGAAATGAATGGGGACACCTGCTGCCTGAAATAACGCTCGATGAGTTGATCAGGAGGTCGGAAAGATTGGAAGAAATGAATCCTGCAAGGACTATTGATGCGGACAGCATCGCCTATATTATGTATACATCCGGCTCTACCGGCATCCCGAAAGGCGTTATGGTGCCTCATAAAGCCATGGTAAGGCTGCTGACAGGAAAGTCCTTGCCACAGTCCGGTCCCGGAACACGTTCTCTCCTGACATCCGGTTATGCTTTTGACGGATCTGTTTTCAGCATCTTCAATGCGTTGTTACATGGTGGCGAACTGCATGTGGTGGATAAAGAAACCGTCATTTCCCTGACAGCACTTGCCAGCTACATTCAGCGCCATGCGATCAGTGAAATGTTCGTAGCCACTGCTTTGTTTAACCTCCTGGTAGAACATCAGCCGGAAGTTGGAGCATGGATGAAATGGATAGCTACCGGGGGGGAAGAAGCCTCTACATTCCATATCAGAAAATGTATGGCCTCAGCTGCACCCGGATTTCGTATCTATAACGCTTACGGGCCTACGGAGAATGGCGTTATCACCACCGTGCTCGAAATAACTTCGCCCGATCAGCCCGTTTCAATCGGGAAACCCGTATCCAATGCCTCGGCTTTGATCCTCGACAGGCAGCGTCGCCCGGTGCCAGTGGGCATTGATGGTGAACTGTATGTAGGGGGCGAAGGCCTTGCTTCCGGCTATCTTAATAACGAAAGCCTGAGCAGGGAAAAGTTTGTGCTGCTCAACGGCAAACGATACTATGCCACAGGTGACCTGGGCCGGTGGACCCCCGCCGGCGACATCGTTTTCCGCGGAAGAAAAGACCGTCAGTTGAAAATAGAAGGCTATCGTATCGAACCCGGTGAGATAGAAACTACCATCCGGCAGCATCCTTCAGTAGTCAACGTAATAGTGGCCGGCACAGGCCCCGACAAACGCAGGCAGCTGGGAGCATGGGTGGTGCTCGCAGAAAGCGCCGGCACACCCGACCTGCGGTCCTGGCTGCGGGAGAGACTGCCTGTTTATATGATCCCTGTATTCTTTCGCTACATGGATGCTCTCCCCCTGACCTCAAACGGTAAAATAGATTATAGCCAATTGCAGGCGCCGATGGATGTACCGGATCTGGAATATGCCGCACCGCTTACTGAAACAGAAAACAACCTGGCACTCATATGGAACGAAGTGTTGATGCGCGAAAAGATAAGCATACACGCAGATTTCTTTGATATAGGCGGCCATTCACTCAAAGCCACCCAGATCATGGCCCGCATCTACAGAACAACCGGTGTGAATACAGACCTCCGGCGTTTCTTCGAAAACCCTACCATCCACCTGTTGGCAGGCTATATCGACAAAATGAAAGGAGAGCGGACTTCCGCTGCCGTTCAGGACAATGGTAACGAAGTGGAAGAATTTTTCCTCTAAACAATTAACGACCCAAAAAGACTGACATGGAAAAACTCATTGCTGACCTACGGAAGCAACAGGTACGGATCACACTGCAAGATAAACAACTGAGGGTCCTGGCGGCCAAGGATGCCCTCTCTCCAGACCTGATGGAAGCGCTGAAGCGCCACAAGGATGATCTCATCAGCTATATCGAAAAATATCCGTTTGCTTTTGATGAGCAACATCGCATCACCGCTGTGGAAGAGCAGGAGCATTATCCTGCTTCTGACGCACAGCAGCGCATGTGGGTGCTGAATCTGTTCGAAGAAAATCAAGCTGCGTACAATATACCTGCTGTATATACGCTTTCCGGATCGCTGCACCTCGCCGCTTTTGAAAAGGCCTTCGAAGAAGTAGTGAAGCGGCACGAATCACTGAGGACCACCTTTCTGGAGGTAGATGGCGCATTGCGCCAACAAGTGCTGGCAGGCACTGACAGGACCTTCCGTTTCAGTTATGTTGACCTTGGCGCCATGACTGATACGGAAGCGCTTATACAGGAAATGATAGCGTACGAAACTACATTCGTATTTTCCTTGCAACACGGCCCGCTATTACGCTGCAAGCTGGTGAAAACGGGGGATGCCAGGTATGTGTTCCTGCTGAATATGCATCATATCATCACCGATGGATGGTCGGTAGAAGTGTTGCTGAAGGAAGTACTCTTTTTTTATAACCATCATACATCGGAAACAGGACAGCCTGCACCCGCACCCTTGTCTATCCAGTACCGCGACTATACCATCTGGAAACAACACACACTCGCCGCATTGGAAAATAGCGATGATAGCAGATATTGGAAGGAGCAACTGGCAGGGCCCGTGCCTGTACTCGAACTGCCGGCAGACCACATCCGTCCGGCTATCATGAGCGCCAATGGCAGACAACAATGGTTTACGATCGATAAAGACCTTTCCAGGGCACTGCTGGAACTCGCCAGAAAGGAACGTGTTTCCAGGTTTGTACTTTTTGTAGCAACATTCAAAGCCCTGTTTTTCAGATACACCGGCCAGGAAGACATCATCATAGGTACGCCCGTCGCCAACCGTAATAAAGAAGAACTGGAAGACCAGATAGGACTATATATGAATACCATGGCGCTCCGTACCCGGTTCAACGGAAAGGGCGGCTTCCGGCATTTGCTTGAGCAGGTGAAGAATACAGTATTGGATGCCGATAAACATCAGCACTATCCGTTCGATAAACTGCTGGATGACCTGCAACTGAAACGCGACCTGAGCAGGTCTCCCTTGTTTGACGTCATGATCACCGTGCCCGCTGAAGCTACCGCAAATACTGGCCATACAGCCACCATGCAGGGACTGGATATCTCCAGATATCCCGGCAATACCACCACGGCACAATTCGATCTTGCTATTGATGTAGTTGAAAATGATGATGCTTTTGACATCAGTATCATCTATAATGCAGATATTTTCGAAGATAGACGTATAGCGTATTTCTTCGGACACTATTGCCAGCTCATAAAGAACATAGTCGAGGAGCCTGTCCGTCCGCTTGACTCGTTGAATTACCTGTCGCCGGAAGAACGGCACCAGCTGATATTTGAATTCAACCGTACTGCGTTGGCGTCGCCGCCTGAAAAAAGTTACCTGGATTTTTTCTATGATCAGGTAATAAAAAATCCTGATAATATTGCGGTGTCTTGTGAGCAGGAAAGATTGACGTACCGCCAGCTCGACGAATATGCCGGCCGCCTGGCACACTGGCTACTGGCGAAGGGACTACAAAAAGGAGATTTTGTGCCGGTGTTGTTTGAACGGTCGGTAGACACCCTGGCGGCTATACTGGCGATCTTCAAAGCCGGCGGTGCTTTCATCTTACTGGATCCGCTTTATCCGCTGAAACGCATAGCCGACCTGGTGGCCGACACCGGGGCCGCCATGCTCATTACCAAAACATCTGCATGCGCGGACTGGTCTCTGTTTGCCACCAGCATGCAACAGGAAACGGCGCTGCGCCATATCATCTTTCTCGATGTGCCGGCTGTAAATGCTGGTGTGTGGCCGGATACGGCAAATACCGATCTTACCGCAACAGGTACTGATGTATTGCAGGAGCAACCAGCGGGCAACCCGTCCATCGCGATACAACCGGATGATATCAGTTTCGTTATCTATACTTCAGGTTCCACCGGAAAACCCAAAGGCGCCCTGAATACGCAGATCGGCATGGTGAACCACTGCCTTGTGATGATAGACCGCTTCGAAATAGACAGTAATAGCGTCATCGCACAGACCGCACCGCCCAGCTTTGATATTTCCATATGGCAGCTTGTCACAGGCGCCATGGCAGGTGCCAACACCGTCATCTATCCCCAGCGCCAGGTACATAATCCGGCCGCGTTATTGCGGGCTATGCAGCAAGACAATGTAACGGTAGTGCAATGGGTACCGTCTTACCTGACGGTAGTGTTAGAGGAACTGGCAGCATGCCCCGAAGAAGATTTCTTTCCCTCGTTAAAATACCTCATCCTCTGTGGTGAAGTGATCCGGCCAGGGTTGATTAAGGAGTGGTTCCATTTCTATCCACAGGTGAAAGTAGCCAATGCCTACGGACCTGCGGAAGCCTCTGATGATATTACGCTCAACATTGTATCTGCTGACACCTTTGATGGCAGGATCTCTATCGGGAGACCCGTTGCCAATTGCCGCATCTATATACTGGATGAGCAATTGCAACTTTGCCCCGCAGGGCATATCGGGGAGATATGCGTCGCCGGCATTTGCGTGGGCGCGGGCTATCTGAACAATCCCGAAAAAACAGCAGCAGTGTTTCTGAAAGATCCTTTCGGGGAAGCCTCGCATCAGATGTATCGTACCGGTGATCTTGGCATGTGGCGCCCGGATGGTACCCTCGAGTTTATTGGCAGAAAAGATTACCAGGTTAAAATACGCGGACAACGCGTAGAACCCGGTGAAGTGGAAACCTTGCTGTTACGGGAAGAAACAGTGGCGCAAGTGGTTGTACTCGATGTGATAGATGAAAATCAAAATAATGACCTGGTAGCATTTCTGGTGCCCACAGATGACAGGCAATTCAGTGTTGATAACATCAAACAACGGCTGGAGCAACAGTTGCCGGTGTTTATGATCCCCTCCCGCTTTATCCGGTTAGCCCGT
This sequence comes from Chitinophaga qingshengii, assembly GCF_014529935.1. Classification (GTDB taxonomy): domain Bacteria; phylum Bacteroidota; class Bacteroidia; order Chitinophagales; family Chitinophagaceae; genus Chitinophaga; species Chitinophaga qingshengii. The sequence goes on from NZ_JACVFC010000007.1 coordinate 29,774, forward strand.
CTGCCATTGACCGATAATGGAAAAGTGGATAGGAAAGCCCTGAAAAGAAAGGCGGTAGAAGGAAGTCTTGAACAGCATGAAACCTATATCGCGCCACATAATGCATCCGAGATGCTTTTGCAAAAACTGTGGCAGGAAGTGCTGGGAAAAGAAAGTATTTCTATCCGCAGTAATTTTTTTGATATAGGCGGTCATTCACTGAAAGCGGTGCGACTGATATCACGTATTTACAAAGAGACAGGGCACCGGGTTGAGCTCAGGGAACTGTTCTTCCGGAACACCATAGAAAAACAGGCCATGCTGCTGTCGTTCGCACCGGCAGAAGATTTTGCGGAGATACCGCTGGCGCCTGCCGGACCACACTATCCGGTATCACATGCCCAGAAAAGGATCTGGCTGCTGGAACAATCAAATGAAACCGGCGCTTATAATGTACCGGAATCATTTGAGCTCTCCGGCACTTTGAACATTGATCTGTTTAATAAAGCTTTCCAATATCTTATAAAGCGCCATGAGTGCCTGCGTACCACTTTCATCACGGTGGACGGAGAGCCCAGGCAGCTGGTTCATGCAGTTGAAAACTATCCTTTTCGTATTGAAGTGACGGATCTCCGGATGGCACCTGACAAGGAAAAACAGGCAGCTGCTATGGTTGATAAAGAAGCCTGGCGCCCCTTTTCGCTGGAAAAAGGCCCGCTGATGTACGCCAGGTTGTTGCGGATAGAAGACGAGCGTTACATCTTTCTCCTCACCATGCACCACATTATTGCTGATGGATGGTCGACAGATATTGTTTCGCGGGATGTAATGACGGCCTATAATGCTTACCTGTCGGGCAATGAGCCGGACCTGGCACCACTGCGGATCCAATACAAGGATTACAGTGTATGGCAACAACATGAACTGACCGGTACCAGTTATGCCGGCCATCGGGAGTACTGGCTATCGCAATTCAGTGAAGACGCGCCTGTGCTGGCGCTGCCGACCGATGCTCCGCGGCCTGCCGTAAAAACTTACAATGGTGAAACCGCCAGTATGAACATCGACCCGCCGTTGAAAAGAGAACTGGACCAGCTGGCCCGCCGTCAGGGATGCACCATGTTTATGTTGATGATGGCCGCCGTAAATACCTTGTACTACCGCTATACCGGCCAGGAAGATATAGTGATAGGCGCCTCCGCGTCAGACAGGGATCATCCCGATCTCGAAGATCAGATTGGTTTCTTCGTAAACATGCTCCCCATCCGGCAGCGTTTCTCCGGAACAAACAGTTTTATCGAACTGTTGAAGGCGGTGAAAGATAATGTACTTGGCGCTTTCAGCCATCAGGTGTATCCATTTGATCTGTTGTTGGAAGAGCTCAGGCTGGATAGGGACCTGAGTCGTATGCCGCTCTTCGATGTGGTGCTCACCATGCAGAACACGGGGCTATCGGATGATGCCATGCAGGAACTACAAGAAGTATCCATTCAAACTTACGATAGAAAAGTGAAGCTGGCCAAGTTTGATGTTACCTTGTTCTTTGTGGAGCACGAAGGCGGAATGGAGCTGCGTGTGCTTTATAATACCGATCTTTTCCACGCCACCCGTATAGAAAACATGTTGCGGCATTTCAGGACGATGCTGGAAGCTATTGTAAAAGAGCCGGAGCTGCCGCTGAAGATCATTCCTTTGTTGTTGCCTGCGGAACATACGTCTCTGCTGGCTTTCGCAGCGCCGCCAGTGCCGGTGAAGCAGCGCTGTCTGCTTACGCATGAGCAGATAACAGCACAAGCCGCACTGCATCCGGATGCTACCGCAGTGATATCCGCTTCCGGCCGTATCAGCTACCAGCACTTTAATGAGGAGGCCAACCGCCTGGCACATCATCTGAGAAAGCAGCACCAGGTGAAGCCCGGTGATATCGTGGGTATGATGATGGACCGCTCGGAAAAAATGATCATCACTTTACTGGCCATCCTGAAGGCAGGAGCGGCCTGGCTGCCGATGGAGCCTGGCTGGCCTGCAGCAAGGAAGGCCGCTATATTGGAAGAAGCATTACCGGTACTGCTGATCACCGAGTCGAATTACATGTTTGACCTGTCATACTATTCCGGAGCTCTCTTTATCACCGACATTGAATGGGACGGGTTGCCATCAGAGAAATCTGATCCCGGAAATGTAAATGTGCCGGAAGATCTCGCCTATGTGATCTATACTTCAGGTTCTACTGGCCGCCCCAAAGGCGTGATGCTGCCGCATCGCGGGCTGGCGGCATATCTCGGCTGGTTTGAACAGACATTCCACACGGGCCCCGGCGACAGTACGTTACTGTTGTCGTCGATCGCCTTTGACCTCGGATACACCAGCTTATGGGGCGCGCTCACCACCGGCGCCGCTGTGGTCATCAACAATGCCGGTGAATACCTCGACAGGGAAGAAATGATAACATCTATGAGAAATGAAGCAATCACTTTTCTCAAACTCACACCTTCCCACCTGGATATCCTGGTGAACGATCCTGCTTTTGAAGAGGAAGCCCGCTCGCTATCCCTGCGCCTCGTAATTACCGGAGGGGAGAGCATCCGTACGGACGATATTGAAAAATTATTACACGCGCTGCCCGCTTGTACCATCGCTAACCACTACGGACCAACGGAAACTACCATCGGCACCCTGGCACACGTTTTTGACAGGAATACTTTTGCTGCATTCAAAAGGATGCCTGTCCTCGGAAGGCCTATAGCACATAACAAAGTATACCTGCTGGATAGCGCATTGCAGCCCGTGCCGGCAGGCATTCCCGGAGAGATATGCGTAACAGGGCAGGGGCTGGCACTACAATATATGCATGAGCCGGCGCTCACCAGCGAAAAGTTTATCCCCGATCCCTTTGAACAAGACGGCCGCCTTTATAGAACGGGCGATCTGGGGCGTTACACTGCACAAGGCGACGTGATTTTTATGGGTCGTAAAGATAACCAGGTAAAGATCAGAGGATACCGGGTAGAAACGGCTGAAGTGGAAACGGCATTGATGAAACATCCCGCTGTTCGTGCGGCGCTGGTGCTGGTAATACAGGAAGCAGACAGGAACCGCCTGGTGGCATACTATCAGCTCAGTACTCCGCAAGATGCCAGCGACCTGAAAAAATACGTGGAAGCAGCATTACCCGATTATATGGTGCCGGCACATTGGATCGAACTGGATACCTTCCCTTTGACGGCCAACGGCAAGATAGACCGGAAAGCCTTGCCGGCGCCTGTGCCGGCAGAGAAGGCACAAATACAGGCGCCCGCTTCCATTGTGGAAGAAAAGCTGGTAGAGATTTGGAAAGAAGTGCTGGGATACGAACGGATTAGCACCCTCGACAACTTCTTCAACATCGGAGGCGATTCTATCAAAGCAATACAGGTAGCCTCCAGAATGAGCAAGGCGGGTTACAGAATCGGGGTGAAAGATATCTTCGAGAACCCTGTACTTAACCAGCTCGCGTTATATGCGAGGAAAGTAGTAAAAGTAGCAGACCAATCGCCGGTACTGGGTCGCGTGCCGCTTACACCGGTACAGTTGCGTTTCCTGCAGTCCGGATATACGAAATTGCATCACTATAATCAAAGCCTGCTTTTCCATCCGGAAGGGAAATGGACCGGGGAGACGCTGAGGCAGATCTTTACAAAAATACAGGAACATCACGACGCCCTGCGAATGACTTTCCGGCAAGATGAAGCTGGTAACTGGATACAGGAAAATGCAGGTACAGATATGCCGGCCGATTGCAGCGTGATAGATTTGTGTGGAGATGTAACACCCTCGCACACCATGTTACAGCATATCAACGACATACAGGCCAGCATGAACCTGGCTGCCGGACCATTGATGAAAGCAGTGCTTTTCAGGCTGCCGGATGGTGACCGCTTGTTGGTTGCAGCGCATCATCTCGTTATGGATGGTGTTTCATGGCGTATTCTGGAAGAAGATATACACCTGCTTCACGAACAATACGAAAACCAGCAGCCGCTGTCCTTGCCGCTGAAAACGGATGCATACAAATTGTGGGCGGAGCGGTTGCTGGCTTATGCCGGTACGGAAGAATGTCTGCAGGAATGCGACTACTGGCAAAGGTTGTTCACACAACCACTGAAACCGCTTCCCACGGATCATTATATTATTTCCAATCTGCAGGAGCAGCGTGCGAACGTATCTTTTCAGATAGATGAAAGAACGACCGCCTTGTTGTCGGGAGAAGTACATCGGGCCTTCAGCACAGATATTAATGATATTCTGCTCACTGCATTGGTGCTGGCTCTGGATAAAGCTTTTGGCATCCGGCAATGCCTGGTGGCGCTGGAAGGCCACGGCAGGGAGGAAGTTTTCGGAGATGAAATAGATATCACCCGCACCATAGGATGGTTTACCAACGTATATCCTGTACTGTTAGATATCTCGGGCTCTGATGAACTGTCGCGCAATATCATTGCGGTAAAGGAACATCTGCATCGTTTGCCGGATAGAGGGATACGTTATGGTATCCTCAAATACCTCAGTGCGCCGGAACACCGCTTGCAGGAAATGCACCAGCCTGAGATCAGCTTCAACTATCTGGGTACATTTAATTCGAAACTGGCGCTGGCTGAAGAAGAGCCGGGCCGCCAGACAAGCGGGGAGTGGGTGGCGCCCTATACACTCGATGTGCGGGGCCTGATATTGGACAAATCGTTGTCTGTTGCCATTGAATATAATACCACGCAATACGACGAGGTTACCATGGAAAACCTCGTTCAATGCTACAAGCACTGCCTGCTCGAGATCATCGGCCTGTGCATGCAGCAGCAGCAACGCGTCCTTTCTCCTGTCGATCTTACCTATCAGCATATTGCCATGGACGTGTTGGAACAAACCGCTGCCCGTTACAACATTGAAGATATTTATCCGCTTTCACCCTTGCAGGCGGGTATGATGTTCCTCTCAGAGCAACATGCAGAAGATGCTTATTACAGGCAGGTATATTACGAACTGGAAGGTAACCTTCAGGAAAAACATATCGCAAAGACTGTTCACCTGCTGTTCCTCAGGCATGATATGCTGAGAACCATGTTTTCCACCCGGCTGGCCGATATTCCATTGCAGATCGTTTTAAAAGACCGGGAGCCGGAATTTGTTTTCCGTGACCTGAATGATATTCCTGCCGCTGCACAACAAGAGATACTGGAGGCATATCGTACAGCGGATAAAAAAAGGGGTTTCAGGCTGGATGCAGATGTGCTGATGCGGATCGCTGTATTTAAATTATCTGCCAACGATTTTGTCATCATATGGAGTTATCATCACATGATCATGGACGGATGGGGCACCTCCGTATTGATCAGTGAATTTTTTGAACTGTACAATGCCATGTTGCAGGGCGTTTCGCCGGTATTGGATACAGTAATGCACTACCGGAATTACATTCAGTGGCTGGAAAAGCAAAACCGTCCTGCTGCGTTGGCGCACTGGCAGCATTACCTCGCTGGATATAATGAACTGGCCACACTGCCTGCATGGCAGCACGCTACCGCAGGCACCTATGAACAAGGCAGCTTGCAAAGTATCGTGCCCGCAGCAGTTTCCCGCTCGCTGGTAGCACTGGCCGCGCAAACAAATGTTACGCTCAGCACAGTATTACAAGCGGCCTGGGGTTTGCTGTTAGGCATCTACAACAATCGTGGAGACGTCGTTTTCGGCGCCGTAGTTTCCGGCAGACCGGAAAATATCCCCGGCATCGAAAGTATGGTCGGGCTGTTTGTCAATACCATTCCTGTCAGAGTCAATACCAGCGGGGTTGACACCTTTGCTGACCTGCTATCGGCCATGCAGCGGGATACTGCCGCCAATACGCCTTATCACTATTGTCAGCTGGCTGAAATACAATCTGCCACCGGGTTAAGAGACCAGCTGCTGGACCATATCCTCGTATTTGAAAATTATCCCATAGCGGAGAAAGTGGATTCATATGTGCAGGGTATTAATGAGCGCGACAGTGGAGTAGCACATTTTAAGGTGAATGGTCTGAAATATGAAGAACGAAGCCACTATAACTTTTATATTATTATCACACCGGGCGAATCGATAGCCATACAATTTGGTTTTAACAACCTGTATTATGATAGCCGCCTGATAGCGCAGCTGGCAGCGCATTTCCTGTACCTGCTCGAACAGCTGGCCATGCATCCGGATCAGTTGCTGGAACACCTGCAGGTGCTCTCCTCTGAAGAACAGCTACGGCTTGTAACGGGTACCGATACACGCCTGGAATATGACAGTACGGCGACCATCGTAAGTTTGTTTGAGAATGTAGCTACTGCTACTCCACATGCTGTTGCGGTGCGCGGCGGGCAGGATACGCTCACTTATGCAGCATTGAACAGTGCCGCAAATAAACTGGCGTACCACCTGCGCCGCGGAAAAGGGATACGGCCCGGCGATCTGGTAGGCGTAATGACCGACAGATCGGTGTACATGGCCATCAGTATACTGGCTGTGCTGAAGGCTGGCGGCGCATATGTTCCCATCGATCCCGCATATCCCTTGCAGAGAAAAGAGTACATCCTTGCTGATACAGGTATGCAATACCTGCTCACAGATGGATCATATGTTGTCAACAGCGATATGCTGAAAGAAATACTGTCGGTGCCTGCACTGTTGCAGGAGCTCGACGGACTTGCCGGCGATAACCCGGATCAGGTGAATACGCCTGACGATCTCGCTTATATTATTTATACCTCGGGGTCCACCGGCCAGCCGAATGGTGTAATGATACCACACCGCGGCTCAGTGAATATGTTCGCCAGCCAGCGGCACTATTTCCGGCTCACACCGGCAGATAACGTGCTGCAATTCTCTTCCTTTTCTTTCGATGCTTCCGTATGGGAATGTATGATGGCATTGCTGTCGGGTGCCACACTTGTGATGGTGGACCGGAATGTGATAGAAGACCCGGCGCGCTTTACGGCTTATGTCACTGCACAGCAGGTAACTATCCTGACACTGCCGCCGGTTTATTTGTCGATGCTCGACAGGCAGCAACTGAAAACGGTCAGGTTACTGATCACGGCCGGGGAAGAGGCGAGACTGCAGGATGCGATCGCCTGCAGCCAGGAAATGGATTATTGGAATGCATACGGCCCTTCAGAATGTGCCGTGTGCGCCGCCATGTACCAGGTGTCGCCCGCTGACGCAGGAAGGCCGAGAGTACCCATTGGAAAGGCAATTGGCAATACGAAGATATTGATCATGGACAATAGCATGAAGCTGGCGCCGCCAGGTGTAACCGGCGAAATTTGTGTGGCGGGTGACGGCGTGGGATTAGGATACTGGCGTCGTGAAACACTTACTGCCGGAAAATTTGTCCAGGTCAATGGTGAACGACTCTATCGCACCGGCGACCTTGGCCGCTGGCTGCCGGATGGTAACCTGGAATTTCTCGGGAGAGCCGACGACCAGGTGAAGATCAGAGGACACCGCATAGAAACCGGAGAGGTAATGAATACGATCCGGAAACACCCCGCTGTGCAGGACGCTTATGTTACAACCGGCATGTATCCCGAAAAATGCCTGGTGGCCTATTATACTTCAAATACACATATCAGCAGGGAATCATTATTGGATTACCTGCGAGATATGTTACCCGCTTTTATGATACCTGCTTATATGACACAACTCGATAAACTACCGTTAACGCCTAATGGAAAAATAGACAAACAGGCACTGCCTGATCCGGTTGCGGCCACTGCCGCTATGCCGGAAACGCCGCTTACCAGGCAGGAGGCCCTCCTGGTTGATGTATGGGAAAAAGTATTGGGCCGTAAGGGAATCGGAGCAGGTGACAACTTTTACCAGGTGGGAGGGGATTCTATCAAAGCGATGCAGATTGCAGCCAGGTTACACCGGATGGAATATGAAGCCACCGCACAGGACGTACTCCGGTATCCTGTATTATCTGCACTGGCGAGCCATTTGAAGAAAAGAGAACACCAGGCCGAACAGTCGTCCGTGACCGGAAATGTACCTTTAACGCCGGTGCAGCATTGGTTTTCGGCGCATCGTGGACCACGGCACCACTTCAATCAGTCCATTACACTGCGCTTTAAAGAAAGAACAGATCATATGGCTTTGCAGCAGGCCTTAGCCCTTTTGCAACTGCATCATGATGCATTGAGAATGACCTTCTCCTTTACAGATGACCATATGGGGCAGTGGAACGCAGGCCAGGACCATCCCCACTTCTGGCAGGTGCACGACTTGCGTGAGGCGGCTTCTCCACCAGAGGAGATGGCTGTGCTGACGGATCAATACCAGCAATCTCTTGATCTGGGCACAGGACCGCTGATGAAGCCTGTATTATTTGTGATGCCTGATGCCGACCATCTTCTTGTTGTAATGCATCACCTGGTAACAGATGGTGTGTCCTGGCGGATCTTGCTGGAAGATATCCATACGCTATATGAGCGGCTCAAAGGAGGGCAGGAGCCGCTATTGCCAGCGAAAACCCATTCCTACAAACATTGGGCAGAAGCATTGACAGCTTATGCAGTAACCCCCGCGATGTTGACGGAGCTTGACTACTGGAAGCAGGTGCAGCAAAACGTGCCTGCCGTGAAAGCACATGGCGGCGGTTTGTTGGAAGAATATGACCTCTTGTACTTCGAGTCGGATAGCAAAACGACAACGGCGTTATTGACGGCAGCCAACGCTACTTTTCTTACAGAAGCAAATGAATTAATATTGGCAGCATTGGCAAAAGCGGCGGGCGATGTGCTGCACATGCCTGAACTGGGCCTCTCTATTGAAGGGCATGGCCGCGAGGAGATCGTGGCAGGCATTGATCTTAGCCGTACTGTTGGATGGTTTACCTCTCTGTATCCCTTGTTATTAAATACAGGGGGAGATCTCCGCACCGTCATTGTCAATACAAAAGACACTTTGCGGAAGGTGCCTCAAAAAGGGATCGGCTACGGTATCCTCCGGTATCTGACCCCGGCAGCCAGCAAGGCAGGAACGGATTTTCACCGCCATCCGGCCATCAGCTATAATTACCTCGGCAGTTTTGATGAGGCAGGTGGAAATGGCACCTTTGAAGTGACAGGAATGGAAGGGCGGAATTTCAGCCACGAATGGGAATGGGACTTTGCATTATCTGTATCTGTTTATATCAAAGACGGGCGGTTGCTGGTATCCTTCGCTTATAATACCGGTGTATTCGAAGAAAACGTTATTCGAAGCCTGGGAGATACCATGGTTGCATGTCTCCGCGATATAGTGCATTGCTGCATCAGCCAGGAGCAGTCACCGGTCAGTCTTCTTGACATGACATTTAAAGACCTCACCATCAGCGACCACGATCTCGATATCCTGCGAAAGGGATTACACTGAAATAATTACCATTAAACTATCCATCCAATGACGATCAAAGATGTTTACCCGCTGTCGCCCCTGCAAAGTGGTATCCTGTACCATAGCCTCCGGGAGGATGTATCCAACGTATATTTTCTACAATTCTATTGCCGTATGACCGGTCCCGTTATTCCGGCATTGGTGGAAGAGGCATTTAACGAAATATTCAAACGCCATGAAATATTACGTACCGTATTCAATTATGATGACCTGAAAAAGCCTGTCCAGCTTGTACTTCAGGAGAGGAGAGTGGAATTTTACCAGGAAGACCTGCGGCATCTGGCGCCTTCATTCCGCGAAGAAGCAGTGACCAGTTTCAGGAACCGGGATTACATCAGGGGATTTGATCTTCGTAAAGACGTATTGTTGCGGGTAGCCATGTTGCAACAGTCAGATCATGAATTCGAGCTCTTTGTAAGCTTTCATCATATCCTCATGGACGGATGGTGCCTGAGCATACTTACCTATGAGTTCCTCGAAATTTACGACAGCCTGCTCCTGAAGCGCCCGGCCAGGCTGCTGCCTGTTACGCCATACAAGCACTATATTCAATGGCTTGACCAACAAGACCAGCAACGTGCGCTGGACTACTGGCGGCAATACCTCCACGGCTTTGAAGGATTTACGCCGATCGGGAAACAAGACCACGCGAGAGGATATACGCTGGAAGAGGAGATGCTTGTTCTGGACGAAAAGGCAACGGCAAATATCGATCGGGCAGCTGCACAGCTTGAGATAACAGTGAATGCCCTCGTGCAAACCGCCTGGGGGATATTGTTAGGTTGCTACAACGATGTGCAGGATGTGGTATTTGGAACAGTGGTGTCCGGTCGGCCTGCTGATTTCAAAGGTGTTGAAACTATGTTGGGGCTTTTCATTAACAGTATTCCGGTCCGGATCTCTTTCAACGATGAAGCGTCTTTCGGCACTGTAGCCAAAAGAGCGCATACCAACAGCATAGATGCTATTAACTATCATTACTGCCAGTTGGCCGACCTGCAGGCCCTTACGCCCGCAGGCGGCCGGTTGATCGATCACCTGCTTGTTTTTGAGAATTATCCGGTAGAAGAGCAGATAGAAGGTATTATCCTGGAGCAGGAACAGCATGAAGGCGACTCGCTTACCATATCAGGCGTTGATATTTATGAACGGCCTAATTACGATCTCAGCATCGCCATCATACCCGGAAAGCACCTGCACTTCATATTCAAATACAATTCTTTTGTGCACAACAGGAAATGGGTGCAACAGCTGGTAAACCGTTTCGGTGCTATCTTACAGCAGGTGGGCGAAAATCCGCATACCCTGATCAGCGCTATTAACATGGTTACGACAGAAGAGCAGGAAACGCTTTTGGCCAAAGGCGCCGGTAAAACGATGTCCTTGCCCGCTGATGAAACTGCCGTCACACTTTTTGAGAAAAAAGTTGCAGCTGCACCGGAGCAGGCGGCCCTGTTGAACGGAAGTCTAAGCATTACCTATCGTGAACTGAATGAGAAAGCTAACATTCTCGCACATACGTTATGCGACAGGTACAACGTGAAAAAAGGCGATTTTGTAGCGCTCGTAATGGAACGGTCCGAATGGGCGGTTATTGGCCTGATGGGCATCTGGAAAGCTGGTGCAGTATATGTTCCCATTGACCCTGCCCACCCGGCGCAACGCATAGAAAGCATTTTGCAGCAAACCGGCGTCAGGGTGCTGATCACCGATTCCAATACCATGTTTCAGGTGATGGAATATTACAGCGGAACATTACTGGCGCTGGATATAGAACTGGACACACTGCCGCCCCATACGCACAATCCGGTGCCGGTGTGCACACAGCAGGACATCTCCTATGTCATCTATACCTCCGGCTCCACCGGAACTCCCAACGGGGTGCTGATTACGCATGAAGGACAGCTGAATATGTTTTACTCACAGGCAGCAAGATTTTCACCCGGAGAAGCGGACAACGTATTGCAATTTGCATCGTTATCTTTTGATGCTTCCGTTTGGGAAATATCCATGGCGCTTTTATCGGGCGCCACCCTGGTAATTGCCGGCAAAGCGCAGATCAATGACGGTGATACTTTTACCAACTACCTGAACCTGCATAGGATAAGCATCGCTACGCTTCCCCCGGCCTATGTGAATAGTGTGGATCTTTCGGTAGCGCATGCCTTGCGTATATTGATCACTGCGGGAGAAGAAGCAAGGCCGGAAGATGCCGAAAGATACAGCCGGCAGCTTGTTTACTTCAACGCTTATGGCCCCTCGGAATATTCGGTGTGCATCACCGCCTACCAGGAAATACCCGGACACAGGAAAAGTGTAAGCGTACCTGTAGGCACTCCTTTTCTCAACACACAGGTGTACATATTGGATAAACACCTGCGCCTCACGCCTGACGGCGTTGCCGGTGAAATATGTGTGAGCGGCAAAGGCATGTCTCCGGGTTATCTGCATAATCCGGCGCTCACAGCGGAACGCTTTGTGCCCGATCCTTATAAACCGGGGGAGAAACTATACCGCACCGGCGACTATGGCCGCTGGACAGACGACGGCAACCTGGAGTTCCTCGGCCGGAAAGATACACAGATAAAGATCCGTGGCTACCGGGTGGAAATAGCAGAAGTAACAGCCGCACTGCAAAAAATCAAGGAAATAAAAGATGCTTTTATACTGGCAAACCGGGATAAGACAAAAGGCGATGTTTATCTGACGGGATATTATGTTGCCCCGGCAGCGCTGGATGAAGCTTCCCTGCGGGAACAGCTGGCATTGTTGCTGCCAGCCTATATGATCCCGGCTTTCCTGGTATGGATAGCGGCGCTTCCGCTCAATACGAACGGAAAAGTAGATAAGGCACAATTGCCCGCTCCAATGGCAAATGCCCCGGAACAGGCGGAACTACTGGATGCCGGAGAGGAGGTACTGGCAGGCATCTGGACCGACGTGCTGGGTGTTTCGATCAACAGCAGAAAGGCTGATTTCTTTCACAACGGCGGCCACTCTCTGAAGGTAATACAGCTGGTATCCCGGATCGGTAAAGCGTTTTCAGTACGGTTTGATCTGAAAGATGTATTCAATCACACGCTGCTCATGGACCAGATGGCCTTCATTCGCCAAATGCAGCTTGCCGGATCTGAAAGTCTGGCACCCCTGCCGGAGCAGCCATGGTACGCCAGTTCACCTGCCCAGCAACATCTCTGGGCATTGTGCCGCCAGGAGCAGGGAACTGCCGCGTATACGATTGCACAGGTGGTCCGCCTGTCCGGACGTTTGAACAAAACCGCGCTGGAAAAAGCTTTTGCGTATATGGTGGCACGTCATGAGGCATTAAGAACAACTATCACCGTAGTTGACAATAAGCCATGCCTGCTGATACGTCCCGAAGGTTATTATCAGTCCCTTGTATCTTTCAGTGATGTTGATAGTCAGGATGCAGTTCCTCCGTTTGATCCGGAAGCCGGACCCCTGTTTCATTTCCGTGTTTCAAAGCAGGAAGAAAATGAATATGTGCTGTCGCTGACCTTCGATCAAATGATAGCCGATAGCCATTCCACGGCCATCTTCGCTCGCGAGCTGCTGGAAACATACCATGCTTTTTCGAATGGCATGGAACCTGCTCACGAAGTACTTTCTATACAATATAAAGAATATGCCGCCTGGCTGAATCAACAACTGGAAGGGTCCCGCTTGAAAGAATACCGTAAAAGCTGGCTGGATACCTTCAAGGATCGTGTGCCACAGGTAAAATGGCCGCAGGATTTCCGCTGGTCAGATAATCGCCGCACTGAAGCACAAAGTATTTCATCAACGCTCAACAACACTATTAGTGATGCATTGGCGCAATTGTGCCTGCAACAGGATGTAAGTCTATTTGTGGCGATCAGGGCCGCTGTGCAGGTGTTGTTGTATGGCTATACCGGAGAAACAGATATCGTAACCGGCATGCTGGCGGACGGGCGCTCTCACCAGGAATTGAAGCATGTCATGGGGTGCTTCAGTAACCTGCTGCCACTCCGGGTGAGCTGCCGGGAGGAGGATGTTTTCCCGCAGCTGCTGGAGAAAACAGCAGAGAGCATAGCCCTGGCCTTGCGTCATCAGTACTATCCTCTTGATCTGTTGCAGAAAGATCTGGGCAATACATTACTGTTGAATGTAATGGTCGTGGAACAAGGCCAGGCTGTCAGTCCGGGCAACCACGAGCTGATCTTCGCTTTCACATCCGGTGATGATGGGATCATCCTGACGCTAACATACGCCGGTATCTTCAGACCCGCCTGCATCACTGCGATGCTGGATGATCTGTGCGTCTTGCTCACCAGTATTGCGCATGACAGTGATCAAACGTTGATGCGGCTGAAGAGCGCTGTTACGCAAAAGATGGTCGTATCCGGCCCCGCAGGCGATGACCAGTACTAACCAAATAAGCATTGTAAAATGAACAAGCATGAAAACGATCTGCATCTGAGATTGCTGAACAGCCTGGAAAATATCCAGGACGAATATTTCAGCCTGACAGACGAGCAGGAAAAGAGAGCGCTTTTATTGCATGCCTGTAACGTGATAGCAGGTGAGCAGGGGGATAACCTCAGAAATATTATCGGCCATTATATCCAGGCCGACGGGCTTGATTATGATCAACTGGCAGGTTTCCTGTTGGGAAGGATTAATAATGCCGTTGACAGCTTGATTATGGAAAGAGAGCGGAACGATAATTTCGATGGCCGCTTCAATACCGTCACCAGTTTGCTTATCAATCAATATGAGTTGCCGGAGCCGGTGAGTTTTGAGCGGTATGAAACGGCGGCGCGTTATAACCCGAGCCCGGTTACTTCTGCGGGCATAATACTGGGAAAGCTCAGGGAATACGGCGTACAATATCGTGATTACACTTTCATCGATATAGGCGCCGGTATGGGCAGGGTATTGTTGCAGGCCGCAGATTTTCCTTTTCGCAAAATTATCGGTGTAGAGCTCTCGCCGTATTTACATGAACAGGCGAATACCAATATTTCGATATATCATGCTCCCGGTATGAAGTGCACCAACTTGCAATCGGTGTGTACGAATGCCCTCGATTTTCAACTGCCTGAAGAGAATATGGTTTTGTATTTCTGGCATCCGTTTGATGAAGATCTTGCTGCTGCGTTTATGCAGAAGCTGGAAGATTTTCTGGCCCGAAGAAAGCTCCGGATAGTATTGATATTCCTGGAAGTATCTTATCTACGGGTGGAACACTCGCCGGTATTCAATAAAATAGAGCAATTCAGCGTACCAACCGGCGCCGGCCGGGAAGATGTTTTTTTGCCGGTGAATGTCTTTTCGAATTTTTGAATGAATGACCCTGAATGATAATGCATATGAATCTTTTTTGTTTCCCGTTTGCCGGCGGAGGAAAGCATTCCTACAACGGATATAAGGAATATGCACCTGCCGACCTGTACCTCTGGCCACTGGAGCTGCCGGGAAGAGGTGCCCGTGTGGCGGAACCATTGATAACCGATATTCACCTGATGGCAGAAGACCTCTGGCAGCAGTTGAAGCACCAAATCCGCAGCCCGTATGCTTTCTACGGTCATAGCATGGGCTCCCTGCTGGCGTACCTGGTGGTGCATAAGATCATCGGCGCCGGCCTCACGCCTCCCAGGTATCTTTTCCTTACCGGGTGCAAAGCACCCTCGTTGAGAGAGCCGAAAGAGAATAAGACACATCTGTTACCTGGTGGAGAATTCTGGAAAAAGGTAGTAACGATGGATGGCCTGCCGGAGCCGGTGTTGAAGGACCAAACATTTATTACCTTCTTTGAACCCATCCTGAGAGCTGATTTTCAGGCAGTAGAAACCTTTACATACAATCCTTTGCCTCCTTTCAATATTCCCATGATGATCGTTACCGGAACGGAAGAGGATATCAGCATGGAGGAGATGAAAGCATGGGAACAGGAAACCACTGCTTCGGTAGTAACGAAACAATTGCCCGGAAAACATTTCTTCATACTGAAACATGAAAGAGAGATCATGCAGATGATCTCCCGCTGCCTCAAATCATCCGTTACGTTTTATTCGTAAACAGCTACAATTATGGAGTTTCTGAAATTGCTCTTCAAGCGCTCAAAGGTCTTCTATTTCTCGGTGGCTCTCCTGAGCATTATCAATTCATTGCTGAATATAGGACTGCTTTTAATGGTCAACAACACAATTAACGGCCACCGTATTACGTGGCTCCACGGATACGAGTGGGCGGCATTTTTAACGCTTGTGTTGCTGTCGATCATTTCCAGTTGCGCATTCCAGGTGCATATGATACGCCTGACGACGGAGGTGAATTTTGATTTCGAACTGAATATTCTCCGGAAGGTAAAACAGGCATACTATCCAGACTTGCTGCAACTCGGCAATGAGAGGATCATTACTGCTGTAAACGACGTACGGGCATTGGTGAACCTGCCGGAAGTGCTGACGAATGCAATCAATGCCGTTATTACAGTGGTATGCTGCTTTGCTTACCTGTTCTATATTTCATGGCCGGGAGGAACATTGATCCTCGGACTGATGCTCTTGTTGTTGTTGTTGTATATCGTCAGGAACAAACACATTGAAAAAGACCTCAATCATGTCCGTACCCTGCAAACGCACTACTACCGCTTCCTGGGCGACTTACTCATGGGGTTTAAGGAGATCAGGATAGATGGTGCCAGGAGCAGGAACATATATGATCGCTTTTTTCTCAGGAACAGGTCAGAGGCCCGCCTGCTGTCGAGGAAGGCAAATACCCGTTATATGATAAATGAGATCATCGGGCACTATAGCTGGTATATCGTCATCGGTGTCACTTTATTCGTAATGCCGCTGCTTGTCAGAACAGACGTTGCTTTTATCAGCTCTTTCCTTGTGACCATCCTCTATCTGATGGGCCCGGTAGCAGTACTGATCACACTGATCCCCACCTATACCAATGTCCGGATCGCCTTGCAGCGGCTATCGGAATTTAACAATATTATCGACAGCAGCCTGTCGGCGGATCATACGCAGCAGGAACATCTTGTCGATACAGGTTTGGCTTCGGCAGAATTTGAATCGATTTCTTTCCGGGACATCGTTTATGAATATACGGATGTAAAACATAATAAAACTTTTACGCTGGGCCCTGTCAGCCTGGATATACACCGTGGTGAGATCGTATTTATAAGAGGAGGTAACGGCAGTGGTAAAAGTACCTTTGTTAATATTCTCACCGGGTTATATAAACCTGCTTCGGGAAGTATTTATCTCAACGGTACATTGCTTCCCAAAGAACAAACGCCGGTCATTCATCGCCTGGTTGCAGCGGTATTCGCCAGTCCATATCTATTTACAGAAAATTACAACGACTTCAATATAACACCGCAGAATGAATTGCTGCAACAACTCCTGTTGCAGCTGGGACTGAGCGACAAAGCACGGTTTGAGCATAATAACATCAATCCAAATCTGTCTAAAGGTCAACAGAAGCGGCTGGCCATTATTATGGCCTTGCTGGAAGAAAAACCCATACTGGTACTGGATGAGTGGGCGGCAGACCAGGATCCCGTTTACAGAAAGTATTTCTATGATACTCTTTTGCCCGACCTGCGTGGCAAAGGGAAAACTATTGTGGCCATCACGCATGATGACCAATATTTTTATAACTGCAACCGCCTGATACGTTTCGACTATGGGACTATAAAAGAAGATACGGTTATCAATCAAGTAACATCTTTACAATCACAACCACTATAAACATAAATAATATTATTATGAAAGAGAAATTGATGTATCTGATGCCCAATGTGGTCATGGAGCCGCTGTTTGATCGCTGGTATGCCTGGAGTCACCTTGTTTCGCCTGCTACCGCAGCTATGAATATCACAGGCCGGCACCTCAGAATAATGAACTCCTACATCCAGGCATCGCATATACATGCTGCTGCCGTAAAAAATCCCAAAATGCGTGGTGGCCCCTTTATGGACCTCGGTGGTGGCAAGGTGGAAGATGTGAAAGCCTTGCGGGACCATACTTTGAGCGAACATGCCGACCTGGTGGCTTTGTCGGAAGCCTTCAAGGAACTGGACCGGTTGCTGCTCTCCAAAGCCAAAGGATTTACGTTGCAGCCTTTGTACAAAGAGATACCGGAGATACTAAAGGGTTATGTGGAGCTGGTATATGATCTCAATAATCATCCTTCCTACCGTATTTTTGAATCACTGCTCTACAGCAGTCCTTACTATAAAACCGGCGCACAGAGTGTCGCCATCAGCATTACCAATAATGACGAGCGGCCATTTGTATTGAGCACACCCCGGCTAAATGAGCCAGGGGTGCTGCATCTGAATATACCCTTCGCAGATAAAGCGATTGACAAGCTGGCTATGATGAAGAGAACACCGGGCGATGTGGATGAGATAGCAGGGATGCTCGGCATTGGTGAAGAAGACCGCGCTTTGTTCAATACTTTTTTTACAGAGACGCCGCCGAAACCTTATCAGCCCTATACCGGCAATAAGGTAAGAATGAGATACTTCGGCCATGCGTGTATACTGGTGGAAACAAAAGATATCAGTATCCTCATAGATCCGGTGGTAAGTTATTATGGATATCCGCAGGAAGTCGACCGTTTTTCCGATATGGATCTGCCGGAGCACATCGACTATGTGCTCATCACTCACAATCATCAGGATCATATCCTATTCGAAACACTGCTACCGCTACGCCACCGGATCGGTAACCTGGTAGTGCCGAGAACTTCCAGCGGCGCCCTGCAAGATCCTAATCTCCGCCTGATGTTCAACAGCATCGGCTTCCACAATGTGATAGAGATCGAGGATATGCAAACGATCAAATTCCACGACTGCAGCATCACGGGTTTACCTTTTATCGGAGAACATGGGGATTTGAATATTCAAACAAAGATCTGTCATCATGTGAAGGTGGGTAATTTTACAATGCTGTTTATGGCCGATTCCTGTAATGTATCATCTGAACTATATAAACATATCCACCAGAAAACAGGAGATGTAGACGTTGTTTTTCTGGGAATGGAATGTGAAGGCGCACCACTGAGCTGGTTATATGGGCCGCTGATGACGGAGGAGCTGAGCCGAGACAGAGATCAGACCAGGCGCTTTGCAGGTTCTGATTTTGAACAGGGCAGGGCACTGGCGGAGATCTTCAATCCGCATGAAATGTATGTTTATGCAATGGGGCAAGAACCATGGCTGGAATTTATCAGCAGTATTAAATATACGCCGGAATCACATCCTATTGTGCAATCCAATAAGCTGGTGGAATATTGTACCGGCCGCGGAATTATTACCGAGCGTTTGTTTGGTGAAAAAGAAATCCTCTATAGTAAAGTAAAAGAAGGTGCGGAACTATCCTGAAGCGACATTTTTTTTAGGTAGCAGGAGTGATCATTAGATCCTCTCCTGCTACCCTGGAAAGGCGTTTCAGAGAGGCTTGAAGAAAAAGGTGGCGGACCGCTGCCGTTTTACCGATGAAACTTATCTTTAAGTATATTCCCTAATGAAGCCCGGATGCGGTACAATGATTCAATTATGAGCAATAGTATAATGATCACAAGAGTGTTAATCCTGTTGTCGATAACCTTTCCTTTGTTTACCTTCCCGTTAATGGCCCAGGTAGGGTTTAAAGGCGAAATTTCTGGTGTCGTAACAGATAGCGCTGGCAGCAAGCGTAGCGGTGTAGGCCTTGGTCTTTTAAAGGCGGCCGACTCCTCTGCTATTAAATTTGCTGTTACAGATGAAGCGGGGAGGTACCGCTTTGAAAACGTAGCAGGTGGAGATTATTATATCGCCGCCATGAACGGGGGAGGAACGAAGATCGTGTCTTCCAGGCTAACGGTGTCGGATGCCAGGTCCCTGGTAAACGTGCCCGATATCACGCTGTCGCTCCCGCCACGGGAACTTGCCACTGTTACAGTGGCCGGACAGAAGCCTCTGATAGAGCGTAAGCTTGATAGAATTGTACTGAATGTAGAGAACAGCCCGCTTGCGGCTGGCAACTCCGCACTGGAAGTGATCGCCAGGGCGCCAGGGGTATCTGTAGATAACGAAGGGGCGATCAGCCTGAGAGGAAAGCAAGGTGTGAACGTGCTCATAAATGGCAAGCCTACCTATTTGTCCGCTGCTGACCTGGCGAATATGCTGAGGGCGACAGACGGCAGTACTATCCAGTCTGTTGAGATCATCAGCAACCCTTCCGCCCGGTACGACGCATCAGGAAGTTCCGGCGTGATCGATATCAAGTTGAAGAAAGATAGATCAATGGGCACAAATGGATCAATAGTAATAGGAAGTGGATGGGGAAACTATTACAAAGGAAATGGCGGTTTGTCTTTAAGTCATCGGGAAGGGAAGGTGGCGCTATTTGCCAACTACAATTACCTGTACAATAAGCGTGACAGGGATATGGTAATTAACCGCGTCAATGAAACATCCATAGAGAATACGTATTTCCAGCAGAATAGCCGCCTGGTCAGGGAGTATTCCAATCATAGTTTTAAAGCCGGTATTGATTACAATGTATCTTCACGTAATACCATCGGTTTTACATTTACCGGATATGCCAATAACACCATCGCCGATGGTAACGGTACTACACTCATGGGGCCTGGTGGGAAAATAAATGATTCATTGATAACAGACAACTCAGATGGCCATTCAAGGTTCCGCAACATGGCATTCAATCTGAACAACAAAACAGTATTCGATTCTTCCGGCCGAAGCCTGTCGGTAGACCTCGATTATTCGGAATTTTCCAACAAAGATATCTTCTATTACGATAACTATACAAGGATAATAAAAACCGGTATTGATCTTGCGCCGGTTTCCATCAGGAATATAACTCCGGCGACAATACGAATTTATGCTTTGAAAGCAGATTATGCGCAGCCGCTCCGCAAGGGCTACACACTTGAATCCGGTGTGAAAATAAGCTATGTAAAAACAGATAATGACCTTCGTTTCGATTCTTTGAAAAATGGTGACTGGAAACATACAGACCGCAGTAATCAATTTATCTATGATGAAAATGTATATGCAGCCTACCTGAATGTAAACAAGGAATTTAGTAAAACAAAGATACAGGCCGGCCTGCGTGCAGAGCACACGAACCTTAGCGGTAATTCCGTGACCTTGTCGAAAGTGACAAACCGGAACTATACCAGCTTGTTCCCGACCTTGTTCGTTAGCCGGAAATTAGGCAAAGAACATGAACTGATGTTCTCATATGGCAGGCGTATCAACAGGCCCAACTACCAGGACCTGAACCCGTTCATCTACTTCGTCGACAAATATACCCTCCGCGAAGGAAATCCCTATCTGAACCCACAGTTCGCCAATACAGCGGGTTTGTCCTACATCTGGAAAGATACCTATGCGGCCTCATTTGAAGTCAGTGGAACAAACGATGCTATTACCCAGGTATTGCTCACCGATACCACCAGCAAAATATTGTATCAAACCAACAGAAACCTGGCCAAAGAACTGGAACTTAACCTCAATATCAGCGTTCCGGTAAAGATAACGGACTGGTGGACTTCCAGCAACGATATCACCGTGTTTTACCTTAAATACCAGACACCGGAGCTGCTGGGAGCGCCGCTGAATGTAGGGAAGACAGGTGTATTCATCAATTCCAATAACTCGCTGAAATTAGGCAAGCGGATTAGGTTAGAAGTAATTGCCGACTACAAATCTCCCATCACCTATGGTACGGTGGAATTTTTCAGATCACAGTTTTATGTTGATTTGGGAATGAGCTATTCTCTTTTCGGGAAACGGGCCAATCTGAAACTGGGCATAAGTGATGTGTTCAATACACTCGATCAGCACATACGAAGTGTGATCCCGGCTGTCAACTATTCCATCAACCAAAAAAATGAAACGCGTGTAGTGCGCCTTACCTTTACCTACCGCTTTGGAAATAACGAATTAAAACCATTTAACAACAGGCGCTCCGGTGTAGAAGATGAAACCAAAAGAGTACAGCCTGGTAACTAATTTATAATCTCAAATCATGAAAGTACTTTTATTTGCACTGATGTGTTGCAGTTGTCTTGCAGCGCAGGGACAAATGCATTCCGGCACTGCCGATACCACATGGAAGCGGATAAACAGGTCCGCCGAAACCACTGTCAATGATGTGGTGCATACAAAACTGGATTTAAAAGCTGATTTCACAAATGGTACGCTTTCCGGCAAAGCCTGGATCACATTGAGGCCGCATCTGCATCCCACCGACTCATTGTGCCTCGATGCGAAACGCATGAATATCTATAAGGTAGCCCTGGCATCCGGTAAAAACAGCCCGGCGTTGAAATATACCTATAAAGACAGTATGCAACTCGTCATCAGGCTGGATAAAGTCTATACCAGCCAGGAGGACTACACGATTTTAGTTGAGTACCAGGCTTCGAACAATCATGATGATGCCGCAGAAGTACCATCCGAAAGCTATAATGCCGGATTGCATTTTGTCAGGGATACAAGCGGTAACGGATATACGCAATTATGGACACAGGGGGAACCGGAATTCAGTAGCTGCTGGTTTCCAACGATAGACAAACCGGATCAGAGAACGTCTGCGGAAATACGGCTGACGGTGCCTGACAAGTATGCCACCCTCTCCAATGGTGAACTGGTGATACAGCAACCGAATATAGACCATACCAGGACAGATACCTGGAAAATGGATTTATCACATGCACCTTATCTTTTTTTTATTGGCGCAGGTGTGTATGATATTGTAAAGGAAAGATACAGGAACATAGACGCATACTATTATATGGAAAAAGGATACAAGGACATATCCGGCCGTATCTTCGGCCGTGTGCCTGCAATACTTGGATTCTTTTCCGACAGGCTGAACACACCGTATCCCTGGAATAAGTATGCGCAGATCACAGGCCACGACTATTCAAGAACTGCAATGGAAAATACCACTGCCGTGCTCACCGGTACTTACATACTGAAAAATGAGCGCGAACTGGTAGACGGTACATTAGATGAGCTGGATATCGTACATGAGATCGCGCACCATTGGTTTGGAAACCTCGTGACGCCAAAATCCTGGAGCTATCTCTGTTTGAGCGAAGGCCTCGCATGTTACAGTGAATATTTATGGGCGGAAAGTCATTATAAAAAAGAACAGGCAGATGCGCTTCGCTACAGCATGTTGAAGAAATACACCGGGGACGAAAAGAACAGGGAGAAGGCGCTGGTCAGGTACTTTTATCCCAGCCAGGGCGCTTTGTTCGATGCGGTTAGCTATGAAAAAGGAGCTGGTGTAATGCATATGTTGCGGCATTATGTTGGTGATACTGCTTTCTTCCGGGCACTGCATCTTTATCTTGAGAAGAACCGCTTTAAATCAGTGGAGGCAGCGGATCTCCGGCAGGCTTTTGAAAAGGTGGCAGGAAAAGACCTGAACTGGTTCTGGGATCAGTGGTTTTATAAGCCCGGGCATCCGCAGTTGAATATTCATTACAATTATGATACTGCGACAAGGAAGGTGCTCGTCGCAGTGACACAGATGCAAACATCAGATGTGTACTTCAAGGCACCCGTCGGTATTGATATATATGTTGCCGGTCAAAAGGAAAGCCATGAGGTATGGATAGATGGAAAAACGAATACCTTCACCTTTCCTCTCAGCCAGCGACCCGACCTGGTGGACTTTGATGGAGAAAGAACATTGGTCTGCGAAAGGCATGAGAATAAAACATTGGTGGAATATCTGTTCCAGTACAAAAACGCAGGCAGCTATATACAACAGCTGGAAACAGTGCAATTTGCGCTGAACAATCCGGAAGATACCGACGCCGTCCGGTTTTTATTGTCCGTTCTGCAAAATATGGATACTAACAGTGATTTTCGCAATTTGATCCTGGAAAAGTTAAAACGCGAAGGGATGCCGGAACCAGTGATACCGGTGATAGAAGAGCTGGCGGCCAATGAAAAGAACCGTTTGAACAAGGCGCTTGCCATCGAGCTGCTCGGGGGGCTCAGGAAAAAACAATATGAACCGCTTTTTCTGCAACAGTTGTATGATTCGTCTTATACGGTTGCTGGTGCGGCATTGGAAGGCTTGCTGAAAGTTGATGAACAGAAGGCAGTAGCTGTGTTACCCACCCTGCACACGGATGTAAGAGGAAATCTCAGCAGGGCATATGATAAAGTGGTGGTGTTGACAAAGACAGATGATGATTTTAATACCATGTACAACAAATTCACAACTCAAACCCTTCTGAAGGCCTACTACGAGAACTTCGGTACTTTATTTAACTTCATCACATATTTGAAAAATGTACAGGACGTCAGCAAATTTACTAAAGGCGTTGAAGCGGTGGTAAAACTCCGGTCGAAAGTGGTGCCTTATTCTACGGAATTAGTGGGTATGATCAATGAGGCGCTGAGAGCTGTAAAAGCCCATAAGAAAAATATGATCAATACTGAGGCCGCCAATAACAATGACCTGGCCAAACAGGTTAACATGCTGGATAAAAATATCGGGAAGAATTGATGAATACCGGATTTGCAAGCCCCGGCTAAAATTTAATCAATTTCCCGGCGCCCTGCATGATTTTAAGTTATTGGTAATCAATTTATTAAATTTTTTACAGGTTTCCTTGCATGTAAAGTCCACTGTGGTATTACTGTCAATCTTGTAATGAAATAAATGCGTTAACTTTATAATGTACAAATTATATCAACCGATGAAAATTGAACAATCAATAGCGCTGGGGATATATATTGGCATCTATATACTAACCATACTTGCATTACTTCTCTTTATGAAATGAAAGTATAGAAAAAACTGGCTAAAAACAGATTGGAAATTTGGGAGTGGTAGAATAGACATCCGTATCCTGGTCGGTTTTGTAACGCTCGTTTTAATGTTCATTTTCAAATGGACCTATTCATTAATAAGATAGTTATTAGACCCACTTGTGCTATCTTAACTTGATCTGACATACAATTTTGACCATCGTTTCCCAAAGAGAAATTTTCTTTTGATTCCAATCACTGCCTGATTCAAAACGAATTTATATCAATTAATACCTCTGTCGTCATTTTGGCTACAATGTAGCTCAATCTGGCAACAGGGGATTAATAATTCCTGTACAATTTTGTATTGTAAAATTCAAGCAAAATTTAAATCAGGAAAAATGAAAAAAACAATCGCATTATTAGGCGCAACCGGGAAGGTTGGTGGCAAGATTTCGGAAATCCTGTTAAAAGATGGGTTTCATTTAAAATTGATTGCTCAAACGGATAGCAAGCTCGAAAGGTTTAAGGATATGGGTGCTGAGGTTATTCCCGCAGACATTACAGATGTGGGTGTGTTAACTGAGATATTTCGTAATGCTGATGGTGCTTATGTAATGACGCCGCCTGATTTTGGCGCAGCCAGTTATCGGGAATTTCAGCGAAAAGTTGGAGATGCTGTTATTGAAGCCATTAAAGAATCGGGGATAAAGTATATTGTAAACCTAAGTAGTTGCGGCGGTCACATGCACGAAGGTAATGGTCTTATTGGCGGCCTTGCCGAACAGGAGGTGAAATTAAACCAGCTAAAAGATGTCAATGTGTTGCATTTGCGCCCGGCTTATTTTTTGGATAATGCCTTGCTAAATGCGCAATTAATAAAACAAATGGGAGTAAATGGCACAACTGCCGATGCAGACCACGAAATCCCAATGGTGGCAACAAAGGATATTGCGGCGGTTGCGGCAGCTTGTTTAACCAAACTGGATTTCGAAGGAAAAAGCGTTCAGGCTATACTTGGACAAAGAAATTATTCGTTTAAAGAAATAACCGGAATTATAGGCCATGCGATTGGTAAGCCTGACTTACAATATATCCAATTCCCGGTTGAGCAGGCAATACAGGCGATGATTGAACAAGGTCTTTCTGCTGATGTCGCTAAAGACATAGCCTGTATGGAAACTTCTCTGAAAAACGGGGTGATGAATTATGAAAGGAGAACTGCCGCAAATACATCACCAACATCGGCGGAGGTTTTTATCCAGGAAGCATTTTTGCCATTATATAACGCTCTGTAGTCTTTTAACAACATTAAATTTAATCCACAATGGAAAAGAAAACAAACGTGCCGGAAAAGGTGGATAGGAATCATCCTGCATTTAACAAAAATTCAGAACCATTTTATAATATTGTAATGGAGGGGTTGAAAGGAGAAGTTGATGGAGAGCATTTTTGGGATGCTGTGGCAGAAAATGCGGTGTTTGAATTTCTGTACAATATTCCTGGATTTACTAATGAGATTAAGGGACGAAAAGCCTATATGGATTGGTTTGGTGGATATAGCAATATTCTTCATACATCGGACAATTTACGGATATATAAATCTGCAAATCCTGAAAATGTAATTGTATTGGAATATCAAGTTCACGGCACTGTTCCATCGACAGGAAAGGCTTATGATAATCGTTTTTGTTCTATCGTAACTATTAAAGACAGGAAAATAATCCATTGGCGTGATTATATGGACTCGCTTGCAGTGATGCTTTCAGTTTCTCCTGATTATAGTGCGAAATAATGGCACGCTATACGAGGCAATACGCAAAAGACAACAAACAAGCATCGCCATGAATAGCGTTCTATACAAATAGGTTTAAATTCGTAGTAATGAAAAAAGACAATAATATACCCCAAAAATTCAATTCCATTTCGGAGTTTCATAAGCTATTGGGCTTCCCCAAACCATTACACCCTTTAGTAAGTTTGGTGAATTACACAGATATAAAAATACCTTATAGCGAACTTCCCAAAACATTACTACTGAATTTTTATAAAGTTTCTTACATGGAAAGCACTCCGGAGAAAATAAAATACGGGCAGAATTATTATGATTTTGACGAAGGTGGTTTGTCTTTTGTTTCACCTAATCAAATTATATCATGTGCGGAAATTGAGGAAAGCTATTCCGGTTTTACTTTGCTTATACATGCCGACTTTATTCGCAACTATCCGCTTGCAACTAAGATTAAAAATTACGGGTTCTTTTCTTATTCAGCAAATGAGGCTTTATTTGTTTCCGATAAAGAAAAGCAAGTTATCTTCTCGGTTTTTGATAACATAAGAGAGGAACTGAATACCGATATTGACGATTTTAGTCAGGATGTAGTTGTTTCTTTTATCGAAGTTTTACTCAATTACAGTAACCGGTTTTACAAACGTCAATTCATTACAAGGAAAGCTGCCAATAATGATTTGGTTGTGCGAATGGAGCAGGTGTTGAATGAGCATTTTGAACAAGAAGATGCGTTACAGGATAAACTTCTTACTGTTGAGCGTTTGGCAGGCAAGTTAAATGTTTCACCTCGTTATCTGAGTGATATGTTACGCTCTCATACTGGTCAGAATGCACAACAGCATATTCACGACAAATTAATTGAGAAAGCGAAAGAGTATTTAACATCAACAAATTTATCTGTTTCTGAAATTGCATATCAACTGGGGTTTGAACACTCGCAATCGTTCAATAAATTATTTAAGAAGAAAACGAATAAGACACCGATAGCATTTAAACAGTCGTTTAATTAACATCACCGGTTATGGGTTATATCGAAAGATGAAGGTTTTGAATGAGATACTATAGAAGAAAATGTTACTATCTGAGGGTGGCTTTCATCGCCTTCATTTCTTGTCATAAATCCGTTATCCTTAATTCAGTTCCACAACATGTAATAAAAGAAGATGTTTCTTCTTTTAAACGGTAATTACAGCACGCGCTAACTTTAAATAACCGCGCTGCATTTAGCCGCAAATTGCTCAAACTTCCGGTCTTTATTTCGCATGACCGGTCCGTGGCCGAAGCCGATGATGGCAGGGTTCAGTTTTGCCAACTTCCGGAGCGATTTGATGTTGCGTTGCTGATCCGAAGTGAATATGCTTGGCGGGAGGTGCAGACCGGTTGCTGTTGTGAGCAAGTTCATATTTGTTGCTACATCTCCCATTATCAGTACACCATCCCGCTCACGGAATAAAGAAATATGACCTGCCGAATGTCCGGGCGTTTCTATTACCCGAAAGTTTCCGATCCAATCGTTTTCAACGATTGTCCGTTCGACTTTATGTCCCTGACCTGCCCAGTACTTTTGTTGAAGCTTTGCTACCCAATGTTGCGGCGTTGGATAGTCGTTCGTTACCATACCCGTTTCGGTCCTGAAAACTTCTTCGGGATGACAGACCAGGGGGATCGCGAACTCAGCGCATATCTGATCGCTACAGCCCTGGTGGTCTGCATGCGCATGTGTCAGTATATGTTGATAAACGGGGATTTTCTGAAGAGCTTTCTTTACAGTGGTATACGAACGCCGTATTCCGGAGTCTACCAATACACCTTCGATGATATAGCAGTTGATACTGTTTCGTGGCATCAATGAAATCTGGAACACTTCGGGGGCAATTTGATGTAGCATTTTTGGTACAAATCTACATCGCTGATCAGGACTGCATAAGGACATTTGTCCTATAATAAGCCGGATTTGTGTATTTGCCCCTTTGCCCTCGTCAGCGATCGCTGCGTGATGCCCAGGTAGGATGCCAGGTCCTGCGTAGCTATGCGCTGAACGAGCATCGGTTCGCTGGACAGAACATGACGGTATTTATCTGCAGCCGACCTGTTATTGTAATTCAGCAGATAACGTTCCTTTTGGTTATATTCCTGCTCCATCACCGATTTTATAACTCCGTTCCAGGCAGTCACCTGGCCGAGCAGATACTGATAGTCCGGGTAAC
This sequence comes from Chitinophaga qingshengii, assembly GCF_014529935.1. GTDB lineage: Bacteria > Bacteroidota > Bacteroidia > Chitinophagales > Chitinophagaceae > Chitinophaga > Chitinophaga qingshengii. The sequence continues at coordinate 57,981 of NZ_JACVFC010000007.1, forward strand.
TTATTCTATAGATTACACTATCTTCTATAGCCCTGATACTCCTTCTGGATTTTTCCTGCGCCACAAAATCCGGAAACGAGGTGACAAATTCATTTTCAAACTTAAAGCAGGTTATATTTTCCTTCCCTTCTTTGTCGATAGCATATGCCTTTACAGCGCCGCTGGCGATAAATCCAATATGACGGCAGTATTCATCCTCACGAATAAAAAAATCACCCTTTTTTAAGCGGATCGGTTTGAAGAACTGCGCGGAAAAGTTGATTTCTTCGGCTGATAGTCCTCCGGTTGAGGATAGGTAATTTTCAAATACGTCAGTCATTTCGCAATCTTTTCATCCTTTTATTTTCTTCTTAACCGTCTATGGATCACAGACCAAATCCAGCGTCCAAATCCAGCGTCCAAATCTAAGAATTATTGTACATTCTAAACTGATAATTATTTATTGTATATTCAAAAAAGGGTTGCAGATGCAGCCTTTTTAGTGTACTTTATTTGCCCGTGAATATCAAAGGAAATTGAAGCCGCCTGAATCGTAGGATGCAGGCGGCTTTTTTTTTGTATTTTTTCGATATGCCGGGTCAGGTATACCGTAGTACCATCACTCCCAGTGATACCAGCAGCAGGAATATATTAAGAGCCATGGAGGCGTATTCGCCGCGTTTGTAGTGTATGGGAGCAGCCATCATCATTATCAATGTAAAACCCAGGGCGGAAAAGGAAGTCAGCAGTGGCAGTATACCAATGGCCACCGGAACGATAACACCAATCGCGCCCAATATCTCCATAATGCCAATAAGCCGGATAACCGGATAGGATAAGCTGGCTACCCCCGTTTGGCCTATCTGTACCAGTTTGTCTCTTTTTTGGGTGGATTTCATCATGCCGGAATAGCCAAAAACGGCGGCCAATAAGCCTTGTGCGATCCATAAAAGCGTGTTCATAACCTTATAGTTTTATACCACAAAGTTTGGCACAGCACAGCTTTTTTCTCTTGACATTTATCAAAAAGTATAATCCGCCCGGATACGGCTCAGTGTTTCCGGTGTAATGCCCAGGTAGGAAGCCACCATCCCCAGTGGCACCCGCTGTACGATGGAGGGCATTTGTTCCATCAGTTTCCGGTAGCGCTCCCGGGCGGTGGCAAAGTGAAGATCGTCAAAGCGTTGTTGCAATTGTACCAGTCCGTAGCTTACCAACAATCGCCCGAAACGCTCTATTTCATGGTTTTCATCATATAATCTTTGCAAATCGTCATGACCAATGGTCCATAATACCGTTGGTTCCAGCAGCTCTATACTGCGTATATCCGGCATGCCGGTAATAAAACTGACAATAGACGTGGCGAAGGTTTTCTCTACACTGATCCAGTCGGTAACATCCTTTCCATCTTTTGTATAATAGGTCCGGGTAAGCCCTTTTTCTATAAAATATACATGCCGGCATACTGATCCTGCTTCCAGCAGATGATGGCCCTTTGGAAAGGATACCTTTTTAAGAACGCCTGCCATCGCCAACTTGCTATCGGCAGAAAGCGTGATGAATGTTTTTATCACATCAAAAAAATCATTCAGGTGCGGATCGTAAATCGGAGCCTGCATAGCTGTAAATTAAATAACGCATTAAAAATAGTATAAATATTTTTTTATATGTAAATTCACCCCTCAGAATACTAGCAACACGAGAGACAACCACTATCCTATGCCTACAAAAATACGCCTGCTGCTCATCACTTTGGCAGCCGCCACCTTCGTTTCCTGCAAAGCTACTACCGAGCTGGTTTACATTAACGTATGGAAGCCTGCGCCGGTAACCATACCGGCCCATGTGAAATCTGCCGGTGTAGTGAACAGGACCACCATTACCGCACAAAACAAAGCGATAGACGTCGTGGACAAGATATTGAGCCTGGAAGGAGCGCAACTGGACAAAGAAGGGGCGCAGAGTAGTGTAAGCGGACTGGCAGACGAACTACGGAAGAACAACCGTTTCAGCGAGGTAAAAGCGCTGGGTGAGCTGGACTTGACCACCAATGCTCCGGGACTTTTTTCCGCGCCGCTTTCCTGGGAAACCGTAGATAAAATATGCCGGGAATATCAGGTGGACGCCCTTTTCTCCCTGGAGCTTTTTGACACCGATTCGAAGATCAGTTATGCGGCTATTCCGGTTTCTTTGAAAACACCACTGGGTAATGTACCTGGTATAGAGCATAGGGCCAGCATGCTGACCAGTGTAAAAACCGGCTGGCGGATCTATGATCCTGCCGGCAGGAATATTGTGGATGAATTTCCTCTTAACAGGGATCTTACGTTTTCCGGCAGAGGTATTAACCCGGTCGCAGCTGCCGCTGCGCTGATCAACCGTAAAGAGGCGGTAAAGGCAGTGGGCTTACAGGCAGGACAGTATTATGCGACGCGACTTATTCCTTATCGTACAAGGGTAACCAGGGATTACTATGTGAAAGGCACTGATAATTTCAGGACGGCCCGGCGTAAAGCACAAACCGGCAACTGGGACGGCGCGGCGGTGCTATGGAAAAAAGAAACCGCAAACCCTAACCGCACGGTAGCCGGCAGGGCGTGCTATAATATGGCTATCATCTGTGAGATCAACGGGGAGCTTGATCTGGCGATTGAATGGGTGCAGAAAGCTTACGAGGAATATAATAACCGGCTTGCGCTGAAGTATATCCGGTTGCTGAAGAACCGGCAGGCCGGCAATGAAGTGCTGAAACAGCAGGAGGTAGAGTAAACATTTATGAATAATTCCTGCCACTTATCAGTTGAAAACTGCCAGTTAGGCAAATAATGGCTTTGCTTGCAGGAGGCGATTATTTTTTTACTATTTTTAATCCTGATAAAGAGAACGCACTACTTATGTCCTAATGATCAGTATTGTGAAAATTTTTTATTATTCAATGATGCAAAAGTTTGTAGCAGCCAACCCCGCTGGTACCCCAAAACGTAAATTGATAAAATGAAAATCATGCCATGAGTGCATTGGCCGTAGCCCCATATGTGCAGTACATTGAAGCGTAATCTCCGCCTGTGCGGTTTACCCAATTGTAATTAAAATATAGCCCCAGCTATTACGGGGTGCCGGTTTGCAGCCTTCGATCGGTTATGCGCTGTCATTGACAGAATACCAAAGAATATTTTCTGTGGTGGAGAGATAGTGTGTAAACTATCTACCGGTTCTCTATGCCTGTATGGGAATATCATTACGTCATACATATACCTGTCTATCAACTTCAATCATTTATAAAAACCAATTTAGCATGAAACGGTTATCACATGTAACGATGTTTTTTTTCTGTATGTTCCTGGTATCGGCAGGCTGTAAAAAAGGTGATCAGGGACCTGCCGGCCCGCAGGGAGAAAAAGGCGCAACGGGACAACAAGGTGTACAAGGCCCCGCCGGTAGCAGGATTTATAGCGGGAATGGGGCAGCAGCAACCACGCTTGGGACTAATGGTGATTTTTATCTGGATCTTTCCAGTTCCGATTTTTATGGCCCGAAGACAGCCAACGGCTGGGGAACACCGATTAAACTGATGGGTGCTACAGGAGCAACCGGAGCTACAGGCGCCACTGGAGCCACCGGTGCTACAGGTGCTACCGGCGCTACCGGCGCAGCGGGTAGCCAGATACTCAGCGGTACCGGCGCACCTGCCGCTACTGTAGGAAACGACGGTGATTACTATTTGGATAAATCCAGTTATAATTTATACGGACCTAAAACAGCAGGAGCATGGGGTGCTGCCTTATCATTGCAAGGCCCGCAAGGTCCGCAGGGGCCTGTAGGTCCGCAAGGTCCGGCAGGCACGGCCAATGTGATTTATTCTACCTGGAAATATGCGACTAACTTCAGTGATACAACAGTAGATAACTCCTCTGTGAAGGCAGGGTATGTATCAGCGCCCGGTATTACTGCCAATATTCTCAATTCGGGAACAGTGATAGTCTATTTTACCTATGGCAGCGGAACTTTCGTGCTGCCCTATACCGGCAATGCCGGTGGTAAAGTCAGTACCATATCATTTATACCAATGTTAAACAAAATACTGGTGACACGCTTTACGCATGATAACTCTAACAGCATCAACCTGAGTACGGTGTTGCAGTACCGTTATATCATTATTCCCGGAGGGGTAGCCGGCGGCAGACAGGCTGATCATCCTGATTACAGTGATTATATTGCTGTGTGCAGATATTATCATATCCCGGAATAACCGGAAATATGGTGACGTTATCGAAACCGCTGCCAGGTGAAATTTGTTTAATGAACGATAATTATCCTTAAATTACAGGCCGTTTTTTTAAATCATACCGGAAAAAATATATGAAGATAATTGATAAACTCGCCTGGATAGAAATTGAAAATAAGTCGATATTATCCACCAGGTCTCTCGGAAAACAGAGGTACTATATTCCGGGAGGGAAAAGAGAAGAAGGTGAAAATGATGAGCAGGCACTCTGCCGCGAAATATGGGAAGAGCTGAGTGTTGAACTGGATGTCCCCACACTGAAATTTGTAGGAACATTTGAAGCGCAGGCGGACAGTCACCCTGATGGGGTGTTGGTGAAAATGACCTGCTACATGGCAAACTACAAAGGCACGTTAAAAGAGTGCTCGGAAATAGAAGATTTCAGGTGGTTGAAGTATGCCGATAAAGACAAGATATCTGAAGTGGATAAATTGATTTTTGATTTTCTAAAAGAACAGGATTTGATTGACTAATAAAAGCGAAACTGTGTCAATGGCTGATCATTTTTCAGCCATTGACACAGTCTTTTAAACATCAAACACTCAATACAAGCGCTTTTGCCCTTCCCATCCTGTACTGCGCAGGAATTGTTCCCAGTTAAGGCTCCCGGGGTTGATTTTTCTGCTCCAGGCTAAGTCCCGGTCTCCCCTGAAATATCCATATTCTACTGCATACTCCACCATGCCGGTGAGTTCCTGTACTAACAGTTCATTTGAACCGAATGCCGGAAAATGATACAGCAGCTCTTCCCGTGAATAGGCTGAACTATACACAGCCTTCTTGCCGGTGACGCTGATAAATGTATCCACCATTTCCTGCGGGGAGATAATATCGCCGATGACAGGCAGGGACTGGCCTGCGTACTGGTCCGGGTGGGAAAGAATCTCCAGAACGGCCGGTCCGGTAGCAGTAAGCGGGTCCACAAACGGAGCGCGGAAGTCTTTAGGTAAATAGATAGGAAATACCAGGGTATCCTCCTTTAAGACCGGCGTGTAAAATTCCATCAGGTTCGTATAAAAGAAAGCCATGTAGATAAATGAGCTTTTAACGGGCAGGGTACGGATATAGGCTTCAACGTTAGCCTTGTCCGTAAAATGCGGGGCTGATTTTTTACCTGCTGTCCGTTGATCGACATTTTCCAGGCTGCTGAAGATGATATAGGGTACCTGCGCTTCCACGGCTGCATCCGCCAGCTGTTTACCTAATTCAAACTCGTGGGTGGCTGGTGGCGCAATGTTAGGCGTCATCAGGAACGCGGCATCAGCGCCCCGGAATGCCTGCACAAACGCTTCTTTGTACCCCAGGTCAAGGGGAATACTTACCAGTTCCGCACCCTGCTGAGAGAGGGACTGCGCTTCCGGCGAATCAATACGGCGGGTAATACCCCGTACCCGGTATTTACCGGAAGCTAAAAGGGTACGGGCCGCACTGAGTCCCTGTTTACCCAAAATTCCCACAATGGTCACCAGTGGTTTATCTATTGTTGAATGGTTCGTCATGTTCATGAATTTTTATACTATAAAGATTATAGTTGCAAAACTATTTTTAGTAGGGTACATTTGCAATAACTATCAAAACAGATAGGTACCAAAAATCGATTACATGAAAACAGAATGTATTGGTGACCATGTAAAACTGAACGGCAAAGTATATCCCTGCACCGTGAGTTTGACCATGGATCTGGTAGGCGGAAAATGGAAGGCGGTGATCTTATATCATTTAAAAGGAGAACCGAAAAGATACAATGAACTGCGTAAAGAAATGCCTTCCGTTACGGAAATGACCCTGAGTTTGCAGTTAAAACAGTTGGAGAAAGACGGGTTGGTAATAAGAAAGGTGTACGGTAAGAAGCCGCCGATCAAAGTGGTGTATAGTCTGACAGATTTTGGCAAGACATTGATTCCTGTTCTGGAAGCGATTACTGCATGGGGAAACCAGGTGGTGAAGGAGAAAGGAGAGTTTGTGTATTAATCTTGTGTATAGATTAAATAAGGCTGTATACGTATGGACCAGTCGCCCGGAGCAAGATAATTTTTTACGATGGGAATGAAGTCCTGTAGTGTGGCGTCAAAAAACGTTTCAGTATGCAAGATCCCCGACAAAAGATCCAGGTGTTTTTCACCGGATGGATTGACGTGGGTAGGGTAGGGCGCCCACTGAAAATTTCGGGGATGCAATTCTTTTATAACCCTGATCAGCAGCCAGCCGGCAGCTACCGGAAGAAAAGAGACAGGGTCAGTTACATGTAACATCACACCGTGACAGGTCTGACCGGCATATTTGCCTTCAGCAGGTGTAAATACTATCGGGCGTGCATATACGTTGTTGGAGAGGGCGGGTATCATTTCATTGAACAGCCGGGCCGTTTCATTGGCCAGTAACCAGGGGGCGCCGGCTATACGAAATGGAGTTGCGGTTCCTCTGCCTTCACTGCAATTCGTTGCTTCCAGGAAACACAGCCCCGGATATAATAAAGCCGATTCAAACACCGGAATGGCCGGAGATAAGGGAACAAAGGAAAAGTTCCAGTCGGCATAATACATATGCCGTTGCCAGTGGTGGCAGGCGATCACTTCCAGCTGACAATGAATTCCCCGTGACTGATTGAAATAACGGGCCAGTTCTCCCAGGGTACAGTTATGCCTGACCGGTATTGACCAACGGCCTATAAAGCTGCTGCAGTGTATTTCATCGAGTAGCGGGCCTTCCGCCAGTATCAGATTACCCGATAAGGGGTTGGGCCGGTCGGCTATGATAAAGGGGATATTAAAAGCAGCACAGGCTTCCAGTACATGCGACATCGTCCATAAGTAGGTATAAAACCTGCTGCCGATATCAGGAATGTCGAACAATACCACGTCAATATCACTAAGATCGGACTTCGATGGCGCCAGCTTGTCGCCATACAGACTGGTGACCGGCAGACCGGTCAGCGTATCGGTCATATTACCCATCGCATGTCCATCGGCGCCGGTGGTATCCAGGCCATGTTCGGGAGAGAATAATTTTACAACGTTAAACTCCTGTTGCAACAAAGCTACCCGTGATGGAACGAACTGCCTCGTGGTGGCCGCGTGATTGGTCACCAGGGCGATACGTTTGTTTTTCCAGAGGGGCGGTTGTGCGAGTAACACATCGATGCCAGATAGTAGTGTATGCATGTGAAACGAAGGTAATGATTTTCAATAGGTCATGTTTTTGGTATTAATTGTTTGTAATAAAAAGATTATGAATTTTATTATTGTTTAATGTGTATTGTTGGGAGATGTTAACCGCCGGATGTTTTGCATTCCTATCTATAATTTGTTTTTCGGGTATAAAAAAAGTTTATATTAGCAATACGGAAATCGGATAAAACCGGTACCGGATACAGTAACCTGTAAGCGATACCTGTAAAACCGTTTCTTTATGATGAACCGATACTGTTGTTGAGTTATTGTTGACCCGATACGTTAACCAGACGTTTGTTTATCATAGTATATAAACCATATTTTTCCCTGATCCAAAATCAGCTTATTGAACCGATATTCTTATGTCCGCCATTTGTTTATCCTAAAAAACATCAGGTTGTATGTCTCTTAACACCACTACCACCATTTCCATTGATGGGCATGAGTTCCGTCAGTTTCACCGTCTTACGCTTGAACAAACGATTGATGGCCATCATACGTTTGAATTGCTTATCAGCTACGATTGGCTGGCCAGCCTGGGAAAAGGGATATTTACTGCCAGCCGTAAATTCCTCGGAAAAGAGATCAGTATCCTGGTGTCGCCGGTAGAAAAAGGTGATGAACCACTTACTTTCAATGGCCTGGTCACCGCCGTCAACACCGGTAAGGAAAACGACGGTACCCATGGATTCTGCGTGATCAGTGGCTGTAGTCCCACTATCATCCTGGATGGGGAACCTCATATCCAATCCTTCGAGCGGCAGTCTCTCTCTGAAATGGTACAGACCTGCTTTAGAAACGGCAACCCCTATATTGGCCGGCCAATGGTATCCCCGGCATTTACCGGCGTATTGCCGTATACGGTACAGTATAAGGAAAGTCATTATGCCTTTCTGCAAAGGATGGCCAACCGGTATGGTGAATGGTTCTTTTACGATGGCCAGCAGATTGTTTTCGGTACCTATACGCCCCGTAAAATCAAACTAACCCATCAAACCAATCTTGTGAGCTTTGACCTGCAACTGAAGGTGCTGCCCAACAACCGGCAGTTTCACGGCTATGAGTACAGCCAGGACAGCTCTTTACAAACAGCCCTCAAGGCAGGCGGCAAGATGAACGGTTATACGGAAGAAGTGGCCGGCATCAGCAAAAAATTGTATAGTAAACCTTCCTTATATAAAAACGACCAGGGTTATGACGATGCCAAAGTACACCTGGAACAACTGTCCGACGTGCATCAGCAAAGCCGGCAGGCGCAACAGGTACAGCTACAGGCGGCCAGCAAACATCCTGGTATACGTGTAGGCGATACCGTTTCTATCCTGGAAAGGCAGTATGGCATCGAAGACCATGGCTCGTTTACAGTAACTTCTATCCGCCATCAATGCACGGGTAACGGTCAATATTCCAATCAGCTGACCGGCATACCGGATGATATTGCCAGGCCGCAGCGCCAGCCAGGTATACCGCCTGTCTGCGAAGCACAGAGTGCTATCGTAATTGACAATAACGACCCCGCAGGACTGGGACGCATAAAGGTCCGCTTCCGCTGGCAGCAACAGGGCGCAACGCCCTGGATCCGGCAGATAGCGCCGCATGGCGGCGGACAGAAAGGGATCTACTTTATCCCTGAAACAGGAGAAGAGGTATGGGTCGATTTTGAAGGGGGAAATCCCGAATTGCCTTTTGTACTCGGCGCAGTGTATAACGGTAACGCCAAAAGCGACTTCGCCGACGCAGAGAATAATATTAAAGCCATCAAAACCCGCAGCGGACACATTATCCGCCTGGACGATACCAATGGAAAGGAAAGCATCACCATCACCGATAAAAACAACAACATTATCGTACTGGATACCAGTACTTCTTCCATCACCATTACCGCCCCTGAGACGATGACGCTCAACGCGAAGAATATGAAGATTAATGTGGAGAATAATCTTGAAACCCGCGTTGGCAACAACAGTACCCTGCATGTAGAGAATAATATCAATACCATCGCTAAAAATAAGATCGACTACCAGGCCGGGCATGACTTCGCATTGGGAACAGCCCGCAATTTTTATGTAAATTCCAATGCGGTGGTGGATATCTTTGGTAAAAAACAGATCATCCAGTACGGTGAGAAGATCGATATGGGCGCCGCACAAAATATGCATCTGCATGGTCAGCAAACACTGGTCAGCGCAAAAGACAAAATAGAATATAAGGCGCCGGAAATGAATAAAGTCCCCAATAAAGGCGGGTTCAGCTACACCAAAGAACCTGCTATTGTGGACGTGTTCTGGATGGATGGCGATATGGCAAAAGAAATCGGCAGCATCAAACCCGGCGAAAAGGCCAGTATCTATGTACAAACCAGGAATGTGGATGCCGGCGAAACAGTAAAAATTACCTTACTGGAATCCTTTACCGATGGCAGCGAAAAGGAGAAACAACTGGAAGGTACGGTAGATGAACAGGGCCTTGCGCAGATGAAGGAAGTTTATGAAATGAAACATTAATCGCCGGTATCATGAAAGTAACCAGTAAAGTCGCCATCAAACAAGTGACCGCCGGTAAAGCGGAAGAACACTACAAAGACAAAATATTAAGTAATCCTCAGCTGGAGGAACATATTATTGTTATCGGCACGCAGCAGTTTAATCACTCGCTGTTAGGCGCTATCAAACGCGGTTTTGACGCCGGTCCCAACGGTAAGTTTATGTTTATCCACCAGGCTATCCGGCGTATCCGTCTCAACCCTGAATTAAACTGGACGGTTGTCATCTACAAAGAGGGATACACCTCCGGCCAGATTGGCGCTATGTCAGTGGCATTGGCAAATATAATAAATGGGATAAGGGTAATTGAAGCCGCAAGAAGGGAACACGTTATTAATTATATCAATACGCAAGATGGAAACAACGGTGCAGATACGAGTGATGTCCGAAAAGCTGTGAAGGTGAAACGGTTGCTATTTTATTGTCATGGTTTGGTGAACAGGCTGGCTATTGGGATCACGAACCTGAGTACCACGGATGATATGCTGGATATTACACACAGTGCGGTACAGCAGTTTAATAAAGCCGCTTTCCTGCCGGATGCCATCATTTATTGTTTTGCATGCCGTACAGGATTGGGGAATCCAAAAATTGATACCTCCGTATATAAAACGGATTTCTGGGGAAAAGAGACCACGGAAAGATATGATCTCTATTCTGCACAGAGCCTGGCTCAGGCGTTCGCCAACATTACCGGCGCCGTTACCTACGCATACCTGTGCAGGTCTGATTATGAAGATACCCTGAACACATCGGATGAACTGGATTTTATGGATTATTATAAGTCGGGCGCCAAACACGAACGGGAAAACAGCCAATATGACTACCTGTTGCAGAAAGATGGCAAGACGCCTGCTGACGATAAACGTTATGCAGAATTAAAGGCGGTATCTGCCGGAAGAAGAACCGTTGATGGCGGGGTTTTTGATCCTCAGGGAGCAAGAAATAACGTGAAGGGAGGCGAAACACCAAGAGGATTGCCACAGGATATGAAAACATTCAGACCTTTAAATTAAGATAAAATGAGGAAGATCCTTGTCGTCCTGATGATGGCGCTTACCGCCTATACTTCAGGCTGCAAAAGTCAAAATAAAAACAGCATGAGCAAAGAATACACTGTACAAACACTGGAAGGTCCCTATCCTGTAAATAAACGTGTGGAAAAATTAGGTTATAAGGTAATCGGGGAGTGGAAGCTCTGGAATCCCAACCCCCTGCCTGTTTCCGATAGTGATATTGTATTTATTAAAACCAAACTGCCGGAATGGCTGGCTGAAAAAGCCGGTAAACCCGACGATCGGGCTGTCAGCGCTTTTCAGCAGGTGCCGGATACGGAATTGCGTAAACAGCTACGCTATAGCTTTACTTTTTTTGGTCCCGGTCTGACGGAAACAGACGCTTACCTGTTGCAGCTGAAATATGATAATAAACCGGTGAATATATACATCCCGAAGAGTGACAGCGGTATTGTGTATCCTTTTAAAGACGAGGAGTGGAACAGAAATTTAAGCTATAATGACAAAAAGTAAGATCGTTGTAATTATCGTGCTGAGTATTTGTTTGGCTTTTGTATCCTGGATATACACTGAGAATAAAGCCATAACCCTGCAATCAGACGGAACATATCACTATTGGCCCATTGTAACGGAATATATTGTATTTGACCCTTATGGAGATGCAGCGTTGAGCGACGGCGCAAGGTGGCTAATAATGATATCCTATTTTATTATTTATAGCATCCTGTTACTGATCATACTGAAATTGTGGAACAAATATAAAACCCGCCCTTATGTCAAAGGTTTTAAAAGCTGAAATCACGAAAGTGGAAACTGCCGGCGTACAGCAGGAATTCTACGGAAAGATGCTGGATGCAAGTCCGCTGAAAGTAATGCTGGACCCCGGCCATGGTGATCAATACATCAGTAAAAAAACAGGAAAGCTGATTGCTGGTATAGATCCGGGAGCGGTAGCCAATGACGGTAAAACCTATGAGAAAGACATTACCCTGCTGGTATGCAATTCCATCAAAAAGTACCTGGATGCCTTTGGCGTAGCGAATGCCATGACCAGGACCGGAGACCTGAAAAATGCCGGTAAGAAACTGGAATGGCGTATTCAGAAAGCACTGGATGTAGCGGCGGATTTTTTCCTGTGTATCCATGTGGATGCCGCCGGGGTACCGAACAAGGCCGCCGGCACTTCGGTGTTTTATTGCAAGGGCGATGAAAAACAACAGGCGTTCGCCCAGGCCATTATGGATGAGATCACACTATTCGAAAAAAGAGGCGTAAAGGATGATACACAAACCCAGCACCCCCGTTTATACGTGCTGAGGGAATTCAACAAAGAAAAGAAAGAAGGGGCGGCATTGGTGGAATTAGCCTTTCTGGATAATGATAAGGAGCTCAAAATATTACAGGAGCAGCACGATCAGATCGGAAAAGAAATAGCGACAGGCGTATATAAACACATCTTCAAAAAAGCGCCTGTGGAAACACCTAAGGAGCAAAAGAGCAGCTTCTTTATTGATTTTTTTCAAATGCCGAAATTATGAGGAAAGTATGGATAGGACTGTTACTGTTATTAGGTGGCGTATTGATGTGCAGTGCGCGTACCGCTGACTTTACGCTGCTAAAGGATTTACAGGGGAAATATGCCGCGCAACTGTTAACCAACTGCGCACTCAACGGCACTTTCCTGAAGCCTTTTTCAGCGCCCCTGCGGAATAAATACTATAAAGATGAGACTGATTTTTATCTGAAGGAACAACGGACAGACTCGCTAAACCAGTTGCTTTATTCCCTGGAAGAATATCTGAAAAAACTACCGCCAGCGAAGAAAGAGCAGGTATTGCAACAGATGGATAGCTGGTGCTTTTTCTGGATTACGGTCCAGCATTCCACTACCCGGGCGGAAATATCATCGGAGTTTTTACTGGAAGATATCCTCTATGAGATAGTACCCTTTAAAAAACTGATCGGCAAATACTTTAAAGTACCCGCTCAAACACCTTCCAGTCTGTCATCTACGCAGATGGACCTGGTGATGAATGATATCTACAACTACTATGCAACGCAGCCGGTAAAGAGCCAGCAGAAGATACTCAACAATTATTTTATGCTACTGGGCAAATATAAAAATTGACAAGATGGGCGATCAAAAATATTATGTAGTAGATGGGGCTACACTGCAATGCGATAAAGGCAGCGCTCCCACGAAGCTAAAGGTAACCTCCCAGCAGACAGAAAAGCTGAAGGACAAGCTGCAGGCTACGGTACAGGACTGCAAGCCCAACGAAAACATCATGCCCTTCGGTAGCTGCAGCATCACCAAAGGCAGCTGTTCACCTGCTACCATGCCCTGGAAAGATCCTTCAAAGTTTGTCGATAACAACGGTATAGATGAGTTACTGGATAAATCTACCTGCCAATGTACGGTAGGGGGTAAGATCTCTATCATGGACCCGGGACAAAAATTTATTTTTGAAACGGTGTCAAAAGACGATCAGTCCAATGAAATCGTGGAGCACAAAGAATGCCATTGTGTGGAGGATGCTGCATGGATGAAACTGGTGCTGAGCGAAAACGCTAAAAACATTGTGGAATCTGCTGGTAAACGATCGCCGGAGATCATGAAGTATTATGCCAATACGCCGTATGAAAATGATCAGAAGATCACCGATAGCAATAATTCCTGGTGCGCGTCTTTTGTCAACTGGATCATGGAAAATTCCGGGATGGAAGGCCTTAAATCAAAGGATGCCTATGATAAAACCCGGGCTTTAAAATGGAAGGAATGGCAGGGAGGTAAGGTGATCGCTAACCCGGTGTATGGGGCTTTGGCCATCAAACAGCGTAAGGGCGGCGGCCATATCGGGTTTGTAGCCGGTACCCGGGAGGTAAAAGGGAAGGGGAAAAAACTGGTTGTTATTGGCGGTAACCAGGGAAATGCACTGAAGGCTGCATTGTATGCACAAAGTGATTTTCTCGCGTTTGTGGTGCCCAAAGACTATGAGGTATGCCTGGCTTGTTATGAACTACCGGAATATTCCGATAAAGCGGAGAATTCTTCTACTGAATCATAATCCTATCTGTTATCATGATAAGAAAATTTTTTATGCTCCTGTTGGCAGGTTGCCTATGGCTGGCGGCTGTCACACAGGCACAGGTGAAACGTTACAGCTGGAACCATCAGGATACTACCTGGCAATTGATGGTCACCAACAAACAAACCCGGCAGGAGAAAAATAAGACCATCACTTTTTCGCTGCTGAAAACTATTGGTCCCCGGGTATTGCAGAAGGTGACCGGTGTTGGAAAACTCAATGCAGAAGGGGACACCGAGAGTTTTACCGATGAAGATGATATCGCCATTGACGCCCTTGAATATATCTATGAAACCCCTGCCAGTTATCTTTCTGTAAAATTACCCTACGACAAAGTAGAACTGGCCTTTGTGGAGCTGCATGACAAACGAAAAGATACCGCCGTTCGTTTGCTGATGAAGCAGGCTACGCACAAATAGGTGATGAAGGCTGTGAAAAAATGGCTATCTTCATGGGCCCTATTATTTACCTATGGTTCAACTACTTACCTTTAAACGCTTTCATACTGCAGAGCAGGCTGCCGAAATAATCACCCTTTTGCAGGAACATCATATCCCTGTGGAGTATGAAGAAGAGGTCCTGCTGGATAAAATATATGCTGGTCAGAACTTTGATCAGCGACACCTGGTTAAAATTCCGGCTGGTTATTTCTCACAGGCAGACTCCCTGTTGAAAAGCCAGATCAGGGTGTCTCTTGATGAGGTGGAGCCGGACTACTACCTGTTGGCTTTTTCTACAGAGGAACTGAAAGAAGTCATCGATAAAAAAGACGAATGGGGCGACTATGATTATGCATTAGCCCTGAAACTATTGGAGAAGCAGGGTATTTCCTATTCACCCGAACAATTGAAGCAACAGGGAGAGAGCCGGTTGGATACACTTTCTCAGCCGCAGGCGCTACCGCTCTGGTGGTTGGTGGTAGGTTATATTTCCCCATTGTTCATTTTTACCATGATTCCTTTTACCCTTGTTTGTTCCCTGTTAGGCATTTTCATTGGAGGATTTGTTTATCTGACAAAAAAGACGTTGCCGGATGGTTCCCGGGTGCCTGCGTTCACTGCCAAAGCGCGGACCCAGGGTAAGTGGATGATGGTCATTGTCTTCGTTTTGGACGTGATATGCTGGCGGGAATTGATCAGCCGGATGTAATACTATCCCGCAGGGATATACGTATTAATGGTTTCCAGGTGTTTATAGGAAACCGACTTAATCAGTGTCAGTGGTTTCTTATCCCTGAAAATCCTGAGCCCACGGCCGATCGCTACCGGGATAACAAACAGGTGATATTCATCGATCAGGTTATGGTCAATGAGACTGCTGACGAAGTCGGCGCCTCCATAAACGAGGAGGTCCTTACCGGGTTCTTTTTTAAGCGCCTGTATGGTAGTAACGAGGTCGCCGTTGGCGACTTCCGCGTTTCGGCCCCTGATGGTAGTTGTCGTATGGCTAAAAACAATTTTACGCATGTGCACCATTCTTTGTGCCAGCGGTTGTTCCCGGCTACCGGGTTGATGGTCGAGGATATTTTCCCAGTGATCAATGAACCCCTGGGCCATTTTACGGCCTATCAGAATGGTGTCGCAACTGTCAGCCAGTTCAATAACGGGTTGTTGACCGGAACCGGTATGTATCCAGTCCAATTCTCCATGGGGACCGCCAACAAAACCATCGATGCTGATGTGTACCTGAAGTTTTAGTTTACGCATGGATGTAAAGATGGAAAGAAGATCGGAGTTGGACAGGGGCTGTATGCGACAATTTAAGGGGCTGTTTGTAACATTTTGTTTAACTTGAAAAACCAACAGTGAATGTTATGAATAAACTCCTGATTGTACTGGGCGCTCCTAATGATCACCTGGGCAATTTATCGGCCGTCGCGAAAGACCGGTTGACCTGTGCGGCTCATTTTTATACCTCCAACGATGATTTTAAGCTGGTGTGTACCGGCGGTTTTGGCGAACACTTCAATACCACAGATCAGCCGCATTATTACTACGCTAAACAATTCCTGATCAATAACGGGGTACCGGAAAATGTTTTCCTGGATTGCCCGCCTTCCGCCAATACCTGGGAAGATTTTCAGCTGACAAAGGACCTGGTATGGGACCTGCAGCCCGATATACTGGTCATTATCACGTCTGATTTTCATCTTCCCAGGGCGAAAACATTATTTGATAAAATTATTCACTACCCTAAAGTTGTTTTTGTGCCTGCATCGTCGTCTCTCACGGAGGCAGAGCTATTGCCTTTGCTGGAACATGAGCAGCGGGCATTGACAAAAATAAGGACGACTACTGTTTAGCCAGTTTCGGAACCAGGGTGGTGCCTGGTTTTATTTCGTCTGAAGCTCTTGTCAGCAGGGTGTCTCCAGCTGTAAGGTTACCAAATATTTCTATTTTATCTCCCAGGTTGATACCATTACGCACGTCCACCCATTCGGTTTGACCGTTTCTCAGGCGGATCACAAAACGTTTTTCCAGGTTGGTCACAACCGCAGAGGAGGGTACCAGGAAGGTAGGCGCTTTTCTGCCCAGTTTCAGCACGGCATTGGCATACATGCCGGATTTGAGCTGTTGCTGAGGGTTTGCAAAAAGAAACTCCCAGGTTTCTGTTCTGTTGCTGAGATTTAATGCGCCGGCTTTACGGGATAACGTTGCCTGGTAAACAACATCCGGTTGGGCATCTACCGTAAAATCAATGGCGGGCGATTCGGCAGTGGCGGCGGTATAAGCCTCGGGCACGGGTACCCGTAAACGAAGTGTGCTGATGTTTTCCAGTACCAGCAATGGTTTGGGATTACCGGCACTCACTAACGTGCCCGGATCTACGTTTCTTTGTGTCACAATACCGTTAAAGGGCGCACGGATGGTGAGGTAATCTTTCAATTGAGCGAAGGCACTGGTTTTGGAGCGGGCGGCATTGAGCGCGGCGCTGTCTGCCATCATCTGGCTGTTGGCTTTTTCCAGTTCTCCGGCGGCGATTGTGCCCTCTACCCGGGCGGCGTTCACAATACGTTTGTAGGCGTCCAGGCTACCCAGGTAACGGGAGCGCGCTGTTTGCACATCTGCATTGGCCTGGGAATAGTTGGCCAGTGCTTCGGGGGCCTCCAGTACGGCCAGTAGCTGTCCTTTGCTCACTTTGTCGCCTATATCCACTTTCAGGCTGCCTACATACCCACTTACTTTCGCAAAAATCTCTGCACGCTCCAGGGGTATTAACTCCGCCGGAAAAGTCATGCGTTTGTTCACCGTGTCTTTATGAAGCAGGAAGACCGCCACGGAATCAGGGGCAGCCCTCCGGGATACTTCAGCATTTTTTTCGTTGGATTGACATCCTGCCCCCATTATCAGCAACACAAGTCCTATCGTGGTATATGAAAATCTCATGGTATCTTTTTTTATATCTGGTCAGTTGATGAATTCGTTTCGTAGTACCTGCTCTCCGGATCTTCCGGATGCAGGGAAGGGCTATGCCAGGCTTTTTTACCAGCTATACCGGCGTAAATGGAAGGCAGGAAGATAAGGGTGCTGATCGTTGAAAAAATCAATCCGCCGATAACCGCTATACCCAATGGCGCTGTTTGATCACCTCCTTCGCTGAACCCGATGGCCATCGGAATCATGCCGGCAATCATTGCGAGGCTGGTCATGAGTATGGGACGTAAACGGTTGCCGGCGCCGGTGACGGCGAAACCAGCGGTTGATTGTTTACGGTATAGCTCCCCGTTGGTGATCAGCAGAATAGCATTGGCGACGGCGACGCCTACCGCCATGATGGTGCCCATGTAGGACTGTATGTTCAGGGATTGCCCGGTTACCCATAGCAGCAGCAGCGCCCCGGCAATAACGGCCGGGATAACGGATAACACGGCCAGGGATAAACGAAAGGACTGAAAATTGACGGTCAGCATCAGGAAGATCACCACGATGGCAATCAGCAATCCGGTTGACAACTCATTCATGGTTTGTGCGAGCAGGTCGGCCTGTCCGCGGAGCATAATTTTAACGCCTGGCGGCAACTCTCCCAATGACGCGATGGCGCTTTTCACTGCTTTCACTGCGGTGCCCACATCTTTTTTATGAATATTCGCTGTCAGCGTAATGAAGCGTTGTTGGTTGATACGGTCATACTCTCCGGGGGAGGTTACCCTTTGGGTGGTGGCCACATCTCTGAGGAAAACGCCGTTTGCAACGGGTACCAGTCCCAGCGCATCGCTGTTGTTGACGCGGTACTGCGGGTATTCCACCTGTACCTGGTAAGCGGTACCGGTGTTTTTATCCAGCCAGTAATTCGGTTGCGTAAAGCGGCTGGAAGAGGTGGCCGCTACGGTTGATTTAGTGATCTGGTCTACCGTTAAACCTAATTGACCGGCCTTTACCCGGTCGATGTTCAGTTTTACGCCGGGATACTCCAGTGGTGTGGCTACCTGCACATCCCGCAGGTAGCTGATGGCCTGTAGTTTTTGATTCAAGGCTGCGGCTATCTTACGGCTTTGGGAAAGGTTTTTACCCATCACTGCAATTTCGATAGGGTTGGAAGTCCCCATATTCACCACCTGTTCGGTCATATCTCCCGGCTCGAAGGAAAGCATAGCAGCCGGCATCTCTTTTTTCACTGCCTTGCGTAAGGCCTCTTTAAACGTTTCAATGGCGATGCCGTTACCCTTTTGCAGTTTTATTTTTAATACGGCTTCGTGTGGGCCGCTGGTCCAGAGATGAATAAGATTTACCGGATAGCTGGACGGCTGTACGCCCACAAAGGCGGAGCTGATCTCTATCTGGTGGCGGCTGATACTGTCGGCCAGGTGCAGCAGCCGTTGGGTGGCTTCTTCAGTTCTTTCCACACGGGTACCGGTGGGAAGCCTTAGCCGTACCTGCGCCTGGCCGGCATCTGTTTTCGGAAATATGTCGGTGCCCAGCAAATAAAAACCGGCGGCCATGAGGCTTAATGCCAGTACCAGGTAAACAGGCGTAGCCCATGCGGCGGCTTTCATAAAGCGGGTCAACCAGTTTTCGTACTGTGTCCTGAACTGTTTGAATCGTTGGGTGGCATGCGCTTCTCCGCTTTGAAGACGGTCTTTCAGCAGCCAATGCGAAAAAACCGGGACCACCGTTTGTGACAACACGAAAGAGGCTATCATGGCAAAACCTACTGCCAGCGATAAAGGCAGGAACATCGCACCGGGAATGCCTGTCATAAACAAGGCTGGTACAAATACAGCAATTACGCAGAGGAGAATCAGCAGTTTGGGTAAAGCTATCTCCCGGCAGGCATCCCATATCGCCCGGGCCTTCGACTTCCCTGATTCCTGGTGGTGATGTATGTTTTCAATGGTAACGGTCGATTCATCTACCAGGATACCGATGGCGAGCGCCAGTCCGCCCAGGGTCATGATGTTCAGCGTTTGTCCGAAAATGCGCAGGCAGATGATGGCAGATAACAATGCCAGCGGGATCGTCATCACCACAATCAGCGCGCCCCGCAGGTCGCGCAGGAATAATAACACCATCAGCCCGGTGAGTAAGGCGCCGAGTATACCTTCCATGGTAAGACTTCTCAGCGCATTGATCACATAACCCGACTGGTCAAACGCATAGGTGACTTTGATATCGTCGGGTACCGCGGCCTGCATATCCGGCAATGCTGCTTTCACGCGTTGTACCACGTCCCAGGTGGCGGCGTCCGCGCGTTTGGTAACGGGGATGTACACGGAGCGTTTGCCGTTGATGAGTGCATAACTGGTGGTGACATCGCTGCCCAGTTCTACCTGGCCGATATCCCTGACATAGACCGCCGGGCCAGCGCCCAACTTCAGGGGCACGTTCTCCAGTTCTTTCACATTTTCCACGACTGCATTCTGAGACGTGATCAGTGTCTGATCGCCTTCGCGGATATTGCCTGCGGGTGTAATACTGTTGGATTTCGCCAGCGCCTGTACCACTTCATCGGGCGAGAGGTTGTAATTCCTGATTTTTTCGGGATCTACCTTGATGATAACGGTTTTCTGGTTACCACCGAAGGGTGGCGGCGCAGACACGCCGGGCAGGGTAGAGAACATAGGCCTCACCTTAAACAACGCCAGATCCTGTATTTCACCGAGGGAACGGGTGTCCGACGTAAATACCAGTTGACCTACCGGCACGCTGCCGGCGTCAAACCGGGTTACAAAAGGGGGAACGGTGCCCGGCGGCATAAAGGCCCTGGCGCGGTTCACATACCCCACTACTTCACCCATTGCCTGGCTCATGTCAGTGCCTTCGTTAAACTGTATTTTGATAATGGTCGCTCCCTGAATAGATTTGGATTCTACATATTTCACACCGGTCACATACAGGAAATGGTATTCATAGTAGGAAGTAATAAACCCCTCCATTTGTTCCGGAGAAAGCCCGCCATAGGGCTGCGCCACATAAATAGTGGGCAGACCCATTTTAGGGAAGATGTCTATTTTCATGTTTTTGATACTCAGCCATGAAAAAAAGACGATCGCCATAAAGGCTACCACCACCGCCACGGGTTTACGCAATGCCATTGCTATTAATCGGATCATACCCTTGCTAGTTAACCTGGTTTAAAAATAAATTCAGATCGCCGTTCACTGCGGCTTTATACAACAACGCCTTCCATACCGCCATATAGGCTGTTTTATTGTCCGTCGCTGCTTTTACAAGGGCGTATTGGGCCTGCATCAGATCTGAAAAATTGGCCAGTCCGGATTGGTAGCGGGACTGCATGGCTTTGTAGGAGAATGCCGCCGATTCGTAAAACAGCGGACTTTCTTTGGATACCATCAGCGCGGTGCTCAGGGTGGTATCCGCCAGTTCGCTTTGTTTCCTGACCTGCAGGGTGATTTCATTCATTTTTTCTTCATTGGAGCGGATGAGGAAGTCCTGCTGTTGTACCTGTGATTTTATCCGGGCAAACTGAAGAATAGGTATACTTAATTGTAAACCGGCGCCATAGTTATATCGTTGGAAAGCCAGTCCCTCTGTGGATTTTACGTTGCCGTTATAGTCGATGCCGGAGCCCCTGGCATAGGCGGTACCCCATACACCGAGGGTGGGCATAGTGGTTTTGCCCAGTACTTTCCTGCGGGCTTTGCTCAGTGCTATATTGGAAGCATAGAGGGAGAGGAGCGGGTTGCGGGCGGTGTCGGCTGCCAGGTAAGCCGTGGGTACCCTGCTGAAGTAGCTGGTATCGGAAACGGCTGGCGGCTGGTCTGTTGCCAGCAGGGCTGAGAGCGTGATGATGGTTTGTTCCCGGTACTTGCGGCTATTCAGCAGTTCTACCTTTGCCCTGGACATTTCCGCCTTCAGCAGGGCGGTATCTACGCCGGGTTTGATACCGTTGACCACCAACGTTTTAGCCACTGATAGATTGGCTTCCGTTCTGGCGACGTTTTCCAGGAAAACTTTCTCCAGTTCCTTGGCCATAATGATATCCAGGTAGGCGTTGATCACTTTTACCTGGTGCTGAAAGATTTCGTTGCCGGCATCGGCGTGGGCGAATTGGGCGCCGGCCCGGGACAGGTCCACCTGTGAACCCCGTTGCCCGAAAGTGACGGGCTGCCAGTTGAGGAGCAGACTGGTAGCGCTGCCAAATACGCCATCATAGTGATTGGCGGCTGAAGGCGGGCCACTGATAGGCATCAGCAGTTGAGGATAGGACATGCCGGTGATATTGTTGTAGGTGGCATAGTTGACCTGATAGGCTGCATCCAGTGAAGGAATAAGCGTGCTTTTACTGGCTGTGATGCCTTTTTGGGCGGCTTTTGTTTCCCATGCCCTGGATTTTAATAGGGGATAATTTTGGGTAGCTTGTTGTAATAATGCTTTCAGCGGTATTTGCGAAAACAGCTCCGGTGGGCCTGCAGTTAACAGGCAGACCAGGCATAATAATAGCCTCCGCGGCAATCGATACATATGTTCGGATGTTTAGAAAGATAACATAGGATAACAGCGTCTGGTTCAGGCAGGTACCGGCATATCCCTCTCCATGCACCTGCAAGGGTGGCGGACGCAAATATGGTAATTAAAGGGGGCGTTTTATGGTATATTTGAAAATATCGTGGTATGCACGATTAGTTGTTTTTCCGGAAGGCAAGCGGTGTTTGGCCGGTTTTCCGTTTGAAGTATTTCACAAAATGAGAGGGGTCGTGGAAATCGAGCACAAAAGAGATTTCCGCGATGGTATTATCGGTATAGATCAGTTGCCTTTTGGCTTCGCTCACAATAAATTCCGCCAGTATATCTTCCGCCGGCTGATTCACCGCTTTGCGACAGGCAGCACTTAAATTCTGCGGAGAAGTGCTGAGCTGTTCGGCGTAGTAATGCACTTTATTTTTGACGGTTTGTTCGCTGTTTAACAATGCAAGAAAGGAGTGATACAGGTTGGCGCTCGTTTCCATTTTGCCGGCCATGGGTTTTACATCTTCCAATACCAATGCCAGCAACGCTTTCAACAAACCTTCGATGATATGGAAAGCGTATTTTCCTTCCCGTTTATTGGTTTGCGTGAGCAGCTCGAAGAGGCTGTGGACCGCAGCGGTCTGCTCGGGGTAAATACAACTCTCCCGGCTGATCTGTGTCATCAGGGCCTTTAACTCACTATCCAGGCTGTCTTCTATGAAACTTTTTTTGATAATGATCACGAATCCATCCGGTTCGCTATCCAGCTCCCAATAGTGTACCTGGTCTTTCCGGATAAAGTACATCACCGGCGGCGCCACCTCGAATTTCCGGGAGTCGATGAAATGTTGGCCGCTTCCCTGTGACAGGTAAAGTATCTCAAAATAGTTATTGTGTTTGTGAGGAGTCGTCTTTCTGATTTCTTTTTTAAAAGGAGCAATCTTGATCGACTTACCCGACTCACTTTTATCTTTTATTTGCAGTTTGGTCACCATACAGCAGTAGTGCCTTTGTGGCCAATTTACAACGTTTTATCGTTTTTTACCGGTTAAAATTTTCCTATCTCTATCATACAAGCCCCCCTTTCCTCCAGCTGATAGCTGACCTCCACTATGCCTTTTTTATAGGTAGATAGTAGCCTTCTTCCTGACACGCTGGTCACATATACCTTACCCGTTGCCGGTAACCCATAGTCACGGGCACGCATATGGAACCTTACCGGCAGCGCTTCTTCGCTGATACTGGCAACGGCTACGCCCAGCCTGCCATTGGCGGCTTTCCAGGCGCCGGTGTACAACAGCGGCACCCGTTGCTCCTGCCGGGTAACGCGGTCCTGGTGTTGCCCGGTGTAAATAGACAACCTGGAAACAGCGATGTTTTTCTCCGGAATAACCATTTCCGGCGGCCGCATAAACCGTCCATAGAGCAGGTAGGGCAGACTTTTGTATCTCGTTTGTACGAGCCTTATCAGATAATCGATTTCCTTTTTTTTATCGATAGCCAGTGTTTCGTGGTAGTTGGCGATGGTGGGCTGCTGTCCCCATACGAAGGCGCGCGCCTGTTCCATCAGGAACTGCTCATCAAATTCAGCAGGAAGTGGCTGTTCGGAGGTGGCAGGTGCATATGCCGCCGGCCACAGCTCATCATAAGGTGGGGATACCAGGGAAGCGTAACTGCCGAAAGTAATGGCATAATCATGATACACTGCCTGGAAGAAGGGAATGGTGGCTGGTCCGGTTACGCCGGCATAACGTTCCCTGCTTACCTGCAATGACAAAAAAGCATCCAGGTAGGGGAGCCATGATTCGCCACAGCCTTCACCTGCCAGGATGGTGTTGTTTTGAGTACGGATCTGCTGCGTGAGTTTTCCAAAGTGAGATACCCAGTAATTACCACCGCCGGTGCTATGGCCGTGCGATGGGTCGTAACAGCGCTGATGCAGACAGGCCTGGTCCATGTAAATACCGCTGGTACCATAGTCATGGATCGCCTGGCGGGCGAGTGCCGCATACTTGTTTTTCCAGAAGCTGGTGGCCAGACACATCGGTGTTAAGGAATGTTGGGTAAAGATGTTGTATATATGTGCGCCGGTATTGCCTGCCTTATCTTTCACGGCCCAATTCAGCGCATGTTCAGCTTCAAAACTTTTGGTAGCGGTGCCCCATTGGAATGCGTTCATATATACGAGCGCGTTAACACCTTGCTCCCGTGCCTTGTCAATAGCGGATTTGAAGGCGGTGTCGCCTTCCCGTGGCGGGAAGTATTCCGGGAATCCATCGTCGTAAGAGCAACCATGCCACCAATGCCACAATACATTCACGGGCAGACCTATACGTTGTTTGATATCCAGGGCCGGGGTGAGTACGTTACCGGAACGGCCCCGGTTCCAAACCCATAGCGCTGTCGCTGCCGTTGGGTTTGGGATAGCCTGTTTCCGGAAACGGCTGTCCCGGCACCATCGCTGTCGGATAGCCCATTCCCGGTAAATGGTAGCGGCTGAAAGCCAGTCACCTTTAAACGCGCCGATAACGGCATCATACGGTAAAGTATATACGCCGTCGCCGGCGGCAATAACAGGGTAATGCTCCATTTGGTAACTCAGGCGCCGGAGGCTATCCGTGGAGATGGAAAACGATTTGGCATAACTCTGTGCATCGTTGCAGGCGGCGTAAAAGCCATGGGTACGTGGATTGTACAACGACAGCACCTGCATAGACAATAGGCCGGGATAATGCCAGGTATAGTGTTGTGCCCCGCTACGGGGGGATTTATACAATTCACCCAACCATACCGGTACTGCCAATTCTTCGTCGCCCATATCCTGTAAACCGCTGATTTGGGGAAAAACAATCTTATCGGGCCGTTGGCCGCTAAGGCCGGATAGTGCAATATTCCAGTCCGCAAAAGGTTGTTCACCCTGCAAACGGATAGTCACCTTCACCGCCAACGCAGCCAGCTTGTCTTTAAACCGGCTCCACTCCAGGACCAACGTATGTGCGTCGGGCCTGGAGAAATGGAAGGTTCCGGCCTGGGGTATCGTTATCTTCGATTGGAATAGTGCAAGCTCCCAGAGGGAAGCCCCCTCCGTACTTTTACGATCCAGGAACTCTAAAGCGTTCTTCAGATCATAAAAAGAAAGGAGGGTACCGGTGTTGGCGTCAAATGTAAGCCGGATGGACTTGTTCTGCAGCACGATGTCCGCGGCATAGGAACGGGTAGCCGTCGTCAGCCATAGCAACGCTGTCAGCGATAAAAAATATAGCCTGTTCATCAGTTATTTTTCCATGTAAGCCGGAGCGGCTGCCTTTTGTCGTTTTACGATGATCCCGCACAAACGTTTATACAAGTCCTTATCGGCGGTATTGGTGGACTGGTACAGCTTTAGTATCGTATTTTCCGATTGATAGTAAGCCAGTTTTTTGGTATCGTAAACCTTGTTTTGTTCAAACACTTCCAGGTAGTCATATAGTTTTTGACCTTTGCCGCCCAATACTCTTTCATCAAATTCCACTTCGAGGTTGATGTGATATTTATTGGCTTCGTTGCAGGCTTCCTGTAAACGGGCATAGGGCACATCATCGGCGAAGAAGTAATTGGGTTGCAGGTATACGTCGCTGAAGCCATAGGGCTTGTAGTTATCGTAGCCGGGCGATTTCCACCAGGGTATCCAAAGAAAGGCGTTTTTCCCTTTTTTCGAATAATCGCCAATAGAAGCGATGATAGGGGCGGTGTTTTCTACTTCTTCCGCTATCCAGTAAAAGCCTTCCAGCTCAATGTTAGCATAGGCTGCCGCGGTGAATTTTTCTTTCACCTGGTCCATGAACCATTTGCAGGCGGTGATCCTGTCTGCGTCTTTAGAGAAATCGAGCATTTTACCATTGAGGGTTCCCCATTGGGTAGCGGCTTTCATGGGTTCGGGAATACCTACGATCACTTTCCTTTTACGGGTAGGCGTGCCCGTTTTAGCGATCACCCCGGTGATACATTCATCCAGTGCAGCAAAGGAATAACCTTTCCGGAAGTATTTGCTGATGAGCGCATCCCAGTGTTCTTTGAGCGCCGGTTCGGGGGAGTGACCGGTAGTATAGGCGTGCCCGTTACCATCCTTCAATTCCAGGAACAGGAACCCGTCAAACATCCAGTCGGTGGTGGCATTGTCGTCGTATGCCACGTATGGATAGAAGGCGTCTTTGGTCCATGTCTGTGGCCCATCGGCGCCGCCGCCATAGATGAGTACCAGGTCGCGGATACTTGTTTTTTGCACATCGTCTGTACCTGCCGGCGGCGTGGCGGTGGTATCTTTCTTTTCATTCCCGTCATAGTCGGGATACATATATTTTTTATTGCACGACGTGGTGGGTATGGCCAGCAGCATCAGTATCCAAAGGAGAATATTCTTCTTCATGTTCAGGTATCTTTTAAAAAGTTGAGCGTTAATTCATATACGGTGGGTTCACGACCTTCTGACGGGCGGTTACGATTTCGCAGAACTTCCGGTATATGCTGTCCAGTGGCGGATGGTAATCTTTCTGTGTATAGAGTTGCAGGATAGTGTTTTTCGATTGGTAATAAGCCAGTTTCATATTGCCGTACACGTTATTACTGCCGAAAACATCCATGTATTCATTCATTTTAGTCCGGTAGGAGGCCGTGTACAATACGTTTTCATCGAACTCCATTTCCAGGTAGGTATGATTGGCGTAGGCGGCGTTACAGGCGTCTTGCAGGCGGGAATACGGCACGGTAGGGTAGAAGAAGTAATTCGGCTGCAGATAGGTATCGCTGAACCCGAAAGCTGTCGGATTATTGTATCCCGGCGATTGCCACCACGGTATCCAGGTAAAACAGTAGTTTTTGGGCGCCAGGTAATTAGCTACATCGAGTGTGACGGTGCTGGCATTGCCTACTTCTTCTCCGATCCAGTAAAAACCATCCAGCACCAGGTGCCGGAAGTTAGCGGCGTTGAAACGGGCGATCACCTCGTCTATGAACCATTTGCAGGCCATGGTCCGGTGCGCATCATTTTGGAAATCGAGCCATATGCCCTGTGCCATGCCCCAGTTGGTACCGGCAGATTTTAGAGGTTCGGGGATGCCGATAATGATCTTCCGTTTGTTAGGAGGCTGACCGGCGCTCCAGGTGGCGTCGTCTATGGCCTGGTCTAATGCGTGCAGCGAACGCCCGGCGGTGAAATATTTATCGAGCATCGTGTTCCAATTGGCTTTCAGCGCAGGTTTATTCGGATCGCCATGACCTGCGGTAAAGGAATAATCCCACTGGTCTTTTAATTCCAGGAATAAAAATCCATCGAACATCCAGTCATATAGATTCTGTTTGTTTTTATATACTACGTATGGATGAAAGGCATAAGGGTCCCATTGCTGGTCGCTTTCCGTGCCCGCGCCGTATATGAGTACCATATCGCGGGCTTTTGTTTTAGGCATGGTCAGGGTAAGACCGGAAGCTCCGGTGGTGACAGTAGCGGAGCGATTATTTTCAATACCTGTTTCACTCAGTCCTTTTCTGCAGGAGGTTGCGGCGAGCATCAGTAATATGCCCAGGCAACCGTAAATCGTCTTATAGGTGATCTTAAAACAATTCATAAAGGTGTGTTTTAAACAGTGAAAAACAGGGGCGCCGCGGCGCCCCGTTAAAGCTATTCTACCTGGTATTCCATGTTGAATTTTCTGACGCCGGCATTAGCGGCGGCTTGTGAAGAAATAGCCGTGGTGGCTACGTATATATCTGCACGAAGACCATTCACCACTACCTGCACATCACCGGAACTGAGATCGGTTGTCATGCCCAGCGGTGCGGATTGGAACAGTTTCAGGTCTGTATAACCCGGATCTCCCGGCGCCAGCGGCAGTTTGGTTTTGTCGGTGATTTCAAATACCAATACCCTGGATTCGCTGTTGCTCCGGATACCTTGCGCCAGCATGGCTACAAAACGATCTCCGTTGACGGTGAATACATCATAAGCCAGTATTTTGTAGGGATGGTTCACAGGATTCAACCGGTAGTAGGTACCGGCGGCGTCCTGTATTTCAAAGCGGCTGCCTTTGCCGTCCGTTTCTGCAGCGCCTTCATTATACCAGCAAAAGTATTTATCGGAAGCTGCATCGGCAGTAAGTCTTTTAACGGCGGCAATATCCCAGGTACCGCCTGTTTTAGCAGGATCAAACCGGGTAACAACCGGGCGCGGAGAGGCGGCAGCTCCGTTGTTCAGTTCCCACGTATAGTACTGCCCGTTAGGCATAGTGGTATACATATAGGCTTTACCGGATTTACTATCGCCTTTGATATTCACTTTGTTGATACCCAGTTGTGCAGGAATGAATGTTGGATCATCCCAGGAAACCAGGTTCATGATTTGCTCCGGGCTGCTTTGCAGGTCGTTATAACGGTAAAGGATAAACCCTTTTCCGGATTCGTTCCAGGTGGTTACCAGGAACCGGCCCTGCTCATCGGTCATTACGCGGGAAGAGAAAGTGGTAGGTGGATCTATCTTTTTCATCAGGCGGCCGTCATTGGTACTGAAGGCAAACAGTTTGCCGTCTGTATTCCAGTCGTTGAATTCGGGAATGAAGAAGTAATCTGCTGATACGGCGAGGTTCCTGATGTTGGTCCGGGTAAGTCCCAGTTCTTCTACGGATTTAAACCATACTTCCCTGAAACGTGCTTTTATAAAGTTCGTGGGCCGGATGGCAATGTAGTGGGTGCGTACGGTACCAACACCATCTGTTACTTTTATTTCCAGAGGATGGGTGAAGTCTACCGGCACATCTTCTTTCAGCTCCGGCGTCATGGTACAGGTAGGTTCCAGTTTCACTTTCGTTAACAACTGTGTAACGTTCAGCGGGTCTTTGGGCGTATTGGGAATATCGATGAAGAGCGTATCTCCGTTATTATACGGTGCTGCCTGGGAGGACTGGTAAACTTTTGTCTGTCCTGCCTTGTGTACGGTAAATTCCAGCAAACCTTTCGTATAGTTCATGCCCGTTTTCCGGACGGTTAACGTATACGGCTGCCGGGCGCCATTGGCAGCTGTAACGGCAATCTCCATCGGGTCTGAGAGATTCTTGATGCCAGTCAGCCCCGGAGCGATGGTAGCGCCTATGGGGATAGAGGCCACAATTTCCATCTTTGAAATATCGGTGGAGATCAGGGTGTCATTGCCTGGCAGGTAGATAGGCACGTCGAAAGATATCTTACCATCCGTGATAACGCCGGGATATTGTTTGTCGGTGCCGGCAAACTTCACGTAGATAGATCTGACTTTATTATCGCTGCTGTCGATGAGCGCATCCGGCTTGTGACAGGCCATGATCAGCAGGCAGAGCAGGAACCCTATATATTGGAATGTTTTCATGAAACGACTGTTTAGAGATGAATTATTGCCAGGCGGGATCTTGTTTACACGCGAGATTGTTTTTGATCTCGAAATCAGGAATAGGCATAGTGTAATATCGTTCCGGGAAAAAGCGGTCGGCTTTGTCGCAGTCTACGAGGTTGTATTCATAACTGTCGCCTGTCTTTTTGATTTCCATTCCGTGCATCCGTACGCCGTTAAGCACGGTGCCGGCTTTTTTCCATCTTCTTAAATCCCAGTAGCGGTGCCCTTCAAACGCGAATTCGCACATCTTTTCTTTCTGCAGATCGTTTAAATATTCTTCCGGTTTGTCTTTAACAGGTAGCGGTGGAAGTCCCACGCCTGGCCGTTCCCGCAACATGTTCAGGTAGCGGTAAGCCGTAATGAAATCATTTTTACCTCTGCCATAGGCTTCTGATAAAATGGTGATGATTTCTGCATAACGGATCTCTATCCAGTATTGATCTCCTTTTTCTGCCACAAAATCTTTCACTTTGTTTTCCAGGAATTTACGGATGAAATAGCCGGTTACAGAGCGGTTCCGGGCGTTCCCATCGAAGTATTCAATGTAGCTGTCGGTGCCGCCTGCATAAGTCTGTAATGTCCGGCCTTTCCAGGGAGCGCCGTTATACAGGATGGTGGCATAAAAACGCGGGTCGCGGTTCGTATAGGGGTTAGCTTTATGATCGGGATTATCCCAGCTGAAACGTTCCCAGCGGTTTCCTGTTTTGATGTCGAATTGGGACACTAGTTCTTCTGTGGGAGAAGCGTAGCCGCCGTAACGTTCTATATCGCCGGTAGGCGCAAAATAACGGTCAAAGTTGTTGGTCAGGTCAGGCCTTTTGTAATAGGCTGCCAATATGATTTCTTTGTTATGAGGCGTGCTGAATACTTCTTCGAAGTTATTCACCAGTGCATATTTCATGGCTTCCACTTTTCTGCCGGCACTGATAGCATCATCCCATTGCTCCGCATAGAGGGCGGCCCTGGCGAGGAGCGCATAGGCGGCGCCTTTGGTAATACGGCCGGTACCGTTATTGTCCCACGCTTCGGGAAGCTGTTCGGCAATGGCTTTCAGTTCACCGGTCACCCACTGCCAGCTGGCGGCAGTGGTGGCGCGTGCTTTGTTTTTCTCCGCAGGGCCGTCCAGTTTTTCGTCGTCTACCCGCAGTACCACGCCACCGTGACGGGTAATCAGTTTGCTGTATACAAACGCCCGCAGAAAGCGGATCTCCGCCAGGCGTACGGCTAAGTCGCTGGCATTGATATTGGAGCCATACTTCCCCGCATCAATGATAAACTCGTTCAGTTTCCGGATATGCCCGTAGGCGGCAGACCAGGGACTTACCGCTTCCGTGGTGGCGGGCGACAGGAAAGCCGGGGAGAGGCATACCCTGTTATGGTAAGTGTCCATGTAGGTTTGGGAATACTTGAGGATATCGGAGTATCCGTCACTCAGATCCGGGCCGCCTATTTCGGAGAATTGGTACAGGGCGCCATAGAGGCTGTTGACGTAAAGATCAAGGTTGCTGGTATTTTTCCAGACGACGCCGTTGGAATACTTATCACCGGGAGCAACATCCAGGGTCCGGGTGCAGGACCAGGCGCAGGATACCAGCAGGAGTATGTATATTATCTTTCTCATGTGTACGTGAATTAAAAGGTCAGGTTAGCGCCGGCGCTATAGGTGCGTTGCTGCGGATAATAGCCGTTGTTGACGCTGGGGCTCTCCGGATCAATGTATTTGAACCGGGAGAAAGTGAGCAGGTTGGTACCGGCGACATATAGCCTCAGTCCTTTGATGTTGATGGTGCGCAGGGCGGCCGGCGACAGCGTATAGCCGAACACGGTATTCTTCAGGCGGATGTATCCTCCCGGTTCTATCCACCAGGTAGCGTCGAGCGAGTTACCACCGCTGGGAATCAGTGACAGCCTGGGATACCGAGCATTGGTATGCTCCGGTGTCCAGGAATTTTCCAGCAGGTAGCGCGGACTGTTGTAGCCGTTGCCGTAAAAAGGTTTGGTAAAGATGGTGTTGTCGGGGATACCGTTGTCGTACATACCGCTCAACAGGATGTCGTTCAGCGCTGCCCCCTGCCACATCATGGAGAAGTCGAAGTTATGATACCGCAGTTCGAGATTGAAGGCGTACATCAGTGGCGGCATACCGGGACGTGTAGCGACGGCCATATCATCTTCACGGGTCAGTTTACCGTCACCATTCATATCCTTGTACATGATATCGCCCAATCTTTTGTAACCCCCGCCCGGAGGAGCGGGACTGTTTTTTAATTGTTCCTCCGTTTGGAATAAACCGGTGGCTACATAGGCCAGGCGTTGCCCGATGGATTTCCCGATCATATTTTGCCATGGCTGCACGTTCTCTGGCTGGATGATAGACAGGATACGGTTTTTGGAGTAACTGAAGTTACCGGACAAGGTATATTGCAGTTGGCCGATATGATGTTTGTGGGAGAGCTGTAATTCGATACCGCGTACATCTACCGACCCGCTGTTTTCTATTTCGGGATAGTTACCCCCTAACGACGATGGGTATACGCTGCCGGTGTGTTGCAATATATCGTACGTGTATTTATAAAAAACATCTACTTCCGCGCTCAGCAATCCTTTCCACATGGTGAGTTCCGCGCCCAGGTTGTAGGTGCGGGTTTTTTCCCAGGTGAGATGGGTGCTGGGATAGGAGGTGGAAGAACTCAATCCGTAAAGCGTATTCAGTTTATCGCCCAGCGCTATCACAGGGGATTGTGTGAGGTTGAAGTATTGTTCATAGAGAAAAGGCGTTACGTTATCGCGGCCCAGCATACCGGCGGAGCCGCGCAGCTTCAGGAAATCGACGTTCCGCACCTGATCTTTGAAAAACTTTTCTTCAGAGATCACCCAGCCGGCTGATACGGAAGGGAAGAAACCCCAGCGCGACGCTTTGGGAAATTTATAAGAGGCATCATACCGGAAAGCTACTTCCATCAGGTATTTATGGGCATAGGCGTAATTCAGCCGGCCGACATAACCTGCCTGTACGCTGGTGGTGCTGCCGCCAGCATTGGGTATGGGCGGAAGCTGTTGCCCGAAAGACAGCTGCGGGATATCTTTCAACAGGTATCCCCAGCGGGATGCATAGAGGTTATTGCTGTTGCCTTTCTGCCATTCATAGAGGAACAGCGCACCGATATGATGTTTACCGGTTTCGCGTTCATATTCCAGGGAAGGTCTTACCACCGTATAGTCGAAATTATCGGCGGTTTGTATCAGGCTGCCGTTGGCCATAAAGCCGTCTGCCAGTGATTTACCGTATTTCCCGGTTTCTGAAATAAAAGCATTTACGTAATAGGGAGTAGCAAATGTTTTGGCATCGGCATATTTCCGGTCGTAGCTGCCAAACAGCGATGCTTTTAATCCGCTGATGAAAGCGGGCGTATAGCTGATTTTGGCAGAAGATTCTATCATCGTATTGGCGGATTGCTGAAACCCGCTGAGTTCCGCCACTGCAAAGGGATTTAGCGTCATGTAGGAAGACCCTGTGGGTAATCCTTTGTATTCAAAGGGAAGGAAAGGGTACATGTACAACGCCTGGGAGATGGGACTGAAGATAGATTGTTTTTCATACGAAGCAGCGCCCGGCGTGTGCAGCTTTTCCGTACGGCCGGCCAGGTTCAGGGATATAGCCCAGTTTTTGGCGGGTGTCATATCGAGGTTGGCCCTTACGTTGTATCGTTCCAGTTTCATGTCTTTTACGATACCTCCCTGTTGCATAGCGCCGATGCTGGTGAAATAGCGGATATTGTCTGAACCGCCGCTGACGGAGAGGTTGTGTTGATTCACGAAAGCCGGTTTGTTGAGGAACTCCCGTTGCCAGTTGGTATTTTCCAGTCCGTCGGATGGATCGCCGTTAGTCATGGCGGCGATCTGTTCATCGGAGAACCATTTTCTGTTCCCATCCATTTCATTGGCTTTATTGTGCCAGTAGGCATATTCGGTGCCGGTGAGGAAGTCGGGGAGCTGGGTGTTTTTAGAGACCGTGGCGGAGCCGGTATAGGAAAAGAGCGGTTTGCCACCGGCTTTACCTCTTTTAGTGGTGATGAGGATCACGCCGTGGGCACCTTTTACGCCGTATACCGCCGAGGCGGCGGCGTCTTTTAAGACAGACACCGTTTCAATATCATTCGGGTCTATATGGCCAAATGCACGTTCTACACCGTCTACCAGGAACAATGGGGACGAGTTGTTGAAGGTACCGAAACCTCGTACCAGCATATTCGCATCATCGTAGCCTGGTTGACCGCTGGGCTGCTGGAAGCTTACCCCGGGCAGTTTGCCTGTCAGCATCTGGCTTACGTTGGTCATGGGTGCGCGAACGAGGTCGTTGGCGGATACCTGGGCCACAGCGCCGGTGACATCCATTTTCTTTTGGGTGGAGTAACCTACTACAATTACTTCGCCCAGCTCACCGCGACTGGCTTTGAGCCGGATATCGATGTGTTCGCGGGAGAGTACAGCTACTTCCTGTGTTTCGAACCCCAGTAGTTTGAAGGACAGGGTGGCGGAACTGCCGGCTTCCACCTGGTAGCGGCCTTTGTCGTCCGTGACGGCACCTTTGCCGGTACCTTTCACCTGTACGGTAACACCCGGCAGGGGATTACCGGTGCTGTCGGTCACGATGCCACTGATGATCCCTGGAGGGGGTAGTGTGGCATTCGTTTTTACCGCGGTAATAAATACATTCTTTTCGGCGATGCGGTACACGTAGTTCAATCCTTTGAAACACTGTGCCAGGGCAGCGTTAATGTCGGCATCCTTAACCTGGACGCTGGCATTGATACCTTGCAGTTGAGCGTCATTATAGAAAAACACATAACCAGTTTGTGCCTTGATCCGCTGAAGGATGGTGGTCAGCGGTTTGTGTTGTTCATCCAGTGTGATTTGCCCATATCCTTTGGCACTTATCTGCAGCAATGCAAGGAGCAGCAGCAGGGTGGTCAAACTTATCCGCATAATCAGTTGTTTTGTAAAACCGTATGGCCTGGCCGGCGTTGGCTTAATACTGGCCCATAACGGGGTACAGGGATATAAAATATCCCGTGATGTGGTGGAATTCATTAATTTTAGACTGTTTTAGGCTGAAACTGTTTTTGAAATGTCATCATCTAAGAGAACGGTTAGCCTGAACGTAGCCGGAATGTGCCGCAAACACTTCCGGCTTTTCAGTATCTACCGGGTAAGCGGACGCTGTTTTTTCATAATTGTTTTGATTAATGGTTGATAAAATAAATATGGATACTGTTGTTATGGCATTTATGGTCTGACGACAATCGTTTTATCGTTCCCGTTATTAACTACTTCAAATTTAAATCCTACGAATTCCAGCATTTCCAGTGCTTTCGAAAGGGGGAGATTGCGGTAAATGTCGCCGGAGAATGTCTGCGGAGGCATACCTCCTTCGTATTCCACGGTTACATTGTACCAGCGGCTTAGCTGTCGCATGACAGTTTGTATATTGGCTTGCTCAAAGCTGAAAAGACCGTTCTTCCAGGCGACAGCCAGGCTTGTATTCACCGTTTTGACGTTTATTTTACCGGTCTGCGGCTGGTACAACGCCTGTTGGCCGGGACGCAGTATGATGGCTTTACCGGCGTTGTTTAGTGGTGTTACGCTTACCGATCCTTCCAGCAGTGTGGTGTTGACAGACGCTTCATCCGTATAGGCGTTGACGTTGAAGCTGGTACCCAGTACGGCTATACGTTGCTGGCTGGTTGTCACCATAAAAGGTTGTCGTGCATTAGCGGCTACTTCCAGGTATACCTCGCCGGTAATGGTAACATCGCGTTCTTTACCGGTAAAAGCAGTTGGATAGGTAATGGAAGACGCCGCGTTGAGCCAGGCGGTGGTGCCATCCGGCAGCAACAGTTTAAACTGGCCGCCGGGGGGCGTAGTCAGCGTGTTATAGCTGATGTTTTGTATGCCATCGCCGCCTTTATAGGCAATGCTGCCGCTGTCGAGCTGTAGCACGGTGGCGCCGGATTGCCTCGCCAGTTCGCCGGTACCGGTTTTATCCAGGATGATTTTTTTGCCGTTGGACAGGGTCAGTACCGCTTTATTGCCAGGTGTGGTATCCTGACTGGCTAATGGAGACACGATAGGTTTACCGCCGGGGTGCATAAAGTAATAGTAACCGCTGCCTGCCAGCAGGCCTGTTACTACAGCGGCAGCTGCCCATTTCCATAGCACGCGTACCCTGGAATGCCGCTGCCGTGATCCGGTAGCAGCCTGCATCATCGCATTTTTTTCTGCCTGAGAAAAAAAGATTGTGGTATCGGCAGTATCGTCGTAGGTGGCATCCATCAGCTGTGTGATCAGCTCCTGGTTGGTTTCATCGGCCAGCACCTGGTTCAGTGCCTGCTTTTCTTCTGCTGAAGCGGCGCCTGAAAATACTTTATACCATAAATCGCGTACTTGTTCGGGTGACATACTATAAAGACACCGGGAAAGATGCCAGGGGTATATGCCGGGGGAAATATTTTTTTATTAATAGGAGAGGGGAAGTAATACGACCAGCAAAACCGGGAAGGGCACACGGTGACGCACATACTCCCGGATGAATTGCAGCGCCAGTTTCCGGTATTTTTTAACAGATTCCGGGGATAACTGCATTTGTTCCGCAATTTGTTTGTGGGACAGTCCCTGCTTTCTCACCAGTTCAAATACTTTCCGCTGCTGCGGTGGCAGCTGGCTGACCGCCTGTTCGATGACAGGCAGGTACTGTGCCAGGCCTTCGTCATCGCCGGGCGTAGCGTCGCTGTTCTCCATATCCTGCAGCCAGTCCTGGTATTTGAGCGTCATGCGTGCCTGGTCCCTGATATGATTGTAGGTGAGGTTACGGGCGATGATAAAGAGATATTTTCCCGCGTGGCCTACTTCCGGCAGCGTAGCGCGTTTATGCCACACCTTTATAAAGGTGTCCTGTACAATTTCCTGGGCTACCTCCCTGGAATGGGTGAGTTTATATACAAAAGCCCCCAGCCGGTCGCTATAGGCATACAACAGCTGTTGGAAGGCTGTTTCATCGCCTTCGGATACCCGCAGCAGTAACTGCTGCTCATTATGTAGCTGCCGTGTTGACAATCAGTTGTTGCAATTCTCCGTACAATCTTAATAATTTTATACAAGAAAGGGAAGTGAAACTATTTTATCTGTTTAAAATGCAGGTGTCTGTATTCATCTTTTGGAAGATGAATATTGACTATCCTACAAGATAAATTCCATGCAACAATCTGAAATTTATCAGGCTGGTTTTCAAATAACACGCTACCTTCGCGATTGATTTTTTAGTTTACATGTTACCATTGAACCTCCGGGATACTCCGGATGCTGAGTTATGGCGGATGGCCCGGGAAGGCAGCCTGCCGGCTTACGGAGAGCTATACGAACGCTATTGGGAAACGCTATATGAAACCGCTTACTGGCGCCTGTACGACAAACCCGCTGCCAAAGACATCGTGCAGGAAGTATTTATATATTGCTGGCAAAAAAGAGAACAGATACAGATTACTGAATCTGTGATAGCCTATTTGCGGGCGGCGGTACGATTTAAAATACTCAACTATCTGAAGTCGGAACAGGCGAGAGATAAATATCGTCATCTCGCCGGCAGGGAGCTGCCGGAGATCACGCATGCCACAGAAGAAACCCTGGCCAGCGCCGACCTGGAAGCCAGCTACCGCCGCGAACTGTTACGGCTACCCGAAAAAATGAGACTACTATTTATGGATAGCCGCGACAACGGTCTCTCCGTCCGCGAAATAGCGGAAAAGCACGCCCTTTCTGAACAAACCGTTAAAAACCAATTGTCATCAGCCCTTAAAAAACTAAGGGAAGGACTGGGTAATTTTTTCCTGGAATAATTTTTTTTCTCCGGCATAGTACTACCGGAATTTGAGGATTGTCTATTAAACAACAGCATATGAGTCACCCTGATCAACATATCATCGAACGACTGCTTGAAAGGCACGAACTGGGTATCTGTACGCCAGAAGAACGTGCGATTCTGGAACGGTGGTATGCTGCTTTTCCCACTGAAGGGAGTGTTTTTGAAGATGAAGTAGAACGGCAAACCACGCGGGAATCGATGAAAGCAGGGCTCTTTGCTGCGATTGGCGCCTCTACAGAGGTGGCTGCCGATCCTGTTCCGGAGAAAAGGCCTGTCCGGCATTTGTATTGGCGTGCCGCTGCAGCGGTGTTAGTGCTGATAGCAGCCGGCGGACTGTTTTATCTCTTTAGCAGCAAACCAACACCGGTGACTTACACCCTGGTGACTGCACCAGCCGGAAATAGTATTTATCACCTGCAACTGCCGGATGGTTCTGCACTATGGCTGGAACCAGGTACCAGGCTGCGTTATGCTGATCAATTCGGGAAGCAGAGCCGGGATATTCAGATGGTGGATGGCATGGCTTATTTTACGGTCGCCAAAGGAGCGTCGCATCCTTTCACGGTCAGCACGCCTGCCGGTATACAGGCAAAAGTGCTGGGCACTGAATTCACGGTGAAGGCCTACGAAGGCGTGCCGTATGTAGCGGTCGCCGTGCGGGAGGGCGTCGTCCAGGTATCGGACAGCAATGCGGTGATAGGAACACTCAAAGCAGATCAGGAAATCGTTTATCAACTGGATGCCCATACGGCCACCCGTACCGATGGCCCGGTGAACGATTGGCGAAAAGGCAGCCTGACACTGCAGAACAGCAGCTTTACGGAAGTTGCCCGTATCCTGCAGAACCGTTACCAGGCAAAGGTAACCTTCGATACAGCGATGATGGCACCTTACCGTTTTAATCTGCAAATAAACGAACAGACCTCGCTGAAGGATGTGATGGAGATACTCAAAGCACTGAGTGGCATAACCTATACGCTCAGCAACGGCCAGGTAGCGGTTACCGGCATGCAACAATAATCATTTAACAACAGGGCTACACCCGATGAAAGTCGCCATGGATGCGACCAGGGATTGCCATGCTTTTTAAAAACGAAATAATGCGTCATTTTTTAATTGTCCTGTTACTCTTATGCGGATTGGCAGCTGCCAGCCAGCAACAAGCCATAAATGTCAGCATCAGTATTCCGGAAACCACCCTGGAAAACGCGCTGAAGTTATTACAGCAACAAACAGGGATACAAATATCTTACGAATATACCCGGGTGCGGGGAATAACCATTAAAGCACGTCATTATAAAGAT
Source organism: Chitinophaga qingshengii (assembly GCF_014529935.1). GTDB lineage: Bacteria > Bacteroidota > Bacteroidia > Chitinophagales > Chitinophagaceae > Chitinophaga > Chitinophaga qingshengii. The sequence goes on from NZ_JACVFC010000007.1 coordinate 96,588, forward strand.
GTATCACCGGAAATTATTTTAAAAGACCTGCTGAAAGGCACTACGTTGACGTTTAAGCGCCGGGGAGACCAGTTTATTATTGGTCCGGCGGTAAAAATGGACCGTACCCTGAGCGGCTTTGTGGAAGATGCCGTTTCCGGTGAAAGATTGATTGGCGCCTCTTTAGCGGTGCCGGAATACCAAACGGGAACCATTACCAATGCTTATGGATTTTACAGCCTCACCCTGCCGGGCGATTCCGTCAGGGTAGTGCTGTCCAGCATGGGCTATGAACGGTTGGATACCGTGGTGGCCATGCAACAAACAAAAAGTATCTCCTTTCGCCTGAAGACACTGAGCAGCCGGTTGGAGGAAGTAACTATCCGTGGAGTGAAGACAGAAAATATCGTCACCTCTTCCCAGATGAGCCATATCAATGTATCAGCAGCGCTCGTACGGGCTACGCCGCGTTTGCTGGGAGAAGCGGATCTGTTCAAAACCCTCCAGCTGTTGCCAGGTGTTAAACAAGGTTCGGATGCTACCAGTGCCCTGTTGGTTAGAGGGGGAACGCCGGATCAGAACCTCATCCTGCTCGATGGTGCTCCCTTATATAATCCTATGCACCTGATGGGTGTTTTTTCCACCTTCAATACCAGTATATTGAAAGATGTAACGCTTTATAAGGGCGCATTCCCCGCCCGTTATGGCGGCAGGTTGTCTTCTGTGGTGGACATCTCTACAAAAGATGGTGATATGCATAAAATGCACGGTGATTTTTCTGTTGGCCTGCTGTCTGCTCAAGCCATGGTCGAAGGTCCTATCAAAAAGGAAAAAACCACTTTTGTATTATCTGCCCGAAGGTCCTATCCGGATCTCTTCGCCCCAATATACCTGAATACGCAGGACGATGTACCGGATAAATTCGGCTTGCATTTCTACGATCTCAATGCAAAACTGCATCATAAGTTCTCGGATAAAGACAAATTGTATGTGGGGTTTTACGGTGGCCGCGACAAGTTTAGGACCCGGTACAAATATTTCGGAAAGGACTCCCAGGGTGATGAGGGCAATTATTACGTGACGAATACCAGTATGCAATGGGGAAACTATAGTGGTACTATCCGCTGGAATCACGTGTATTCGCCGAAGTTATTCTCCAACCTCATGGTACTGGGCAGCGACTACCGTTTTAAATCTGATTTTGATCAGCAGGGGGAGTCCAAAGGGGAGCGTTACTCCGATCAGCAAAAGCTCGTTTCCGGTATCAGTGACTACGGCGCCAGAATAGACTTTGATTATCTGCCCAGGCCCGGCCATGTTATCAAAGCCGGTGCTGCATATATGTTTCGCAACTTTACGCCGGGTGCATTAAGGACCAGGCAAACCGATAAAGACGCGGTAACGGTGGATTCCGTTAATAATAACCACGATATCCGCGCCACTGAAACAAACCTGTACGCAGAAGATGACTGGAACGTAACGCGGCAGCTGAAAATAAATGCCGGTTTGCATTTCAGTGCGTTTAAGGTAGAAGGACGTAACTATACCTCGTTGCAGCCCCGCATGAATGTCCGTTACCTGTTGCCGGGCGATTGGGCGTTGAAAGCCTCCTATTCACGAATGACGCAGTATATCCACCTGTTGGCTACCAACTCCATCACGTTGCCGGCAGATCTTTGGGTACCAGCTACCAATAAGATAAAACCGCAGGAAGCTGACCAGTTTGCATTGGGTATCGCTAAAAATTTTTTAGGTGGACAATTGGAGTTTTCTGCGGAAGGTTATTATAAGAAAATGCGCCATGTGATTGAATATAAGGAAGGCGCGGATTATCTCACCAGCAGCAAAGGAGATACCTGGCAAAGCCTGGTGGCTGCCGGTGAAGGGAAGTCCTACGGAATGGAGTTGTTCCTGCAAAAGAAAACAGGAAAGCTGACCGGCTGGATTGGTTATACGCTGGCCTGGACCTACCGTACAATACCTGAGGTGAATGATGGCCGGGAGTTTCCCTATAAATATGATCGCCGGCACGACCTGCATATCGTTGGTATTTACCAATTGCGCAAAGGGATTGAACTCTCTGCGTCCTGGACCTACCAAAGCGCTTCACCCTTCACGATTCCGGTATCGGTGTATGAAAAAGTCGTGGAGCCTCTGCGTGACGAGGGCTGGTTCTACTTCCCTTCCTCCCAACGTGTCGATGGACGCAATAATGTCCGCTTACTGGCATATCACCGGCTGGATCTCGGAATCAGTTTTATCCGGTATAAAAAGAATGGTCTGATACGTACGTGGAATGTCAGTGTACTCAACGCCTATAATCGCCTGAATCCCTTTTTCTATTACCTGGAAACAATTAATCCGATGGAGGTGCAGACTTCCATTACCTCGGTTAGCCTGATGCCTGTTCTACCGAGCGTTTCCTACAACCTGAAATTTTAAGAAATGAAAAAAGTATACATGCTGCTGATATGTAGCTGGTTAATAATGGCCTGTAAAAAACAAGTGCCCATACATTTCCCGGAAGAGGCAAGCCGGCCTGTATTGAGTCTGTTGATGGAAAAGGATAGCATATTGGTCGCGCGTCTGACACGTTCCGCCCGTGCGGTGTTCGCAAACAAGTTTCCTCAAATAACAGATGCAACTATACAGTTGTATGAAGATGGGCAATTCAGGGAAAACCTGACCATGTTCGAAAAGTACGAATACGTGTTTTATAAAAGTACTGTTAAGGTAAAGGCAGGCTCAACCTATCGTTTGGTGGCCAAAATACCAGGTTACGGCGATTTAGAGGGTAGCGATTATATACCTGCACCGGTGAATGTGGGGGAATTGAGCGTCAATCCAATACCTGGCAGTAAAGGGCACCAGTCCGGCGAGATAAAAGCCCGGATATCCGTACAAATACACGACAAAGGGGGAGAGCGGAACTACTACCGTATCCGGATATACATACCCTATTATTACAAGGATCCCGACGGGACCCTGTATACAGAAAAATACCCGACCTCCTTCACCACAGGCAATCCGCAGGATACCTGGTTCGATGCCAAACAAAGAGATCAGTTCTTTATAGAGGATGCCCTTTTTGACGGCGGCAGTCCGCGTTTTAACCTCGTGATAGACAGGTGGAATAAAGTAAATGAAGCGATAGTAGAGGTGACGGCCCTTACTGCTGATAGTTATAAATATCTGTACAGTACTGCTATGGCCGAAGAAAAAAATGATGACCCGTTATCGGAAAAAGTAGTTGTTTTCAACAATATTAAGAATGGCTATGGGATCGTTGGCGGAATGTTGCAACAACTATATTCCGTAAAGCCCTAAAGACGCTAACATGTACTTTCATCTCCCGGATATATTGTAACAGTTTTGTTTGGGAGCATGTAAAGACTACTTTCGAAAACCCGCCCGGAACTCTTTCCGGGCGGGCTTGTTTTATATAACGGTTACTTTTGAAAGATCAGCTACATGCAGACCTTTTAGTGCAGTATAAGTGAGTTTATCCATCGTTGATCCCTCAAAACGAATGGTCTTGAAATCAAGATGCGATCTGTTGGTCAGGGAAAAAGGAAGGGTAAAAGATACGTTCCTCAGGGTAGCGCCGCAGAAGGACACATCTTTCAGGGCAGACTTGTTGAACCACACACCGGCTAATGTTTGTCCTTCAAAGTTAAGTCCCCGCAAATCACAGTGATTAAAATCAACACCCTTAAAGATGCAATTATCAAAACGTGTTTTGCTGAGATCGGCTTTGATGAAATGGACCTCAACCAGCATTACGTCTGTAAACTTCGCACCGTGTCCGGACATGTGCAGCTTGGTACGTACCAGAATAGTTTCATGAAAACTGGCATCGGTGAGGTCTGTGATAGAAAATTCACAGTCTGTCAGATTAGCGCCGTCGAAATTGGCTCCCTGTGCATCCAGGATTTCAAATGAACTGCCGGTTAAGTCGGCGCCGGCAAAGTTGGCTTTGCGCAATGAGCTTGTCCTGAATTTTCCTTTATGTAAAGTAACACCGGCAAAGTCGTGTTCCTGCAGATTGGTAGCACGGAGGTCTATCTGCACCTGCCGTTCTGCGGAAGGCGCCGCCTCTTTTTCCGCTGGTGTAACCGGTACTTTCGCAGGTGTGATGGTTGTGGCCTCGTTATCCAAAAAATAATTAAGCTCTACACCCAGTGTTGCTGCCAGCCGGTTAAAGGTGGTGATATCGGGCATGGATTCTCCCCGTTCCCATTTCCCGACTGCCTGGGGGCTGATGAATAGTTGCTGACCAAGCTGTGCCTGGGACATCCTTTTCGCTTTCCGCGCTTGGGCAATTTTACCGCCGATGATCCTGGTATCCATATGAAGTATATTTTTATTTTTTGGATACTGCAAAGATATCCTGCTTCATCTTTGCCATCTGCCAAAAGAACGCAACCAATAGTTGTAAAGCCACTACTTATAGTTGGTTGCTTAGGGTGAAGGTATCTAAACTTATTGAAGTGTCCATATCAACCCGTTACAAAGTCGGTTTAGCCCTACCCCAAAGTTCACGATGGATAATACCTTCGCTAAGTAAGATTTCATCAAACAAAAAAATAAAACCATGACACAGGTAGCACATAAAGTGTTGACCACACAGGAAGTGGCAGCAAGGTTTCATGAACTGGCGCAACAGGAAAAATGGTTCGACATCCAGCAGGAGTTTTTTTCCGATGATGTGAAAAGCATTGATCCGCCGGGTTCTCCTTTTATGGGGTATGCAGAAGGTAAAGCAGCGGTACGTCAAAAAGGGGAGGAGTTTGTATCCCGCATTGAAGCGGTACACCGGGTATATACCAGCGCGCCGATTGTCACAGCCAATCACTTCGCGGTGGTAAGGGAAAAAGACCTGACCGTAAGGCCACATGGCCGGATTCAAATCAATGAAATCATGTTGTACGAAGTAAAAGACGGGCAGATTATTGCGGAACAGTTTTTCTACTAACACCAATTGATAACTTCCCCCGGGACTTCAGTCCCGGGTATCTCCCCATCATCGGGCCGATGGGGAGATAGGTGTGTTTGTTTATTGTCTGCTTAATACAGCCTTGGGTACAAATAGCGTTTCGCTGAAATCCGGGATATCCGGACAAATACCATTTTTCCATTTTTCAAGGGGAGATATTTCTCCGGCCGCTATCAGCGCCTCCAGTGGCCCCGTCAGTCCTGCATCCTTCAACATTTCAAACAAAGGCCGGTTGATTAATTCATGCGGAGATAAAAAGGATGTTTTTACCAGCCATACTAAACCGAATATCTCCGGCTGATTAAAATTCACCGCAAAACGGGTCGTCTGTTCCATGAAAATACGGGTAAAATCGAGCCCCCGCTGTGGTACGGAATATAAATGTTTAACCTCGGTGCTGCCGGAATCGGATACGGCATTCATCCACCAGGCCGGCGCTATTATCTGATGAGCGGTCGCCAGGAATTCTTTCGACAGGGCAGGCGTTATGCTTCCCCTGGCCTGCAATGTTTTCTGCAGTAAATCCGCCTGCATCACGGCAATAGACATGCCGGTACCATGAATAGGGTCGAAGCTGCAAAAAGCGTCCCCCATAGCGATAAGCCCTACGGGCCAGTCTCCCATCTTCTCATAATGCCGCAGCGTAACGTCTTTGATCCGGTAGCCTCTGGGCGCCTCCAGTGGGATAGCCTGTTGCAGGATATCGTTTAAAACAGGGATGTTCAGTTTTTGCAATTCCTTTTCAAAACCTTCGGTGTCTGTAGGCGGGTACAAACCGCCGATGTTTCCCAGGATAATTTCCATAGTAGCGTTTTCCATGAAAGTCACCACACAGGTTGGCGACTCCGGTTGCTCCGGATTTTCGATGTGTAGCAGGTTCCATGGGAAGGACCGGAAATGGGGCACCGTATAATGCCGCGTGCTGTATCCCAGCTGTGTATGCACCACTTCGGCTTCCGGAATCGTATAGCCGTGCCTGATAAGCCATTCATTCAGCCTGGAGTAAAAGCCGGTAGCCACTACCACCAGATCTGCCGCTATCGGGAAAGCCCCGTTTCCTTTGGTAACCGCTACGCCTGTACAGTTATTGAACTGGTCGATGATCAGATCATTGACAGTGGTGGCGGGCATGATTTTTATGTTCCTGTTTTTTAAAACACGTTGCCGGATATGCCACTCCAGGAACGGCCGGCTGCAGGCTGCGTCATTACCGGGATCGGACAGGGTCAGCTCCCCGAAAGGATAAAAAAAACAGATGTTTTTTCCCAGAGAACCGGGAGCGCCGTTTTGCAGCAGTTCGTTGTTGAGTCCCGGAAACAGCTGTTCCAGGATCATCCGTCCCCTGGGGGTCAGGTGATGGGGATGATAGGCCTGCGGTGTGCCTGGCCTGGTTTCCGGTGTGGCGGGTAAAGTGTCCCGTTCAATAATGGTTACTTCCTGGCAGTAGTCTGATAATACATGCGCTGCTGTGAGTCCGGCGATACCGCCACCGATGATGACCGCTTTTTTCATATGGATCATTTTTTAGGTAAAGCTCCATTTTCGGTTTCCATCGCCGTGGTACCAGCGGGATTAAATTTTATACCAGCCGGATTTTGTGAGAACGGTGCTGGTATAGTAGCGGCTAACAGGTAAATTTGTTACCGGTAATCGTATGCTCATGGACAATACAAAGTTTATCTGCAGTAATAATCCCGATGATCTTTTCCTCAACAGCCTGGTAGGGGCGGAGTTTCAATCCAGGGAGTTTATAGAGAAGAAGTTCAGCTTTTCTGCGCCCGCACTGGAAGCCAATGTGCGCAACACATGGTTCGATGGGATACGCATCGGGTATTCGGAATGGGAATTTAAAAAAGACCAGGACTTCAGCTGGACAGGCGATCTTGAACTGGTGACCCTTTATTTTAACCTCCGGGGAAAAGTGAGCACCGATACATCGGTGTATGGGTATGACTTTACATTTGGCAACTATCAGCATAACGTGTCCTATGCACCACGAAGCGGCGGGTTGATTAAAAGCCACGACGGAAAGCTGGTCAATTTTATGGTACAGTTCCAGACAACTAAATTCCTGGAGCTGATCAATGACTTTGGGCCTGCCTTGCAGCAATTTGGTGAATCTGTGAGCAAAGGCATTCCCTGCCGGCTGTCGCCGGAGAATATGTATATCAATGCCGCTTTGTTAGGGGTGATCAATAGTATTCTGCATTGCCCGTTTGAAGGCGGTATGCGGAAAATAATGTTGTATGCCCGGTGCCTGGAACTATTGGTATTGCAAACCGATGCCAGCCAAAAGCTGCAGCACGCCGGTAGCACCATCCTGAAAACGGATCATGATAAGGAATGTGTATTATATGCCAGGGAATATTTACTAGAACACATGGACAATCCGCCTACATTGCCCGAATTGGCGAGACTGTCAGGAATCAATGAGTTTAAACTGAAGAATGGATTTAAGCAGTTGTTTGGCAACACGGTATTTGGTTACCTGGCAGATCAGCGGCTGGAGCTGGCAGCCAACCAGATGGCCGATAATTCCCAGAGCATCAGCAGCATCGCGTTAAAAGCAGGTTATTCGTCTGTGCAGCATTTTAATAAAGCCTTCCGGAAAAAATTCGGTGCGCCGCCGGGAAAACTGCGGAAATACTAGTACTTTACGATTAAACAGTACTCATCTTGAGCCTCGATACATTATATGAAAGCCTTTGCCTGCGCAAGCGGCCTGAAGATATCGCCGTCCTGATCAGGGATGAGACAGGCGCGCATCTTTCTTCAGCAGAATTGGCATTATTGGATAAAGCAGCGTCGCTCGCGCTGCGCAACCAGGTATGGCAGTATACTTCCATGCTGGAATCATTTGCGGCTGTAGTGGGCGCGGAGCAACAGATTAATACGGCCATTCAGTTGTTTAAGGTAGACCATCCGAACGGTGCTGTTACAGACCCGCAGGTAGTAGATACATTTTTAGCAACGGTGAGTCCGTTGATACATAAAAATCCTGGTTTCAGCAGTTATAAAACAGACCGGTTAAACCGCGAGGCGCGGGCCGCCGCAGGGCTGGACCTCTCCAAACGCCGGTACAATAAGTTGTTCCGTTGTTTGCGTCATTTGGAAAAGAAACTGCGTACCATGATCAGTCAGGCGGAAAAAAGCAGGTTTCAGCGTATTGGTAAACATGCGTTTGCGGAAGATATTTCCCGGGAAGATTTTATGGCAGATACCCACAGTGCCTGTTTTATCGCCTACTATACTGCCCGTTGTAACCTGCGCAGCGAATTTACGATAGACGGGCAACAACGTCCTTACGATGAAATTGCGGATATGTTGTTGCAACGTTGTCTGCTTCATCCCGAAACGGCCAACTGGTGGGCTATTGCCCAGGTGTATGTTGCCCCGCATGTACTGGATAAACTGACGGCGGAACAACAGGGCTTTTTACTCGGTAAATGGACTACCTTATTGCAACAAATAGCTACGCTTTTGGAAAATCTCTGGACCACCAACGAGTTTAACCAGATGACCATGGTGGTAAAGCGGGGTAATGATTCTTCTACCTGGAATAATACCGCCGCTGCCTGGAACAAGGCCCGTGATAGCTGGATAAACCTGCACTACGCCCTGGGAATGGACTTTATGCTGGATGAGATATGTTTTGGAAAAGCAATGCGGCTGATAGCCGGTGATGTGGCGGCCTGGCACCATGCCATGGGTAATAACGGCGATAAAAACCTGTTGGTATGGAATCAGCTGCCCTTACCCTGGGAGGTATTGTCAGGAAAAACTACGTGTAACCGTGAGCGTGTGGCGGCTGCTTGCAGGAAAGTGGGGCTGGACCCACAGCAATCCGGCTGGCTGGCGCCCAGAAAACATCAGGCAGTGCCTTTTCGTGCTACGCCGGAATTGGTGCATGGTGTTACCATTACAAATCCCTATCTTGCTAAAATATTAAAACAACACAAATACTTTTCAGGAAAAATAACTGAATAATATTAACGGAGTAGTTCAGTGGCAGAACGTCCGGCACTTCATCCGGATGGACGCAGGTTCGAGCCCTGCCTCCGTTTACTTTTAAACAAAGGTTGCTTCCTGAGCAGCCTTTTGTATTTTATATAGAATAAATTATATCTTGTTCTGATAAAACAAATAACCCTCTATGAAAAAGTTCTGTTTAACCTATGGCCTCTTATTAGGCAGTGTCCTGTCATTGTCTGTTCAAGCGCAAAATTTAAACCCTCCTGTGGGTATTGGTACCACTACTCCTAATCCTGATTTTTCCCTGCATGTAGTAGGCAAGTCCCGGTTCGATGGCACTGCTCATTTTGGAGACTGGTATGATCCTAGTGTTTATGGAAAAGGTATCCAGATTTCAAGGCCTCCCGATCAGGGGGACAATCAATTCCATCTTTCTTTTATCCGCGCAGGGATAAGTGTTGCGGGGATTGGATTTTTGAGAAACAGCAGCGTGCTCGCTATTCAGAATACAGGTGATAATGCCCAAACAAACGGCATTTTCCTGGATAGCGAAGGCCGCACAGGAATTGGTGTGCGTAATCCCGACCAGAAGTTGCTGGTAGCCGGAAATATTGCCGTAGCCAATGTGGGCGACAAAATTGGTGTGGGCATGCATGATCAAATGGTCTATGACGGTCAAAACCAACCACATTATGGTATGCAGTGGACGCTCGATAGCTGGGCCGCCAACGAAGGTCCTACTTATTGGTTAAGCGGATACGGTGGCATGAAGTTTTTCACCGGTGGCGCGCCACAAATGGCGATCACCCGCAACGGCAATGTCGGTATCGGCAATATTGCCCGCAGTAATCCATATAAACTCGCTGTAGAAGGCACCATCGCTGCCAGAAGGGTAAAAGTAACGCAGGAAACCTGGGCCGACTTTGTGTTTGATTCGTCCTATGTGTTGCCTTCATTGAAGGAGGTAGAACACTTTACTAAGCTCAAAGGGCATCTTCCCGGTATTCCTGCTGCTACCGAAATCGCGGAGCAAGGCCTGGATCTGGGAGATATGCAGTTACGTCACATGCAGAAGATCGAAGAGCTGACGCTCTATTTAATTCAGCAGCAACAGCAACTGGAAACACAACAAACCAAAATGACAGCACAGGAAGATTTGATTATCCGTTTGCAACAGCAACTAAAAGACCAGGAAAAGCGTTTGCAGGCCCTGGAAAAGAAATAAGCTATCATCAGTTTATACAAAGACGTTATCCCGCAGGATAACGTCTTTTTGTATCTTGCAGGCTGATGGATAAATAGCATAAAACATGGATTTTGGCGCTAACTGGCAACAATATGATCAATTGGACCTGGCCCTGCCGCCTGATGGCTGGCCTGCCGCTTCAGTCTTAAAAGGCGCGCCGGCCGATAGTGTGCTGAGAATAGGCACGTCAGGCTGGAGCCGGAAAGAGTACCCCGGTACGCTGTATCCTAAAGGAACCAAAGATATGCTGGCCACCTACAGCCAGCTGTTCAACTGCGTAGAACTGAACGCTACCCATTACAAGATTTACAGTCCCGATGATATCCGTAAATGGGCGGAAAAAGTAAAAGGACGGGATTTTCGTTTCTGTCCGAAAGTACCGCAGTCTATCAGTCATCATAGTACTTTGTTGAATGCCGCTACGGAAACAGCCGCTTTTCTGGAAGGAATAAGAGCGTTTGAAACCCAGCTGGGACCGGTATTCCTGCAACTGAGCGAACACTTCTCTCCGGTACGTAAACTCAACCTGTATAAATACCTGGAGCAGTTACCCCAGGATATCCGCTTTTATGTGGAAGTACGGCATCCTGATTGGTTTGGCAACGCTGCCGAAAGGGAAACATTTTTCCGTACCCTGCATCAATTGGGTATCGGGGTAGTGATGACGGATACGCCCGACAGACGGGATTGCCTGCATATGACGCACACGATCCCGCACCTGTTCCTGCGTTTTGTTACCAAGGGCGGGCATCCGCTGGATGTAACCCGGTTACATGCCTGGAAGGAGAGGATCGATACCTGGAAAGAGCAGGGATTGCAGGATATTTATTTTTTCCTGCATGTGCATCAGGGGCAATATGAGGCGGACTTTTACCAGACGGTGAGAACGGTTTTTGGACTGGCCGGACAGCCGGCACAGCCGCAACAGCAGCAGATGTCGCTGTTTTAAGGCGCCGGAGATTATAACGTTCGGATAACATTTCCGCTGCCGGAAAAGTGCGAACTTACAGCATCACTAATACCCCAAAGTTATGCGTACCCTATTAAAAGTCATTATGGATGTGACAGCCGGTAATGAAGCCATTAAGAATAACCGGCTTCCTGAAATTATCAAAGCTACCATCGAAAAAATCAAACCTGAAGCGGCATTTTTTCTTGCAGAAGAAGGTTGCCGTACCGGTTATTTTGTATTTGATATGAAAGATCCTGCTGAGATTCCCGGGATAGCAGAACCATTTTTTATGGAGCTGAAAGCTAAACTGAGTTTCCAGCCAGTAATGAACCCGGAAGATTTGAAAAAGGGACTGGCGGCTGCCATCAAATGATGACGATTTTCTGCGGAGAAAATATAAAAATAGCCGGTGTGACATAAAATTACACTGGCTATTTTCGTCAGACCGTAAATTCAACTTCTCTTCAAAATGTTTTTTATGGCCCTGTACGTCCCGTTTTTATGATATTACTGTGTCAATACATAATATACTAACACCTAATTTTGCGGCGTAATCGAATCATTAGCCGCAAAAAAAATGACCAACAGCACTGTTAAACGCATCAAAGAGCGGAATATCGGTATCGGCACCTTCCTCGCTTTTGCCATGATACCCATGTCAGGCTTCGCTACTGACATTTACATTCCCTCGCTGCCAGGTATGACCCACTCCCTCGGCATCTCAGATAGCCAGGCTCAGTTAACACTCAGCCTGTTCCTGATCAGCTATGGCCTTTCGCAACTTTTTATCGGTGGTCTGCTCGACAGCTTCGGCCGGTATAGGATTGCCCTGGTGTCCATGTTCCTCTTTTGTATGTCCTGCGTTGTTATCGCCAATACCCATAGCGTATACGTCGTATATGCCATGAGGATAGTTCATGGTATTACCATCGCAGCTATGGTGGTGGCTAAACGCGCCTTTTTCGTAGACCTCTTCGCCGGCGAAAAACTAAAACATTATCTGAGCTTTTTTACCATCATATGGTCTACAGGGCCTATCGTGGCGCCTTTCATTGGAGGATACCTGGAAGAAAGTTTCGGTTGGGAATCCAACTTTTATTTCCTGGGTGGTTTTGCAGCACTGCTGTTTATACTCGAATTATTTTTCAGCGGGGAAACCATCAAACAAACTGTTCCCTTCCATCCTGCCAGAATAGTAGCGGTATATTACGAAATGATACGCACCAGCAGCTTTACGCTGGGTATCGGCATGTTGGGACTGGCTTATTCTATGGTGATGATTTATAACATGTCTGGTCCGTTTATCATTGAACATCATTTTAACCTGTCACCCGTGATCACCGGTTATTGTTCCCTCTTCCTGGGATTTGCCTGGATGGTAGGAGGTTTCGTAGGCAAGGGTTTAATCAGCAAGCCCTTTGTCCGGAAAATGAATATCAATGTGCTGCTGCAGCTGGTATTCGCAGTGGCGCTGTGGGGAACTTCCCTGATATTTAACCAGCTATGGCCTATCCTCGTATTTGCCTTCCTGGTGCATGTGGGAGCAGGATTCACGTATAACAACTATTTCACCTACTGCCTGCAACGATTTCCCAAAAATGCGGGTATCGCCGGAGGGCTTACCGGTGGTACGGTGTATATCATCGTATCTATGCTCAGCGCCGGTATCACCTATGTGTTGCCCGCTAAAGACGGTCAGAACCTTTCTTTCAGCTACATAGTGCTCATTGTGGCCAGCGGGCTGACGATGTACCGGGTATTGACAGTGAACAGAAAAGAAGAAGCTGCTTTACGACAGGGGACAGCGGGTGTGGTTTAAAGCGCTTTAAATTGGGAGACGTTGACACCCGTATACATTTTAAAAAACCGGCTGAAATGGGCGGGACTTTCAAAACCAAGTTCATAGGCGACTTCCTTGGCGGTTTTATCCGTATAAAGCAGGTGACGCTTCGCCTCCAGGACGATCCTTTGTTGGATCAGCCTGGAGGGAGCGGGCTGCTCGAGCAACGCAAAAATGTTACTCAGTGTTTTAGGCGATTTGTTTAATGCTTCTGCATAATACTTCACGCTGTGCTCTTTTTTGTAGGAACATTCCAGCAGCAGGGAGAATTTCCGGACGATATCCATTCTTTCATCAGAAAATCGCTGATAACTTTCACACTGCTGTTTGGCAGTACGCGTGGTTTTAATGATCAGGTGTTTGAGCAGCGTGCGTAACATTTCGCCCTGGAAATTATCTTTGGACCGGCATTCGGCCATGAACATTTTCTCCAGGCATTGTATTTCTCTTTTTTCTGTTTGATTTAGTTTGATGAACATAGGATGTTTGATTCCGTAAAACAGGAATCCCACACAACCTACTTCGGTATCATGATCCACGATGCAGTAAAACTCCCGGTTAAACTGCCAGGCAACCAGGTTTTGCGGCTTTTCAAAAACAAAATGCTGAGCGGATACCAAGGGTAATATGGAATCTTCCGGCATTATATACGACAATCCATCTATGGTCACCTGCTGTCTTTTACCTTTGTTGCAGACAAAAGTATTGATAGGCACCGTGGGCTGATGCAGCCCCGCTCCTTTAAAGTGCTGATTGTTCACATGCATCGTGAATCGCGCCAATGTTGATTTTTCTTCGTATTCGTTCACCATTTTCTAAAAGATGACCTGCTATTGCATCGTTACCTTCATGATGCCGGAAATGGCAGGCAGGGTAGTAAATGCGTTGGGATTGGGTACCTCCTCGATATTTTTGCTGTCCGGCTGTGGCGTGCCGCCCATGTTTACCTGGTTAACACCCGCTCCGGGGAATTGATTCAGTGCTGTTCCATTATCAAAAAGCCCGATGGTACCGGAAATATCTCCTTTCTGCATGGCATCGGCCCCATTGCCTTTTGAGGCGAAAAACCAATCATTCGATAATCCATACATGGTAGCAATAGCTACTCTGTCTCCTGAAGTTACACTCAATTGTTGAGAAACCTTACTACCCGCCTGATTACCGATTTTAGGCAACAGTACCGTACTACCGGACGCTGCTAGTATATACACGTTTTTAACACCCTGAACGGTTTTCAGGTAGGCCGCCAAATCGCTGGCATCACCGGTTTGTGCGAGCTTTTTTAATCCTTTGCCGGCATCCATCTGCCCGGTTTTATAAATAGGATTGTCAATACCATTGTACACCACCACCAATACAGGCGATAACGGTGTGAAGATGCCGGTTTGTCCGCTGATGTAGTTGCCCAATACGCTGTTATCACCCATTTCGGCCAGGTTAGTTAACCCGTTGGCACTGGGTTTGGTAGGGTCGTACAGGGGAGTGGGAGAGAGCAGGTTGCCGCCGGCGATATAGGATACTGCCCATACGCCCGGACTAAATGGCGTTGGATTGGTAGTGTTCCCGGAGGTATTCGTAATGGTCAGGGTGAAAATGGAATTGCCATTATAATGGAGGGAGGCCTTCATCAGGGATGGTGCCGGCGCATAGGTATTCCCCTGGCTATCGGTTCCATTTACCTCCGTTACATTTTTGGGTGTACTTTCAGCGGTCCCCGGATGTGCTACCATTGCGCCAGGGGATTGATTGATCCGGGTACCGTTGTCCCATAGTTTAATCTGACCGGATACATCGCCTTCAACCGGTGTACCATCATCCTTAAAAACCTTGATACCCGGATTGGCTGGTGCAAAGAAAAGGTCGTTAGACCATCCATACATGGTAGCAAAAGAAACGGCTTGCCCCTTTCCGGCGGAAAACTGAATGGAGATAGACTCTCCGGGCATAACAACCGGCGAGGCGCCGCCGTTCTTAAACAGCCCGGATTCTACCAGTGGCCGGGAGTCCAGTACATTTTCTATCGTTATTGTCGCGGAAGATGGCATGTTCATATCACCATCGTCTTTGCTGCATGCGGACAAGAACAGGGAAATACCTGCCAGGGCTGCCCATCCCGGATATTTGTTTTTCATACTTGTGTCAATTAAGGATGAAAACAAAGATAAAGGTCGATGCAGGGCGTTTCGGTATCTATATTTCCCTCAGACTTGACGAATTTTCCCGAATATATGTGAAAATCGAGCTGATCAGTCAGCCATGGGATTGGCTTTTAGATTGGTAACCAGGTTCACGTGCTGAATATGCTGATCCCTGAAAGTGGCCAGTAGTTTTTTAACATGCTGGTAAGGGGCTTCATTATCGGCTTTTACACAGTATTTCAGGGAACGAAGCTGCTCATGCTGTGCGGAGGTGGCATATTCCAGCCATACGGCTACCTCATTGGCAGTACTGTCGGTAGGAATGCCGGTTTCGATGGCATGCCCTTTCCGCTGACCGGCGCTCATGGCCAGATAGTTTTTCAGGTGTTTCAGTTCTGTGCCAATACTGGTACCGATTACAAAATTGTATTTCTCTCCGGCAGTGAGGCCCAGCTTAAACTGCTTGTCCAACGCATCGATGAGCTGTTGCCGTTTGGGTTGCCCGTCCATATCAAAGAATACCCTGCCTTTTTTATCCATCGTGAAGAGTATCACATCTGAATCAGGCAATAGCTGGGTATTGATGGAGGAGGGTGTTACCACCGCTACGGGTTCGGCTGGTTTGAAACGGGTAGCCAGCATAAAAAAAGTGAGGAGCAGGAACACCATGTCTGTCATGGCTGTCATATCTACGAGCGTGCTCTTGCGGGTAACTTTTGACCTTGGCATAAGTGGATCTTTTAGCAACAAAATTCCGCTGAATGCCAATGGTAAGAAAGGTACGTTTACGCCTTTTTATGATACTTTTACGCCTCCAGTAACGCCGCTTTTCTGTAGGCGGCAGGGGTAAGGTCCGCATGTTTGCGGAAATATTTGATAAAGTTGGATACCTGTAGAAATCCTAATTCAAAAGAAATTTCACTGGTGGTTTTACTGCTGTATATCAGTAACCGCCGGGCTTCCAGCATCACTTTCTCATCAATTACCTGTTTGGGCGATTTGTCCAGCAGTGCGGTAGTGGCGGCATGTAACCGTTTTTCGGTGAGATGTAGTCGTGCTGCATAAGCAGCTACTGATTTAACGGAGCGATAGTCCCGGTCCAGTAACTGCCGGAAGGCGTTCAATTGCTGACTGTCTTTGCTGATAACCGCCGGTGCAACGGTATCCTTTAATTTTCGTTCTGCGGCAATAATGAAATGCTGGAGCAGGTTACGTGTTACAATGCGGGAAGTGGCACCGTTTTCCGGCGCATTTTCCAGTTCCAGCATCGTTACCAGCATGGGAAATACTTTGTCTTCAGCAGTTACTTTGATATATTGTAATGGCTGAAGCCTATTGAACAAGGGACTGTTGTTTAAGAAATCAGCATCATCCGGCGTAACACAGAAAAACTGTTCAGTAAAGCAGATAGCGGTACCGTCATACTGTTCGTCCATCAGTATATGTACACGGTCTTTACCGATAAACAGGATGGTGTCTTTAGTGATGGCTATCTCTTCCTGGTCTACCTGTATCCGGGTGGCCGTATTGTGGAACCAGAACATCATATAGGCATCCGTCCTTAACGCATTGTGTAACCAGTCACGGTTTTGTTTTACAAAAGGCGCCATCGGCTGTATCCGGAACTCGGTATTTTCCACATCGGCGAGGTGAAGTGATTGGATGTTTTTTTGTTGTTTGGTGATCCGTTTTTTCATGTTGATAAATTTCGGTGCTACACTTTTTTCATCTTCCATATACCAGCTCCGCCTCCGATAAAGGCGCCTTCAGCTGTCTCGAGTATTTCTCCCAAATGCTCCCATTCCCCGAAAAATGTTTCCTGTAATGGGTTGTAATAGCCGCTATAGGAAATCTCAGGTGTAGTAACGGGTGCTGAATATTCTTTGACGAAACTAATGAACTGATCGTCTATATAACCTTTGATCGTTGTCGGTGAAGAGGGTTTATCGTCCAAATCGGTACATGTTCCTTCAAATTCTTCGTTGCCGGTATCGTGCAGCTCCAGTTCAAACATTACCCTGGTTCCGAAGTAGTGATCACTGTAACCTTCTCCGTAGACATAGAAGCCGCGCCATTTACCGGCGATAGAAAACTGGGACATAGGGATTTTTATTTGCTGTAAATATAAAACAAACCGCGGTAGAAAACAGATCTGCCGCGGTTGTATCATTATGCTGTCCGCAGCTTTTCTTCCAGCTGTTGCAGCGCATTGTTAATCACTGATAGTTGTTCTTTCACCTGTCGCGTGTGCGGGTAACGTGCCAGCAGGTCTTTCAGTAGCTGATAGCCTTCGGCGAGTTTGTCGGACTGTAGTGTTTTAGCCGCCTGTTGAAATAACTGCACTGCTGCTTCCTGGTCCGGATCGTATACCGGGAAATGTTTATAGGCAAAGGCTTCCCACAAATCCTGGTCCCAGGGCCAGTGTTGTTGCAGGAGGTCTTTGTTCATATTTTTCAGCACCTGCGGAAACTGTTTGTTTTTCAGCACCGGGTCCAGCTGATGCGCCAGCTGGCATACGCCGGCATAGATGAGCGTAGCGGCGTCGGAGAGAGCCGCAGGTACCGGCTGGCCATTCAAACGGTTCACATAGTCATTCCATTTTTTCCAGAAGGTATATAACATACGGTCCCCCAGCGGATTGTGGCGGGTGAGCTGCTGATATCCCTTGAAGAGCACCGTTAGAAACTGTTCCAGCTGCTGATTGTCGCCGTATAACTGTTTCGCCCATACGCTGTTGGTGTTGCGGAACAGGTGTTCCAGCACCAGGTAGGGCAGGGTGGCATTGGCATCGTCTCCGGCGGGAAGTTCGCCGAATACCTGTGTGATCAGATCGCCCGGCTCTATGGCAAATACGAGGTCGGCAACAGGCCATTGTCCGTAGGGGCAGGTCCAGCCACCGGCATACTCCCAGTCATTGAAAGTTTGTATGCGTCGTTTGGAGTGTATCTGTGGCATATGATGCTGCATGAACTGCGCATACCGCTCTTGCGTAAAGAGGCGGGTAAGCCGCTCCCGGTAGGCCAGATCAATAAAGCCTACCTGCTCCAGGTATTTGCGCACTACATACACGCCTTCGGTGTCCGGTGAAGTGAGGATATAATCCAGGCTAAGTGTTACCAATTCCGGCGTGACGAGCTTGCCTTGTTGCAGGATACCGGTTACCTGCTGTAACAGTCCCGAGGATTTCGGTGTTTGCAGCAGCATTTGGTACAAGGCAATGATTTCTGCTTTTTTGATGGTGCGGTTGTTCCAGGCATCGTTGATGAGGCGTTGTACTTCCATGAAACTCTGCATGCCGTTATTTTTCAGCATGGCTTCTTTGAGCGTAGGCAGGAAAGCGCCGGTTTGATCGGTTTTCTCTGCGCCCTGTAATAGCCAGCTGGCGCCGGTAACGGACACGAGGTAGGGCAGTTCGGCCCGAAGGGACGGATGTTGTTCTGCCAGTTGCCCGATCAGTTTAACCCATTCATCGAGTGGCTGCTGCGGATACCAGGCAATGTGCCGGTAAAGCGCCTGCAAGAGGGAAGGGGCAAGCTGACTGAAATCTGCTTCCAGTGTTTTCAGCACCCGGTACACCCGGTCCAGTTCATGGATGTCTTTGGCCTGATCCAGCAGCAGGCCCAGGCTTTTACGCAGGTGCGGATCGTTGCGGTAGGAGAAGGTCTGTAGCCGGTCAATGACCAGTTGTTTCAGGGTGGCCGGGTACCACTGTCCTTCCAGTATATCACCGTACAATTGCAGCAATGCCGGTTGGAAGCTCTCCTGTATGGTCACTTCACAGGCGGCTGTCGCCAGTTGTACCTTTAGTGAATGATCGGTTTCGCTGACGGCCAGTTCTACCAGCAACTGGTCTGTGGCGGCGGATTTGCGGCCGGTTTGCAGGACCACCTGTACCAGCGCGCTACGCAGTGCCAACAGCGGCTCTTTCCGGATAGCGGCTGTCAGTGCGGGCTCCAGCTGTTCCTGCCAGGCGGCGAAGCGATGCGCGAGCAGCGGTAGCGTGGCTTCTCTTACATACGGATTGTTATCCTGCAATCCACTGATGATCAGTTGCGGCAGGTCTGCCTGTTGCAGCAGGTGCAGCAAACGGATCTTCAGGCCGGCAGATGGTGTAGTGGTAAACAATTCCACAAAGGAAGATTGTAATTCCGGATAGGCGGTGAGCCTGTCGGCCACGAGTGCCAGCAGATCGGGCAGGTCCGGCATTTGTTGCAATGCCTGGAAAATGTTTTTAAACAGGGCCTCGTCTACCGTGCGCATACCAGCCAGCAACTGAATGATGGCGCCACGTACCGGTAAGGAAGTCTCCGTGGGTATCAGGGCCGTGAGCTGTGACAATACGTTAACCGGCACTTGTGGTAAGGTGGACAGGAACTGCAATGCGGCCAGGCGCAGCCGGGTAGGTTCCAGCGGACCGGTAAAGTATACCGCCATGTCAGCGGCGGCAGGCAGCGGTAGCTGTTGCACCAGTACCAGCAGTGCCTCATGACATGCTACCGGCGACTGTGGCAAATAGGCGCCGATTTTTTCGATGGTGGCGGCAGATTTGCTGACACAGTGTTGCAATCCTTCAATGCTGGCCTGTTGTATTTCGGTGTCCAGATCATAGGCCATGGTTTCGGCCAGTACATCCTGTATCCCGCTGATATGGGCGGCCAGGGCAGCGAGCCTGCTCACGGCCATATAGCGTAAGGGGCGTTCCGGATCGAGACAGGCTACCCCGGCCAGTGTCTGAATATACGTAGGGTGATTAGTGACACGGGCGCCGTCCAGTTCACATAACTGTTGCAGGATCGCCTGTTTCACAGCAATCGTGGATTCTGCGGAAACGGCTTCACATAGTTTGGTGATGCCTTCTGCCGTCTCCAGGAAAGGACGCAGCTGGGAGAGGGCGGTCAACCGCTCTTCGGTACTGCGTTCTGTAGATAATAGTATATCGAATAATGCGATTTCTTCCGGCATATGCTGTTAATGAAGATGATGAAATGGGTTAATCGGCAAAACCAGGACCGGCGGCTTCCGGTGCGACAGGAGGAGCGACGCTGCGCAGCAGGTCGTCTATATCCATACCCGCAGCGCGGCAAGACCGTTGGAGGGCGTCCTTAAAAGAATTGTCTTCCGGCATACCGGGCAACTGTGCAGCGATTTTCAGCAATGCCGGCGCCGGCTCCCAGGTGTTGTTGGCCTCGAGATATTGCAGGTAAGGTACTACGCCGGCAGCGGTGGTCTGCTGCTGCAAGTGTTGCCGGAAAACATTCTCCAGCTGGGCTTTCCAGATGATGCGCAGCAGCTCGTCCAGCTGAATCATGTTGATATACCGGCCTCTTTTCTCCAGCAGCTGCCAGAGTCCTTCGCGCAATTCTGCGTTGGCAGGGTTGCTCTTCAGGATGAGCAGGTACCATTTAAATTTGGATTCATTGCCCAGATCGGTGTGCAGCAGCTGATTCAGCGCATACCGGCTCATATCGTCATTGATACCGGCTTTGACGGAAAGGAAGTTGAGTATTTCTATATCGGTCACGCCGGACTGGTACAGACTATTACTATTAGCAGGATTGATGGCGGCAAACAGCACTTTGTTAGCCATCTCCGGATTATCATCATAAAAAAGCCACAGGTGTGGGAAAATACCACTCAGGTCGCGGGTTACTTCAGCTTTGTGCAGCCACTGTTCCCAGTTGATCTGTGCGCCGCCGTTATGTGCGATGGCTTTCTCCTGTACTTTGGTGGCGAGTTGCTGTAGCTCCTGGTCGTTGCTATGGTCTGCCAGTTTACCGAACACCTGCACGGCCGCAGCGGATAACTGTGGAATAAAGCTGATTTTGCGGGCCAGCAGCCGTTGTTGTTGCTGCGGCAGTTCTTTATGCAGCAATACCGGTGCGGCTGCGGCAATAGTGGCGTTGTTCTCCGGCGTAAGCGGGAGGTAGAGGATGGCTTGCACCGCCCAGCTCCGGATGGCCGTGGAAGGTGCTTCCAGGGCGCGGAGATAAAAACGGTTCCAGGTGTCGCCGGTATTCATGGCACTGGTGATCGCTTTCAGGATAATGGCTTTGCAGGCATCATGCTGTTCTTTTTCATAAGCGGTCATGAATTTCTCCAGCAGCGTTGGTTTGACGGGCACCAGCCGGCCCAGGATATCATAAACAGCGACGGCGAGGTCCAGTGGAACATCGCGGTCCGGCAGCTGCCACAGGGCGTCTGCCAGCGCTTCGTTTTTTTCGGTGTAGGGCGCCAGCAGTTGCAGCAGCTGTAAGGCTACGGCTATATGTTTTTCCGTTTGCAGGCATTGCGTCAGATGGCGGATGGTATCAGGCGTCAGCGTGAGGCTGTAGGCAAAAACAGACATGGCGGCCTGGCGTACGGCCGGATCAGGATCTTCGCGCAGCGCATGCAGCAGGGTATCCAGTACATCGTTATCACTCACGCCATGCACGGCCAGCAGCTGTATGCTCCATTTGCGGAGCAGCGGATTTTTATCGGAGCGGACCAGCGTGCACAACGCCGCTTCCGGAACGGTAGAACGGTCGAAACAAAAACGTAACACCATTTCTTTGATAACATCCGGGGTGGCGGGTTGCAGCTGTTGCGCCAGCAGTGCCGGTTCCAGCTGGTCGCGCAGCAGGAGGCGGTTGAGCAACAGCAGTTTATCGTCGGTATCGGTACTGTCCAGCAGGCTGTGATAGAAGGCCAGGTCTGCTTCCGTAGCATGGACGGGAATCAGCAGCCAGCTCAGTATCTGCCGGTTTACATCGGCATTTTGTTGTTGTTGATAAAAAGCGATGAGCCGTTCCCGTGCCGGGGCATAGGTCAGTGAAAGCCTGCCCAGCAGCGGCAGGATAATATCCCGCGATTCGTCCTGTTGAAGGGAGACCGCCAGCAGGTCGGCGAAACCTTGTTTGTCCGGGATCTGTTGCAGATCTACGGCAGCGAGTCGTTGCAGCATAGCAGCTTTCAGCCGGGTATCTGTCTCTGCGGCCAGTAGTTCCATCCACTTGCTGATCACGGCAGGATCATGGAGGGAGCCGGCTGCGGTGGAGAGTAAGGAGTATTTATTGTCCGTATCGGAGAGCGGCGCCATGTCGAGCATCAGGAGCGCCTGTTCTGTGCCGGCATTCCTGCGTTCGCGGATGGTGGCGATAGTTTGACTTAGGTCCATGTTGACATGCTTTTATCAGGAGGTCTTCAGTGTGCCGGGTTTTAATCCGGACAAGGCGTTGGCCAGCGTCTCCTGTTGTTGTTCATCTAAAGAAAGTTTCAGCACGGCATCCAGTGCTTTTTGCCGGGAGCCGGTATCTGCCAGTTCGTTTTTGACTACGTTGATCAGGATATCGAACTTTTTTTCTACGCCCGGGCGCAGGTAGCCATCGAGGGCAAGCCGTACCAGTTCACGGTCGTTGTCATACAGCAGTACGTCTTCCAATGCCGGCGGTATCTGCGGATACAGCTCTGCTGCATTGGCGAGTATACCGGCGCAGGTAACCCGGAAAGGAGATCCCGGCTCGGTGAGTTCGGCGCAGAAGACATCCACCAGCTGCGGATGGCGGGATACAGACAGGGCTTTGATCTGGTTGAACAATACCTCGCGTAATGTTTCGTTGTGTTCGCGCGTGAAGAGCTGTACCACCGGGTCCAGCATTTTCTCCAGGCTGATTTTGCCGATGAGCAATTGCAGTACTTTCTGGCGTTGTGCGGTGCTGGGCAGGTCTTTTATGCTCTGCAACAGCAGCTGGCTGATCTGCTCATCCCTGCCGGCATAAGGCGCCAGCATGTCCGTGAGCTGATTAAATTCTTCATCATTAAAAACACCGGGGTTGCCTGCGAAGGCAGTGGCCACGCTGTTTCTGATCTCCGCGATGCGCATCATCGGTTTCAACTGCTGCAACAATGTGAGGCGAACGCCTTCCGAGCGGTCGGTCGCCAACAGGCCGGCCATGCTGATGAGCTGTTCGTTGGTGCGTTCGGGTTGTTCGCCCTGTAGTTGCAATGCCTGACTGCGGATAGAAGCATCGCCATCATGGGAGGCGGACCACAGCAGCTGTAGCAGGATGGCTTCATTCCAGGGTTTAATACGGGATAATGCTGTCAGCGCTTCGTGACGGGCATCTACATCGTTGTCTGTACGCAGCACCGGAATCAATACATCCGCATAAGCTGCTTCCAGCAGCCGTGCTGCCGCCAGCCGCTGCAGGATGCGGAACCGGATACCACGGTCGTTTTTTACATCCAGATAAGGCTGCAGACCGGCCACCATCTGCGCACTCCAGGAGGGGCATTTTTCGGCGATCTCCACAGCCTGCAACTGTAATATCGTAGGGGCGTTGACGTTCTTCAGCAGCGCGGAAAGTGCCACTTCTTCCGAAATAGCAGGAAGGGAAGAAAGGGTATCCTGTACGGCTATACGCTCTTGTTCACTCAAGGTTTCCTGGCCAGACAGCTCTACGAAGAATACGGCCAGGCGCGGGTCCTGATGGATGCTATCCTGCAACCGGTATAACAGGGCGGTACGGGTGTCGCGGTCTTTCTCCTGTTTGTATACATCCAGCAGCGCCTGAAACAGCGGTGCGGTATCAGCAAAACGGGAAGTGTTGAGGGCCGACAGGAAACGCAGCAGCTGATCGCGTGTTTCTTTGTCTTTGGTGAGGGGCAGTACTTCCAGTAACGCGGTGGTTACTTCGGGTACATGCAGGTTCTGGGAAGCCATCTGGATAATCTGTGCTTTGATCACCTGTTCGGAATGGGGGCTGCCCAGTACTTTGCGGATAAGCCCGGGCAAAGCATGCTCGGGGCGTTGGGTCGTATTTTCCATGCGGTCGTTTTGATGGTTTAATGGAATCAGGCGGCGCTGACTGCGTCAATTTTATCCAGTAAAATGATGGTGCGATGGCCATCATCCGTTCTGAGCTCTACCACGCTGGCGCTGATTTGGGCCACAATACCCCTGACGGTGTGGCAGGAGAAATAGATATGGACGGGTAACTGTTCTTGTTTACTACTCTCGAGCATGACAAGGAATACATTCGATTCGGACATATGGTTAACATTTTTGTTTTGTTTCCGGATGGCGTAAATATAAAGTATTTCGTGGTGGCAGCCATCGCTGAAAACGGGTAATTACCTTACCATTTTGATAAAAACCTTTCCGTTTTGGTAGGGTTTCTTTCTAGGGGAAAAATCACAATATATTAATAATCAAATAATTAAATAGATAAATGCTTGTGGCATTCCTTTGGTGGCGTTTTTTTTAAAACACTATACCATGTTACGGTTAAGAACAAAATTGATCCTCGGTCTTACCTTCCTGTTTGCCGTGACATTAGCCATCAGTATGCAGGGGATTTACCGGATTTATCAGCTGGACCGCGACGCACGGCAGATCCTGCAGCAGAATCTGCACTCTATCGTTTACAGCAACAATATGTTGCGGGCGCTGGAAACATCGCCGGTGCAACTTTCCCTGCTGCAACAGAACCTGGAACTGCAACAGCATAACATAACGGAACACGGGGAAGATGCATTAACCGCCAGTGCCGCCGCCCTGGTAAAACAATTGCAGGCCGATCCCGGAAATGAAGCGTTGGTGAAATCCCTGCGGCATAACGTTCTGCAGATAGCGGAACTCAACCAGGAAGCGATTGCCCGGAAAAGTACTGTGGCGTCGAAAACGGCGTCCAACGCTATCCTGGCACTGTCTGTATTTACGCTGTTATCCCTGAGCGTATACATCATCTTTATCCTCAGTTTCCCACAGATTATCAGCCGGCCAGTGGGTATGCTGTCTACTGGTATCCGCCAGATCGCGGAAAAAAATTACCGTACCCGCATTGATCTCCGTCCCGGCGATGAGTTTGGTGAGCTGGCAGCCGGCGTGAACAGCATGGCGGAAAAATTACAGGTCTATGAAAGCAGTAACCTGGAACAGCTGAAAGCCGAGAAAACAAGATTGGAAACGATCATCAACAGTATGCATGATGGTGTGATCGGGTTTGATGAAAAAAGAAATATCCTGTTTATGAATACGGTGGCCAAGCGG
This sequence comes from Chitinophaga qingshengii, assembly GCF_014529935.1. GTDB lineage: Bacteria > Bacteroidota > Bacteroidia > Chitinophagales > Chitinophagaceae > Chitinophaga > Chitinophaga qingshengii. The sequence continues at coordinate 121,741 of NZ_JACVFC010000007.1, forward strand.
CTCTGCGGACCGGTAAAAGCGCCTGGCAATACCGTGCTGGAGACTATCGTCCGGCATCCGGCGCAGCAACAGCTTACTATCGCCCACAGCGGTCAAACCTATACTTTCATCAAAGAAATAATGCAGGTGGAAAATAACAGCGAAGTGATGGTATTACGGGACATCAGCGCTATACAGGAACTGGCGGCCGCTAAAACCAAATTTATTGCCACCGCTTCCCATGAACTGAAAACACCCATCGCGTCTATGCAATTGAGTCTCAGCCTGCTGGGCGATATCCGTACCGGTCCGTTGCTGCCGGCGCAGCACGAACTGGTGAACAGCCTCGGGGAAGATGTGGACCGTATACTCAAGATCAGCACTGCAATATTGGATGCGACAGACGAACAGTTATATGCTGTCTGACCGGCATGATCGATCATATTTAATCTCACCAAAACATGACAACGGGAAATATTTTGTTGGTAGAAGATGAGGAAAAGGTCCGTCATCTGTTAAAACGTATTATTACCCTCGAAGGCTTCGCGGTACAGGAAGGTGCTCACCTCAAAGGGGCCCGCCGCCTGTTGGAAGAAGGGGGCGTAGACGTGGTGCTGTGCGATGTGATGTTACCGGATGGCAATGGTATAGACCTGGTAAATTATATCCGCGAGCGGCAACTCCCGGCGGAAGTGATCCTGCTGACGGCCTATGGCAATATTCCCGATAGCGTACGCGCTATCAAATCGGGAGCCTTCGATTATCTCACCAAAGGTAATGACAACACCCGTATTATACCTCAGCTGTTTCGTGCCATGGAAAAGGTCCAACTGCAACAGCGGATACAGCATCTCGAAACCCGTATTGGCAGCAATTATGCTTCCTTCCAGGAAATCATCGGTACGGCGCCGGATATTAAAATGGCCCGTCAACTGGCGGCGCAGGCAGCACCCAGCGATGCGCCGGTATTGCTGCTCGGAGAAACCGGTACCGGTAAGGAGATGTTTGCACAAGCCATTCATCATGCCAGTGGCCGCGCTGCCAGAGACTTTGTGGCGATCAACTGCAGCGCTATCGGAAAGGATATCCTGGAAAGTGAACTGTTCGGATATAAAGCCGGCGCTTTCACCGGCGCGGCAAAAAACAAAAAGGGCCTCATGGAAGAAGCCCATCAGGGTACCCTTTTCCTGGATGAAATAGGAGAGATGCCCATCGCATTGCAGGCTAAACTCCTGCGCGTACTGGAAAGCGGCGAGTTCATCAAAGTCGGCGATACCAAACCAACGAAAACGGATATACGGATTATTGCAGCTACCAACCGTGATATTACCCGGGAAATAGCCGAAGGGCACTTCCGCGAGGACCTCTTCTACCGCCTGAATATGTTCACCATCCTGTTACCGCCTTTGCGCGACAGACAGGAAGATATACCTGTATTTGCTGCCTATTTTATGCAGTGCTTTGCCCGTAGAAGTGGTAAAGCAGTGAATGGAATGAGCAGTGAGTTTATTGCACAGCTAAAGCAGCATGACTGGCGTGGTAATATCCGCGAACTGAAGAATGTCATGGAGAGAGCTGTTATCGTTGCCAACGGCCCGGAACTAACACCGGATACGTTGCCGCTGGAAGTTCGCTGGCAGAAAGGGGCGCGGCATACTTCAGGTACCTTCGATCTTGCCGATGTGGAAAGGGAACATATACAATGGGTGGTCCGTTATGCTGCCGGTAACAAAGCCAAAGCAGCCAGATTGCTGAATATAGGTTTATCTACCCTCTACAGGAAAATGGAAGAATACAACCTGGTTAAATAGGAAACCCAGGGCTGAAAGCCCTGGGTTTGTTTAAAAACGTACTATCAGGTCCATGGCAGCTGTGAACTGGTCCCGGCGCAGCCCGTTATCATAAGGGGTGGCATCATTGCGCCAGGCCCGCTCGTAGCGCACTTCCGGGCGTATACGTAACAACGGGTTAAAGTGATGGACCCAACCAATGGTATGACTGGTATACAGTGTGGGAAAGCCGGTACGGTTGCCCTGCGGATCGTTGAGCAGATCGTTGCGCACACAGAGATAGTCTTTCTGTGATGAGAGTTGTATCAGAAAATAATTCACCGCACCCACCGCAGAGGCGATACCGGGGATCGTGGCGCCCAGCCCCGTATTCATGTACCATTCTTTCGGTGGGCCATCGATAGCGGTACCTCCCACCGCTGCATCATGCTGCCAGATATAGTAGACCTCTGTATTCATATGCACTTTGGGACTAAAGCGGTGTCCCCAGGTAGCCACGACCATTTGCAGATTGTCGTGTTCGTTTTTGTAGCGCCCCTGGCCCAATGAATTGATACCACCATACAGCGAATTATTGTTATTGCCGGAAACCCAGCGGGCCATTAACAGACCATTTACACTGGATGAGTTGCTCCAGGGGGCCATGTCGTTGCCGCCATGTACGCCGGCAAACAACTGCCAGTGCGCGTTTAACCGTAGCGCAGCATGAACGCCGGTGAAGGTGTAGGGATCTACGGTAAACATCAGCGAATGGGAATACAGGTAATTGTCCGGTGCCCATTGGGCTTCGATGTCCGCCGGCGAAATAAAACGACCGGCTTTAATCAGTAATCCTTCTGCTACTTTAGGCAGGTACAACATGGCGTATACCTGTGTGGGGTCATACCCGTAAAGCTGATTCCGTTTCAGTAACTGGTCGCTGAAAATACCTTTCGCCAGTGTGTACCGGTAGTCGGTCCCGAAAATATTATCTACCACGAAGCCCCAGTCGGCATGGTCTGTTTGTACGGTATTGGGTTGTCTTTCCACCCGCAGGATCAACTGGTCCAGCACCACCCTGTTGGGCACCAGGTTATAGGAGGTGGGGGCATTGGAGTTTTTAGAGGTGCTGAAATTAGCGCCCACACTGGCCCAACCATAAACTTTAATGCGGCTTTTGTTGCGGGCGAGGCCCAGCAATTTCGTTAGCGGATAGTCCGGGGCATCAGCAGGAATACCAATTAAAGGGTTGCCTACCCATTCCCCGCTGGGAAAAGGCGGGGAGGCCAGCGGCGAAGGAAGACTTCTGCCATTAGTGCTGCTGTCGGCAGCGATGGATGATAAGTGCGTACTGTCTTGTTGTGCGTATCCCTTCGTAATGATTAGTGTGAAAATCAGCGGGATAATAAATCCATGTTTCATGTCCGGGTAAAATTGATTTTGTTGAACGCTCAGGAGTTACCAAACCTATGCCCTGATTACCCACTTTGTTGCGCTCTGTCTTAATAATATTTACCATAAAGGATTACAGCTGATGACTGCTTTTTGTTGGCATTAAAAAAAGATAATATCTTCCTGTTCAAAATGATAAAGTGCTTCAAAATGGTAAAAGCGTACCTCACCTGATTCAAACTGATACTGTTTTTTCATAGTGATAAAGACGATATACGCAGTGGCTGGTTTTAAAAAATTGATAATCAGTTTTTTTAGTGTAGTCCTTTTTATGGCATCCCGGTTGATGCCCTTTCTTTAAAACAACAAAATCATGAAAGGAATTAAATTATCCCTATGGTTGATGATAGCCGGTTTCAGTGCATCAGGGCAACAAAAAATTACCGGTATCTATTTAACACAGACCGATTATCTTCAGGATCATCCAAGTTATACTGCTACTAATGGGATAGCTTATAAAGCTAAACTATATACATTCGCTCCCAAAAAATATATCCTGCTAACGGGTGGTGGGGAACAGGTGAAACTGGAGAAAGATCATTTTTTTGCTTTACAGTTGAAAGATGGGAAAACATTCAGTATGCAGGGCGGCGAAAGTTATGAGCTGCTAAACCGTAATCCCCGGTTGTTATTATACCGGCGTAAACTACCGGTTGCGCCCAAAAGCTTCCCGACCACCCCTTACCTTTATTATTTTTCCGCCGGAAATAGTACGATACAGCAACTAACCATAACGAATATCAAGAGGGCTTTTGCAGATATAAAAGACCTGTCCTACTGGCTGGATGCTACTTTCCGGAGCAATGATGAGCTGACAGCGTATGATACTTTCCATCATATGTATAAGCTGGAATGGCTGGTCCGGTAGCCTGAAAAAAAACTGCTTTTTCGCTTGACTCTTACCTTACGTCATACCCTATATTTGTCCCGACAAGGTATAAATCCAAACGATGGACAACTATTCTGTAAAAAAGATTTCCAAACTGGCAGGGGTGAGCGTGCGCACCTTACACCTGTATGACAAGATGGACTTACTGAAGCCTTCCGTCCGTACTGCAGCCGGGTACCGGCTATATGGCGAAAAAGAACTGCTGCGTTTGCAGCAGATCCTCTTTTACCGGGAACTGGATTTCCCGCTGAAAGAAATCTGTACCATTCTGGATGATCCTGCATTTGATCTGATGCAGGCGCTGGAAGGGCATAGAAAAGCGCTGTTAGCCAGGAAGGAAAGGATAAACACATTGATTGGTACCATCGACAAAACATTGGTAACACTTAAAAACAAGACTATGTTACAGGTAGAAGATTTATACGAAGGTATCCCGCAGGAAAAAATGCGGGCCTACAGAGCAGAAGCCATGTCCAAATGGGGGAAGGAAACCATTTTATCCGTAGAGGACACTTTGCGCAGCTTCAGTAAAGCCGAAGTGGAGAACATGAAAACAGAGCTCAGTTACACTACCGCCCGGCTGGCGGAGCTGATGTCCGGCGACCCGGCAGACAAGGAAGTGCAGGAATATATAGGCCGGCGCTTCAATGTCATACTCCGGCTTACCAACGGAAAAGTAGAGATGGGCAAGCTGGAGTATTTCAGAAAGCTGTCTGAACTCTATGTGGCAGAAAACAGCTATACACCGGTAAATGGTATACCCAGTATGGAACTGGCACTGTTTATCCAGAAAGCGACGGCGTATTACACGAAATCGCAACGACCATAAATAACAGGAGGCCGTCTTACAGGACGGCCTCTCTTTTTACCCTTCAACTGGAATACCCAAATACTGAAGATATCTATCCAGCACAGCTTTATCAAACACCGGCTCCGGTATGCCAGACCCCTGCATGAATTTGTCCACGTTATCGCGGTGCCATACATAGGTATCCTGGTACAGTTCTACCGTGGAAAGCCCTTCGTGCATATTATCCCTGAAAAGACTGGTCAGCGGATAGAGACGGTTGGTGCTGTCATCTTCCCATTGCTTGCGCCAGTCCAGGTAGGAGAGCGGTTTCAGCTCAAAACCATAGGTGTCGATCAGGCGCTGGAAAAATTGTTCCAGGGTAAGATTGGTTTCCGGTGAACAGATCAGGTTAAACTTTTGCCCGATGGCGTCGCGGTTTTTGGTGATGTGTACAATGGCTTTTGCCATGTAGTCTACCGTAATAAGTCCTTCCCGCAGTTCGCGGAGTGCGGGATAGGAAGCATACTGCACGCAGTTTTTGACCAGGCTGGCCCACCACTGATACGGCGCGCTGGCGCCGGACTGGCTATGGCACATAGCATATCCCAGGCGGTAAGTGATCACCGGCACTCCCGCTGCGGCGGCAAGATCCGCTACTGCTTCCATCACCCATTTACTTCTCACATAGCCAATATCTTTGCTGACAGCGAGCAGGTTTTGGGAGATGTCATCGCTTTCTTTCATGATGGTTTTATGTGTGAACACATGACCCCAGCTATACACCGAGATGGTAGACAGCAGCGACAGGCACTTCATTTTGCCTGTGGCGGCAAAACGGATGATCTCCCGGAGGCCGTCTACATTCGGCTTTTTCATGAAGGAGTAAGGTTCAATGAAGTTCACCGAACTACCGGAGTGATAGATCACTTCTATCTTAGCAGCCAGCTCCTGGTAGGCTGTTTCCGCAATACCCAATGATGCCTGCGCAAAATCCCCCACTACCGGCACAATCCGATACCGGGTATTTTCGGCTACCGGAATATGATAGGCGATGAAAGCCTGATGAATTTTATCCAATGCATGGTGTTCGTCGCGGGCGCGAACGAGGCAATACACGGTAGCGGCGGTATTGTTCAGCAATTCCTGTAGCAGGTGAATGCCTACAAAACCGGTGGCGCCGGTGAGTAATACGGCCGACTGGCGCTCCAGCACACTGGCATCAAACGGTTGCCGGTACTGCACATCCGGCAGTAGCCACGCATCCTGTTGCAGCGACACGTAAGGCTCCACATCTTCTTCGGGGATACCGGTTTCGCCGGTTTTAACGCGGTTGTCGATCATACCGGCCAATGCCCGCAGTTCAGGATACTGGTACAGATCGCGGAGATACATTTTAATGCTGAAACGGTCTTTCAGTTTGGTGACCACCGTGGCTACCAGCAAGGAATCACCTCCGATATCGAAGAAGTTATCACTGTAATGGATATACGGTCTTTCCAATATATCGGACCAAACTTCTGCAATGATACGTTCCGTTTCGCTGATGGGTTCCGTGGTTGCCTGGGAGCTGCCGGTAGTCTGTTCGGACAAGGCTGTGAGAGCGACTTTGTCTATTTTACCATTGGCGTTGACCGGTAATTCACGCACGGTGATAAAACGGGCGGGTACCATATAACCGGGCAGGTCCTGTTTGAGTTGCTGCCGTGCGAGTGCGATGCCTTGTTGCTCGTTGGGATGGTCCTGCACAATAAACGCTACCAGCTGTTTTTGCTGCCGGTTGTTATCTACCGCAATGAGGGCGGCGGCTTTCACATGTGGTACCTGTAGCAGTGCTGCTTCTATCTCTCCCAATTCCACGCGGAAACCGCGGATTTTAACCTGGTTGTCGATACGGCCCAGGAACTGGAGGTTACCATCGGGCAGGCGGCGGGCCAGATCGCCGGTGCGATACAGTTTTTGACCCGGCATAAAAGGATGCGGCACAAATTTACTGCCCGTGAGCGCCGGATTTTTAAAGTACCCCTGTGCTATGCCAATGCCGCTGATACATAGTTCCCCAACGGCGCCAGGTGGCAGCAGTTGCAGGTCGCGGTCCAGGATAAAAGCCTGGGTGTTGGCGATAGGCTGACCGATCGTCGGAAAATATTGTCCGTCTACATCTTCCACAAGGCGGTGGGTGGCGTATACGGTGTACTCGGTAGGACCGTAGTAGTCGATCAGCTGATACGGCAGGCCACTGGTTAATACGGGTTTCATTTGTTCACCGCCGGAGAACAGGTATTGCAGCGCTATGCCCGGTGTTTGCCGGCTAAGGGCTATCAGTTCCGGCGCCAGCACGGGAGGCGCAAAGGCGTGTGTGAGCTGGTTATGCTGATAGAAATCCAGCAAACGCCCGGCATGGGTTCTTTCCTCATCATCGGCGATAAAGAGGGCGGCTCCTGACAGGAGGGCCGACCAGCATTCCCACACGGAAATATCGAATGCCAGCCCCGCTACGAGCGATAGCCGGCTGCTGCCGGTTACAGCATACTGCTGTTTATGCCAGCAGATCAGGTGCTGGATAGACAGGTGGGTGATCATTACACCTTTAGGCTGACCGGTAGATCCGGAAGTATAGATGATATACGCCAGGTCTGTCGGCGCAGGGAGCTTGTCCGGCGCAGTAATGGGCTGGTCCTGGAGGATACTGAGGTGGTCCAGGTAAACCACGGCCGTGTGGTGTACCTGGAAAAGCCGTGAGCCCAGTGATAACTGCGTAATGATCACTTTAGCTTCCACTTCTTCCAGGATAAAGGCCACTCTTTTACCGGGATAGATGGCATCTACCGGGATGTAGGCCGCGCCTGTTTTCAGGATGCCCAATATCGCGATCGCCCATTCGGCGCTGCGCTCCAGGTATACCGGTACATAGCTGCCGGTGGTGACGCCCTGCGCCAGCAGGTAATGCGCCAGCTGGTTGCTTTTTTCATCCAGCTCCCGGTAGGTGAGCGTGTGGCCTTTGAAAGATACCGCCAGGTTGTTAGGCGTGCTGGCTGCCTGTTTACGGAACAGGGAGACCAATGTTTCCCGGGAGTTGTACTCTTCCCAGGGTGTGTGTTTCAATAATTCAGCCAGGTGCTGATTGCCATCGGTTGCAGCAACAGGGTACTGTTGCCCGTTGGCATCGTGGTGGATCGCGTGGTCCATAGGATTACGGTTTAAATTGAGGGTGTAAAAAAGGAGATTTAGAAAAACAAGTGATTACGTGGAAAAGTGTGGTTTAAAGGTCTGTAAAATAGGTGTACCTAGTGACATTCGAAAGATTAGCAAAAAAGGTGTTCACTTCATTTAATTGTTCACATCATAAAGATGGTAATAGATTAGAAAAAAAGACGCCTGAAAAAATGTTATGCGTGGAAAAATGGTTACTGAGTATTGAACGGCAAATTAGTTTGCCTCACTGAAATATGGCCGCAGTTTGAAAATATTATCTAACTGGCTCATAATAAACCTTCTGTATGCCGGATCGATATAGTTTACAAGGGGTGGTTTTCAGTGGAATCCGCTGATGGATGGCAGTGGATAACGGAGTCTTTTGCCATCACTGCCATACGGAGCATGTTTTTTCGCATTACCCTGATTTTTTACAGAAAACTTAAATTTAATGAAAACTTTTGCTGGTAAAATGAACCAGCTTGCTTTCATCTTGTTTCTGTAAAAAAGGATCTATGCGAAAACCCATAGCAGATATTGAACAACTGACGGCTGCCGTAATGGCTCATTATGGCAGTATTTCACATATGGAGCCGGTACCCGATAGTATGGAGTCGTTTGCATTCCGGGTGGTCATCTCCGGAAAAAAATACATACTACGGGTCAATCATCAGGCGAATGGATTTGAAAAAGATGATTTCGCTAACCGGCATTTCAACGCGCCGGCGTTGCCGGTACCGGAGATAGAAGCCATCGGGTTGCTGGATAACGGCGTGGCCTGGTGTTTATCGGTACAGGCGCCGGGTGTTACCCTGGAAGACCTGCCGGAGGCTTACCTGTCGGTGATGACGGCGCCGGTAGCGGCAGTGATGGAAGCGATGGCAGTGGCGCCGCTGCAAGGGATGACAGGCTTCGGTCCTTTTAATGCGATGGGCGAAGGGCGGTATCCCAGCTGGAATGCCTACCTGGAAAGCATTTGCAACAACGAATTTTACGACTGGTCCACGGCTGGTAAAAGGGTGCCTCTAAGGCGGGTCCGCCCTTTGCAGGAAAGACTGTCGCAAAACATAGCCGGTATCCCGGAAGTACGGCAACTGGTGCATGGCGATTTCGGGTCCAACAATGTGCTGACAGACGGACACGTAATCACCGGCGTGATTGACTGGTCAGAAGCCATGGTGGGCGATAGTCTTTACGATATGGCCAATATCTTTTTCTGGCGTACCTGGCTGGATTGTATGGAGTACCAGGCACGTTATTTTGAAACAAAGCCATTGGACAAAACACGGCTGGACTGTTACCAGCTGCGTATCGGTTTGGAGGAAGTATATCAAACGGCTATCGCGGGTGATATGGACGAATTGGACTGGGCACTGGTAAGATGCGAGCATATCGCCGGTATTTCCCACTGAATTGGGAGGAAAAAAAAATTCGTGTAATATTGTAACTTTCATCGGTTTCCTATTTGACATGCAAGACAAAGAACTTTGGTCCTGGTACAAATCCGGAGAAATCAGTGGATTGGAAGGGTTGTATAATTCCTATTATATGCCCCTTACCAACTATGGATTTAAATTCACTGCGGATAAATCATTTATTGAGGAGAGCATACAGGACCTCTTTTTGAAACTGTGGCGCAATAGAGATTCGATTGTCACACCCCAGGTAGTGAAACAATACCTGCTATTATCCTTCCGGCGCATCTTATTGCGCAAGCTGGAGTACAGCCCTTCCCGGCTGGAGGAAGCGTTTTCCGGAGAACATATTCCTTTTTATTTGGAACTGTCTTATGAGCATCCTATGATCAGAGCGGAGCGGGCAACGGAATTGAAGCGAAAAGTAGATGCCTTAATGGATACACTGACGCATAGACAACGGGAGGCCATCTTTTTGAAATTTTACGAAGATCTGTCATACGAAGAGATTGCAGAGATCCTGCAAATCAATACAGGCGGTACCTACAAACTCGTCTATCGTGCGCTGGAACGCTTGAGAGAGCAATTCGGCGACTTCTCCCTGCTCGTGTTGTTATACCTGTTACAACGCCGCTAAAAAAACTTTTTTTAAAATTTTTTTCCGGAAATGGGATAATCCGGATATCCCGTTGTGTCTTATGGGATGATGAACAAAAACTATCAAGATTATCTGATGGAAGATTTTCTGGCGGATGAATATTTTATCCGCTGGGTGAAATCTCCTGACGCCTCGGCTAACGCTTTCTGGAAGCAGCTTTCCGCTGATATGCCGGAGAAGGCTGCGCTGATGCGGGAAGCGAAGGAGATCGTATATGCATTGTCCACACCGGTGGTCGATAAAAACGATGAAGGCAAAACGAAAGTGTGGCAGGCCGTCCTGGAAAACATAGCGCAGCAGCCAGTACAGCGTATTCCGCGTTATCGCCGGCCCTTGCTGGCAGCGGCTTCTGTGTTGTTACTCCTGGCGCTGGGCGCCACCTGGTATTTTACTTCTACCGTCACCATTCGTACAGGATATGGAGAAACCAGGCAAATCCGGTTACCCGACAATTCTTCATTGGTGCTCAACGCACGCTCCGAAGCATCGTATGCCCGTAGCTGGTCTGTTACGGGGAAACGGGTGGTGACCGTGGAAGGCGAAGCCTTCTTCGATGTAAAACATACCGGCGATACATTCCGCGTACAGGCAGGGGATGCCCGCATCACCGTACTGGGCACGGCTTTTAACGTTCGTCAGCGGAGCGGTATTACCGCCGTGGTATTACAACGCGGACGTGTACGCGTCGACGTGATAAACGGCAGGGAACTACCAGCCTTCCTGCTGCCGGGCGATGGATGGTCGCTTGCCCGTCAACACCCCCCGGTGGTGATGCATGCCGTAGATACCCTGGCCGCCACCGCCTGGACACGGCATGAACTATTGCTCAACGCCACCAAAGTAAAAGATATCATTCAGCTATTGAAAGAAAACTACGGGTATACGGTCATATTGCAGGACACTACCCTCGGTGAACGTGAAATTAAGGGCAGGATACCTATGCAACAGGAGAAAGACCTGCTTTTCGTATTGTCCAGGATATTGGATATAGACATTCAACAGAAAAAAGATACGCTTTTGTTCACTGCGAAATAGTGATCGATTATTTATCAACCAAACAACCAACCAAGTCAATGATGAAGGAAGCACAGTTACGCAAAACTGTGGCGATGGTTTGTTCATTGCTGTTTTGTATGCAACTCGCATACGCACAAATGAAAACCATGCCGCTGACCGCTGCGTTAAAGGAAATTACCCGCCTCTATGGTACCAGTTTCGTGTATGAAAACAGCCTGCTGGACGACATTTCCACCTCGGTGGACATCGGCGCATTTAAGGGCAAATCGGTGGAAGCCGTGCTGAAAGAAGTACTATACCAAAAGGGATACCTCTTTCTGTATGTTAACGACAATACCTATACGATTGTGAAAGATGTACGGCGTAAAACAGCACCGGCAAACACCGCAGCGGTTAATGCACCAGTGCGGGAACTAACGGCCATCAACGATCCGCTGCTGGTGCGTGGCCGGGTGACCGACGAAAACGGCAACCCGTTACCAGGTGTCACCATCAAACCTGCCTCGGGAAAAGCCGGCGCCTTTACGGATGGTAATGGTCAATATATCTTACGGCTATCCAAACCAGGTGAACTGCTCACCTTTACGTTTATAGGTTACCGTACGCAGTCAGTTGCCGGGAAACCCAATCTGGACGTTGCCCTGACATCAGATAATATCCAGCTGAAACAGGTGGAAGTGTCTACCGGTTACCAGACTATCGCTAAAGAAAGAGCTACCGGCTCTTTCGCACAGGTACAGGCCAAAGACATGGAGCGCAAAATCACTACCAACGTAATAGACAAGATGGAAGGTATGGTCAGCGGTCTATTGGTGACCAGCAATCCACCGGATGCCAGCGGCCGTCCTTCTAAAGGTTCTTCACTGGCACTTCGCGGGCGTAATACCTTCAAAGCGGCGCAGGACCCGTTGATCGTTATAGATGGCTTCCCATACGAAGGAGATCTCTCCATGATCAACCCGGAAGATATTGACCGCATCACCTTTCTGAAAGATGCTGCGGCAGCCTCCATCTGGGGTGTTCGTGCAGCCAATGGCGTAGTGGTGATAGAAACACAAAAAGGAAAACAACAACGCCGGCAAATCAATTTCTCTACCAACTTCACGCTGGGAGGCCGGCCCAACCTGGATTACCGCCCGATAGCCGGTGCTGCGGCCTACCTCGATTTTGAAAAAGAAGCAGTCGATAAAAATCTGTTGCCTGATCCCACCGGCCGTCTGTTGCCCGCGGTGAGCGCCGGTTCCGATATCTTCTTCCGCTACAAACGCGGGGAAATTACGGCTGCACAGCGGGATGCACTGGTAGCCCAGCTCGCCGGCTATGACTATAAATCACAATACCAGCAATACCTGCTGCAACGGCAACAGGTGCAGCAATACAACCTATCCATGAGCGGAGGCAACGACTTCGCTCAGTACTACATCTCCGGTTCTATCAGCGATGAACTGCCCGTGGCCAAAGGGAACCGCAATACCCGCGTAACCCTCAACTCCACCAACAACTTCAAACTCAATAAAAAGCTGGACGCCAACCTGGGCATCATGGCCGTGATGAATACCGCCAAACTCAACGGCCTGGGCTTGTCGCCACTGGAACCTGGTCCCGGTACCCTGTTGCCTTATGATCGTATCGTAGACGACAACGGTCGCGCGATACAATATGCCCGCGCTTTCAACGGCCGCGCACTGGACTCCCTGCAACGGCTGGGATACCTGCCCTGGCGCTACGACTACCTCGCTGAACTGGCAAATGCCGATAATACCAGCCGTCTGAACCTCTACCGCATCAACGGCGGTTTTAACTATCGTGTCGTTCCCGGTCTGACAGCTACTTTAAGCGGACTGTATGAACGCTCTTTCCAGCGTAACCGCAAGTATTCCAATCCGGATACCTATCTGAGCAGGAACACGTTTAACAACGCAACCTCCACTACCGGCACCAACCCTGTAACCCTGGTGTACGGACTGCCACAGGGCGGTATACTGGACCTCAGCAACGCAGACATGGAACATTACGATATCCGCGGACAGCTGAACCTTAACCGGCAGTTTGGAAAACGCCACCGGATTGATGCCGTTGCCGGCAGTGAAATCCGGCAGGTGTGGACCAGCACCGCCGCTACCCGTCTGTACGGATACGACGATCAAACACTGGCTTCTATGCCGGTGAACTATAACACCAACTACAAAACCGCAGTGAGCGGCAACAATAATAAGCCCGCATTGCCTAACAGCCTGGGTGACATGAGGGATCGTTTCCTGTCGTGGTACGGCAACGCCAACTACACCTATAACAACCGGTATGTATTTTCCGGTAGCGCCAGGCTGGATGATTCCAACCTGTTCGGCGCCAGTAAACAATATCGCGCCACACCTTTATGGTCGCTCGGCGGTATGTGGAAACTGGGAGAGGAGTCGTTTATGCAACTGGCTTTTCTGAACCGCCTTAATCTGCGCGTAACCTATGGCGTGAACGGAAACGTGGATAAAAGCACCAGTCCCTTCCTGATAGCGGCGGTATCTTCTTTCCCGGACTATTACAGCGGACAGCCCTATGCCAGTATCAGCAATCCTGCTAACCCGTTACTGCGTTGGGAAAAAACAAAAACTTTCAACGTCGGCGCCGACTTCTCTTTCTGGGACAGCCGCCTCGATGTAACGGTAGACGTATACCGCAAACACAGCTACGATCTGTTGGGGCCGGCTGAGTTCAACGCTACCTATGGTTTTACCACCCTCACCGTGAACACCGCTGAACTGCGTAACCATGGTGTAGATGTAAATCTGTCTGCTGCCCTCATACAACGGAAAAACATCAACTGGCGGGCCATCATGAACCTGGGGTATAATGAAAATAAAGTCGCTTCTTCCAACCTGCAACGGGAAAACGTGAACTATTATGTGAACAGCGGCACCGGTGTAAACCCTGTCAAAGGAAAACCGATTGAAGGTATTTACAGCTACCACTATGGCGGTCTTGACAGCATCGGCAGACCTACGGTGCTCTCTGAAAGTGGTAAACGTAACCTGGCCAACAGCGATATCTCCGGCGATTTGTCTACCCTTGCCTACAGCGGCACCACGGTACCCCGTTACTTTGGCGGACTAACCAACATCGTGCGTTATAAACAGCTGGAGCTGTCATTTTTGATCACGTTTAAAATGGGATATGTGTTCCGCCGCCCTACGGTAGAATACTTCAGCTATTCCACGCAGAAATCGGTACACAGCGATATCGCCGATCGCTGGCGCAGCGCCGGTGATGAAGCACATACCAACGTACCGGTAGTACCATCCAGCACCATCAACTATGATAACGGCTGGTATGCGAAATCAGACAAGCTGATTGAAAGCGGTAATCATATCCGTTTGCGGGAAATATCGCTGTCATATGATTTGCCGGCTTACCTGCTGCGTCCCATACATATGCAGCGTTTGTCGCTGATGGCCTATGGCCGTAACCTGGCGTTGTGGACGCAGAATAAAGCAGGCATCGATCCGGACTATGTTCCCGGCTCCTACTATTCCATGCTGCCACCTGCGCGTTCTTTTGCAGTGGGCCTGAAAACAACTTTCTAATCTTAAAACCATTGACTGATGTTGCGTACTTTGATATATGCCACTGCATTGATAACCCTGGCGGGTTGCGGCAGAGACTACCTCGATATAAAACCGAAAGGAAAAGTAATTCCATCTTCGTATAAGGATTACCGTTTGTTGCTGAATAATGAAAACAACCTGACGCCCTCATATGGCACCGATGAACTGGCGTCCGACAACGTGGAGTATTACGAGCAGACCGGGATCGACTACCTGGGTACCTCCGGCTATAAGATACACACCTGGCAGGACGGAGCGTTTATGTCTACAGACAATGACGCCCAATGGAGCAATTTGTACAAACAGGTGTATCTCGCCAATGTGGTGCTGGATGGTATGAAAACGCTGACCGATGCCGCTGAAAAGGACCGCAATCAACTGATGGGGGAGGCACTGGTGCACCGGTCGTTTGCGTACCTGTCGCTCGTCAATCTCTATGCTGTACAATATGATGCCGCCTCCGCGGCTACCGACAAAGGCGTACCGTTGCTGCTGACGCCTTCCACCGATGCCAAATTAAACCGCGCTTCCGTGAAGGCCGTCTATGATCAGTTGCTGGCCGATCTGCGCCAGGCGACCACATTGCTGGGCACTGCCAGTACCAGTGCTTACGAGCCCTCACTGGCAGCCGCTTATGCCTTGCAAGCCCGGGCTTATCTTATCCGGGGTGAATACCAGGAAGCATTAAACGCAGCTTCCAAAACGCTGGAAATAAAAAATAAGCTGTCGGACTATAACCAGTTTGCAGCAAATCCCCGTAATACCTATCCGGAAAACAGAAACAATCCGGAGACCATTCTCATGAAAACGGTATCCAACACCTATGGCTGGTTTTCGCTGAGTAAAGACCTGCAAACGGAATTTAAGGACTCTATCATAGACCTGCGCTATAAGATATTGTTTACCACTACTACCGCGCCTTTTGTGGGACGGCTGTATTATTATGGGGAGTTCCTGTTGTTTGACGCCCGACTGGTAGGGCCTACCGTACCGGAGATGTATTTAATACGTGCCGAGTGCCAGGCCCGTCTGAACCATCCCGCAGAAGCTATGCAGGACCTGAACACCCTGCGTAAAATGCGCATCCTGCAAGCTGCTTATGTACCGGCTACAGCCGCCACGGCAGACGATGCCCTGTTGCAGGTGTTGTCCGAACGGCGGCGGGAACTGTGTTTCAAAGGTGCGCGTTTGTTCGATTTGAAACGGCTCAACAAAGAGCCGCGTTTTGCAAAAACACTCACGCATACCTATAACGGACAAACCTATACGCTGAAGCCCAACGACTATCACTATGTGTATCCCGTTGTACCCAAGCTGATACAGATGAACCCGGAGCTGGAACCGAATGAAAGAAAATAACCAACCATCAAAAAACGGCGGCGGATATCCCCTCATCCAGGATTCCGCCGTCTTATATGGCTAAAGATCGCCGCCGGGATGGTGTTTTGAACCGCTGATAAAAAACGGGGGGACAACAGCAGCACTATACACGAAAGACGCTTAAATTGAGCTGGTAAAAACAAACCAACACATTAACTTATCATGAAAAAATTATTATTACTGTTAACCGCCTGGTTGCCGTTAGCCACGATGGCACAGGAGCAGGGTATTCATTTTGAACATGCCCTCAGCTGGAAGGAAGTGAAGGCGAAAGCCAAAAAAGAAGGCAAGTTTATTTTTATGGATTGTTTCACCACCTGGTGCGGTCCCTGTAAGATGATGAGCCGCGAAATCTTCCCCCTGCAGGTAGTCGGTGAGTTCTTCAACGACAAATTTGTATCGGTGAAAGTACAGATGGACAAAACACCACAGGACGACGAGGCGGTAAAAAGCTGGTACGCCGACGCTGCCGCTATTGCAAAGGAGTATAGCGTGATGGCTTACCCTACGTTTCTGTATTTCTCTCCGGAGGGCAAGCTGGTGCACCTGGTGGTGGGCGGCGACAGCGCCACCGGATTTATTGCCGCTTCTGCAAAAGCCCTGAAGCCGGAAACGCAGTATTACACCCGTATGGAGACAACGGTCAAACAGGCAGGCAATCAGCCTGATACGCTGAAACGCCTGGCGGAAGAAGCGCTGGAAGTCTATGACGGCCGCTACTCCGTATTGTTTGCCGGGCGGTATCTTAAAGCCGTTCCCGATGTTTTTGCGCCGGAGGTAGTACGTTTTATGGATAAGTTTACCCGCAGCAGCAAGGACCCTGGCTTTGCTATCTTCCGTAAAAATCCGGAAAAAATCAACCAGGTAATGGGATCACATTTTGCGGAAAACAGGGTACAGCAGATTATCATGGGAGAGGAGATCTACAAAGACATGAGAGGTGGTATTCCACCAGATGTAAAAGCTGTTACGGCGCGTTTGCAGAAGAAATACCCCGATCTGGCGCCTATGCTCGTGCAGCGCTTTCAGTTGAGCGAGTACCTGCGTAACAAAGCCTACGATCAGTTTGAGAAAAACGTACAGGCTTATGTTAAAAAGTATAACAAACAACTTTCTCCATCGGAATTAAACGGCTATGCCCGTTCTATTGGCCGGTTTGGCACGGACACGGCTATGCTGCGTACTGCGCTGGCCTGGAGCGAAAGCGCCTCAAAAGAAAATGCCACACCGGATGCCGCTACCGTGCAGGCGGTGTTGTGGTATAAACTGGGTGATGCAGCTAAAGCTGTCAGTATGCAGGAAACGGCTGTCAATATGCTCCCTGCTGGTGAGGAATACAAATACATGAGAGAATCTTACCAGAAAACACTGGACAAGATGAAGAAGGGCGAGAAGCTCTGATATAGAAGTTACTGGAATAATTATACAGGGCGCCTCCATCAGAGGGGGCGCCCTTTTCTTTTGGCTTTAACTTGTCTAGTGGGTGCTGGCCGTCGGGATCGTGTTTTTACCGTTGGTCAAAAACGAAACTATAACAAAGGGGCGTATACGAAAAATACTTAAATTGAAGTCGTAAAACCAAACCAACACATTAATTTATGATCAAGAAATTATTATTGTTAGCCTCCTGGTTGCCGTTTGCTGCTATGGCACAGGAAAAAGGTATGCACTTCGAGCATGGCTCCACCTGGGCCGAGATCAAAGCCAAAGCCAAAGCAGAGAACAAATACATCTTCGTGGACTGCTTCACTACCTGGTGCGGCCCTTGTAAGTATATGTCGGCCAACGTTTTCCCCCAGGAAAAAGTAGGGGAGTTCATGAATGCGAAGTACCTCAACGTAAAGGTGCAAATGGACCAGACCCCCAAAGACGATGAAGAGGTGAAAAAATGGTATGATGATGCCCAAAAGATAGCGAAAGACTATAGCGTCCGTGCTTATCCAACCTTCCTGGTGTTTTCACCGGATGGTACCATCGTCGACCGTCAGATAGGCGGTGGAGAAGCAGACCAGTTCATTGAGAGATTCACTGCTTCCCTGGACCCTAATCAACAATATTACCCCCAGCTGGAAAAGTATAAGAACGGTCAGAAAGACACCGCTTTCCTGCGTAAACTGGCCTACCTGGCGCGGGATAAATATGATGAAAAGAACGCCTCCGAGGTTGCGAAAGCTTATCTTGCCCAACAGAAAGATCTTTACACACCCGGTAATATTGATTTCGTAGGTAAATTTACCAATAGTTCCAAAGACCCTGGTTTTGACATGTTCCTGCATCATGGCGATAAAATCAATAAGGTTCTGGGACCCGGCACGGCAGAAGCCAAAATAATGGACATCGCCGGTAGGGAAGAAGTATTCCCTGCACTGCGTACAAAAGATGACAGTGCACCGGACTGGGCAGCCCTCGAAAAAAAGGTAAAAGCTAAATATCCATCTGTTGCAGAAGAACTGATACTGAAAACCAAAATCCAGTATTTCAGTTATAAAAACGACGGTGATAACGCGGTCGCCAGCATTGTCGCCTATATGAAAAAATATGGTCACAAAGCTGATCCGCAGGCACTCAACGAATATGCCTGGACCATCTTTGAAAAATGCAACGATCTGAAATGCATAGAACAAGCGCTGGAATGGAGCAAACGTTCCTTCAAAGACAACGAAATGCCCGCATTCATGGATACCTACGCCAACCTGCTGTACAAAGCCGGTAAAAAGGCGGATGCCCTGGCCTGGGAAGAAAAAGCGATGAACAAAGCTAATGGCGACGAGAAAAAGAACTACGAAACTACCCTGGAGAAAATGAAAAAAGGGGAGAAGTACTGGAATTAAGAGATAGCTGTTTATCAGCCATGAGGCCTACCGAAAGGTAGGCCTTTTTTATTACCAGGATTTCCTGCATTCGTAAACAATAATCGTAAAGCAACAATACCCGGTTTATTATCTGTACCCATTCACCCATTCTCATGGGTATCCCGGGTGCACGGCTATCCGAAATACACGACAAAGGCATGCAGCAGGTGGATTTCCGGGATACTGAACATTATCGTATCACCCATTTCTTTTCTGAATAATCCGGACATGTATCTCCGGTATCTGTAGCCGTTTGCCCGTTTCCCCGGATTTACCTACATTGCCTGCCTAACAATGTTATATCAAACAACATGGAACTAACATCACTGGCCCCGCAGCCGCTGTGGCAATATTTCAGTCAGCTGAACGCCATACCCAGGGCCTCTAAGAAAGAAGAAAAGGTGGTTGCCTTTATGGAAGCCTTTGGTCAACAGCTGGGCCTGGAAACGAAGAAAGATGCGGTAGGCAACGTGTGTATCAAAAAGCCGGCGACGGCTGGTATGGAAGACCGCCAGACGGTTATCCTGCAATCCCACCTGGACATGGTACACCAAAAAAATAACGATACCGTATTTGATTTTGATACGCAAGGTATTGATATGTATGTAGACGGCGATTGGGTAAGGGCCCGCGGCACTACGCTGGGTGCCGACAATGGTATCGGCGTGGCTACTATCATGGCTATCCTGGCCTCAAAAGATATCCCACACCCCGCTATCGAAGCGATGTTTACCATCGACGAAGAAACCGGTATGACCGGCGCCATGCAGCTGGACCCTGCACCTTACACCGGGAAAATACTGCTCAACCTGGATACCGAAGAAGATGATGAAATCACCATCGGTTGCGCTGGCGGCCTGGATACCAATAGTAAAGGTACCTACCAGCAGGTGCCTGCCCTGGCTGGCGGCGCCGCTTATGATATCATCGTCAAAGGTCTGCTGGGCGGCCACTCCGGTATGGATATCAACCGTGGCCGGGCGAATGCCAATAAACTGATGAACCGCCTGCTGTTCAAAGCGCGGCAGTCATTTGATGTGCAGCTGGCTTCGCTCGACGGCGGCAGCCTGCGTAACGCCATCCCCCGCGAGTCCCACGCAACGGTGGTCGTGCCGGGCGCCGACAAAGCAGGTTTTGAGGCGCTGGTAAATGCTTTTGCGGCCACCCTGCAGGAAGAATATAAAAGCGTGGAAGAAGGCCTTACGGTAGAAATAAAGCCTGTAGCTACGCCTGCTTCCGTGGTGGAACCAGCATATTTCGACCGGCTGCTGCGTGCCATCTACGCTATTCCTAATGGCGTATTCCGCATGAGTCCTGATATTCCCGGCCTCGTGGAAACATCCAACAACCTGGCTAAAGTAATCGTAAAAGACGGTCAGTTTATAACACAGTCACTGCAACGTAGCAACGTAGACAGTACCAAGGAAGATGTAGCCCTGGCCGTGAGAGCTGCCCTGGAAAATATGGGCTGCGAGGTAATGCAGGTGGGCGGTTACCCCGGTTGGAAACCTAACCCGGATTCAGCTATCCTGCAAGTACTGTTATCGCTGCATGGTAAACATTTCGATAGCAAACCCAAAGTAGGCGCTATCCACGCCGGATTGGAATGTGGTATCCTCGGTTCCTTGCTGAACGGGCCGGATATGATTTCTTTCGGGCCTACTATCCGTGGTGCTCACTCCCCAAAGGAATGTGTGCAGATATCTTCCGTAAAGCTGTTCTATGCGTTCCTGCTGGATATTTTAAAGGAGATACCGAAGCAGTAAATAATATGTCTTTTATCTTGTCCTTATATACGGACAAGATAAAAGACTACTCCGATTTTAAGAGACCGGAGAGCCGTGAAGCATCTTCAAAATAAGTGGGGAAATAATAAAACAGTTGCTTTGTTTCAGCAACAGAGATACGGATAGTTGGATTTATTTTATAAATATCCCTTTTACCGGAAGTGCGGTGCAAATCCTGCATATTAACCTCATACACCCGGGCTTTAGACCATAGCGGCGCATAGCAGATGAAGCGGACAATCCCTTCTGCCGCCACTTCATATCCGGCAATCGTTTTTCTGCAGGTATTGGCGCCAATCAGCGGCAGTGCGACAAAAGCATTCACTAAAATGAGCAGCGGAATAGGAATGGCATATAACGGAATTTGCTTTCCCGCACGTAAATAAATCATCACGCCCAGAAACAAAACGGCCAGTGGAAACAATAATAGTCCCCGTTTTTGGAGAGCTATTTGTTTGGTGAAAAAAAGATGACCTGCGGAATTCATTGTATACTTCATATAATCCGGTATAAAATGGTGGCGGTGGTTTGTGCTTTCAATGATAGTATCGGGTTCAAAATATCAGGGCATACAAAACGGCGTTCCTGAACTAAGGTAAAGAATTGGGAGAATGCACAACAGGTATGTAGACGCTTTTAAGTTCATTTTAAGGCCTTTCTAATCTTCCTTCCGAAAATAGCCGTGGGTATAGATACAAGATAATTTTCTGTTGGAATTCGTTTATCCTGCTTGCAGAAGTAGCCGCAAAAATTGGGGATATGCCATGCACCAAGCTCCAGGTTAATAAAAAATTCATTTCTTGCTGATTCCTCCCCCGCTACACATATTAATTTAAAAATATGTTCCACCCATTCTGAATTAAAAATACTATCTTACCTACGTTTTAAATTTTTCGAAAAATGGCTATTAACTTACAAAAGGGACAAAGGATTGATATTGGCCTGTCCAGCATCAGTGTAGGACTGGGATGGGAGCCGAACGAAGGCACCGGTGCGGCTTTCGACCTCGATGCATCCGCTTTTATGATCGGAGAAAACAGGTTAATCCCCGAAGAACGTTATTTCGTTTTCTATGGCAACACCGACTCACCGGACGGCGCGCTGCATCATACCGGCGACGACCCTACCGGCGGCAACAGCGACGGCGGCGACGATGAAACCATCATGGTGGATCTCACCAAAATAGATCCACGGGTAAAAGAAATCCTGTTCGTGGTAACCATCCACGACGCTATCGCCAGAAGACAGAACTACGGCCAGGTAAGGGATTCGTATATCCGTATCGTGGATAACGCTACTTCCCAGGAAATCGCTAAGTACGAACTGGGAGAGGACTTCTCCATCGAAACCGGCGTGGAATTCGGCCGCCTGTACGAAAAAGACGGTAAATGGAAATTTGAAGCTTCCGGTAAAGGATACAAGGAAGACCTGGCATTTTTCCTCTCTAAATATTTTCAGGGACAGATCATTAAATAACCTATATATGGCGATCAATTTAGTAAAAGGTCAAACCATTGACCTCCGTAAAAATGACCAGGGAGAAGAATTTGACCTCTCTACGGTAACCATCGGACTGGGATGGGATGTTAGACAGAAAAAAGCGGAAGGCGGCGGCGGTTTCTTCGGAAAACTTTTCGGCGGCGGTGCCCAAAAAGAAGAAGAATATGACCTCGATGCGGTAGCTTTCCTGCTGGATAACAACGGTAAGGTAGCCAACCTCGGTCGTACGATGCAAACCCGCGACGGTAGAAGCGTTGGTCTGTATGAAGGAGACGTGATTTTCTTCAACTCCATGAAACATCCTTCCGGCCATATCTGGCTCACAGGCGATAACCGTACCGGCGCCGGCGATGGCGACGATGAACAGATCATCATTAAACTGAACCAGATGGATCAGCGCTATGATAAAATCCTGTTTATGGTGACCATCTACCAGGGCCGCGCCAACAACCAGCACTTCGGTATGATCGAAAACGCCTTCATCCGCGCCGTAGACGCCAGAGGTAAAGAGATCGCGAAATTCAGCCTCTCCGGTGATAGCACCTACAACGGTATGTGCTCCATGACTTTTGCTGAAATATACCGTAAAGACGGCGCCTGGAAATTCAGAGCCATCGGTAACCCGCACCAGTCAGATAACTTCGTGGACGAACTGAAAAAACTGGTGTACTCCTGATCCCCGGAAAAATGATTTAACTTACTGTAGCAAAAATTGTTAGCCCTGTCAACAAAAGCAGCGCATTTAACCAACATTTTATGAGAAGACTACCTGTATACCTCTTGCTGGACACCTCCGGCTCTATGAGCGGAGAACCAATAGAGGCCGTGAAGAATGGCGTGCAGATAATGATCAGTTCATTACGTCAGAACCCGCAAGCCATAGAGACTGCGTTCATCAGTATTATTACTTTCGATAGCTCCGCCAGACAAGCCATCCCCTTAACGGACCTGGCTTCCTTCCAGATGCCGGATATCCGCGCTACCGGTACCACCGCCCTCGGTGAAGCCCTGCAACTGGTCAGCCAGTGCATCGACAGGGAAGTGGCTAAAACCACCACCGAACAAAAAGGCGACTGGAAACCACTGGTATTCATCATGACGGACGGTGTGCCTACCGATAGCTGGCAGAATGGCCTCACTGCCTTCAAACAGCGTAAAACCGCGTATACCGTAGCCTGCGCCGCCGGTCATGCTGCGGATACTGCTGTACTCAAACAGATCACGGAAAATGTGGTCAGCCTGGACACTGCCGACAGCGCCACCATCTCCCGCTTCTTTGCCTGGGTAACCGCCTCCATCGGCGTAACCTCTACCCGCGTGGAAGACTCCGGGAAAGAAGTGACCGGCCTCCATGAACTGCCACCACCACCCGCTGAACTGAATATTGTAGTGTAAGACTTAACGTACATATATGCGACGACTACCGGTATATTTCCTGCTGGACACCTCCGGTTCCATGTATGGGGAGCCCATTCAGGCATTGAACAATGCCCTGAGCGGAATGATCAACAATCTTCGTATGGATGCCCACGCCCTGGATTCCCTGTGGCTCAGCATTATCACGTTCGACAGGGAAGTAAAGGAACTGGTTCCGCTCACCGAACTGGTGAGCTTCCAGTTGCCCGAAATCACCTGCCCGCAGAGTGGCCCTACCCATACCGGCCAGGGACTGGAATATCTTTACGGTAAAGTGGTCAAGGAAGTACAACGCGGAACGCCCACCCAGAAAGGAGACTGGCGTCCGCTGTTGTTTATTTTTACGGATGGCAAACCATCGGACCAACAACTGTACCGGGAGATGATCCCCAAAATCAAAAGCCTCAACTTCGGCGCTATCGTAGGATGCGCCGCCGGTAAAGCGGCCGATAACGATATGCTCAAAGAACTCACCGGTACCGTGGTACACCTCGATACCGCCGATAGCGCTACGCTGCGCCAGTTCTTTAAGTGGGTGTCCGATACCATCGAACAAGGAAACAAAAGCATGGGCACAACGGAACAGGTTACCCTGCCGCCGCCACCCCAGGAAGTGAATTTAGTGATCTGATCAACAACTTATGAACGTAAAATTGATAGGGCATGACTTTAAAAGTCTGCAGGTAGAACTGACACACAACGAGAAATTCTATTGTGAAAAAGGCGCGCTGATTTATTATGAGGAAGGTATCAACTCTTCTGTCAACGTTTTCGATAAAGGCATCGCCGGCGTACTCAAAAGAAAACTCACCGGTGAAAGCATTTTCCAGGTAGAGCTTTGCAATACCAACATTAATCCAAAAAAACTGATGGTAGCCGGCAAAGTCGGTTTGTTACCCATCAACCTGAAAAATATCCCCGGTGGCATCATCTGCCGCTCCGGTTATTATGTGGCCTCTTCTGATAAGGTAGATATCGACGCGAAGCTGAACCTTACCTCCCTCATCGGCGGTACCGGCCTCATTATGCAGAAAATCACCGGCCACTGTACGGTATTCCTGGACGTGATCGGAACACCTACCACGCTTGACCTGGGCGCGGGGCAGACGGTTTTTGTGGATGAAAAAAGTTTTATCTGTATGAATGCTGATATGCAAAACAGAATGTCGTCCCACTTTTCCGGCAGCAATATGCTCGGCGGAGAAGGGATCTCGATGCTTAAAATTACCGGACCAGGCACCGTATACGTAACCTCCGTAAACTTCAGATAATGAGAAGACTCCCCATTTATTTTCTGATAGATGTCTCCGAATCCATGGTCGGAGAACCGGTTCAACAGGTGGAAGAAGGCCTGTCCCAAATTATTCAGGCCCTCAAAGCCGACCCCTACGCTATTGAAACCGTCTGGGTTTCTATCATCGTCTTCGCAGGACAGGCCAAAACACTGGTACCCCTGCAGGAGATCATCAATTTTTACCCGCCCCGTTTCCCCATCGGCGGCGGTACCTCGCTCAGCAAAGGCCTCGGTCATCTCATGTATGAGCTGCGCAAAAACCAGGTGAAAACCACCTACGAACAGAAAGGCGATTGGAAACCCATCGTATTCCTGTTCACCGATGGCGTGCCGACGGATGATACCCGCCCGGCTATCGCTGAATGGAAACAGAACTGGCAACGTACGGCTAATATGGTCGCGGTTTCCTTCGGCAACGAAGCGGATGTGCATGTGCTGAAAGAACTGACGGAAAATATCATCCACTTCAAAAACAGCAACGCTGCGGCGTATAAACAGTTCTTCAAATGGGTGACGGATTCTATTAAAACCAGCAGTGAAAGTGTGGAGAAAAACGCCTCCGGCTTTGAACTGGCGAATATATACGGCGGCGATACACTGAGTAAGGTTGATCTTACGAAACCTATTCCGCCCCAAAGTTATACAGACAGTAACTACGCGGTGCTGGTAGGCAAATGCCAGAACCTGCAACGTAATTACCTGGTGAAATACCGCCGCTCGGAAGAAGAGGCGAAGATATATGGACTGGATCTCAACCGCCTGTCATACCGGCTGGTAGGGGCTTTTCAGGTAGATAATACCTACCAGGAACTGTCCGATAGCTCCGCAGGCCCTTCCCGCATCAACAGCGATGAACTGATCGGTAATCCTACCTGTCCCTGCTGTGGCAACCAGGTGGGTTTCGCCATGTGCGTATGCGGCCAGATACACTGTATCGGGGAAGAACATATCAGTACCTGCCCCTGGTGCGGCAATAAAGGTACCTACGGTATCGGGGAAGGCGGGTTTGATGTTAACCGCGCCCAGGGCTAAAAGGCAGCAACAGCATGGGAAAAAAGTATATACGCGAACTATTTGCTGCGAAACAAATTACGATTGCCAGCAGCAAAGAACAGCTGTTTGACGCCTTTCTGAATGATACTGCTAATCAACAGATCGCGCAACAGATTCTGGAAAATCAACAACGACTCATGGACATATGGCAGTATAAAAACCGGTTGGCAGATATACAACAACAACCCGTGACCATTCCCAATGCCACGGTGGGCAAGCCTTACCAGGCTACGCTCGACTTCCGGCAGCTGAATTGGTCCGATGTAACGTGGACGGCTATCGAAGGACTGGAAGAATTCGGTCTGCAATACGACGCGGCTACCGGCGCCATTGAAGGTACGCCGGTAAAACCCGGCGATTACCGCCTGCGTTTACAGTTCCGACTGGCAGGTGGAGATGCGGAGGCTGCGGCACATGAGAAACTGCTGCCGCTGGTCATAAATCCGAACCCACGGTCTCTATGGAAAAATATTCCCAGCGATACCGCCGATCCTTTCTGGAAAGCCGATGAGGTGGCCGAATGCGCGCCCCTCGGCGATCGCTGGGTGACGGTAGCTTCCAAACGGGGACGCTCCCACGCCAACGTGGGCTCGTTCCGCGACGACGACTACGCCTTCCGCCACCTGGAACCCTCCGGCTGGAGTGTGCTGGCCGTGTCCGATGGAGCGGGCAGTGCGAAGCTCTCCCGCGAGGGCTCCCGCCTGGCTTGCGCCGGCATTACCGATTACTTTGAACAATACTTCAACACTGCGCCCACAGCGGATATCGATAAGTTATTCGAAGAGCACGCCAGTGGCACGGGCATGGATACCCAGAAAAAAATCAACCACCTGGTATACGATACCCTGGGAAAAGCCGCTTTTGCCGTTCATAAAAAACTGGAGGATTTTGCCACCGCACAGCAGGTTTCCATAAAAGATCTGCATTCCACCCTTATCTTTGTGCTGCTGAAAAAATATGCATTTGGCTATGTCATCATGAGCTTTGGGGTGGGAGACTGTCCCATTGGACTGCTGAACAAAGACTGTTCGGCCATCACCCTGATGAACCGGCTCGACGTAGGAGAATTTGGCGGCGGCACCCGGTTTATTACTATGCCTGAAATCTTTACGAGCGACAAGTTCCCGACACGCTTCGGGTTTAAACTGGTACCGGATTTCGCGTATCTCATGCTGATGACCGACGGTATCTACGACCCTAAATTCGTGGTGGAGGCCAACCTGGAGAAGATCGACATCTGGAAAACATTCCTGGACGACCTGAACGGCAATAACCCGGAAAATACCGCGCTGCCGTTAGGCGATCATTCCCCGGAAAGCGCCGGCCGACTCGCCGCCTGGATGGACTTCTGGAGCCCCGGAAATCACGACGACCGGACCCTGATGATCATCAGTTAATTGCATTTTGATTAGGTAACACCGTAATATCATGAACACAAAAACCGTCCATTCCGTCATCAATGCAGGCAAGTCTTATCAATACGTTGATAACGGCGAACCTATGCGCGGCGGTATGAAAGATGTGTATTTCAGCCCCGATAAATCATACGTGGTGGCCTTCTACCGGGATGACCAGGATTTCAGCTCCCGCGAACGGCTACGTAAAATCGTCACCGAATACTATAACAGTTTCTTTAACCGCGAAGGCGGTCATTACTACAAGGACCTGTACTGCTGGCCTACCGACATGGTGGAACTGGACAAAAAAGTAGGGCTCATCGTTCCCTGCTATAATCAGAATTTCTTTTTCAAAAAAGGATACGCTTCCAACGATCTGATCAAAGGAAAAGAAAAAGAGGGCAAATGGTTCGCTTCTCCCAAATTCCGGAATAAACAGTTCGCACTGCGCCTGGATGAAGCAGAACTGGGCAACTGGCTCAGCTATTTCCAGATCGGCGTCAATATCGCCAGGGGTGTAAAACGCCTGCATGCCGCCGGACTGGCCCATTCCGACCTTTCCTATAAAAACGTGCTGGTGGACCCCGTGAGCAAATCGGCCGCCATCATCGATATAGATGGACTGGTAGTACCCGGCCTGTTTCCGCCGGATGTAATCGGCACCGCCGATTTTATTGCACCGGAAGTACTGGCTACCAAACACCTCGATGTTAAAGATCCTAACCGCAAGCTGCCGAACCGTCTTACCGACCTGCACGCACTGGCGGTAATGCTCTATATGTACCTGCTGTACCGCCATCCGCTGAAAGGAGGTAAGGTACACGACCTGGATACGGAAAAAGACGATCTGCTGTCTATGGGCGAAAAAGCCCTGTTCATTGAACATCCGCAGGATACCTCCAACCGGCCCAAGCCCAACCAGCTGAACCCGAAGGAACTACCCTGGGCAGATGTGAACAAAATGCCCTACACCATCGTGGGCCCGTACCTGAAAGAGCTGTTTGATCAGGCTTTCATTACCGGCCTGCATCAGCCCAACAACCGGCCGCCGGCTGAAATGTGGGAACAGGCATTGCTCAAAACCACCGACCTGATGCAGCCTTGCAGCAATGCGGCCTGTGAACAGAAGTGGTATGTGTTTGACAATACCATCTCCCCGAAATGCCCTTTCTGTGGTACGCCCCATAAAGGCACACTGCCGGTACTGGACCTCTACTACGAGTTTAAACCCACCGTCTGGAAACCGGAAAACCACCGGTTGATGGTGTACCATAACCAATACCTGTTTCAATGGCATGCCAACCGCAATATTATCCGTAATGAGCGGCTCACGCCCGAACAGAAAGTGCCGGTAGGCTACTTCACCTTCCATCAGGGCAAATGGGTGCTGGTGAATCAAAAACTGAACTCCCTGAAAGACCTGACGGAAGATAAGGAGATACCCATCGGCACCATGGTGGAACTGACAGATGGTAAAAAACTGCTGCTGTCCCGCGAAGAAGGAGGGAGGGTAGTGATTATTACAATGGCGAACAAATAAGAACAATAAAAAAACACACTAAAAATGAATTTTGCAGAACTATTCCAACAAATTATTGACAATCCCGTCCCATCGGCGATCGTGGTGGGAAACCTGATTATCATCGAAAGTCTGCTTTCGGTAGATAACGCTGCCGTGCTGGCCACGATGGTGATGGACCTGCCGGAACACCAGCGCGACCGTGCGTTGAAGTACGGTATCTTCGGCGCTTATTTGTTCCGTGGCCTGGCCATGTTATTTGCCTCTTTCCTCATCCAGTTCTGGTGGCTGAAAGCACTGGGCGGCCTGTACCTGCTGTACCTGGTATTTAGCTGGGCAAAAGAAAAACGTGCTAAAGCCAAAGCTGCCGAAGCGGAGGAAGAAGAATCCATTGACAAGGAAAAGAACTGGCTGTATAAGATGACAGTAGGCGCTATCGGTCCCTTCTGGGCTACAGTAGCCCTGGTGGAGCTAATGGACATGGCCTTCTCTATCGACAATATCTTTGCGGCAGTAGCCTTTACAGATAATATCCTGCTGGTATGCCTCGGCGTATTCATCGGTATCCTCGCCATGCGTTTTGTGGCACAGGCTTTCGTACGACTGATGACGAAGTTCTCTTTCCTGGAAACAGCAGCCTATGTGGTGATTGCGATCCTGGGCCTGAAACTGTCGCTGTCCCTGTGGGAACACTACAATACAGAATCGCCGATCACTAAATTCCTGGAAAGCCACATTGCTGACGTATGGACATCCATCCTGACAGTAGGCGTGTTCGTTATTCCGATCCTTACTTCTTTCCTGTTCAACGTACCTAAAAAAGGGCGCGCTGTTGAGCTGGAAAGCAAAAAAGCATAACCAATAACCAAATAAGAAAATAACCAAATAAAAAAAATTGCATTGGTCTTCGGGCTGATGCAATTTTTTTTAGAGGGTATCGGTATTGAGCATCGTGCGGAGGATGTTGGTCTGCACATCGTAGTTGCCGATTTTCTGGAGGAAATCTACTTCGGAGATTTTATCATAATACTGTTGTAACAAAGCCCGTACATTGTCCGGGATAGCGGTTTTCAGGATATTGGCCCTGCTTTCGAGCTGATCGTTTTTATCGGTCAGTTCGTGCATGATCCTGGCTTTTTTAGACAGGCTGTTGCTCCAATCGATATCCGGGATGGTGGATAGATCGCACAGCAGGAAGAGATTTTTGGACGGGAAGAAGAGGAAATGCCGGTCAACATCCAGGAAACGGTACACTTCCGCGATCATGCCACCGGTTTTAAGACCGCAGAAAAACTCCGTACGGAAATCGTGTTTGCACAATAGTCCCATGAGTTTTTTCTGGATGGTGGCGTAATTGTTTTTGTAAACATCGGCCGCATCATATTGAACGAGGGCCATCATCTGGTCGGCGGAGATATCGTAATAAAAATCCTGCGAGAAGCGGCTGCTGAAGGTATTGATGTTTTTGGAGAAGGGATATTCATCCGTATTATCAGACAGGGTCTGGTACAACCTGCGGAGGGACAGGTTTATTTTCAGCGCTTGTTTCTGTTTGTCGAGATCGTAATTTTTTTCCGAAAAGACGGAGCTGTTCAGCTTTTCTATCATCTCCTTGTTGAGCTGTATTTCATCGTAGATCAGGCTTACGTTTCTTTCGTTGGCGGCCTTGATCTTCCGTAGCAGTTCGATGGCGGAGGCAGTGTATTGTAAGTGGAACAGCTCCAGCTTATTAATATCCAGTTCGGGATTGCTTTCAAATAACTTATGGACAACCTGGCTTCGGAGATATATTTTGTAAATAATCTCTTCTTCAAAAAAAGCGGACAGCAACTGTAGTTTGCTGTTGGTTTTATTTGAGTCACTTAATATAATCGCCAGGTTATCCTCCATTATCTAAACACGGTTAGCTCACGTTAGTTACATTTTTCTTCAGCTCTGATTCCAGGTTTTGCAGTTCACCGTTCAGCACTTTACGGCTTTCGGCGCCCTGGTCGTGGATTCTCTTCACTTCATGCAACGTTTCGATCAGCGACTGTGTGGTACGTTTCAGTGTTTCGATAGATACCACGGTCTTCTCGTTTTCCCTGGCTACCTCGATACTGTTCTGTTTGAGCAGGTCTGCATTTTTCTGCAGGATGGTATTGGTAGTTTCAGAAACTTTGCGTTGCATTTCCACATTGGCCTTCTGGCGTTGCAGCGCTACCGCGATGGTAAGCTGGTTTTTCCAGACAGGGATGGTAGTGGAAATGATAGATTGTGCTTTTTCAGCGATAGAAGTGTTGTTGTTCTGCACTAACCGGATCTGTGCCAGGGACTGCAGCATGATGAAGCGTACAATCTTCATGTCTGCCAGTCTTTTATCCAGGCGGCTCACGAAATCCCGGAGGTCCGCAATTTCATAGTCCTGGTAGTTGCCGGCATTGGCTTCCATTTCCGCCAGTTTCTGGCTCAGTTCATTGTATTTGAGCTGACCGGAAATGATCAGGTCTTCCATCTGCTTGATGTAGTTGACATTGCTGTCGAACATGGTTTGCAGGGAACTGTTGTCTTTCAGGGAATTGATACGGCCCGCCTTGATCTTGTTGGTGATCTTGTCGATATTGGCAACTACGGTATCATATTTCTGGAAGAGTTTCTGTGTATCCAGCACGAGTTTTTTCAGGAACGGTACTTTAGAGAGGAAGCTCTTAAAACCGCCCTGGTTCAGCTCATCTACATCGATGTAATTGAGTTCGGTGAGCAGGTCGTTGATCAGGCCACCTACTTCTCCGGAGTTGTAGGTACGCACAGAGGTGAGGAACTCGTTGCTGTAGCGCTCCATGGAGCTTTGTACGTCGGCGCCGTAGTTCAGGATAGAGTTCACGTCGGAGGTAACCAGCGACTTGTTGAGCTCATTGTATTTCTGCGTTTCTTCCGGGGTGATACGGGTAAGGTCGGTGTTGCCGTCCTTGTCCAGTCTTACCGCGGGAAGCGCTGCCTGATCAGTTATGTTTGGATTAGATTCCATAAGGTATCATGATTAATAAGTGATAGCATTACAAAGGTAAGGACTACAGGTATTGCCTGGACACAGTGTCCACGGTTTCCTGCAGCTTACGGTCGCGGGTGGGTTCACCGATGGCGTTGAACTTCCATTCGCCGTTTTTCTTATAGAAAACGCCCATTACCATCGATACGTGGCCGGCAAATCCGGGACCGCTGGCGATGTCGTAGGTGGCAAATACTTCATTCACACGGGAAGGGGTGCCTTCGTATATGCGGATGGAAGCAAACGGAATAGTCCCAAAGTCGTGTCCACGGAAGCTGTTGAGTACAAAAGCCACATAGTTCACGCTGGGATTCAGGCGGGAGAGGTCCACGGTGATCACTTCGTTGTCCAGGCCATCGTTGCCGTTCATATCGCCGGTGAGGTCATCACCGCTGTGGCGGATGGAGTTGTCCTGGGACCGGAGGTTACCGAAGTAAACCACTTCCAGCAGTTGTTTTTGTTCATTGAACAAAGCGCAGCTACCGTCCAGGTCTACCGCTTCCTTGGTTTTAGACATGCCAAAAAGCCCTTTCTTTTCGATAGCGCCCCAGTTGATGCCTACACAGATATTTTGGAGTTTGGAGCCATTGCTTTTTTCAAGACTGATGCGTTGGCCCTTTTGAAGATTGATTGCCATTTGTTGTGGGTGATTTAATGGAACAGATTAGTTGTATTTGTTCAGGTAATCCTGCAGACCGCCTTTCATGCCTACGCCTACGGCTTCGAATTTCCATTCGTCGTTGCGTTTGTAGATACGGCCAAATTCTACGGCTGTTTCGATGGAGAAATCTTCTTCCAGCTCATATTTCAGAATTACTTCGTTGGTAGCGGCATCCACTACTCTCACGTAGGAGTTTCTTACCTGGCCGAAGTTCTGCCTTCTGGCTTCAGCTTCGTGAATGGTTACTACCACGCATATCTCGGAAACATTTGCATCAATTTTGGAGAGGTCAATTTTGATTTGTTCGTCATCGCCGCTGCCTTCACCGGTGAGGTTATCGCCAGTATGTTCTACTGCGCCGTCGGGAGTTTTAAGGTTGTTGTAAAACACAAAGTGCTGGTCGGACAGGAGTTTTCTGTTATCTCCCATCACAAAGATAGAAGCGTCCAGGTCGAACGCGCTGCCGGTGGAAGATGAGTTGGTATCCCATCCCAGTCCGATCGTGAATTTGGGAGCATTAATCGCCTGCCGTTGTCCTTTTTGCAAATTAATTGCCATGTTGTATGCTTTTATGTTTTCTAAAAATATACTGGTTAATATACTGAAGATTTCGCTGATATGCTTCGATGGTATGGTAACCGTTGCCGATAGCCATATCATACAAAATATTGATAAACTGGTCTGACTGATTTTGCAGGAAAATACAAAATGAATCGAAATCGTAGTTGAGAATATATTTTACGATCCGGGTATTGATGGCAAACCGTTCATCCTGCACAATTTTCTCCAGGTGGAAGATGGATTTAACAAAATGATAGTTCAGGTGGTTTTCGATGTTGGGATGGATGTTGTGGTTCTGTAACTCCGCATAGTACAGCAGGTACATGTCATTGGTCAGCTGGTAGGCATCCACCATTTTGAGTATCATCCGCTCGTGTCCGCCGGTAATGCGGATATCATCCAGGAACACGACGGTTTTGCCGGCCAGGAATTCCCGGTCTATATGAAACGAATCGTTCCCGATCAGTTTCATGCGTTGTTCGGCATCCAGTTCACCGTAATCTTCCTTGTAGGTGATGGTACGGTGTACTTTCGTTTCCTGTAATACCGGGTGCCCGTGGGCTGCCAGCCAGCGGTTGAGCCGGCACACGAAGTGGTTCTTCATGGCAAAGGTAGCCGTGGGAATGAACGCATACGGACTGGATACCACCACCAGTTGCGGCACTTCCCGTCCTTTCAGGTGATGGTCTATAAACCCATCGGCCAGGGCGGTGCCGAACTTTTCCGCTACCAGATCGTCTCCAAATTTGAAACGGCTGTAGTCATCCGGACAAAACCCGAACTGGCTGGTATCTGTGATTTTATGTAAGGAATAAGTCTGTGTCATTAGTTGAGCAGGCTTGAGATACATTGATGATTGGAGTTGACCAGTAACGTATGAATGCCGGCCTTGCTGGCGCCTTCGATATCTGCTTTTACGTTATCGCCTATATGTATGATCTGTTGGGGAAGAATCGTTTCCCCGTTCCTGGTAGTGGTAACGGTTTCCAGCATGAGCCGGAACATTTCCGGATTGGGTTTGGACACCCCGGTTTCATCTGAATACAGCTGAAAATGCAGGTAATTGCCCAGTTCCAGTTCCTGTAATACTTTACGCAGGGTGCGTCCTTTAATGAACGCCGTGTTGCTCAACAGGCCCAGGGTACAATCCTGTCGCTGGTGCAGTGTGCGCAGCACATTTTTGGTAGCGGAACAATACGCCATCGGCGGGTATTTGAAGACAATCGCTTCCATTTCGTCGTACAACGCCGCCAGGTCGATGGTACTAAAATCAACTTCATGGTCATTCATCTCACTGATCACCATCAGGTGCAGGGTATCCGTATCTATATTACCGCCGGTTTTTTCATTGATGGCATTGCTCATCAGGTCTATCCGCCGGAAGATACGTTCCACTTCTTCCAGGGATTTCTGCCGGTGGTTAAAGTGATCGAAAAAAAACTTCGTCCGCTCCTTTTTGTAGGACGGATTAGATCTGATCAAGGTTAACCAGAGGTCAAAAGAGTAATGCTGATAGCTGTTCATTCGTTGGTTATGGTGTATAATACTGCACAAATCGGGGTTAAACCTATTTATGAGAGCATAGTGTGAAAATAACTATTGTTTACAAACGGGACATTCATTTTTCGATTTGCATGACTAAGCCGGGTAGGTATCAAAAAGCCTGCCGTAGTGTTTGTTAGCTAATATAATACTTAATCGGGCAAGGAAAATGAAAAAATTGCAGGATTAAAGGTTTGATAATAAATGAAAGTTGCCAAAATGACAACTTATCTAGTGGTGCCGCACAAAAAAAGAAGGCGCCGGGTTTACCGGTGCCTCCCTGGTGTTTCCTGCTTTCCTACGCTGGTATTACCCAGTTCAGGTTATGTGGGTATCATCTCAGATTTGTTTTACCAAAACCACCCCATTTCAGAAACATCTTGCTAACTATGATAACAGAATCATGCCGGGAGATACCATGTCAAAAAATGCCTGGTTTTCAATCAAAACCTTTGCTGACACAGCCTTTTACTGTAGCAATGTTTGCACAAACGGTTCCGCATTCCGGGGAAATATTGCCTGTCCGCTTGCCGTGGTTTGGGACGGTAAGCCGCTACTAGAGGGAGCCTGGCAAACCGGTAGAGTCTTTGATCCTGATAAAACCTGTCGTATTGTTTCACCATTAAAAACCTTTCTTATGGCTATTGTTAAAGTGATTGAGGTGATTGCCTCCTCCGAAAAAAGTTTCGAAGATGCCGTGCAGAATGCGGTACAGGAAGTGACCAAAACGATTCACAATGTAGACTCTGTATTTGTAAAAGATTTGAAGGTACATGTGAATGACGGAAAAATCACTACATACGGCGCTATCTGCAAAGTGGCTTTCCGGCTTGATGACAAACGTTGACCAGCGAATGGGGATTGAGCCGGATTAAACGTTCAATCCCTTTTTCACCACACATATAAATGAAGACGATATGAAATCGATGCTCATATTAACCGACTTTTCCGATGCCGCCTTCCGGGCGGCGGAATACGCGACGCATCTGGCGCCTTTACTGGGGGCAGAGCGGCTTATCCTGTATCATGCCTACCGGACAATGGTCGTTGGCAGCGATGTTCCGGTACCCGCCCCACAGGTAGAAAACCTCCTGTATATCGAAAATATGGAAAAGCTGGCGGCCCTGCAGGACCAGCTGCGCATGATGACCGACACCGATACCAAATACGAATTGCTGGCGGAAGATGCTTTCCTGCCAGATCAACTGAATAAACTCTGCCGGGAAAATGAGGTGGAATTGGTAGTAATGGGCGTAGCGGGTAAAACCGGGCTGCAACAGTTTTTTATGGGCAGTAATACGGCACAGGTACTGAAAACAAGCGAATTTCCCGTATTGGTAGTACCCCTGGAAGCGGTAGTCGGCAAGGAGATCACCAGTATCGTATTTTCCACAGACCTGGAGAATATTTCAAAAGCGTCCCTGGAGAAACTACACCATTACCTCGACCTGTTCAAGCCGGAGGTACATGTCATCAATGTAGAATCCGCCACGGAGGACAGGTATTCCGAGGAATCCAGGAAACAGATCACCCGTTTACATGAGCTGCTGGAAAAATATAATCCCGCTTTCCATTATGTAACGGGCACCCATATAGCAGACAGTGTGATAGCATTTTCCAAAGAACATCATGCCTCGCTGATTGTGACGGTGCCTAAAAAACATTCTTTTCTGTCTTCCATCTTCCATAAAAGCATTTCGAAGGAATTGGCCTATAATTCCAACGTGCCGTTATTATCGATACCGGCGTTACCGGATTGATGAGGCGGGGCGTTCATTGGTTTCACAGGGCTAAAGCCCTGTGAACTCCGAGGCATCTCCCTCCGGAACAGCTATGCTTTTACCGTATTCACCACCCCTTTGAAATACCCCAATGATTCTGCGATACCTGGCAGTGGATCGTTCATATCTTTCTCGTATTCGATGCTACAGATACCTTTGTAGCGGATTTTATCCAATGCTTCCACCAGGCTGCGGTAATCAATCACGCCCCGGCCAATTTCTGTCGGTTTGCCGTCTTTAGAGGCGGCGGTTACATCTTTCAGGTGCAGGTCAAATACCCGGTCCTTATAGGCGAGTACAGCCTTGGCGGGGTCTTCGCCGGCACGGGTAGCATGACCGATATCGATACAAAGCCCCATCCGGGCGTCCCTGTTTTTGATATGGTCCCAGGCGTTGCGGGGACCGGGATAAAGTGCATCCTCGGGGCCATGGTTATGCACGGCGAGGCGGATATTGTATTGTTTTACCTGTTGTTCGGTGTAGTCCAGCAGTTCGGGCGTAGGTACGCCTACAATCATGGGTACGCCTGCTCTTTTGGCGTAGGCAAACGCGTCGTCCACTGCCTGTTTCGTTTTCATATAAATAACGCCTACCGCGTATACCTCAATTTCGGCTGCGCGGAATTTACTGAGTACAGCCGCTATTTGCTCCGGGCTGCTTTGCAGCGGCAGGTGAATATCTTTCACGGAAATATGGCGGATATTGGTCCGTTTCATCATGGCAATGGCCTGGTCCAGGTCGAATTTGGCGAAGGTGTAACCGGCTACTCCCATAGCGTGACGGTCTTTCCCCCGGGTATCGGCTGCCGGGCGTGCAGCTGCGGCCAACATAGGGGAGAGGCCGGTGGCGGCCAGTCCCAGCGATGCCTGCAACAAAAAGTTTCTTCTCGAAGACATATGCAAACGATTGTTATAAGGCCAATATCTTCAAATTTTCCGGTATTTTCCGGGCAAATTTTACCGGCGGCTGTTGTTTTCTGAACAGGATGATAATGTTACATTTGTTTTAACCTATAAAACGAGGACCGATGAAACCACGGATGCAAGCCTATACGCCACACCCTGCGCTGCAGGAGTTTGTCAGTAATATCACGATATATGAAGCTGACTTTGCCCGCTCACCGGGGCTCTCCAATATGTACCGGTTTGTTCCTACCTATCAGCGGTATATCATGTTTTATATCAAAGATCCTATAAAGGTGCTGCGGGTGTATAGTAATGAGTTTCAGACCAAATCCGTATCCCTGACCGTGGGACCGCTGGAACGGGCGGTGACGCTTGACCTGGGTCAGCATCATATGGCCCTGGGCGTGGCTTTTAAACCAGGTGGGTTGTTCCGCCTGCTCAAAATTCCGATGACAGAAATGCATGAACAGGATTTTGATACCAGTCTATTGCTGGGAGCCGAAATACGGGAAATCAACGAACAACTGCAGGAACATACAGAGGACTGGGACCTGATGGTACGCATCGTGGAACGTTACCTGCTCAGGAAACTATCAAAGCTGAAACCCATGCTGCCGGTGGATATCGTGATGAACACCCTGGTGGCACATGCCGGCAACCTTACCATCGAACAGCTGGCCGCCGATGCCTGTGTAGGCGTACGCCAATTTGAACGGAAATGTGTGGAACGCACCGGTATGTCCCCCAAACGATATGCACGCCTGATCCGCTTCTGTAAAGCCTATCACCTGAAAGAACTGCATCCCGAAGCCACCTGGACCCGCATCGCCCACCTGAGCGGATATTACGACCAGATGCACTTTATCCGCGATTTTAAGGAGTTTGCAGGTGTTACACCCTCTTTCCTCAATGAAGCATCGCTGGTGAACACCATCCGCCTGCACCGGATGATGACCCAGTAAAAAAAGATGTCGTATTTGTACTATTCATCAGTGCTTAATCACGATAAATTTGTGCGTGAAGAGGGGGTGCTTTGTCTGCCTATCACTATACCTATTGGCATGATGTGATGACAGGCAGGGGTTTCTCAGATAGTATCCATGCACCTTTCCTTCCGCCATGCAAATAAGTCGTCTTAATCAGTAAAAACCATTGTTTGGTTCTCCCCAAAAAAATTTGAAGGTCAAGGGTTTTCGGCCTTGCATATAGTAGTTAATTGGTTTAGAAGTGTAAAAAGCCGCAGCATCATCCGATGACTGCGGTTCTTTTTGTTATCTTTAGTTAAACCTTTTATTCCCCTGTTTATGCTGAAACCGCTATTGCTTTCTTTAGGGTTGATGATCTGTTGCGCAGCTGCCTATGCGCAAACGCCTGTTAAACCGCCAACCCCACTGAACTATCCCCCAAAACCAGATAACCAGCGTAAGGTTACTTTCAAAGACCCCAATCAGCCACCTCCGGATTATTTTGTAGATAGTATACTCAGGAAAAACACAGATCTGCAAGACATCGATCCGAACACCGTCGCCCATATCACTGTCCGGAAACCCACGACACCGGATGCGCACCCGAATGGCGTTGTCTACATCGAAACAAAACCGTTTGTCCGTAACCGTTATTGGCTCATTTTCAGCCAGGATGCCGCTTATCGCAAACTGGTGCCCTCGCCGGGAGAAGATAATGACATCGTTTATGTGGTAGATGGCAAGGTGGTGACAAAAGATCCGGAAGGCAGTCTTGCTGTAGTAAATGCCAATACTTTCGAGGGGCTGACCATACTCAATCGAAAAACACTGGAGCAACAGTACGGCGTGAAAGGGAGAAAACATGGTGTCCTGGTAAAGCTGAAAAACATAAAGTGATCATCCTGGCTGCTTTCCGGTCGTCCCATTTCTGTTAGGTTTGTATGAATATTTTATTATTTTTCGGCCTTCCGGTAAATTTCATGGAATGATCAATTTGAATCTGAAGGCCGAAGCGGCCAATACATACGACGCCATCGTAGTGGGCTCCGGCATCACAGGGGGCTGGGCAGCCAAAGAGCTGTGTGAGAAAGGACTGAAAGTGCTCATGATAGAAAGGGGCCGCCAGCTGGAACATGTAAAAGACTACACCACCGCTACCGCCGCTCCCTGGGAAGTGCCACATCGTGGCGTACTGACCAACGAACTGAAAAAAGACCATCAATTTCTGATCCGCGAACGGGTATACACGGAATTCAACCATAGCTACTGGATGAAAGACGGCGATAACCCGTATACCGAAACCAAACGGTTCGACTGGCAACGCGCCGACATCGTAGGCGGCCGCTCCATCATGTGGGGCCGTGGCTCCCTGCGCCTCAGCGACCTGGATTTTGAAGCCAACGCCAAAGAAGGCATCGGCATTGACTGGCCTATCCGGTACAAAGACCTGGCGCCCTGGTATTCCCATGTGGAGGCCTTCGCTGGTATCAGCGGCCAGGCAGAAGGGCTGCCACACCTGCCGGATGGCGTGTTTCAGCCTCCCATGGAAATGAACTGTTTTGAAAAACATGTGAAAGGCAAACTGGAAGGGGCTTTCCCTGACCGGCGCATGACCATCTTCCGGACGGCTAACCTCACACAGCCTATCGGCGACAGGGGCAAATGCCAGTTCCGCGACCGCTGCAGCCGCGGATGCCCTTTCGGTGCTTATTTCAGCACCCAGGCATCTACCTTGCCGGCGGCGGTAAAAACCGGCAACCTCACCCTGCTCACCGATGCTATCGTTAACAGTGTGATCTATGATGAGGCGAAAGGCAAAGCTACCGGCGTTCGCGTGATTGATAAACACACGAAACAGATGACCGAATATTACGCGAAGGTCATCTTCCTCAACGCTTCTGCACTGGCCAGCACTTTTGTGCTGCTTAATTCCACGTCCAGCCGCTTCCCGCAGGGACTGGGCAACGACAGCGGCGTGTTGGGCCATTACCTGATGGACCATCACTTCCACGCCGGCGCCAGCGGTATCTCGGAAGATTTCAATGATAAATATTACTACGGCCAGCGTCCGGCCGGATTTTATATTCCCCGCTTTGCCAATGTGGGTAAAGACAAACGTTCCTACCTGCGGGGATTCGGTTATACCGGTTACAGCAACCGCACCGGATGGTCGCGCGGTATAGCGGAACTGGGCGTAGGCGATGCGTTTAAAGACTATCTCACCGAACCCGGTCCCTGGCAGATGGGACTGATGGGCTTCGGCGAATGCCTGCCCTACAAAGAGAATATGGTCAGCCTGGACACCAGCGTGAAAGACGCCTGGGGCCAGCCGGTACTCAATATCAACTGCGAATTCAAAGAAAATGAAATGAAGATGCGCAAGGACATGTCGGCAGAAGCAGTTGCCATGCTCGAAGCCGCCGGCCTGAAGAATGTGCAGCCTTTTAACCGCGACTCCTTCCCGGGAATGGCCATCCATGAAATGGGTACCGCCAGAATGGGCAGAGATCCTAAAACGTCTGTGCTCAATGAATGGAACCAGGTACATGCCGTAAAAAACGTGTTCGTGACCGATGGGGCCTGCATGACTTCCTCGGCGTGCCAGAATCCGAGCCTGACCTACATGGCGCTCACCGCCAGGGCAGCCAATCACGCGGTAGATGAGCTGAAACGGCAGTCTTTATAACTATTTTTATTAACTTTATAGCGCACACAGCGCGAAGAGGTGCCTCATCGGCGGATGAGGCACCTCCTTCTTTTTGCCACCTTTTTAAAAGCCGGCCGGCGCCAGGCTGTCACCAAAACTAAAAACCTATGCATCCTTATTCTGAATGGACAGTAATATTGGTTTTCCTGGTCATCGAAATCGCCTTGATGGTGAAATATGGGAAACGTGTGGTGGAAACCTATCAGCAATACCGGGAAAGTGAAGCCCGTGGCGTGGTGCTGGCCATCAGGATACTCATTTTTATGCTGTTGCTGACCGCCGCCGTCCTGTTGGATATCACTTTATGGCCCTCCGGAAAAGAAAGCTGACAGCCAGCAGACAGGGTTATGCTTGATAAGCGGATTTTCGCGGTATATTTGTAGTCCTATGCAGAAGGGTCCTTCCGGCTTTTTATACCGATTTATACAACGTGCGTGGAATTATATCGTCAATATTGGCGTAGACCCGCTCATGCCCTTTATTGAGTCCAGGCGTACCAAACTGCTCAACCTGCTGGCTATTCCCTGTATTCCCTTCATGCTTTTTTTTGCTGTGCTGAATACCTGCCAGGGCCGTTACCTGTTGGCCTTTTTTAATGTACTGACCAGCGCCATTAACGTATTTGTGTTGTGGCTGCACTGGAAACAACGTTACCTGAGCGCCCGCCTGGTGGCCATTGTATGCAGCATTGTGATATACACGGTAGTCGGGCTTTTTTTCCATAATGGCGCCGAATACTTCCTGCTCAATATCCTGATCTGTTGTATCCTGGTATACGATAACCGCTGGATCACCGTCAGTTTGAGTTTGCTCACCATCGCCGCTTTCCTGGCCATCATCTTTTTCCCGCAACACTGGGCCCTGGCCGATCCTGTACCGGCCCAACGGGTATGGGCCAACGTCGCTACGTCGCTGGTGTTTATCATTGTGGCGCTGAACTTTTTTAAACATATCCAGTCAGATTACCAGCGGGAAATAGAAAAACAACGCGAGGTGCTGGCTACTATGAACAAAGACAAGGAAAAACTATTCTCCATCGTCGCACATGATATCCGCAGCCCACTGGCCACGCTGGAAGTGTTGCTGGACATGTTCGGCAAAGGACAATACCCCGAAGAAGAGATGGGAGAGGCGGCAGCCGTGCTGCATAAAAAAATATCGCAACTCGGCGGCTCGCTGGATAATGTACTGCGCTGGAGCTCCCGCAGTATGAAAGGAATTCAGGCGCAGCCGGTCAACTTTTTACTGGAACCGCTGGCCACAGAAGTATTGTATTTTTTTGATATGATCATCCAGCAGAAAAATATTAAGGTGGAGAATAGTATCCCACCGGACTTACTGCTGTATGCAGATAAAGACCAGGTATCCGTCATCCTGCGTAATTTCCTCAGCAATGCTTTAAAATTCAGTTATACCGGTGGCCGGATAGAGCTGAGAGCGCAGCCGGCAGGGCAGCAGGTAGCCATTAGTATTACCGACCATGGTACGGGGATGCTGCCTACGCAGGTGGTTAACCTGTTTTCCTATAAACAAAGTCCCGGCTATGGTACCAGCGGAGAACGCGGCACCGGCCTGGGACTGATCCTCTGTAAAGAGTTTGCCCAACAGAATGGCGGCGAAATCACGGTAGAGAGCCATATTGATAAAGGCACCCGCTTCACCGTTTTCCTTCCCCAGGGCCTGCCCGGTTAAACAGCCTTCGCTACAGCCTTGCGGCGGGATAGTGTAGCCGTTTTCTTTAATTCCACTTCGGGCGCTGTCCCCATCGCCAGCTGCTTATTCTCCATCAGCTGCTTAAATGTTTCCATATAACGGATACCCCAGTTCTCCATGGCAGCTACCACCGGCAACATCGACTCACCGAAGGAGGTGAGGTAATACTCCACTTTTGGTGGCATTTCCGGATAAATCACTCTCCTGATGATACCATGAAATTCCAGTTCGCGTAACTGGAGGTCCAGTACCCGGCGGCTGGCGGAAGGTACCGCCCGTTGCAGTTCAGCAGGCCTTCTTACCCCATTGTTGATGAGGTAGATCAGGTAGGATTTCCATTTGCCGCCGATGATTTCCATCAGGACAGCCATGCCACAGGTGAAGTTTTTCGGGATTTTCTTTTCGTACATCGTCTTGCGTTTTTATACCCGGACAAATTTATCCCTATTTCCGCAAACGGGACATACGGAAAAAATTATCCGTATCCGAACATAATTCCCCTTATTGACTCTTCTGCTTTATTGGCGTCCCTTTGCAGGAGCAAAACGAACAACAAACACACAAAAAAATCAACACATGCGTACAGGAAAGTATGAAGGAAAAAAAGCCGTCGTGACCGGTGGAACACACGGTATGGGGCTTGCCACCGTAAAAATGTTGCTGGAAGGGGGCGCTACCGTGTTATTGACCGCCCGTAATCCCGCCAATGTGGAGAAAGTCCGCCAAACGCTGGGCGGCAAGGTGCATGCCATCGTGTCCGACGCCTCCCGCATCGCCGATATCAGAGAACTGGGCGTTATTGCCCGGGAAAAACTGGGAGAGATCGATCTGCTGTTTATCAACGTTGGTATTTCAGCCTTGACACCGCTGTCGGCGGTTACGCCCGAAGAATATGACGGGATGTTTACCGTTAATACCAGGGGCAGTTATTTCACCGTACAGGAGCTGGCGCCGATCATCAACCGCGGCGGTTCCATCGTATTCACCACCTCCGTAGCCGATAGTACCGGCTTCGCCGGCATGAGCGTGTACTCCGGTACCAAAGCGGCGCTCCGGGCTTTTGCCAGATGTTTCGCCGCAGAACTGCT
This sequence comes from Chitinophaga qingshengii, assembly GCF_014529935.1. Lineage (GTDB taxonomy): Bacteria > Bacteroidota > Bacteroidia > Chitinophagales > Chitinophagaceae > Chitinophaga > Chitinophaga qingshengii. The sequence goes on from NZ_JACVFC010000007.1 coordinate 165,650, forward strand.
GCCACAAGGTGTTCGCGTAAATGCGGTGAGCCCTGGTTTTATCGACACGCCTACAATGGGCGTTACCAACGCTACAGAAGAAGAAAGGGCGGCCTTTCGTAAGATAGGCGACCAGGCTACCCCGATGCACCGCCACGGCACCCCGGAAGAAGTGGCCAAAGCCGTATTGTTCCTCGCTTTTGACGCCACGTTTACCACCGGCGAAGAACTGCTGGTAGATGGCGGTATCGGGCAGAGCCTCACTCCGGCTGATGACCATGCCTGACGGCTCGAGGTCGTTTTCCCTCAATTCAACAGAAATTCGTTTGCAGTAGCTCCCCGCTACTGCATTTTTGTGTGCAGTAACAAGAACGAAACTGTTTACACAAAGCCAACAATCATATGCAACCAGCAAAATATACAATGATTACGGGGGCCAGCTCAGGGCTGGGGAAGGAGTTTGCCCGGCAATGTGCAGCGATGGGCAGAAACCTCATCCTCATGGCCTTGCCAGGGGGTAATATGTTCTCCCTGGCGGAAAGCCTGGAACTTGAATACGGTGTAGATGTCCGCTTTTTAGAGTTCGACATGACCAATACAGCGTTATTGCAACAGTCCCTCCAGGAGGTCATGTCACAATACCAGGTAGATTTCCTGATCAACAACGCCGGTATCGGTGGCACTTCTGCGATCACGGATACTTCCCTGGAAAGGATCGACAGTATTATTCAGCTCAATATCCGCAGTACGGTGATCATTACCCGGATGCTGATACCACACCTGCTGCAGCATAAAGAGAGTTATATCATGAATATCGCCAGTATGGCGGCTTTTACGCCGATCGCCTATAAAACGGTGTACCCGGCATCCAAGGCCTTTATCTCTTCCTTTTTCCTCGGGTTACGGGAGGAGTTATCCGGTACCGGTTTATTCGTAAGCGTGGTGTATCCCGGGCCGATCATGACGAATTCGCATACCTCGCGCCGCATTATCGGGCAGGGTTTTAAAGGTAAGATGGGCTTGCTGAATACATCGGAAATAGCGGCGATTGCATTGAAAGGCACTTTCAGCAAATACCGGGTGATCATCCCCGGATTGATGAACCGCATCAATCATAAACTAATGCAGCTGTTGCCATTGTCATTCAGGTTAAAACTGGTGTCAAGAGAAGTCAAAAAGGAAATACAATTTACCATCTGAGCAAAACATGAAGACAGTACTAGTGACAGGAGCCAATGGTTTCCTGGGCTCCAATCTAACCCGGGAACTATACCGGCAGGGTTATGATATCAAAGCGATGATACGGCCTACCGCCGATCTGAAAGGCATCGCAGATATTCCCTGTGAGGTGTACTATGGGCATATCGACAACCCCGATGAAGTGATGGCGGCGGTGAAAGGCTGCGATATCGTGGTGCATGCGGCCTGTATTACCGATCAATGGGATATCCCGTTTGAAGCGTACGAACGGATCAATTATACCAGTACCCGGTATATCGTAGAAGCGTGTATCCGTCACCGGGTGGAACGGTTTATCTATGTCAGTACGGCCAATACCATCGGTCCGGGTAGCCTGCAGCGGCCGGGCAGCGAGTTGAACGGCTTCACCCTGTTCAACGCCAATTCCGGCTACATCAATACCAAATACCTGGCGCAGCAGTATGTGCTGGAACAGGTAGCGGCAGCACAGTTGCCGGGAGTGGTGGTCAATCCCACCTTTATGCTGGGCCCCTGTGATATAAAGCCCAGTTCCGGTAAATTACTCTTGTACGGCCTGGGCAAGAAAATATTATTTTATCCACCCGGAGGGAAAAATTTCGTACATATACAGGATGTGTGCAGGGGAATTATCAATGCCATCACTCATGGTAAACCGGGCGATTGTTACCTGCTGGCCGGTCAAAACCTTAGCTACAGGGAGTTCTTTACAATGGTGAACCGTGTAGCGGGGGAGAAAAAGCTGATGGTACGGATTCCGAAAACGTTCCTGAAAATGGCGGGTATGACGGCCTCGCTGTTACAGCGTTTCACACGGGTACGCAGTAAACTGAGTTATACAGCAGCTTACCTGTTATGCATCGATAACTATTATTCAGGGAAAAAATCAGAACGGGAGCTACAGGTAAGGTATACGCCGATTGAAGAAGCAGTCAGCGGCGCATTTAACTGGTTCCGGGAAAATAACTATTTTTAGGAGTACGGTATACTATGAATTTCCAGGAAAACGAACCTTTATTCTCCAGCAAACTGTTCCTGTATCTGTCCAGGATACTGGTATTATTCACTTTCAGCATCATTTTCAAATCTTTCGATCATACGTTTGTCAACGATCTGAGATTGATGGATGTGAGGGGCTGGGCTTTCAGTGCGTTCTATGTAGCTTTCGGGCTGCTGGTATGGGAAGGAGCCGTATGGCTGGCCCGTGTGCTGGAGAAGAGGATTGGCGGCGGCAGCGCTTCCCGCCGGCTTACCTTCCTGTGTTGCGCGCTGGTGTTATATGGCATGGTAGCTGCCCTGGGTTTTGGCTTCCTGTATGCCATTTCAGATATCGTGTTGTTTCATCGCTATGAGGCATGGGAGAGTTTTAAGCGGTTGAGTTATGATCTCAACTTCGGTATCTTTATGTTTTACCTGCTGATACTCACTTTCAACGGTATTATCTATTACTATACCGCCTGGAAGGAGTACCAGGTGCAGGCGGAACGGCTCAAGCGGGAGAATATACAGGCGCGGTACGATGCCTTACGTAACCAGATAGATCCGCATTTCTTTTTTAACTCGCTGAGTGTGCTCACCAACCTGGTGTATAAAAGCCCGGACCTGTCGGCCGATTACATCACACAGCTGGCGAAGACCTACCGTTATATCCTGGATAAAAAATTTGAGAACCTGGTCACCGTACAGACAGAGCTGGATTTTTTGGAATCCTACCTGTTCCTGATGCGGATACGGCATCAGCAGAGCATACAATTTCGTATAGACATTGACGATAAAGTGCGCCACAAGGGGATGATACCGCCGGTATCGCTCCAGCTGCTGATTGAGAACGCGATCAAACACAATCGTTTTTCTTCTGCTGATCCGCTGGTAATTGAGGTGAAAGATGAAGGAGATTGCCTGGTGGTAGCTAACCGTATCCGCCGGAAAAACAGTACAGAAATATCATCCGGCATAGGCCTGGAGAACATACAAAAGCGTTACGCGCTGATCAGTGACCACGGAATTGAAGTGATACAATCGGATGATCTTTTTATCGTAAAAATTCCCATCATAACTGCCACATGAAGATAGTCATTTTTGAAGATGAGATGCATAATGCCGAACGCCTGATACAACTGTTACGCCAATACGATCCGCAGATGGAGATTGAAGCGGTGATAGAATCCGTAGCTGAGGGTATCAAATGGCTGGAACAGGGTATCGCCGTTGATTTGATGATGATGGACATTCAATTGTCCGACGGCAATTGTTTTGAAATGTTCAGCCAGGTGAAGGTAACAACGCCGATCATCTTCACCACTGCCTACGATGGTTTTGCGTTACAGGCGTTTAAAGTGAACAGCATCGACTACCTGATGAAGCCGATAGATGCAGCAGAACTGAGAAGAGCATTGCAGAAATATGAAAATTTCCGGCCAACTGCCACTACTGCCATCAGTATAGAGAAGATTGCCGAGGAGTTCATGAAACGCAACAACACCCGCTTCATCGGGAAAATCAACAATCAGCTGGTATATGTGAAAGCGCAGGACATTGCCTATCTGCAGTTCGCCAAGGGAATGACAGTGGCCACTACGGTCTCGAATCAACGTTTTCCGCTGGATTATTCGCTGGACCAGATAGAAAAAATGCTGGACCGGAACCTGTTTTTCCGTATCAACCGGCAGTTTATTATCCATATCGATGCGATAAAAAAAATAACGACTTATTACAATAGCAGATTAATTCTTCAATTAGCGCCTTATGTTGATACTGATGTTATTATTAGCCGTGAGAGGGTGGCGGAATTCAAGAGCTGGCTTGAAGGCAAAAGCTAATGCCGGGAAGCAGCCCGTTTAACCTTTCTGTACAGATTTTTACAAGACAAATTTTATTGGTGGTTTTTAAGATACCGGGAATGATATTCCCGGTTTTTTTATGCATGGGCCGCCAGAACAAACAACAAGTAGTGTTTGCTTTCCTTTCTCCTTTTGGGTAATTTTAGGGAGAACCAAATGTAGCAGTCATGAAAAGTACCGGTACTTTATGCGTGCATCCACTCGAACCCTCGGGTACCCTGGACGGAGCCGCTACGGCGGCAGTAATGCCGGCTACCGCCTACGCCTATGCGGATACGGAGACCCTGCGGTACCCGGGATTTTACAGCACCTATAATCAGCAACGGCTGGGGCAAATTATCGCTAACCTGGAACAGGGGAGCTGGGGTATGGCCTATAGCTCCGGTATGGCGGCTATCAGCACCGCTATCCTGTCTTTTGCGCAACACGGTGATCATGTGCTTTTTTCGCGGGACCTGTACGGCGGCACCTGGAAACTGGCGGAACAGGAACTGCCCAAACGGGGTATCCGTTGCAGTTATGCCGGCAATACACTGGCCGATTTTGAAGCCATGCTGGAAAAACATACAAAAGTTATTTACCTGGAAACGCCGGCCAATCCGTTGTTGAGCATAGTCCCTCTGAAAGAAATTGCCACCCTGGCTGCCAGTCGCGGTATCATAACCATCGTAGACAATACCTTTGCTACGCCTATCAACCAGCAACCATTGCTGCACGGCATCGATATTGTGATACACAGCGGCACCAAGTACCTGGGTGGTCATAATGACCTGCCTTTCGGTGTACTCGTATCTGCCCATGCAGACCACCGCGGCCGTATTATGGACACTGCTAAAATGTATGGCGGTTCCCTGGCGCCACAGGAATGTTACCTGGCGGAACGAAGCCTGAAAACACTGGCCTTGCGGGTACAACAACACAATGACAATGCGTTGGCACTGGCGCAGTACCTGTCGGTATGCCCGCAAGTGGGACAGGTGTTTTACCCCGGATTGCCCACGCACCGGGATTATCAGCTGGCTTGTGAACAGATGTACGGCTTCGGCGGGATGCTTTCCTTTGAACTGAATACCACACCCGACAAGCTGGAAGCTTTCCTGGAGCACCTGGAGCTCATCAAACCGGCGCTGAGCCTGGGTGGGGTGGAGAGTCTTATTTGTCAGCCTTCCACTACTTCGCACCGGGCCTTGTCGGCCGCCGACCGGCAACAACTGGGTATTGCAGATAACCTGTTGCGGCTGTCTGCCGGCATCGAAGATCTGGCGGACCTGAAAGCAGATATTGATCAGGCCATGCAGCGCGCGGGCATTTGATATATGCCTTGCCGTTAATTGTCGTATTTTTGTGGGCTATGAACAATCAGTTGACAGCCTTATCCGAAAAATTGTTTGCAGAAAAGGATGGTAGCGCCTTTTCCACCCTGAAAGATAAACTCATCCGCAGTTTCGCCGGTAAGGAACGGCAGGCGGTTATTACAATATTGGTACAGTATTCCCGGGAAGGCCAGCTGTTGCACTGGCGCACCTACCTGCTCACAGACATTATAGGACTGGTAGTTCCCGGTGAAACCGAATGGCGGTCTTTTTTTGAATGGACTATCACTCAACCAGCCCTTACCTATTGGGGAATTGACGGTTTACTTAAAACGGCGGGCCGTGAGGCTTACCCTACCTTGATCGCACTGGCGATAGACGAAACCGTGAAGACAGATCAACGCGCCAAGGCTATCAAAAGTATGGCGATGTATAGCCGTCAGCCGTTCGACAGGGAACTGCCTGCTGATCCGGGTTATTGGAAACCGGAGCAGCTGCGTTTAACTGAACTGCTGGCGTGGCAGGAGCAGGGGTATCCTGATGGCGCTGGTTATGCGCCGCCGCCGGTGCATCCTTCGTTGCAACATCCCGGTAATGACTTCGAGAAACTGATAGCGAAACTGGATAAACAGCTGGAGAAGAAACGCCGTAAAAATAAAGATCTCGCCAACCCGCATAGCTGGCTGGTGATGGCAGATGAAAAAGATATAGCGGATATCCGTCACCGTTGGGCATTGCCGAACCTGTATGAAACCTTCCTGCGATATTATTCCCCGCTGAAGGTAACATTCACCGGAGCCGATTTTGTGGAAGGTCTGTATCTGTATGGTGCACATGAACTGGTAGCGCGGCAGGCCGGTTACGCCTATAACGGGGTTACCGGAGAGCTGGTAGCAGATTGGCCTGGTAACATGCTGGTCATCGGTGACGATGGAGCCGATCCTTATTGCCTGGATCTGTCTGCTATTCATGACGGTGATGCGCCTGTTTATACCGCAGAACATGGCCAGGGACAGTGGGATTTTGAATTGTATGCGGAGAGTTTTACCGGCTTTCTGCAAAAGATGATCAGTCATAAATAATCGTTCAATATACCTATGCGTCATCTCCCTTTTTTACAATTACTTGTCATCAAAACCAATCAGCCTGAAAGGCTGGCTGCTTTTTATACGATGTTGGGAATTGAATTTGAATACCACCGGCATGGTAAAGGCCCTTTTCACTACGCCAGTAAAAATGGTCTGCCAGTTCTAGAAATTTATCCGCTACCTTCGGATGATGTCGTTCCGGATAATACCACCCGCCTGGGTTTCGGGGTATCAAATCTCGATGAACTGATTGTGCGGTTAACGGAGCAATATATAATCGTGGTTACAATGCCCGTAAAAACGGAATGGGGTTATCGTGCGGTAGTACAAGATCCTGATGGCAGAAAAATCGAACTAACGGAAACGCCTAATTGAAATCATATACCGTCACCTGCACCCCTTTATCTGTCAGTTCCTGCTCAATGATAGGCGCTATTTTATCCCAGGAGCCTCCCGCCAGGCCGCAACCAATACGGGGCATATGGACGGAAGCCTGATGAGTAGTTGCAAAGGCATATACTTCCCGCAAACCTTCCTGTACAGCCTCATAACGAATTGGAGGGGTGCCGCTTTTGCCGTTGGCGATCTTATGCTGACCAATCACATTCACCACCCAAAGACCTGCTTCCACGGGTACTAGTTGTGCTTTTCCCAACACAAAATCCTTCTTTGAAGCAAACCAGTCCCGGTATTGTTGCTCCGGCTCCGGCCAGCGGGCCGATATAGCCAACACAAATCCTTTGCCCCAGCGACCGACATCATTGCAAATATGGACGATTATTTTATTACCGCTGCCAGTGGGTTGGGTGGCATCTCCCTGTATATATCCGATATGGTTCATCTCCCTGAAAATTGCTTTGCGTCAAAAATACGTTAACAAAATTAAACTTCCAAAATTGCCGCTTGAACGAGTAATGAATTAATGATATATGTTTAATGTATTTTTGACAGATGAGATCAGGATTTCAATAATTCAGGATCAGGAAACAGCATGAGCGGGTAGATCTAGATGCTTTGGAAGCGCAATACAATATTACACTGCCGCCATTATACAAACTCTTTGTCAGCACGTTTTTCCTTGGGCCGGAGGCTCCTATTGATGAAGAATACTATTGGCCCGCTTATCAGCAGCATCGCAGGGCCACAACCGTGATCTGTATAACAATCCGGAAAGGGCGAGTATTGGCAAATAAAAGAAGTATAATCCCCTGTCTGCCGTTTGCTAACAGACAGGGGCAATAACTCAGGCAACAGACAAACGCGCATCACCGCTTTCTTTCAGCCTTTTTTGGTGATAGACATAAGAACCTGCCAATATACCGTAGAAGATCAGCATTGGCCACACCGTAGCTATTTGCCCGATGGCGATGAGGGAATAAGTGGCGCCGGTGAAGTCGAAAAACACGCCGGCATAAGCCCATTCCTTCAACCGTGGATGACCAGGTGTCACGATAGCGATAGCACCGAGTAATTTAGCGATGCCCAGAAATGGCAGCAGGTACATCGGATAACCGAGTTGCTGAAAGATAGCTTTGGAATCTGAGGTAGACAGGGCATTTGGAATGCCGGACATGATCAGGCCCACGACCAGCAGTCCGGTGAAAATCCAGTAGAGAACAATTGTCTTTTTCATATGGATGGTATTTATGTATTATTGTATCGTTGCCAGGAATGCTCCCAGCTTATTCATGGTCTGCTGTGCACCTTCTATGGCGCCGTATTCGCGGATCACTTTCTCCCGTACTGCCGGTGAGTGGAAGATGGAACGCATCGTCACGATGGTTTTACTGTCTTCTTCTTCAAAAAGCACTTCTACATCGAACCCTTCCGGATCGTTGTCTATGCCGGAATCATGCAGGTAAACGAGGCGGGACGGCGGTTCTACTATCCGGTAGGTGACGCGGTTGGGAAAGTCCCGGCCCCAGCCATGCATGGTGTAGCTCCAAATACCACCCGGACGAACATCGATGGAGTGGAAGGTGTTGGTAAAACCATCCGGTCCCCACCAGCGGATCAGTAGTTCCGGTTCTGTCCACGCCCTGAAAACCAACGTCCGGGGCGCCTGAAAAGTCCTGGTAATTACCAGCTCGCGGTCAGCAGTAGCGCTGTCATTTTTTGTTGCCATGTTTTTTATTTTTGGTTTGTAGGTCTTCCAATACGTTGTCCAGTAAGTCAAAACGGGCGTTCCACATCTTCTTATACTGTTCTACCCAGTCGGATACTGCCTGTAGTTTCTCCAGCTTGGCCTCACAGAATCGTTCCCGCCCTTTTTGCCGCATCACGATCAGCCCGCATTCCGTGAGTATCTTGATATGCTTGTACACCGCTGTCCGGCTTACATCAAACCGCTCCGTTACCGTGTTCACGTTCAGTGGGGTGGTAGCGATCATCTGAATAATTTCCCGTCTTGTTGGATCGGCAATTGCCTGGAATACATCTCTTCTCATAATATGCAACCTTTTGGTTGTACAAATATATGCAACCTTTCGGTTGTATAACAAATTTTTTTTTCGGGAGATGACCGGGTTATGATTTACGCCCCTGGTTTGATAGTTTTGTGTGAACAGGTAACATCTTCTATTTCACGTTAAAAGAAAAATCACCTTGATAAAAAAGATTCCCTTGTTGTGCTTGCTTGTGCTGGGATACAGCCAGTGGCTTTCCGCTCAGCAGTATTATTTGTTTATCGGCTCCTATAACAAGGATAAAAACAAGACAGGTATCTATATCTACCGGTTTAATCGGGCCACCGGAAAATCAGACATGACGGATACCATTGGTAACGTGCTGAACCCTGGTTACCTGGTGCCATCGGCCAATGGCAGCTACCTGTACGCCTGTACGGAAGCACAAACACCCAAAGCAGGCAGCGTCAGCAGCTATGCGTTTAATCCGGAAACAGGAAAAGCGGTATGGATCAATAGTCAATCCAGCGGGGGAGATAACCCGGTGTACATTACGGAACATAAGAGCGGCCGCTGGTTGGCGGTAGCCAATTATACGGGCGGAAGTGCGGCGGTATTGCCCGTAGAGAATGGTCATGTCGGCAAAGCGGCACAGGTGTTTGCGTTTAAGGATAGCAGTCTCACCGACCGGCAGCGGAGTGCGCATATTCACTCGGCAGTACTGGACCCGGCGCATCGTTTTCTGTTCCTGCCCGATCTGGGCGCAGATAAAATCCGCTGTTTTGCTTTCGACGCGCAACTGCCGGCGCCTTTACAACCCGCCACGCCGCCTTTTACCGCCACAGTGCCCGGCAGCGGACCGCGGCATTTTGCTTTCCATCCTACACTGCCGCTGGCTTACAGCATAGAAGAATTATCCGGTATGGTGACAGCCTATCATTATGCCAATGGTAAACTGGACAGTCTGCAACGGATAAAGGCGCATTACAAACGCGGGCAGGATATCGACTATAGCGGTGCTGATATCCACGTATCGCCCGATGGCCGTTTTTTATATGCCTCGATCCGGGCAGAAGAGAACATCATTGTGATCTATGCGATAGATCCGGCAACAGGTTTGCTGACGAGGATAGCCCGGCAATCTACCGGCGGCGATCATCCGCGTAATTTTGTGATCGACCCTACCGGCAAATATTTACTGGTGGCTAATATGATGAGCAATAATGTAGTGGTGTTTGAACGCAACGCGCAAACCGGGTTACTGAAGAAAACCGGAACAACGCTGAACATGCCGGCGCCTTCCTGTTTACAGATAAAAGCGTACTGATTGTTACCAGAGAAACGGCAGCAAAACACGTCGCCGTGATGGATAGTCGGGGAACTGCTGCCGGTACCAGCGTTGATTGGCGGCAGCCCTGGGTACCAGGTTGGCGCAGGTCCAGATAAAGAAGGCCAGCGCTGGCGCACTCCAGGTAAGCATCGCATAACCACCCCATTCCAGGATCTCGCCCATCAGGTTGGGAGAAGTAACGTATTCGAAAAGTCCGCCCTGTGGCAACTTATAGCCGGTTTCATGTTTACCCCGCAAACCGATCAAATGATAATCCGCCGACCAGTTGATGATCATACCACTGAAAAAGAACAGGGTACCCAGTATAAAAGGAAAACTGGTCCACCAGTCGTCGGGATAATGGGCGTAATGCGCAAACCAGGAACCCAGCAACGAACCATTGACGGTATTAAACAACATGGCCGATAACATAATCACCAGCGGCATTTTTTTACCCCGGGTACGTATCATAAACGGATATACGAAGCTGCGGTGCAGGTAATGGAGCAGGAACATACCGGTCATGATACCCGCCGGTGAGGCCCATTGTACCCTGGTGGGGGGCTGCCATACAAAAAAAGATACCAGGACGGTCGTCTCCATTAATACCCATCCCAGTTTATTACTCACCATAGGACCCCACTTTTCGGAGGTATAGCGGCCATAGGGCGCTTCCCGGCGTAACAGGTAAAACGCTGCGATGATGCCGATGACAGACCAGCCGCCAATAAAAAGATAATACTGCTGAAGAGAAGGATATTGATTCATGAGAGCATCCTGTTTTCTTTAAACCATGCAATGGTATCCTGCAAGGTGTTCACCAGGCTGCCGGGCTGAAACCCCAACTCCCTGCGGGCCTTGCTATTGTCTATTTTACGATTGCTGCGGGTAAGATTATACACCGACTGCCGGGTGTAATATGGCGCTCCGCCGGTAAGCCGAGCCCATGCCCGCACCAGCGGTAACGATCCCATCACCAGCCATAACGGTACTACGGGTAGGAATATACGTTTCCCTTTGATACGGGCTATGTGGGCGGACAGTGTTTTCAGCGTCATCCATTCACCGCTGAGGATGTAGGCCTGGCCGGGTGTACCGGCTGTCAGCGCCTGAACAATCGCATTGGCTACCTGGCGTACATCTACAAAATCAACGCCGCCGGGAAATATAGCCGGTATCTTCCCCTGGTAAATACGAATCACGGCATCTCCTATGAGGGAAGGCCGCTGGTCAAACGGACCGATAACAGCTGTCGGCGCCAGTACGAGCACTTCCAATGAAGGGCCATTGGCCGCCAGCGCTGTTTCCTGGGACACTGCTTTGGAATGATCATAACTGTAACGCATACCCTGCGTATACGGCCGGGTTTCATCCATCGGCATATCATAGGGCGCCTGTTCGTAAGCGGTAATGGAACTGATCAGTAAAAACCGCCGTACGCGGGAGCGTTGCGCCACTTCAGTCAACAGCCGGGTGGTAGCGGTATTGAAATGAAACGCGTCCATATCAGGAGTATCACTCACGGAAATCACCGCTGCCATATGGATCACGGCATCCATATCCTGTACAAAAGCGGCCACAAAATCAGGGTCTAACAGGGAACCATATACGTAGGTGACACCGGTAACGGGCGCTTGTGTTTTTCGGGCATGTATCCTCAACTGGTGTCCCTGAGCCAGCAGCAAAGGGGTGAGTACGGAACCGATATACCCCATTGCGCCGGTGATTGCGATTTTCATGCATCGAATATAATATTTTATTCTATGTTATGAGGTTTGGAGTGGGTGTCATTTTAGGCGACGTGGGATGGGGGACAAATCCTGAACCCCAGGGTTTTAAAGTCCCGGGGAATGCGTAAATCGCCCCCCGGCTCCATGTATCAATATGACAACGTAATCCCCGCGCCAAATCCCATATCGCTGTCGTAGTGTGTGGAAAGTGCAAAATTACGGGTGAAGATATACCGGAAACCGGCCATGTACTCTTTGTCGGTATTCACCATAAAGTTAAAACGCAATCTTCTCGTGATGGGTACGTCTTCGCGCATCAGCTGTATACGTAGCTTGCCATCGGTATCGAGAGAGGCATCTGCTACGAGCAGCATGGGAAGGGTGTACTGTACACCCAGGTGCAGCACCTGCCGGGAGTCTTTGCTGTTACGCTGACCGAAAAGGTTCTTTTCTTCTTCCTGCATTTTGCGGTAGCGGACATCCCAACCTACATAGCCCAGCAGCCATTGTTGTTTACCAAAGTAACGGCCGAAGTGGGTTTCGTTTTCATAACCATGTCTATCGTTGAGGCCTATACGCCATTCGGCGGAGAGGCGGTAGCGGGTATTGGCCAGCATAATTTCGCCGTCGCTGCCGTTGCTTTCCAGTCCTACCTGACCCATGAGATGCAGCATACGATCATCGCGTTTGAGCATGCGGTAAGCTTTTACAGGGTCGGGTACCTGCGGATTGGGAGGGGAGTTTTCATAGCTGAACACCCGGCCCATGCCGCTCATCATGTGGTACAGGATGTGGCAGTGGAAGAACCAGTCGCCGCTTTCGGTGGCTGCAAATTCGATGGTGTCTGTCTCCATCGGCATAATATCCAACACGGTTTTCAGCGGGGAATAGTCGCCCTGCCCGTTGAGTACCCGGAAAAAATGCCCGTGCAGGTGCATCGGGTGACGCATCATGGTATTGTTGTACAGGATGATGCGTACATTCTCACCTTTCTTAATCAGGATTTTATCGGTCTCGGAAACGGTTTTATTGTTGATGGTCCATACATAGCGGTTCATGTTACCGGTCAGCTCGAAGTTCAGCACTTTGGTGGGAGCTTCGGGCAGCGTGGTTTTCTGCGGCGCTTTCAGCATACCATAGTTGAGCGTTACGATATCGCCGGCGCTGGAGTCGGGATTGGTGATTTCGGGGTACATCACGGTGTTCATGTCCATGGTCTGGTTGGTCATGGCCATACCGCCGCTGGTATCGAGGTTACCATCCATGCGCATCATGTCGTTCATCATTTTCATCCCTTCGAAGTATTTCAGTTTAGGGAGATGGCGGGCTGCCACTTTTTCGCCGGTACCCAACCAGAAGGAGGTACTGTTCGTACGGTCTTCAGCGGTAGCCAGGAACTCATAACTTTTATTATCAGGGATGGTGACTACCACGTCGTAGGTTTCGGATACGCCTACCAGCAGCCGGTCTACTTCCACAGGTTCTACTTCGGCGCCGTCATTGGCAACTACGGTGAGTTTACCGCCGCCATAGCCGAGCCAGAAATAGGTGGATGAACTGCCGTTGATGACCCGCAACCTCACTTTGTCGCCAGCTTTGTATTTGGGCGCGGCGGCCTGGGGCTGACCGTTGGTGAGGAAACGTTCGTAGTACACGTCGCTCACGTCCATGGCGGTCATACGTTTCCATTCGTTGGTGACTTTAGTGCCGAAATAACCCTTTTTAACGGCTTCTGCATAGCTCTGGGTAGAACCTTTTTTGATGGCAAACCAATCGCTGGCATTGTGCAGCATACGGTTTACCTGATGTGGGTGAATGTCTGTCCAGTCGCTCAGCAGCACTACTTCTTCCTTTTCAGGGGCCGCATTTCTTTTATGGAATACGATCGCGCCGTACATACCGCTCTGTTCCTGGAACATGGTATGACTATGATACCAGTAGGTGCCGTTTTGTACGATCGGGAAACGGAATTTATGGGTCTGACCTGCTTTAATGGGTTGCGTGGTCAGGTAGGGCACACCATCTTCCTCGTTGGGTAATATCAGGCCATGCCAGTGGATGGAAGTTTCTTCATGCAGGGTATTGTGAACATATATTTCGGCGGTATCGCCTTCGGTGAAATGCAGGGTAGGGCCGGGAATGGTGCCGTTGATGGCCAGGGCGTGCTTCATTTTCCCGGAGTAGTGGACCATGGTATCGCCCACGTAAAGATCGTAACGGATGGTCTTTTGCGAAAATACGGTGTGACTGGTAATGAGTAACAGTAGCAGTGCGAGAAGCTGTTTCATAAGAGATGTTTATCGACAGAAGGCGGGAGGCGGAAACCAGCAAGGCGGCAAGGGGGCGGGAAAAGGGCCCGCTCCCTTGCCACGGCTGAGTTATTTGATGGTTTCGTTTATTTTACCGCAACTCAGCATCTGGGCGCCGTAGTACGGATTTTTGATAGCGGTGCTGTTACTGAGCCAGGAGGCTTTTTTCATCGGGCAGTAATCCTGGTAGATTGGCTGGTCAGACAGTTTGGAAGATTTAGCCAGCTGATAGAGGTTGTCAGACAGGGTTTTAAATGCTTCCCGTTGACGGGCCAGGTCTTTGGTGCCAGAGATGCCGGTAGCGTCTGTAATCAGTTTGTCCTTGTTGGAAGCATCGGATGCTTTGGCAGCCTGAACAAAAGAGGCGGCAGCGCTGGCGGCATTGTCGGCATTACCGCTTACCAGGGCGTCCTTGATGCTGTAGTAATTGGTCAGGAGAGGTGATTGTCCTTTGTCCTGGGCTTCACTGCGAAAGGAAAAGAGTGCGGTGAGCATAGATGCGGCTAAAATAAACTTTTTCATATCCAATAATTTTAGGCGATGTTTTCGGCTTTGTAACCAGCTGTTTCTACGGCTTTGCGGATGGCAGCTGCGTCTACATTGTCTGCAGAAATAGTGAGTACTTTATCGGGAGACTGCAGGTCTACTTCCCAGTTGTCGGCGCCCGCGGTTTCATTTAATCCGGGTGTTACTTTTTCCAGGCAGCCGGTGCATTTGATATTAGTCTTGAATTGAACTGTTTGCATCTTATTATTTTTTTAATGTGGTGAATGTCTTTGTTTTTGTTGATGATGTAAAATTACATCGGAAGCGGGGCTGAACTGTTATACAATTGAGTAATCGTTTTATATAATTATGGGCTGTTATTCCCCGATGTTGACGGTTACCTCGTTGTTGAGCGGGAAGCTCTGGCAAAGCAGCACGTAGCCCGCATCCAGCTCTTCTTTGCGCAGGGCGTAGTTCTGTTGCATATGCACGGCACCCTGGGTAAGCCGGGCCGCGCAGCGGCCACAGGTACCCGACTGGCAGGAGTGTGATAACGGTATCCTTTCTTCCAGCGCTGCCGCCAGGATAGTTTGCCCCGGTTGTACTTCCAGCAGGTTGCATTGTTCGTAATAATGCAGCAGTACTTCCTGCGGCGTATCGGGTAATGCTATCGCAGGGGCGCTGCTTTCTACTGCAAATGATTCCTGACGTATATGCGTTTCCGGTATACCCAGTGATGATAATGATTCCTGGTGCAGTTTCATCAGTTCCGCAGGCCCGCAGAGAAAAAAATGCGCAGGTGCGGTGGTATTACCAATGGCCTGTTTGATCAGCTTTTTGATAATAATCCTGTTTAAACGGCCGGTCATGATATTGGCCGGGTCATCAGCCGCAGCAGTATGTTTTGATAAAACATATTGTATGCGGATATTGTTGTGTTGAGCTTCCCAGTTGTCCAGCGCCGTTTTGAAGATCGTATCCGGAACCGAGCGGCTGGCATACAATAGCGTAATTTTCGTATCCGGTTGTTGATGCGCGATGCTGCGGGCAATGGAAAATAATGGGGTGATACCGCTGCCGCCTGCAAGTAACACTACGTGGCGGTAGTGACTGGTATCATCATCCAGGGTGAAGGCGCCATAAGGACCATCAATATCCCAGCTGTGAATATTTTCTGCGTTATCGATAATGTAGCTGCTCATCACACCTCCGGCAACTTTCTTAATGGTAATGGATGGGGTGGTATCTGTATGTGGAACGGAGCTGAGGGAGTAAGACCGGGAGACCGGCCGTCCATCAATCCTTAGTGTGAGATTGATGAACTGGCCGGCCAGGTAATGGAAAGTTTCTCCGCGGGTATCAAATATAATGGTAACGGTATCTGCTGTTTCCCGGATGATTTGTTGTGTGTTCCAGGTATATGATGAAGGCATGTAGTTGTGTTAATGAATACGAATAGATCAGAGTTTAACAGTTTTGAGTCGCAGACTGTTGGACACTACGCTCACGGAGCTAAGCGCCATAGCTGCACCGGCAATCATCGGGTCGAGCAGGAAGCCGTAGGCCGGGAAGAGGATGCCTGCGGCCACCGGTATGCCGATGATATTGTAGATGAAGGCCCAGAACAGGTTCTGTTTGATGGTAGCCACTGTTTTGCCGGACAGTTTCAGTGCTTTCGGGATGCTGTTCAGATCAGAAGTGATCAGCGTCATTTTGGCTACGTCCATGGCTATATCGGAACCTTTACCCATAGCAATGCTTACGTCTGCCTGTGCCAGCGCCTGGGAGTCGTTGATACCATCGCCTACCATGGCTACGGTTTTACCCTGGTCCTGCAGTTGTTTTACAAAAGTGGCTTTGAAAGAAGGCATTACTTCCGCGGTATATTGCGTGATGCCTACCTGTTGCGCGACAGCGGCGGCGGTTTGCTGGTTATCACCGGTGAGCATGTATACTTCAATTCCCTGGCGTTGCAGTGCGGCGATAGCAGCAGCGGAACTTTCTTTGATGCGGTCCGCGATGGCTACTACGGCGAGTATCTGTTTGCCGCGGGCGAAGTAGATCACGGTTTTAGCCGCTGCCTGCAGGCCCTGTGCGAGGGTGACGGATTTGTTGTCTAATACAACCCCGTTTTCCTGCAGCAGTTTTTTATTACCGGCGAAGTAAGTCTCGCCGTTGTAAGTACCTTTTACACCCTGACCGGTAACGCTTTCAAAGCTGCTGAGTGTAAGGTTATTTATGCCGGCTTGTTGCAGGTGTTGTGCAATAGCCGCTGCCAGCGGGTGTTCTGACTGTTGTTCGAGGGCATACAATACAGCCTGGTCAACGGGATGTTGCTGGTCATCTGCATAAATCAGATCCGTCACAACAGGTTTACCTTCTGTGATGGTACCGGTTTTATCGAGGATGATGGCATTTACTTTATGGGCCAGCTCCAGGCTTTCAGCATCTTTAATCAGGATGTTGTTTTCTGCGCCTTTACCAACACCTACCATGATAGCGGTGGGCGTAGCAAGGCCCAGCGCACAAGGGCAGGCGATTACGAGCACGGTCACGGAAGTGAGCAGTGCATGGGTGAAGGCATTATCACCGCCGAATACCATCCAGGTGATAAAGGTAAGGATAGCGATACCGATCACTACGGGAACGAATATACCGGCAATTTTATCGACCAGTTTTTGTACCGGTGCTTTACTGCCCTGCGCTTCCTGTACCATTTTGATGATGTGGGCTAACAGGGTGTCTGCGCCTACTTTATCGGCTTTGAAACGGAAGCTGCCTTTCTGGTTAATGGTACCGGCAAAAACGGATTCCCCTTCTTTTTTCAGCACAGGCACGGGTTCACCGGTGATCATACTTTCATCTACATAAGAGTCGCCGCCGGTGACGGTACCATCTACCGGTATTTTTTCACCTGGTTTTACCAGCAGGACATCATTTACTTTGACAGTAGAGATAGGCACTTCGCGGGTTTCACCGGAGGCGTCTACCAGCAGTACTGTTTTGGGTTGCAGGCCAATCAGTTTTTTGATGGCCGAAGATGTATTGGATTTAGCCCTTTCTTCCAGCAATTTACCCAGGGAGATAAAGGCAATCACCACGGCGGCAGCTTCAAAATAAACGTGTGCATGCAAACCGCGCTGGTGCCAGAAATCAGGATAGATGGTGTTGAAGGCGCTGAATATCCACGCGATACCGGTACTGAGGGCAACCAGGGTATCCATATTGGCTTTACCGTGACGGGCCTGTTTCCATGCGTTTACGAAGAAATTACGACCCAGGAAAAATACGACAGGCGTAGCGAGCGCCATCATGATCCAGTTGCCATATGGCATGTCCATGAAAAACATACCGATGATAACGATAGGTAGCGACAGTACGGAAGCCCAGATGGTACGCTGTTTTACAGCCTGGTAATGTTGTTGCTGTGCGGCTTCTTTAATTTCGTCCTGGTTTTCTTTTTCAATCACGATATCATATCCGATGCTTCTTACCGCTTCGCGTAATTTTTCAGGTGTTACGGCAGCGGGATTGTATTCTACCCAGGCGCTTTGGTTGGCGAAGTTAACGCCTGCAGCGCTAACCCCTTCTACGGAACCCAGTGTGGATTCCACGCTGACGGCGCAGGCGGCGCAGGTCATCTCCAGTACGGGATAGGTTTCTTTGATCAGTCCTTTATGTTGATGGCTGGAGGCCCGGGATGTATTGTTTAATGTTAAGGTGCTCATAGTGGTGAGTTTGTAAGTTTCGTCAAAGGTACCACCGGTGTGAGGCGGTATTGTTATATGATTAAGGGTGATTTGTATATAATTTTAAGGTCGTTTGCGGGGCATTTGCTGTATGGACTGCCTGGACTTCCGGATTTCCTTAAAATAGCCCGGATTTAAGCCCGTAATGGCCTTAAAATGGGCCGATAGTTGCCTGGCATTGTGAAATCCCAGTTTAGCGGCAATCTGCGGCAGGGTGTCATCGGTGTAAACGAGCCACTCCTTGGTTTTCTCGATACACAGATTTTCTATATATTTTTCAAGTGTAATATCTTCAGTAGCCAGGAAAGCCTGGCAGACAGTAGCATATTCCAGCCGGAGCGATTGGCTCAGCAGTTCAGGCAGACTGAAATTTTCCGGGAACACAAAATCGCCACCGTAGATTTTTTCTGCCAGCTGTTTTACGGCCAGGGTAATGTTTTCGGGTGTGGACGTAAGCGGTTGCATGTCATCAGTTTTTTATGATGACAAAATTGGCAGACTTAGGGAGGAATATCGTTATACAATTACGACAAACACTTATAAAATTTAGACGGGCTTCCCATAAAAAAGCCGGCTATAAGCCGGCCTGAAATTAACTGCGGGATTTTTTGTAGTCTCCTCTCGAGAAAAATTTTTCTATCAGACAATACAGCAGTATAAAGAAATACCGGCTGCCCATTTCCTTGATCTTTAGTTTGGAAACACCATGTTTGCGGTTATGCCAACTGTTGGGTACCACGGCATAGGTATATCCTCTTACAATGGCTTTTAACGGCAGCTCCAGCGTGAGATTGAAATGATGGGAGAGCAGGGGCTGTAAACCCTGTATCGTCTCTTTTCTGTATAGTTTGAAGGCATTCGTGCAGTCGTTGTATTTAAGAGCAAGGCTATATCTGACAATAGTATTGGCCATCCGGTTAATCACTTTTTTGACGAAAGGATAGTCTACTACTTTACCACCGTTGCTCCAGCGGGTACCGAATACACAATCATAACCTTCCTGTAGTTTTTGATAGAACTGCAGCAGGTCATCCGGAGAGTCGGAGAGGTCGGCCATCATGATGGCTACACAGTCGCCGTTAAACCGCGCCAGCCCATAACGGATGGCGTTGCCGAAACCTCCCGGCCCATCGTTATTATAATAGACCAGGGTATTTATAGCAGTGGTCATGCCCGCGAGAATGGTCTCAGTATTGTCTTTGGAGTGATCGTTTATAACCACGATCTCATGCGGGATATTATGCTCCTTCAGTTTCGTATATAGTTGACTGATGGTTTCTTCAATGCTCCCTTCTTCATTATGCGCGGGAATGACTATACTCAGTTTCATCAAGGTGGATCGTCGTTTGGGATGATTGTTTTAAAAGCGTGATCAACATACCGGTGTAGTATAGCAAGAGCACGATGCAGAACAGGGAGTCCATTAATTCCGCTACGCCGGGAAACGGTTTGCCCAGCAAACGGGTGAGGCCGCCCAGGATAATATAGGCCAGTCCCATCCGGATACCATGCCAGGGATAACAGGTACCGATGATCATGATCACCGATAAAAAACCGATGTTCATCCGGTCAATAGACCCTGCATTGAGGGTAATGTCTACAAAAAACAGCAGTACGCTGCAACAGATCAGCAAAAGGCTGATTTTCTTTTTATAGATGGCCCACAGGTGAAGGAGCACGAACAAAGCCATCACGGCATAACGGACCGTTTCCCAATACCGGGGCGTAAGCTGGTACACCGGCACCCAGATGGAGCTGTGTTCCGGTATGTTGGCGATGTTATCGGACAGCCGGGTTTGCATCATGCCAAATACTTCGGGCATATAGGGAAGGAACCATATCAGGCAGGCGCCGGCAGACAACAATATGTACAAGGCGCCTCTTTTAAGGGCTGTTTTTTGAAGGCTGGTTACCTCATACAGACAAAGCGGAGCAATGAATATCCCTAATCCTTTAAAGGCAACGGACATCCCTAGCAGCACTGCGCTGAACCCCCATTTTTTCTCCCGCGCAAAGTACCAGGCACCGAGCATCAGCAGTATCTGTAAGCCTTTTTCTTCGGGAACGACGGCCCCCCAGTGTAGCAGAATAGGATTGCAGATGCCCAGCCCGCCAATCAGCAAAATATATTGCCACTGATGCTCCAGTCGCCAGTACCGGAGAATGATTTGTGCTATCAGCACTGCCAGCAGCGCGTCGAAGAACATAAACACCAGCCGGTATAATAGCCCGTTGGCACTGGATACCGAATCGATGGCGCCATATAACAACAAGGATAGGGGAAGGTTGCTGCTGGCATAGTTATCCCATCGTTCCTGGGTTTCGTCTACAAAGTCAAAATGGGCGACGGAGTCTGTACGCAGCGCATGGCGGAGCGCCGTGGCTTCCTGGTGTTTGTAGGGGTTCACCCCCTTACTGACCAGCTGTCCACCGTCCATATAGATGCATAGGTCTATGCTGTGATGAGTGCTATTTTCATATGTTGTTAGAGTATGTCTTTCAGAATTTTTTCGTTTGTACGCAGCCAGTTGAGTATGTCGGTAATCAGCTGTGCTGTGGTAATCATGGGTTGCCAGCCGATAAGTTCCCTGATCCGGCTGCTGTCGGTAATAAATGTTTTAATGTCTGCCGGCCTGGTTTCCGGTACCTGTTGAATAGGTACTTTATTGCCGGTGATTTCCCGGCAGAGCGCTGTAAGCTCCAGCAACGAGGTGCTGGATGCCCGTCCGCCGCCTACATTCAGGCATTTCCCATCCATCTGTTCCATATGATGAAGCTGGTAGTCGATGCAGTGAAACAGGTCGGCTATATGTAATACATCGCGTGTTTGTTTGCCACTGCCACCAAAGCCGATGTAGCTAAGCGGCTGTTTCCGGAAATGCCTTGCCACCCACAGGCCTACTACGCCCTGGTCTGCCTTGCCCATCTGCCATGGACCTGACAACAATCCACATCGGTTAATGACCGTGCGGATTTGATAAAATTGCCGGTATTCCTGTATAAAATGTTCGGCGGATAGTTTGGTGCAACCATACAGGGAGCGGTAACCATCCAATGGAAAATCTTCTGTTAATCCTTCCGGGCCAACACCTGCCAGGCTTTGTACCGGAGATATGTCAAATCGTGTATCCGTTTCTGTGGTATGTATGTTTTCTATCTGATTGATGGGATAAATCCGGCTGGTAGAAAGGAAGATAAAATCGGCTTTATGACGGACAGCCAGATTGAGGCAATTTACCGCGCCTACCAGGTTGGTATTGAACAGGTAGTCCGGCGCAGACGTGATGCCCGCCAGTACAGAAGGTTCTGCCGAAGCCTCAATAATTACATCTACGGGTGGTAATTGGAGGAGATCTTCCGGTACACGGATATCCCCATGGAAAAAGATAACACCGGCCTCTTTTAATCTGGGGAGGTTCAGCTCTGATCCTCTTCTTTTTAGGTTGTCAAGAACATACACAGCGTAAGATGGATACTTCTCCTTTAAGGCAATAGACAGCCAGGAGCCAACAAAACCGGCCCCTCCTGTAATCAGGATGTTTTTCATTGGAATATTTAGTAAATAAAGGAATGCAATTACCTGCCTGCATAAAATATGCAAGCGGATGATAGCTTTTACATGACGAACATTACATTATACTTTTTAAGTGCAACCAGATACAATAACACATGTTTACGGTGATCGGAATATTTTATATCGTACAAAACGTGGTTCGTCAGGAACTTGTTACAGGAGTGTGAAATAATTTTTATCTCTCGATAGGACAGTTGAATTCTTATTGGTGGCGGAATACGATCATAGTATAAATACGACATAATTGAAGTGAAGCGCTGGAAAATTGTAAAATCTGCATAAAAAAATAAACGCTTCCTGTAGAAACAGGAGGCGTTTGTCGGGTTCTTAGGATAGTATGTAGTTAGGATAACTACTTAAATATTAATAAGATGCTTTCATTCCTTTCTGTTCCCAATAACTGATCACCGGCTGAAACGGTCCATACTTATGTTGTTTCGCGGAGAAGGTATCTGCAAAAGGCCCCTTGTCGTAATCAATGGCTTTTTCGGCTATATACGGATAATCGTAATTCTTTACATCCGGACGGGCATGCAGACTGTCATTGTTCACAAAGGCGGCGATATCAAGTGCTTCCTCATCAGTAAGGAATGGTTTGTTCCAGGTGGCTTTATCATAGGGCATATTGGCTTTCAGCCATTGCGCCTGTTTGATAACCCGGTGCATACTGGAACCGGGCTGGTAGCTGAAACGGCCCCACAGCGGCGGATATGTGTAGGTAACGCCGGCCAGTTGGCCTTCGCCATCTTTGCCATGACAACGGGCGCAATACTCCTGGTAGAGCGTTTTACCTTTCTCCGGATCAGCAGGCCTGTCCGGCAGTTTTACAGCCAGGTTATGTTGTCCCTGGTAGGGCTGGTCTTTCGGTACAAAAGTATTGATCCACCGGAGATAGGCGAGGAATGCCACCATTTCTTTACTATCCAGGGGCAACGGTTTCCCGTTGTGCGGCCGGGTAATGCAGTTGTTGATACGTTCTGCCAGTGTCAGCACTTTGCCTTCACGGGCGCGGTACTGCGGATATTGCTGGTGAGACAACATTAAGTTGAAGGAAAATGCTTTAGTGCCGCCGTCCTGGTGACAGTTGTTACAGTTCATCCGGTTACCCAGGTAACGGCCGTTTACACCATCCGGACCAATATAATAGGCGGTATTGTACATCAGGGCGCGGCCGTAACGTACCATCTCACCGTATTTGTCTGTTGGCAGGGCGTTGGTATCTACCCGTAGTATTTCCGGTGCTTTAGCAGCAACCGGCGTTGGTGCTTTGGCGTTACTATCGCTATTGCAGGACCATATCACCACCGCAGCTACGGCTGCCAGGAAACTACCGGTACGGATGTATTGTATTGTGTTCATAGACAAAAGTTTGGTATGTTATTCCGCGATGACATAGGGTAATAAGGCAGATGGGGCGATAAACTCAGCCCGGTAGGGAATAAAGGTGGTGCGCAACGTCCACAGCGGATAACCGTCGCGGGTGGTGAGCACAACGGTGTTGCGGCGGGAGCAGCACTGTACAATATGGTCATGTCCTGCGAAGTAGGCGCTGCCCATTCTTTCATTAAAAAGAAAGGCGGGGAGTACAGACCGCAGGGTTACGGTAGCCTGCCGGGTGCTGGTGTTCAGATGAAAAGCCAATGCCTGGGATTGTTGCCGGGAAACGCCGTTGTCAAACAGCATCAGGTCATTGTCGGCGTTTATATGTACGGCATGTCCCATGTCGAAAGCGGCGGAATCAGGAATGGAAAAATCGCCGCCCCGGCCAAACTTCCACATTACCTTACCGGTTTGGGCGTTGAGTTTCCATATCTGACCGTTGTTGTAAAACGAAATAAGGTAGTTGCTATCTTTGTCGAAAGACAGGCTGTTGGCGTGCATCCAGTCGTGGCGCGTACGCAGGATGGTTGTATCGGCAGTAGGTTCCAGCGCGTCAAATACCGTCCACTGCCAGCGGCGGCGGCCCTGGTGGTCAAATACTACGATGCCATCGCTTTTGACGGTATCCTGCTCACTGCCGCCCTGCAGGGAGAGGTCTGTTATTCTTTCTACGGACGTAAGGGCCACAATTTCGTTGGTGCCTTTACGTAGTACTTCATGATGCACGTCACTGGTAAAGTCCTGCTGGCCCTTCTTTAAATGCAGTAGTGTATCGCCATTCAAACCAATCTCCAGTATCTCGTTGCCATAACTGGTAGGCATGGTCTTATCTCCTAAAATACAGAGGAAAGTCTGCTGACCGGTCAGGTGCGCGGTTTTGAAACCGGTACCTTTTACCTGGTGGTACCAGACGATACGGCCGTTTGCGTTGACGAGATAAATCATACCTGGATCATCGCGCCGGTTGAGCAACAGGTAACCCTTACGGAAAGTTTCCGGCAAACTATCACCGGGTGCGGAGGTTACTTTCAGCTGGTCCTGGAGGGCAGATGGCACATCCATTTTGATGTGGATGGTGCGGGCGGTACAGCTGCAGAACAGGAGCAGCAGACAAAACAGGCGTGTGTGCATGATAGTTAGCTGGTTAGGTGGCGCTATAAAGACGTGGATATATCGGCCCCGGGCTTCCCCGGGCATATTAACCCCGGGAAACCGGGGCCGATATCATTTATTTCCACAGATCGCTCTGTGTGGCTTTGGGATTGGCATTCAGCTCCCTGGCCGGAATCGGGAATACATAATGTTTCGGCTTAAAGGTGTTGGCGCCTTGTTTTTCGTGGGCGGTCAGCACGGAGGCCAGTTGAGCGGCGGATTTATTCCAGCGGCGCAGGTCATAGATCCTGTTTTGTTCGTAGAACAGCTCCAGCAGTTTCTGGTGGTCTATCTCCGCCATCAGCTGATCAGGAGAGGCCAGGTCAGCGGCCGTTTTTGTAGCCAGACCGGCACGGGTCCGTATCTGGTTGATGTCTGCCAGCGCTATATCGGGATGGTTGTTACGGGTAGCTGCTTCTGCACGCATCAGCAGTACTTCCGCAAAACGCATCACGCGATAATTGGCGGTGGAAGGAGTGGCGCCCCAGTAGTTGTCGGCATCGGGCACATTACGCCACGCACCGGTGTATTTTTTAATGAGGAAACGTCCGTTGGTAACGGTATCCAGCTTGGTATCCGGATAGAGGCGCACAATTTTGGAACGGGCAGAACTCCACAGCTCATCAAATGTTTTACCGTTGTACCAGGTGGTATCAGTTTCACCCAGTGTAGAGCGTTTCCAGGTCAGGGTGGCATACATCCGTTTGTCGAATTTGGTATCGGAACCAGCGGGACGGACTTCTTTTACGAACTGGGATACGAGGTAGTTGGAGGGTACGTATTTAAACCATCCGCCACCTGCCGGGGGGCCGATGAATTGCGGGATGTAATTAAACATAGGCGAATTGGCTGTTTCCGCGCCCCAGGGGCCGTAGGGATCACCCAGCGGTGCGCATACCCACTCAAAGATGGACTCTTTATTGAACTCATTACGGTCGGTGAAGTTATCTTCGAAATTATCGACCAGTCCGTAGTTAAACGGCGCTTTTGTCAGCAGGCTTAATGTCGTTTCTGCCAGCGGATAATTCTCCATATACAGGTAAGCCTTACCGAGGAAGCCAATGGCTGCGCCACTGGTGGCCCTGCCTTGTTCCTTCGGATCGCGTGTTACCGGCAGTTTGTCTTTAGCGGCACTCAGATCACTGATTACCTGTTGCCATAC
This sequence comes from Chitinophaga qingshengii, assembly GCF_014529935.1. Lineage (GTDB taxonomy): Bacteria > Bacteroidota > Bacteroidia > Chitinophagales > Chitinophagaceae > Chitinophaga > Chitinophaga qingshengii. Next base: position 191,365 of record NZ_JACVFC010000007.1, read on the forward strand.
TTCTTCTTTGCTGGCGCAGGGAGCGGCGTATTCATTGGTAGTTTCAACGGGCATGGTACGCAAAGGCACCCCGCCCCAGTTGGAAGCCAGTATAAAATAAGAGAGGCCACGGAGGAATTTTGCTTCCGCGATATAGATATCTTTCTTAGCGCCATCGATGGGCACCTGGTCTATACGGGCCAGTATCAGGTTGGCCCGGTGAATACACCAATAGGTTTTCTCGAAGATATCGGCGGCATCGCTGTTGTTTTCATCGTTGGTATAGGAAGCGATGGCCCAGGTAGGCGGTTCTTCGCCGGGGAGGGTAAACACGTCGTCGCCGAGCGCGTTGATATCCTGTACACCGGTGAAAGCACCCCAATAACCATAGAGAGGCAGGCGCAGCGGGCTGTAAGTGGCTGCCAGCGCCATGCTCAGGCTGCTTTCATCTTTCCAGAAATTGCTTTCGGTGATCCTGTTGGGATCTGTTTGTGTCAGGAAGCTGCGTTCATTGCAACTGCTGGCCAGCGCCATCGTCAGGGCCAGTGCGCCGATATATTTGAAGGATTTTTTCATTGCGTACAACATTTTGGATGGTTAGAAGGAAAGGTTCAGACCCAGCAGGAAGGTGCGTGACAGGGGATAGGCATCCCAGGAATTGTCCATACCGCGGGAGAGCACATTGGGGCTCTCATCGGTGCTGTTCACTTTGTACATCATACCGCCCAGGTCGGGATTGTAGCCTTTGTAGCCGGTGATGGTGAACAGGTTTTCTGCTGAGCCGAACACGCGGATTTTGTCGATACCCCATCTGTGGGTGAGGGCAGAAGGTACCGTGTAACCTATTTCCAGGCGTTTGAAACGCAGGTAGGAACCGTTTTCCAGCCATCTGTCGCTGTTTTCTCTTTTGTTGTTGTTAGGATCGGAGAGGGTGAACCGGGGGAAGTTGGAATGATGTTCCGGTGTCCAGGCATCCAGTACGGAAGTAGAGAAGTTGGTTACTTCCGTCATCTTCTCCATCCATTGTCTTCTGCCATTATAGATTTTGTTGCCGGTGATCGCCTCCAGGAACAGCGCCAGGTCAAACCCTTTGTAGGAGAGGTTAGCGGACAGGCCCATGGTCATTTTAGGAAAGGGGCTGCCCAGGTTCTGCACATCCTGGTTATCGATTTTACCATCGCCGTTATAGTCTACGAAACGGATGTCGCCGGGTTTGGCATCGGGTTGGATAAGGCTGCCATCTTTGCTTTTGTAGGCTTTGATCTCCTCTTCTGAATTAAAGATGCCATCGGTTTTGATGAGGAAGAAGGAGCCGATCGGTGCGCCTACGCGGGCTCTGGAGATATCGCCGAATTCCTGTCTGCCGCTACCGATGGAGATAGCGGTCATTTCATTGGCGGTATGCGATAAGCTGGCCATCACGCGGTATTTGAGACCGCTGTTGGTTTGATTGGCATATTCCAGCGAAGCTTCAAATCCTTTGTTTTCGATTTCGCCGGCATTGAGTGTAGGCGTACCCGTTTTACCTACCGACAATGGGAACGGTACGCCCAGCAATACGCCGCTGGTTTTTTTACGGAACACTTCAAAGATGAAGAACAATTTATTATCGAGGAAACCCGCGTCGATACCACCGTTGATGATTTTGGTTTCTTCCCAGGACAGGTCCGTGGGCGATGCGTAAGCACTGGCGGTGCCCCCGGGCCATAACGCGGTGCCCTGTACGTAGTTGATACCACTGGTAATAGCAGACTGTGTGAGGTAGTTACCGATTTCCTGGTTACCCAGTACGCCCCAGCTGCCACGCAGTTTCAGGTTGCTGACTACATTACGAAGGCCGGAGAAAAATGCTTCGTTGTGAATGTTCCATCCGGCGGAGAAAGACGGGAAGGAACCGAACTGGTAATCATGTGCAAAACGGGAGGAGCCATCTCTCCGGATAGAGGCGGTCAGCAGGTATTTGGAGTCGTAGTTATACATGATACGGCCGAAAGTGGAGAGGATAGCGCTGACGCTAGCGCTGCCATCGTTTTTCTGGGAGGCGGCGGTACCAGCGCCCAGTACGGAAGTACCTACCGGCAGATCATTGCGGGAAGCGCTGAAACCGGAGTAGGTGTTTTTCTGGGCGGTATAACCCGCAACAGCGTCCAGGTTATGTTTACCCAGTTTTTTGGTATAGCTGAGGGTGTTTTCTACCAGCCAGGAATTGGCAATAGAGCTGCCTTCCTGCAGATCGGGCAGGGTATTGGCGGCGTTACCATCGTTGTAAACACCGGTATAGGTGCGGGTATAACCTTGTGTTTCCGTCAAACCTACGTTGAACCGGTACCGTAGTCCATCAATGATTTTCACTTCCACGAAAGCGTTAGCCAGCAGGTTCAGGTCTTTGGCGTTTTTGTCGATTTGTTCCAGCAGGGCTACGGGGTTGGACAGGTTTTTCATATATACCGGTCTTCTGCCGTATCCGCCGAGGTCCTGGGAAGGATCGTATACCGGCACGGTAGCTGGCATAACAAGGGCGCTGCCTACGAGGCTGTGGGTTTGGTCGCCTCCGCCGGGCGCCAGCCGGCTGACCCCTCTTTTAATGATAACGGTCTCGCCTATCTTAATGCGGCCTTTTTCGTATTGTGTTTTCACGCGGAAGTTGGCGGCGGAGTAGTCGGTGTTGATCATGGCGCCGTTTTCTTTCAGGTATCCGCCGGAGAGGTTGTAGGTGAAGTTTTTGGAGCCGCCGCTGAAGTTAACGTTAGTGCGGGTAATGGCAGCCTGGCGGAAGATAGCGTCTTGCCAGTTGCTGTTAACGCCGTTGTAATCGGGGATGCCGGTCATATTGGCCTGCATCAGTTTAGTCCATTGTTCGCCGTTGAGGAGGCTCATTCTCCTGGGAACGGACTGCACGCCGAACCAGCTGTCTATTTCCAGTTTGGGCGCTGTTTCTTTTAAGCCGCCTTTGGTGGTAACGATGACTACGCCGTTGGCCGCGCGGGAACCGTAGATACTGGCAGTAGCCGCATCTTTCAGTACTTCGATGGATTCCACATCGTTGGGACTTACGCCGTCGATGCTGTTAACAAAAACACCGTCCACGATGAACAGCGGGGCATTGTTGCCCAGGGTGCTAAGACCACGGATGGTGATATTGAGGCCGGAGCCGGGAGCGCCGCTGGCGGATTCTACTGACACGCCGGGCACGCGTCCCTGGATGGCGCTGCTGATATTTTTAGAGACATTGGCGCTGATGGTGTTCACGCGTACGGAAGAAACGGAGCCAGTCACGTCTTTCCTTTTTTGGGTACCGTAGCCTACTACCACCAGTTCTTCCGTTTGCACGGCTTTTTGTTGAAGGGAGATATTGAGCGGACCTGCCTGTGTTACGTTTTTCTCGATGGTTTCATAACCAATAAAGGAGATTACCAGCGTACCGCCACCATCGGGCAGTTCCAGGGTGAAGTTACCTTTTGCATCGGTGCTGGTACCTTTGGAGGTGCCTTTGAGTTTAACCGAGGCGCCGGTCAGCGGTTCACCGGTGAGGGCATCGGTGATACGGCCAAACACGGAAATATTAGCTACCGGCTTCACTTCCGTGCCGCCGGTCTTCACCGAGAGGATGATGGTATTATCTACCACGCTGTAGTTAAGCGTATTGCCGGCCAATACCTGGGCCATCACCTCCTCCAGGCTGGCCTGGTTAGCGGAAACGGACACCTTGTCGGCCGTTTTAAGCATTTCATTATTGTAAAAAAAGGTATAGCCGGTTTGTTTTCTGATCTCCCGGAGCACTTTCGTGAGAGGCACCCGATGCATGTCCAGGGTCAGCTTTTGCGAGTAACCGGTGGCACTGACCTGCAGGGCGAGCACCAGCATCAGAAAAGCAGTTAGCTTCATAATTTTGAGCATTTGCGCGCACACCGGGGACCACCGGTGTTTGACGGCATTTCTAAATGGCATAACTTTGTTAGGTTTTTGGTGAGCAATAAGGCTTTACGACAATGATGTTTTTTTGTTTTGCCAGAACTTTATGACCGGGCATGTGGCGACAGGCCCGGTTTTTTTATTTAGGGATTTACGGATTTTTTGATTTACGGATTTCGGGGATGAATACCCTGATTTACTTGTTTCATGAGTGTTCACGAAAATCAAAATCCCCGAAATCCGTAAATCAAAAAATCCGTAAATCCCTAAATGTTCCTGATGGTGATAGTTTTGTTGGTGATGGAATATTGAATACCGGCTGTCTGCAGGATGCGTAAGGCCTGTGACAGGGTAGCCTGTTTACGGATAGAACCGGAATAGTGCAGTGGTGGAATATCGCCGCTATAGATCACATCCACATCGTACCACCGGGCGAGCTGTCGCATGATAGCGGGCAGGCCGTCGTTTTCAAACTCAAACATCCCTGTCTTCCAGGCGATGGTTTTATCGATGTCGGCTTCGGATACCGTGATACGGTTTTCTCCTTTAACAATGACCGCCTGTTCGGAGGGGGCCAGGATAGCCTGTTGTCCGCCGGGTTGGGATACCATAACTTTCCCGGTGACCAGGGTGGTGGTGATGTTGGTTTCATCGGCATAATTCATAACGTTGAAACTGGTGCCCAGTACGGTGATTTGCTGGCCGTCACTGAGTTGTACATGGAATGGTTGATGTGCGTCGGGTGTTATTTCAAAGTAGGCTTCCCCGTTAAGGTACACAGTGCGGTCATTGCCGGCAAAGCGGGTAGGGAAGCGGAGCGACGAAGCGGCGTTAAGCCATACTTTGCTGCCGTCGGGAAGGGTGACCTGGTATTCGCCGCCACGGGGCGTAGCCAGGGTGTTGAATAGTATTTTTGCTGCGGCATTGCCGGAGTGATTATAGACAAGGGCGCCCTGACCTTTGTTGATACGGGTACCGTCTTTTTCCTCGAAGCGGCCGGTGCCGGTAGAATCGAGGGGGACGGTAGTGCCGTCTGCCAGGGTAAGTACGGCTTTGGATGTACCGGGCAGTGCATCGTGGAGGCGTGCGACAGCCAGGTGCTGTTGGTTACGGTAACGGCTATACTGGTACCAGCCACCGGTGGCGGTAAGCAACAGCAGTGCGGCGGCGGCGGCATGCCACCATTGAAGCCGGCGTTGCCGGCCGCGGACAGGAAGGGTAGCCGTGGTATTGGCTACGTGTGCTCCCAGCAACGTCCTGAACTGGCCAACGGCAGCGTGTAGTTGTCCCTGTTGCCCGTTGAGGATGTCAAATATTTTGCGGGCTTGCTGAAAGGGAGCTTCGCGTTCCGGATGTTCCCGGAGCCAGTTTTCCCAATAACGGGTATCTTCCTCACTAACGCCCATGCAGAAACGCAGAAAGGAATCGTCCTGTAAAAAATCTTCAGCGGTGGTAAATAAGTGTTCCATGACGTGTTGCTATGATATAGTGTGCAGAACCCCGGGTTATTCCCAAAGAATGGCAAAGTTTTTTTTTGGTAGAAGGAAAAAGGAAGATACAAGGCGCTATTGCAAGGTGTTAACCATGTTTAAATAGAGGTTAACGGGTAGCGGTCTGTTACCGGGACCGCCTTTATGCAGGCTCATAGTCACGTCCTGTGCCGGCAGGGCACGGAGTGATTTAATATGTAAGAGCAGCAACAGGGAGAAAACGGCGGATAATAATTTAAGGGCAGCGCCCAGGGTATTATAGGCCGTTTTGGTGGTGATGCCGGTGCGGCGGGCGACTTCCTCCATCGGGAGACCCTCAAAATAACGGAGCTCCACCAGTTGTTGCTGGCGGGGAGTGAGTTGTGCAATGGCCCGGCGTACTTTCTGCCGGAGTTCTTCGGTGGTTTGTACAGCCACAATACGGGCTTCGTAGGACAGTTCAAACGGTGCTTCGGTGGCGAAGGCGTCGGCAGCCTGACCGGTTTGCTCTGTCTTACGGATACCGGCAAATATCTTGCGGCGCAGGTAGGTGAAAAGGTAAGATTTTACATTCCGGACGGTATGCAGCTGTTGCCGTTTGTCCCATATCTCCAGGAAAACGTCGTTGATAGCGTCTTTGGTGAGTTCAGCGTCTCCGCAGCTACGGATACCGTAGTTAACGAGGGACAGGTACATTTTTTCGTATAGGGCTACCAGTGCCTCCTGATTATCGCGGCGCACTTCTTCCCACAGCAGTGTATTGGCAGTATCTGCAGGTGGCTGGTTACTGAAAGTTGCTGGTTCATTGTTCATCCCGGATTATTCAGCTGTTTATCAGGACGGTTTGGCCGGTCCTGTTCATATTCACGTGGTAACAGTTTTGACTTTGGTTGTTTTCGTTCAGACGGGAAGGTAGTAATAATTGGGGAGAAAAAACGGGGAGCCTCTTTTATTTGAGGCTTCCCGCGATGTAGCTGCAATAATCTTTATACTTATCTTGTTCGGCTGCCGGGTAAATGATCATGATGGTCTGAAATACCTCTGAATCAGCACTGCCCATATAATTGATTTTGTGTTTGACGGTTTTACAGTAAACGATATCGCCTTTTTCATTGGTACCCGAAAAGATGTAGAAGTTGAGTTTAATGACTTTATAGGCCACTTTTATCCCTTCTATAGCGGATTTAAACTTATACTGCAGTGGGTCAGTACCCGGTTTTACATCATCGTAAAGTTCGGAGGGGTCCATCACCAGGTTGCCCCAGGCCCATATTTTAGCCGTGCCTTTACGGGCAGAAAATGTTTGACCGTCACCGTTACCGGATTCGCCATCGGCTTTAAAATCTTCCGGGTATTCCATACAGAACTGGAAACGGTTGTTACAGTACTGTTTCCTGGCCAATGTGGAGAAAGACAGGCATAATACAGCCAGCACAAGGGAGGTTATACAAATTTTAGCTTTCATAATATATGTTAAACCACAAATGTAAGGTGTGGGAATGACAGTGCTGTTTTTTTCCTACTTTCGCCCCGTAAAATCCCGCGCTACGTTCCATGAAACAACTCTTTACCGCCCTGTTTTGCCTGGCTTTGTTCCAGGCGCATGCCCAAACTTTATATGTCAAAACTTATGGCCGCCCGAAAGACAAGCCCGTTATTTTCCTGCATGGCGGTCCGGGGTACAACGCTGTATTTTTTGAAGCTACTACCGCCGCCCGGCTGGCCGGCAAGGGTTTCTTTGTGATCGTGTATGACCGCAGGGGGGAAGGTCGTTCGCCCGACAGCACCGCGAAGTTCACTTTCGATGAAGCGCTGGCCGACATCGAAGGACTGTATAAGACCTATCAACTCAAAAAAGCCGTTTTGCTGGGTCATAGTTTTGGCGGGGTGCTGGCCCTGCGTTATGCAGCAAAACATGCTGCTTCGGTAGATGCCATTGTATTGGCAGATGCCCTGCTGAGTGCCCAGGAAACTTACCGTACTGTGCTCGCAAAAGTGAAGGACATATATGAGCAAAAAAAAGACAGTATGAACCTCCGTTATGTAGCCATGATCGAACAAATGGATACTGCCGGTTTGGCATATAACTCCTATACGCTGGGTCACGCTATGATGAACGGACTATATGGTCCGGTACATTTTTCTGAAGAAGCGAAAGCCATTTATCAGGAAACGAAAAAAGATTCGCTGGTCAAAAAGTACGGTAGCCAGATGACCCGTTGGGCGCCCATCGGTTATGCGGAGCATGAACATTACACTACTTTGAACATGTTGCCGGAGCTTAAAAACCTGGTAGCAAAGAAGGTAAAAGTGTATGCGATTTATGGAAAGGAGGATGGACTGTTTTCTGAAAAACAGGTCGCAGCGGTAACGGAAATTATTGGTCAGGACAGGATCGATTATTTGGCCGGGGCGGGGCATAATGTGTTCGCTGATCAGCAAACTTCTTTCCTGAATGACCTCCAAAAATGGCTGAAATAAGCCATTTTTTATGTAGTACTTAATAAAAATGCAGGTTTTTTAGACCTGCATTTTTTGTATATAGGCTGATTATATAGTTCTATTATAACTAGCAGATTATCAATTGTTTTATGTGATTTGTTTAAAGTGAAGTAAAACTTCAAATAAATACTGTAAATTGTTGTTATACCGTTTCTCCGGCTCCTGGTCTGACGCCTGTTTCGGCAAATACCAGGTCGTTCAGTTCTTCCAGTGAGGTGACGGTGACGAGGGAGACATGTTCCATCGGTAAAGGTGAAAATAACCACCGGGTACCACTCTCTACTACCCCAAATGCTGACCCCCCGATTTCAATTTTATACGACCTTTTTGATGGTTGAAAAACGAAACCCAACCCGAGCAGGTTCTCATGACTGATTGCGGTCATTGCGTATATATATTTTCACGAATATAATAATTATATTTAAATTGATAAAGTCCTTTGGAAGTTTTTAAAAAGACAGCCGTTCATCCTTTACCAGGGCATACATGAAAAGTTAAAAGTCTATAAATTTGGTAGACTAAAAACTTGTGAGTACTTTTATTGCGCTTACAGAACACGCATCAAGCGGCTGACAAAAGGGCAGCATTGCAACAACCGGAATCGATCGCAGTTGACATATTAATATAACAGTACCGCCTGTACGCAGAGACTAAACTGAACATTTTAACCCTGGAAAATGTTGGGCAATTTTATGCTGTTTCAGGGCAGAAATGTTGAAATAATATCCCCTGCTATCATGTTGTGCTGTTATCGCGCTGGCACCCCTGCGCCGTTCATTTTTTCAAAGAAGATTGTCAAGCGGTTACCACCGGACCTATTACCAGCCGCCTGGTAAAGTCACTCATTTGTATAAACCAAAAGTTACCTATGGACTTATTTTACAGGAATGCACGCAAACGGACATGGGCTGTCACCCTGCTGGTACTGACCTTCATGTCTCCGATGTTTTTGCTGGCGCAACAGCGTGCAGGCGTAAGCGGTACCGTACGCAACGACCGCAACGAAGCACTGCCGGGTGCTTCGGTTACCGCCACCAACACGGCCACCGGCGCCGCCACTTCTACACAAACCGACGCTACCGGTGTATTTCAATTTCCCAACCTGCCGGCCGGCGGCCCCTACACTTTCCGCATTACTTTCGTGGGCCTGGAGCCACAGGTACTCACGGGGTACACCGTCAAAGCCGGTACGCCGCTACAGCTGACGGTCACCCTGAAAGAATCGGCTTCCTCGCTCAACCAGGTAGTGGTAGTGGGCTACGGCGTGCAACGCCGCCGGGAGGTAACCGGCGCGGTAGCCTCTATCCGCGCGGCTGAACTGAAAGATCAGCCGGTATCCAGCTTTGCACAGGCGATAGCCGGCAAAGTGGCAGGTGTACAGGTAATCCAGAACACCGGCGCTCCCGGCGGGAGCCTCAGCGTCCGCATCAGGGGCCTCAACTCCATCTCCGCCGGCACCGATCCGCTGTATGTCGTAGATGGGTTCCCGTTATCCAACGACCTGAAGAACCTCCAGGGCACGACAGACATTGTCGGCATCACCGGCCAGGCCTCCTTTCAGAAATCGCCCGACCCTATGAGTACCCTCAACAGCGACGATATTGAGTCCATCGAAATACTGAAAGACGCCTCTGCCGCTTCCATCTATGGTTCCCGGGCGTCTAACGGGGTAGTGCTCATCTCCACAAAAAAAGGAAAAAAAGAAGGGCCTCCCTCTTTCAGCTATAACGCCTATGGCGGGTTTCAGCAGGTAAGCAAAAAAATCAAGATGATGGATGCCTACGAGTGGGCCAAACTCTCCTACGACGCTAAAAACAACGCCTACCTGGATGCCAAACCTACCGGCAGCATCAACGACGACAACGCCACCCGCGGCAACTCCAACTACCAGATACCACCGGAAATACTGCCGTACCTCAAAGGTGAGCAGGGACTGGTGAACACCGATTGGCAGGATGCCGTATTCCGCCAGGCGCCGGTGCAAAACCACACCCTCTCCGCTTCCGGAGGCAACGACAAATTCCAGTACTATATCTCCGGCAATTACCTCGATCAAAAGGGGATCGTTATCGCTTCAGGGTATAAAAGATATGGGGTGCGCGCCAACCTGACGGCCAACCTCACGTCCCGTCTGAAAGTTGGCCTCTCCCTGAATCCCACCTTCGATCACTATGACCTGATCAACAGTGAAGGCCCCTGGACTTTCGACGGTATCCTGAGTAACGCGCTGAAAGCAGCGCCCATCTTCCCGGTTTATAATCCCGATGGTTCCCTGGCCACCAATAAACAAAATACCTGGGCCTATGGCTATTCCGGTGGTGAAAACCCCGTCGCCCTGGCTACACAGATAGAAGATAAGCTGGACCATGTGCGCAACCTCGGGCATATCTACGGAGAATACACCATTATCAAAGGGCTGACCTTCAAAACCTTCTTCGGTACTGATATCAACTATTTCAACCGCAACTATTACCGGCCTTCCACCCTGGGCAGCTACAAACCTATCCAGCAGGCAGCGCCTACGGTGCCCAAAGGCTCCGCACAAACGGCGCAGTCGGTGAACTGGCTTTGGGAAAATACACTCAACTATCACTTTGAAACATCCAAACACCGTTTCGATGTGCTGGCCGGCTACACCTCCCAGAAAAACACGACCAAAGCCAATGAAACTGTCGGTACCGGCTTCCCTAACGATGCCGTACATACGATTAATGCGGCTACCATCACCAGCGGTACTTCCAATACCTCCCAATGGTCGCTGCTCTCGTACCTGGGCCGTGCCAACTATAACTACGACGACAAATATTTCGTGAGCGCCAGTATCCGGGCAGACGGCTCTTCCCGCTTCGGCGCCAATAACAAATGGGGCTATTTCCCGTCTATCTCGGGCGGATGGCTCATCAGCAACGAAGCCTTCTTTAAAGTGCCAGTCATCTCCGAACTGAAAGCCCGCGTGAGCTACGGTACCTCCGGTAACTTCCAGATCGCTAACTACGCCTCCTACGACCTGCTGGCCTCCAACAACTATATCCTGGGCGCCGGTAATGGCAATGTGGTGAATGGCGCCGGTCTGGCACAGCCGGCCAATCCGGACCTGACCTGGGAAAAGACCAAACAGTTCAACGTTGGGCTGGACCTTGGTCTCTTTACTAATCGTATTTATCTCAGCGCCGACTATTATAAAGCCACCACCTCCGACCTGTTGCTGAATGTGCCTGTGCCGTTTAGCTCCGGTTTTGCTACCGCGCTGAAAAACGTAGGCAAGGTGCAGAACAGCGGGGTGGAGTTCGGGCTTACCACCCGCAATTTTACCGGCCCTTTCAGCTGGACAACCAGCTTTAACCTGTCGGCCAACAAAAACAAGGTGCTCCAGCTGGGGCCCGGCAATGCCCCGATCCTGTCTGATGGGGGTAACGGCACTATCTCCCAGCTGTTCATCACGGCGGTAGGACAACCGATTGGCAGCTACTATGGTTATGTAAACGGCGGCGTGTTTAAAAACCAGGATGAGATCAACAGTTACCCGCATTACGCCACTGCCAAACCCGGCGACCGTCGTTTTGTGGATGTGAATGACGATAAAAAGATTGATGCCAACGACCGTACCGCCATCGGCAGCTATTTCCCGGACTTTATCTGGGGACTCACCAATGAATTCCGTTACAAGGGTTTCGACCTGTCTTTTTCCCTGCAGGGTGTACACGGCAACGAGATCCTGAACCTGCAACGCCGCTTTATCTTTAATATGGAAGGTAACGCCAACCAGATGGCCGATGCCCTGGCTTACTGGAAATCTCCCGGCGACCCCGGCAATGGCAACGTGATGCGCGCCAACCGTGTTACCAACGCCAACAGTGCGCAGATCAGCTCTTTCCATGTAGAAGACGGTTCGTTTGTGCGTTTACGTAACCTGACCATCGGCTACACTTTTAATAAAAAGCTGTTGGGCAACCAGGTAAATGCATTGCGGCTATATGTATCCGGGCAGAACATTTACACCTGGACACATTATACCGGTTATAATCCGGAGGTAAATGCCCGGCCCGACAGTCCGCTGTCGCAGGGAGAGGACTATGGTACCTACCCGTTACCAAGGACTTATATCGCCGGCTTAAATCTTTCATTCTAAAATCAGGGCTATATGAAACATCCATATATATTACCGTTGTTGGGAATACTTACCCTCAGTGCCTGCAGCAAGGATTTTATCAACCTGGCGCCACAGTCCAACCAAACAACGTCCACTTTCTTTAAAACCGCGTCCGACTTTGAGCAGGGCGTTAATGCGATATACGACGGGTTACAGAGTAACCAGACTTACGGTAAAACTTACTATTACCTGATGGAAGTACGCAGCGACAACACCGATATCTGGGACCGTGGAGCGCTGGCGGGTGTTGCTTCCCAGATTGATTTCTTTACCGAAGTCACCACCAACCCTTTTGTCAGCGATGGTTATGCCGGCGCCTATGTGATCATTACCCGCGCCAACGCCGTGCTGGACCAGATAGATGCGTCAGCCATTCCTGATGCGTCGAAGAAGCAGTATAAAGGAGAAGCCCTGTTCCTGCGGGCCTTGTCTTATTTCAACCTGGTACGGCTATACGGTCCGGTGCCGCTGGTCACCAAAATGGAAACTACCTCACAGGCTTTGAATCATAAAAGGAATGCCGTAGCGGAAGTGTACGGCCAGATAGAAAACGATCTGCAAGCGGCAGCCTCGCTGCTACCGGCTGTATATACTAACGTCAACGACTATGGCCGGGCTACAGCCGGCAGCGCCTGGGGATTGTTAGGTAAAGTGCGGGTGACGCAGAAAAAATGGAATGACGCGCTGGCAGCCCTGAAAAATGTTACCGGTTACAATCTGCTCACCGACTACGCAGACCTCTACAAACCGGCCAATGTGGTGAATTCAGAAATATTGTTTGCCGTGCGTTACAAAAAAGGGCTTAATCCATCTGAGGGGAACAACTATTTCGCCGATATGGTGCCGGTGTCTTTCTATTATAATGGTGTATTGTATGGCGGCTCCAATAACAACAGGCCTACACATGACCTGGTGGCCGCTTACGAGTCGGGCGACAAACGTTTGGGCGTATCGCTCGATACTACCTATAACAACAGTGCCACCAATGTAGTCAAAGGCAACTATGTCAAAAAATACCTGGATGTACCGGGTGCTACCAATGATGGCGGCAGTAATTTCCCTGTATTGCGTTATGCCGACATCCTGTTGTTACAGGCAGAAGCGCTTAATGAGCAGGGGTACAATCCTGCTACCGGCGTAGGGACCGCTTTCGGTTTCCTGAATGCTGTCCGTACCCGTGCCGGTTTGCCGGAAAAGAAGCCGGCCGATTTGCCGGACCAGGCTAGTTTCCGGGCGGCTGTCTTCCAGGAGAGGCGTGTGGAGCTGGCTTTTGAAAATGACCGCTGGTTTGATCTGGCGCGTAGTACCAACGGGGTGGCCGTGTTGCAGGCATACCTGAAACAGGAGTATAATCTGACCACACCGGTACTGAATGCCGATCGCCTGCTGTTTCCGATACCGCAAAGTGAAATCAATATACACAACGATCCCGCCAATTTCCCGCAGAACAAAGGGTACTAGCGGCGGATAAACAGGGGAACCATGAAACATATTTATGCCGGCGTGTTGTGCGTGCTGCTGTCGTTGACAGCAGCCGCGCGGACCGCCGGGGACTCTGCATGGGTACATACCCACTATGTCAAAAAAGAACAGTATATCCGTATGCGTGATGGGGTACAATTGTTCACCGTTATTTACCAGCCTGTGGATAGCAGTGAGCGGCATCCGGTACTCATGACCCGCACACCTTACTCCTGTGCGCCCTATGGCGCGGCTTTGTCGCCCAACCTGTGGAATTCCTACTGGCATCAGTATGTCCGTGAGGGTTATATCATTGTGATGCAGGATGTGCGTGGCCGTTGGATGAGCGAAGGGCAGTTTGCCGACATCCGTCCCTTTAATCCGGATAAAAAGGGAACCGCTACTGATGAAGCCAGTGATACCTACGATACTATCGATTGGTTGTTGCAGCACGTATCGCACAATAACGGGAGGGTGGGGCTTTTCGGTATTTCCTATCCCGGTTTCTACACTACCATGGGCGCATTATGCGGGCATCCCGCGTTGAAGGCTGCCAGTCCGCAGGCGCCGGTGACCGATTGGTTTCATGGCGACGATTTCCATCATAACGGCGCCTTTTTCCTGATGGACTGTTTCGGGTTTTATACCAAAGGGTTCGGGTATCCGCATCCGCGGCCGATATCGGTCGCGCCCGTACAGGCGTTGCAGTTACCCTGCGCCGATAACTACCAGACCTTTCTGCAGATAGGCGCCATCCCTAATTTCACCAAACTAACCGGCGATAGTCTCGCGTTCTGGAAAGAGCTGATGGTCCATCCGAACTATGACGACTGGTGGAAGGCCCGTGATCCGAGGCAGCATGTGGGACGTATACAACCGGCGATATTAGTGGTGGGTGGGCTTTTTGATGCAGAAGATTGTTACGGCGCCTGGAACTTGTACAAAGCGATTGAACAACAAAAGCCGGCCACCCATTTTAATAAACTGGTGATGGGCCCGTGGTATCATGGACAGTGGGCATCCTCTGACGGCTCGCGGTTAGGCAATGTACAATTTGGCGGTAATACGGCCACCTGGTACCAGGAACATATAGAGGTACCTTTCTTTAATTATTATCTCAAAGACAAAGGGTCGCTGGCAAATTTGCCGGAAGCAACCATCTTTTTCACCGGGGAGAACCGCTGGCGGCAGTTTACCGCCTGGCCATCCGCAGCAGTGCAGTACAAGTCATTGTACCTGCAGCCCGGCTGCGCGCTGGGATGGACGCCGCCTGCCGGTGCAACGAAGCCCTACAGTGAGTATATCAGTGATCCCGCCCATCCGGTGCCTTATACCGGTGAGGTGCATTATGTCCGTACCCGTGACTATATGACCGATGATCAGCGTTTTGCTGCCCGCCGGGCGGATGTGCTGACGTTTGAAACCGCGCCGCTTACCGAAGCAGTAAGTATAGGCGGTACCGTTACAGCGGATCTTCGTGTAAGCATTACCGGTACCGATGCCGATTTTGTGGTGAAGATCATTGATGTGTTTCCGGATGATTTCAGTTATCCCGGGGCGCCGCAGCCTAATAAAACCCGTGACGCCGGCGGCCCGCACCCGATGGGCGGTTACCAGATGCTGGTCCGTGGGGAGATTTTCCGGGGGCGTTACCGGCATAGTTTCACCCATCCGGAAGCATTTACGCCCGGAAAAGTGGAGCAGGTACGGTTTGACCTGCCCGATATTGCCCACACCTTTTTAAAAGGACATCGTATGATGGTGCAGATACAAAGCAGCTGGTTTCCATTGGCCGACAGGAATCCGCAGCAGTTCATTAATATATACGAGGCGCAGGATAAAGATTTTCAGAAAGCCGGTATCCGGGTATATCATGATGCGGCACATCCTTCGGGGGTAATATTGCCGGTGATCCCCGCAGTTGTTTTGAACGGGCAATAGAGACATTTCCCCTATTACCCCGGAATAGCCGCTTCATCTGAAGGAAACTGAATGACATCTTAGTCCTGGGTTTCAGCCCTGGAGGACCATATATCCCGTTTCATCAGGATATCCGTTTGTTCATCCGCACCTAAGCGGAAGATATGGGTCCCAAAAGGAACGAAGTTATGTTTACGATAGAAGCCTTGTGCCTTTTCATTTTTATCCCATACGCCCAGCCATAGGAAAGCGACTTTTTTCTCCCGGGCTACGGCGATGGCTTTATCCAGCAGTTGCCTGCCGGCTTTCAGTCCCTGGTGTTGTTGCAGGACATAGATTCTTTCTATTTCCAGGGTGTTTTGGTCCCGGAGGTCTGTCTGTGCGTTGCCGGTGTTTAGTTTGATGTATCCGATGGGAGCGTCCTGGTGAAAAGCCAGGTAGTAGCTGCTGTCCGGCGAATTGATTTCGTGTGTCAGCTGCGCTTCATTAAAATACCGGGATAGGTAGTCCCGCATATCTTCCGGTGTATTAAAGGTTTCATAGGTTTCCCTAAAAGTGGTGATGGCGAGGGGTTGTAGTTGTGTGATATTTTCCGTCGTTGCGCGAATAATATGTATAGCCGTCATGAATTCCTTTTTTGCAAAGATACTTCAGGCGTGATATACCATCATCATTCCGACAGTTTCCTTTTAGTACCTTCGCGGTATGACGAGACAAGAAACGCAACTGACTGACAGGGATATTCAATTGCTGAAAAGCCTGGGGAAGGTGAAGGGGCGCCGTTTGAGGTTGCTGTTGTTTTTTACCCTGGTTACGCTGGTATTTGGGTTGTTATTAATAATGCCGCTGCAGGAAGCAGCTGGTTTTACGATTGGAGTAGGACTAATATTCCTGCTGATGTTCTCGCTTTGCTATTTTATGTGGCGGGGGGTGTGGCTAATGCGGCGGCGTAGTGAGCGGAGTATTGCCAACGGGAAAAAGGGCATTATAGAAATGCCGTTAAAAACATTGCAGGCCAATGGTCGTGGCGGGGTGGATTATGTGGCCGACAATGGCGAGGTGTACCGGGTAGCGGTTCCTTTGCCGGGTGTTTCTGTATTAGGAAAACAGCTGCCGTCCTGGTACCCGGGCGTAATAGAGCGGGCCGCCGGAATTACCGGTGAGCGGGTACAGCTGCATATCAGTGTTACCGGTGTGTTGCTGCAGGCGACTTACCCCGATGCGCCGGCAGTGAGTGCGCCGGCGGTGTTAACGGAAACGGATAAACACCTGGTGCATCAGTACCGCGACCGGGAGAAAACGATCGTCATCGGAAAAATTACAGAGATATTATACCCCTTACAACGGCGGAAAAGCGGCCCGGAAACGTATATCCGTTTGGGTGATACCCTTTATCTGCTGAAGCCGTTGCGGCAGACCGAACATCCAGTTACGCCCGGGCTGGAAGTGCATCTGCATGTGCTGCCGGGAAAAAATGGAGAGGCAGATCAGCTGTTGTATTTGCTGGGGGCATAGGGAACCGGGTAACCTAGGTAGCCCTGGGCTAAAATGGTTGTTTCTCCCAAATGAATGCAAATTCAAATCGCTAAAACGAAAAGGGTTATTCCTGGTTACAGGGTAGGTTCATCCTTATTCTGCCTTCAGGCTGTCGGCCGGATTGGTCATTGCCGCTTTAATACCCTGGTAGCTGATCGTCAGCAGTGCTATCAGTGTGGCGAGCAGGCCGGCCATTACAAACATCCACCAGGAAAGGGATATGTGATAGTCCATATGTTGTAACAGCACCTGCATGGCCCAGGCAGCCAGGGGAGTGGCAAGCAGGAAGGCCAGGAATACCGGTTTCATCAGATCGGCTGACAGCATCAGCCACAGGCGTGTAACACTGGCGCCAAAAACTTTACGGATACCAATTTCGCGGATACGTTTTTCTGCCATAAATGTAGATAACCCCAGTAACCCCAGGCAGGAAATGATAATAGCCAGCGTACCAACCACACTGACCATATGCCAGGTGGATTGGATACCCCGGAACTTACGTTCCTGTGCATCCTGCGTAAAATGGAATTCAAAAGGAAAACCTGGGGCCGCTTTCTTAAACGCGGCTTCAAGTTGTTGTACCTGTTGTTTCCATTGCCCGTCGTTGACGAGCCGCACAAAAATATGATTCAGGGTACCGGTATTGAGAAATACGGCGAGCGGCGGAGTGGTTTCAAACGGATCATTAAAAGAGAAGTTTTTGACTACGCCGATGACCATATTCTGGCCGATTAATGTACCCACTATAGGTGGTTTTAATCCCATTTTTTTGACGGCAGCCTCATTCAGGATACAGCCCAGCGTATCGCCGAAGTCGCGGCTAAAGTCCCGCCCCTCCGCGAGGGACAGCCCGGTTGTTTTAATCCAGTCGTATTGTACCTGGCTGAGACAGACCATAAAGTTCTGATCAGCGGTTTTACCAGGCCATACCATGTCATTGGTAGCGCCGTTGAAACGCACCAGGTCATCATTGCCGGCGGAAACGCTTTGCACCCCCGGGATCTGCAGAAATGCTTCGCGGAGAGTATTGTACCTGCCGGCCATATTGCCGCGGGTGGGAATATCGATCAGGTTTTCGGCATCATAGCCGATC
Source organism: Chitinophaga qingshengii (assembly GCF_014529935.1). GTDB lineage: Bacteria > Bacteroidota > Bacteroidia > Chitinophagales > Chitinophagaceae > Chitinophaga > Chitinophaga qingshengii. Next base: position 209,387 of record NZ_JACVFC010000007.1, read on the forward strand.
GGAAGCTGCTGTACATACTGGTGCTGCCGGAATATAACGATGGTAGTAATGATGAGGAAAATGGAAATCATGAACTGAAAGGTGACGAGGCCTTTGCGGAAAATAGCGCTCCCACGGTGACTGAGTACCTGTCCTTTTAATACTTTAACAGGGCGGAAAGCACTGAGGAAAAAAGCGGGGTAACTGCCGGCAATAAGGCCGGTCATCAGCGCCAGTCCAACAATGGACAGCCACAGCTGCCAGTTGGCCAGGTCCATCACCAGGTGGGTACGGAGCAGGGTATTCATCGCATGGATACTCAGTTTAGCCAGAATGATACCTGTCACCAGGGCTAACAGGGCCATGGCAACGGATTCAGAGAGAAACTGATATATAAGCTGCTGCCGGGTGGCGCCAAGGGTTTTACGGACGCCTACTTCCCGGGCACGTTGGGCAGAGCGGGCAGTAGCCAGGTTCATAAAGTTGATACAGGCCAGCAGTAACACAAAAATGCCGATAATAACGGCGAACTGGATAATCTGTATTCTGCCACCAGCGGGGCGCCCATTCTTAAATTTCCCATAGAGGTGGAAGTCAGCAAAGGGATAGGCAAAAGCGGTGCTGTTACCGTAACGGGTACCGATTAGTTTTTTGAGTTTATCGTTAAATACCTTCGGATCAACATGGGGTTTGAGGGTGATGAAAGTCTGCATGGCATTATAATCCCAGCGGTCTGATATACCCGGCGTCTGTTGTTCCACGAGGCGGTAGGGTAATACCACATCAAAACGAAGGGTACTGTGTTCGGGGATATCCTGTATAACGGCGCCTACTTTCAGGCTACGTGTCTGATTATGCTGGAATACTTTGCCGACAGCATCGTCGGTGCCAAAGAATTTGCGCGCGGTGCTGGAGGAGATGACGATAGAACCGGGGTCAGAAAGGGCTGCTACCGGATCGCCGGCGATGACGGGGAACCGGAAAATGTGGAAGAAATCAGGATCGGCATAGATCCCGTTTTCGTAAGTGCTTTTCTCTCCGATATGTAACAGCTGATCGCCACCATTGGCAATACGGGCTACATGATCGGCGTCCGGCAGCCCGTCGCGGATAGCGGTGGCTAATGCGGGCGTAGTAGTGTAGCCGGTATACATCACGTTCTCCCTGGTATCATTGATCAGGATGCCATAAATGGAGGACAGGTTCTGATGAAACCGGTCGAACTGCAATTCATTTTTTACAAAGAGGATAAAAATGATGCCCAGCGCAAGGCCTATAGATAGTCCGCTGATATTCACAAAAGTGAAAAGCCTGTTTTTGACCATTCCGCGGAATATGGCGGCGTAGTAGTTTTTCAGCATAATCTGGAATTTTAACCTGCTGATAGCTGCTCCGCCAAGAAGGTGCCATAATTGAAACCTTTGCCTGGCGGGGAAGTGGCGGTGGAGGGGCGTCCGTTTTTGGAACAGATATGTCCGAATCCGTACGCACGGGTAGATCAACGGATGATCGCACCAACGATATGCATGACCAGGGAATGGGTCGGCGCCGGAAAACTGCTGTCGTAAACTGCTATGGGCAGTTAGAGCGGAGAAGCCATCGTGACAAGTAGCTGAAGAAAAGCCGCTGGTGGCGCATTCCTGGTAATCCTGATCACCAGTTGCCGTTGGGGGACTGCTGCAGGATGGTTTTGGCGCGCAGTTGTCCCTGTTTCATCCAGCTTTGCATCAGCAGTCTGTCGAACCGCAGGCCGGTCGGGAAATCGGGGTCCAGCTCAGCCTCCGGGCTGATATAATACACCTTCACCGGTGTGCTGGCTGACTGTTTGTAGGCGCTGAGTACTTCGAGATCATTTTCCCGTACCTCCTGTATAAAAATGGTGACGGCCCGCATGAGCACATCCAGCAGCGCGGTATAGTTGCCGGTGCCTGGTTGCTGGGCATCGGGATTATTACTGAGGATGTATATCCGGTGTTCCTGCTGCGGTGGCAGGTTGCTGACTACTGCGCGGGTAGGAATGACTTCGCGGTTGCCGCCATCCACGTACTGCAGGCCATTGATGGTAACGGGCGGCATAAAAACGGCCTGGTTGCTGCTGCTTTGCAATGCTTTCACCAACATTTCCGTGGTGCTGATAACCAGGTTGTCATAATGTGGATTGGCAGCCAGCGGCCGGGAGGAGAAAACCGTCAGCCGCCCTGTTTGCAGGCAGACCGCATTGAGGCACAGCAGGGCAGGGGACTGTTGTATGGTATGCCACGCTGCATCCGTCATCTGTTGCCGGATCTGGTTTTCCAGTGGTGTAGTATCATACAGGTAAGGTTTGTTGTTGATGATATTATCGATCGCATTTTGTTTGTTGAGAATATCCGCGTTGCTGTTACTGAGGTAGATATCTGTGACCTCCGGTATTTTACCGGCGGCCACCATGGCGGCGATGAGTGCGCCGGTGCTGGTACCGCTGATGAGATCGAAGTTGCGGATGCCGGTGGTGGTCATCAGTTGCCGGAGCGCGCCTACGCTGAAGGCGCCTTTAGCACCACCACCGCTGGTAATAAGTACGTTCATGATCTTTTTTTGAAAGGCTGATGAAACAGGACAAGGCCAACGGCGAAGCCCATCCGGGTGGATTTCAGTTCATTGTTGACCGACAGATTGATACCGAAAGGTCCCAGCTGTAATTCGGCGCCCAATGCTACCTGGTTGAAATGTACGAAGCTGGTGTTATATTCCGTATAAGCGTTAAGGTTACCAACGCCGACGGGTATCTTTTTTACCGAGATATCGGTCACCCGTACGGCCAGCCGGGTGCTGAGCGTTGTATAGAAAGTATTGCCACGGAGGAAAACAGCGGGACCAGCCATCAGGCGAAGCCTGCCACCACATTGACCGGGCGGGGCGAAGGTGTAGCTAAGATAACCCCGCAGGGTACCCAGGTAGGCTACCTGGTTGCTGAAGATGTTGGCCGCGCCCTGGCTAAGCTCCAACCTTTTTTCAAAACCGCTGCAGAACTCAGATGAGGGAAAGTCCGGATGGGCAATACCGGAGCGGTTCATATAAACGAGCCACTGAAAAACGTTATTGGCTTCATCGTCCGGCAGGGCATCGGCGAAGCAGGTACCGTTCAGGGTGTCGTTAATGAAAGTCGCGGTTTGCCGGCTCACGCGGACAAAATCGCGGTAGCCCTGAGGATTTTTTTGTTTCAGCTGTGAGAGCAGCTGTTCGTTGGCGCTGTCCTGCGGCTGATATTTTCCGAGGGTTTTCGTGAGCGCAGATATGGTGTTTGCATAGGAGACCGCTTTAGCTCTGCAGATGGCATTATCACAGCATTTCTCAGTCGTTTGTGCAGTGAGCTCCCGGATGCTGCCTATGCATAGTAACAATAGCAGCAGGGTGTTTTTCATAACCGGAAGTTAGGGTATTTCAGGGAAGTATCCATGCAGTTCACGCAAAGGCGCAAAGCAGCAAAGGCGCAAAGATGATTGAAGCGAATATAAGAAAACGAAGGAGTCTCGCAAAGGTTACATAAGTGAGCAAAGAAAGCAAAGGAGCGAAGAGCAACTGTTGATCTTCGTTCCTTTGTTTTCTTACTAATTAACAAAAAACCTTTGCGCCTTTGCTGCTTTGCGCCTTTGCGTGAAAAAAAATCGCTTTGCGGGAAAATTTGAGTAGTTTAACCGGGTGCATGCATTATTAAAAACTATTGTATGGAAGACGCTGAAGTAAACTACCTGTGGCAGTCAGTTTGCGAGGCGGATGATCAGTCGGCTTTCCGTGCGTTATTTGACTATTTCTATAACCGGTTGGTCCGTTTTGCGGCCGATCTGGCTGGTACCCGGGAGGCGGCGGAAGAAATTGTGGCGGATGTATTTGTGCAACTTTGGAAAAACCGCCGGCAAACGGCAGGGGTTATACGATTGAAGACCTATTTATATACCGCGGTCCGTCATCGCAGCTATAATTATATACGTGATCATCAGCAGCACCAGTGGCTGGGACTGGACTGTATTGAAGAACCGGCTGCGGCTACCCAGCAACCCTCGCTGGAATGGAAAGAACTGCGCCAACAGCTGGATGCGGCGGTAGACCGGTTGTCGCCGCAATGCCGTACCGTGTTTCGTATGGTGCGGGAAGAAGGATTTAAATATAAGGAGGTGGCTGCTATCCTGGATGTTTCGCCACGCACGGTGGAAACGCAGCTGGTCAGAGCGGTAGCGCGCCTGCGGGAGGTGCTGCAGGCAGCGCAGCATCCGGCCAGGTGATGGCTGCGGCTGTTGTGTATCATCGGCGACGGCCTGCAAAAACGTGGCTGCCGGCGCCAACCCAATGGACCTGGGCAGTTTGATCAGCATCCCCGGTGGATACCGTTTATTCTTCCTGCTGCGGGAAACCGGGTATGATTCCGGTCGTCTTCTCCCGCGGCTGCTTTCCCAATTTTTTTTTCGGCTTTGTACGTAATCTCCTCTTTTTTCGTGTCTGGTTATCGGGAGAGCACTTCTTTCCGGATAAATGATGACCACAGAACAACGTCTGAATGAACTGATAGCAGCCCGGCTGGCCGGTGCCATCGATGCGGAGGGTATGGCTGAGCTGGAATCTTTGTTGCACCGGCACCCGGAGCAACGATCCACCCTCGCGTTGCTGGAACAGTACTGGGAGGCCGTTCCGGCAGCCGTTCAATCGCCCGAATCCGCGTTCCGGTCCATAATGGCCGTGGCGGAGCCGGATATTCCATCTACCGGAAAAATAAAAACAAAGGGTATCCTTTCCCGTTACTGGCGATGGGGAGCAGCTGCTGCCATACTGTTGGGTATATTCATTTACCTGCGTCCGGGAAGTCAGCAACATCAACAGATAGTGCGTACCAACGATGGAGAAAGAAAAACTTTCCGTCTCGCAGATGCCAGCACGGTGCACCTCAACGGGGGCAGTCAGCTGCGTTGCGTACTGGATGGCTCCCGTCGTGAACTATGGCTGGAAGGGGAGGCCTATTTTGAAGTAGCGCCTGATCCCGCCCGTCCTTTTATTGTACACGCTTCCGGTGTTAATATTCATGCACTGGGAACGGCTTTCAACGTGAAAGCCTACCATGGCCAGTCTACCTGTGAAACCACCCTGCTGGAAGGAGCCGTAGAAGTATATGCGGACAAAACCCCTGATAGCAGGATACGGTTGCGGCCCTACGAAAAAATAGCCCTCGACGGGTCGGCATCTATCGCGGCGCCGATTAAGAAAATAAACCTGAAAACCATCGCTGCTGCTATTCCGGCTACGAAAGCGGTAGTAGCGCCGCTGGCGGACAGCAGCCTGACAGAAACAGCCTGGGTGAGCAACCGGCTGCAATTTGATGAAGTTGACTTTGAAGAACTGGCCCGGCTGCTGCAACGCTGGTATGGCGTGCACATCAGCTTCCGCGATGAAAAACCGAAACATTATGTTTTCAGCGGCGCCTTTGCAGGAGAAACCGTTACCCAGGCACTGGATGCCCTGCAGCTAACGGAAGATTTTCGTTATGAAGTAGTGGATAACACGATTACCATATTTAGCACGTCAACAAAAAATAAGCAGTAAAACCGTTATGAATCCGTAAAAAACAAACAGTAGAACAACCAGAAAAAGAACAGGAAATGCTACGAACATTTCCTGTTTACAGGTAAAGAAACAATGCACATCCTCCTTTGGCCGGGCGGTAAGGGCATTGTCATTTTTCTCACCCATCATCACAAATTTATGCAAAATGTCAACCAATCGCGTTGTCGCCGGCGAAGAACGGCGATACTAAAGCCTCTAGTCATTATGAAGCTGTCTTTTGTAATTGTCTTAATCTCCTGTATGCAAGTGGCGGCCACAGGCTATTCCCAGCGTAAGGTAACCTTGTCGGTAAAGGATACGGAGATCAAAAAAGTGCTGGACCGGATCTCCGGACAAACAGACGTACGTTTTCTGTACAGCGACCGGAAAGTGGACCTCCACCGGAAAGTAAGCCTGCAGGCGGCCAACGAGCCATTGCCGGCATTGCTGGACCGGCTGCTGGCCGGCAGCGGCCTGGCCTATAAAGAATTGGAAAATAAGCTGGTGGTCATTATCCCCGAAAATACCGGCTGGGAAAATATCCAGGTAAAAGGAAAAGTAACGGGTGTGGACGATGATAACGGTCTGCCCGGTGTGACCGTCCAGGTGAAAGGGACGGCCATCGGTACGGTGACAGACGAAAACGGTAATTTCCTGCTCAACGCTCCTGCCGGCGGCACGCTTGTATTCCGTTACGTAGGCTATGATCAGCTGGAACTGCCGGTGAAAGGCAATATGCAGGTACAACTGAAAAAATCTTCCAGCGCCCTCTCTGAAGTGGTTGTGGTAGGATACGGTACCACACAGAAAAAAGACCTCACCGGCTCCGTAGTCAGTGTCAGCCCAAAAGATTTTAATAAAGGTATTATCAGCAACCCGGTACAGGTGCTGCAAGGCAAAGTGGCCGGCCTGGTGATCAGCAAACCCGGCGGCAACCCCAACGGAAAAATCAGCATCCGCCTGAGAGGCGCCTCGTCCCTCTCGGCCAGCAGCCAGCCCCTCTTTGTAGTGGACGGTATTCCCGGTATAGACATCAACGTGGTACCGCCGGATGATATCGTATCTATCGATGTGCTGAAAGACGCCTCGGCGGCAGCGATCTACGGCTCCCGTGGCGCCAACGGCGTTATCATTGTGACTACCCGCCGCGGAAAAGAAGGTGCGCCGCAAGTATCCTACAGCGGTTATGCAGGCTTCGACAAAATTGCCAATACCTATGATGTACTGAGCGCCGACCAATATCGCCAATACCTGAAAGATAATAATATCAACCCCAACGGCTTTGACCTGGGCTCCGGCACCAACTGGCAGAAAGCTATCGCCCGCACAGGCGTGAGCCATAACCACAACCTCTCCATGGGAGGCGGTAAAGGAGATACCCGTTACAGCGCGTCGGTGAACTACCTGAACAATGAAGGCGCTATCATCAACTCCGGCCTGGAACGTATCATCGGCCGTATTACCCTGGACCAGGGCATCTTTGATAACAAACTGCGCATAGGCTTGTCCATGAACTATGTGGGAGAGAAAAACCGTTACCAGGGCCTCGATCCGGACGATAAAGGGGACAACCGCATCTGGGAACAGTCCATCGCCTACAACCCGACAGCGCCCATCTACAACCCTGACGGCACCTATTTTGAAAAACTCGATATCAACGATAACTACAACCCGGTGGCTTTGGCCAACCAGATCAAACATCAGCGTGCGTACAATAAATTCATCGGGTCTGCCAAGGTAACCTATGATATCACCAAAAACCTGAGCTATGATCTGTTACTCGGACTGGAAAGAGCTTCCAGCGACCGGGGATTGTATTATTCCAAAAAATCACCGGTGATAGAAGGCGCCGGCAGTAATGGTACGGCCACCCGGGAATCCAAAACATGGGACAATAAAACCCTGGAAACCTACTTCACCTATGGTAAACAATGGCAGCAGCACAACCTGAAAATAACTGCCGGTTATTCCTATCAGAACTTCTACAACAATTTTATGAACGCCGGCAATACCCAGTTCGTGTCCGATATCTTCGGCTACAACAACCTGGGCGCCGGACAGGCAGACCTGCCCACCGTTGGTTCAGGAGCGGGGGAGAACTCGCTGGTGTCATTTATTGGCCGCGCTTTTTATAGTTACCACGATAAATACCTGCTCACCGGTACCATCCGCCGCGATGGCTCCACCCGTTTCGGTAAGGACAAAAAATGGGGCACCTTCCCCTCAGCATCCTTCGCCTGGCGTATGACACAGGAACCATTCCTCTCCGGCGCCAAATGGCTGGAAGACCTGAAACTGCGTGTAGGCTACGGCGTTACCGGTAACCAGGAAATCGATAACTATAAATCACCGCTGACGTATAGCCCTGGTGGTAAAGTGCTGGACAACGGCCGCTGGGTGACTTCTTATAATATTGGTCAAAACGAAAACCCTAACCTGCGTTGGGAGTCTACCGCACAGTTCAATGCCGGCATCGACTTCAGCATATTCAAAGGCCGGTTGACCGGTACCCTCGAATACTACGATAAACGCACCAAAGACCTCCTGTTTAACTACAACGTGCCTTCGCCGCCCTACCTGTTCCCCACCATCCTCGCCAACGTAGGACAGATCAGTAACAAAGGCGTGGAGCTGTCATTGAGCGCGGGCGTTATTCAACGGAAAGATTTCAGCTGGGACGTTTCGTTCAATATCTCCCGTAACTATAACGAGATATTGTCCATCGCCAACGACCAGTTTAAGAGCGATGCCATCTATGCCGGTACAGTAGGCGCCCGTGGCCTCACTGCCGTACAGATTGTGAAAGTAGTACCCGGTTATTCCATCGGTACTTTCTATATCCCGCAATACGACGGCGTAGATGCCAACGGTAACCAGCAGTTCAAAGACCTGGACGGCAACGGTTCCTTCGACTTCCGCAGCGACAGCCGCGTAGCAGGTAACGGTCTGCCTAAATACCAGGCTGGTCTTGCCAATACCTTCCGGTATAAAAACTTCGATCTCAATTTCCTGCTGCGCAGCTTGTTCGGCTACCAGATCTTCAATGCTACCGAACTGGTGCTCAGCGATCGTTTCAGCCGCATGCCCGGCAGAAATATTATCGCCAGACATGCTGACAGTAATATCCGCGGTACGTATGTCTCTGACCGTTTCATTGAAAACGGCGCCTTCCTGCGGCTGGATAACTTCACGCTGGGGTACAACATTCCTGCTGCCAATAGTAAACACTTCGCCAATCCGCGTGTATACGTGTCCGGTCAGAACTTGTTTATCCTGACCGCCTACTCCGGTCTGGACCCCGAACTGCCCATCGACGGGCTTGCGCCGGGTATCGATAACCGGAACGTATATCCGAAAACGCGCTCCCTGGCAGTAGGCTTTACGGTGAACTTTAAATAAAAATGACGACCATGAAAACAAGTATCCTGAAATATACATTAGCGGCCGGCCTGGCCTGTGCCGTTTTCAGCTGTACCAAGCTGGATGAAACCTTTTACGACCGCGGTACCGATGATAACTTCCTGAAAACGGAAGATGAACTCAATGCTTTCGCTAACAGCGCCTATGCCAATATGCGGAATTACCGTGACGCCTATTGGAAAATGAATGAAGTCACCACCGACGAAACAACGGTGCCCTCCCGTGGCGCCGACTGGAACGAAGGCGGTTTGTGGCGTGTATTGATCAGTCACCAGTTCCCGGTCACACATCAGTATATCAACGATATGTGGAACAGCATTTACCAGAATGGCGTGAACCCTATCAATGCTATCCTGCAGAAGCTGGACCAGTCTAAGATCCAACTGCCTACCAAAGATCAGATTCAGGCGCAGATGAAAGTACTGCGTGCTTTCCATTTTTACCTGGCTATGGATGCGTTCGGTAATATCCCTATTGTGACTTCCTTCAGTCAGGCAGACCCGCCTAAAAACACGCCACGGGCGCAGGCCTTTACATTCATTGAAAAAGAGATCCTGGACAATATCCAGGCGTTACCCGCAGAATTGAATACCAAAAATTACGGTAAGGTCACTAAAGGCATGGGCTTCATGTTGCTGGCCAGACTGTATGCTAACGCAGAAGTATACACGGGCACTGCCCGCTGGAATGATTGTATTCGTATGTGTGATTCCGTTACCAAGCAGGGGTATCAGCTGGAAGCGGACTATTTCACCAATTTCTCCACGCACAACGAAACATCGAAAGAAAATATCTTCGTGGTACCCTACGATGCCATTAATGCCAAAGGTATGATGCTGCATTACCTCACCCTGCATTATAATAACCGTTATACCTATGGATTGCCCAGCAGTCCCTGGAATGGCTGGTGTACGCTGAAAGCGCACTACGAATCCTACGATAACGACGATAAACGCAAAACCATGTTCCTGGTAGGGCAGCAGTATTCCCAGGATGGCACGCCGCTTAAAACAGAACAGGGTGATCCGCTGATCTTTACCCCGGAAATCAATGATCTGGCTAACGCTACCCAGGTAGAAGGGGTTCGTATTGTGAAATACGAGATCCAGAAGAATACGCCTTATGCCGATCAGGACAACGACCTGGTGATTTTCCGTTATGCAGATGCCCTGATGCTGAAAGCGGAGTGCTTACTGCGCACCGGGCAACAGGGGCCCGCGCTCACACTGGTGAATGAAGTACGGGCGCGTAACTTCGCCACCGCTAAACCGCTTGTTACGCTTACCCTCGACAACCTGCTGGCAGAGAGAGGCCGTGAGTTTATATGGGAAGGTTGCCGCCGGCAGGATTTGATCCGCTTTGGCAAATGGAACAGCGCCTGGCAGTTCCACGCGCCGGACCAGGACTTCCGCAAACTGTTTCCTATCCCGCAAGCCCAGCTGGATGCCAATCCTAACCTGGAGCAGAATATGGGATATAAATAGCTGATGTACTAAAAAAGCGCAGACCTGCAACCATGCAGGTCTGCGCTTTTTTATAGGTAGTAACTGTTAGTATTCCGGGTTCTGCGGGAAATTCATGATATCTATTTCCTGTTGTGGAATAGGATACAACAACCGGTATGCAGGAAGCGTAACTTTTTTATTGGCGAGGATTTCGGAGATAGCCCGCCCGGTGCGTACCAGATCGAACCAGCGGTCGCATTCGAAGGGAAGTTCCAGCCTGCGTTGTTTGTATACTTCCGCCCGGAAACTGGCCTGGTCCGGGAGATTGGCTGCGGTCAGGGCTGCCAGCCCGGCGCGGGTGCGAACGTTGTTCAGATAAGTAAAGGCGTTGCCATTGGCCACATATCCTAATTCATTCAATACTTCCGTCTGCATCAGCAGCACATCGGCAAAACGCAACACCGGAAAATCGTTACCGGCATTCCCGTTGATAGGCTGGTCGAGAAACTTCCGGGGCATGATGTTGGCGTTGCCGGAAGGTTTTACCGGATCAATGAGCGTTTTACGCAAGTCGTTGGCGTCATAGGCTTTGGTGAGGGTGGTGTCTACCGTGATAACCTGGGAGTTGGCGTACCAGAAGCCATGGTCCTGGTTAGCCACCCCCTTGGCATAACGAACGGCAAATACGATTTCGGCGTTGTATTTATTACCGGTATTAAACACGTCTTCTACTTTCGGTAACAAGGAGAAAACTTTTGTATCAATGACATCCTGCAATACCGTTTGTGCGTTACCGTATTTTTTTTCGTACAGATATACTTTTCCCAGTAAGCTTTTGGCGGCTCCGGCGGTGATACGTCCCAGCTCATTAGCCGGATAGCTGTTGGGCAGGTTGGCAGCGGCAAAAGTGAGGTCGTCTTCTATCTGCTTGTAGGCGGTGGCTACATCATCCCTTTTCAGATTAACAGCACTGATAGGGTCCACTACAGCGGTTAATACAGGAACTCCTCCCCAGAGCCTTACCAGGTTGAAATAATCCAATGCACGGATAAACCGGGCTTCCGCCTTGATACGGTTTTTCAGCCGATCGTCCATTTTTATACCGTCAATAGCCCCCAGCAGGGTGTTGCAGCGAAAGATACCATTGTAAACACCTACCCAGGTGTTGTAGAAGTTGGTGTTACCGGGGTTGTCGGAGTAGCGGTTGATCTGATAATTCTGGCCTGCATTGGAAGACGGGTCCTGATCTGTAAAGTTATCTGCCCTGGCTTCCATCAATATCTGGAAATTATTGCCATACTGACTGTTTAATGCGAGGGATTCATAACAGCCGTTGACAGCGGTAATGGCATCATCCTGGGTTTTGAAGAAGGTCCCGGGCGAGATCACTGATGGCGGTGTCAGGTTCAGAAAATCTTTACTACAGGAACTTAACAGGAGTAATAGTATCGATAAATAAAGTGTCTGCTTTTTCATGATCGTTCATTAAAAGGTGATGTTAAGACCAACAGAATAAGTACGGGCAATCGGATAGGAGCCATAGTCTTCTCCTGCAGTCAGTGCATTGTCTGTACGGTTGCTGATTTCGGGGTTGAATAAGGAATATTTGGTGAAGGTGAAAGGATTTTGTACAGCGCCATAAATTCTCGCTGCGGAGATATGCGCCCGTTCCAGCAGGGATGAAGGAAGGTTGTATCCCAGAGCAATATTTCTTACCCTCACGAAAGAACCATCTTCCACATGCCAGGTGGAGGTGATACCGTTGCCACCCGTAGCCAGGCGGTTGGCCCTGTTGATATAGCCGTTACCGATATTATCCGGAGAAACGTAATGGTCTTTTACAAAACTCAGGTTATTAAAGTTGCCTTCCACATTGGCGATATAACGTCTGAAAAGATTAAGGATTTTATTGCCCTGGCTACCCTGGATGGAGAAGCTAAGGTCCAGCTGTTTGTAGCGCACGGTATGACTGAAACCAAAAATATATTTAGGCTGAAAGCTACCCACGATGGCCCGGTCGTTGGCATCTATTTTTCCATCGTTGTTAATGTCTTTGAATTTCAGATCGCCCACATAGGTTGGATTACTGGTTTTGGCAGAGCCGTCGAGATCCGCTTTGTCGCGGTAGATGCCATCGGCCACGTACAGGTAGTAGGAACCGATTGTTTCCCCGATTTTGGTGATAAAATAGGCGTTGCCGGTACCGCCGGTAGCGATGATGGGAGAGCCGGAGGGACCCAGCCGGGTGACTTTGTTTTTGTTAAAGGAGATATTGGCGTTGCCCTCCAGGGACCAGTCTTTCCCCAGTTTTTTGTTATAGGATAAGGTTATCTCCACGCCGCGGTTATTCAACGCGCCGATATTTTGCAGGTAGGTGCTGAATCCGGATATCCCGGGTACCGGCAGGTTCAGCAACAGTTTGGTAGTATTGGAATTATAGTAGTCCACTGTCAGGTTCAGCACATCTTTAAAGAATCCGATTTCCAGGCCAGCATCAAAGCTGGCGGTGCTTTCCCAGGTGAGATCAGGATTGGCGGGCGTTACCACAGACACGCCGTTTACCAGCGTTTGATTACCCAATATGTAGTTGCTGTTGGTGCTGTTAGTACCGTTGTAGTTGGCCAGCTGTGCCAGCGAGCCATAGTTGGGTATCTGGAAGTTACCCGTAAGGCCATAGCTGCTCCTCACTTTCAGGGAACTGATGACAGGTACGTTTTTAAAGAAGGGCTCATTGGATACCTGCCAGGCTGCGGAAATAGCAGGGAAGGAAGCCCATTTTTTGTTGATACCGAAGCGGGACGATCCGTCTCTTCTGACAGAGCCAGTCACGAAATATTTGCCGGCATAACTATACTGTACCCTCGCCAGCCAGGAATTCAGGCTCCATTGTTCCTGGGAGGAAGAACCGGCGTTGATTTGGCCGGCATTGAGTGTGGTGACAATATCCGTCGGAAAGTTGATGGCGGTGAGTGTATTATGCTCCTGGTTTTCTTTCTGTACCGTAAAACCAGCCAGGGCGTCTATCTTATGTTTTCCGAACAGCTTCGCATACGACAGGGTATGTTCCATCAGCCAGTTCGTATATTGGTCGGTGTTGGAAAAACCGGTAGCCACGGAAGGCAGGGTGCCGGAGGGAACCGGTAAGGTAGATGGACGGTAATAATCCCGGCGAAAAGTATTGATATCAGTACCGGCGGTAATTTTGTATTTCAGTCCGTTCAGTATTTCATATTCCATATAGGCATTAGCCATCAGGCGGAAATTTTTCATACGGTCCCTGATCAGGGTAGCCACTGCAACGGGGTTGAGCTGATTGGTCTGACCATATCCCCAAACGTTGACAGAGTCGGCAAAAGTACCGTCCGGATTATGTACCGGGAAGATAGGAGCATATCCCAGCGCCAGCGCCACCACGCCTGAATTAGGGGCAAACCAGGGTCCTTCTGCGTTCACCAGGCGGTTGTCTGTAAAGGATGGGTTCATATTCACCCCAAAGCGGAACCGTTTGCTGCCTCCGTCGATGCGGAAGCGGCTGGCATAACGTTTATAGTTATTGTTGATCACAATACCATCCTGGTTAAGATAGTTGCCGGAGAAATAATAGGAGAGACCTTCATTACCACCGGAGATACTGACGGTATGACTTTGCATGGGCGCCTGCCGGAAGATTTCTTTTTGCCAGTCGGTGTTGGTGAGACCCTGTTGACCAGCCAGGTAAGGCAATACCTGCGGCGGTATCCAGGTGGATGGATTCTGTGGCCGTACACTATTAGGGTCAGTAGGTTTGCCGGTAGGAACGGCATCCAGGTAGGCATTGTTATGACCGTCGTATACCAGTTTGGCATAGTCATAGGCATTGAGCACGTCTACATGTTTATTAACCTGTTGAATACCATAGTTCACATCATAGTTGACCGTGAGTTTGCCGGCAACGCCCTTTTTGGTACGGATAAGTACTACGCCGGTGGAGCCTCTGGAGCCATAGATGGCTGCGGAAGCGGCATCTTTCAATACATCGATAGACGCAATATCATTGATGTTGATAGCTGCCAGCGGGTTAGCCGGCTGTTGATAACTGTTGAGACCCGGAGATGCATTGCGGGTATCATTGGTAACAGGCATGCCATCTATCACAAACAGCGGGTTGTTACCGGCACTGATAGAGCCAACACCACGTACGCGGATAGACACGTTGCCACCGGGTGCGCCGTTGGTTTGCATGACCTGTATACCCGCCATTTTCCCCGCCAGGGCCTGATCGAAGGAGGTAACGGGTTGCTGCATCAGGTCGGCAGAACGAACGGAGGCCACCGCACCGGTCAGCTCTTTCCGGGTACGGCTGCCGTAACCTACCACCACCAGCTCATTCAAACCATGGCTGGATTCTTTCATCCTCACCAGCAGCAGATTGCCTTCCCCGTTTTTCACCATGAAACCATTGATCCGGTTGTTTTCATAGCCGATAAAGCTGAAGGAGAAATCGTATTGGGCGCCTGCTTTCAGCCCTTGTAGCTGAAACACGCCTTTTTCGTTGGTGGAGGCGTTATACGTTTCCGTTCCATTTCGTTGTTTAACGCTAATGGATACACCGATGAGGGGTTCTCCGTTTTCACTGACTACACTTCCCTTTACCAGCACAGGTTTCCCTGTCTCCTGGGCATGCGTGTACAAGGCGCATAGCAGTAATAAAAGCATACTGGCGTACCTTTTTAAAAGTCTGATCATATGTTGATGTATTTATACGATTTGCGAAAAAGCACCCCCTTCACCTGTTATTGAAGCAGGTGTCATGTTCATAAAAGGGCTGTTTGATTTTATTTCCTGATAATGATACTATCGCCCACAGACCTGAATTCCAGCTGATTCATCGCGCATATGGCGGCCAGCATATTTTTGAGTGAATCTTTTTTCAGCACTTTGCCGGTGAAGTATAATGCATTGACATCTTCCTGCTGAAAACAGATCTGCGTTTTAAAATGTGTCCCCAGTGTATGTAAAACCTGATCGAGCGGTTCGTTGTTAAAGGAGAGCACGGTCGTGTTGATGCCCCGAACCTTGCTGCCAGCCGCATGTTCCATGACATCAGGCTTGCTGATATGGAAGGCGCGGGTGATAGTATTGATGGCATATGCTTCACCCGGTAACAAGTAAACGTCGTTGTTGTCCGGCGTATGAATTTGTACTTTACCGGAGGACAGTTTTACGGTGATATTATTTTGTATTTGTGTATTGATAGTGAACCGGGTACCCAATGCGGTAACCGTTATCCCTGCTGCTTCTACGATAAAAGGCCTTTTGGTATCGGCGGTCACGGTGAAATCGGCTTGTCCCTGTAAGGCCATCCGGCGTTGCTGATAGGTGATACTGTCTTGCCAGGAAAGGCTGCTGTTGGGCGCCAGCTTTACCACAGAGCCGTCGGGTAGTGTCAGTATTTTTATTTCACCGCCGTTATTGCTGATATGCTGTCCGGAAATGGCTGCCGTCAGTGCTTTGGACTGCTTATGTACATCGATGTAATGTTTCAGATAAACAGATCCCGCCAGTATCGCAATAGATGCCGCTACCGATAATGGTAACAGCAACGTTTTCAGTGACCGTTTTTTTACCGGTTGTATGACAGCCGCTTCTGCTTCCATAGCAGCATGTAGCCGGTCCAGCAGCACGGCGCTTTTTTCCGGCGGCAGCACCTGTTCTTTCTCCGCGATGCTGCCGAGATAGGCTTCCATCAGCGTTGCTTTTAATGGCTCGTCTGCTCCCTGCTGCAGCAGGGTTTCCAGTTGAGCTATATCTGCGGCGCCGGCCTGTCCGGTTTTGAATTTCTCTAATAATAAGTAGAACTGTTCCATGTGTTCATCTATAAAAACTCAATAACCGGAAAAGAGGGGGGAGGGTGTTATGTTACCAATATGTTAACTAACGGGAATTAATATTGGAAATAAATGCTAAGGAACAGCAAACCCGCTACAGGCGTAGTGGCCTGATGAGCGGCGATATATGTTTTAATAAAGGTGGACGAGGCTTTCAGGTATTCTTTGGCGGTATGTGTTGAAATGCCCAGTATAACAGCTGCTTCCTGCAAGGATTTTCCTTCCAGCCGGCAAAGCTGAAAAATCATTTTTTTTCTGGGCGATAATTTTTCGATCGCATCGCTGATCAGGTCCAGTTGCAGGTCTTTCAGCAGTGCGCTGCAGTCATCTTCCGTTGCGACAGGAAGTTCCGGATGTGCGGCCAGTATGGTTTTTTCCCTGGCTGCTGTTTTCAGGTATTGAATAGATTTATTATAACTGACAACAAATAACCAGCGGGCCGCATCGTTTGTCAGGGCCAGTTTGTGGCGGTTGTTCCACAACGCCAGAAATACCTCCTGTAAAATATCTTCGGCGGCTTCAGGCTGTAGCACCAGCTTGCAGATGTTTTTGAACACCGCCTGGTGATATTGGGCGTAAACACTGTCAAATGCAGCCACTTCTGCTTTATGGAGGAATGTAGTCATTTCAGGTGCACTATTTCTGACCACCAAAAATAGGTTCGGGAATACAAAACCAATGATCTGCAAGGTTATATTATGATTATCATTATCGGATTTTTATTTACTTTTGCGGCACCATGTATTACAGAAAAATCTATCTACCGTTGTTGGCCTGTGCCATGGCCGCTTGTGGCTCTTGTGTTAAAGAAAATACTAAAGAACCTGTTACCAGCGAAACTGGCAAAGACGCTGATCCTGCTGATCTGAACAGTATTTCCCTGACGATAGAAGGAGAGGTGAACCAGAAAATTGAGACCCGGGGACAGGACGTTAACGTCGCCTTGCTGAAGTTTACCAAAACTTCCCTGGAGGGATTTGGTATTGGCGCCACAGTGGTGAATGCCTCCACGCATGTCACTACCTCTACCAGCACCGGGTTGATGAAAATAGACCTGGGAGCAAGAACGGAGCAGGAGGGGCTGGTAGCTGGTTCCGTAACCGTTGAAAGTGGAAACAGCAGACCGACCTATTCCGGGCAGTCTTATTTCCTGTATTATGAAACAGCTACTGATCAGCGTAACAGTAAAGCTTACCTGACGCTGACCGAGGTAACGGATACGGCTAACCTGTTGAAGGTGAGAGGCCAGTTCCGGTATAATGCAGCGTATGGACCAGAACCTATGTCGAATGACTGTGCGTTGGAAGCCATTAAAAACAGCGGTCGCATGCCAATGTACAACGCAGACTATTGCGGTGCGAAAAAGGTGGCTGTCAAGGGTACGTTTACCATCTATCTCGATAAAGTTATGCAACAAAAATAGTCAGCTGCTCTTAAAGGAACAGTTCACCATAGGCGTTATTCTCCGGTGTATCCGGTTAATAGCGCCTATGCTGCTTTTAGGTGGATTTCAACAAAAAGCAGTAACTTCCCCATTACCATGAAATTTTGTAGTATATGCTGAGATGTTGTTTGTGCGCCCTGATTTTTGCCGTTTGTTTTATGATGATGCCATTTGCCGGGCAGGCGCAGGCAGATACGGCTGTTTTCAATCGTTACTATGAAAAAGCCTATCGTGCGATGAACTTTGATAAAGTGATCACTCAAACCAAAACGCCGGTAATCGTGATGGTATATACAGTCGAAAAAGGAAAGAAGATTATCTCCTATTTTCCGGAGCAGGTTCCTGATACCCTGATACAATGTGCCAAAGGAGCAGAGAAGGTGATCATGGAAACTGATTGGAAAGCCATATTTCCCGCCCTGAACCCCAGGAAACCTTTTTGTATTGTGCAGCCGGTGGCAGTGCTGGAAATGGAAAATGACCGCATTGATCACAAACGGCTGTATAGCGTTATCAATAATTCCTTTAGCTTTTGGCGGCAAATGAAATACCCCATTTGGGTTTGTATGCCTATGCAGATTATTTATGTGCCTACCCGGCTTTTAGATTAATATTGGTAAGGATGAAAAACCGATGATTATACTATGTTGATAGGACCCTTTGTTGGAGTGGCGCTAGCCCTTATTTATATGCTATGGCGGGAGCATACCGCGTCGAAGTATGCTATGTCAGATATACCGGCTTCCGAACCGGTGCATGTACCAGCACCTTTTGGCGGCAACAAGCCTATTCCCGCAATACAACAGGAGCAATTTTTAGACCGTTTGCTGAAAGTCGTTGCGTGGACGGAGCTGCTGATGAAAGAACACTCCGGAGTGGAATTTAACTACCATAGCATTTTCAGAAAAACAAACCCGGTCATTGATGGAGCGCCTGCGTATCATTTGACGGATGATAGCCTGCATTGGAGTATTGATCTGTATCAGGAGTACCATATCAGTAACCTGTTGGAAATAGCCATCAAGGCCAGAGAAGGCGTTACACCTGCTATCCTGAAGGAGATCACACAAAAAGGGAAAATACTGGCTTATCAAACCTGTGTGACTATCGTAGATGGCGCCTCTGAAGCGGAGAGCGATGGATATGTTGATGTTTACGACCTGCCGCCGATTGATACCTGGTTCTTCCTGGCGGCTGCTCCAAAAAATCAATATGGAATCTTGTATTGTTGGGTGCCCAACGCCTTTGTGGATGCAATAGACCAGGCCCAGGCGGTTAATGCAATAGAGCCTTATGAATGGGCGACTATTGAAAACCTGCTGCCTGGCCAAATATCCTGATGGCTAAACATGGTCATTGAACAAAAATAAGGCAGCTCTTGTTTAAGTACTGTATAGTGCTATTCCCGAACGAAAATGACCATTTATGGAGTGGATTACCCATGTATTGCAGCAGTATCCGGAGCTGGCAATTTTCCTCACTATTGCATTGGGCTTTGCTATTGGGCCGCTTAAAATCAAAACCTTCAGTCTGGGTACCGTTACCGCCGTACTGTTGATTGGCGTACTGATAGGCCAGTTAAAGATCGATATTTCCCCTACAGTAAAATCTGTTTTTTTCCTGCTGTTTTTATTTGCGGTAGGATATAGCGTAGGTCCGCAATTTTTCCGGGGACTGAAAAAAACGGGTTTGCCACAGATGGGTTTTGCGGTGCTGATGTTGATTACCTGCCTCATTTTTCCGTGGCTCTGCGCGCGTTTTATGGGGTATAATATGGGACAGGCAGCCGGTTTGCTGGCGGGGTCACAAACGATATCCGCCGTGATCGGCGTAGCCGGGGATACCATTAACGGCCTGCCACTAACGGCAGCGCAGAAGCAGGATTTTAACAATGCCATCCCGGTTTGTTATGCGGTGACCTACATCTTCGGTACCGCCGGTTCCGCCTGGGTGCTGGCCAGCCTGGCGCCGGCCATGCTGGGCGGACTGGAAAAGGTGAAGAAAGCCTGCAAAGAGCTGGAAGCCTCTATGGGCGCAGGTGATGAAAGTAATCAGCCAGGCATGATCGCTGCCGATAACGAGATCGTTTTCCGGGCATACACGATTACCGCCGATTGGTTTGAGGGAGGTAAAACCGTACAACAACTGGAAAAACACCTGCAGGAGGCGCAGGTGCGTTTGTTCGTGGAGCGGCTGCGGCAGCAAACTAAACTGGTGGATGCCCAACCAAATATTGTCATTCACAAAGGAGACCGTATTGTACTGAGTGGCCGTAAAGAAGATGTGATGGGAGAAAGAGGGTTGATAGGCCCGGAAATACAGGATGCGGAGCTACTGCATTTTCCGGCGGAAATATTACAGGTACTGATCGCGAAAAAAAGTATTTCCGGTATGAAGGTCAGTGAGCTGAGAGCGCAACCATATATGCATGGCATCTTTATCCGTACCATCAAAGCCGCGGATATTGATGTGCCGGTATTGCCGGATACCGTGCTGGAAAGGGGAGATGTGCTGGAGCTGGTAGGGTTGAAAAAAGAAGTAGATAAAGCGGCAAAGGAAATCGGCTACGCCGACAGGCCTACGGAGAAAACGGATATGACTTTTGTGGGACTGGGTATTTTTATTGGAGGATTGATAGGATTGCTGACGGTTCGTGTAGGCGGAGTGCCTATCAGTCTGAGTACCAGTGGCGGTGCGCTGATCATCGGGCTGGTATTCGGCTGGCTTCGCTCGCAGCATCCTACCTTTGGCCGTATTCCCGGCCCGGCGTTGTGGGTGATGAACAATGTAGGGCTGAATATGTTTATAGCTGTAGTAGGTATTTCTGCCGGTCCGGGTTTCGTAGCCGGATTTAAACAGGTGGGTGTGAGCCTTTTCCTGGTCGGCGCCATCGCCACCGCTTTGCCGCTGCTGGCAGGCGTACTGATGGGTAAATATATTTTTAAGTTCCATCCTGCACTGATACTGGGTTGCACAGCCGGCGCCCGAACTACCACCGCCGCGCTGGGCGCCATACAGGATGCGGTAGACAGTAAAACACCTGCCCTCGGATATACCGTTACCTACGCAGTGGGAAACACGTTGTTGATCATCTGGGGCGTCGTAATTGTGATGCTCATGCAATGAAATCTTCCTGACCAGTCGTCAGATATCTCCCAAAAAAACATTATCATATGGCCCTTACAAAAATCAAAACCAGTAGAAAAAAAGAACATTTACTGGAGAGCCTCAGTCCTTTCCAGTTGAAAGATAACCTGATCAGCCTGGCTGAGGAGGAGAGCCGTAAAACCGCTACTGTGATGCTGAACGCCGGCAGAGGTAACCCCAACTGGATTGCTACGACTCCCCGCGAAGCCTTCTTTACCCTGGGCCTTTTCGGCGTGGAAGAATGCAGAAGGGTGATGGATAATGCAGAGGGGCTGGCGGGCATCCCGGAGAAAAAAGGTATCGCCAAAAGATTTGAAAAATTCCTGTCCACCAATAAAACCGCGCCGGGTATCGACCTGCTGCAGAAAGCCTATAAATATGGCCTGAAACAACATCAATACGATGCGGATGCCTGGGTACATGAACTGGCCGAAAGTGTGATCGGTGATCAATATCCGGTACCCGACCGGATGCTGTCGCACATGGAGCCTATCGTGCACGACTATATTATCCAGGAGATGTGTAACAACGAGCCACCCGCCGGCAAGTACGATCTGTTTGCCGTGGAAGGCGGTACGGCAGCGATGTGTTACATCTTTGATTCGCTGATGCAGAATTTCCTGATTAAAAAAGGAGATAAAATAGCGTTGATGGTGCCGGTATTTACACCTTATATCGAAATTCCCCGGCTGGACCGTTACAACTTTGAGGTGGTGGAGATCAAATCCAGCACCATGAACAAGGATGGCCGCCATACCTGGCAGTATCCTGATAAGGAGCTGGATAAACTCAAAGATCCGGCTATTCGTATATTGTTTACCGTGAATCCCAGCAATCCGCCTTCAGCTGCCATTCATCCGGATTCCCTGAAAAAGATTGTTAAGATCGTGAAGAATAATCCCGGGTTGATGGTGGTGACCGATGACGTATACGGTACTTTTGTGCCTGGTTTCAAATCCTTGATGGGAGCCATTCCATATAATACCATCGGCGTATATTCCTTCTCCAAATATTTTGGTTGCACCGGTTGGCGTTTAGGCGTGATCGCTATACACCGGAAAAATATGTTTGATGACAACATCCGCCGGTTATCTGCCACGGCTACCAAAACACTCAACAGGCGATACGGCAGTATCACGCTGGAACCGCAGAAACTCAAATTCATTGACCGTATGGTAGCGGATAGCCGGCAGGTGGCGCTCAATCACACCGCGGGCCTTTCGTTACCCCAGCAAACGCAGATGATGCTGTTTGCCGTTTTCGCCCTGCTGGATACAAAAAATAAATACAAACAGCTTACCGGTGCCCTGGTACAGAAGCGTCTGCAATTGTTGTGGAATGAACTGGAGATACCGTTGGTGAAAGACCCGCTCAATGCCGGCTATTATTCCGAAATAGACATACAGGTGTGGAGTGAAAAGGTATATGGAGATAAATTCTTTGCATGGTTACAACAACATTTTGAGCCGGTAGATATCCTGTTCCGGCTGGCAGAAAAGACAGGCGTGGTATTGCTGAACGGCGGCGGGTTCGATGGTCCGGAGTGGTCGGTGCGTGTATCGCTGGCGAATCTGCCCACTGAATCTTATGCAGTTATTGGCCGCAGTATCACGGAAATTATGCGTGAATACGCCAGTGTATGGAAAAGTAACGGAACTTTGAAAAAATAAACTTACCCAACATTAAAAAGCGGTTGTATGAAAAAACTGTTATGTGTTATCTGTTCGTTGATGATTTGTTTCGCGGTATCCGCGCAGAAACTGCCCCGTGTAAAGATACTGGCCACCGGCGGTACGATTGCCGGGAAAGGCGCCTCTGCGGACCGTGCGGCGTACAAGGCCGGATCATTACCCATCAAGGACCTGATAGACGCGGTACCTGGTATTGACAAGGTAGCGGAGATTTCAGGAGAACAGATTTCCAATGTGGGCAGCCAGGACATGACGGTAGATATCTGGATTAAGCTCAACAAAAGGATCAATGAAATTTTTAAGAACAACGAAGCAGATGGTATTGTGATCACGCATGGTACCGATACGCAGGAAGAAACGGCTTATTTCCTGAGCCTTACCAGTCGTTATGATTTGCCGGTAGTGCTGACGGGTTCTATGCGTCCGGCGACTGCCATCAGTGCAGACGGTCCCAAAAACCTCTACGATGCCGTGACCGTAGCGGCCAGTCCTAATTCAAAAGGCCGTGGTGTGATGGTGGTTTTCAGCGAAAATATTTTCGATGGCCGTGGCGTGGAGAAGGTCAGCACCACCCATGTGGATGCCTTTAAATCGCCCAATAGCGGTCCGTTGGGACAGGTATACGATGGTAAGGTGGTATTTTATATGCACGATCTGCGCAAGGCGAATAAGAACACGCCGTTTGATATAACGGGGCTGGATAAACTGCCCAATGTAGCTGTAGCGGAGTTATATGCCGATGCGCCTTCTACCGCTATCGATGCTTACGTGGCCTCCGGTGTAGACGGGATCGTGGTGTCCGGCCTGGGTAACGGTAACCTGAATAAAGCCAATACCGAAGCGGTGATGCGTGCCGTCGCCAAAGGGGTAACGGTATGTCGCGGCTCCCGCGTGGTAACCGGCAGGGTAACATTGTACGATGAAACAGACGATGCCAAACTGGGTACTTTCGTCGCCGATGACCTGAGCTCGCAGAAAGCCCGGATCCTGCTGATGTTGGGGCTGACCAAAACAAAGGATAAAAAGACCTTACAAGAGTGTTTCTTTACTTATTAATACATCCCCCCAAAGAAGAGAGCATAAAAAAGGGAGGCTGGCCGAAAGGGCCGGCCTCTTTGCATTTGTGAACGGCTACTGTAATATTATCTAGTATAATAAAATGGTTTCTTTTTTTTGATTTTATATTTTAATCATATAGCTTTAATAACTATATCAACCTATGAACTGAAATACAAAAATATTTCACGAAAAGCACGTCAGATATGCTGCTTGATGTAATTACCCTTACTAATTTACTATACGATAAATATGTTAAGTGTATCCAAGTACCTGTTTGTTTGCTCAGTACCTGTTTTAATATTGATTTGTGTAAGCCCAGTTTTTTCTCAGCAAACAACTTTTAAGCTTCAAGGAAGAGTAATAGACGATCACGGAAAGGGATTAGCTTATGTTACAGTACGTGCAATAAGCGCAACTGATTCCACGCTCTATGGAGGAGCTGTCACTGTGATGGATGGCTCTTTTATTATTCATCCCCTGGAAGTAAAATCCGCGCTGCTGGTTTTCAGCCTTCTCGGTTATGCAACCAGGTATGTTCCTGTTACATTTCCGGGTAATACGGATAGTATTTTCCAGATGAAAAGTATCGGTAGAACAATCGCCACTATTGATATCAGATCAGGCAAGCCCATGTTTGAAATGAAGAGCGACAAAATTGTATACCATGTAGAGCCTTTAAATGACCCGGCAGCCAAACTGGAAGAAGTGCTGAGCAATGCACCCGGCGTGATGATCAGTAAAGACGGTGTATGGCTGAATGGAAAGCCGGGAACAGCCATCCTGGTAGATGGCCAGCAAAAAGGGGCATTGGAGCAGTTGAAAAATATTATTCCTGTTTCCAATATCCAGCGCATAGAAATAATAAATAACCCTTCCGCCAAATATGACGCACAAGGTACGGCCGGTATCATAAACATCATACTGAAAAAGAGATACTCTGAGAAATTCAATATGACCTTTGATGCAGGCTGGGGTGTCGCCAGGGAAAACCGCTATAATGCCAATGTAAACTGGAACTATGGCAGTAAACGGCTTCGGTTGTACGGAAATACCGGGTATTATAAAATTGGTTCTTTCGACCGCAATTTAAATAACCAGGTTGGGAGCAATTTTACACAAGCCGGTATGCAGGAGCATACATTGCAGCGCTATCTTGGGAATCTGACTGCAGGTCTTGGATATGCTATCAATAAGCGGCATGAAGTTACGGTGGAAATATCCCCTGGCTTTAGTAAAGAGAAAAATTACAGCGAGCGCGGTACTATACGTATTATCCCTGAAAGTAAGACCCGGAATCAATTGTACAGCAATGAAAGAATCCAGGGAAATAGCTTTTCGGGAAGTTTCTTTTACACAGGTTACCTGGATACCGCTTCCTCCCGTAAACTGACGGGAGACGTTAACTACGTAAAATACAAGACTCGTACCTGGGGACAATATGATAACGATTTTGACGGAAGTATTCCTCCGGTGTTCCTGCAATCAGATAATCCGCTGGATATATCGCTTACCAGTGGGGCCATCAATTATGAAGGCCCAATAGGAAAAAAAATGTCGCTGGAAGCTGGAGTCAAAACTGCCTTTACCAGGACAGATGCCATTGCCAGCTATGATACTGTAATAAGGCCTGGCGTTTTAAAAGAAGATATTTACCGCAACAGTAGCAATTGGTATAAGGAAAGTATTCATGCTGCCTATGCAACAATTTCCGGAAAATTCTGGAACACCGATCTCAAATTTGGGTTAAGGCTGGAAAATACTGTATACGAAACCGGCACAAAGGAAAGCAGGGCGTCAGATAATTATTTTAGCCTGTTTCCGAGTGTTTCTATTGGCCGGCAACTGAATGATAAACACTCGCTGAGCCTGGGGTTTTCCCGTCGCATACAAAGGCAACAGTACGAGTATATGACACCTGTGATCAGGTATGTGAATGACTACACTTATATTCAGGGGAATCCAGGAACCAAGCCGGCGTTTTCCTACAATGCAGACTTTAACTACGCTTATAATCACATCCTGTTTATCAGCGCTGGTTATTCATATACTTACCATGCCATTATGCAAACCCAGGAACTTGTGGCGGATAGTGCTACTAAAATCAGTATGGATAATGTAGCGGCTTACCAGAACTACTATTTTTCGGTGTCTGTGCCACTTACTGTTACAAAGTGGTGGACGATGAATAATAGTGCAGGAGGATACACGAATATGACCAGCAGTGATTCGAAGGTAATACCTTATAATGATGGGTATAATTTTACATTTCACGCAAGAAACATCAACAGATTCACTATTCCTGGTGGATTTAGACTAAGTTTAATATCCGGATATAAGAGTCCTGCTGTTTTTAACCAGGTACGAAGCCTGTCTGTTTTTACTATGAGCATAGGTATTCGAAGAACGTCTAAAGACCAGCGCTTTGCCGTTTCTTGTGGTATAGACGACTTACTGAATACAGATAAGGACCGGTACATCCTGCGATACACCGGTATTGTAGATGAGTCTTCGAGAAAATATGACAGCAGAAGATTCAGTATAGGCATATATTATAAAATTGGAGAAAGAAAAAATAATACTTACCGACAGAAGAGCAACGACGAAGAAATCGGACGTTTCAACAACAAAACTTCCAACTAGTAAGGGGCGCATTAAATGTGCAAATGCTAACCTAAGCAAACCATCAATTTTAAGAACAGGTAATTACTAAACAGGTTCTCCGAACTGAAGTTGATTTTATTTTCCGTACAAAACGGAGAGTTGGTATTGTATTGCCTTAACAATAATTATAACAACTTATTTATAGCAGCAATAATTGCTGTCAGGGAGCGTATTGCTCAACCCTGTAAGGTTTTCGCGAATAAGATCATTGGCCATGATCGGGCCATCATGCAGGCCTAATCAGCATGAATCACTATTGCCTGCCGACTATAAACAGGCGCTATTTAAATAACCTTTCAATTCCAGAATTATGAAAAAGGAAAACAGCGGCAAAAAGCTGCAAATTAACAAAACCCTGTTGGGTAATCTTTCCCAAAGCTCCATGGCGAACATCTTAGGTGGATTAGCCTTTGGTGTAACCGGAAGTACCTGCTCCTCCGGATGCAGTACTTCTAACCAGGTAACCTGTGATGGCTCGCAGTGCACCAAATGTACTTCCACCTGCCCTTGTCAGCCACAGGATTAATAAATGGGGCTGACCGGTCAGCCCCATTTTTATGGTGCGCCCGGCAGGGGCGCAAACTCCAGCGTGTAAGTACCGAACGCACCTTGATAGTAGGAAGCGTTAAACCGCCCCTACTCAATTTTTTAGACCAGCACTATATTGTATGAAGCTATTTCATGATCAGCAAACCAGGATCGAAAATCTGACGACAAAACTCTTTCATATTATCCAGCCATTGCAAATAGAGCGATGCGGATTATTAGATGGTGCGGCCGGAGAAATCCTTTTCGCCGCCACACTTTTTAAATATAGAGGAGAGGAAGAATACCTCGAATTTGCTACAACCCGCCTGGAATCCTGCCTGGAACAGGTTTACCAGGGTACTGTTAAAGATCTCTCTTTTGTGGCAGGTGTAAGCGGCATCTCCTGGCTACTGCAGTACCTGGTGGCAAATGGATTCCTGGACGAAGATGTTCTACAGGCCATAGATCCATTGGAGGATGCGGTTATAGCAGCTGCAAGGATGGATATGGATAACGATCGCTTTGATCCATTGTATGGGCTGGTAGGTAAAGCCGTGTACCTTAACCTGTCGTCCCGCACTGTCAGCAATGATATTCTGGAGGAAATTGTACAGTACTTTGCAGAAACCCGTATCCGGGAAGGGGAGGCTTGTTACTGGATGAGGAAAGCCAAATTCCAGTCAGATACTTCTCCGGAGGCCATTAATT
Source organism: Chitinophaga qingshengii (assembly GCF_014529935.1). Taxonomy (GTDB): domain Bacteria; phylum Bacteroidota; class Bacteroidia; order Chitinophagales; family Chitinophagaceae; genus Chitinophaga; species Chitinophaga qingshengii. The sequence continues at coordinate 236,907 of NZ_JACVFC010000007.1, forward strand.
TTCATGATGTTTGCGATCTGGGGATTGCTCATGGAATGACGGGTATTATACTACTTTTTTGCCAGCTATTTGAAAGTAATATCTGCCGTAAACAGCTTACAGAAATGGTGTATGCTTCCATTCATTGGTTGTTATCCAAAGAGCAACAAGGCAATATCTATCAATTCCCGGCCACCATTTCTGGTGTTTACAACGATACTGAATCCAGGATAGGCTGGTGTTATGGTGATCTTGGAATAGCCTATATGCTGATTAAGTCAGGAAAGACTTTCCAAAACGATCACTGGGTGAAGAAAGGTATTGAAGTTGCCAGACGCTGCACTGCCCGTAATGTCCGCACCGCCGGCATTACTTCTTATTCCCGGTATCCTTACATAGATGGAACATTTTGTCATGGGGCATCCGGCATTTATTATCTCTTCCATAAAATAAACAGCATTACCCAGGATGATCAGTTGTTATCCGCCATTAAAGACTGGGGATTGCTTACGCTCCGTCTGACTGAACGGTATATTCAACGCAATGAATTACGTAGTGGGTACTATACAGAAAAACATCACAGCGGCTTACTCAACGGATATACGGGAATTGGCCTTACGCTGCTTTCCATGCTGGATGAGGAGAACGCCACATGGGATAAATGCCTGTTTTTATAAACAATAAATCCAGTCAGTAATGAACAATAAGGTAGAATTACATCCGGTCTTTACGCTTCGAACGCCCTTTTTTCCTATAAGCCACTTCAACAACATTCCGAACCACGCTGATACGACATTCATTTTTGAGGTGCTGATGCAGGATACCTATTTTATGGAAGCGCTGTTCCTGGCTTCTCCCACTCTTTATGAAGAAGCGGTACGATTAAGGAAAGATAAAGGCACCGTCGAGAAGAAAGGAAGTAAAATTGTTCTTTCTGTATTGAAATATTATATCCGCATGTGCACACGTTGTACCCCTTTCGGTTTGTTCTCCGGATGTAGTACCGGGAAAATTACAGCACATGCAACGGGACTGGAATTTTTGCACTCCTCGATGCTGCGCCGGCACTCCAGGCTTGACATGGATTATCTGAATAATGTGGCACTATATCTATCCAGGGAACCCATCATACAACAATATGCCCGTTATTATCCGAATACCAGTCTTTACCGGGTAGGTAACGTTTATAGATACGTGGAATGCAAATACCCTGGCGGACGAAAAACCTATCACCTGGTCTCCGTCGATTACTCGGCGTATATTGATCTCGTATTGCAAACAGCTACGTCCGGTGCTTTAAAAGCAACGCTTGCCGCTGTTGTATGCTCAGAAGAAATCAGTGAGGCGGATGCCAACGAATTCATCGACGATCTGATAGCTTCACAGATCCTGGTTAGTGAAATAGAGCCCGCATTGACCAGCAGCATGGAAGGAGAAGAACAAATCATCCAGTCGCTCGCTAACCTTACCCATCGCATTAATGATGAAGTACACCAGCAATGGCTGGACATGTTCTCGAACAACCTGCAATTGTTATCTGGTCAGGTCAAATCCCTCGATCATCAGGCTTCCCGGTGTTTCCCTCAAAATTATTATGATATTGAAGCCACCTTAAAAAAAATAGGTATTGACTTTAATAGGAGCTTTAGCATTCAAACAGACCTTGTCCGGCAATTAACTCCGTCAAGTGGACTGGATGCAGACACTGCAAAGGATTTACAGGAGGCTGTCACCCTACTTAGCCGCATTAGTCTTCCGCAGGAAGATAAAGAGTTGAAAGATTTTATTCAGGCATTCAAAGACCGTTACGAGGACATGGAAGTGCCATTGGTGCATGCACTGGATACAGAAACCGGAATTGGTTATCTCCAATTGGGTGATAAATGTCTCGTTACAGATGTCAGTTGGTTATTGGAAGAGCTGAGGTTTAAACCCAGAGAAAACGACCAGCGATCTGTAGATTGGAATGTTTCTCTTCATAATTTTCTGTTTACTAAAATACTGAACGCTCATAAAGGACGACAACAGGAAATAATTCTGACCGAGGAGGAACTACAGTCATTTCCCGCAAGGGTAAATAAGATAAACCCATCATTTACTATGTTCGTTAGTATGATACCTCCCGGACCCACTATTGGTAGCGAATATGCGGGATATTACGTTATACCGGGAATGGGTGGATCAAGCGCTGCCAATATGATTGCCCGTTTTGGGTTTAATGAGGAAATTGCAGCCAATATCCGGGAAATAACGAAACAGGAGAATAGCCTTTTCCCTGATGCCATACTGGCTGAAATAGTACACCTTCCCCAGGCGAGGGTCGGTAATGTAATTTTCCGGCCAGATAATTTACGTCCATATGAAATACCTTACCTCGGCAGGTCCGGTATGAATGAAGACTGTCAGCTGCCATTGACAGATTTAATGTTGTCAGTCAGGGGTGACAGGCTTATCCTACGCTCTGTTAAATTAAACAGGGAGATCATCCCACGATTGACCAATTCCCATAATTTTCAGTATGATAGCCTCCCCATTTACCATCTTCTCTGTGATCTTCAAAATCAGTATTTTGAAAAAGCCTTCTATCTGGATGTAGGTTTCCTGCTGGGATTATTCCGGTATGTTCCCCGCATACGGTATAAGCAGATCATTTTTCCTGCTCAGTGGAGGCTGCAACGTCCTGACTATATTAGCCTTGTTGACGGGGATGCAGGTGACTTTCAAAAAAATCTCCAACTGCTGAGGGAAAAGTATCAGCTTCCACGGTACCTGACGATAGTAGAAGGAGACAACGAATTATTAATAGACCTCGAAAATCATTGGGGACAGCGCCTTTTAGTGGATGAATTGAAATCCCTTGATAATGTCGCACTCAAAGAATTTTTGTTTGCAGATAAAATTCAAAGTGCCGGAAATGATCCGGAACAGGTAGAAAATTATTCCAACCAATTTCTTTTCAGCTGTTTTGTGGAAAATAAGTCTGATATACTTCCTGTACAGGAAGCTGCTACTTTAACCAGCAGGCGCTCATTTCATATTGATGATGAATGGATATATTTTAAAATTTACCTCGGTGCTAAAACATCAGACCGGTTTCTGGTGGAGCTATATGAAACCATAACCGGGTTACAAGAGACTGGCCTCGTTGAAAAATGGTTCTTTATCAGATATGTAGACGCTGATTATCACATCCGTTTGCGCCTGCGTAGCGGGAAGCAGGAAAATAATGCACAAATTATTTCATTGATAAAGGAGGCGATGAGGGAAGATATAGACACTGGGCAGGTATGGAAGTTACAATTGGATACCTATACCCGGGAATTGGAACGCTATGGACATGACAGGATAGAAACAGCGGAAGCCATCTTTTTTTATGACAGCACTGCCTGTATACAGTTTATAAGCCAGTTGGATGATTCTATAGAAGGAGAAACGATCCGCATCCTCCTGGCAATTAAAGGAATGGATGAATATCTTAATAATGCAGGAATGAATATAACCGAAAAACATCGATGGGTTGAACATCACCGGCAATATTTTGAACAGGAGTTTAATGCGGATAAAAATAGTAAAGTTACGATGGGAAAGATTTTCCGTAAGCTAAAAAAGCCTATTGAGATGATATTGGAAGAGCAGTATCCCATAGATGAAGATATCGCACAATTGTCCCGTTTGGTGACCCAAAGAACTGCCCAGGTCCTTCAGCATGGCCCGTTGATACAAGATCCGAATAATAACAAGGATCACACTTTTCTATCCGGTATCATACATATGAGTATCAACAGGATATTTCGTACCCGTCAAAGATTGTATGAATATCTGCTGTATGATCACCTTGAAGTATACTATAAATCAGTTGTGGCCCGGAAGAAAATATTATCAAAATGAAAAAATTTCCGATATACCGGCCCGGATCCTGCTGATATTGGGCCAGACCAAAACGAAAGACAAAAAGACCTTACAAGAATATTTCTTTGACTACCAATACATCCCCCCAAAGAAGAGAGCATAAAAAAGGGAGGCTGGCCGAAAGGGCCGGCCTCTTTGCATTTGTGAACAGCAATTGTATCAAAATCGAACATATTATATTATTTATAATATAAAAATTATTGGTTTATTGTTGTCATCGGTTTTGGCATTTTTATTAGTTTGTCAACAGCATGATCAAGAATTACTTCCTGGTTGCCTGGCGCAACCTTCGCAACAATAAAGGCTACAGTGCCATTAATATTTTCGGGTTGGCGGCCGGTATTGCCGTAGCCATGGTGATTGCGTTGTGGGTGGTACACGAATATTCCTATGATCGTTTTCTGCCGGACCACGACCGGTTATACCGGGTGCAGCGCAACTTTGACAGTAATGGCGATACGCTTACTTTCCAGACTACATCCCTGAAGCTCGCGGAGGTGCTGCGTAGTGAGATCCCTGAAATGGAATATGTATGTGAAACAGACTGGATGGGCAAACATGCCCTGAAAGTGGGGGAGCGTAAAGTGGTCATGAATGGGGGCGCCGTACAGGCAGATTTTCTGAAGGCATTTAAGTTTCGGTTGCTGCAGGGCGATGCAACTTCCGTATTTAACGACCCATTCTCTATTGTATTGACACAATCGGCTGCGAAAGCATTGTTTGGGGAGGAAAACCCGGTGGGCAAGATGGTGCGTTTAGACAATCAGCACGACCTGGCTGTGACCGGCGTGTTACAGGATTTACCGGCTAATTCTTCCTTTCAGTTCAAATATCTTTTCCCTTTCAGTTTCCTGGACCAAACGAACAAATTTGTACAGGAAGATCGTAAGAGCGGCGGTTTTGGTAACAATGGGCATCAGCTGTTTGTGAAACTGCAACGGGGTGTGAATGTGCCGCAACTGGCTGCCAAGATCGCATTTATCGAAAAAAGGCAAAAGGAGAGTATCAATGCGCAGAAGTCGATCGTGATTTTACAGCCGATGGATCATTGGCGGCTTTTCAGTGAATACAAAAATGGAAAGGAAGCGGGCGGTTTTATCGATTATATCCGGATATTCAGCGGTGTTGGCGCCCTGGTATTGCTCATCGCGGGTATCAACTTTGTAAACCTAACCACAGCACGTTCTGAGAAACGTGCCAGGGAAGTGGGCATCCGCAAGGCGATTGGGTCACGACGCCGGTCGCTGGTAGTACAGTTTCTAACGGAATCACTTTTGCTGACCTTTATCGCTTTGGTTTGCAGCCTCCTGATGGTGGTGCTGGCATTGCCTGCCTTTAATAAAATGGCTGGTGTTGCTGTTCATGTTCCATTTGAAGATATCCGTTTCTGGGTCATCACGCTGACAGGTGTGTTCCTGGTGGGCGTAGTAGCAGGACTGAAGCCTGCTTTTTATCTCTCGTCTTTTAATCCGGTAAAAACATTGAAGGGCAGCCATAAAATCGGCACTTCCGCGGCATGGTCCCGCAGAGGACTGGTAGTATTGCAATTCACCTGCTCCGTGGTGTTGGTGATCAGCACGATGGTTGTCTACCGCCAGATGCAATATGCGAAAGACCGGCCTACTGGTTTTGAAAAAGACCGGCTGATGGTGTCTGAATTGACAGAGGACATGATGAAAAACAACGACGCCTTAAAGCAGGACCTGTTGCAAAGTGGATTGGTAAACCATGTGAGCGTTTCTTCCTCGCCACCGGCAGATATGGACTGGCACGCTGATTTACAGGATTTTCCCGGGAAACAGCCGGGAGAGACAGTGGAAATGGGGATGGTTATGGCCGGAGATGATTATATAAACACCATGGGTATGGCATTGATGGCGGGCCGCGATTTCAGGGCGGGTATGTCCGATACGCTGAATGTGATGCTGAATGAGGCTGCGGTGAAACGTTTACGCCTGAAAGATCCGTTAAATACTTCCGTCAAATGGGATAACCGTTTGTATCGTGTAGTAGGCGTGGTGCATAATGCGCTGATGTTAAGTCCTTTTCAGCAGGCAGATCCTACTATGTTTATAAAATCTTCCGGCAATGAACGGTATTTGCTGTACCAGCTGGCGCCCGGTGTAGCGCCGCATAGTGCTGTGGACAAACTGGGGGCTATTTTTAATAAACATAACCCGGCCTATCCTTACCAATATGAATTTGTCAACGACGCCTATAATCAGAAATTCCGCCAGGAGATGCTTACCGGAAGGTTATCTGGTATCTTTGCGGTGCTCGCCATCCTGATATCCTGCCTGGGGCTGCTGGGATTGGCCGCTTATATGGCCGAGCAAAGGACCAAGGAGATAGGTGTGCGCAAAGTATTGGGCGCCTCTATTGCGCAGGTTTGGTTCCTGTTGTCCAAAGACTTTCTTGTCCTGGTGCTGGCCAGTTGCCTGATCGCCTCTCCGCTGGCGTTGTATTTCCTGGAGCGCTGGCTGTCACAGTATGCGTACCGTATCACCCTGGGGCCTGCCGTATTCGTGTTGGCCGCTTCCATAGCGTTGGTGATAACCCTGGCGACGGTCAGTTTTCAGTCCATCAAAGCGGCGATGGTCAACCCCGTGAGGAGCCTCCGTTCTGAATAGAGTGTCTTTGCGTATATTTATGCCTGAAAACAAAGAGAACGGGCATGGCACTGACAACAGAATCAACATACCAGGCAGCATCCACGGTAGCCGACATCATAGAAGCGCATTTTATTAAACATCTGGAAACGGCAGCGGAGGAGGGCGTCGATAATTTGGCGACTGCTCCTACAGCCCGTGTGGTGGAGAAAATTATAGATGTGGCTTTCTGGGCCAGCCTCCGCCGGGAGGAAGGCAATGCCACCCGTATGTCGCTGGCGTTTGTCAGCCCTGAACAAGCCGGTAAACCGTTACTGTTTGAACAACCATTACCACTGACACCACAGGTGCTCACCAAACTGGCGCCGGGGGTGGAAAGGGCAGGGGTGCACGTAGGTATCTGGTTTAATGGTGATGAGCTGTGTATTTGGGGCACTACCATCAAACTACCTAATTTCTGTTTTGTGCTCGACGTGTCAGAACCCGGACTGCTGGTGGTAAAACATCGCCGTATCATGGGACTGGGCAAGTTCACCAATGTGGCCATGCTTAAAGGCGACCAGGTGAAGGTGGTGGATGAAAATTCGGGCACTTCTGTCTGTAGTCCTCCCTTACTGCGTTCCCTGCTGGGTGTTGATTCCTCCACGTTTTGGAACAATCCTGAAAACGTACTCATACAAATAGCCGTGTCCATGCGGGCACATAAAAGAGGGGGCATCCTGCTGGTGGTGCCTAATAATACCCAATCCTGGAAAGAATCCATCGTACAACCGTTGCAATACCCGATATCACCGGCTTTCGCCGGGGTGGCCGACCTGTTGCGGCAGGAAAGCTCCACGGTCAGCGAGATATTCTGGCAGAACGCCCTGCGGCGGGAAGTAGAGAATATCAGCGGCCTTACGGCTGTTGACGGTGCTACCATCATCAACCAGCGGCATGAATTGCTGGCTTTTGGCGCCAAGATCACCCGGGCGCACTATTCTTCTCCCGTAGAAAAAGTACTGATGATGGAACCGGTCATGGGCGGCAGTCCGGCTTATGTACACCCTTCCAGTATTGGCGGTACCCGTCATCTTTCCGCTGCCCAGTTTGTGCATGATCAGCCGGATGCTATTGCCCTTGTGGCTTCCCAGGATGGCTATTTCACTATTTTCTCCTGGTCCGTCACCAAACAGATGGTACAAGCCCATAGAATAGACATCCTGCTGCTCTAATCCATAACTCAACCGAATGAAGTTTTCTTTGCTGACCACCCTACCGCTGCTGTTTGCGTTGCCGCTGGCAGCCCAGCAGGATACGTTGCGTCGCCTGCCGGAAGTAGAGGTGAAATCCTACTTATCGAAAGAATCATTATTACGTATACCCACAGCCGTTAGTGTGTTGTCGCCACGGCAATTGTCGCTGCAACAGGGGGCCTCTCTGGTGCCGGCCTTCAATCATGTTGCCGGTGTGCGCATGGAAGAGCGGTCGCCCGGCAGCTACCGGTTATCGATCCGCGGTAGCCTGCTGCGTTCCCCCTTTGGTGTTCGTAATGTAAAAGTATATATGGATGAGCTGCCGCTCACCGATGCCGGCGGCAACACCTATCTCAATCTCCTGGACCCGTCAGTACTCAGTAGCGCTGAGGTGCTGAAAGGGCCGGATGGCAGCCTCTTTGGGGCCAACTCCGGCGGCGTGGTACGTCTGGATGTATTACCGCCTCCGGGAGATAGTACCTGTTTACAGGCATCTGTACAGGGAGGCAGTTATGGTCTTTTTCATGCTGCCGCCGGTTACCGGCAACAGCTGGGGAACTACGGCTTTCAACTGTTTCAGGGTTATCAGCAGTCAGACGGCTACCGGCAAAATACCGCCATGCGCCGTTCCTATACGCAGTTAGGGCAACGCTGGGAGTACAAACCCGGTTACACCCTGAAGATGCTGGGCTTTTATGCCGATCTGGGATATCGTACCCCCGGCGGTTTAACCCTGGCGCAGCTGGACAAAGATCCGCGTGCTGCGCGCCCTGCCACGGCTACCTTGCCCGGCGCCGTGGCACAAAAAGCGGGTATCTATAACCGTACCGTACAAGGCGGGCTGGTACATGAAGCGCAGTTCAGTCCCCGCTGGCAGCATGTGGTGGCCGTATTCGGAGAGAACACCCATTTTGAAAATCCGTTCATCACCAATTACGAATCGCGGGATGAAAATACAGCCGGCTTCCGGACTTATCTCTCCTGGATGAACAAACCCTCCGCCACCCTGTTTCAATGGAAATGGCAGGCCGGTATGGAGTGGCAGCGCACTGTTTCCGATATTATCAACTATGGCAATAACCGTGGTGCGCGCGATACAATTCAGGTCGCCGATAAGCTCACTGCCGGACAGTATTTTTATTTTACGCGGTTTCATACACAGCTACACCGCTGGACTTTAGAGGCTGCCGCCAGTATGAACTATTATCATTGCACCTATAACCGTAACGGCAATACGAAAGTGGCCTTTACGCCACAGCTGATGCCGCGGGTATCCTTGTCTTACCTGATCAATGATCAGCTGACAGGCAGGGTGAGTGTGAGCAGGGGGTATTCTCCCCCGGCAACAGCAGAAGTAAGGGCATCAGATAATATCATCAATACTGCTCTTCGTCCGGAAACAGGCTGGAACTATGAAGCCGGTCTGCGTTTGCTGCCCTTATCGCGGCGTTATTCCCTGGATGTGACCGGGTTTCACTACCGTATGAAAGACGCTATCGTGCGGAAGCTGCGGGATAATGGCGCAGAGTTTTTTGTCAATGCCGGTGGTGTGAACCAGACAGGCGTGGAAGCAGAAGGTATGCTGCAAATCCTGCAACCCCGTACCCGCGGGTTTATCCGCGGACTTGAATGGCGCAGCAGTTATACCTGGAGTGATTTTTATTTCCGGGATTACGTGAGCAGTGGCAAGGATTTTTCCGGCAACCGGGTAACCGGCGTACCACGTAGTGTAGTCGTTTCCGGTATGACCGTATATTTCCCGAAGGCTGTTTATGTATATGTAGCGCATAACTTTACCAGCAGTATTCCGTTGAATGACGCCAACAGTGCCTATGCGCGTGGGTATCACCTGATGCAATGTAAGGCCGCGTGGCAGTTACCCATCTCCGGAAAATGTAAAATAAGTGTACAGGCAGGAGCAGATAATTTACTGAACCAGTCCTATAGCCTGGGGAATGATTTAAATGCGGTAGGAGAGCGGTATTATAATCCGGCGCCCGGCCGTACTTATTTTGGTGGTATCCAGATGGTGCTGTAATATTTACAGCACCATCTGATTAGCGTTCATTGAGCAGAAATTTGTTGGATATCGCCTTGAACGATATGCTCCTGTCGATGGAGCGGATAACGATCCCTTCACGTTCCACCGGTCTGCCTGCCGGGCTCAGTGCAGAAGCACCTTCTGCGGCGAGCAGGAGTTCGTCGATCGTATCAGGCAGCATAAAGGCCGTATCCAGTATAGGCACATGTTCCAGCTCCAACTGCGTTATCATCTCCCGAAAAGCATCCAGGGGAAGGTAAGCATACGCATCGATGTCAAACACGTTGAAGAAGCGTACCGTCTGCGCTTTGATGCAATAAGGATTGCTCTGTATACCTTCACCGATCAGTTCCCCCTGCAGCGCGATGTTTTTACCAACGGCCGCCAGTTTAGCCGGCAGGTCCAGCTGGTGCGCTATTTTCCAGAAGGTGTTATCTGCTGTTTCCATCAGGTCAAGATTACGGGAGCACACGCCGAATTCGCCATCGCGATGGTAGAAGGTGGCAGAGGAGCCATCCAGTTTCTCCGTGATGTAGAAGATGGTATTTTTCAGCCGTTCGTATATGCCGCTGAGGTTCTGTACCCTTTCTTCATCCGTTTTAGGGATAAAAGAAGGGAAGTTGCCTTTCGCTACACCGGCCAGGGCTGCGGGAACCGGCGGTTCGTACTTCACAATGCCCAGTTTTTCCGATACATCCTCTCCCAGCGTGTAAGCGTCACCGTTAAGTACCGATATCGGGAGCAAGAGGCCTTGCGATATCTGTCCGCGCATACGCATAGTTTTCAGCCGGAAGCCAGGGATGCCGGCCATTGTACGGAAAGACGTCCTCCGCAAAAATTCGAATACTTCTTTTTCAGGCAGGAAAGAATCGATTTCACAGTATACAGCGGGGTCGCCGATATTAAATTCCTGTTTTTTTACCACCAGTTTCCATCCTTTAACGGTGGCCACTTCAATGAGGTCTGCCCCTTCAATAGGCTGAAGGTCGTCTATCACTACGACAGACGCCAGTTTGCGTTCCATGAATTGGGTTTATTTTTTAAGGTTAACAAATTATATAAGGGTGCAAAGATATATATTATTTTCTATTTGTGAAGAAAAATAAGGGGATGCTTTTACCTTTGCGGGATGAGCGAGTCTATTCTGCAAACAAGATATATTGAGAAACTGGTGCGTGCACTGGAAGATGAACCGGGACGGCATATCCACTTGCCGGTAAGGGGCTTGAAAGGGGATATTGTGGCTTCTCTGGTGGATGACAGTCCGCTGCCGGCGGGGCTGCCACCGTTGAAATTTAATACCGCGCTGAAGGTGCGTTATCCATCCGATCCGGTGGAAGTATATTCTATATTCACCGGGCGGCAGCCTGTTATTTTTTACAAGGACCAGCTATTGGAAGCTCCCGCAGTCCACCTGGAAATCGCGCTCATCGCCTTATTACGGGAAATGCATATTGCCATCGCCCGTGCGGTGGAGATCCCGGAAATACTGCGTCACCGTACTGCCGAAGAAGAGCTGGCCGATCTCCGGGAGCTGATCGGGTTGCTGGCATCCGGGGTGTATCCTGAAGAATCCGACCTGGACACCATTGCCCAGGCGCTGTACCTGGCCTGGAGTGCGCCTTCCTCTTTCGCTGCTTTTCATCCGGAGTTTATGGAAGATGTAAAAGGAGAGGAGGACCTGTTTCTTTTAGTCCTGGAGAAAGCGCTGCCGGTAGTCTATTGTGAACCGCATCCCGATGCCGCAACATTGGAAGCGTGCATCAGTGAGCTGACGGGAGAAGATGTTAGTCTGCCTCCCGGAAAGGATTTATTCACCCGGGCCCAGGTATTACTCGCCCCGCTGGGGTGGCAGCTTCTTCACCTGGATACCGCCACTGACGGGTATTGCCTGCTGGTGGTGAACCCATCAGATACACAGCAGGTAACGGCACTGGCCCAGCGTTTTAATGTGACGCTTACCGCGTTGTAAAAATTTTTTTCGATCCTGCTGACATAGGGTTGTCACATGCCTGTTTTTACTTTGTTCTTAACAAACAAAAATTATACTGTCATGGAAATCATTCAAGCACTACTGAAAGAAATGGACCAGGAAGCGGCCACCACCCGTAAGATGTTGTCACGCGTACCTGAAGATAAATATGACTGGCAGCCACATCCTAAAAGCATGAAGATGCTGCGGTTGGCTACTCATATCGCTGAACTGCCTGGTTGGGTAACCATGGCCATTCATACCGATGGGCTGGATTTTCAGGCTAATCCGTATAAGCCTGTTGTATTGAAGAATGCAGCCGAATTAATGGAATACTTCGAAACCACGCTGGCAGATGGCCGGAAAAACCTGGAGGCAGTGTCCCTGTCCCGCCTGGACGAACCCTGGACCCTCAGCGATGGCGACCAGGTGCTGGTTAAACAAACCGTGGGAGAGATGATCCGCGTGGCCTACAGCCAGATTGTGCATCACAGGGCACAGCTGGGCGTATACCTCCGCCTGCTGGACATCCCCATCCCCGGCAGCTACGGTCCCAGCGCCGACGAATACTAGTGAAAAAGCCTTTCTGCCGGTCGGGCCCCGGTGGAAAGGCTTTACACTTTACAGTACTGAATGAAATGCTCCAGAATAGCATCCCATCCTTCCGGACTGTTCATCATCTCCCGGTATAATCCTCCTTTTTGTCCGTGCCGGTGAAAATGACGGTGCCCGAAGTCGATCCGCGTTTTCTGATCACTCTCCTTAAAAAAATGCAGGAATACCTCACTGGCCTTGTCTGGGTCCGGCTCCGGAATGCGGTCCGGTCCGATCTGCCATAAAAAAGCGATGCTTTCCCCTTCGGTGATGTAGATCACCCGGCCCCAGTCGCACCGGAACTCATATGGCCCGGTTTCAGTACATAATCCATTTACCGCAGGATGAATACGGATGTTCAGTAGTTTCTCCCCTGACCAGGTATAAGCTTTAGGCCACCATTCATTGATTTCATAGACGAATTTCGTATAGGCCTGGTCCGGTGGCAAGGGGACCTGTAAATGCCTGGTGATGTTTGATATTTCCATGGTTGTCTTCGCACAATTTTCAGGCCGGTGTGAGGTGATAAATTATTTTGTGATGTGGAATATTTGGTTATCTTTGCAACCCATTTAACGATTCCGTAGCTCAGTTGGTAGAGCAATACACTTTTAATGTATGGGCCCTGGGTTCGAGTCCCAGCGGGATCACAGACAACTTATAAACCTCGCGCATGGCGCGGGGTTTTGTTTTTTAGTTGAGCGTTTAGTCGAGTTCCTTTTGTATAACCCCGATTTCTTTCCCGTACTTTATACAGGTTAATCAGCTTTTACTGTTGTAGAAATATACACATTGAGATTTACAAAAAAATTTGACGCCGGAATCCCAAGAAATCACCGGAAAGTTTCAAAACTTGCCTTAGTCGAGAGTTTTATCTATTTGCTAGTCTATCAAAGTGCGGATTCGTTGTTCTGGTTTACTTAGTTTTATTTGCGTTGACTTGGGGATGCTAATTTACTTATTATTTATGAAACCTATACTCTAACCCTTTTGTTAAAAGAGTGTTTTTGTTAGTTTATCCGTGCCCTTTATCAAATCATCAATTTGTTCCTTGGTTGGCTCAGTTCCAGTGTGATGATCACATTGATTTCTAATATCACCCAAAAATTGAATGGTCCGCCATTGAGGGATCTCTATTATATTCTGTTGTTTTAATAATTCATTCAGATTATTAATTGTCGCATTTCTGGTTGTGATTGTTAGGTTGTGATTAAGGCATACTTGTTTTAGGTGCTTTTCTAAAACGACACCTGCAATAGCACCTGCCGCCCTGTAAAAATTCTTTTTTAGAAGTTCTTTAGATGATTCTAATTCTGAATCAAACAAATCCGCCTGTACCAGTTGCTTAATGTCAAATAGTGAACTAGAAAAGCGCTGCTGAACAGATTTTAAAATGTTTAATTGTATTAGATATTTTGGAATAGCGGAAGTTGTATCGACAACTACGTCTTTGTAGATACCGCGAGTAGCTCGAAGGTTAATCATATAATCTTCAATAACATAATTTTCATGACTGAGTTCTTTTCTGCTTTTGGGTTTTTCATATTGTTTTATAAAGTCTTCCAAGCGGTCTGGTAGTAAAACTTTGATAACTAATTTAGATTCGGAATACCATGTTTGATAATGGTCATTGAAAGGAAATAAGTTCTTTAAAATTTTGTCAGCCTCTTTCCCAAATCTCTGATTAATAGATTGTTCAATTTCTTTTGGATAACATTCATACTTAATTGAAATTAGTAGTTGGTCGCCTTTAGAGATTAAGCTTGCTAATTCTGACTTGTATTTATCAAGGTTGGATATATTCGACATGAAAAATTATTTATTTTAACTGGGTTATTAAACAGCTTCTTTAAAGTTGTGAAACCTTTTTTGCATTTTATTGGTTTGGTTTATAGTAATTAATTACTATAAACCAAACCAAATGTAAGAAAATCAAGTAGATTATAGAATTTGAAGAGCTTTAAAAAGGCCACGATGTATAACGATGTTTTCTTGAAAATTAAAACGAGCTTCTGGGTTACTGTATTTAAAAAAGGAAACGAACCTATTTTTAGGACGATTACCAATTACGCTAAAATCAAACATCATTTGAAGGACATAGTCCACATTACCATTGGTAACGGTTTTATTTTTATAATATGAATTGTAGGTATCCTTGAATTCTTGGATACTAAAATTCCACTTTCTAATTTGGGAAATTATCGATAAGATGTTTATAATGTCTGGCAATAACGCATGAACTTCATCTACAATTTCATCTCTCAAATAATTGGAGAAAGCTTTATCAAGAGATTTTACTGTTTTGGCGGTTATTCTTGCTCCTCCTTCACTGCTTGTTCTTTCTGAGCAGACTTGAATATATTTTATGTAATCTCTCGGGCGAAGTTGCGTGCTTAGGGTTATGTAGTCAAAAATATTCATGCGCTTGTTGCCTCCGTCTCCCATAGATACTTCTTCTCTTTTAAATACTTTTGCCCATGCAACATCGAAAGGAAGCACATCTCCGTTTGGATCAATAGCTTTTGATATCCTAAAGGCTAACATTCTTTTGATTTTATCTTCATCCCATTCCAATGAAATTTTAAAATCGCCCCACTTATTTTTGTCAGTGTCTTTTATTAAATTGTAGATGTCATCTCTAAGAAATACAATTGGACAGATTACTTCTTTCTTGTCACGAAAAATTGATTTTACATCCTGTACCGCTTTAAATAAACTTGTTATTAAGTTGATGTATTGTTGTTGTTCTTTAGGATTTTCGAATACCCTATAATCTTCGTCAAGTTCATCAAAGACGACATAATATTTTGACGTATCTATGTATTGCTCTATTATGTCTTCAAGGATATTGGTCTTTTCAATCCATGATAGGTCCTGAAATGAACTGATTTGGTCAACTTTTATATTGCCTCCCGTCCCCAATATTTGTGCACCAAATTCTTTAGTGGTCCATTTGTCAATAAGCCTAGACAGTGACTTTACTGGATCAGGCGGATACAATTTTTCTAAAACCTTTCTAACTTCTGAATCAATAGATTCATTTTTTACCACAAGTCTACATATGCAGGAATAAATTATATATTTCCATATTGTAATGTATTGGTTAGGCTGTGTATACTTGTCGTTTCCCAAGGAATAGAGTTCATTAAAAGGAAAATTCTTAAATGAGAGTTTCTCTGTAAATATATTATATCCTTTTTCTATATCAACTTTAGGTAAATTTAGTATGTATTCACTAATTGCTGATTTACCACTGCCTTTTCTTCCTATAACGTAAAATCTTTCCCCACTCAATACCTTCTTTGATTCGTCTATATGGAAGAAGTATCTTATGTTGTTTTCTTGCTTTGCCTCAAGTTTCCATGTGTCAGCGATTTCCTTCAGTAAATTATTGGTTGCTACCATGAGATTTTTAGGTTTAAGTTGATTTATAGCATTATTAGTTTGAGACTAGTTTGTAACCAGCATAGGGAACAATGAATTGTAACTTGTTACTCCTAAAGTTTTTTATGATTGTTTGGTATAGCTGGAACGTTGTTACTCAAAAGAAAATAGCATGAGAACGTCAATTGTAACTGCCTTAATTTCCAATTTGTGCCTCCAGTAGTTTGTTTTCTTTTAATATGTTTTGGATAATTCAATAGCATTGAGATTAAGTTATAGGGTCCATTTTGAGTTTTTTATCTTGAGTTTTTAAATATAATCACATGGAACTTAACGAATTATTTGTTTAAGATAAATATTTTTTTAATTTAAACCAAAGGATTTGTGTTATGAAAAAAAATTTGCAGCGTTTGGCATCCTTCGCCACTTTTGATCTCCCTCTTAACATAGGCTATAATCAGCTACTACTCAATACAATTCACAAAGAGCAAACAGCTGTCATTCCCCGTTGGAGTATTGAAGGCACTCGAAGAAAACTAATCGCCCATTATTGGTATAGGCAAGTGCTTTATCACTTCCTATCATTGTTCGGTATTGCGCTACTTATTGTTTTGCCGTTTACGCCTTACATGACGTCCCCCCGAAAAAATGTAGCGCTGTAAGTTGGAAATTTCGGGGCAATGAGGTCCTCCCCAAATCTGTAGCAATCAAAAGTAGAATTCCGGGGCGTTTTTGGACAAAAAAACCGCTGTTCATCTGGATGATTTTTTTGACACTGCTGAGGCATGTTTTGACCTTGCAAAAATCGTCCGGTTAACAGCGGAAGCCGCCGGCACGGCTTCATTTCCTTTTCTGCCTTCTTTGCATAAATTTACAAATTGAGCAGGTGTAAGATCGTTTAATGAACTGTGTGGACGATATTCGTTATAGTCCCTTCTCCATATTTCAATCTTTTCAGCCGCGTCCTCCAAAGATAAGAACCAATGGGCATTTAAACACTCATCTCTTAAACTTCCGTTGAAAGATTCTACAAAAGGATTATCCGTTGGTGTACCTGGTCTCGAATAGGCCATTACTACTTTGTGCTCATAGGCCCATCTATCCATTTCCTTTGAGATAAACTCGCTGCCATTGTCAGTTTGGATACGTTTAGGGATGATCCCGTTACCCACGCGAAGCTGCTCTAACACACTGACAACATCGCTCCCTTTTAGTGATTTTCCTATGTGAATTGCAAGACACTCCCGACTATAATTATCCACTACAGTTAAGGCCCGGAATTTTCGTCCGTCAAACAGCGCGTCGGAGACAAAATCCATGGAAATACACTGGTATAATTCGCTGGCCTTTATGTTCTC
>NZ_JACVFC010000009.1 GCF_014529935.1 Chitinophaga qingshengii
AATAAATATGGCAGCTACCTACTCTCCCGCATGATAGTGCAGTACCATCGGCCATAAGGGGCTTAACTTCTCTGTTCGGAATGGGAAGAGGTGAACACCCTTGGCAAAACCACCATAAGATCTTTGGCTGTTGACGATCTCTCGTCTAAGGAAGCAGGCAGTGGAACTACCTTATCCTTGCAGCACGCAATAAGATAACATATCGGGAAATAGTTGTATACAGACTTTACAGTAATAAATAAAGTTAAAGCTTACGGGCAATTAGTATTACTCGGCTGTGATGTTACCACCTTTACACCTGTAACCTATCAACGTCGTAGTCTCCGACGGCCCTTAAAAGTAAACTCATCTTGAAGCAGGTTTCACGCTTAGATGCTTTCAGCGTTTATCCTGTCCGTACATAGCTACTCTGCACTGCACCTGGCGGCACAACAGATACACCAGCGGTACGTACGACCCGGTCCTCTCGTACTAAGGTCATGTCTCCTCAATTTACTAACGATCACAACAGATAGGGACCGAACTGTCTTGCGACGTTCTGAACCCAGTTCACGTGCCACTTTAATCGGCGAACAGCCGAACCCTTGGGACCTTCTCCAGCCCCAGGATGTGACGAACCGACATCGAGGTGCCAAACCTCACCGTCGATATGAGCTCTTGGGTGAGATCAGCCTGTTATCCCCGGAGTACCTTTTATCCTTTGAGCGATGGCCCTTCCATACAGAACCACCGGATCACTTTAGCCTGCTTTCGCACCTGCTCGGCTTGTTTGCCTCACAGTCAAGCACCCTTATACTAATGCGCTCTACGTACGATTACTAACCGTACTGAGGGTACCTTTGCGAGCCTCCGTTACCTTTTAGGAGGCGACCACCCCAGTCAAACTACCCACCAAACAATGTCTCCCCTTGCAGGGATTAGACTCTAAATAACAGAAGGTTGGTATTTCAACGATGACTCCACAACTCCTGGCGAAGCTGCTTCACAGTCTCCCAACTATCCTACACATCTGGCATTCAAAATCAATGTTAAGTTGTAGTGAAGGTTCACGGGGTCTTTCCGTCCCGTTGCGATTAACCGGCATCTTCACCGATACTACAATTTCACCGAGCTCGTGGTAGAGACAGTGTACAACTCATTAGACCATTCGTGCAGGTCGGAACTTACCCGACAAGGAATTTCGCTACCTTAGGACCGTTATAGTTACGGCCGCCGTTTACTGGGGCTTCAGTCAGAAGCTTTGGATTGCTCCGAACATCCTTCCTTAACCTTCCAGCACCGGGCAGGTATCAGGCTCTATACGTCATCTTTCGATTTTGCAGGGCCCTGTGTTTTTGTTAAACAGTTGGTTGTACCATTTTACTGAGACCACATCACTGTGGTACGCCTTATCCCGAAGTTACAGCGTCAATTTGCCTAGTTCCTTTACCACGGATCACTCGAGCGCCTGAGAATACTCATCTCGACTACCTGTGTCGGTTTACGGTACGGGCTGTCATAAACGAACCTTAGAAGTTTTTCTTGGAAGTCTGATTAGGGACATTATCAGCGCTGCCGAAGCTTTGC